>NZ_CP042177.1:0-3530666 GCF_005937855.2 Burkholderia sp. KBS0801
ATGAACGATTTCTGGCAACACTGTTCCGCACTGCTGGAGCGCGAGCTGACGCCCCAGCAGTACGTGACGTGGATCAAACCCTTGGCCCCGGTGGCCTTCGATGCGTCGGCGAACACGCTGTCCATCGCCGCGCCGAACCGATTCAAGCTGGACTGGGTCAAGAGCCAGTTTTCGGGCCGGATCTCCGATCTGGCCCGCGATTTCTGGAATGCGCCGATCGAAGTCCAGTTCGTCCTCGATCCGAAAGCCGGCACGCGCAGCGCCGCCGCGAACGCCGCGCCGGCCGCCCAGCGCGCGCCGCTGACGCCGAACGGCCCCGCCGCGACGGTGGCCGCGATCGCCGCCAATCTGGCCGCGAATGCCGGTGCCGCGCCCAGCGCGCCGGCCGACGTGCCGATGACGGCGTCGGCCGCCGCCGCGCACCACCTGAACGCCGACGACGCCGACATCGACCTGCCGAGCCTGCCCGCGCACGAAGCGGCCGCCGGGCGCCGCACGTGGCGCCCGGGCCCCGGCGCCGCGCCCGCGAACGGCGGTGAAGCCGATTCGATGTACGAACGTTCGAAGCTGAACCCCGTGCTCACGTTCGACAACTTCGTGACCGGTAAGGCGAACCAGCTCGCACGCGCCGCCGCGATCCAGGTCGCGGACAACCCCGGCATTTCGTACAACCCGCTGTTCCTGTACGGCGGCGTCGGCCTCGGCAAGACCCACCTGATCCATGCGATCGGCAACCAGCTGCTGCTCGACAAGGCCGGCGCGCGGATCCGCTACATCCACGCCGAGCAATACGTGTCCGACGTGGTGAAGGCATACCAGCGCAAGGCGTTCGACGACTTCAAGCGCTACTACCACTCGCTCGACCTGCTGCTGATCGACGATATCCAGTTCTTCTCCGGCAAGTCGCGCACGCAAGAGGAATTCTTCTACGCGTTCGAGGCGCTCGTCGCGAACAAGGCGCAGGTGATCATCACCAGCGACACGTATCCGAAGGAGATCTCGGGCATCGACGATCGCCTGATCTCGCGCTTCGACTCCGGCCTCACCGTCGCGATCGAGCCGCCCGAGCTGGAGATGCGCGTCGCGATCCTGATGCGCAAGGCGCAATCGGAAGGCGTGAACCTGTCGGAGGACGTCGCGTTCTTCGTCGCGAAGCATCTGCGCTCGAACGTGCGCGAACTCGAAGGCGCGCTGCGCAAGATCCTCGCGTATTCGAAGTTCCACGGCCGCGAGATCTCGATCGAGCTGACCAAGGAAGCGCTGAAGGACTTGCTGACCGTGCAGAACCGGCAGATTTCGGTCGAGAACATCCAGAAGACCGTCGCCGACTTCTACAACATCAAGGTCGCCGACATGTATTCGAAGAAGCGCCCCGCGAACATCGCGCGGCCGCGGCAGATCGCGATGTACCTGGCGAAGGAACTCACGCAGAAGAGCCTGCCCGAGATCGGCGAGCTGTTCGGCGGGCGTGACCACACCACCGTGCTGCACGCCGTGCGCAAAATCGCCGACGAGCGCAGCAAGGACGCGCAGCTCAACCACGAGCTGCACGTGCTGGAACAGACGCTGAAGGGCTGAGCGCGCGGCGCGCTTGATAATTCGGCATCCGCCCCAAATTAAGGGGGGCGGTTCGGTTTTGAGGCACAATACAGGTTTGACCGCCCCGGCGGAGGCCGGCCAAGAGCCCGGCTGGCGGGGCGCTGCGTGGCTGCTGCGCTGCAGGCCGTTACTCAACGAAGGAACTCTATGCAACTGGTCAAGACCGAACGAGACACACTCCTCAGGCCGCTGCAAACGGTCAGCGGCATCGTCGAACGCCGCCATACGTTGCCGATCCTCGCCAACCTGCTGATCACCAAGAACGGCCCGGACGTTTCTTTCCTGTCGACCGACCTGGAGCTGCAGATCACCACGCGCGCCGATTTCGGCGTCGGCGGCGACCAGGTGGCCACCACCGTCGCGGCCCGCAAGCTGCTCGACATCCTGCGCGCGATGCCTGACGGCCAGGTCACGCTGTCGCTCGCCGACAAGCGCCTCACCGTTCAATCGGGCAAGAGCCGCTTCGCACTGCAGACGCTCGCGGCCGACGAGTTCCCGACCGTCGCGCAGGCGAAGGATTTCGGCGCGACCCTGACCGTCCCGCAGAAGTCGTTCCGCCAGTTGCTCGGCATGGTGCACTTCGCGATGGCGCAGCAGGACATCCGCTACTATCTGAACGGCATGCTGCTCGTCGTCGACGGCGACCAGCTGATGGCCGTGGCCACCGACGGCCACCGCCTCGCGTTCTCGTCGATGAAGCTCGAAGGCGGCACGTTCGGCCGCCAGGAAGTGATCGTGCCGCGCAAGACGATTCTCGAGCTGCAGCGCCTGCTCGAAGACATCGACGACACCGTCACCATCGACATCGCGCAAACCCAGGCCAAGTTCACGTTCGGCCAGGTTGAGCTCGTGTCGAAGCTGGTCGAGGGCAAGTTCCCCGACTTCCAGCGCGTGATCCCGAAGGCGCACAAGAACACGTTCGAGATCGGCCGTGAAGAGCTGCAGCGTTCGCTGCAACGCGCGGCGATTTTGACGTCCGACAAATTCAAGGGCGTGCGCTGCATCATCGCGCCGGGCCAGTTGAAGATCATGTCGACCAACGCCGATCAGGAAGAGGCGCAGGAAGAACTGGAAATCGCGTACCAGGGCGATACCGTCGACATCGGCTTCAACGTCACGTATCTGCTCGACGTGCTCGCGAACCTGAAGGTCGACACCGTGCAGGTGAGCCTCGGCGACGCCAGCTCGAGCGCGCTGATCACCGTGCCCGAGAACGAAGAGTTCAAGTATGTCGTGATGCCGATGCGCATCTGACGCGCTCGACATCGCAACACACACCAGGGGGCGGCAAGCCCCTTTGGCGTTTTTATGGCGAACCGACAACCCGTCCCTTTGGTGCCTTTTCGGCACCTCGGACGGGCCAGGAAACTGGAGCGGCCCGGCCTGGGCGGCCCCGCGCTTTCTCTCGCTGAAACGCACCGCGCCGCCACGAGAGTGGCCTCGCAGAACCGGAAGATATCCATGAGTGAACAGCACAATTCGCAACCCGATAACAGCAGCTACGGCGCTTCGTCGATCCAGATCCTCGAAGGTCTGGAAGCGGTGCGCAAGCGCCCCGGGATGTACATCGGCGACACGTCGGATGGCACCGGTCTGCACCACCTCGTGTTCGAGGTGCTCGACAACTCGATTGACGAAGCGCTGGCCGGGTACTGCAACGACATCCACGTGACGATTCACGCTGACAACTCGATTTCCGTGACCGACAACGGCCGCGGGATTCCGACCGACGTGAAGATGAACGACAAGCACGAGCCGAAGCGCAGCGCCGCCGAGATCGTGATGACCGAGCTGCACGCCGGCGGCAAGTTCGACCAGAACAGCTACAAGGTGTCCGGCGGCCTGCACGGCGTGGGCGTGTCGTGCGTGAACGCGCTGTCGAGCTGGCTGCGCCTCACCGTGCGCCGCAACGGCAAGAAGCATTTCATGGAGTTTCATCGCGGCGTCGCGCAGGAGCGCGTGCTCGAGAAGGTGGACGGCGTGGAAGTGTCGCCGATGCTGGTGACCGGCGACACCGAGAACCGCGGCACCGAAGTGCACTTCATGGCCGATCCGACGATCTTCGGCACCGTTGAATACCACTACGACATCCTCGCGAAGCGGATGCGCGAACTCTCGTTCCTGAACAACGGCGTGCGGATCCGCCTGACCGACCTGCGTTCGGGCAAGGAAGACGACTTCGCGTTCGCCGGCGGTGTGAAGGGTTTCGTCGAGTACATCAACAAGACGAAGACCAACCTGCACCCGACCATTTTCCACGCCAACGGCGAGAAGGATGGCGTGGGCGTCGAAGTCGCGATGCAGTGGAACGACAGCTACAACGAGAACGTGCTGTGCTTCACGAACAACATTCCGCAGCGCGACGGCGGCACGCACCTGACCGGCCTGCGGGCCGCGATGACGCGCGTCATCAACAAGTACATCACCGACAACGAAATCGCGAAGAAGGCGAAGGTCGAGACGACCGGCGACGACATGCGCGAAGGGTTGTCGTGCGTGCTGTCGGTGAAGGTGCCGGAGCCGAAGTTCAGCTCGCAGACGAAGGACAAGCTGGTGTCGTCCGAAGTGCGGGCGCCGGTTGAAGAAGTCGTCGCGAAGGCGCTGGAAGAGTTCCTGCTCGAAACGCCGCTCGATGCGAAGATCATCTGCGGGAAGATCGTCGAAGCCGCGCGTGCGCGCGATGCTGCTCGGAAGGCGCGTGAAATGACGCGCCGCAAGGGCGTGCTCGACGGCGTCGGCCTGCCGGGCAAGCTCGCGGACTGCCAGGAGAAAGACCCGGCGAAGTGCGAAATCTACATCGTCGAGGGCGACTCGGCAGGCGGGTCGGCGAAGCAAGGGCGTGACCGGAAGTTCCAGGCGATCCTGCCGCTGCGCGGCAAGGTGCTGAACGTCGAGAAGGCGCGCTACGACAAGCTGCTGTCGTCGGAGCAGATCGTCACGCTCGTGACCGCGCTTGGGTGCGGGATCGGCAAGGACGATTACAACCTCGACAAGCTGCGCTATCACCGCATCATCATCATGACCGACGCGGACGTCGACGGTGCGCACATCCGGACGCTGCTGCTCACGTTCCTCTATCGCCAGATGCCGGACATGATCGAGCGCGGGTATGTGTATATCGCGCAGCCGCCGCTTTACAAGATCAAGGCGGGCAAGGACGAGCGGTATCTGAAGGACGATACGGAGCTGAACGCGCATATGCTGCGGTTGGCGCTGCAAGGGTCGGAACTGGTGCCTGGCGAGAATGCGGCGGCGATTTCCGGCGATGCGCTCGGGGAGTTGGCGCGGTCGTATCTGCTGTCGAAGAGCGTGATCGAGCGGTTGAGCCGGCTGTATGATCCGGCCGCGCTTGAAGCGGTCATGGACGGGGTGGCGATCGATCTCTCCAACGAGGCTTCGACGGAGGCTTCGGCGAAGGCTCTGCATGCCGCGCTGCATGATGATGCGCTGAAGAACGAAGTTCGTGTGGTGCCTTCGTATGACCCGGTTCGTGAACAACGGTCGCTGCATATCGAGCGGACGCATCACGGGAATGTGCGGGTTTCGGTCATCGACCAGGAGTTCCAGCACACGGCTGATTATCAGCAGCTTGTGACCACCGCGGATACGTTCAAGGGGCTTATTGGGGAAGGTGCGGTCATCAAGCGCGGTGAGCGCAGTATGGCTGTGAGCGACTTCAAGAGCGCGATGAAGTGGCTGCTCGCGGATGCCGAGCGGAACGTGTCGAAGCAGCGGTATAAGGGGCTGGGGGAGATGAACCCTGGGCAGCTGTGGGAAACGACGATGGATCCGGCGGTGCGGCGTCTGTTGCGTGTGCAGATCGAGGATGCGATTGCTGCGGATGGGATCTTTACTACCCTCATGGGGGATGAGGTCGAGCCGCGGCGGGCGTTTATTGAGTCGAATGCGTTGCGGGCGGGGAATATTGACGTTTGATTTTCCTTGTAGCGGGAGCCATAAGGTGAGATTTTGGGAAGCATCCACTGAGACATTTATCGGTGGATGCACTCCGATAGCTCCCATCACATCACCTCACCTAACTAGCGCCACAGCCGCAGGAACGAGGGTCACGGGGTTCAAGTGGCCTTTGTTTTCTCAATCTCGGCACCATCAGGGGCCAGCCGTATATTGACGACGTAAGCCTAGAGCTTACAAACGACTAGCGACACTCCCAAGCTACGTCCATCAAAAACCTCCGTTCCAGCATCGCGACGTCCACTATTCGGCCCCGGTCATGCGCGCCGAATCCTGCAATTACGCAATAGATGCTTCGCCCTCACAATAGTCGTCAACTACTGACATAAGCGAATCGATTGCAATAAATATAATTGCCTGTATATTCATACAGTCTACAGTGCGCCTGTGTCGCGAGAGCTCCTCAGCTGACCTCACCGACCTACCGTCGACCCGCTCCTGGTCAGTAGGTTTCCGCCCTCGACATAATGGCGCCGTTTCTGCCTGGATACCCAACTTCCGGTTTTTCAACCACCTCCCGTGGTAGTATTACCGGAAGTTCACTTCCCTTGGAGGCTCCCTTGTCGGAAACTCTACCCGGCTTCCCTGCATTGCCCAGTAATGCCGAGACCTTGGTCGTATCCGAGCCTGAGCTTGTAGCGATTCGGCTTTCCGAACTACATCCGAGCCTCGACGAAGCGCTCTTGAGGGAAGCAAACGAGCACGGCTACCGTGCGCGGCTTGAAGCGACCGACCTGCATGCACCGACCGCGGCTGGGTCATACCATTGGCACGACACCCTCTTCGCAATTCGTTTTGCACTGACCGAGCGCGATTGGGTACACGAGAATCTTCGGAACTGCCCGTTTATCGTGTCGCCTGACCGGAAGGTGGCGATTGCGGTTATGACCGGGGACGCGGATACGGGGCTCGTAAAGGGAAATCCCACAAATCAAGCGCAGAAAGGCGCGGTGCTTCAACGGGCGGTTGCTCAGAACCAACAACTCGAGTTGTTCGACCCCGCTGTAGCGAAAGACCTTGCGAATTCGAAGGATGCAACGCAGCTTTGGATTCTGCTTTATCACGTCGCAATTGGTACCGATGGGAAGCCTGAACTTCGCGCCGAACTATCTCTGCCATCGCGATTCGCACGCAAGAAGATTGTTGGGTGGACGGAGCGGATTGTGCTCGCAGCTATCCATCCGGACGGCGAGCCGGTTATGGGCCAAGACGAGCCGACAGGCCCGATTGATGTTCCGGTTCAACGCCGCACTGGCACTTCGTAACTTAGATATAAGATGTTTTTTAACCCGTCGAGACTAGAATTTGCCCGTACACGTCGCGGTTGGACAAAAGCACGCCTCGCGAAGGAGCTAGGCCTGCAGGTGCGGTCTATTCAAGGTTACGAGTCTGGCGAATATGCTCCGGAACCGGAAAAGCTCGCCGCGATATGCGACCTACTCCGGTTCCCGGCAGAATTCTTTTCTGGCGACGACCTGCCGTCTATAGAGCCTGATACGGCGAGCTTCCGGTCAATGTCGAAAATGTCGGCCACGCTGCGGAATGTCGCTCTCGGCGCGGGCGTGACTGCCTTCACACTCAATGACTGGATAGAGGAACGCTTTCGCCTGCCGGATGCAGACATCCCTGACTTAAGCGACCTGCCGCCGGAGAATGCGGCAGCGACGCTACGTAGGATATGGGGACTTGGCGAAGCGCCGATAGGCAACATGGTTCATCTACTTGAATCGAAGGGAATTCGCATTTACTCGCTTGCAATCGAAGCACGCGAAGTTGACGCGTTCAGCGTCTGGCATCGTGAGCGGCCCTTCATCTTTTTGAACACCGTCAAGTCCGCGGAGCACAGCCGTTTCGACGCCGCGCACGAACTTGGCCACCTGGTTCGTGACCGCCATAGCATGTTGCATGGCCAGGCGCACAGTCCGAACATGGAGCGCGAGGCAAATGCTTTTGCCTCTGCGTTCCTGATGCCGAAGGCAAGCGTTCTCGCTCGCAAGGCCGGGCTGCTGACGATGGAGAAGCTGATTCAATTGAAGCAGAACTGGGGGGTGTCGCTGGCCGCTCTAGCCTTCCGCATGAACCAGCTCGGATTGTTCTCAGAATGGGCGTATCGTAACCTTTGCATCCAGATTGCGAAGAACGGGTACCGCACCACAGAACCGAACCCTATGCGTCACGAGGTCTCGCAAATCCTCCGCAAGGTATTCGATGCATTGCGTGCAGACGGAGTCAGCCGCAGCGCCCTTGCACGCGAGCTCTGTGTCCCGAAGGAAGATATCGACAATCTGACTTTCGGACTCGCATTATCGAGCGTGTCTCCTGTCGGAATGCAGTCCCGACAAGTGCATCATGCTGCGTAATTCTATGCACGCGGCAGATTTCGCTTGGCGGCTATCTTTGAAATTCGCCCAAGTCTAGGCAAGTAAAGAACAATTCAAGAACCACGATGAGTGTCTCGGGTTGATGCCAATTGCGCTGTCACTCGTGGTCCGTCCAATAGTCGTCAATTGTAGCTACCGCCAGCCGAGAGGCACCGGCGATGACGCCGGCCGTCCTTCCGTCCTTCCGTCCTTCCGTCCTGGCGACCGGATGACGAGGACGCAGAGGCAATCGCCCCGCTGCGCGTCACTAGACGAGCGCCCAATGTAAAATCGACGCCGCTCCCTGCCGACGCCGGGGCAACGTCAACGTTGGACGTCTCCTGGTGCTCGGCTGCCTGAAGAACAAGCAAGCAGCAATAGGCCACACCATAATGAACCACCAAGCGCTATCGTCTTTCATCTGGTCTGTCGCGGACCTGTTGCGCGGCGACTACAAGCAATCCGAGTACGGTCGCGTGATTCTGCCGTTCACCGTGCTGCGGCGCCTTGATTGCGTACTCGAATCGACCAAAGCGGCGGTACTCGCCGAGTTCGACGCCAAATCAAAGAAGGGACTCAACCCTGAGCCTTTCCTGTTGCGTATCGTCGGCGACGCCAAGTTCTACAACACGTCGCAACTTGACCTAGGCAAGTTGCTGGGCGACCAGGACCATATCCGGCAGAACCTGTACGCATACATTCAGGCCTTCTCGCCCGCTGCGCGTGACATCTTCGAACGCTTCGACTTCTACACGCAGGTCGAACGTCTCGCCAAGGCCAACCTGCTGTATCTGGTCACCGAGAAGTTCGCGAACATCGACCTGCATCCGGCCGCAGTCGACAACGCCCAAATGGGGCTTGTTTTTGAAGAGCTCATTCGCAAATTTGCCGAAATCTCGAACGAGACCGCCGGGGAGCACTTCACCCCGCGCGAAGTCATCCGGCTGATGGTGAACCTGCTGTTCATCGAAGATGACGATGTGCTGACGCCCGGTAATGCGGTGGTGCGGGCCATCTACGACCCGGCCGCCGGCACGGGCGGCATGCTGTCGGTAGCGGGTGAGTTTCTGCTGGAGCACAACCCGTCCGCGCGTCTGACTATGTACGGACAGGAACTCAACGACGAGTCGTACGCCATCTGCAAGGCCGACATGCTCATCAAGGGCCAGGACGTCGCGAACATCGTCGCGGGCAACACGCTGTCCGACGACGGCCATGCCGGACGTAAGTTCGACTACATGCTGTCCAATCCACCGTTTGGCGTCGAGTGGAAGAAGGTCGAAAAAGCTGTGCGCGCCGAGCACGAGCAGAAAGGCTTCGCCGGGCGCTTCGGTCCCGGCCTACCGCGGGTCTCCGACGGTTCTATGCTGTTCCTGCTGCATCTCCTCAGCAAGATGCGCCCCGCGCAGGAGGGCGGCAGCCGCTTCGGCATCGTGCTAAACGGCTCGCCGCTGTTCACAGGCGGCGCCGGCAGCGGCGAGAGTGAAATCCGGCGCTACGTACTGGAGAACGACCTAGTGGAGACCATCGTCGGGTTGCCCACCGACATGTTCTACAACACGGGCATCGCTACGTATGTGTGGATTCTGTCGAATAGGAAAGCCGATGCCCGCAAGGGGTTCGTCCAGCTTATCGATGCGTCGAGCTTCTGGCAGAAGATGCGCAAGAGCTTGGGCAGCAAGCGCAAGGAGATGTCCGACGAGCACATCGAGACCGTCACGCGCCTGTTCGGCAATTTCGTCGAGGCTGAAATGACAACCGTGTTTGATGCAGAGGGCGCGGAGACTGGCAAATGGGTCGTGCCGTCAGGCAGCCTTGCGCCGGCTATGCCGGAAGGCGGCAAGGTGAAGTCCGTGCCTATCTCGCGGATTTTCCGGAATAACGACTTCGGCTACACGACGATTACCGTCGAGAGACCGCTACGCAATGAGCAGGGACAAATGGTGGTGGGTGCCAAGGGCAAGCAGAAGGGCAAGCCGCAGGCGGATAGCACGTTGCGCGATACCGAAAACGTGCCGCTCGCTGAGAATATCGAAGCGTACTTCGACCGGGAGGTGCTGCCGCACGCACCGGACGCCTGGATAGATGAAGAGAAGAGCAAGGTTGGCTATGAGATTCCATTCAACCGGCACTTCTATGTGTTCGAGCCGCCGCGCGACCTGCACACGATTGACGAGGAGCTGAGGGCCGTGTCGGCCAACATCATGAAGATGCTTGAGGAGTTGGCAGAATGAAGTTGCCGAGGTATCCAACATACAAACACACCGAACTAGAATGGCTGGGGGAAGTGCCGACGCACTGGATAGGCCCTAGCAAACTGGGCGCGCTCTCTTCGCTCAAGGGTCGGCTTGGATGGCAGGGCCTGAAGGCGGAGGAATACCGGACCGAAGGGCCCTATGTTGTCAGCAGCGCCCATTTCGCGGACTATCGGATTCTTTGGGACGGGTGCCCGCGTGTTTCGCAACAACGTTACGATACTGACAGCAACATCCAGCTTGCAACTGGGGATATCCTGCTGATGAAAGATGGCGCTGCAATGGGCAAGCTTGCTTATGTCGAAAGCCTTCCAGGAGACGCGTGTCTAAACAGTCATCTGCTGTTGTTTCGGCCTCTCGACATTGATGGAAAGCCGACGTACGTTCCTAAGTTCGCTTTCTACTTTATGCAGACGGCTCTTTTTCAAGAGCACATTAAAATTAATGGGACGGGGGCAACTTTTCTCGGCATCTCGCAGAAAGCGATAGCGAGATATCAAGTGGTATGGCCACCTCTGATTGAGCAAGAATCTATTGTTGCTTTCCTTGACGACGAAATAGGCAAAATTGACGTGCTGATTGCCGACCAGGAAAAGCTGCTTACCCTTCTGGCAGAGAAGCGCGAGGCAACCATCTCGCATGCAGTTACCCGTGGGCTGAATGCCGACGCACTAGTGAAAGACTCCGGCATTGCGTGGCTGGGGGAGGTGCCGGCGCATTGGAAGGTGGTACCGCTCATGCATCTGACCAATCCGAGTCGGCCCATCATGTATGGAATCGTTCTACCCGGACCAAACGTCGAAAACGGTGTTCCCATAGTAAAAGGCGGGGACGTTCGACCGCATCGCCTCAAGGTGGAACTGCTTAATCGAACAACTGCGGAAATCGAGGCCCCTTATGCGAGGGCGCGTCTTCGACCGCTAGATATCGTTTATTCGATACGTGGAACAATCGGCGATGCGGAGATAGTCCCGGACGACTTGCTCGACGCTAATATTACGCAAGATGTGGCACGTATCTCCCCGGCCTCGGGTATTCAAACTCGCTGGCTTCTCTATGCAATGAAGTCGAAGCCTGTATTTGTTCAGCTTGAGCAAAGGTCACTTGGCGCAGCAGTACGCGGTATTAACATTTTTGAACTCAAACGTGCTCGAGTACCGGTGCCGCCTAGTGTGGAGCGAGATGCAATTTCTAGCTTTCTAGACGTAGAAATTGGCAAACTTGATAAACTCAACGCCGAAGCCGAAACGGCCATTGCGCTGCTGAAGGAGCGCCGCAGTGCCCTGATAACAGCCGCTGTGTCCGGCAAAATCGACGTTCGGGACGCCGTGCCGCAGGAGCTGACCGCATGAGCGACATCCAGCTATTCCGCCTGTCGAACGGCACGGCAAGCGAGCTACCGGGCCAGGCTGCGAAGCTGGAGAAGCAACTGCAAGGCCTCATCGAAGCGAATATGCCGACCTTCCTCGGCGTCCGCTTTCTGGCCAGCGAGTACGTGACTGGCAAGACCCACAAGGGCCGCATCGATTCCCTCGGCCTGGATGAGAACGGCTGCCCCGTCATCATCGAGTACAAGCGTCACAGCAACGAGAACGTCATCAACCAGGGGCTGTTCTACCTGGACTGGCTGCTCGACCACCAGGCCGAATTCCGCTGGCTGGTCATGGAAAAACTCGGCAAGGAGGTCGCGGAGCAAATCGAGTGGTCTGGCACGCGCCTGCTTTGTATCGCGGCAGATTTCACGCGCTACGACGAACACGCCGTCCAGCAGATTCCACGCAATATCGAGCTGATTCGCTACAAGCTCTTTGGTAATGACCTGCTATTACTGGAGCTGGTGAATGCCCAAAGCGTTCCCGATGCGACCGCGGTCAAGCCCGTGCCGGCCGACATGCCCGTCGAGCCGGATAAGCCGAAGCCCGCGGGAAAGGACAAGTCGTTCGACGAGCAACTCGCGATTGCGTCAACCGAGCTTCGCGAGCTTTATGCACATACGAAAGGCTATCTGATGGCCCTGGGTGATGACGTACAGGAAAAACGCCTGAAACTCTACACGGCCTTCCGGCGCCTGAAGAACTTTGCCTGCGTCATCGCCTATCCGAACAAGTTGCTTGTCATGCTCCGGCTCGACCCGGCGACGGTCACGCTCGAGGACAGTTTCAGCCGCGATGTGCGCCAGATTGGTCACTGGGCCACTGGCGACCTCGAACTGACACTGCGCACCTCGGCCGACTTGGAACGCGCCAAGCCGCTGCTGGAACGCAGCTACACCGAGAGCTAAACCGCGAGCACCGCCCTCCTCGTCAAAGAACAACTATCTAATACTTCCGGGGTCATCCATGAGCAGCCTGCACCAGGAACATTACTTCGAAGCCGAAATCTGCCAGTCCCTGGCGACCAATGGTTGGCACTATGCCGAAGGCGATGCCGCGCACTACGACCGCGTCAGCTCGCTTTACCAGCCCGACCTGGAGACATGGATTGAGACGACTCAGCCCGATACCTGGCAGCGCCTGACCAGGACCCACGGCCCGGCACTCAAACAGCGTCTGGCTGAACGTGTCCGTAAGAGCCTGAACGAGCGCGGTACCCTGGACGTGCTGAGGCGTGGCGTCGAGATGCTGGGGCTCAAGGAGCCGCTCTCCCTCGTGCAGTTCAAGCCCGCGCTGGCCATTAACCCGGTCATCCAGCAACACTACGTTGCCAACCGGCTGCGCGTGGTGCGACAGGTCCATCATTCGCTGAACGACACGAAGGAGGCGATTGACTTGGTCCTGTTCGTCAATGGCATCCCCGTTGCGACCGCCGAGTTGAAGTCGGACTTCACACAGAGCGTGCAGGACGCGGTCGACCAGTACCGCTTCGACCGACACCCGCAGCCCAAGGGCGGGCATGCTGAGCCATTGCTGGGCTTCCCGGGCGGTGCCCTCGTGCACTTCGCGGTGAGCCAGACCGAGGTCATGACGACAACCCGGCTCGCAGGTCCTGCGACCCAATTCCTGCCGTTCAACCGCGGTAATCACGGAGCAGCGGGCAATGCGCCGAATCCGAACGGCTTCGCCACCGCCTACCTGTGGGAGGAAGTGTGGGCACGTGACAGCTGGCTTGACATCCTGCACCGCTACCTGATTGGCAAGCGCGACGAAAAGAAGCAGCCGAAAACAACTATCTTTCCGCGCTATCACCAGCTCGACGCGACCCGGCAGCTGGTGGCGGATGTCCTGGCGCAAGAACCTGGCCAGCGCTATCTGATTCAGCATTCGGCGGGTTCGGGCAAGACCAATTCGATTGCCTGGACCGCGCACTTCCTCGCCGACCTGCACGACACCGACCACCGAAAGCTGTTCGATAGCGTTCTCGTCGTGTCGGACCGCACCGTGCTCGACGCGCAACTGCAGGAGGCCATCTTCGATTTCGAACGCACGACCGGCGTCGTGGCGACCATCACGAACGAGCACGGCAGCAAGAGCACGCAACTGGGCGAAGCGCTCAAGACGGGCAAGAAAATCATCGTCTGTACCATCCAGACGTTCCCGTTTGCGCTACAGGAAGTGCAGAAACTGGCGGCGACCGAAGGCAAGCGCTTTGCGGTCATCGCCGACGAAGCCCACAGTTCGCAGACCGGCGAAGCGGCGGCCAAGCTCAAGCAGTTGCTCTCGGCCGAGGAATGGGCCGACCTGCAGGACGGCGGCGAAATCGACACGGAGGTGCTGCTGGCAGCCCAGATGGAAGCCCGGACTGGTGCCAAGGGGCTGACCTACGTCGCCTTCACAGCCACGCCCAAACAGAAGACGCTGGAACTGTTCGGCCGGCCCGGTCCAGACGGACTGCCTCAACCGTTCCATGTGTATTCGATGCGCCAGGCCATCGAGGAAGGCTTCATTCTCGATGTGTTGAAGAACTACACCACGTACAAATTGGCCTTCCGGCTGGCCCACAACGGCCAGGAGTACGATGAGAAGCAGGTCGAGCGTAGTGCGGCGATGAAGGGCATCATGCAGTGGGTCCGGCTGCATCCGTACAACATCGCGCAGAAGGTGCAAATCGTCGTCGAACACTATCGCGAGAACGTGCAACCATTGCTCGACGGCAAAGCCAAGGCGATGGTGGTCGTCGCGAGCCGCAAGGAGGCCGTGCGATGGCAGAAGGCGATTCGCGCGTACATCGAAAAGCGTGGCTATCCGCTTGGCGTGCTCGTCGCGTTCTCAGGCGAAATCGACGACCCCGAAAGCTATCCGGCGCCGGTGAGCGAGACCAGCAAGGAGCTGAACCCCGGGCTCAAGGGGCGCGACATCCGCGACGCCTTTGCCGAGCCCGACTATCATCTGCTGCTCGTCGCTAACAAGTTCCAGACGGGCTTCGACCAGCCCCTGCTGTGTGGAATGTACGTCGACAAGATGCTCGGCGGCATCCAGGCCGTGCAGACGCTGTCACGCCTCAACCGTGCGCAACCGGGCAAGGACACCACCTACATCCTCGACTTCATCAACGATGCGGGCGAAGTCCTGAAGGCGTTCAAGACGTATTACGAGACCGCCGAACTGGAGGCCACCACCGACCCACATCACGTCTACGACCTGCGCGCCAAGCTCGATGCGGCCGGCTATTACGACGACTTCGAGGTCGACCGTGTCACCAGGGTCGAGCTGGACCCGGAGGCCACCCAGGCTCAACTGCAAGCCGCCATCGCGCCCGTGGCCGACCGGCTGCTCAAGCGTTACAAGGCGGCGCAGCAGGACAAGGCCGCCGCCGACGCGCAGCACGACGAGAAGGCTGCCCAGGCCGCCAGGGACACGCTCGACGCACTGGTGCTGTTCAAGAACGACATGGGGGCGTTCGTCCGTCTCTACGCGTTCCTGTCGCAGATTTTCGACTACGGCAATACCGATATCGAAAAGCGATTCCTGTTCTACAAGCTCCTCATCCCGCTGCTCGAGTTCGGCCGCGAGCGCGACACCGTCGACCTGTCTAAGGTCACGCTAACGCACCATAGCCTGAGAAACACTGGTCGACAGTCCCTGAATCTCGGTCACGGCGAGGCGCCGAAGCTGCCACCGATGGATGCGGTCGGCAGCGGCGCGGTCCAGGAGAAAGAAAAGGCGTTCCTCGATGAAATCATCCGGAAGGTCAACGGCCTGTTCGACGGCGAGCTGACCGACGACGACCAGCTCGTGTACGTGAATGGGGTGCTCAAAGGCAAGCTACTAGAAAATGAACTGCTGGTACAGCAAGCCGCGAGCAACAGCAAGGAGCAGTTCGCCAACTCCCCCGACCTGACCGATGCGCTGATGCGCGCCATCATCGACGCCTTCGACGCGCATACCACCATGAGCAAACAAGCGCTCGATTCAGCGCGTGTGCGCGACGATCTGAAGGACATCTTGCTGGGGCCAGCCCAACTTTACGAGGCTCTGCGCGCCCGTTCAGGTGCGCCGCCACAGCCGGAAGCATAAGCCTGGAACGATTGGCGGGTTGCCAGTATTGGCCACCTCACCTAGTCTGCCGCGGCGCTTTTCTGGCATTGTGCCGATTTGTGGACCATGGTCCTGGGGGGCCAAGCAGCGTCCATTTTTTGCCATTCCACCACGGAAGGTACGGAATTGAATAGGTAAACAGGGTCTGCCCTTAGCTGGAAGCCCTTATCCCGTAAGGCGCAGATTCTCGGGTTATGAGTCTGTCTACACTTCTTGTAGTGGCGGGCGACAGAGAAAGCGAGACTTTTTCGACGTATAAAGTGAGACTTTTTCTGAATACCGACCTGTATTCAAAAGGCATCAAAGAAGGGAACGCATGCGCTACACCCGTTTCAACGGCAGCTCCGCCTTGATATCTTCGTCCATGCGCTCCTGCTGTTCGAATAGCTGTTCTAACATTTCATTTTGTGTCCACAGGCATAGCCGGAAGAACTGCGAAGCTACCCGCTGTTCCGCCGACGATGCTTCGCCACATGGAGGTACGTCTCGACGATGATTGCCACACGGGACTCCTCGTGAGGCGGATGCCGTGCGCGCAGCACCTATTCATCGAAGCGACGAATGACCGACTGACCGACTGACATGCTCGTCGTCTCCATGATGAGATCGGGTCAATCCGCTGCAGTTCGCGCATCGGCAGACGGCATATGCGTTCTAGGGCCTGGTGTGCGTTTCTCTCCGTTGCCCACCCCTTTCTGTTCTGGAGTGTATTCCATTAGTAGCAATGGATCACAGCGCTGACAAAGCACACCGGTATCAAGTTTTCCCCGAATCTGCCGTAAACGGCGATAACGCGTGCGCTGATTGTGTTGTATTAAGATGCTAAATTTTGAACTCCGCAGCGAGGCATGTCGCTCCCCGCAGTCATCGTCTCCTGTAAAGATGTGACATTCTAATGAATGCAAAAAGCAGTGAACAAGTACGTGGCGAAACGATGAAGCGAGCCGTCGCGCAGGTCAAGTACGTATTTCAAGTCGGAAGTATATCGCCAGACAACACATACGATTTCACCTGCACAGGAAGCGGACTCAGGCAAAGTCCAAAACCCCGTGACTACCTAAAATTCGCAGAAAACGACCTCGATGAAGCATCGCAACATCCGTCGGATGTGACCCGGCATGCAATCAATGCTGTATCCAATGCAAAGCGCGCGCTACATCTCCAAGTTGAATCGCTGTGTGATTCGTTTAGCGGCGGCCTTCTAAAAGGTAATCTTCGGAGCTTCCCTGCGAAGCTCGAATTTCTCGAACGGTGTGGAGTAATCGGCCAAAGACTGCTGCGGAAACTCAATTCAGTACGCAACGCGGTCGAGCACGACTACAAATTTGCCACACTTGATGATGCGGAACTCGCGGTCGACGTTGCCGAGTTGTTCATCGGACACTGCCGTCTGTACGAATCGCGCTTTCCATGCTCCGTTGGTATATCTCCTCCGGTTGCAGATACGTCCGGAACAGTCTATGTTCAGGCGATAGATGCGAACTGGAAGACTGGGGTCATCCGATTACAGCTCACCGACGCCGAGAACGTGTCGAGAACCAACCAAAATTCCTATCAAAACATAAGTATTCTCGAACCCGAGTTTTTCGAATGGGTACGGTTCCTTGTAGCCTGTATCGATTGAAAAGTAGGGCTCCCAATGTCGCAGCGGATGACGAGATACTCGCGGTAGTACGTGCTCAGCGTCTCGCGGGGGAGCGTCATGTCGCTAGCTCAGCGCGAGTAGATAGTCAAAGGTGACAGTTCCACATCACGCCGCACTATGGCGATCTTGATTTCCGCGAGCAGCCCCACCATCAACCGGACTGTTTGCGGCCATTCGCACGCTAAAGGGGCAAGGGCCGCGTTACGCAGCCTCACTGCCTCGGTAGTGGCCAGCGTCCGCAAAGCCTCTCCATGAGCGGTTCCCGAGCGCGGAAACCAGCGCAGTTTTCAGCTGTCATCGTCAACAACCGTCGCACCAACAGTCAACAGATCGATGGTGCTGATCTCTTGTAGCAGCATTTCCAGCGCCACAAATGCAAAAACCCCCGCCTTTCGGGCGGGGGTTTCTGGCTTAGGGAGCCTGACGATTACCTACTTTCACACGGGAATCCGCACTATCATCGGCGTAGAGTCGTTTCACGGTCCTGTTCGGGATGGGAAGGGGTGGGACCGACTCGCTATGGTCATCAGGCAAAGAGGGTTGTCGCGCTGCTTCGCAACGCGACCAATCTGGGAAGAAGCAGTAATTTTGAGTTGTGTGTATCACACACGAGAATCCAACTTGTCGCTTGGGATCGCGGCCAGTGCTTGCGCACGGCGCCGATCTACAAGGCAGACTTGTTATAGGATCAAGCCTTACGGGCAATTAGTATCAGTTAGCTGAACGCATTACTGCGCTTACACACCTGACCTATCAACGTCCTGGTCTCGAACGACCCTTCAAGGGGATCTAGTCCCCAGGGATATCTCATCTTAAGGCGAGTTTCCCGCTTAGATGCTTTCAGCGGTTATCTCTTCCGAACATAGCTACCCGGCGATGCCACTGGCGTGACAACCGGTACACCAGAGGTTCGTCCACTCCGGTCCTCTCGTACTAGGAGCAGCCCCCTTCAAATATCCAACGCCCACGGCAGATAGGGACCAAACTGTCTCACGACGTTTTAAACCCAGCTCACGTACCTCTTTAAATGGCGAACAGCCATACCCTTGGGACCGGCTACAGCCCCAGGATGAGATGAGCCGACATCGAGGTGCCAAACACCGCCGTCGATATGAACTCTTGGGCGGTATCAGCCTGTTATCCCCAGAGTACCTTTTATCCGTTGAGCGATGGCCCTTCCATACAGAACCACCGGATCACTATGACCTGCTTTCGCACCTGCTCGACTTGTCGGTCTCGCAGTTAAGCACGCTTATGCCATTGCACTATCAGCACGATTTCCGACCGTACCTAGCGTACCTTCGTACTCCTCCGTTACGCTTTGGGAGGAGACCGCCCCAGTCAAACTGCCTACCATGCACTGTCCCCGACCCGGATCACGGGCCAAGGTTAGAACCTCAAACAAACCAGGGTGGTATTTCAAGGACGGCTCCACCGAAACTAGCGTTCCGGTTTCATAGCCTCCCACCTATCCTACACAGATCGGTTCAAAGTCCAATGCAAAGCTACAGTAAAGGTTCATGGGGTCTTTCCGTCTAGCCGCGGGTAGATTGCATCATCACAAACACTTCAACTTCGCTGAGTCTCGGGAGGAGACAGTGTGGCCATCGTTACGCCATTCGTGCAGGTCGGAACTTACCCGACAAGGAATTTCGCTACCTTAGGACCGTTATAGTTACGGCCGCCGTTTACCGGGACTTCAATCAAGAGCTTGCACCCCATCATTTAATCTTCCGGCACCGGGCAGGCGTCACACCCTATACGTCCACTTTCGTGTTTGCAGAGTGCTGTGTTTTTATTAAACAGTCGCAGCCACCAGTTTATTGCAACCCCTTCACCCTCTGCGCGCAGGCGCATCAAGCTACAAGGGCGTACCTTATCCCGAAGTTACGGTACCAATTTGCCGAGTTCCTTCTCCCGAGTTCTCTCAAGCGCCTTAGAATACTCATCTCGCCCACCTGTGTCGGTTTGCGGTACGGTCATCGTTAGACTGAAGCTTAGAGGCTTTTCTTGGAACCACTTCCAATTGCTTCGCTCCCGAGGGAGCTCGCGCCACACCCTTGAATTGCGCACCCGGATTTGCCTAAGTGCCTTCTCCAATGCAGCGACCGGGACTTCCAACACCCGGACAACCTTCCGCGATCCGTCCCCCCATCGCATCTAACAATGGTGCAGGAATATTGACCTGCTTCCCATCAGCTACGCATTTCTGCCTCGCCTTAGGGGCCGACTCACCCTACGCCGATGAACGTTGCGTAGGAAACCTTGGGCTTACGGCGAGGGGGCCTTTCACCCCCTTTATCGCTACTCATGTCAGCATTCGCACTTCCGATACCTCCAGCACGCTTTTCAACGCACCTTCGCAGGCTTACGGAACGCTCTCCTACCATGCGTGCAAAGCACGCATCCGCAGCTTCGGTATATAGCTTAGCCCCGTTACATCTTCCGCGCAGGACGACTCGATCAGTGAGCTATTACGCTTTCTTTAAAGGGTGGCTGCTTCTAAGCCAACCTCCTGACTGTTTTAGCCTTCCCACTTCGTTTCCCACTTAGCTATATTTGGGGACCTTAGCTGGCGGTCTGGGTTGTTTCCCTCTTGACACCGGACGTTAGCACCCGATGTCTGTCTCCCGTGATTGCACTCTTCGGTATTCGGAGTTTGCTATGGCGGGGTAATCTGCAATAGACCCCCCAACCATGACAGTGCTCTACCCCCGAAGGTGAGACACGAGGCACTACCTAAATAGTTTTCGGAGAGAACCAGCTATTTCCAAGTTTGTTTAGCCTTTCACCCCTATCCACAGCTCATCCCCTAACTTTTCAACGTTAGTGGGTTCGGACCTCCAGTACGTGTTACCGCACCTTCATCCTGGCCATGGATAGATCACTTGGTTTCGGGTCTACGCCCAGCAACTGAACGCCCTATTCGGACTCGCTTTCGCTACGCCTGCCCTATACGGTTAAGCTTGCTACTGAACGTAAGTCGCTGACCCATTATACAAAAGGTACGCCGTCACCCCTTACGAGGCTCCGACTGTTTGTATGCATGCGGTTTCAGGATCTATTTCACTCCCCTCCCGGGGTTCTTTTCGCCTTTCCCTCACGGTACTGGTTCACTATCGGTCGATCACGAGTATTTAGCCTTGGAGGATGGTCCCCCCATCTTCAGACAGGATTTCACGTGTCCCGCCCTACTTGTCGTACACCTAGTTCTTTCATACTGTTTTCGCCTACAGGGCTATCACCTGCTATGGCCGCACTTTCCAGAGCGTTCGGCTAACAATACAAATAAAGAGTACAAGGCTCATCCCATTTCGCTCGCCACTACTTTGGGAATCTCGGTTGATTTCTTTTCCTGCGGTTACTTAGATGTTTCAGTTCACCGCGTTCGCTTCGCATGGCCTATGTATTCAGCCATGGATACTCCAAAAGGAGTGGGTTTCCCCATTCGGACATCTACGGATCAAAGCTCGTTTGCCAGCTCCCCGTAGCTTTTCGCAGGCTACCGCGTCCTTCATCGCCTGTGATCGCCAAGGCATCCACCACATGCACTTGTTCGCTTGACCCTATAACGAGTCTGTCTCATCTTTCGACGCGACAGTCGCTACAGGTTGAGTTCTCGCGTTGTGCCGTATTCCAAAATCGAGTCAAACATAGAGTTCGAATCATCTTGAGATACATCGATACAATCACAACCCGGATAACTTTCACGTCCATCTCAAGACGCTTCCGCTATCCAAATTACTTACTTCTTCCAGATTGTTAAAGAACGACAGCCGATATCTGTTGATATCACTCTGACTGGCTCAATCGCCAATGAAAAAGACTCGAACCAAACTTCATTCGAATATTTGTCATTGAAGATTATTGAAAGCGGCCGGCATTATAACCGGTTTAACCGCAGACAGCTAGTCTGTCTTAATCAACAGCCGATAAGCGTGAGCGCTCAATTTTACGAGAAGCTCTGGAAAGGAGGTGATCCAGCCGCACCTTCCGATACGGCTACCTTGTTACGACTTCACCCCAGTCATGAATCCTACCGTGGTGACCGTCCTCCTTGCGGTTAGACTAGCCACTTCTGGTAAAACCCACTCCCATGGTGTGACGGGCGGTGTGTACAAGACCCGGGAACGTATTCACCGCGGCATGCTGATCCGCGATTACTAGCGATTCCAGCTTCATGCACTCGAGTTGCAGAGTGCAATCCGGACTACGATCGGTTTTCTGGGATTAGCTCCCCCTCGCGGGTTGGCAACCCTCTGTTCCGACCATTGTATGACGTGTGAAGCCCTACCCATAAGGGCCATGAGGACTTGACGTCATCCCCACCTTCCTCCGGTTTGTCACCGGCAGTCTCCTTAGAGTGCTCTTGCGTAGCAACTAAGGACAAGGGTTGCGCTCGTTGCGGGACTTAACCCAACATCTCACGACACGAGCTGACGACAGCCATGCAGCACCTGTGCGCCGGTTCTCTTTCGAGCACTCCCGCCTCTCAGCGGGATTCCGACCATGTCAAGGGTAGGTAAGGTTTTTCGCGTTGCATCGAATTAATCCACATCATCCACCGCTTGTGCGGGTCCCCGTCAATTCCTTTGAGTTTTAATCTTGCGACCGTACTCCCCAGGCGGTCAACTTCACGCGTTAGCTACGTTACTAAGGAAATGAATCCCCAACAACTAGTTGACATCGTTTAGGGCGTGGACTACCAGGGTATCTAATCCTGTTTGCTCCCCACGCTTTCGTGCATGAGCGTCAGTATTGGCCCAGGGGGCTGCCTTCGCCATCGGTATTCCTCCACATCTCTACGCATTTCACTGCTACACGTGGAATTCTACCCCCCTCTGCCATACTCTAGCCTGCCAGTCACCAATGCAGTTCCCAGGTTGAGCCCGGGGATTTCACATCGGTCTTAGCAAACCGCCTGCGCACGCTTTACGCCCAGTAATTCCGATTAACGCTCGCACCCTACGTATTACCGCGGCTGCTGGCACGTAGTTAGCCGGTGCTTATTCTTCCGGTACCGTCATCCCCCGGCTGTATTAGAACCAAGGATTTCTTTCCGGACAAAAGTGCTTTACAACCCGAAGGCCTTCTTCACACACGCGGCATTGCTGGATCAGGCTTTCGCCCATTGTCCAAAATTCCCCACTGCTGCCTCCCGTAGGAGTCTGGGCCGTGTCTCAGTCCCAGTGTGGCTGGTCGTCCTCTCAGACCAGCTACTGATCGTCGCCTTGGTAGGCCTTTACCCCACCAACTAGCTAATCAGCCATCGGCCAACCCTATAGCGCGAGGCCCGAAGGTCCCCCGCTTTCATCCGTAGATCGTATGCGGTATTAATCCGGCTTTCGCCGGGCTATCCCCCACTACAGGACATGTTCCGATGTATTACTCACCCGTTCGCCACTCGCCACCAGGTGCAAGCACCCGTGCTGCCGTTCGACTTGCATGTGTAAGGCATGCCGCCAGCGTTCAATCTGAGCCAGGATCAAACTCTTCAGTTTAAACCTGTTACTGTTTTCGGTTCGGTTAAGAACCGGTCGCTCACTCAAAGCTGACAGGAATATGAATCACTTCATAAACCTGACTTACTTTAGTGTGAGACTCTTGATACTTTCGCTATCTGATCCGAGGATCAGCTCGCTGCCATCAAGCGCCCACACTTATCGGCTGTTAATTTTTAAAGAGCATTTCTGCGAGAAACCTTCCGTTTCCCAGCAGCGCTGCGTTTTCAGCAGCAGAGAAGCGAGATTATGAGGTGTTTTTTTCAACTCGTCAACAACTTATTTAACTAATTCGTTGCGACGGTTGGGATTCAACTCAATGTGCGCCGAGATCGCTAAAACCAATCTCAATAGCACCGCTTCCCTTCTTTCTCCCCGCGCCGTGTTTCCGTTAGCGCGAAAGAGGCGTGATTCTATGCACCCGCCCTCGTCTCTGCAACCCTTTTGTGAAAATTTTTTTACAAGCGGTGCCGCAGGCCCGTTGAGCCGCCCCGATACTTATAGAAGCGACTCGGCAGAAGCTGCCTCGGTAGCCCGTGAACAGCCTCGCCGCATCCAACGCGCAATCCTCCGTCGCTCAGCGCCCCACCATCGCCCTCACCACCCCATCCCTCCGGATCAAGCCGTGATACAGCGCGGCCGCAAAGTGCGCGACGAACGTAGCAAAGAACAGGTAAGCCAGCAGCCGGTGCGCGACCCGGAGCCAGGCAAACGCCACCGGATCCGCCGAAACCAGTGCCGGCAACTGCACACCGCCACCCAGCGTCACCGGATACCCGCCAGCCGACAGCATCGCCCAGCCGATCAGCGGCATCGCGACCATCAGCGCATACAGCACGAGATGCGACCCATGCGCGGCCACCTTCTGCCAGACGGGCAGATCCGCGGGCAACGCCGGCGGCTTCGACACGAAGCGCACCACGATCCGCACACAAACCAGTACCAGCACCGCAACCCCCAGCGGCTTATGCAAAGCCACCAGGAAATCATGCCGCTCGGAAACCGACGCCACCATCCCCACTCCGATAAACAACATCGTGAGAATCATCGCGGCCATCACCCAATGCAGCACCCTCGCCGGCAAGCTAAACGTCGTAGTCGCCTTCATCACCGTCCCTCCGCACTCAACCGCGCCGCACCGGCCACGCCGGCCTCTTCACTCGTCCTGCGCAGATACGAATCCGCATACGCCGCCGACCGCGCCGCCAGCAAAGGATCCCCCGATACCTGAATCCCCTGCGGCAACACCGTCGGGTCGTAATTCACATCGCGGCACGGCCCGCTGTCCTGCGGCTCCACGCGATCGAGCACGAGCGTGCCCGCGTCGATCGTCGTGCGCTGCGCAGGCCAGACCTTCGTCGCGTCGTCCACCGGATCGCCGGGCGCCGCCAGCGTGACCAACAGTTTCCACTTCTGCGCACCGTCCGCGATGCGACGCGTCAGGTCCTGCTGCAACACGTTCGGATCCGCGGCCGTCGCGACGTCGCCGGCGCCGGCCGTCTGCTCCGGCACGACGCGCCACCGCACCGCCTGGCGCTTACCTGCTGCGTCGACGAAGTAGAACGCGTTCAGCCCGTAATAACTTTCGGTGACATAGCTCGCGCTCGGCTTCGCACCCTTCACCCACTCGCGGAATGCAGCCGTCTCCGGATGCGCGCCGAAAAACGCCTTCACCTTCGCGGGATCGGGCTTGCCCGTGGCCGGATCCGGCCGGGTCGCGAGCAACTGCGCGTAGAACGCCTTCGGCGTGGCCACCGGAAATACGGGCATCGCATTCATCCCGGTCCGCCATTGCTGGCCGTCGGGTGCGGTGAGTTTCAGCGCGAGGCTGCGGATCGGCACACTGCTGTCGGGCGCATACGGATTCCCGCCCGGCAGCGCGAACCGCCCGACCACCGGCGTGCGCACCGCCTTGAAGAACGGCGCGACCGAATATGCGCTCGCGGCGCCGTTGCTTTCGAAGTAACCGGTCACGCACACGCCCTTCGCGTGGTTGCGCCGGAAACCCGGATGCGCGCCGCCGCCGGCCGTCTGCAGCGCGTCGACGATTCGGTGCGGGGTCAGCCGCGTCGGCGCGAGCCAGCCGCCGACATACCCGAACGCCACGGTCACGCCGGCCACCGCGCCGCCGATCGCGGCCCAGCGCCACCACCCGCGCCCGGGTTCGCGCGGCGGCGAAGAAGAGGAAGATTGCTTCATGGATGCACTCCCGATCGTCAGATCATTGTCGAACAGGCATAGGACGCCGCACACGCCGCTTTATTCCATGAAGAAATTTTTCGTAAGCTGACGGAATAAGCGACGCCGACCGGCGTCCTACTCGGAATCTCCACGCTTATCGGCTAGCGCCCCGGCCATGCTTTCAAACGCCCCCGACGACGACGCGTTGCGCGAACTCATCCCCAGGCTGCGACGCTTCGCGCTCTGGCTGGCGCGCGACGTTCATGCGGCAGACGATCTCGTCCAGTCGACGCTCGAGCGCGCGCTGTCGCGCTGGACGAGCCGCCGCGACGACGCGTCGCTGCGCAGCTGGCTCTTCACGATCCTTTACCGACAGTTTCTCGACGGCAAGCGCAGCGCGAAGCGTTACGCGTGGATGCTCGGCCGCATCAGCAATGACGACGAGCAGCACTGGCCGTCCGCCGAACGCGAGGTGGCCGCGCGTGCGACGCTCGAAGCGTTCGGCCGCCTGTCCGACGAGCAGCGCAGCCTGCTGCTGCTCGTCGCGGTCGAGGGCTTCACGTATCAGGAAGTCGCCGACCTGCTCGACGTGCCGATCGGCACCGTGATGTCGCGACTCTCCCGCGCGCGTCAGGCGCTGCGCCAGCTCAGCGACGGCGAGCTTCCCGCTCCTTCTCTCCGGTTGATGAAATGAACAACCTCCGTCCCGACGAACACGATCTCCAGGCCTATGTCGACGGCCAGCTCGACGACGATGCGCGTGCCGCGGTCGAGCGATATCTCGCGCTGCATCCGGAGAGTGCGGAACAGGTGAAGCGCTGGCAGCAGGATGCGCAGCGGTTGCGGGCCGCGCTCGAGAGTGTGCGGATGCCGGGTGAGAACCCTGAACTCGATCCGGCGGCGATTCGTGCGCGGCGTGCAGAGCGCTCGCGGATGCGGTTCGCGATGGCGGCTTCGTTCGTGTTCTGTATCGGGCTCGGGACGTTTGGCGGGTGGCAGGCGCGCGGGTGGAACGCGGCGCCGCCGATCGCGCCGATGAGCGATGCGCTCGAGGCTTACCGGATGATGGTGGTCGACCAGGTCGCGAAGGTGGATTTCCGGCCGACGAGTGCGGGCGATTTGCAGGGGTGGCTCACCAGACGCGTGGGGGCTTCGGCGAAGCTGCCGGATTTGAGTGCGGCGGGGTTCAAACCGGTTGGCGGGCGGTTGTTTACGACGGACAGCGGTGCCACGGCCGCGATGGTGCTCTATGAGGACAATGCCGGACGGACGCTCAGCTTCTATCTCCGGCCAGCGGAATCGAAACATCGTCTGCTGCCGGCGGGGCAACGCGTGGATGGGGCGTTGCTGGCGCGGTATGGGTCGGCGAACGGGATTAATTTCGCGGTGGTCGGGCCGGCGGTCAATCTGGGCGAACAAGCCGTTGTGCGGGCGCTCGATCGGCAGATTTGAGCGAGAGAATGTGCGGAGCGTGGTCCGCGGACCGGCCCCGGCGGCGGCTCAGCCAGCCCGAAAGCGCTCACGCTCACCGTTCGGGTTCACAGCATTAGGATTCGTTTTCGTATTGGTTATCCACACCGCGCGGCTCGTTTCGATGGGTTCGTGGATGGGCGGGCGCTCGTCGGCTTCGGTATCACAGGGTTTGGTGTCATTTCACCGCTCGATATCCACATCGGCCGCAACGGCTTCGCATGCCCTCGCTTGTCGAATCGCTCACCTTTGGGTTGCACAGGATTTCGATTCACTTTAGGGGGTGATATCCACACCGCCCTCACCAAGTCGATGCACAGGGTTTCGATTTAGTTGCGTTCGGGTTGTTCACACGCGTGAGCGCTTCGTTGGCCAGACCAAGCAGCGTCGCGGTATCGAGCTCGACGGGGCACCCGTCGGTTTGGCCATCCCTCCCACCGAGACATCCTGTTCAACTACCCTTCTTTCTGCACGGCCATTAATTCCCTCAGGCACTCAACGCACGTTGCGGTCAGCAATCCGATGGCTGCTTCCATCGTCTCGTCGTCGTTGAAGCGGTAGACGCCCCCTCCCTCGTACTTACCGCCCAGCGCAAGCACTTTCGTCTCTTCGGATTCGAGCATGTAGCCGGGATACTCGATTTCATCGCGCAAAAGGGTCAACGGCACAATCCGACGGCTGTCGCTCCAGCGGCTGCGATCCCTGACGAGATCGGACACCGCTCGTGTCACAAGCTCACCGCCGACATATCCGTGAGACCGGCAATTTATCAGCGGCATCTCGTCTCCTGTTTCCCGAAAACACAAACTGTCGTGCGAGCAATCCTCGACCACGCCGACTCATCCGGCGCTGCCTCCATCGGTGGAACCGTATCGGCCACCAACTACAACATCTTGACCAGCCGACGCGATTCACTCACCACGAAACCGCATCTCCAAACTCAAATCCCCTTGCCTGGGATCGTAGCGAAACTCCGCCACGCCCCATGAGCACGGCTCGAGTCGCGCCTCTGTGGGATGCGCGCTCACCACAGCCAGTCCCGACGCCTTCGCAATCGACCGAACGATCTTCGACTCTGTGATGCTCGCGTCGAGGAAGCGAATCGCGTCGAACAGGATCAACACGCTCGTCAGACGCCCTCCGATCATATCGATCAAGCATTCGCCCGCATGTCCGCCGAAAGTGATCTTCTGCGATATGCGATAACGCACCGCACCGTTCTCCAACTCCTGCGCCGGCAAACACAGGCGCCGGACGCCCTCGCTCAATCGCCCGTCGTCGCCGACCTCGATACGCACACGGTCGGCGTGAACCACACCGCTTTGCCAATCAACCCGAATCGCCAATGTCATGTCGACAACTCGTCGCATCGTGAATGCCCGCGATTCTACAGACATGACCGTTCGCACATTGACCTCGGGCCTCACAGCCCGCCGATTTGGTTGTCTGCTTGCTGCACGTAGCGCATTGCCTGCCCGGAGCACAGTCGCCCGACTGTGCTTATCCAATGGTGTTAACAGTGTTCGTATACATACGTAGTGATAGTTAACAAGCACGCGGCCTCACAGTGGATAACCACCGTAACGTCCTGAATTTTCAGCTCGAAGCGGAACGCATAACCACAGGCAATGCACACTCAAAGCTCTGTGCAGCACAGAACAACTTTTCGCCGATTCACAGCCGCGCCGACATATCCTCAATCGTTCCACTGGGAATCCAGAGGCTTGCCGGATGGTTATCCAGAGGGGAATGTGGATAACCTCACAGCGCATCGACGTGTTTTGCTGTGACATGAAGACGCGAAGCCGACGTGCTCGCAGCACCGGGCAACGGCCGATCGTCAGCGCGCGCATCCCCGATTCAAAAAATTTTCACGAAGGGGCTTGTGCTCCTCCAAAACCCTCTCTATAATTCGCGGCTTCTTAGGCTCGTAGCTCAGTTGGTTAGAGCACCACCTTGACATGGTGGGGGTCGTTGGTTCGAATCCAATCGAGCCTACCAACGAACAAAATGAAGGGGTCCGGCAGCGCGAATTGCCTACAGGCAATCCGGCTCGCCAAACATACAAACGCCACGCGGCAACTTCGCGTGGCGTTTTTCTTTTTGCGGCCGAAACTGCGCATGCATGTGCACGATGCATCTTGCGGATCCAGTCGCTGCACGTAGCAGGCAATCGACAAAGCAGCGCGCAGAGCAGGGCAGGCGGGCGCATCGCGCCCACCGGCCACCGTCAATGCAGATGCTTCAATTTGTCAGGATTGCGCACGACATAGATCGCGACGATCTTCCCGTCGTCGATGTCGAGCGCGGTCGTCTGCAGCTCGCCGTCGGCCTCCAGCGTGACGAACCCAGGCAGCCCGTTGATGAACCCCGCGCGCACGAGTTTCGACGCATGCGTGGCGAACAGCTCGGCCAGGTATTCGTGCACCTTCATCACGCGTTCGAAGCCAAACACCGGCTTGCCCGCGGCCGCGCGCTTGCCGCCGCCGTCCGAATGCAGGCTCACGTCCTCGGCGAGCATCGCGCCGAGCGCACGCATGTCGCCGCTGCGGGACGCCGCGAAGAACGCCTCGGCCAGCTCGATCCCGCGCTGCTTCTCGACATGAAACCGCGGCCGCGCCTCGCGCACATGCGTGCGTGCGCGTGCGGCGAGCTGCCGGCATGCGGCCGGGTCGCGCTGAATCGTGGTCGCGATCTCGTCGAACTCGAGGCACGAACACGTCGTGCAGCAGAAACGCCGCGCGCTCCAGCGGCGACAGCCGTTCGAGCGCGAGCATCAGCGGCAGCGTGACGTCCTCCTGTTCGTCTTGCTCGACGACAGGCTCGGGCAGCCACGGGCCGATATAGGTCTCGCGCTGGTGCCGCGCGGACTTCAACTGATCGAGGCACATGCGCATCACCATGCGGCGCAGGAACGCCTCGGGCACGCGCACCTCGGTGCGATCGACGTCCATCCAGCGGATGAACGCCTCCTGCACGATGTCCTCGGCGTCCGCGACGGAACCGAGCATCCGGTACGCGACGCGAATCAGCGTGCGACGCAGCGGGTCGAAGCTCGCCGCTGCGTCGGCCCGGTCTTCGGCATTGCCCGTGGCCGGATCGACGCTCGTCATCAGGCCACCATCTTCGCGGCCGCGGCCTTCGCTTCGGCCGGATCGACCCACAGCCCGAAGCCGACGGCAAGCCGGTTCCAGCCGTTGATCACGTTGATCATCAGCGTGAGTTTCACCTGTTCCTCCTGGCTGAAGTGGTCGTTCAGCGCCGCATACGCGGCCTCATGCGCGCCGTGGCCTTCCAACAGCCGCGTGAGCGCGTCGGTCCAGCCGAGCGCCGCGCGTTCGCGATCGGTGTAGCAGGGCGCTTCGCGCCAGGCGGCCAGCAGGTTGATGCGCTGCTCGGTCTCGCCTTGCTCGCGCGCCTCGACGGTGTGCATGTTAAGGCAGTTCGCACACGCGTTGATCTGCGATGCGCGGATCTTGACCAGCTCGATCAGCGTCGGCTCGAGGCTCCCGGCAGCATCGACCGATACGGTCATCCAGCTCTTCATCAGCGCGGGGGCGGCGGCAAACGGATTGAGTTTCGCAGTCATGGTTCCTTCTCCTTTCGTGTGGGTTCCGGTGACATGACGAGCGAGCACCCCGCGCGTGTGACATCGACGCAAAAAATTTTTCAAAGGCGGGGAAGCATGCGGAGTCGAACGTGGCGCCGATGCCCGCGACACCCGCGCGCGAATCGGGATCCGACATCGCCCGCATGACGCCGTTGCTCCGGCGAAGCCGCGCCATCGACCTTTCATCCGCGCCGCGTGGCTGTCACGAGGCGTCGGTAGTGCGCATGCGCAGGCATGCACATTGCGTTAGAGTGGCCGAGCCCCGCGATGACGGGCGTCGACGGTTCGTCATGCCGCCGAGCCGGACAGGGTAAATTCTTTCATTTTTCTTTCGCCTTTGTTTCGCCCGAAATCCGATTCGCGACGTTCACATTTCTGGCCCATACTGTTCTGCACGGGCAGAAGAAGTGATGCCGCATCAGCGGCCCGGCGCGCGCGCCGGCTGCCCGACGACGCAGCAACGAAGGTCGCACGTCAGCCGCGCGCATTCGAGCGCAAGGCTTTCCTTTTTCCGGCAACGCAACGCAGCGAATCGCGACGTGAACGGTAAACCGATGAGCCTCCTTGCATCCCAGCTTCAGCGCCGTTATCAGGACGTGCGCGCCCATAGCATCGCGTTGACCGCGACGCTATCCGCCGAAGATCAGGCCGTGCAGTCGATGCCCGACGCGAGTCCGGTGAAATGGCATCTCGCGCATACGACCTGGTTCTTCGAAACCGTCGTGCTGATGCGCCGCGTGCCCGGCTACGCGCCGTTCGACGCGGCCTTCCAGTTCCTCTTCAATTCCTATTACGAAGCGCTCGGCCCGCGCCACCCGCGGCCGCAGCGCGGGCTGCTCACGCGTCCGTCGCTCGATGACGTGCATGCGTATCGGCAGTACGTCGACGAAGCGATGCTGCGCGCGCTCGATGATGCCGATCCGGCGTTGCTCGCCGCGATCGCGCCCGAGATCGAGCTGGGCCTGCATCACGAACAGCAGCATCAGGAGCTGATCGTCACGGACATGCTGCATGCGTTCTCGTGCAACCCGCTCAAGCCTGCCTTCCGGCCGCGCGACGGCGCCGCCACGCACGCGTTGGCCGCGGGCGACGCAGGCCCGCTGCGCTGGCTGCATCAGCCAGGCGGGCTCGTCGAGATCGGCCACGACGGCGACGCGTTCTCGTTCGACAACGAACGGCCGCGTCATACGGCGCTCGTGCGACCGTGCGAGATCGCGAACCGTCTCGTGACGAATGCGGAATTCGCGGCCTTCATCGCCGACGGCGGCTATGAACGCCCCGAATACTGGCTGTCCGACGGCTGGGCAACGGTGCAGCGGGAAGGGTGGTCGGCGCCCCCGTACTGGATTCGCGACGACGACGGCGATGCCAAAACCGTTCATGCATGGCGTGCGTTCGGCCTGCACGGCGTGGAGCCGCTCGCACCCGATGCACCCGTGTGTCATGTGAGCTTTTACGAAGCGGCCGCCTACGCGGAATGGGCCGGCGCACGCCTGCCGACGGAGTTCGAATGGGAAGCCGCGTTCGGCACGGACGGCATGCAGCAGATGCTCGGGCACGTGTGGCAGTGGACGCGTTCGGCCTACGAGCCGTATCCGGGCTTTCGGCCGCTCGCCGGGGTGGCGGCCGAATACAACGGCAAGTTCATGGTCGGCCAGCAGGTCCTGCGTGGCAGCAGCATCGCGACGCCGCCGGGGCACGAACGGCCGACGTACCGCAATTTCTTTCCGCCGGCCGCGCGCTGGCAATTCACGGGAGTGCGACTTGCGCGAGACGTCTGATCTGACGGCCACGAGCGGTGGCCTGCAACCCGCCCGCGATTCGCGGCCGAGCGCGTTCGAGCGCGATCTGATCGACGGACTGTCGCGCACGCCGCGCAGCATTTCGCCGAAATACTTCTACGATGCGGCCGGCTCCGCGCTGTTCGACCGCATCTGCGAACTGCCCGAGTACTATCCGACGCGTACCGAGCTCGGCATCCTGCGCGACCGCGCGGCGGAAATCGTGCAGCGCGTCGGCCCGCATGCGGACATCGTCGAATTCGGCGCGGGTTCGCTCGAGAAGATCCGCGTGCTGCTCGATGCATGCGCGGACAACTACGCGAACGCGCCGGCGCGCTACGTACCGATCGACATCTCGGCCGACTATCTGCACGGCGCCGCGGCGCGGCTGCGTGCCGCGTATCCGTGGCTCGACGTCGCGCCGATCGCGGCCGACTACACGAAGGCCGAACAACTCGCGGAGCTGACCGAAACGCCGCGCCGGCGCATCGGCTTCTTCCCCGGCTCGACGATCGGCAACTTCTCGCCGGAGGAAGCCGACGCGTTCCTGCGCGACGCCGCGCGGCTGTTGCGCGGCGGCGGCCTGCTGGTCGGCGCGGATCTCGTGAAGGACGAGCGCACGCTGCACGACGCGTACAACGACGCGCAGGGCGTGACCGCGCAGTTCAACCTGAACCTGCTCGCCCGCGCGAATGCGGAACTCGGCGCGGATTTCGATCTCGACGCGTTCTCGCACTGCGCGTTCTACGATCGCGAGCGGCAGCGCATCGAGATGCATCTCGTCAGCGATATCGCGCAGACGGTGCACGTGCGCGGCCACGCGTTCCGCTTCGACGCCGGCGAGCGCATCCACACGGAGAACTCGCACAAGTTCACGATCGACGGCTTCCATGCGATCGCACGGCGTGCGGGCTTCGAGCCCGACACCGTGTGGACCGATGCGGGCAACCTGTTCAGCGTGCACTGGCTGCGCAGCGTCGACGATATTCGCGCTTGAGGTTGTTGGGTCGTTGCGAACCGCTCGCACGACGTGCGTGCGGTGCGTGTGCTGCCCGTGTCGCCGCGACGCGAATCGGCAAAACTTCCCGCCTTTATCGAGTCGACGCGCCTTTGCAACGGCGTGTCGAATCACTTGTCATCCTTGTCCCGTAAGGCTTCGCGGCCACCCGTAATCGTCCGTTACCGCTCTCGCAGACCAGTTTCACCTGTGTCGGCGCAGGGTGCCTAGACTCCGAACCGTATTCACATGAAGCACGACACGTGCAGGGAGTCGCGAGATGAGCAAGAAACTTATTCTCGGTGCAGTTCTCGGTGTAGCGGCGCTGGCAGCTTCGGGCGTCGCATCGGCCCACGTCGACCTGTCGGTCGGCATCGGCGTGCCGGGCGCCTATGCGGCGCCGGCGCCAGTCTATGTGGCGCCGCCGCCGCCGGTCGTGTACGCGCCGGTGGGTTACCGTGACGACGACTGGCGTGCGCGCGAATGGCGCGAACACGAGTGGCGCCGCCGTGAATGGCGCGAGCACGAGTGGCGTGAGCGCCGCTGGCATGACCGCGACGGCTGGCGCGGCGGCTGGAACTGAACCCGCCAACCGGTTCACGAGAACCCCGATCACGACGACATGAGGAGCGTGATCGCATGACGCCTATTTCCTGACGGCCGGCTGCGTAATTCGCCCGTGCGGCCGATCGCCGGCCAATTGATCTGACGAATGTGCGCTGCGCACAGCCACCGTTACGATCATTTACAACGTCGAGCAGCACGGAAACCGCACGTTCGTAGAATGCAATCACTCGAACGCGCTCCAGGGAGCCAACAATGAAAACCCAACGATATCTGTCCGTACTGGCAGCCGCGCTGCTCGCACTCGGTGCCGTTTCCGCGAATGCGGCGGCCGGCGGCAATGGTGGCGGCGGCGGCAACGGCGGTGGTCACGGCGCAGGCGGCTCCGGCGGCAACGCGGGCGGCATGTCCGGTGGCCACATGAGCGGCCAAGCGCTCAGCAACTCGAACGGCTTCCGCTCGGGCGACCGCGACAAGGGCCTCGCGCGAGCCGCCGATCGCTCCGACACGATCGCCGATCGTGCGGGTACGCAGCCGGGCCACGCTCATGGCCAAACGCATGGCCATGCCGCGCATGCATCGACGTCCACGCATCACGCGCATCGCAAGGCATTCGGCCACACGCTGTAAGCGCAGCGCTGCATGGCACGTAAGGGCGCCTCGGCGCCCTTTTTCATGCCTGCCGCGCCAGGCATCGACCCCGAATTGCAACCAGCCGTAACCACGCGCACGAACGCGCGAGGATACAGATCATCGCTTTCATGCGAATGACAGGCGGATCAGCTCCCGCAAGAGACGAGCATCCCAGCGTCGTCGCCGCCCGGCCCATGAAAAAAGGGCGGCTCGTCGCCGCCCTTCGTTTCAGCGTCCCGCGCCTGCCAGTGGCGCGACGGTCGCAGCAGGCTCGAACAACGCCTCCGCCTGCCTGACGCGCACGAATCGCGCGGCATCTTCCCCGTCCACCAGCGCACGGAAATGCGCTTCACCGCACGCGAGCTTCGCGCGCTCGTGCTCGGTCGTCACGTCGCCATCGGCATTCGGCGTATCGACGACGAAATACAGCCGCTCGCCGCCATCCTGCTCCGCGAGCACCGCCCAGTCCGGGTGATAGCTGCCGAGCGGCGTCGGCACGCGGAACCACGCGGGCAGCTTCGCGTACAGCTTCACGCCGTCGTGCGCTTCCAGCGCATCGGCGAACGCACGCTCCGCGTCGGTCTCGCACACGACGGCCTCGTGGATCGACTTGCGCGCATCGGGACGCAGGTTGCGCAGATAGCCGGTCAGCGCCTCGCTCTCGAACGACTCAAGCGCATGCACGTTGCGTTCGCCGAGCCTGCGGTACGCGATGCCCGCGACCAGCGCGAGCCGCTTGCAGCGGTTGATCGCATCGGCGGCCAGCGCGATGAACTGCTGCGGATTCACGCGGAAATCGTCGAGCCGGCCGCTGTCGGCGAGGATCGTCGCGAGCGAGCGGCGCGTGAGCTGCGTGCGGTCCTGCAGCTCGGTGAGCAGGTCGGGCAGCGGCAGCTCGCCTTCGTCGATCAGCACCGTGCCCGCGCCGGCCACCTCGACCGCCTCGATGCCGGCCTTGCCGATGTCGATCTCGGCCTTGCGCCACTGCAGCCGGGCACGCGCGATGTCCGGCGCGTCGCGCAGCGCGGCCGTGCAGTCGCGCACGAGCTTCGCGTTGTCGAACTCGACGCTGTACACGGTGCGGTGGCGGATACGGTCCCACAGCGCGCGGAAGTCGTCGCCGAACACGACAGCCTTGCCCGACGCGTCGCGCCGCAACGCGATCGCGCGCCGCTCGTCCGCATTGCGCACGGCGAAGCGGCCCGACAGCTTGCGCAGCATCGCGACGATCGGCGCGCGCAGCGTCTCGAACGCTTCGGGCAGCACGAGTGCGCTCTGGCGCAGCGCGTCCTTCAGCCGGTCGAGCACTTTGCCCTGCGCGTCGACGTAGCCCTGTTCGTGCAGATGCGCCCACAGCACGCGCGACAGCTCGATGCCGAGCGCATGCGCGGGCCCGTCGCCTTCCTGCACCGGCAGCGCCGCGAACTGGTGTTCCTCGACGATCCCGAAGCGGATGCCCGTATCGGCCTCGATTTCCTTTTGCAGGTTCTCGGCAAACGACTCGTAGCGCTCGGTCGCGATCACGGTCAGCGTGTTGACGCCCGGGTCGCGCACGCGCTCGCCGTCCTGGTCGACGGCGAGGCGCAGCCCGCGGCCGAGCGTCTGGCGACGCTCGCGCTCGGTCTGGATGTCGCGCAGCGTGCAGATCTGGAACACGTTCGGGTTGTCCCAGCCTTCCTTCAGCGCCGAGTGCGAGAAGATGAACTTCAGCGGCGTGTCGAACGACAGCAGCGCTTCCTTCTCGCGCATGATGAGGCCGTACGCGCGCTCCGCGTTCTCGCGTGCGGCGGCGCTGCTCTCGCTCGTGTCGGTCCAGCCGCCCTTGCGGTCGATCGAGAAGTAGCCGTTGTGCGCGCGCTCGACTTCAAGGGCCACGTCGACGCCGTCGAACAGCGCACGGTAAGCCGGCACGCGTGCCGCGCGCGCATATTCCTCTTCGAAGATCAGCGCGTAGTCGCCCTTCACGGGCATCCCGTTCTCGTCGTAGCGGCGATAGCGTTCGACCGAATCGACGAAGAACAGCGACAGCACCTTCACGCCGCGCTCGGCCAGACGCAATTCTTTGTCCAAATGCTCGCGGATCGTGCGGCGGATCATCTCGCGCTGCACGGCGAGCGTGTCGATGTCGCCGAACGCCTCGCCGAGCGACAGGAACGCCTCGCCTTCCGGATGGCGCAGCTCGACGTACTCGGCGCCCTTTACCGCATGGACTTCGCCGACGCGCAGCCCCGCATACAGCGCGCGCTTCGTCAGGCGTTCGAGATCGTCGCCGTCTGTCGCCGACACGATCTGGCGCTTCACGCCGGCCGCGGTCGCGACGTCCAGCTCGATGCGCGCGCTGATCGCGCCGCGCCGGTTCGACACGCCGACGAGCCGCACGTACGGCTTGTTGTGCGCATCCTCGACGATCGCCGACGCGATCTCGATCTGCTTGACGAGCTTGCGCTCGTACGCATCGACCGCGTCGAGCCGGTACACCATGTGATGACGGTCGACGTGCGTCGCCGAATAGCGCAGCGTGCAGAGCGGCGCCATCGCGGCGAGCGCTTCGCGCCCGCGCCCCTCGAGCCCGCCGTCGACGCTCTGCGGCTCGTCGACGATCACGATCGGCCGCGTCGCGCGGATCAGGTCGATCGGCTTCTCGCCGCCCGTCTTCTCGCTGTCCTTGTAGAGGTTGTTGATCTCCTTCTTGTTGATCGCGGCAACCGTCATCACCATGATCTGGATCGCCGCGCTCGCCGCGAAGTGGCGCACCTGGCCGAGTTTCGCGGAGTCGTACAGGAAGTAGTCGTACGGCACGCCCGCATACAGCGCGCGGAAATGGTCCTCGGTGATCGACAGCGTCTTGTGCACGCCTTCCTTGATCGCGATCGACGGCACGACGATCACGAACTTCGTGAAGCCGTAGCGGCGGTTCAGCTCGAAGATCGTGCGCAGGTACACGTAGGTCTTGCCGGTGCCGGTCTCCATCTCGACGGTGAAGTCGCGCGAGCCGGGCAGGCCGGACGGCGGCAGCCCGCCGCGCAGCTGCACGTCGGCGAGATTGCGCGCGAGCGCGTCGTCGGTCAGCGACAGCCGGTTGCCGACGCCTTGCTCCGACACCGCGAAGCCGAGCGAACCTTGCGCGGCGGCCGTCGTGCCGGGCGCGGCGTTCGCGAGCACGCTGAAGTCGCCGCGATACGATTCCTGGCCGCGAAACAGGTCGCAGACGGCGTCGATCGCCTCGCGCTGGTAGTCGAGATCCGCTTCGAAATGCAGCCGCATCACAGGCTCCGCACGCGCTTCACGCCGTGCTGCTCGAGCAGCGCGGCGAGATTGAGCTTCGCGACGTCGTCGACGAAGCCGCTGTCGCGGAACAGGCACGTGACGTCGCGCGTCGCACCGGTCGCGTCGAGCAGCTCGACGATGCCGTCCGAGAGCGGGCCCGCGTCGTCGCGCGAAATGCGCGCATCGAAGCACGCGACGATCGAGCGGCCGATCAGATGCACGGTCTTGCCGGCGACCTGGTGATGCTCGACCGGCGTGCACAGGTCGAGACCGAGCTTCAGCGTCAGCTCGGCGAGCAGGTCGTCCTCGCTGCGGCCGGTCTTCACGTGCTCGACGGACGCGAACAGCGCGTGGTCGAAGTCGTCGCGGCGCGGATCCCACTCGATCACGTTGGTCGTGTCGAGCCGGTACACGCGGAAACCGAGGTCGCCATAGCTTTCCGGATAATCGCGCGCGACCTGCTGCGCGGCGCGGCGCAGGCGTTCCTTCGTGATCTCGGCGAGCGTCGTCGGCTTCTTCAGCTTCGCGCAAAAATCGGCGGCCGCGAGCTGCGTCTTGTCGCGCCGGTCGAGCGTCTCGGGCAGCTGCACGAGGATGTAGCGGCGCGCGCCGCCGTCGGTCGCGTTCACCTGCATCACCGCGTGGCCGGTCGAGCCGGAGCCCGCGAAGCAGTCGAGCACGATGTCGTCGCCGCGCGTGCACCAGCCGATCACGGCCGCCGCGAAATCGACCGGCTTCGGCTGGTCGAACGGGATGCCGAGCGTCTTCAGCAGCGCGTCGTCGGAGCCGGCGAACGGCAGCACCGACGGCACGTTCTCGTACATGTTCTCGTCGAGGTAGTAGATCCGCTGCGGCTGCGTGGTTTCATCCGGGCCGAATTCGATCTGGCCGCGCTCGATCAGCGCTTGCATCGTCGCCGGCGGATTGCGCCAGCCGCGGGCCGGCATCGCGCACGGCTGGCCGGTGACCGGGTGGATCAGCGGCGTGAAATACTCTTCCGGCGCCTTCTTCTTGTTCGGCCATGCCATCGACACGAGGCGGTACACGCGCCCGTCGGCCGACAGCCGGTCGTACATCACCTCGCCGCCGGACAGGTTGGTCTGCGCCTTCATCCACGCGCGGTACGCCTTCTGCGCGTCCTTCGCGTTGCCGCTGCGGTATACCGCGTCGTGCGCGGCGTCGAGCATGCGCTGCGCGTTGCGCTTCGGGCGCTTCAGCGGCGCCTGTTCGAGCAGCGTCTCCGCGTTGCGCGCGAACAGCACCAGCGATTCGTGCTGGTACGCGACGCCGCGCGCGTCGCCCTTCGGATTGCGCTTGTCCCACACGGCCACGCCGAGCTCGTTCTCCTCGCCGAAGATCTCGCGCAGCATCAGCACGAGCGCATGCACCTCGTGCTCGTCGATGTGCACGGCGATCAGCCCTTCGTCGGACAGCAGCGCGTGCGCGAGCTTCAGGCGCGGATACATCATGTTCAGCCAGTCGGTGTGGAACCGGCCGTTCGCCTCGGTATTGGTGCTGCGCTTCACGCCGCCGTCGGTCTGGCCCGTCATCGCCAGGTAGTGGCGGATGCTGTCGCTGAAGTCGTCCGGATAGACGAAATCGCTGCCGGTGTTGTACGGCGGGTCGATGTAGACGAGCTTCACCTTGCCCGCGTAGCTCTTGTGCAGCAGCTTCATCACGTCGAGGTTGTCGCCCTCGATCACGAGATGGCGCGTGTCGTCCCACGCGACGCTGTCGTCGGGGCAGGGGCGCAACGTGCCCGTCGACGGCGTGAGCGCGGCCTGGCGCGCGCTGCGCTTGCCGTGCCAGTGGAAGCCATAGCGCTCGTCGGCAGCGCCGACGGTGCGCTCGCCGACCAGCGCCTTCAGCACGTCGACGTCGACCGACGCGCCGTCCGGGCCTTCGGTCACGAGTTCGGGGAACAGCGCCTTCAGGCGCGCGACGTTGTCGGCGATGAAATCCGTCGACATCGCCTGCGGGCTCTCCGCATCGAGTTTCTGCATCGTTTTTTCCATCGGAGCCCGGCCGCGTGCGCCAGGACGTCGGGCGCACTCACGGCACCGGCGGCAATGGCCGCCCGGGCAAACCCGAAACGCTAGCGAGTCGGTCGGCGCAGGTCAAGCACCGATGCGAGGCGATCGTGCGCGCATCGGCCGCGATCGCCCGCCCCACGGGCCGCAAGCGGCTTCGGACCGGTTGTCGCGGCGGTGGCCGGAGGGCGTCTGGCGGGGCCTGCCGCGCGGGCTGAAAACGACGAAAAAAGGGCACGGTCGGCGCAGTGCGCCGTCGTGCCCGCATGGAGAATCCCGGAGGGAGGGCAAGGCGGGGCCCGACGGCCCCGCCCGGATGGCCGTTCCCGAGGTCAGAAGCGCGTGCGGATGCCCGACGTGAGTTCGAGCTGGTTTTTCGCGCCGAACGTCGACGACACCGTGTAGCCGCCGTGCAGGCGCATGTAGTCGCCGGCCAGGTACAGTTCGGTACGCTTGCTCAGGTGGTAGAACACCGACCCGTAGATCGTCTCCTTGAAGCCGTTGCCGACACCGTTGGTCAGGCTGAAGGCTCCGAGGTTCGCATTCGGGACGAAGCCGTCCGCGTTGTACGCGGCGTTCTTGACCCGCATCTGCTGGTAGCCGAGCTCGTAGTCGAGCGCGCCCTTCGGCGCGATCTTCATCGACACCGTCCACGAATCGTCGTGACGCTGGCCGAGCGAGCCCTGGTCGCCGTTGTAGCGGAAGTAGCCGGCATTCAGGCGCACGATGCTGAACGTATAGTTGCCGCCGACCGAGAACGTCTGGTTCCGGAAGCCGCCGTGGTTCACGTGGTTGTAGAAGCCCGACACGGCGAACGGCCCGCCGTTGTAGCCGAGCGCGACCTGGTACGCGGAACCCGTCGCGAACGCGGTCGAGTTGCTGAACTGGTAGCCGGCGCTCGCGAAGATGCCGTTGCTGAACAGCTTCTTCCACGCGAGGCCGTTGTTGTAGCGCGTGCCGGTCGGGCCGGCCGCGTAGAAGATCATCTGCTTGAAGTTGTTCGAATTGGTCCAGCCGCCTTCCTCGGTGGTCAGCTTCGCCGAGCCGTATGCGTCGCCGTAGATCGCCGCTGCGTCGCGCGCGATCGTGTTCTGGAAGCCGGCCGTCAGCTTGCCGAAACGTTCGTCCTCGACGCCGACCCATGCGTCGCGGTCGAAGATCTGGCCTTCGTCTTCCATCTGGCCGTTCGCGACCACGAATTCGCTTTCGAGGCGGAAGATGATCTTCGTGCCGCCGCCGATGTCTTCAGCGCCTCGCAGGCCCCAGCGGCTGCCGCTGAACCACGGCTCGCCTTCGTTGCCCATCCCGATCACGTGTTTGCCGTTCGCGTCGGCGTGGGTCCGGTAGGTCGGAAAGCTCAGGTCCATCAGGCCGTAGAGCTGCACGCTCGATTGCGCATGCGCCTGGGTGCCGGCGCACAGGCCAGCCGCCGCGATGGAAAGGGCAAGGGTTTTTCGTTTCAAGATCGTCTCCTCCGAGCTGCCGCATTGAAATCTGTTCGTCGGCAGTACGTAATGTATGCCGGATGTCGCCGACCACAGCGAGAGGCCGACGCATAGCATCGTAGAGGGTGCAATCCTTCACGCCGCTTTCCCGGAGGAAAGAATCGGATCGGTGAAAACACCGAACGCGCAATAATCGCGGCTCGGGCAGGCGGGGGAGCGCGAGCCCGACCGACAGCCGGTGGGCCAACGATACGTTTCGTGCTACGAATCGATGTTCAGCGGCAGGGCAATAGCCCCCGTCAGACCTGCGCGTTTTTCGCGCGCAGGATATAGCCGAGCCCGCGCAGCGTGATGATCTCGGCCGTGCTGAGCGCGAGATGCTTGCGCAGCCGGTGGATGTAGATGTCGATCGCATCGGCGCTCGGTTCGTCGTCGAGCGCGAACACGCTGTCCATCAGCCGCGCCTTCGACACCGTCTTGTTCTGCTGCAGCATCAGCGTCTCCAGAATCACGTGTTCGCGGCGGCGCAGCGCGAGCACCGCGTCGCCGCAGCGGAATTCGCGCGTGCCGAACGCATAGACGAGATCGCCGCACACGAGCTGCGTCGTGGCGACGCCCGCCTGCCGGCGGATCAGCGCGCGGATCCGTGCAACCAGTTCGCGCGATTCGAACGGCTTCACCACGTAATCGTCGGCGCCCGCGCCGAAGCAGTCGACCTTGTCGTCGACCGAACCGTGCGCGGTCAGCATCAGCACCGGCACGTTGTCGTTGCGGCGCCGCAGCCGCGCGAGTACTTCCTTGCCGCTGATGCCGGGCAGCCGCATGTCGAGCAGCACCGCGTCGTAGCGCTCGGTCTTGAGCACCGTGTCCGCGCGCTCGCCGTCGCCGACGCAGTCGACCGCGAAATCCTCGCCGCGCAGCAGATTCACGATCCAGTGCGCGAGTTCGGCGTTGTCTTCGACCAGCAGGAGTTTCATGACGGCATCTCTTCAATCAAAGGCGGGCAGCCGCACAGTCACGACGATACCGCGATTACCTGGCCCCGGCGCGAGCGTCGCGCTGCCGCCGTGCGCCTGCGCGATCTCGCGGACGATCGCGAGGCCGAGGCCCGAGCCTTCGGTGTCGGCCGCCACGCGGTAGAACCGCTTGAACACGTGCGGTCGCGCTTCGGCCGGAATGCCGGGGCCGTTGTCGACCACGTCGAGCACGACCGCGTCGCCGTCGCGCCGCGCGACGACCGTCACGCAGCCGCCCGGCTGCGTATAGCGCACCGCATTGTCGACGAGGTTCATCACCAGCGCGGTCAGCAGGCTGTCGCTGCCCGCGACGTCGAGCCGTTCGCCGAGATCGGCGCCGAGGTCGATGTCGCGCCGCTGCGCGAGCACGATCGTTTCCTCCAGCACGCTCGACACCACCGCGGCGAGATCGACGCGATGCGTGAGCAGCGTCGGCGGGGTCGCTTCCGCATGCGCGAGCAGCAGCAGCTTGTCGGTCACGTCGGCCATCTTGCGGCTGCTGCGCTGCATGCTGTCGAGCACCGACGCGAGGTCCGGATCGCCGTTGCCGCGCTGCTGCGCGTACTGGATCTGCGTGTCGAGCACCGCGATCGGCGTGCGCAGCTGGTGCGCCGCGTCGGCGATGAAGCGGCGCTGCGTGGCCGTGTGCGTATTGAGCCGCGCGATGCACTGGTTGATCGCGTCGACGATCGGCCGCAGCTCATGCTGCAGCCGCTCCGGGCGAATCGGCTCGAGCTCCATCGGCCCGCGGTCCGCGACGTCGTCCTTCAGCTTCATCAGCGGGCGCAGCTCGAGCGTGAGCCCGAGATAGACGAGCACGATCGCGAGCACCAGCATCAGCGACAGGCGCACGAGCTGCGGCCGCCAGATCGTCGCGACCATCGCGTCGTACGAGCGCGTCGTCTTCGCGACGACCACCGTGACCGTCTCGACCTGCCCCTCGTCGTACAGCTGCCGGTCGTAGGCGGCCGCGCGCAACGGCAGGTCGTCGAGCGTCGTGGCGTACAGCGTCGGGGCGACGCCGTGCCGGGCGGGCGCCTCGAGCGCCGGGTTGCCCGCGAGCAACCGGCCGTGCCCGTCGATCACCTTGTAGAACACCGAGTCGCGCGACGGCGATTCGAAGATCTCCAGCGCGGCCGGCGGCACGTCGGCGACCGGCAGCCCGTTGCGCCACTCGACGTCCTCGCCGATCGTGCGCGCGGACGCGACGAGCGCGCTGTCCTGCACGAGCGCGGCCGTGCGCCGCGCGGTGTCGTACGACATCGCGCCCGCGATCAGCACGAAAGCCGCCAGCGGCAGCAGCAGCCACCACAGGAGCCGCCCGCGCAGGCTGTGCGCCATTCCTTCTCCTCAATGCCGAACCGCGCCGGGGCAACCGGCGCGGTTCGGGCGTGTCATCGGATGCGTGCGTGGCTCAGAACGCGGCGGGACGCCACTTCAGCAGCCGCTTTTCGACCCAGGTCAGCAGGTAGTCGGCGGCCAGCGCGACCACGGCGAGCACGATCATCGCCGCGAACACGCCGCTCGCGTTGAATGCGCCCTGGGCGGTGGAGATCAGCAGGCCGATACCTTGCTTGGAACCCAGGAATTCGCCGACGACCGCACCGACCAGCGCGAAGCCGAAGCTCACGTGCAGGCTCGCGAGAATCCAGCTCAGCGCGGACGGAATCACGACCGCCGTGGTGATCTGCCGGCGCGACGCGCCGAGGATCTGCGCGTTCGCGATCAGGTAGCGATCGGCTTCGCGCACGCCCTGGAACGCGTTGCCGAACACGACGAAGAACACCATCACGACGGCCAGCGCGATCTTCGACGCCATCCCGAGGCCGAGTGCGATCACGAATATCGAACCGAGCACGACGCGCGGAATCGAGTTGGCGATCTGGATGTACAGGCCGAACACGTCGGCCATCAGCTTGTTGCGGCCGAGCACGATCCCGCAGATCACGCCCGCGACCGAGCCGATCACGAAGCCGATCCCGGTTTCCTCGAGCGTGACCCATACCTGCGTGAGCAGCGGCCCTTGCGACGTGCCGTTGACGAACCAGTCCTGGATCTGCTCGAAGATCAGCGACGGCATCGAGAAGAAGAACGGGTCGATCCACTTCAGCCGTGCGGCGAGTTCCCAGCCGCCGAGCACGACGACGAGCACGGCGATCCGCAACGTGACGATCAGGTTGCGCCGGCGGCGCAGCCGGCGTTGCGCGGCGCGCTCGTCGTCCTCGAGCGTCGTCGCGGTAAGGGCGGTAGTTGGAAGCGTCATGTCGGTCATGCTCCTGTCCTTGCTGTTTGTTGCCATGGCTGCCGTGCGGTCAGCCGATCTGCACTTCTTCGCGCAGGTCGTGCCAGATGTCCTTGGAAATTTCGACGAAGCGCGCGTCGTAGCGCACTTCCGACATGACGCGCGGGCGCGGCAGGTCGATCTCGTACACGCGCTTGAGCGTCGCGGGGCGCGCGGTCAGCACGAACACGCGGTCGGCGAGTGCGATCGCCTCCTCGAGATCGTGCGTGACGAACACGACCGAGCCCTTGTTCGCGGACCACAGCTGCAGCAGTTCGTCCTGCATCAGCGTGCGCGTCTGCATGTCGAGCGCGGAGAACGGCTCGTCCATCAGCAGGATTTCCGGCTGGTTGATGAAGGTCTGCGCGAGCGCGACGCGCTTGCGCATCCCGCCGGAGAGCTGGTGCGGGTAGTGCTTCGTGAACTTGTCGAGGCCGACCTTGCGGATCCATTCCTCGGCCTGCGTGTACGCGACGTCCTTCGAGCGGCCGCGAAACAACGGGCCTGCCGCGACGTTGTCGATCACGTTGCGCCACGGGAACACGGCGTCGGCCTGGAACACGAAGCCGATGCGCGGGTCGATCCCGTCGACCGGGCGACCCATCACGCGCACCTCGCCCGACACCGGCTTGAGCAGCCCGGTGATCAGGTTCAGCGTGGTCGACTTGCCGCAGCCGGTCGGCCCGACGATCGCGATGAACTCGCCGCGCGCGACGCTCATGCTGAAGTCGCGCAGCGCGACGGTGGCCTTGCCTTCCGGCGAAATGAAGCGGCACGACACATTGCGAAACTCGATCGCCGGCGTGCTCGGGGAAACTGCCTGGTTCATCGCATTCGTCCTGCGGGTGAAGAGGGCGCCGCATCGTGGCGACGCCGGGCCGGTCAGCCGGGCCGGAACGGGGAACGCACGGCGGCGGGATCGCCGCCGCGGGCGCCTGTACCGGGATCGATTACTTCGCGTTGACGAAATCGTTGGTGTAGGTGCGCGCCAGATCGATGTGCTTGCCCTTCACCGACGGGTTGAACGCCGACAGCACCTTCAGCACGGTCGCCGGGCCGTCGGCCGGCATCTTCGCATCGGCGGTGTACATCGGCAGCGACGCCTTCAGCGCGGACACGTACAGGCCCTTGTCCTTCTGGTAGTCGGCCGGCATCTTCGCGGCGATTTCCTCGGCGCTGTGCGTATGGATGAACTGCATCGTCTTCGCGAACGCGTGCGCGAGCTTGGTGGCTTCCGCCTTGTGCGAATCGGCCCAGGCCGACTGCACGTACAGGCTCGCGGCCGGGTAGGTGCCGCCGAGCGCGGCGCGCGTGCCCTCGAGGGTGCGCATGTCGACCAGCACCTTCGCGTCGCCCATCTTCTCGAGCGCGGACACGGTCGGCTCGGTCGTCATCCCGGCGTCGATCCGGCCCTGCTTGATCGCGGCGATGAAGCTCGCGTCGGCGCCGACCGGCAGCATCGTGTACTGCGTCGACGGCACGCCGCGCTGCAGCGCCAGGTATTGCGTGAGGAAGCTGGTCGACGAGCCGAGGCCCGTCACGCCGAGCGTCTTGCCCTTCGCGTCGGCCATCGACTTGAAGGTCGGCGCGGCCTTGGTCGAAACCATTTCGACCTCGCCCGGCACCTGGCAGAGCACGGCGATCGCCTTCACGTCCTTGCCCTTGCTCTGCAGGTCGACCGTATGGTCGTAGAAGCCGACGACGCCTTGCACGGCGCCCGCCAGCAACTCGTTCTCGGCGTCGACGCCGGCCGGCTGCGACAGCAGCTCGACGTCGAGCCCTTCGGCCTTGAAGTTGCCGAGCTCCTGCGTGAGCCGCGCGGGCAGGTAGATCAGCTTCGCGATCCCGCCGACCATGATCGTGATCTTGCCGCCGTCTTCGGCGAGCGCGGGGTGAGCGGCGAGCGCGCAGCTCAGGCTGGCCGCAACGGCGAGGGTGCGCAGGATGGGTCGCATCGGGGTCGTCTCCTTCGTTGTATTCGTATGGCGCGATGCTTGCTGCATCGTCTTAACGAGTATAGGGAGGCGAAACCTTCTGCAACCTTTCGTGGGCGGGCGATTCCGTTAGGGGTTTTCCAGCAAGCGATGGGGCCAGCGGACTAGCGCCACCCGATCAGCACCCGCCCCATCGTATCGAGCCCCATGTCGAACAGGTGCGACACGAACGGCACGAGGTTCGGGATCATCAATTGCACGAGCAGCAGCCCGACCAGCATCGTGACCGGAAAGCCGATCTGGAAGATGCCGATCTGCGGCGCCGCGCGGTTCAGGATCCCGAGCGCGAGGTTCGCGATCAGCAGGGCCGCGACCACCGGCAGCGCGAGCAGCAGCCCCATCTCGAACACGGTCGCGCCGAACGCGGCGAGCGTGCGCCAGCCGGGCGCGTGCAGCAGGTCGCCCGACACAGGCAGCGTCTGGAACGACGCGGCCAGCGCCGCGAACACCTGCAGGTGGCCGTCCACCGCGAGGAACGCGAGCATCGCGATCGCGTTCAGGAAGCGGCCCATCACCGGCGTCGCGCCGTTCGAATGCGGGTCGAAGAAGGTCGCGAAGCCGAGCCCCATCGACAGCCCGATGAAGTCGCCGGCCGCCTCGACGGCCGCGAACACGAGCTGCATCGTGAAGCCCAGCGCGACGCCGATCAGGAACTGCGTGACGACGATCCAGATGCCCGGCGCCGAGAACACGGTGACGTCCGGCATCGCGCCGAGCGTGGGCGCGACGACCAGCGCCATGAACGCGGCGATGCCGATCTTCACGCGCACCGGCACCGCGGCATGGCCGACCACGGGCGCCGTCGCGACGAGCGCGAGCATCCGCACGAACGGCCACAGGAAGGCGGTCAGCCAGCCGTTGAGCTGCGCGTAGGTAACCGAGAACATTGAGACGGAACGGAGCCGGGCGCGCCGGTCAGCCGGCGCCGAGCGTCGCGACGTGCAGCAGCGTCTGCCGCAGGTAGTCGAGCATCGTCGTCAGCATCCACGGGCCGGCGATCACGAGCGTCGCGGCCACCGCGAGTAGCTTCGGGATGAACGACAGCGTCGATTCGTTGATCTGCGTCGCGGCCTGGAACAGGCTCACGACGAGGCCGACCGCGAGCGCGACCAGCAGCAGCGGGGCGGCGAGCAGCAGGCCGACCATCATCGCCTGGTGCGCCAGCGTCATCACCTGTTCGGGCGTCATCGCGCGTGTCCTCCGCTTAACCGAAGCTCTGCGCGAGCGAGCCGATCAGCAGCTGCCAGCCATCGACCAGCACGAACAGCATCAGCTTGAACGGCAGCGACACGGTGGACGGCGACACCATCATCATCCCCATCGACATCAGCACGCTCGCGACGACCATGTCGATGATCAGGAACGGGATGAAGATCGTGAAGCCGATCTGGAAGCCGGTCTTCAGCTCGCTCGTGACGAACGCGGGCACCAGCAGCGACAGCGGCACGTCTTCCGGGCCCTGCATCGGCGCGGCCTTCGAGATCTTCGCGAACAGCGCGAGATCGGTCTCGCGGGTCTGCTTCAGCATGAAGGTCTTGAACGGCGCGACGCCACGCCGCACGGCCTGCTCCATCGGCATCGAGCCGTCGGAGAACGGCTTGTAGCCATCGGCGTAGGCACGGTCGAGCACCGGCGACATCACGAAGAAAGTGAGGAACATCGCGAGGCCGACCAGCACCTGGTTCGGCGGCGTCGTCGCGGTGCCGAGCGCCTGGCGCAGCAGCGACAGCACGATGATGATGCGCGTGAAGCTCGTCATCATCAGCAGCATCGCCGGCAGGAACGACAGCATCGTGAGCAGCAGCATCGTCTGCACGCTCAGCGAATAGGTGGTGCCGCCGTTCGGGCCCGGGCTCGTGTTGAACGCGGGCAGGCCGGCCGCCTGCGCGCAGGCGAGCGCGGGGGCGAGGCCGAGGATCAGCGCGGGCGCGAAGCGCGCCGCGCGACGCAGGAATTCGTGTTTCATCGGAATGCAGGTACGGAAAGAGGGCGCGACGCCATGTCAGCGGTTGTCCTTGCCGCGCCCGAAGCGCTTCGCGGCTTCGCCCGCGAGCGCGTCGCGAAACCGCGCGCCGAAGGTGCCGGGCTGGCCGCGATCGGCGGAAGGCGTACCGGCGGGAAGGTCGGCCGGCGCCACCGCCGAGCCGGCCGGCAGCGTATGCAGCAATCGCACGTTGCCCGGCGCGACGCCGAGCACGAGCCAGGTGTCGCCGATCTCGACGATCGTCGCGCTTTCCTTCGCGCCGAGCCCGACGCTCGACACGACCTTCAGCGGGCCGCCGCGCCGCGCGGGCTGGAACCCGAAGCGGCGCGCGAGCCACGCGCAGCCGAACACGAGGCCGATCACGACCGCGAGCCCGACGAGCGTCTGCAGCACCGCGCCGACGCCGAGCGACGGCGCGGCCGAGCCGACCATCACGCTCGACGCGATGGAACCGGCGTTGTTCACCGCGTTCATGTCGGCGGCGCCGGCCGGCACGCACGCGAGCGACGCCGCAATGGCGACGGCTGCCGCCACCGAGGTCGCGACGCGCGCGCGGCGGCCGGACGTCACGACGTTCATCGATTCAGCTTCCGGATGCGTTCGGCCGGCGTGATGATGTCGGTCAGGCGGATGCCGAACTTGTCGTTGACGACCACGACCTCGCCCTGCGCGATCAGGCAGCCGTTCACGAGCACGTCCATCGGCTCGCCGGCCATGCCGTCGAGTTCGACGACCGACCCCTGCGCGAGCTGCAGCAGGTTGCGGATCGCGATCTTCGTGCGGCCGAGCTCCACGGTCATCTTGACCGGGATGTCGAGAATCATCTCGATGTCGTTGTGCGTCGAGCTGGCCGCGGCCTTCGACAGCGGCTGGAACACGCCGGCGCCGGTCGCACCCGCCTGCACCGGCTGCAGGTTCTGCTCGGCAAGCGCGGCGGCCCAGTCGTCCAGGCCCTGTTCGTCTTCCGCCGCGGCCGGTGCCGCCTGCGCGGCCGCGGCCGATTCCGCGAGCGCAGCGTCGGCGAGGGCCTGCGCGTCGAGTTCGGGCGTCTGGTTCAGCTCACTCATATCCACCTTCCTTCATCGTGTCGCTCGCGCTGATCATCTTCTGCACGCGCAACGCATATTGACCATTGAAAATGCCGTAGCCGCATTCCATCACCGGCACGCCGTCGACCTTCGCGGTGATCGTGTCCTCGATCTCCAGCGGCAGCACGTCCCCCGCACGCAGGTTCAGGATCTTCTCGAATGTCGACGGGATCTCCGCGAGATTCGCGCTCAGCTCGACCTCGGCCGACTGCACCTGCTGCGACAGCACGCGCACCCAGCGGCGGTCGACTTCGAGCGCTTCGCCCTGGATCGGCGAGCTCAGCACGTCGCGGATCGGTTCGATCATCGAGTACGGCATGCAGATATGCAGCGTGCCGCCCGTCGGTCCGAACTCGATCGAGAACTGCGTGACGATCACGATCTCGTTCGGCGTCGCGACGTTCGCGAACTGCGTGTGCATCTCCGAGCGCACGAATTCGAACTGCAGCGGCCGCACGCTCTTCCACGCGGTCGCGTAGTGCTCGAACACGAGGTTCAGCAGCTTGCCGATGATCCGCTGCTCGGTGGCCGTGAAGTCGCGGCCCTCGACGCGCGTGTGAAAGCGCCCGTCGCCGCCGAACAGGTTGTCGACGACGAAGAACACGAGGTTCGGGTCGAACACGAACAGCGACGTGCCGCGCAGCGGCTTCACGTGCACCAGGTTCAGGTTCGTCGGGATCGGCAGGTTGCGGGTGAACTCGCTGTACTTCTGCACCTTCACCTGGCTCACGGAGATTTCCGCCGTGCGCCGCATGAAGTTGAAGATGCCGATCCGCAGCAGGCGCGCGAAGCGGTCGTTGATGATCTCGAGGCCGGGCATCCGGCCGCGGACGATCCGCTCCTGCGTCGCGATGTTGTAGGGGCGGACGCCCGACAGGTCGCGCTGCTCGTCGACCGTGTCGGTTTCGCCCGTGACGCCCTTGAGGAGGGCATCGACCTCCTCCTGGGACATGAACTCCTGGTGGCCCATGCGCGCTCCTTTTGCGGCCGCGTTACTGGACGACGAATTCGGTGAACAGCACGTCGTCGACCTTCGCGCGCTGGTTGCCCGGCTGCGTCGGCTGCTCGATCAGCTCGCGCAGTTCCTTCGCGAGCGAACGCTTGCCCTCCGGTGTCGCGAGGTCCTCGGGATGCTTGTTCGACAGCGCGAGCAGGATCCGGCTGCGGATCTCCGGCATGCGCGCGGTCAGCTGCTCCTGCGCCTTCGGGTCGGTGAGCTTCAGCGACAGGCCGACTCGCAGGTAATGCTGCACGCCGTCGTCCGACTGCAGGTTCACGGTCAGCGGGTCGAGCGGGAAGAACACCGGCGCGGCGAGCGGCGCCGGTTCGGCGGGCGCGCTCGCGTGGCCGACGCCCGCCTTGCTCAGGAACACGTACATGCCGCCCGCGGCGGCGGCGGCCGCGCCCAGCGCGATGACGGCGATGAGCGCGATGCGCTTGAACTTGCCGGACGAAGCCGGCTTGTCGGCAGTCGGGTTTGCAGTCGTGGAGGCCATGTGAATGCGTGCGTGATGTCTCGTAGCATGCATTGTTCGGCATCCGGGCCGAGCCCGATGGGCGGAAAAGAGGGGGGAATTGCGGCTATCTCAGCCGATTGTCGGCGGGTGCGGGCTCGCAGCAGGGCTGGAATGGCGGGACGACGACTGGCCCACGCCGCTGCGGCGCGTTGGTAGGGGGCTGCGTCGCCCGCCCGGTGCGGTGTCAGATCGGCAGCAGCGACAGCAGCGGCGCGATCAGCACCATCGCGACGCCCGCGATCATCATCGTGAGGCTCGACACGACGCCTTCCTCGCTGCCGATCTCGCGCGCCTTCGCGGTGCCCACGCCGTGGGCGGCCGCGCCGAACAGCGCGCCGCGCGCGAGCCGCGTGCGCATCGGCACCAGCGCGAGCACGATCTCGCCGAGCAGCATCCCGCAGATGCCGGTCGCGATCACGAAGAGCGCGGTGAGGTCCTTCGGCGCATGGATCTTGTCGGACACGGCGAGCGCGAACGGGGTCGATACCGAGCGCGTCATCAGCGAGCGTTGCAGTTCGGGCGACAGGTGCAGCAGCTTCGCGAGCAGCAGCGACCCGCACACGCCCGCGCCGATCCCGACCGCGACGCCGACCGACAGCGACAGCCAGTGGCGGCGGATCAGTTCGCGATATTCGTAGATCGGCACCGCGAACGCGATCGTCGCCGGGCCGAGCAGCCACATCAGCCAGCGCGTGTCGCGAAAGTAGACGGAATACGGGATGCCCGTCAGCAACACGAGCAGCACCAGCACGCCCGGCACGAACACGAGCGGCGAGAACAACAGCGTCTTCTTGTACGCGTAGAGCCGCTTCGACGCGAAATACAGGACGACCGTCAGCACGAAGCAGCCGACGGAGATCGCCGTATTCACGTGGTCGGCGGACAGGTTGGACAATAGCGCAGGCATCGCGAGCCCCGGCTCAGTGGGCGGACACGGTGGCGAGGCGCGCGCGGCGGCGTTGGGCGAACACGCGCTGCGCGGCCAGCCGGCGTTCGAGCTTCGCGGCGAGGTCGACCGCGACGGCCACCGCGACCATCACGAATGCAGTGCCGGCGAGCATGACCAGCGCGATGCGCCAGCCGTCCTCGCGGAACAGCCCGCCGTACTGGACCGCCGCGACGGCGGCCGGCACGAAGAACAGCAGCATGTCGGACAGCAGCCAGTTCGCGCCGTCCTTGACCCAGGTGGGCGCGACGCGGCCCGAGAACAGCAGCACGAGCAGCACGGCGAGGCCGATCACGCCCGACGGCACCGGCAGACCGACCGCGCGCACGGCCCAGTCGACCGCCATCCACAGCACGCCGAGCGCGGTGGCCTGCAGCACGATCCGGCCCGTGCGCGCGACGTTGCCCGCGGCGGCGGCGGGGCGGGCGGCGGCAGTGGTGGTCGGGTTGGTCATGGCAGGCTCCATACAGATGTTCCGTTGATGGTGTGAGTATAGGGTTTCCCCTAACCATAAATAAAATGACTTGTCTCTATCCTTGTCATTCCAATTCGGAATTCGCTTTGGGTTCGCCGCACCAAACTGGGGAGTAATCGATGGAATTGCGCGCACTGCGGTACTTCGTCGAGGTCGTGCGTCAGCAGAGCTTCACCGCGGCCGCGGACCGGCTGTTCGTCACGCAGCCGACCATCAGCAAGATGGTGAAGGCGCTCGAGGACGAGATCGGCTCGCCGCTGCTGCTGCGCGACGGCCGGCAGATGGTGCTGACCGACGCGGGGCGGATCGTGTTCCAGCGCGGCCAGGACGTGCTCGCCGCGCAGGCGCAGCTGCAGTCGGAGCTGAACGATCTCGGCACGCTCGGGCGCGGGGAGCTGACGATCGGCATTCCGCCGCTCGGCGGATCGCTGTTCACGCCGATCATCGCCGCGTACAAGCAGCGCTATCCGAACATCGAGCTGAAGCTGTTCGAGCAGGGCGCGCGGATGATCGAGGCGGCGCTGATGTCGGGCGAACTGGAACTTGGCGGGCTGCTGGAGCCGGTCGATCCCGGCACGTTCGAGCGGCTGCCGATGGTGCGTGCGCCGCTATGGCTCGTCGCGCCGCGCGAGTCGCGCTGGGAGGATGACGCGGCCGTGCCGCTCGCCGATCTCGCGCGCGAGTCGTTCGTGTTCTATGCGGAAAGCCTCGCGCTGCACGATGCGGTGCTCGACGCGTGCCGGCAGGCCGGCTTCACGCCGTCGATCGTGAGCCGCAGCGGTCATTGGGACTTCATGGCCGCGCTGGTGCACGCGGGCGTCGGGATTGCGCTGTTGCCGGAGCCGTACTGCCGGCGGCTCGATGCGCGGCAGTTCACGTGCCGGCCGATCGTCGAGCCGGAGATCACGTGGGCGATCGCGCTCGGCTGGCTGAAGAAGGGCTACCTGTCGCACGCGGCGCGGGCCTGGCTCGACGTCGCGCGGGCGACGCTGCCGATCGCGTCGGGCGACGATCTGGCCTTCGGGGGATTGCGGGCGCGGGAGTGAGGCCGGGGCGATGCCCGGCGGAATCAGACGTGCTGAATCGGGCCGGGATAGCAGGCATTCTCCAATTGAACCAAGCTCAAATCTCTCGCTGGCTTCGCTCAATTGGCCCATCCCGCCGCCCTCAATGCCCCATCGCCGGCCCCGCGCCCTTCCGCGGCTTCGTGATCCACACCAGCGCCGCGAGCGCGATGAACACGCCGGCCGACAGGTGGAAGAAGTCGTTGGTCGCCATCATGAAGCCCTGCTGCGTGACGAGCTGGTTGAGCTGCGCATTGGCCGTCTGCCCGACGATCCCGAGCTGCGCGAGCGCGCCCTGATAGTCGGTCGTATTCTGCGCGTAGACGCTCACCGATTCCGACAGCCGCGCGTGGTGGTAGATCGCATCGTTTTCCCAGAACGTCGAGCTGGCCGCGGTGCCGATCGCGCCGGACAGCGTGCGCAGGAAGTTCGACAGCCCCGACGCGCTCGCGAGCCGCTCGTCGGATATGCTCGACAGCGTGATCGTCGTCATCGGCACGAAGAAACACGCGACGCCGATCCCCTGCACGAGCCGCGGCAGGATCACGTGATTGAACGGCACGTCCAGCGTGAACGTCGAATTCCAGACCGACACGCCTGCGAACACGATGAACGCGAAGCTCGCGACCATCCGCAGATCGAGCCGGTGCATGTTGCGCCCGATCAGCGGCGACAGCACGAGCGCGAGCAGGCCGACCGGTGCGGTCGCGAGGCCGGCCTTGCCGGCCGTGTAGCCCATCACCGTCTGCAGCCACAGCGGGAAGATCACGACCGAGCCGAAGAACGCCATGAAGCCGAACGAGATGATCATCGCGCCCAGCGCGAAGTTGCGGTCCTTGAACAGCGACAGGTCGACCACCGGTTCCTTCTCGGTCGCCTCCCACACGAGCATGAACGCGAGCGACACGACCGCGATCAGCGCGAGCGCGACGATGAAGGTCGAGTTGAACCAGTCGCGGTCCTTGCCGAGGTCGAGCATCATCTGCAGGCACGACACGCCGATCACGAGCAGCGCGAGGCCGACCGCGTCGATCCGCTGCCGGCTCGTCTTCGTTTCGCGGCCGCGCAGCAGGAAGTACGCGCAGGCCGCCGAGAAGATGCCGATCGGCAGGTTGATGTAGAAGATCCACGGCCACGTGTAGTTGTCGCTGATCCAGCCGCCCAGCAACGGGCCGAAGATCGGCGCGACGATCACCGTCATCGCCCATAGCCCGAGCGCGAGCCCGCGCTTCGCCGGCGGGTAGCTGCGCATCAGGATCGTCTGCGACAGCGGCACCATCGGGCCCGACACGAGGCCCTGCAGCAGCCGGAACGCGATCAGCGTCTCGAAGTTCGACGCGAGGCCGCACAGCGCCGACGCGATCGTGAACGCGAGCACCGACAGCGTGAACAGGCGCACCTCGCCGACCCGCCGTGCGAGCCAGCCGGTCAGCGGCACCGCGATCGCGGACGCGACCGAATACGACGAGATCACCCACGTGCCTTCGCTCGTCGCGACGCCGAGGCTGCCCGAGATGGTCGGCACCGCGACGTTCGCGATCGACGTGTCGAGCACTTCCATGAAGGTGCCGAGCGCGAGCCCGACGGTGAGGAGCGCGAGCGCGCCGCCGGTGAGCGGCGCGGGTTCGGCGGCAGGTGGCGCGGCGGATGCCGTGGTGGCGGACATCGGAATCTCCTAGACGCGGCGCGCGCGACGCGCCGGCACAATGCACGGGCGCGCGATACCGCGCGGCCCGGCCGGGTGGAACGGGTGAGGGGAGAGACGGAGCATGTGTCTTGTCATCTTCTGCCCAGACAGATAAATAAGCGAATGCTTAACCTAGACATCGGGCCTCCCGCGCTCAGCAGTCCGGTTCGTCGGGTTTCGGGCAGCCGGCGTCGCCGGGCCCGTTGGCGATGAACCGCTGCAGCAGGCCGGTGAGCGTCGCGAGTTCGTCGGCCGAGAAGCCGGCGAGCTGCGCGTTCAGCGCGGTCGCGATCAGCGACGGCAGCGCGCGGGCCGCCTCGGCGCCGCGCTCGGTCAGCGTCAGCTCGATCATCCGGCGGTCCTGCTCGCTGCGCGAGCGCGCGACCAGGCCCTTGCGCTCGAGACGGTCGAGCATCCGCGTCATCGAGCCGCTGTCATACGACATCTTGCGCGACAGCTCGAACGGCGTGCGCGCATAGCCGCGAGACAGCAGCAGGATCACGCCGATCTGCTGCGCGGTGAGGTCGTGCGGCTCGAGCGCGCGGTCCATTCGCTCGACGAGCGCCTGCCGGGCCTTGGTCAGGTAATAACCGAGGCTCGTTTCCAGCGCGATGGTGTCGGGATCGTAGAGGCCGCCGTTCATGCGATTGCGCACGCAGCAACAGTGCGTTTCAGGTCAAAACGCGCCCAGTATCTTGAAAAATGATTGCTTAGTCAATATTATTTCAGTCAACCAGTTACGACGTGCATGTTGCACTGCCGGAGACGATGTTCTGACCGCTTTGCCCGCGTTGCCGGGCCCCCGAGGATGTTCGCGATGCTGTTCCTGAAAAATGCCGCCGGCGCGCTGCGCCGCAACCTGACCGATACCGCTCATCATGTGTTCTCCGGCCCGCACCGCGGCTGGAAGATCGCGCTGTACGTGACGATGCTGGTGGTACCGGGCGGATCGCTCGCGGCGCTCGGGTTCGCATGGCTCGATCATCGCCGGCAGCGCAACGCGAAGGAGGCCACCCGCCGCACGGGCCAGCCTGCGGCAACGGAGCCGTCGACATGGCGGTCCGCCGCCGATCCCGTCCCGGTGCCCGTGCGCTGCCACTGAAGCCGCGCCGCTTTCGCCGTCCCGACTGAACGCCGGCCCGGCACCCCTCCGCGGCCCGGTGTGGTCCGCGACGCATCTCCTGCCTGTCTGGTCCGCAAGCAGTCCGTAATGGCCGGTAAACCGGCCGGCCGCGCCGGTAACACATGCGTGCCGCCGCGCGCCGTACCCTTAGGGCTGCGCGGCTTTCCCGCCGTCAGTTACCATTTGTCCGCCAGCGGCACAACGACCGCATCGCGCGGCGCCGCTCGCCGGCCGTCGCGCACAGACAGGAAAACCACGATGCCGTACGCCCCCCTCCCGCGCGCCTTTCGCCCGCTGAGCGCCGCCGTCGCCGTTGCGACGGCCGTGCTGCTCGCCGGCTGCGCCGTCGGGCCCGACTATCACCGGCCCGACACGTCGATCCCCGCCGCCTTCAAGGAAGCGCCGGCCGGCTGGAAGGTCGCGCAGCCGGCCGACCGGGCCGACCGCGGCCCGTGGTGGACCGTCTACGACGATCCGCAGCTCGACGCGCTGATCAGCAAGCTCAACGCATCGAACCAGACCATCGCGCAATCGGCCGCCGCGTACCGGCAGGCCCGCGCGCTCGTCGCCGAAGCGCGCGCCGCATATTTCCCGACCGTCGGGCTGACCGCGTCGGGCTCGCGCGCACGCTCGGGGCGCACGTCCACGTCGTCGAGCGCGTCGGGCTTCGGCAGCAGTTCGTCGATCAGCAACAGCTACAGCGTCGGCCTCGATGCGAGCTGGGAGCCCGACCTGTGGGGCAAGGTGAGCCGCAGCGTCAGCGCGCAGCGCGCCGGCGAAGCGGCCGCCGCGGCCGATCTCGCGAATGCGCGGCTGTCGCAGCAGGCGCTGCTCGCGCAGACCTACTTCCAGCTGCGCACGTCCGATGCGCTGCAGAGGCTGCTCGATGACACCGTGAAGTCGTACGGCGACTCGCTGAAGCTCACGCAGAACCAGTACGCGCAGGGCGTCGCCGCGCGCGCGGACGTGATCCAGGCGCAGACGCAGCTGCAGAGCGCGCAGGCCGCGGCGATCGACAACGGCGTCGCGCGCGCGCAGTACGAGCATGCGATCGCGACGCTGATCGGCGAACCGGCATCGACGTTCTCGCTGCCGCCGAACCCGCTCACGGCGCAACCGCCGATCACGCCGGTCGACGTGCCGTCCGCGCTGCTCGAGCGCCGGCCCGACATCGCGGCGGCAGAGCGCCGCGCGGCTTCCGCGAACGAGCAGATCGGCGTGGCGATCGCCGCGTTCTTCCCGACGCTCACGCTGTCGGCCACCGGCGGCTTCCAGAGCTCGGTGTGGTCGCAACTGTTCACGCTGCCCGCGCGGTTCTGGACGGTCGGCCCGCAGCTCGCGGCGACGCTGTTCGACGCCGGCCTGCGTGCCGCGCAGACCGATGCCGCCCGCGCGACCTACGACCAGGACGTCGCCGCATATCGTCTCGCGGTGCTCACCGCGTTCCAGGACGTCGAGGACAACCTCGCGTCGCAGCGCATCCTCGCGCAGGAAGTCGACGTGCAGCGGCAGGCCGTCGACAGCGCCGAGCACGCGCTCGCGATCGTCACGAACCAGTACAAGGCCGGCACGGTCGCCTACCTGAACGTGCTGAGCGCGCAGACCACCGCGTTTACCGCGCAGCAGAAGCTCGCGACGATCGCCGGCCAGCGGATGGTGTCGTCGGTCGGGCTCGTGAAGGCGCTGGGCGGCGGCTGGGATGCGTCGGACATGGCGCGTGAAACGGGCGACACGGCGGCGCCGGTGCCGGCGAGCAGCGCGGCGACCACACCGGTCGCACTGAAATGAAAATCGCGCTCCATTGAACGACTGCATGCCATATCGCTTACCGAAAGGATAAGGAAAATGGCAGTTTTCGTTCACGTCCTAAAAATCGATAATCGAATTATAAAAAAACGACATAAATTTTGATTTTTTGTATTTTCAAAATTATCTCAAAATAAAGTCGTTGAACTTATTAATGTATCGTATTACAAATTCATTGCATCATCATCGTGATGCGAATTCACCATTAACAAGGAAACGACAGAAAATGATCGCAAATATCGGAGAAAAATGCCCGCAGGGCGGTACGTGGCATCCTGTTGGAAACCCGAGTGACACACGCTCCATCGGTATCGGCAATATCATGCCGCCCACGCCCAACGGCGAGCCGCACTGGGTTCTGAAAACGCCGACCGGCGACAAGTAAGTTGCATGGGCCGGCTTTGCCGGCCCTTCGTTCATTGGCTGGCGCCTTGCTATCTGATTCGATGGAATGCTCGGCGTATTGCGCCCAGGCCAGCCAGACGCAATTTCAGTGAAAATCATTCCGGCCAATCACACATTTGCGTTGTATTCGAGCGTACCGCGCGTTCAGCGCGTCGCGTCGCCGAAGATCAGCGACACCTGGTTGTTGCCGATCGGACGGCCGAGCAGGTTCAGCAGCCCCGCGAGGTTCGCCTGTTGCTCGGGCGCCGCGTGCGCGGTGCCGCGAAACGATCCGCGGCCGGGGCCGAAGCTGCCGTGCCCGTCGAGGAACAGCGGGCCCTGCGTCGTCGACAGGTCGAGATCGGCGTCCGCCCCCTTCGCCTGCAGCACCGCACGGTACGACCCGAGCGGCTTCACGCGAGACACGCGCGAACTCATCGAATCGATCGTCACCGTCAGCTGGCCGAACGCGTTGTTGCCGATCATCCGCCAGTCGGTCCAGCCGAGCCGCACGTCGCCCTGCAGGTCGAGCGTGTTGAACGGCGTGCCGAGGCCCGCGAGCAGCGACGCCGGCACGGCCATCGAGCCCGCCGACAGCACCGCGCCGCGCCACGTCGCGTCGAGCGTGACGGCGTCGGGCATCGCGTCGGTCTGCCGCATATGCATCTGCACGCGCCCGGTCAGCAGCGGCCAGAAGCGCGTGGTCCACTGGACCCGGCCGGGCAGCAGCGTCGCCGCGCTCTGGTCCGCGCCCGGCGCGAGCATCAGCGTGCCCGAACCGTGCCACAGCGAGCCTTCCGGATCGACGAGGTTCACGTGAGCGCCGGTCGCGCGCGCGACTTGCGGCGCGATCCACGCGGCCGGCGCGAGCGCGACGAGCGTCAGCGCCGTCGCGAGCCCGCCTGCCACCGCCCACGGCACCGCGGCGGCAAGCCGCCTGATTCCTGGCCTCATCGGCCGACCGTCGCTGGTTTCATCCACTGCGTCATTTCTGCGTCGAGGGTTGCATCACGGCCGTCAGGTCGACCTGGCCGTCTTCCTTCAGCCCGGTCACGTGCGCTTCGCCGACCTGCACCTTGAACTGCCTGCGCGCGTCGTCGAGCCACTGCGTCCACACCGGGAACGGCACGTTCTTCAACTGGATCTGCACGCCGTTGCCGACCACCTGCACCTGCGCGCCCTGCAGCCCGTGATCGGACAGCGACGCGGTGAGCGCATCCTTCAGCGCGAGGCCGGTCGGCGCGACGCCTTGCGCGGCGGCCGTCAGCGATTTCGCCTCGTTGGCCTGCGCGGTCATCTGCGCGAGCTCGCTGCGCATCGTCGGCAGTTCGCGCCGGATGCGCGCGCGGCCTTCCTGCGCGGGCGACCACAGCACCGAATACGCGATCGCGACGGCCAGCACGGCACCGCCCCAGCCGAGCAGCGTCCGCTCGCGCTGCGAGCGCTCGCCCCAGAACTGGGCCAGCGTCTGGTTCAGTTGTTCGGTCTTCATGGGCGGCTCCGGATGGTCCATTTGCCGGTGCTGCTGTCGACTTCGCCAGCGAGCCCGTTGCGCGCGAGACGCTGCGGGAAATCGGGGTCGACCTTGACCTCCGGCTTGAAGCCGACGTCGAGCCGCCGGTCGTGATAATCGAGCGACGCGATTCCGTTGAGCGGCAGCGCGCCCATCGAACGCGACAGCCCGCTCGACAGCGCGAGGAAGTCGTTCGGCGACAGCTCGCCCGCGGCGAGGCGCAACTGGTCGAGCTGGCGCTGCATCTGCGCGGGCGGATCGAGCACCGTCGTGGTCTTCGGGAAGGCGGACAGCAGCGTCTCGGTGATCTGCGCGGACAGCGCATCGCGCTCGCGCGACAGCTTCCACCAGTGCAGGTTCATCCCGATCACCGCGACGCCGAGCGTTGCCGCGACGAGCACGATCGGCACGCGCAGGCGCTTCATCGTCGCGCGGTCGAAGCGCCACGGCTGCGACTCGAATTCGAACTGGCACAGATCGAAGCGCTCGGCGAGCGCACGCCGCGCGAACGTGTCGAACGGCAGCGGCTGCGCACCTGGCAGCAGCGGGCCGTCGGTGCGGCCGACCGACGCGAGCCGCGGCTCCGCGCCCGGCTCGCCGAGTTCGTACAGTTCGACGTCGCCGCCGCCCGCGAGCGCGGCCAGCGTGCCGGCGGCCCGCGACGCGGGCGCCGCGAAACCCTCGCCGAGCGCGCCGCGTGCGATCGCGAGTTCGAGACGCGGCGCACCGGCCGCGACCGGCAGCGCGCCGGCTTCGACGAGCGCCGGTTCGACCGTGGTTGCCAGCCCGAGCACCGCGGCCACGGCCGTCGGGCGGGCGGCCGGTGCGGTCGCGAGCGTGATCGCGTCGGCCTTGGCGGCCTCACCGTCGACAGGCGCGTCGAGCGGCGCTTGCGCCGGCTCACGCGGCGCCGGCAGGCAGCGCGTCGCGGGTACCGCGCTCAGGCGCCGGTGGCCGGCCGCGGCGAACGCGTCGCAGATCGTACGGAACCACGCACGGTCGACGACGGCCAGCACGCGGCGGCCATCGGGCAGCGCGACCGGGTCGAGCGCGATATGGCAGCCGAGCGGATCCTGGATCAGCTGATCCTCGACGATGTTGGGCAGCGCCTGGCGCAGCTTCGGCCCCTTGAGCGGCGGCACGGTCGCGGCCAGCAGCAGCACGTCGCGCGCGGCGACGATCAGCCGCGTCTCGTTCGCGCGCGGCAGCAGCGCGAGCGCGGCGTGGCCCGCGCGCTGCACCTGGCCGGCCTTGTCCACGAGCGTGAACGGCAGCTCGGGCCACTGCCATTCCTGCAACGGCACGGCCGGCTCGCGCGGCGGCAAAGAAACAATCAGCGTGCTCAAGAGCTCCTCTCCCGGATGGCGTCGTTATAGCTGGTCGCGGATGCGCACGACCCGCGTCGAGTGCGTGGTCGGATCACGATACACGAGCGAGGTGCGATCCACCTCCGCGCGATCGTGCTGGATCCGGCCATGCACGATGAAATAGCTGGAATTGACGTCGACGAGGCTCGAGTCGATCGTCACGTTCGGCGCGCCGGCACCGCGCAGCGCGAGCTGCACGTCGCCGACGTTGCGGAAGAACACGGTCTCGCGGCGCGACACGAGCGCCTGCGCGGACGACACGCTCATCCCCGGCACCAGCGCCGCGATCACCTCGGCCGGCGCGGTGTTCATGTTCACCGGCGTGGTGGTCGGCAGCACGGTGACGAACGGGCGCAGCCGCGCGACCATCTCGGGCGTCACGCCGTCGACGTCGAGCAGGTTGTCGACGCCCGACATCACGAGCGGCGCAGGCCCGCGCTCGCCGTCGGACATCCCCGGCTCGTCGGTGAAGTTGCCGGCCTGCATGTCGCCGCCGGCCACCGGCGCGGTCGCGGCCGTACCGGCGCCGGGCAGCGTCGGTGTCTGGAAGCGCGTCGCCGAATGCATCAGGCCCGCGCGCATCTGCAGCGCGATCCGCTTCGCAAACGCGCCGTCGTAGCCGAGCGTCGTCAGCAGCCGCTGGAACGCCTGCAACTGCATCACGTTGAGCTGCAGCACGCCGGGCGCCGGCGACGACACGAGATTGCGCAGGTTGTACTTCGCCTGCGCGTCCTCGATCGATCCGGACAGGTAGGTGTCTTCGCCGCCGTTGTCGTTCGGCGCGCCGATCCGGCCGAGGAAGTCCGACAGCTTGGTCTTCGCGATCGGCACGGCCCAGATCCCGCCGAGATAGGTGATGCCGGGCGCCGTGTCGCCCTCGGAGCGCAGGATCATGCGCGTCCAGTCGAGCGCGCCGCGCGCGACCCACTGCGCCTGCGCGATCACGCGCTGGTTCTCGATCCGGCGAATCTGCACCTGCTGGCGCCACAACATCCCCGACACGAGGATCGCCGACAGCGCGACGACGAGCAGCGCGGTGATGATCGCCGCGCCGCGCTCGCGGCGGGCATGTGTGCTTGCGGGTGGGCGGGCGGCGAAGCGGGAACGGTGAGGGCGCGCGCGCATCGTCATTCCCCGACGAGGAAGATGCGCGTGACGGGCACGCGCAGCGACGTCGCGCCGATGCTGACCTGCAGCCCCGTCACCGCGCGTGTCGGCGGCGCGTTGCCGATCTGCGGCACCTTCAGCGCATCGTTGTTCTGCGCCAGCGCGTCGTTGGCCGTCTGCAGGTTGGTGGTCCAGCCGACGCGCGGCACGTACAGCTTCGCGTCGATCGCACCGACGCCGCCCATCAGCGCGACCCAGCTCCAGCCGTCGACGCCGCTGTCCTTCAGCACGTCGCGCAAGCGGTTCGCATCGGCGAGCGGCGGCGATGCATAGCGCACGACGCGCCCGCCGGCGATCCGGTAGCGGACCACCTGCAGCCGCGGCGCGGCGCCGGCCAAGTCGAGCGTGCGGACGATCTGCAGCGTATTGCCGGCGACGCCGATCGCCGGCTGGCCGGCTTCGTCGTCGGTCGCGGCGAGCCGCGCGTCGATGCGCATCTGGTCGAACATCTGCGCGAACACGCGCTCGTCTTCCATCGCGGACGCGACCTTGTCGCGGCCGCGCATGATCTGGTCGAGCCCGCGCCACGCGAGGATCGCGACCACCGCGAGGATCGCGATCGCGATCATCAGTTCGATCAGCGTGAAGCCGCGCACGCGGCGCGAGCCGGCGAAACGCATGGGACGGCGCCGCATCGGCGCGTCAGAGCGGACGGCTGGTTTCATTCGCGACCACCGTCACCATTTGCGCGAGCACGCCGGGGTGCCCCGGCATGCTCACCGAAATCTGCACGCGCCGGAACACCGGGTTCGGCGTCGTGCTCACGCGCTGCGTGCAGACCATCTGCACGTTGCCTTGCGAACAATCGAAACTCTGCTCGCCGACCTCCGGCCACGCATGCGTGAGCCGCAGCTGCGCGAGCGCGTTGTCGGCGCTCCAGCCGGCCAGCAGCCGGTGGTGGAGATCGGACGCATTGTTCGCCATCGTGCCGACCGCGCGGATCGACGCGGCGAGCGCGACCGCGATGATCGCGAGCGCGACCAGCACCTCGATCATCGTGAAGCCTCGTGAACCGGAAGCCGGGAAGGGCAGGCGACGACGCATCGTCATTGCACCTCGTACCGGCCGTTGCCGGTGCCGACGATCGTCGCGCTGCCGACCGCCGAATGCAGCGTCACGCGCACCGGCATGTCGACGCTTTCGGTGCCGAACACGACCGTGCTCGCATGCGTGTCGGACCCCGGATAGTCGATTTCGGCGCCCGTGACGCCACCGTCCCAGTCGCGCGGACGCAGCAGGTCGTCGCGCAGCGTGCGCCAGCCGTCGGGCGAACTCACGTCGAAACGAAAGCCGTGCGCGGTCGGCTGCCACGCGATCGGGCGCGCGCGCACCTGCGCTTCGTCGCCGGCCGTCTCGAACAGCAGCGCGATGCGCTGCGCTTCCTCGCGCAGGTCGGTGCGCGGATTGCGCGTGAGCGACAGTGACGCGAGCGACACCAGCAGGCCCGCGATCACGAGCACGACCAGCATCTCGAGCAGCGTGAAGCCGCGTGCACGCGTGCGTGCCGCGGTCACGGCCGCGCCGCGCCGCACGCGGCGGTCGCGGGCAGCGCGGCGAGCGCGAGCGGAGCGCAGGGGCGTGCGAAGGGCGGGCATGAAATGAAGAACGGGGACGATCGTCGGATCGGTCGATGCCGACTTACTGCCACGAACCGATATCGGAATCGTTGCTTTCGCCGCCTTCCTTGCCGTCGGCGCCGTAGCTGAACACGTCGATCTCGCCGTGCACGCCCGGGTTCAGGTACTTGTACCCGTTGCCCCACGGATCGTTCGGCAGGCGCTCGAGATAGCCGCCGTCCTTCCAGTTGTTCGGGATCGGATCGGTGGACGGCTTCTGGATCAGCGCGTTCAGGCCCTGCTCCTGGGTCGGATAGCGGCCGTTGTCGAGACGGTACAGCTTGAGCGCCTGCATGATCGTGCCGATGTCCTGCTTCGCGGCGATACGGCGCGCCTCGTCGGGACGGCTCATGATCTTCGGCACGATCAGTGCCGCCAGGATCCCGAGGATCGCGACCACCACCATGATCTCGATCAGCGTGAAACCGCGCTGACGGCGCACGGCCGCATTACGGCGAGTGATCCACGTTTGCATGACTGACTACCTCTTTCCAAAAAATATCGTCGATTGAGTGACGCACCCGGCGCATCGCGAACGTTTGCCTGACGGCAAGCTTCCGATTCCCCGGGCGCGGAGCACGCATTGTAAGGCGCGCATTGCCGAGGGCTTTCACCCAACGCAAATTTCATATACATCCGTACAATAGCGCGCATGAACGCGCTCTCGATCCGGATCCTCTCCCTCGCCCTCTTCGCGGGTTTGTGCGCGACGGCCACCTACTGGGTCGTCACGCTGTCGGCCCGCGAAGCGCCGCTGCCCGCCGCCGCCGCGCGGTTGCCGATCCGCACCGAGGATGCCGCCGCGCTCTTCGGCGGACAGCTCGACAAGAATCCCGTCCAGGACATCCACCTGTTCGGCATTCTCTCGCTCGGTCGTGGCGGCGCCGCGATCGTCGGTATCGGTGGCGAGCCGCCGCGTGCGGTGTCGCTCGGCGCGGAGCTCACGTCCGGCGCGAAGCTCGCCGAAGTCCGCAGCCGCTCGATCATCATCGACCGCAACGGCGCCCGCGCCGAAGTCCAGCTTCCCGCGAACACGCCGTCTCCCGCGATCTACATGCGTTGAACGGTGCGGCCTGACTTGCGGTCAGGCCGTCACTGCACCATGTTGTTCAGCTCGATGATCGGCAGCATCACGGCCAGCACGATCACGAGCACGATGCCGCCCATTGCGAGGATCAGCAGCGGCTCGAGCAGGCTCGTCAGGAACATCGTGCGCCGCTCGAGCTCGCGCGCCTCGCCTTCCGCCGCGCGGTCGAGCATCGTCGTCACGTCGCCCGTCGCTTCGCCGGAACGGATCAGGTGCACGAGCACCGGCGGGAATGTCTTCACGTTGTTCAGCGCGCGCGACAGCGCGGAGCCTTCGCGCACGCGCACGATCGCATCGTCGATGTTCGCGCGCATCGCGCGGTTCGACAACGTCTCGCCGGCCGCCTGCAGCGCGCGCAGGATCGGCACGCCGGCCGCGGTCAGGATCCCGAGCGTGCTCGCGAAGCGCACCGTGTTGTAGCCGCGCACGAGCTTGCCCGCGAGCGGCGCGGTCAGCACCCAGCGGTCGAACGCGAGCCGCGGCCCGTCGCGCGACAGCGTCGCCTTCACAAACCACACGACGAGCGCGACCGTGATCAGGATCGCCCACCACCAGTGCCGCACGAACTCCGACAGCGCCATCATCACGACCGTGAGAACGGGCAGTTGCTGCTTCGTGCTCGCGAACACGTTGACGACCTGCGGCACGACATAGCTGAGCAGGAACGTGACGATGCCGAACGCGATCAGCGTGACGATCCCCGGATACGTGAACGCCAGCAGGATCTTCTGCTTCAGCGCGTTGCTCTGTTCGATGTAGTCGGCGAGGCGCGACAGCACGATGCCGAGCTTGCCGGTGTGCTCGCCCGCCGCGACGAGCGCGCGGTAGATTTCCGGGAAGTCGCGCGGATGCTGCCCCAGCGCATTCGCGAGCGAATGGCCGCCGAGCACCTCGGCACGGATCGCGGCCATCAGCTCGCGGATGTAGTCGCGTTCGGCCTGCTCGGTCAGCACGCCGAGCGCCTCGTCGAGCGGCAGCCCCGCGATCAGCAGGCTCGCGAGCTGGCGCGTGAGGATCGCCTGCTCGCGCTGCGACAGCTTGCGGCCGAACGCGAGGCGCTGCGAACGCGCGCCGCGGGTCGCACTGGCGGCCGGCTCGACGACGAGCGGCGTGAGCCCCTGCGTGCGCAGCTGGCCGCGCGCGCCGCGCGCACTGTCGGCATCGATCACGCCTTTCTGCGGTCGCCCCGCCGAATCGATGGCTTCGAAACGGAATGCCGGCATCGCGCTATGCGCCTCCCGTCACGCGCAGGACTTCCTCGAGCGACGTCGCGCCAGCCGCGAGCCAGCGCTCGGCGTCGTCGCGCAGCGTGCGCATCCCTTGTGCGCGCCCCGTGGCGAGAATCTCCGCATCGGCCGCGTTGCGGTGGATCAGCGCGCGGATCGAATCGTCGATCAGCAGCAGTTCGTATACGCCGCGCCGGCCCGCATAGCCCGAATGCCCGCACCGGTCGCAGCCGACCGGATGCCACACGGTGCGGCCGTCCTCGTGCCGCTCTTCCTTGCACACAGAGCAGAGCTGGCGCACCAGACGCTGTGCGAGCACGCCGAGCAGCGACGACGCGAGCAGGTACGGCTCGACGCCCATGTCGGTCAGACGCGTGACCGCCGAGGCCGCGTCGTTGGTGTGCAGCGTCGCGAGCACGAGGTGGCCCGTGAGCGATGCCTGCACCGCGATCTGCGCGGTTTCGAGGTCGCGGATTTCGCCGATCATGATCACGTCCGGATCCTGGCGCAGAATCGAACGCAGCGCACGGGCAAAGGTCATCCCGATCCGCTCGTTCACCTGCGTCTGGCCGATGCCGGACAGGTCGTATTCGATCGGATCCTCGACGGTCATGATGTTGGTCGTCGCCGTTTCGAGCCGCGACATCGACGCATACAGCGTGGTCGTCTTGCCCGAGCCGGTCGGGCCCGTGACCAGCACGATCCCGTGCGGGCGGCCGATCAGCTTGTCGAACTGGACGAGCGTGTCGCGGCCCATCCCGAGTGCTTCGAGGTTCAGGCGCTGCGCATCCTTTTCCAGCAGACGGAGCACCGCGCGCTCGCCGTGCCCGGTCGGCAGCGTCGACACCCGCACGTCGACCGGCCGGCCGCCGACGCGCAGCGTGATGCGGCCGTCCTGCGGCAGGCGTTTCTCGGCGATGTCGAGCTGCGCCATGATCTTGATCCGCGAGATCAGCGCGCCGTGCAGCGCCTTCTTCGGCCGCACGACGTCGCGCAGCGTGCCGTCGACGCGAAACCGCACGACCGACGCATTCTCGAACGGCTCGATGTGAATGTCCGACGCCTGTTCGCGCGCCGCTTGCGTGAGCAGCGCGTTGATCATCCGGATGATCGGCGCGTCGTCTTCCGATTCGAGCAGATCCTCGACTTCGGGGATGTCCTGCATCAGTCGCGACAGGTCGACTTCGCCTTCGACCTCGCCGACGACCTGCGCGGCGCTGCCGTCCTGGCGCGCGTACGCCTGGTTGATCGCCTGCGCGAGCTCGTCGGCCGGCACGCGGTGCACGGAAATCGAGCCGAAGTTGCGCGCGATTTCGGCGAGCGCCGCGTCGTTCGTGCGCTCGCTGATCCACACCTCGAGCGTGTCGTCGAGCTGGTGCGCGATCAGCACCTGGCCGCTCTTCGCGAAGCCGTACGGCAACAGGCGCGCGGCGAGCGGCGACGGCGGCTGCCGTTCGCCCGGCGCGCCGTCCTGGGTCGAGGACGCGAGCACGTTGCTCACTGCGAGGCTCCCGGTGTGGCGGTCAGCGGTTGCTGCGGCACCGACTGCTGCGGCACGCTCTGCGGCTGCACCGGTTCGGGCGCGGGCACCGGGGCCGGCGCGGGAACGGGCGCGACCTGGCGCTGCAGCTGCTGGCGACGCATCTTGTCGAGGTCGAACAGGTTCCCGGCGGGCGTGCCGCCCTGGCTCGGGCCGAGCGGCATCGGCGGGACGACCGGATCGTCCTTGTCGCGGATCACGTTGTTGTCCGACTTGTACGCGCCGGTCACGCCCTGGATGTAGTCGTAGCGGTTGGCCGTGACTTCCTGCGCGGTGCTGCGATCGGAGATGATCACCGGGCGCAGGAACACCATCAGGTTGGTCTTCTGGCGCTGCTTCGATTCCGAACGGAACAGCTGGCCGATCCACGGGATGTCGCCGAGCAGCGGCACCTTGCTGTTCGACACTTGGTAGTTATCCTGCATCAAGCCACCGAGCACGATGATCTCGCCGTTGTCCGCGAGGATCGTCGACTGGATCGAGCGCTTCGTGAAGGTCGGGCCGGTCTGCGCGTTGGTGGTGCCGCTGACGACCGCCGAATCCTCCGTGTAGAGCTGCAGCTTCAGGATCCCGCCGTCGGTGATCTGCGGCTTCACGTGCAGCGTCAGGCCGACGTCGCGACGGTCGTAGGTGTTGAATGCGTTGCTCGTCGTGCCGCTCGTCAGGTTCGAGTACGAACCGGTCGCGATCGGCACGTTCTGGCCGACGACGATCTTCGCTTCCTCGTTGTCGAGCGTGATCAGGTTCGGCGTCGACAGCACGTTCGCGTCGCTCACGCCCGCGAAATACTGGAGCAGCGCGCCGAGCCCCTGCACGCCGAACATGTTGTGCAGCCAGCCGATGTTGAGGCCCTGGCTCAGGCCCGCGAGATTGGCGGCCAGCCCGGTGGTGGCGGCCGTGCCGCCGCTCGTCAGGTTGACGATGCTGTTGCCCAGGCCGGTGCCGGCCGTGGGTGCCAGGTTCGTGCCGCCGAGGAACTGGCCGCTCGCCACCTGCCACTGGATCCCGAGGTTGCCCTGCGTCGTCGAGTTCAGCTCGACGATCAGCGCCTCGATATAGACCTGCGCACGCCGCGCGTCGAGCTGGTCGATCACCGAACGCAGGTTCCGGTAGACCGGATCGGACGCGGTGATGATCAGCGAATTGGTGGCCGCATCGGCCTGGATCATCCCGCCCGGCTGGTTTTCGTCGCTCTTGTCCTTGTCGCCGCCGAGCAGGCCGCCGCTGCCGACGCCACCGCTGCCCGACGCACCGCTGCCGTAGGCCGACGACGAAGACGAACCGCCGCCGAGGCCGCCGGACGGCAGCGGCGGGGTGCCGGACGTGCCGGTCGAGAAGTTGCCGCTCGCCGACGAGCCGCCGCTCTGGTTGAAGCTGTTCGCATCGTTGGACGACGCCGACGAGCCGCTGTCGTTGCCGCCCTTGCCGAGCATCCCGCGCAGTGTCTTCGCGAGCTTCACCGCATCGGCATTGCGCAACGGCACGACGTGCATGTTGCCGGGCACGCCGCTCGGCGCGTCGAGCTGCTGCACGATGCGCTTCGCCGCCGCGAGGCGCGACGCGCTCGATGCGCGCAGCATCAGAGAATTGGTGCGCGGGTCGGCCGTGACCGACACCTTCAGCGTCGCGTCGCTGTTGCCGATCGCGCCGGGGTCGAGCATCTTCTGCAATTGCGCGGCGAGGTCGATCGCGTTCGCGTTACGCAGCGGTATGACCTGCACCTGCGCGCCCGCGGCGCTGTCGACGCCAGCGATGATCTGCGCGATGCGGCGCACGTTGTCAGCGTAATCGGTGACGACGATCGTGTTGTTCGCCGGGTAGGCGGTGACCGTGTTGTTCGGCGAGATCAGCGGCCGCAGCACCGGCAGCAGGTTGTTCGCCGATTCGTTGTGCAGCTCGAACACCTGCGTGATGACCTGGTCGCCGCGCGCGCGCGGCGCATTGCCGATATAGGTCGGCACGCCCTGCAGCTTCGCGTCGGCCTCGGGCACGACCTTCAGCACGCCGTGATCCTGCACGAGCGCGAAGCCCTGCATGCGCAGCGCCGACTGCAGCGTCTTCAGCGCCTGGTCTTCCGGCACGGACCGTTCCGATACGAGGTTGAGCTGCCCCTTCACGCGGGGGTCGACGATGATGGTCTTGCCGGTTGCGGCGCCGATCGCCTTCGCGACCTGGTCGATATCCGCATTCACGAAATTGAGCGTGACCTGAGCGTAGGCGGCTTGCGAGACGATGATGCCGGCGACGATCAGGGTCGTGGCGACGCGCCGCATAACGAAGCGATTTCTTGTCATGGATGAATGGGTCGATGCCGGCTCAGGGCCACTTCCGGCGGTAGTGCTGGGATCCAAGTCCTAAAGAGGCGACATTAGCAGTTTTTCATGTCCGAAATATCACATTGAGCTGAGGACTGTCTCACATACGACATGGTTCCGGCATACCGTATGCAATATGTAAGATTTCGGCCTCCGCCAGGCATTCCGGCCATCGCGGCCGTTTTGGGATGAACCGACACCGAAATGCGGTATAAACGGGCTGCTGTCTTTCTCGTGTCAATACGTGACGGACTGCCGGTATGATACGGGCGGCGCGTTTCCATCCGTACGAATAACAGGCACGGGTTTTCCCGACCTTTGCGTCATTCCCTTTTCGTTTTCCGCACCATGAACAAACGGTTCGTTTCGATCGCGTTGATCGCCGCCGGCGTGTGGTTCGCCTGCGGAAACGCTCGCGCGGATTGTTTCGACGAGGCCGCCCGATACCAGCAGGTCAATCCGCTGATCCTGCGCGCGATCGCGTGGCAGGAGTCGCGCAACCGGCCCGCCGCGCTGAACAAGAATACGAACGGCTCGGTCGACTACGGCCTGATGCAGATCAATTCGATCCACCTGTCGACGCTGTCGCGGTACGGCATCGGCCGCGACATGCTGATGGAGCCGTGCAAGAACGTCTATATCGCCGCGTGGCATCTGCGCCAGAAAATGAATCGCTACGGCAACACATGGCAGGCGGTCGGCGCCTATCATTCCGAAACGCCGTCGCTGCGCGACAAGTATGCGCGGCAGATCGCCGCAATCCTGGCGCAGTGGAAGCTGCTGCCGCCCGAGCAGTGACCTCGCGCCGCGCCGCGGGCTGACGCCGGGCCGCTCGGCCGGTGCGCGTTTGATGCACAATGCGGGCTCACGCCGCGGTTTCGACCGGCTTCGGGCGACCGGCTCCGGGCGACTGGCCCGCGGCTGTTCGCGCCCCGCCAGGGCCCCACGGCCGCTTTTTCATCTTTTCCGTTGGTGCAAATCGTTATGAATCCGGCAATGAACCAGCCGTTGCCCGTCACCGTGCTGTCCGGTTTCCTCGGCGCCGGCAAGACCACGCTGCTCAATCACATTCTCGCGAATCGTGCGGGCCTGAAAGTCGCCGTGATCGTCAACGATCTTGCGGCGGTCAACATCGATGCGTCGCTCGTGCGCGATGCGCAGGCGCTGTCGCACGTCGAGGAACGCCTCGTCGAGATGTCGAACGGCTGCATCTGCTGCACGCTGCGCGACGATCTGCTCGTCGAGATTCGCAATCTCGCGGCCGACGGCCGCTTCGACGCGATCGTGATCGAATCGACCGGCATCGCGGAGCCGATGCCGATCGCCGAAACCTTCACGTTCGTCGACGACGACGGCGCGTCGCTGTCGAACGTCGCGCGGCTCGACACGCTCGTCACCGTGGTCGACGCCTACAATTTCCTGCGCGACTATGGTTCCGACGACGCGCTCGCGACGCGCGGCATCGCCGCATCGGACGAAGACGATCGCACGCTCGTCGAGTTGCTGATCGAGCAGATCGAATTCTGCGACGTGCTGGTGATCAACAAGGCCGACCTCGTCGGCGCCGACGAACTCGCGCGCCTGCGGCACATCCTTGCGCGGTTCAACCCGCGCGCGCACCAGGTCGTGTCGACGTTCGGCAACGTGCCGCTCGACGAAGTGCTGGACACCGGCCGTTTCGATTTCGACGAAGCCGCGAATGCGCCGGGCTGGCTCGCGTCGCTGGACGACGATCACACGCACTGCGACGATCCCGAGTGCCACGATCCGCATCATGCGCACGTGCACGGCGAAGCCGACGAATTCGGCATCGGCAATTTTGTTTACCGCGCGCGCCGGCCGTTTCATCCGGCGCGACTCTGGGCGCTGCTGCATCAGGAGTGGCCAGGCGTGCTGCGCAGCAAGGGTTTCTTCTGGCTCGCGACCCGCAACGACATCGCGGGTTCGCTGTCGCAGGCGGGCGGCGTGTGCCGGCATGGCCCGGCAGGCCTCTGGTGGGCCGCGCAGGATCGCGCGGAATGGCCGGATGACGACGAACTGCTCGCGGAAATTCGCACCGAGTGGCAGGGGGACCTCGACGATCGCTCGGTGGGCGATCGCCGTCAGGAACTCGTGCTGATCGGTATCGGGCTCGATGCCGACGCATGGCGCGCGAAGCTCGACGCATGCCTGCTCACCGATGCGGAATTCGCACTCGGTGCCGCGCAATGGACCGCGTTCGACGATCCGTTCCCGGCATGGGATGTCGACGCGCACGACGACGAGGATCCCGACGCGCAGATCGTGCACGTGTAACGCGCGGTAAAAAACGGCGCGCGAAAGCTAACCGTTAAATCTTGCAAGAGTTGTGCGGACTGTGGCGAAAATGCCGCGCGCGCCCAACAAAAAACCCGCCGAAAGGCGGGTTTTTTTCCAGGCACAGGCGCTGAATCAACGCTTGTTGACGGCGTCCTTGAACGCCTTGCCAGCCGTGAACTTGACCGTCTTGGCTGCCGGGATCTTGATGGTTTCGCCCGTCTTCGGGTTGCGGCCCGTACGTGCTGCGCGCTTGCCCGAACCGAAGCTGCCGAAGCCGATCAGCTGAACCGCATCACCCTTCGACACGGCCTTCTTGATGACTTCGAGCAGCGTGTCCAGCGTTTCGCCGGTTTGAGCCTTGCTGGCGCCCGTTTGGGCGGCGACGGCGTCGATCAGTTCCTGTTTGTTCATTAAGGTTCCTTTTTCAGGTTAGGTTTGACACGAACAGCGCGAACGCGCCGATTATACGTGCGCGAACCGTGCCATCGAGAGTCAGACTCCGACGACACAGCGCCGAATCCTGGCCCGCGCGACGTGCCGTCCGGCTTGGCCGGCGGCCACCCCGCGGTACGGCGTTGCTATGATAGCGCAGCGCAAACCCAATAACGACAAGGGTTTCAAAGATTTTCATCGGTATTTCGCCGAATGAATCGTCGATTGCCCGTTTTTTGACCTGCGCCAACCGGACAGGATACGCAGCCGCGTCCGCCCGCACGCAACGCCGTTGGATTTTGCCAACGGCGCGCCGGACGCCTCCGCGCAAACCCTTGCCAGGCTTGGCTGCCACGTTTTTTGTTTCGCATGCCCGACCGACTCGTTCCCGCCACGCTCGCCCGCCGCGACGACGGCATTCTCGTCTCGCCCGAGTACGGCGAGCTCCCTCGCGACGCGTCGCACGCTCGCGCGCACGCGAACCGGATGCTCGCCGGTACCGGCCTGCCGGCCCACTGGCAGGGCCGCCGCACGTTCACGATCGTCGAGACGGGATTCGGCACGGGCAGCCGTTTTCTCGCGACGTGGGCCGCATGGCGCGATGACCCGGCACGCTGCGAGCGGCTGCATTTCGTCGCGATCGAACCGCATCCGTTCGCGCGCGACGACCTGCGCCGCGCCGTTTCGAATTTCGTTGCTGACACAACCATATCGGAAAATGCCGACGCTTTGCTCGACGCCTGGCCGATGCATGTGCCCGGCCTGCACCGGCTCGAATTCGACGCGGGACGCGTGGTGCTCACGCTCGCATTCGGCGATGCGCATGACATGCTGCAACGGCTCGTCGCGCGCGCCGACGCGTTCTATCTCGGCAATCTCGCGTCGGCCGCGCACGGCGATGTGCTGTCGACCGACGTGATCCGCGCGCTCGCACGCATCGCCGCCGACGGTGCGACTTATGCGACGCATTCGCACGACGACGCCGTGAAACATGCGCTCGAGCAAACGGGTTTCACGAGTCGCGACGTCGAGGATGGCACAGGCGAGCCCGCATTGCGCGTCGGCGAATACGCGCCGCGCTGGCGGATGCGGCGGCACGAACCACCGCGTGCATTGCCGGTTGCCGCGCGGGAAGCGATCGTGATCGGTGCGGGCCTGGCAGGCTGCGCGGTCGTCGAACGGCTCGCCGCGCGCGGCTGGAACATCACGCTGATCGAGCGGCACGAACGAATCGCGAGCGAGGCATCGGGCAATCCGGCCGGTGTATTCCATCCATTGATGACGCGCGACGACAACGTCGCGAGCCGCCTCACGCGCAGCGGGTTCCTGCATGCGCTCGCACGCTGGCGCGCGCTCGAGGAGGCGGGCCATGCGTTCGCGCGCAGCACGCGCGGGATGATCCATCTCGCGGAATCGGCCGACGATTTCGCGCGGATGCGCGATGCGTTCGATGCGCTCGGCGCACCGTCCGACTATGTGTCGCTGCTCGATACGGACGCCGCCCGCGCGCATCTGAACCTGCCGGTCGCACACGGCGGCCTGCTGTTTCCGCACGGCGGCGCCGTCTGGCCGGCCGGGGTGTGCGCGGCGCAAATCGCGGCGGCCGGCGAACGCGTGAAACTGCTGGCCGGCACCGAAGTCGCCCGGCTCGAGCGTGGTCGCGACATGTGGCGCGCCGTCGATGCGGCAGGCGCGACGCTCGCCGAAGCGCCGGTCGTCGTGCTCGCGAACGCGGGCGACGCGGTGCGTCTCGCGGGCCTGCGGCACGTCGCGCTGCAACCGGTGCGCGGCCAGCTCACGCTGCTGCCGCCCGGCAGCACGGCGCCGCTTCCGTGCCCCACGATCGGCGACGGCTACGCGGTGCCGCTCGACGACGGCACGCTGCTGATCGGCGCGACGTTCGAACCCGACGACGTCGATCGGACGATGCGCACCGCCGGACATATCGAAAACCTGGAGCGCGTCCGGCATCTGCTGCCCGGCCTGATCGGCGAACTGCCGGACGTCGATACGCTGCGCGGGCGCGTCGCGTTTCGCTGGGTCGTCGCCGACCGCGTGCCGGTGATCGGCCCGCTCGCCGACGAAGCGCAGGGCGTCGCGAACGCCCGCGCGCTGAGCGGCGCGAAAGCGCGCGACCTGCCGCGCGCCGCGGGCCTCTACGGCGCCTTCGGCTACGGCTCCCGCGGCCTCGTCTGGGCGGCGCTCGGCGCCGAGCTGATCGCGTCGCAACTCGAAGGCGAGCCGCTGCCGCTCGAGCGGGAACTCGTCGACGCCGTCGATCCGGCCCGGTTCCTGATCCGCGCGCTGCGCGGCCGCCAGATCGGCTGATCTCGTCGGTCGAATCCTCACAGCGCTTCGATTTTTCCGTGCGAAGTTATCCACGCGATGCTGTGGATAACTGCGAGGAATCCGCGCGCAGTTCGTGTGCAATCACAGTGGACGTAAACTGGGCAACTCGGCACGGCTGTGAAGCGGCCCGAAAGTTGCCCCACTCAAACGTCTGTGAGTGAACAGCCTGTGCAACGGGTTGTGGCGGCGCCAACCCCTTGATCTTGTTGCGTAAACCGAAGTTATCCACAGAACTGTGGGCGCCTTGTTAACTTCTACTACGTATATATACAAGTAAACCTTTGAAACCAAAGACCTGCGGTGCCTCACAGCGCCGCGAGTCGATTCGATCGGTTCCGGAGCGAAAAAGCTGTGGCACAATCGGTTTCCTTCGCGTTCGTTCGGCCCTGGCGCCGGACATGCTTCAACGGAACGGTCGGCACGATTTCGAATCTGAGTCTTCGAGACCGCGCAGTCCGTTCACACACCAGGCCGACAATCCAGATCGGCAGCCTGAACGACAGTTCCGCCTGATGGCGGAAGAGGCGGATCCCATGTCCTGCCGTCGTCGACCACAACAATCACATTCGGGGCGACACCCAGCCGGCGCGCATCTCATTTCCGACGCTTGACCCCGCGTCGCTGGCGGTTGCTTCCAAAGGAGAAGTCACCACGATGAAGTCGGCGTTCTCATTCCTGCCCAACTGGCCGCTCGCGCCGGATGCCGTGTTCTGGGCCGGGCTTGCGCTGTTTGCGGCCGGCCTGTGCGGCGAGCTGTGCTATCGCGCATGGCGGCTGCCGCGCATCACCGGCTATGCGGTGATCGGTCTCGTTGCCGGGTCGTTCGGATTCGGCGTGATCGACGCGAGCACCGACGAAACCTCGCGGCTGCTGATCAACGTCGCGCTCGGCCTGTTGCTGTTCGAGCTCGGCAGCCGTCTCGACCTGAAATGGATCCGCCGCAATCCGTGGCTCATTGCATCGAGCCTCGCGGAGGCGACGCTGACGTTCGTGCTCGTGTTGTTCGTGATGCTCGCGCTCGGCGTGTCGGGCATGGTCGCGCTGGTGCTGTCCGCGATCGCGATCGCGACGTCGCCGTCGATGGTGATCCAGCTGAAGACCGAACTGCGCGCGGAAGGGCAGGTGTCGCAGCGCCTCATCACGCTGACCGCGCTGAATAGCGTCTACGCGATCGTGCTGACCAAGCTCGTGACGAGCTGGCTGCACCAGGAAGCGTACGGGAACGTTTTCGCGACGGTCCTGCAACCCGTCTACCTGATCGCCGGTTCGTTCATCGTCGCGTATCTGGTTGCGCGCGCATGCAATTACCTGTTCCGCCACATGACCTCGACGATGCGCGACGAGCATTCGTTCGTCGCGCTGTTCGGCCTCGTGATGCTCGCGATCGCGGTCGCGCAGGCGTTGAAGCTGTCGACGCTGCTCACGCTGCTGCTCGCGGGCATCATCGTGAAGAACCTCGAAGCGCGTCCGCAGCTGTGGCCCGAGCATTTCGGCACGGCCGGCTGGCTGCTGACGGTGATCCTGTTCGTGCTCACGCTCACGTCGTTCACGTGGGGCGACATCGCGATCGGCGGGCTGCTCGCGATCGTGCTGATCGTCACGCGACTCGTCGCCAAGCTGGCCGGCGTCGTCGTGTTCGCGAAGCCGAGCGGGCTCGGGATGAAGCAGGGCGTCGCGCTCGGCATCGCGCTGACACCGATGTCCGCGCTGTCGTACCTGCTCGTCGACGATACCTACCAGCTCTATCCCAATTTCGACCCGCATCTGCGCGCGATCGTGATGTGCACGATCGTGATCCTGCAGCTCGTCAGCCCGTTCGTCGTCTACCGCTGCCTGTCGGCGGTCAGCGAACGCAGCGACAGAAACTGATTCCGGAACCTGCCATGGCACTCGAAACCTTCGTCAATTCCGAACCGTTCACGTTCGGCGTCGAACTGGAGATCCAGGTCGTCAACACGCACAACTACGACCTGACCAAGGCTGCATCCGACCTGATGCGCCTGATCCAGGGCGAGACCTTCCCCGGCAACATCACGCCGGAAATCACTGAGAGCATGATCGAGCTGTCGACCGGCATCTGCCACTCGCACGAACAGGCGGTGTCCGAGCTGCATGCGATCCGCGACGTGCTCGTGAAGGCGGCCGACCAGCTCAACGTCGGGCTGTGCGGCGGCGGCACGCACGCGTTCCAGCAGTGGAGCGACCGGCAGATCTACGACGCGCCGCGCTTCCAGTACATCTCCGAGCTGTACGGCTATCTCGCGAAGCAATTCACCGTGTTCGGCCAGCACGTGCACATCGGCTGTCCCGATCCGGACAGCGCGCTGTTCCTGCTGCACTCGATGTCGCGCTTCATTCCGCACTTCATCGCGCTGTCCGCGTCGTCGCCGTTCGTGCAGAACGTCGACACCGGCTTCCATTCGGCGCGCCTGAATTCGGTGTTCGCGTTCCCGCTGTCGGGCCGTGCCCCGTTCGTGCTGACCTGGGACAGCTTCGAGGAGTACTTCACGAAGATGGTCAACACGGGTGTCGTCAACTCGATGAAGGACTTCTACTGGGACATCCGGCCGAAGCCCGGCTACGGGACGATCGAGGTGCGCGTGATGGACACGCCGCTGTCGGTCGATCGCGCGGCCGCGATCGCGTGCTACATCCAGACGCTCGCGCGCTACCTGCTGACCGACCGGCCGCTGAAGCTGTCGGAGGACGACTATCTCGTCTACACGTTCAACCGGTTCGAAGCGTGCCGCTTCGGGCTCGAGGGCACTTGCGTCAATCCTCAGACAGGTGAGCGCCGCACGATCGCGGAAGACATCCTCGACACGCTCGACCGGATCGCGCCGCATGCGGCCGCACTCGGCTCGCGCGCGGCGCTCGACGAGATCGGCGCGCTCGCGAAGGCGCGCGTGAATGACGCATCGTGGTTGAGAACCGTTTTCAAACAGGAAAAATCGCTGAACGAGACGGTGCGCCAGCAGTGCCTGCGCTGGCGCGAATGAAAAAATGTTTTGCAGATTACGGGCTCGACCGCGCGGCGATTCACTGAACGCCGTTCAGTGCCGATTCGCGCGCGGCACGTCGCCAGTCGTCCTGAAAATCTGTGGATAACCCGATATTCCGCTTCAAAGTCAACGCTCTGCGGGATGGATAACCCGGTGGACCGGTGCGCTCGGCACGATGGCCGATCCGAACAGGAAAATGCTTGCGCGTGGCGCCGTGGGGCTGGCAGAAATTGCCGGCACAACGAAAAAGTCCGGTTATCCAGCGATTTTCCACAGAACGAAGGGGATAACTTAGCTGTGCGATTTTCCGCTCTCGCTTAGAATGTCGGCTTTGCGGACACCGGAACGACGTGTGTCTCACCGGTCGCCGCGAACGCGACCGCCGCGTGTGCCTCGCGACGGCCGTGTCGACGCTCCTCGATGAGCGTCTGTTTTGAGATAGACATTCGATCTCCACACTACGGCTGCTCGGCAATCCGGGCGGCGGCAAAGCGAAAAGACTATGAGCGAAGGCGTTTACGGGAATCAGGCTTCGGGACGTGTGACCCACAGCTTGCTGCGATTGAGTACGGCCATGCGAAGCCAGGCATGGGATTGGGCGGAAGGCGCGGGTCTCACGCCGACGCAGGGCGAGATCCTCGTGCTGCTGCTGCAACGCAAGGGCCCGATGCGGCTCGGCGAGATCGCGCGCGAGACGCAGCTCACCGCGGCGACCACCAGCGACGCGGTCAGTACGCTCGAGACGAAGGGGCTCGTCGAGAAGCGTCGCGCACTGGACGATGGCCGCGCGCTCGCCGTGCGCCTGTCGGCCCGCGGCCGTACCGCGGCGAAGAAGGCGCTGCAATGGCCGGAATTCCTGACGAAAGCAGTCGGCAAGCTCGGCGCGGACGAGCAGGGCGCGCTGTACCGCGCACTGCTGAAGACGCTGCGCGAACTGCAGGTGGCCGGCGCGACGCCGCCGCAGCGCATGTGCCTGACGTGCACGCATTTGCAGCCGGGCAAGCCGTCGAAGAAGACGGTGCATCACTGCGCGGCGCTCGACCTGTCGATGACCGACAGCGATCTGCGTCTCGACTGTTCGGTGCACGAAGAAGCCGACGCGGCCACGCAAAAGAAGACCTGGAAGGTATTCGCCGGCTGACGTCCGTCGATCGACCGGGAGGCCGATGATGAACGCTGAAGTGGTGGCGATTCGCCACGTGCATTTCGAGGACCTCGGCAGCTTCGAGCAGGTGCTCGGGGAGCGCGGGCGCCGCGTGCGCTATGTCGACGTCGGATCGTCGCGCGTCGAGGTGCTCGATGCGCTCCAGCCGTCGCTGCTCGTCATGCTCGGCGGCCCGCTCAGCGTGTACGACGATGCGCAGTATCCGTCGATCGCGCCGCTCGCCGCGCTCGTGCGCCAGCGCATCGACGCGGGACTGCCGATCCTCGGCATCTGCCTGGGTGCGCAGTTCATCGCCCGTGCGCTCGGCGCGCGCGTCTATCCGGCGGCGCAGAAGGAACTCGGCTGGGCGCCACTGACGCTCACCGACGCGGGCCGTGCGTCGCCGATGCGCCATCTCGACGGCGCGGCCACTTCGATGCTGCACTGGCACGGCGATACGTTCGACCTGCCGGGCGGCGCCATCCATCTCGCGTCCACACCGGCATGCCGCCACCAGGCATTCGCGTGGGGGCAGCACGTGCTGGCGCTGCAATGCCATCCTGAAATCCGCGCCGACCGCTTCGAACCCTGGCTGATCGGTAACGCCGGCGAAATCGCGTCGACGCCGGGCATCGACGCGCGCCAGTTGCGCGCCGACACCGTACAGCACGGTCCCGCGCTGGAGGCGGCCGCGCGACGCATGTTCGCGGAGTGGCTCGATAGCGTCGGGCTTTGATGCCGAGCATGCGGCACCCGCGCGTGAGCGGCCCGCCGGCAAAACCGGCCGGCGCACCGCGGCATCGCGCGTGCGCATTGCCTCACCGTTGCCACCGCCGCCGGCTTCACGCCGGCTGTCCCTGACCATCGGCTTACTGCCGAACCGGCCGCCAGCAGGCTTCGAGCCTGCGTGCTACGCTCGTCAGCTCTTTTCCTTTCCTGGCGAGCGGCACCCATGACTGCGCTGTTTTCTCCGTTCACGCTGCGCGGCGTGACCCTTCCGAACCGGATCGTGATCTCCCCGATGTGCCAGTACTCCGCCGAGCGTGGCGAGGCGACCGACTGGCACATGATCCATCTCGGCCATCTCGCGCTGTCCGGCGCGGGCCTGCTCTGCATCGAAGCGACCGCCGTCGAACCCGACGGGCGCATCACGGCCGGCGACCTCGGGCTGTGGGACGACGTGACCGAAGCGGCGCTCGAGCCCGTGCTGGCGTCGATCCGCAAGCATTCGTCGGTCCGTGTCGCGATGCAGTTGTCGCATGCAGGACGCAAGGCGTCGAGCGACGTGCCGTGGAAGGGCGGCCAGCTCGTGTCCGTCGCCGATGGCGGCTGGTTGCCGCACGCGCCGTCGGCGCTGCCGCACAAGGACGGCGAGACGCCGCCGCTCGCGCTCGACACCGCGGGCCTGAACCGGATCCGCGCCGCGTTCGCGGCCGCCGCGAAGCGTGCCGCGCGCCTTGGCATCGACGCGATCGAAGTGCATGCGGCGCACGGCTACCTGCTGCACCAGTTCCTGTCGCCGATCTCGAACCAGCGTACCGACGAATACGGCGGCTCGCGGGAGAACCGGATGCGCTTTCCGCTCGAGATCTTCGAGATCGTGCGCGCGGCGTTTCCGGAAGACCGGCCGGTCGGCGTGCGGGTGTCGGCGACCGACTGGGTCGAGGGCGGCTGGGAACTCGACGACACGATCGCGTTCGCACACGAACTGAAGCAGCGCGGCTGCGACTGGATCGACGTGTCGTCCGGCGGCGTGTCGCCGCTGCAGAAGATTCCGCTGTCGCCCGGTTACCAGGTGCCGTTCGCGCAGGCCGTGAAGCGCGCGGTCGGGATGCCGACGATCGCGGTCGGCCTCATCAACGATCCCGCGCATGCGAACCGGCTGATCGAGGCGGGCGACGCCGATCTGGTCGCGATGGCGCGTGCGATGCTGTACGACCCGCGCTGGCCGTGGCATGCGGCCGCCGAGCTCGGCGCGCAGGTGTCGGCGCCGCCGCAGTACTGGCGTTCGCAGCCGCGCGAGCACAAGGCGTTGTTCGGCGACATCGCATTCGGCCAGCGTTGAGCGTCATGCGCGCGATATTGCGCACGATGTTGAACGAAGCAATCTTGAACGTGTAGGATGCGGATGATTCGCCGCATGGCCCGACGCGGCACCCACCGGTGCCGCGTTTTCGTTTTGCGCGACGCTGGGCCGTGAGCGCGGCCGTCTTCCATTCAATTCGTCTTCACAAGGATTCGTTCGATGAGTTCACGCAGGATCGCGGTGCGCCGCTCGGGAGTACACGGCAAGGGCGTGTTCGCGGTGGCGCCGATCAAGGCCGGCGAGCGCGTAGTGGAATACAAGGGCGAGCGGATTTCATGGAAGGAAGCGCTGCGCCGGCATCCGCACGACCCGAGCGAGCCTAACCATACGTTCTACTTCGCACTGGAAGAAGGCGGGGTGATCGACGGCAAGATCGACGGCAACAGCGCGCGCTGGATCAACCATTCGTGCGCGCCGAACTGCGAGGCCGAGGAGACGAAGGGCCGTGTGTTCATCCACGCGCTGCGCGACATCGAGCCGGAAGAAGAGCTGTTCTACGATTATGGCCTCGTGATCGACGAGAAGCTGACGAAGAAGCTCAAGCGCGAATACGCGTGCCATTGCGGCGCGGACTCATGCCGCGGCACGCTGCTCGCCACACCGGACGATGACGGCAAGAAGAGGAAGAAGAAAGACAAGAAGGACAAGGACGGCAAGTCCGAATCCGCCGCGAAGGACAAGAAAAAGAAGAAGTGACCGGGGCGGCCGCGCATCGAGCGCGGCGGCTTCACCGGACGGCCGCCGCGTGGCTGTTCTTCTCTCTACCCGATGTGCGCACCGCGCGGCTCAGTGCGTCGGCGCGGCGGCCGGCGTTTCGCTCGCCGGCTTCTCGGTACGCTTGGCGAGCGGCACGCGCACCACGAAGCGCGAACCGCCTTCCGATGCATCCTCGTACGACACCGTGCCGCCGTGCATCGCGATGATGTCGTGGACGATCGCGAGCCCCAGCCCGGCGCCCGTCTCGACGCCGTTGCCGCTTTGCGCATCACCGCGGAAAAAGCGCTTGAACAGGTCGGCCTGCTGACCGGCCGGCACGCCCGGGCCGTTGTCCTCGACGACGATCTCGGCGGCCGGCTGGCCGCCCTCGAGCGCGCCGCGCGCGACGTTCACCGTGATTCGCGCCCCGTCCGGGCGTGCGAGCGGCACGTATTTCAACGCATTGTCGAGCAGGTTCGCGATCACCTCGCGCAGCAGCACGGGGTTGCCGCGCACGTTCAGCGTTTCGTCTTCGCCGGGTTCGTCGCTGCGCTGGAAGCCGAGGTCGACATGCGCCGCGAGCGCGCGCGGCACCCATTCGGCACCTGTCTCGAATGCCATCGCGGCCAGATCGACGTCGACGAAACGCGCGGCCTGTTCTCCCGGCTCCGCCCGCGCGAGCGACAGCAACTGGTTCGACAGCCGCACCGCGCGGTCGGCGGCCGCGCGCAGCTCGCGCACCGCGGCGTAGGTCTGCTGCGGGTCGCGCGCGACGGCGGCCTGCTCGGCATGCAGCTTCACGGCGGTGAGCGGCGTGCGCAACTGGTGCGCGGCATCGGCGATGAACTTGCGCTGCGCGTCGAGCGCGGTCTTCAGGCGGCCGAGCAGCGCGTTCATCGCACTCGTCAGCGGCCGGATCTCGAGCGGCACGTCGGTTTCGTCGACCGGCTCCAGCGACGTGTGGGTCTGCCGGTTCAGCGAATCGGCGAGATGCGTGAGCGGGCCGAGCTGCTGGTTCACGACGCGCCACACGATGCCCCAGCCCGCCAGCAGCAACAGCAGCAGCGGCATCATGATCGCGACGAGGAATTCGGCGGCGATCCGGTAGCGGTGCCGCACCGGCTGCGCGACCTCGACCACCATCGGCCGGCCGCCGTCGACTTCCTCGACGCGCACCTGCGCGACCCGCACCGCGCGGTTGTCGTACTCGGCCTCGAACACGTACGCGTGATGCATGCGGCGCACGTTGATCCCGCGCAGCGGCAGCTTCGGATCGCCGGCGAGTTCCTCCTCGCCGTCGCTGATCCGGTAGATCAGCGCCTCGGCCGGATCGGAGAACATCGCCTGCGCGAGCGGCGGCACCGTGAACGGCGCGTCGGGGCCGGCGATCTGGATCTGTTTGGAGATGGCGGTCGCGAGATCGGCGAGCGAGCGGTCGATCACGTGTTGCGTGTATTGCCACGCGAGCCAGTAGGCAATCAGGCCGCTCATCAGCGCGAGCATCGACAGCGGCGCGGCGAGGCGTCTGAGCAGCGAGCGGCGCAGGCTGGTGGTGACAGCCGGATCAGAAGACATTTCGACGGGCAAATGGATAAGCGCCGCTCACGGGGAGCGGCGCGGTCGTGCGCCGGACGGCGACGCGGGCAGGGCGGCGCGCCGGCGGCACGCGGCCGGCCGGCATGCGGCGCCGCTCAGACGCTCGCGGTCTGGCGGATTTCCTGCAGCAGGTAGCCGAAGCCGCGCACCGTGACGATCTCGACACGGCACTGCTCGAGTTTCTTGCGCACGCGGTGCACGTAGACTTCGATCGCGGTGTCGCCGAGATCGCCGCCGAAATGCGTGAGGTGATCCTGCAACTGGGCCTTGCTGACGACGCGGCCGTGGCGCAGCAGCAGCATTTCGAGCACCGCGAACTCGCGCGGCGACAGTTCGAGCGGCTTGTCGTCGTTGAAGATGCGGCGATCGACGCCGGACAGGCGGACGCCGCCGAGCGACACTTCCGGACGCGGCATGTCGCTGTGCGGGCCGCTGCGACGCATCACCGCGCGGATGCGCGCTTCGAGCTCGGCCGGCTCGAACGGCTTGAGCATGTAGTCGTCGGCGCCGGAGTTCAGGCCCTGGATCCGGTCGTTCAGTTCGTCGCGCGCGGTCAGCACGATGACGGGCGTGTGGCGGTTGGTCTGGCGGAAACGCGTGAGCAGCGTCATGCCGTCGATGCCCGGCAGGCCGAGGTCGAGGATCACGAGTTCGTGGCGGTTTTGTGCCAGCGCCTGTTCGGCAAAGATGCCGTCATGCACCATGTCGACGGTGAAGCCAGCCTGCTCGAGGCTGCTCTGGATACCGCGTGCGATGGGGCGGTCGTCTTCGATCAGAAGGAGTCGCATGAAGTTCGCTCAAGTACAATGGGTTGGCGGTTCAGGCACGCGGACAGCACGACACCGTTTCCACAGGGGCGCCGCATCGCCTGACATCAAGCATGGCGGCCAGCGAACGATTACATCCAATCATGTCCGATATCTCGATCCACGACCTCGAAGCCGCGATCAATTTCTGGCGCGCCCGCTCGCCGTCGAGCGGCGACGAACTCAAACTCTGCGAAGAGGCCAGCGCGCTCTCCAAGCCGTATGCGCTGCTGATTGTACAGCGCGAAGGCGCGCTGCAACTGGAAGGTTTGGACCCCAAGGCGCGGAAAGCGTACGAGACTTACGTGCGCCTTAAGGATGGCTTGGAAAGCTGAAGGCTTTCGCTGAGTACATCCTAGAAAACGTTCAGCGAAATGAAAAGTTGACGCGCCGCGCGTCGATCGTCGCAGGATGCGCGGCGCCAGGGAAAGCCTCAGGCGGCCGGCTCGGTGTGCGCGCACACGTGGTCGATGAACTGCGCGAGCGCGATGTCGCGCTCGGTCAGGCCGTGCGCGTCGTGGGTCGACAGCGTGATGTCGACACGGTTGTACACGTTGAACCATTCCGGATGATGGTTCATTTCCTGCGCCTTGATCGCGATACGCGTCATGAAGCCGAAGGCCTCGTTGAAATCGGCGAAGCGCAGGCTGCGCTGGATCGCGTCGCGCCCCGGCACGGCCGTCCAGTGCGGCAGCCCTTCGAGCCGGGTCTTGCGTTCTTCTGATGTGAGCTTGTGGATCATGTTGCACCTCGTTCGGTAACCAGCGGCGCCCGCGCGCGGGCGAAGGCCACGCGGCAAAGCCGGTACCGGTCATTGTTTCATAGTTGTGCGACGGGCATTGGGAGGCGGGCATCCCGGGGACGGGCGCCGGCGCCCGAATCATGCCGGCGTAGTCCGCCGCATTACGCGCGCGCGCCGTCCGGCCAGCCTTCGCCCGTGCCGCGATGCAGCACGAGATCGTGCTCGAGCACCGCGCCGGACGGGATTTCCGGCAGCGCGGCCAGCCGGTTGGCCAGCGCACGGCCGTCGACGTCGGCGAGCGCGAACAGCTGCGCGAAATCGTCGATCACGAAGTAGGTCGTCTGGAACGTGTCGATCCGGTACTGCGTGCGCATCACGCGCTCCAACTCGAAGCCTAGGCGGTTCGGCGCCGCGCTTTCGAGGCTGTACAGGCTCTCGCCCTTGCTCGACACGATCCCGGCGCCGTAGATCGACAGCCCGTTCGTGCCGTTCGGGTCGCGAATCAGCCCGAATTCCACCGTATACCAGTAGAGGCGCGCAAGCCGCGCGAGCGCCGCTTCGTCGTCGGCGACCGCGAGCGCCGTGCGGCCATAGGCCTGCATGTAGTCGGCGAACACCGGCTCGATCAGCAGCGGCACGTGGCCGAACAGGTCGTGGAAGCAGTCGGGTTCCTGCAGGTAGTCGAGCTGGTCCGGACGACGCATCCACCAGGTGACCGGAAACCGGCGGTTCGCGAGGTGCTCGAAGAACACGCGATCGGGTACGAGGCCCGGCACCGCGACGATCTCCCAGCCGGTTGCCAGCGTCAGCTGGCGGTTCACGTCGGCGAACGACGGCACGCGGTCGGCCGGCAGGTCGATCTTCCCGAGCCCGGTGACGAACGCATCGCATGCGCGTCCGCGCAGCAGCGCCGACTGGCGCGCATAGAGCTGCTGCCACACCGCGTGGTCGACCTGGCCGTAGCGTTCGAGCGGCTGGTCGATGGTGAAATCGGCGCGGGTTTCGAGGCCCGCATCGAACTGCTCCTGCAGTTTCGCGGTGACGACGGTGGACATGATCAGGCTCTGCACGCTGTGGTTGGGAACCATGCAAGTGTAGAGCGGGCGACGTGCGGAATGGGCGCAAAGATGGCGTGAATATGCTTGTTGATGCGATAATCGCGCATCAGAACACAAATCAATGCGGAGTATGCTCATGCTGGAACTCGATCACTTCGATCTCGCGCTTCTCGATGTGCTGCAGCGCTTCGGCCGCGCGACGCACCAGCAGCTCGGCGAGGAGGTGCCGCTGTCGCCGTCGCAGATCGGCCGGCGGCTGCAGCGGCTCGAGGCGGCCGGAGTGATCGAAGGCTACCGCGTGATGTTGCGCCCCGAAAAGCTCGGGCTCGGCGTTACCGCGTTCACGAGCCTGAAACTCAAGCATCACGGCGATTCGATCATCGAGCAGTTCCAGCAGCAGATCGACGTGCTGCCCGAAGTGCTCGAATGCCATGCGGTGGTTGGCGACGCCGACTATCTGCTGCGGATCGTCGCGCCGGATCTCAACGCGCTGTCGCAGTTCGTGATGAAGAAGCTGATGCGCGTGCCGGGCGTCGACAGCGTGCGCTCGAACATCGTGCTGACGACCTTCAAGCGCAACGGCGCGCTGCCGCTCGCGCATCTTGCGCCCGGCGCCGCGTGATGCGGCCGCTGGGCCGGCGGCGGGGTGCCGGATACCGCCGCGGATAGGGCCTGATCAGGCCGCTTCGGATTGCGCGTCGGCGTTCAGCAGGTCGACGTACGCGACCGCGACGAGATCGTCCTGCGCCACGCCGAGCTTGGCGAACACGTCATGCGCTTCGGCTTCGCCGCCGGCTTCGTCGTCGTCGGGGCCGAGCACCACTTCCAGTTCGATGAAGTCGCCGAGGCCGTCGACGCGGTCGAGGTGGATTCGCGTGCGGCCGACGAGGTACACGTGCCGTTCCTTCGTCACGATCCCGCGCGTGGTCAGCGCGGTCGCGAGCAGCGAATGCATCGCGTCCGGGTTCGTCACCGGGCTGCGCGTGTAGTACGACGCCTTCGGGCCGTCGCGGTCGTCGCGCTGATAGAAGATCAGTTCGGCCGGCGTGCCGTCCTCGAAGCGGCGCAGCTTCAGCCGGCCGCGCGGGACGTCATAGAAGAAATCCTGCTGGCGGTAGAAAAGCGGTGCTTCGGTCGCGAGCGTAGCCGCCTGTTCGCGCAGCCGGTCGAATTCACGGGCGCGGGCTTTGATCTCGATGTTGCGGGCCATGCGGGTCTCCTTCAATCATGGATCTCGCGGTGTGCGAACGCACAATCTAGCAAAAAGCCTGCGATGGTGGCGTGACGCGTACTGCGAGCTGACCGGGGGCGGAGGGCTCGGGCGCAATGCGGGGCATGCAGGGATCAGCGCGAGCGCCGAAACGCCGCCAGTTTCGCCAACACGCGGCACAGCAGGAAGGTGCGACGAAGCGCCTGTACTTTCTCGTATTCCTGGTTGACGAAGCGTCGGCCGGTTTGGCGTTCATACCGGTATAACTCGTACAGGTAAGCCAGTTGCGGGCCAATGAAGACAGCGGCCACGTAAGAAAATAACAGCGCGTATAGCGATGTCGCGATCAGGAGCGCGTTGCTGTTTTCGCCGATGTAGGTATTCAACGCGATCGGCAGATTGACGGTCAACGCGATGGTCGCCGGCGCGAGCATGTTCGGGGGAGCGGTCCTGCCGCAGTTGGGATCGATCGTGAATGAGCGGATATCGGCGAGGTATTCGTTATTTTTGAAACGGCGATCGGGATGGCGCTTGAGTTCGCGGAGTTTGAGGGCAAATGGCAACGCGAGTGAGGATAGCGCGGTTGCGTGATAGAGAGAAACAAATAGCAGATATGGCTTGCTTGACGCCGGTTTTTCAAGGAGCGACCACGCGCTCAATAGGGTGGTACCCGGCAGAAGGCCCGCTACGACAACGATATAAACCATGATCGCCGTCTGCGAGCGTACGGACAGCGTGGAGCGGTACTTGATGTGGTATCCGGCAACCAGCCCTGCGACAAGAAGCGCAAGCATGGGCCAGCTCGTGAGCTGGAACGCGACGCCGTTTGCTTTCGCGACGACGCTCAGGCAGAGGCCGAAGATCATGAAGCTGCAGGGGCCGAGGCAAAGCGGGGCATGGCAGAGCAGCGGCCGCGCACGCTCGAAGTCGGGAAACATTATGAGCGCGCGCGCCGAAACGCCGCCAGTTTCGCCAACACGCGGCACAGCAGGAAGGTGCGACGAAGCGCCTGTACTTTCTCGTATTCCTGGTTGACGAAGCGTCGGCCGGTTTGGCGTTCATACCGGTATAACTCATAGAGGTAAGCCAGTTTCGGCCCAATGAAGACAGCGGCCACGTAAGAAAATAACAGCGCGTATAGCGATGTCGCGATCAGGAGCGCGTTGCTGTTTTCGCCGATGTAGGTATTCAACGCGATCGGCAGATTGACGGTCAACGCGATGGTCGCCGGCGCGAGCGTGCTCGTGGGAACGGTCCTGCCGCAGTTGGGATCGATCGTGAACGAGCGGATATCGGCGAGGTATTCGTTGTTTTTGAAACGGCGATCGGGATGGCGCTTGAGTTCGCGGAGTTTGAGGGCAAATGGCAACGTGAGTGAGGACAATATGGTTGCGTGATAGAGAAAGACGAAAAGCAGGTATGGCTTGCTGGACGCTGGTTTTTCGATGAGCGACCACACGCTCAACAATGCGGTACCCATCAGAAGACCGAATACGGCAACGATATAAATCATGAGCGCCGCGAGAAAACGTACAGACAACGTAGAACGGTATTTGATCTCGTATCCGGCGGCCAGTGCAGCGACAAGAAGCGCAAGCATCGGCCAGCTTGTAAGCCGGAACGCGACGCCGTTTGCTTCCGCGATAGCGTTCAGGCAGAGGCCGAAGATCATGAAGCTCACCAGGCCGAAATAAAGCGGGGCATGGCGGACACCTGCACGTGATCGCTCGAGGTCGGGGAACATCATGTCAGTTATCCAGTAGGCGTCGAGCCTGCGATTCCGCAAAGTCAGGACCAATGTAAGCGTTCCAGAGTACTTGTATGACGAATCCGGTTCCGAATGCGATCAAGATGACCGGGAGAGCACGGACGCCCCCCATGGACAGGGCAATGGACATAGCCGTCGAAACGCCAAACCCAACAGCATTCCCACTTTGACTACGCGCAGACGCGAGCACGAACGCGCGGCTATCGAATCTCACTGCCCCCTGAGTATCCCGACTGATACTGGCCGCAATGTCGAGCGCCAGACTCGGCGCAAACGTCAGAACGCCGCTGCCGATCAGGCTGCCGGCGTACAGGTGCCTGAGCGGCGAAATGCCGGGCGTCAGCTTTTTGAGATCCGTCCCCTTGAGCGCCGCAGTCGTGGTTCGGGTGCGCGGATTGTGCTTCGCATGCGGGCCGAGCGCCGGTTGGACGGTCTGAATCGGCAGGTTGCGTATGCGCAGCTTCGGCCGGGGTTTTCCCTTGCCGGTGGTGTTGCCGTCATAGAGCGTGACGTAATGGTTGATCGTCACGCTTGGCGAAGCGCGGCGGATCACCGTCTGCGCGCCCGCGTCGATGTTTCTTTGCAGAGATAGCGCGTGGGCTGCATGGGCTGCGCCGAGCCCCGTGTTGAGGTTCCCGAGGATGCTGCCCGGGCCCACCAGGTTGTTGCGGCCTTCTTCGTAAAGACGGGCGAGGGTTCCTGGATCGCCGGAGTATCCACGGTCGGCGAAGTCATGCGTCCAGTCGGACGCGGAACACTGGCCCGATGTAACGAGCGCGTCCAGAAGCTGGTTCGCAAGATGCGGATCGATATCGAAATCGCCATTGAAAGCATCGTCGCCGAGCAACCAGCCGTTGCGTTGATGCGTGCGAATGCTGGTATGGGCGGGCAGGTTTTCGGCGAGCGTGCGGCGATGGCGTCGCAATGCATCGCATACCGCGAAGCCTTGCGAGCGAGCGTGATCGGCGAGCGGACCGGTCATATTCGAATTTCCCGTGTTCGATAAACGAATCAACGAGATTACAAATATCTTTCAATCGCGTCTATTGGACCGGAACGAAAGGTGAAAGGCATGTCGAGCAATCCGTGCAATCTTTTCACCCGCCCAGCCCGCGCACGCACGATGAGCGCCGCTCATATCGCCCACTGCGCCTCGATCAGCCGCAGCGCGGCCTCGATCGCCGGTTCGTCGCGCCGCTCGGCGAGCGTCACGAACGTCAGCTCGGTGGGCACCGTCACACGTTCGACGATCGTCAGCGCATGCGCATGCGCTTCGGCCAGCGCGGTCGAGTCGCGCGCGAGCGTCAAGCCGATCCCGGATTTGACGAGGTCGAGCATCGACTGCTCCTGGTCGACCTCGGCGACCTTGACCGGCTGCGCGCCGGCCGCCGCGAAGCGCCGCGACAGCAGCCGGTGATGGGCGGACGCGGGCGGCGTCCAGATCCACGGCAGCGCGGCGAGCGCACGCCAGTCATGCGCGCGCTGCACACGCTCCTTCCAGCCGGCCGGCGCCAGCACGCGATACTGGAAATGCGTGAGCGTGACCGTGTGGAACAGCGTGTCGTCGCGCGGATCGTCCTCGCCTGGCCGGCCGATGTAGTAGCCGACGTCGAGCGCCTGCGCCCGCACCTGCTCGAGTACCCAGCCCGACATCCCGTGCCGCAGCGCCGTCTCGATCTGCGGATGGGTTTCGACCAGTGCGCGCAGGAAGCCGCCGAGCCGCAGGAAGCCCGGATCGAGGATCGTGCCGATCCGCAGCCGGCCGCGCACTTCATGGCGCAGCGCGGCAGCGGCGCGCTGCACGTCGGCGGCGGCGGCGAGCGCGCGCTCCGCGTGCGGCAGCAGCGTCTGGCCGTCGCGCGTGAGCGCGAGTCCGCGCGACGTGCGCGTGAACAGCGTGATGCCGAGCGTTTCCTGCAGATGCTTGATCTGCAGGCTGACGGCCGGCTGCGTGAGGTGCAGCTGCACGGCCGCGCGCGTGAGGTTGCCTTCGCGGGCGACCGTCGCGAACGCGCGGAGCAGAGTGAGATCCATCGTCGTGATATGAGCGCAGCTTATAACGCAGTTCAGCATAACTCATTGGATCGACGGCCGGGCGGCGGAGTACGCTTCATCGATCGCGTCGTCCGCGGCGCACCATGCTGAAAAACGCCGTGCGCGAGCGCGCTGCGCGGCGTACAACAAGGAAGAAGACGCAAGGAGACATGTCGTGAGTACTCAACGTACGCTCGAGGGCGAATTCGATTACGTGATCGTCGGCGCGGGCACCGCGGGCTGCGTGCTCGCGAACCGCCTGACCGAGGATCCCGAGATCCGCGTGCTGCTGCTCGAGGCGGGCGGCAAGGACGACTATCACTGGATCCACATCCCGGTCGGCTATCTGTACTGCATCGGCAATCCGCGCACCGACTGGCTGTACAAGACACAGCCCGAGGCGGCGCTCAACGGCCGCGCGCTGTCGTATCCGCGCGGCCGCGTGCTCGGCGGCTGCTCGTCGATCAACGGGATGATCTACATGCGCGGCCAGCGCGAGGATTACGACAGCTGGGCGCAGGAAACCGGCGACGCCGGCTGGTCGTGGGACAGCGTGCTGCCGATCTTCAAGCGCAGCGAAGACCACCACGCGGGCGCGAGCGATGCGCACGGCACGGGCGGCTACTGGCGCGTCGAGAAGCAGCGGCTGCGCTGGGAGATTCTCGAATCGTTCGCGCAGGCCGCGCAGCAGACGGGCATCCCGGCGACCGACGATTTCAACCGCGGCGACAACACCGGCGTCGGCTATTTCGAGGTGAACCAGAAGCGCGGCGTGCGCTGGAATACGTCGAAGGCGTTCCTGAGGCCCGCGATGACGCGCCCGAACCTGACCGTCATCACCGGCGCGCACGCGCAGCGCGTGATCTTCGACGGGCGGCGCGCGGTCGGCGTCGAGTATCGCGGCGGCGGCACCGACTACGTCGCGCGCGCGCGCGTCGAAGTGCTGCTGACCTCCGGCGCGGTGAATTCGCCGCAGCTGCTCGAACTGTCCGGCATCGGTGCGGGCGCGCGGCTGCAGGCGCTCGGCATCGACGTCGTGCAGGATCTGCCCGGCGTCGGCGAGAACCTGCAGGATCATCTGCAATTGCGGATGGCGTTTCGCGTCGATGGCGTGCGCACGCTCAACACGCTGTCCGCGCACTGGTGGGGCAAGCTGATGATCGGCGCCGAATATGCGCTGCTGCAGCGCGGGCCGATGTCGATGGCGCCGTCGCAGCTCGGCGCGTTCGCGAAGTCCGATCCGGACGATCCCGCGCTCACGCGCCCCGATCTCGAATATCACGTGCAGCCGCTGTCGCTCGAACGTTTCGGCGAGCCGCTGCACGGGTTCAACGCGTTTACGGCGTCCGTCTGCCATCTGCGGCCGACCTCGCGCGGCAGCGTGCACATCGCGAGCCCCGATGCGGCCGTGGCGCCATTGATCGCGCCGAACTACCTGTCGACTGACCACGATCGTCATGTCGCCGCGAACGCACTGCGCCTCACGCGCCGGATCGCATCCGCGCCGGCGCTCGCGCGCTATCGTCCGCAGGAAATCCTGCCGGGTACGCAATATCGGACCGAAGCCGAACTGATCGATGCGGCGGGTGCCATCGGCACCACGATCTTCCATCCGGTCGGCACGTGCCGGATGGGGCGCGCGGACGACGAACGGGCCGTCGTCGACAGCCGGCTGCGCGTGCGCGGCGTCGCGGGGCTGCGGATCGTCGATGCATCGGTGATGCCGTTCATCACGTCCGGCAACACGAATTCGCCGACGCTGATGATCGCCGAGCGCGCGAGCGACATGATCCGCGCCGATCGGCGCGCGGCGCACGAAACGACGCACGCGCGAACGGAAGCGGTGGTGACGGCTGCGTGACACCACGCTGACATCCACGACAGCGGGCCGTCATCCCGTCGCCCGCTGATTCGCTATGCGAAGCAAGCCGAAGCGAGCGGATCGCACCGGATTGGTGAGATAAGCGTGCACAGTGTGCGTGCGTTCGCGCAGGCACGCGCGATGCGCATGCGCGTACCGATGATGCGCGTGTCAAAAAAACACGTCGCCAATTCGCGAAGCGCCGCATCGGATATGGCTGCCAGCCCTATAAGTGCAAATCCCGATGATTGCACTGCACCAACGGGGCGACAATGTGGCGCAATGTGCAGACGCGTCGGCGCGGGAGACCACCCTCGATGCGTAATACGGCGTCCGGGGACAGCCCGCTCATCCGCAGACCTGTTCGCGGTCGCTTGCGCGAATCTTCCCGGTGGTTCGCCTGACTTCGTACGGAAGGGAACATGATTCTCGGCGACACGATTCTCGAAACACGCGGACTGACGAAGGAATTCAGGGGCTTCACCGCCGTGAACGGTGTCAACCTGCGTGTGCGTCGCGGTGCGATCCATGCGTTGATCGGACCGAACGGCGCGGGGAAGACCACCTGCTTCAACCTGCTGACCAAGTTCCTGACACCGACGGCCGGTCAGATCGTCTTCAACGGCATCGACATCACCGACGAGCGCCCGGCACAGGTCGCGCGCCGCGGCATCATCCGTTCATTCCAGATCTCGGCGGTATTCCCGCACCTGAGCGCGCTGCAGAACGTACGCATCGGCCTGCAACGCTCGCTCGGCACCGAATTCCATTTCTGGCGCAGCGAGCGCACGCTGAAGCGGCTCGACGATCGCGCGATGGACCTGCTCACGCAGGTCGGCCTCACCGATTTCGCGCACGTGCCGACCGTCGAGCTCGCATACGGCCGCAAGCGCGCGCTCGAGATCGCGACGACACTCGCGATGGAACCCGAACTGATGCTGCTCGACGAACCCACGCAAGGGATGGGCCACGAAGATGTCGACCGCGTGACCGCGCTGATCAAGAAGGTCGCGAGCGGCCGCACGATCCTGATGGTCGAGCACAACATGAACGTGATCGCCGGCATCTCCGACACGATCACCGTCCTGCAGCGCGGCGAGGTGCTGGCCGAAGGCTCGTATGCGGAGGTATCGAAGAATCCGCTCGTGATCGAAGCCTACATGGGCAGCGCCGACGCGGCGCTCGCGGGGGCGCACGCATGAAGCGCAGCGAACGGGAGGAACGCGAATTGAGCGGCGTCGAGAGCGGCACGCCCGCGCTGGAGATCACGGGCCTCGAGGCCTGGTACGGAGAATCCCACATATTGCACGGCGTCGACCTGAGCGTTCATCGCGGCGAGGTCGTGACGCTGCTCGGCCGCAACGGCGCGGGCCGCACCACGACGCTGCGCGCGATCATGGGCCTCACCGGCCGCCGCAGTGGGTCGATCAAGGTCGCGGGCAACGAGACGATCGGCCTCGCGACGCACCGCATCGCGCATTTCGGCGTCGGCTATTGCCCGGAGGAGCGCGGGATCTTCTCGAGCCTGTCGTGCGAGGAAAATCTGATGCTGCCGCCGTTGATCGGGCCGCGCGAGCATGCGATGCCGCTCGACGAGATCTACGCGATGTTCCCGAATCTCGCGTCGCGCCGGCAGAGCCAGGGCACGCGGTTGTCCGGCGGCGAGCAGCAGATGCTCGCGGTGGCGCGGATCCTGCGCACCGGCGCGAACCTGCTGCTGCTCGACGAAATCTCCGAAGGCCTCGCGCCGGTGATCGTGCAGGCGCTCGCGCGGATGATCATCGCGCTGAAGGCGCGCGGCTACACGGTCGTGATGGTCGAACAGAATTTCCGCTTTGCCGCGCCGCTCGCCGACCGCTTCTACGTGATGGAGCATGGCCGCATCGTCGAGCATTTCCGTGCATCCGAACTGGAAGGCAAGATGCCGATCCTTCACGACCTGCTTGGGGTGTGACGCCGCCCCGTTTACCTTGCCGCTAGCCGTGGCGGCCCTCGAATAACCACAACGCATCAGAACAACAGGAGACGTCAATGAAAATGAAGACCCTCGCGCAGGCCTGTCTCGCGCTCGCGACCGCCGCGTTCACCGCCGGCGCCGCGCATGCCGCGGATACCGTGAAGATCGGTTTCGTCACCGACATGTCGGGGCTGTATGCGGACATTGACGGTCAGGGCGGCCTCGAGGCGATCCGCATGGCGGTCGCCGACTTCGGCGGCAAGGTGCTCGGCAAGCCGATCGAGGTCGTGTACGCGGATCACCAGAACAAGGCAGACATTGCCGCGTCGAAGGCGCGCGAATGGATCGACCGCGGCGGGCTCGACCTGCTCGTCGGCGGCACGAATTCGGGAACGGCGCTGGCGATGGCCAAGCTCGCCGCGGAGAAGAAGAAGGTCTACATCAACATCGGTGCGGGCGCGGACACGCTGACGAACGAGGAGTGCACGCCATACACGGTGCACTATGCGTACGACACGATGGCGCTCGCGAAAGGCACCGGCTCGGCGGTGGTGAAGCAGGGCGGCAAGACGTGGTTCTTCCTGACCGCCGACTACGCGTTCGGCAAGGCGCTCGAGAAGAACACGTCCGACGTCGTGAAGGCGAATGGCGGCCAGGTACTCGGCACGGTGCGCCACCCGCTGTCCGCGTCGGACTTCTCGTCGTTCCTGTTGCAGGCGCAATCGTCGAAGGCGCAGATCCTGGGCCTCGCGAACGCGGGCGGTGACACGATCAACTCGATCAAGGCCGCGAAGGAATTCGGCATCACGAAGACGATGAAGCTCGCCGGGCTGCTGATGTTCATCAACGACGTGCACAGCCTCGGCCTCGAAACGACGCAGGGCCTCGTGCTGACCGACAGCTGGTACTGGAACCGCGATGCGGCGTCGCGCCAGTGGGCGCAGCGCTACTTCGGCAAGATGAAGAAGATGCCGTCGAGCCTGCAGGCGGCCGACTACTCGTCGGTGACGACCTACCTGAAGGCCGTGCAGGCCGCCGGCACGACCGACTCGGACAAGGTGATGGCCGAGCTGAAGAAGATGAAGATCAACGACTTCTACGCGAAGGGCGCGATCCGCCAGGACGGCAGCATGATTCACGACATGTACCTGATGGAAGTGAAGAAGCCGTCGGAGTCGAAGGAGCCGTGGGACTACTACAAGGTGCTCGCGACGATTCCGGGCGACCAGGCGTTCGGCACCAAGAAGGAATCGCGCTGCGCGCTGTGGAAGTAAGCGCGACGTAGCGATGTAGCGGCGCGCGGGGGCCGCGGCGATGTACTCGCTGCGCCGCCCGCGTGCGCCGCGGCTTGAAGGTTGCGCACGCAACGAAACTCATACTGACGGCTAAGTCGATGGAAATCTTTGGCATTCCGTTGCCGGCGATGCTGAGCCAGTTGCTGCTCGGGCTCGTCAACGGCTCGTTCTACGCGATCCTGAGCCTCGGGCTCGCGGTGATCTTCGGGCTGCTCAACGTGATCAACTTCGCGCACGGCGCGCTGTTCATGCTGGGCGCGATGCTCGCATGGATGGGGCTGTCGTACCTCGGGTTGCCGTACTGGGCAATGCTCGCGCTCGCGCCGCTGCTCGTCGGCGCGTTCGGGATCCTGGTCGAGCGTTCGATGCTGCGCTGGCTGTACAAGCTCGATCACCTGTACGGGCTGTTGCTCACGTTCGGCCTCACGCTCGTCGTCGAAGGCGTGTTCCGCTCGGTCTACGGCTCGTCCGGCCAGCCGTACGACGTGCCGTCGCAGCTGTCCGGCGCGACCAATCTCGGCTTCATGTTCCTGCCGAACTACCGCGCGTGGGTGGTCGTCGCGTCGCTCGCGGTGTGTCTCGCGACCTGGTTCGTGATCGAGAAGACGCGCCTGGGCGCGTATCTGCGTGCCGGTACCGAGAACCCGAAGCTCGTCGAGGCGTTCGGCGTGAACGTGCCGATGATGATCACGCTCACCTACGGTTTCGGCGTCGCGCTCGCGGCGTTTGCCGGCGTGCTTGCCGCGCCGGTGATCCAGGTGTCGCCGCTGATGGGCCAGCCGATGATCATCACCGTGTTCGCGGTGGTCGTGATCGGCGGGATGGGCTCGATTCTCGGCTCGATCATCACGGGGCTGATGCTCGGCGTGATCGAGGGCTTCACGCGTGTGTTCTATCCGGAAGCGTCGGCCACGGTCGTGTTCGTGATCATGGCGATCGTGCTGCTGATCCGCCCGGCGGGCCTGTTCGGCAAGGAAAAATGATGCAGAGAAAAGTGCTCTACGGCGTGCTGCTCGCCGCACTGCTCGCCGCGCCGTTCATCGGCGCATATCCGGTCTTCGTGATGAAGGTGCTCACGTTCGCGCTGTTTGCGGCCGCGTTCAACCTGCTGATCGGCTATACGGGGCTGCTGTCGTTCGGCCATGCGATGTTCCTCGCGACCGCCGGCTACGGCACCGGTTATGCGATCCAGACGCTCGGCTTCACGCCGGAGCTCGGCGTGCTGGTCGGCACGTTCGCCGCGACGCTGCTCGGGCTCGTCGTCGGGCTGTTCGCGATCCGGCGGCAGGGCATCTACTTCGCGATGATCACGCTCGCGTTCGCGCAGATGGTCTACTTCATCTACCTCCAGGCGCCGTTCACGCACGGCGAGGACGGCCTGCAGGGCGTGCCGCGCGGCCACCTGTTCGGGCTCGTCGACCTGTCGAACGACGTCGCGCTCTACTACGTCGTGCTCACGGTGATCGTGGCGGCGTGCGCGTTCATCGTGCGAATCGTGCACTCGCCGTTCGGCCAGGTGCTCGTCGCGATCAAGGAGAACGAGGCGCGGGCGATCTCGCTCGGCTACGACACCGACCGCTTCAAGCTGCTCGCGTTCATCCTGTCGGCCGGGCTCGCGGGGCTGGCCGGTTCGCTGAAGGTGCTGGTGCTCGGCTTCGAGACGCTGTCCGACGCGCACTGGACGATGTCGGGCCTCGTCGTGCTGATGACGCTCGTCGGCGGGATGGGCACGCTGTTCGGGCCGTTGCTCGGCGCGGCGCTGATCGTCGCGCTGGAGGACCGGCTGGGCGACATCGGCGAATGGCTCGCGTCGGTCACCGGCATCGGCTGGTTCCACTCGCTCGGCGAATCGACGACGATCGTCACGGGGCTGATCTTCATCGCATGCGTGCTTGCATTCCGGCGCGGGATCGTCGGCGAGATGGTCGCGCGGGTCAAGACGCTCAGGCCGTCCTGAGTGCATCGCGCCGGTGCGGCGGGTGGATCCGAGGGAGACGCGAGGTTGATGCGAAGCACCATCCGGCATGGCCGGGGAAGGGCGCTTCGGCGGCCTCCGGCCGGCCCCGTGCGGCAGCGCTGGTGCCCCATTTTCGTGCGGCGATGCACCATAGGGGTAAATGCTAAGTTGTCCCGGCATGAAAGGTCCTTTAATCTTCGTTCAGTTCTGATGCACCGCGAAACGAATTTGCAGGTGGAGAACGAGGAGACAATCGAGGCACAAAGTGCCCGGACCCCAAAGCGCTGTTGGACGGAATCCAACAGCGCTTTTTCATTTGTGTGCGCGAATTTCCCATGATGGTGCAGTGAAGCGGCGTCGCGTTCCGCGCCCCCGTATTCAGCTTCGCACTGCCCGCGTTTCACCCCCGTCCTCCCGTTTTCGTCATGCCTGCCGGTGGATCGCCCGCTGGCGCGCAGCCGCGTGCATGCCGTCCGGGCTTACCCGGTTGGCGTGCGCAAAAGGCGTCCGTTACACTCAGCTTTCGCCGACCGCGCGGTCGGGAAAATCGGTCGGCAGTTCTCCTACAAGCAAAATGCAGAAGAGGGAGTACGGTTGGATGAGAAGCGCAGGACGATGGATCGGGGCACGACGGGCGGCTGGCGCCGCTCGTACGGGGTGGGAAGCGCATGGGTATGCCCGCGCTTTCGCGAGCCGTTCTGTGGCCGGTATGCGCGTTCCGGCGCGATTGGCCGGTACGGCTCTTTCTCCGGTCGTTGCGTTCGCATCCAGATGAACTGCACCTGCGCCGCCCGCGCGCGTGGCCGAATCCGCTTTGGCCGGTCGATCTGCCGACGATCGTTGCCTGCGCATCGATCGCTTTCCCGCAAAGCCGCCTTTCCGCGCTTGCTTCATCCTGACGACATTGCTGCCGCGCATCGTGACGGTCGAACGACCGCTTCGGAATGCGCGGCGGCGCACGCGCGCGTTTCACGGGAAAACGAGCGTAGGCGCGGCATGGCGAGATAGTTAAATTATTAACTTGTTTTGAGGACCGGGAGTCGCCCGAGCGACCCGTGGATTTTTCGAGCAGCGTTTGGAGACGACATAAATGAAGATGAATCGATGGATGGAGGTTTTGCTTGCCGCGGGCCTCGTGTGTGCGGCGGCCACGGCGTCGGCACAGGTGAAGATCGGCGTGACGCTGTCGGCCACCGGGCCGGCCGCATCGCTCGGGATTCCGGAAAAGAACACGATCGCGCTGCTGCCGAAGGAAATCGCGGGCAAGAGCGTCCAGTACATCGTGCTCGACGATGCGTCCGACACGAGCCGCGCGGTGCAGAACGTGCGCAAGCTGATCGACGAGGATCACGTCGACGCGATCATCGGTTCGTCCGTCACGCCGAATTCGCTCGCGATGCTCGACCCGGTGTCGCAGGGCAAGACGCCGACGATCTCGCTCGCGGCGAGCGCGCAGATCATCGCGCCAATGGACACGAAGCGCGCGTGGATGTTCAAGGTGCCGCAAAACGACCAGCTGATGGCCGACGCGATCGCCGGCTACATGGCGAAGCACGGCGTGAAGACGATCGGCTTCATCGGCTTCGCCGACGCGTACGGCGACAGCTGGTACAACACATTCAACGCGGCCGCGACGAAGAACGGGTTGAAGGTCGTGTCGAACGAGCGCTACAACCGCACCGATGCGTCGGTGATGGGGCAGGTGCTGAAGCTGCTGGGCTCGAATCCCGACGCGGTGCTGATCGCCGGTTCCGGCACGCCGGCCGCGCTGCCCGCCAAGACGCTCAAGGAGCGCGGCTACAAGGGCAAGGTGTACCAGACGCACGGCGTCGCGAACAACGACTTCCTGCGCGTGTGCGGCAAGGATTGCGAAGGCGAGATCCTGCCGGCCGGGCCGGTGCTCGTGACCGACCAGCTGCCCGATTCGAATCCGGTGAAGAAGCCGGCGCTCGGCTACAAGGCTGCGTACGAGAAGGCGTACGGCGCGGGCTCGCTGTCGACCTTCGGCGGGCATGCGTGGGATGCGGGGCTGCTGCTGCAGCGTGCGATTCCCGACGCGCTGAAGAAGGGCCAGCCGGGCACCGAGGCGTTCCGCGAGGCGCTGCGCGCGTCGCTCGAGAGCGTGAAGGACCTGCCCGTGTCGCACGGCGTGATCAACATGACGTCGACCGACCACAACGGCTTCGACACGCGTGCGCGCGTGATGGTGCAGATCGTCGACGGCAAGTGGAAGCTGCAGGCCGAGTAAGCATCACGTGAAACCGGCGGGCGCGGCGCGAACGGCGCCGTGCGCGCCGTCGGCAGCATGGCGGGCCTGGCGGCCTGTGCTCGTGCCGCATGGAATGTCCGGGAAGCCGCCGCACGACGCCTGACCTTCCGGTCTTGCCGTCCGCGTGCGCGGGCCGCTCCCGTCGCCGTTTCTCCGCAGCATTCTCGATACACGAAACGTATGGATTTCTCGATTGCGGCGATCCTCGCGCAAGACGGCATCACGACCGGCGCCATTTATGCATTGCTGTCGCTGGCGCTCGTGCTGGTGTTTTCCGTCACGCGGGTGATCTTCATTCCCCAGGGCGAATTCGTCGCCTACGGCGCGCTCACGCTTGCGGCGTTGCAGGCGCAGAAATTTCCCGCGACCTGCTGGCTGTTGTTCGTGATGGGCATCGCGTGCTTCATGCTGGAAGTCGGCGGCCTGGTCCGCCATCGCGAACGCCGCCACCAACTCGGCCGCACGCTCGCGACGCTGGCGAGCCGCTACGTGCTGCTGCCGCTTGCGGTGTTCGCGCTCACGCGCAGCTTTGCAGCGCAGCCGTTGCCGATGCTCGCGCAGATCGCGCTGACGCTTGCGATCGTCGTGCCAATGGGGCCGTTCGTCTACCGACTCGTCTATCAACCGATCGCCGAAGGCACGACGCTGCTGCTGCTGATCGTGTCGGTCGCCGTCCATTTCGCAATGGTCGGCCTCGGGCTCGTGATGTTCGGCGCGGAAGGTTCGCGCACCAACGGATTCGCGGATGCATCGCTGTCGGTCGGCAGCATGACGGTGTCGGTGCAGAGCATTCTCGTGGTCGTGACCGCGCTGGTGCTGATCGGTGCGCTCTACGTGTACTTCGGCCGCACGATCGCCGGCAAGGCGCTGCGCGCGACGTCGGTGAACCGGCTCGGCGCGCGGCTCGTCGGCATCGGCACGACCGAAGCGGGGCGGCTGGCGTTCACGCTGGCGGCGGGGCTCGGCGTGCTGTCCGGCATCCTCGTCGGCCCGCTGACGACCATCTATTACGACTCCGGCTTCCTGATCGGCCTGAAGGGCTTCGTCGGCGCGATCATCGGCGGGCTGGTCAGTTATCCGCTCGCGGCCGCGGGCTCGCTGCTCGTCGGTGTGCTCGAATCGTATTCGTCGTTCTGGGCGAGCGCGTACAAGGAAGTGATCGTGTTCACGCTGATCATCCCGGTGCTGCTGTGGCGCAGTTTCGCGACGCCGCATGCGGAAGAGGAAGAGGAGTGACGCGATGAAGACGATGGTACGCAACAAGACCTTCTGGGTGTTTCTCGTGGTGCTGTTCGCGCTGCCGGTGCTGCCCGGCGCGCTGCAGGTGCCCGAATACTGGATCACGCTGCTGAACTACATCGGCCTCTACGCGATCGTCGCGATCGGGCTCGTGCTGCTGACGGGTGTCGGCGGGATGACGAGTTTCGGGCAGGCCGCGTTCGTCGGCATCGGCGCGTATGCGACGGCGTTTCTGACGACGCGATACGGCGTGTCGCCGTGGCTCGCGCTGATCGTCGGCGTCGTGCTGACGGCGCTCGTCGCGCTCGTGCTCGGTGCGGTCACGATGCGGCTGTCCGGGCACTTCCTGCCGCTCGGCACGATCGCGTGGGGCCTCGCGCTGTTCTATCTGTTCGGCAACCTCGAACTGCTCGGCAAGTACGACGGGATCAACGGGATTCCGGCGCTGAACCTGTTCGGCATCGAGCTCGGTAGCGGCCGCAGCCTGTACTTCTTGATCTGGGCCGTCGTGCTGGCGGCGATCGTGTCGGTGCAGAACCTGCTCAACAGCCGCCCCGGCCGAGCGATCCGCGCGTTGCGCGGCGGCGGTGTGATGGCGGAGGCGATGGGCGTGGACACCGCATGGATGCGCGTCGTGATCTTCGTCTACGCGGCCGTGCTCGCCGCGGTATCGGGCTTCCTGTACGCGCACCTGCAGCGCGCGGTGAACCCGACCCCGTTCGGGCTGAACCACGGGATCGAATTCCTGTTCATGGCCGTGGTCGGCGGCGTGTCGCACGTATGGGGCGCGGTGCTCGGTGCGGCGATCCTCACCGTGCTGCAGGACTACCTGCAGACGCTGCTGCCGAAGCTGCTCGGCTCGGAAGGCAACTTCGAGATCATCGTGTTCGGCGTGCTGATGGTGCTGCTGCTGCAGTACGCGCGCCAGGGCGTGTGGCCGTTCGTCGCGAAGCTGTTTCCGCGCGGGCCGCGCGCCCATGTGCCCGACCAGGCCGATCCACTGCCGCAGCGTGCGAAACCGGTGGCCGGCGAGCCGCTGCTCGTCGTCGACAACGCGCGCAAGCAGTTCGGCGGGCTGGTGGCCGTCAACGACGTCAGTTTCGACGTGAAGGCGGGGCAGATCATCGGCCTGATCGGCCCGAACGGCGCGGGCAAGTCGACCACGTTCAACCTCGTGACCGGCGTGCTGCAGCCGACCGGCGGCACGATCACGTTCCGCGGCGAGCGGATCGACGGGCTCACATCGCGTCAGATCGTCCGGCGCGGGATCGGCCGTACGTTCCAGCACGTGAAGCTGCTGCCGACGATGACGGTGCTCGAGAACGTCGCGATCGGCGCGCATTTGCGCGGCCGTACGGGCGTGTGGCGCAGCATCGCGCGGCTCAACGCGCACGAGGAGGCGCAACTGCTGGCCGAAGCAGCACGCCAGATCCGCCGTGTCGGGCTCGAAAAGCACATGTACGACGAAGCGGCCAGCCTCGCGCTCGGACAGCAGCGGATTCTCGAAATCGCCCGCGCGCTGTGCTGCGACCCGACGCTGCTGCTGCTCGACGAGCCGGCCGCCGGGCTGCGCTACCAGGAGAAGCAGCAACTCGCCGATCTGTTGCGGCGCCTGAAGGCCGAAGGGATGAGCGTGTTGCTCGTGGAACATGACATGGATTTCGTGATGAATCTCACCGACCGGCTGGTGGTGATGGAATTCGGCACGCGGATCGCGGAAGGGCTGCCGCAGGACGTGCAGCAGGATCCGGCGGTGCTCGAAGCGTATCTGGGCGGGGTGGAGTGATGACGGCGGACACGACGATGCCGATTCTCGAGGTGCGCGGACTGGCGGTCCGATACGGGAAAGTCGAGGCGCTGCACGGTGCGGCGATCAAGGTGGGCGCCGGGCAGATCGTCAGCGTGATCGGCCCGAACGGTGCCGGCAAGTCGACGATGCTGAACGCGATCATGGGTGCGTTGCCCGTGACCGGGCATGCGTCGGGCGCGGTCATGTATCGCGGCCACGACGTGGGCGCGCTGCCGGTCGAGCAGCGCGTCGCGCGCGGGATGTGCCTCGTGCCGGAAAAGCGCGAGCTGTTCAGCACGATGACGGTCGAGGACAACCTCGTGCTGGGCGCGTATCGCCGCAAGCTCGCGGGCGAGTCGAACTTTCTCGACCAGCTCGATCATGTGTTTGCGCTGTTTCCGCGGCTCAAGGAGCGGCGCAAGCAGGCGGCCGGTACGCTGTCGGGCGGCGAGCGGCAGATGCTTGCGGTGGGCCGCGCGCTGATGGGCAAACCCGACCTGCTGATGCTCGATGAGCCGAGCCTCGGGTTGGCGCCGCTGATCGTGAAGGAAATTTTTCATATCATCAGCGCGTTGCGCGGCACGGGTGTGGCGACGCTGCTGATCGAGCAGAACGCGCGGGCGGCACTGCAGATCTCGGACTACGGTTATGTACTGGAGACGGGGGAGCTAGCGCTGGAAGGGCCGGCGGCCGAGCTGGCACAAAATCCGCGCGTGATCGAAACTTACCTGGGGTTGGCGAAGAAAACGGCTTGATGGTTAGGGCGGGTGGCGGGAAACGGGGCGGCGTGTTTCACGTGAAACACGCCGTTTTTGTTTTTCGGGGGCAGGGCGATGCGTCGTTGGGGATAAGTGTCGGAGCAACCAGCCGAAGCGCTGTGTCGGGGGCGGGGGCTATCGCGCCGGGTTGCACAGGGTAACGAGCGTTGTGTGTGCGACAGCCTGCTATTCCCCTGAGACGAATGGAACAGGGGATAAGTATCGGGCGATCGATCGGAAATGCTGTGACCCAGGAGGGATGTCGACACCGGTTTTGCACAGCTTGGCGATGTGCGTCGAGGCTGCGGCCCACGTCGCCGTAGCAGGGTGGGACCGCACAGCTCGGCCGATCGGCCAAAAAAAACGCCGAAATGAACGGGCCCTACCATTCGGATGGCCTTCGGGTGAAAAGCGAACCCGCTATAATTCGCCCCATACATTTCTCAGATAGGTTCGTGCACAGTCCTGTGCGCGGAATCCACCATGCTTTTTCCCACAGAATTTGACGTCATCGTTGTCGGTGGCGGGCACGCCGGCACGGAAGCCGCGTTGGCATCGGCCCGTATGGGTGCGAAGACGCTGCTGCTGACCCATAACATCGAAACGCTCGGGCAGATGAGCTGCAATCCGTCGATCGGCGGCATTGGCAAGGGCCATCTGGTCAAGGAAGTCGACGCGCTCGGCGGTGCGATGGCTGCCGCGACGGACGAAAGCGGTATTCAGTTCCGGATCCTCAATTCGTCGAAGGGCCCGGCCGTGCGCGCGACGCGCGCCCAGGCCGACCGCATCCTGTACAAGGCCGCGATCCGCCATCGGCTCGAGAATCAGCCGAACCTGTGGCTGTTCCAGCAGGCCGTCGACGACCTGATGGTCGAAGGCGACCGCGTGGTCGGCGCCGTCACGCAGATCGGCATCCGCTTCCGCGCGCGTGCGGTGGTGCTGACTGCGGGGACGTTCCTCGACGGCAAGATCCACGTCGGTCTGAACAACTATACGGGCGGTCGCGCGGGCGATCCGGCGGCCGTGTCGTTGTCCGCGCGCCTGAAGGAGCTGAAGCTGCCGCAGGGCCGCCTGAAGACCGGTACGCCGCCGCGTATCGACGGCCGCTCGATCGACTTTTCGAAGCTGGACGAGCAGCCGGGCGACCTCGATCCGATTCCCGTGTTCTCGTTCCTGGGCCGGGCGGAGCAGCATCCGCAGCAGCTGCCGTGCTGGGTCACGCATACCAACGAGCGCACGCACGACATCATCCGCGGCGGCCTCGACCGTTCGCCTATGTATACAGGCGTGATCGAAGGCGTCGGCCCGCGTTACTGCCCGTCGATCGAGGACAAGATTCACCGGTTCGCGTCGAAGGAATCGCACCAGATCTTCCTGGAGCCGGAAGGGCTGACGACCAACGAGTTCTACCCGAACGGGATTTCGACGAGCCTGCCGTTCGACGTGCAGCTCGAGCTCGTGCACTCGATGCGCGGCCTCGAGAACGCGCACATCCTGCGCCCCGGCTACGCGATCGAGTACGACTACTTCGACCCGCGTGCGCTGAAGGCGTCGCTCGAAACGAAGGCGATCAACGGGCTGTTCTTTGCGGGCCAGATCAACGGCACGACCGGCTACGAAGAAGCGGCCGCACAAGGTCTGCTGGCTGGCCTGAACGCCGGGCGCTATGTACAGGAGAAGGACGCATGGTGCCCGCGTCGCGACCAGGCCTACCTTGGCGTGCTGGTCGACGACCTCGTCACGCGCGGCGTGGCCGAGCCGTACCGGATGTTCACGAGCCGTGCGGAGTACCGCCTGAGCCTACGCGAAGACAACGCGGACATGCGTCTGACCGAGATCGGCCGCGAACTGGGGCTCGTCGACGACGCGCGCTGGGACGCATTCAGCCGAAAGCGCGACGCTGTTTCACGTGAAACCGAACGCCTGAAGTCGACGTGGGTCACGCCGAAAACGCTGCCGCCGGAGGAGGCGACGGCTTTGCTCGGCAAGGCGATCGATCACGAGTACAGCCTCGCGGAGCTGCTGCGCCGCCCGGGCATCAGCTACGACGGCGTGTGCAGCCTGAAGGGTGGCGAATGCGCGCCGGCCGAACCGCTGGCCGACGATCCGGTGCTGCTCGAGCAGATCAAGGAGCAGGTCGAGATTGGCATCAAATATCAGGGCTATATCGAGCGACAAGCGAGCGAGATCGAGCGCAACGATGCGAACGAGAACACGCGCCTGCCGGACGGTATCGACTACCGCGAGGTTCGCGGCCTGTCGTTCGAAGTGAGCCAGAAGCTCAACGAGTTCCGGCCGGAAACGATCGGCCAGGCCTCGCGGATCTCGGGCGTCACGCCGGCTGCGATCTCGTTGCTGATGGTGCACCTGAAACGCCGTGGCCTTGGCCGTCGTAACGGCGCCGCCGCAGAGGCGACGGAGCAGGGGGACGGCACCGTCCCGACGCAACAATGACGGCGCGTCGCGCGCCGGCGGTTAATCGGGACGTACTTGAACAGATGCTCGTCGACGGCACGGCCGCGCTCGACATCGCATTGACGGATGCACAACGCAACCAGCTGCTCGACTATGTCGCGCTGCTCGGGAAATGGAACGCGGTCTACAACCTGACCGCGATCCGCGACCCGAAGCAGATGCTGATCCAGCACATTCTCGATTCGCTCTCCATCGTTCCGCATCTGCGCGACCGTGCATCGGCGCGCGTGCTCGACGTGGGTTCGGGCGGCGGGCTGCCCGGCATTGTGCTGGCGATCGTCCAGCCGGACTGGCAGGTGACGTTGAACGATATCGTGCAGAAAAAGTCTGCATTCCAGACGCAAATGCGCGCGGAGCTGAAGCTCGCGAACCTGTCGGTCGTCACCGGGCGGGTCGAATTGCTGCAGCCCGGTGTCGAAGTGCCGGAAAAATTCGACATGATCGTGTCCCGCGCCTTCGCGGATCTATCCGACTTCGTTAAACTTGCTCGTCATCTCGTCGCGCCCGGCGGCTCGATCTGGGCAATGAAGGGTGTTCACCCGGACGACGAAATTGCACGACTGCCGGAAGGCAGCCGTGTAAAGCAGACGATGCGGCTTGCAGTACCGATGCTCGATGCCGAACGGCACCTGATCGAGGTGGTCGTCGACGAGGCGAATTGAAGGCGCGCGGTAGCGCGCCGTTTGTTTGAAGGTAAAGGGAACACACCAACGATGGCAAAGATCTTCTGCGTTGCGAACCAGAAGGGGGGCGTCGGCAAGACGACGACATCGGTCAATCTCGCCGCAAGCCTTGCAGCGCAGGAGCAACGAGTCCTGCTGATCGATCTCGACCCGCAGGGCAACGCGACGATGGGCAGCGGGATCGACAAGGCCGCCTGCGAGTCGACCGTGTACGAAGTGCTGATCGACGGCGTATCGGTGATGGACGCGCGCGTGCGTCCGGAGGGCGTCACGTACGACGTGCTGCCGGCCAACCGCGAGCTGTCCGGTGCCGAGATCGAGCTGATCGGCATCGACAACCGCGAGCGTCGGCTGAAGGCTGCGCTCGAGCGCGTGGCCGACGACTACGACTTCGTGCTGATCGATTGCCCGCCGACGCTGTCGCTGCTGACGCTGAACGGACTGTGCGCGGCACATGGCGTCGTGATCCCGATGCAGTGCGAGTACTTCGCGCTGGAAGGGCTGTCGGATCTCGTCAACACGATCAAGCAGGTTCACGCGAACATGAACCGCGACCTGAAGATCATCGGCTTGCTGCGCGTGATGTTCGATCCGCGCATCACGCTGCAGCAGCAAGTCTCCGATCAACTGAAAGCGCACTTCGGCGACAAGGTGTTCGACGCGGTGATCCCGCGCAACGTGCGCCTGGCGGAAGCGCCGAGTTACGGGTTGCCGGGCGTCGTGTTCGACCGCAACTCGCGCGGTGCGCAGGCGTATATCCAATTCGGTGCCGAGATGATCGACCGCGTGCGCGCGTTCGAGGTGTCGTGATCCGGACATGAGCGAAGCGAGGAAGAAAGACATGAACGCGGTACCAAAGAAGAAGGGCTTGGGACGTGGCCTCGAAGCGCTGCTCGGCGGCAGTGCGGACATCACCGAAGCGGTGAAGATCGAAGGGGCGCCGAACACGCTCGCGCTCGGCAAGCTGCAGGCCGGCAAGTACCAGCCGCGGACCCGGATGGACGAAGGCAGCCTGCAGGAACTGGCGGCCAGCATTCGCGCGCAAGGCGTGATGCAGCCGATCCTGGTGCGGCCCATTTCGTCTGACAAATACGAGATCATCGCCGGCGAGCGACGTTTCCGCGCGGCACGCCTGGCCGGTCTCGACGAAGTGCCGGTGCTCGTGAAGGACGTATCCGATCAGGCTGCCGCTGCGATGGCGCTGATCGAGAACATCCAGCGCGAGGACCTTAACCCGCTGGAAGAGGCGCACGGTATCCAGCGCCTGCTCGACGAGTTCGGTTTCACGCACGAACAGGCGGCCGAATCGGTCGGCCGTTCGCGCAGCGCGGTGTCGAACCTGCTGCGCCTGCTGAATCTCGCCGCGCCGGTGCAGACGATGTTGCTGGCCGGCGATCTTGACATGGGCCACGCGCGTGCGCTGCTCGCGGTCGACGCGGCGACGCAGATCACGCTCGCGCATCAGGTCGTCAACAAGCGCATGTCGGTGCGCGAGACCGAGAAGCTGGTCGCGCACACGACGAAGGAAGCGCCGACGGTGAAGGCGCGCGCGAAGGATGACGGCGGCCGCGACACGCGCCGTCTCGAAGAGGAGTTGTCCGACCTGCTCGCATCGACGGTGAAGATCAAGCTCGGCCGCCGCGGGCGAGGGCAGGTGATGATCGATTTCGGCAACCTCGATGCGCTCGAGGGCATTCTCGTGCGCCTGCGCGGCAACGTCGCGACCGAAGAGTAACGAGGCGCGATTGATAGAGAACACGGGCGCGGCGGCGCCACGCCGTTGGCTTGCCTGGCTGTTGAAGGAGCCGGTGCTGTCGGTACTGGCGCTTGCACTGATCATTCTGCAATGGTTGCATCCGCAACCAATCGCCGCGCTGGCCGGGCGCGTGGACTGGCAGACCGTCGCGACGCTCGCGGGCCTGCTGATGCTGACCAAGGCGCTCGAGTTGTCCGGATGCCTGATGTGGCTCGCGCATCGCATCGTGCATCACGTGCATTCCGAGCGCGGGCTCGCGATGCTGCTCGTCGTGTTCGCGGCGGCACTCGCGATGTGGCTCACCAACGACGTCGCGCTGTTCGTCGTCGTGCCGTTGATGGTGTCGCTGCGCGCGCTGACGCCGCTGCCGTTCCGGCGGCTCGTGATCGTGGTCGCGCTGGCCGTCAACGCGGGGTCCGTCGCGACGCCGCTCGGCAATCCCCAGAACCTTTTCCTGTGGCAATTGAGCGGCATGTCGTTCGGCCGCTTCGTCGTCACGCTCGGTCCGCTCGCGCTGGCGCTGATGGCGCTGCTGCTCGTGCTGACGGCGTGCGCGTTTCGCGCGAAACCGCTCGACCTGTCGGGCGACGTCGAGCCCGTTCCCGTGCAGCGCATGCACGCGCTGCTCGCGGCGGTGCTGTTCGGTGCGTTCGTGCTGCTGGCCGACGCGCATCATCCGGTGCCGGCGCTGTTCGCCGTCGTGATCGCGCTGCTGGTGGCAAAACGCGACGCAGTCCTGAAGATCGACTGGCTGCTGCTGCTGATCTTCGTGCTGATGTTCGTCGTGCTGCGCAGCGCGGCCGCGCTGCCCGTCGTGCACGACGCGATCGCGCGGACCCATCTCGATTCGCCGCTGCGTGTGTTCGGGGCAGGTGTGGTGCTGTCACAGGGAATCAGCAACGTGCCGGCGGCCATCCTGCTGTCGGAATTCACGCACGACTGGCGTGCGCTCGCGTTCGGCGTATCGGTCGGCGGCTTCGGTTTCGCGATCAGTTCGCTCGCGAACCTGATCGCGGTGCGTCTCGCGAAGGAGCCGCGCATGTGGCTGCCGTTTCACCTGGTGTCGATTCCGTTCGCGATCGCGAGCGCGGCACTGGGGGCGTGGTTGCTCGTTCACGGTTGAGGGGTGCGGCCGCCTGCGGTGCAGGCGTGCTGCAAGCGTGACGGGGAGGGCGCACGGCGTTCCCGGCTGTTGTGAGGCGGGCTGTTGATAAGTGCGGCGATTCACAGTCGATATTCTGTGGCGGCACAACAACTGATTGCGAGCATCGGCCCGCTCGCGGCCGAGCGCATTTCGCGCGTCGCGCCCAACGCATGGTCGCGCTATTTCCGTCGTTCCGCATCGTTGCGCCGGGCCGTTTTCCGCGGTCGCGTCACAGCAGCATTCCTGCTGCGATCGCGTCGCGTCGATGACGCCCGTGCCAGGCATCGATGTCGCGTCATTTCCCGGTCGCCGCACTTTTTCGGGCAAGAAATACCGGTGCGGGAAAGCGACCTTACAACTGTCATCGTACGTCGTCGATTCGCGCGTTTTTCACATGATGAGGCGTCGTTTTGCACAGGTTTTTGTCGCGTCTAAAGCCTTGAATCACTTGCAACTATCGCTTACAATCGCCCGGATTTGTTAGCTAGGCACCCCTGAAAGCTTTCGGAAAGTCTGGGGCCGGGTTCAAGGATTTTGCGGAAAATTGCGATGGCGGGTCAGGCGCCGAACGACAGGCACGATGATCACCGAGCGCAACGCACCGCTTCAGCGGCCGGCGAACGGCGCGAGTCCGAGGCCGACGACTGGGATGCCGAGCAGCAAGATAACAACATCGTTCCGCTCACGCGGACGGAAGCCGAGAGGCTGTTCGGTCCGAACGTGAGCAAGCCATCGCGCGTGACCCCCTCCAAGGTGGTGGCCGCGCAGGTGGTCTTGTCCCTGGTTGCAACGCTGGCGTGGTGGCTGTTTTCAAAGTCGCCGGGCGCCGCTGCGCAGTCCGCGTTTCTGGGCGGGGCGATCGGCTGGGTGCCAAGCGCGTTGTTCGTGGCACGACTGAAGGCAGGTGGCTCGGCCACCGTCATGAGCTGGGTGATGGGCGAAGCCCTGAAGCTCGGCCTGACGATCGGGATGTTTGCAGCAGTGGCGTTCGGCTGGGCCGGCGTGCACTGGGTGCCGTTCCTGGTCACGTACCTCGTCGTGCTGAAGACGTACTGGATCGCGCTGGCCTGGCGGTAAGAAACAAGCAGCGTGCGGTTTCGACAACGAACCGCACCGGCCCGTTCCCGCAATAGCGTATTGCGGAACGGGGCAAAACGATTTTCGACAATTTGGGTGGCATTAACGATATGGCAGCTAGCGAAGGCACGCGTCCGGATCCGTCCGAGTACATTGCGCACCACTTGCAGAATTTCTCCACCTCGCATCAGACGTCGATTTTCGATATCCACGTCTGGAATCTCGATACGCTGTTCTGGTCGATCGTGTGCGGCATCGTGACGATCCTCGTGCTGCGTCTGGCCGCCCGCAAGGCGACGTCGGGCGTGCCGGGCCGTTTCCAGTGCGCGATCGAGATGCTCGTCGAAATGGTCGAAGACCAGTCGAAGGCCATCGTCCACGGCAATCGTACGTTCATCGCGCCGCTCGCCCTCACGGTGTTCGTGTGGGTCACGCTGATGAACTCCCTCGACTTCCTCCCGGTCGACCTGCCGGGCCGCGTGATCGGCCTGCTCGGTCTGTCGGACGTGATTTCCCACCATCGCATCGTCCCGACGGCCGACCTGAACGGCACGCTCGGCATCGCGCTCGGCGTGTTCGTCCTGATGATCTACTACAGCATCAAGATCAAGGGCGCGGGCGGCTTCGTGCATGAGCTGCTGTCGGCCCCGTTCGGCGGCCACCCGCTGCTGTGGATCCCCAACCTCGCGCTCAACATCGTCGAATACGTCGCAAAGACCGTTTCGCTCGGCATGCGGCTGTTCGGCAACATGTACGCGGGTGAGCTGTTGTTCCTGTTGATCGCCCTGCTCGGCAGCATGTGGAGCTTCGGTGGCGACGCAACGTTCCTCGGCTTCATTGGTCACGTGATCGCGGGCAGCGTCTGGGCAATCTTCCACATCCTGATTGTTCTGTTGCAGGCATTCATTTTCATGATGCTGACGCTGGTGTATCTCGGCCAGGCGCACGACAAGCACTAAGCGCGGCGTGCAACAAAGAGTCTTCGTTTTAGTTTTTTAAATCTCAGTTCCAAGTCTTTTCACAAAGGAGTGATCATGCAAGCTTACATCGCCAACATCCAGGGTCTGACCGCCATCGGTATCGGCATCATCATCGGCCTGGGTGCAATCGGCGCCTGTATCGGTATCGCGCTGATGGGTGGCAAGTACATCGAAGCGTGCGCACGTCAGCCGGAACTCATCAACCCGCTGCAAACGAAGATGTTCCTGCTGGCCGGCCTGATCGACGCTGCATTCCTGATCGGTGTTGGTGTCGCAATGCTGTTCGCGTTCGCGAACCCGCTCCTGTCGAAGCTCGCAGGCTAAGGTTCCTCGGAAATATGCGCCCGGCGCAAGCCGGCGCAGGGCGGAACGGAGACTTGGGGCGCTGATCGAATGCAACTCGATGAGCGCCTTACCGTTTCATTTTTCCGGATAGCAGATAAGGAAACACCGTGAATCTCAACGCAACTCTGTTTGCGCAAATGGTCGTGTTCCTGGTCCTCGCGTGGTTCACGATGAAATTCGTGTGGCCGCCGTTGATCAACGCCCTCGACGAACGTTCGAAGAAGATCGCCGACGGCCTCGCCGCCGCGGAGAAGGGCAAGGCGGAACTCGACGCAGCGCACAAGCGCGTGGACCAGGAACTCGCGCAGGCCCGCAACGACGGCCAGCAGCGCATCGCCGACGCTGAAAAGCGTGCCCAGGCGGTCGCCGAGGAAATCAAGGCCAACGCCCAGGCTGAAGCCGCCCGCATCGTCGCCCAGGCGAAGGCGGAAGCAGAACAGCAAATCGTGAAGGCGCGCGAAGCGCTGCGTGGCGAAGTCGCCTCGCTGGCCGTGAAGGGCGCCGAGCAGATCCTGAAGCGCGAAGTCGATCAAACGGCCCACGCCCAACTGCTGAATCAACTGAAAGCCGAGCTCTGATCATGGCCGAACTTGCAACCATCGCCCGCCCTTACGCAGAAGCGCTGTTCCGCGTGGCCGAGGGAGGTGACATCGCCGCCTGGTCCACGCTCGTGCAAGAGCTGGCCCAGGTTGCGCGTCTGCCGGAAGTGCTGTCGGTCGCGTCGAGCCCGAAGGTGACGCGCACGCAAGTGGTCGAGCTGCTGCTTGCTGCGGTGAAGTCGCCGGTCGCGGCCGGCGCGGAAGCGAAGAACTTCGTGCAGATGCTGGTCGACAATCATCGTATCGCGCTGCTGCCGGAAATCGCCGAGCAGTTCGAGGCGCTCAAGAACGAACGTGAAGGTGCAGCCGACGCCGAGATCGTGAGCGCGTTCCCGCTGAACGGCGCGGATCTCGAAAGTCTCGTCTCTGGCCTCGAACGCAAGTTCAAGCGCAAGCTGAAGCCGACGGTCGAAGTCGATTCGTCGCTGATCGGCGGCGTGCGCGTGACGGTCGGCGACGAAGTGCTCGACACCTCGGTTCGCGCGCGCCTCGCATCGATGCAGGCTGCCTTGACCGCCTGAGCGCCACGCCGGCACGCAACAGAATTGACTATCAGGAGCGAATAATGCAACTCAATCCCTCTGAGATCAGCGAGCTGATCAAGAGCCGGATCCAGGGCCTTGAAGCGAGCGCAGACGTTCGCAACCAGGGCACCGTGATCTCCGTGACCGACGGTATCGTGCGCATCCACGGCCTGTCGGACGTGATGCAGGGCGAAATGCTCGAGTTTCCGGGCAACACGTTCGGCCTCGCGCTGAACCTCGAGCGCGACTCGGTCGGCGCTGTGATTCTCGGCGAATACGAACACATCTCGGAAGGCGACGTCGTCAAGACGACGGGCCGCATTCTCGAAGTCCCGGTGGGTCCGGAACTCGTCGGCCGCGTGGTCGACGCGCTCGGCAACCCGATCGACGGCAAGGGCCCGGTCAACGCGAAGCTGACCGACGCGATCGAAAAGATCGCTCCGGGCGTGATCTGGCGTAAGTCGGTGTCGCAGCCGGTGCAGACGGGCATCAAGTCGATCGACGCGATGGTGCCGATCGGCCGTGGCCAGCGTGAGCTGATCATCGGCGACCGTCAGTGCGGCAAGACCGCGGTGGCGATCGACGCGATCATCAACCAGAAGGGCAAGGACCTGGTCTGTATCTACGTCGCGATCGGCCAGAAGGCTTCGTCGATCATGAACGTGGTGCGCAAGCTCGAAGAAACGGGCGCGATGGAATACACGATCGTCGTCGCCGCTTCGGCCTCGGATTCGGCCGCGATGCAGTACCTCGCACCGTACGCCGGCTGCACGATGGGCGAATACTTCCGCGACCGCGGTCAAGACGCGCTGATCATCTATGACGACTTGACCAAGCAAGCGTGGGCATACCGTCAGATCTCGCTGCTGCTGCGCCGCCCGCCGGGCCGTGAAGCCTACCCGGGTGACGTGTTCTATCTGCACTCGCGTCTGCTCGAGCGTGCTGCTCGCGTGTCGGAAGAGTACGTCGAGAAGTTCACGAACGGCGAAGTGAAGGGCAAGAGCGGCTCGCTGACGGCACTGCCGGTCATCGAAACGCAGGCTGGCGACGTGACCGCGTTCGTTCCGACGAACGTGATCTCGATCACCGACGGCCAGATCTTCCTGGAAACCGACCTGTTCAACGCAGGCATCCGCCCGGCAATCAACGCCGGCGTGTCGGTGTCGCGCGTCGGCGGCGCCGCTCAGACGAAGGTCGTGAAGAAGCTGTCGGGCGGTATCCGTACCGACCTCGCGCAGTACCGTGAACTGGCGGCATTCGCGCAGTTCGCATCGGACCTCGACGAAGCGACCCGCAAGCAGCTCGAGCGCGGCCGCCGCGTGACGGAACTGCTGAAGCAGCCGCAGTACCAGCCGCTGCAGGTGTGGGAACTGGCCGTGTCGCTGTACGCCGCGAACAACGGCTACCTCGACGATCTCGACGTGAAGCAAGTGCTGCCGTTCGAGAAGGGCCTGCGCGACAACCTGAAGACCAGCCACGCTGACCTCATCAAGCGCATCGAAGACACCAAGGATCTCTCGAAGGACGACGAAGGCGCGCTGCGCGCGGCGATCGAGTCCTTCAAGAAGTCGGGTGCCTATTGATCCGCGAGTGACACACTGAGGCCGCGCGGGTGCTGATGTGCCCGCGCCGCTTCGGTCAAGGAGCAAGCTATGGCTGGAATGAAGGAAATTCGCGGCAAGATCAAGAGCGTGCAAAACACGCGCAAGATCACGAAGGCGATGGAGATGGTGGCCGCATCGAAGATGCGCCGCGCGCAGGAACGCATGCGCGCCGCTCGTCCGTACGCGGACAAGGTCCGAGCCATCGCCGCGCACATGAGCCGTGCGAACCCGGAGTACCGCCACCCGTTCATGGTGGCGAACGACGGCGCGACGACGGCCGGCATCATCCTTGTCACGACGGACAAGGGTCTGTGCGGTGGTCTGAACACCAACGTGCTGCGTGCGACGGTGCAGAAGTTCAAGGAGCTGGAAGAGAAGGGCCAGAAGGTCGAAGCCACCGCGATCGGTAGCAAGGGCCTCGGGTTCCTGAACCGCTTCGGCGCGAAGGTGATGTCGCAGGTCGTGCACCTCGGCGACACCCCGCATCTGGACAAGCTGATCGGCGCCGTGAAGACGCAGCTCGACCTGTACTCGGAAGGCAAGCTGTCGGCGGTTTATATCGCTTACACGCGCTTCGTCAACACGATGAAGCAGGAAGCCGTGATCGAGCAGTTGCTGCCGCTGTCGTCGGAGCACTTCGAGGCCGATGACGGTACGCCGGCCACGTCGTGGGATTACATCTACGAGCCGGACGCGCAGGCAGTCGTCGACGAACTGCTCGTGCGTTACGTCGAGGCGCTGGTTTACCAGGCTGTCGCGGAGAACATGGCGTCCGAGCAATCGGCGCGGATGGTCGCGATGAAGGCCGCGTCCGACAACGCGAAGACGGTGATCAGCGAACTGCAGCTCGTATACAACAAGAGCCGCCAGGCCGCGATTACGAAAGAACTGTCGGAGATCGTCGGCGGCGCAGCCGCTGTTTAAGCGCGCGCCCGGGACGACAACTGCGCCTTTGCGCGAGTAAAGAATCAGGTATTTAAAGGAAAAGCGATGAGTACTGCTGCTTTGGTAGAAGGCAAGATCGTACAGTGCATCGGCGCCGTTATCGACGTGGAATTCCCGCGCGAGAGCATGCCGAAGATCTACGACGCGCTCATTCTCGATGGCTCGGAACTGACGCTCGAAGTCCAGCAGCAGCTGGGTGACGGCGTGGTCCGTACCATTTGTCTGGGTGCATCCGACGGCCTGCGCCGCGGCCTGACCGTGAAGAACACGGCAAAACCGATTTCGGTGCCGGTCGGCAAGCCGACCCTCGGCCGTATCATGGACGTGCTCGGCCGTCCGATCGACGAAGCCGGCCCGATCGAAAGCGAACATACGCGTTCGATCCACCAGAAGGCTCCGGCGTTCGACGAACTGTCGCCGTCGACCGAACTGCTCGAAACGGGTATCAAGGTCATCGACCTGATCTGCCCGTTCGCGAAGGGCGGCAAGGTTGGCCTGTTCGGCGGTGCTGGCGTGGGCAAGACCGTCAACATGATGGAGCTCATCAACAACATCGCGAAGGAACACGGTGGTTACTCCGTGTTCGCGGGCGTGGGCGAGCGTACCCGTGAAGGGAACGACTTCTACCACGAAATGAAGGACTCGAACGTTCTCGACAAGGTCGCGCTGGTGTACGGCCAGATGAACGAGCCGCCGGGCAACCGTCTGCGCGTCGCGCTGACCGGCCTGACGATGGCCGAGCACTTCCGTGACGAAGGCCTCGACGTGCTGTTCTTCGTCGACAACATCTACCGTTTCACGCTGGCCGGTACCGAAGTGTCGGCACTGCTCGGCCGTATGCCGTCGGCAGTGGGCTATCAGCCGACGCTGGCTGAAGAAATGGGCAAGCTGCAGGAACGCATCACGTCGACCAAGAAGGGCTCGATTACGTCGGTTCAGGCCGTGTACGTCCCTGCGGATGACTTGACCGACCCGTCGCCGGCCACGACCTTCGGCCACCTGGACGCAACCGTCGTTCTGTCGCGTGACATCGCTTCGCTGGGTATCTACCCGGCGGTCGACCCGCTCGACTCCACGTCGCGCCAGATCGACCCGAACGTGATCGGTGAAGAGCACTACTCGATCACCCGTCGCGTTCAGCAGACGCTGCAGCGCTACAAGGAACTGCGCGACATCATCGCGATTCTGGGCATGGACGAACTGTCGCCGGAAGACAAGCTGTCGGTCGCACGTGCGCGTAAGATCCAGCGTTTCCTGTCGCAGCCGTTCCACGTCGCTGAAGTGTTCACGGGTTCGCCGGGCAAGTACGTGCCGCTGAAGGAAACGATCCGTGGCTTCAAGATGATCGTCGACGGCGAGTGCGACCACCTGCCGGAACAGGCGTTCTACATGGTCGGCACGATCGACGAAGCCTTCGAAAAGGCCAAGAAGATCTCGTAAGGGGCGGGCGTAACGCAGCGGGCGCCGTGCGTCCGCGATGGATACCATGATGGTATCTTTTCGCGGATCGGAGCCCACGCGACACGCTCAACCCGCCGTGCATGGGATCGGAGTCAGCGCTGAAGCGCTCACTCCGATCGACAGGAGTTCATATGGCAACCATCAAAGTAGACGTCGTCAGCGCGGAAGAGCAGATCTTCTCGGGCGAGGCGAAATTCGTCGCGCTGCCGGGCGAAACGGGTGAGCTGGGCATTCTGCCGGGCCACACGCCGCTGATCACGCGGATTCGTCCGGGTGCGGTGCGCATCGAAGTCGAGGGCGGCAACGACGAATTCGTGTTCGTCGCGGGCGGCATTCTCGAAGTGCAGCCGGGCGCCGTGACGGTGCTCGCCGACACCGCGATCCGCGGCAAGGACCTCGATGCGGCGAAAGCCGAGGAAGCGCGCAAGCGTGCCGAGGAAACGCTGCAGAACGCGAAGTCTGACCTCGACCTCGCAAAGGCGCAATCCGAGCTCGCGACCGCGATGGCGCAGCTCGAGGCGATCCAGCGCCTCGCGAAGATTCGTAGCCGGCACTAAGCCGCCGCGTATCCCGCGTAAGAAAGCAGCCTTCGGGCTGCTTTTTTTCGTCCGTCGTTTTCGTCTGTTTTTTTGCGGGCCGGATCGTATCGTCCGGTCGTGCTATTTCGTCCGTGCGCCGCGATTTGATGTCAGAGTATCGTCAGCGGCGCGCGGCATCATGCGTGCAGAGGCGGTCCGCCGCACTCGCGGCGGAGCAGGCGCGCGTGAGCCGCGTGCCGGGCCGATCAGACAAAAACGGACGGAGACATCGATGGCAGCAGACCTTGACGTGGGGGCGCTGATCGCGCCCGAAAACGGACTGTCGTACGTGCGCGGCGCGACCGACGTGCCGCTATCCGAAGCGACCATCAGCCGGTTCCTGCTCGACACGGCCGGCCGCTTTCCCGATCGTCCGGCCGTCGTGTTCCGCGAACAGCAGGTGCGCTGGACCTGGCGCGAGTTCGTGCACGAGGTCGACGTGCTCGCGGCCGGCCTGGCCGCGCTGGGGATCGTGAAAGGCGATTGCGTCGGCATCTGGTCGCCGAACCGCAGCGAATGGCTGCTCACGCAATTCGCGACCGCGCGCCTCGGCGCGGTCCTCGTCAACATCAATCCGGCCTACCGGCTCGCGGAACTCGAATATGCGCTGAACAAGGTCGGCTGCAAGGCCGTGATCGCGGCCGAGCGCTTCAAGACGTCGGCCTACGTCGAGATGCTGCAGACCATCGCGCCGGAGCTCGCGAGCGCGACGCCGGGCGACCTGCGGGCGGCGCGCGTGCCGAGCCTGCGCACGGTCGTGTCGATGGGAGAAGTCGCGCCGGCCGGCATGTTCCGCTTCGCGGACGTGATGGCGCGCGGCCGCGATACGCTCGACGTCGCGCGGCTCGATGCGATCGGCGCGACGCTCGCGGCCACCGATCCGATCAACATCCAGTTCACGAGCGGCACGACCGGCAGCCCGAAGGGCGCGACGCTCACGCACCGCAACGTCGTCAACAACGCGCGCTTCATCGCGATGGCGATGCGGTTCAGCGAGCAGGACGCGCTGTGCATTCCGGTGCCGTTGTATCACTGCTTCGGGATGGTGCTGGCCGTGCTCGCGTGCGTATCGAAGGGCGCGGCGATGGTGTTCCCCGGCGAGGCGTTCGATCCGGTCGCGACGCTCGCGGCCGTCGCCGACGAACGCTGCACCGCGCTGCACGGCGTGCCGACGATGTTCATCGCGGAACTCGATCATCCGGAATTCGCGAAATTCGACCTGTCGACGCTGCGCACCGGGATCATGGCCGGCTCGCCGTGCCCGATCGAGACGATGAAGCGCGTCGTGTCGCAGATGCATCTGTCGGAGATCACCATCGCGTACGGGATGACGGAGACGAGCCCCGTGTCGTTCCAGAGCTCGACCGACGATCCGCTCGAGAAGCGCACGACGACGGTCGGCCGCATTCAGCCGCATCTGGAAGTGAAGATCGTCGATCCGGAAGGGCGCATCGTGCCGGTCGGCGCGACGGGCGAGCTGTGCACGAAGGGCTATTCGGTGATGCTCGGCTACTGGGACGACGACGCGAAGACGCGCGAGGTGCTGGTCGACGGCTGGATGCATACGGGCGATCTCGCGACGCTCGATGCGGATGGCTACTGCAACATCGTGGGCCGGCTGAAGGACATGGTGATCCGCGGCGGCGAGAACGTGTATCCGCGCGAGATCGAGGAATTCCTGTTCAGGCATCCGAAGATTCAGAGCGCGCAGGTGTTCGGCGTGCCCGATGCGAAGTACGGAGAGGAGCTATGCGCGTGGATCGTGCTGCGTGCGGACGAGCAGATGTCGGAGGACGACGTGCGTGCGTTCTGCAATGGCCAGATCGCGCACTACAAGATTCCGCGCTACATCCGCTTCGTCGACGAGCTGCCGATGACGGTGACGGGCAAGGTGCAGAAGTTCGTGATGCGCGAACGGATGATCGAGGAACTGAAGCTCGACGTGCAGAAGACCGCTTGAAACGACGGGCGGCCCGGAGTCGGGAAAAGCGCGGCGGCCTGCGGGGCGCTGCGTTTTCGATGGACGAAAAAAAGCGGGCTTATTAGCCCGCTAAAAACCACACGCTACGGGGTTAGCGCGAGGAGACCAAAGATGAAACCGTGTCCGGCGGGGGCCGGAAACGACTCCAACAGGGATGCCCCTCGGAAGGGCTTCGGTACGTGACCGACTGGCTCGCAGCGCTTCGCGTCCGCTCACACTTGGCACACGAGACCGCATCCGTGTTGAAACCGTTGAGGCCCATTGTGGGCGAATTAATGACCCCTCGCGGTAACAAAGTGTTTCAGGTTGTAACGCCCGTCAGATAAGGCTTTCCGGGATTTTTTGCTGTTTTCGGGATCCTGAAAATGGTCATATTTACTTATCGTTTCCGCAGAGTTTTTATCGTGTGCGCGCAATGCGTTTTTCATGCGTATCGGCGTCGGCGAATTGCCGATTTACACGACCGAACGTGCATCGCATGGCAGCTACCGCGTATGACGATTCATTCGTCGGAAAGATTTTGAAACGTGATCGACCGCCGCGATAGTCGGCCATTCGGCCAGTTTCACGGTTTTGCGACCACCGCGTCCCGCGCCAATGTGTAACGGCGCTTCGCATTCGGTGTCAGGGACGCGGGGTCGGTGAGCGTTATCGGCCGCCCTCGTCGTGCGCGATCACGCTTATTTCAGCCACTTGTCGGAAATCGCCTGGTACTCGCCGCTCGACAGCGCAAGGTGCAGCCACTGGTCGACATACTGCTGGAACGCGACGTCGCCGCGCGGCACCATGTACGCCTTCTCGCCGAACTGGAACGGCTTGTCCGGATGCACCGAGCAGAGGCCCGGATTCAGCTTTTGCTGCAGCAGCGTCTCGGACGCGTCCGTCACCATCACGTCTGCCTTGCCCGCGAGGATCTGCTTGAAGATCGTCACGTTGTCGGGATAGACGGTGAGGTTCGCGTGCGTGAAGAACTGCTTCGCGAAGCGCTCGTTGGTGCCGCCGGGGTTCACGATCACGCGGGTCTCGGGCCGGTCGATCTGCGCGACGGTCTGGTACTTGTCGACATCCGCGCAGCGCGCGATCGCCGTCTTGCCGTCGACCACGTACGGTTGCGTGAAGAACACGCGCTTCTGGCGCTCGAGCGTCGTCGATATGCCGCCCACCGCGATATCGCATTTCGCGACGAAGTCGTTGGTGAGGTTCGACCAGCTCGTCTTCACGAAGTCGGCCTTCACGCCGAGCGATTTCGCGAGCGATTCGCCCATGTCGATGTCGATGCCCTCGAAGCGGCCGTCCGTCCGGTAGTACGAATACGGCTTGTAGTCGCCTGTCGTGCACACGCGCAGCGTGCCGCGGGCGAGCACGTCGTCGAGGCGCGAGCCGGCGTTGGCGCTGGGGGCGGGGGACGCGGCTGCGGCGGTCTGAGCGTGCGCGGCGGTGCAGCACAGCAGGGTGGCGGCGGCGAGCGCGGCCAGCGGGGCGAATGTCTTCATCGGTCTCCTCCTTCGTTCGGGTTGATATCAGCGTCCGATCATAACGGAGCCCTCGCGCGCGTCATATGGCCGCCATCGCATCGGCATACGCAGCGGCGGGGCCCCGCTCCGGTAAAATGCCGCTTTGCCTTCGCATCGTCGCTCCTACCGTGGCCCATAACCTGCTCAACGACACCTTCCTGCGTGCGCTTCTGCGCGAGCCGACCGACTACACGCCGATCTGGCTGATGCGCCAGGCCGGCCGCTACCTGCCCGAATACAACGCGACGCGCGCGCGCGCCGGCAGCTTCCTCGGCCTCGCGAAGAATCCCGACTACGCGACCGAAGTGACGCTGCAGCCGCTCGAGCGGTTCCCGCTCGACGCCGCGATCCTGTTCTCGGACATCCTGACGATTCCCGACGCGATGGGTCTCGGCCTCGACTTCCAGGTCGGCGAAGGGCCGAAGTTCGCGCATCCGGTGCGCACCGAGGCCGACGTCGCGAAGCTCGCGGTGCCGGACATCGAAGCGACGCTGGGCTACGTGACGGGCGCCGTGCGCGAGATCCGCCGTGCGCTGACCGACGGCCAGGGGCGCCAGCGCGTGCCGCTGATCGGCTTCTCGGGCAGCCCGTGGACGCTCGCGTGCTACATGGTCGAAGGCGGCGGGTCGGACGATTTCCGCACGGTGAAGTCGATGGCGTATTCGCGCCCCGACCTGATGCACCGGATCCTCGACGTGAACGCGCAGGCCGTGGCCGCGTACCTGAACGCGCAGATCGAAGCCGGCGCGCAGGCCGTGATGATCTTCGATACGTGGGGCGGCGCGCTGGCGGACGGCGCATACCAGCGCTTCTCGCTCGACTACATCCGCCGCGTGGTCGGCCAGCTCAAGCGCGAGCACGACGGCGAGCGCGTGCCGGTGATCACGTTCACGAAGGGCGGCGGGCTGTGGCTCGAGGAAATCGCGGCGACCGGCGTCGACGCGGTCGGGCTCGACTGGACGGTCAACCTCGGCGCCGCGCGCGAGCGCGTCGCGGGGCGCGTTGCGCTGCAGGGCAACCTCGACCCGACGATCCTCTTTGCACCGCCGGCCGCGGTGCGCGAGCAGGCGCGCGCGGTACTCGACAGCTACGGCAATCATCCGGGCCACGTATTCAACCTTGGCCACGGCATTTCGCAGTTCACGTCGCCGGATCACGTCGCCGAACTCGTCGACGAAGTGCACAGCCACAGCCGCAAGATCCTTAGCGGAGCGGCGGGCTGAGCGCAAGCGCCGTCATGCTGCACCGCGGCGTGACGGCGTTTCGCAGTCGGCACTAAACAGGGCGCAAGCCCGCACCGGTTGCCGATTCATCGCTTGTCAAGACTTGACTTATGCACATTTTCCACGTTGCAGCGCGGTAGAGCCCTGTATCGGTCGAATTGTCTCGCTATGGTTTGGGAATTTGAATAGCAGCCTTATGGAATAAGGCTTCGCGGGATGCGGCAGCGGGCGGGCCAAATCGGCGGAAAGCACGGCCCCGCGCGCTTTGCGGCTGTTGAACGGCGAGTTCTCAACAAAGTTATCCACAGGCTGGTCAGGGTATACGGCGATTCCTAATGCGAATCCAAAACTTAGCGCCGAATCTGAAGTTTTACTTTAAGTTCGCCACCTTGACGCGAACGTGGGCGCCGGCCGTTCGCGCGCTGCGAACCGCCACCGGAGCGCGCTGATGGCCGATACCTACCTGCGCGTCGCGCTCGACCACCCGCTCGCCACCCTGTTCGACTACCGCTGCGACGTCCAGCCGGCGCCCGAGCCCGGCACGCTCGTCCAGGTGCCGTTCGGCAAGCGGCAAGTCGTCGGGCTCGTATGCGAAGTGACGACTCACACCGACGTGCCGCCGTCCCGGTTGCGCACGATCGACGCAATCTGTACCGAACTGCCGCCGCTGGCGCCCGACTGGCTCGCGCTCGTGTCGTTCGCGGCCGATTACTACCAGCGCGGCCGCGGCGAAGTCGCGCTGCCCGCGTTGCCGCAGGCGTTGCGCGATGCGCAGCGCTGGGGGCGGCTGCTCGCGCCGGAGGTCCGCTACCGGCTGAGCGAAGCCGGCCGCGCCGCGCTTCCCGACGCACTGCCCGCGCGCGGGGCCGCGCTGCGGCGGCTCGCGCAGGCGCTCGCCGACATCGATTCGCTGACGTTGCCCGACGTGCGTGCGTTGCATCCGAAGGCGGCCGCCACGCTCGACGACTGGGCGGCGCGCGGCTGGGTGGCGATCGAAGAAATCGGCTGGGCCGATGCGCCTGTGCCCAAAGCTGTGGATAACCTGTCGACAACCAGTGGACGAGCTGTGCCGCCAGCGCTCACCGACCAGCAGGCCGAGGCGCTCGACGCGATCCGCGCCGCGCAGGGTTTTGCGCCGTTCCTGCTGCATGGCGTGACGGGCAGCGGCAAGACCGAGGTCTATCTGCATGCGCTTGCCGCGCTGCTCGACGTGCGGCCCGACGCGCAGGCGCTCGTGCTCGTGCCCGAAATCAACCTGACGCCGCAGTTCGAGGCCGCGTTTCGCGCGCGCTTCGCGGGCACCCTCGCGGACGACGCGATCGTCACGCTGCACAGCGGGCTCGCCGAGGGCGAACGCGCGCGCAACTGGCTCGCCGCTCACACGGGCCGCGCGCGGATCGTGCTCGGCACGCGGCTCGCGGTGCTCGCGTCGCTGCCGACGCTCGCGCTGATCGTCGTCGACGAGGAGCACGAGCCCGCGTACAAGCAGCAGGAAGGGTTGCGCTATTCGGCGCGCGACCTCGCGGTGTGGCGCGCGAAACATCTCGGCATTCCGGTCGTGCTCGGTTCCGCGACGCCGTCGCTCGAAAGCTGGTGGCAGGCCGAGCAGGGGCGCTACACGCGGCTCACGCTGTCGCGCCGCGCGGTGGCCGACGCGACGCTGCCCACCGTGCGGCTGATCGATCTCGAAGAGGAGCGGCGGCGCGGGCGCGCGTCGCTGGGCGGGCTGTCGGGGCCGCTCGTCGCGGCGCTGAAGGCGCGGCTCGAGCGCGGCGAACAGAGTCTCGTGTTCCTGAATCGGCGCGGTTACGCGCCGCAGCTCGCGTGCGACGCGTGCGGCTGGGTCGCCGGTTGCCCGCGCTGCAGCGCCTACGTCGTGCTGCACAAGCCCGAGCATGCGCTGCGTTGCCATCACTGCGGCTGGGAAGCGCGTATTCCGCGCTCGTGCCCGGAATGCGGGAATGTCGACATCGCGCCGCTCGGGCGCGGCACGCAGCGCATCGAGGAGGCGCTCGCCGAGGCCGTGACGGGCGCGCGGATCCTGCGGATCGACGCGGACAGCACACGACGCAAGGGCAGCGCGCAGGCGTTGTTCTCGGACGTGCACGCCGGTGAAGTCGACATCCTGGTCGGCACGCAGATGATCGCGAAGGGGCACGATTTCCAGCGCGTGTCGCTCGTCGGCGTGCTCAATGCGGATACCGCGCTGTTCTCGCACGACTTCCGCGCGAGCGAGCGGCTGTTCGCGCAGCTGATGCAGGTGAGCGGCCGCGCGGGGCGCGCCGGGCTGCCCGGCGAGGTGCTCGTGCAGACGCGTTACCCGCGTCACGCGCTGTATCACGCGCTCGGCCGGCAGGATTACGTCGGCTTCGCGAATTCGACGCTCGGCGAGCGCCGCGACGCGCACCTGCCGCCGTTCGTCTACCAGGCGCTGCTGCGCGCCGAAGGACGCACGCTCGACGCGGCGCTCGCGTTCCTGCTGCAGGCCGCCGCCGCGCTGCCGGGGCTGCCGGGCGCCGATCGGGTGACCGTATACGACGCGGTGCCGATGACGATTGTGAAGGTCGCGAACGTCCACCGCGCGCAGCTGCTGCTCGAAAGCGCGTCGCGGGCGGCCCTGCAGCATGCGTTGCGCGCCTGGCAGCCGGAGCTGCGTGCGCTGAAGGGCGTACACCGGTGGAGCCTCGAGGTCGATCCGCTGGATATCTGATCCGAGCGGCACGCGCCGCAGCCGTCGGGCCGCGCGCCCACCACGTGGCACCCGGGCCGGCCGTCGAGCCCCTTTCCACACCCGCTTGGGGCGCCCGCCCGGCCGCCCAGTGCAACCATTTTTCCTCTCCGCCCTTCACCCCGCGGGTTGCCCACGCGCGCCAAATCGGCCCGATCAGGGAAAACACCGATCCGCCCACCACGGGCAACCCCTAGGTTGCAACGATCTAAGTGGCTGATTATATTGGCTAACTTGTGGGTGCAACCAATCTCGCAATTCGGTTGCACCTTTTTATTGCGTGCCGTAGGATTTCGCGCATCCTCTCACACCACATTGCCGGGCCCGCACCGGCGCACGAACCCACCATGGCAAGCACGACTCTCGGCGTCAAAGTCGACGACCTTCTCCGCTCGCGCCTGAAAGACGCGGCCGCGCGTCTCGAGCGCACTCCCCACTGGCTGATCAAGCAGGCGATCTTCGCGTATCTCGAGCGGATCGAGCACGGCCAGTTGCCGCCCGAGCTGTCGGGCCACAGCGGCGTGACGGAGCTCGCCGACGGTCAGGCGGCGGACAGCGACGACGACAACTCGCCGCATCCGTTCCTCGAGTTCGCGCAGAACGTGCAGCCGCAATCGGTGCTGCGCGCGGCGATCACGGCCGCGTATCGCCGCCCCGAGCCGGAATGCGTGCCGTTCCTGCTGGGCCAGGCGCGCCTGCCGGCCAACCTGCAGGCCGATGCGCAGGCGCTCGCGACGACGCTCGTCGAGGCGCTGCGCGAGAAGAACTCGGGCGGCGGCGTCGAAGGGCTGATCCACGAGTTCTCGCTGTCGAGCCAGGAAGGCGTCGCGCTGATGTGTCTCGCCGAAGCGCTGCTGCGCATTCCCGATCGCGCGACGCGCGATGCGCTGATCCGCGACAAGATCAGCAAGGGCGACTGGCGCTCGCACGTCGGCCACGCGCCGTCGCTGTTCGTGAACGCGGCGACCTGGGGGCTGATGATCACCGGCAAGCTCGTGACGACCAACAGCGAAGCGGGCCTGTCGTCGGCACTCACGCGCCTGATTGGCCGCGGCGGCGAGCCGCTGATCCGCAAGGGCGTCGACATGGCGATGCGCCTGATGGGCGAGCAGTTCGTCACCGGCGAGACGATTTCCGAGGCGCTCGCGAACAGCCGCAAGTACGAAGCGCGCGGCTTCCGCTACTCGTACGACATGCTCGGCGAAGCGGCGACGACCGAAGAGGACGCGCTGCGCTACTACGCGTCGTACGAGCAGGCGATCCACGCGATCGGCAAGGCGGCCGGCGGCCGCGGCATCTACGAAGGCCCGGGCATCTCGATCAAGCTGTCGGCGCTGCACGCGCGCTACGCGCGCTCGCAGCAGGACCGCACGATGAGCGAACTGCTGCCGCGCGTGCGCGCGCTGGCGCTGCTCGCGCGCCGCTACGACATCGGCCTGAACATCGACGCGGAAGAAGCCGACCGTCTCGAACTGTCGCTCGACCTGCTCGAGGCGCTGTGCTTCGATCCGGAGCTCGCGGGCTGGAACGGCATCGGCTTCGTCGTGCAGGGCTACCAGAAGCGCTGCCCGTTCGTGATCGACTACCTGATCGATCTCGCGCGCCGCAGCCGTCACCGCCTGATGATCCGCCTGGTCAAGGGCGCGTACTGGGACAGCGAAATCAAGCGCGCGCAGGTCGACGGCCTCGAAGGCTATCCGGTCTACACGCGCAAGATCTACACGGACGTGTCGTACCTCGCGTGCGCGAAGAAGCTGCTCGCGGCGCCCGACGCCGTCTACCCGCAGTTCGCGACGCACAACGCGTACACGCTGGCCGCGATCTATCACCTCGCCGGCCACAACTACTACCCGGGCCAGTACGAATTCCAGTGCCTGCACGGGATGGGCGAGCCGCTGTACGAGGAAGTCACGGGCCGCGACAAGCTGAACCGTCCGTGCCGCGTGTACGCGCCGGTCGGCACGCATGAAACGCTGCTCGCGTACCTAGTGCGCCGCCTGCTCGAGAACGGCGCGAACACGTCGTTCGTGAACCGCATCGCCGACAAGACCGTGTCGGTGAAGGAACTGGTCGCCGATCCGGTCGACGAGGCGTCGAAGATCGTGCCGCTCGGTGCGCCGCACGCGAAGATCCCGCTGCCGCGCAACCTGTACGGCGACGAGCGTCCCAATTCGATGGGCCTCGACCTGTCGAACGAACACCGTCTCGCGTCGCTGTCGTCCGCGCTGCTCGCGAGCGCGCATCATCCGTGGCGCGCGGCGCCGATGCTCGCCGACGACGCGCTCGCCGACGCACCGGCGCGCGACGTGCGCAACCCGGCTGACCTGCGCGACGTGGTCGGCACGGTCAGCGAAGCGACGGCCGAACACGTGAGCGCGGCGCTCGCGCATGCGGTGGCTGCCGCGCCGATCTGGCAGGCGACGCCGGTCGATGCGCGCGCCGACTGCCTGGTGCGCGCGGCCGACCTGCTCGAAGCGCAGATGCACACGCTGATGGGCCTGATCGTGCGCGAGGCCGGCAAGTCGCTGCCGAACGCGATCGCCGAAATCCGCGAAGCCGTCGACTTCCTGCGCTACTACGCGGCGCAGATCCGCGACGAATTCTCGAACGACACGCACCGGCCGCTCGGCCCGGTGGTCTGCATCAGCCCGTGGAACTTCCCGCTCGCGATCTTCATGGGCCAGGTGGCCGCTGCGCTGGCAGCCGGCAACACGGTGCTCGCGAAGCCGGCCGAACAGACGCCGCTGATCGCCGCGCAGGCCGTGCGCCTGCTGCGCGAGGCCGGCGTGCCGGCCGGCGCGGTGCAGTTGCTGCCGGGCACCGGCGAAACCGTCGGCGCGGCGCTGGTCGCCGATTCGCGCACGCGCGCGGTGATGTTCACCGGCTCGACCGAAGTCGCGCGCCTCATCAACAAGACGCTGTCCGCGCGCCTCGACCCGGACGGCAAGCCGATTCCGCTGATCGCGGAAACGGGCGGCCAGAACGCGATGATCGTCGACTCGTCGGCGCTCGCGGAGCAGGTGGTCGCGGACGTGCTGCAGTCGTCGTTCGACTCGGCCGGTCAACGGTGTTCGGCGCTGCGCGTTCTGTGTCTGCAGGACGACGTCGCGGACCGCACGCTGACGATGCTCAAGGGCGCGATGCACGAGCTGGCGCTCGGCAACCCGGACCGTCTGTCGACCGACGTCGGCCCGGTGATCGACGCCGAAGCGAAGCAGACGATCGACACGCACGTCGCGACGATGAAGGACAAGGGCCACACGGTCACGCAGCTGCCGGCGCCGGAAGCCTGTGCGCACGGCACGTTCGTGCCGCCGACGCTGATCGAGATCGGCAGCATCGACGAGCTCAAGCGTGAGGTGTTCGGCCCCGTGCTGCACGTCGTGCGCTACCGCCGCAATCAGCTCGACAAGCTGCTCGAGCAGATCCGCGCGACCGGTTACGGCCTGACGCTCGGGATCCACACGCGGATCGACGAGACGATCGCACACGTGATCTCGAACGCGCACGTCGGCAACATCTACGTGAACCGCAACGTGATCGGCGCGGTGGTCGGTGTGCAGCCGTTCGGCGGCGAAGGGCTGTCGGGCACGGGCCCGAAGGCCGGCGGCGCGCTGTACCTGCAGCGCCTGCTCGCGACGCGTCCGTCGGGCCTGCCGCGTTCGCTCGCGCAGATGCTGATCGCGGACGGCACGGTCGAAGGCGACCAGCGCGGCAACCCGGCGGCGGCGCTCACCACGCTGCGCGACTGGCTGATCGAGCAGCGCGAACCGGCGCTGGCCGCGCGCTGCGACGGCTACCTCGCGCAGGTGCCGGCTGGCGCGACCGCGGTGCTGACCGGCCCGACGGGCGAGCGAAACACGTATACACTCGGCCCGCGCGGCACGGTGCTGTGCGTCGCGGCGACGCCGAGCGGTGCGCGTGCGCAGTTCGCGGCGGTGCTGGCGACGGGCAACCGCGCATTGTTCGCCGGTGCGGCGGGCGAGGCGCTGGTCGCGGCGCTGCCGGCTGCGCTGAAGGCGCATGCGACCGTGCGCAAGCAGCCCGACGCGCCGTTCGACGCGGTGCTGTTCGAAGGCGACAGCGACGAGCTGCAGACGCTCGTGAAGGACGTCGCGCAGCGGCCGGGCCCGATCGTGTCGGTGCAGGGCGTGTCGGCGGGCGCGTTCGAGAACGGCGACGCGGAAGACTACGCGCTCGAGCGGCTGCTGACCGAGCGCTCGGTCAGCGTGAACACGGCCGCGGCGGGCGGCAATGCGAATTTGATGACGATCGGCTGACCATCCTTGCCGTTCGGATCAAACAAAGGAAGCGGCAAGGCGATCCCGAAGCCGCTCCATTTACCCTGGTACCAAGGAGATGCTATGCAACACACGATGAAAAAGGTGGCAGGCGCGACGTTCGTCGCTGTCATGTCGCTGGCGGGGACGGCCCATGCGGACGACGTGAAGATCGGTTACGCAGGGCCGATGACGGGCGCCCAGGCTCACTACGGCAAGGATATGCAGAACGGGATCGCGCTCGCGCTGGAAGACTTCAACGCGACGAACCCGAAGATCGGCGGCAAGCCGGTGAAGTTCATGCTCGAGACGCAGGACGACCAGGCTGACCCGCGCACCGGCACGACGGTTGCGCAGAAGCTCGTCGACGACGGCATCAAGGGCATGCTCGGCCACTTCAACTCGGGCACGACGATCCCGGCCTCGCGCATCTACGCGAACGCCGGCATTCCGGAAATCGCGATGGCGACGGCGCCGGAATACACGCAGCAGGGTTACAAGACGACCTTCCGCATGATGACGTCCGACACGCAGCAGGGCTCGGTGGCGGGCACGTTCGCGTCGAAGGATCTCGGCATGAAGAAGATCGCGATCGTCGACGACCGCACGGCCTACGGCCAGGGTCTCGCCGACCAGTTCGAGAAGGCCGCGAAGGCCGGCGGCGCGACGATCGTCGACCGTGAATTCACGAACGACAAGGCCGTCGACTTCAAGGCGATCCTGACCAAGCTGAAGGCGGCGAAGCCGGATCTCGTCTACTACGGCGGCGCGGATTCGCAGGCAGCGCCGATGGTCAAGCAGATGAAGGCGCTCGGCATGACCGCACCGCTGATGAGCGGCGAAATGGTGAAGACGCCGACGTTCCTGAAGATCGCGGGCAACGCGGCCGAAGGCACGATCGCATCGCTGGCCGGCCTCCCGCTCGACGAAATGCCGGGCGGCAAGTCGTACGCCGAGAAGTACAAGAAGCGTTTCGGCGAAGACGTGCAGACCTACTCGCCGTACGCGTACGACGGCGCGATGGCGATGCTGAACGCGATGAAGAAGGCCGATTCGACCGATCCGGCGAAGTATCTGCCGGTGCTCGCGAAGACCGACATGGCCGGCGTCACGTCGACCCACGTCGCGTACGACGCGAAGGGCGACCTGAAGAACGGCGGCATCACGATGTACAAGGTCGAGAAGGGCGAGTGGAAGCCGCTGAAGAGCATCGGCGGGAAGTAAGCCGCACGGTGTGGCAGGCTGGTTGCCGGCCCGCGGAATTGTGCGGTGCCGGTGAGCCTGCCGGGCCCGCCGCGAGCGCGAAGCGCTTGCGGCGGGTTTTGTTTTTTTATTGGCGGAGCAGGTTTTTGACTTGGTCGAGGAAGGATCGTGCCGTATGCCCCCATAATCTCACGCTGAATTGCGGGGCCCATGTGTTATCAAAAGCCTCATCCAGATCATGCGGATGGCGAGCTAGGAAATCGTCTATCTGAGCAATCAACTTTTCTCTGTCTGATGGCGTGCTGCATCCTATGTAATCGGCGATGATTTCTGGAATTGTATTTCCAAAGAGATCAGAATCTTCTCCGAAATAAATGGATATGAATTGGTCGAGCTCAAAGTGCTTTTCATGCATTTGTGGGTCCGATTATAGCAAAAACGCAGTTAAAATATAATATGGCATTGAATTATAGGCCGTTAGCTTTATTACTACTGCTACGCGACGTGACATAAAGCTGGAGTCAGCTTCCCGAGTAATGATTTGACCGACAGTGCGTCCAACGTCACTTACGAATTTTTGTTTGCTGTTTCGATGTGCTGAGGCAGTCCACCGTTCGATCTGATGGGCGTGGGTTCGTAGGACTTCTGAAACGGCCCATTCTGCGGTTCTTAAGTCGTTGAAGGATGACACGGCGCCAAGCCAAGGTTGGTATTTCAATCTCTCGCGTAGTTGAGCCTCTGTTTTTCCAACGTGTCTCGCGACGGTATGCCCGCCGAGCCGCGGATTCGTCGCCCTTGCCTCATGCTGCATCAGATTGATCCGTCCCGCCGTAATGCTCGACGCACGAATCGCCTTGATCGCGCCTGCGAGCCCGAACGGCACTGCAAGCTCCAGCGACAGCCCGACATGATCAGCCATTTCCGGCGGCGCTTTCGCCGCTTCGACCAGCTTGCTCACGCCGTGTTGCAATAGCGCGCTCGTCTGTCGCCCAGTCCAGACCTGGTTCAGGCCGGCTGCCCCCGTGTCGGCGCCGTGTACGCCGAACGCGACACAACCGAGTTTGGTGAGGCCGGTCGGTTCCGGCGCGACGCACAACGCCGCAGCGCCTGCCATCTCAAGCACGCCGCCCACGACGTGCAGGCCGCCCCATAACCGGTTGCTCAACATCTCGCCCGGACTGATCGTCTGGCGCTTCAGTACGGCAGCCAACTGGGCCGCACTCAGTATGACCTGAACTTCACCATCGTGGTCCTCGCGCATCGTTTCTCTCATATGGAAATAAAAATGAAAGAAACGACGTTAATACATTGATTGAATGGATATTTTTCGAGATTGGCGCTAACGGAGCGAATCCCTGAGCCGACGCGGCTTGTCGGTGGATCGAAACGTCACAAACGGTAAATGAAGGCCACACGGACGTTGGCGCAACTGGCTCCCACATCCACGTCAGTCGGGCACTTACGCTTTTCGTCGGAAGGCCGGCGATGTGCCTGTTCCGGCATCAATTCGATTCGCCGGGCGAGGGTATACGCCGGCAAGTATCAGGAGCGCTTCGGCGAAGTACCTGCCGTTGCGCGAAGACGAACATGGCCGGTGTCACGTCGACGCCCGTTGCGCGACTCGCACGTGCATCACCGTTATTCACGCCGCACGCGCAGCAAGAACTTCTGCAACTTCCCGGTCGGCGTGCGCGGCAGCGCCTGCCCGAACGCGAACTCTCGCGGTACCTTGTACGCCGCGAGCCGCTCGCCGCAGAACGTACGCAGCGCATCCGCATCGGGCGCCGCGTTCGCCCGCATCACCACGTGCGCGACGACCGTCTCGCCCCAGTCCGGATGCGGAACGCCGACGACGGCCGCTTCCACGATGTCCGAATGCGCGCCGAGCACGTCCTCCACTTCCTTCGAATAGACGTTCTCGCCGCCGGTGACGATCATGTCCTTCAGCCGGTCGACGATGAACAGATAGCCATCCTGATCGATCCGCGCGATGTCGCCGGTGCGATACCAGCCGTCCGGCGCGAACGCGGCGTGCGTGGCGGCCGCGTCGTCGAGATAGCCGAGCATCATGGAGTCGGTCTTCAGCCAGATCTCGCCGGTCTCGCCGGGCCGCGCACCGACGCCGTCCATCCGCACCACCCTCAGGTCGACGCCCGGGCCGCCGTGGCGGCCGATCGAGCCGGCCTTCGCGACCTGCTCGTCCGGATACAGTGTCGTGCCGGCGGGCCCCGCTTCCGTCATTCCGTACACCTGAAAGAACGCGTGACTGCGATACGCACGGGCAAGCCGTTCGGCCTGCGTGGCGCCGATCGGGCCGCCGCCGTACAGCCACGCGCGCACGCTCGACAGGTCGAACGCCGCGAAGCCGTCGATCGTGTCGAGCGGCAGCGTGTACGACACCGGCGCGCCGAAATACAGCGTCACGCGCTCGCGCTCGATGGTCTGCAGGAAGCGCAGCGGATGGTATTCGCGCAGCAGCACGACGGTGCCGCCCGCATACAGCGTGCCGCCGAACCAGTTGTTCAGCGGCGACGAATGCCAGATCGGCATCGCCATCAACGTGCGTTCGTTACGGCCGATGCCGGTCGCGAGCGCGGCCTGCATCGCCGCGAGCGTCACCGTGCGATGACTGTGCACGCAACCCTTCGGGCGGCCGGTCGTGCCGGACGTGTAGAGGATCTGCGCGATGTCGCCGTCGGCCGGCTCGATGCCCGCGAGGCCGTCCATCGTCGCGCACATCGTGTCGAAGTTCGGCACGCCGTCGAGCTCGCCCTCGGTCACGAGCCGCCGCGCCGGATGCACGACGCGCTCGACCACCGGCGCGAGCGCCACGTCGAACAGCAGCGCGGTGCTGCGGCTGTGTTCGAGCACGTAGTCGACTTCCGGCGCCTGCAGCTTGTGGTTGATCGGCACGAACGCCGCGCCGAGCCGCCATGCGCCGAACATCAGGTCGACGAAGGCCGGTGTGTTGAAGCACATCGCGGCGACGCGGTCGCCGGCCGCGACGCCGAGCGCGCTCAGCACGGCCGCCGCGCGGTGCGAACGCTCGCGCGCGGCCGCATACGTGATCGTCGCGGATTCGCTGACGAGGAACGGTTTGTCGGGCGTCGCACGGGCGGCGCGGTCGAGGGCGGCGACGAGGTTCATCGAGGCTCCGGGCGGGCGAACGAACGCGAATTCGGGTGAGCGGGCCGGCGTCAGGCCGGGTACGCGCGCTGCAGCAGCGCGGCGACGTCGATCGCATGCGGATCGAAGCCGCCCGCGATGCGGCCCCAATCGGGCGCGGCGAGCCGCGTCGCGACGAACGCGTCGGCGACCGCCGCCGGCGCATCGCGGCGCAGCAGGCACGCCTGGGCGACGAGCGCGAGCCGTTGCGCGAACACGCGGCCCGACGCCTCGAGCGTGTCGGCCGGCGCCGCGAGCATCGCGCGCAGCGCATCGAGCGCCGCGCGGATGCGCGGTTCGCCCGCGCCGAGGTCGGCTAGTTCGGCGAGCAGCGCCGCGGCCGCGTCGGGTTCGCGCGACACCGCGCGCAGCACGTCGAGGCACATCACGTTGCCGGAGCCTTCCCAGATCGAGTTGACCGGCGCTTCGCGGAACAGCCGCGCGATCGGGCCGTCGTCGACGTAGCCGTTGCCGCCGAACACTTCCATCACCTCGCCGGTCAGCTCGACCGCGCGCTTGCAGACCCAGAACTTCGCGGCGGGCGTGACGATCCGTTTCCACGCGCGTTCGCGCGGCGAGTCGTCGCGCTCGAACGCGTCGGCGAGCCGCATCGCGAGCGCGAGCGCGGCCTCGCTTTCGAGCGCGAGATCGGCGAGCACGGTGCGCATCAGCGGCTGCTCGGCGAGCGCGCGGCCGAACGCATGGCGCTGGCGCGTGTACGCGATCGCCTGCACGACGCCCTGGCGCAGCATCGCCGCGCTGCCGAGCACGCAGCTCAGCCGCGTGTAGGTGGCCATCTCGATGATGGTCGGAATGCCGCGGCCTTCGTCGCCGAGCATGATGCCCCACGCGTCGTTCAGCTCGATCTCGCTGCTCGAGTTGCTGCGGTTGCCGACCTTGTTCTTCAGCCGCTGGATCTCGACCGCGTTCTTCGTGCCGTCCGGCCGCCAGCGCGGCACGTAGAAGCACGACGGGCCGCCGGCCTCGGTGCGCGCGACGACCAGGTGCGCGTCGCACATCGGCGCGGAGAAGAACCACTTGTGGCCGCGCAGCCGGTATTCGCCGCCGCGCCCGCCCGCGCCGACCGCGGTCGCGAGCGTCGTGTTCGCGCGCACGTCGGAGCCGCCCTGTTTCTCGGTCATCCCCATGCCGAACCAGATCGAGCGCTTGTCGGCGACCGGCACGTCGCGCGGATCGTAGTCGTCGCTGTACAGCTTGTCGCGCAGCAGGTTCCACAGCGCGGGCTCCTTCTGCAGCACCGGAATCGCGGCCTGCGTCATCGTCGCCGGGCACAGCGTGCCGGCCTCGATCTGGCCGTGCAGGTAGAAGCCGGCGGCGCTCGCGGCCCAGCGGCCGGGGCGCGTATCGCGGAACGGGAGCGACACGAAGCCTTCGTTGCGGTACAGGCCGAGCAGCGTGTGCCAGGCCGGATGGAAGTCGACGCGGTCGATGCGCCGGCCGCGCCGGTCGAACGCGTTCAGCTCCGGCGTGTGGCGGTTCGCTTCGTCGGCGAGGCGTGCGGTGTCGGCGCTGCCGAGCCGCGCGCCGTATGCGTCGAGTCGCGGCACGGCCCAGTTGGCGCCCGCTCGGGCCAGCGCGTCGCGCAGCGCGATGTCGGTGGCGAAGAGGTTATAGTCGACCAGTTCGTCGAACTGGTTCGTGACGGCATGGTTCGATTCGGTCATCGGGCTGTCTCCGGTCTCGTGCTTCGCGGTCTGCCGCGCGGGTGCCGTGCCACTGGCGATCGCGCGCCAGCGCCGGCTTCCGGTCAAACGTCTATCCGCTGAATTTCAGAGTAGCAAATATGCCGCCGCGACATGTTCAGGTTCCGGCGCCGCCCGGCCAGCCGGCGGCGCAACCCGCGCCCGCGTTGCGCCGCCGGCCGCGCCAGTCGCGCGCGCAGGCCACGTCCGACGCGCTCCTGCAGGCCTTCGTTCAGCTTTTGCTCGAGCGCGGCTACGCGAAGGCGACGATCCGCGAGATCGCGGCCGTCGCGGGCGTGAGCATCGGCACCTTCTACGAATACTTCGGCGACAAGCAGAGCCTCGCCGCGCTGTGCATCCACCGGCGCGTGCAGGCGCTGGCCGACCGGCTGCGCGACGCGGCGCACGGCTTGGCCGGCGTGCCGCGCGCCGAACTCGCGGCCGCGCTGGTGGATGTGCAGGTCGACGCGATCGGCGCCGACGCCGCGCTGTGGAGCGCTTTCTTCGCGCTGGAGCGGCAGGTGTCGCCGCTCGCTGCGTACCGCCGGCATTACGACGCGTATGTCGCGCTGTGGCGCGACGCGTTCGCGCAGGCCGCCGATCCGCCGCCGGCCGCGCGGCTCGACGGGATCGCACGGATGGCACATACGATCTGCTACGGCGGCGTGTCGCAGGCGCTGCTCACGCTCGGGCCCTCGCTCGATTTCGCCGCATTGCGCGCCGAGCTTCAGGCCGTGCTGCGCGCCTATCTGGCGGCAGCGGACGAGTGACGCCCGCTGCGGCCGCACGGCCCTACGGGTAATGCCTGATTCGCATGCACGGCCGGCGGCACGAACGTGGCGTCGCGCCTTTCTGATGCAGGGCCATGAGAAAAATGCATGGCCTCCATGACGAACTTTCGGTTGTCCGCGGTTATTGGCTCGGGCTAAATCATCCCGCATGAGCCGGGCCGCGCGCGTTGCGTTGCGCGGGCCAGCCCGAAGGGACATCAGAAGGAGGAGTCATGCGAAGCGCCACCACGCCCCGTTCGAAACTGCCGGACGTCGGGACGACGATCTTCACGGTGATCGGCCAGCTCGCCGCGCAGCACGATGCGCTGAACCTGTCGCAGGGCGCGCCGAATTTCGCGCCCGATCCGGCGCTCGTCGAGGGCGTCGCGCGCGCGATGCGCGACGGCCACAACCAGTACGCGCCGATGGCCGGCCTCGCGTCGCTGCGCGAGCGGCTCGCCGAAAAGACCGAGGTGCTGTACGGCGCGCGCTACGACCCCGGCACCGAGATCACGGTGATCGCGAGCGCGAGCGAAGGGCTCTACGCGGCGATCAGCGCGCTCGTGCATCCGGGCGACGAGGTGATCTATTTCGAGCCCTCGTTCGACAGCTATGCGCCTATCGTGCGGATGCAGGGCGCGACGCCGGTCGCGATCAAGCTGTCGTCCGGGCATTTCCGCGTGAACTGGGACGAAGTGGCCGCGGCGATCACGCCGCGCACGCGGATGATCATCGTCAACACGCCGCACAACCCGACCGCGACGGTGTTTTCCGCCGACGATCTCGAACGGCTCGCGCAGCTCACGCGCGATACCGACATCGTGGTGTTGTCCGACGAAGTCTACGAGCACGTCGTGTTCGACGGCGCGCAGCACCAGAGCGTCGCGCGTCATCGCGAGCTGGCCGAGCGCAGCGTGATCGTGTCGTCGTTCGGCAAGTCGTTCCACGTGACGGGCTGGCGGGTCGGCCATTGCCTCGCGCCGGCGGAGCTGATGGGCGAGATCCGCAAGGTGCACCAGTTCATGGTGTTCTCGGCCGATACGCCGATGCAGGTCGCGTTCGCGGAGATCCTCGCGCGGCCGGAAAGCTATCTCGGCCTGTCGGCGTTCTACCAGGCCAAGCGCGACCTGCTCGCGCGCGAGCTGGCCGATTCGCGCTTCGAGCTGCTGTCGAGCGAAGGCTCGTTCTTCATGCTCGCGCGGTTCCGGCACTTCTCCGACGAGCGCGACAGCGACTTCGTGCTGCGCCTGATCCGCGATGCGCGCGTCGCGACGATTCCGCTGTCGGCGTTCTATGCCGACGGCACCGACGCGGGCGTGATTCGCCTCAGTTTCTCGAAGGACGACGCGACGCTGATCGAAGGCGCGCGGCGGTTGCGGTCGCTGTAAATCGCGGGCGCGAGCCCGCACCCAAGCAGGCGACATGTACGTCGCACCGATGGCCACGGATGGGACCGGAGCACGCGCCGAAGCGCGGCGCCGGTCGACAAGTCAGGAGATCACGATGAAGCACGGACACACCCTGAAACTCGCGTTTGCACTCGCATGCGCGCTCGGCGCCGGTGCGGCGTTCGCCGACGGCCAGACCCTGCGTTTCGGCCTGGAGGCGCAATACCCGCCGTTCGAATCGAAGGCGCCGAACGGCGACCTGCAGGGCTTCGACATCGACGTCGGCAATGCCGTCTGCCAGAGCGCGAAGCTGTCGTGCAAGTGGGTCGAGACGTCGTTCGACGGATTGATTCCCGCGCTCAAGGGCCGCAAGTTCGACGCGATCAACTCGGCAATGAATGCGACCGAACAGCGGCGCCAGGCGATCGACTTCACGACGATCATCTACCGCGTGCCGACGCAACTGATCGCGCGCACCGGCAGCGGCCTGCTGCCGACGCCGGAATCGCTGAAGGGCAAGCGCGTCGGCGTGCTGCAGGCGTCGATCCAGGAAACCTACGCGAAGGCGCACTGGGAGCCGGCCGGCGTGTCGGTCGTCGCGTACCAGGACCAGAACCAGGCGTATGCGGATCTCGTGGCGGGTCGCGTCGACGCGACGCTGGTGCTGGCGCCGGCCGGCCAGCGCGGCTTCCTGTCGCGTCCGGATGGCAAGGGCTTCTCGTTCGTCGGTCAGCCGGTGCGCGACGACAAGATTCTCGGCAGCGGGATCGCGTTCGGCCTGCGCAAGGGCGACGACGCGCTGAAGGCGAAGCTCGATGCGGCGATCGACAAGCTGAAGGCGGACGGCACGGTGAAGTCGCTCGGCCAGAAGTACTTCGGCGACATCGACATTTCCACCCGGTAAGCGGGCGCGCGCGATGCAGAGCCTGGATACGGCTGCGACGAAAGGCAGTCACGGCGCGGCGCCGCTGGCGGACGACGCGCTCGAGGCGGCGCTCGTCGCCGGCCTGGGCGACGCACTCGTCACGCGTGCGGCCGACATCGATCCGCACTACTTCACCGCATACAACGAGCCGGCCGGCGTGCGACCGCGCGCGCTGGTGCGGCCGCGCAGCGTCGACGACGTGTCGCGCACGCTTGCGCTATGCACGCGGCTCGGGCAGCCGGTCGTGCCGCAGGGCGGCCTCACCGGGCTCGCGCGCGGTGCGGTCGCGCTGGGCGGCGAGGTCGTGCTGTCACTGGAACGTTTCGCCGGCGTCGAAGCGATCGACGCGGCGGCAGGGACGATGACGGTGCGCGCCGGGACGCCGCTGCAGACAGTGCAGGAAGCGGCGGACGCGGCGGGTTTCACGTTCGGTGTGGATCTCGGCGCGCGGGGTTCGTGCCAGATCGGCGGCATGCTCGCGACCAACGCGGGCGGCACGCGCGCGATCCGCTACGGCATGATGCGCGAGCAGGTGCTCGGGCTCGAGGCGGTGCTGGCCGACGGTACCGTGGTGTCGTCGATGAACCGGATGCTGAAGAACAACGCGGGTTACGACCTGAAGCAGCTGTTCATCGGCAGCGAAGGCACGCTCGGCGTCGTCACGCGCGCGGTGCTGCGGCTGCATCCCAAGCTCGGCGCGCCGGCCACCGCACTCTGCCGGGTGCACGGCTACGACGCCGTCGTCGCGTTGTGGAACCGCATGCGCGCACTACCGGAGATCGTCAGTTTCGAGGCGATGTGGCCGGCTTTCTACGACTACGTGGCGAGTCATACGCCCGGCGTCGTCGCGCCGTTCGCGGGCGACGGCAGCTTCGCGGTGCTGATCGAGTGCGCGACGAGCGCTCCGCGCGGCGATGCGCGTGAGGCACTGGAAACCGCGCTCGAGGATGCGATCGACATGGCGTTGGTGGACGATGCCGCGCTCGCGACCTCGGAGCGGCAGGCGCGTGACCTGTGGACCTTGCGCGAGGGCCTCGCCATCGATGCGCTGCCGCATCTGGTGAACTTCGACGTGAGCCTGCCGACCGGCGAACTCGGCATGTTCGCCGAGCGCTGCGAAGGGGCATTGCGCGCGCTTTGGCCCGACATCGTGTGTTTGTTCTTCGGCCACGTCGGTGACGGCAATGTGCATATCGGCGTATCGCTTGCAGGCATGCGCGACTCGGACGCCGACGCGATCGATCGGTGCGTGTATGCGGTTGTCCGCGAGATGGGCGGCTCGGTGTCGGCGGAGCACGGCATCGGCATGCTCAAGCGAGCCTATCTCGGCCACACGCGCGGCGAAGCGGAAATCGGCCTGATGCGGCGCCTGAAGGCCGCGCTCGATCCGGCAGGCCTGCTCAATCCCGGCAAGGTGCTTTGAGCGGCGCGAGCCGACGGTGACGCGCGTCAGCCGTCAACCCAGCGCAGCGCGCCGATCTTCAGGTGTTCGACGACGCTGCGGGCCCAGTCGAGCTCCGCGTTGAGCAGCACGAGCGCATGCTCGTTCTGCAGCAGGAACAGGCGCGGCACCTGATCGTTCTGCGCGGCGTTGCGCAACGACTCGAGACGTTCGCGCTCAGCTTCGAGCGCGGCGATGCGGCGCTCGAGTTGGTGGCGTGCGTCCTCCGCGTCGAGCAGCGGCAGGAATGCAAGGCCGGCGCCGAACGCCGGAAACTCGCGCGCGGGCTCGGCGAGCAGCGCATGCAGCCACGCCTGGCCGGCCGTGTGCCCGGCCTCGGTCAGCGTGTACAGCGTGCGCTCGGGAAACGCGCCATCGCGCTCGGTGTCGTGCACGGCGATCAGCCCGTCGCGCAGCAGACGGTCGATCGTCTGGTAGAGGCTCGTGCGCTGCCTCACGTTGACGACTTCGTCGTAGCCGCGCGCCTTCAGCTGCTGCAGCATCCCGTACGGATGCATCGGCGTTTCGGTGAGTGTCGCGAGGACCGCGAGCGCGAGCGGAGACGGGCGGCTCGATGTCATGAATAGTTATGTTATGGCTAGTAATAATATGACTAGTATTAACTAGACCATCATATTCCACAAGGGTTTCAGCCGAGGTGCGAGCGCTTCGCGGCCGGCGCGACGGTTTCCATCGTCGCAAGACCGTGCACGATTCCGCAATCCTCCACCGAATGTTCGCCGACGCACTGGCGGCGCAATTCGGTGAGCTGGTCGCGCAGATGCGTCAGTTCGGCGAGGCGCGCATCGACGTGGCCGATGTGCTCGTCGAGCAGCGTGTTGACCGAATCGCACGGGTCGGCCGGGCTGTCGGTGAGCTGCAGCAGCGTGCGGATTTCGTCGTGCGCCATGTCGAGCGCGCGGCAGTTGCGGATGAAGCGCAGCCGTTCGACGTGCACGTCGGTGTAGTTGCGGTAGTTCGCATCGGTGCGCTCCGCATCGGGCATCAGCCCCTCGCGCTCGTAGAAACGGATCGTTTCGGGCGTGCAGCGGGCCGCCTTGGCCAATTCGCCGATCTTCATGGCTTTCTCCGTTGCAAGGGTTGACCTTGTAGTGGCTTCAGGGTGTTAACTCTACACCGTCAAGCCATAGAGGAGGTTGTCATGACCGACGCGCAGCGTCCCCACGACCCACGACACCGTCATGCCGGCGGCGCCGCGACCTGCAGCGCCGACGCGCGCGACACGCAGGCGGCGACCGTTGCCGATGCGGGGCCGGCGGCCGGCGAGCACGCGCATGGCGACGCGGCAGCGCGCGGCGCGCAGCCGGATGGATGCGGTCACAACCATGACCACGATCACGCATCGGCGCATGGCACGGGGCATGATCACGGCGATCAGGCGGACCATGCGCACGGCGACGCGGCAGCGCGCGGCGCGCAGCCGCGTGGATGCGGTCACCACCATGACGACGATCACGCATCCGCGCGCGACCACGGCGACCACGCCGACCATGCGGCGCATGACCATGCTGGTCACGACCACGACCACGACCACGACCACGACCACGACCACGACCACGACCACGACCACGACCACGACCACGACCACGACCACGACCACGACCACGACCACGCCGCCGGCGCCTGCTGCGCGCCTGCCGCGCTGACGCTCGCGCCGCTGCCGGTCGCGCGGGCGACCGCATCGGGTCACGTGCGCTCCGCGTTCCGGATCATGCAGATGGACTGCCCGACCGAGGAAACGCTGATCCGCAAGAAGCTCGGCGGGATGCAGCAAGTGTCGGCGCTCGAATTCAACCTGATGCAGCGGATGCTGACCGTCGAACACGTGCCGGGCGCGCAGCCCGCGATCGAAAGCGCGATCCGCACGCTCGGGATGACGCCGGAGGCCGCTGCGGCCGACGCGCCGGCGACGCCCGTCGCGCCGCCGCCCGCGAAGCCGTGGTGGCCGCTCGCGCTGGCCGGCGTCGCCGCGATCGCATCCGAGGCCGTGAGCTGGGCCGGCCTGCCGGTGTGGCTGTCGGCCGTGCTGGCGCTCGCGGCCGTGCTCGCGTGCGGGCTGACCACCTACAAGAAGGGCTGGATCGCGATCCGCAACGGCAACCTGAACATCAACGCGCTGATGAGCATCGCGGTGACGGGCGCGATGGCGATCGGCCAGTGGCCGGAAGCCGCGATGGTGATGGTGCTGTTCACGATCGCCGAGCTGATCGAGGCGAAGTCGCTCGACCGCGCGCGCAATGCGATCCAGGGGCTGATGCAGCTCGCGCCGGACACCGCGACCGTGCAGGGCGCCGACGGCACGTGGCGCACGATCGAGGCCGCGCAGGTCGCGCTCGGCGCGGTCGTGCGCGTGAAGCCGGGCGAGCGGATCGGGCTGGACGGCGAAGTCGTCGCGGGCCGCTCGACGGTGAACCAGGCGCCGATCACCGGCGAGAGCCTGCCGGTCGACAAGACGGCAGGCGATGCGGTGTACGCGGGCACGATCAACGAGGCCGGTTCGTTCGACTATCGCGTGACGGCGGTTGCCGCCAACTCGACGCTCGCGCGGATCATCCACGCGGTCGAGCAAGCGCAGGGCGCGAAGGCGCCGACGCAGCGCTTCGTCGACCAGTTCGCCCGCGTCTATACGCCGATCGTGTTCGCGATCGCGCTGCTGGTGGCGGTGGCGCCGCCGCTCGTGGTGGGCGGCGCGTGGCATGACTGGATCTACCGCGCGCTGGTGCTGCTCGTGATCGCGTGCCCGTGCGCATTGGTGATCTCGACGCCGGTGACGATCGTGTCGGGGCTCGCGGCCGCGGCACGGCGCGGGATACTCGTGAAGGGCGGCGTGTATCTGGAAGAAGGCCGCAAGCTCGCGTGGCTCGCGCTCGACAAGACCGGCACGATCACGCACGGCAAGCCGGTGCAGACCGATTTCGACCTGCATGCAACGGACGTCGACGCCGCACGCATACGCCACCTCGGCGCGAGCCTCGCGGCGCGCTCCGATCACCCGGTGTCGCAGGCGATCGCCGTGGCGGCCCGCGACGCGCAGACGGCGGCGTTCGCCGAGGTGGACGCGTTCGAAGCGCTTGTCGGGCGCGGCGTGCGCGGCACCATCGACGGCGCACGCTACTGGCTCGGCAACCACCGGCTCGTCGAGGAGCTCGAACGCTGCTCGCCCGCGCTGGAGGCGAAGCTCGACGCGCTCGAGCGGCAGGGCAAGAGCGTCGTGATGCTGGTCGACGATACGCGCGTGCTCGGCATCTTCGCGGTGGCCGACACGATCAAGGACACCAGCCGCGCGGCGATCGCCGACCTGCACGCGCTCGGCATCCGCACCGCGATGCTGACCGGCGACAACCCGCACACCGCGCAGGCGATCGCGCAGCAGGCCGGCATCGACGATGCGCGCGGCAACCAGTTGCCCGAGGACAAGCTCGCGGCGGTCGAGGAGCTGTCGGCGGGCGGCGCGGGCGCGGTCGGGATGGTCGGCGACGGGATCAACGACGCACCGGCGCTCGCGCGTGCCGACATCGGCTTCGCGATGGGCGCGATGGGCACCGACACGGCGATCGAGACGGCCGACGTCGCGCTGATGGACGACGACCTGCGCAAGATTCCCGCGTTCGTGCGGCTGTCGCGCGCGACGCACCGTGTGCTGGTGCAGAACATCGGCTTCGCGCTCGGCGTGAAGATCGTATTCCTCGGCCTCACGGTCGCCGGGCTCGGCACGATGTGGATGGCCGTGTTCGCCGACGCGGGCGCGAGCCTGATCGTCGTCGGCAACGGGTTGCGGCTGCTGTCGAAAACAGGTGTGTTCGACAGCGCGCAGACGCAGCGATGAGGTGCCGGTGATGAGCTTTCTGAAACGGATCCTGAGCGGCCACGGGCGTGGTCATGCCGGCGGACACGGTGATGGCGGCCATGGCGGCGGGCATCACGGCGGAGCGGGCCGGGAAGGCCACGGCGGCCACGAAGCGCGCGGCCGTGATCGTCACGGCTGGGGGCGGCAGCCGTCGGCCGATGCGCAACGCGGCCCGGGCGGTAACGTGCCGCTGCGCCAGCTCGCCTGCGCGGGCTGCGGCGCGATCAACGCGGCGGATGCGCGTTTCTGCGCGCAGTGCGGCGCATCGCAGCGCGGCACCGCGTGCAGCCGCTGCCACGCGGCGCTGGCCGCCGACGCGCGCTTCTGTCCGAACTGCGGGACGCAGGCCGGGTAACGCTCCAGCCCGCCGATCAACGCAGCGGCAAATGAATCTCGGTGCGCAAGTCGGCCGGCGCCGCATCCATCGGCGTATTCAGATACAGCTCGAACGGCGGCGCGTCGGCGGCTTCGCGGCCCGCCTGACGCAGCCAGTCGCCGTACAGCCACTGGTAAGCCGCCTTCAGGTTCGCGTAGGGTCCCGTATGCAGCAGCACCGCGTACTCGCCAGCCGCGACCGTCACGCGCTCGACGGGCGGCGCCGGCTCGACGTCCGGCGCGCCGTCGGCCGGCACGAAGCACGCTTTCGCGCGCAACTGCGCTTGCGGCGTGGTATCGGGATCGTCGTAGAAGATTCCGATCATCTTCGCGCCGGGGCCGATCAGCCCGTGCTGCCCGACCCACGCGCCGATCTGTCCGAACGCGTCGCCGATCTTCAGGTACGCGCCTGTATGCGCCACCGCATAACCGCGCAGTTCCGGCAGCCGCCGGATCTCGACTTTATGCGTGAACATGTCTTCCTCTCCTCTTTGTAACGGATAAATCGGCCGGTGGATTCGCCCCGTCGCACCATCCGCACGACCGACTTGCCGCACAGCGCGCGACGCGTTGCGTGTCGCATTGCGGAGCCCACGCCACTGCCCCGGCTTTCATCTCGACGCTCCCGCGTGCATCCCCGGCACGAATCGACGCCACGGTAGCACGCTGCCAATCGATGAATCTTGCGGAAATACGTAGGACCACCAAATCCGCCCCTTTTTATTTCGAACAAATTGGGTCTCGTCCCCGTCGATCTTGTCTAAAGTTAAAGACGGTGAAATCGGGTGAACGTGTCATTTTTCTCGGGTAAGTTGGTCGGGCCGCACTGCACGGTTTTCGAAGTACGCAGGTAGTTCGTCGATGTTCAATGGCAACGCCACGTTTTTCGGGAGAACAAGAAATGGATGCTTCCAGCTTCATCACGTCGCTGCAGACCACGCTAGGCGGATACCTGCCCAAGATCGCCGGTGCGATCGGCATCCTGGTGATCGGCTGGCTGATCGCCGTGGTGGTGCGGGCCGGCACGCTCCGGCTGCTCAACGCGCTGAAGGTCGATCAGCGGATCACCGAAAGCACCGGCCAGGGCGCACGCGTCGAGCGGATCATCGCCGGCGGCCTGTTCTGGCTCGTGCTGCTCGTCACCGCGGTGGGCATCTTCAACGTGCTCAATCTCTACGCGGTATCCAATCCGTTCTCGCTGCTGGTCACGCACATCGTCAACTACCTGCCGAATCTGATCGGCGGCGCGGCGCTGACGCTGATCGCATGGTTGATCGCGTCGCTGCTGCGCAGCCTCGCGAACCGCGCGCTGCGAGCGAGCAAGGTCGACGACAAGCTGTCCGAAAGCGCGGGCATGCAGCCGATGAGCGGCTATCTCGGCGACGTGCTGTTCTGGCTCGTGATCCTGATGTTCCTGCCGGCGATTCTCGGGTCGTTCGCGCTGTCCGGCCTGCTCTCGCCGGTGCAGGGGATGGTCGACAAGCTGCTCGCGATCGTGCCGAACCTGTTCGCGGCCGCGGTGATCGGCGTCGTCGGCTGGATCGTCGCGCGCGTGCTGCGCGGCCTCGTGACGAACCTGCTGGTTGCCGCCGGCGCCGACCGCCTCACCGCGAGTCTCGACAGCCCGACGCCGGTGCGCGTGTCGAGCCTGGTCGGCACGATCGTCTACGTGTTCGTGTTCGTGCCGACGCTGATCTCCGCGCTCGACGCGCTGAAGATCGACGCGATCTCGATTCCCGCCACCAACATGCTGAACCAGTTTCTCGGCGCGGTGCCGGACATCGTCGCGGCGATCGTGATCGTGCTGGTCACGTACTATTTCGCGCGCTTCGTCGCGTCGCTCGCGCAGCGGCTGCTGGAAGCCGCCGGCGTCGACGGGCTGCCGGCCATGCTCGGCGTCGAGCGCGTGTTCTCGGGGATCCTGCAGCCGTCAGTGCTGGTCGCGCGGCTGATCGTGTTCTTCGCGATGCTGTTCGCGGCGGTCGAGGCCGCGAACCGGCTCGGCTTCACGCAGGTGCGCGACGTCGTCACGCTGTTCATCGAATTCGGCGGCCACGTGCTGATGGGCGGCGTGATCCTCGTGATCGGCGTGTGGCTCGCGGGCCTCGCGCGCCGCGTGATCGAGCAGGCCGATCGCGAACACAGCGTGCTGTTCGCGCGGATCGCGCAATTCGCGATCCTCGGCCTTGTGTTCGCGATGGGGCTGCGCGCGATGGGCATCGCCAACGAGATCGTGCAGCTCGCGTTCGGCCTCGTGCTCGGCGCGATCGCGGTGGCGGTTGCGCTGTCGTTTGGCCTCGGCGGCCGCGAAGCGGCCGGCAAGCTGCTCGACCGCTGGTTCAACCAGCGCGGCGGCGGCCAGTAAGGTGGGCCCGGCCGCCGAGCGCGGCCGGGCGCGATGCTCAACGTAACCGCGGGCGCTCGTCGCCGCTGCGTGCAGCGTGGCGGCGCCTTCGGTTCGTCACGTAACGCCACGCGTACCAAACGAGCAACCCCGCCAGCGTGATTGCCAGCACGTTCAGGAACGATATCGTCAGCCAGAACGCATCGTAGAAGCGTCCGGTGTCATCGCCGTGCAGTTCGTACAGATCTTCGATCCATTGCGCGACCCAATTCGGGTAAGTCGGGAAGTACGCGGCGTTGTGCGTCCACACATATTGGTAGAGAAGGGTCGCGGCGATCAGCCAGACAGTCAGCGTAACGCTTCGCTTGAACCTGCCGACCCAAGCCGGCCCGCATCATCGGCGTCGGCCTCTGTGATGCGACGGTCGCGACCGCTTCGCTTGCCGACGGCACGAGACCGTAGGGTTTCCGTCAGCGAAACACCCGCCCTCATCTTTGCCGAATTTCGATAACACGTCCTTTAATGACTCTCTAGCATCGATTCTCAGTCGCGCGGGCCGGCAGGCCGGCGCCTTTCAGGAGAATCCGATGAAAGCAGAGTCGAATGGCCGGCCCGCCGCCGGCGCCAAGTCGTCCGGCCAGCCCGCGCTGCAGCAGACGCTCGGGACCTGGCAACTATGGGGCATCGCAGTCGGCCTCGTGATTTCCGGCGAATACTTCGGCTGGAGCTACGGCTGGGCGAGTGCCGGCACGCTGGGTTTCGTGATCACCGCGGTGTTCGTCGCGGCGATGTACACCACCTTCATCTTCAGCTTCACCGAACTGACGACGTCGATCCCGCATGCGGGCGGCCCGTTCGCGTATGCGCGCCGCGCGTTCGGCCCGGCGGGCGGCTATCTCGCCGGCGCGGCGACGCTCGTCGAGTTCGTGTTCGCGCCGCCCGCGATCGCGCTGGCGATCGGCGCGTACCTGCACGTGCAGTTTCCGGGGCTCGAACCGAAACACGCGGCAATGGGTGCGTATCTCGTCTTCATGGCGCTGAACATCGTCGGCGTGCAGATCGCCGCGACGTTCGAGCTGGTCGTCACGCTGTTCGCGATCTTCGAGCTGCTGGTGTTCATGGGCGTGGTGTCGCCGGGCTTCGCGTGGAGCAATTTCACGAAGGGCGGCTGGTCGGGCGCCGATCATTTCAGCGTCGGCGCATTCCACGGGATGTTCGCGGCGATCCCGTTCGCGATCTGGTTCTTCCTCGCGATCGAAGGCGTCGCGATGGCCGCGGAGGAGGCGAAGAACCCGAAGCGCTCGATTCCGATCGCGTACGTGGCCGGCATCCTGACCCTCGTCACGCTGGCGATCGGCGTGATGGTGTTCGCCGGCGGCGCCGGCGACTGGACCAAGCTCGCGAACATCAACGACCCGCTGCCGCAGGCGATGAAGTACATCGTCGGCGCGAACAGCGGCTGGATGCACATGCTCGTGTGGCTCGGGCTGTTCGGGCTGGTCGCGTCGTTCCACGGGATCATCCTCGGCTATTCGCGCCAGATCTTCGCGCTGGCGCGCGAGGGCTACCTGCCCGAATGGCTCGCGAAGGTGCATCCGCGCTTTCGCACGCCCTATCGCGCGATTCTCGCGGGCGGCGTGGTCGGGATCGCCGCGATCTACAGCGACGAGCTGATCCAGTTCGGCGGCCAGACGCTCACCGCGAACATCGTGACGATGTCGGTGTTCGGTGCGATCGTGATGTATATCGTAAGCATGGCGGCGCTGTTCAAGCTGCGCCGTTCGCACCCGGACATGGCGCGGCCGTTCCGCGCGCCACTGTACCCGTTCTTCCCGGCGTTCGCGATCGTGGCGGCGCTGGTCTGCCTCGGGACGATGGTGTACTTCAACGGGCTGGTGGCGATGGTGTTCGTCGCGTTCCTCGCGCTCGGCTACGCGTACTTCCTCGCGACCCGTTCGCAGCGCGCGAGCGCGCCGGGCGACGTGGCGCTCGAGGAGTGAGGATGGCGAACCCGCACGGCCGCGCCTGACGGCATCCGGCGCGCCCCGTCGAACGGGCGCGCCGTCGGCGTCCGGCACGGATGGGCAAGGACTGGCAAGGAGATTCGAACGATGGCCTACACGGAGACGATCGGCCCGCGCACGTACCGCTTCGCGGACCTGAAGACGCTGCTCGCGAAAGCGAGCCCGTTGCGCTCCGGCGACCAGCTCGCCGGCGTCGCGGCGGCGAGCGAGGAGGAGCGCGTCGCCGCGAAGATCGCGCTCGCAGGCGTGCCGCTGAAGGCATTCCTGAACGAGGCGCTGATTCCGTACGAACACGACGAGGTCACGCGCCTGATCCTCGACGATCACGACGCGGCCGCGTTCGCGGAAATCTCGCACCTGACGGTCGGCGATTTCCGCAACTGGCTGCTGTCGCCCGTGGCCGACGGCGCCGCGCTCGAGCGGATCGCGCCGGGCCTCACGCCGGAGATGGTCGCGGCCGTGTCGAAGCTGATGCGCAACCAGGACCTGATCGCGGCCGCGCGGAGGCGCCGCGTGGTCACGCGCTTTCGCAACACGGTCGGGCTCGCCGGCCGGATGTCGGTGCGGCTGCAGCCGAACCACCCGACCGACGACGTGAAGGGCATCGCCGCGTCGATGCTCGACGGGCTGATGTACGGCTGCGGCGACGCGATGATCGGCATCAACCCGGCGACCGACAGCCTCGCGGCGATCGTGAAGCTGCTCGCGATGATCGACGGGTTCCGCGAACGCTACGGCGTGCCGACGCAGTCGTGTGTACTCACTCACGTGACGAACACGATCGCCGCGATCGAGAAGGGCGCGCCGGTCGACCTGGTGTTCCAGTCGATCGCGGGCACCGAGAAGGCGAACGCGAGCTTCGGCATCTCGCTCGCGCTGCTCGGCGAGGCGCGCGAGGCCGCGTTGTCGCTCGGGCGCGGCACCGTCGGCAACAACCTGATGTATTTCGAGACGGGCCAGGGCAGCGCGCTGTCGGCGAACGCGCACTTCGGCGTCGACCAGCAGACCTGCGAGGTGCGCGCGTACGCAGTCGCCCGCAAGTTCGATCCGTTCCTCGTGAACACGGTGGTCGGCTTCATCGGGCCCGAATACCTGTACGACGGCAAGCAGATCATCCGCGCGGGGCTCGAGGATCACTTCTGCGGCAAGCTGCTCGGCGTGCCGATGGGCTGCGACATCTGCTACACGAACCACGCGGAAGCCGACCAGGACGACATGGACACGCTGCTGACGCTGCTGGGCGCGGCCGGCATCAACTTCATCATGGGGATTCCGGGCGCGGACGACGTGATGCTGAACTACCAGAGCACGTCGTTTCACGACCAGCTGTACGTGCGCGAGGTGCTCGGCCTGCGCCGCGCGCCCGAGTTCGAGGAGTGGCTGGAGACGATGGAGATCGCCGACGCGCACGGCGCGCTGCGCGTGGCGAGCGCGCGCGTGCCGCTGCTCGCGGGCGCGAACGACTGGATGGGGATTTCCGCATGAGCGACGCCGTCGAAAAGAACCCTTGGGCGCAGCTGAGGTCGTTCACGAACGCGCGGATCGCGCTCGGCCGCGCGGGCAACAGCCTGCCGACCGCGCCACTGCTCGCGTTCAACCTGTCTCACGCGCAGGCGCGCGACGCCGTGCACCAGCCGCTCGACACGGACGCGCTGCGGCGCGACATCGAGGCGGCCGGGCTGCTGCCGACGCTCGGCGTGCAGAGCGCCGCGCCCGACCGCGACCACTATCTGCGCCGGCCCGACCTCGGCCGCAAGCTGTCGGACGACAGCCGCGGGCTGCTGGCCGGCTACGGCGCGGCGCTCGACGATGCGCCCGATGTGGTGTTCGTGGTCGGTGACGGGCTGTCGGCGTTCGCGGCCGCGAAGCAGGCGCTGCCGCTGCTGCAGGCCGTGCGGCCGCGGCTCGACGCGGACGGCTGGCGGATCGGCCCGGTGGTGGTCGCGACGCAGGCGCGCGTCGCGCTCGGCGACGAGATCGGCGAGCTGCTGCGCGCGAAGGTCGTCGCGATGCTGATCGGCGAACGGCCGGGGCTCAGCTCGCCCGACAGTCTCGGCGTGTACCTGACGTGGGCGCCGAAGGTCGGCTGCCACGACGCGCTGCGCAACTGCATCTCGAACGTGCGGCCCGAGGGGCTCCCGCATGCCGCCGCCGCGCACAAGCTGCATTACCTGATGACGCAGGCGCGCCGGCTCGGGCTCACGGGTGTCGGGCTGAAGGACGACAGCGATGCGCTGCTGCCGCAGGCGGACGCCGAGCGGATCGGCGCGGAATGACGGGGCGGGGGTGCCTAGCGCGTCAGCCGTCTACTTGAGCAGCCGCTCGCACAGGAAGTCGACGAACACGCGCAGCTTCGGCGACAACTGCCGGCTCGACGGCCACACGATCGAGAACTGCCCCGGCGCGATCCGGTAGTCGTCGAGCACGGTGACGAGCGCGCCGGTGTCCAGCGCGTCGCGCGCGAGGAAGTCGGGCATGTAGCCGATGCCGAGCCCCGCCATGACCGCGCCGCGCAGCGCTTCCATGTTGTTGCAGGTCATAGCGGTGCGCAGCTTCAGCGGCGTGCCGTCGCGGGAGGCGAGCGCCCAGTCCTGCAGCTTGCCGGTGGTCGGGAAGCAGTAGCGCACGCAATCGTGCGCTTCGAGATCGTGCGGCGCGCGCGGCGTGCCGGCCCGCGCGAGATACGCGGGCGTCGCGCACAGCACGAACGCGAACGGGCCGAGCCGCCGCGACATCAGGCTCGAATCCGACAGCGGACCGCTGCGGATCACCGCGTCGAAGCCGCCTTCGACGACATCCACCATCCGGTCGTTGAAATCCAGGTCGAGCTCGACGTCCGGATAGCGCTGCCTGAATTCGGGCAGCACCGGCAGCAGGAACCGGTAGCCGATCACCGGCAGGCTCACGCGCAGCTTGCCGCGCGGGCGCTGCGCGGAGGCCTTCACGGTCGCTTCCGCATCGCGGAAATCCTCGAGGATCCGCTGGCAGCGTTCGTAGAAATGGCGCCCTTCGTCGGTCAGCGTGACGCGCCGTGTCGTGCGGTTGAACAGGCGAACGCCGAGCGACTGCTCGAGCCGCGCGATCGTCTTGCCGACGGCGGACGCGGAAATGCCGAGCGCACGGCCGGCCGCGACGAAGCTGAGCGCTTCGGCGGTGCGGACGAACGCGGCGATGCCGTTCAGGTTTTCCATCGACATAAGCGGGCCGGCAAGAAGCGGAGAAGAGACAGATTGCGGAATATTAGTCCGTTATATCCGGAGTCTTGCACGGTTTTTCGCTGATTGAATCGGATTTATCTTTGATCGCTCTGGCGGCGCATCCGCGCCCGCTTTTCGAGGAGCGATGATGGATCACCCGTTTTCACCCGATTCGGCCAGCTCGGCGCGCCGGCGCGCGTGGGTGCTGGCCGCCGTCTGCATGGCCGCCGTCGCGCTGCCGTTGTCGTTTTCGGGCGGCGCGGTCGCGACGCCCGCGATCGGCCGCGACCTGCACGGCGGGCCGGTCGCAATGAACTGGATCACCAACGCGTTCATGCTCGCGTTCGGCAGTTTCCTGATGGCGGCGGGCGCGCTGGCCGACCAGTTCGGCCGCAAGCGCGTGTTCGCGATCGGCGTCGGCGGCTTCACGCTGATGTCGGTCGCGCTCGCGTTCGCACCGTCGATGCTCGCGCTCGACCTGCTGCGCGCCGCGCAGGGGCTCGCGGCGGCCGCGGCGCTGGCGGGCGGCACGGCCGCGCTCGCACAGGAGTTCGACGGCGCGGCGCGCACGCGTGCGTTCAGCCTGCTCGGCACGACGTTCGGGATCGGGCTCGCCTTCGGGCCCGTGCTCGCCGGCGGCCTGATCGCGCACTACGGCTGGCGCGCGATCTTCGTCACGGGCGCCGCGGCCGGCGCGCTGTCGCTCGCGTTCGGGCTGCCGCGCATGCACGAATCGCGCGATCCGCACGCGACGGGGCTCGACTGGCCCGGCACGACCGCGTTCACCGCCGCGCTCACGCTGTTCACGTTCGGCGTGATCGAGGCGCCCGCGCGCGGCTGGACGCATCCGCTCGTCGTCGCGCTGCTGGCGGGCGCGGCGCTCGGCGCATGCGCGTTCGCCGCGATCGAGACGCGCGTCGCGCGGCCGATGCTCGACCTGTCGCTGTTCCGGATTCCGCGCTTCGTCGGCGTGCAGGTGCTGCCGGTGTCGACCTGCTGCTGCTACATCGTGCTGCTCGTCGTGCTGCCGCTGCGCTTCATCGGCATCGACGGTTTCAGCGAGATCGACGCGGGCTGGCTGATGCTCGCGATTTCCGCGCCGATGCTCGTCGTGCCGTTCGTCGCGGCGACGCTCACGCGCCGGCTGTCGGCCGGCGTGATCTCGGGGCTCGGGCTGTTGCTCGCGGCGGCGGGCCTCGTGTGGCTGGACGTCGCGCTGCGCGGCGGCGCGGGGCGCGCGGCGATCGCGCCGATGCTCGCGATCGGTGTCGGGGCCGGCATGCCGTGGGGGCTGATGGACGGGCTGTCGGTCAGCGTCGTGCCGAAGGAGCGCGCAGGGATGGCGACGGGGATCTTCAGCACGACGCGCGTGGCGGGCGAGGGGATCGCGCTCGCGATCGTCGGCGCGGTGCTCGCGACGCTCGCGCACGCCGATTTGCGGCGGATGGCGGCGGGCACGTCCGGCGCGACGCTGCGGGCCGCCGCGCGGCTCGCGACCGGCGATCTCGCCGGCGCGGCGGCCGTGTTGCCGGGCGTCGATCGTGCGGCGCTGCTCGCGAGCTATACGCACGCGTTCGACCGGCTGCTGATCGGGCTCGCGGTCGTCACGGTGCTGTGCGCGGGCGTGGTGTTCGCGTTTCTTGGCGCGCGGCCGGCGGTTGCGCAAGGGCGCGGCGATGAAGGTGAGCCGCCGCGTGGCGAAGCGCCGGCGCTGCGCCGGAGCGAACCGGCGTGTGCGGACGCAAACGGGCGCTGAGCATGGTGTCGTCGGGGTGGCGGCTTCCAGCAATGGCAGCGACAGCGCGCGCGCATGCCTTCATCGCCGTGGCCGCATGCCGACGGCTATCCGCACGGCGCCGTCACGCCAGCACGAGCGGCGGCAGCCCCGCTTCGGCGCGCGCGTGCGCGCTTTCGACTTCGACGACCACGTAACGCAGCGCAGTCGGCCACAGGTGCGCATGGCTTCCCGCGTCCTCGTCGATCGTCGCGCGCCCTTGCACGAGCCACGTCGTCTGCCGGACGAAATCGACGAACAGCAGTGCAATCGCCGGATTCACGAGCAGGTTGCCGATCGTGTTGAACAGGTTGTTGCCCGCGAAGTCGGGCAGCACGAGCGTACGGCGATCGGGCAGGTCGACCAGCGGCGCGAACGAACCGTCCGCGCGCGGCTGCCGGCCGCGATACGAGCAGTCGCTGTCGCCCGCCGCGTTCGCGGTCGCGACGAGCAGGAACGCCTGTTCGCGGATGAACGCGACGGCATCGTCGCTGAGGGGGCCCGGTTCGTTCATGGTGTCGGTCGGCGCGTGGCCGCGGCGTGCGGATTCGCGTTGCGCACGCAAGCGACATGCCATGCGGCGCGCGTGGCGCGCGGCGACGCCTGCACAGGTGCGCTGTGAAAAATCCGAACACCCGCCGCGTCGCTGTGCCGTCGCGGTGTTCAGAATCGGCACACTCGTTTCCCGTGCGCCGGCACCGCGCCCGGCGGGCGGCCGGACGCACCGCTCCTGTTCCGTTTTCGGCCCGTGTGGCACGCATGTTGCGTAAACCGTGCAGCGCGATCCAACCGGCGCTGCATTCACACAAGCACGATGAACAGGAGACATGTATGAACCCGTTTGACCTGAAGCAACTGGGCCTCGACGTCGAATATCCGTACCGTCAGCAGTACGACAACTACATCGGCGGCAAGTGGGTTCCGCCGGTGAAGGGCGAGTATTTCGAGAACGTGTCGCCGATCAACGGCAAGCCGTTCTGCCGCGTGCCGCGCTCGAGCGCCGACGACATCGAGGTCGCACTCGACGCGGCGCACGCCGCGCGCCGCAAGTGGGGCAAGACGTCGGTCGCCGAGCGCGCGAACCTGCTGCTGGCCGCCGCCGACCGGATGGAAAAGAACCTGAAGCTGCTCGCGGTGGCCGAGACGATCGACAACGGCAAGCCGCTGCGCGAGACGATGGCGGCCGACCTGCCGCTCGCGATCGACCACTTCCGCTATTTCGCGGGCTGCATCCGCGCGCAGGAAGGCGGCATTTCCGAGATCGACGACAACACGGTTGCGTATCACTTCCACGAGCCGCTCGGCGTCGTCGGCCAGATCATCCCGTGGAACTTCCCGCTGCTGATGGCCGCGTGGAAGCTCGCGCCGGCGCTCGCGGCGGGCTGCTGCGTGGTGATGAAGCCAGCCGAGCAGACGCCCGCGTCGGTGATGGTGCTGATGGAGCTGATCGGCGACCTGTTCCCGGCAGGCACGATCAACATCGTGAGCGGCTTCGGCAAGGAAGCGGGCGAAGCGCTCGCGACCAGCAAGCGGATCGCGAAGATCGCGTTCACGGGCTCGACGCCGGTCGGCAAGCACATCCTGCGTGCGGCGGCCGACAACCTGATCCCGTCGACGGTGGAACTGGGCGGCAAGAGCCCGAACATCTTCTTCGCCGACGTGCTCGACCAGGACGACGCATTCCTCGACAAGGCGCTCGAAGGCCTCGCGATGTTCGCGCTGAACCAGGGCGAGGTGTGCACGTGCCCGTCGCGGATCCTGATCCAGGAATCGATCTACGAACGCTTCATCGAGAAGGCCGTCGCGCGTGTGGAGCGCATCAAGTCCGGCCACCCGCTCGACATGCAGACGATGATCGGCGCGCAGGCGTCGCAGCAGCAGCTCGACAAGATCCTGTCGTACATCGACATCGGCCGCGACGAAGGCGCGCAATGCCTGACGGGCGGCGAGCGCACGGCACCGGGCGCCGATCTCGGCACGGGCTACTACGTGAAGCCGACGATGCTGTTCGGCAACAACAAGATGCGCGTGTTCCAGGAAGAGATCTTCGGGCCGGTCGCGTCGGTGATGACGTTCAAGGACGAGCAGGAAGCGATCGAACTCGCGAACGACACGTTCTACGGGCTCGGCGCGGGCGTGTGGACGCGCAACGGCACGCGTGCGTACCGGATGGGCCGCGAGGTCGAGGCGGGCCGCGTGTGGACCAACTGCTACCACCTGTACCCGGCGCACGCGGCGTTCGGCGGCTACAAGCAGTCGGGCATCGGTCGCGAGACGCACAAGATGGCGCTGTCGAACTATCAGCAGACGAAGTGCCTGCTGGTCAGTTACCAGGCCGAGGCGCTCGGGTTCTTCTGATCGCCCGAAGCAGGGGTGAAGTGCCGGGGCCGGCCGGGCGGCGGTGGAATGCTGCCCGGTACGGTTGCCGGTTCACGATTCCCGGTTGCCGATTCCGGGCAAGGTTCGACGCTCGGGTGACGCATTGGCCGCCGTCGTCGAGCGGTGCCCGCGGCGATGCAATGCGCCGACGGCCGCTCGCCCGGCACTTCGCCGCTTTCGCCGCGAGACATTCGACACGCGGCGTCGCCAACCCCCGGCAGTCGCGCGGCCGCGTCGCGCACCGGTGGGCCCCACGGAAAACCAGCATGGCAGAACCATCCCGATCCTATCCGCGCCACCCGGTGTTCCACGCGGGCGAGCTCGACGCACATCACCGGTTCGGCGTCGCCGACGAAGCCGAGCGGATGAGCGACGTCGTGACGACACGGCTGAGCATCGGCGTGCGCCAGTTCGTCGAGTCGCAGCCGTTCATGTTCGTCGGCACGACGCGCGGCGGACCGGCGCGCGTGACCTGCGACATCGTGCAGGGCGTGCGCGACGCGAACGGCGATCTGTGGCCCGTCGTGCGCGTGATCGACACGAAGACGCTGCGTTTCGCGCTGCCGACGCCCGGCGACGGCGACCGGATCGATGCGCGCGAATGCGACGGCCGCGGCGTCGGGCTGCTGTTCATCGATTTCGTGCGCGGCATCCGCTACCGGATCAACGGCCGCGCGACGCTGCGGGCCGATCAGCCGGAAGCGGACGCGGCGCCCTGGCCGGCCGGCAGCCCGATCGTCGAGGTGGCGGTCGCGCAGGCGTATGGCAACTGCGGCACGCGGGTCGTGCGGTTGCAGCCGCGCACCTAGCGCGTGGCCGGGCCGCCGGCGGCATGCATGCCGCACCCGCGCGGTGCGCGGCACGCCGCCTCCGGGTGCGCCCGCATGGCGCGCGGCGGCCGTACGGCGTGCAATGACGGGCTTGTCGCCGGGCCGCGCGGTTCGGCACGGGACTTGCGTGATGGGCGCGGTCCCGGGCAGGTGAGGAGAACACGATGGAGCAACGAACGGAGTGCATGGCCGAACCGACGGCCGAGGACACGCGGTGCAGCGCGCAGGGTGACGATGCGCTGGCCGGCCAGGCCGTGGTCAGCGTCGCGCACGACGCCGACGAGCAGGCGCGCAACCTGATCGGCTGGCGGCAGACCTACGACCAGCTCGCGGCCGGCCGCTTCGTCGGCACGCTGACCGAGCTGCCGCTCGACACGATGAAGCTGTTTCGCGAATCGACCAGCCACCTGCTGCGCCAGGCGTGCGAGGTGCGCGGCGACGCGTACTGGTTCGGCATCCCGCTGGTGAGCGACGGCAGCGCGCGCGTCGATGCATGCCGTATCGGCCCCGGCGGGCTCGCGTTCCGGCCCGGCAACGTTGAATTCGAATTGCTGACGCCCGCGCAGTTCTCGATCTACGGCGTCGTCGTGCGCGGCGACGTGTTGCGCCGTTACGCGGAGGAAGTCGAGCATCGCGCGCTCGACGAGCGGCTGTTCGCGCAGCACGTGATTCAGGTTGGCGACACGCGGCTCGCGCGCCTGTGCGCGCTGCTCGGCCGCCGGCTCGACGGTGCGGCGGCCGTCGGCGGCCCGCTGCCCGACGCGCAGCGCGACGAGCTGCAGGCCGAGGTGCTGGGCGCGCTGTTCGACGCATGCGCGCAACCGGCGGACGATGGTGCGGGCGGCGCGCCGTCAACCCGGCGCTGGATCGTCGAGCAGGCGCGCGAGTACGTGCTGGCGCACCGCGCGCGCCCGGTCGGCGTGCCCGAGCTGTGCGAGCAGTTGCACGTGAGCCGGCGCACGCTGCAGTACTGCTTCCAGGACGTGCTCGGCATGGCGCCCGCGACCTACCTGCGCACGCTTCGGCTGAACGGCGCGCGGCGCGACCTGTGCGGGCGGGCGGCCGGTTCGGTGCAGGACGTCGCGGAGGCGTGGGGCTTCTGGCACCTGAGCCAGTTCGCGACCGACTACCGGCGGCTGTTCGGCAAACGGCCGTCGGAGACGCTGCGCGATCGCGCCGTGATGGTCGCGGCCGGGTGAGCGTGGCGGCGGCGCGTGCAGGCCGCTGAAGGTTCGATCTTCCGGGTGACTTCCGTTTTTCTATTCGGCCGCGGCGGCTGCAGCGGCCGCTCCGCGCGGCGCCGGCCACGGCAGCGCATCCCAGTCGATCGCCTGGTAAGCGGCTTCGACCGCCGTCAGATCCTCCGGCCGCTCGCTGCGATGCAGCCCGCGCAATTCGGCCGGCACGTCGAGCTCGACCGGCACGCAGTGCGGATAGTCGCGCACGCGCAGCGCCGGCCCGATCGTCGTGAAACAAGCGAGCGTCGGCACGTCGAAGCCGTCGGCGACATGCAGCGCGGCCGTGTCGGGCGCGAACAGCACGCTCGCACCCTTGACCCAGGCAATGAAGTGCGCGGTGTCGGGCGCGTGGCGGCTCACGTCGACGTAGGCCGGATGCGCGACCGGGCCGAACCCGACAACCGGCAGCCCGTAACGCTGCACGAGCCGCTCCACGAATGCCGCACGCAGCGCGGGCGGCACGCTGCGCACCGCGGTGCTCGCCGTCGGGCAAAACAGCACGTACGGCCGCTGCCATTCGGCCGGCAGCGTGGGCAGCGGCAGCCGCGCGAGCCAGCGATTGCGCTTCGCGGCGGCCGGCACCGTGGCCGGATCCACCCCGAGCGCGTCGAGGAAGAAATCGATCATCGGCTGCTGTGCGAACGCGGGCCAGTACAGATGATTGCCGAGATCGATGCACGGCGCGTGCGCGGGCAGCGCGTCGGCGGCGTACGGCAGCGCGCGTGACGGCGCGACGACGTCGGCCGCGAGCGCATACAGCGCTTCGACGTAGCGCGGTGCGCGGGCCGGCCGGTACAGCGTGAAGCGCACGCCGGGATGCATCGTGCGCAGCGCGGCGAGCGCGGTCAGCCCGATCACCGAGTCGCCGAGTGCGACACCCATCCCGTTGATCACGTGCACGTCAGATGTGCGGCCGTAATCGCGCCGGAACGGCCGATGAACGGCATGCAGCAGGCCGAGCGCCGCCGCGGCCGGCACGCAGCCTTCCGCGCGGTCGCTGCCGTGCTCGATGTCGTACGGCGCGACGAGCGTGCCGTCGGGCGCGAGCAGCGTGCCGGGGAGGACGAGCGCGTCGTCGTGCGACAACGCGAGACTGGCCGGTGCGGCGTGCGTGTCCATGATCATGCGCCGCGTGCCCGGCGGCCCTGCTCGCGGATCTGCTCGAGCGTCGCGGCCGGCGTGCTGGCGTCCTGCGGGATGCGGATCTCGATCAGCGCCGGCAGTCCGCAGGTCAGCGCGCGCTCCAGTGCCGGCGCGAAGTCGGCGGTGCGCTCGACCGTCTCGCCATGCGCGCCGAACGCGCGCGCATACGCGGCGAAATCGGGGTTCGTGAGCCCCGTGCCGTGCACGCGCCCCGGATAGTTGCGCTCCTGATGCATGCGGATCGTACCGAAATGCCCGTTGTTGACGACGATCGCGACGATGTTCAGCCCGTACTGCATCGCGGTGGCCAGTTCGTTGCCGGCCATCATGAAGCAGCCGTCGCCGGCGAGCGCGACGACGGCCCGCTCCGGATACAGCGACTTGGCGGCGAGCGCCGCGGGCAGCCCGTAACCCATCGCGCCGCTGGTCGGTGCGAGCTGCGAGCGGAAGTGGCGGTACGCGAAGTGGCGATGCAGCCAGATCGCGTAGTTGCCGGCGCCGTTGGTCAGGATCGCGTCGTGCGGCAGGCGCTCGCGCAGCTGCACCATCACGTCGCCGAGCTGGACGTCGCCGGGCATCGGCAGCGGCGCATGCCATTCGCGGTACGCGCGGTGCGCGTCGGCGGCCGTGTCGGCCCATGCCGGGTGCGCCGGCGGTTCGAGCGCGGCGAGCGGCGCCGCGATCTCCGGCATCCCCGACACGATCGGCAGGTCGGCCGCATACACGCGGCCGAGTTCGTCCGCGCCCTGGTGCACGTGGATCAGCGTCTGGCGCGTTTTCGGGATGTCGAGCAGCGTGTAGCCGCCCGTCGTCGCTTCGCCGAGGCGCGGGCCGAGCACCAGCAGCAGGTCGGCGTCGCGAATCCGCTTGCCGAGCGCGGGATTGATCCCGAGGCCGACGTCGCCCGCGTAGTTCGGGTGCGCGTTGTCGAAGGTGTCCTGGAAGCGGAACGCGCATGCGACCGGCAGTTGCCAGCGCTCGACGAAGGTGCGCAGGTTCGCACATGCGTCGGGCGTCCAGCCGCTGCCGCCGACGATCGCGAACGGCCGTTCCGCATGCGCGAGCCGTTCGCGCAGCTCGTCGAGCTGCGTGGCCGACGGCGACGCCGCGACACGTTTCGCGGCCGGCACGACCGGTTGCGACGCGCACGCTTCGGACAGCACGTCCTCCGGCATCGCGAGCACGACGGGGCCCGGGCGACCGGAAGTCGCGACGTGGAACGCATGGCTCAAGTATTCGGGAATGCGGCGCGGGTCGTCGATCTGCGCGACCCATTTCGCCATCTGGCCGAACATCCGCCGGTAGTCGATTTCCTGGAAGGCTTCGCGGTCGAGGTGCTCGCGTGCGCACTGGCCGACGAACAGGATCATCGGCGTCGAATCCTGGAACGCGGTGTGCACGCCGATCGACGCGTGGGTCGCGCCGGGCCCGCGCGTGACGAACGCGATGCCGGGGCGGCCGGTCAGCTTGCCGACCGCCTCCGCCATGTTCGCGGCGGCCGCCTCGTGGCGGCAGACGACCGTCTGGATGCGCGCGGTGTGATCCGCGAGCGCATCGAGTACGGCGAGGAAGCTCTCGCCCGGCACGCAGAACGCGCGTTCGACGTGATTGGCGAGCAACGCATCGACGAGCAGTCGCGCGCCGGTGGTGACGCTCTGCTCGAGATCCTTGGAATGCGACATGGGCTGCCGTCTCCTTGGTAGCGGGACGTACAGCTTACGCCGGTTGGCGGGGCACCGGTACGCCGGCCGGTGAAAAGTGTCGGATCGGGGGCGCTTCGGAACGCGCGCCGGGGTTTCCGCTGGCCGAACGGCCGGCTTGTGCCTACGCCCTGGGCGGTGAAAAGTATCGCTATGGATGTTGGGTCGGAATCTGTGTCGACCCGGAACTGGCGTATCCCAATCAACAATAAAATGAGATGCCATTCAATAGTAAAATTCAGCGAACGGATGGATAAACCGCATCGAGGATCACCATGGCAACCGAAACGATCGATCAAAAGACGCTGACGGAACTGGTCGAAGCCGGCGCCGTACGCGCGGCCCGCGTGGTCGGCTGCGGCAACGGCTGGGCGCTCTCGGCCCGTTGCGGCGCGCACGACCGTTTCCTGTCGGCCAAGCGCGGCGACGTGCGGGTGTTTCGCCGTTTGGAAACATTGGTCGGATTTCTACGCGACATCGGCATCACCCGGTTCGATGTGGATGCGTCGGCATTCGACCCGGATGCGGCCGGCCGGGCGACCCGGCCTGATCGCGCAGCCGCGTTGAGGGCGGCGCACGAGGCAGCGGCCCACGATCGCTGGTTTCGCGAGCAGGTGCAACAGGCGCTGGACGATCCGCGGGCGCCGATTCCCGACGCCGAGGTCAGCGCCGACTTCGCGTCGCGCCGTGCGGCGCTGCGTGAGCGGCTCGCGGGCAGACGAGGGGATGCTACTTGACCCTTGCGCTGTACTGGAATCCGAAGGCGTACGAGGATCGCGCCGCGATCATGGACTACATCGGCGAGGACGACCCGCTGGCTGCGCTCGAACTCGACGAACTGCTGGAAGAAAGGGCACGGTCGTTGCCGGCCCATGCCGAGTTGTATCGGCAAGGGCGGGTGGCGGGTACGCGCGAGCTGGTGGTCGCGCCGAACTACGTGCTCGTGTATCGCATCCGACCAGCCGACGGGATCGTGGAGGTCCTCCGGGTGTTGCATGCGCGACGGCAGTGGCCGTGATGCAGGGGCCTCGATTCGCCCCGCATTACCGTGCGACCCCGCATCAACACTCGACGATATTCACCGCCAGGCCACCCCGCGAGGTTTCCTTGTACTTCGTCTTCATGTCGGCGCCCGTCTCGCGCATCGTCTTGATCACCGAGTCCAGCGACACGTAGTGCGAGCCGTCGCCGCGCAGCGCCATGCGCGCCGCGTTGACGGCCTTCACGGACGCCATCGCGTTGCGCTCGATGCACGGGATCTGCACCATCCCGCCGACCGGGTCGCAGGTGAGGCCGAGGTTGTGCTCCATCCCGATCTCGGCCGCGTTCTCGACCTGGCGCGGCGTGCCGCCGAGCACGGCCGCGAGCGCACCGGCCGCCATCGAGCACGCGACGCCCACTTCGCCCTGGCAGCCCACTTCCGCGCCCGAAATCGATGCGTTGATCTTGTAAAGAATGCCGATCGCCGCGGCCGTCAGCAGGAAGTCGATCACGCCCTGTTCGTTCGCGCCCGGCGTGAAGCGCGTGTAGTAGTGCAGCACCGCCGGAATGATGCCGGCCGCGCCGTTGGTCGGCGCGGTGACGACGCGGCCGCCGGCCGCGTTTTCCTCGTTGACGGCGATCGCATACAGGTTGATCCAGTCGATCATCGACAGCGGATCCTGCAGCGCCTGTTCGGGGTTGCCGGTCAGCGTGCGATACAGCTGCGGCGCACGGCGCTTCACCTGGAACGGGCCGGGCAGGTTGCCGTCGGCGTCCGGGTTGCCGATCCCGCAGCCGCGCGACACGCACGACTGCATCACGGCCCAGATCTTCAGCAGCCCGTCGCGCGTCTCTTCCTCGGTGTGCCACGCGCGCTCGTTTTCCCACATCAGCCGCGCGATCGATTTGCCGGTCGCCTCGGTCAGCGCTAGCAGCTCGGCGCCGGTGCGGAACGGGTGCGTCATCTGCTCGGCCGCGCTCAGCACCTTCGTGTTCGGCGCGCCGGCCGTCACGACGAAGCCGCCGCCGACCGACAGGTAGGTGCGCTCGACCAGCACGTCGCCGTTCGCGTCGGATGCGCGCAGCTTCATCCCGTTCGGGTGTTCGGGCAGCGCCTGCCGGTAGAACGCGATGTGCTCCTTCAGCACGAACGGCACCGGATGCGTGCCGAGCAGCGCGAGCTGCTTCGACTTGCGGACGTCGTCGAGCCGCGCGTCGATCGTGTCGGGATCGACGGTATCGGGCGCGTCGCCAAGCAGGCCGAGCATCACGCCGCGGTCGGTGCCGTGGCCCTTGCCGGTCGCGCCGAGCGAGCCGTACAGCTCGACCTTTACGTTGGCCGTCGCGTCGAGCAGCCCGTCGCGCTCGAGGCCCTGGACGAACATCAGCGCCGCGCGCATCGGTCCGACCGTGTGCGAACTGGACGGGCCGATGCCGATCTTGAAGAGGTCAAACACGCTGACTGCCATTTTGATATCTGCCTTGCTTTGAGAATGATGCTAGCGCGCCTGCAATGGCAGGCACGCGGCCAGCCATGCGGGCGGCATGACGGATAACTGCCGCGCGACACGGGCATAGCGCCCGTCGAGCCGCGCGGCCAGATGAAAGAGTTCGGTGGCGTTTTTCGGGTCCCACTGCCCCGTGTAGCCCGGCAAGCCGGCTTCGCGGCGCTTCGCGTCGAACGGCACCGGCGAATTCACGAATTCCTCGTGGGTCTTCTCGCCGAGCGCGTACGGCACGAGCCAATCGAGCGCGGCCGCGAGCGACGCGCCGTTCGCGCCGCGCTCGCGCAGCCAGTTGCGGTTGAAGCGGCGCGCGGCGAGCGCGGCCGTCACCAGCGGCTGCAGGTCGTACACCGCGTAATGCAGCGCATCGCGTTCGTCGAAATCCCAGGTCTTGCCGTCCGGACCGATGTTGTCGGCGAGATGCTCGACGAACAGCCGCTGCGCGGCGTTCATCATCTTGCGGTCGCCGAGCGTGAACGCGGACAGCGCGATCAGCTTGATCCGGTGGCTCTGCCAGTTGTTGCGCCACGTGCCGGTGAGCGGGCGCTTCTGCGCGTCGATCTGCGCGACATAGCCGGCGCCCAGCTTCGCGATGAACGCCGCGGTTGCGTTGCGCGTCTTGACCGGCAGCGCGCTCGCCGTCATGTCGTACGCGACGATCAGGCTGTCGAAGCGCGTCTCGTCGATCGGGTTGAAGCTCGGCTGGTAGGTCGACACCCACGCGGACAGGAAGCGGTCGACGAGCTGCAGGTAGCGCGGCGCATTCGTCACGCGCCACGCGAGGGCGGCGTCGCGCATCAGCTCCATGTCCTTCAGCGCGTCGGCGCTCTGGTCGTAGATGCCTTCGTGCGGCAGCGTGCCCTCGGTGTGCACGCGCGGCATCGCCTTCGGCTGCTCGCCGATGCGCGCGTCGACGCTGCGGATCAGCGCCTGCACACCCGGCTCGGCCTGTATCGTCTCGCTCGCCTGCAACGCGGGCGCCGCGCAGAAATTCATCGCCGCGCGCGCGCTGCCGGCCGTGCCGAGGCCGACGGTAGCGAACGACAGCGACGCGACGAGCAGCGGCACGAAGCGGCGCGTGCGCGGCCGCTCCTGCGTTGCACCCTGGCCCGGAAACATCGGACGCACCATGCGGAACTCCTTGATTGGCTGGATCGCGTGTGATGTTAGCCGGATTGGCGGGCGAGCGTGAATCGATTGGCCGGGCGGCGAACGCAAAAACCGCACGCAACCGTCGGTTGCGTGCGGTGTGGTCATGATCGGACTCCGGCGCGCGGCAGGCGTTATGCGTAGTCCGACATCGGCACGCACGAGCAGAACAGGTTGCGGTCGCCGTAAGCGTTGTCCGCACGGCCGACCGGTGGCCAGTACTTGTTCGTGCCGAGCGAGGCGACCGGGTACGCGGCCTGCTCGCGCGAGTACGCGTGCGGCCACTCGTTCGCGGTCACGACGGCGGCCGTGTGCGGCGCGTGACGCAGCGGGTTGTCCTCGCGATCGGCGCGGCCTTCCTCGACCGCGCGGATTTCCTCGCGGATCGCGATCATCGCGGCGATGAAGCGGTCGAGTTCTTCCTGCGATTCCGATTCGGTCGGCTCGACCATCAGCGTGCCCGGCACCGGGAAGCTCATCGTCGGCGCGTGGAAGCCGTAGTCCATCAGGCGCTTGGCGACGTCGTCGACGCTGATGCCGCTCGTTTCCTTGATCGGGCGCAGGTCGAGAATGCACTCGTGCGCGACCAGCCCGCCCGGGCCCGAATACAGCACCGGGTAGTGCGGCGCGAGGCGCTTCGCGATGTAGTTCGCGTTGAGGATCGCGGTCTCGGTGGCGGCGGTCAGGTTCTTCGCGCCCATCATCGCGATGTACATCCACGAGATCGGCAGGATCGATGCCGAGCCGTACGGCGCGGCCGATACCGCGCCGATGCCGTCTTCTTCGCGCGTGTAGCCGGTCGAACGCTGGTTCGGCAGGAACTTCGCGAGGTGCGCGCCGACCGCGACCGGGCCGACGCCCGGGCCGCCACCGCCGTGCGGGATGCAGAAGGTCTTGTGCAGGTTCAGGTGCGACACGTCGCCGCCGAACTGGCCCGGCGCGGTCAGGCCGACCATCGCGTTCATGTTCGCGCCGTCGACGTACACCTGGCCGCCGTGCGCATGGACGATCTCGCAGATCTCGCGCACGTTCTGCTCGAACACGCCGTGCGTCGACGGATACGTGATCATGATCGCCGCGAGGTCGTTCGCGTGCTGCTCGGCTTTCGCCTTGAGATCGGCGATGTCGACGTTGCCCTGCGCGTCGCACGCGACGACCACGACCTTCATGCCGGCCATGTGTGCGGAGGCCGGGTTCGTGCCGTGCGCGGAAGCCGGGATCAGGCACACGTCGCGATGCGCTTCGCCGCGCGATGCGTGGTACGCGTGGATGATCAGCAGGCCCGCGTACTCGCCCTGCGAGCCGGCGTTCGGCTGCAGCGACACGGCCGCGTAGCCGGTGGCCGCGACGAGCATCTGCTCGAGCTGGTCGATCATCTCGCGGTAGCCGACGGTCTGCTCGGCCGGCGCGAACGGGTGGATTCTGCCGAACTCGGGCCACGTGACCGGCAGCATTTCCGACGTTGCGTTCAGCTTCATCGTGCACGAGCCGAGCGGGATCATCGAGCGGTCGAGCGCGAGATCCTTGTCCGACAGGCTGCGCAGGTAGCGCAGCATTTCGGTCTCGGAATGGTGGCGATTGAACACGTGGTGCGTCAGGTACGCGCTCGTGCGCTCGAGGCCGGCCGGCAGCGCGGCGACGCCGGCTGCGCCCGCGTCCAGCGCGTCGACGGACGGCGCGGTGCCGCCCGCGGCCCGCGCGAACACGGCGAGGAGAGCGGCGAGGTCGTCGCGGGTCGTCGTTTCGTCGAACGACACGCCGACTTGCGTGGCGCTCACGCGGCGCAGGTTGATGCGGCGGGCCTTCGCGAATTCGTGGACCTGCGCGGTGCGCGCGCCGGTGTCGATCGTCAGCGTGTCGAAGAACGTGTCGTTGACGGTCGCGAAGCCGAGCTGCTTCACGCCGGCGGCGAACAGCGCCGCGATGCGGTTCACGCGCAGCGCGATCGTCTTCAGGCCGTGCGGGCCGTGGTAGACCGCGTACATGCTCGCCATGATCGCGAGCAGCGCTTGCGCGGTACACACGTTCGACGTCGCCTTCTCGCGGCGGATGTGCTGTTCGCGCGTCTGCAGCGCGAGGCGCAGCGCGGGCTTGCCCTGCGCGTCGACGGTCACGCCGACGAGGCGGCCTGGCATCTGGCGCTTGAATTCGTCGCGCACCGCGAGATATGCGGCGTGCGGGCCGCCGAAGCCCATCGGCACGCCGAAGCGCTGCGTGTTGCCGACGGCGACGTCCGCGCCCCATTCGCCGGGTGGCGTCAGCACGGTCAGCGCGAGCAGGTCGGCCGCGACGACGACATGGCCGCCGGCCGCGTGGATCGCTTCGGTGAGCGCGCGGTAGTCGCGCACGTCGCCGTTGACGCCCGGATATTGCAGCAGCACGCCGAACGCGTTGGCCTGCGCGGCGTCGGCTGCCGGGCCCGTCTTCACTTCGATGCCGACCGGCAGCGCGCGCGTGCGGATCACTTCGAGCGTCTGCGGCAGCACGTCGTCGGCGACGTAGAACACGTTCGACGCCGGCTTGCCGGTGCGCTGCAGCAGCGTCATCGCTTCGGCCGCGGCGGTGGCTTCATCGAGCAGCGATGCGTTCGAGATCGCGAGGCCCGTGAGGTCGGCGACCATCTGCTGGAAGTTCAGGAGCGCCTCGAGGCGACCCTGGGAAATTTCGGGCTGGTACGGCGTGTAGGCCGTGTACCACGCCGGGTTTTCGAGCACGTTGCGCAGGATCACGGCCGGCGTGTGCGTGTCGTGATAGCCCTGGCCGATGTATGAGCGGAACACCTGGTTCTTGTCCGCGAGGGCACGCAGCGCGGCGAGGGCTTCGGCCTCGCTCTTCGGCTGCGCGAACGGGCCGAGCGGCAGCGTTTCGGCGCGGCGGATCGAGGCCGGGATCACGGCCTCGATCAGGGCGGCGCGCGACGCGAAGCCGAGCGTGTTGAGCATGGCCTGCTGGCTGGCGGCATCGGGGCCGATGTGGCGTTCTGCGAACGCGTCGTGCGTTTCGAGCGCGGCGAGCGAGAGGGGCGTGCGGTTCATCAGACGGTCCGGGTGTTCGAGCTTCATGGCGTGACTCTGGTCCCGCGCGGGCCGGCTGGCCGGCCGCGCGGTTCGGGTAAGGAAAATTAGTCGATCAGCTTGCCGTATGCGTCGGCGTCGATCAGCTTGTCGGTCGATGCGCCGTCCGCGAGCTTGATCTTGAAGAGCCACACGCCGTATGCGTCGCTGTTCACTTCCTCCGGCGAGTCGGCGGCTTCTTCGTTGATGGCGATGATCTCGCCGGACACCGGCGAGTAGATGTCGGATGCCGCCTTCACCGATTCGACGACGCCGACTGCGTCGCCTGCGCTCACCGACTTGCCGACTGCCGGCAGCTCGAGGAAGACGATGTCGCCGAGCGTGCTCTGCGCGTGATCGGTGATGCCGACCGTCAGCGTGCCGTCGGCTTCGGTGCGGATCCACTCGTGTTCGTCGGTGTACTTCAGATCGGCCGGGACGTTGCTCATCGGATGCTCCTGGATAAAAGGTATGTTCGTTATGCTGGCGCGCCGCCTGGGCGCGCCGGATGGGGTTGCGCCGGGCGCCATTTCCCGGCTTGCCGGGAGGCGGGCCCCCGGTCGTTACGCAGCGAGGACCTTGCCGTTGCGCACGAACGGCAGTTTTACCACGCGCGCGGGAAGTTGCTTGTCTCGAATCTGCACATGTATGGTGTCGCCGACGTGGACGGCCGCTGGCACGCGTGCGAACGCGATCGATTCCTGCATCGACGGCGAGAACGTGCCGCTCGTGATCTCGCCTTCGCCGTGCGGCGTGACGACCTTCTGGTGCGCGCGCAGCACGCCGCCCGCCTTGCCGTTTTCCTTTTGCAGGATCAGGCCGACGAACGCGGCGCGCGTGCCGTCGCGCTCGAGCGCGGCGCGGCCGACGAAGTCGCGCGGTGCCGACAGATCGACCGTCCATGCGAGGCCCGCGTCGAGCGGGGACACGGTCTCGTCCATGTCCTGGCCGTACAGGTTCATGCCGGCCTCGAGGCGCAGCGTGTCGCGCGCGCCGAGCCCGCACGGGCGCACGCCGTTTTGCTGCAGCGCGGTCCACAGCGCTTCGACGTGCACGGCCGGGACGATCACTTCGAAGCCGTCTTCGCCGGTGTAGCCGGTGCGCGCGACGGTGAGCTCGCCGAACGGCGTGCCGGCGACCCGCGCGGCGTTGAACGGCTTCAGTTCGCTGGTGGCGGCGCGCGCGGCGGGCACCGTCGTCCAGACCTTTTCACGGGCGTTCGGGCCTTGGACGGCGACGATCGCGAAATCGCGGCGCGGCGCGATGGTCAGGCCGTAGCCGCCTTGCTCGTTGAGCTGGTTGAACCACGCGATGTCCTTCTCGGCCGTGCCGGCGTTGACGACGACGCGGAAGAAGTCTTCGGTGAAGTAATAGACGATCAGGTCGTCGATGACGCCGCCCTGCGGATTGAGCAGGCATGAGTAGAGCGCCTTGCCGGGGGTCTTGAGCTTGCCGACGTTGTTCGCGATCGCGTGTTCGAAGAACGCGCGCACGCGGCTGCCGGTGAAATCGACGACGCACATGTGCGACACGTCGAACATGCCGGCGTCGGTGCGCACGGCTTCATGTTCTTCGATCTGCGAGCCGTAGTTGACGGGCATGTCCCAGCCGCCGAAGTCGACCATGCGGGCATTGAGCGCGCGGTGCGCGGCGTTGAGCGGGGTGTGATTCAGTGCAGTCATCGAGGCCTCAGGCAAGGCGCTTGCGCGCGGGTCAGAACGGCCATGTGCCGACCGCCGCGGCCGTGTGCCTGCGAGCGATCCGGTACATGCCCCTCTGTCCTCGATACCTGAGAGATTGCGCTGCGGCCACAGGCCGGCGAACGCGCGCCCCTTCGGTGGGCAGCTTGCCCCGCGCCGCATGGGCGCAACGGGCTACTGCCGCTCTCCAGAGTGCGGGGAGTGCGGCCCGCGCAATGCGCGGACGGGATTCCCCGACGCGGTCGGTCCTTTTGCCTGAGAGTTTGCGGGTGTGCCCCTTCGGCGGCGCGACCGGCGTTCCTAGCTACGCGGTCACACGCTCTCCCGACGCGTGCGGGCGACTGTACGCGAGCGGGTGGACGTTGTCAATTTGAGCAAAAGAATGTCGCTTCGCGACAAGCGGCGACGTGGGGCGCCGCCGCTTTTGCCGGCACCGGCGGGCGCCGGCGTCACTCGCCGATCGCGCGCGCGGCCGTGTCGAGTTCCTGGTTCAGCACGCGCTGCTCGTCGCCGGACAGGCCGCCGTTGTGCTGGGTCGACATGTCGTTCGCTTCCTGGCGGATCACGTCGAGGCGGTGGTGCAGCTGCGCGCCGTACGGCGGCGGGTAGTAGCCGCCGTTGACGCGTGTGTCGATCCGGCGGTGCAGGTTGTCGATCCGGCCCTGGACCTCCTGCATGCGCTCGTTCGCGATGACCTGCGGATTCGGTCGCGCGGGAGGCGGCGGCGCCTGCCGGACTGGCCGCTGCGGCTGCACGACACACGCGGCGAGCGAGGAAACCAGGACGCAGCATGCCGCTGCGCGAATCAACCGTTGCATCACATTCTCCTGACGGTTTGGAGTCGGATCGACTTTTTGAGAAACGCGTCAGACCGGGCGACCGCTGACTTTCGTTCCCGCACCATTTGTAACGGAATGTTCGAGGCGGCCCGCCGTGGGGTGCTGGCCCATGGCCGCCGCCGGCGTGCGGCGCGGCGCGGAGTGGCCCGGATTGACGCGGGACGGCGGCTTTGTGGCCGGGTCGGCACCGACCCGGCCGGCGGCCGTCAGACGGTGCGGCGCACGAATGGTACCCGGCGGCCTTCGTGCTCGCTCTGCGCGGCAAGCTCGATGATCGTCATCACGTCGACCGCGTCCTGCGGCGTGACCGGGAACGGTGCGCCGTCGTGGACCGACGCGGCGAGCGCGCGATAGAACTCCGCATACTGGCCGTCGAGCGTCGGCACCGGCCGCTCGACCTCGACCTCGCCTTCGAGCGTGCGCAGCACGCCGGGCGGGTTGCCGCCGCCGAACTCGACGTGGTCGGGCGTGAGGCCTGCCTTCAACTGGTCTTCCTGCGTATCGAGCCCGAACTTCTGATAGCTGCCGCACGTGCCGTGCAGCGTGAAGCGCGCGGGCTCGATCGCCGACAGCGCGCTCGCGTGCAGCGCGACGTCCTTGTCCGGATAGCCGAGCAGCAGGTGCACGAAATCGGGCGCCGTGCCGTTGTCGCGGCGCGTCTTGACCGTCGCGCTGACCGTGTCGGGCAGCCCGAACAGCGCGAGCGCCTGGTCGATCAGGTGCGGGCCGAGGTCGAGCAGCAGGCCGCCGCCGCGGGCGGGCTCCTCGCGCCAGCGCGTGCGCGGAGTCGGGCGGAAACGGTCGAAGTGCGACGCGAAATACGTCAGCCGGCCGAGTTCGCCGGATTCGACGATGCGGCGCACGGTGAGGAAGTCGCCGTCCCAGCGGCGGTTGTGGAACGGCGCGAACAGGCGGCTGCGCGCGTTCGCGAGCCGCGCGAGCGCGAGCGCCTCGTCGGCGGTGAGCGTGACCGGTTTGTCGACGACGACGTGACGGCCGGCTTCGAGTACCTGGCGCGCGAGCGGGAAGTGGGTGTCGTTCGGCGTGGCGATCACCACGCAGTCGATATCGTCGAGGCCGAGCAGCGTATCGAGATCGGGGACGATGCGCGCGCCCGGATACGCGGCGCGTGCGCGATCGGGCTGCCCCGTCGCGATCGCGGCGACCTCGGTGCGGCCGCTCGCGGCGATCACGGGCGCGTGGAACGTCGCGCCGGCGAAACCGAAACCCATCAAACCAATCCTGAGCAATGACGACATGGCAATCCCTGGCTGCGTACGAAACGAAAGGATGGCGCGCCGTGGCGGCGCGTGGATGACCGGCTATTTTGGCATGGCGCGGCAGCACGCATCGAGGCCTTCGGCAAAACGCGCAGCAGGCGGCGGCGGATGCGCGGTCGTGGCCGGCGTTTGGCGTGGCATCGGAAGGGTACTGGCGCGGTTGGTCGGGCCGCGGGCGGCATAGGGGCGCCGCCGGGAGGCCGTCAGCGTGGCGCGTGATCCGGCGCGCGCTGCCGCGGCAGGGCGGCGGCCACCTGCGCGGCCCACGCGGCGCAGGCCGCCGCGCCCGGATGAAAGCCGTCGGCGGCCATCAGGTGGCGTTCGAGCGGCAGCGCGACGCGCAGGAACGTGCAGTTCGGCCGGGTCGCGGCCCAGTCGGCGAGCGCGGCGTTGAGCCGCTTCGCGCGCAGCCCGAGATACCACGCGAGCGGCTGCGGCAGCGCCGGAAAGCGCTCCATCGGCGGCACCGCCGACAGGATCACGTGCCCGACTTCAAAGCGCGCGGCGAGCAGCCGCACGAGTTCGGCCTGCTGCGCCTGCCAGCGGGCCGGCGGCACGCCGCCCGTCACGTCGTTGACGCCGAGCGAGGTCACGGCCACGTCGAACGACTCGGCCGGCTCGGTCGCGAGCCAGTCGACGAGCTCCCGCGTGGTCAGGCCGGTGCGCGCGAGCAGCTTCCAGCCGACCCGGTGGCTGGCCGCGAGCGTGCGCGCCAGCTGCCCGGACAGCGCGTCGTGCTGCGACGCGACGCCGACGCCCGCGGCGGCCGAATCGCCGACCACCAGCACGCGTAGCGGCGGGCCGTCGCCGGCCACGCCGTCGCGCGGGCCGGCCGCCTCGGGCAGCCGCGGCGTGACGCGGCGCACGTGGCGCCCCTGGAGGAACAGCAGCGGGCCGAGGGTGGCGGTGGCGAACGGGTATCCCATGAAATCGATCCGGTGTGACGATGCTGGCGGGCCCGGCGCGCAGGTGCGCCGACATGCGTCCATTGTGGCCGATCGGGCCGCGGATGGGGCCGGATTGGCCGATCGGACAGGGGGCGAAACGACAGCCTGCCTGCGCGATCCCCGTGCGGCGGGGTTCCCGAAAAGTACGCCGCCGACGTGTTAACATGCGCGTCCTGCCCCGTGTGTCCGCCTGCATTCCAGGCCTGCCGCGCGCGGCATCCTCCCGGCGTCTCGCCGTCAACCGCAACATCATCCGCCATCATGTCCGCAGGCCTCAACCCCGCTCAGAACGAAGCGGTGCGCTACCTCGACGGTCCCTGCCTCGTGCTCGCCGGCGCGGGCAGCGGCAAGACCCGCGTGATCACGCAGAAGATCGCGCACCTGATCGAAGCGAAAGGCTTCGAGCCGCGCCACATCGCGGCCGTCACGTTCACGAACAAGGCAGCCGCCGAAATGCGCGAGCGCGTGTCGAAGCTGCTGGAGGGCAAGACGCTCACCACGCCCGGCAAGGAAGGCCGCAAGGTGCCCGTCAACCAGCTCACCGTGTGCACGTTCCACTCGCTCGGCGTGCAGATCCTGCGCCAGGAGGCCGAGCACGTCGGGCTGAAGCCGCAGTTCTCGATCATGGATTCGGACGATTGCTTCGGGATGATTCAGGAGCAGATCGGCACCACCGACAAGGGCCTGATCCGCAAGATCCAGAGCACCATTTCGCTGTGGAAGAACGGCCTGATCATGCCCGACGAGGCGATGACGATCGCGGCCAACGAGGACGAGCACCAGGCGGCGCTGGTCTACCGCAACTACGTCGCGACGCTGCATGCGTACCAGGCGGTCGACTTCGACGACCTGATCCGCCTGCCGGCCGAGCTGTTCGCGAAGAACGAACAGGTGCGCGACCGCTGGCAGAACAAGCTGCGCTATCTGCTGATCGACGAATACCAGGACACCAACGCGTGCCAGTACGAGCTGCTGAAGCAGCTCGCCGGCCCGCGCGCCGCGTTCACGGCGGTGGGCGACGACGACCAGGCGATCTACGGCTGGCGCGGCGCGACGCTCGAAAACCTCGCGCAGCTCGGCAAGGATTTCCCGAAGCTGCACGTGATCAAGCTCGAGCAGAACTACCGGTCGACCGTGCGGATCCTGACCGCCGCGAACAACGTGATCGCCAACAACCCGAAGCTGTTCGAGAAGAAGCTGTGGTCCGAGCACGGGATGGGCGATTCGATCACCGTCACGCCGTGCAACGACGAGGAACACGAAGCCGAATCGGTCGTGTTCCGGCTGTCCGCGCACAAGTTCGAGCGGCGCGCGCAGTTCCGCGACTACGCGATCCTGTATCGCGGCAACTTCCAGGCGCGGATCTTCGAGCAGGTGCTGCGGCGCGAGCGGATTCCGTACGTGCTGTCGGGCGGCCAGTCGTTCTTCGACAAGGCCGAGATCAAGGATCTGTGCGCGTACCTGCGCCTGATCGCGAACGCCGACGACGATCCCGCGTTCATCCGCGCGGTCACGACGCCGCGCCGCGGGATCGGCAACACGACGCTCGAGGCGCTCGGCTCGTTCGCCGGCCAGGCCAAGGTGTCGCTGTTCGAGGCCGTGTACATGGGCGGGATCGAGGCGCGGCTGTCCGCGCGGCAGGTTGAGCCGCTGCGGATGTTCTGCGACTTCATCCAGCGCCTGACCGATCGCGCGGACAAGGAGCCCGCGACCGTCGTGCTCGACGACATGATGGAGGCCATCCACTACGAGGCCTACCTGTACGACGCGTTTGACGAGCGGCAGGCGCAGTCGAAGTGGCAGAACGTGCTCGAATTCCTCGAGTGGCTCAAGCGCAAGGGCACGAAGCCCGAGACGGAAGCCGTCGACGGCGAGGCCGAAGGGTTCCACAACGCGGACGGGCTCGCCGATACCGGCAAGAACCTGCTCGGCCTGATTCAGACCGTCGCGCTGATGTCGATGCTCGAAGGCAAGGACGAGGATCCGGACGCCGTGCGGCTGTCGACCGTCCATGCGTCGAAGGGCCTCGAGTATCCGCACGTGTTCCTGGTCGGCGTCGAGGAAGGCATCATGCCGCACCGCGGCGGCAGCGAGGACGACGGCCCGATCGACAGCGAACGGATCGAGGAGGAGCGCCGGCTGATGTACGTCGCGATCACGCGCGCGCAGCGCAGTCTGCACCTGAACTGGTGCAAGAAGCGCAAGCGGGCGCGCGAGACGGTCGTGTGCGAGCCGTCGCGCTTCATCCCCGAGATGGGGCTCGACGAAGCGCCGCCGCCGACGCCGGAGGAAGCGCCGATGACGCCGAAGGACCGGCTCGCGAGCCTGAAGGCGTTGTTGCAGAAGTGATGTGCGCGCTGGCCGTCGTTTCGGCCTCGGCAAAACAAAACCCCCGCGATGCGCGTGCATCGCGGGGGTTTTTTCTGGCCGGCAGGCGTTACTTTGCCGCGTTGACCATGTAGTCGACGGCCGCCTTCACGTCGGCGTCGGACGCGTTCGATCCGCCCTTCGGCGGCATCGCGCCCTTGCCGTGCAGCGCGTAGTTGTAGACGGTATCCATCGACTCCTTCAGGCGCGGCGCCCAGTCCTCCTTGCTGCCGAACTTCGGCGCGCCCAGCACGCCGGCCGCGTGACACGCCTGGCACACCTGCGTGTACAGCGCCTTGCCGGCCGATGCGGCGTCGGCGCTGGTGGGTGCGGCCGCGGGCTTTTCGCCGGCCTTCGGAATCGCGGCGATCGCGGCCATTGCGGCGGCGGCTTGCGCGTTCGATGCGTCGGCGCCCGATGCGCCTGCCGTGGCCGCCGCGCCCGCCGCGCCGCTTGCTGCCGGCGCCGCATTGGCGGCCGGGGCAGCCGGCTCGGGGAAGTTCGCGCCGTCGTTGTTCGCCATGTAGACGATCGCACGGGCGATTTCATAGTCGCTGACGTCGTCGGGGTTCGTGCCGCCGCGCGGCGGCATCGCGCCCTTGCCGGACAGCGCCGTCTTCAGCAGCGTGTCGAAGCCCTGCGAGATGCGCGGCGCCCAGTCGTCCTTGTTGCCGACCTTCGGCGCGCCGGCGGCGCCCGTGCCGTGACAGGTCACGCACACGGCCTTGTAGACTTCCTCGCCGGTCTTGTACGTGCGGGGCGCGTTGGCGTCCTTCACGTCGACCTTCGCGATCGGTGCGATGCGCGCGGCGACCTGTTCGTCGGAGAGCGCGTCCGTGCCTGCGCCCGCACGGAACGCATGGTTGGCATAGGTGGCAAACAGGACGATCACGGCGATCGGAATCGCGAATGATGCGATGACAACGGCAATCAGCTGCCCGGGAGTTTTGACGGGAGATTCGTGGGGTGCTTCGCTCATGCTTGCCTCGTCTCCATTAATAGGAATTGTGAGCGCGGTGCAACGGCAAATGGCAGTCCAATGAAGCACGGACGATTATAGACGGAACGTTTACATCACGGCGAGCGGTGCGAAGGCGCGTGTTTACCCGCACGAAAGGGGGCCGGGTGGGGTTTCGGGCGGGCACGGTGGACGCGTCATGGGAAACCGGGTATCCTTGCCGTCTTGCCAATGGTGGGCGGCCGGTTTATCAGGGTCGGTTCACTGTTGTCACTGTCATATGCGCCCGTAGCTCAATGGATAGAGTACTGCCCTCCGAAGGCAGGGGTTGCTGGTTCGATCCCAGCCGGGCGCGCCAAGTCTGCCTGATTCCAGGCACCGAACTTCCCGATCCGTTTGTCCCGAATTCGCTGAAGCGCTGAATTGCGCGATCGGCTGAGTCCGTATGGCTCTCGATATCGCGTCGTCTCGTCAGCTCCGTGGCATCCACCGCCCGTTTCCCGCGCCGGTTCGCTGCCGCGCCGTCATGCGAGAATTCCCCACCGACAACTCCAAGCGTCGATCGCGGCGGCCGTCCGCGCATCGCGCCGACTCTCCCGATGGCAGCCATCCCGTCTCTCCCGAGCGCACGCGATGCCCGCGCGCTGACCGATGCGCAGCAGGCGCTCCTCACGCGCCTGCTCGCCTATTCCCCCGACGACCCGCACGCCCTGCTGCCCTACAGCCGCCGCCTCGCCGAAGCGGAAGGCTGGACGCATGCGCACGCATTGGCCGTGATCGACGAATACAAGCGCTTCGCGTTTCTCGCGCAGGCAGCCGGACACCCGGTCACACCGTCGATCGCGGTCGATGCCGCATGGCATTTCCACCTGCAATACACGCTCGAATACTGGGACGTGTTCTGCGCCGGCGTGCTGCGCGCGCCGCTGCATCACATGCCCGGCACCGGCGCGCCGGACGAAGCCGCCGTGTACGCGCGGTGCTACCAGGACACGCTCGACAGCTATCGCCGCCTGTTCGGCTGCGAACCGCCCGCGTCGATCTGGCCGCGTCCCGAACCTCGACCCACCGACGCCGGAACACCGCACACGAATGCAACGAAGGCAGCGCCAGGCACGAACAGGCCGACAGAACCGCCGTCCGCCGCCATTCCGGCAGGCCGCCGCATCTGGCGCGACCGCCTGCCGAAGGCCATCGTGCCGGCCGCCGCCGCGAGCGTCATCGCGACCGCCGCATCGGCGCGCGATTTCGATGTCCTGAACTACACGGGGCCGCAGTTTCTCGCGTTCTATCTGCCGGTCTGCATCGTCGCGCTGCTGCTGATCGTGGTGCTGCAGCAGATCGAATACCGCTGCCGGCGCCGACGCGCACAAGCCTTCTCGTCGGTCTTGACGGCCGAGGAGGCCGCCTATCTGATGGGCGACGAATCGCGGGCCGTGCAGGTCGCGACGCTGTCGCTCGTTCAGGCGGGCGCGATCGACCTGTCGATGGGCGGGCGGCTGGGCGCGCGCGTGCGCAGCGTCGATCCGACGCGGGGGGGTGCGTATGCAGACGAGTGCGCGTGGCTGGCCGCGCTACCGGACGGCGAGGCCAGCTTCGGCGCGTTTCGTCAGTTGCTTGCGCGACGCGTGTCCGATTACGCGAACGCGCTGCGCGGGCGTAGGGGCGCGTGGCTGTGGGAAGCGGGCGAGATGCGGGCAGCACGAATGGGTTCGCGCGCGATCGCGCTGGCCGTGCTCGGCACGGGCGCGGCGAAACTCGCGGTCGGGCTGAGCCGCGGCCGGCCGGTGCTGCTGCTCGTGATCAGCATGGCCGTGTTTGCAATCGCGTACCGGATCGTCACGCGACGCCTGACGGGATTCGGGCGCGGCGGCCTGACGGTCGGTGCGAGAGCTGCGCTCGCCGAACACCAGCGCGCACGCCGTGACGAGCCCGATTCACCGGACGCGGTGCTATGGGCAACCGCATTGTTCGGCGCGGGCGCGCTGGCCGGCACCGCGTGGGCCGCGCATTCGATGGCGCTGATGGAGCCGCCGCCGGTGCCGCCCATGGCCGCGCGCGGCGGCGGCTCGTCCGGTTCCACGTCCAGCTCCTCCGACTCGAGCTCGAATTGCTCGTCGTCGAGTTCATGCAGCTCCAGCTCGTGCAGCTCGAGCAGTTGCGGCGGGTGTTCGTCGAGCAGCTGACGCACGAAGCTCCGTGCGCGGCCGTCGTCAGTCGATCGCGGCGTCCGCGATCGCCGTTTCCGGCGCGCTGGCGCCAATCTCCATGTCCGCCGCATCGATGATCGCGACCCAGTCGAACGCGGGCATTGCGGCCAGCTGGTCGGCGGTGGCCGCATACTCCTGCGCCGACGTACTCAGGTAGCGCAGCCGCTCCGTCCACTCGGGCAACGGTCCGGGCGACGTCGTCAGCACGACGCTCAGCAGATCGCGCTCGCCACGCGCCGCGACGATGCGCAGCGCGGCTTGCACGCGTTCGGCGTCGCCGGCGGCGTCGAGGATCAGCACACCGGGAATCGGCGCATCCCGCAGCGGCAAGCGCACGGCCGTGCCTTCACGTTCGGCGCACATCCGGTAGATCTCGCGAATCAGCGGCAGGCGCGCCTGCAGCGCGTCGTGCTTGCGCACGCGGGCCTGCGCGGTACGCGCGATCCGCCGGCGCAGCGCCGGCTGCGTGACCACGCGCTCGAGCGCGTCGTCCCAGGCGTGCGCGGTATCGCCGGCGAGCAATGCGTCGTCGCCGTCGCTCAGCGTGATGCGCACGGCCGGCCGGTCGCTCGCGACGACGGCGATGCCGGCGGCCGCGAATTCCTGCCGCTGGATCACGCTGGCCACGCCGTCGTCGGTATCGGCAAGCGGCATCAGCGCGACGTCCCAGTCGAGCGCGCGCAACTGCTGCGCGTAGGCGCGGTATCCGTCGGGCGCGGGCCGGAACTCGGCCGCCGGATGATCCACCCAGCCGGGCGGCACCTGGGCGCCGAGGAACTGCACGGCGATGCGGCCGGCATGACGCTCGCAAAGCGCGCGCAGCGCGGCGTCCACCCGCGCGAAGTTGGCCGGCAGCAGCGATGCGCCGGCGACGCCGATCGTCACGCGTGCATCGCCGCGTGCGGGCACCGCGCGCAGGAACAGGTCGAGATCGACGCTGTCGGGCAGCACGAACACGTTCGGATTCCACGGCCGGTACTGGCGCGCGAGGTCCGGTGTAGGGACGATGATCGCGTGCGCGTTGCCGAGCGTGAACGCGATGCCGGTCCATGTTGAGTCGGCCTGCGTCGTCGGCTGCGCGGCGAGCGGAAGATCGGTCGCGTAGATCACGGGCTTGTCGAACTCGAAGATCGCGCTCAGCGCCTTGAGCGGCAGCAGGCCCGGCGTGTGGCGATCGAGCAGCACGACATCGGCCGTGGCGATCGCCGCGCTGTCGGCCAGGCCGCTGACGAGCGTCCACTCGTCCTCGAGCCGCGCGAACGGCAGCGCGAAACGGCGCTGCACGGACGCACCGTCCACCGGATCGATCGCGTACGCGACGAGGCGCTTCTTCTGCCGCGTGCGCATCGCGGGCGGTTCGCCGCCGGGTGCCGCAATCGCCGCGAGCGGCCGCCGGCCCTGTTCGGCGAGCCGCGCGTACAGCGCGCCGTGGCGGGCGGCCTCGGCGTCGACGGGCAGCGCGTGTACCGCCGCATTCACGTGACGATACGTGGCGGCCATCGCGTCCGATGGCACCACCAGCGCATCGGCGCGGCGGATCGCGTCGCGCATGGCGGCGAGCCGGCGCGCGCTGCCGGCGATGTGCGGATCGTCGAGCGAAAACGCGTCGAGCGGCCGGTCGAGGTCGCAGACGATCGGCGTGTCGAGCGCGAACATCTGCTCGAGCGCGGCGCCGGACAGTAGGCTCGGCGTCGCGCCGTGCAGGACGATCACATCGGCCCGTTGCAGCACGTCGAGGTCGATGCCGTTCGCGCCGACGGGAAAGTCCACGGTCCATTCGCGCCCGGGCAACGAGAACCGCGCCGCGACATGCGCGTGCACGGCCGGCTCCGCGCACACGACGGCCATGCGCCGCGTCGCGGGCGCGGTCGGTCGCGCGGCGGCCGCACCGTTCGGGCCGGCGCGCTCATCGAGCTCATCGGCGCGTGCCTGGGTCTTGTCGACGAACTGCCGCAATTGCCGCCAGAACGTCGTCTCTTCTTCCCGATACACGTCGCGCGCTTCGTGCACGGTCGCCTTCGCGTGCGCGATTTCGTGCGGATCGAGCCCCCACGCGATGCCCTTGCCGCCCATCACCCAGCGTTCCGCATTCGGCATCGACGCGTCGTTCAGGATGCAGACGACCGGGCAGCCGCACAGCAGCGCCTCGAAGGCCGCGGTGGACCATTCGTACAGGTACAGGCATTCGACGCGGCGAAACAGCTCGGCGAGCTCGTGCGCGGAGCGCGGCGTCACGCGGCCCGAGATCTCGATCGAGTCGGCCGTCGCCGGATGCAGGTTGCCGCCGCGGCGCAGATGCCGGTTCAGGAACACGGCCGTGCCGCTGCGGGCCGCGTCGTCGACACCGTCGCAGTGGAAGATGCGCGTATCGACGAGCGGCATTCTCAGCAGGTCGGCGTGCCATCCGTCGGGCACGATCGACGGCCCGAACGCGAACACGAGATCGGTCGGCGCAAGCGCGATCGGCTTCGCGTTGATACGGCCCGGCTCCGCGAGCAGGTAGCGCGCGACGCAGCGCGCGTTGAACGGGTTCTCGTCGACGATTTCCGGATAGACGGCGACCGGGCTGCGGCCCGCGGCGTCATGCGCGTGCGCGACTTCCGGCGTCAGCAACGGCGTGCGCAAGTCGCGGTGCACGACCGTCGTGTTGACATAGGCCTCGCAGCCGAGCAGGTTCAGCGCGTGGCACAGGTAGTGCATCGCGCGCACGCCGCCGGAGGTCTGCAGGTACGGCGGCGCGAAGACGTAGTACGGATGGCCGAGCGACGCGAAGATGCGGGGTGAGTCGTTCATGAAAGGGAGGGCTCGAGGTGCGACGAAGCAGGGCGGACGGCCGGTCGCGCGCCGCTGCGGTAGAAGTCGGATACCACCTGAAGGACGCGGTCCTGCTCCGCGTCGCTCATCGCGTGGTACAGCGGCAGGCGCACGAGCCGGTCGGCGACGTCGTCGGTCACCTGCATGCCGGAGCCGCAGCGGCCGTAGCGGCGGCCCGCCGGCGAACTGTGCAGCGGCACGTAATGGAACACGGCGAACACGCCCGCGGCGCGGATCCGCTCGAGCAGCGCCGTGCGCTCGCCGAGGTCGCGCGCGAGGAAATAGAACAGATGGCCGTTGCCGGCTTCGCTCAGTGGCGTCGCGGGCAGCGTGAGGTGGCCGGCGTCGTGCAGCGGCCCCAGCGCATCCTCGTAGCGCTTCACGGTCGCGCGCCGCTGCGCGGTGATCACGTCCGCGTGCTCGAACTGCGCGTACAGGAACGCGGCGATCAATTCGCCCGGCAGATAGGACGAACCGAGGTCGACCCACGTGTACTTGTCGACCTGGCCGCGAAAGAACTGGCTGCGGTTGGTGCCTTTCTCGCGGATGATCTCCGCGCGCTCGACGAGCCGCTCGTCGTTGACGAGCAGCGCACCGCCTTCGCCGGCGATCACGTTCTTGGTCTCGTGGAAGCTGAGGCACGCGAGGTGGCCGAGGCTGCCGAGCGGCTTGCCCTTCCATGTCGACTGGATCGCCTGCGCGGCGTCCTCGACGACCCACAGCCGGTAGTCGTCGGCGAGGTGCGCGATCGTGTCCATGTCGCACGACACGCCCGCATAGTGGACCGGGACGATCGCGCGCGTGCGCTCGGTGATCGCGGCGGCGACCAGTCTTTCGTCGAGGTTCAGCGTATCGGGACGGATGTCGACGAACACGGGCGTCGCGCCGCGCAGCGCGAACGCATTGGCGGTCGACACGAACGTATAGGACGGCATGATGACTTCGTCGCCCGGGCCGACGTCGGTGAGGATCGCCGCCATCTCGAGCGCGGCCGTGCACGAGTGCGTGAGCAGCGCGCGATGGCAGCCGATGCGCGTTTCCAGCCACTGGTGGCACAGCTTCGTGAATGCCTGGTCGCCGGCGAGTCCGCCCTGTTCGACCGCCTTCGCGATGTAGTAGAGCTCCTTGCCGACGATGAACGGACGGCCGAACGGAATGCGGTCGAGATTGGGAGGAGCGAACATGACGGAACTCCGCGAAGGCGTGAAGAGGGGCAACGGGGCCGGCGGCTTGCGCGTGCGCGCTCAGCCATCCTTCCGGACGAGGATCGTGAATTCGTACAGCCCGTAGTCGTGCAGCAGCGCGACGTGGCGCGAGTAGCGGTGCTTGCAGCGATCGAACAGCGCGCACGGATCGGCGTAGTACAGCCGCTCGGGTCGCATGTGCGGCGGATCGGAATACGACGTCAGGCAGTTGAACGCGAAGCCGAGACGGCTCGTCGCGTGCAGCGTGTCGAGCGTTGCGTGGATATAGTCGAGCCACGCGTCGTCGCCGTGGCCGCGATGCACGTTGAAGATGCCCGACGCGATGCCATAGTCGGCGAGCGACGACGGCGTGTCGCCGACGTGGAACGACACGTCGCCGCGATCGCGATAGCGCTGCCGGGCTGCATCGATCATCTCCGGCGACACGTCGTTGCCCGCATACGCATGGCTGCGCCCGGCCGCATGCTCGTCGAGAAAATCCACCAGCGCGCCGTAGCCGCATCCGAGGTCGTTGACCGAGAAGCCGTCGGCCGCGGGCGCGACGATCTTCGTCAGTTGTGCAAACCGCAGCCGCTGGCCGTCCTCGCCGTTCCAGTCCACGCCGCGTGCGGTCTGGCCGTGCTCGGCCAGCCGCGCGCCGTAATAGGCGGCGACGTCTGCCAGCAGGCCCGAGTGTCGGGAATCGTGCATCGCGTAATCCTCAGTGTCGGCCGGTCACGACATGCCGGCGCGCATCCGGCCCGCAATGAAACAGCACGTCGAGCACCGTCACGCCGTGGACGAACTCGCCCCACAGCTGCGCGTACGGCGGATAGGCCGGATAGTCGAACCAGCGCACCGCGACCTGCGCGGCGGCGAACCGGCTTTCGTCGAGATAGTCGCGTGCGGCGGGGCCGGACAGGTATTCGGTCGCGCCGGCCTGCAGGCACAGGTTCAGCAGCTTGTCGGTGCGGTCGCCTTCCAGCGTGTAGTCGGACGACGACGACATGCGCGTGGCGATGCCGAGCTGCCGGTTAACCCAGGTCAGCATCGCGAGATTCAGCGCACTCAACGTGTCGTGCCGGCCGTGCAGGTAGAGCGCTTCGAGCTCCGGCGCGTAGCGCGCGAAATGCGGCGCGCGCGCGTAGTTCTGGCGCAGCCGCGTCCAGTGCTGTTCGGCCCACTCCGTGCCGTCGATCTCGGTTTCGCGAATGCTCTGGTGATAGCGCCCCTTCACCCGGACCGGCACGGTCAGCCACTGCACGCCTTGCGGCGTCTTGATCTGGTTGCGGTTGCGCCAGTCGCGCCGCGTGTACTGCGCGTCGTCGTACAGGATGAATTCGTCGGTCGCGGCGATCAGGTCGAAGTAGCCCTTCCACGGGATGTAGTTCGACTGGACGATCGCGACGCGTTTGGGCTGCGCAGTCATGTCGTTCAGACCGGAATGTGACCGTACCGGTACATGTCGACGAGTTCGGGCGGAATTCCCCAGTCGGTCGCGCCGAGCCGGTCGTGCAGCGCCTCGAGATCCGCGCGGATCGTGCGTTCGAGCTGCTCGACCATGCGGTTGCGCGCGGGCACGAAGTCGTGCTGGTAAGCGGCGTTGATCTGGTGGCGGACCGTCTTCGCGATCGCTGCATCGCGCGACAGGTTGCGGATCAGCGGCCGCTCGGGCGCCAGCTGCGCATAGCGCGAATCGATCGGCAGCCCGCGCATCGCGGCGACGAGGTCGCGGCACAGCACCGGCGACAGGTGGAAACCGTCGCGCTTGGTGCCGCCGAGAATCCACAGGTCGCGCACGCTGGTTTCGCCGATCAGCGGATACAGGTCGGACGTCGTCGGCCGCCAGCCGACGTTCACGTTGACGAGATTCGCGCGCGAGAACCGCGAGTTGATCTGGTCCATCGCGGATTTGAGCAGCGTGTACGCGCTGCCGGCGTGCCCGTGCTCGTGCGGCACCGGGCTGATGTAGTTGCTGGCGCCGACGAGCGTGCGGTCCGGACCGTACGGCGCCGAATAGACGCCGCACGCGAGGCCGCGGTTGGTCGTGCGCACGCAGTGCGTATGCACGTTTTCGCTGCTCTGCAGTTCGATCGACATGCCGATCCCGTAGAACAGCCGTTGCACCGGCAGCTCGGGCACGCTCGCCTGCAGCACGCGCGTCAGGTTCGCGCCGTTGCAGAGCACGAACCGGTCTGCGTCGAGCGTCGTGCCATCGCTCAGGCGTGCACCGGCCACGCGCCCGCCCGCGACGTCGATGCGTTCCACTTCGGCCGACACGAACGTGACGTTGCCGCCCTCGGCCACGCTGGCCTGGAGCGCATCGAGAAACTGTTTCGGGTTCGCCCAGCCTTCGCGCTTCAGATACACCGCATTCAGCGCGCGGAACTGCGGCAGCGGCTGGTAGTTCGGGATGCCGGCCGGATCGACCGCCTCGCACGGCTCCTCGAACTCGTGGCAAAAGCGCCGCATCGCCGCGAAGTTCTCGTCGTCGAGCGCGTCGGTCGCCGCGTTGTTCAGCACGTAGGTGCCGAAGCCGTGCGCGACCGCGCGATCCGGCGTGCAGATCTCCGCAAATACGTCGGGCCACGCGGCGGTCGCCGCGCGGCTCAGTTCGAACTTGAAGCGATCGATCGGCGTACCGAGCGAATCGCCTTCCAGTTCGGTGAACGAGTTGAGCATCGCGGCGGCCGCGCGCGTCGCCGAGCCGGGGCGCTGCGCCGGGCCGACGACGACGAGCTCGATGCCCGGCTCGGCGCGTTGCCAGGCACGGGCCGTCATCAGCCCGAGGATGCCGTTGCCGAGGATCGCGATCTTCATGGGCGCACCCCGCCGCCTTCAGGGAAGCTCAGATAGCAGAGCGACGGATACGACTTCGCCTTGTGGATCCGGTGCGGATGCTTGCCGAGCAGCTCGCGCACGTAGTGGATCCCTTCGGCCGGCGTCTGGCCGCCGCGCGTGAGTTGCCAGAACGCGACCACGCCGCCCGGCACGAGGCGCTTCATCACCGTCTCGAACGCCTGCCGGGTCGGGCCCGGCACGTTCAGGTCGAACCACGCGAGCGCGACCGGTTCGCCCGGATGCGTTTCCTCGTAGGCGGCCAGCGTGTCGCGGCAATCGCCTTCCCATACATGGTGCTTGCCGTTCACGTGGCCCATCGCGTTGTTGCGCTCGTGCAGCGACAGCAGGTTGCGCAGCAGGTCCGCATAGTCGCCGGCGAGCGAGTACGTGCCGTCGGAGAACAGCTTGCGGTCGCGCGAATCGCCGTCGGAGAAGCCCGCGTAGCCGGTGAACGTATCGAACGCGTGAATCCGGCGCTGGAAGTTCAGCGGCTCGAGGATCGCGCGGAAGTTTTCGCACAGCACGGCAGTCTGGCCGCGCCAGGTGCCGAGGTCGAGGATCGAGCCCGGCAGCGGCACGATCTGCTCGTAGACCTCGAACGTCGCGAGGATCCGCGCGAGCAGCGAGCCGCGCACGAACAGGCCGAGCGAGCGTTCGAACTCCTCTTGCGTCGCGGGATAGGTCTGCATCAGGTCGAACAGTTCGCGTCGTGCGGCGAGCTGGTCGTCGTTCGAGTTGGAGATGATTGAGGACTCGTGCATACACATGGCTCCAGGCGCTGAGGGTGGCTTCGGGGCATCCCCGGCCGCGGGCCGGCAAGCGGCTTGCGCCCTGCGCGATCGGCCGCGCGGTGGACGCCTCCAAGTCTGTGAACGAGTCTAGCGACCCGCGCGCCAATCAAATGCCGGATTAGCGGGCCGTTTTCCCCCGCATTTCGGGGAATGCCGGCACACGCCGGGGCCGGGCGCGAGTCGCAACCTTGATCGTCGTCAAGCCGGCCGCCGCACCTTCACACGAAAAGCGACCAAATCCGCCACCTGCTCCGCCGATTGGAACGGCGGGCCCACGCCGAGAATGCTGGCATGTCGAGGGCCGTCCGCGCGTGTGCGATGCCGGCCTCCGCGCGGTTGCGCGCTCCGTATCGAACTCACGCTGGCTTACCACGATGACTGATCTCACGCTGTCCGACTCCCCCGTCGCCACGATCGAAGCGGCGCTGGCGCTCCACCAGGCCGACCGGCTCGAGGAAGCCGAGACGCTGTACCGCCGGATCCTCGACGCCGATCCGCGGCACGCGGACGCGCTGCACCTGCTCGGCCTGATCGGTCACCAGTACGGGCGGTATCACGAGGCGACGGAACTGATCATGGCGGCGATCGAGATCAAGCCCGACGCGACCTACTACTACAACCTCGGCAACGTGATGCAGGCGAACAACCGCCCGGCCGCCGCCGCCGAGTGTTTCCGCCTCGCGATCGAGCTGCGGCCCGGCTACGTCGACGCCTATAACAATCTCGGCAACGCGCAGCGGCTCGCGGGCCATGCACGCGAGGCCGTCGACGCGTTCTGCCAGGTGATCGCGCTGCAGCCCGACCACGGGCAGGCCTACAACAACCTCGGCAACGCGTTGCTCGACCTGAACGAGATCCCGGCCGCGCTCGAGGCATACCAGCACGCGGTCGCGCTGCGTCCGGAACTGCCGGAGCCGCGCAGCAACCTGCTGTTCGCGTACCACTACAGCGACGCGTTCGACCCGCACGCGTACCTCGACGAAGCCGCGCGCTTCGATGCGCTCGTCACGCAGCGCGCGCAGCCGTACTCGACGTGGCGGGTCGACCTGAGCGCGCGCATCGGGCGGCCGCTGCGCGTAGGCATCGTGTCGGGTGACCTGAAGGCGCACCCGGTCGGCTATTTCATCGAAGGGATGCTCGCGCACGTGAAGCGCGAGCGCGTCGAACTGCATGCGTATCCGACGCGCGAGATCGAGGACGACGTGACCGCGCGCATCAAGCCGCGCTTCGCGTCGTGGACGTGTGTCGCCGGCCTCGACGACGCGGCGGCTGCCGCGCGCATTCACGACGACGGCATCGACGTGCTGATCGACGCATCCGGCCACACGATCCATAACCGCTTGCCGCTGTTCGCGTGGAAGCCCGCGCCGCTACAGGTGAGCTGGCCCGGTTACTTCGCGAGTACCGGCATGCGCGCGATCGACTACGTGCTCGGCGACCGCCACGTGATGCCGGCCGACGAGGCCGTGCATTTCGTCGAACGCGCGTGGCACCTGCCCGATAGCTACTTGTGCTTCACGCCGCCGGCCGTCGAGCTCGACGGCGGCCCGCTGCCGATGCTCGCGAACGGTTATCCGACCTTCGGCTATTTCGGCAAGCTCGCGAAGCTCACCGATCGCGTGATCGACGTGTGGTCGCGCGTGCTGCGCGACGTGCCGAACGCACGGCTGTTCGTGAAGGCGCCGCATCTCGACGATCCGCGCGAGCAGGACGCGCTCGCGGCCCGCTTCGCCGCGCACGGCATCGACGCGGCGCGTCTGCTGTTCGAAGGACGGTCGCCACGCGACGAATATCTGGCGGCCTACCGGCGCGTCGACCTGATGCTGAGCCCGTTCCCGTACCCGGGCGGCACGACGACGGCCGAGGCGCTGTGGATGGGCGTGCCGGTGCTCGGCCGCCGCGGCGCGCGGTTCCTGTCGCATATCTGCGAAAGCCTGCTGCACGCGGCGCGCCTGCCCGAATGGATCGCGGACGACGACGACACGTATGTCGCGAAGGCCGTCGCGTTCGCGCGCAATCCGGCCGAGCTGGCCGTGCTGCGCACGACGCTGCGTGCGCAGGTGCTGGCGTCGCCGTTGTGCGACGCGCCCCGCTTCGCGCGTCATTTCGAGGAGGCGCTGCACGAAATGTGGGTGCGCCGCGTCGACGCCGCACCGGGAGCCGCAGCGTGAACGGCCAGTCCGTCCTCGTCACCGGCGGCGCGGGCTTTCTCGGCTCGCACCTCTGCGAGCGGCTCGTGCACGCCGGCTACGACGTGATGTGCGTCGACAACTTCCACACCGGCAGCAAGCGCAACATCGAGCACCTGATCGGCCAGGTCAATTTCGAGGTGATCCGCCACGACGTGTGGCTGCCGCTCTACGTCGAAGCGGACCGCGTGTTCAACATGGCGTGCCCGGCGAGCCCCGTGCACTACCAGAGCGACCCGGTGTCGACGGTGAAGACGGCCGTGCTGGGCGCGATCAACATGCTCGGTCTCGCGAAGCGCTGCGGCGCGCGCATCCTGCAGGCGTCGACGAGCGAGGTGTACGGCGACGCGCAGCAGCATCCGCAGCAGGAAAGCTACTGGGGCAACGTGAACCCGAACGGGCTGCGCGCGTGCTACGACGAAGGCAAGCGCTGCGCCGAGACGCTGTTCTTCGACTATCACCGCCAGCATCGCGTCGATATCCGCGTGGTGCGGATCTTCAATACCTACGGGCCGCGCATGCGCGCGGACGACGGGCGCGTCGTGTCGAACTTCATCATGCAGGCGCTGCGCGGCGAGCCGATCACGTTGTACGGCGACGGCAGCCAGACGCGCTCGTTCTGCTACGTCGACGATCTCGTCGAAGGGCTGTTGCGGATGATGGACCAGGACGACGACACCGGCCCGATCAACCTCGGCAACCCGAGCGAGATCACGATCCGCGAGCTGGCCGAATGCGTGCTGCGGCTCACCGGGTCGAAAAGCCGCATCGAATATCGCCCGCTGCCGGCCGACGATCCGCTGCAGCGCCGTCCCGACATCGGCCGCGCGCGCCAGCGTCTGGACTGGCAGCCCGGCATCGCGCTCGAGGATGGCCTGAAGGAGACGATCGCCCATTTCCGCAAACAGGTGAATGCATGAGCCCCGACCTGATCGACGCCCCTTGCCCCGTCTGCGCGCATACGGTTGCCGCACCGTTCTTCCCGGCCGGCGAGCGCACGCTCGCGACACTCGCATGGCCCGCATCCGCCGAAGCGGCGCGCGGGCTGCCGCGCCATGCGCTCGACTTCGTGCAGTGCCCGCAGTGTTCGCACGTATGGAACCACCGCTTCAGCTACGACGCGATTCCGTATCAGAGCAACCCGAACCGGATGTTCAACAGCGGCGGGATCTGGAAAGGCCATCTCGCGGCCACGCGCGACCTGCTGCTCGGCACGCTGCCGGCCGAGCCGACGGTCGTCGAGATCGGCTGCGGCGAAGGCCATTTCGTGCGCGGCCTCGCACAGGCGAGCCGCGGCGGCCGTTTCGCCGGCTTCGATCCGAACGCGAGCACGGGCACCGGCAACGGCATCGAATTCCACGCGCGGCTGTTCGAACCCTTGGCCGACATGCCCGCGTTTCGTCCCGACGCGATCGTGATCCGGCACGTGCTCGAACACCTGACCGAACCCGCGAAGCTCGTCGAGCAGCTCGCGTGGGGCGCGTCGCGCCAGCCGAACGCGTGCTGGCTGTTCGCGGAAGTGCCGTGCATCGACCGCGTGTTCGAGACCGATCGCCTCGCCGACTTCTTCTACGAGCATGTATCGCAGTTCACGACGGAGTCGTTCCGCACGCTGATGGCGCGCGCCGGCGAGATCGTGACGCTCGCGCACGGCTACGACGGCGAAGTCGTCCATGCGCTCGTGCGGCTTGGCGTGCCCGCGCACGCATGCACGCGTGCCGACGCATCGTTGCGGTTCGCGGCGCGCTCGGTCGAGAATCGCGCGGCAATCGCGGGGCAGCTCGCGGAACTCGCCGGGTCGGGGCGGCGCGTCGCGATCTGGGGCGGCACGGGCAAGGCCGCTGCGTTCATCCATCACTTCGATGCCGATGCCGCGCGCTTTCCGCTCGTCGTCGATTCCGATCCCGACAAGGTCGGCACCTATGTGCCGGGCACCGGCCAGAAGATCGAATTCCGCGACGCGCTGAAAGCGGCGCCGGCCGACGTGATCATCATTCCGACGCAATGGCGCGCACGCGACATCGTCGCCGAGATGTCGCGCGAAGGGATCGCGGCCGCGGCCGTGATGATCGAGCACGACGGCCGACTGATCGACTTCGGGCGCGAACCGCATCCGTATTGAGCGGCGCGCGCGATGGAGTCGATTGAACTGCAATTGCGCGCGGCGCTCGCGCATCACGAGGCCGGACGTCTCGGGGAAGCAAAGACGCTCTACGACGCGATTCTTCATGCGCAGCCCGGGCAGCCCGATGCAATGCACTTCCTCGGGTTGCTCGCGTGCCAGTTGAAGCAGTACGGCGCGGGTCTTGCACTGATGGAGCGCTCGCTCGCCGCGCGGCCGGACGCGTCGTACTACAACAACCTCGGCAACATGCTGCGCGAATGCGGGCGGCTCGACGACGCGATCGCGCACTACCGCCGCGCGGTGGCGCTGCGTCCGGACTATCCGGAAGCGCACAACAACCTCGGCAACGCGCTGCGCGACGCGCGCGATCCGGCCGAGGCGATGCAGAGCTGTTCGCGCGCGATCGAACTGCGCCCCGGCTATGCGGAGGCATACAACAACCTCGGCAACGTGCTGCAGGACCTGGGCGAACTGGATGCGGCCGCGGCAAGCTACGGCAAGGCGATCGCCTTCCATCCCGTGTATGCGGACGCGCACAGCAACCTCGGCAACGTGCTGCGCGCGCAGGAGCGACACGCGGACGCGATCGCGCACTACCGTCGCGCGATCGAACTGAACCCTGCGCTGCGCGTCGCGTGTCACGGCCTCGGTCTGTCGCTGTGGGCGCTCGGCGAACTGAGCGAAGCCGTGAGCGTGCTGGGCGCCGCCGCGGCCGGGTCGGACGACGCGAGCCTGCACAACAACTACGCGGGCGTGCTGCGCGATGCGGGCGACCTCGACGCCGCCGCGGCGCACTACGCACGCGCGATCGCGCTCGATGCGTCGCTGGCTGTCGCACATGCGAACCTGAGCGGCGTGCGGCGCCGTCAGGCGCGTTATGCGGACGCGCTCGTGCATGCGCAGGATGCGCTTCGCATCGCGCCGGATCTCGCCGATGCGCACAACCAGGCGGGCAATGCTCACCACGGCCTGGGCGATCTCGTCGCGGCGCAAGCGTGCTACCGCACCGCGCTCGAGCTGAATCCGGCCGACAGCGGCGCGTGCCACAACCTGTCGGTCGTGCTGCTCAAGCGCGAGCGGCACGCCGAGGCGCTCGCGTATTGCCGGCGGGCGCTGGCGGGCGGCCGCCCGACCGTGTCGATGTACGTGAATCTTGGCGACATCCTGCGCGCGCAGGGCAACGTCGACGCCGCTGTGCCCGCGTATCGCGACGCGCTCGCGCTGGTGCGCGACGACGCGAGCGACGATGCGGCGGAGGTGCTCGGCCGCCTGCTGTTCGCCGCCGCGGCATCGGCGACCGTATCCCCCGCCGACTATCTGAACGACGCGCGCCGCTACGGCCGTCACCTCGCGGCGCGTTCGACGCGCTATACGCATGACGTGCGCGCACGCGCGGCCGACGCGCTGCACCGCCCGCTGCAGGTCGGCTTCGTATCCGGCGACCTGCGGCAGCACCCGGTCGGGATCTTTCTCGAAAGCGTGTTCGCGCATCTCGATCGCACGCGCGTTGCGCCGTACGTGTACACGACGTCGGACGAAGCGGACGCGATCACCGCGCGACTGAAGCCGCACGCGGCCGTCTGGCGTTCGATCGCCGGTTGTGATCCGCGAGCCGCCGCCCGCACGATTCACGACGACGGCATCGACGTGCTCGTCGACCTCGCCGGCCATACGCAGGCGAGCGGCCTGGCCGCATTCGGCTGGAAGCCGGCGCCCGTGCAGGCGAGCTGGCTCGGCTTCTTCGCATCGACGGGCTGCGACGCGATCGACTATTTCATCGGCGACGCGCGGACGTTGCCGGCCGACGAGGCCCATCACTTCGTCGAGCAGCCGTGGCATTTGCCGGACAGCTACCTGTGCTTCACGCCGCCGTCCGACGACGTCGCGGTCGGCCCGCTGCCGATGGCCGCGAACGGCCACGTCACGTTCGGCTGTTTCGGCAAGCTCGTGAAGCTCGGCGACGACGTCGTGCGCGTGTGGTCGCGCGTGCTGGATGCGCTGCCCGGCGCACGGCTGTTGCTGAAGGCGCGCGAACTCGAACAGGCGGCGGTGCGCGACGCGACCGCCGCGCGCTTCGCACGGCACGGGATCGACGCGAGCCGGCTGCTGTTCGATGGTGCATCGCCGCGCGCGGAGTATTTCGCGGCGTACAACCGGATCGATGTCGCGCTGAGCCCGTTCCCGTACCCGGGCGGCACGACGACGGCCGAGGCGCTGTGGATGGGCGTGCCGGTGCTCGGGATGAAGGGCGGACGGTTCGTCACGCACATCTGCGAGAGCCTGCTGCACGCGGCCGGGATGCCCGACTGGATCGCCGGCGATGAGGACGACTATGTCGCGAAGGCGGTCGCGGCCGCGCAGGACGGCGCGCGGCTGGCGGCGTTGCGCGCGACGCTGCGCGAACGCACGCTCGCGTCGCCGCTGTGCGATGCGGCACGCTTCGCGCGCAATCTCGAAGATGCCTTCGTCGGCATGTGGACACGCTATACGGAAACGGCACAGACAGCATGAACGATATCCAGCAGGCCCTGCAGGAGGCACTTGCCCACCACCAGGCCGGGCGTCTCGCACAAGCGAAGACGCTGTACGACGCGATCCTGCACGCCCAGCCCGGGCAGCCCGATGCGATGCACTTCCTCGGGCTGCTCGCATGCCAGCTGAAGCAGTACGACGCGGGCCTCGCGTTGATGGAGCGCTCGCTCGCCGCGCGGCCGGACGCGTCGTACTTCAACAACCTCGGCAACATGCTGCGCGAATGCGGGCGGCTCGACGACGCGATCGCGCACTACCGCCGCGCGGTGGCACTGCGTCCGGACTACCCGGAAGCGCACAACAACCTCGGCAACGCGCTGCGCGACGCGCGCGATCCGGCCGAGGCGATGCAGAGCTGTTCGCGCGCGATCGAACTGCGCCCCGGCTATGCGGAGGCATACAACAACCTCGGCAACGTGCTGCAGGACCTGGGCGAGCTGGACGCGGCCGCGGCAAGCTACGGCAAGGCGATCGCCTTCCATCCCGTGTATGCGGAAGCGCACAGCAACCTCGGCAACGTGCTGCGCGCGCAGGAGCGGCACGCGGACGCGATCGCGCACTACCGTCGCGCGATCGAACTGAACCCTGCGCTGCGCGTCGCGCATCGCGGGCTCGCCATTGCGCTGCGGGCCACCGACGATTTCGACGGCGCGCTCGAGCATGCGCGCGCGGGGCTCGAACCGGACGATGCGGAAGGCCATTGCACGCTCGGGCGGTCGCTGCGCAGCATGAACGACTTCGACGGTGCGGCGCGCTTGTTCGAGCGCGCGTGCGAGATCGATCCCGGCTACGCGCCGGCATGGTGCCGGCTCGGCGAGCTGCGTTGCCAGCAGGGCGAATACGAGGAATCCCTGCGCCTGTGCCGGCACGCGATCGAACTCGATCCCGAACTCGCGGATGCGTACAACTTCCTCGGTCTCGCGTATCACAACCTCGACCGCATGGCGGCGTCGGAGCTGAGCCATCGCCACGCGATCGACCTGAATCCGGACGACGCGGATGCGCACCACAATCTCGCGGCCGCGCTGTTCCGTCTCGACAAGCTCGACGAGGCGATGAGCGAATACCGGATCGCGCAGGAACTCGGCGTCGATCCGGTGAAGATCCAGCTGACGCTCGGCGACATCCTGTGGGCCAAGCGCGATTTCGCCGGTGCGGTCGCGGCGTTCCGCGAAGCCGTCGAACACGATCCGCACCGCGCTTACGCGCGGCTGCTGTTCAACATGTCGAGCTCGCCTGCGTTCGCGCCGGAGGAGTGGGTCGTCGATGCGCAGCGCTACGGAGATTACCTCGCGCGCGACGCGCGGCTGCTGTCGCATGACCGCGAGCAGCGTGCGCGGCAGGCGCGCGGCCGGCCGTTGCGCGTCGGCTTCGTGTCCGGTGACCTGCGTCAGCATCCGGTCGGGATCTTCCTCGAAAGCGTGCTCGCGCATCTCGATCGCACGCGCATCGAGCCGCATGCGTACGTGACCTTCGTGGTGGAGGACGACGTGACCGCGCGACTGAAAGCGGGCTTCGCGAGCTGGAAGAAGCTCACGTGCCTGAATCGCGACCAGGCCGCGCGGATGATCCACGACGACGGCATCGACGTGCTCGTCGATCTGGCCGGCCACACCAACTGGAGCGGGCTGCCCGTGTTCGCGCACCGGCCTGCGCCCGTGCAGGCGAGCTGGCTCGGCTTCTTCGCGACGACCGGCTGCCGCGCGATCGACTATTTCATCGGCGACCCGCATACGCTGCCGGCCGACGAGGCGCATCACTTCGTCGAGCAACCGTGGCATTTGCCGGACAGCTACCTGTGCTTCACGCCGCCGGCTTACGACGTCGCGGTCGGCCCGCTGCCGATGGCCACGAACGGTGGCGTGACGTTCGGCTGCTTCGGCAAGCTCACGAAGATCAGCGACGACGTGATCGCGCTGTGGTCGCGCCTGCTGCACGCGCTGCCCGATGCGCGGCTGATGCTGAAGGCGCACGAGCTCGGCGCGAGCGACCTGAATCGCGCGACGCTCGAGCGTTTCGCGCGGCACGGCATCGGCGCGCACCAGCTGATCCTCGAAGGCGGTTCGCCGCGCGCGGAGTATTTCAACGCGTACAACCGGATCGACATCGCGTTGAGCCCGTTCCCGTATCCGGGCGGCACGACGACGGCCGAAGCGCTGTGGATGGGCGTGCCGGTGATCGGGATGAAGGGCGGCCGCTTCGTCACGCATATCTGCGAAAGCCTGCTGCATGCGGCCGGGATGGGCGACTGGATCGCCGCCGACGAGGACGCGTATCTCGCGAAGGCGATCGCGTTCGCGCGCGATCGCGACGCGCTGGCGGCGTTGCGCGCGACGCTGCGCGAACGCACGCTCGCGTCGCCGCTGTGCGATGCGGCGCGGTTCGCACGCAATCTCGAGGATGCGTTCCACGGGATGTGGGCGCGCTACGTGGCCGGCGACACGGACGGCACCAGCACATGACGGGCGCTGTCGTGGAACGGTTGAACGCGGCGTTCGTGCACCATCAGGCCGGGCGCTTCGACGACGCCCGCGTGCTGTACGAGGCGATCCGGCGCGACGAGCCGGATCAGCCGGATGCGACGCACTTCCTCGGGCTGCTCGCGTGCCAGCTCGGCCAGTTTCCGGCCGGCCTCGCGCTGATGGAGCGCGCGATCGCGCTGCGCGCCGATCCCGTCTACCTGAACAACTTCGGCAACATGCTGCGCGCGCACGGCCGGCTCGACGATGCGATCGGCGCGTACCGGCGTGCGATCGCGCTCGCGCCCGACTATGCGGAGGCGCACAGCAACCTCGGCAACGCGTTGCGCGACGCGGGCGACGTGGATGCCGCGATGCTGAGCTGCGCGCAGGCGCTCGCGCTGCGCCCCGATTACGCGCCGGCATTCAACAACCTCGGTAACGCGCTGCAGGACAAGGGCGAACTGGACGCCGCAGCGCGTGCGTACGAGAAGGCGATCGCGCTCGATCCCGGCTACGCGCAGGCCCGCTTCAACCAGGGCAATGTATTGCGTGCGCAGTGCCGGCCCGACGAGGCGATCGCGTGCTACCGCGAAGCGATCGCGCTGCAACCGGATCTGCATACCGCTCATCACGCGCTCGGCGTGCTGCTGTTCGAGCGCGACGATCTCGAGGCCGCGATCGCGAGCCTCACCCGCGCGGCGGAATCGGGCGAAGCGGACTGCCTGTTCCATCTCGCGGCCGCGCTAGAGCGTGCGGGCGACCTCGACGGCACGGTGGCGAGCCTGCGGCGCGCGCTGGTGGCGGCACCCGATCGCGCGGACCTGCATCACCATCTCGCGCAGACGCTGGTCCGGCAGGGCAAGCGGCGTGAAGCGCTCGACAGCTGCCGGATCGCGCTGTCGCTGCCGAATCCGACCGCGCAAATGCATGCGGTGATGGGGGATATCCTCTGCGCGATGTGGCACCTCGATGCGGGGCTCGCGAGCTACGATCGCGCGCTCGAAATCGATCCTGCGTTCCGCAACGCACACTCGGGCCGCATGTTCCACGCGGCCGGCACCGACCGGCTGTCGCCCGCGCAACTGCTCGAGCGCGCGCGTGAATTCGGCACGCGGATGGCCGCGCAGGCGTCGCCGCGTACGCATGCGCCGCGGCCGGCCGCCGGGCGCGTGTTGCGTGTCGGGTTCGTGTCCGGCGATCTGAAGTCCCATCCGGTCGCGGTATTCCTGCTGAGCGTCGTCGCGGCGCTCGATGCGTCGCGCGTCGAGGCGGTGGCCTACGCGACGCAGTCGGTGGAGGACGATACGACCGCGGCGCTCAAGCGCCATTTCGCGCTGTGGCGCGACATCACCGCGCTCGACGACCACGCGGCCGCCGACCTGATCGCCAACGACCGCATCGACGTGCTGGTCGACCTGAGCGGCCATACCGCGTCGAATCGGCTGCCGTTGTTCGCATGGAAGCCGGCACCGGTGCAGGCGACCTGGCTCGGCTATTTCGCGACGACCGGCATCGCCGCGATCGACTACGTGATCGGCGATCGCCACGTGCTGCCCGACGACGAAGCCCATCACTTCGTCGAGCGGCCGTGGCGGCTGCCCGACAGCTATCTATGCTTCACGCCGCCCGCGCAGCCGCTCGACGTCGGGTCGCTGCCGGCCGCGCGCGAAGGTGTCGTCACGTTCGGCTGCCTGAACAATGCGAACAAGATCGGCGACGCCGTCGTCGCGCTGTGGTCGCGCGTGCTGCATGCGGTGCCCGGTTCGCGCCTGCTGCTGAAGTCGGCGCAGCTCGACGAAGCCGCGCTGCGGACGAGCATCGCTGCGCGCTTCGCGGCACACGGTATTCCGGTGGAGCGCCTGCTGCTGCGCGGCGGATCGAAGCGGCTCGCGCACATCGCCACGTACAACGACATCGACATCGTGCTCGATCCGTTCCCGTATCCGGGCGGCACGACGAGCATGGAAGGACTGTGGATGGGCGCGCCGTTCATCACGCGACGCGGCGACCGCTTCCTGTCGCATATCGGCGAAAGCATCCTGCATACGCTCGGGATGCCCGAATGGATTGCGGACAACGACGACGACTATGTCGCGAAGGCGGCCGCGTTCGCGCAGCGCCTGCCGCATGTCGCGGCCGTGCGGGCCGGGCTGCGCGAGCGGCTGCTGCGCTCGCCGCTGTGCGATGCGCCGCGCTTCGCCCGCCATCTCGAAGCGGGGTTCGCGCAGATGGTCGACGCGGCGGTGGCCGCCGCGCGCTAGTCGATTCCGCGCAGCCGGTCCGGCACGGTGCGGATTCGCATCCGTGCCGTTTCTGCTTCTTTCGCTCAAAAAAATAGCCGCCCGAAGGCGACTAGACGTTACGACATCGGCGCACGCTCGACGGCGGCGCGCGTTGTTGTTCGTGGGCTTACAGCATGCCGGTCGCCTGATAGAGGCCGGCCGCGCGAATCCGTTCGCGCGATGCGGTGAATTGTTGCGCGAGCTGATCGCGATCGGCCTGCGCGTCCTGCGCGATCGACGCGTCGATCTCCATGATCCGCCGGATCGTGTCGAGCGCTTCCGGCGTCTGCTCGGGCGACAACCCCATCAACAGCGGCGAGCGCGCGTCGGCCAGCGCCGCGACGCGTTCCCAGTCGCGCAGCGCGGTGGCCGACTGCATCGCGTGGGTCAGATGGAGTGCTTGATTCAGCGTATCGGTCGTCATGGTCGTCGTCCGGATGCGGCCTGCGAACAGGCGGCTTACTTGTTGGTGGCGAGCGCGCCGGCGCTGTTCGTGCCGCCGAACAGCTGGGTCAGGTACTTCGTGTTGTTCGCCATCGTCGCCATCAGGTTGTTCAGCGCGGTGAACTGCGCGTTGTACTGCGCGGTCAGCTGATCCGAATAGTTCTTCAGTTGCGTCGCCTGGTTGGACAGGTTCTTCAGGTCCGCGTTGAGCGCCGTGGTGCGCTGGTCGATCAGGCCGTTCGCCTGCGTGTACGTGTTGACCAGCTTGTTCAGCGTCTGGCCGACGCCGTTCGTCGTGTTGAACAGCGCGGCGACGGCCGGGCTGTTCGACGTGAGCGCGGTGTTCAGCGCGGTCGAGTCGACCTGCAGCGTCCCGTCGGCCTGCAGGTTGATGCCGATCGCCGCGAGCGAATAGGTCGTGCTCGGGCTGCCCGTCGTGACGCCGCCGCTGATCGCGGTCGCGAGACCGCTCGAGATCGTGTTGAGCATCGCGTCGCCGAGCAGCGGGCCTGCCGTCGACGTGTTCGGATCGTACGACGACAGCGACTTCGCGGTCGTCACGTAGCCGTTGTATGCATTGACGAATGCGTTGATCGCGCTCGTCGTGGCCGTCGTGTCCTGCGACAGCGTGACCGTCTGGGTCGTGTTCAGCGCGGCCGGCGTCAGGTTCAGCGTGACGCCCGTCAGCACGCCCGACACGCTGTTCGACGCGCTGCTCACCGGCGTGCCGTCGACGGTCAATTGCGCGTCCGCCGCCTTGGTCACGGTCGAGTAGCCGGACGTCAGCTTCGCGTTCACGCCGGTGCCGCTCACCGACACCGTGTTGGCCGCGCCGGTGTTGTTCGACTGGATCACGAGGTGCTGGCCGTCCGAGCCGGTGATGACCGACGCGGTGACGCCCGGGTTGCCGGCCGTCGTATTGATCGACGTCGCGATGTCGGACAGCGACGCGCCGGCCGCGACGTTGACGTTGAATGCCGCGTTGCTGCCGAGCGTGATGCTCAGCGAGCCGGCCGCGATCGTGTCCGACGACGTGATGCCCGCCGACGACAGCTTGTTCGCGCTCGCGAGCTGCGTGACGTTGACCGCGTACGAGCCGGCCACCGCCCCGCCGCCGCTCTTGACCGACGCGGTGATGCCGTTGCCGCTCGCGGTGGCCGCGAGGCCGCTCAGCGTCGAGCCGTTCGCGAGACCGGCGATCGCGGTCTGCAGCGCGGACAGCGCCGATTTCAGTTTGCCGACCGCGGACAGCTCGGTGTTGTCGCGCGTCTGCTTGGTCGTGAGGGTTTGAGTCTGACCGGCCGTCTTGGCCGTGACCAGCGCGGACACCAGCGAACTGACGTCGAGCGTCGAATTGGTCGCGCCGCTGATGATCGATTGTCCGGCCTGCGCCAGAAGACTGCCGATATCGGTCGTGCTCGTGCTCGTCGTGGTCATGCGGGTGCTCCAGTCGTTTGCGCGGTCGCGCGCGTTCCGGCGGGTCGCCGTGCTTCGATTTCAATGCAAGCAGGGAGGCAAGCCTCCCTGGAGTGTCGGGTCCGGGGTACCGGACCGGCGCCGTCGCGCGCCGCAACGCGGACGACGCCGTGCGCGCGGGCGGCGAGCCCGGCGCGGATGTTCCCGATTACTGCAGGAGCTTCAGGACCTGCTGCGGCAGCGAGTTCGCTTGCGCGAGCACCGAGATGCCGGCTTGCTGCAGCACTTGCGCCTTGCTCAGGTTCGCCGTTTCCGTCGCGAAGTCCGCGTCGGTGATCTGCGAACGCGCTGCGCTCATGTTGGTTGCCTGCGTTTGCGTCGTCGTGATTGCAGCCTGGAACGTGTTCTGTGCTGCACCCAGCGTTGCCTGGAACGTGTTGACGTTCTTCAGTGCCGTGTCGATTGCCGTGATCGCCGACTGTGCGCTCGTCTGGTCGCTGACCGTCAGGCCGCTCAGGCTCAGGCCTGCGCCCGTGCTCGTCCACACGGTCGCGCCGAAGTTGACGGCAACGGTCTGGTTCGCCGATGCGCCGACCTGGAACGTGACGTTGCCGGCGTTGCTCAGGATGGTCTGGCCGTTGAACGTCGTTTGCGTTGCCACGCGGTCGATTTCGCCCAGACGCGTCGTGACTTCAGCTTGCAGGTTTGCACGTGCGTTCGAGTCCAGCGAGCCGTCGCCGGATTCGACTGCCAGCGTACGGATACGCTGCAGGTTGTCGACGGTCGACTGCAGCGCGCCGGCTGCGGTCTGGATCATCGAGATACCGTTGTTCGCGTTTGCGACACCTTGCGTCAGCGCGTTGATCGCGGCCGTTTGCGTCGTCGAGATCGCGAGACCTGCCGCGTCGTCGGCTGCCGTGTTCACGCGCTTGCCCGACGACAGGCGGTTGATCGCTTGCGACAGTGCGCTTTGCGAGCCCGACAGGTTCGTCTGCGTCGTCAGCGAAAGGATGTTGGTATTGATGTTCAGCATTTGCTTCCTCTTTTTGGAAAATGCCTGAGTACAGACAGGGTCGTTTTCGGCGTTGCGCTTTATCGCGAGTGGCGCTGCCCGCCTTTCCTGGTTGACGGCGGCACCCGGCGAAAACTTTAGAGAGATGTTCGAGGAAATTCGGGACCGAAGAGTCGCGTCGCCGCGAAATCCGCGCCCGGCGTGGCCCGCAGCGATTTTGGCCGGGCCGTGTGCAGGTCTCGTTGGGCGGCTTGTGTGGCCGCGCCGCGTCGGGCGGCCAGCCGGCATCGACAAAAGGATGGTTTTGTCTGTGATTTCCTGATATGATGGCGGGCTGAATTGAGATTTTCTGTCACGCCTGTGCCGTCTCGGCATTCTTGCTGGCAGTCAAACGCGGCGCTGCACGTGGCTTGTGAAGCGTACCCGCGGTGCTTTCCGCCTCTCTTTTCCGGCCTCCGAGGCCGTATTTCCGCTCGTTTCGCCAGTTGTGGGGACGCCCGGATGGCCGGTGCGTGGCGCTTGGCCGCTACGTTTTTGACCGTTTAAGCAATTTAGGAACGACATGACGACGATTCTTCTGAAAGAAAACGAGCCGTTCGAAGTGGCGATTCGCCGCTTTCGCCGTGCTATCGAAAAAAATGGCCTGATCGCTGAACTGCGCGAACGCCAGTCCTACGAAAAGCCGACCGCAGTCCGCAAGCGCAAGAAGGCAGCAGCCGTCAAGCGCCTGCACAAGCGCCTGCGCAGCCAGATGCTGCCGAAGAAGCTCCACTAAGAGCGTCTGTCGGTTCGCCGCGAAACGGCGGAGCGTGCTTCGAAAGAAGCCGCTCCGCCGTTTTGCTTTTGGGAGGTGGGAAATGGGCTGCGGGGCAGGGCTTCGGGCTTTCGGTCTCGGTCTCGGTCCCGCGCCGGGCGGCTGTAACGCCTCCTGTCCAGCTGTGACCGCCTGACGGCAGCAAGGCGGATTCGACGGGGGTGCCGGTGGGCCGGAGTGGCCCCCGGTTCGTTCAGAAGCCGATCTTCGAGCTCAGGCACACCGCGCGGCGGATCGCCCGGCTTCACGTAATCGGCGTACTGGTTTTCCCGATCGCGGTGGTTCAGCACGTTGTCGATCGATGCGCGCAGCGGCGCCGTCGCCGTCAGCCCGCCTTGCGGCGCCGTGCCGGCTGCTGCTTGCCGCCGAGCGCCGCGCATTTGGCGTGACACGGGCAACCGGCCTCGTGGTCGTTGACCATCCCGGTTGCCTGCATCAGCGCATAGCAGATCGTCGAGCCGACGAACTTGCAGCCGTACGCCTTCAGCGCCTTGCTGAGCGCGTCCGACTGGGTGGTCGACGCGGGCGCGTCGCGATACGACTGCCAGGCGTTCTGCACCGGCATGTGATCGACGAACGACCACAGGAAGTGCGCGAGCGACCCGTGTTCGTCGCGAATGCGCTGCACGGCCAGTGCATTGGTCACCGCGGATTGGACCTTCGCGCGATTGCGCACGATGCCGGGATTCTCGAGCAGCTTCTCGATGTGCTTCGGCGTGAAGCGCGCGACGGCGTCGACATCGAAGTCGGCGAACGCCTCGCGATAGCCGGCGCGCTTGTTCAGGATCGTCGACCACGACAGCCCCGCCTGCGCGCCTTCCAGAATCAGCATCTCGAACAGGTGGCGATCGTCATGTGACGGCACGCCCCACTCGGTATCGTGATAGTGAGCGTCCGCTTCCGTCTTTACCCAGTTGCACCGCTGCGACATCATCCGCCTCGTTCCAGTGTCGATTCGATCGTGCCAGCATAGCGGAAGGCCCATTCACGGCATAGCTGGCCGAACGGCAGATGGGCGTGCGGCGCCGATCCGGTTAAGCTTGGCGCCTGTTCGAATCAGCAGGATCAACGCATGACGGCATTACTTTTTGCGATCGGCATCGACGGCGGCGGCACCGGCACCCGCGCGGTGCTGGCCGACCGGCACGGGCGCGAGCTCGCGCAGGGTCGCGGCGGCCCGTCGGGCCTCGGCTTGGGCATCGAGCGGGCGTGGGCGTCGATCGGCGCGGCCTGTGCCGACGCATTCACGCGGGCGGGGCTCGCGTTCGACTGGGCGCAGTGCGCGCTCGGCTGCGGGCTGGCGGGCGTCAACAATGCCGCGTGGCTCGCCGCGTTTCGCGCGCAGGCGCCGCTCGACGCGCTGGCGATCGAGAGCGACGCCTACACGACCGTCCTTGGCGCGCACGGCGGTGCGCCGGGCCTCATCGTCGCACTCGGCACGGGCAGCATCGCGGCGGCGCTGGACGCGGCGGGCGACTGCCGCATCGCGGGCGGCTTCGGCTTTCCGTCCGGCGACGAAGCGAGCGGCGCGTGGCTCGGGCTGCGCGCGCTGGCGTACGCCCAGCAGGCGCTCGACGGCCGTGCGCCGCGCGACGCATTCGCCGGCGCGCTGCTCGCGGAAGCGGGCGCGCACGATCGAGACGCACTCGTCCAGTGGTCGTGCGATGCGAACCAGACGATCTATGCGCGCCTCGCCCCGATCGTGCTCGCGCATCGCACCCATCCGTACGCGGCCGCGCTGATCGCGCAGGCCGGCGACGAGATCGGCAAGATGATCGACGCGCTCGATCCGCAGCAGGCGCTACCGGTCGCGCTGTGCGGCGGGCTGGCCGACGCGCTTGCACCGGCCGTGCCGGCACGTCACGCGAGCCGGCTGCGCGCGCCGCTCGACGATTCCGCGCACGGCGCGTTGCGGCTCGCGCTGCAGGCATTGAGGGCGGCTGAAGCGCGGTGAGTGGTTTGAGGAGGCCGGGCGCGGTGCGTGGGCTGAGCCGACCGGCTGGAGCAGGTGGGCGAGCTGAGCGGACTGCGCAGACCAAGCAGACCGAGCAGACCGAGCAGACCGAGCAGACCGAGCAGACCGAGCAGACCGAGCAGACCGAGCAGACCGACCGGATGGCAAGCAAGCCGGCCACTCCGTACCGGCAACGCGCGCAAGGCTGAACGGCTTGAAACCCGCCACCCCGCCGCCGCCGTTCCCCCAACCGCCCGACGCCCCACCGGGCGCGACGTTAAAATAGCGGTTCCGCAGCATCCTGCGCGCCATTTCCCCGCTCCCATGTACAAAGTCATCGCCACCGATCTCGACGGCACGCTGCTGAACAGCGACCACCAGCTCGATCCGTACACGATCGAGACCGTCCGCCGGCTCGACCGCGACGGCCTGCAGTTCGTGATCGCGACGGGGCGCCACTACGCGGACGTCGCCGGCATCCGCGACGTCCTGGGCATCCGGCCGTACCTGATCACGTCGAACGGTGCGCGCGTGCATGCGCCGGACGATACGGCGATCCATGCGCAGGACATCGATCCCGCGATCGTCCGCGGCCTCGTGCAGCCGGGTGTGACCGGCGCGCACGGGCGCGTGATCGTCAATCTGTTCACCGACCGCGGCTGGCTGATCGACCGCGAAGCGCCGCACCTGCTCGAATTCCACCAGGATTCGGGTTTCCGGTACGACGTGATCGACATGGCCGCGCACGACGGCGCGGACATCGCGAAGGTGCTGTACATCGGCGAGCCGGCCGATCTGGCGGTGGTCGCCGAGCAGATGCGCGTGCAGTTCGGCGATGCGCTGTACGTCACGTATTCGCTGCCCGACTGCCTCGAAGTGATGACCGCGAACGTGTCGAAGGGCCGCGCGCTGCGCGCGGTGCTCGCGCGGCTCGGCGTCGATACCGGCCACTGCATCGCGTTCGGCGACAACATGAACGACATCGACCTGCTCGAAACGGCCGGTCACGCGTTCATGATGAACAACGCGAATCCCGACCTGATCGCGCAACTGCCGCACATCCCGCGGATCGGCAACAACTTCGACGCGGGCGTCGCCCGCCACCTGCGCACGCTGTTCTCGCTCGAGGACATCGTCGACGGCGTCGCCGCTTCCTGAGCGCAAATGAAAAACGGGCGCCAGCGGCGCCCGTTCAAATTACCTGCCTCGATGTTGTTCGCCAGCGTGAGGCTCGCTGTTCTGCTCGCGTCACCCCGTAGTGTTTTATTCGCTTGTGCGAGCGGATGCGGGAAGCAGGTCGACGGCGTTGTCACGCCCCGCGACCAGCGGATAGATGATCCCGGCGATGGCCGCACCGATGATCGGCGCGATCCAGAACAGCCAAAGCTGGCCGATCGCCTCGCCGCCCACGAACAGCGCGGGGCCGGTCGAGCGGGCCGGGTTCACCGACGTGTTGGTGACCGGGATCGAGATCAGGTGGATCAACGTCAGGCACAGGCCGATCGCGATCGGCGCGAAGCCGGCCGGCGCGCGCTTGTCGGTGGCGCCGAGAATCACGAACAGGAAGAAGCCCGTCATCACGACTTCGCAGATGAACGCCGCGCCGAGCGAGTAGTGGCCGGGCGAGCGCTCGCCGAAGCCGTTCGTCGCAAAGCCGCCGCCGACGAGATCGAAGCCCGGCTTGCCGGTCGCGATCAGGTACAGCACGAACGCACCGAGCGTCGCGCCGACCACCTGCGCGACGATGTACGGCGCGAGATCGCGTGCCGGGAAGCGCCCGGCGACCGTCAGGCCCACACTCACAGCCGGATTCAAATGGCAACCCGAAATATGGCCGATCGCGAACGCCATCGTCAGCACGGTCAGGCCGAATGCAAGCGCGACGCCGGCAAAGCCGATGCCGAGGCCCGGAAAGGCGGCGGCCAGCACGGCGCTTCCGCACCCGCCGAGCACCAGCCAGAACGTGCCGAATGCCTCTGCAGCCAGACGCTGAGAAAGATTCATGTAGGGACCTCGTTCAAGTGGGTTGAAGACAAGCGGGCCGGCAGATGATTTATTCCGCCGTCCGGAATTGGTCTGGATTATAGGAAATGAATCGGGTTCAAGAGGGTCAACGATTGTTAAATTTGAATGCTGGCGAATGGCCTTTATTAGAATAAGTCCGCATTCTCCATATAGCCAAATCGGTTAAAGATGGCAGCATTAATTTTGAAGAGCAGGGCGGCAGTGCGGACGACGTAACGGGTGTTGGTGTTCCGGCCGGACTCGCCGGAGCCGCATCATGGAAAAAGGGAGTCGAAAAATGTCTCAATACGCGAAACTCAAGGCGCAGATCGCCGATCTGCAAGCTCAGGCGGATGACGTGCGCCGTCAGGAAGTGGCGACGGTGATCGCCGAAGTCCAGCGAATGATTGCCGAATATGGGCTCACGGCCCAGGATCTGGGCTTCGTGGAGCGCGCGCGGCGCGGGCGTCCGCCGAAAAAGGCGCCGCTGCCACCGAAGTACCGCGATCCGAAGTCGGGGGCGACCTGGAGCGGGCGCGGCAAGCCGCCGAATTGGATCGTCGGGAAAAACCGCGATCGTTTCCTGATCGAATGACCGCGCAAAAAGAAAGAGCCGCATCGACGATGCGGCTCTTTGGTTTTTCCGCGCCGATTTCGGCGCGAATTTTACGGAATATTTCCTGACGAATTTCGGGGCGTCAGGCGCCCGCGACCTGGCGCAAGGTCGGCCGTTTTGCTGCCGTGCAAAGCGATTCGTAGGTTTCGACGTAACGGCGCGCCATCGCTTTCGAGCTGAAACGCGTATCGAAGCGTGCGCGGATCGCGTCGCGCGACAGGCTGTCGATCCGGTGCAGCGCACCGACCGCACCCTGCACGTCCTCGACGATGAAGCCCGTCACGCCGTCCTCGATCACTTCCGGCACCGAGCCGCGGTTGAACGCGACGACCGGCGTGCCGCAGGCCATCGCCTCGATCATCACCAGGCCGAACGGCTCCGGCCAGTCGATCGGGAACAGCAGCGCCTTCGCGCCGGACAGGAACGCCGGCTTCTGCGCCTCGTTGATCTCTCCGATGAATTCGACATGCGCTTCGCCGAGCAGCGGCTCGATCACTTCCTTGAAGTAGTCGGCGTCGGCCTTGTCGACCTTCGCGGCGATCTTCAGCGGCAGCCCGCTTTTCGCGGCGATCCGGATCGCGGTGTCGACCCGCTTTTCGGGACAGATCCGGCCAAGGAACGCGAGGTATTCGGGCTTCACGTCCGGTTGCGGCGTGAGCAGTGTGTCGGGCAGCCCGTGATACACGGTACCGGCCCACGCGGCCTGCGGCAGCGGCTTGCGCTGCGAATTCGAAATCGAGACGACCGGCGCGTCCGGGAACGCGTCGAACACCGGCTGCAGCTCCGGCAGGTCGAGGCGGCCGTGCAGCGTCGTCACGTACGGCGTGTCGAGGCGCGACATCAGCGAGAACGGCAGGTAGTCGAGGTGGAAGTGCAGCACGTCGAATTCGTGCGCGACCCGCGCGACCTGCTCGATCAGGCGCATATGGGGCGCCATCGAATCGCGGATCGACGGGTCGAGCCGCAGTGCGCGCGGCCATGCCGCCTCGAGACGGGCCGACGTCACGGAGTCGCCGCTGGCGAACAGCGTCACATCGTGGCCAAGCTCGACGAGCGCCTCGGTGAGGTAGGACACGACACGCTCGGTGCCGCCGTAGAGTTTCGGCGGGACAGCTTCGTAAAGCGGCGCGATCTGGGCAATACGCATGGGCGTTCTCCGGTGTCGACCGGCGTGGGCGCTCGATGCGCATGCCGGTCCGATACAAGGTTGCGGAACTCGCCGACGCACGCGCTGTGCGGTACGTGGCCGGGTCCGGGGCAGGATGCGCCGGACGCCGGGCGGCAAGCTGCGGGGGCGGGGCGGTGCGCCTCACGCCGCCGCCCGTTTGAGTCCATTATCGATATCGCCTAGAAGGGTTCGAGTGTTTTTTCAAACACTTAAGGCTTGTTACACCGTGAAATACGAGAAAACCCCGATAAAAAGGGTCCGGAAACATCACGGCAGACAGACGCAACTATTGTTGCGCTATCGTGAAAAACCACTATAATTTTTACCGATTCACGCGCCGGCAGCCTTGCCGGACGGCCTCCAGCCGGATTCGTCCCATGCGGAACCGCATCTCCGACGAATTCACGCCCCCATTTCCCCCGCTTTTTGTCCCTTTCAATTCGCCTTGTCGGAAAAATTCCTACACGGTTTACAGACAAATCCTGCGCGGCATACGCCACTTCGCTGATACCGACATAAATCGGGTTTGGCCAAAATTCGCCCTGTAAGACTGATAAACGTGCCGGCGTAGGCCAATAGGGCCCGACCGAGCAAACGTTTTCATAACATGAAAGGCCAACAGCAAAGCTCTTTAACGGGGGAATCATGAGCGCCACTAGCGAAATGCTCAGTGAGATCAAAGAGGTCAACCTGTCGTACCTCCTCCTCGCGCAACGACTGCTGCGGGAAGACAAAGCGATGGGCATGTTCCGCATGGGCGTTTCCCAGGAACTGGCCGACGTGCTCGCGAACCTCACGCTCGCCCAGACCGTGAAGCTCGCCGCGTCGAACCAGATCCTGTGCCGTTTCCGCTTCGACGATCACGCGTTGCTGTCGTCGCTCGCCGACAAGGGTCGCAGCGACGTCGTCACGCACGCGCACTCGGCCATCCTGATGGCCGGCCAGCCGGTCGAAAGCGTCCGCTGATCCTTTTTTGCCTTGCGTTCGTCCCGGCGCGCCGCGCCGGCGGCCGGCGTATTGGCCACTCATCCGAACAACGTCAAGCGGACAGTTATTCACCATGGCAAGCAAAAGCGTCGTGATCGAGGTGAAGGAAATCACCCTCGCCATCGAACTGATCGAACTGGGCGCCCGCCTGCAGCTGCTGGAGGCGGAGACGAGCCTGTCGCGCGATCGCCTGATCAAGCTGTACAAGGAGCTGAAGGGCGTGTCGCCGCCGAAGGGGATGCTGCCGTTCTCGACCGACTGGTTCATGACGTGGCAGCCGAACATCCATTCGTCGCTGTTCTACAACATCTACCGGTTCATGCAGGACCACGGCCGCTGCGATCCGATCCAGTCGATCGTGAAGGCGTACCGGCTCTACCAGGAGCACGTGAACCTGTCCGGCGACGAAGCCGCGCTGAGTCTCACGCGCGCATGGACGCTCGTGCGCTTCTTCGACTCGGGGATGCTGCAGATGACCCCGTGCACGCGCTGCGGCGGCCACTTCGTCGCGCATGCGCATGATCCACATCAAGGTTTCGTGTGTGGCCTCTGCCAGCCGCCGTCGCGCGCCGGCAAGACTCGCAAGGCCGCCGCCGCGCGCGCCGAACTGGCTGCCGCCACGGCCTGAACGGCGCCGCACGCGGCTGAGCGGCAGCCGGACGGTTGCCGCGCGCCGCGCGAACCGGCCGGGGCTTGCTGGTAAACACCGCCGCGCCGCCGCGGCGCTGCCGCGAAAGTTTTCCTGCCGACTGCCGTAAACCTGATTAACGGCGGTCTCCCCGCCGGTTCTTTCGTGAGGGACAGGCAGTGCTGATTATCGTGGGAACACTCGTGACGCTGTTGTCCGTCTTCGGCGGTTATGCGCTGGCAGGCGGGCATCTGGGCGCATTGGTCCAGCCGCTCGAGATCCTGATGATCACCGGCGCGGGCGTCGGCGCGTTCATCCTCGGCAACGGCATGAAGACCATCAAGGCGACGCTGCGCGTGCTGCCGACGCTCTTCAAGGGCTCGAAGTACACGAAGGACGTCTATATGGAGCTGATGGCGCTCCTGTACGTGCTGCTCGCGAAGGCGCGCAAGGAAGGCACGCTGACGCTCGAAGCCGACATCGACGATCCGGACAAGAGCCCGATCTTCACGCAATACCCGAAGATCCTCGCCGATCGCCACATCGTCGAATTCCTGACCGACTACCTGCGCCTGATGGTGGGCGGCAACATGAACGCGTTCGAGATCGAGAGCCTGATGGACGAGGAGATCGAGACGCACCACACGGAAGGCGAAGGCCCCGCGCACGCGCTGATGCGCGTCGGCGACGCGATGCCGGCATTCGGGATCGTCGCGGCCGTGATGGGCGTCGTGCACACGATGGCGTCGGCCGACAAGCCGCCCGCGGTGCTCGGCGCGATGATCGCGCAGGCGCTGGTCGGCACGTTCCTCGGGATTCTGCTGTCGTACGGGCTGATCGGGCCGCTCGCGAGCCTCGCGGAGCAGCGCGTCGCCGAGTCCACCAAGATGTTCCAGTGCATCAAGGTGACGATCCTCGCGAGCCTGAACGGCTATGCGCCGGCGATCGCGGTGGAGTTCGGCCGCAAGGTGCTGTTCTCGACCGAGCGTCCGTCGTTCACGGAGCTCGAAGAGCACGTGCGCCGCGTGAAGGCAAAGTGACGCGGAGCGTTCGATGAGCAATGGCAAGGATCGCGCGATCGTCGTGAAACGGGTGGCCCCGCAGAAGAAGGGCCATCACGGCGGCGCATGGAAACTCGCGTACGCGGACTTCATGACCGCGATGATGGCGTTCTTCCTGCTGATGTGGCTGCTGAGCTCGGTCACGCCGGTGCAGCTGAAGGGGATCGCCGAGTACTTCAACACGCCGTTGAAGGCCGCGCTGTTCGGCAGCGGCGACCGCAGCTCGCAGGACTCCAGCATCATCAACGGCGGCGGCCGCGACCTGTCGAGCGCCGACGCCGGCACGCTGCGCCGCACCGACGGCACGACGTCGCTGGCCGATCGCGTCGCGAAAGCGGGCGACCAGAATTCGCGCGCGCAGGCGCAAGGCGCGCAGGACCGGCTCGAACAGGCGCGCCTGCACGACCTGCAGATCAAGCTGATGGCGGCGATCGAGGCGAACCCGACACTGCGCCAGTTCAAGCAGCAGATCCGCATCGATTCGACGCTGATGGGGCTGCGCATCGAGATCGTCGATACGCAGAAGCGGCCGATGTTCGCGATGTCGAGCGACCACGTCGAGCCGTACATGCGCGACATCCTGCGCGAGATCGGCAAGACGCTGAACGACGTGCCGAACCGGATCATCGTCCAGGGCCACACCGACGCGGTGCCGTACGCGGGCGGCGAAGGCGGCTACAGCAACTGGGAGCTGTCGGCCGACCGCGCGAACGCGTCGCGCCGCGAGCTGATCACGGGCGGCATGGACGAGGCGAAGGTGCTGCGCGTGCTGGGCCTCGCATCGACGCAGAACCTGAACAAGGCCGACCCGCTCGATCCGGAAAACCGCCGGATCAGCGTGATCGTGCTGAATCGCAAATCCGAAGACGCGCTGATGCGCGACGACGCGACGACCACGACGCTGTCGGCCGACGCGGCGGGCTCGAAGCTGCTGGCCCAGCAGCTCGGCGGCCCGACGCCGGCCGCGCGACCGGTGCTCGCGAGCGCCGTCGCCGTGGCGCCGAAACCCTGACGTTTCCCCGATTCCGAGACACGCATGAAACGATCGACACGCTCACTTTGTTCGCTGCCCCCCGAGGGGGCGCTCGGCCGCCCGCGGCCGGCTCTGCAAAGCCGGCCGGACGCACAGGCGCGAAGCGATGCTTCGCAAATTCCCTGCTGCGCCGTCGGGGCGGCCCCGCGGAGGCTGACATGATCCGGACCATTCTCGCGATCGACGACTCCGCGACCATGCGTGCGCTGCTGCAGGCGACGCTCGCGCAGGCCGGCTACGACGTGACGGTAGCGCCGGACGGCGAAGCCGGCTTCGACATGGCGGCCACCGTGCCGTACGACCTGGTGCTGACCGACCAGAACATGCCGCGCAGGAGCGGGCTCGAGGTGATCGCCGCGCTGCGCAAGCTGAGCGCGTACGCGGACACGCCGATCCTCGTGCTGACGACCGAAGGCAGCGATGCATTCAAGGACGCCGCGCGCGAAGCGGGCGCGACCGGCTGGATCGAAAAGCCGATCGACCCGGCCGTGCTGGTCGACCTGGTCGCGACGCTGTCCGAGCAGACGGCCTCCTGACATGAACGCGACGAATCCAACCGGTGACCGGGCATGACTCTCGACATCACGCAGTTCTACCAGACCTTTTTCGACGAAGCCGACGAGCTGCTCGCGCAGATGGAGCAGCTGCTGCTGAACCTCGACGTCGGCTCGCCCGACCCCGAGGACCTGGCCGCGATCTTCCGCGCCGCGCACTCCATCAAGGGCGGCGCCGCGACGTTCGGCTTTTCCGCGTTGACCGAGACGACTCACATCCTGGAGTCGCTGCTCGACCGGGCCCGCAACCATGAGCTGACGCTGACCAAGGAAATGGTCGACGCGTTCCTCGAGACCAAGGACGTGCTGTCCGACCAGCTGGTCGACTATCGCGCGAGCGCGGAACCGGACGCGGCCGCCGCCGCGACGATCTGCGCGAAGCTCGAACGCCTGAAGGCCGAGAGCGGCGCGGGTGCGCCCGCGGCCGCCGACGTCGCGCCGGCCGCGCCCGCCGTGGCGGCTGCACCGGCGCCGGCACCGGCCACCGGCAGCAACGGCGCGCCCGATCACGTGGTCGAACAGGCGGTCGCCGCCGCGCATCCGGCGGCCGACGTCGGCGCGGACGGCCCGCACCTGAAGATCACGCTCGTCGGCGTCGACCCGAAGGACCAGGCGCTGCTCACCGAGGAACTCGGCAATCTCGGCCGGATCGTCGGCCGTGAGGAAGCGGGCGCCGATCTCACGCTGTGGCTCGAATCGGACGTGTCGTCCGATGACATCACTGCCGTGTGCTGCTTCGTGATCGACGACAGCCAGATCCGCATCGCGCGCGGCACCGCGCCGGCCGCACCGGCGGCGCCTGCCGCCGCGCCGGCCGAATCGTTAGCCACGCCGGCAGCCGCGCCGGAGCCGGCCGCGCGGGTCGAGGTGTTCGCGCAAGCCCCCGGTGCCGCACCGGCCGCCGCCGCACCGCAGGCCCAGCCGAGCGCCGCCGCGCAACCGGCGCCGCAGCCGGCCCAGCAACCGCACGCCGAACCCGCGGCGCCGGCCGCCGTGCATCACGACGACAAGCGTCCGCGCCCGGCTGCCGCCGCAGCGGGCGCCGAAGGCAGCTCGATCCGGGTCGGCGTCGAGAAGGTCGACCAGTTGATCAACCTGGTCGGCGAGCTCGTGATCACGCAGGCGATGCTCGCGGAAACCGCGAGCGCGTTCGATCCGGCGCTGCACGACCGCCTGTTCAACGGGATGGCGCAGCTCGAGCGCAACGCGCGCGACCTGCAGGAAGCGGTGATGTCGATCCGCATGATGCCGATGGACTACGTGTTCAGCCGCTTCCCGCGGCTCGTGCGCGACCTGGCCGGCAAGCTCGGCAAGCAGGTCGAGCTCGTCACGTTCGGCCAGGCGACCGAGCTCGACAAGAGCCTGATCGAGCGGATCATCGACCCGCTCACGCACCTCGTGCGCAACAGCCTCGATCACGGGATCGAAACCGTCGACAAGCGCATCGCCGCCGGCAAGGACGCAGTCGGCCAGCTCGTGCTGTCGGCCGCGCATCACGGCGGCAACATCGTGATCGAGGTCAGCGACGACGGCGGTGGCCTGAACCGCGAGCGGATCCTCGCGAAGGCGGCGAAGCAGGGCATGCAAGTGTCCGACAACATCAGCGACGACGAAGTCTGGCAGTTGATCTTCGCGCCGGGCTTCTCGACCGCCGAGACCGTGACCGACGTGTCGGGCCGCGGCGTCGGGATGGACGTCGTGAAGCGCAACATCCAGTCGATGGGCGGCCACGTCGAGATCTCGTCGCAGGCCGGCCGCGGCACGACCACGCGGATCGTGCTGCCGCTCACGCTCGCGATCCTCGACGGGATGTCGGTGAAGGTCGGCAGCGAAATCTTCATCCTGCCGCTGAACTTCGTGATGGAGTCGCTGCAGCCGTCGAACGACGATATCTACACGGTCGGCAACGGCGAGCGCGTGGTGCGCGTGCGCGGCGAATACCTGCCGCTCGTCGCGCTGCACGAGGTGTTCTCGGTCGAGGACGCGCGCACCGATCCGACCCAGGGCATCGTCACGATCATGGAAACCGAGGGGCGCCGCTTCGCGATGCTGATCGACGAGCTGGTCGGCCAGCAGCAGGTGGTCGTGAAGAACCTCGAAACCAACTACCGCAAGGTGCACGGCATCTCGGCGGCGACCATCCTCGGCGACGGCAGCGTCGCGCTGATCGTCGACGTCGCGGCGCTGAACCGCGAAACCCGTGCGATGCACGGCGCCCGAGTCGGCGCCGAGCTCGCGATCTTCTGACTCTCGCCATTCAACCGATTGGGGGCACACGTGTCTGCTGAAGTCCAAATGATCAATCCGGCCGCGGCGAACGCGGCTACCAGAGGCCGCGACGCCGAGCATGGCGATGCGACGGGGCAGGAATTCCTCGTCTTCACGCTCGGCGACGAGGAATACGGGATCGACATCCTGAAGGTGCAGGAAATCCGCGGCTACGACAGCGTCACGCGCATCGCGAACGCCCCGGACTTCATCAAGGGCGTGATCAACCTGCGCGGCATCATCGTGCCGATCGTCGACATGCGGATCAAGTTCCATCTGGGCCGCGTCGAGTACGACCACCAGACCGTCGTGATCATCCTGAACGTGTCGAATCGCGTGGTCGGGATGGTGGTCGACGGCGTGTCGGACGTGCTGACGCTGCAGACGGACCAGATCATGCCGGCGCCGGAGTTCGGCGCGACGCTGACGACCGAGTACCTGACGGGCCTCGGCACCGTCGACGGCCGCATGCTGATCCTGATGGACATCGAGAAGCTGATGTCGAGCCGGGAAATGGCGTTGATCGAGACGCTCGGCGGGTAAGTGCGCCGCGCACGCAGGAATTTCGGGAGAATCTGCAATGTTGCATAACTGGTCGATCCGCACGACGCTCACGGCGGTCGGACTCATCCTCGTGTGCCTGGCCGCCGCGGTCGGCGGCCTCGGCCTTTACGCGCTCGATCACGCGAGCCGTTCGCTCGACGAGATCGCGCACGTCGATCTGCCGGCGATCCACACGCTCGACGACACGTCGTCGTACCTGCTGCGCGCACGCGTGTCGCTCGACCGCTTCCGCTCGCTGACCGAGGCCGGCAACACGGCCGACGCGAGCAAGGTGCTCGAGCGCGCGCAGGAGCTGTACACGAAGTCGAACCAGAACTGGCAGGCGTTCCAGGCGACGTCGAAGCTCGGCATCGAGCAGGCGCTCGTCGACGATCTCGCCGCGCGCTACGCGACGATCATGAAGGAAGGCGTCGAGCCGGAATTCGCGGCCGCGCGCGCGGGCGACATGGCGGCCTATCACGCGATCGCCGACACCAAGATCAGCCCGATGTTCGTCGCGTACGACCAGGCGGCGGCGGCCGTGGTCGCGTCGCTGCAGAAGCGCGCGGAAGACCGCCAGGCCGCGACGCAGTCGCAGATCTCGATGATGATCGGCCTGATCGCGGCCGGCGTCGCGATCGCGTTCGTCGTCGTGATCGCGATCCGCTTCGCGCTGCGCGGGCTGATCATCAATCCGCTCGAAGCCGCGATCGCGCACTTCGAGCGCATCGCCGGCGGCGACCTCACGCAGCCGGTGAACGTGTCCAGCACCAACGAAATCGGCCGCCTGTTCGGCGGCATCAAGCGGATGCAGGACGCGGTGACGACGATGGTGCAGGCCGTGCATCGCGGCACCGAGTCGATCGACGTCGGCGCGCGCGAGATCTCGACCGGCAACACCGACCTGTCGCAGCGCACCGAGGAGCAGGCCGCGTCGCTGCAGGAAACCGCATCGAGCATGGAGCAGCTGACGGGCACCGTGCGCCAGAACGCGGAGAACGCGCGGCAGGCGAGCCAGCTCGCGGTGAACGCGTCCGACATCGCGACGCAGGGCGGCGACGTCGTCGGCCAGGTCGTGTCGACGATGCAGGACATCGCGGCGAGCTCGGGGAAGGTCGTCGACATCATCGGCACGATCGAAGGCATCGCGTTCCAGACCAACATCCTCGCGCTGAACGCGGCGGTCGAAGCCGCGCGCGCGGGCGAGCAGGGGCGCGGCTTCGCGGTGGTCGCGGGCGAAGTGCGCTCGCTGGCCCAGCGCAGCGCGAGCGCCGCGAAGGAAATCAAGCAGCTGATCGGCGATTCGGCCGAGAAGGTCGAAAGCGGGTCGGCGCTCGTCGCGCGGGCCGGTTCGACGATGGACGAGATCGTGCAGGCCGTGCGCCGCGTGACCGACATCATGGGCGAGATCAGCGCCGCGTCGGACGAGCAGTCGACCGGCATCGAGCAGGTCAATCGCGCGGTCGGCCAGATGGACTCGGTCACGCAGCAGAACGCGGCGCTCGTCGAGCAGGCAGCGGCGGCGGCCGCGTCGCTCGAGGAGCAGACGCGCCAGATGAAGGCGATCGTATCGGGCTGGCGCGTCACGGGCGGCATCGCGATGGCGCCGGCGCGCGGCGCCGCGCGCCCGGCCGCACAAGCCCAGGCCCCGGCGTCGCCGTCGGAGAGCCGTCACGAAGCCACGCCGGCGGCGCCGGCAGCGCACGCACCGCAGGCCGCTGCCCAGCCGCCCCGCCGCACGGCGCCCGCGCCGCACGCCGCGGCACCGGCGACGCGCCACGCAGCAAAGCCCACGACGGATTCCGCCGCACGCGCATCGAAGGACGCGCCGGCCGCCGGCGGCTACGGCCCGCGTCTCGCGAAGGGCGCCGCAGCAGCGCCCAAGCCGGCCGACAAGCCCGCGCTGGTGCGTCCGGCGCTGAACGGCGAGAAGCCGGCGCTGGCCGCGGCCGGTGCCTCCGACGACGACTGGGAGACCTTCTAAGCCATGCCGTCCGCGCGCGCACCGTTTCGACCCGATGCACCGGATACCTCGCCCCGCGCGGGCGAGCCGGGGCGCGACTTCGCGTTTACCGGCGCGGATTTCGCACGCATCCGCGCGCTGATCCATCAACGCGCGGGCATCTCGCTGTCCGAGCACAAGCGCGACATGGCGTACAGCCGGCTGGCACGCCGGCTGCGCGCACGCGGCCTCGACACGTTCCGCGACTACCTCGACCTGCTCGAGCAGGAGGACGATCCGCTCGAGTGGGAGGCGTTCACCAACGCGCTGACGACGAACCTGACCGCGTTCTTCCGCGAGTCGCACCATTTCCCGATCCTGGCCGACTTCGTGAAGGGGCGTGCGGCGCCCGTGTCGGTGTGGTGTTCGGCGGCGTCGACCGGCGAGGAGCCTTACTCGATCGCGATCACGCTGATCGAGGCGCTCGGCGAATCGGCCGCGCGCGGCGCGTCGATCCTCGCGACCGACCTCGACACGCAGGTGCTCGCGAAGGCCGAGGCCGGCATCTATACGTACGACCAGGTCAAGCACCTGAGCCCGGAGCGGCTCAAGCGCTTCTTCCTGAAGGGCACCGGCGCGCAGGCCGGCCGCGTGAAGGTGCGCCCGGAACTGCGCGCGATGATCCGCTTCGAGCAGCTGAACCTGACCGATGCCGACTACGGGATCGCGAAGCCGTTCGACGCGATCTTCTGCCGCAACGTGATGATCTATTTCGACAAGCCGACGCAAGGGCAGGTGCTGTCGCGCTTCGAGCCGCTCGTGAAGCCGGGCGGGCTGCTGTTCGCCGGGCATTCGGAGAATTTCACGTACGTGTCGCAGGCGTTCCGGCTGCGCGGGCAGACGGTGTACGAACTGACGCGCGATGCCGCGCAAGGCTCGCGCCCGCGCGGCGCGACGCCGGCCGCCGCAGCGCCGCCGCGCGCGCCTGCGCGTGCCGCGCTCGCTTACGGAGAACGCGGATGAGCGGCCTGCCGATCGCGACCAATCGCTACTTCGACAACCACTTCGAACGCCCGGGCGTGAAGCTGCTGCCGAATGAGTTCTACACGACGTCCGAGGACATGGTGCTGATGACCGTGCTCGGCTCGTGCGTCGCCGCGTGCCTGCACGATCCGCTCGCCGGCATCGGCGGGATGAATCACTTCATGCTGCCCGACGACGGCGCCGATGCCGGCGCGGCCGCGTCGGATTCGATGCGTTACGGCGCATACGCGATGGAAGTGCTGATCAACGAACTGATCAAGGCCGGCGGCCGCCGCGAGCGCCTCGAGGCGAAGGTGTTCGGCGGCGCGGCCGTGCTGGCCGGGATGACGACGATCAACATCGGCGATCGCAACGCGGATTTCGTGCGCCGCTATCTCGCGCTCGAGCGCATCCGCATCACCGCGGAGGATCTGCAGGGCGTGCACCCGCGCAAGGTCGCGTTCATGCCGCGCACCGGGCGCGCGATGGTGAAGAAGCTGCGGCTGCAGGTGCCGGGCGTGACCGAGCGCGAAGCCGCGCTGGCGCGCGAGGCCGACCGCGTGCGGGCCGGCCGCCAGCGCGCGCACGTCGAGCTGTTCGCGGCGAAGCGGCCGGCCGCGCCGCCGCCGGCGCGCCCGCGCATCGAGCTGTTCGGCGCCCGCGGCGCCGGCGGCGCGCAGACGACGACTACCAAGACCGCCAGCCCGTATGCCGGCAGCCCGACCGCGGCCAACCTTTCGAGAAAGCAGGAGGCATGACCGCAGTGCAGAAGATCAAAGTGTTGTGCGTCGACGATTCGGCGCTGATCCGCAGCCTGATGACGGAGATCATCAACAGCCAGCCCGACATGACGGTGTGCGCGACCGCGCCCGATCCGCTCGTCGCGCGCGATCTCATCAAGCAGCACAACCCGGACGTCCTGACGCTGGACGTCGAAATGCCGCGCATGGACGGGCTCGACTTCCTCGAGAAGCTGATGCGCCTGCGGCCGATGCCGGTCGTGATGGTGTCGTCGCTGACCGAGCGCGGCTCCGAGATCACGCTGCGCGCGCTCGAACTCGGCGCGGTGGATTTCGTCACGAAGCCGCGCGTCGGGATTCGCGACGGCATGCTCGACTACGCGGAAAAGCTCGCGGACAAGATCCGCGCGGCGTCGCGCGCCCGCGTGCGGCAGACGCCGCAGCCGCAGGCCGCCGCGCCCACGGCGAGCGGCCAGCCGGCCGCGCCGATGATCAACAACCCGCTCGTCAGTACCGAGAAGCTGATCATCATCGGCGCGTCGACGGGCGGCACCGAGGCGATCCGCGAGGTGCTGACGCCGCTGCCGCCGGATGCGCCGGCGGTGCTGATCGCGCAGCACATGCCGCCCGGCTTCACCAAGTCGTTCGCGCAGCGGCTGAACGGCCTGTGCCGGATCGCGGTGAAGGAAGCCGAGCACGGGGAACGCGTGCTGCCGGGCCATGCGTACATCGCACCGGGCCATGCGCACCTGCTGCTCGCGCGCAGCGGCGCGAACTACATCGCGCAGTTGTCGGACGAGCCGCCGGTGAACCGCCACCGGCCGTCGGTCGACGTGCTGTTCCGCTCGGCGGCGCAGCACGCGGGCAAGAACGCGATCGGCGTGATCCTCACGGGGATGGGCCGCGACGGCGCGGCCGGCCTGCTGGACATGAAGCGCGCGGGCGCCCACACGTTCGCGCAGGACGAGGCGAGCTGCATCGTGTTCGGGATGCCGCGCGAGGCGATCGCGCTCGGCGGCGCGGACGAGGTCGTCTCGCTGGCCGAGATGAGCCGGCGCGTGATGGCGCGCCTGGCGACGATGGGCGATCGGGTGCAGCGCGTCTGAATCAAATGTCACGGGGCACGTGCGTTGCTACGAGCCCTGACGGTAACGAATCTGCAAAGGAACGACGATGGACAAGAGCATGAAAATCCTGGTGGTGGACGATTTCCCGACGATGCGCCGGATCGTCCGCAACCTGCTCAAGGAACTGGGCTACACGAACGTCGACGAAGCCGAGGACGGCGCGGCCGGCCTCGCGCGGCTGCGCGGCGGCGGCTTCGACTTCGTGATCTCCGACTGGAACATGCCGAACCTCGACGGCCTCGCGATGCTGAAGGAAATTCGCGCGGACGCGACGCTCACGCACCTGCCGGTGCTGATGGTCACGGCCGAGTCGAAGAAGGAGAACATCATCGCGGCCGCGCAGGCGGGAGCGAGCGGCTATGTCGTGAAGCCGTTCACGGCCGCGACGCTCGACGAGAAGCTGAACAAGATCATCGACAAGATGGCGAAGGCCGGGAGCTGACGTGAACCAGCCGATCCATGCAGCGCTCGCCAGCGCGGCGTTCAGCGCCGACAGCCACGCCGAAGGCGCCGATTTCGCGAGCGACCGGATCCTCGCGCGCATCGGCCAGGTCACGCGCGCGCTGCGCGACTCGATGCGCGAACTGGGGCTCGACAAGCACGTCGAGCGCGCGGCGGAAGCCGTGCCCGATGCGCGCGACCGGCTGCGCTACGTCGCGACGATGACCGAGCAGGCGGCCGAGCGCGTGCTGAACGCGATCGAGATCGCGAAGCCGGTGCAGGAGCGCATCCAGAACGAGGCCGAGGCGCTCGACGCGCGCTGGACCCAGTGGTACGCGGCCCCGATCGAGCACGCGGAAGTGCGCGAGCTGATGGACGACACGCGCACGTTCCTGCACGCGCTGCCCGACGCGACGTCGGCGACCAGCGCGCAGCTGCTGGAGATCATGCTCGCGCAGGACTTCCAGGACCTGACCGGGCAGGTGATCAAGAAGATCATGGACATGGTCTACCTGATCGAGCAGCAGCTGCTCACCGTGCTCGTCGAGAACATCGCGCCCGAGCGGCGCGAGCAGTTCGCGGCGACCGCCGCCGCGCTCGCGGCCGAGCAGATCAGCGCGACCGGCAGCCCCGAGTCGCTGCTGAACGGGCCGCAGATCGCGCCGGAAGGCAAGTCAGACGTCGTGCAGGACCAGGGGCAGGTCGACGACCTGCTCGCAAGCCTCGGCTTCTGAGGCGGCCCCGCGGCTTCTGATCGCATCGGCGCCGCTCCCTGTCGCGGAGCGGCCCGACGCGCATGGCTTTCGCCGGTTTCCCCCCACCGGCCGGGAGCGGGCTGTTGCGCGCGTCGTGCCCTTCGTGCCCTTCGTGCCGCGACGATTTGACACTCCGGCACACTCCGCAGGCATACTACGCGTCAGCAGTAACGACGCGTCATTTTTACGACTTTCATATGTTGGCCGGTGGCGCCGAGCCTGATGGGGCCCGCCGGCAACGAAGCCAGTCCCTTTGGGGGGGAACGTGAAGCTGAAACGCTTGGGCTGGGCCGCCGCGCACGCGACGGCTGCAATGGGTGTGCTGTGGAGCTTCCACGCACATGCCGAACTGGGCGGCGCGCCGATGTCGCCGCCGGCGGACGATCACGCCGCCACCGTGCGCGCGATGCAGCGCGCGATGCGCTCGGCCGACGGCGCGCAGGCGAGCACGGCCGCCTACACCGTCCGCGAGATCACGCTCGGATCGGGCACCGTCATCCACGAATACACGAGCGCCGCGGGCACCGTGTTCGGCCTTGCCTGGCGCGGGCCGAGCATGCCGGACCTCGCGTCGCTGCTCGGCAGCTATTTCCCGCAGTACACCGCCGGCGTCCAGGCCGCGCACGCGGCGCGCGGCTGGCGCGCGCCCGTGTCCGTCGATACGAGCGGGCTCGTGATCCGCACCGGCGGCCACATGGGCGCCTTCGCGGGCCAGGCGTGGCTGCCGGCCGCGCTGCCTGCCGGTCTGTCCGGCACCGACATCCAGTGACAGCGGGAGAGCGATCTTGAGAATTCCTCGTACCTTCAAGCGCTGGGTCGGCGTGCTGGGCCTGGCGGCTGCCACGGCCATGCTCGTGAGCGCATGCGGCGGCGGCGACGACAACAACGGCGGTAGCGGCGGCAACGTATCGGACGGCAATACCGCGAACACGGCCGTGATCACGGTCGGCAGCGGCGTCGCGCAAGTGATCAACATCCCGACCGTCACCCTGAAGATCTGCGCGCCGGGCACGTCGAACTGCCAGGTGGTCAACAACGTGCTGGTCGACACCGCGTCGTACGGGCTGCGGCTGGTCGGCAGCGCCGTGGGCGTGTTGAACAACCTGCCGCAGGTGACGAGCGGCGGCGCGCCGGTCGCCGAATGCGGGAAGTTCGTGTCGAGCTACACGTGGGGCACGGTGCGTACCGTCGACCTGACGATCGGCTCCGAGCACGCGGCTTCGCTGCCGGTGCAGATCATCGGCGACCTCGGCACGAGCAACGTACCGAGCTCGTGCACGAACGGCGGCGCGTCAGCCAACACGGCGCGCGACCTCGGCGCGAACGGCATCCTCGGCATCGGGCCGGCGCCGGTCGATTGCGGCACGAACTGCGCGACGTTGACGTCGGCGACGTACAACAACTACTACGCGTGCCCGAACGGCAATTCGAGCTGCACGGTGGCGCTGGTGCCGGTGGCGCAGCAGGTGGCCAACCCGGTCCATCGCTTCGCGACCGACAACAACGGCGTGATCGTGCAGATGCCGAACATCTCGAACAGCGGGCAGGGCAGCGCGACGGGCCTGCTGACGTTCGGAATCGGCACGCAGAGCAACAACGCGCTCGGGGCGTCGACGGTGTTGACGTCGACGACGACGGGCGACGTCAGCGCGACGTTCCTCGGCAGCAGCGCGATGGCGTTCTTCGATACGGGCTCGAACGCGTACTTCTTCGACGATTCGTCGCAGAGGAAGTGCTCGACCAATACGCAGTTCTATTGCCCGACCTCGTCGACCACCTATACGGCGACGCTGACCGGCAGGAACGGTGCGTCGGGCGGCGTGTCGATGCCCGTCGTGAACGCCGATGCGGTGTTCGCAAACGCGTCGACGTTCGCGTTCAACGACATCGCCGGCCCGTTCGGCATGTCCGGCTGGCTCGATCTCGGCATGCCGCACTTCTACGGCAAGACGATCTACTTCGGGATGGACAAGACGTCGACCGGCGGGCAGCAGCCTTACGTCGCGTTCTGAGCGCGCACGAACGGCAGCAAGAGGGGGCGAGCGATCGCCCCCTTTTTTTATCCCGGCGGCCGCGGCGGGCGGACTACGTACCGGGCGGCCGCGCCACGCCGGCATAGCGCCTACGATATAAGACCGGCACCGGTGCCGGCACGACATCGAGGAGACAGCGCCATGAGTCAGCGCATTCAACGCATCACGCCGTTTCTGTGGTTCGACCAGGACGCGGAGGCGGCCGCCCGCTTCTACGTGTCGGTGTTCGACGACGCGCGCATCCTGCACGTCGCCCGGTACGGCAAATCCGGCGCGCAGGCGTCGGGCCAGGCCGAGGGCACGGTGATGACGGTGTCGTTCGAACTCGACGGGCAGGCGTTTCTCGCGCTCAACGGCGGGCCGGTGTTTCCGCTCACGCCGGCCGTGTCATTCGTCGTCAATTGCCGCGACCAGCAGGAGATCGACCGCTACTGGGCGGCGCTGGCCGAAGGCGGCGACGAGCGCGCGCAGCAGTGCGGCTGGCTGCGCGACCGCTTCGGCGTGTCGTGGCAGGTGGTGCCCGTGCAGATGGCCGAGCTGATGACGGGCGACCCGGCGCGTGCCGAACGCGTGATGGCGCAGGTGATAAAGATGAAGAAGCTCGATCTCGATGCGCTGCAGCAGGCGGCGGCCGGCTAGCGCGAATGCCGGCCGGGAGGCGGTATTTTCGATGCGGGCATGCGACGCACGAAGCGATTCCCGGCCAGCCGGTAAATCGGTCGCGATCTGACCGGTTCGATTATCGATCGTGATCCGTTTCATCCTGGCGTAATCAATTCCTGGATTATCCCGCTGATATTTTTGTCGGGGCGTTGCGATCATAAAAATGGCGTGACATGCACTCGGCGATCCGGCGCGCCGTTGCTGTGGCCGCTCCGGCGCCATGAACGCGTCGCCACGGCGATCGGCACGCGAAAAGAGATGCGACGTGTGGAAATTCAAACTTATAATGCCCCCGTTGTTTCCGGGGTCGTCGATTAAAAACAGGAGGGCAATAAGATGAATTTCACCGAAGCCATTCGTTCCGTATTCAATCAGTATGCGAAATTCGAAGGCCGCGCACGCCGCGCCGAATACTGGTATTTCGCGCTGCTCACCGGCGTCGTGTCGATCGCCTGCCAACTGCTTGCCGCCGCCGGCCGCGAAAGTGGCGCGATTCCGCTGCTGCTGGCGATCGTCGCGCTGGTCGTGTCGCTCGCGCTGGTGCTGCCGAGCCTCGCGGTCACAGTGCGCCGCCTGCACGATACGGGCCGCTCCGGCTGGTTTCTGCTGATCGCGTTCATTCCGCTCATTGGCGGGATCCTGCTGCTCGTGTGGATGTGCTCGCGCGGCACGAACGGGCCGAACCGTTTCGGCACGGATCCGATTCCGGCGATCTGAGCGTTGCCTGCCCCGACGCGCGGCCGTCGCGTCGGGGGCGGGCCGATAGTTCACCGCCTCACCACCTCCTCCGCTTCACCACACCCCTCGCACACGCGTTTCCCCCACGATCCTCGGCCCGCCACACCCCACGCAGCCTCCCCCCGCACCGGCTTGCCCGATTCCCCGAAATACCCCCCTTTCCCGGCTTTGCTCGACCGATCGGCGTTTGACCCGCGCATGAATAATCGGTGTCACTGGAAAGCGGCATTTCGCCGTACCCGACTGGAGGCCCCGTGGCAGACGAGAGCGATCTCGACAGAACCGAAGCCGCCACTCCGAGGCGCCGCGAAAAGGCGCGCGAGGAGGGGCAGGTCGCGCGTTCGCGCGAGCTGGCTTCGTTCGCGCTGCTCGCGGCCGGCTTCTACGGTGCGTGGCTGCTCGCGGCTCCGTCGGGCGCCCATCTCCAGGCCATGCTGCGCGGCGCGTTCGCGTTCGATCGCGCCACCGCGTTCGACACGCACCGGATGCTGTCGGCGGCCGGCAGCGCGAGCATCGAAGGGCTTGCCGCGCTGCTGCCGATCCTCGCGCTCACCGGCCTTGCCGCGCTGCTCGCGCCGATGGCGCTCGGCGGCTGGCTGATCTCGCAGAAGACCTTCGAGCTGAAGTTCGACCGCCTGAACCCGATCTCGGGCCTCGGCCGCATCTTCTCGATCCAGGGGCCGATCCAGCTCGGGATGTCGCTCGCGAAGACGCTTGTCGTCGGCGGGATCGGCGGCATCGCGATCTGGCGCAGCAAGGACGAGCTGCTCGGTCTCGCGACCCAGCCGCTCGGCTCGGCGGTTGCCGATGCGATGCATCTGGTCGCCGTGTGCTGCGGCACGACGGTCGCCGGAATGCTGGTGGTCGCCGCGCTCGACGTGCCTTACCAAATCTGGCAGTACAACAAGAAGTTGCGCATGACGAAGGAAGAAGTGAAGCGCGAGCATCGCGAGAACGAGGGCGATCCGCACGTGAAGGGCCGCATCCGCCAGCAGCAGCGCGCGATCGCGCGGCGCCGGATGATGGCCGCCGTGCCGAAGGCCGACGTGGTCGTCACGAACCCGACGCACTTCGCCGTCGCGCTGCAGTACACGGACGGCGAGATGCGCGCGCCGAAGGTCGTCGCGAAGGGCGTGAACCTCGTCGCCGCGCGCATCCGCGAACTCGCGGCCGAGCACAACGTGCCGCTGCTCGAAGCGCCGCCGCTCGCGCGTGCGCTGTATCACAACGTCGAAATCGAACGCGAGATTCCCGGCTCGCTGTACTCGGCCGTCGCCGAGGTGCTCGCGTGGGTGTACCAGCTGCGGCGCTTCCGCTCGGAAGGCGGCGCCTTCCCGGCCGCGCCGGTCGATCTCGACGTGCCGGCCGACCTCGACAAGGGGACGTCGGTATCGGCCGACGACGCGCGTGAAGAAGCCGAGGACACGCTCGGCACGCAAGGGAACGCAGCATGAGCACCCCGACCACCGGCCTGTTCGCCAAACGCACGAACCCGTTCGCGGGTGCCAACCTGCGCGGGCTCGCGGGTCCGATCCTCATCTGCATGATCCTGGGGATGATGATCCTGCCGCTGCCGCCGCTGCTGCTGGATCTGCTGTTCACCTTCAACATCGCGCTGTCGGTGATGGTGCTGCTCGTCAGCATGTACACGATGAAGCCGCTCGACTTCGCGGCGTTCCCGAGCGTGCTGCTGTTCTCGACGCTGTTGCGCCTGTCGCTGAACGTCGCGTCGACGCGCGTCGTGCTGCTCGAGGGCCACACCGGCCCCGACGCGGCCGGCCAGGTGATCGAGGCGTTCGGCCACTTCCTCGTCGGCGGCAACTTCGCGGTCGGCATCGTCGTGTTCGTGATCCTGATGATCATCAACTTCATGGTGATCACGAAGGGCGCGGGGCGGATCGCCGAAGTGTCCGCGCGCTTCACGCTCGACGCGATGCCCGGCAAGCAGATGGCGATCGACGCCGACCTGAACGCGGGCCTCATCAACGAGGAGCAGGCACGCAAGCGCCGCCTGGCCGTGTCGCAGGAGGCCGAGTTCTACGGGTCGATGGACGGCGCGTCGAAGTTCGTGCGCGGCGACGCGATCGCGGGCCTGATCATCATGGCGATCAACGTGATCGGCGGGCTGATCGTCGGGATGGTGCAGCACGACATGAGCTTCACGGCGGCCGGCACCAACTACACGCTGCTGACGATCGGCGACGGCCTAGTCGCGCAGATCCCGTCGCTCGTGATCTCGACGGCGGCCGGCGTGATCGTGTCGCGCGTGGCGACCGACGAGGACATCGGCACGCAGATCACCGGCCAGCTGTTCACGAACCCGCGGGTGCTGAACATCACCGGCGCGATCATCGTGCTGATGGGGCTGATCCCCGGCATGCCGCACTTCGCGTTCCTCGCGCTCGGCGCCGGCGCGATCTGGCTGGCCCGCACGCAGAGCCGCCGCGCGGCCGCTCGCTTGGCCGCCGGCGACGTGACCGAGGTCGCGCCGCCCGCCGCGTTGCCGGGCGACAGCCACGAGGCGACCTGGGACGACGTGCAGCTGATCGACCCGCTCGGCCTCGAAGTCGGCTACCGGCTGATTCCGCTCGTCGACAAGAACAGCGACGGCGAACTGCTCAAGCGCATCAAGAGCATCCGCAAGAAATTCGCGCAGGAAATCGGCTTCCTGCCGCCGGTGATCCATATCCGCGACAACCTCGAGCTGCGGCCGAACGCGTACCGGATCGCGCTGAAGGGCGTGGAGATCGGCGCGGGCGAAGTGTTCCCCGGCCAGTGGCTCGCGATCAACCCGGGCCAGGTGACTGCCGCGCTGCCGGGCGCCGCGACGCAGGACCCGGCGTTCGGGCTGCCGGCCGTGTGGATCGACGTCGCGATGCGCGAGCAGGCGCAGGTGTACGGCTACACGGTGGTCGACGCGAGCACGGTCGTCGCGACGCACCTCAACCATCTGGTCGTCCAGCACGCGGCCGAACTGCTCGGCCGCCAGGAAGTGCAGGCGCTCGTCGAGCGCACCGGCAAGGATGCGCCGTCGCTCGTCGAGGACCTCGTGCCGAAGACGATCTCGCTCACGACCCTGCAGAAAGTGCTGCAGAACCTGCTCGAGGAAGGCGTGCCGATCCGCGACATGCGCACGATCCTCGAGGCCGTGTCCGAACACGCCGGCCGCGGCGACGCGTACGAGATCACCGCCGCGGTGCGGCTGTCGCTCGGCCGCGCGATCACGCAGCAGTGGTATCCGGGCGCGGGCGAGATGCAGGTGATGGGCCTCGATTCGAATCTCGAGCGCGTGCTGTCGCAGGCGCTCGCCACCGGCGCGAACCCGGGCCTCGAGCCCGGCCTCGCGCACAACCTTCTGACCGGCACGCAACAGGCGATGCTGCGTCAACAGAATCTCGGGCTGCCGCCCGTGCTGCTGGTGCAGCACGCGCTGCGCGCGATGCTCGCGCGTTTCCTGCGCCGCAGCCTGCCGCAACTGAAAGTGCTGTCGTATGCCGAAGTGCCGGACACACGCACGATCAAAGTCGTTAACGTCATCGGGGGTTCCGCTTGAACATTCGCAAATTCACTGGCGCGACCAGCCGCGACGCGCTTCGCCTCGTGCGAGAGGCCCTGGGCGCCGACGCCGTCGTGCTGTCGAACCGCACGCTCGATGACGGCAGCGTCGAAATCGTCGCACTCGCCGACTCGGACCTCGCCGCGGTCACGCCGCCGGCGGCCGCCCGCCCGCGCACCGTCGCGTCGCGCGCACCGGAATCCGTGCCGGCCGCGGCCGTGCCCGGCATCGTGTCGCGCCCGGGCGCCGCGCTCGCGCGCCCGGCCATGAATCCGTATGCAGCCGGCGACGGCGGGCTGCCGGACGTGTTCTCGTCGGTGTTCGGCGCAAGCGCCGAAGCGACGCAACCGGCCGCGGAACCGGCCGCCTTCGATGCTGACGCACACGCAACGGACGCGGCAGCGCCGTCGCCGGCTGCGCCCGCGCCCGCTGTCGGCGCGCCGGCCGCATCGTCCGAACCCGCACCGTGGCTCGTCGAGCACGCGAAGCGCCTGACGCAGCAGCGCGAAGCGCTGATCGCCCGCGCGCAAGCGGCATCGGCTGCGCCGCAAGCGCAGGCACCGGCCCGCATGCAGCAGGACGCGGCAGCCGCGACGCCGGCCGGCTGGGCGCGCGACATCGTGCGCAACGCCGAACGCCGGATGCCGTCCGCGGCCGCCGCCGTCCGCGCAAGCGAAACGAATCAAACGAACGCCGCGAAGCCGGCCGAACGCACGCGCCTGTCCGCCGAAGCGGCCGCCGCGGTGGCCGACGCGGTGAAGGCGCGCATCGAGAGCATCGTCAACGACACGGTGATGCACGAGCTCGGCGCGATGCGCGGGATGATGGAAGAGCAGTTCGACAGCCTGATGTGGCACGACCGCCAGCGCCGCAGCCCGGTGCACGGCGCGCTGACCAGGCACCTGTTCTCGGCCGGCTTCTCCGCGCAGCTGGTGCGCATGATGGTCGACAACCTGCCGTCCGGCGACGGCGCGCAGACCTTCGAGCAAGCCGCCGAATGGGCGCAGTCGGTGCTCGCGGCGAACCTGCCGGTGCTCGAGAACGAAGATGCGCTGATGGAGCGCGGCGGCGTGTTCGCGCTGATGGGGCCGACCGGCGTCGGCAAGACGACCACCACCGCGAAGCTGGCGGCGCGCTGCGTGATGCGCTTCGGCGCGAGCAAGGTCGCACTGCTGACCACCGACAGCTATCGGATCGGTGGCCACGAGCAGCTGCGCATCTTCGGCAAGATCCTCGGCGTGCCCGTGCACGCGGTGAAGGATGCCGGCGACCTCGAGCTCGCGCTGTCCGAGCTGCGCAACAAGCACATCGTGCTGATCGACACGATCGGCATGAGCCAGCGCGATCGCGCGCTGTCCGACCAGATCGCGATGCTGCACGGCGCGAACGCGCCGGTGCAGCGCCTGCTGCTGCTCAACGCGACGAGCCACGGCGACACGCTCAACGAGGTCGTCCAGGCCTACCGCAGCGCGGCCGAATATCCCGACCTCGCCGGCTGCATCCTGACGAAGCTCGACGAGGCGACCCACCTCGGCGGCGTGCTCGACACCGTGATCCGCTACAAGCTGCCCATTCACTACGTGTCGACCGGCCAGAAGGTGCCGGAGAACCTGTACGTCGCGTCGACCAAATTCCTGCTGAAGAGCGCGTTCTGTGTGCCGCGCGACGGTTCGCCCTTCGTGCCCGAGGACGAGGACATGCCGACGCTGCTTTCCGCACTGACCGCCCGTTCCACCGCCGATCTGCACGAGGTGCGATTTGGATAAACGGATCATCGACCAGGCAGAAGGGCTGCGGCGCCTGCTGGCCGGGCGCGCGTCGCGCATCGTCGCGGTGACGGGCGGGCCGGCGGGCGTCGGCTGCACGACCACCGTCGTGAACGTCGCGGCGGCGCTGGCCGCGCTCGGCAAGGACGTGCTCGTCGTCGACGAGCGCGCCGACGTGCATTCGGCCTCGGCGACGCTGGCGGGCGCATGGCTGCGCGACGGCGAGCGCACGCGCGTCGCCGCCGGGTTCGGCCTGTGCGCGGCCGCGGGGTTCGCGCGCGACGGCTACAGCGATACGCAGTTGAGCGACTTCATCGACGGCCAGGCCGACATCGTGCTGGTCGACGCGCAGCTCGGCGCGGACGGCGCGTTCTCCGCGCTCGCGCGCGAGGCGCACGACGTGCTGATCGTCACGCGGGTGGCCGCGCAGGCGATCACCGAGGCGTACGCGTGCATGAAGCGGCTGCATTTCGCGCACGCGGTCGCGCAGTTCCGCGTGCTGACCAATCACGTCGGCAGCCACGCCGACGCCAGGACCGCCTTCGACAACCTCGCGGGCGTCGCGAGCCGCTACCTGACGGTGTCGATCGCCGACGCCGGCTGCGTGAGCGCCGATCCGCTCGCCGAGCATGCGCGCGACCTGATGCATACGGTGGTCGACGCGTTCCCGTCGTCGGCGGCCGCGCGCGATTACCGGCAGATTGCCGCCGATTTGCTGTACTGGCCGATGCGCCCGAGCTCCGGTGCGGGGCGTGCCGTGCACGCGGGCGGCAAGCCGTCGTACGAGGCGGGAGCGGCCCACGCCGCGTGAGGAAGGAGAGAGCCATGATGTACAACGCTCAAGGCAAGATGACCCAGGCCGACGTGCTCGCGCAATACGCGCCGCTCGTGCGGCGCCTGGGGCTGCAGCTCGTCGCGAAGATGCCGGCGAGCGTCGACCTCGACGACCTGATCCAGGCCGGCATGATCGGGCTGATGGATGCGGCCGGCCGCTACAAGGAAGACCAGGGCGCGCAGTTCGAGACCTACGCGACGCAGCGCATCCGCGGCGCGATGCTCGACGAGCTGCGCAGCAACGACTGGCTGCCGCGCAGCCTGCGCAAGACGTCGCGCGAGGTCGAGTACGCGGTGCACCAGGTCGAGCAGCAGCTCGGCCGCTCGGCGAGCGAGACCGAGATCGCGGAGCACCTGAAGATGCCGCTCGACGAATACCAGGGGATGCTGCAGGACCTGCACGGCAGCCAGCTCATCTACTACGAGGATTTCGATCGCGCGGCCGACGACGAGCCGTTCCTCGACCGCTATCGCGTCGATCACGCCGATCCGTTGTCGGCGCTGCTCGACGACCACCTGCGCGAGGCGCTCGTCGACGCGATCGACAGGCTGCCCGAGCGCGAGAAGCTGCTGATGTCGCTGTACTACGAGCGCGGGCTGAACCTGCGCGAGATCGGCGCGGTGCTCGAAGTGAGCGAGTCGCGCGTGTGCCAGCTGCACAGCCAGGCCGTCGCGCGCCTGCGCGCGCGGTTGCGCGAACAGGCGTGGGTCGGCGCGGAGAATTGAACGTCCGGACGGCAAGGGGGGGCGGCTCGTCATTCGCCCCGGCAGGTCCTCCATCGAAGGCGGTGCGCTCGATTGCCGCGCAATCCGCCCGCGCGCGTCTCAGTCTCAATAAAAGGGCGCGCTTCGGCCAGCGCGTCGCCGCATAGGGCATTCAACGGTCCGACACAAGAAATTTTCGTCGCGATTTGCTACAATCCCTCCCGTTTTCCGAGGAGCGTTGCGACGGACCTTCTGCGTCCGCCAGGCTCGGAAAGCTTCACCAAGCAGCCGTGCGGCGAGATTCGCGCCGGCCCCGCTTCCTGAACGGCGCTCACGTCACCAATTTCTAGAACTTTTTTAGAAAGGAGGGCGTGATGAACGCCATTATCGATTCGCAAGCTTCCAAGGATTACGTCGTCGCCGACATGGCGCTTGCCGGCTGGGGCCGCAAGGAACTGAACATCGCCGAGACCGAAATGCCCGGCCTCGTGCAGATCCGCGACGAATACAAGGCGCAGCAGCCGCTGAAGGGCGCGCGCATCGCGGGCTCGCTGCACATGACGATCCAGACCGGCGTGCTGATCGAGACGCTGAAGGCGCTCGGCGCCGATGTCCGCTGGGCATCGTGCAACATTTTCTCGACCCAGGATCACGCCGCTGCCGCGATCGTCGAAGCCGGCACGCCGGTGTTCGCGTTCAAGGGCGAGTCGCTCGACGAGTACTGGGAGTTCTCGCACCGCATCTTCGAATGGCCGAACGGCGAATTCGCGAACATGATCCTGGACGACGGCGGCGACGCAACGCTGCTGCTGATCCTCGGCGCGAAGGCCGAGAAGGACCGTTCGGTGATCGCGAAGCCGACCAACGAGGAAGAAGTCGCGCTGTACAAGTCGATCGCGAAGCACCTCGACGCCGACCCGACCTGGTACTCGACGCGCCTCGCGCACATCAAGGGCGTGACCGAAGAAACCACGACCGGCGTGCACCGCCTGTACCAGATGGAAAAGGACGGCCGCCTGCCGTTCCCGGCGTTCAACGTGAACGACTCGGTCACGAAGTCGAAGTTCGACAACCTGTACGGCTGCCGTGAATCGCTCGTCGACGGCATCAAGCGCGCGACCGACGTGATGATCGCGGGCAAGGTCGCGGTCGTCGCGGGCTACGGCGACGTGGGCAAGGGCTGCGCGCAGTCGCTGCGCGGCCTCGGCGCGACCGTGTGGATCACCGAAATCGATCCGATCTGCGCGCTGCAGGCGGCGATGGAAGGCTACCGCGTCGTGACGATGGAATACGCGGCCGACAAGGCCGACATCTTCGTGACGGCGACCGGCAACTACCACGTGATCAACCACGATCACATGAAGGCGATGCGCCACAACGCGATCGTCTGCAACATCGGTCACTTCGACTCGGAAATCGACGTTGCGTCGACCCGCCAGTACCAGTGGGAAAACATCAAGCCGCAGGTCGACCACATCATCTTCCCGGACGGCAAGCGCGTGATCCTGCTGGCCGAAGGCCGCCTCGTGAACCTTGGCTGCGCGACCGGCCACCCGTCGTTCGTGATGTCGAACTCGTTCGCGAACCAGACGCTCGCGCAGATCGAGCTGTTCGTGCGCGGCGCCGAGTACGAGAACAAGGTGTACGTGCTGCCGAAGCATCTCGATGAAAAGGTCGCGCGCCTGCACCTCGCGCGCATCGGCGCGAACCTGTCCGTGCTGACGGACGAGCAGGCTTCGTACATCGGCGTGCAGAAGGACGGCCCGTTCAAGCCGAACCACTACCGCTACTGATGCGCCGCCGCCGTGCCGCGCGCGCCCCGCTTCGGGCGTGCGCGGCATCGCGGCATGGTGCCGGATCGCCGGCCGTCGCGCCGTGCCCGCGGGCACGCGTGGCGGCCGGCGGCGGCCACTGACCGTACAGATCGACAACCGAACCGGAGCCCTCCATGAGCGTCATCCTCACCTGGGTCATCAACGCCCTCGCGCTGCTGATCATCACGTACCTCGTGCCGTCGATCCACATCAAGAGCTTCGGCACCGCGCTGATCATCGCGGTCGTGCTCGGCCTGATCAACACGGTGATCCGTCCGGTGCTGATCCTGCTGACGCTGCCCGTCACGATCGTCACGCTCGGGGTGTTCATCCTCGTCGTGAACGCGCTGTGCTTCTGGTTCGCGTCGTCGCTGCTCAAGGGGTTCGAGGTGTCGGGCTTCTGGTCCGCGTTCTTCGGTTCGATCCTGTACAGCATCGTGTCGTGGCTGCTGTCCGCGCTGATCTTCGGGCAGCGCGACATCGGCTGACGGCCGGGCCCACTCTTGCGAATCATGAAACCGATCGAACTCTCGTTTGAATTCTTCCCGCCGAAGACGGCGGAAGGCGTCGAGAAGCTGCGTGCGACGCGTGCGCAGCTGCTGCCGCTGAAGCCGAAATTCGTCTCCGTGACGTTCGGCGCCGGCGGCTCGACGCAGCAGGGCACGCTCGATACCGTGCTCGACATGCAGAAGGACGGCCTCGAAGCCGCGCCGCACCTGTCGTGCATCGGCTCGTCGCGCGCCGACCTGCGCGCGATCCTCGACCAGTACCGCTCGCACGGCATCCGCCACATCGTCGCGCTGCGCGGCGACCTGCCGTCGGGGATGGGCGCGGTCGGCGAGCTGCGCTATGCGTCGGAGCTCGTCAGCTTCATCCGCGCCGAGCATGGCGACTGGTTCCACATCGAAGTCGCCGGCTATCCGGAGTACCACCCGCAAGCGCGTTCGCCGAAAGCCGATCTCGAGAATTTCGCGCGCAAGGTGAAGGCCGGCGCGAATTCCGCGATCACGCAGTACTTCTTCAACGCCGACGCGTATTTCCGCTTCGTCGACGATGCGCGCAAGCTGGGTGTGGACGTGCCGATCGTGCCGGGCATCATGCCGATCACGAATTTCACGCAACTGATGCGCTTCTCGGAAATGTGCGGCGCGGAAGTGCCGCGCTGGGTCGCGCGCCGGCTCGAGAGCTTCGGCGACGATCGCGACGCGATCCGCGCGTTCGGCGCGGACGTCGTCACGAGCCTGTGCCAGCGCCTGATCGATGCGGGCGTGCCGGGGCTGCACTTCTATACGCTGAACACGGCGTCCGCGACGCGGACCATCTGCGAACGGCTCGCGATGTAAGCACCATCGCGCGGTTGCATGCGATGAAACCCCGCCGGCCAAAACCGGCGGGGTTTTTTCGTCGTCGGCCGATGGCGGTGGCGATGGTGCTGGCGTCAGCGCTGCGCCTGCATCAACGGCGGGCGCCGGTCGAACCACGGCCGCGCCTGTTCGAGCTGGCGTGCGAGCTTCAGCAGCAACGCATCGTCGGTGTGGCGCGCGACGAACTGCACGCCGATCGGCAGCCCGCGCGCATTCCAGTAGAGCGGCACCGACATCGCCGGCTGGCCCGTCAGGTTGAACAGCTCGGTGCAGCCGGCCCACGCGAATGCCTTCTCCGACGTCTTCGCCAGCATTTCCCGCAGCAGCGGCTTCACCGGCAGCGCGCCGAGCAGCTTCATCTGCGCGGCTTCGAACGGCGTCGGCTGCAACGCGCCGATCCTGACCGGCGGCCCCGCGAGCGTCGCGCACAGGACCACGTCGTAGCGCGACACGAGGCCCGCGACCTGCACGGTGAGCTGGCGCTGCCATTCGAGCACGTCCTGCAGCCGCGCGCGGGCGATGCGCCGGCCGATCACGGCCATCGCCCACGTCGCCGGTTCGAATTCGGCGCGCTTCGGCGTGCGTCCGGTGATCGTGCGCGCGCCGAGCACCATCTCCTCGGCGATCGTCGCCCACAGCGTGAGAAAGGTCTCGGCCGCGCGCGCATAGTCGATGTGCAGCGTCGCCGGTTCGACGTGATGGCCGAGCGATTCGGCGAGCGCGGCCGCGTCGTCGAGCGCCGCGCGAGTGTCGTCGTCGAGCGCCGGGGCGAGCATCGGGTCGGTGACGAGGCCGATCCGCAGCGGACCGGGCGGCGTGTCGAGCGCGCCGAGAAAGGTGCCGGCCGCGCCGGGCGGCAGCGTCTGGCCGGTCGTCACGTCGAGCAGCAGCGCGCTGTCGCGCACGCTGCGCGACACCGCGTGCTGGACCACCAGCTCGCCGTTCGACGGCAGGTCGACCAGCACCGGGTTGCGGCTCGGCTTCAGGCCGAACAGCCCGCAGCACGACGCGGGGATCCGGATCGAGCCGCCGCCGTCGGACGCATGCGCGAGCGGCACGATGCCGGCCGCGACGGCGGCCGCCGCGCCGCCGCTCGAGCCGCCGGGCGTGTGATCGAGATTCCACGGATTGCGGCACGGGCCGAACAGCTCCGGTTCGGTGTACGGCATCTGGCCGATTTCCGACGTGTTGGTCTTGCCGAATATGTTGAGCCCCGCCGCGCGGCTGCGCGCGATCAGCGGCGAATCGTCGGCGGGCACGAAGTAGCGGTAGTGCCGGCTGCCCATCGACAGCGGCAGCCCGGCGACCGCCGCGCCGAGATCCTTCACGAGATACGGGACGCCCGCGAACGGCGCGTCGGCGCCGGCGTCGACGGCCGACTCCGTGCGCTTGCGCGCGGCGTCGTAGTCCTGCAGCACGATCGCGTTGACCGCGCCGTTCACCGCTTCGGCCTGGCCGATCGCGGCGTCGAGCAGCTCGCGCGGGCTCGCCTTGCGTTCGCGCACGAGTGCGGCGAGGCCGATCGCGTCATGCGCCAAGTAGTCCGAGTGCATCGCAGTCACCCCCGTTGCGACCTGTGGCGATGAAAGGAGGATAACGCGGGCCCGGCGTGCCGGGCCCGTTACCGGCCGCCTTACAGGTGCTCGGCGAGGAACGTCAGCGTGCGGCCGTGCGCGAGGGCCGACGCGCGCTGGTTGTAGGACGCGCGGTCCGTGCAGTTGAAGCCGTGCTCGGCGCCCGGGTACACGTGGAACGATGCGTTGTGGCGGCCCGCGAACGCCCCCTTCACCTGTTCGACGGCGTCGAGCGGGATCCCGTGGTCGTTCTCCGCGTAGTGGAACAGGATCGGCTGCGTGACCTTGCCGGCGAGGTCGAGCGCGTTCTGGATGCCGCCGCCGTAATAGGCGACCGCCGCATCGACCTTGCCCGTCGCGGCCGCGCGGTACGCGATCTGGCCACCGAAGCAGTAGCCGATCGCGGCGAGCTTGCCGGCGACCTCGGGGCGGGCGCGCAATGCATCGGCGGCCGCGCCGATGTCCGCGACCGCGAGGCCGACGTCGGTCTTCTTCATCAGCTCGATGCCTTTGTCGCGATCGGCGCCTTCGTAGGTCAGCTCGACGCGCGGCTGCGTGCGCCAGAACACGTCCGGCGCGAGCGCGACGAAGCCGTCGGCCGCGTACTGGTCGGCGACCGCGCGGATGTGCGCGTTCACGCCGAAGATCTCCTGGATGATGATGACGGCGGGGCCCTTGCCGCGCTTGGGCAGCGCGAGATAGCCGCCGAAGCTGTCGTTACCGGTCGGGATGTCGATCCATTGGGCAGTCACGTTTGAACTCCTGGCGAACGGGCGCGCGACAGGCGCGCCGCGGATGGAAAAAAGGGGCGGCCTAGTGTGCCACCAATCCTGTGGCGCTGCAGCGGGTGCAGGCGCGTGCGTGCCGGGTGTTAGCGCTGGTCGCGGCCGCGCCCCCGAACCCGCTTCTCGTGCAGCGATCGTTTCGATCTCGATTATTCATTTTTCGGCGCTGCGGGGCTTCGCTAGAGTCGATGTGTCGGCTTTTACAAAGCGCTTTCGCGCATCGTCATCGAAGGATTCGCCATGTCCGCCCGTGCATTTTCCACCCCGTTTGCCGAACGCTTCGGCCTGCGCCTGCCGCTCGTGCAGGCGCCGATGGTCGGCGCCACCACGGCCGCGATGGTCGCGGCCGCGTCCAATGCCGGCGCGCTCGGCAGCCTCGGCGCCGGCGCGTTCGAGCCGGCGCGCCTCGCGACCGAAGTCGACGCGATTCGCGCGGCGACCGCGCGGCCGTTCGCCGTGAACCTGTTCGTGTTGTCCGAGGTCGCGCCCGATGCGGCGAGCGTCGCCCGCGCGCTCGCCGCGATTGATCCGCTGAACGCGGCGCTCGGGCTGCCGCCCGGCACCGCGCCCGCGCGCTACGCCCCCGACTTCCGCGCGCAGCTCGATGCGCTCGTCGCGCTGCGGGTGCCGGTCGCGAGCTTCACGTTCGGCGTGCTCGACGCGGCCGACGTCGCGCGCCTGAAGGCGGCCGGCACCTACGTGATCGGCACCGCGACGCACGTCGCCGAAGGGCTCGCATGGCAGGCGGCCGGCGCCGACGCGCTGTCCGCGCAGGGCGCCGAAGCCGGCGGCCATCGCGGCACCTTCATCGGCTCGGCCGACGATGCGCTGATCGGCACGCTCGCGCTGGTGCCGCAGCTCGTCGACGCGACCCGCCTGCCCGTGCTCGCCGCGGGCGGCATCATGGACGGCCGCGGGATCGCCGCCGCGCTCGCGCTCGGCGCGCAGGCCGCGCAACTCGGCACCGCGTTCCTGACGTGCGCGGAAAGCGCGATCGCAGCGGACTGGAAGGCGCGGCTGCTCGCGAGCGCCGATACGTCGACGCAGGTCACGCGCGCGATCACCGGGCGTCATGCGCGCGGCTTGCGCAACACGCTGATGGCGCGGCTCGGCGAACGCGTGGCCGATGCCGCTCCGTATCCCGTGCAGAACGCGCTGACGCAGCCGCTGCGCCAGGCCGCCGCGCGCGCGAACGATGGCGACTACCTGTCGCTGTGGGCCGGGCAGGGCGCGCCGCTCGCGCGGTGGCGCGATGCCGCGCTGACGACGTCGCAACTCGTCGACGCGCTCGACGCCGAATGGCGCGCAATCGTCGCATGAACGCGGCGTCGCCGCCCGTGTGACCGCTTCGTGTCGGCGCGTCTGCCACGTGAAGAAACGCGCGTGCTGTCACGCGCGTTTCATTCAATGATCCCGTGCACAAAATACCGAATCGAAATGACACGGGAATGCTTTAAATCGACCTTCCCTCCGGCCGTCCGTAATTAGCGGAAACCCTTATCGGGCGCGGCTTGCGGCGATATTCGAGCAGTCATTCCAAAGCGCCGTATCGGTAGTGTTACCACTACCCCAAAAAAGTCCCACAAATTAATTTGATCACCTACACTTGCGCGCAAGTACGGACGGGGAGCCGCTAAAAGCGACTGTCTTCACGTGCTTGATGCCAAGTGCATGAACGATGCAACCGGCGAATCGTCCAGTGATGCAAACACAGGGATGGCAGCGGGGCACCGGGCGATGGCGTTTTATTGGGACCGAAACTGGAGACTTACATGAATATCAAGATGCAAAAGCTGCTGCCGATCACCGCCGCGGCGATGCTGTGCGTTGCAGCTGCAAGCAACGCGGCCGCCGATCAAGTCGTCAAGATCGGCCACGTCGCGCCCTTGACGGGCGGCATTGCACACCTGGGGAAGGACAACGAAAACGGTGCACGTCTCGCAGTCGAGGAGATCAACGCCAAGGGTCTCACGGTCGGCGGCCAGAAAATCACGCTGCAACTCGATGCGCAGGATGACGCGGCCGACCCGCGCCAGGCCACGCAGGTTGCGCAGAAGCTCGTCGACGACAAGGTCGTCGCGGTGGTCGGCCACCTGAACTCGGGCACGTCGATCCCGGCCTCGAAGATCTACAGCGATGCGGGCATCGTGCAGATCTCGCCGTCGGCGACCAACCCGGCTTACACGCAGCAAGGCTTCAAGACCACGTACCGCGTGGTGGCAACCGATGCGCAGCAGGGCCCGGCACTCGCGAACTACGCGCACTCGAAGGGTATCAAGAGCGTCGCGGTGGTCGACGATTCGACCGCATACGGCCAGGGTCTCGCGAACGAGTTCGAGAAGAAGGCGAAGGCGCTCGGCCTGAAGGTGATGTCGCACGATGCGACCAACGACAAGGCGGTCGACTTCCGCGCGATTCTGACCAAGATCAAGGGCGAGAATCCGGACGCGATCATGTACGGCGGCATGGATGCCACCGGCGGCCCGTTCGCGAAACAGGCGAAGCAGCTCGGCCTGCGCGCGAAGATCTTCGCGGGCGACGGCGTGTGTACGGAGAAGCTGGCCGACCTGGCCGGCGACGCGACCGACAACGTCGTGTGCTCGGAAGCCGGTGCATCGCTCGAGAAGATGCCGGGCGGCGGCGCGTTCAAGGCGAAGTACGAGAAGCGTTTCGGCCAGCCGATCCAGATCTACGCGCCGTTCACGTATGACGCCGTGTACATCATCGCCGACGCGATGAAGCGCGCGAACTCGACGGACCCGGCGAAGATCCTCGCAGCCATGCCGGCGACGAACTACACGGGCGTGATCGGCACGACGACCTTCGACGCGAAGGGCGACCTGCGGCACGGCGTGATCTCGCTGTACAACTACAAGAGCGGCAAGAAGACGCTGCTCGACGAAGTGAAGATGTAAGCTGACAAGCGGTCGACAGAAGGGGTGAAGGCGCGCCCGCGGCAACGCGGGCGCGCTTTCTTTTTGGCGGGCTCGCGGCGGGTGGTGTGCTCCGCGCCCGTGCCCCGTGTGCTCAGATCTTCAGATGCGCGAGCACCTTCGGCGCGATCACCGCGACGAGCGCCGCGCACAGCGCGACGACCGCCAGGCCGACCGTCAGGTTCGCGGTTTGCGCGACCGCGCCGATCACGACCGGACCGAACAGCAGTCCGAAGTACGCGAGCCCGGCCACGTGCGCGAGACCTTCGGCCGCGTGGATGCCTTTCACGCGCGCGGCGGCGGCGAACAGCACGGGCATCATGTTCGCGAGGCCGAGGCCCATCAGCGTGAAACCCGTCAGCACGGCGATCGGGTTCGGCAGCAGCAGCGCGCCGATCATCCCGGCGCACGCGAGCGACGCGCTCGCGAATACGAGCTGCGGCGCGCCGAACCGCGCGCGCACCGCGTCGCCCGCGAAACGCGCGATCGCCATTCCGCCGGAGAACGCCGCGTAGGCGGCGCTCGCGAGCGCGGGGCTCGCCGCGACGACGTCGCGCATGTAGACCGTCGCCCAGTCGTACATCGCGCCTTCGGCGATCAGCGCAAGCAACGCGATGCCGCCGAGCATCCACAGCGCGGCCGAGCGCCAGCGGTTGCCGCCGCCGTGCGCGTGCTCGTGATGCGGGACGTGCGGGAGGACGGCCGGGATCGCGGCCAGGAGCACCGCCGCGTTGATGGCTGCCGCGAGCGCGAGATGCACGGCCGGCGCCATGCCGGCCGACAGCAGCGCGCCGCCGGCTGCCGCCCCCGACATCCCGCCGATGCTGAACATACCGTGCAGCGACGACATGATCGGCTTGCCGAGCGCGATCTCGACCGCGCTCGCCTCGGCGTTCATCGCGACGTCGAGCGTCGCCATCGAGAAGCCGAACAGCGCGAGCACGACGAGCAGCATCCAGTAGTCGGGCACGACGAGGATCAGCGCCGCGCACGCGGACATCACGAGGCCGCCGACGAGGCACGCGGTGCGCGAGCCGACCCGCGCGATCCAGCGCGCGATCGTCAGCATCGCGGCGATCGAGCCGCCCGCGACCGCGAACAGCGCGATCGACAGCAGGCCGGGGCTCAGCGCGAACTTGTCGCGCACGGTCGGCACATGCACGCCCCACGACGCGTACATCATGCCGGCGACGAAGAACAGCGCCATCGTGGCCGTGCGGGCGCGCTGCCGGACCGGCAACGCCAGCGTGCGATGCGCGTCGGGCGGCGCGGCGAAGTCGGACGACGATTGGGAGGAGGACTCGGACATGGAACTCGCTTGAATTGACGAGATGCGGGCGCGTCGCGCCCATCGGATTCGTCCGATTCTATCGAATCGCTTACGGTTTTGCCGGCGTGCTGGCCATTCGGCTGATCCCGGTCTCCGGCTGCGCGACCTGCGGCACCTGCGCCACCTGCGTGCCCCGCATCAGCCATCCGGCCGATGCCCGGCCCGCCGCCGCCGCGGGTAACATCGATGCGCAGGCGGCGTGCGCCGAAGCTTGCCCATGCTGCGCGCCTTCGCCATCCTTGCCGCCCAGTCCTTCCGACCGCAGGAGTCACCGTGAACATCGATCCAGCCCTTGCCCTGCACCTGCTGCACCGCTGCGCGCTCGGCACGCTCGCGACCCACGCGCGCGACCTGCAAGGTTTTCCGTATCCGACGGTCGTGCCGTTTGCACCCGATCCGAGTCATCGGCCCGTGATCCTCGTGAGCGGCCTCGCCGAGCACACGCGCAACCTCGCCGCCGACCCGCGCGCGGGCTTTCTCGTCGTCGACGCGCCGGGCGGCGACGTGCTGAACGCCGAGCGCGCGACGCTGCTCGGCCGCTTCGTCCCGCTCGGCGACGATCCGCATGTCGCCGCGCGCTACACGCGCTACGAGCCCGACGCCGCGCGCTATCTCGCGCTCGGCGATTTCGCGTTCTGGGCGCTCGACATCGAGCGGCTGCGCTATATCGGCGGGTTCGGCCGGATGGGCTGGGTGGACGGCACGAGCCTCGATGCGCTGCCGCCGCTCGGGTTCGACGACGAGCGGGCGTTGTGGGACGCGTACGACTCGAGCAGCGCGCGCCGCGACGGGCTCGACCTGCTCGGCGTCGACCGCCACGGCGCCGACTGGCGCTGCGACGGCCGCCGCGTCCGCACGCCTTTCGATCCGCTGCCCGACGACGCCGGCGCGCTGCGCGAGCGGTTGCTCGCATGCGCGGCGGATGTGACGTGACGCCGCGCATGCCGATTTGTCTGTATGGCGAACCACGCCATACGATTTACACAAACCTGTCGCGGGATGAAAGCTTTGATTTTCCAGAATGCAGGGTAATTGCGTATGTTGATAGCCCTATTACCGGAATCGGTAATGTCCTAATCTCTATGCAAGCGCATGAAAATTTGAGAAAAGGCCGTTGCCGGTCAAAATGACATGCGTGATTTACAATTGGTCTCGGGATTTCCATGAATCCCGCTTCTATCAAATCTTTTTTGTGCTAATCTCTGCCTTCGAAAATCCGAGGCACAAATATTCCATGAATGGTGAGCTGGCTGAGACCGGCGCCATTGATCATATAGAAAGGGAAACTATGTCTTCTTACAAGGACCTGCTGGCCCAGCGGGAAAAGCTGGAGAAGCAAATCGAAGAAGCGAAGTCGCGCGAATACGCCGAAGTGCTGAATGACGTGAAGCAGAAAATTGCCGACTACGGCTTTTCGCTCGCGGAACTCGGCCTCAACCGCGCGAAGGCAGGCAAGGTTGGTCGCCCGCGCGCAGGCGTGGCCGCCAAGTACCGCGATCCGGAAACGGGCGCGACGTGGTCGGGCCGCGGCAAGCCGCCGCGCTGGATCGCCGGCAAGAACCGCGAACAGTTCACGATTTAAACATCTGTTTAAGTCGTCGCCTCAAAAAGAGCCGCGTGTCCGTCGAGGAGCGCGGCTTTTTGCATTGTGGCATCGGAGTGAATTGAGCGTTGTCATGAAAATGTCAGAAAGCGTGCGTGAATGAAAATGCGACCCGTTCGCATAAGCGGTTGATTTAAATAGAAAATTTCGTGTTACTCGAATGCCGCGCGGGCGCCGTTTGATAGAATTCCGTATCTCAACCGATATCTCGTATTTCATGTCCACGTTTTCTGGCGACGCGCAAAGCGCGGATAAGCACACGGTGGCGCGCAAGAGCACCCTCGTCAGTATCGTGCTGAATGTGGTGCTTGCGACGTTTCAGATCGCCGTGGGTGTGGTTGCGCATTCGCAGGCATTGATTGCCGATGGCGTCCATTCGATTTCCGATTTGATCTCGGATTTTGTCGTCCTGGTTGCGAATCGCCATAGTGGTGCATCGCCGGATGCCGATCACAATTACGGGCACAGCCGCTACGAGACGGTCGCATCGCTGTTCCTCGGCGCGATCCTGATCGCGGTCGGTATCGGCATGCTGTGGCGCGCGGGCAACCGTCTCGTGAACCTCGAGAACATCCCGGCCGTCCATTTCTCCGCACTGATCGTCGCGCTGACCGTGCTCGTGTCGAAAGAGGCGCTGTTCCGCTACATGCTGCGCGAGGCGCGGCGCGTGCGTTCGGCGATGCTCGTCGCGAACGCGTGGCATGCGCGCTCGGACGCCGCATCGTCGCTCGTCGTCGCGATCGGCATCGTCGGCAGCCTCGCCGGCGTGCGGCTGCTCGACCCGATCGCCGCCGCGATCGTCGGCTTCATGGTCGCGCGCATGGGCTGGACGTTCGGCTATGACGCGTTGCAGGACCTGTCGGATCGCGCGCTCGACACCTCCGCGTCGGCCGAGATCCGCGCGCTGCTCGTGGCCACGCCGGGCGTGCGCGACGTGCACGAGCTGCGCACGCGCAAGATGGGCGATGCGGCGCTCGTCGACGCGCACATCCTCGTCGATCCGATGATCTCCGTATCCGAAGGGCACTACATCGCGGAAACCGCGCGTGCGCGCGTGCTGCGCGACCCGCGCGTGCTGGACGCGCTGATCCACGTCGACCCCGAGAACGACGTGGCGCGCCGTCCGGCGCTCGCGCTGCCGCCGCGCGCCGAGATCGCGACGCGGCTCGAGGCCGCGCTCGCGCAGCGCGGGCTGCATCCGGCCGCGATCAACCTGCACTACCTGAGTACGGGGCTCGAAATCGACGTGACGCTGGACGCCGGCGCGGGCGACACCGACGCGGCGCTGGCCGGCCGGCTCGATGTCGACACGCTCAAGCGCCAGTTCGGCGCGCGCCGGATCGGATTCACGCGCGGGCTGCCCGCGCAGCCGTGAGCGGCGCAGGCGGCCGCGGGCCGCGCGTTACAGCGGCAACTGCGTGTCGAACTTGATTTCGCGCAGCACGACGCTCGTGCGCACCTGCGACACGGCCGGAATCTTGAAGATCCGTTCGTGCAGGAAGACGTCGTAGGCCTTGATGTCGGGCGCGACGATCTTGAGGATGTAATCGGCTTCGCCCGTCGTGCTGTAACACTCGGTGACTTCCGGGCAGGTCGCGATTTCGCGCTCGAACTGCTCGACGCCGCCTTCGTTGTGGCGGGTCAGGTGCACGTGCGCGAGCGCGCACACGTGCAGGCCGAGCTTCTCGCGATCGAGCAGCGCGGTGTAGCGCTGGATCACGCCGGACTGTTCCATGTCCTTGATGCGGCGCCAGCATGGCGTGCTCGACAGGCCGACCTGGTCGGAGATTTCCTGTACGGAACGGCGCGCGTCGAGCTGCAACAGGCGAAGGATTTTTTGCGAAAAGGAATCGAGCGTCACCTGCGCCTCCATGCGGCAGCTACAACATGCTCAATGTTAGAGGGCCGGGAAAGGAAAGGCAATCTGGCGGCGTGCCGGTGAGCGAGATTCTCTAATTTGCGCGCGGATCCGTGGGGTTTTGTCCCGCCCCCGCCTGTTCCAACCGATCGGTATCGGATACCGCGAGGCCCGCGAGCGCCGCCTGCTGACGGCGCAGGTCGGCGAGCATGTTGCAGAACAGCGTGCCTTGCTCGATCGCGTCGTCGAGCGCGACGTGCGTGTGCGGATGATCGTCGAACCAGTGCTTCGGAAAGCGCGGCTTGATCGCCTTGCGGTACGGCAGGCCCGTCATCGCGAACGCGAGCGTCTTGATGTCGAGCGCCGACCACGAGAACGGGCAGCGCCCGGTGAAGCGCATCATGTACCAGAACATGAACGTGAAATCGAAGCCGGCCGGCATCGCGACGAACACCGGCTTGCCCGGCAGCGCCTCGACCCACTCGACGTACGCGACGAGCGCGGCCTCGGGCGCCTGCAGGTCGCGCCGGCACGCGGCCCACGCTTGCGGTTCGGTCTTCCACCACGCTTCCTGCACCGGGTGGGCGTGGGCGCCGGGCAGCGTCTCGAGGTTCGCGGAGAACGTCGCGATCAGCTGCTTGTCCTCGGTATAGGCGGCCGACGCGAAGCTCAGCATCGAATGCGGGCCGGGAATCGGGCCGTCGGCCTCGACGTCGGTGCTGACGTAGATTTCGGGAATGGCGGTCTGGTTCATCCGAACACCTTGTCGGACACGAACGGATTCGTGCGGCGCTCGTCGCCGAAGGTCGACAGCGGGCCGTGGCCCGGCACGAACGTGACGTCGTCGCCGAGCGGCCACAGCTTCTCCTTGATCGAGCGCACGAGGTCCGCATGGTTGCCGCGCGGGAAATCGGTGCGGCCGATCGAGCCGGCGAACAGCACGTCGCCGACGATCGCGACGCGATGCGCGCGGCTGAAGAACACGACGTGGCCGGGCGTGTGGCCCGGGCAGTGATAGACCTCGAGCGTCTCGTCGCCGACCTGCACGGTGTCGCCGTCGTTTAGCCAGTGGTCCGGCTCGAACGTCTCGGCGGCCGGGAAGCCGAAGCGCTGGCTCTGCATCGGCAGTTGCTCGATCCAGAAGCGCTCGTCTTCCTGCGGCCCGACGATCGGCACGCCGTAGTGCGTCGCGAGCGCCTTGGCGCCACCGCAGTGATCGATGTGGCCGTGCGTGAGCAGCACCTTCTCGAGCTGCACGTTCTGCCGCGCGATCTCCTCTTCGATCCGTTCGAGATCGCCGCCCGGATCGACGACGGCGGCGCGGCCGGTCTTTTCGCAGACGACCAGCGAGCAGTTCTGCTGGAACGGCGTGACCGGAATGAGCGTGACTTTCATGGAAGCACCGGCGGCTAAAAGGAGCGATTGTACCGGTCGCGCGCGCGGCCCGCCGCTCCTGCGGTGCAGCGTCGGACGCGCGCGTGCGGGCAATCCCGGAGCATCCCGATTGTTGCCGCCATAGAGAGAATCAATGGTCCGGGCGGGGGCCTTTTCGAGATGACCTTTTGATTTATGTATAATGCCGCCCATTGCGCGTGAATTTCACGCAATTCGCTGGTGTTTCGGCCCCGTTAAATGAGGGCGTCGAATTCACCGTCAAGCATCGACCGCCGGGGAGTCCGGCGGTGTATCCAGCACCGAGCATTCGGTGCTCACGTCTTGTCCGGCCGGGTGCTGCGCGCCCGTCTGCGGCCTTGCTGCCGCGCCGCCGGATGAGGCCTGTGCCGCCGTTCCTGTGCGTTGGCTGTACGCGACGCGCGCGAACGTGAAAGCCATGTTCGATGGCGGCATGTGGGGTCTGGTCAGGCTGCCGGGGACAGGTTGCGCCAGACGTGAAAACTAATCAGGACGGTTGCGGCACAGACGAAAGCCGCGCCCATGCTAGCCGCCTGCTCGCATCCGAGCGGGGCGTGCCCGCATTTGCCGTCCGGGCCGCGTATCCGCGTTGTTGAGCAGCGTTGTATCGGTGCGGCCCGAACCACAAGGCGACACGTCGATGAACTTACGTTTTCCGACTCGATTCGGGACCATTGCATTATTTTTCGCGCTGACGGGCTGTGCGGTGCCATCCAGCCAGACGACCAGCAGCATCAACCAGAAGAGCGCGGTCAGCAAGACGGCCGCGGCCGCCAAGGCGGACGACGACAAGCAGCAACTGAGTTTCGATTCCGCGCTGGCATCGATGCCGGCTGCCGACAGCAAGGACGCGAAGAAGTCGTCGCTGGCGGACGCCGAGCCGATCGACGGCAAGGACGTGTCCGACTTCCGCCAGACGGGCCGGGCATCGTGGTATGGCCGCGATTTCCACGGCCGGCGCACCGCGAACGGCGAGCGCTTCAACATGAACGCGCTGACCGCCGCGCACCGCACGCTGCCGCTGTCCTCGTACATCAAGGTGACGAACGCGTCGACCGGCAAGTGGGTCGTCGTGAAGGTCAACGATCGCGGGCCGTACAAGCGCGGCCGCGTGCTCGACCTGTCGTATGCGGCTGCCAGGATGATCGGCCTCGTGCACTCCGGCACGGGTCGCGTGAAGATCGAAGGGCTGTCGCCGCAGGAAGCGCGCGAGGCACGCGACGAAATGCTCGCGTCGCTATCGTCGAAGTAACGCGGCGGTTCGTTCGCTGATGCAAAAAGGGCTGCCTTCGGGCAGCCCTTTTGCGTTTTCGCGGGCATGGCGGCAAGGGCCGCCAGCGCTCGCTCGTCAGTTTTCCTTCGAGCCTTCTTTCAGCGCGAGCGCGCGCGCATACAGCGTGTTGCGCGACGCGCCCGTCAGCGCGGCCGCGAGCTTCGCCGCGCTCTTCACCGGCACTTCTTCCAGCAGCAGCTTGAGCAGCGCGTCGTGTGCGGTGTCGTCGGCTTCGCCGCTGTCGGCCGGCGCGCCTTCGACGACCAGCACGAACTCGCCGCGCTGCCGGTTCGCATCGCCGTCGAGCCAGCTCTGTCCTTCGGCCAGGGTGCCCTGGAACAGCTGCTCGTGTAGCTTGGTGAGCTCGCGCGCGATCAGCAGCCGGCGCGCGGGGCCGAACGCGTCGGCGAGGGCGGCGACGGTGTCGGCGATCCGGTGCGGCGCTTCGTAGAACACCAGCGCGTACGGGTGCCGCGCGAGCGCCTGCAGCGCGTTCGCGCGCTGCTTCGCCTTCGGCGGCAGGAAGCCCGCGAACGTGAACGCGCCGGCCCAGTCGCCCGCCACGCTCAGCGCGGTCACGGCCGCGCTCGCGCCCGGCAGCGGAATCACCGGGAAGCCGGCCGCGCGCACGGCGTCGACGAGCCGCGCGCCCGGGTCCGAAATGCCGGGCGTGCCGGCGTCCGACACGTACGCGACGCGTTCGCCGGCGCGCAGCAGTTCGATCACGCGCAGCGCCGCTTCGCGTTCGTTGTGCTCGTGCACGGCGACGAGCGGTTTCGAGATCCCGTAGCGGGCCAGCAGCTGGCCCGTGTTGCGGGTGTCTTCGGCCGCGATGCGGTCGGCGAGGCCGAGCACGTGCAGCGCGCGCAGCGTGATGTCGGCGGTGTTGCCGATCGGCGTCGCGACCACGTAGAGCGCGGCGTCCGGGTAGTGCTGCGTTTGCGCGAGTTCGAGGAGGGGAGTCATGGCAGGCAATGCGCGCAATCGCGGCGCAAGCGGAACAAGGACGGCATTGTGCCACGCGGCGCCGGCCGCGCCGGCCAGCGGGCGCGGTTTGCCGCGCGGCGGCGGCAACTTTTCCGGCGCGGCGGGATCCAGATCGGTCGGCGCGACGTTCGAGCAGCGCGCGCGGCAGTTCCTCGAACGCCGCGGTCTCGCGTTCGTCGCGGCCAACGTGACGATGCGCGGCGGCGAGCTCGATCTCGTGATGCGCGCGCCCGATGGCACGCTCGTGTTCGTCGAGGTACGCGCGCGGCGCAGCACTCGGCACGGCGGCGCGGCCGAGAGCGTCGGCTGGCGCAAGCGGCGGCGTCTGATCGCGGCCGCGCTCCATTTCTGGGTGCGGCACGGCAAGGGCGCCGCGTGCCGGTTCGACGTCGTCGCGTTCGAGGCCGGCCGGCTCGAGTGGCTGCGTGACGCATTTCGTGCCGACGATGTGTAGCCGCGAGCTGTGACGAGATGTAAAGAGTTCTTGCCATACCGCTGGAGACGGTGCCGGAGTGCGGTAAACTCGCCGCACCCATGACGTTGCGTGCTGCGTGCCACGCGCCCAGTTCACCAGGAATCGATGTCAGTCGAACGTATTCAGCAACATTTTCGCGACAGCGCCGCGCTTCACGCCGAAGCGGCCGATGCGCTGTCGCTGCCGATCGCAGCCGCGGTCGACGCGATGTTCGCCGCGCTGGCGAACGGCAACAAGATCGTTGCATGCGGTGACGGCCTGTCGGCCGCCGCCGCGCACTACCTCGCCGTGTCGCTCGTCGGCGGCTTCGAGCGCGAGCGTCCGGGCCTGCCGGCGATCGCGCTGGCCACCGATGCGTCGCAGGGCGGCCTCACCGGGGCAGCCGCTGCCGATCAGCTGTTCGCGCAGCAGGTGCGCGTGCTCGGGCAGACCGGCGACATCCTGCTGGTGCTCGACGCGAGCGGCGCGTCGCCGCGCGTGCTGGCCGCGATCGACGAGGCGCACGAGCGTGAGATGACCGTCGTCGCGCTGACGGGCGGCGACGGCCACGCCGTCGCGGCTGCGCTGTCCGATACCGATATTCCAATCAGCGTGCCCGCCTCGCGTGCGGCGCACGTCCACGAAGTCCATCTGCTGACCATCCACTGCCTGTGCGACGGCATCGACGCGATGCTGCTGGGTGAGGATTGAACGAAGGAGAGCCGTCGATGAATCAAAGCCGCGTCAAACAGACGCTCGTCAGAACCACGTTGCTCGCCGCGCTGACGGCGGGCCTCGCGATGTCGCTGCAGGGCTGCGTGCTCGGCGTGCTGGGTGCGGCGGCCGGCGGCGGCGCGCTGATCGCGACCGATCGCCGTACGCTCGGCGCGCAGACCGAGGATCGCGAGATCCAGGTCAAGTCGCTCACGCAAATCAACAACGGGCTGCCGGACCAGTCGCACGTAAACGTCACGGTGTTCAACCGCCGCGTGCTGCTGACGGGTGAAGTGCCGAACGACGCATCGAAGCAGCGCGCCGAGGAAATCGTGCGCGGCATCAACAACGTGAGCGCGATCGTCAACGAGCTGTCGGTCGAGCCGGCATCGTCGCTGTCGTCGCGCGCGAACGACTCGTACCTCGAAGGGCGCGTGAAGTCCGAGCTGATCGCGACGAAGGGGCTCTCGGCGAACTACTACAAGGTCGTCAGCGAGCGCGGCAACATCTACCTGCTGGGTCTCGTGACGGTCGACGAAGGCAATCGCGGCGCGGATGCGGCGAGCCAGGTGCCGGGCGTCGAGAAGGTCGTGAAGGTGTTCCAGTACATCAAGCCGCAAGACGCGCAGGCGTTGCAGGCTGCGTCGCCGAGCACTGCGTCCGGCGCGCAGGCCGCCGCCGCGCCCGCGGATGCAACGACGGTCGGTGCGGTGCCCGATGCATCGGTGCAGTCCGCTCCGCTGCAACCGCCCGCGCCGATCTCGAATTCGTCGAGCGTGCATCCGGGCAACCCGAAGGCAACGCCGCAATGAAGTCGACGCAAATCAGAATCAGGCAATGGTTCGTGCAGGGCGCCGCGGCCGCGGCGCTCGCGGCCGGTGCGCTCGGCACCGCGCACGCGGACGTCGGCGATGGCCTGAAGGTCGCGCGCAGCAATGCGTGCATGGGCTGCCACGCGGTGGACCGCAAGCTCGTCGGCCCGTCGTTCAAGGATATCGCCGCCCGCTACAAGTCCGATCCGCAGGCCGTTGTGAAGCTGTCGAAGAAGGTGAAGGACGGCGGCTCCGGCGTCTGGGGCGCGATTCCGATGCCGGCGCACCCGCGCATGAGCGACGCGGATCTGCGTTCCGTGGTCGATTGGGTGCTGGCCGGCGCGCCGTCGAAGTGACGCGTCGGGGGTGAGGCAAGCCCTATTGCCAAGCGCGGAAATGCATGTGTATGATGGTTGTCTGTCGGGGCGGTAGCTCAGCTGGGAGAGCGTCGCGTTCGCAATGCGAAGGTCGGGAGTTCGATCCTCCTCCGCTCCACCAACGAAAATCCGAAGGGCTCGGTCGCAAGACCGAGCCCTTTTTGTTTTCCAGCATCCCCCGCGTAGCGCAGGCGCCTCGTATCCCTTTCGACCGGCCCGTTCCTATTCGGCCGCGTCGCGATCGTGCGCCGGCCCCGCCAGCCCCTGCCTCGTCGCGTGGTAGTGCCGTCGCGCCTTCGCGACGTTTCCACAGGTTGCCATGTCGCACCACTTGCGACGCCCCGTCTTCGACCCATCGATGAACAACCACGCGCAATTCGGCCCCGCGCACATCCGGAGCCGGCCGTCCGGCATCGCTTCGAGAAGCTTCACGGCGTCGAGCGCAATCCGCTCGGCGGGCAGGTGCAGGTCCGCGTCGACGCGCGTATCCGGCGCGTAGCCGAATGCCACTCGTCCGGCCGTCGCGACCAGCCGCTGCCTGCTCACCGCCCGCCGCCACGCGTGCTCCAGCGTGGCGAGATCCGCTGCGGCCGGCGATGCGCGGTGTGCGAGCGCATCGAAGATCCCGAACAACGCTTCACGAAGGCGCTTGGCATCGCGCAGCGCGCGGTCGGCCGCCGCAGGGGCGGCGGCCGCGCAGGCCGCGAGCCGCTTCAGGTCGAGCGCGGGGAGAAAGTTCGCCGACGCCAGCCACGCCAGATACGCGTCGTAATCGGGCAGCCAGTCACGCGGCGTGTCGTCGCGGCCGGTCACCGTATTGACGAAGTCGAGGACGGCGTGACCGCCGATGAAATCGCGCGCCACGAACGTATGCGCTTCCATAACCGGTGAAGTCTTTGACATGGGTTAAATCGATGCTAACCTTTGATGGCATTTTTACAGGTTATCACGCACGACGACCGCGATTGCGCGAGGAGAAGTCATGACGGAGCCGACCGCTTCATCCGACCTGCAGGCCGAACACTCGTCAACCGGCGTCGTTCGGCCGATCGAACTCATCGCCGCGCCGAGCAGCCTCGGCCTGAAGCCGAACGGCGCCGGCCGCGAGCCCGACACGTGGCGCGGCCCAGGCGCGCTGCTCGCCACCGGGCTCGCCGCCCTTCTGGGCGCGCGCGTTGCGTGGCTTGCGCATCCTGCCTATGTGTTCGAGCCGCAACCCGGCACCCGCATCCGTAACGGCGTGTCGATCCGCGCGTTCTCGCTCGAACTTGCCGCGCACGTCGCCGGTGCGCTCGCACGGGGCGCCTTTCCGATCGTGCTCGGCGGCGACTGCAGCATCCTGCTCGGGTGCCTGCTGGGCAACCGGCACGCAGGGGGGCGCGGGCTCGTCCACGTCGACGGGCACAGCGACTTCTTCCATCCGGGCAATTACGACACGGCGACGCGGCTCGGCTCCGCGGCCGGGATGGATCTCGCGCTGGCGACCGGCCGGGGCGAGCCGCTGCTGACGTGCTGGCCGGACCTGGACGGCCCGCTCGTCGACGATCGCGACGCATGCCAGGTCGGCGAGCGCGACGCCGAAACCGCCGAGTTCGAGGCTGCCTACGGCGATATCGTTCGAACGGCGATCACACAAACGACGATCCAGCAGTTGCTCGCGCGCGGGCCTGCCGCGGTCGCTGGCGAACTCGTCGACTGGCTGCACAGGCGCGCGCTTCGGCGGGTGTGGCTGCACGTCGATCTCGACGTGCTCGATCAGTCGCAACTTCCTGCCGTGGATTCGCCCGGCTCGCCGGGGCTGGACTTCGATGGGCTCGATGCGTTGCTCGGGCCGCTCGTCGCGTCCGGGTGCGTTGCGGGGATCGACTTCACGATCTACGACCCGGGGCTCGATCCGGGGCTGGCGCATGCGGACCGGATCGCGCGCAGCGTCGCGCGGAGTGCGGAGTGCGGCCGCGCTGCCGGGTGTGCGGAGCCGATAGTGCGGGCCGCCGGGGGGAGGACGCGTGGCCGCCGACGCGAACGCGGGCCTATTGGCGACGCCCGAAACTCGGCCGCTTCCGACTCGCCGCGCGCTGAAGACGCATAGCATCCAGGATGCCTATCTGAGGCGTACCGAACCGTAACGGTTGGGCGCAATTTGATCGGGGGCTCCGTTACACCCTTATCGGCATCTCCTCACCTGACAGCTCTGCAATTTTCAACGGACACGAGTCGTATTCTGCTGGCGGAGTCCTCCGTCACCGGTTGACCGGAAACTGCTCCGCATTGCCCAATTCACCGGATGATAATGGCGGAGTAGTGCGGCATGGCCTCGGTGACGATCGATATGGGGTTCGGCAGGCGAGCGACGCTGTCCACCGACGGTGGATCACGACAGTCGCTTGAACACCGCTCCGCTGTCTTGGAATTGATGCTCCATTGGCCGAAGTACACGGGGCTGACGACAGGCGCTGCCGGCTTTCTTCGGGAATTGCAGCTTGGTCTATTCAAAGGAGATCCGGTTGCTGCGCTGAAATCAGCGATCGAGGACGGATGAGTGTCGGTATCCATCGACCGTGCGGTGCCAAGTATTGGCGGTGTTGCCGATCAACCGTCGACGCGGCCGTTTTCACGGCCCCTTCGATGCGCAAGCGTGCCGTCGATGGCCGCATTGCCGGTAGACAAGCCGCTTCCGGACTGGGCAACGTGGAGCGACGTATCTGCCGACTCGTTGATCGATTATCTGGAAGGCGTTGTCGCTGAAGGGCGTACAGCCGAGTTTGCGCAACGTGACGATACTTTGCTCGGGGATGCGCGTCCGTTCGATTACGTTGGTAGGGCAGCGAGCGATGGCGTCGAATCATTGGCCGCCTCGACCAACAACCCGAACTTTGCGGCAAAGATGCTCGGGTACGATCGCAAGACGTTCGGGCAGATGCTGCATGTGCTGAAGCCGGCAAACGGCTTGGGACCAGCCGACAATCTCATCTTTCACGACAGCGGAGAGGTCGAGTTCAAAGGCGTAATTCTGGACAACATTCACGACTATGCACCCTGACTCTCCGGCGCCTTCTGAAAACATCCTCGCATACGCGACGTTCATCATTTCGTCGGAGGACGTGCACCCGGACACGTGGACCGCCTTTTTCGGCGTCTTCCCCAGTCGAACGATCACGCGAGGAAAGCCCTATCTGCTACCGTCGGGACGCCTCGGTTCCCGGCCCGGAAAGCTCAACCTTTGGGCGTTGGAAAGCAAGCCTGCTGTTCATAGCGATCGATTGGAGCCGCATCTTCGGTACCTGATCGACCGCCTCTCGTTGCCCCGCGACGATCTCCGTGAGCGCGTCGAACGGGCTGGCGCGCGCATGCGATTCTTCTGCTACTGGGACAATGAGACGGGTAATCGTGTGCCGTATGTGTCGGAGGCCACGCGCAAGCTCATTGAATCGATCGGGGCCGTGCTCGAAATCGATGAATACCGATAACGTGGATGAGTTCGGCGCGAAGCGCAGCGCAATGCAATGCGTGGTGAATGTGCCGCCGAGCCGGCGACCGGCTCGCGCGGTTTGCGCGGTTTGCGGATGAGGCCGGCTGCAGCCGCCGTCATCCGCGCCCGAAACTCGGCCGCTTCGGATCATACGTCCACCCTGGCACCAGATACCGCATCGCCATCGCATCATCGCGCGTCGTGCCGCCCACCTCCCGATACAGCGCATGCGCGGCCTCGACCTGCGCCATGTCGAGCTCGATCCCCAGCCCCGGCCGCTCCGGCACGGCCACCTGGCCGCCGACGATCGCGAGCGGTTCGCGCGTGAGCCGCGCGTCGCCTTCCTGCCAGATCCAGTGCGTGTCGATCGCGGTGATCGTGCCGGGCGCCGCCGCGGCCGCATGGGTGAACATCGCGAGCGACACGTCGAAGTGATTGTTCGAGTGGGAACCCCATGTGAGCCCCCAGTCGCGGCACAGCTGCGCGAGCCGCACCGAACCCTGCATCGTCCAGAAGTGCGGGTCGGCGAGCGGGATGTCGACCGCCTGCAGTCGCACCGCGTGATCCATCTGCCGCCAGTCGGTCGCGATCATGTTGGTCGCGGTCGGGATGCCGGTCGCCCGCCGGAATTCGGCCATCACCTCGCGGCCCGAGTAGCCGGCTTCCGGCCCGCATGGGTCCTCGGCATACGCGAGCAGGTGGCCTTGTCCGCGGCACAGCGCGACCGCTTCGTCGAGCGACCACGCACCGTTCGGGTCGAGCGTCGCGCGGGCGTCGGGAAAGCGCGTCTTGATCGCCGCGATCGCTTCCATCTCGTCCGCGCCGGCCATCACGCCGCCCTTCAGCTTGAAATCGGCGAAGCCGTAGCGTTCGACCGCGGCCTCGGCCTGCCGCGCGATCGCGGCCGGCGTGAGCGCGGCTTCGTTGCGCAGGCGGAACCACGGATCGGTTGCATGCGTTTCGTCGCGATACGGCAGGTCGGTGCGGCGCCGCTCGCCGATGTAGAACAGGTACGCGAGCATCGGCACCGCGTCGCGCTGCTGGCCTTCGCCGAGCAACGCGGCGACCGGCACGTCGAGATGCTGGCCGAGCAGGTCCAGCAGCGCGGCCTCGATCGCGGTGATCACGTTGTCGAGCCGCAGGTTGATCTCGTGCGGCTGGCGCAGCACGGCCGCCTCGCCGGCCGACGTCACTTCGTGCCGGATCGTGCGTCCGGCGCCCGCCGCCGCGCCGGACAGCGCCGCGCGCACCGCGTTGAGCGTCGCCTGGTAACGCCCGATCGACTGGCCGACGACGAGGTCGGTCATCCGTTCAAGCGCTTGACGGATGCCTTCGCCGCCGGGCACTTCGCCGACGCCCGTATGGCCGCTGCTGTCGTCGAGAATCACGAGGTTGCGCGTGAAATACGGCGCGTGCGCGCCGCACAGGTTCAGCAGCATGCTGTCGCGGCCGGCGACGGGGATCACCTGCATGCGCGTGACGCGCGGCGTGCCGGCACGGCGGGATTCGGACATCGGTTCGCTCCTGGTTCCGGTGATGCACGGGCCGCCGGACGCGCCGGCGCAGCCCGCGCCGTTCAGTTCAGTTCAGCTCGACGCGTCGAATTTCGCCGACGACGAACAAATAGCAGATCACGGCGACGAGCGCGTGCGCGACGACATACACCAGCGCGCCGTTGAACGAGCCGCTGCGGTCGACGATATAGCCGATCGCGATCGGCGTCGTGATGCTGGAAAGATTGCCGCAGGTATTGAGCAGCGCGCCGCTCAGGCCGGCGATCTGGCGCGGCGCGGTGTCGGCGTTGACGGCCCAGCCGAGCGCGCCGAGGCCCTTGCCGAAGAACGACAGCGCCATGAACAGCACGACGAGCACGTGCGAGTCGGTGTAGTTGCAGACGATCATCGACATCGACAGCAGCATGCCGATCACGATCGGCACCTTGCGCGCGACCGACAGCGACCGGCCCTGCTTGAGCAGCCCGTCGGACACGATGCCGCCGAGAATCCCGCCGAGAAACCCGCACACGGCCGGGATCGACGCGACCAGGCCCGCGTTGAGGATCGACATCCCGCGCGCCTGCACGAGATAGACGGGAAACCACGTGATGAAGAAGTAGGTGAGCGCGTTGATGCAGTACTGCGCGACGTACACGCCGACGAGCATCCGGTTCCTGAGCAGCGCCTTCACGTGACGCATCGACGGGCCGCCGTCGCGCGCGCCGGTCGCCTGGTCGATGTTGACGAGCGCACCGCCTTCGGCGAGGTAGTCGAGCTCCGCATCGTTGACGCGCGGGTGCGCCTTCGGGTCGTACATCGTGCGGTTCCACACCAGCACGAACGCGAAGCCGAGCACGCCCATCACCGCGAACACCGACTGCCAGCCGAACGCATGCACGAGCCAGCCCATCAGCGGCGCGAACACGACGGTCGCCGCGTACTGCGCGGCGTTGAAGATCGCCGATGCGGTGCCGCGTTCCGCGGCCGGGAACCAGGTGGACACGATCCGGCTGTTGGCCGGGAACGACGGCGCCTCGGCCGCGCCGACCAGGAAGCGCAACCCGAACAGCAGCGCGAACGCGGCCGCACCGCTGAAGAAGCCGATGCCGCCCTGCAGCAGCGTGAACAGCGACCAGAAGAAGATGCTGAACGCATAGACGATGCGCGACCCGAAGCGATCGAGCAGCCAGCCGCCCGGCAGTTGCGCGATCACGTACGACCAGCCGAACGCCGAGAAGATGAAGCCCATCTGCACGTGGCTCAGGTGCATCGCGCGGGCGAGCGCCGGGCCGGCGATCGCGATCGCCGCGCGATCCGCATAGTTGATCGTCGTGACCGCGAACAGCACGGTCAGCACGAGCCAGCGCACGCGGGTGCGCCGGGCCGTTGCCGACACGGATGCCGGCAATGCGTGAAGCGGATTCATGACTGTCTCCTCCGAAGGGCGGAAGGTGCCGTCGTGCGGCGGCGCGTCGGGTGCGCGCGTTTTTTCGTGGTGGTATTGCCGGCCGGAGACCGGATGTCGATGCCCCCGGCAGTCGGGGCGTCCGGGTCATTCTGTCATGGCGAATATTGCGCTTTCATGCCAATTGCTGACTTGATCGATTCAGGAATTGAATCGATTGGTCGCGCGTCGAGCTATCTTTTTTACCCGGATAATATTGACATTCAATTTATACCCGGATAAAAATGGCGTCATTCTGATTCCAGCCTGCGGGCGACCACGATGACACTCTCCACGCTCCTTCCTTCGTACACGGCCTTCGACGGCCACCGGCGGCTCGTGTCGGGCCCGCTCGCGACGGTCGCGCTTGCGGTCCGGCAGGCTGCCGGCGACGCAACGCCCGGCACGATCCTGATTTTCAACGACGCGACCGGCCGAGCGATCGACCTCGACCTGCGCGGCACGGCGGACGAGATCCGCGCGCGATACGCGGCGGCGCCAGCCGATGCGTCCGCACCCGCCGGCGAGCCGACCGGCGAGGGCGAACCACGCGGCCGCGGCCGCCCGAAGCTCGGCGTCGTGTCGCGCGAAGTCACGTTGCTGCCGCGTCACTGGGACTGGCTTGCTACGCAGCCGGGCGGCGCGTCGGTCGCGCTGCGCAAGCTGGTCGAGGACGCGCGGCGCACGCATGCGGCGGCCGACCGGCGTCGCGACGCGCAAGCGCGTGCGTATCACTTCATGTCAGCGATCGCGGGCGACCTGCCGGGTTTCGAGGAAGCCGCGCGTGCGCTGTATGCGAACGACCTCGCGCGACTGGCCGAGCTGATCGCCGGCTGGCCGGACGACGTGCGCGACCATGCGCTCGCGCTGGCGCGCGGCGATCTGCCGCCGTCGACCGAAGACTGTTGACATCGCGTGCCCGCCGGCTTCCACGGCGCATGGGTGCCGCGCGAGCGCCTGGCGTAAGCGGCCGCGCACATCACCGCGCGCGCAGCGCGTCGACGATGTTCAGCCGCGCGGCGCGCATGGCCGGCAGGAATCCGCCGACGAGGCCCATCACCAGCGAGAACAGCAGCGTCTTCACGACGATCGCGGGCGTCAGCACGAAACGGAACGACAGGTCGGAGAAGGTCTGGAAGTTGGTCGTCGAGAACGACGCGAATTCCATCAGCGACGCGCACGCGAGCCCGGCGACCCCGCCGACGAAGCCGAGCAGCAGCGCTTCCAGCAGGAACGCGGCGAGCACGTTCATGCGCTTGAAGCCGAGCGCGCGCAGCGTGCCGATCTCGGCGGTGCGGTTCGCGACCGATGCGTACATCGTGATCATCGCGCCGATCATCGCGGCGATCGAGAAGATCGTCGACAGCGTGATGCCGAGGATGTTGATGAACCTCGACAGCGCCTTCGACTGGTCGCCGTAGAAAGTCTGTTCGCGCTTTGCCTCGTCGGTCAGCCGCGGGTCGACGTCGATGTCGGCCTTGAAGCGCGCGAAGCCGTCGGCGCTGGGAATGCGCAGCACCATCGACGAGTAGCTCGTGCGCCGGAACGACTGCATCAGCTGGTCGACGTCGCCCCAGATCTCCGAATCGAAGCCGCTGCCGCCGGCGTCGAACACGCCGACCACGGTCCAGTCGCGCTGCGCGAAATGCAGGCTGTCGCCGAGCTGCGTGCCGCTGAAGCCTTTCGCGATCGCGCTGCCGACGACGATCTCCGACGAACCCGGCGTGAACGTGCGGCCGGCCACGAGCTTCACGTGCGGCCGCAGCGCGAGGCCGGCCGGCGACACGCCGCGGATCACGACGTTCGACGGCTTGCCGCTCGACGTCTTCACGAGCGAGATCAGCACGACGGCTTCCTTCGACACCCGCGGCCGGCCGTCGGGACCGAGCGCGACGGCCGGATGCATCTCGAGCGCGTTGGCCTGCTGGTGGTCGATCGAACTCTGGATCTCGGTTTCGGCGCCCTTGCGGATCACCACGGCGTTGTCGGGTTCGCCGGTCGACACGAGTGTCTTCGTGAGCCCCGCATCGAGCATCTGCACCGTCGCGAACACGAAGATCACGAGCGCCATCCCGCCCGCGGTGAGCGCGGTGGTGAGCCGCCGGGTCCACAGGTTGCGCGCGATGTAGGTCAACGGAATTGCCATGAGCGCGCCTAGCCGATCGCCCGCAGGCCTTCGACCACGCGCACGCGCGCGGCCTGCCACGCCGGCACGAGCGCGGCCGCGATGCCGACCGCGACCGAGCATGCGGCCTGCAGCGCCATCGTCTCGGTCGATACCCTGAACACCGGGAAGATGCCGCCCGCGGCCTGCTTGAAGAGGCTCGCGGCCGGCGGCGTCGCGAGTATCCCGAGCCCGCCGCCGGCCACCGCGATCACCACCGATTCGCCGAACACGATCAGCGCGAGAAAACCGGGGCCGAAGCCGAGCGCCTTCAGCGTCGCGTATTCGGCGGTCCGTTCGCGCGCGCTCATCGCCATCGCGTTCGCCATCACGGCCATGATGATCAGGATCACCACGTACGACACCACGCGGATCGCCGCGATGATCTGGTTCGACATCGCGACGAAGCCGAGCTGGAACGCCTGCTCGGTCTCGGTCAGCGTTTCGGCGAGCGAGTTCTTGAATACGGCGTCGACGTTGCGCGCGATCGCGGCGCCGTCGTCCGGATTCGCGACGCCGAGCACGAACACGCCGACCTGATCGGCCTGCTTCGGCGTGCGCTTGCGCACCGTCTCGTTCAGGTAGTCCCAGTGGAACACCAGCTGGCGCGTGATCGTCGAGTCGTCGCGGCCGTCGAGAATGCCGCGCACGACGAAGTCCCACGTGCCCGGATAGATCGTGCCCTTCAGCGGGATCATGTCGCCGACCTTGAAGCCGAACTGCGTCGCGAGCTGGCGCCCGACCAGGCAGCCGCGGCGGTCGCGGTCGTAATCGGCGCGCTGCTGCGCGGGCAGGAGGAATTCCGGATACAGGTCGAGATAGTTTTCCGACACCGCGAAGCTCGCGAAGAAGTTCTTCGGGTCGCGGTACACGCCGCCGAACCAGTTCGAGCGAACCACGGCCGTCACGCCGTCGACGCCGCGGATCCGGTTCTCGTAGCTGACCGGCAGCGGGAACACGAGCGAGATCGCGTTGCGCGTGACGAGCCGGCCGCTCGACGCGGCGGCCGCGCCCGCGTACCACGCGTCGACCACGGTGTGCAGCAGCCCGAACGCCAGCACCGCGATGGTCAGCCCGAGCACGGTCAGGAGCGTGCGCAGCCGGTGCCGCAGCGCATTGCGCGCGATCAGCTTCAGCACGTACATCGCGCGCGCTCCAGCCGGTCAGACGGCGTGCCCATCGGTTAGCTCCCCTTTTTCCAGATGCACGAGCGACTGCGCGGCGCCGGCCGCGTGCGCATCGTGGGTCACCATGATGATCGTCTTGCCGAGCTCGGCGTTCATCCGCTGCAGCATCGAGAGCACGTCGCTGGCCGACGCGCGGTCGAGGTCGCCGGTCGGCTCGTCGGCGACGATCAGCACCGGATCGGTGATCAGCGCGCGCGCGATCGCGACGCGCTGCTGCTGGCCGCCCGACAGCTCGGACGGGTAATGACTGGTCCGGTCGCCGAGGTTCACCATGTCGAGCACCAGCTCGACGCGCTCGCGCCGTTCGCGGCGCGACAGGTGCGTGAGCATCAGCGGCAGCTCGACGTTCTCGAATGCGGTGAGCACGGGCATCAGGTTGTAGAACTGAAAGATGAAGCCGACGTTCGCCGCGCGCCATTCGGCCAGCTGCGCCTCCTCGAGCCGCGAGATGTCGAGGCCGCCCACGCGCAGCTCGCCGCTGTCGGGCCGGTCGATGCCGGCGACGAGATTGAGCAGCGTGCTCTTGCCGGAACCCGACGGCCCCATCAGGGCGACGAAGTCGCCTTCGCCGATGTCGAGCGTGATGTCGGTCAGCACCGGCACGACCTGGTTGCCGCGCCGGTACGACTTCGCGACGTGGCTGATCTCGACGAGGGGAGGCGAGGCGTCGTTCACGCGCGCCACGCTACTTCTTCGCGACGGTCACTTTCGCGCCGTCCTTCAGCTTCGCGCCCGGCGCGAGCACGACCGTGTCGCCGGGCTTCACGCCGCGGATCGCGACGAGTTCGCCGATCCGCGTGCCGGTCGTCACCGCCGTTGCGTGCACGGTGTCGTCCTTCACGACGAACACGACCGGCCGGCCGTCGCGCTCCACCACGGCGCTCGCCTGCACGGCCGTCACCGGCTGCCGGTCCTGCGCCGACGCCGGCTTCGACAGGAACGCGATCTTCGCGCTCATGTCGGGCAGCACGCGCTCGTCGCGGTCGACGAAGCGCACCTTCACGAGCACCGTCGCCTTCGAGCGGTCGACCGTCGGCACGATGCGCGACACGCGGCCCGCGAAGCGCATGTCGGGCAGCGCGTCGAGCTGGATCTCGCAGGGCTGCTCCGCGCGGATCTTCGCGATGTTCGATTCCGCGACGTCCGCCTCGACCTCGAGCGTGTCCATGTCGGCGATCGTCACGACGGCGCCCTTGCTGTCCGACGCCGACGAGAACGGCGTGATGTTGTCGCCGACGTTCGCGTGCTTCGCGAGCACGATTCCGTCGAACGGTGCGCGGATCACCGTCTGGTCGACCGCGACCTGCGCGGCTTGCGCGTTCGCTTCGGCGGACGCGATCGCGGCCTGATCGCTGCCGAGCGTCGCGCGCGCCTTGTTCGCGCGGGCCGTGTCGGTGTCGAGCTGGGCGGCCGGCACCGCGCCCTTCGGGGCGAGCACGGCGGTGCGGCGCAGCGCGATCTGCGCGTCCTTCAGTTCCGCCTGCGCGACGCCGAGGTTCGCGCGGGACACCAGCACCTGCGCGCGGGCCTGAGCCAGCGAGGCTTCCACGTCGCGGCTTTCGAGCCGCGCGATGATCTCGCCCTTCTTCACGCGCGTGCCTTCGAGCACGCCGAGCCATTCGACGCGCCCCTGGCCCTTCGACGCGACCGCGGCCTTGCGCTGCGGCACGACGTAGCCGGTCGCATTGAGCTGGGTGTCGTTCTGGTATGGATACGCGGACGTGACGGAGGTCGTGTCGACCGTCGGGCGGCCGGTGAGCGCGAGCGCGGCTGCGATCGCGATGATCACGAGCACGGCGGCGACCGCATAGCGGACCCACCGGCGCCGGCGGGGCGCGGGCGCGATCGGACGCCGGTCGATTTTCAGTTTGTCCAGATTGTGGTCGGGCAATTTGGGCGCCTCGCGACGGCGGCGGTAGCGTGACCGGCCGCGCTCCGGTTGGGACGGAAGGACGCCAGTATAGCGTCGCCGCGGCGGGCGCGAGAGCCGGTTTGTCGGACGATTGACGCAGGTCGCGGCGGCGCGTGGGGCGGCCCGCAAGCCCGTGCGTCGGGGGAAACCCGAGGGTTGCGGGCAACGTGTCAACTCGCGGTGCGGCCGGTGCGTTATGGACCGAGTGCGTCAGTATTTGCCGAGGCGAAGAGGCGAGAGCCGACCCGCCCGGCGGCGACCGCCAATCCGGCGCGGGCGCAGCTGATGTTCCGATGCGGATGCCTCGCATCTCTTACCGGTACGTTTGACTTTTTTCTCCGCTAAAGGAAGAACAATGAAGAAGACGCTCGCTTCGATCATGACCGCAGCACTCGCTCTCGCATCGGTTTCGGCATTCGCACAGGAGACGGCATCGGCGCCGGTGGGCGACGCGATGGCTCCCGCGTCGGCGCCGATGAAGAAGGATCACAGCAAGCCGAAGCACGCACTGAAGCAGCACGGTTCGGCAAAGGGCAAGGCGAAGGCCGCCGCCGCTTCGGCAGCCGGCACGAACGACAAGGGCGCGGCAAACTAAGCCCGCTTCGTCGGCGCCGGCTATGCCGGCCGCCCGTCGAGAAACCCCGCATGCTCCGGCCTGCGGGGTTTTTTTTCAGGCGTCTGCCGCGTCTGGCGCGTCGGCCGTGCTCGCCGCGTCCGCCGCGTCCGCCGCCCCGGGCGACAGCGCGCGCATCGTGTCGACCACCGCGCGCATGCGCCGCCAGTGCGACCCTTCCCAGAACACGCGCCGGCACACGTCGCACGCGGCAAAGCGCCGGTGCCGCTGGCGGACGCCGGCCGGCACGCGCGGCGCGGCGTCCGCCGCATCGAGCGCGTGCAGCGGCGCATTGCAGCGCAGGCACAGCCGGAACGGCCGCATGTGCGGCGCGAGGTCGAGCCGCGCGAACAGCTCGTGCAACTGCGCGTCCGGCTGCTGCGCGTGCAGGTAGCAGCCGCGTACGACCGCGCGGCGCTTCAGCAGCTCGCGGTCGCGCGTCAGCACGATCCGGCCTTCGCGCGCGGCGAGCGCGACGAGTTCGTCGTCGCGGTAGTGGTTGTCGTAGCAGGTGTCGAAGCCGGCGAGGCGCAGCAACTGCGCGAGGCCGCCGAGATGCGCGTCGGCGACGAAGCGCCAGCGCTCCGGCTGCTGCTGCACCGGCGATTCGGTGGCCGGCCGCGCGCGTTCCGGATGGATGTCGACCCGGTCGCCGTCGGCCAGCGGCCGGTCGAGCGCGGCCGACGCGCCGTTCACGCAGAGCCGGCCGATTTCCGTATGCGGGACGCCGAGCGCCTCGACCGCGTGCTTGACCGTCGCATCGCGCGCAAACGCGTGCGCGAACGCGCACTCGCGCTGCGCGCGTGCGAGAAACGCGTTCAGTTCGCCGTGGAAGCGGAAGGTCGCGGTCGCCATGCGCGCAGTATCGCACCGCGCGCGGCCGCTCGCGGGGGGCTGCAGGCCGCCGCCATCTGTGTTTAACTCCCCGCTTCACGGGTCGAAGGAGCGGGAAATGGATCTTGGATTTATCGGACTGGGCGAAATGGGGCAGGCGATCGCGACGAACCTGCTGAAGGCCGGGCACGCCGTGCGGGTCTGGAACCGGTCGCGCGAGCGTGCCGAGCCGCTCGCCGCGTTGGGTGCGCAGATCGTCGATACGCCGGCCGATGCGTTTCGCGGCGATGCCGTGTTCTCGATGCTCGCCGACGATGCAGCCGCGCGCGAAGTATTCGACGACGCGCTGCTCGCCGAGGCGCCGCGCGGCCTGATCCACGTGAACATGGCGACGGTGTCGGTCGCGCTCGCCGAATCGCTCGCGCATGCCCACGCGTCGCGCGGCCTCCAGTACGTCGCCGCGCCCGTGATGGGGCGCCCGGACGTCGCGGCCGCCGCGCGCCTGACGATCATGGCCGGCGGCCCGGCCGAGGCGATCGACCGCGTGCAGCCGCTGTTCGACGCGATCGGCCAGAAGACCTGGCGGTTCGGCTCGCTGCCGCAGCATGCGAACGTCGCGAAGATCGCGGCGAACTTCACGCTCGCGTCGGCGATCGAGACGCTCGGCGAGGCGTCCGCGCTGCTCGGCGCGCACGGCGTCGCGATGCGCGATTTCCTCGACGTGATCACGAACAGCGTGTTTCCGGGGCCGGTCTACGAAGGCTACGGCGGGATGATCGCCGAGCGCAGCTACGAACCCGCGCGTTTCAAGGCGCGCCTCGGGCTGAAGGACGTGCGCCTCGCGCTGCAGGCCGGCGACGCGGTGTCGGTGCCGCTGCCGGTGGCGAGCGTCGTGCGCGACAGCCTGCTCGATGCGCTTGCGCACGGCGGCGGCGAACAGGACTTCGCGGTGCTCGGCGAAGTCGCGCTGCGCCGCGCGGGCCGCTGAGCCGACGCGCGACAGCAACGCCGCGCACGCGGCATAATCGACATTTCGTTTCTCTTTCGGTCGGGGCAGTCATGAACCTGCATACGTGGTGGCTTTTCGTGGCGACGGTGTTCGTCGTGTCGGCGATTCCGGGTCCGAACATGCTGCTCGTGATGACGCACGGCGCGCGGCACGGGCTGCGCCGCTCGTCGGCGACGATGGCCGGCTGCCTGAGCGCGCTGGTGCTGATGCTGGCGGTGTCCGCGGCGGGGCTCGGGGCGGTCCTCGAGGCATGGCCGGCGATGTTCGATGGATTGCGCCTGGCGGGCGCGGCCTATCTGGTCTATCTCGGCGTGAAGGCGTGGCGCGCCCGCGTCGACGACGCGCCGGCCGGCGACGTCGAGGCCGTTTCGCACGGCGCATCGGCATCGCGCTGGACGCTGTTCCGCAATGGTTTCCTGGTCGCGGGCAGCAACCCGAAGGCGATCCTGTTCGCGGCCGCACTGCTGCCGCAGTTCATCAATGCCGCCGAGCCGACGCTGCCGCAATTCGGCATCCTCGTCGTCACGTTCGCGGTGATCGAGGTGAGCTGGTATCTCGTCTACGCGTCGTTCGGCACGCGCATTGGCGCGACGCTGAAGAGCCAAAGCGTCGCGAAGGTTTTCAACCGGCTGACGGGCGGCATCTTCGTCGGCTTCGGCGCCATGATGGCGCTGGTTCGTCACTGATTTCGGCCGCGCGGCCCGCCGCACGCCCCGCACCTCGTCAGAGGGCGGGGCGTTTTCACATCCGGCGCCGCGTCACGCGCGCGGCCGCACGGTGACCCGGCGCCCGGCCGGCACGCCGAACGCGGCGGCCGCGCCCGCGAACGCGAAGCCGACGCCGCACACCGCGCTCCACCCGCCCCATGCCCACGCGCTGCCCGCAAGCGCCGCGCCGAGCGCGCCGCCGACGAAGAACAGCCCGACGAACAGCCCGTTCAGCCGCCCGCGCGCGGCCGGGTTCAGCAGATTGATTTCCCTGCGGCCGATCGTCTGGTCGACGATCACGCCCGCATCGAGCAGCGCCGCGCCGCCGGCCAGCAACGCCAGCGCGACGTCGCGATGCGCGTGCGCATCGAAGCCGAACCAGCCGGCGCCGGCGATGCCGAGGACGGCGAGCGCCGCGAGCATCGTCACGTGCGCGACGCGCTGCGCGGCCGGGCCGTGGCCGCGATCGCCGGCGCGGCCGGCCAGCGGCGTGACGATCGCACCGCTCGCGCCGGCGAACGCGAACAGCGCGATCCCGTGCAGGTCGAGGCCGAACGGCGGCTGCGCGAGCCGCAGCCCGACGGCGGTCCAGAACGCGCTAAAGGCTGCCATCGCGAGCGCGGCCGACAGCGCATGCCGGCGCAGCACCGGTTCGTCGGCCAGCAGGCGGCCCATCGAGGCGAGCAGCGCGCGATAGCCGGCCGTCGCCGACGGCACGCGCGGCGGCAAGCGCAGCGCGAGCACCGCCGCGATCGCCGCGTTCGCGAGCGCGGCCAGCGCGTAGAACGCGCGCCAGCCGGCCGTGCCCGCGATCAGGCTCGCGAGTGGCCGCGACAGCAGGATGCCGAGCATCAGCCCGCTCATCACGTTGCCGACCGCGCGCCCGCGCTGCGCTTCGGGCGCCATCGACGCGGCCATCGGCACCAGCATCTGGATCACGCTCGACGCGGCGCCGGCGGCCAGCGTCGCGAGCAGGAACACGGTGCCCGATCGCGTGAAGGCCGGCAGCGCGAGCGCGGCCGCGCACGCGGCGAGCGTCGCGACGATCAGGCGGCGGTTCTCCAGCAGGTCGACGAGCGGCACCAGCAGCACGAGGCCGGCCGCGTAGCCGAGCTGCGGCAGCATCGCGACGAGGCCGGTGAGGCCGGGCGGCAGCCGCAGGTCGGCGCTGATCGGGCCGGTCAGCGGCTGCGCGGCGAACAGGTCCATCACGATCACGCCGACCGTCGCGGCGAAGAAGAACGTCATGCCCGCGCTCAACGCGGGCGGTGCGCCGAGCGCGGGGCGACCGGCGGCGGGGTGGGAGTCGGCAGGACAGTTCATCGGAAGCCTGGGAGTAGAGCGAAGGAATCCCCATCGTAGGTGGCCGATGTTTATGCGACAATTGAAATATGTCTAACATGATTATGCGAGTTTGCTTTGAATACGCGTGATCTCCAGGCGTTCGTCGCGGTCGTCGACAGCGGGTCGATGGTCGCGGCCGCCGCGAAGCTTCATCTGACGCAGCCGGGCCTCACGCGGCGCGTGCAGAATCTCGAGACGCTGCTGGGCATCCCGCTGCTCGAGCGTCAGAGCAAGCCGCTGAAGCCGACCGCCGCCGGGCGCGACGTCTATGTGCTCGCGCGCAACGTGTTGGGCGCCGTCGACGAATTGATGGCGGCCGGCGCACCGGACAGCGAGCCGTCCGGCGAACTGCGCATCGGCGTGCCGCCGTTCCTGTCCGAGCTGGCGCTCGAGCAGCCGATCGACCGGCTGCGCGACGCGTTTCCGCGGCTCACGCTGCGCGTGACGGCCGGCTGGTCGCCCGCGCTCGTGCAGGGCATCGAGCGCGGCACGCTCGATGTCGCGACGGTGATGGCGCCGGCGGGCGCGGCGCTGCCCGACGCGCTGACGGCCACGCTGCTCGGCACGCAGCCGACGGTGCTCGTCGCCGCGCGCGATTTCCCGCTGCCGGACGGCCCGCTGTCGCTCGACGTGCTGTCACGTTTCCCGTGGGTGCTGAGCCAGGACGGCTGCGGGATGCGTTCGGCGCTGAGCCGTGCGCTCGGGGCGGCCGGGCTGCCGTTCGACGTCGCGGTCGAGGCGTTCGGCTCGGAGTTGCAGCTGTCGCTCGTCGCGCGCGGCGCCGGCATCGGCATCGCGCCGCCGAACGCGCTGGCGCGCAGCGCGCATCGCGACGCGCTGAGGGTGGTGGAAACGGCGGGGCTGGAGACGCGGATCAACGTGTGGGTCGTGCACGGCGCACTGCCGGGCCGCCTGACGCGGCCGGTCGCGCTGCTGCGCGACGCGCTGGCGGACGTGCTCGACTGGGAGATCAGGAAGGGGTCGGAGTCGAACTAGCGATCTAGAGCGCGCATTCGAGGGAAAATCCTGATTTTCTCCACGGAAATGTTGCAATGCGGAAATCGATTCGCTATAGTTACACCTGTCTCCTCCATGTCTCCTCTGATATGGATTCAGCCCGCCTCTTAGGCGGGCTTTTTTTTGCCCGCGATTTTGCCGCGGGCCATCCATTCCCCTTCCTGCGCCCCTTCCGTCGCCGGCATCAGAACTTGTAGGTCATCCCGACGTAGCTGATGATCGGGTCGGCCTTCAGGTCCGATTTCGACTCGGAGAGCACCGTGCCGTCGGCCGCCTTGATCGTCACCGTCGACGTCGTCTTCAGCGGGATGTAGGTCACCGACGCGACCAGCCCGAAATGCTCGGTGATGTTGTACTGCATGCCCGCGTTGAATACCGGCTGCCATGACGACGACGCCTTCGCCTCCACCGAGGTCGTACCCGGCTTGCCCGCGCCCGCCGCGAGAATCGCGCCGAGGTTGTCCTGCGTCTGCTTGATGAAGTTCGTGTTGAGCTGCAGGTCGCTGAACCAGTTGTACGACACGCCGAGGCCGAGGAACGGCCGGAACTTCGCGTTCGCCTGCGCGAAGTAGTACTGCAGGATCACCGCCGGGCTCCACTGCCGCACGCTCTTCACGATCGGATTCACCGACCCGAGCCCGATGTTCTGCGTGCCGAGCGCGCCGGCCGGGCCGGGCGGCCGGATCGTCCCCTGGCCCGATACCTTGAACACCGGCGGTACGCCGGCCACCGACGTGACCGCGATGTGATCGGTCAGGAAGTGACTGACCGTCAGGCCGACGGTATCCGCGCCGCTCGTATGCAGCCCGGTGCCCGGCGACGTGAACGACGGCGGCAGCCGCAGCGGCGTGTTGATCGGCGTCGGGGCGACGTTGGTCGTCATCGGCGTGCTGCTCTGCTGCGGCATGATGTGGAACCAGCCCAGCGTGACGACGTTGCTGCCGGCGCTCTGCGCGTGCGCCGCGAGCGGCGCCAGGGCGGCGGCACCGGCCGCCGCGCAGAGAAGGGTCTTCTTCATCACGGCTTGCCTCCGCTTACTGGACGAACGCGCCGATCGTGAAATACGGCGTCGAACCCGCGTTGTCGAGGAAACCGAACACGCCACCCGTGAAGATGAACTTGCCGGTCGGCGACGTGCTGCCCGAACCCGTATGGATCGTCGTGACCGTGCCCGGCACCTTCTGCGTGTAGTCCAGGTCGAGCGGCGTCGCGAGCGAGGCCTGCGACGGCTGGAACGGATCCAGCAGCGTGGCCTGGTTGTTGATCAGCGCGGTGGTCCGGTAGTCGAACCGGCTGTCGACGCCGATGTACTCGCCGTTCTGCGAGCCGGCCGCGATCGCAGTCTGCGGCGCGAGGATCGAGATGCTCGATTCGTCGTCGGCGGTCAGGCCCGGCACGCCGTTGCTGTCGGGCGTCGGGTTCGGGTTCGCGACACCGGTGCGCACGAGGATCGGCACCAGCTGGTTGCGCAGCTTGCCGACGATCATGAAGCCCTTGCCTTGCGGCGTCGCCGACAGCGTCGGCTTCAGCTGGCTCGCGTAGTTGTTCGTCTGGAACGCGCCGCTGCCGTCGGCCGACTGCACGAAGTTCGTGCCCTGCTGCGTGCACGCGCCGCCGGCGAACTGGCCGGTCGAATCGCACTTGGTCCACGTGCCGTCCGCGTTGATCGTCACCTTCGCGTCGATCGACGCCGGCGCGAAGTTCTGCGACGGCACTTCGCCGAAGCCGACGTGGCTGTATGTGCCCGCAACCTTCGTGATGTCGGTCTCGATCGACGAGAAGCCGATGAACGGGTAGTACGGGAATTTCGTGTCGGGCACTGCCGCCTGGCCGAGCACGCCGCCGAACTGGATTTCCTTGCCGGGGATCGTGCCGCCCGCGACGCCGAAGCCGACGAAGATGCGCGCCGGACGCGACGCATCGAGGCTCGCGCCGTTCAGGCGGAATGCGCACTGGTTCAGCTTGTTGGTCGGCAGCATCGTTTCCTGCGTGAGCGTGCCGCTGTCGACGGTGCCCGCGCGGGTCGGCGTGACGGTGCCGGTCGTTCGCGGCACCGGCGATTCGACATAGGTGACCTGCCAGGTCATCTTGGTCGTGTCGAGCTGCACCTTGGCCAGTTCGCCGCTGCCGGCGCCGCCCGTGTAGACGGTGCTGTAGTCGAGCGACGCGGGGCAGAGCCGGTCTTCGACGAGCGGGGGCGGATTGTCGCTGCCGCCGCCGCAGGCGGAAAGAAGGGGGGCGGCAAAGGCCGCCGCCAGAATGAGGTTGCGCTTCATGTTGCTCCTCCAGATTTGTCTTGTCCGGCGGCCAGCTCCCTGTCGACCGCTTCTATTGCTTGTGCTCGTGCTGCCCGCGCCGTGCCGGGCGCCGTCGCTTCGTGCCTTCCCTGCATCCCGCGGCGGTGAACCGGCTGCCGCCGCGTCCCCGACCGTTACTTGCTGATCTGCGCACCCACGCCGAAGTACGGTGTCGACGACGTGCTCGAGTTCGCCGACGTCGGCGTGACGCCGCCGTTCACCGTGCCCTGGATCAGTGCCGCGTACAGCCCGCCCGTCGCGATCACGACGCCTGTTGCCGACGGGTAGGTCGCCCCGCTCGGCGGCTTCGTCGTCGCGTTCAGCAGGCCGGCCGTCGTCTGGCCGTAGTCGAGCGTGAAGCCGTCTTCTTCAGCCTGCGTGGTCGGGTTGATGAACGACGCGTTGCTGCCGCGGATCAGTGCGGCCGTGTACTTGAAGTTCGAGTCCGCACCCGCGTAGCCGCCGTCGATCGCGCCCGACTGGATCGCACTCGCCGCGCCGAGCACCGCGATGCCCGATTCGTCGTCGACCTTCGCATCGGTATGCAGTGCGAGGTCGGTGCCCAGATAGACGGAGCCCGTGCGGACCACCACCGGCACGGTCGCGCCGTTGAGCTGGCCGATGACCATGTGCGCGCTCGCCGACTTGCCGGTCGCGCCGATCAGCGGCAGTTGCGTCTGTGGCAGGATCTGCGGTGCCCTCGTGCTGTCGAGATAGCCGCCGTTCGCGGTGTTGACGGTCCACGGATCGCCGGTCGTCTGGCAGCCGCCCGAACTCGTCGACGTACACGCGCCGTTCGCATCGAACGTCTCGCTCGAATTCGTGCCCTTCGTCGCGTAGTTGCCCGACGGCACGAGGTGGTAGAGCAGCGCGTTGTACGTGCCCGGCAGCTTCGTGAGGTCGGTCGTCGTGTTCGCGAAGCCGAGGAACGGGTAGAAGTCGAAGTGGCGGTTCGGCACCTGGCCGACGTTCTTGAAGACCGGGAGGCCGACCACGCTGATCGTCAGCCCGTCGTACTGGACCGTCGCGCCGGGGATGCCGCCGCCCGCGACACCCATGCCGACCAGCAGCATCGGCGGGTTCGCATGGTTGAAGTCGGCGGCCGTCGAATAGGTCGAGCCGTTCGGTGCCTTGCCCGAACCCGGCGTGAGGACGAACGCGCAGCGCGTCTGCTCCGCGGTCGGCAGCGTGCCGGCCGGCGGGTGGATGACCTTGCCGGTGATCGTGGTGCCGGCGCGGGTCGGCGTGACCGTGCCGGTCGCGAGCGGAATCGGCGATTCGAGCCACTTCAGCGTGTAGGTCATCGCGACCGCGTCGATGTTGACGCTGACGATCTCGCCGCTACCGGCGCCGCCGAGGTACGTGCTCTTCACGATGTCGGCATCGGCCGGGCACAGCGAGCCGTTGACGGGCTGCGACGGCGGCGGCCCTTGCGTGCCGCAGTCCGATCCGGAACATTGGGGGGTGTTGATCGGCGCGGGCGAGCCGCCGTCCCCTCCACCACAGGCAATCAGGAAAGGTGCGATGGCAAAGGCCGTTGCCACCCCCTTCGATAAGGCGTGCGACATGCCGCTGTCTCCAATCGTTTAATTGTGCGAGCTAATGTCGCTGCGCGGATTTTTGCTGTCAATTGATGAACTCGTCTAAAAAAGGCGATTGAAACAAAGCGTGCGTTGGAATTCCTTGCAGGCTGGCGATTTCAGTAAGAATTAAAACGCGCGGAGGGCGCTAGAGTGCCGCTGAAGTTGGGCGATTGCCACGCACGGTCGGCTCGCCGAGCCTTCCCGCGTATAACGGAAGCGTTTAAAGCGAGGGTATCCGGTTTATCCCTATTCGGGATTGACAGGAGAAAAGGAGGGCGAAATTAATTCACCGGTAATCGCGCAATGGAAAGCTTGTAAATATTTGTAAATGCGCGAGCCGGATTTTATATATTGCCTGCGACGGGTAAATAAAAAGCCGGCCAGCGGCCGGCTTTGCATCGCGTGCAAGCGGGATCAGCGATTGAGGCCCGCGTCCTCGGCGGCGCCGATGTTCAGATTCATGCACTGGATCGCGGCGCCCGATGCGCCCTTGCCCAGGTTGTCGAGGCGCGCGACCGTGACGAAGCGCTCTTCGTTGCCGAACACGAACAGGTCGACACGGTTCGTGTCGTTGTTCGCCTGCACGTCGAAGAAGCCGCTGTCGAGGTTCGCGTCCGCGTTGAACGGGGCGACGCGCACGAACGGCTCGTCCGCGTAGTACTCGGCGAACACGCGCTGCACGTCCTGCGGCGTCGCGCGTTTCGCGAGCTGTTCGGGCGTGAAGTAGGTCGTCACGGCAAGGCCCTTCAGGAACGGCCCGACGATCGGCGTGAAGATCGGTGCGTGCGCGAGGCCCGTGTGCGCGGCCATTTCCGGCAGGTGCTTGTGCGCCAGCGCGAGCGCATACGGACGCGGGCTCGCGAGCTTGCCGCCCGGCGCCGCGCTTTCGTATTCGGCGATCATCGACTTGCCGCCGCCGCTGTAGCCGGTGATCGAGTAGCTGTGCGCGGCGAAGGTCGGCGCGACGATGCCCGCGTCGACGAGCGGACGCATCGCGAGCACGAAGGCCGAGGCGTGGCAGCCCGGCACGGCGATGCGCTTCGACGTGCGAATCTTCTCGCGCTGCGCGCGGGTCAGCTCCGGCAGGCCGTATGCCCAGTCGGCGCTCGTGCGGAACGCGGTGCTCGCGTCGATCAGCGTCGTGTCCGGGTTCTCGACCAGCGATGCCGATTCGCGCGACGCGACGTCCGGCAGGCACAGGAACGTGACGTCCGACGCGTTGATCAGGCGGCGGCGCTCGTCGACGTCCTTGCGCTTCGCTTCTTCGATGCGCAGGATCTCGATGTCGTTGCGCGCCGACAGGTATTCGAAGATCTTGAGGCCCGTCGTACCTTCCTGGCCGTCGACAAAAACTTTGGTGCTCATTTCGTTCTCGCTGAATGAAACGGGAGCCGCGGCGCCCTGAAACCGCCATTTTAAGACGTCATCCGGCGGGCCTGCACCGCACGGGGCGAAAAAAGACGGCCCGCGGGCTAATGCCGTTCAGTTAAGCGACTGAACGGCATTTTTGTTTTTGGGAGGAGTGGTTGTAAACGGTGCGCAGAGGTGTTAACTTCTGGCGCGATGCTTTCCAGCCACCTCACCTATCTAAGTGCAGCCCAACAGCCCACGCCGGACCTGAGCCGGCTGGCGGAACATTTGCCGCAAGAATGGATCGAGCATGCGATCGAGGCGACGGGCACCGCGAGTATCCGCCGTCGGCGCTTGCCGGCCGAACAAGTGGTTTGGCTGGTGATTGCCTTGGCCATGTACCGGCACTGGTCGATCAATGAGGTACTCGACAGTCTCGATCTGGCGCTGCCCAACGAGGTCGTCCCCTTCGTCAGCAAGAGTGCCGTGGCGCAGGCGCGCCAGCGTATTGGCGAAGCGCCGCTGGCGTGGCTGTTCGAACGGACAGCCTGGGCGTGGACCACGCAGGACGCGGCACGCCATGCATTCAAGGGATTGAGTCTATGGGCGATGGACGGCACCACGCTGCGCACGGCCGACAGCCCGGCCAATCGTGAGCACTTTGGCGCGCAACGCTATGCCAGCGGCAAGGTCGCCAGTTACCCGCAGGTGCGGGCCGTGACGCTGACTGCCATTCCGACGCATCTGGTGGCCGATATCAACTTCGGCGCTTATGGCACCAACGAAATGGTGTACGCCCAGGATCTGCTGCCGCAGATACCGGACAATTCACTGACGGTATTCGACAAGGGCTTTCTGGCCGCTCGGATCTTGTGCGGCCTGACGATGAATGGGCACAACCGCCACTTCCTGATTCCGGCCAAATCCCATACCCGATGGGACGTGATCGACGGCACGCCGGACGATGCGACAGTACGCATGCGCGTGTCCCCGCAGGCGCGCAAACAATCTCCCGAACTGCCGGAGTTCTGGCAGGTCCGTGCGATTCGCACCATCGATGCGCGCGGGCGCGAACGCGTGCTGCTGACCTCGCTGGATGATCGCCAACGCTTCAAACCGGCCGATATCGTCGCCTGCTATGGGCGCCGCTGGCAAATCGAAACCAGCTACCGAGAATTGAAGCAGTCGATGCTCGGTGCGGAGCTGAGCTTGCGTAGCCGGACCGTCGAAGGGGTCTATCAGGAGATCTGGGGCGCATTGATTGCCTACAATCTGATTCGCCGCGAGATGGCCACTGCCGCATGGCAGGCGAAACTCGATCCGACCGACATCAGCTTCGTACGGGCATTGCACGTCTTTCAGCACGAAATGATGTGGGCTGCCGTCACCCCGGCCTTCGGCAAGATACCGGCGTGGCTCGACCGCCTGCACGCTCGCCTTGCGTTCGAGACCGTGGAAAAACAACGGGGGCGTGAATGCCCCCGTGTGGTTAAAGCTCGCCCCAAGCGTTACGCCGTTCGGCACATCACTGTCCCTTAACTGAACGGCATTACGGCCCGCGGGCCGTCTTGCGTCCCTTTCACGCGCGTGCGCCGCGCCGCGTCGCGTCGCCGCGCGACCCGCGGCGCGAGCGGGCGCCCGGGCGCGTTCAGCGGCTGCCGGCCATCCAGCGGGCCGCCGCGTCGGCCACGCGCGCGCCGAACGCCTTCGCGGTCTCGAGGTCGCCGGGCAGCGGGCCCTCGTCGGGCGTCGCGTCCGCCGGCGACTGAGCGAGCAGGCCCGTGAAGCCGCCGACGTAGTTGATGTCGTTGCGCGTGGCCGCCTTCGAGTTGGCCGGCATCATGCCCGTGCCGACCCACACCATCCCATGTTGCATCGCCAGCGTGACGAAATACTGAATCGTCGAGAACTTGTCGCCGTTCATCGTCGCGGAGTTCGTGAAGCCCGCGGCGATCTTGTCTTTCCACTTCTGCGTGAACCACGGTTTCGACGTGGCATCGGCGAATTGCTTGAACTGCGCGGACGGGCCGCCCATGTAGGTCGGCGCGCCGAAGACGATCGCGTCCGCCGCGTCGAGCGCGGCCCAGCCTGCGTCGTCGAGTTCGCCGACGGCAATCAGGCGCGCGGTGGCGCCGGCATCCTGCGCGCCCGCATGGACGGCCTCGGCCAGTTTCTGCGTGTGACCGTAGCCGCTGTGATAGACGATGACGATGTTCGACATGAAGCGTTCTCCGGAAGGGGGCGAAAGGGCAGGCGCCGTGGCCTGCCGCGACACACGCCGCACTCGGGCGGCGCGACCGGTGCACGGCGGGATGCCGCGAGCGGTGCAGCGGAGTCTAGCAAGCCGAAATGACGGGAGAAAAGCGTGCGTCGCGCACGCAGGATTTTCGCAGTCGCGGGCCATCGCGACGCCGGCCCTGCGGCGGCGCGCGACCGCTTACTGCCCGTAATTGACCGTGAGCCGGGCGGTGCCGATCGTCAGCGTGCCGATCTCGTGCTCGAACATCGGGGCGGGGCGGCCTTGTGCGACGCGCAGGTCGGTGCCCTTCAGCGCATGGACGGTGATCACGTAGCGGTGCGGCTTGCCGGGCGGCGGGCACGGGCCGCCGTAGCCGTCGATCCCGAAGTCGTTGCGCGCCTCGCTCGCGCCGATGCGCCGCAGGAAGCCCGATGCGCTCGCATCGGCCGGCACGCTCGTGACGCTCGCCGGGATGCCGGCGACGGCCCAGTGCCACCAGCCGTGCCCCGGCGCATCGGGATCGAAGATCGTGATCGCATAGCTGCGCGTGCCGGGCGGCGGATTGCGCCAGCTGAGCTGCGGCGAGCGGTTCCCGCCCTTGCAGTCGCCGCGGTCGAACACGTTCGCGGCGGGCACGCGCCCGCCGGGCGTCAGCTCGTCGCTCGACACGGTGAACGGGCCTTCGGCCCGCGCGGACGGGGCGGCGAACGCAATGCAAGCGGCAGCGCAGAGAACGGCGACGATGAACGGAGACGGACGACCCGGGCACGCAGGCGAAGTGATCCGGCGATCCACACGCATATGGCGCTTCTCCCGTCACGTGAACCGGATCGATGCTCCCGGCATTGTTGGCGTTGTGTGTTGCCTGCGCAGCTAATGGAGGCGATGGATCAAGTCTAGCATTAGGGTTCGATGAGCGATGCATGCCATTGCCGGCAATCGGGCGCGGCGTGATGCGGATCGACGGACGAAAAAAAGCCGCTCGCGATCAGGCGAGCGGCTCTTTCAGCCAGGGGGCCGGCCTGCGGGCCGGCGCCGCGTCATTCCTTCGGGGCCGTGGCACCGCCGTGCGCGGCCGACCACTCGGCCGGCGCGTGCAGGAACTTCTCGACTTCGTCGAGCGTCTTGGTCTCGAAGTAGCCCGACGCCTTCGCGACGCGCAGCACGTCCCACCAGGTCGCCAGCGCGTGCAGGTCGACGTCGATGTCCTTCAGGACCGACACGCTTTCCTTGAAGATGTTGTAGTGGAACAGCACGAAGCAGTGGTTCACCGTCGCGCCCGCGGTGCGCAGCGCGTTGACGAAGTTGATCTTGCTGCGGCTGTCGGTCGTCAGGTCTTCCACCAGCAGCACGCGCGAGCCTTCTTCCAGATGACCCTCGATCTGCGCGTTGCGGCCGAAACCCTTCGGCTTTTTGCGCACGTACTGCATCGGCACCATCATGCGGTCCGCGAGCCATGCCGCGAACGGGATGCCGGCCGTCTCGCCGCCCGCCACCGAGTCGATCTGCTCGAAGCCGACGTCGCGCATGATCGTCGTTTCCGCCATTTCCATCAGCGCACGACGCACGCGCGGATACGAGATCAGCTTGCGGCAGTCGATGTAGACGGGGCTTGCCCAGCCGGACGTGAAGATGAACGGTTTTTCGGCGTTGAAGTGCACCGCCTGCACTTCGAGCAGGATTTTGGCGGTCGTATCCGAGATCGACTGACGATCGTAGCCTGTCATGGGCATTCCTTGGGTGATGAGCGAAGAGCGGGCGCGGGCCCGGTGGCGCAGCAAGGGGAACCTGCCGGAGGGGCGGGGGTGCGATCGGCGGGCCAATCGCATCGCTGCGCGCGTAGCCCGCTATTTTACCCGATTCGGGGCGGTTTTCGGCGAAACCCGCGCAGGTTCGACGCGCCGCTCGCCACCGGCGAAACAAACGGGGCACGATCGCGCGGATGCCGATGCCAAGGATGCCGCGGTGCACCAACAGAGGTCATTTAGGGGGTGTACACTAAGCGACCCTTAGAAATCGTTCAGTACTTTGTACTTCCTCTTGCCCACCCGCCAAGGTTCGGTGGCGTGCCGACCCGGTGCGTCGCGAGCCGTCTCGCAGTCGACCATCCCCTCGATCCCGGCAGACGCGGCTCAAGGTGCTGTGTACTGAACCGTCAAAATTTCGCATGTCTCTCGCAGGTCAATCATGGACGAACAACTGAAGCAGGCCGCACTCGCTTATCACCTGAACCCGAAACCCGGCAAGATTTCGGTCACCCCGACCAAGCCGCTGTCGAACCAGCTCGATCTCTCGCTCGCGTATTCGCCGGGCGTCGCCGCCGCGTGCGAAGCGATCCACGCCGATCCGCTCGACGCGCAGAAGTACACGTCGCGCGGCAACCTCGTCGGCGTCATCACGAACGGCACTGCCGTGCTCGGCCTCGGCAACATCGGCCCGCTCGCTGCGAAGCCGGTGATGGAAGGCAAGGGCTGCCTCTTCAAGAAATTCGCGGGCATCGACGTATTCGACATCGAACTGTCGGAGTCCGACCCCGACAAGCTCGTCGAGGCGATCGCGATGCTCGAGCCGACGCTCGGCGGCATCAATCTCGAAGACATCAAGGCGCCGGAATGCTTCTACATCGAGCAGAAGCTGCGCGAGCGCATGAAGATCCCCGTCTTCCATGACGACCAGCACGGCACCGCGATCATCGCGTCCGCAGCGATCCTGAACGGCCTGAAGGTGGTCGGCAAGAACCTCGCCGACGTGAAGCTCGTGTGCTCGGGCGCGGGCGCCGCAGCGATCGCGTGTCTGGACCTGCTCGTGAACCTCGGCCTGACGAAGTCGAACATCCTCGTCGCCGACTCGAAGGGCGTGATCTACGAAGGGCGCGGCAACCTCGATCCGTCGAAGCAGCGCTATGCGGCGACCACCGACGCGCGCACGCTCGCCGACGCGATCGTCGGCGCGGACGTGTTCCTCGGCTGCTCGAGCGCGGGCGTGCTGAAGCAGGACATGGTCAAGACGATGGGCGACCGCCCGCTGATCCTGGCGCTCGCGAACCCGGAACCGGAAATCCGCCCGGAAGACGCGAAGGCGGTGCGCCCGGACGCAATCGTCGCGACCGGCCGTTCGGACTACCCGAACCAGGTCAACAACGTGCTGTGCTTCCCGTTCATCTTCCGCGGCGCGCTCGACGTCGGCGCGACGACGATCACGGAAGAAATGAAGCTCGCGTGCGTGCGCGCGATCGCCGAACTGGCCCAGGAAACCGAGCAGAGCGAGGAAGTCGCGAAGGCGTATGAAGGCCACTCGCTCGAGTTCGGGCCGGAATACCTGATTCCGAAGCCGTTCGATCCGCGCCTGATCATCAAGATCGCGCCGGCCGTCGCGCAAGCCGCGATGGATTCGGGTGTTGCAACCCGCCCGATCCAGGACATGGACGCGTACCGCGAGCAGCTCGGCGCGACCGTCTATCGCACCGGCATGGTGATGCGTCCGGTGTTCGCGACCGCGAAGCAGAAGCAGGCGCGCATCGTGTTCGCCGAGGGCGAGGACGAGCGCGTGCTGCGCGCCGCGCAGTTCGTGCTGCTGGAAAAGATCGCGAAGCCGATCATCATCGGCCGTCCGTCCGTCGTCGAGATGCGCCTGCAGAAGATCGGCTCGAAGCTGAAGGCCGGCGTCGATTTCGAGATCGTGAATCCGGAAGACGACACGCGCTACCACCGCTACTGGCAGGCGTACCACGAGATCGGCGCGCGCGACGGCGTCACGCCGGAAGTCGCGAAGGCCGCGCTGCGCAAGTTCAACACGCTGATCGGCGCGATGCTCGTGCACCTGGGCGATGCGGACGGGATGATCTGCGGGATGATCGACACGTACCACACGCACCTGAAGTTCATCGAGCAGGTGCTGGGTCGTGCGAACGGCGCCGAGCACTACGCGGCGATGAACCTGCTGATGCTGCCGGGCCGCAACCTGTTCCTGTGCGACACGTACGTGAACGAAGTGCCGAGCGCGGACCAGCTCGCCGACATGACGATCCAGGCAGCCGCCGAGATCGAGCGCTTCGGCATCACGCCGAAGGCCGCGCTGCTGTCGAACTCGAACTTCGGCAGCGCGCCGTCGTCGTCGTCGCGCCGGATGGCGGAAGCCCGCAAGCTGATCAGCGAGCGCGCACCGAACCTCGAAGTCGACGGTGAAATGCATGGCGACGCGGCGCTGTCCGAAGCGGTCCGCAAGGCCGCGTTCCCGGGCACGACGCTGTCGGGCGAAGCGAACCTGCTGATCATGCCGAACGTCGAAGCGGCGAACATCGCGTACAACCTGCTGAAGATGGTCGGCGGCGAAGGCGTGACGGTCGGCCCGTTCCTGCTCGGCGCGGCGAAGCCGGTCCACATCCTGACGCCGGCCGCGACCGTGCGCCGGATCATCAACATGACGGCGGTTGCCGCCGCGAACGCGAACACGAAGTAAGTTCGCGCCCGCGTGTGCCGCGCATTACGCGCGGCGCCATGAAAAACGCCACGGAACCCGCGTTCCGTGGCGTCTTTTTGTGTCCTGCGTGCCGCACGGGGCGGGCGTCCCGACCGCGAACGCCCGCCGTGTACCGTTACGCGACCTGCTGGCTCGTCTGCCCGGCCGTCGGCGAACGCCACTGCGCGAGCAGCGTGTTCCACTTCTGGCGCACCGCGCGCAGGTTGTTCTCCTTCACGTGGCCATAGCCGCGAATGCCGTCCGGCAGCGCCGCGAGCTCGAGCGCGAGCGGGCGGTTGGCCGCGTTCAGCTTGGCCGTCACTTCGCCGATCAGCGCTTCGTACTCGCCGATCAGTGCGCGCTCGGTGCGGCGCTCCTCGGTGCGGCCGAACGGGTCGAGCCCGGTGCCGCGCAGAAACTTCGCCTTCGCGAGCAGCCGGAACGCGGACATCATCCACGGGCCGTACGCCTTCTTCACGAGATGGCCGTGTGCATCCGTCTTCGCGAACAGCGGCGGCGCGAGGTGGAATTTCAGCTTCCAGTCGCCTTCGAACTGCGACGACAGGCGCGCGAGGAACGCAGGATCGGACTGCAGCCGCGCGACCTCATATTCGTCCTTGTACGCCATCAGCTTGAACAGATTGCGTGCGACCGCTTCGGTCAGCGGCTCCTGCACGGCGTCGCCGTCCGCCAGCGCGCGTTCGGCGGCCCGCACGCGGTCGACGAAGGCAGCATAGCGCGCTGCGTACGCGGCGTTCTGGTACGCGGTGAGGAACTCCACGCGCTTCGCGATCAATGCGTCGACCGCCTTCTTCGTGTGTAGCGCGATCACCGTCGCGCCCTGCACGGGGCGCGCGTCGCCGGCCGCAGCCTGCTTCACGCTCGCGAGGTCGTGCGCGGCGCGGCGACCCCAGTCGAACGCCGCCCGGTTCTTCTCGACCGATACCGCGTTCAGCTCGATCGCGCGTTCGAGCGACGCGAGCGTCAGCGGCAGCCAGCCTTTCTGCCACGCGTAGCCGAGCACGAACGGGTTCGTGTAGATCGCGTCGCCGAGCAGCGCGACCGCGAAGCGGTTCGCATCGATGAAGTCGACGGCCGAGCCGGCCGCCGCGCGGATGTCGTTTTCGGCGGACACGCCCGGGAACGCCCAGTTCGGGTTCTTGATGAACTCGGCGGTCGGCGTCTGCGCGCTGTTGACGACCACGCGCGTCGTGTCGTGCCGCATCCGCGACGTGCATTCGTCGCCGGCCGTGACGATCGCGTCGCAGCCGATCACGAGGTCGGCTTCGCCCATCGCGATCCGCGTCGCGTGGATGTCGGTCGGCGCGTGCGAGATCTGTACGTGGCTCATCACGGCGCCGCCTTTCTGCGCGAGGCCCGTGACGTCGAGCACGGTCACGCCCTTGTTCTCCAGGTGCGCGGCCATGCCGAGCAGCGCGCCGATCGTGACGACGCCCGTGCCGCCGACGCCCGTGACGAGCACGCCGTATGCACGATCGATCGCCGGCAGCGCCGGCTCCGGAATCGGCGGCAGCGCGCCGCCGTCGACCGACACGGCCTGCGGCTTCTTCAACTGGCCGCCCTCGACCGTGACGAAGCTCGGGCAGAAGCCCTTCAGGCACGAGAAGTCCTTGTTGCAGCTCGACTGGTTGATCTGGCGCTTCGTGCCGAATTCGGTTTCGAGCGGCTCGACCGACAGGCAGTTCGACTGCACCGAGCAGTCGCCGCAGCCTTCGCACACCGCGTCGTTGATCACGACGCGCTTCGCCGGATCGGGATACGTGCCGCGTTTGCGGCGGCGGCGTTTCTCGGTTGCGCAGGTCTGGTCGTAGATCAGGATCGTCGTGCCTTCGATCTCGCGCAGCTCGCGCTGCACGTCGTCGAGCTGGTCGCGGTGATGGATCGTCACGCCCGGCGCGAGCAGCGCCTTCTGGTCGTCGTACTTTTCCGGCTCATCGGTGACGATCACGATCTTCTTCGCGCCTTCGGACGCGAGCTGGTGCGTGATCTGCGGCACCGTCAGCACGCCGTCGACCGGCTGGCCGCCCGTCATTGCGACGGCGTCGTTGTAGAGGATCTTGTAGGTGATGTTCGCCTTCGACGAGATCGCCGCGCGCACCGCCAGCAGGCCCGAGTGGAAATAGGTGCCGTCGCCGAGGTTCGCGAACACGTGCTTTTCGTCGGTGAACGGCGCCTGGCCGATCCACGGCACGCCTTCGCCGCCCATCTGGCTGAAGGTGCTGGTGCTGCGGTCCATCCACACCGTCATGTAGTGGCAGCCGATCCCGGCGATCGCGCGCGAGCCTTCCGGCACGTTGGTCGACGTGTTGTGCGGGCAGCCCGAGCAGAACCACGGCTTGCGCTCGGTCTGCACGTGCGGCTTCGCGAGCGCCATTTCCTTCGCGTTGATCACCGCGAGCCGCGCGGCGATGCGCGCGCGCACGTCGGACGGCAGCTCGAACTTCTCGAGGCGCGTCGCGATCGCCTTCGCGATGATCGCGGGCGACAGTTCGTAGTGCGCGGGCAGCAGCCAGTTGCCCATCGGCACCGACCATTCGCCGCCGGCGCCGTCCTTCTCGTCGAACTTGCCGAATACGCGCGGGCGCTGCGCATCGGGCCAGTTGTACAGCTCTTCCTTGATCGCGTATTCGAGGATCTGACGCTTTTCCTCGACGACGAGGATTTCGTCGAGGCCGCGCGCGAATGCTTGCGCGCCTTGCGCCTCGAGCGGCCATACGCAGCCGACCTTGTAGAGGCGGATGCCGATCCGGGCGCAGGTTTCGTCGTCGAGGCCGAGGTCGCTCAGCGCCTGGCGCACGTCGAGGTATGCCTTGCCGCCCGTCATGATCCCGAAGCGCGCGGTTGGCGAGTCGATCTCGATCCGGTCGAGCTTGTTCGCGCGCACATAGGCGAGCGCCGCGTACCACTTGTAGTCCAGCAGCCGCGCTTCCTGCACGAGCGGCGGGTCGGGCCAGCGGATGTTCAGGCCGCCTTCCGGCAGGATGAAGTCGGTCGGCAGCACGATCTCGGTGCGATGCGGGTCGATGTCGACCGACGCCGACGATTCGACCACGTCCGTCACGCACTTGAGTGCGACCCACAGGCCCGAGTAGCGGCTCATCGCCCAGCCGTGCAGGCCGAAGTCGAGATATTCCTGCACGTTGGAGGGGAACAGCACCGGCAGCCCGCAGGCCTTGAAGATGTGTTCGGACTGGTGCGCGAGCGTCGACGATTTCGCCGCGTGGTCGTCGCCGGCGAGCACGAGCACGCCGCCGTGCGGCGACGAGCCGGCCGAGTTCGCGTGCTTGAATACGTCACCGGTGCGGTCGACGCCCGGACCCTTGCCGTACCACATGCCGAACACGCCGTCGTACTTCGCGCCGGGGTACAGGTTCACCTGCTGCGAGCCCCACACGGCGGTGGCGGCGAGATCTTCGTTGAGACCGGGCTGGAAGACGATCTGGTGGGCGGCGAGGTGCTGCTTGGCCTTCCACAGCGAGAGGTCGAGGCCGCCAAGCGGCGAACCGCGATATCCGGAGATGAAGCCGGCCGTGTTGAGGCCGGCGGCGCGGTCGCGTTCCTGCTGGAGCATCGGCAGGCGCACGAGCGCCTGGATGCCGCTCATGTACGCGCGGCCGCGTTCGAGCGTGTATTTGTCGTCGAGCGTGACGGACTTCAGCGCGGCTTCGAGCGAAGCGCGTTGGTCGGCGTCTAGCGGGGCATTCATTGAACAGTCTCCTCCACCCAGTTTGGGATCACCAAAGCTTCAAGTGCGTCGACGTCTTGTGAACGTCTCGGCAGTGGCCGGCATATTGGCCGGTTTTAAGCGATGGTAGCACTGGGATAAACCCGTCGCCCACCGGCCAATTGGCCACCGCGCGTCGACAAAACGGCGCGCCGCCATGCGTTACATCATGTAAAAGCATGTAAAGCCGGCCCCATCTTCGTACAAATGCCGTTAATCTTGTCGGCCTGCCGGAGGTGCCCGGCCGCGTCGGCCCGTTTCGACGCAACCGGGGAGGCGCCGGCAGTTTTTAAGGAGGTGCAATGAACACACGTCATATCCAGAGTTTCCTGATCGTGTCCGCGGCGTTTTTCGCGATGACCGGCCCGGTGCACGCGCGCGGCGCGAGCGCACTGGCGGCAGCCGGCGCGCAGATGCGTCAGATCGCGCCGGCGCAGGACGCCGCCGCGCAGCCGGCCGAGCGCGCCATCGCAGCGAAGGCGAACGTGCGTTGATCCGTTCGCGCGGCCGCCGGGCCGCGCCGAAACGCGCAGAACGACAAAAGGGCGGGAATCGCAAGATTCCCGCCCTTTTTTCTTGTGCCGCCGATATGCGCGCGGCGGTGAGCGTCAGGCCTTGTCCTGGACCACGCCGCGGCGGATCTGGTCGAGCTCGATCGATTCGAACAGCGCCTTGAAGTTGCCTTCGCCGAAGCCCTGGTTGCCCTTGCGCTGAATGATCTCGAAGAAGATCGGGCCGATCTGGTTCTCGGTGAAGATCTGCAGCAGCAGGTCGTCGCGGGCGCCGTCGATCAGGATCTTGCGCTTCTTCAGCTCGTCAAGCGATTCGCCGTGGTTCGGCACGCGGCGGTCGACCAGCTCGTAATAGGTGTCGATCGTGTCGAGCAGCTTCACTTCCTTGCCGCGCAGGCCATCGACCGCGCGGTAGATGTCGTTCGTGCCGAGCGCGATGTGCTGGATGCCTTCGCCGTGGTACGCGTCGAGGTATTCCTGGATCTGGCCGGCCGTGTCCGAGCCTTCCTCGTTGATCGGGATCCGGATCTTGCCGCACGGCGACGTCATCGCCTTCGACTTCACGCCCGTGACCTTGCCTTCGATGTCGAAGTAGCGCACTTCGCGGAAGTTGAACAGGCGCTCGTAGAACTCGGCCCATTCCTGCATGCGGCCGCGATGCACGTTGTGCGTCAGGTGGTCGATATAGGTGAGGCCGTGGCCGACGGGGTTCGGATTCGCGCCGGCGATCGGCTCGAAGTCGACGTCATAGATGGAGATGTCGCCGATCGCACCCGGCTGCGCGCCGTTCTTGCCGCGCCAGCGGTCGACGAAATAGATCAGCGAATCGCCGATGCCCTTGATCGCCGGGATGTTCAGCTCCATCGGGCCGGTCTTGTTGTCGAAGCCCCACGCGCCGAGGTCGAGCGCGTGCTTGTACGCCTTCGCGGCGTCCTGCACGCGGAACGCGATCGCGCAGATCGACGGGCCGTGCAGGCGCGCGAAGCGTTGTGCGAACGAATCGGGTTCGGCGTTGATGATGAAGTTGATGTCGCCCTGGCGGTAGACCGTCACGTCCTTGTGGCGATGGCGTGCGATCGCGGTGAAACCCATCCGCTCGAACAGCTGTCCGAGCGCTTTCGGATCCGGTGCGGTGTATTCGATGAATTCGAAGCCGTCGGTGCCGACGGGATTCTCCCAGTTGGGGATCTGCATGCCGTGTCTCCTGTGTGCTGTGCGAGCGGCCGGGGCGAGGTGGGGAACCCGGCCGGTTTCAAGTCGAAGGTGATGCGTGGCGCGGCGCGCGCCACGCATCGCTCCATGCGACAAAGTGTAGCGGGCAGGGGGGAGCGTAAACTTGCGAACTTAATTGTCCGTGCCTACGATGACGCAATTTCAAGTCTCGAAATAATCATCGGAGGGCAGAAAATGGCGCAAGCCGAATTGGATGCCATCGACCGGCGGATTCTCGCGATTCTCCAGGAGAACGGCCGCCTGTCGAACCAGGAGATCGCCGAGCGCGTGAGCCTGTCGCCGAGCCCGTGCCTGCGGCGGATCCGCCGGCTCGAGGAAATCGGCGTGATCACCGGCTACGTCGCGCTGCTCGATCCGCAGAAGCTCGGGCTCGACCTGCTCGCCTATGTGAGCGTGCGGCTCGAGAAGCGCGGCGGCCTGGCGCCGGTCCGTGCCGACGAGACGTCGGCGCGCGCGGGCGCGACCCATGCGGAACTGTTCCGCGCGGCCGTGCAGGCCTGGCCGGAAGTGGTCGCGTGTCATGCGATGACGGGCGACATGGATTACCTGCTGCGCGTGCAGGTCGAGGACATGGCGCACTTCTCCCGCTTCGTGCAGGAGCATTTGCTGCACCACCCGTCGGTGATCGACGTGAAGACGAGCTTTTCGCTCGAGTGCTTCAAAGAGACGACGGCGTTGCCGATTCGCTGACGGGCAACGCGTGATGTAGAGACAGGCCGGCTTGCCGTACCGCCCGGGGCTACGCGCGCAGGCGGCGCGGATCGAGGCCGTATCGGTTACCGGCGTTGCGGGGCGCGAGCCACAGCGACACGAGGATCACAATGGGGGCTGCCAACAGGAAGTAGCCGATGCACAGCAGGCCGGAGCGATTGCTGTCGTGCAGGCGCCTGACGTTATAGGCCAGGGTCGCGCATAGTGAAGCGAGCCCGGCGCAGAACAGCAGGAATGACGTTAGCGTTGCGTCGGCGGAAAGCCGATTCTGTGACCATTTGATCAGCGTGACCAGAAGGTAAAAGAGCGGGTAATGGCCGACCAGGAAGCACAGGAAATCCCGGCGTCGCTCCCGGCCACGAAACGACAGCATGCGCTGATAGCCGTTCAGCCATGCGTACAGCGCGGTTTTCATTGTCATCTCCAACCTCGCGAAAATCGGTTCGATGGAGTATGGAAAAACCAGGGTAGACAGCCTCTCACGTCGACCTTTCGCCGAATGAAATAAGCGACTGATCATCTATCGACAGGCGCTGAGAGATCAATGGGATGGGTACGAAAGTGAATGTTCTTCTGAGTGGGCACTGTCCAGCGACAGACGAGCTTGAACTGCACCGCCAGCGGACGCTGAACCGGGAGAGCGGGAAACATGCCGCGATGTCGGCCGCCAATGGGCGGCCGTATCGGTGAGGGAATGGGGTGACGATGACGTCGGCAGCCGTCGGACGCGTGAAGCGCGAAAGGGGCGAGCCCCTTTCGCAGGCTGCAACGGCAGCGCGTCGGTACTTGAGGTGGACGATTCAGCCCCGGTATCAGGCGGGCATCAGCGATTCGATGAACTTCGACGTACGGTGCGCCTGGCGCTTGAGCGCATAGTCGAACACCGCGGCCTGTTCCTGCAGCATCTCGGCGAGGATCGTCGAGTGGTCGGCCGGCGGCAGCGACAGATACGCATCGGCTTCGCCGTACGCGTATTCGATCCGCATTCCGGACTTCTTCGCGATGTGCATCATCGTCGCGTTGCGCGACAGGCAATGCATGTACAGCATCGTCACGCGGGTGTTGCGGCTGCGGATCGCCGCGCGCTCGAACAGCTTCGAGCCGACGCCGCGGCCGCGGGCGCTTTCGAGCACCGACACGCCGAATTCCGCCGTGCGCTTGTCGCCTTCGACCGGCAGGTACGCCAGGTGGCCGACGCCGATCAGTTCGAGCGCATGGTCGAACACGCCGAACACGGTGTCGCGCCCGAAGTCGATGGTGCGGACATAGTTCTCGATCACGTGGTCGGGCACCATCTGGCCGAAGCGCAGCAGGCGGTCCTCTTCGTCGAGCGAGAGAAAGTGGGTGAGCATGCGCTCACGGTCTTTGGAAGCCAGTTCCCTGACGAGAACCGGCGCAGTACCGGCGTGGCCGACGGCATCGGCACGGCGGTTGGATTGCGTGTTCATCGTGGGTTCCTCAGTGTGTTGCTGCACAAGTGTGTTGTGCGACGCAGCGCATTTTACCCGAGCGGGGTTGGGGAAAACCCGTATTTGACGTTATTTGTGCCGAGGGGAAATTCTAAATCCGCTTAGTTCATTTGCTATCTGTTTGATTTTTAACGGATTAAAAATTAATCATATGAAATGCGCGGCGGCTCGTCGCGGTGTGCCCGCCGCGCAACGCTTGCTGCTGCGCGGCAATCACGCGCCCGGCGACAGCCCGCGCTCCATCAGGTCGATCACCTGTTCGGCGAAGTCGCGGTAGCCGAGGCGGCCGCCGGGCTTGAGCCACGTGAACGTCCAGTTGATCATCCCGAACACCATCATCGTGACCGACGTCTGGTTTTCCTTGGAGATGCGGTCCGGATAGGCGCGTGCGAGCTGGCGCGCGAAGGCCGCGACGATGTCGCGCTGGCGATCCAGCACGATTTCGCGCTGCGCATCCTCCAGATACTTCACGTCGTTGAGCAGCGCGACGTGGCGGCTGTGCGACGTCTCGTACTCGGCGAGGAACGCCCGCACCAGTTCGGCGAACGCGTCGCGCTCGGTGAGGCCGCGCCGCTGGCTGGCGCCTTCGACCTCGGCGATGATCAGCATCAATCGTTTCGTGTAGCGGTCGAGCAGGTCGAACAGGATCGCTTCCTTGCTCTCGTAATAGTGATAGAGCCGCGCCTTCGACGTGCCGCTCGCGGTCGCGAGATCGGACATCGACGTGCTCGGATAGCTCGTTTGCGCGAATTTCTCGGCGGCGAGATCGAGGATCTGCTCGCGCTGGGATTCGTGGTCGGGCGCTCGGGTACGGGCCATGGTGGAATGCGAAAGAGTAGCGTTAGCGGGGCGCGGCGGGCGCGCGTACCTGCGTGAAAGAGAGGGCGGCCGGCGCGTCGTCCTGCAGCTCGAGCCGGCCGGCTGCCGCGAGTTCGCGGCAGCGCCACCAGGCGATCGAGTCGCTGACGAACAGCCCGCCGCGGTCGGCGCCGGCCATGATGCCGCCGACCACGCGCCGTGCGGGTTGCCAGCCGGTTTCCGTGTGCGCTGCGATCAGCGCGTCGAGGTCGGCGTACTGGCCGCTCTTGATCGTGTTGCTCACCCAGTAGCGCAATTCGGCATTCAGGTGCTTGGCCTCCTGCCATTCGAGCGCGAGGCGGCCGATGCGCAGCACCGAGACCGGCGCGGCCATCGGCCGTTTGCGCGCGAGCGCCGCCGGCGAGAACATCCCGGTCGAACAGGCCTGGTCGGTGCGGGTCAGCGCTGCGCGCTGCGGTGCGTCGAGGTCGGCGGCCGACAACCGCACCTCGTTCAGGCGCTGCGGCACGTTGCGCAGGTGATAGGCGACGCGGCGCAGCAGCAGCTTGTCGCCGACGCTCGGCGCGTGCCAGACCACCACCTGCCCCGTGTCCATCGCGAGCTGGTCGAGGCGGGCGAACTCGCCCTGGATTTCCGCATTCCAATCGGGAATCTGATCGCCGAGCACGCGCTGCCAGAAGGCGGCGCGCGTGTCGGGCGTCTCGTCGGCGCCCTTCAGCGGCCCGACCGCGAGATCGTCGAGCAATCCGACGACGCGCTCGTCGCGTCCGGCTTGCGCGAGCGCCTCGCGCAACGACGCGGCGGCGGTGCCGCCCTGAATCACGTGAATGGTACTCATCGGCCTGTCATCGAACAAAAGAAAACCGCCGGACGGGCGGACGCGATGACGTCCAGCCGGCCGGCGGCCCCTAGTGTAAGCGAGATGTGTGACGACGAGAAACCGGCACGCCGCGCCGGTCCGACGCCGCTCAACGCTCGTCGAAGCTTACGACGACCTTGTCGCTGATCGGGTGGCACTGGCACGTGAGCACGAAGCCGTCCTTCACTTCGTGTTCCTCGAGCGTGTAGTTCTTTTCCATCCGCACTTCGCCTTCGACCACCTTCGCCCGGCACGTGCAGCACACGCCGCCCTTGCAAGCGTAGGGCAGCGCGAGGCCCGCTCGCAGGCCGACGTCGAGCAGGCTCACGCCTTCGTACGGCAGACGCAGCTTGCGCTTCTTGCCGTCGAGCACGATTTCGAGGTCCGCGGCCGGCGTCGTGTCGGTGATCTCGACGACGGGGGCGCCGGCCTGCGGCAGCGGTGTGCCGAAGCGTTCGACATGGACCTTCGCCTGCGGCACGCCGGCCGCTTTCAGCGCGGCTTCGGCTGCGTCCATCATCGGTGCGGGGCCGCAGATGAACGCTTCGTCGATCGCGTCGGCGGGCATCAGCGTGGCGAGGAATTCCGCGCATTTCGCCTGGTCGAGGACGCCATTGAACAGCTCGACGTCCTGCTGGTCGTCCGACAGCACGTGATACAGGACGAAGCGGTCCATGTAGCGGTTCTTCAGGTCCTCGAGCTCCTCCGCGAACATGATCGCGTCGACGCTGCGGTTGCCGTAGATCAGCGTGAACGTGCTGCGCGGTTCGAGTTCGAGCGTCGTCTTCACGATCGCGAGCACCGGCGTGATGCCCGAGCCGCCGGAGAACGCGACGTACTGCTTGCCGTGATCGGCGTTCAGGTGCGTGAAGAAGCGGCCGTCCGGCGTCATCACGTCGATCGTATGGCCGGGCTTCAGCGTGTCGAACGCGAAGTTCGAGAAACGGCCGCCGCGCACGCGCTTGATGCCGATGCGCAGCTCGCCGTCGCGGTCGTAGTCGGTCGTGCCGACACAGATCGAGTACGAGCGGCGCGTTTCCTCGCCGTCGATATGGGTCTTCAGCGTGACGAACTGGCCCTGCGTGAAGCGGAACGCATCGCGCAGCTCCGGCGGCACGTCGAAGGAGACGGTAACGGCGTCGGCGGTCTCGGGGCGCACGTCGCGGATACGCAGCGGGTGAAATTGCGGAGTCGCCATGATCAATAGGGTTTGAAGTAGTCGAAGGGTTCGCGGCAGTCGACGCAGCGATACAGCGCCTTGCAGGCCGTGGACGCGAATTGCGCGAGGCGCTCGGTGCGCGCGGAGCCGCAGCGCGGGCAAACGGGCGCCGCGACTGGCCGCGGCACGAAACGCACGACGGTTTCCCGTGGCGCGGCGCTGCCGCATTGACCGACGGGCGGCGCGATGCCATAGGCGCGCAGCTTCTCGCGCGCTTCCTGCGTGATCCAGTCGGTCGTCCACGCCGGTGCGAGCACCGTCTCGATCCGGTGCGGCGGCAGCTCGGCGGCCTGCAGCGCGGCGGCGATGTCCTCGGCGATCTGCGACATGGCCGGACAGCCGGAGTAGGTCGGCGTGATCACGACTTCGAGCAGGCCGTCGTCCGCGCGACGGACGTCGCGCAGGATGCCGAGCTCGCGGATCGACACGACCGGGATTTCCGGATCGGGCACTGCTTCGAGCACGTCCCACGCACGCGCGAGCAACGGATCGTTGCGGTGCGCGGCGGGCGTGGCGTCGGCGGGTGTGGCGGTCTGGACGGACATCGTCGGGCTCCGTTGGCTCGGCCGGTTACCAGCTCGCGCCGGGGTGCTGGCGCGCGAGGCTCTGCATTTCCGCGAGCAGGTAGCCCATGTGCTCGGAGTGCTCGCCCTGCTTGCCGGTCGTCACGTGCTGGACAGGTGCCGGCAGGGTGAGCGTCGCTTCCGCGAGCGCATCGTCCACGTCCGCGCGCCACGCGGCTTCGAGCGCGGCCGGTGCTGGGGCGATGCCCCGTGCGGCGACCGTGTCGTCGATTGCATCGGCCGCGAAGAATTCGCGCGTGTACGGAATCAGGTAATCGAGCGCGGCCTGCGCGCGGCGATGCGATTCGTCGGTGCCGTCGCCGAGGCGCACCAGCCATTCGCGCGCGTGCTGCACGTGATAGCGGGTCTCCTTCACCGATTTCGCGGCGATCGCGGCGAGGTGCGCGTCCGTCGACGTTTCGAGCGCCGTCCACACGTGCAGCATCAGCGTCGCGTAGAGGAAGTTGCGCGCGATCGTCACCGCGTAGTCCTTGTCGGCGTGCGCGGTGCCGGCGATCGGGCCGTAGTGCGGCAGCTCGGCGAGCGTGAAGTTCGCGAATTCGCGCTCGGTGCGGAAGTACGCGTAATCGTCTTCCGTCTTCGCCGCGCCGTTGAGCTGGCGCTCGAGTTCGGCTGCGTGCGTATACAGCATGCGGGCCTGGCCGATGAGGTCGAGGCTCATGTTGGTGAGCGCGATGTCTTCCTCGAGGATCGGGCCGTGGCCGCACCATTCGGCGTTGCGCTGACCGAGGGTCAGCGCGTTGTCCGCAAGGCGCAGCACGTAGGAGAGGTGTTCGGGCGTGATCGTCATGGCGCGGGCGTTACATGTGGTTGACTTCGTCGGGCAGCGTGTAGAACGTCGGGTGACGGTAGATCTTGTCTCCCGCCGGTTCGAACAGCTCGGCCTTCTCGGCCGGATCCGACGCGGTGATCGCCGACGACGGCACCACCCAGATGCTCACGCCTTCCTGGCGGCGCGTGTAGACGTCGCGCGCCATGCGCAGCGCCATCGACGCGTCGGACGCGTGCAGGCTGCCGCAATGCTTGTGGTCGAGCCCCTGCTTGCTGCGCACGAACACTTCCCAGATCGGCCATTCCTTGTTCATCACTCTCTCCTGAATCCTGTATTCGATGGTTGCCGCTCAGGCGGCGTGCTGTTCGGCGCGGGCGCGGCGCTTCGCTTCGTGCGCGAGTGCGGCTTCGCGTACCCACGCGCCGTCGTCGTGCGCCTTCACGCGGGTCGCGAGGCGTTCCTTGTTGCAAGGGCCGTCGCCGTTGACGACGCGCCAGAATTCATCCCAGTCGATCGCGCCGTAGTCGTGGTGGCCGCGCGCGTCGTTCCATTTCAGGTCCGGGTCGGGCAGCGTCACGCCGAGGACCTTCGCCTGGTCGACCGTCGCGTCGACGAACTTCTGCCGCAGGTCGTCGTTCGAGATCCGCTTGATGCCCCATTTCGCCGACTGGCTGCTGTGGACAGAATCGGCGTCGCTCGGGCCGAACATCATCAGCACCGGCCACCACCAGCGGTTCACGGCCTGCTGGACCATCGCGCGCTGCGCGTCGGTGCCCTTCATCATCGACAGCAACGCATCGAAACCCTGGCGCTGGTGGAACGATTCTTCCTTGCACACGCGGATCATCGCGCGCGCGTACGGGCCGTACGTGCAGCGGCACAGCGGGATCTGGTTCATGATCGCGGCGCCGTCGACGAGCCAGCCGATCACGCCGACGTCGGCCCAGGTCGGCGTCGGGTAGTTGAAGATGCTCGAGTATTTCGCCTTGCCGGCGTGCAGCGCGTCGATCAGCGAATCGCGCGATACGCCGAGCGTTTCGGCCGCGCTATATAGATAGAGGCCGTGGCCGGCTTCGTCCTGGACTTTCGCGAGCAGGATCGCCTTGCGCTTCAGGCTCGGCGCGCGCGAGATCCAGTTGCCTTCCGGCAGCATGCCGACCACTTCCGAGTGCGCATGCTGCGAGATCTGGCGGACCAGCGTCTTGCGATAGGCGTCGGGCATCCAGTCCTGCGGTTCGATCTTGCCGTCCGCGGCCATGACCGCGTCGAACCGCGCCTGCTCGGGCGACTCGGCTGTGGCGTCGAGCGGCGCGACGTTGCCGGGGATGTCGAGGGATTGCGTGTACATGGCGGAGATTCCCGTCCGGTTGAATGTGTGCGAAGTATAAACCAACCGACCGGTCGGTTAATAAATTTCTTGTTGGATTTGCGGGGAGACTCGGGTAAACGAGAGGCGTGGGGGCTCGATCGCTGCACGCGAAGGCGGTTCCGCGCGTGAGATCGGAGCCTTCTGCGGCACAATGCCCGCTTTCCGATGAGGATTTCGCCGATGTCATTTCGAAGCAGTTTCGTCGCGACCGTGCTGGGCGCGTCCATGTTCCTGTCGCCGCTCGCGGCCTCGGCCTCGGCCTCGGCCGCCCAGGCCGGTTGGGTCGCCGCGTGGGCGACGGCGTTGCAGCCGATTCCCGACCTGGCTGCGCCGCCGCCGCTCTATCGTGCGCCCGACGTGGCCGGGCGGACCGTTCGGCAGATCGTCTATCCGACCGTATCGGGACATGCCGCGCGGATTCGCGTGAGCAATGCATATGGTCGTGCGCCGTTGGTGATCGAAGCGGCTGGCCTTGCACGCGCGGGCGACGGCGCGGCGCTTGCCGATGGGGCGAGCAGGGCCGTGCGCTTCGGCGGCAAGGCGTCGGTGACGCTCGCGCCGGGCCAGGAACTCGAAAGCGACCCGGTGACGATCGACGTGACTGCCGGGCGGCCGTATGCGATCAGCCTGCGGATGGGGGCGAACCAGCGGATGACCGTGTGGCACCGTGTGTCGAACCAGTTCAATTACGTATCGGCGCCGGGCGATCACGTGAACGACCCGGGTGCCGGCGCATTCCGCACGCGCTTTACCCAGTATGCGTGGGTGACCGAATTGGCCGTCGAGGCCGGTGCCGCGCGGGCGAGTGTCGCGGCGATCGGGGATTCGATCACCGACGGGCTGCGCTCCAGCCTGAACCGCAACCGTCGCTGGCCGGACGCGCTGGCGCTCCGGCTGACCGTGGCAGGTTCGAATACGCTCGGCGTGGTGAATCTCGGGATCAGCGGCAACCGGCTGCTCAGCGATTCGGCGTGCTACGGCACGTCGCTCGCGTCGCGGTTCGAGCGCGATGCGCTTTCGCGCGCGGGGGTGAAGACGGCCATCGTGCTGATCGGCATCAACGACATCAACTTCGCGGCGATGCCGCCGCGGGCGGGGCTCGATTGTGACAGCCCGCATACGCAGGTCACGGCCGCATCGTTGATCGACGGCTACCGCCGGTTGATCGAGGCCGCGCACCGCCAGGGCGTGAAAGTGTTCGGTGCAACGCTTACGCCTGCCGCATTGCCGGCCGGTCGCGAGGCGATCCGGCTCGAGGTGAACCGGTGGATTCGGAGCGGCGGCGGGTTCGACGGTGTGGTCGACTTCGACGCCGTGCTGCGCGACCCGGCACGCCCGAGCGTGCTGCTGCGCCGATACGACAGCGGTGACGGCATTCACCCGAGCGACGCCGGCTACACGGCGATGGCTGAGGCGGTGCCGATTGAGCAACTGCACGCCGCGGTTGGCGGCAAGTGAAATCGCCCAGTACATATATATAGAGAGAGGGAGTGCGACCAGCGCCAGCTGCATCAGGATCGCCGGCGGTGCGTAGTCCGTTGAACTTCCAAGCCCCGGTGCGCGACAGCGCCCGGGGGCTTTTTCAAAATATTTTCACAAAGGGGTTGCGTCGGCAGGGGCGGGTGCTTAGAATCACGCCTCTTTCGCGCTAACGGAAACGCGGCGCGGGAGGAAAGGGAAGCGGTGCTGTCGAGGGAGGTTGCAAGAGCCCCGGCGCACACGAAGGTGAACCCCTCGCGGTCGCAACGAAGCAGTTCAGAAAGTTGTTGACGAGCGAAGAAAGACGGTTCATAATCTCGCTTCTCTGCTGCTGAAAACGCAGCGCTGCCGGGAAACAGAAGGTTTCTCGCAGAAATGCTCTTTAAAAATTAACAGCCGATAAGTGTGGGCGCTTGATGGAAGCGAGCTGATCCTCGGATCAGATAGCGAAAGTATCAAGAGTCTCACACTAAAGTAAGTCAGGTTTATGAAGTGATTCATATTCCTGTCAGCTTTGAGTGAGCGACCGGTTCTTAACCGAACCGAAAACAGTAACAGGTTTAAACTGAAGAGTTTGATCCTGGCTCAGATTGAACGCTGGCGGCATGCCTTACACATGCAAGTCGAACGGCAGCACGGGTGCTTGCACCTGGTGGCGAGTGGCGAACGGGTGAGTAATACATCGGAACATGTCCTGTAGTGGGGGATAGCCCGGCGAAAGCCGGATTAATACCGCATACGATCTACGGATGAAAGCGGGGGACCTTCGGGCCTCGCGCTATAGGGTTGGCCGATGGCTGATTAGCTAGTTGGTGGGGTAAAGGCCTACCAAGGCGACGATCAGTAGCTGGTCTGAGAGGACGACCAGCCACACTGGGACTGAGACACGGCCCAGACTCCTACGGGAGGCAGCAGTGGGGAATTTTGGACAATGGGCGAAAGCCTGATCCAGCAATGCCGCGTGTGTGAAGAAGGCCTTCGGGTTGTAAAGCACTTTTGTCCGGAAAGAAATCCTTGGTTCTAATACAGCCGGGGGATGACGGTACCGGAAGAATAAGCACCGGCTAACTACGTGCCAGCAGCCGCGGTAATACGTAGGGTGCGAGCGTTAATCGGAATTACTGGGCGTAAAGCGTGCGCAGGCGGTTTGCTAAGACCGATGTGAAATCCCCGGGCTCAACCTGGGAACTGCATTGGTGACTGGCAGGCTAGAGTATGGCAGAGGGGGGTAGAATTCCACGTGTAGCAGTGAAATGCGTAGAGATGTGGAGGAATACCGATGGCGAAGGCAGCCCCCTGGGCCAATACTGACGCTCATGCACGAAAGCGTGGGGAGCAAACAGGATTAGATACCCTGGTAGTCCACGCCCTAAACGATGTCAACTAGTTGTTGGGGATTCATTTCCTTAGTAACGTAGCTAACGCGTGAAGTTGACCGCCTGGGGAGTACGGTCGCAAGATTAAAACTCAAAGGAATTGACGGGGACCCGCACAAGCGGTGGATGATGTGGATTAATTCGATGCAACGCGAAAAACCTTACCTACCCTTGACATGGTCGGAATCCTGCTGAGAGGCGGGAGTGCTCGAAAGAGAACCGGCGCACAGGTGCTGCATGGCTGTCGTCAGCTCGTGTCGTGAGATGTTGGGTTAAGTCCCGCAACGAGCGCAACCCTTGTCCTTAGTTGCTACGCAAGAGCACTCTAAGGAGACTGCCGGTGACAAACCGGAGGAAGGTGGGGATGACGTCAAGTCCTCATGGCCCTTATGGGTAGGGCTTCACACGTCATACAATGGTCGGAACAGAGGGTTGCCAACCCGCGAGGGGGAGCTAATCCCAGAAAACCGATCGTAGTCCGGATTGCACTCTGCAACTCGAGTGCATGAAGCTGGAATCGCTAGTAATCGCGGATCAGCATGCCGCGGTGAATACGTTCCCGGGTCTTGTACACACCGCCCGTCACACCATGGGAGTGGGTTTTACCAGAAGTGGCTAGTCTAACCGCAAGGAGGACGGTCACCACGGTAGGATTCATGACTGGGGTGAAGTCGTAACAAGGTAGCCGTATCGGAAGGTGCGGCTGGATCACCTCCTTTCCAGAGCTTCTCGCAAAGTTGAGCGCTCACGCTTATCGGCTGTAAATTAAAGACAGACTCAGGGGTCTGTAGCTCAGTCGGTTAGAGCACCGTCTTGATAAGGCGGGGGTCGTTGGTTCGAATCCAACCAGACCCACCATTGTCTTGTCTGGCGTGTCGGTGATCGTTAGCGCTTTAGCGCTTACGAGCAGCCCATGCCGAGAGGCGGTAGGTACCTGAGGAAATCTGTACTCATGGGGGCATAGCTCAGCTGGGAGAGCACCTGCTTTGCAAGCAGGGGGTCGTCGGTTCGATCCCGTCTGCCTCCACCAATCCTCAATGACAAGCGTTCGACGTCGTCGAATCTTTGTCATTGGCGATTGAGCCAGTCAGAGTGATATCAACAGATATCGGCTGTCGTTCTTTAACAATCTGGAAGAAGTAAGTAATTTGGATAGCGGAAGCGTCTTGAGATGGACGTGAAAGTTATCCGGGTTGTGATTGTATCGATGTATCTCAAGATGATTCGAACTCTATGTTCGACTCAATTGGAATACGGCACAACGCGAGAACTCAACCTGTAGCGACTGTCGCGTCGAAAGATGAGACAGACTCGTTATAGGGTCAAGCGAACAAGTGCATGTGGTGGATGCCTTGGCGATCACAGGCGATGAAGGACGCGGTAGCCTGCGAAAAGCTACGGGGAGCTGGCAAACGAGCTTTGATCCGTAGATGTCCGAATGGGGAAACCCACTCCTTTTGGAGTATCCATGGCTGAATACATAGGCCATGCGAAGCGAACGCGGTGAACTGAAACATCTAAGTAACCGCAGGAAAAGAAATCAACCGAGATTCCCAAAGTAGTGGCGAGCGAAATGGGATGAGCCTTGTACTCTTTATTTGTATTGTTAGCCGAACGCTCTGGAAAGTGCGGCCATAGCAGGTGATAGCCCTGTAGGCGAAAACAGTATGAAAGAACTAGGTGTACGACAAGTAGGGCGGGACACGTGAAATCCTGTCTGAAGATGGGGGGACCATCCTCCAAGGCTAAATACTCGTGATCGACCGATAGTGAACCAGTACCGTGAGGGAAAGGCGAAAAGAACCCCGGGAGGGGAGTGAAATAGATCCTGAAACCGCATGCATACAAACAGTCGGAGCCTCGTAAGGGGTGACGGCGTACCTTTTGTATAATGGGTCAGCGACTTACGTTCAGTAGCAAGCTTAACCGTATAGGGCAGGCGTAGCGAAAGCGAGTCCGAATAGGGCGTTCAGTTGCTGGGCGTAGACCCGAAACCAAGTGATCTATCCATGGCCAGGATGAAGGTGCGGTAACACGTACTGGAGGTCCGAACCCACTAACGTTGAAAAGTTAGGGGATGAGCTGTGGATAGGGGTGAAAGGCTAAACAAACTTGGAAATAGCTGGTTCTCTCCGAAAACTATTTAGGTAGTGCCTCGTGTCTCACCTTCGGGGGTAGAGCACTGTCATGGTTGGGGGGTCTATTGCAGATTACCCCGCCATAGCAAACTCCGAATACCGAAGAGTGCAATCACGGGAGACAGACATCGGGTGCTAACGTCCGGTGTCAAGAGGGAAACAACCCAGACCGCCAGCTAAGGTCCCCAAATATAGCTAAGTGGGAAACGAAGTGGGAAGGCTAAAACAGTCAGGAGGTTGGCTTAGAAGCAGCCACCCTTTAAAGAAAGCGTAATAGCTCACTGATCGAGTCGTCCTGCGCGGAAGATGTAACGGGGCTAAGCTATATACCGAAGCTGCGGATGCGTGCTTTGCACGCATGGTAGGAGAGCGTTCCGTAAGCCTGCGAAGGTGCGTTGAAAAGCGTGCTGGAGGTATCGGAAGTGCGAATGCTGACATGAGTAGCGATAAAGGGGGTGAAAGGCCCCCTCGCCGTAAGCCCAAGGTTTCCTACGCAACGTTCATCGGCGTAGGGTGAGTCGGCCCCTAAGGCGAGGCAGAAATGCGTAGCTGATGGGAAGCAGGTCAATATTCCTGCACCATTGTTAGATGCGATGGGGGGACGGATCGCGGAAGGTTGTCCGGGTGTTGGAAGTCCCGGTCGCTGCATTGGAGAAGGCACTTAGGCAAATCCGGGTGCGCAATTCAAGGGTGTGGCGCGAGCTCCCTCGGGAGCGAAGCAATTGGAAGTGGTTCCAAGAAAAGCCTCTAAGCTTCAGTCTAACGATGACCGTACCGCAAACCGACACAGGTGGGCGAGATGAGTATTCTAAGGCGCTTGAGAGAACTCGGGAGAAGGAACTCGGCAAATTGGTACCGTAACTTCGGGATAAGGTACGCCCTTGTAGCTTGATGCGCCTGCGCGCAGAGGGTGAAGGGGTTGCAATAAACTGGTGGCTGCGACTGTTTAATAAAAACACAGCACTCTGCAAACACGAAAGTGGACGTATAGGGTGTGACGCCTGCCCGGTGCCGGAAGATTAAATGATGGGGTGCAAGCTCTTGATTGAAGTCCCGGTAAACGGCGGCCGTAACTATAACGGTCCTAAGGTAGCGAAATTCCTTGTCGGGTAAGTTCCGACCTGCACGAATGGCGTAACGATGGCCACACTGTCTCCTCCCGAGACTCAGCGAAGTTGAAGTGTTTGTGATGATGCAATCTACCCGCGGCTAGACGGAAAGACCCCATGAACCTTTACTGTAGCTTTGCATTGGACTTTGAACCGATCTGTGTAGGATAGGTGGGAGGCTATGAAACCGGAACGCTAGTTTCGGTGGAGCCGTCCTTGAAATACCACCCTGGTTTGTTTGAGGTTCTAACCTTGGCCCGTGATCCGGGTCGGGGACAGTGCATGGTAGGCAGTTTGACTGGGGCGGTCTCCTCCCAAAGCGTAACGGAGGAGTACGAAGGTACGCTAGGTACGGTCGGAAATCGTGCTGATAGTGCAATGGCATAAGCGTGCTTAACTGCGAGACCGACAAGTCGAGCAGGTGCGAAAGCAGGTCATAGTGATCCGGTGGTTCTGTATGGAAGGGCCATCGCTCAACGGATAAAAGGTACTCTGGGGATAACAGGCTGATACCGCCCAAGAGTTCATATCGACGGCGGTGTTTGGCACCTCGATGTCGGCTCATCTCATCCTGGGGCTGTAGCCGGTCCCAAGGGTATGGCTGTTCGCCATTTAAAGAGGTACGTGAGCTGGGTTTAAAACGTCGTGAGACAGTTTGGTCCCTATCTGCCGTGGGCGTTGGATATTTGAAGGGGGCTGCTCCTAGTACGAGAGGACCGGAGTGGACGAACCTCTGGTGTACCGGTTGTCACGCCAGTGGCATCGCCGGGTAGCTATGTTCGGAAGAGATAACCGCTGAAAGCATCTAAGCGGGAAACTCGCCTTAAGATGAGATATCCCTGGGGACTAGATCCCCTTGAAGGGTCGTTCGAGACCAGGACGTTGATAGGTCAGGTGTGTAAGCGCAGTAATGCGTTCAGCTAACTGATACTAATTGCCCGTAAGGCTTGATCCTATAACAAGTCTGCCTTGTAGATCGGCGCCGTGCGCAAGCACTGGCCGCGATCCCAAGCGACAAGTTGGATTCTCGTGTGTGATACACACAACTCAAAATTACTGCTTCTTCCCAGATTGGTCGCGTTGCGAAGCAGCGCGACAACCCTCTTTGCCTGATGACCATAGCGAGTCGGTCCCACCCCTTCCCATCCCGAACAGGACCGTGAAACGACTCTACGCCGATGATAGTGCGGATTCCCGTGTGAAAGTAGGTAATCGTCAGGCTCCCTAAGCCAGAAACCCCCGCCCGAAAGGCGGGGGTTTTTGCATTGGCGTGGCGAAAAAGCGATGACAGCGAGGTGGGGCCCTTGGCGCCGACGTGCAGGCGAGCTGGCCGGGCAGGATCCTCGCACAGGTCGCATCCGTATCGTCGCTATCTTCGCGGCCACGACAGTGAGCTTGCGCCGCGCGCGGCGCGGAAATGGAGCGATGCCGAATCGTTGGGTTTGATCTGACGACGTCAGGCTAGGTTCTTGTTACCGCTCACCATTGAGCTCCTCGCCGGCTTCCATCATTCGAACGATCGGCCATCGAAAAACCCCGCCGATCGCCCTTGTGCAAGGCGAAGCGTTCGTCATTCGTCTGGCTGTCAGTGGTGGTTGCTTCATGTCCGGAATGATCTCGTTTCCTGGCTTTTCTCCCGTTGTTTGCCGCCTCGAGCGCATTGCACGACTCGCCGACTCGTCACGCCGTGGTGAGCCATTATCGCGGCCCATCGGCATGCGTATTTCGGCTATCTCCGCTCAATATCGGTGATGCCGTTCTGGGATTCGGCGCGCGACCGATGCGTCTGGCGGCAAATCCGTGACGCCCGTGTGGGTGGAACGTACCTGCAAGGCCATGCTTCTCGGCGCAAAGTGCCGAGCGAAATTGTCGCCACGCCTTTCGCCGACGTCGAGACGACACGGAGACAAAAATTTGGTCGACCGGTCCGATTTCGTCAGAGCGCGCGCTGTTGCTTTTGATGAGAACCGGCTGCCCGTCTCGGAGGACATGGATTTCTTCGCCAAGCGAATAGCCGGTGCCGCCGAAACAGACACTATCCGCGCTCAACTAAACACGGCGTGCATCGTATCGATACGTCGAATGTAGTTGCAAAGCGCGGCTTCACTGCGATGTGCCGACCAGGCGCTCATGTTGGTCGGCTTGCATTAGGCGCCGCGCAGCGTGGGTTGCGCTGCCGCACGGCCGCCGAGACGCCCCCGATCGCGCAGCCGGTGTGGCGGCCACGCATGCGTGCGCAGATCGTCGCGTATCAGCAGCTGCGGGATATCGAAGCCGGCCGCGCTGTCGGCCTCGCGCTGGGAGGCGTGATGGTCGCTGCGCGCCGCGATACGGTAGATTGAACGCGTCGTTCCTCAGCCCAGCGCACTTGATCGAGTCTCGAGGCGCCCGGTTCGCGAGCCGCAGCGCGTGCAGCGGCATCCGCGGCGCCGACTGGAAAGGCGGCGTCCCGGGCCGTCGCGCGCATGCGTTCCATCGCGCGTGCGCATACGCGCCCCGGGCGCCTCGAGACTCGATCAAGTGCGCTGGGCTGAGCGCTCGCGCGTCATCCCGTTCCCGGCCCTGATCGCACATCCGGCGTCGATGGTCGGCTTTAACGTGTCACCCTCCGCGACGGCCACCGTGCTTTCCCCGCGCTTGAGGCATGGCTCTCGGAAAACGACTGCTACCGGATTGCCGCGATCCTCTCTGCACGGCACCGCGTATTGGAGTTCCCCCGCATGGGCCGAGGTAGCTGCGAGGAGCGACGCGCGGGCAACAAGAAAGGATTTCCCATACGGCGCGAGAGGGTACGGAATCGGCTTGATTGTGCTGCTGAACAACGCGTGGCTTTCTGTCTGAGGTGTGAGAGGGCGCCGACCGAATGGCCCTTTCCTGACGGTTAGATGGGCCGCGGGGGCGTCGACAAGGAGGGGAGCCCCTTTTCTCCGAATCCGGCTTCAGCGTTGGTGTACCGACAACCACTACAGAGACATCGGCCGTCCCATGCCAGGCGTTACGTCGGGGCGCGTTCCTGCGTTCCTGATACCCAACTTCGCCCGCCCCCGAGCCCTCTCCGGACGCCTCGCAAATCCACCCGGCATGGAAATTGCGGATTTTTTTCATCTACCCGCTTGGCATTATGAGCGGGAGGCCGTATGATGGCGGTCTTTCGTTTTCAGCGAAGATGCAAATCGAAGCTGAAGGCGGAGTCTGACGAGGATGTGGGCGCCGTGTGGCGATCCTCTCGTGCTTGCCTTAGCCGGGCGAGCGTGGTGTCGGGTGAATCGCTCAGCGCGCTGGAAGAGAGTGAAAATAATCTTCCGGATGTGCTTGACAAGAGTGCGATGCACCCCCATAATCGTCAGTTCTCTACGGAGGGGTGCCCGAGTGGCTAAAGGGGGCAGACTGTAAATCTGTTGGCTTACGCCTACGTTGGTTCGAATCCAACCTCCTCCACCAGAACATCAGCGCAAAGAGCGGTAGGGAATCGTTAGTGGCCCGTGCGGGTGTAGCTCAATGGTAGAGCAGAAGCCTTCCAAGCTTACGACGAGGGTTCGATTCCCTTCACCCGCTCCAGTTCGTGCAGTTGAAGCGTAATACCGCCCATGTGGCTCAGTGGTAGAGCACTCCCTTGGTAAGGGAGAGGTCGGCAGTTCGATCCTGCCCATGGGCACCAGCAGTTAAAAGTCAGTGTCTGTTTGCGCGCGGCGCAACATGTGAAATTCCTTTCGGGAGTTGAAAATGGCCAAGGAAAAGTTTGAGCGGACCAAGCCGCACGTCAACGTTGGAACGATCGGTCACGTTGACCACGGCAAGACGACGCTGACGGCAGCGATCACGACGGTGCTGACGAAGAAGTTCGGCGGCGAAGCGAAGGCTTACGACCAGATCGACGCGGCACCGGAAGAAAAGGCGCGCGGCATCACGATCAACACGGCACACGTCGAGTACGAAACGGCTAACCGCCACTACGCACACGTCGACTGCCCGGGCCACGCTGACTATGTGAAGAACATGATCACGGGCGCAGCGCAGATGGACGGCGCGATCCTGGTTTGCTCGGCAGCAGACGGCCCGATGCCGCAAACGCGTGAGCACATCCTGCTGGCGCGTCAGGTTGGCGTTCCGTACATCATCGTGTTCCTGAACAAGTGCGACATGGTGGACGACGCTGAACTGCTCGAGCTGGTCGAGATGGAAGTTCGCGAACTCCTGTCGAAGTACGACTTCCCGGGCGACGACACGCCGATCGTGAAGGGTTCGGCGAAGCTGGCGCTGGAAGGCGACACGGGCGAGCTGGGCGAAGTGGCGATCATGAGCCTGGCAGATGCACTGGACACGTACATCCCGACGCCGGAGCGTGCGGTTGACGGCGCGTTCCTGATGCCGGTGGAAGACGTGTTCTCGATCTCGGGCCGCGGTACGGTGGTGACGGGTCGTGTCGAGCGCGGCATCGTGAAGGTCGGCGAAGAAATCGAAATCGTCGGTATCAAGCCGACGGTGAAGACGACCTGCACGGGCGTTGAAATGTTCCGCAAGCTGCTGGACCAAGGTCAGGCAGGCGACAACGTCGGTATCCTGCTGCGCGGCACGAAGCGTGAAGACGTGGAGCGTGGCCAGGTTCTGGCGAAGCCGGGTTCGATCACGCCGCACACGCACTTCACGGCTGAAGTGTACGTGCTGAGCAAGGACGAAGGCGGCCGTCACACGCCGTTCTTCAACAACTACCGTCCGCAGTTCTACTTCCGTACGACGGACGTGACGGGCTCGATCGAGCTGCCGAAGGACAAGGAAATGGTGATGCCGGGCGACAACGTGTCGATCACGGTGAAGCTGATCGCTCCGATCGCGATGGAAGAAGGTCTGCGCTTCGCAATCCGCGAAGGTGGCCGCACCGTCGGCGCCGGCGTCGTCGCCAAGATCATCGAGTAAGCCAGTTATTCGTTGATCGACAGTTTTGGGGCTGGCAGCAGCCGGCCCCAACATGGTTTAGGGGTATAGCTCAACTGGCAGAGCGTCGGTCTCCAAAACCGAAGGTTGGGGGTTCGATTCCCTCTGCCCCTGCCAAAAATCGCCACGTGGTCCCACGTGGCATTTGTTTTAAGGTGTTATGGCGAATCCATCCGTCGAAACTGTAAATACCTCCGGCGATAAGCTGATGCTGGCCCTGGGCGTATTGTTGGTCTTGGCCGGATTCGTGGGCTTCTTCTGGCTGGCCAACCAGCAGTGGTATGTCCGCGGTGCCGCATTGGCGGTAGGTATCATCGCCGGCGTGGCCGTCGGTCTGATGTCCGCGCCCGGCAAGGGCCTGATCGCGTTTGCCAAGGATTCGTACAAGGAAGTCCGCAAGGTCGTTTGGCCGACCCGCAAGGAAGCAACGCAAACCACGCTCGTCGTGTTCGGCTTCGTGCTCGTGATGGCGATTTTTCTCTGGTTGAGCGACAAATCGATCGAGTGGGTGATTTTCTCGGCGATTCTGGGATGGAAATGATATGAGCGATACTCCGGCATCCCCGAGCGGAAAGCGTTGGTACGTCGTGCACGCCTACTCCGGTATGGAGAAGAGCGTGCAGCGCGCGCTTCAAGAGCGCATCGAACGTGCTGGCATGCAGGACAAATTCGGCCAGATCCTGGTTCCGACCGAAGAAGTGGTCGAAGTCAAAGGCGGCCACAAGGCAGTGACCGAGCGTCGTTTTTTCCCCGGCTACGTGTTGGTGGAAATGGAAATGACGGACGAAACGTGGCACCTCGTGAAGAATACGGCGAAGGTCACCGGTTTCGTCGGCGGTGCGCGTAACCGCCCGACTCCGATTTCCCCGAAGGAAGTCGAAAAGATCATGTCGCAGATGCAGGAAGGCGTCGAGAAGCCGCGCCCGAAGACCCTGTTCGAAGTTGGCGAGATGGTGCGTGTCAAGGAAGGCCCGTTCACGGACTTCAACGGCACGGTCGAAGAAGTCAACTACGAAAAATCGCGCGTGCGTGTGTCGGTCACCATCTTTGGCCGCTCCACCCCGGTCGAACTCGAGTTCGGTCAGGTCGAAAAAGTTTGATCCCGATTCGGTGGGCAGCCTTGGCTGCCCACCTTCGCGCTTACGGCCCGCGTTATGGCCGTTGAGGAGCGTCAGTAGCCAGCGGCGAACGCGCGTTATTACTCACCGAACGCCGTCTGGCGTTCCAACGAGGTTTACAAATGGCAAAGAAGATTGTCGGCTTTATCAAGCTGCAGATTCCTGCAGGTAAAGCCAACCCGTCGCCGCCGGTCGGTCCGGCACTGGGCCAGCGCGGCCTGAACATCATGGAGTTCTGCAAGGCGTTCAACGCGCAGACTCAAGGTATGGAGCCGGGTCTGCCGGTGCCGGTGGTCATCACGGCATTCGCTGACAAGAGCTTCACGTTCGTGATGAAGACGCCGCCGGCGACCGTCCTGATCAAGAAGGCGGCGAAGGTGGACAAGGGCTCGAGCAAGCCGCACACCGACAAGGTCGGTTCGATCACGCGCGCTCAAGCCGAAGAAATCGCGAAGACCAAGATGCCGGATCTTACGGCAGCTGATCTGGACGCAGCCGTTCGCACCATCGCTGGTAGCGCACGCTCGATGGGCATCACTGTGGAGGGCGTGTAAATGGCTAAGATCTCCAAGCGCCGTCAGGCATTTGCCGCCAAGGTCGACCGTCAGAAGCTGTACGCGATCGAAGACGCACTGGCACTCGTGAAGGAATGCGCGAGCGCGAAGTTCGACGAATCGATCGACGTCGCAGTCCAGCTCGGCATCGATGCGAAGAAGTCGGACCAGGTCGTTCGTGGTTCGGTCGTTCTGCCGGCAGGTACGGGCAAGTCGGTTCGCGTTGCCGTGTTCGCGCAAGGCGAGAAGGCCGAGCAAGCACGTGCAGCTGGCGCGGAAATCGTCGGTATGGAAGACCTGGCTGAGCAGATCAAGGCTGGCCAGATGGACTTCGACATCGTGATCGCTTCGCCGGACACGATGCGTATCGTCGGTACGCTCGGTCAGATCCTCGGCCCGCGCGGCCTGATGCCGAACCCGAAGGTCGGCACGGTTACGCCGGACGTCGCGACGGCAGTCAAGAACGCGAAGGCTGGTCAGGTGCAATTCCGTGTCGACAAGGCCGGTATCATCCACGCGACCATCGGCCGTGCATCGTTCGAAGCTGCAGCACTGCGCTCGAACCTGTCGGCGCTGATCGAAGCGCTGCAGAAGGCGAAGCCGGCAACGAGCAAGGGTGTCTACCTGCGCAAGGTCGCACTGTCGAGCACGATGGGCGTCGGCCTGCGTGTCGACCAGGCTACGCTGGCAGCACAGTAAGCAAGTATTCGGGCCGTTTCGTTCGCGAAGCGGCCTACATGGGCTTTGGGCGGTTGTTCGTGCAGTAGGGCGGGCAACCGGTTATCAAAGACCGTTGGTGGGGCGCAGCAGGCAGGCGATCCCTTAATTCAAGCCAACGCAGATGGCGAACCCGAAAAAGTTTTGCAGTGGTGAAGCCGCAGGTCGTGAAGCGATTCACGGCGTGAGGTGGAAATACTCCTAACGAGGTCGGACGCCGTTGTTGAACGAGGTGCGTGAGGTTCGGCCATGCCGGCCGCACCGAACGTATCGTTTCTGGAGGCTAACCGTGCCGCTTAATAGAGAAGACAAGCAAGCCGTCGTCGCTGAGGTTGCCGCGCAAGTCGCGAAGGCCCAGACCGTTGTGCTGGCTGAGTATCGTGGAATTGCGGTTGGCGATCTGACCAAGCTGCGCGCGCAAGCGCGTGAGAAGCAGGTGTACCTGCGCGTGTTGAAGAACACGCTGGCGCGTCGCGCTGTTGAAGGTACGCCGTTTGCTCCGCTGGCAGAGCAGATGACTGGTCCGTTGATCTACGGCATCTCTGAAGATGCAATTGCCGCTGCTAAGGTCGTCAACGACTTCAGCAAGAGCAATGACAAGTTGGTCATCAAGGCTGGTTCGTTCGATGGCAAGGTGATGGACAAAGCTGGCGTGCAAGCGCTGGCAAGCATCCCGAGCCGTGAAGAACTGCTCTCGAAGCTGCTGTTCGTTATGCAATCGCCTGTTTCGGGCTTCGCGCGTGCTCTCGCCGCGCTGGCCGAGAAGAAGCAAGCAGAAGCTGCGTAAGCGAACATGCATCAGCGTCACTGATCGCTGGCTGTATCCGAATTCAATTTAGGAGTATTTCAAATGGCAATCGCAAAAGAAGACATCCTGGCAGCAGTCGAAGGGATGACCGTTCTGGAACTGAACGAACTGGTCAAGGCGTTCGAAGAGAAGTTTGGCGTGTCGGCAGCTGCAGTGGCAGTCGCTGGCCCGGCAGGCGGCGGCGCTGCTGCTGCTGCAGAAGAGAAGACCGAATTCACGGTCGTCCTGACTGAAGCAGGCAGCAACAAGGTTGCAGTCATCAAGGCAGTTCGCGAACTGACGGGCCTGGGCCTGAAGGAAGCGAAGGACGTCGTTGACGGCGCACCGAAGGCTGTCAAGGAAGGCGTCGACAAGGCTGCTGCTGACGAAGCCAAGAAGAAGCTGGAAGACGCGGGCGCGAAGGTCGAAGTCAAGTAAGTTTCGACGCGCTGTGCGAAGGCTGGCGGTATTTTCACCGCCGGCCTTTTTGTGCTTTGTGGGGACGTTATTCTGGCACTCTTTTGGGAGCCCGAATAATCGGCCCCAGAAGCCAAAGAAAACCGCCGAATCGTTGTCAATGGTCACGATTGGCGTTTCTCTTTGTCTTCTGAAGCGACTGCAGAAGGCAAGTTTGGTCGGGTAGCGGGCAACACAGGCATCCGCTGCCGTCAGCCAGCGGTTGGTAGCGGCCAACCACCAAGCTTCTCGGCTCGTTCAAGCCATCGGGCGGCCATCGGGTCTCAGTCGGTGAACACTCGGGTTAGAAACGTCCAGGTATCCCGCCTCGACAGCACCCGCCGTGATTCGGAGATCGTATGCAATATTCCTTCACCGAGAAGAAGCGCATTCGCAAGAGTTTCGCGAAGCGCCCCATCGTTCACCAAGTTCCGTTCTTGCTGGCCACCCAGCTTGAATCATTCAGCACGTTTCTGCAAGCCGATGTGCCGGGCACGCAACGCAAGCCTGAAGGTTTGCAGGCCGCCTTCACATCGGTATTTCCCATTGTTTCGCACAACGGTTTCGCGCGCCTCGAGTTCGTGAGCTATGCGCTGTCCTCGCCGGCATTCAACATCAAGGAATGCCAGCAGCGGGGCCTGACGTACTGCTCCGCGCTGCGCGCGAAGGTCCGCCTCGTCATCCTCGACAAGGAATCGCCGAACAAGCCGGTCGTCAAGGAAGTGAAGGAGCAGGAAGTGTACATGGGCGAAATTCCGCTCATGACGCCGACGGGCTCGTTCGTCATCAACGGCACCGAGCGTGTCATCGTCTCGCAGCTGCACCGTTCGCCGGGCGTGTTCTTCGAACACGACAAGGGCAAGACGCACAGCTCGGGCAAGCTGCTGTTCTCGGCACGGATCATTCCGTACCGCGGCTCGTGGCTCGACTTCGAATTCGATCCGAAGGACATCCTGTACTTCCGCGTCGACCGTCGCCGCAAGATGCCGGTCACGATCCTGCTGAAGGCCATCGGCCTCACGCCGGAACAGATCCTCGCGAACTTCTTCGTGTTCGACAACTTCACGCTGATGGACGAAGGCGCGCAACTCGAGTTCGTGCCCGAGCGCCTGCGTGGTGAAGTCGCGCGCTTCGACATCACGGATCGCGACGGCAAGGTCATCGTCCAGAAGGACAAGCGGATCAACGCGAAGCACATTCGCGACCTCGAAGCCGCGAAGACCAAGTTCATCTCGGTGCCGGAAGACTATCTGCTCGGCCGCGTGCTGGCGAAGAACGTCGTCGACGGCGACACCGGCGAAGTGATCGCGAGCGCGAACGACGAAGTCACGGAAAGCGTGCTCGAGAAGCTGCGCGAAGCGGGCATCAAGGAAATCCAGACGCTCTACACGAACGATCTGGACCAGGGTCCGTACATCTCGTCGACGCTGCGTGTCGACGAAACGACCGACAAGACGGCCGCACGCATTGCGATCTACCGCATGATGCGTCCGGGCGAGCCGCCGACCGAAGAAGCGGTCGAGGCGCTGTTCAACCGTCTGTTCTACAGCGAAGAAGCGTACGACCTGTCGAAGGTCGGCCGCATGAAGTTCAACCGCCGCGTCGGCCGTGACGAGATCACCGGCCCGATGACGCTGCAGGACGACGACATCCTCGCGACGATCAAGATCCTCGTCGAACTGCGCAACGGCAAGGGCGAAGTGGACGACATCGACCACCTCGGCAACCGCCGCGTGCGTTGTGTCGGCGAACTGGCGGAAAACCAGTTCCGCGCGGGTCTCGTGCGTGTCGAGCGCGCGGTCAAGGAACGCCTCGGCCAGGCCGAAAGCGAAAACCTGATGCCGCACGACCTGATCAACTCGAAGCCGATTTCGTCGGCGATCCGCGAGTTCTTCGGTTCGTCGCAGCTGTCGCAGTTCATGGACCAGACCAACCCGCTGTCGGAAATCACGCACAAGCGCCGTGTTTCCGCACTGGGCCCGGGCGGTCTGACGCGCGAACGCGCAGGCTTCGAAGTTCGTGACGTGCACCCGACCCACTATGGCCGCGTGTGCCCGATCGAAACGCCGGAAGGTCCGAACATCGGCCTGATCAACTCGCTCGCACTGTACGCGCACCTGAACGAGTACGGCTTCCTCGAGACGCCGTACCGCAAGGTCGTGGACAGCAAGGTGACCGACCAGATCGACTACCTGTCGGCGATCGAGGAAGGCCGCTACATGATCGCCCAGGCGAACGCCGCGATCGACGAGAACGGCCAGCTGGTCGACGAACTCGTGTCGTCGCGTGAAGCCGGCGAAACGATGATGGTCACGCCGGACCGTATCCAGTACATGGACGTCGCGCCGTCGCAGATCGTGTCGGTTGCAGCCTCGCTGATCCCGTTCCTCGAGCACGACGATGCGAACCGTGCACTGATGGGCTCGAACATGCAGCGTCAGGCCGTGCCGTGTCTGCGTCCGGAGAAGCCGGTCGTCGGTACGGGCATCGAGCGCACCTGCGCGGTCGACTCGGGCACGACGGTTCAGGCGTTCCGCGGCGGCGTCGTCGACTATGTCGACGCAGGCCGTATCGTGATTCGCGTGAACGACGACGAAGCCGTCGCGGGTGAAGTCGGTGTCGACATCTACAACCTGATCAAGTACACGCGTTCGAACCAGAACACGAACATCAACCAGCGTCCGATCGTGAAGATGGGCGACAAGGTCTCGCGCGGCGACGTGCTGGCCGACGGCGCCTCGACGGACCTGGGCGAGCTCGCGCTCGGCCAGAACATGCTGATCGCGTTCATGCCGTGGAACGGCTACAACTTCGAGGATTCGATCCTGATCTCGGAGAAGGTGGTCGCCGACGATCGCTACACGTCGATCCACATCGAAGAGCTGAACGTCGTTGCACGCGACACGAAGCTCGGGCCGGAAGAAATCACGCGCGACATCTCGAACCTGGCGGAAGTCCAGCTCGGCCGTCTCGACGAATCGGGCATCGTATACATCGGTGCGGAAGTCGAAGCGGGCGACGTGCTGGTCGGCAAGGTCACGCCGAAGGGCGAGACCCAGCTGACGCCGGAAGAGAAGCTGCTGCGCGCGATCTTCGGCGAGAAGGCATCGGACGTGAAGGACACGTCGCTGCGCGTGCCGTCGGGCATGAGCGGCACCGTGATCGACGTCCAGGTGTTCACGCGTGAAGGCATCCAGCGCGACAAGCGTGCGCAACAGATCATCGACGACGAACTGAAGCGCTACCGTCTCGACCTGAACGACCAGCTGCGCATCGTGGAAGGCGACGCGTTCCAGCGTCTCGCGCGCATGCTCGTGGGCAAGGTCGCGAACGGCGGTCCGAAGAAGCTCGCGAAGGGCACGAAGATCGACCAGGCTTACCTGGAAGACCTCGACCACTACCACTGGTTCGACATCCGCCTCGCGGACGACGAAGCAGCGGCGCAGCTCGAAGCGATCAAGAACTCGATCGAGGAAAAGCGTCACCAGTTCGACCTCGCGTTCGAAGAGAAGCGCAAGAAGCTCACGCAAGGCGACGAACTGCCGCCGGGCGTGCTGAAGATGGTCAAGGTGTACCTCGCGGTGAAGCGTCGTCTGCAGCCTGGCGACAAGATGGCAGGCCGTCACGGTAACAAGGGTGTCGTGTCGAAGATCGTCCCGATCGAAGACATGCCGTACATGGCCGACGGCCGTCCGGCCGACGTCGTGCTGAACCCGCTCGGCGTGCCGTCGCGGATGAACGTGGGTCAGGTTCTGGAAGTGCACCTCGGCTGGGCCGCGAAGGGCCTCGGCTGGCGTATCGGCGAAATGCTGCAGCGTCAGGCGAAGATCGAGGAAATGCGCGCATTCCTGACGAAGATCTACAACGACTCGGGCCGCAAGGAAGATCTGGAAAGCTTCACCGACGACGAGATCCTCGAACTCGCGAAGAACCTGCGCGAAGGCGTGCCGTTCGCGACGCCGGTGTTCGACGGTGCGACCGAGGAAGAAATGGGCAAGATGCTCGACCTCGCGTTCCCGGACGACATCGCCGAGCAGCTCGGCATGAACCCGTCGAAGAACCAGGTCCGTCTGTACGACGGCCGCACGGGTGAAATGTTCGAACGTCGCGTGACGCTTGGCTACATGCACTACCTGAAGCTGCACCACTTGGTCGACGACAAGATGCACGCGCGTTCGACGGGCCCGTACTCGCTCGTCACGCAGCAGCCGCTGGGTGGTAAGGCGCAGTTCGGTGGCCAGCGTTTCGGTGAAATGGAAGTGTGGGCACTCGAAGCGTACGGCGCGTCCTACGTGCTGCAGGAAATGCTGACGGTGAAGTCGGACGACGTGAACGGCCGGACCAAGGTCTATGAGAACCTGGTCAAGGGCGATCATGTCATCGATGCAGGCATGCCGGAATCCTTCAACGTGCTCGTGAAGGAAATCCGCTCGCTCGGTATCGATATCGATCTCGACCGCAATTAATCGGACTACGGAGAGAAGGCAATGAAAGCTCTGCTCGATCTATTCAAGCAAGTCCAACAGGAAGAAGTTTTCGACGCGATCAAGATCGGTCTGGCCTCGCCGGACAAGATCCGTTCGTGGTCGTTCGGCGAAGTGAAGAAGCCAGAGACCATCAACTACCGCACGTTCAAGCCGGAACGCGATGGTCTGTTCTGCGCGAAGATCTTCGGGCCGATCAAGGACTACGAGTGCCTGTGCGGCAAGTACAAGCGTCTGAAGCACCGCGGCGTGATCTGCGAGAAGTGCGGCGTCGAAGTGACGCTGGCGAAGGTGCGTCGCGAACGCATGGGCCACATCGAGCTGGCCTCGCCGGTCGCGCACATCTGGTTCCTGAAGTCGCTGCCGTCGCGTCTGGGCATGGTGCTCGACATGACGCTGCGCGACATCGAACGCGTGCTGTATTTCGAAGCGTACGTGGTGATCGAACCGGGCATGACGCCGCTGAAGGCGCGGCAGATCATGACCGAAGAGGATTACTACAACAAGGTCGAGGAATACGGCGACGAATTCCGTGCCGAGATGGGCGCGGAAGGCGTGCGTGAACTGCTGCGCGCGATCAACATCGACGAGCAGGTCGAGACGCTGCGCACCGAGCTGAAGAACACCGGCTCGGAAGCGAAGATCAAGAAGTACGCGAAGCGCCTGAAGGTCCTCGAGGCATTCCAGCGCTCGGGCATCAAGCCCGAGTGGATGATCCTCGAAGTGCTGCCGGTGCTGCCGCCGGAACTGCGTCCGCTCGTGCCGCTGGACGGCGGCCGTTTCGCGACGTCGGACCTGAACGACCTGTATCGCCGCGTGATCAACCGTAACAACCGGTTGAAGCGTCTGCTCGAGCTGAAGGCGCCTGAAATCATCGTCCGCAACGAAAAGCGGATGCTGCAGGAAGCCGTCGACTCGCTGCTCGACAACGGTCGTCGCGGCAAGGCGATGACGGGCGCGAACAAGCGTCCGCTGAAGTCGCTCGCCGACATGATCAAGGGTAAGGGCGGTCGTTTCCGTCAGAACCTGCTGGGCAAGCGCGTCGACTACTCGGGCCGTTCGGTCATCGTGGTCGGCCCGACGCTGAAGCTGCACCAGTGCGGTCTGCCGAAGCTGATGGCGCTCGAACTGTTCAAGCCGTTCATCTTCAACAAGCTGGAAGTGATGGGCGTCGCGACGACCATCAAGGCTGCGAAGAAGGAAGTCGAGAACCAGACGCCGGTGGTGTGGGACATCCTCGAAGAGGTGATCCGCGAGCACCCGGTGATGCTGAACCGTGCGCCGACGCTGCACCGTCTCGGTATCCAGGCGTTCGAACCCGTGCTGATCGAAGGCAAGGCGATCCAGCTGCACCCGCTCGTCTGCGCGGCGTTCAACGCCGACTTCGACGGTGACCAGATGGCCGTTCACGTGCCGCTGTCGCTCGAAGCGCAGATGGAAGCGCGTACGCTGATGCTGGCGTCGAACAACGTGCTGTTCCCGGCCAACGGCGATCCGTCGATCGTGCCGTCGCAGGATATCGTGCTGGGTCTGTACTACGCGACCCGCGAAGCGATCAACGCGAAGGGCGAAGGCCTGTCGTTCACCGGCGTGTCGGAAGTGATCCGCGCGTACGAGAACAAGGAAGTCGAGCTCGCGTCGCGCGTCAACGTTCGGATCACCGAAATGGTTCGCAACGAGGACACGTCGGAAGGCGCGCCGCAATTCGTGCCGAAGATCTCGCTGTACGCGACGACCGTCGGTCGCGCGATCCTGTCGGAGATCCTGCCGCACGGCCTGCCGTTCTCGGTGCTGAACAAGCCGCTGAAGAAGAAGGAAATCTCGCGCCTGATCAACACCGCATTCCGCAAGTGCGGTCTGCGTGCGACGGTCGTGTTCGCCGACCAGCTGATGCAGTCGGGTTTCCGTCTCGCGACGCGTGCCGGCATTTCGATCTGCGTGGACGACATGCTCGTGCCGCCGCAGAAGGAAACGATCGTCGGCGACGCCGCGAAGAAGGTGAAGGAGTACGACCGCCAGTACATGTCGGGTCTCGTCACCGCGCAGGAACGCTACAACAACGTGGTCGACATCTGGTCGGCAACGTCGGAAGCGGTCGGCAAGGCGATGATGGAGCAGCTGTCGACGGAGCCGGTGACGGACCGCGACGGCAACGAGACGCGCCAGGAGTCGTTCAACTCGATCTACATGATGGCCGACTCGGGCGCCCGGGGTTCGGCGGTGCAGATTCGTCAGCTGGCCGGTATGCGAGGCCTGATGGCGAAGCCGGACGGCTCGATTATCGAGACGCCGATTACCGCGAACTTCCGCGAAGGCCTGAACGTGTTGCAGTACTTCATCTCGACCCACGGTGCACGTAAGGGTCTGGCTGATACGGCACTGAAGACCGCGAACTCGGGTTACCTGACGCGTCGTCTCGTCGACGTCACGCAGGATCTGGTGGTGGTCGAGGACGATTGCGGCACGTCGAACGGCGTGGCGATGAAGGCGCTGGTCGAAGGCGGTGAAGTCGTCGAGGCACTGCGCGACCGTATCCTCGGCCGCGTCGCGGTCGCGGACGTCGTGAACCCGGAAACGCAGGAAACGCTGTACGAATCGGGCACGCTGCTCGACGAAACGGCGGTCGAGGAAATCGAACGCCTCGGCATCGACGAAGTGCGCGTGCGCACGCCGCTGACCTGCGAAACGCGTTACGGTCTGTGCGCGGCCTGCTACGGCCGTGACCTGGGCCGCGGCTCGCTCGTGAACGTCGGCGAAGCAGTCGGCGTGATCGCGGCACAGTCGATCGGCGAACCGGGCACGCAGCTGACGATGCGTACGTTCCACATCGGTGGTGCGGCATCGCGTGCGGCAGTGGCGTCGTCGGTCGAAGCGAAGAGCAACGGTATCGTGCGCTTCACGGCCACGATGCGTTACGTCACCAACGCGAAGGGCGAGCAGATCGTCATTTCGCGTTCGGGCGAGGCGCTGATCACCGACGATATCGGCCGCGAGCGCGAACGTCACAAAATCCCGTACGGCGCGACGCTGCTGCAGCTCGACGGCGCGGCCATCAAGGCCGGCACGCAGCTGGCGACGTGGGATCCGATGACGCGTCCGATCATCACCGAGTACGGTGGTACGGTGAAGTTCGAGAACGTCGAGGAAGGCGTGACCGTCGCGAAGCAGATCGACGACGTGACCGGCCTGTCGACGCTGGTCGTGATCGACGTGAAGCGTCGCGGTTCGCAAGCTTCGAAGAGCGTGCGTCCGCAGGTGAAGCTGCTCGACGCGAACGGCGAGGAAGTGAAGATCCCGGGCACGGAACACGCGGTGCAGATCGGCTTCCAGGTCGGCGCGCTGATCACCGTGAAGGACGGCCAGCAAGTGCAGGTGGGTGAAGTGCTCGCACGTATCCCGACCGAAGCGCAGAAGACGCGTGACATTACCGGCGGTCTGCCGCGGGTGGCGGAACTGTTCGAAGCGCGTTCGCCGAAGGATGCCGGCATTCTCGCGGAAGTCACCGGTACGACGTCGTTCGGCAAGGACACGAAGGGCAAGCAGCGTCTCGTCATCACGGACCTCGAAGGCAATCAGCACGAGTTCCTGATCGCGAAGGAAAAGCAGGTGCTGGTCCACGATGCTCAGGTCGTCAACAAGGGCGAAATGATCGTGGACGGCCCGGCCGATCCGCACGACATCCTGCGTCTGCAGGGTATCGAGGCGCTGTCGCGCTACATCGTCGACGAAGTGCAGGACGTGTATCGTCTGCAGGGCGTGAAGATCAACGACAAGCATATCGAGGTGATCGTTCGCCAGATGCTGCGTCGTGTGCAGATCACCGACAACGGTGATACGCGCTTCATCCCGGGCGAACAGGTCGAGCGTTCCGACATGCTGGACGAGAACGATCGCATGATCGCCGAGGACAAGCGCCCGGCTTCGTACGACAACGTGCTCCTCGGTATCACGAAGGCGTCGCTGTCGACCGACTCGTTCATCTCGGCGGCATCGTTCCAGGAAACGACCCGCGTGCTGACCGAAGCGGCGATCATGGGCAAGCGCGACGATCTGCGTGGCCTGAAGGAAAACGTGATCGTCGGCCGTCTGATTCCGGCCGGTACGGGTCTCGCGTTCCACAAGGCGCGCAAGGCGAAGGAGATGTCCGACCGCGAGCGTTTCGACCAGATCGCAGCGGAAGAGGCATTCGACTTCGGTACGCCGAGCACGCCGGCGGAAGAGCCGCAACACCCGGCAGCCGAGTAAGCACGGGCGGCGCGAGCCGCCTTGCGTTGCTGTATTCGCTGTCATCGAAGCCGCCCGGTCCGCCGGGCGGTTTTTTTTATCCGTCGTTCACGTTCATGACGGGCTTGCCGCACGGTTGCGCAGGCCCGTCATGCGCGCGCACGAACCCTGTCCGATGGGCCAACGTTTCACGATTCGCCGCGCGCTGCGCGAGCGGGTTGTTAAAATTGCGGTCATCGTTCCGCCGTCCTCGTTCTCATTCATGTCCCGCGCCCTCGAAATCCTCGACGAAGTATTTGGTTATCCCGCGTTTCGCGGCCAGCAGGGTGAAATCGTCGAACACGTCGCCGGCGGCGGCGATTGCCTCGTGCTGATGCCGACCGGCGGCGGCAAGTCGCTGTGCTACCAGATTCCGGCGCTGCTGCGCCGCGAGGCGGGGCAGGGCGCGGGCATCGTCGTGTCGCCGCTGATCGCGCTGATGCAGGACCAGGTCGCCGCGCTCAGCGAAGTCGGCGTGCGCGCGGCGTATCTGAACTCGACGCTGTCGGGCGCCGAAGCCGCGGCGACCGAGCGCGCGCTGCGCGAAGGCGAGATCGATCTGCTGTACGTCGCGCCCGAGCGGCTGATGACGGGGCGCTTTCTCGAGCTGCTCGAACGCGCGAGGATCGGCCTGTTCGCGATCGACGAGGCGCACTGCGTGTCGCAGTGGGGGCACGACTTCCGTCCCGAATATATTCAGTTGTCGGTGTTGCACGAGCGCTTCCCGTCGGTGCCGCGTATCGCGCTGACGGCCACCGCCGACGCGATCACGCGCGACGAGATCATCCATCGCCTCGCGCTCGACGACGCACGCGTGTTCGTATCGAGCTTCGATCGCCCGAACATCCGTTACCGGATCGTCGAGAAGGACAACGCGCGCGCGCAGCTGCTCGACTTCATCCGCGCGGAGCATACGAACGCGGACGGCACGACCGACGCGGGCGTCGTCTACTGCCTGTCGCGCCGCAAGGTCGAGGAAACGGCCGAATGGCTGAAGGCGCAGGGCGTGCGGGCGCTGCCGTATCACGCGGGGATGGAGTTCGAGGTGCGGCAGAAGCACCAGGAAATGTTCCAGCGCGAGGAAGGCGTCGTGATGTGCGCGACCATCGCGTTCGGCATGGGCATCGACAAGCCGGACGTGCGCTTCGTCGCGCACCTCGATTTGCCGAAGAGCGTCGAAGGCTACTACCAGGAAACGGGCCGCGCGGGCCGCGACGGGATGCCGGCGAACGCGTGGATGGCGTATGGCCTCGGCGACGTCGTCCAGCAGCGCAAGATGATCGACGAGTCCGATGCGGACGATGCGCACAAGCGCGTCCAGACGTCGAAGCTCGACGCGCTGCTCGGGCTGTGCGAGACGATCTCGTGCCGGCGCGTGCGATTGCTGAACTACTTCGGCGAGGCGAGCCAGCCGTGCGGCAATTGCGACACCTGCCTCGAGCCGCCCGATTCGTGGGATGCGACGCGCGAGGCGCAGATGGCGCTGTCGTGCGTGTTCCGCGCGCAGCGCGCGAGCGGTTTCAATTTCGGCTCGAGCCATCTGATCGAGATCCTGCGCGGCGGCCGCACCGAGAAGGTGCTGCAGCGCGGTCACGATCAGCTCAGTACGTTCGGGATCGGCGCGTCGCTGTCCGAGCCCGAGTGGCGTGCGATTTTCCGGCAGCTCGTCGCATACGGCTATCTGGCGGTCGACCATGGCGGATTCGGCGCGCTCATGCTGACCGAGGCCGCGAAGCCGGTGCTGAAGAACGAGGAGAAGGTCACGCTGCGTCGTTACGTGAAGCCGCAGCGCACGCGCCAGTCGTCCAGCCGCAGCGGCACGCGGGTCGACCCGACGGCCGGCATGGGCACGCGCGAGCGGGCCCGCTGGGATGCGTTGCGTGCGTGGCGGGCGGAAACCGCGAAGTCCGACGGCGTGCCGGCCTACGTGATCTTCCACGACGCCACGCTTGCCGAAATCGCGCGCAATGCGCCCGAGACGATCGAGGACCTGCGCCATATCCCCGGCATGGGCGTGCGCAAGCTCGAACGGTTCGGCGACGAGATCATCGACGTCGTCGAATCGGCATGACACAGGTGTTCAGACCCTTCTGGTAAACCGCCGGCGGGGCCGGCAAATCACGCAAGCCGTTGACTTAGTTGGTATTTCCGGAATATGATGTTGGGTTCCGGTATTCGGCAGGCCGCGTCGCGTTCCAACGTTCGTGTCCATGTGCCGGTGTCGGAAGTCAACTGTGCGTCGATTCTCGCTTTGCCCGAAATCGATGTGCAGATTTTGTTCAATTTCAGGAATAAACAATGCCAACCATCAACCAACTGGTTCGCAAAGGCCGTCAGTCGGAAACGACGAAGAGCAAGAGCCCGGCCCTGCAGGACTGCCCCCAGCGTCGCGGCGTGTGCACCCGTGTGTACACGACGACGCCGAAGAAGCCGAACTCGGCACTCCGTAAGGTCGCCAAGGTTCGTCTGACGAACGGCTTCGAAGTGATTTCGTACATCGGCGGTGAAGGCCACAACCTGCAGGAACACTCGGTTGTGCTGATCCGCGGCGGCCGTGTGAAGGACTTGCCGGGTGTGCGTTACCACATGGTTCGCGGCTCGCTGGATACCCAGGGCGTCAAGGACCGTAAGCAAGCGCGCTCGAAGTACGGCGCGAAGCGTGCAAAGGCTGCCAAGTAAGCAGTTTTTGATCAGGGATCGCCCCAGGGCGGTCAAGGCGGGAGTGCCGGATTGCCGGTGCTGTCGAGTAAGTGGTCACCCGGCCAAGCTGGTTAGTCGTGAAGATGTGATCGGGTTTGTTGGTGGCCGCGGAGCTGGATACAGCTCCAACTGAACAGGTAAAGGAAGAATCATGCCGCGTCGTCGCGAAGTCCCCAAGCGGGAAGTGTTGCCGGATCCGAAGTTCGGCAACGTTGATGTAGCCAAGTTCATGAACATGCTGATGCTGTCCGGCAAGAAGTCGGTCGCAGAGCGCATCGTTTATGGCGCATTCGAACAAATCCAGACCAAGGGTGGCAAGGACCCGCTGGAAGTGTTCACGGTTGCGCTCAACAACGTGAAGCCGGTGGTCGAAGTGAAGAGCCGCCGCGTTGGTGGTGCCAACTATCAGGTTCCGGTCGAAGTGCGCCCGTCGCGTCGTATGGCATTGGCGATGCGCTGGCTGCGCGAGGCTGCGAAGAAGCGCAGCGAGAAGTCGATGGCTCTGCGCCTGGCAGGTGAACTCTCCGAAGCGGCCGAAGGCCGTGGCGGCGCGATGAAGAAGCGCGACGAAGTTCACCGCATGGCAGAAGCCAACCGCGCGTTCTCGCATTTCCGTTTCTAAGCGCCTGTCAGGGCTGTTAGCGGAAATAAATTCCGGGCGGGTGCGCTTTTCAGGCGCCTCGCCCGTTTGTGTTGAAGCATGATGCAGCAGGGCTGCATCATGTCATCCCAGTAGAGGATCAAAGTGGCTCGCAAGACTCCTATCGAGCGCTACCGAAATATCGGTATTAGCGCTCACATCGACGCCGGCAAAACGACGACGACCGAGCGCATTCTGTTTTACACCGGTGTGAACCACAAGATCGGTGAAGTCCACGACGGCGCAGCCACGATGGACTGGATGGAGCAGGAACAGGAGCGTGGCATCACGATCACGTCCGCTGCTACCACGGCCTTCTGGAAGGGCATGGGCGGCAACTATCCGGAACACCGCATCAACATCATCGACACCCCGGGTCACGTCGACTTCACGATCGAAGTGGAGCGCTCGATGCGCGTGCTCGACGGCGCGTGCATGGTGTACTGCGCAGTGGGCGGCGTGCAGCCGCAGTCGGAAACGGTGTGGCGCCAGGCCAACAAGTACAAGGTTCCCCGTCTCGCGTTCGTCAACAAGATGGACCGTACCGGCGCGAACTTCTTCAAGGTCTACGACCAGCTCCGTCTGCGCCTGAAGGCGAACCCGGTTCCGGTCGTGGTGCCGATCGGCTCGGAAGAAAACTTCAAGGGCGTGGTCGACCTGATCAAGATGAAGGCGATCATTTGGGACGAAGCGTCCCAAGGCACGAAGTTCGACTACGTCGACATCCCGGCAGAGCTCGCCGAGACCTGCAAGGAATGGCGCGAAAAGATGGTCGAAGTGGCTGCTGAAGCCAACGAAGACCTGATGAACAAGTACCTGGAAGAAGGCGATCTGCCGGAAGCCGACATCGTCAAGGCGCTGCGCGACCGTACGATCGCGTGCGAAATCCAGCCGATGCTGTGCGGTACCGCGTTCAAGAACAAGGGCGTGCAGCGTATGCTCGACGCCGTGATCGACTTCCTGCCGTCGCCGGTCGACATCCCGCCGGTCAAGGGCGAGCTCGAAAACGGCGAAGCAGCGGAGCGCAAGGCGTCGGACGACGAGAAGTTCTCGTCGCTCGCGTTCAAGATCATGACCGACCCGTTCGTCGGCCAGCTGATCTTCTTCCGTGTGTACTCGGGCGTCGTCAATTCGGGCGACACGCTGCTGAACTCGACCAAGGGCAAGAAGGAGCGCCTCGGCCGTATTCTGCAGATGCACGCGAACCAGCGTGAAGAAATCAAGGAAGTCCGTGCGGGCGACATCGCCGCTGCGGTCGGCCTGAAGGAAGCGACCACGGGCGACACGCTGTGCGATCCGGCAAACCCCATCGTTCTCGAGCGCATGGTGTTCCCGGAGCCGGTGATTTCGCAGGCTGTCGAGCCGAAGACCAAGGCCGACCAGGAAAAGATGGGCCTCGCGCTGAACCGCCTGGCGCAGGAAGACCCGTCGTTCCGCGTGCAGACCGACGAAGAGTCGGGCCAGACCATCATTTCGGGCATGGGCGAGCTCCACCTCGAAATTCTGGTCGACCGGATGAAGCGTGAATTCGGCGTGGAAGCGACCGTCGGCAAGCCGCAGGTTGCATACCGCGAAACGATCCGTTCGACGGCGAAGGACGTCGACGGCAAGTTCGTCAAGCAGTCGGGTGGTCGCGGCCAGTACGGTCACGCGGTCATCACGCTCGAGCCGAACGAGCAGGGCAAGGGCTACGAGTTCTTCGACGAGATCAAGGGTGGTGTGATTCCGCGTGAATACATCCCGGCGGTCGACAAGGGTATCCAGGACACGCTGAAGTCGGGCGTGCTGGCTGGCTTCCCGGTCGTCGACGTGAAGGTTCACCTGACGTTCGGTTCCTACCACGACGTTGACTCGAACGAAAATGCGTTCCGCATGGCCGGTTCGATGGCGTTCAAGGAAGCGATGCGCAAGGCGAACCCGGTCGTCCTCGAGCCGATGATGGCTGTCGAAGTCGAGACGCCGGAAGACTACATGGGCAACGTCATGGGCGACCTGTCGGGTCGTCGCGGCATCGTCCAGGGCATGGAAGACATGGTTGGCGGCGGCAAGATCGTTCGCGCCGAAGTGCCGCTGTCGGAAATGTTCGGTTACTCGACGTCGCTGCGTTCGCTGACGCAAGGTCGTGCAACGTACACGATGGAGTTCAAGCACTACGCTGAAGCTCCGCGCAACGTTGCTGAAGCGATCATCAGCGCGAAGTCGAAGTAAATCTGCAGCTACCAACCGATATTTTTTGAAAGAAGAGAATCATGGCAAAAGAAAAGTTTGAGCGGACCAAGCCGCACGTCAACGTTGGAACGATCGGTCACGTTGACCACGGCAAGACGACGCTGACGGCAGCGATCACGACGGTGCTGACGAAGAAGTTCGGCGGCGAAGCGAAGGCCTACGACCAGATCGACGCGGCACCGGAAGAAAAGGCGCGCGGCATCACGATCAACACGGCACACGTCGAGTACGAAACGGCTAACCGCCACTACGCCCACGTCGACTGCCCGGGCCACGCTGACTATGTGAAGAACATGATCACGGGCGCAGCGCAGATGGACGGCGCGATCCTGGTTTGCTCGGCAGCAGACGGCCCGATGCCGCAAACGCGTGAGCACATCCTGCTGGCGCGTCAGGTTGGCGTTCCGTACATCATCGTGTTCCTGAACAAGTGCGACATGGTGGACGACGCTGAACTGCTCGAGCTGGTCGAGATGGAAGTTCGCGAACTCCTGTCGAAGTACGACTTCCCGGGCGACGACACGCCGATCGTGAAGGGTTCGGCGAAGCTGGCGCTGGAAGGCGACACGGGCGAGCTGGGCGAAGTGGCGATCATGAGCCTGGCAGATGCACTGGACACGTACATCCCGACGCCGGAGCGTGCGGTTGACGGCGCGTTCCTGATGCCGGTGGAAGACGTGTTCTCGATCTCGGGCCGCGGTACGGTGGTGACGGGTCGTGTCGAGCGCGGCATCGTGAAGGTCGGCGAAGAAATCGAAATCGTCGGTATCAAGCCGACGGTGAAGACGACCTGCACGGGCGTTGAAATGTTCCGCAAGCTGCTGGACCAAGGTCAGGCAGGCGACAACGTCGGTATCCTGCTGCGCGGCACGAAGCGTGAAGACGTGGAGCGTGGCCAGGTTCTGGCGAAGCCGGGTTCGATCACGCCGCACACGCACTTCACGGCTGAAGTGTACGTGCTGAGCAAGGACGAAGGCGGCCGTCACACGCCGTTCTTCAACAACTACCGTCCGCAGTTCTACTTCCGTACGACGGACGTGACGGGCTCGATCGAGCTGCCGAAGGACAAGGAAATGGTGATGCCGGGCGACAACGTGTCGATCACGGTGAAGCTGATCGCTCCGATCGCGATGGAAGAAGGCCTGCGCTTCGCAATCCGCGAAGGTGGCCGTACCGTCGGCGCCGGCGTCGTCGCCAAGATCATCGAGTAAGATCATCGAGTAAGATCGACGATCCGCGGATCCCTTCGGGGTCCGCGATTCCACGGTACGCAGTTGTATCGTCGAAACCGGGTGTCCAGTCTGATCTGGCGCCCGGTTTTGTCTTTGTGGCGCGTGTCGCGGTATTGACAAACGCCCACCACCGCTCCGAATTTTCGTGTAGAATCGCGGGCTTAGCAGTGGAAGTACCGTTCGGGACGTGTCGCCTCGCTCCCCGCAGGCAACATGTTTCGCGTTCTTTTAGTGTCCGGCGATGCAACATCGCCTCGCTCTTTTCAAGGAATCGTCATGCAGCAACAGAAAATCCGCATTCGCCTGAAGGCTTTCGACTACCGTTTGATCGATCAATCGGCTGCCGAGATCGTCGATACCGCGAAGCGGACTGGTGCAATCGTCCGCGGCCCGGTGCCGCTGCCGACGCGCATCCAGCGTTTTGACATCCTGCGTTCGCCGCACGTCAACAAGACGTCGCGCGATCAGCTCGAAATCCGTACCCACCAGCGCCTGATGGACATCGTCGATCCGACCGACAAGACGGTTGACGCGCTGATGAAGCTCGATCTGCCGGCTGGCGTCGACGTGGAAATCAAGCTGCAGTAAGGCTTTCAGCGCCAACCGGCTTGTCGGGTGGCGCTAAGTCTTTGATTGCTTGCGGAAATCGTGAAGTCGGGCTATAATGCTTGGCTTTTCGCGTATTCGCATAAAAAAGTTGGGCCTTGCGTGCCCGGCATTTTGTAAATCAGCCCCGACCAATCGCAGTCGGGAATGGAGAAAATGATGAGCCTTGGACTCGTAGGTCGCAAGGTTGGCATGACCCGTATCTTCACGGCTGAAGGGGATTCGATTCCCGTCACCGTGCTGGACGTGTCGGACAACCGCGTGACGCAGATCAAGACTGTTGAAACCGACGGCTACACGGCCGTGCAGGTTGCATTCGGCTCCCGCCGCGCATCGCGCGTGACGAAGCCGCTGGCAGGTCATCTCGCCAAAGCCGGTGTCGAAGCCGGTGAAATCCTCAAGGAATTCCGCATTGACGCGGCCAAGGCAGCCGAGCTGTCGAATGGCGCCGTCGTCGGTGCCGATCTTTTCGAAGTAGGCCAGAAGGTCGACGTGCAAGGCGTGTCGATCGGTAAGGGCTACGCCGGTACGATCAAGCGTTACAACTTCTCCTCCGGCCGTGCCACGCACGGTAACTCGCGCTCGCACAACGTGCCGGGCTCGATCGGTATGGCGCAGGATCCGGGTCGTGTTTTCCCGGGTAAGCGCATGACGGGTCACCTCGGTGACGTTACGGTGACGGTGCAGAACCTCGAAATCGCTCGTATCGACGCAGAGCGCAAGCTGCTGCTCGTCAAGGGCGCGATTCCGGGCGCGAAGGGCGGCAAGGTTTTCGTGACGCCGGCCGTCAAGACCAAGGGGGCGAAATAATGGAACTCAAGCTCCTGAACGAAAATGGTCAGGAAGGTGCAGTGGTCAACGCGTCGGACGTCGTGTTCGGTCGTGACTACAACGAAGCGCTGATCCACCAGGTCGTCGTCGCGTACCAGGCGAATGCTCGCCAGGGTAACCGCGCACAGAAGGACCGTGAGCAAGTCAAGCACACCACCAAGAAGCCGTGGCGTCAGAAGGGTACGGGCCGCGCTCGTGCCGGTATGTCGTCGAGCCCGCTGTGGCGTGGCGGTGGTCGCATCTTCCCGAACTCGCCGGAAGAAAACTTCTCGCACAAGGTCAACAAGAAGATGCATCGCGCAGGTCTCTGCTCGATCTTCTCGCAGCTGGCCCGTGAAGGCCGTCTGTCGGTCGTCGAGGACATCATCCTCGAAGCGCCGAAGACCAAGCTGCTGGCTGACAAATTCAAGACCATGGGTCTCGACTCCGTGCTGATCATTACGGATACGGTCGACGAGAACCTGTACCTGGCTTCGCGCAACCTGCCGCACGTGGCGATTGTCGAGCCGCGCTACGCTGACCCGCTGTCGCTGATCTACTTCAAGAAAGTGCTGGTCACGAAGGCTGCGGTCGCCCAGATCGAGGAGTTGCTGTCATGAGCGAGATTCGCAAAAACGATCATCGTTTGATGCAGGTCCTGCTCGCACCGGTGATCTCGGAAAAGGCGACGCTGGTTGCCGACAAGAACGAGCAAGTCGTGTTCGAAGTCGCACCGGATGCCACGAAGCAGGAAGTGAAGGCGGCTGTCGAGTTGCTGTTCAAGGTTGAAGTTGATTCGGTCAACGTGCTGGTCCAGAAGGGCAAGCAAAAGCGTTTCGGCCGTTCGATGGGTCGCCGCAAGGACGTGAAGAAGGCGTACGTTTGCCTGAAGCCCGGCCAGGAAATCAACTTTGAAGCGGAGGCCAAGTAATCATGGCAATCGTGAAAGTTAAGCCGACATCGCCGGGTCGCCGCGCGATGGTCAAGGTGGTCAACAAGAATCTGCACCAGGGCAAGCCGTTCGCGGCACTGCTCGACTCGCAGAGCTCGACCGCCGGCCGTAACAACAACGGCCGTATCACCACGCGTCACAAGGGTGGTGGTCACAAGCAGCACTATCGTATCGTCGATTTCCGTCGCACGAAGGATGGCATCCCGGCAAAGGTCGAGCGTCTCGAGTACGACCCGAACCGTAGCGCGAACATCGCGCTGGTGCTCTACGCAGACGGCGAGCGTCGCTACATCATCGCCCCGAAGGGCCTGACCGTCGGCCAACAGCTGATGTCGGGTTCGGAAGCGCCGATCCGTGCAGGCAACACGCTGCCGATCCGCAACATTCCGGTCGGTACGACGATCCACTGCATCGAGATGCTGCCGGGCAAGGGCGCGCAAATGGCGCGTTCGGCTGGCACGTCGGCCATGCTGCTGGCACGCGAAGGCGTCTACGCGCAGGTTCGTCTGCGTTCGGGCGAAATCCGCCGCGTGCACATCGAGTGCCGTGCAACGATCGGTGAAGTCGGCAACGAAGAGCATAGCCTGCGCCAGATCGGCAAGGCTGGCGCGAACCGCTGGCGCGGTATCCGCCCGACGGTGCGTGGCGTTGCGATGAACCCGGTTGATCACCCGCACGGTGGTGGTGAGGGCAAGACGGCTGCAGGTCGCGACCCGGTGAGCCCGTGGGGTACGCCGGCTAAGGGTTATCGCACCCGCAGCAACAAGCGCACGACGACGATGATCGTTCAGCGCCGTCACAAGCGTTAAGGAGTAGGCAATGGCACGTTCTGTAAAAAAAGGTCCGTTCTGCGACGCCCATTTGCTGAAGAAAGTTGAGGCGGCTGCAGCTTCGCGCGACAAAAAGCCGATCAAGACCTGGTCGCGTCGCTCGACGATTCTGCCGGATTTCATCGGCCTGACGATCGCTGTTCACAACGGCCGTCAACACGTTCCGGTGTACATCTCGGAAAACATGGTCGGCCACAAGCTTGGCGAGTTCGCACTGACCCGTACGTTCAAGGGTCACGCGGCCGACAAGAAGGCCAAGAAATAAGGGGCAATCAAGATGGAAGTGAAAGCAATTCATCGCGGTGCCCGCATCTCGGCGCAAAAAACGCGCCTTGTGGCTGACCAGATCCGCGGTTTGCCGGTCGACAAGGCGCTGAACGTCCTGACGTTCTCGCCGAAGAAGGCGGCTGGCATCGTGAAGAAGGTTGTGCTGTCGGCAATCGCGAATGCGGAGCACAACGAAGGCGCTGATATCGACGAGCTCAAGATCAAGAGCATCTACGTCGACAAGGCTGCATCGCTCAAGCGTTTCACCGCGCGCGCCAAGGGCCGCGGTAACCGCATCGAGAAGCAATCCTGTCACATCACTGTGACGGTCGGGAATTAAGGAGCCATACGATGGGACAGAAAATTCATCCGACTGGCTTCCGCCTGGCTGTCAGCCGCAATTGGGCTTCGCGTTGGTACGCGAACAACAACAATTTCGCGGCGATGCTGCAGGAAGACATCGGTGTTCGTGAGTACCTGAAGAAGAAGCTGAAGAACGCTTCGGTCGGTCGGGTCGTCATCGAGCGTCCGGCAAAGAACGCGCGCATCACGATTTACAGCTCGCGTCCGGGCGTCGTCATCGGCAAGAAGGGCGAGGATATCGAACAGCTGAAGACGGAACTGCAACGCCGCATGGGCGTGCCGGTTCACGTCAACATCGAAGAGATCCGCAAGCCGGAAACCGATGCGCAACTGATCGCTGACTCGATCACGCAACAGCTCGAGCGCCGGATCATGTTCCGTCGCGCGATGAAGCGTGCGATGCAGAACGCGATGCGTCTGGGTGCCCAAGGCATCAAGATCATGAGCGCAGGCCGTCTGAACGGTATCGAAATCGCTCGTACGGAGTGGTATCGCGAAGGTCGCGTGCCGCTTCACACGCTGCGTGCCGATATCGACTACGCGACTTCGGAAGCGAAGACGACCTACGGCATCATCGGTGTCAAGGTGTGGGTATACAAGGGCGACACGCTCGGCCGCAACGATGCGCCGGTGGTCGAAGAAGTAGCCGAAGACAAGCGTCCGCGTCGCAATGCGCGTCCGGGCGACCGTCGTCCGCGCCGTGACGGCGAAGGCGGCGCTCCGGGTGCTCGCCGTGGCGCACCGCGCCGTGGCGCCGGCAAGCCCGAAGACGGCAAGACTGGAGAATAACGATGCTGCAACCGAAACGCAGAAAGTATCGTAAAGAGCAGAAGGGTCGTAACACCGGCAAGGCGACGCGCGGCAACGCAGTGTCGTTCGGTGATTTCGGCCTGAAGGCGATCGGTCGCGGTCGTTTGACCGCACGTCAAATTGAAGCGGCGCGTCGTGCAATGACGCGTCACATCAAGCGTGGCGGTCGTATCTGGATCCGGATCTTCCCGGACAAGCCGATTTCGCAGAAGCCGGCCGAAGTGCGTATGGGTAACGGTAAGGGTAACCCGGAGTACTACGTCGCCGAGATCCAGCCGGGCAAGATGCTCTATGAAATGGACGGCGTAACCGAAGAACTGGCACGCGAAGCGTTCCGTCTGGCTGCAGCCAAGCTGCCGCTGAAGACGGCATTCATCGTGCGCCAGCTCGGCGCCTAAGGAGAAAACATGAAGGCTTCCGAACTTCTCCAGAAAGACCAGGCCGCGCTCAACAAGGAGCTGGCGGACCTGCTGAAGGCGCAATTCGGCCTGCGCATGCAACTCGCGACCCAGCAGCTCACGAACACGAGCCAGCTGAAGAAGGTTCGTCGCGACATCGCACGTGTGCGGACCGTCATGACTCAGAAGGCGAACCAGAAATGAACGATAGCGTGAAAACCTCGCTGAAGCGGACGCTGGTCGGTCGGGTCGTCAGCAACAAGATGGACAAGACCGTCACCGTGCTGATCGAGCACCGCGTCAAGCACCCGATCTACGGCAAGTATGTCGTGCGCTCGAAGAAGTACCACGCGCATGATGAAGCGAACACCTGCAACGAAGGCGATCTCGTCGAAATCCAGGAAACCCGTCCTGTTTCGAAGACGAAGGCCTGGACGGTGTCGCGCCTCGTCGAAGCGGCTCGCGTGATCTAAGCGGGTCCGTGCAGTAGGCAGTAACAGGCACTTCTCCACGAAGTGCTTGAAATCGCAAAGTTTTTGCTTGCGTGACCAGGATTATTTGTTATAATCCTGGTCTTCCCTCTTTATGGGAGCCCCGTCGCGGGCGAAGTTGGTGGGGGAAGCGGACTGGCGCCAGCCTGTCCGAAAGATTCACCGAATTGCGATGGCGGGTTTCGTTTGCCGTCGCTGCTGTTCCAACCCAAGCAGCCGATTGGCTGACGGGACCAAGACTGACCGAATGCATCATGGTGGTGCATCCGGATTAAGTTGGGAAAGACAAACCATGATCCAGACCGAATCTCGGCTCGAAGTAGCCGACAACACGGGTGCGCGTGAAGTCATGTGCATCAAGGTGCTCGGCGGCTCGAAGCGTCGTTATGCCGGCATTGGCGACATCATCAAGGTGACCGTCAAAGAAGCAACGCCGCGCGGGCGCGTGAAGAAAGGCGAAATCTACAACGCCGTGGTGGTCCGCACCGCCAAGGGTGTTCGCCGTCAAGACGGCTCGCTGATCAAGTTCGACGGCAACGCCGCTGTGCTTTTGAATAACAAGCTTGAGCCGATCGGCACCCGCATCTTCGGGCCGGTGACGCGTGAGCTGCGTAGCGAACGATTCATGAAGATCGTTTCGCTGGCGCCGGAAGTGCTGTAAGGAGTCGCGATGAACAAGATTCGCAAAGGTGACGAAGTTATCGTCGTCACTGGTAAGGACAAGGGCAAGCGCGGCGTCGTGCTGGCTGTCGGTGCTGAACATGTGACGGTTGAAGGTATCAACCTCGTCAAGAAGCATGTGAAGCCGAACCCGATGAAGGGTACGACGGGCGGCGTGGAAGCGAAGACGATGCCCCTGCATATTTCGAACGTCGCACTGGTCGACGCGAATGGCAAGGCGTCGCGTGTTGGCATCAAGGTCGAGGAAGGCAAGAAAGTTCGCTTCCTGAAGACGACCGGTGCCGTACTGAGCGCCTGACGCAGCGGAGTAAAAAATGGCTCGTTTTCAAGAGTTTTACAAAGAAAAGGTTGTGCCCGGCCTGATCGAGAAGTTCGGTTACAAGTCGGTCATGGAAGTGCCGCGCATCACCAAGATCACGCTGAACATGGGTCTTGGCGAAGCGATCGCTGACAAGAAGATCATCGAGAACGCCGTTGGCGACCTCACGAAGATCGCCGGCCAGAAGCCGGTCGTCACGAAGGCACGCAAGGCAATCGCAGGCTTCAAGATCCGCCAGGGCTATCCGATTGGCGCGATGGTGACGCTGCGCGGCCGTGCGATGTACGAATTCCTCGACCGTTTCGTGACCGTCGCCCTGCCCCGCGTGCGTGACTTCCGCGGCGTGTCGGGTCGTGCTTTCGATGGCCGTGGCAACTACAACATCGGTGTGAAAGAGCAGATCATTTTCCCCGAAATCGACTACGACAAGATCGACGCACTGCGTGGGCTGAACATCAGCATCACGACGACTGCGAAGACCGACGACGAAGCAAAGGCTCTGCTCGCCAGCTTCAAGTTCCCGTTCAGAAACTGAGGTTACCGTGGCTAAACTGGCACTGATCGAACGTGAAAAGAAGCGCGCCCGCCTGGTCGCGAAGTTCGCAGCAAAGCGCGAAGCGCTGAAGGCGATCGTCGAAGACCAAAGCAAGTCGGAAGAAGAGCGCTACGAAGCACGCCTGGAGCTGCAGCAACTGCCCCGCAACGCAAACCCGACCCGCCAGCGTAACCGCTGCGCGATCACGGGCCGTCCGCGTGGCACGTTCCGTAAATTCGGCCTCGCGCGTAACAAGATTCGTGAAATCGCATTCCGTGGCGAGATTCCTGGCCTGACCAAGGCGAGCTGGTAATAGGAGAAACGTAAATGAGCATGAGTGATCCTATCGCCGATATGCTGACTCGCATCCGCAACGCGCAGATGGTCGAGAAGGTATCGGTCGCGATGCCCTCGTCGAAGGTCAAGGTTGCAATCGCGCAAGTCCTGAAGGACGAAGGCTATATCGACGATTTCGCCGTCAAGGCGGAAGGTGCGAAGTCCGAACTGAATATCGCGCTGAAGTACTACGCAGGTCGCCCGGTCATCGAACGCCTCGAGCGCGTGTCGAAGCCTGGTCTGCGCGTGTACCGCGGCCGCAACGACATTCCCCAGGTCATGAACGGCCTGGGCGTGGCAATCGTGTCGACGCCGAAGGGCGTGATGACTGATCGCAAGGCGCGCGCTACCGGCGTCGGCGGCGAAGTCATCTGCTACGTCGCTTAAAGCCGAGGAGAGAGAAACATGTCTCGAGTAGGTAAAAGCCCGATCGCGCTGCAAGGCGCGGAAGTCAAGCTGGCCGACGGTGCAATCACCGTCAAGGGCCCGCTGGGCACCATCACGCAAGCGATCAATCCGCTCGTGAACGTGGCGAACAACGACGGCACGCTGAATCTGTCGCCGGTCGACGAAAGCCGCGAAGCAAATGCACTGTCGGGCACGATGCGCGCGATCATCGCGAATGCCGTGCACGGCGTGACCAAGGGTTTCGAGCGCAAGCTGACGCTGGTTGGCGTCGGTTATCGTGCGCAGGCGCAAGGCGACAAGCTGAACCTGTCGCTGGGTTTCTCGCACCCGGTGGTGCACCAGATGCCGGAAGGCGTCAAGGCTGAAACCCCGACGCAAACCGAAATCGTGATCAAGGGGATCAACAAGCAACAAGTCGGTCAAGTAGCTGCGGAAGTTCGCGGTTACCGTCCGCCGGAGCCCTACAAGGGCAAGGGCGTGCGCTATTCCGACGAGGTTGTGATCCTCAAAGAAACGAAGAAGAAGTAAGGGTGCGCAATCATGGATAAGACTCAATCTCGCCTGCGCCGCGCTCGCCAGACGCGTATCAAGATCGCTGAGCTGCAGGTCGCGCGTCTCGCCGTGCATCGCACGAACACGCACATCTACGCTCAAGTGTTCTCGCCGTGCGGCACCAAGGTGCTCGCCAGCGCGTCGACGCTCGAAGCAGAAGTGCGCGCCGAACTGGCCGACAAGTCGGGCAAGGGTGGCAACGTTAATGCTGCGACGCTGATCGGCAAGCGTATTGCCGAGAAGGCAAAGGCCGCCGGCATCGAATCCGTCGCCTTCGACCGCTCGGGCTTCCGCTACCATGGCCGCGTCAAGGCGCTGGCTGAGGCAGCTCGCGAAGCTGGGCTCAAGTTCTAAGGAAGGAATTCGTCATGGCAAAGATGCAAGCGAAAGTTCAGGCTGACGAGCGCGACGACGGCCTTCGCGAAAAGATGATTTCGGTCAACCGCGTGACCAAGGTCGTGAAGGGTGGCCGTATTCTCGGCTTCGCCGCACTGACCGTGGTTGGCGACGGCGATGGCCGCATCGGTATGGGCAAGGGCAAGGCGAAGGAAGTGCCGGTCGCTGTCCAGAAGGCAATGGAACAAGCTCGCCGCAACATGTTCAAGGTGCCGCTCAAGAACGGCACGCTGCAGCACGAAGTGCACGGCAAGCATGGCGCATCCGCTGTCCTCCTCGCTCCGGCGAAGGCAGGTACGGGTGTGATCGCCGGCGGCCCGATGCGCGCAGTGTTCGACGTGATGGGCGTTCAGAACGTCGTGGCGAAGAGCCACGGTTCGACGAACCCGTACAACCTCGTTCGCGCCACGCTGGACGGTCTGCGCAAGCAGTCGACCCCGGCAGACATCGCGGCGAAGCGCGGCAAGTCCGTCGAAGATATTTTGGGCTAAGCCCGGGTGGTCACCATGTCTGAAAAAACTGTCAAGGTTCAGCTCGTTAAGAGCCTGATCGGGACCCGCGAATCGCACCGCGCGACCGTGCGTGGCCTGGGCCTGCGCCGACTCAACTCGGTTAGCGAGCTGCAGGACACGCCGGCGGTCCGCGGCATGATCAACAAGGTCTCGTACCTCGTTAAGGTCATCGCGTAAGCGGCCCTACGGATCAAGGAGTTGATATGGAATTGAATAACCTGAAGCCGGCCGCTGGCGCCAAGCACGCCAAGCGTCGCGTCGGCCGTGGCATCGGTTCGGGCCTCGGCAAGACGGCTGGCCGTGGTCACAAGGGTCAGAAATCGCGTTCGGGCGGCTTCCACAAAGTCGGTTTCGAAGGCGGTCAGATGCCGCTGCAACGTCGTCTGCCGAAGCGCGGTTTCACGTCGCTGACGAAGGAATTCGTCGGTGAAGTGCGCCTGGGCGACCTCGAGAAGCTGCCGGTCGATGAGATCGATCTGCTCGCACTGAAGCAAGCCGGCCTGGTCGGCGAGCTGACGAAGAGCGCAAAGATCATCGCGACGGGCGAACTGAAGCGCAAGATCGTCGTGAAGGGTCTCGGTGCCACCAAGGGTGCGCGCGCTGCGATCGAAGCGGCTGGCGGTTCGTTCGCCGAGTGACACGCGTAGCGCGTCGTTACTTGCATTCATCGGAGAAGGTACTTGGCTAACAGCCCGAGTCTTGCAAAACCCGGTCGAAGCACGGCGAAATTCGGCGATCTGCGTCGGCGAGCGATGTTCCTGCTCCTGGCGCTGATCGTCTATCGCATCGGCGCGCACATCCCCGTGCCGGGCATCGATCCGGATCAACTGGCGAAGCTGTTCCAGAGCCAGGCGGGCGGCATCCTGGGCATGTTCAACATGTTCTCGGGTGGTGCGCTTTCCCGCTTCACGATCTTTGCGCTGGGGATCATGCCGTACATCTCGGCGTCGATCATCATGCAGTTGCTGGCGATCGTCTCGCCGCAGCTCGAGGCGCTGAAGAAGGAAGGGCAGGCAGGGCAACGGAAGATCACGCAGTACACGCGGTATTTCACCGTGGTGCTCGCGACCTTCCAGGCGTTCGGTATCGCGGCTGCGCTGGAAAACCAGCCTGGCCTCGTGATCGACCCCGGCATGCTGTTCCGACTGACGACGGTCGTGACGTTGGTTACCGGCACGATGTTCCTGATGTGGCTGGGTGAGCAGATCACCGAGCGTGGTCTGGGCAACGGCATCTCGATCATCATCTTCGGCGGGATCGCAGCAGGGTTCCCGAATGCCGTCGGTGGGCTGTTCGAGCTGGTGCGTACGGGTTCGATGAGCATCATTTCGGCGATCATCATCGTCGTTCTGATTGCCGCGGTGACTTACCTGGTCGTGTTCATCGAACGCGGTCAGCGCAAGATCCTCGTGAACTACGCGAAGCGCCAGGTCGGCAACAAGATCTACGGTGGACAGTCGTCGCACTTGCCGCTGAAGCTGAACATGTCGGGCGTGATTCCGCCGATCTTCGCATCGTCGATCATCCTGTTTCCGGCCACGATTCTCGGCTGGTTCAGCACGGGTCAGCCGACGGGGAGCTGGATCTCCAACACGTTGCATAACGTCGCGGAGGCGCTGAAGCCGGGTCAGCCGGTCTATGTGCTGCTGTACACGCTGGCAATCGTGTTTTTCTGCTTCTTCTACACCGCACTGGTGTTCAACAGCAGGGAAACCGCGGACAACCTGAAGAAGAGCGGCGCGTTTGTTCCGGGTATTCGTCCGGGCGATCAGACCGCACGATACATCGACCGCATCCTCACGCGTCTGACGCTGGCTGGTGCGATCTACATCGTCTTCGTGTGTCTGCTGCCGGAATTCCTGGTGCTGCGCTGGAACGTGCCGTTTTATTTTGGTGGAACGTCGCTGCTGATCATTGTCGTCGTCACGATGGACTTCATGGCGCAGGTGCAGTCGTACGTTATGTCGCAACAGTATGAGTCGCTGCTCAAGAAGGCAAACTTCAAGGGCGGCAACATCCCAATGCGTTAATTCAGGACTATGGCCAAAGACGATGTAATCCAGATGCAGGGTGAGGTGATTGAAAACCTTCCGAATGCTACCTTCCGCGTGAAGCTGGAAAACGGCCATGTCGTGTTGGGGCATATCTCCGGGAAGATGCGGATGCACTACATCCGCATCCTGCCGGGCGACAAGGTCACGGTTGAATTGACGCCTTACGATCTGTCTCGTGCGCGGATCGTGTTCCGGGCGAAGTGATTTGAAAAAAGGGTATTATCATGAAAGTGATGGCATCGGTTAAGCGCATTTGCCGCAATTGCAAGATCATCAAGCGCAAAGGCGTCGTTCGCGTGATCTGCAGCTCGGATCCGCGCCACAAGCAGCGCCAAGGCTGACCGCGCGTTTGTTTGCGCTTTTTGTTTGAGGAAAAACAATGGCTCGTATCGCAGGGGTTAACATCCCGAATCACCAGCATACCGAGATCGGCCTGACGGCAATCTTCGGTATCGGCCGCACGCGCTCGCGCAGCATCTGCTCGGCAGCTGGCGTGGAATTCTCGAAGAAGGTCAAGGACCTGACCGACGCAGACCTCGAAAAGCTGCGTGAAGAAGTGGGCAAGTTCATCGTCGAAGGCGATCTGCGCCGTGAAGTGACGATGAACATCAAGCGCCTGATGGACCTCGGTTGCTACCGTGGTGTCCGTCATCGCAAGGGCCTGCCGATGCGCGGTCAGCGTACGCGTACGAACGCACGTACCCGCAAGGGCCCGCGTCGTGCAGCGCAAGCGCTGAAGAAGTAAGCGGAACTGACAGTTACAGGAAAACGTAATGGCTAAGGCTTCGAATACCGCGGCGCAACGCGTTCGCAAGAAGGTTAAGAAGAACGTCGCTGAAGGCGTGGTGCACGTTCACGCGTCGTTCAACAACACGATCATCACGATCACCGATCGCCAGGGCAATGCACTGGCATGGGCGACGTCGGGCGGCCAGGGCTTCAAGGGCTCGCGGAAGTCGACGCCGTTCGCTGCTCAGGTTGCTGCTGAGTCGGCCGGTCGCGTGGCGATGGAATACGGCGTGAAGAATCTGGAAGTGCGGATCAAGGGCCCTGGCCCGGGTCGTGAGTCGGCGGTGCGCGCACTGCATGGCCTCGGCATCAAGATCACCGCGATTTCGGATGTCACCCCGATTCCGCACAACGGCTGCCGTCCGCCGAAGCGCCGTCGTATCTAAGAATGCTGCTGGCACGTTCGTGCTGGCGCATTTGCCTGTCGCCGCGTAGCGTCGACGGGCGTTGCTTTTTTGATTGACTAAGCCCACCGTTCGCCCCAAAGGGCGCGAACTAGCGCGGATTGCGATCCGCGTGACTGATTGATAAAGGAATGCAACGTGGCACGTTATATCGGCCCCAAGGCCAAGCTGTCCCGCCGTGAAGGCACCGACCTGTTCCTGAAGAGCGCGCGCCGCTCGCTCGCCGACAAGTGCAAGCTCGACAGCAAGCCGGGTCAGCACGGCCGTACCTCGGGCGCACGCACGTCCGACTATGGTACGCAGCTGCGCGAAAAGCAGAAGGTCAAGCGTATTTACGGCGTGCTGGAGCGTCAGTTCCGCCGCTACTTCGCTGAAGCCGACCGCCGCAAGGGCAACACGGGTGAAAACCTGCTGCAACTGCTCGAGTCGCGTCTCGACAACGTCGTGTATCGCATGGGCTTCGGCTCGACCCGCGCTGAAGCGCGTCAGCTCGTGAGCCACAAGTCGATCACCGTGAACGGCGTCGTCGCGAACGTGCCGTCGCAGCAAGTGAAGGCGGGTGACGTCGTCGCGATCCGCGAAAAGGCGAAGAAGCAGGCGCGTATCGTCGAAGCGCTGTCGCTGGCCGAGCAAGGCGGCATGCCGAGCTGGGTTGCAGTCGATGCGAAGAAGTTCGAAGGCACGTTCAAGCAAATGCCGGAACGCGCTGACATCGCAGGCGACATCAACGAAAGCCTGATCGTCGAATTGTATTCGCGTTAATCCGATTGACGGCCGAGGTACCCCGATTGCGTTTCGCAAGGGGGGGCCTCGGCTGTTTATTTTCTGGTTGTTACCGGTCAGCCTTATCGGTGTAACGAGCCGAGGGTATTGAAAAGGAAAGCCCATGCAAACCAGTTTGCTGAAACCCAAGATCATCGCCGTGGAATCGCTTGGCGAGAACCACGCGAGGGTGGTCATGGAACCGTTCGAACGCGGTTACGGCCACACCTTGGGCAATGCGCTTCGCCGCGTGCTGCTGTCGTCGATGGTTGGCTACGCGCCGACCGAAGTCACGATCGCGGGCGTGGTGCACGAGTACTCGACGCTTGATGGCGTGCAAGAGGACGTCGTCAACCTGCTGCTGAACCTGAAGGGTGTGGTGTTCAAGCTGCACAACCGTGACGAAGTGACGGTTACCCTGCGCAAGGAAGGCGAAGGCGTCGTGACGGCCGGCGATATCGAGCTGGCGCACGATTGCGAAGTCATCAACCCGAATCACGTGATCGCACACCTGTCGAAGGGCGGCAAGCTCGACGTTCAGATCAAGATCGAAAAGGGTCGCGGCTACGTGCCCGGCAACGTCCGTCGCTACGGCGAAGACACGGCCAAGATCATCGGCCGCATCGTCCTCGACGCATCGTTCTCGCCGGTTCGCCGCGTGAGCTATGCCGTTGAAAGCGCACGTGTCGAGCAGCGTACCGACCTCGACAAGCTCGTGATGAACATCGAGACGAGCGGCGTGATCACCCCGGAAGAGGCGATCCGTCAATCGGCCCGCATCCTGGTCGACCAGCTGTCCGTGTTCGCGGCACTGGAAGGCACGGAAACGGCTGCCGAAGCACCGTCGCGCGCGCCGCAGATCGATCCGATCCTGCTGCGTCCGGTGGATGATCTCGAGTTGACGGTTCGTTCGGCGAACTGTCTGAAGGCCGAGAACATCTACTACATCGGCGACCTGATCCAGCGCACGGAAAACGAGCTGCTGAAGACGCCGAACCTCGGTCGCAAGTCGCTCAACGAGATCAAGGAAGTGCTCGCTTCGCGCGGTCTCACGCTGGGCATGAAGCTCGAAAACTGGCCGCCGGCTGGTCTCGACAAGTAAGCCCGGTTGTTGCTGTAGTTGGCAAAGATGCGGATTTTCCTTTAAAATCCGCATCTTGCTTTTTTCGTTACCGGCCCGTGCACCCCTGCGGTGCGATAGAAGAGCTGGATCAAAACTTTGAATCAAGGAAACTGAAATGCGCCATCGTCATGGTCTGCGGAAACTGAACCGCACGAGCAGCCACCGTCTGGCTATGCTCCGTAACATGTCCAACTCGCTGATCGAGCACGAAGTCATCAAGACGACGCTGCCGAAGGCGAAGGAACTCCGTAAAGTCGTCGAGCCGCTGATCACGCTCGGCAAGAAGCCGTCGCTGGCAAACCGTCGCCTGGCGTTCAACCGCCTGCGCGATCGTGACTCGGTGGCGAAGCTGTTCGACGTGCTCGGTCCGCGTTTCGCGAACCGTCCGGGCGGCTACCTGCGCGTGCTGAAGTTCGGCTTCCGCGTCGGCGACAACGCACCGATGGCACTGGTCGAGCTGCTCGATCGTCCGGAAGTCGACGAAACGGAAAACGTGCAAGAAGCTGAGTAAGCTTCCCGTACGCAGCAGTATCTGAAAGGGGCCGAGCAATTGCTTGGCCCTTTTTGTTTTTGGCGGCCGACTCGCTGCGATCGATTGTCGCAGCCTCGTGCCGGCAGCGTCGCGCGCGCTGCGCTACGATACGGGACGGTCGGCGCGGGTACTCGCGCGATCGGGGGCGGCGAAAGCCGGTAAACCAGCCAGGAGGGCGTATGGTGGTGGTGTTGATGCTGACGACGGTGCCGGATGCGGCGACGGCCGTAGCGCTCGCCGACGGCGCGCTCGACGCGCGGCTGGCCGCCTGCGTGTCGGAGCTCGGTGCGATCAAGTCGCGCTATCACTGGCAGGGGAAGATCGAAACGGCCGACGAGATCCAGTTGCTGTTCAAGACGAGCCCCGTGCGCTCGCTCGAACTGGAGCGATTTATTCTCACGCATCATCCGTACGAGACGCCGGAAATCGTCTCGTGGCAGGCGACGGCCTCGGTCGGGTACGGCCAGTGGGTGACCAGCGAAACTCAACGTCTATTTCATGTTTAACGGTATGGCGCTTTCCGTGCGCATGCGCGCACCGCGATTCCTCGCGATCCTGTTGTCGTTCTTTTTCGCGCTGGGCTGCCTGTCGGTCGCGCGCGCGGCCGACGATTTTCTCGATCCGTCGGTGGCGTTCAAGTTCAGCGCGAGCGAATCGCCGGGGCAGGTGGACGTCCGCTTCAAGGTCGCCAACGGCTACTACCTGTACCGCGAGCGGTTCGCGTTCGCGGTGAAGAGCGGGCAGGCGACGCTCGGCGACCCGACATTCCCGCCCGGACACGTGAAGTTCGACCAGACGTTCCAGAAGGAAGTCGAGACCTATCGCGACGAAGTCGTGATTCACGTGCCGGTCAAGCAGGCTGCGGGGCCGTTCGAGCTCGCGGTGACGTCGCAGGGGTGTGCCGACGAAGGGATCTGCTATCCGCCCGCCGAGCATGTCGTGAAGGTCGATGGCGCGGCGCTGGGTGCGACCGCGCCGGCCGGTGGCGCGACGGCTTCGGGCAGCTGGTTCGACAAGGTCACGAGCGCGGATTTCGCGCAGTCGCTGCTCGAGGGGCACGGCTTCTTCACGATCGTCGCGCTGTATTTCGTCGCGGGCGTCGTGCTGAGTCTGCTGCCCTGCTCGTATCCGATGATTCCGATCGTGTCCGCGATCATCATCGGTCAGGGCACGCGGGCGACGCATGCACGCGGTTTTGCGCTGTCGCTCACCTACGTGGTCGGCATGGCGCTCGTTTATACGGTGCTCGGCATCGCTGCGGCGCTGGTCGGCCAGAGCCTCGGTGCGTGGCTGCAGAACCCGTGGGTGCTCGGCGCGTTCGGCCTGCTTCTCACCGCCTTCGCGGTATCGCTGATTTCGGGCAAGGACATCGCGCTGCCCGAGCGCTGGCAGAACGGCGCGGCCGAAGCATCGAGCGCGCGCCAGGGCGGCCACTTCATCGCGGTCGCCGCGATGGGGGCGTTGTCGGCGCTGGTCGTCGGCGCATGCATGACGGCGCCGCTGTTTGCGGTGCTCGCGTTCATCGCGCATACCGGCAATGCGTTGCTCGGTGGCGCCGCGCTGTTCGCGATGGGGCTGGGGCTCGGCGTGCCGCTGCTCGTGGTCGGCATCGGTGCGGGTACGGTGCTGCCGCGCGCGGGCGCATGGATGGACAGCGTCAAGGTGTTCTTCGGCATCGTGCTGCTCGCCGCCGCGCTATGGATCGTGTGGCCGGTGCTCGCGGGCGGCCTGAAGATGGTCCTCGCCGCGTTGTGGCTGCTGGTTGCTGCCGCGGCACTCGGCCTGTTCACGCCGCATGCCGGCGCCGCGTCGATCTGGCGCCGCCTCGGCCGCGGTCTCGGTGCGGCGCTCGCGATCTGGGCTGCGACGCTGCTCGTTGGTCTCGCGGCCGGTTCCAACGACCCCGTGAAGCCGCTGGCAGTCCTCGCGGCGCGCACGGTTGCATCGGGCGATGCGCCGGCAGCCGCGCAACAGGGGCCGGCGTTCGCGTCGGTGCGCTCCAGTGGCGAGCTCGACACGCTGCTGAAGACCTCGGGCCGCCCCGTGATGCTCGATTTCTACGCCGACTGGTGCGTGAGCTGCAAGGAGATGGAGCATCTGACGTTCACGGATTCGCGTGTGCAGGCGCGGCTTGCGCAACTTCATCTGGTGCGTGCGGACGTTACCGCGAACAATCCGGACGACCAGGCGCTGCTCAAGCGCTTCAACCTGTTCGGGCCGCCGGGCATCATCTTCTTCGATCGCAACGGCCACGAAATCGGCCGCGTGGTCGGCTATCAGGCGGCCGAGACGTTTCTGCGCAGCCTTGATCGCGCAGCGGTACCGACGGTGTAACGCGCTCGTCCGCGTGCACAGGCGACCTTTGCGTCGACCGGACTGCAAATGAAAAACGGCGGGACACCGAAGTGTCCCGCCGTTTTTCATTGTGCCTGCCGGCGCGCGGCTCAGCGCTGCGCTTTCAGCAGACGCGCGGCATCGAGCGCGAAGTACGTGAGCACGCCGTCGGCGCCCGCGCGCTTGAACGCGAGCAGCGATTCGAGCACGACCTTGTCGTGGTCGAGCCAGCCGTTCATCGCGGCGGCCTTCAGCATCGCGTATTCACCGCTCACCTGATACACGTAGGTCGGGAAGCGGAACTCGTCCTTCACGCGGCGCACGATGTCGAGATACGGCATGCCGGGCTTGACCATCACCATGTCGGCGCCTTCGTCGATGTCGAGGCGGACTTCGCGCAGCGCTTCGTCGCTGTTCGCCGGGTCCATCTGGTAGGTCATCTTGTTGCCCTTGCCCAGGTTGGACGCCGAGCCGACCGCGTCGCGGAACGGGCCGTAGAACGCCGACGCGAACTTGGCCGAGTAGGCCATGATGCGCGTATGGATGTGGCCGTCGCTTTCCAGCATTTCGCGGACCGCGCCGATGCGGCCGTCCATCATGTCGGATGGCGCGACGATGTCGACACCGGCTTCCGCCTGCGCGCGCGCCTGGTCGACCAGGATCTCGATCGTGTCGTCGTTGATCACGTAGCCGTTTTCGTCGAGCACGCCGTCCTGGCCGTGGCTCGTGTACGGATCGAGCGCGACGTCGGTCAGCACGCCGAGTTCGGGGAAGCGCTTCTTCAACTCGCGCACCGCGCGCGGGATCAGGCCTTCCGGATTGGCCGCTTCGCGACCGTCGGGCGTTTTCAGCGACGGCTCGATGGCCGGGAACAGCGACAGCACGGGCACGCCGAGTTCGACGCACTGCTCGGCGACCTGCATCAGCAGATCGACCGACACGCGTTCGACGCCGGGCATCGACGGTATGGGCTGGCGTTCGTTGGTGCCTTCGACGACGAACACCGGATAGATCAGGTCGTCGGTGGTCAGGCGGTTTTCGCGCATCAGGCGGCGGGAGAAGTCGTCGCGGCGCATCCGGCGCGGACGATGAAGCGGATGGAAGCTCATGGCGATTTGGCAGAAATCAGGGCAAGAAGGACCTTACGGAACCCTTAGGTCATTTTCGAGACCGTTGGTATATGATAGCGATCGAGCGGCACGCGTCGCGTGCAGCTCCCCGCTTCTCCTCCCTGAGCGGGTGCCTGTCGTTATTCGATTAGGCTGTTTGACCCGCCGTTCGACGGCGGGTTTTTTTATGAGCCGGCCGAATCCGCAGGTGCCGTCAGGTGCGCACAGCCAATCCTGGCCGCGCGTTGCCCGCTCATTGTGCTACAGGCTCGCTTTTTTCGTCGGCGACGGACGGCCGCACCCAGCTCTCGATCAGTTCGTGCGCCTCGTCGAGCCCGGTGCGCTTCAGCGCCGAGAACAGCTGGACGGTCAGCTTGCCCTTCACGCCCTGGTCGCGGTACGCGTCGAGCCCCTTTTGCGTGTTGCGCAGCGCATTGATGCTTTCCTGCCGCGTCAATTTGTCGCACTTCGTCAGCAGCGTGTGGATCGGCTTGCCGGTCGGCACGAACCACTCGATCATCCGGCGGTCGAGGTCGGTCAGCGGGCGGCGCGAATCCATCATCAGGATCAGGCCGCACAGCTGCGAACGGGTCGCGAGGTACGACGACAGCAGCATTTCCCAGTGGGCCTTCGCGGCTCCCGGCACTTCCGCGTAGCCATAGCCGGGCAGGTCGACGAGGTTCGCGACGGGCTCGGCGGCCGGGCCGACGGAGAAGTAGTTGATGTGCTGCGTGCGGCCGGGCGTCTTCGACGCGAAGGCGAGCCGCTTCTGGTTGCACAGCACGTTGATCGCCGTCGATTTGCCGGCATTCGAGCGGCCCGCGAACGCGATTTCCGGCTGGACCGTCGGCGGCAGGTCGCGCAGATGATTGACGGTCGTATAGAAGCGGGCTTGATGGAGCAAAAAGGCCATGGGGAACCGGTGGGACGGGGCGGCGCGAGCCGCTGGGGTGGAGGCGGGGTAGCCCCGATAGGCGCGGGAGCTTTCAGCGCGATATTGTACAATACGCCGGTTTTGCCGAAGAGTTGCGGGCGCCTGCCTCGCGCTTTTATGTAGCTTCTGCGGTAGACTGGTCGACGTCGTTTTTTGCAGAACCTCAAATTCCCACAAGACGAAACAGGGTGTGCGAATGAATCGACTGTGCAAGTCTCTGATGGTGCTTCAGGTTGCAGCAGGGTTCGTAGGTTTCGTAGCGGAGGCAAACGCGGCGGATGCGGCAAAGCCGGATCTGGACCGCGGCAAGGCGATTGCCGGGCAGGTGTGTGCGTCGTGTCACGGCGCCGACGGCAACAGCGCGTCGGGCAGTTTCCCGAAGCTCGCCGGCCAGCATCCCGAATATCTGGTCAAGCAGTTGAACGACTTCAAGACCCAGTCGGGCGCCAAGGGGCCGGCGCGGACAAATCCAGTGATGGTCGGGTTCGCGAGCGCGTTGAGTGCGGACGACATGCGCAACGTCGCCGCGTATTACGGCTCGCAGGCAACGAAGCTCGGCACCGCCCGCGATGCGGCGACCGTGCCGATCGGCCAGAAGATCTATCGCGGCGGCATCGCGGAAAAGGGTGTCCCCGCCTGCGCGAGCTGTCACGGGCCGACGGGGCAGGGGCTGCCGGTCCAGTACCCGCGTCTGTCGGGGCAGTGGGCCGATTACACGGTTGCCCAGTTGACCGCGTTCCAGCAGGGTGCCGGCGCGCGCAACAACAACGAGGCGATGCATCAGATCGCATCGCGTCTGTCGGACAACGAGATCAAGGCCGTCGCGGATTACATCGCGGGCCTGCGTTGAACGGGCCGTCGCGAATGGAATGACCGGCGCCCGAAGGGCGGCCGGAGTCAGAACAAGAAAAGGGTGGGGCGCCGCGTGATCGCGGTGGCCTCGCCCTTTTTTGTCGGCACTCGCCGGGCCGCCCCGGGAGTGCTGACCGCCCCTTTCGGGGCAGCGAACACAAAGTGAGCGTGGGGGCTGTTTCCCCCAAAGTCGGAGTTTGAATGAGCGTTACCACGTCGGGGTTGCAGTCGAAGTCGGGTCAAAGTGCGTCCAAGCGCGCGATCGAGCTGGTGAGCTCGATGCGCTTCGCGATCGCGCTGCTGGTGGTGTTGTCGATCGCGAGCATCATCGGCACGGTTCTGACCCAGGATGACCCGTATCCGAATTACGTGAACCAGTTCGGCCCGTTCTGGGCGGACATCTTCCGCTCGCTGGGCCTGTACAACGTGTACAGCGCGTGGTGGTTCATGCTGATCCTGATTTTCCTCGTCACGTCGATCTCGCTGTGCGTGATCCGCAACGCGCCGAAGATGCTCGCCGATGCGAAGAGCTGGAAGGACAAGGTCCGCGAAGGCAGCCTGCGTGCATTCCATCACAAGGCCGAATACACGGCGTCCGGCGCGCGTGCGACCGTTGCGGCCACGCTCGCCACGTTCGTCGCGAAGGCCGGCTACAAGCACGTGGTGCGCGAAACCGACGGCGCGACGCTGATCTCCGCTAAGCGCGGCGCGCTGACGAAGTGGGGCTACATCTCCGCGCACCTCGCGATCGTCGTGATCTGCATCGGCGGCCTGCTCGACAGCAACCTGCCGATCAAATTCCAGATGTGGATGTTCGGCAAGAGTCCGGTCAACACGAGCGCGACGATCAGCGAGATCTCGCCCGACCACCGGCTGTCCACGTCGAACCCGACGTTCCGCGGCTACGCGTGGGTGCCGGAAGGCCAGTTCGTGTCGACCGCGATCCTGAACCAGCCGAGCGGCTCGCTGATCCAGGACCTGCCGTTCTCGATCCAGCTCAACAAGTTCATCGTCGACTACTACACGACGGGGATGCCGAAGCTGTTTGCGAGCGACATCGTCGTGATCGATCGCGAGACGGGCCAGAAGATCCCCGCGCGCGTCGAGGTCAACAAGCCGTTCACGTACAAGGGCGTGTCGATCTACCAGTCGAGCTTCCAGGACGGCGGCTCGCAGATGCAGATGACGGCCTACCCGATGACGGGCGACAACGCGAAGACCTTCGCGGTAAAGGGCACGATCGGCAGTACGGCGCCGCTGCAGATGCCAGGCACCGACGGCGACACGATCGAGTTCTCCGACTTCCGGGCGATCAACGTCGAAAACATGGCCGACGCGAACGGCAAGCCGGACGTGCGCGGCGTCGCGAAGACGGAATCGCTGAAGGAGGTGTTCGACGAACGGCTCGGCTCGGGCGCGAAGACGTCGAAGCCGATGCAGCTCCACAACATCGGCCCGTCGGTGCAGTACAAGATTCGCGGCAAGGACGGCCAGGCGCGCGAATTCAACAACTACATGCTGCCCGTCGACATGGGCGGCACGCGCGTGTTCCTCGCCGGCGTGCGCGGTAGCCCGAACGATCCGTTCCGCTACATGCGGATTCCGGCCGACAGCCAGGATTCGATCGGCGAATGGATGCGCCTGCGCGCCGCGCTCGAGGATCCGGCCGTGCGTGCCGACGCCGCCGCGCGTTTTGCGCAGCGTTCGCTGCCGACGACCGAAGCGTCGCTGCGCGGCCGTCTGCAGGACAGCGCCTTCAAGGTGCTGACCCTCTTCGCGGCAAGCGACGACAGCGTCGGTCGGGGCGCCGACGGCCAGCCGATCGGCGGCTTCCAGGCGGTGGCGACGTTCATCGACCGTTCGGTGCCGAAGGCCGAGCAGGAAAAGGCGGCGAGCCTGCTGCTGCGCATGCTCGAGGGCTCGATGTGGGAGGTCTGGCAGATCGCGCGCGAGCGCGCCGGCGAGCCGGCCGCCCAGCAGGGCACCGACACGATCCGCTTCGTGCAGAACGCGATCAATGCGCTATCGGACAGCTTTTTGTATGGATCGCCGGTCTATTTGCAGCTGGATTCCTTCAAGCAGGTGCAAGCTTCGGTATTTCAGTTGACGCGCGCGCCTGGCAAGAATCTGGTGTATCTTGGCAGCCTGCTGTTGGTCGCCGGCATCTTCTCGATGTTCTACGTGCGCGAGCGGCGCCTCTGGTTCTGGCTCAAGGATGCCGGCTCGGGCGTCGATGTGGTGATGGCGATGTCCACGGCCCGCAAGACCTTCGATTTCGAGAAAGAATTCGTGCAGACGCGCGACGCGGCCGGCGCCGCCTTGCGCGCCGCACCGCGCGACGCCGCGCCCGCAGGCGCGGCAGCGACTGCCCGCCCGCCCGCCGGCGGCGGTTCCGATTCCGAGAACTCCACCCGGTAACATCATGGATCTCACTCAAGTTTCCTCTTCCCGTTCGGGGCCCGCCCAAGCCTCGAATCCGGCGCCGTTGTTCGACGACCGCCCGTTCCTCGCGCGCCTGTCGGTCATCGACTGGTTGTTCGCGCTGGCACTCGTGGTCGGCGCGGGCTATGCGTTCGTGCACTACAACGAACACATGAATTACTACGACAAGGCGGTGATGATCGGCACGGTGCCGGCGCTTGTCGTACTCGGCTGGCGCTGGAAGCCCGCCCGGCTGATGATGGCGTCGATCGCGGTGCTGTCGCTGCTGTCGATCCAGATCTACCAGGGCGATCTGGCGCGCGCCGATTCGGCGTTCTTCCTCAAGTATTTCCTGTCGAGCCAGTCCGCGATCCTGTGGATGAGCGCGCTATTCGTGCTCGCGACGATCTTCTACTGGATCGGCTTGCTCGCACGTTCGGAGTCGGGCTCCGCGATCGGCCAGAAGCTCACGTGGGTCGCCGTGCTGATGGGCTTCACCGGCCTGATGGTGCGCTGGTACGAGTCCTACCTGATCGGTGCCGACGTCGGGCATATCCCCGTATCGAACCTGTATGAAGTGTTCGTGCTGTTCAGCCTGATCACCGCGCTGCTTTATCTGTATTACGAAGGCCACTATGGCACGCGCGCACTCGGCGCATTCGTGCTGCTCGTCATCAGCGCGGCTGTCGGCTTCCTGATGTGGTACTCGGTCGCGCGCGATGCGCAGCAGATCCAGCCGCTCGTGCCGGCGCTGCAGAGCTGGTGGATGAAGATCCACGTGCCGGCGAACTTCATCGGCTACGGCAGCTTCGCGCTGTCGGCGATGGTGTCGGTCGCGTACCTGATGAAGGAGCGCGGCGTGCTCGCCGATCGCCTGCCGACGCTCGAGGTGCTCGACGACGTGATGTACAAGTCGATCGCGGTCGGCTTCGCGTTCTTCACGATCGCGACGATCCTCGGCGCGCTCTGGGCCGCCGAAGCATGGGGCGGCTACTGGAGCTGGGACCCGAAGGAAACCTGGGCGCTGATCGTGTGGCTCAACTACGCGGCCTGGCTGCACATGCGGTTGATGAAGGGCCTGCGCGGCGCGGTCGCCGCCTGGTGGGCGCTGACGGGCCTGCTCGTGACGACGTTCGCGTTCCTCGGCGTCAACATGTTCCTGTCCGGGCTGCACAGCTACGGCAAGCTGTAAGATTTCCGACGCTGGTCCGACAAAAGACCGCCGGCGCACTGCGTGCCCGGCGGTTTTGTTTTGTAACGGGCGGGTGGCCCGGGCGTCGAACGGCGCATGATCGGCCGGGTCGAACGCTGATGAAGCGTGCGCGCCGCGCATGCAGGAGGAGCAGCACGATGTGGATCAAAACCCCTTTGCGCACCGTACTGACCGGCGGTGATATCGCGCAGAGCCAGATTACGCCGCGCGCGGTGTTCGAGAACCGGCGGCGCGTATTGCAGGCCGCCGGCCTGGCGGCGGCGGGCGGATTGCTGGGCGGTAGCGGCGCGGCGTTCGCCGCGTATGCGTCACCCGATGCGCGAGCTGCGAAGCTCGCGGCGAAAACGAACCCGAAGTTCGTCGCGGCCGACAAGGTGACGCCGTTCAAGGACATCACGTCCTACAACAACTACTACGAATTCGGCACCGACAAGGGCGACCCGGCGCAGAACGCGGGCACGTTGCGGCCGCGCCCGTGGCGCGTGAGCGTCGAGGGCGAGGTGATGCACCCGAAGGTGTTCGATCTCGACGAACTGCTGAAGCTCGCGCCGCTCGAGGAGCGCGTGTACCGGCTGCGCTGCGTCGAGGGCTGGTCGATGGTGATTCCATGGATCGGCGTGCCGCTGTCCGAGCTGATCAAGCGCATGCAGCCGACCGGCAACGCGAAATACGTGCAGTTCATCACGCTGGCCGATCCGTCGCAGATGCCGGGCTTGTCGACGCCGGTGCTCGACTGGCCGTACTCGGAAGGGCTGCGGATGGACGAGGCGATGAATCCGCTGACGCTGCTGACGATGGGCGTCTACGGTCAGGTGCTGCCGAATCAGAACGGCGCGCCGGTGCGCATCGTCGTGCCGTGGAAGTACGGCTTCAAGAGCGCGAAGTCGCTCGTGAAGATCCGCTTCGTCGACAAGCAGCCGAAGACGAGCTGGAACACGTATGCGTCGAACGAATACGGTTTCTATTCGAACGTGAACCCGAACGTCGACCACCCGCGCTGGAGCCAGGCGACCGAGCGCCGGATCGGCGAGGACGGCTTCTTCACGCCGAAGCGCAAGACGCTGATGTTCAATGGTTACGGCGATCTCGTCGCGTCGATGTATCAGGGCATGGATCTGAAAAAGAATTTCTGAGCGCGACGGTGAGAAACGACATGCCTCCTTCGACACTGGAGCCCGTGCGCGCGTCGGGCGCGCGCACGGCAGCCGCGGGTAGCTCCCGGGCCGGCGCCGTGCGTACTACGTCGCCGCGCTGGCTGGTGCCCGCCAAGGTGCTGGTTTTCGCGGCCGGCCTCTATCCGCTCGCGCGACTCGTGCTGTTCGGGCTGACCGACCGGCTCGGTGCGAACCCGATCGAATTCATCACGCGTTCGACGGGCCTCTGGACGCTGGTCATGCTCTGCATCACGCTCGCCATCACGCCGCTTCGGCACGTGACGAGCGTTCCGGCGTTGTTGCGTTTTCGCCGGATGATCGGCCTGTTTGCGTTCTTTTATGCGACGCTGCATTTCACGACGTACCTGTGGTTCGACAAGTGGTTCGACGTGCTCGCGATCCTGAAGGATGTCGGCAAGCGTCCGTTCATCACGGTCGGCTTCGCTGCGTTCGTGCTGCTGATTCCGCTGGCCGCGACATCGCCGCGTGCGATGGTGCGCCGGCTCGGCCGTCGCTGGGCTACGCTGCATCGCGCGATCTATGCGATCGCGCTGTTCGGCGTGCTGCATTTCTGGTGGATGCGGGCCGGCAAGCACGATCTCGCGCAGCCGAAGCTCTACGCGACGATCGTCGCGGTGCTGCTCGGCTGGCGGCTGCTTGCATGGGGCTGGCGGCGCGTCCGTACCTGACGTGGCGGGCCCGGAAAAACAAAAGGCGATGACCGGAAGTCATCGCCTTTGGGCGCGACAGGAACCGCCGCTGCGGCGGCGCGCGGCTACTGCGCGGCGGCCGGGCCTGATGCCGGCGTGGCCGGCTTCGGCGCACTGCTCGACAGCTCGGGCGACAGCGTGAGCGGCGTGCCGGAAGAATCGGGAATACTGTCGGACGCGTTTTCATCAGTCGGCGCGACGTCCGACGGCGGCGTGTCCTGCTGCTGCATGGGCTTCGCCGGCAAGGGGGGCACGGTAGGCAGATAGAGCGGACCGCGTTGCCCGCAGCCGGCAAGAATCGCCAAAGCCGCTACAATCGCGCTCATCCGGAAAACGACTCGCATGATCGTCCCTGAGCAATTATTTAACCGATAGAGTTTAGCATGTCCGATACTGAATACCTGGCCCGTGCCGAGGCGGTGCTGGCGTCCGTCGAACGTACCGTGGACGCCGCGAACGACGGCGATCACGACATCGATCTGGAGCGCAACGGCAGCGTGCTGACGCTCACGTTCGAGAACGGCTCGAAGATCATCATCAACCTGCAGCCGCCGATGAAGGAGCTGTGGATCGCCGCGAAGGCTGGCGGATTCCATTACCGTTTCGTCGACGGCGAATGGCGCGATACGCGCACCGGCACCGAGTTCTTCTCGGCGCTCACCGACTACGCGACGCAGCAGGCCGGCCTGCCGATCACGTTCCGCGCATAACGACGCTCGCTCGCCCGCCGGGCGCCGATACGTCGGATCAATGCACAAAGAAAAAGCGCCCCAGCGGGGCGCTTTTTTCATGGCCGGGCCGTTCGTCAGTGGCCGCGGAACAGGTTCATGATGTCCTGCTTTTCCTGCTCGTCGACGTGCGGCACCGGTTCCTCGGTGTCCTGCACCGCCGGCGCCTGCGGCACGCCGACCGTCGACACGAAGCCGTGCCCCGGCGTGAACTCGGTGAAGTACAGCTCGCCGCCGATCGACTGGACGTCGTCCGGCATCGTCGGCTTGAACTCCGGCACGCCCTTCAACGCCGCACCCATGTATTCGATCCAGACCGGCAGCGACAGGCCGCCGCCGGTTTCGCGATCGCCGAGGCTGCGCGGGTTGTCGTAGCCGATCCACGCGATCGCCGCGAGCGTGTGCTGGTAGCCGGCGAACCACGCGTCGTGCGAGTCGTTCGTCGTACCGGTCTTGCCTGCGAGGTCGGTGCGCTTCAGCACGTTGGTGCGTGCGCCCGTGCCGCGCTGCGCGACGCTCTGCAGCAGGCTGTTCGTCACGTATGCGTTGCGTGCGTCGATCGCGCGCGGCGCGTTCTGCTCGGCGATGAGCGGCTGCGCGCGGGCGACGATCGCGCCGTTCGGATCGGTCACTTCGGCGATCAGATACGGGTTCACGCGGAAGCCGCCGTTGGCGAACACCGAGTACGCGCCGGCCATCTGCAGCGGCGTGACCTGGCCCGCACCGAGCGCCATCGGCAGGTAGGCCGGATGGCGGTCGGCGTCGAAGCCGAAGCGGGTGATGTACTGCTGCGCGTACTTCGTGCCGATGTGGTTCAGGATCCGGATCGATACGAGGTTGCGCGAGCGCTGCAGCGCGGTGCGCATCGACATCGGACCTTCGAAGCCGCCGCCGTAGTTCTTCGGTTCCCACGGCTGGCCGCCGGTTTCCGCGGCGCTGAAATACAGCGGGCCGTCGTTGATCACCGTGGCAGGCCCGAGGCCCTTGTCGAGCGACGCCGAGTAGATGAACGGCTTGAACGACGAACCCGGTTGCCGCCACGCCTGCGTGACGTGGTTGAACTTGTTCTTGTTGTAGTCGAAGCCGCCGACGAGCGAGCGGATCGCGCCGTCCTGCGGGACGATCGAGATGAACGCGCCCTCGACCTGCGGCAATTGCGTGATCGACCACTTGCCGGCGTCGTTCTTCACGACACGGACGATCGCGCCCGGACGGATGCGGCGGTTCGGCTGCGCGTTGGCCGACAGCGCGCTCGACGCGAAGCGCAGGTTGTCGCCTTCGATCGTCGCGGTGCTGCCGTCGATGAAGGCCACCGTGATCTGGCGCGGGGTGGCCGCGGTGACGACCGCCGCGATCAGTTCGCCGTTGTCGGGATGCTCGAGCAGCGCGTCGTCGATCGCCTGTTCGCGGTCGTCGGCGCCGGCCGGCAGCTCGATGAAGCCTTCCGGCCCGCGATAGCCGTGGCGGCGCTCGTAATCCATGATGCCCTTGCGCAGCGCGGTGTACGCGACCTGCTGGTCGGCGGAATCGATCGTCGTGACGACGTTGAAGCCGCGCGTGTAGGTTTCCTCGCGGTACTGCGCATACATCATCTGCCGGACCATTTCCGCGACGTACTCGGCGTGTACGCTGAACTCGCGGCCCGCGCCCTTGACGACGAGCGGCTGCGCGACAGCCTCGTCGTACTGCTCGCGCGTGATGAAGTTCAGCTCGAGCATCCGCTGCAGGATGTATTCCTGGCGGACCTTCGCGCGCTTCGGATTGACGACCGGGTTATACGCGGACGGCGCCTTCGGCAGCCCCGCGAGCATCGCCGCTTCCGCGAGCGTGATGTCCTTCAGGTCCTTGCCGAAATACACGCGCGCGGCGCTGGCGAAGCCATACGCACGCTGGCCGAGATAGATCTGATTCATGTAGACCTCGAGAATCTGATCCTTCGTCAGCGCGCGCTCGATGCGGTACGCGAGCAGCATCTCGTAGATCTTGCGTGTGTAGGTCTTTTCACTCGACAGGAAGAAGTTGCGCGCGACCTGCATCGTGATCGTGCTCGCGCCCTGCGACGCATGGCCGTTCGTCAGCGCGACGAAGCCGGCGCGGGCGATGCCGGTAAGGTCGACGCCGCCGTGATCGTAGAAGCGCGCGTCCTCGATCGCGAGGATCGCCTTCTTGAGCGAGTCCGGCACGTCCTTGAAATGGACGATGTCGCGGCGTTCCTCGCCGAATTCGCCGATCAGCACGTGATCGGACGTGTAGATGCGCAGCGGTATCTTCGGACGATAGTCGGTCAGCGCGTCGAGCGACGGCATGTTCGGCCATGCGACGACGAGCGCGTAGCCGAGCACGAGGCCGCCGGCCACGACGAGGGCCACGCACATCGCGGCGACGCCGATCAGGGCTTTCTGCCACCAGGGCCGTTTCTTCGGCTCGGGCGCGGGAGGCGGGGACGTAGGAGACGTGGATTGCATAGGCATACCGGAAAACAGTCCCGCGATTATAGCTGCCCGGTAAGACCGGCCCTGACGCGACGGGTGGCCGGCGGAAAGCGGTGGGTCGCGGTGCCGCCAGCATAACGTCCGCGCGGCCGCCGCGCGCCATGCCTGGCCGTCCGGCCGACTGTCCGAGGCACGCGCCGCTTTGCAGAATCAGGCATCGGAAACGCGGCGTGGGCCGCAACGAGCGCGGGAGGCTGGGATGACAGCACGATGGGCGGCGCGGTTCGCGCCGGGCAGGCACCGTTCGACGGGCATCGACGTCGGGGCGGACGAGGTGAGGGTAGCCGTGCTGAGCCGGCGCGGCCGGGGCTCGGATGTGCGGGTCGAAGGGCTCGAGCGGGAGTCGGTAGGACTCGCGGACGGTCCGGAGGACGCGCGCTGGGCCGCGGTCGCGCGGGCGTTGGCGGCCGCCGTGTCGCGGCTGTCGGCGGCAGGCGTGCGTTGCGACGCGCATGGCGTGATGGCACTGCGCGACGACGAGATGCGCACGGCAACGCTCGACCTGGCCGGGCGCGAGGACGTCGCCCACGCCGCCCGGCAGGCGGCCGAGCGCATCTCGGGGCTGGCGCCGGACAGTTTCGCGTTCGACTGGCGGCAGGAGGACGGCGCGCATTCGGGCGAGATCGCGGTCGCCGTGGCGCCGCAGGCATTGCTCGAGCGGCGGATCGACGTGGCCGCGCAGGCCGGCATCGACTTGACGGCCGTCGACGGCGAGTCGGCCGCCGCGCTGCGCGCATTGCGCCATGCCGCGCAGTTCGAGCTCGATGCGCACGGCCCGTACGCCGCATTCTGGTTCAGCGACACGGGTGTGCGCGGCTGGCGGGTCGACGGCCCGGTCGCCGCACCGGTGCTCGCGGTATCCGGCGACGTGCAGGCGGCGCTCCCCGATGCATTGCGCCAGTGCGTATTCGAGCCGGTGCGCTGCGTGCTCGTGGCCGGCGACGCGCGCTGCATTGCCCGCTGCGGTACGTCGGTCGCCGACATCGGAGATGCACTCGGCGTGGCGGCGGTGCCGTTCGACTGTACGGGATGGGACGGGCTGCCGGGCGAACCCGGCGGTGTGCCGGACGCTCCGGCATTTGCTCTCGCGGTCGGGCTGGCGCTGCGCGGGGTATGGGAATGATGGTCGATACGGGGTTCGGGCGGAATAGCGCCGGCCACGCCGCTCTCGGCGGCTTCAATCTGCTGCCGTACCGTGAGCGGGTGGCGCACGCGTTGCGGCGGCGCCGTGCCACGCAGTGCGGAGCAGCGATCGTGCTCGGCGTATTCGGGGCCTGCGTGTGGACGGGCGCGCAGACTGTGTGGAGATGGCGCATCGATGCCGAGCGTGCGCGTGTGGAGGCGCAACTGCGGCAATTGGAGCCCAAGGTCGCGGCCGTCCGGCGCACCGCCGGCGCGGCCGCCGACCTCGCGCAACGCGATGCGCGCTCGATCGTGCTTGCCGCGCCTTACCGGCGTGCCACCGGGCTGCTCGTGACGCTGGCGCAGGTGCGCGACGACACCGTCCGGCTCGACGCATTGCGCACGACGTCGTCCGGCGCCGTGCTCGACGCGCGCGCGACGAGTTACCGGGCGGCCGCGCGCTGGCTCGCGCGGATCGCGGCCGAGCAGCGCGACTGGCGATTCGATATCGGGGAGCTGACACAGGCTTCGGCCATGCCCGTCACGGCGTCAGCCGCGCCGTTCCGGTTTTCCGTACAGGTGCGCTGGCACGACGCGTCGCCGCAAGGCGCAGCGGGAGGCGGCGCATGACAGCGATCGTGCATAAGTCCGTGCCGGGCGTTACCGGGTCGCTCGGCCGCATGGCGCGGGTGTCGCCGGCCACCGCGCACGCCGTCGGCTGTATGGCGGCATTCGCGTCCGTGCTGCTAGGCGGCATTCATCTGACAGATGCCGGCGACTGGAGCGGGCTCGCGCGCAGTCGCGCGTTGCTGGCAACGGCAAAGACGCGCGCCGCCGACACCCAGCGGGCACTCGCCGCCACGCAACGGCGCGACCCGGCCCCGGCCCCGGCCGCCGGGCGCAACGTCAGCTCGGCGCGTGCGCCGGCGTGGCCCGCGCTGATGCTGGAGCTGGCCGACCTGGCCGGGGCGAGCGGACTGCGGATCGTGTCGATCGAACCGCAGCGCGCGGACGATGCAGCACAGGATGGCCGGCGCACGGTGCGGATCGTCGCGGACGGCGGCTTTCCGGCGCTGTTGCGGCTGATGGGCGGGCTGGCGGGTTTGCCCGCGCTGGTGGTGCCGTCGGTCCTGCATATCGAACGAAAACCGCCCACGGCGCGGGTCGACATGACGATCGACGTATTTCCGGCGCTCCCGGGAGCCCGTTTGCCGGGTGGCGCGGCGCCCACGCTCGCCGGTGCGTCAGGCGACGATCCATTCGGCGGCGCGGGGCCGCTCACGGGAGCCGACGATGAGGTGCCGCGTCTGGCGGGCACCATTCGCGACGCGCGCGCCGGGCTCGCGTTGTTCGACGCGGGTGACGGCGGATTCGCGACCGTTGCGCGGGGCGAAGCGCTTGGGGCCGCGCGGGTGATGCGCGTCGATGCCGACGCCGTGACGCTTGCGACGGCCGATGGCGCGCGCCGGTTCCTCGTGGACGACGGAGGTCGTCCATGACGAAATACGGATGGTGGGCGATCGTATTCCAGGTCGCGTCATGCGTGGCCACGGCGCACGCGGCGCTACCGCCTTTGCCCCCGCTGCCCCCTTTACCGCCGGCCGGCTGGCCGATCGCAGCGATGCAGGCGTCTGTCGAGGACACACCGCTGCCGCAGGGCGCGCTCGATGGCGCGGACGGCATGAACGGTGCCGCATCCGCACAGGGCGGCCCACAGCCGTTCGATCAGGCCGCACATGCAGCGGTTCGGGCAGGCACGACCGCGCCGGTACCGTTGCTGGAAGGGCCGCCGATCCCGTTGCCACCGCCGACGCGCATGAGCGACGCCGCGGCGCGGCACCCCGGCGATGCGGACGACGCGCGGCGAATCTCGCTGAACCTGCAAGGCGCCGGGCTCGCGGCCGCATTCGATGCGCTCGCGCGGTTCACGGGGCTCAACATCATCGTCGGCGAACAGGTGCGCGGCACCGTAACGTTGCGTCTGAACAATGTCCGCTGGCGCGATGCGTTCGATACGTTGCTCGACACGCACGGGTTGGCCATGTCGCGGCGCGGCAACGTGATCTGGGTCACGCCGGCGGCCGAACTCGCCGCGCGCGAGCGCGAGCGCTTCGAAACGCACGCCCGCGCGGCCGATCTGGAGCCGCTCGCGAGCCGGACCTTCGCGCTGCATTACCCGCGCGCGCTGGACGTGCAGCGGCTGCTGGCCGGTGCGACCGGCCAGCGCCTGCTGTCGAAACGCGGCGCCGCGGCGGCCGATCCGCGCACGAACCTGCTGTTCGTCACAGATCTTGCGCCGCGCATCGTGCAGATCGCGGGGCTGATCGACGCGATCGATCGGCCGTCGCGACAGGTGCGGATCGAGGCGCGCATCGTCGAAGGCGAACAGGGCTTTTCGCGCAACCTCGGCGCTCGCATCGCGTTGCGCGCGCAGGGACGGGCGCCCACGGCCGACGGCGCGGCATCCGCGACCGACACGCGCAACGCGCTCGATCTCGCCGCGCGGCCGCTCGGCGGCTTCGAGGCGGCGACGGCCGGCTTCACGTTGTTCGCCGCGCCGCTCAGCCGCGTGCTAGACGTCGAGCTGAGCGCGCTCGAGGCACAGGGGCGGGGCCAGATCGTGTCCAGCCCGCGCGTGGTCACGGCCGACCGCGTGAAGGCGATCGTCGAACAGGGCTCGGAGCTGCCGTATCAGGCGAAGGTCGGCAATGGCGTGAGTGGCGTGCAGTTCCGCCGCGCGACACTGAAGCTCGAGGTCGAGCCGCAGATCACGCCCGACGGGCGCGTCGTGCTCGACCTCGACGTGACGAAGGACAGCATCGGCGAGCCGACCGCGGCCGGCCCGGCGATTCATACGAAGCACGTGCAGACGCGCGTGGAGGTCGAAAACGGCGGGACGGTCGCGATCGGCGGGATTTACGAGCAGTTGAACCGGGATGATGTGACGCGGGTGCCGCTGTTGGGCAAAATACCGGTACTGGGCGCGCTTTTCCGGCACCGCGCGCGGCGCGACCAGCGCAGCGAACTCGTCGTCTTCATCACGCCGACGGTCGTCGGCACGCAGTGCGAGACGTCCGGCGCGGGCGATGCGGACGCGGGAAAAAGGGGGCCGGAAGCCGGTGGCGCAGGCTCGACAAGGCAGCCGCTTTGCCAGTAAGCTGCGCCACACACCAGCAAGATTCAAGCAGAGGAAGCCGTTGCAAGCGCGGGACCCACACGCAAACGTATTTTTCGTCGGCCTTATGGGAGCGGGTAAGACCACCGTGGGCCGTGCGGTCGCGCGCCGGCTCGACAGGACGTTCTTCGACTCCGACCACGAAATCGAGGCCCGCACGGGTGCGCGCATTCCGGTGATCTTCGAGATGGAGGGCGAGGCCGGCTTTCGCGACCGCGAATCGCAGGTGATCGCCGATCTCACGCAGCGTGAGAATATCGTGCTCGCGACGGGTGGCGGCGCGGTGCTGCGCGCCGAAAATCGCGATTGCCTGAAAGGCCACGGCATCGTCATCTATCTGCGCGCCAACCCGCACGATCTGTGGCTGCGCACGCGCAAGGACAAGAACCGCCCGCTGTTGCAGACCGGCGATCCGAAGGCGCGTCTCGAAGCGCTCTACGAAGTGCGCGACCCGCTGTACCGCGAATGCGCGGACTTCATCATCGAGACCGGCCGTCCGTCGGTCAACGGCCTCGTCAACATGGTGCTGATGCAACTCGAACTGGCAGGCGTCATCGCCAAGCCGCTACAAGCATGATTACCGTCAACGTCGACCTGGGCGAGCGCGCCTACCCGATTCACATTGGTGCCGGCCTGATCGGCCGCACCGAACTGTTCGCCCCTCACATCACCGGTTCGTCGGTCACGATCGTCACGAACACGACGGTCGATCCGCTCTACGGCGACGCGCTGCGCGCGGCGCTCGCGCCGCTCGGCAAGCGCGTATCGACGGTCGTGCTGCCGGACGGCGAGGCCTACAAGAACTGGGAAACGCTGAACCTGATCTTCGACGGCCTGCTGACCGAGCGCGCCGACCGCAAGACGACGCTCGTCGCACTCGGCGGCGGCGTGATCGGCGACATGACCGGCTTCGCCGCCGCGTGCTACATGCGCGGCGTGCCGTTCATCCAGGTGCCGACGACGCTGCTGTCGCAGGTCGATTCGTCGGTCGGCGGCAAGACCGGCATCAACCATCCGCTCGGCAAGAACATGATCGGCGCGTTCTACCAGCCGCAGGCGGTGATCGCCGATATCGGCGCGCTGACCACGCTGCCCGATCGCGAGCTGGCGGCCGGCGTGGCCGAAGTCATCAAGACGGGCGCGATCGCCGATGCCGAATTCTTCGACTGGATCGAGGCGAACGTCGACGCGCTGAACCGCCGCGAGCCGGCCGCGCTCGCGCATGCAGTGAAGCGCTCGTGCGAGATCAAGGCGAGCGTGGTCGCGGCCGACGAACGCGAAGGCGGCCTGCGCGCGATCCTGAACTTCGGCCATACGTTCGGCCATGCGATCGAGGCCGGGCTCGGCTACGGCGAATGGCTGCACGGCGAAGCGGTCGGCTGCGGGATGGTGATGGCGGCCGACCTGTCGGTGCGGCTCGGCCTCCTCGACGAAGCGTCGCGGCAGCGGCTCGATGCCGTGATTGCCGCCGCGCACTTGCCGGTGCGCGGGCCGGCACTCGGCGATGCGCGCTACATGGAGCTGATGCGTGTCGACAAGAAGGCCGAAGCCGGCGCGATCAAGTTCATCCTGCTGAAGCGATTCGGCGATACGCTGATCACCCAGGCGCCCGACGAAGCGGTGTTCGCTACACTGGCGCAGACGACCCGGTAACGGCGCCCCGGATGCCCCGGCGCCACTGACATGGAGCAGACGTGAGCGAGACATCCAGCAGCAAACTGCCCGAGGCCGGCCGCGCATCCGTCGCGACGCTGGTCGAGCCGCCGACGCTGGCGGCGCTGGAAGCCCATCTCGCTCCGTATGCCGCCCACGCATCGCAGTCGCGCGGCCGCCGCCATCCGGAAACGCCGCCGGCGGCGCGCACCGAATTCCAGCGCGACCGCGACCGCATCGTTCATTCGACCGCGTTTCGCCGGCTCGAATACAAGACGCAGGTCTTCGTCAATCACGAAGGCGACCTGTTCCGCACCCGCCTCACGCACAGCCTCGAAGTCGCGCAGATCGCGCGTTCGGTCGCGCGCAACCTGCGCCTGAACGAGGATCTCGTGGAAGCGATCTCGCTCGCGCACGATCTCGGCCATACGCCGTTCGGCCATGCCGGGCAGGACGCGCTGAATGCATGCATGCGCGAGCACGGTGGCTTCGAGCACAACCTGCAGAGCCTGGCCGTCGTCGACGAGCTCGAGGAGCATTACGGCGCGTTCAATGGCCTGAACCTGTGCTTCGAGACGCGCGAAGGCATCCTCAAGCATTGCTCGCGCGAGAATGCGCGCAAGCTCGGCGCGCTCGGCGAACGGTTCCTGCAAGGGCGCCAGCCGTCGCTGGAGGCGCAACTCGCGAACATCGCGGACGAAATCGCATACAACAACCATGACGTCGACGACGGCCTGCGCTCGGGCCTGATCACGATCGGGCAGCTCGCCGAAGTCGAGCTCTGGCAGCGCCACTACGAGGCCGCGCTGGCGGAATTCCCGCATCTCGAAGGCCGCCGCCTCGTGCACGAGACGGTGCGCCGCATCATCAACACGCTGATCGTCGACCTGATCGACGAGACCACGCGCAATCTCATGCGCGTCGCGCCCGCGTCGCTCGACGACGTGCGCGCGGCGCCGCCGCTTGTCGCGCACAGCGAAGCGATCGCCGCGCAGGCGGCCGCCCTCAAGCGTTTCCTGTTCAAGAACCTGTACCGCCATTACAAGGTGATGCGCATGGCGAACAAGGCGCAGCGCGTCGTTACCGGGCTGTTCGACGCGTTCATCGACGATCCGCGCCTGCTGCCGCCGCCGTACCAGTCGGACGACGAAGCGCAGCAGCCGCGCCTCGTCGCGCACTACATCGCCGGCATGACCGACCGCTTCGCGCTGAAGGAATACCAGCGCCTGTTCGTCGTCAACGACAACTGACTGTCACAAACGATCACTAGACTTCGCCGGTTCAATGGCGACGGGAATGTTGCACACGCTGTTGGTAACGTTTTCATAGGAGAGGTCGATGAAGAAGAAGCCTGCGGGGACCACGATTCGCTCGATCGCGCTTGGCGGCGCGCTGATGTTCGGTGTGCAGCATGCGGCGTTCGCCGCGACGGAAATCCAGTTCTGGCATGCGATGGAGTCGGCGCTCGGCGAGCGCGTGAACGAGCTCGCCACGCAGTTCAACGCATCGCAGAGCGACTACAAGATCGTGCCGGTCTTCAAGGGTACCTACGACCAGGCGCTTGCGGCGGGCATCGCCGCCTATCGCAGCGGCAACGCGCCGGCGATCCTCCAGGTCTATGAAGTCGGCACCGCGACGATGATGCAGGCGAAGAAGGCCGTCGTGCCCGTCTACGACGTGTTCAAGCACGCCGGCGTGCCGCTCGACGAAAAGGCGTTCGTGCCGACCATCGCGAGCTACTACAGCGATGCGAAGACGGGCCATCTCGTGTCGATGCCGTTCAACAGCTCGACGCCGGTGCTGTACTACAACAAGGACGCGTTCAAGAAGGCCGGGCTCGATCCGAACCAGCCGCCGAAGACATGGGCGGACGTGCAGGCCGATGCGGAGAAGCTGCGCAAGTCGGGGATGGCCTGCGGCTTCACGACCGGCTGGCAGGGCTGGATCCAGCTCGAGAACTACAGCGTGTGGCACGCGCTGCCGTTCGCGAGCCGCAACAACGGCTTCGACGGCGCCGACGCGGTGCTCGAATTCAACAAGCCGCAGCAGATCGCCCACATCGCGTTCCTGCAGCAGATGCAGAAGGACGGCACGTTCACGTACGCGGGCCGCAAGGACGAAGCGTCGGCGAAGTTCTACAGCGGCGACTGCGGGATCCTGACGACGTCGTCGGGTGCGCTCGCGAACGTGCAGAAATTCGCGAAGTTCAGCTACGGCACGGGCATGATGCCGTACGACGCGAACGTGAAGGGCGCACCGCAGAACGCGATCATCGGCGGCGCGAGCCTGTGGGTGCTGGCCGGCAAGGATCCGGCGACCTACAAGGGCGTCGCGAAATTCCTCGCGTTCCTGGCCTCCCCGCCGATCGCCGCGAAGTGGCACCAGGAAACGGGCTACCTGCCGGTCACGACGGCCGCGTACGACCTCACGCGCCAGCAGGGCTTCTATGCGAAGAACCCGAGCGCGGAAACCGCGATCAAGCAGATGTTGAACAAGCCGCCGCTGCCCTACACGAAGGGGCTGCGTCTGGGCAACATGCCGCAGATCCGCACGGTCGTCGACGAAGAGCTGGAGCAGGTCTGGGCGCAGAAGAAGTCGCCCAAGGACGCGCTCGACTCGGCTGCCTCGCGCGGCGACGAGCTGCTGCGCCGCTTCGAGAAGTCGGGCGGCTGATCCCGCATCGCGTCCGTGCCGCCGGCCGCCGCCTCGCGCATGCGCGCGGGACGGCGGCGCGGTTCCCTTTCCGTTTCGCCTGACCGGATGCCCGCGATGCAATCCCGTTCCCGTTTCGGCGCGAGCCTGCTGCCGTACCTGCTGATCGCGCCGCAGCTCGCGATCACCGCCGTGTTCTTCCTGTGGCCGGCCGGCGTCGCGCTGTGGCAGTCGACGCAAATGCAGGATGCGTTCGGCACGTCGAGCGAATTCGTCGGCTTCGCGAACTTCACGCACCTGTTCGCCGATCCGCTGTACCTCGACTCGTTCCGCACGACACTGGTGTTCAGCTCGCTCGTCACGGTCAGCGGGCTCGTCGTGTCGCTGCTGCTCGCCGCGTGCGCCGACCGCGTGATCCGCGGCGCGCGCGTGTACCGCACGCTGCTGATCTGGCCGTACGCGGTCGCGCCGACGATCGCCGCCGTGCTGTGGGCGTTCCTGTTCAACCCGAGCATCGGCCTCGTCACCTATGCGCTCGCAAAGGGCGGCATTGTCTGGAATCACGCGCTGAACGGCAGCCAGGCGATGTTCCTCGTCGTGCTCGCGTCGGTGTGGAAGCAGGTGAGCTACAACTTCCTGTTCTTCTATGCGGGGCTGCAGGCGATTCCGCGCTCGCTGATCGAGGCGGCGGCGATCGACGGCGCCGGGCCGGTGCGGCGCTTCTTCAACATCGTGCTGCCGCTGCTGTCGCCGACGAGCTTCTTCCTGCTGGTCGTGAACCTCGTCTACGCGTTCTTCGACACGTTCCCGGTAATCGACGCGGCCACCGCGGGCGGCCCCGCGCAAAGCACCAAGACGCTGATCTACAAGATCTTCACGGAAGGCTTCCAGGGGCTCGACATCGGCAGTTCGGGCGCGCAGTCGGTCGTGCTGATGATCATCGTCGTCGGGCTCACGGTGATCCAGTTCCGCTTCGTCGAACGCAGGGTGCAATACGCATGATCGAAAATCGCAAGGGTTTCGACCTGTTCTGCCACGCGGTGCTGATCGCGGGCGTCGTGGCGATCGTGTTCCCCGTCTACGTCGCATTCTGCGCGGCGACGATGAACGCGCAGGAAGTGTTCACGATCCCGCTGTCGCTGGTGCCGAGCACGCACCTGCTGGAGAACATCGCGTACATCTGGGGGCACGGCAGCGGCGGCACGACCGCGCCGTTCGGCCGGCTGCTCGTGAACAGCTTCGTGATGGCACTCGGGATCGCGGTCGGCAAGATCGCGGTGTCGATCCTGTCCGCGTACGCGATCGTCTATTTCCGCTTCCCGTTCCGCAACACGGCGTTCTGGCTGATCTTCATCACGCTGATGCTGCCGGTCGAGGTGCGGATCTTCCCGACCGTGCAGGTGGTGTCGACGCTGCACCTGACGAACGCCTACGCGGGGCTCACGCTGCCGCTGATCGCGTCGGCGACGGCGACGTTCCTGTTCCGCCAGTTCTTCATGACGCTGCCCGACGAATTGATGGACGCCGCGCGCATCGACGGCGCGGGGCCGATGCGCTTCTTCTGGGACGTCGTGCTGCCGCTGTCGAAGACGACCATCGCGGCGCTGTTCGTGATCACCTTCATCTACGGCTGGAACCAGTATCTGTGGCCGATCCTGATCACGACGGAGGCGTCGCTGTCGACGGCGGTGGTGGGCATCAAGACGATGATCGCGAGCGGCGACGCCGCGACCGAATGGCAATACGTGATGGCGGCGACGCTGCTGGCGATGATTCCGCCGCTCGTCGTCGTGCTGGCGATGCAGCGCTGGTTCGTGCGCGGCCTCGTCGATTCCGAGAAATGAACCACGGACGGCAACCGGGAGAAGGACCAAGTATGGCTGCGCTGAGCTTGAAGGGCGTCAGGAAATCCTACGACGGCAAGCAGCACGTGCTGCACGGCATCGACGTGGAGATCGCCGACGGCGAATTCGTCGTGCTGGTCGGCCCGTCGGGCTGCGGCAAGTCGACGCTGCTGCGGATGATCGCGGGGCTCGAGACGGTGACGGACGGCGAGATCGCGATCGGCGACCGCGTGGTCAACGCGCTGGAGCCGAAGGATCGCGACATCGCGATGGTGTTCCAGAACTACGCGCTCTATCCGCACATGACGGTCGCGCAGAACATGGGCTACGGGCTGAAGATCCGCGGCATCGAGCGCGCGACGATCGACGCGCGGGTGGCCGCGGCCGCGAAGATCCTCGAACTCGATCCGCTGCTCGCGCGGCGTCCGCGCGAACTGTCGGGCGGCCAGCGGCAGCGCGTCGCGATGGGGCGTGCGATCGTGCGCGAGCCGGAGGTGTTCCTGTTCGACGAGCCGCTGTCGAACCTCGATGCGAAGCTGCGCGTGCAGATGCGGCTCGAGATCCAGCGGCTGCATGCGCGGCTCGCGACGACGAGCGTGTACGTGACGCACGACCAGATCGAGGCGATGACGCTCGCGCAGCGCGTGATCGTGATGAACCGCGGCTACGCGGAGCAGATCGGCGCGCCGGTCGACGTGTACGAGAAGCCGGAGACGGAGTTCGTCGCAGGCTTCATCGGCTCGCCGGCGATGAACCTGATGCATGGCCGGCTGTCGGAGGATGGCGCGACCTTTGCGGTCGCGGGCGGCGGCCCGGCGCTGCCGGTCGCCGGCGCGCCCGGCATCGGCACCACGATCGCCACCGGGCGCGACTGGGTGCTCGGCGTGCGCCCGGAGCACATGACGCCGCAGCCGGGCGTCGCGCAGGCATCGTTGCCGGTCGATTCGTGCGAGCTGCTCGGCGCGGACAACCTCGCGCACGGCCGCTGGGGCAACCACGACGTCGTGGTACGCCTGCCGCACGCGGATCGTCCCGCGCGCGGCACGGCGCTGGGCGCCGCGCTGCCCGCGCACCGGCTGCATTTCTTCGATCCCGAGACCGGCAAGCGCGCCGGCTGACCCTGACGAACCCGCTGCGAGGCGCACGATGACTTCCCGTACCGACTGGCCCTATCCGCGCGTGGTCGCCCATCGCGGCGGCGGCACGCTTGCGCCGGAGAACACCCTCGCCGCGCTCGACGAGGGCGCGCGGCGCGGGCACCGGATGGTCGAGTTCGACGCGAAGCTGTCCGCCGACGACGTGACGTTCCTGCTGCACGACGACACGGTCGAGCGCACGTCGAACGGCAGCGGGCCGGCGGCGGGCATGCGTTATGCGGCGCTGGCCGCGCTCGACGCCGGTGCGTGGTTCGACGCGCGCTTCGCGGGCGAGCGGATGCCGACGCTCGAGGCGGCGGCGGCGCGCTGCATCGCGCACGGGCTGGCCGCGAATGTCGAGATCAAGCCATGCCCGGGGCGCGAGCGCGAAACCGGGCAGCGCGTGGCGGCCGACGCGGCTGCGTACTGGCGCGATGCCGCGGTGCCCCCGCTGCTTTCGTCGTTTTCGTTCGATGCGCTGCAGCAGGCGCACGCGACCGTGCCGGCGCTGCCGCGCGGGATGCTATACGAAGCCGTGCCGGACGACTGGCATGCGCAGGTCGTCGGGGCGCTCGGCTGCGTTTCGTTGCATGCAGACCACACACGGCTCGACGAACCGCTCGTGCGCGCGATCAAGGCGGCCGGGCTACGCATCCTGGTCTACACGGTCAACGACCTCGCCCGGGCGCGCGAACTCGTGCGCTGGGGCGTCGACGCGGTCTGCACGGACCGGATCGACCTGATCGGCCCGACGGCACTCGACGACGTCATATAGCGCCCGCACCGGGCAAAATTCTGTCCGGGAACCTGCGTGACGCGAAAAAACGACGCCCCGACGCGATTCCCGCCGGGGCGTTTTGCATCGTGGAGACGTTACGTCGGGAAAAATCCGCTACAAATTGCAGCAGGATTAACCATTCCCCAAATATTCGACTACGCTTAGAAGCGGTAGCCGACGTTCAGGTACGTGACGATCGGGTTCAGCGAGATCTTCGCTTTCGACGTTTCGGTCAGGGTGCCGACCGGCGTGCGGCGGGCCGTCGTGAAGGTGGCGGTCACGCTGACCGGGATGTACGAGATCGACAGGCCCCCGAACCAGTGTTTCGTGAAGTTGTACGTGAAGCCGGCGTTGAGCACGGGCGCCCACTGGTTGCTGGTCGTGGCGCTGGTCGGGCCGCCGAGCACGCCGTTCTCGAAGCTGCTGTTCGTGATCTTTGCGCCGGTGAACCAGACATACGTCGCGCCGACGCCGAGATACGGACGGAACTTCGCGTTGGCGTCGTTGAAGTGGTAGCGAAGCAACAGGGCGGGGCTCCACTGGTACGCACGGCCGAGTACGCCGAAGTTTTCGAACCGACCCTTGCCGGTGATGTCGAACTTCGGCGGTATCCCCATGACGAGCTCGGTGGAGATGTGGTCGGTAACGAAGTAGCCCGCGGCGAGCCCGAGCGTATCGGCGTCGTTGATGCCGGCGCCCGTGTTGGGAATCGATTGGTTGATGGGCGTGCCGCCGACGCGGTAGACGAACAGCGGGTCGCTGCTGTCCTGCGGTGACAGGTGCAGCCAGCCGGTGCTGACGTAGAAGTCACCTGCGGATTGTGCGTGTGCCGGGCCGCCCGCAAATGCGAATGCGAGCGCTGCGGCCCCCGTAATGGCCAGTTTTCGTTTCATTGTGTCTCCTCCGATCAAAGGCGTGCTCATTATGACGACTGCGTTTAAAACCAAACAAGCTCGCAAGTTAGAGCTTTCTCCCTAGGATTCGCACGACCGTACGCTTCCGCGCCCCGTAGGGACAGGCATTCTACGCAGGTGCGCACTTTCGGACCTTCGGGTATTTCCTAACGCGTTCAAACGGACATTCAGCATGGCACGGTTAGCACGACTCTACGTTCCCGACCAGCCGCAGCACGTGATACTGCGCGGCCTGGATCAGCAACCCGCGTTCGTCGACGACCAGGACTACGAACTCTTTATCGATTGCCTGAAGGCCGCGGCACGCGATCACCATCTTTCGGTGCATGCCTATGTGCTGCTCCCGCGTCAGGTGCAGCTCCTCGTGACGCCGAGCGACGAGGCGAGCCTGCCGAAGGCGATGCAGGCGGTCGGCCGCCGCTACGTCGCGCATTTCAACCGGCGCTATTCACGTCGCGGCACCCTGTGGGAAGGCCGCTATCGGGCGACCGTGATCGAAGGCGAGCGCTATTTCCTGCTCGCGAGCCGCGTGGTCGAGATGAGCCCGGTGCGCGCGCAGCTGGTTGCGACGCCCGACGCCTATCGCTGGTCGAGCTACCGGCACCACGTCGGGCTGACGGTCGACAGCCTGATCACCGACCACCCGCTCTACTGGGCGCTCGGCAACACGCCGTTCGACCGGCAGCGCGCGTACAAGGAGCTGTGCGAACAGCCGCTCGACGAGCGGCAGGCCGATCAGCTTCAACAAGCGACGCTGAAGGGCTGGGTGCTCGGCGGCGAGAATTACCGCGAGTGGGCGGCCCGCACCGCGAATCGTCGCGTGTCGCCGCTGCCGCGCGGACGCCCCAGAAAGGTGCGTGAAAACACGCCGCCCATCCAGCAATAGCCCGGAACAGGCGGATCACGAGGCGGCGCCGCGGGCGCCGCTTCTTTTTGCACCAAAACGATACGTCCCCAATAAAACGGCACCAGATCGGAGCGTGGCTTTAATTGGGGTTCTATCAAGAGGTTTTTGTTGCTATTCCTTTGATTCGTCGCGTATATTCCGAATTCCGGTGGCCCGGGCGAAGCTCGCCCAACCACTGTCGGCCGTGCCGTCTCCCGTCGGGAGCGGGATCGACGGCAACAAAAAAATGGTTCAACGGCCTTCGAGGCCCCCTTTACGACGGTGTCCCCATGAACGACCACCAGAAGCCGCTCGCCGCGGTGCCCGCCGCACAAGGTCTGTACGACCCGCAAAACGAACACGACGCCTGCGGCGTCGGCTTCGTCGCTCACATCAAGGGCAAGAAGAGCCACGAGATCATTCAGCAGGGTCTTAAGATCCTCGAGAACCTCGATCACCGCGGCGCCGTCGGTGCCGATCCGCTGATGGGCGACGGCGCCGGCATCCTGATCCAGATTCCGGACGCGTTCTATCGCGAGGAGATGTCGAAGCAGGGCGTGACGCTGCCGCCGGCTGGCGAATATGGGGTCGGCATGATCTTCCTGCCGAAGGAAAACGCGTCGCGTCTCGCGTGCGAGCAGGAACTCGAGCGGACGGTGCGGGCCGAGGGGCAGGTCGTGCTCGGCTGGCGCGACGTGCCGGTCGACCATGCGATGCCGATCTCGCCGACGGTGAAGGCGAGCGAGCCGCTGATCCGCCAGATCTTCATCGGCCGCGGCAAGGACATCATGGTGACGGACGCGCTCGAGCGGAAGCTGTACGTGATCCGCAAGACCGCGAGCCACCGCATCCAGGCGCTGAAACTCAAGCACGGCAAGGAATACTTCGTGCCGTCGATGTCGGCGCGCACGGTCGTCTACAAGGGGCTGCTGCTGGCAGGCCAGGTCGGCGTGTATTACCGCGACCTGCAGGACGCGCGCGTCGTGTCGGCGCTCGCGCTTGTGCACCAGCGCTTCTCGACCAACACGTTCCCGGCATGGGAACTCGCTCACCCGTACCGGATGATCGCGCACAACGGCGAGATCAACACCGTGAAGGGCAACGTGAACTGGCTGAACGCGCGTACCGGCGCGATCGCGTCGCACGTGCTCGGCGACGACCTCCCGAAGCTCTGGCCGCTGATCTACCCGGGCCAGTCGGACACCGCGTCGTTCGACAACTGTCTCGAACTGCTGGTGATGGCCGGCTACCCGCTCGTGCACGCGGTGATGATGATGATCCCGGAAGCGTGGGAACAGCACACGCTGATGGACGACAACCGCCGCGCGTTCTACGAATACCACGCCGCGATGATGGAGCCGTGGGACGGCCCCGCCGCGATCGCGTTCACCGACGGCCGCCAGATCGGCGCGACGCTCGACCGTAACGGCCTGCGCCCGGCGCGCTACATCGTCACGGACGACGACCTCGTCATCATGGCGTCGGAAGCCGGCACGCTGCCGATCCCCGAATCGAAGATCGTCAAGAAGTGGCGCCTGCAGCCGGGCAAGATGTTCCTGATCGACATGGAACACGGCCGCATCATCGACGACAAGGAGCTCAAGGACAACCTCGCGAACGCGAAGCCGTACAAGAGCTGGATCGATGCCGTGCGCATCAAGCTCGACGAGATCGAGCCGAAGGCCGAGGACGTCGCGGCCGGCCGCACGCAGGGCGCCGCGCTGCTCGACCGCCAGCAGGCGTTCGGCTATACGCAGGAAGACCTGAAGTTCCTGATGGCGCCGATGGCGCAGCAGGGTGAGGAAGCCGTCGGTTCGATGGGCAACGACTCGCCGCTCGCGGTGATGTCGAACAAGAACAAGACGCTCTATCACTACTTCAAGCAGCTATTCGCGCAGGTCACGAACCCGCCGATCGACCCGATCCGCGAAAACATGGTCATGTCGCTCGTGTCGTTCATCGGCCCGAAGCCGAACCTGCTCGACACGAACAACATCAACCCGCCGATGCGTCTCGAAGTGTCGCAGCCGGTGCTCGACTTCAAGGACATCGCGAAGATCCGCGCGATCGACCAGTACACGGGCGGCAAGTTCAGCGCATACGAGCTGAACATCTGCTACCCGGTCGCATGGGGCAAGGAAGGCATCGAGGCGCGCCTCGCGTCGCTGTGCGCGGAAGCCGTCGACGCGGTCAAGTCGGGCTACAACATGCTGATCGTGTCGGACCGCAAGACGGACGCCGAACACGTCGCGATTCCGGCGCTGCTCGCCACGTCGGCGATCCACACGCACCTCGTCCAGCAAGGGCTGCGCACGAGCACGGGCCTCGTCGTCGAGACGGGCTCGGCACGTGAGACGCACCATTTCGCGCTGCTCGCGGGCTACGGCGCGGAAGCCGTCCACCCGTACCTCGCGATGGAAACGCTCGCGAAGATGGCCGAAGGCCTGCCGGGCGACCTGTCGCCGGAGAAGGCCGTCTACAACTTCACGAAGGCGGTCGGCAAGGGGCTGCAGAAGGTGATGTCGAAGATGGGCATCTCGACATACATGTCGTACACGGGCGCGCAGATCTTCGAAGCGCTCGGCCTGTCGAGCGACCTCGTCGAGAAGTACTTCAAGGGCACGGCGTCGAAGGTCGGCGGCATCGGCCTGTTCGAAGTCGCGGAAGAAGCGATCCGCCTGCACCGCGATGCGTTCGGCGACAACCCGGTCCTGCGCGACATGCTCGACGCGGGCGGCGAGTACGCGTACCGCGTGCGCGGCGAAGACCACATGTGGACGCCGGACTCGATCGCGAAGCTCCAGCACGCGACGCGTAGCAACTCGTACCAGACGTACAAGGAATACGCGCACCTGATCAACGACCAGACCAAGCGTCACATGACGTTCCGCGGCCTGTTCGAGTTCAAGGTCGAGCCGACCAAGGCGATCCCGATCGACGACGTCGAGCCGGCGAAGGACATCGTCAAGCGCTTCGCGACCGGCGCGATGTCGCTCGGTTCGATCAGCACCGAAGCGCACGCGACGCTCGCGATCGCGATGAACCGGATCGGCGGCAAGTCGAACACCGGCGAAGGCGGCGAGGACGAGAAGCGTTATCGCAACGAGCTGCGCGGCATTCCGATCAAGTCGGGCGAGACGCTGAAGTCGGTGATCGGTGACGAGATCGTCAGCGACATTGCGCTGAAGGACGGCGATTCGCTGCGCTCGAAGATCAAGCAGGTCGCGTCGGGCCGCTTCGGCGTCACCGCCGAGTACCTCGCATCGGCCGATCAGATCCAGATCAAGATGGCGCAGGGCGCGAAGCCGGGCGAAGGCGGCCAGCTGCCGGGCCACAAGGTGTCGGAATACATCGGCAAGCTGCGCTACTCGGTGCCGGGCGTCGGCCTGATCTCGCCGCCGCCGCACCACGACATCTACTCGATCGAGGATCTGGCGCAGCTGATCCACGACCTTAAGAACGTGAACCCGAGCTCGAGCATCTCGGTGAAGCTCGTGTCGGAAGTGGGCGTCGGCACGGTTGCGGCCGGTGTCGCGAAGGCGAAGGCCGATCACGTCGTGATCGCGGGCCACGACGGCGGCACGGGCGCATCGCCGCTGTCGTCGGTCAAGCATGCGGGCACGCCGTGGGAACTCGGCCTGGCCGAAACGCAGCAGACGCTGGTGCTGAACCGCCTGCGCGGCCGGATCCGCGTGCAGGCCGACGGCCAGATGAAGACGGGCCGTGACGTCGTGATCGGCGCGCTGCTCGGCGCGGACGAATTCGGCTTCGCGACGGCACCGCTCGTCGTCGAAGGCTGCATCATGATGCGCAAGTGCCACCTGAACACGTGCCCGGTCGGCGTCGCGACGCAGGATCCGGTGCTGCGTGCGAAGTTCAAGGGCCAGCCCGAGCACGTCGTGAACTACTTCTTCTTCGTCGCTGAAGAAGTGCGCGAGATCATGGCGCAGCTCGGCATCGCGAAGTTCGACGACCTGATCGGCCGCGCCGACCTGCTCGATACGCGCAAGGGCATCGAGCACTGGAAGGCGAAGGGCCTCGACTTCTCGCGCGTGTTCTACCAGCCGGAGGAGTGCGAGGGCGTCGCGCCGCGTCACGTCGACGTGCAGGATCACGGCCTCGAGCGGGCGCTCGACCACGTGCTGATCGAGAAGGCGAAGGCCGCGATCGAGAACGGCGAGCATGTGTCGTTCATCCAGCCGGTGCGCAACGTGAACCGTACCGTCGGCGCGATGCTGTCGGGCGTGATCGCGAAGAAGCACGGCCACGACGGCCTGGCCGACGACGCGGTGCACATCCAGCTGAAGGGCACGGCCGGCCAGAGCTTCGGCGCATTCCTCGCGAAGGGCGTGACGCTCGACCTCGTCGGCGACGGCAACGACTACGTCGGCAAGGGCCTGTCGGGCGGCCGGATCATCATCCGTCCGACCAACGACTTCCGCGGCAAGTCCGAGGAAAACATCATCTGCGGCAACACGGTGATGTACGGCGCGATCGAAGGCGAGGCGTTCTTCCGCGGCGTCGCGGGCGAGCGTTTCTGCGTGCGCAACTCGGGTGCGACGGCGGTCGTCGAAGGCACGGGCGACCACGGTTGCGAATACATGACGGGCGGCACGGTCGTCGTGCTCGGCGAAACCGGGCGCAACTTCGCGGCCGGCATGTCGGGCGGCCTCGCGTACATCTACGATCCGGAAGGCACGTTCGCGGCGAAGTGCAACAAGTCGATGGTCGCACTCGATCCGGTGCTGCAGCAGGCCGAGCAGGAGCGTACGGTCGACCGCGCGCTCTGGCATGCAGGCATGACCGACGAAGCGCTGCTCAAGGGGCTCGTCGAGCGTCATTTCCAGTTCACGGGTTCGCCGCGCGCGAAGTCGCTGCTGGAAAACTGGGACGCGGCGCGCCGCCAGTTCGTGAAGGTGTTCCCGCACGAATACAAGCGCGCGCTGGGCGAGATCGGTGCGAAGAAGGCGGCGAAGGAAGTGCTGGCCGCCTGAGCGACGAACGACATAGCGAATGCCGCGCGCGCATGACTGCCGCGCGCGGCTCCCCCACCCGATACACCGAACAGAAGAGCACCTTATGGGCAAGGCAACCGGTTTTCTGGAGTTCGAACGCCGCCACGAGGCGTACGAAGCACCGCTCACGCGCGTGAAGCATTACAAGGAATTCGTCGCGGCGCTGACCGACGCGGACGCGAAGGTCCAGGGCGCGCGCTGCATGGATTGCGGCATCCCGTTCTGCAACAACGGCTGCCCGGTCAACAACATCATCCCGGACTTCAACGATCTCGTTTACCGCCAGGACTGGCAGCAGGCGATCGAAGTCCTGCATTCGACCAACAACTTCCCCGAGTTCACGGGCCGCATCTGCCCGGCGCCGTGCGAGGCGGCGTGCACGCTCGGGATCAACGACGATCCGGTCGGCATCAAGTCGATCGAGCACGCGATCATCGACAAGGCCTGGGCGGAAGGCTGGGTGAAGCCGCTGCCGCCCGAGCACAAGACCGGCAAGACGGTCGCGGTCGTCGGTTCGGGCCCCGCGGGCCTCGCCGTCGCGCAGCAGCTCGCGCGTGCGGGCCACGACGTGACGGTGTTCGAGAAGAACGATCGCATCGGCGGCCTGCTACGTTACGGGATCCCCGACTTCAAGCTCGAGAAGTGGCTGATCGATCGCCGCATGCGCCAGATGGAAGCGGAAGGCGTGACGTTCCGCACCAGCGTGTTCATCGGCAAGGATCCGCTGCCCGAGTCGATCGGCAGTCTCGCGAAGGAAACCATTTCGCCGGAGCAGCTGAAGGAAGAATTCGACGCGGTCGTGATCGCGGGCGGTTCGGAAACGCCGCGCGACCTGCCGGTGCCGGGCCGCGAGCTCGCCGGCGTCCATTTCGCGATGGACTTCCTGCCGCAGCAGAACCGCGTGAACGCGGGCGACAAGCTCGTCGACCAGCTGCTCGCGAAGGGCAAGCACGTGATCGTGATCGGCGGCGGCGATACGGGTTCGGACTGCGTCGGCACGTCGAACCGTCACGGCGCGAAGCAGGTCACGCAGTTCGAGCTGCTGCCGCAGCCGCCGGAAGAGGAAAACAAGCCGCTCGTGTGGCCGTACTGGCCGATCAAGCTGCGCACGTCGTCGTCGCACGAAGAAGGCTGCGAGCGTGACTGGGCGGTCGCGACGAAGCGTCTCGAAGGCAAGAACGGCAAGGTCGAGAAGCTGATCGCGGTGCGCGTCGAGTGGAAGGACGGCAAGATGCAGGAAGTGCCGGGCTCCGAATTCGAGATGAAGGCCGACCTGGTGCTGCTCGCGATGGGCTTCACGCAGCCGGCAGCCACCGTGCTCGAGGCGTTCGGCGTCGCGAAGGATGCGCGCGGCAACGCGCGTGCGGCAACCGAAGGCGATCGCTCGTACTACACGTCGGTCGACAAGGTGTTCGCGGCAGGCGACATGCGCCGCGGCCAGTCGCTCGTCGTGTGGGCGATCCGCGAAGGCCGCCAGTGCGCGCGCTCGGTCGACGCGTATCTGATGGGGCATTCGAACCTGCCGCGATAAGCCGACGCGCGAGCAGATTTCGATGAGAGCCGGGCGTCCGAAAGGGCGCCCGGTTTTTTTTATGGAACACCGGTTACAGGAGCGGCTGCTCGGAGCAATTGGGGGCGATGCTCCCTGTGAGCGGAGTCATTGCGTCGGCGTCGCAGGCACAAGAGGAAGTTTTTGAATCTTCCCGAAGCCGGTGACGCGGCCATTGCAATCGATCGTCGCAACGTAGTTTCCGTCCGGTGCTCTCAGATCGAATCCCCACCAACCATACGTGTCGGCATGGTAGCGCGGCTTTCCCACGAATTCCGCGTCGTCCGGATAGACGTGCTGTTCTTTCGCGAACGCCAGAATTTTTGCTTCGAGCTCTTCGACGGAAGCGCCCGGACAGTAGCCGGCGTCTTTCTCGTATCTCGCAATTCCGACAATGACGAGAAATGCGATGAGAGTCGCCGCGGCCACAGCGACACTAGCAAGTACGATACGAACGACCTGTCTAGCAGCTGTCGAAGTCATGGCGGTCGGCTCTCCCAACGAACACAGGGCCAATGTGACACTGATTGCAGTCTACTGGGGTCCGGGGCGCATAAGGCCACCGAACGATGGCCGGTGAACCGCTTGCGGTGGACGCGTTTGCCCGTTCTGAATCGTTCTTTGACCTGAGAACGAGACCTCCTTTTCACCAGTGAAGTAGATTTGATAATCGGCATGTCCGAGCATGGAGCCAATTTCTCTCAACACGGTAGTCATCCACTCTTGTAGAAACGGACGATTGGAGCTATCGGCGTCGAATTTGTCTGGATTCAACGTGTAGGAGCCAACGAATCGATAGGTATTGTCCTGCAGCATCGTCAAGGTCCCTCGTACGTGCCCGGAGACACGCCCTACAGTCGTGGCGGACCAGAAGTCATGGGCACCGTGGTTGAAGATGTTTGTGCTGAATGGTCCGTCGATTGAGTAGGTGCCCGGGCCATATCCTGGATTGTCGATGCTGTCCTGGATCAACTTGAAATCGGAAGCGCTCATTCTCAAATTCATGGATTCCAGGTTGATTGATCTGCGCTCGCCATTTCCGAACACCCAGTAGTAGACGGCCCCAATGAACATGAAGGGATTGCCGTAAAACTGGAACTCGGAGACCGGCCGGATGCCGTTCAGCTGATTTGCATAGATGCCGAACAGTGTCGAAACATCACCATACTGGCCCAGGGCGACGTTAAGGTTGTATGAATTCGCTCCTGGGAAATTCTGATAGCCGCCTCGTGCCAGCCACCCGGTAAATTCGCCGACCAACGTCAGTTGGTTGCGCCAAAAAATCTCGTTGCGGGACTCGAACAGGAATTTGAAGAATTCCTCCGTGGTGGAGATCATGTCGCCATGATCAGCGTTATTGAACATCTCCGTGGCGGAACAGTATCTACCGAAGCACAGAAGCTTGGGATAACCGAGTGCGGCCTCTGACATCGCCCCTCCTCCGCCGACCTTGTTTGAAAATCCGTCGAGACTGGGGAGGCGCGGTGCGTTGGCCGAAATTTCCGGCAACACATTGGTTTGTGCCAAGCTGATTGATTGTTTCAACAGTGCATAAATCGGGAGGTAGGGTGACGCCGCGACGAGCATTCTCCTTTTTCTATGTCGTTGCGTTTGCTCGGCGACGTGGTCCGATGAAGAGCCTCGCTTCCTCATTTTGCATCTCCTTCGCTGTCAAATAGTTTGCAATCCGAAGTTGTTAGGATTCGTGCTTTTCGACCATTGATGCAAGTGGGACTCTATGTGTCGTTGTCTTTGGCGGCCACGATGTGTTCAGTTTTGCCCCTTCGGGCGAATGCTTGCGCAAAATTTCCGTGGGGGTATCTGGCGAGGAGTCCTGGAGTTTCAGGATGTTCCGATCGCGCGGGAAGCTTCTACTACATGGCGCGACGGCATGGCTGGTGAAATTTTGTGTTGCTGATAGGAATCAAACTGAGCGCGCGGGCTGGGCGACGGGAAGGAGCAACGGTCTGCGCCGCCTATTCGGTGATCCGGTCTTGAAAATGTTTCGGAATGTCAAAGGTTGCGAATCGCCCGCAACAGGGTTTTCGCGTGGGATCGCCCCATGCAGGAGGCAAAGGCTGAGGTCGAGTACTCCGTATGGCTGGCGAATGCGGACTGGGCGACGGGCGTAAGTGCAGCGGCATGCGCCCGTCGTCGTGTCAGCTCTTGCACCTGCCGCATTTCCCCCAAGCGTCACCTAACCTGATCACATCGAGTATTGATTTTCCGCCCTCCGATTCCTTTCAATTTGTAATAATCCTTGGAAACTGTCATATCATGTCGCCCCTCCGGCCGCGTTCGCGTGGCAGCCGAATATGACTTACCCCGTTTACAAGGATTCTGGATGGAAGCATTCGTGCAAGGGCTGATCGATGCGGTCAACGGCGTGCTGTGGAACTATGTGCTGATCGCGCTGCTGCTCGGCGTGGGCGCGTGGTTCACGCTGCGGTTCCGGATGATCCAGTTGAAGGCGCTGTTCCTCAGCATGAAGCTGGTCGGCAGCAAGGGCGAGCCGGGCAGCATCTCGTCGTTCCAGGCATTCGCGACCGGCCTCGCGAGCCGCGTGGGCACCGGCAACATCGCGGGTGTCGCGGTCGCGCTGACGGTCGGCGGGCCCGGCGCGATCTTCTGGATGTGGATGACGGCGCTCGTCGGCATGTCGTCCGCGTTCGTCGAGGCGACGCTCGCGCAGATCTTCAAGGTGTCGCATCCGGACGGCAGCTATCGCGGCGGCCCCGCTTACTACATCCAGACAGGCCTGCGCTCGCGCGGCTTCGGCGTGCTGTTCTCGCTGTCGCTGATCCTCGCGTTCGGCTTCGTGTTCAACGCGGTGCAGGCCAATGCGATCGCCGATGCATTTCACACTTCGTTCGGCTGGAGCCGCGAGACGGTCGGCCTCGGCCTCGTGCTGCTCACCGCGCCGCTCATCTTCGGCGGCATTCGCCGCATCGCGTCGGTCGCGCAGGTGATCGTGCCGGTGATGGCGATCGGCTACCTCGCGCTGGCCGTCTACGCGGTCGCGACGCACGCGGCGCTGGTGCCGGGCGTGCTCGCGCTGATCGTGAAGAGCGCGTTCGGGCTCGAGCAGGCGGCGGGCGGCCTGACCGGCTATGCGGTCAGCCAGGCAGTCGGGATGGGCGTGAAACGCGGGCTGTTCTCGAACGAAGCCGGCATGGGTAGCGCGCCGAACGCGGCCGCGACCGCGAGCGTGCGGCATCCGGTCGTGCAGGGGCTGATCCAGATGCTCGGCGTGTTCGTCGACACGATCGTGATCTGCAGCGCGACCGCGTTCGTGATCCTGCTGTCGGGCCAGTACGAACTCGGCACCGGCATGGAAGGCGCGGCGCTCACGCAGCGCGCGATCGCGAGTCACGTCGGCGGTTGGGGCGGCATCTACATGGCCGTCGCGATCTTCTTTTTCGCGTACTCGTCGGTGATCGGCAACTACGCGTATGCGGAAGGCAACGTCGAGTTCATCACGAAGCGGCGCGGCGTGCTGCCGCTGTTCCGCATCGCGGTGCTCGGGATGGTGATGTTCGGCAGCGTCGGGCAACTGCCGCTGGTGTGGGCGATGGCCGATACGAGCATGGGGCTGATGGCGATCATCAACCTGGTCGCGATTCTCGCGCTCGGCAAGTATGCGCATGCCGCGTGGCGCGACTATCGCCACCAGCGCGCGCAGGGCATTGCCGAACCGGTGTTCACGCGCAACACGATTCCCGAGCTCGCACGCGTGCTGCCGGCCGACGTGTGGGGCGAGCACGGCCCGTTGCCGCTGCGTCCGGCTTCGTCCGATGCGGTGGCCGAAGCCCGCGTCGCGGTGCGCGAGTCATGAACGGCGACCGGCTCCGTGCGTTCGTCGCGCTGATGCCCGATACGGCATCGCGCGACGCGCTGCAGGCGCTGCCGGTCACGCGCGGCGCACGGCGCACGCTGCCCGCGCAACTGCACGTGACGCTTGCGTTCATCGGCGCGATCGAACGTGCGCGGTGCGACGCGCTGGCCGCGCGGCTGCCGGCGCTTGCGAGCGCGCATGCGCTGCCGTTGCAGCGGGTCGAGCGGATCGCGTGGTGGCCGAGCCTGCCGCGCGCGCGGCTGATCGTCGCGGAACTCGCCGCCGATCCCGCCTGTGCGGCGCTGAATGCCGATTTGTCCGCGCTGTTGCGCGAGCTGGGCGTGCCGGCCGACCGCCGGCCGTTCCGGCCGCATGTGACGCTCGCGCGGCTGCCGCGCGATGCTGACGGCCAGCCTGCACACGGCGGCGCGACCGGCCGGCCGGTCGCGGTGCGCTTCGTCGCGCTGACGCTGTTCGAAAGCCGCCTGTCGCACGACGGTGTGTCGCATGTGCCGATCGTGTCGGTGCCGATCGGGCGGGCGTAGCGGGAAGGGGGCAGGACGAACGAGAGAAGGCCGGCGCGGTGTGCGCCGGCCTTTTGCTTTTGCGGTTAAGCGGCGACCTTGTCGGTGTCGGTCACGCGCTCGACGTTGATCATGCCGACGTGGAACGCGGCCAGCGATTCGCGGTGGGCGATGCTGACGATCGCGGCCTTCGGCAGCCGTTCGGCGAACAGGTGATACAGCCGTGCTTCGTTGTCCGCGTCGAGCGCGCTCGTCGCTTCGTCGAGGAACAGGAAGTCCGGCTTGTGCAGCAGCACGCGCGCGCCGGCGAGACGCTGCTGTTCGCCGGGCGACAGCACGCGCGTCCAGTGGCCGGTCTCGTCGAGGCGCCCGACGTAGTCTTCGAGGCGGCACGCGCGCAGCGCGTCGCGGCATGCATCGTCGGTGAACGCGTCGGGCGGCGCCGGATAGGTGAGCGCGGCCTTCAGCGTGCCGATCGGCAAGTAGCTCGTCTGCGGCACGAACATCATCCGCGCGCCGACCGGCGCGTCGATCGCGCCGTCGCCGAACGGCCACAGGCCCGCGAGCGCACGCATGAACGTGCTCTTGCCGGAACCCGACTTGCCGATCACAAGCCAGCGCGAGCCGGGTTCGATCGTCAGGTTCCCGATGTTCGCGAGCGCGGTGCCGTTCGGCAGCGCGAGCTTCAGCGACGATGTGGACAGCTTCGCGGCATCGACGTAGTGCAGGTTGATGCCGCCGTGCTCGGTTGCCGGCGACAGGCTTTCCTTCAGGTGCGACGTCCCCATCACGCGCTTGAATTCACGCAGACGGTTGACGGTCGCGCGCCATTCGACGAGGGTCGAGTAACTGTTGATGAACCACGAGAACGAATCGCTGACGGTGCCGAACGCGGACGAGATCTGCATCAGCACGCCGAACGAGAACGCGCCCGCGAAATAGCGCGGCGCGGCGACGACGAGCGGGAAGATGATCGCGATCTGCCCGTAGAAGCTCAGCACGAACGTGAGGCGCTTCGTGTACTTCATCACGCGCCACCAGTTGTCGCGAATGCGCATGAACAGGCTCTGCGCGTTGCGGGTCTCGGTTTTCTCGCCGTCGTAGAACGCGATCTGCTCGGCGTTCTCGCGCACGCGGATCAGCCCGAAGCGGAAATCGGCCTCGACGCGCTGCTGCTGGTAGTTGATCGACACGAGCGGGTGGCCGACCTTCTGGATGATCAGCGAGCCGACCACCGCGTACAGCGCGGCCGCCCACACCATGTAGCCGGGGATCGTGATCGGCGTCGCGCCGAGCGAGAGCGTCAGCGCGCCGGCGAGCGACCACAGGATCGTGATGAACGACACGAGCGTGACGACCGTCGACAGCAGGTCGAGCGACAGCGCGAGCGTCGTCGTCGCGAACGACTGGAGGTCGTCGGTGATCCGCTGGTCGGGGTTGTCGGCGAGGCGGTCGCGCTCGATCCGGTAGAACGCGCGATCGCCGAGCCACTGGCCGAGAAAGCGGTCGGTGAGCCACTGGCGCCAGCGGAACCCGAGCATCTGCCGCAGGTAGCGGCCGTACACCGCGAGGATGATGAAGCCGAACGCGAGTGCCGAGAACTGCATCAGCAGGTTCGGGAAGTCGTGGACGTCCTTCGACTGCAGTGCGTTGTAGAACTGCGCGTTCCACTTGTTCAGCTTGACGTTGATCCAGACGACGCAGAGATTGATCACGATGATCGTGACGAGCAATCCCCACGCGGTTTTCCATTCGGACGACACCCAGTAGGGCTTGATGAGGCTCCATGCGGATACCGGGCGCTCGTCCTGCGGCGCGTCTGAGGCGGAGCGGACGGGATCGATCGATTGGGTCATGTGCTTCCTGATGAGTAGCCGGCGCGCGGGCCGGGCGAAGCCGGGCGCGCGCCGCGATAAGGCATGCCGGGGCGCGGCGCCGACTGACGGCGGGCGCACGGATGGTCGCCCGCGCGTCTTAAACGGCGCTTAAGGGCCGGCGGCGACGCGGCAACCGGCCGCTCGCGCGGCCGGCCTGCGGGCATTGTGCCAGAGCGGCGCAGCGCGACGCGAATTTGCCGCAAGGGGGACAGTTTGCGGCGCTTTCCGCTTTTATGGTCTAATGGCCGACGACGAAACAGGGGTGCTTCGAGCGCGGCCGACGGTTCATTCCGGGCGACGCGGCGAGGCTGAGAAAGACCCTTCGCACCCGATCCGGGTAATACCGGCGAGGGAAGTTTCTGATCCCGCCGGGCCGCGCTGGCCGCCATCCCACATGGTCAGCGCCCGAGTCCCGCCCGGCCGGCCTTTGCTGCCGGTTTCGTCCTTTTGGGTACGCGCGTTGCGCGTTACGGAAGGAATGATGACCGCTCAATCTTCAGTCTTTTGCGCTGTTCCCGATCCGCTGTCGTGTGCGTTGGCACAGGGCGGCGCGCGCACGTCGACGTCCGTCGAGCGAGCCCGCGCGGTTCGCGGGGAGGGCGCGCGATGAACGTCCACGCTTCACGACCGGATTTCGCGGTGCTCGGCGGCGGCCTCGTCGGCCGTCTGATCGCCTGGCGGCTCGCGGGCGACGGGCATCGTGTCGCGCTGTACGAGCGCGGCGGCCCGGACGGCGAGCAGTCGGCCGCATGGATCGCGGCCGCGATGCTCGCGCCGCTCGCCGAGGCGGCGAGCGCCGAGCTGCTGATCACCGAGCTCGGCGTCGCGTCGCTCGCGCGCTGGCCGCAGTGGCTCGCGGAGCTGCCCGAACCGGTGTTCTTCCAGCATCACGGCACGCTCGTCGTCTGGCATCACGCCGATCGGGCGGAAGCGCCGCTGTTCGAGCGGCGCGTGCGCGCGAACGCGCCGGCCGAGCTGTTCGACGGCGGCTTCGTCACGCTGGCCGGCGCGCAGGTCGACGCGGCCGAGCCCGCGCTCGCGGGGCGCTTCGCGCGCGGCCTGCTGCTGCCGCGCGAAGGCCAGCTCGACAACCGGCAGGCGCTGCGCGCGCTGGCGGCGGGCCTCGCGCAGCGCGGCGTCGAGCTGCACTGGCACGCGACGATCGACGACGCGAACCGCCCCGACGCACATTTCACGATCGATTGCCGCGGCCTCGGCGCGAAAGCCGCGCTGCCCGCGCTGCGCGGCATCCGCGGCGAAGTCGCGCGGGTGCGCGCGCCCGGCATCGGGCTCACGCGGCCCGTGCGGCTGCTGCATCCGCGCTATCCGCTGTATATCGCGCCGAAACAGGACGACCTGTACGTGATCGGCGCGACCGAGGTGGAGGGCGAGGACATGTCGCCCGTCAGCGTGCGCTCCGCGCTCGAACTGCTGAGCGCGGCGTTCTCCGTGCACCCGGCGTTCGGCGAGGCGCGCATCCTCGAACTCAATGCGCAGTGCCGCCCGACGCTGCCCGACCACCGCCCGGCGGTGATCTGGGACGGCGCGACGACGCTCGCCGTCAACGGCCTGTACCGGCACGGCTTCATGATTGCTCCGGAAGTCGCGCATGCGGCGGTCGCGTTCGCGCAGGCCGCGCTCGGCGGCGCGTTCGCCGATGCCGATGCGTTCACCGCGTGGCGCGATGCCGCGCGCTGGCCGGCGCTCCTTCATCACCGCGACGACGCGCGCCAGCCGGCCTGATGCGCGCCGCCGACCGAATTCGACCAAGCCTCATGGATATCCAGATCAACCAACAGACCCTGACGCTGCCCGACGGCGCGACGGTGGCCGACGCGCTCGTCGCGTTCGGCGCGCGTCCGCCTTACGCAGTCGCGCTGAACGGCAATTTCGTCGCGCGCACGCAGCATGCGGCGCGCGCGCTCGCGACGGGCGACAAGCTCGACGTGGTGCACCCCGTCGCGGGCGGCTGAGCGCCGCCGGTTCGCCTCCGCTCTTCCAGGAAAACGACATGACGTCCCTCACTTCCGCCGACGCGCTGACGCTGTACGGCGAAACCTTCGCAAGCCGCGTGCTGCTCGGCACCTCGCGCTATCCGTCGCTGCAGTCGCTGTCCGATTCGATCGCCGCGTCGCGTCCCGGCATGGTGACGGTCGCGCTGCGCCGCCAGATGACGGGCGGCACCGCCGAGGCCGGCTTCTTCGACCTGCTCAAGCGTCACGCGGTGCCGCTGCTGCCGAACACGGCCGGTTGCCAGACCGTCGCCGAGGCGGTGACGACCGCGCACATGGCGCGCGAGGTCTTCGAGACCGACTGGATCAAGCTCGAGCTGATCGGCGACGACTACACGCTGCAGCCCGACCCGGTCGGGCTGATCGAGGCGGCCGCGCAGCTGGTCAAGGACGGCTTCAAGGTGCTGCCGTACTGCACCGAGGATCTCGTGATCGGCCGGCGCCTGCTCGACGTCGGCTGCGAGGCGCTGATGCCGTGGGGCGCGCCGATCGGCACCGGCAAGGGCGTCGTGAACCCGTACGGGCTGCGCGTGCTGCGCGAGCGGCTGCCGGACGTGCCGCTGATCGTCGACGCCGGGCTCGGCGTGCCGTCGCATGCGTGCCAGGTGATGGAATGGGGCTTCGACGGCGTGCTGCTGAACACGGCCGTGTCGCAGGCCACGCATCCGGAGATCATGGCGCGCGCGTTCGCGCAGGGTGTCGAGGCCGGCCGTGCGGCCTACCTCGCTGGGCCGATGGATGCGCGCGAGACCGCGCACGCGAGCACGCCGGTCGTGGGGATGCCGTTCTGGCATCAGGACGGGGGCGGCGCATGAGCGCGCGCTTCGCCGATGCGTTCTGGCCGCCGGCCGACGAGCTGGCCGAGGCGGCCGAGCGGATTCGCGCCCGCCTGGGTGACTGGCCGGCCGGCACGACGCCGTGGCGGCTGTGCGTCGCGGCGCCCGACGTGCCGGTCGACGGCGACGTGCTGATCGTGTCGGCCGGCGACCATGCCGCGCAGGCGCGCGCGTCGGCCGCATCGCGCCCCGCGGCGCCGGATGCGGTCGCGATCGAGTTCGACGAGCACGGCGCGACGCTGCATGCCGCGGACGTGCGCCATGCGCTGGAAGGCGCGCATCCGCTCGCCGACGACTGGATCGCGGCGCTGGCCGCGTTCCTCGATTGCGGTTTTGCGCCGATCGACGCGCTGGTGCTCGCGCTCGCGTGGCGTGACGGCGACGAGACGCGCGGCGCGGATGCGTGGCCGGTCGACGCCGCGCGATTTCCCCGCGTCGCCGGCCTGGCCGCCGCGCCCGAGCCCGCATTCCCGCCGTGCCCCGCGCAACTCGGCCTCTATCCGGTCGTCCCCGACGCCGAATGGGTCGAGCGCGTGCTCGATTGCGGCGCGCGGACCGTGCAACTGCGCGTGAAAGGTGCGGACCCCGCCGCGTTGCGCGGCGAAATCGCGCGTGCGGTGGCGGCCGGGCGTCGCTATCCCGATGCGCGCGTGTTCATCAACGATCACTGGCAGATCGCGGTAGAAGAGGGGGCGTACGGCGTACATCTGGGCCAGGAAGACCTCGAGACAGCCGATCTGGCCGCGATCGCGCGCGCCAGCCTGCGGCTCGGACTGTCGAGCCACGGCTATTACGAAATGTTGCGGGCGTTGCACGAGCGCCCGAGCTATCTCGCGCTCGGCCCCGTGTACGCGACCGCGACCAAGGCGGTCGCCGCGCCGCCGCAGGGACTCGCGCGGATCGCCCGCTATGCACGCTTCGCGGGGGCGCGGGCGCCGCTCGTCGCGATCGGCGGTGTGGGCCTCGACGCGTTGCCTGACGTGCTGGCGACGGGCGTCGGCAGCGTCGCGGTCGTCAGTGCGATAACGGGCGCGATCGATTATCGGGCGGCGGTTGTTGCGTTGCAGCAATGTTTTGCCCGACAATTTGACAATCATTGACCGCAGGGCCCGGAACGGCGTCACGACATCATTCCAATGCAGGCCCTATAATTCGGCGTTCTGCGTTAAAGGACTGTCCGCTCCGTGAGCCCCACTCCTACCGAGACTCTGCTGGAACTTCGCGACGTCGACTTTGGCTATGGCGAGCGCCTCGTCCTGTCGAACCTGAACCTGCGCTTCGGGCGCGGCCAGGTCGTCGCTGTCATGGGCGGGTCGGGCTGCGGCAAGACGACCGTGCTGCGCCTGATCGGCGGCCTGGTGCGTGCAAGCCGCGGCCAGGTGCTGTTCGACGGCGCCGACGTCGGCGCGCAGACGCGCGACGGCCTGTACGCGCTGCGCCGCAAGATGGGCATGCTGTTCCAGTTCGGCGCGCTGTTCACCGACATGTCGGTGTTCGAGAACGTCGCGTTCGCGCTGCGCGAACACACCGACCTGCCCGAAGACCTGGTCCGCGACCTCGTGCTGATGAAGCTCAACGCGGTCGGGCTGCGCGGCGCGCGCGACCTGATGCCCTCCGAGGTGTCGGGCGGGATGGCGCGCCGTATCGCGCTCGCGCGCGCGATCGCGCTCGATCCGCAGCTCATCATGTACGACGAGCCGTTCGCGGGCCTCGATCCGATCTCGCTCGGCATCACCGCGAACCTGATCCGCACGCTGAACCAGGCGCTCGGCGCGACGTCGATCCTCGTCACGCACGATGTGCCGGAATCCTTCGCGATCGCCGATTACGTGTATTTCCTGGCCAACGGCGGCGTGCTCGCGCAGGGGACGCCCGCCGAGCTGCGCGCGTCGACCGAGCCGAGCGTGCGGCAGTTCATCGACGGCGCGCCGGACGGCCCGTTCAAATTTCATTACACGAGCCCGCCGCTGGCAGCGGATTTCGGGCTCGGCGGAGGGCGCGCATGATCAGCGCGATCGGACGTTACGTCATCGGCGGCCTCGAGCGCGCGGGCTACGGCACGCGGCTGTTCGTGCGCCTCGTGCTGGAATTCTTCCCGCTGCTGCGCCGGCCGCGGCTGGTCACGAAGCAGATCCACTTCCTCGGCAACTATTCGTTCGTGATCATCGCCGTGTCGGGCCTGTTCGTCGGCTTCGTGCTCGGCCTGCAGGGCTACTACACGCTGAACCGCTACGGATCCGAGCAGGCGCTCGGCCTGCTGGTCGCGCTGTCGCTCGTGCGCGAGCTTGGGCCCGTCGTGACCGCGCTGCTGTTCGCGGGCCGCGCGGGCACGTCGCTCACGGCCGAGATCGGCCTGATGAAGGCCGGCGAGCAGCTCACCGCGCTCGAGATGATGGCCGTCGATCCGATCAAGACGGTGATCGCGCCGCGCCTGTGGGCCGGCATCATCGCGATGCCGCTGCTTGCCGCGATCTTCAACGCGGTCGGCGTGCTCGGCGGGTATTTCGTCGGCGTCGTGCTGATCGGCGTCGATCCGGGCGCGTTCTGGTCGCAGATGCAGGGCGGGGTCCAGGTGTGGGCCGACGTCGGCAACGGCGTGATCAAGAGCATCGTGTTCGGGTTCGCCGTGACCTTCATTGCACTGTTTCAAGGGTATGAAGCGAAGCCCACGCCCGAGGGCGTGTCGCGCGCGACGACCAAGACGGTCGTGTTCGCGTCGCTCGCCGTACTCGGCCTCGATTTCCTGCTGACCGCGCTGATGTTCAGCTAAGCCTCAGCCAAGCCAAATTTTGGGATGACGATGAAAAAGACTGCTCTCGACTTCTGGGTCGGCCTGTTCGTGGTGGTGGGCTTCCTTGCGGTGCTGTTCCTGGCGCTCAAGGTCGGCAACATGAGCTCGCTGTCCTTTCAGCCGACCTACTCGGTGCGGATGAAATTCGACAACATCGGCGGGCTGAAGCCGCGTGCGGCCGTGAAGAGCGCGGGCGTCGTGGTCGGCCGCGTGAAGGCGATCGGCTTCGACACCAATACGTATCAGGCGCTCGTGACGATCGACGTCGACGGCCAGTACCAGTTCCCGAAGGATTCGTCGGCGAAGATCCTGACGTCCGGCCTGCTCGGCGAGCAGTACATCGGCCTCGATCCGGGCGGTGACACCGAAATGCTGAAGTCGGGCGATACGATCACGATGACGCAGTCGGCGATCGTGCTCGAGAATCTGATCGGCCAGTTCCTGTACAGCAAGGCGGCCGACGCGGGCGGCGCGAAGCCGGCATCCGGCGCATCTGCTGCACCGGCAGCACCGGCCGCGCCCGCACCGGTCGCGGTGCCGGCGTCCGCGGTGGCCGGCTCGGCTGCCCAATAACCACACGAGAGAAAGACAAGAGGGTAATGACCATGCAGACGATCCGCATCAGGCACGCCGCGCTCGCAGTGGCGGCAGTCGCCGCGTTGAGCGGTTGCGCGACCGTACAGACGCCGACCAAGGGCGATCCGCTCGAAGGCTTCAACCGGTCGATGTACAAGTTCAACGACACGGTCGACACGTATGCGCTGAAGCCGGTCGCGAAGGGCTACCAGTACGTGGTGCCGCAGCCGGTGCGCGACAGCGTGACGAACTTCTTCTCGAACATCGGCGACGTCTACATCGCGGCGAACAACATCGTGCAGCTGCGGATCGCGGACGGCGTCGGCGACATCATGCGCGTCGTGATCAACACTGTGTTCGGCGTCGGCGGCCTGTTCGACGTCGCGACGATCGCGAAACTGCCGAAGCACACGGCCGACTTCGGGATCACGATGGGCCGCTACGGCATGCCGTCGGGCCCGTACCTCGTGCTGCCGCTGCTCGGCCCGAGCACGCTGCGCGACACGGCCGGCCTCGGCGTCGACTACGTCGGCAACCCGCTCACCTACGTGAAGCCGGACGGCCTGAGCTGGGGCCTGTTCGGCGTGAACCTGGTCAACACGCGCGCGAACCTGCTCGGCGCGGGCGACGTGCTGGATGCCGCAGCGCTCGACAAGTATTCGTTCGTACGCAACGCGTACCTGCAGCGCCGCCAGATGCTGATCAGCAACGCGCGGGGCGAGGCCGCGGCGACGTCGAGCAACGACGCGCTGCCGAAGTACGATCTGCCGGACGACGGCGCGGCCGGTACGGCGGGCGCGGCGGCGGTGGGTGGCGCGACGGCGCCGGCGGGCGCATCGGGCGCGGCGGTGCCCGCACCGGCGTCGGGCACGCCCGAAGCGCCGAACCCGGCCAGCGAAACGAACGTGCCGGCGATGCAGGTCGCGCCGCCGTCGCCGGGCGGGTTCCGCTTCCCGAGCATCCGGCTGCACTGACCCACTTACATTCGTTACAGCCGGAAACGATTCAGTCGGTAGCGTTCGCGAACTTGCGCGTAAGCTACCGGCTCCAACCTCCGCATTGACTCTTCATGCAGGTCACTATGATGAAAAAACTGTTCCTGATTCCCGTTTTCGCGGCGCTGTTCTCGTTCGGCAGCGCAGCTCACGCGCAAGTCGACCAGTCGAACCCGCAGGCGCTGATCAAGACGGCGACCCAGCAGGTGCTCGACGAGGTCAAGCAGCAGACGATCAAGCAGGGCGACACTAACCGCATCATCACGATCGTCAACAAGGACATCCTGCCGTACACGGATTTCCGTCGCACCACGCAGCTCGCGATGGGCCGCAACTGGCGCGCGGCGTCGGCCGAGCAGCAGCAGCAGGTTCAGGAGCAGTTCAAGCTGCTGCTGATCCGCACGTATTCGGGCGCGCTCGCGCAGCTGAAGCCGGACCAGCAGATCCAGTACCCGCCGTTCCGCGCCGATCCGGCCGACACCGACGTCGTCGTGAAGACGGTTGCGCTGAACAACGGCCAGCCGGTCCAGATCGACTACCGCCTGTACAAGACGTCCAACGGCTGGAAGGTGTATGACCTGAACGTGCTCGGCGCGTGGCTGATCCAGACGTACCAGCAGCAGTTCAACGAGAAGATCCAGCAAAGCGGCGTGGACGGCCTGATCAAGTTCCTGACGCAGCGCAACCAGGAACTTGCCGCGGGCAAGCAAGCTTCGTGAGCGGCTTCGCGGCCGGCTCCTCGCTGACCGTCGCGAGCGCGAAGTCCGCGCTCGCGGACGGTCTCGCGCGCATCGACGCGGGTGCCACCGCCGTCGATTGCGCGGCGCTGACGCAGTTCGACTCGTCCGCGCTCGCCGTGCTGCTCGCATGGCAACGCGCCGCGAAAGCCCGCGGCGCCACCCTCGACATCCTCAATCTCCCCCCGAAGCTCGCCAGCCTCGCGAACGCCTACGGCGTCGACGCGCTCATCGAAGGCACCGGGCGACATTGACCCTGTCCGATCGAAGCCTGCCGCGCCAGCCGGCGCGCGCACGCTTCAGGCCGCGCGCCTTCAGCGCCGGCCTCACCAGCCGGTTTGCCCTATAATCAAGCGTTTTGCGGGGCAGCCAATCGGCGTCCGGCCCCCATTTTCATCCGCAGCAAGCACAGAATAGGCGTCGCGGCCCTTGCGTCGCGCACAGTCATGTCAGCCATAGAAATCCGTCACGTCAAGAAGCGCTACAAATCGCTTCAGGCGCTCAAGGGCGTCAGCCTGTCGGTCGAGGAAGGCGAGTTTTTCGGTCTGCTCGGCCCGAACGGCGCAGGCAAGACCACGCTCATCAGTATCCTCGCCGGGCTCGCCAGGGCCGATGAAGGCAGTATCTCGGTGCTCGGCCACGACGTCGTCAAGGACTTCCGGGGCGCGCGCCGCGCGCTCGGCGTGGTGCCGCAGGAGCTCGTGTTCGATCCGTTCTTCACCGTTCGCGAGACGCTGCGGATCCAGTCCGGCTATTTCGGGCTGCGCCGCAACGACGACTGGATCGATGAAGTGATGGCCAATCTCGACCTCACCGAGAAGGCCGACGCGAACATGCGCGCGCTGTCGGGCGGAATGAAGCGCCGCGTGCTGGTCGCGCAGGCGCTCGTGCATCGTCCGCCCGTCATCGTGCTCGACGAGCCGACCGCGGGCGTCGACGTCGAACTGCGCCAGACGCTGTGGAAATTCATCTCGCGGCTGAACCGCGAGGGCCACACGATCGTCCTGACCACCCATTACCTCGAGGAAGCCGAGTCACTGTGCGACCGCATCGCGATGCTGCGTCGCGGTGAAGTCGTCGCGCTCGACCGCACCGACGCGCTGCTGCGCCGCTTCGCGGGGCTGCAGTTGTACCTGCGGCTCGCGACGGGCGCGCTGCCCGCCGAGCTGCGAGGGCTGGAGACCGATCCGGCCGCGCGCGCGCCGGGCGAGCATCTGCTGCGTCTGACGAACTACGACGACGTCGAGCGTATCCTCGCGCAGTGTCGCGCGGCGGGCTGCACGTTCGACGAGATCGAGGTCCGCAAGGCCGACCTCGAAGACGTGTTCGTCCAGGTGATGAACGGGGCCGAGGTGATCGAGGGGCTGGCATGAATCAACAACCCACACGCGAACTGCGTTCGCCCGGGGAGGCGCGGCCGCCCCGTTCCCTGCAAACGCCCGAGCCCGCCGTCGTGGCGGGAAGCGGGTTTCGGACACTGTTCTACAAGGAACTGCTGCGGTTCTGGAAGGTGTCGTTCCAGACGGTGTGCGCGCCGATCGTGACGGCGCTGCTGTATCTGACGATCTTCGGCCACGCGCTGTCGGGCCGCGTCGAGGTGTATCCGGGCGTCGAGTACGTGAGCTTTCTCGTGCCCGGCCTCGTGATGATGAGCGTGCTGCAGAACGCGTTCGCGAACAGCTCATCGTCGCTGATCCAGTCGAAGATCACCGGCAACCTCGTGTTCATGCTGCTGCCGCCGCTGTCGTACCGCGACATCTTCGGCGCGTACGTGCTCGCGTCCGTCGTGCGCGGCCTCGCGGTCGGCGCGGGCGTGTTCGTCGTGACGATCTGGTTTGTCCCGATGCATTTCGCGGCGCCGTTGTTCATCATCGCATTCGCGCTGCTCGGCTCGGCGATCCTCGGCACGCTGGGGCTGATCGCCGGGATCTGGGCCGAGAAGTTCGACCAGCTCGCCGCGTTCCAGAACTTCCTGATCATGCCGCTGACGTTCCTGTCCGGCGTGTTCTATTCGACGCACTCGCTGCCGCCCGTGTGGCGCGAGATCTCGCGTCTCAACCCGTTTTTCTACATGATCGACGGCTTCCGTTACGGGTTCTTCGGCGCGTCCGACATCAACCCGCTCGCGAGCCTCGCGATCGTCACCGGTTTCTTCGTGCTGCTCGCGATCTTCGCGATGCGGCTGCTCGCGACCGGCTACAAACTGCGTCATTGATATCGACAGGCAGCGGCCGCCCCCGGGCGGCGCGCGCCGACAGGAGCCCCTCATGTTGCCGACTCCCGAACAGGTCAAGCAATACATCGCCGGCGGTCTCGCCTGCACTCATCTGGAAGTCGAAGGCGACGGCCAGCATTTCTTCGCGACGATCGTGTCGGCGGCCTTCGAAGGCAAGCGGCCGATCCAGCGGCACCAGCTCGTCTATGCGGCGCTCGGCGATCGCATGAAACAGGAAATCCACGCGCTCAGCATGAAAACGCTGACGCCCGCCGAATGGCAGAACGCATAACCGGAACCACTGAGTGCAAGTCACCGTCAACGAGCGCGACGCCGTCCAGAGCGTCGCCACGGCACACCCGGCCGCCAACGGGGAATCGCAGGGACACGGGATGGACAAGCTGGTGGTCGAAGGCGGTCGCCGGCTCGCGGGCGAGATCGTCGTGTCGGGCGCGAAGAATGCCGCGCTGCCGATCCTGTGCGCGGGGCTGCTCAGCGCCGAGCCGGTCGAGCTCGACAACGTGCCGAACCTGAAGGACGTGCGCACCACGCTGAAGGTGCTGAACCAGATGGGCGTGAAGAGCGAAACGGACGGCTGCCGCGTGCAGCTCGACGCGTCGCGCGTCGACAACCTCGTTGCGCCGTACGAGCTCGTCAAGACGATGCGCGCGTCGATTCTCGTGCTCGGGCCGCTGCTCGCTCGCTTCGGCGAGGCGAAGGTGTCGCTGCCGGGCGGCTGCGCGATCGGCGCGCGTCCGGTCGACCAGCACATCAAGGGCCTGCAGGCGATGGGCGCCGAGATCAGCATCGAGCACGGCTTCATCGAAGCGCGCGCGAAGCGCCTGAAGGGCGCGCGCATCGTGACCGACATGATCACGGTGACGGGGACGGAAAACCTGCTGATGGCCGCGACGCTGGCCGACGGCGAGACGGTGATCGAGAACGCGGCGCGCGAGCCGGAAGTGAGCGATCTCGCACACTTGCTGGTCGCGATGGGCGCGAAAATCACCGGCATCGGCACCGATCGCCTGGTGATCCAGGGCGTCGAGCGGCTGCACGGCGCACGCCATTCGGTGATTCCCGACCGCATCGAGGCCGGCACGTTCCTGTGCGCGGTCGCGGCGGCCGGCGGCGACGTGCTGCTGACGGGCGTGCGCCCGCACATCCTCGACGCGGTGATCGACAAGCTGCGCGAGGCGGGCGTGTCGATCGAGGAAGGCGACAGCTGGCTGCGCGTGCGGATGGACCGCCGCCCGTCGGCGGTGACGATCCGCACGTCGGAATACCCGGCGTTCCCGACCGACATGCAGGCGCAGTTCATGGCCCTCAATTCGGTCGCGACGGGCACCGCGCAGATCGTCGAGACCATCTTCGAGAACCGCTTCATGCACGTGCAGGAGCTGAACCGGCTCGGCGCGAACATCACGATCGACGGCAACACGGCGCTCGTGACGGGCGTCGACAAGCTGTCCGGCGCGAACGTGATGGCGACCGACCTGCGCGCATCGGCGAGCCTCGTGATCGCCGGGCTGCGCGCCGAAGGCGAAACGCTCGTCGACCGCATCTATCACCTGGACCGCGGCTACGACCGCATGGAAACCAAACTGACCGCCGTCGGCGCGAACGTGCGCCGCCTCTCCGGGAGCCAAGCATGACCGCGCCGCTGACCCTCGCCCTGTCGAAGGGCCGGATTTTCGAGGAAACCCTGCCGCTGCTGGCGGCCGCCGGCGTGCAGGTGGCCGAGGATCCGGAAACGTCGCGCAAGCTGATCCTGCCGACGACCGATCCGAACCTGCGCGTGATCATCGTGCGTGCGAGCGACGTGCCGACCTATGTCGAATACGGCGCGGCCGATTTCGGCGTGGCCGGCAAGGACGTGCTGGTCGAGCACGGCGGCTCGGGCCTGTACCAGCCGATCGATCTGAACATTGCACGCTGCCGGATGTCGGTGGCCGTGCCGGCCGGCTTCGACTATGCGAACGCGGTGCGCCAGGGCGCACGCCTGCGGGTCGCGACCAAGTACGTCGAAACGGCACGCGAACACTTCGCCGCGAAGGGCGTGCATGTCGACCTGATCAAGCTGTACGGCTCGATGGAGCTGGCGCCGCTGGTCGGGCTGGCCGACGCGATCGTCGACCTCGTCAGCTCGGGCGGCACGCTGAAGGCGAACAATCTGGTCGAGGTCGAGGAGATCATGGCGATCTCGTCGCGCCTCGTCGTGAACCAGGCTGCGCTGAAGTTGAAGCGCGCGGCGCTCAAGCCGATTCTCGACGCGTTCGAACGCGCGTCGCAGAATGGCAATTGAGCGCATCACCGTAACGGAACTCCCATGGCCATCACCATCCGCAAACTCGATTCGACGAGCGACGGCTTCGGCGCCGCGCTGCGCGCGCTGCTCGCGTTCGAGGCGAGCGAGGACGAAGCGATCGAGCAATCGGTCGCGAAGATCCTCGCCGACGTGAAGTCGCGCGGCGACGCCGCGGTGCTCGAGTACACGAACCGCTTCGACCGGCTGGACGCGAGCAGCGTCGCCGCGCTCGAACTGCCGCAGGACGCGCTGCAGACGGCGCTCGACGGCCTCGCGCCGAAGGCGCGCGCGGCGCTGGAAGCGGCCGCCGCACGCGTGCGTGCGTACCACGAGAAGCAGAAGATCGAGTGCGGCACGCATAGCTGGCAGTACACGGAAAGCGACGGCACGGTGCTCGGCCAGAAGGTCACGCCGCTCGACCGCGTCGGCCTGTACGTGCCGGGCGGCAAGGCCGCCTATCCGTCGTCGGTGCTGATGAACGCGATTCCCGCGCGGGTCGCGGGCGTCGGCGAGATCGTGATGGTCGTGCCGACGCCGGACGGCGTGAAGAACGATCTCGTGCTCGCCGCGGCGCTGCTCGGCGGCGTCGATCGCGTGTTCACGATCGGCGGCGCGCAGGCGGTCGGCGCGCTCGCGTACGGCACGGCCACGGTGCCGGCGGTCGACAAGATCTGCGGGCCGGGCAATGCGTACGTCGCATCGGCGAAGCGCCGCGTGTTCGGCACGGTCGGCATCGACATGATCGCCGGCCCGTCGGAAATCCTCGTGCTGTGCGACGGCACGACCGATCCGAGCTGGGTCGCGATGGACCTGTTCTCGCAGGCCGAACACGACGAGCTCGCGCAGTCGATCCTGCTGTGCCCGGACGCCGCGTTCCTCGAGCGCGTCGAGAAGGCGATCGACGAGCTGCTGCCGACGATGCCGCGCCGCGAGGTGATCCGTGCGTCGCTCGAAGGCCGCGGTGCGCTGATCAAGGTGCGCGACATGGCCGAAGCGTGCCGGATCGCGAACGACATCGCGCCCGAGCACCTCGAGATTTCCGCGCTGGAGCCGCAGCAATGGGGCCAGCAGATCCGCCATGCCGGCGCGATCTTCCTCGGCCGCTACACGAGCGAAAGCCTCGGCGACTACTGCGCGGGCCCGAACCACGTGCTGCCGACGTCGCGCACCGCGCGCTTCTCGTCGCCGCTCGGCGTGTACGACTTCATCAAGCGCTCGAGCCTGATCGAAGTCAGCGCCGAAGGGGCGCAGACGCTGGGCGAAATCGCATCCGAGCTCGCGTACGGCGAAGGGCTGCAGGCGCACGCGCGCAGCGCCGAGCTGCGGATGAAGGGGTGACACGCGCCGCGGCCGGTGCCGACGCACCGGCCGCGGTCGACGAGGAGACCCCGCGCAGGGCGGCAGCCGCCGCCGTGCCGAGACCATTTGACGCCGGTGCGAAGCACGCCGGCTTGAGACCATGACGACGCCCCAAGACATCATCCGCCGCGACGTGCTCGCGATGACGAGCTACCCGGTGCCCGACGCGAGCGGCTTCGTGAAGCTCGACGCGATGGAGAACCCGTATTCGCTGCCCGCGCCGCTTGCGGCCGCGCTCGGCGAGCGCCTCGCGCAGGTCGCGCTGAACCGCTACCCGGCGCCGCGCCCGGGCGCGCTGCTCGACAAGCTGCGCCGCGTGATGGGCGTGCCGGCCGCGTGCGACGTGCTGCTCGGCAACGGCTCGGACGAAATCATCAGCATGATGTCGGTGGCATGCGCGAAGCCGGGCGCGAAGGTGCTCGCGCCGGTGCCGGGCTTCGTGATGTACGAGCTGTCCGCGAAGTTCGCGCAGCTCGAATTCGTCGGCGTGCCGCTCAAGGGCGACCTGACGCTCGACGCCGACGCGATGATCGCGGCGATCGCCGAGCACCGGCCCGCGCTCGTCTATCTCGCGTACCCGAACAACCCGACCGGCACGCTGTACGACGAAGCCGACGTCGAGCGGATCATCGCGGCCGCGCAACACAGCCTGATCGTGATCGACGAGGCGTATCAGCCGTTCGCGGAGCGCTCGTGGCTGCCGCGCGCCGCCGAGTTCGACAACGTCGTCGTGATGCGCACGGTGTCGAAGCTCGGCCTGGCCGGCATCCGCCTCGGCTATCTCGCAGGGCTGCCCACATGGCTGACCGAGTTCGACAAGGTGCGCCCGCCGTACAACATCAACGTGCTGACCCAGGCGAGCGCCGATTTCCTGCTCGACCACCTCGACGTGCTCGATGCGCAGGCGGCCGAACTGCGTGCGGAACGCACGCGCCTCGCGCAGGCCGTGGCCGCGCTGCCGGGCGCGACGGTGTTCCCGAGCGCCGGCAATTTCCTGCTGGTGCGCGTGCCGGACGCGGCGGCGGTGTTCGATGCGCTGCTCACCGAGCGGGTGCTGATCAAAAACGTGAGTAAAATGCATCCGTTGCTGGCCGAATGCGTGCGGCTGACCGTCGGTTCTGCCGACGAAAACGCGCGCCTGCTGGCTGCCTTGAAACTCGCGCTGCCCGGTTGAGCCCAGGGCGCGGCGCGCGACGATCAATCCCCATTTACATCAGACTCAATCAAGGAATTGCCATGCGTGTGGCGGAAGTCGTTCGCAATACCAGCGAAACGCAGATCCGTGTGAAGCTCGATCTCGACGGTACGGGCCGGCAGAAGCTGGCCACCGGCGTGCCGTTTCTCGACCATATGCTCGATCAGATCGCGCGCCATGGTCTGATCGATCTCGAGGTCGAAGCGCATGGCGATACGCATATCGACGACCACCACACGGTCGAGGACGTCGGTATCACGCTCGGCCAGGCCGTCGCGAAGGCGATCGGCGACAAGAAGGGCATTCGGCGCTACGGCCATTCGTACGTGCCGCTCGACGAGGCGCTGTCGCGCGTCGTGATCGACTTCTCGGGCCGGCCGGGTCTCGAATTCCACGTGCCGTTCACGCGTGCGCGGATCGGTACGTTCGACGTCGATCTGTCGATCGAATTCTTCCGCGGGTTCGTGAACCACGCGGGCGTCACGCTGCATATCGACAACCTGCGCGGGATCAACGCGCACCATCAGCTCGAAACGGTGTTCAAGGCTTTCGGCCGGGCGCTGCGTGCGGCGGTGGAGCTCGACGAGCGCGCGGCGGGGCAGATTCCGTCGACGAAGGGCAGCCTCTAACCTTCCGGACGGGCGCACTCCCAGGACAACCTCACGGCTTCGGCGCGACGCGCCGGCTTGCGATGGATCTGCTCAAATCGTTCATTTCGCTGCTGGCGCTGATCAACCCGGTCGGCGCGGTGCCGTTCTTCCTGAGCCTGACCGCGCAGCAAACGGACGGCGAGCGGCGCCGCACGATCCGGATCGCGTCGGTGTCGGTGTTCTGCGTGATGACGGTGACGACGCTGCTCGGGCAGCAGATCATCGACTTCTTCGGCATTTCGGTCGGCTCGCTCGAAGTGGGCGGCGGGATCATCATGCTGCTGATGGCGATCAACATGCTGAACGCGCAGATCGGCAACACGCGATCGACGCCGGAGGAGCGCTACGAGGCCGAGTCGAAGGACAACATCGCGGTCGTGCCGCTGGCGATTCCGCTGCTCACGGGCCCCGGCTCGATCAGCACGGTGATCATCTATGCGGCGAACTCGCATCACTGGTATGAGCGGGCCGGGCTGATCGCGATCGGCGCGGCCCTGGCTTTTCTGTGTTTCGTCGCGATGCGGCTCGCCGAGCCGATCGCGAACTGGATCGGCCGCACCGGCATCAACATCGCCACGCGGCTGATGGGTTTGATGCTGTCGGCGCTGGCGGTGGAATTCATCGTCAACGGACTGAGGGCGCTACTGCCTGCACTGAGATGAAAACTTCGATTGCGATTGTGGATTATGGGATGGGCAACCTGCGCTCGGTCGCGCAGGCGCTCAAGAAGGCCGAACCGGCCGCCGACGTGGCGATCGTCGACACGCCGGCCGCGATTCGCGCGGCCGACCGCGTCGTGCTGCCCGGCCAGGGCGCGATGCCGGACTGCATGCGCTGCCTCGGCGAATCGGGGCTGCAGGACGCGGTGATCGAGGCGTCGCGCACGAAGCCGCTGCTCGGCGTGTGCGTCGGCGAGCAGATGCTGTTCGACTGGAGCGCGGAAGGCGACACGAAGGGCCTCGGCCTGTTGCCCGGCAAGGTCGTGCGCTTCGAGCTCGACGGCCGGCTGCAGGACGACGGCTCGCGCTTCAAGGTGCCGCAGATGGGCTGGAACCGCGTGCGCCAGTCGCAGCCGCACCCGCTGTGGGACGGCGTGCCAGACGACGCATACTTTTATTTCGTACACAGCTATTACGTGAGGCCGGACAACCCGGCACACACGGTCGGCGAAACGGCATACGGCGCGCCGTTTACGTCCGCGGTCGCGCGGGACAATCTCTTCGCGACCCAATTCCACCCCGAGAAAAGCGCGGAAGTCGGGTTGCGTCTGTATCGCAACTTCGTACACTGGAAGCCGTGAGCGTCGCGTGCGTGCCACAGTCGGCGGGCCGGAACGGCCTGTCGCACGATGCGCGCACACGAAAGCGCCGAAAGAGTTGTACTAAACTAGCGAGGCGGCGCGGTACCGGATCGACCGGTGCGCGCCGGATCCTTTTCTTCTTCCACGACGACACCCGATTGCTATGCTGCTGATTCCGGCCATCGATCTCAAAGACGGTCAGTGTGTGCGCCTCAAACAGGGCGATATGGACCAGGCCACGATTTTCTCCGAGGACCCGGCGGCGATGGCCCGCAAGTGGGTCGATCTCGGCGCCCGGCGGCTGCATCTGGTCGACCTGAACGGCGCATTCGCCGGCAAGCCGAAGAACCTCGACGCGATCGAAGCGATCCTCGACGAAGTCGGCGACGAAATCCCCGTACAGCTCGGCGGCGGCATCCGCAGCCTCGAGACGGTCGAGAAGTATCTCGACGCCGGTTTGTCCTACGTGATCATCGGCACGGCGGCCGTGAAGGACCCGGGTTTCCTGCGGGATGCGTGCACCGCGTTCGCGGGCAACATCATCGTCGGCCTCGATGCGAAGGACGGCAAGGTCGCGACCGACGGCTGGAGCAAGCTGACGGGCCACGAAGTGATCGATCTCGCGCTGAAGTTCGAGGACTACGGCGTCGAATCGATCGTCTACACCGACATCGGCCGCGACGGGATGCTGCAAGGCATCAATATCGAGGCGACCGTGAAGCTCGCTCAGGCGGTCGGCATTCCGGTGATCGCCAGCGGCGGCCTGTCGAACCTCGCGGACATCGACAGCCTGTGCGAAGTGGAAGAGCACGGCGTCGAAGGCGTGATCTGCGGCCGTGCGATCTACTCCGGCGATCTCGATTTCGCGGCCGCGCAAAAGCGCGCGGACGAACTGAACGGCGAACTCGACAACGCGTAAGCGCGGTTGTCCCGTTCGCCGGGGCCGCCTGCGGGCGGCTCCGACCGGAAGCCTCGCGCGAGGCTTCCGTAACCGGCCGTTCCATCGCGGCCTTTGGCGCAACATCATGGCTCTAGCTAAACGCATCATCCCCTGCCTGGACGTGACCGCCGGGCGCGTCGTCAAGGGCGTCAACTTCGTCGAGCTGCGCGATGCCGGCGACCCGGTCGAAATCGCCCGCCGCTATGACGACCAGGGCGCCGACGAACTGACGTTCCTCGACATCACCGCGACCTCCGACCAGCGCGACCTGATCCTGCCGATCATCGAAGCCGTCGCGTCGCAGGTGTTCATTCCGCTGACCGTCGGCGGCGGCGTGCGCGCCGTCGAGGACGTGCGGCGCCTGCTGAACGCGGGCGCGGACAAGGTCAGCATGAATTCGTCGGCGGTCGCGAACCCGCAGCTCGTGCGCGACGCGGCCGATAAATACGGCTCGCAGTGCATCGTCGTCGCGATCGACGCGAAGCGCGTGTCGGCCGACGGCGAGACGCCGCGCTGGGAAGTGTTCACGCACGGCGGCCGCAAGAACACGGGCCTCGACGCGATCGAATGGGCGCGCAGGATGGCCGAGCTCGGCGCGGGCGAGATCCTGCTCACGAGCATGGACCGCGACGGCACGAAGTCGGGCTTCGACCTCGCGCTCACGCGCGGCGTGTCGGACGCGGTGCCGGTGCCGGTGATCGCGTCGGGCGGCGTCGGCTCGCTGCAGCACCTGGCCGACGGCATCAAGGACGGCCGCGCCGACGCGGTGCTGGCCGCGAGCATCTTCCACTACGGCGAGCACACGGTCGGCGAGGCGAAGCGCTTCATGTCCGACCAGGGCATCCCGGTGAGGCTGTGATGAATACGGAAACGAAAGCGCTGCCCGCGTGGCTCGACAAGGTCCGCTGGGACGACAACGGCCTCGTGCCGGTGATCGCGCAGGAAGCGTCGACGAACGACGTGCTGATGTTCGCGTGGATGAATCGCGAGGCGCTCGCGAAGACGATCGAGACGCAGCGCGCGGTTTATTATTCGCGTTCGCGCAAGCGCCTGTGGTTCAAGGGCGAGGAGTCGGGCCACGTGCAGCACGTGCACGAGGTGCGGCTCGATTGCGACGAGGACGTCGTGCTGCTGAAGGTCGAGCAGGTGTCGGGCATCGCATGCCACACCGGCCGGCATTCGTGCTTCTTCCAGAAATTCGAAGGCACGGTGGACGGCGGCGACTGGGTCGCGGTCGACCCGGTGCTGAAAGATCCCGAACACATCTACAAATGACGCAATCGACCGAAGACACGCTGCTGCGCCTCGCGGCCGTGATCGATAGCCGCAAGGGCGGCGACCCCGATCAATCGTACGTATCGCGCCTGTTTCACAAGGGCGACGACGCGGTGCTGAAGAAGATCGGCGAAGAAGCGACCGAAGTCGTGCTGGCCGCGAAGGACGTGCGCCAGGGCGGCGCGCCGACGGCGCTGGTCGGCGAAGTGGCCGATCTGTGGTTCCACTGCCTCGTGATGCTGTCGCATTTCGACCTGAGCCCGGCCGACGTGATCGGCGAGCTCGAGCGCCGCGAAGGGCTGTCGGGCATCGAGGAAAAGGCGCTGCGCAAGCGCCGCGAGCGCGAGGAAAACGGCGGGTGACGGCTCGCAGCCTGCCGCGCCGGCAACAGTGCGGTAAGCTGTAAGAATTGTCATCTAACGGGGGTAGCATCATGACCGATACGCCGAGCGAGTTTCCGACGCCGTCGGTGCCGGGCGCAGCGGACGCCGAGCGGTTGAAGGGCTTGCGCACGCTGACGCACGTGCTGTACGGCCTCTATGCGATTCATTGGCTGACGGGCGGCGTGACCGGCATCATCGCGATCATCATCAACTACGTGAAGCGCGACGACGTGGCCGGCACGCAGTACGCCGACCATTTCGAGTGGCAGATCCGCACGTTCTGGCGCGCGCTGATCGCATACGTGATCGGCTTCGCGCTGATGTTCGTGGTGGTGGGATTCGTGATCATGTTTGTCACGTGGATCTGGACGCTGTACCGTATCATCAAGGGTTGGCTGTACCTGAACGACAACAAGACGCTCGATCCGCAGGCCTGGTTCTGACCGGCGCGCGGGGCGTTTCGCAGGAGCAACATGAGTCACGATCCGAATTGCCTGTTCTGCAAGATCGCGGCGGGCGAGATCCCGAGCGAGAAGGTGCACGAGGATGACGAATTCGTCGCGTTTCGCGACATCCGCCCGGCGGCCGAGACGCACGTGCTGGTGATTCCGCGCCGGCACCTGCCGACGCTGTCGGCGGCGAGCGAGGCCGATGCGCCGATGCTCGGCCGGATGCTGCTGCTCGTCGCGCGTCTGGCTGACCAGCTCGGCGTGGCCTACACGGGCGGCGAAACCGGTTTTCGCACGGTGATCAACACGGGCCCCGGCGGCGGGCAGGAGGTCTACCACCTGCACGCGCATATCCTGGCCGGTCCGCGCCCGTGGCTGCGGATGGGTTGACGTAGCGGGGCGTTTCCCCGCATCGATAGTCGAAGCCGGCGTGCCGCCGGCGATTTGCGCCGCCACGCGGCATGGTTGAGGAGAGGTTTCATCATGGGTGGATTGAGCATTTGGCACTGGCTGATCGTGCTGCTGATCGTCGCGCTGGTTTTCGGTACGAAGAAGCTGCGCAACATCGGCAACGACCTCGGCAGCGCCGTGAAGGGCTTCAAGGACGGCATGAAGGAAGGCGAGACACCGGCGGATGCGCAGCAACTGCCGCGCACGGGTACGGTCGACGTCAACGCGAAGGAAACGACGCGTTCCGACTCGAACAAGGCGTAACGCCGGCAAGCTGACAGGCATACGCGATGCTGGATCTCGGTCTTTCGAAGATGGCGCTGATCGGCGTCGTCGCGCTCGTGGTGCTCGGCCCCGAGCGCCTGCCGCGCGTCGCGCGTACGGCCGGCGCATTGTTCGGCCGCGCGCAGCGGTACATCAACGACGTGAAGGCCGAGGTCTCGCGCGAAATCGAACTCGACGCGCTGCGGACGATGAAGACCGATTTCGAGTCGGCCGCGCGCAACGTCGAGACGACGATTCACGACAACCTGCGCGAGCACGAGAAGGAACTGAACGACACGTGGCATTCCGCGGTCGGCGGTCTTAACGAAGGCTCGGTCGATGCCGGCACATACGGCTCCGACACCCCCGCGGCGCCGTCGTGGCGCGGCAGTACGGCGGCGCTCGCGCGCAAGCGCCGCAACTGGCGTGTGAAGCAGGCGGCGATGCCTGTCTGGTACAAGCGCGCGACGACCCGCCGCACGCACGTGCAGTCGGGCGCCGCGCGTGTCGCGCGCCACCAGCCGGCCAGCCTGCGCCGGCCGACGCGCTTTCTCTGAGCCGAGCGCATGCTCGCTCGTCAATCCTACCGAGGGCCGGCGTGAGCGACCCCCAGCAGAATCCGGGCGACGCCCCGGAAGAAACCTTCATTTCCCATCTCGTCGAGCTTCGCGATCGCATCATTCGCGCGGGGCTGGCCGTGATCGTCGTGTTCCTCGGGCTCGTGTACTGGGCGCCCGACATCTTCCGGCTGCTCGCGCGGCCGCTGATGGAAAACCTGCCGAAGGGCGGCAGGATGATCGTGACCGACGTCACCGGCTCGTTCTTCGTGCCGATGAAGGTCACGATGCTCGTCGCGCTCGTGATCGCGTTGCCGATCGTGCTGTACCAGATCTGGGCGTTCGTCGCGCCGGGCCTGTACCAGCACGAGAAGAAGCTCGTCATGCCGCTCGTCGGCAGCAGCTACTTCCTGTTCCTGTGCGGGATGGCGTTCGCGTACTTCCTCGTGTTCCCGACGATCTTCCGCGTGATGGCGCACTACAACGCGCCGCTCGGCGCGGAGATGTCGACCGACATCGACAACTACCTGAGCTTCGTGCTCGGGATGTTCATCGCATTCGGGGTCACGTTCGAGGTGCCGATCATCGTCGTGCTGCTCGTGCGGATGGGCGTGCTGACGCTGAAGAAGCTGAAGGAGATGCGGCCGTATGTGATCGTCGGCGCATTCGTCGTCGCGGCGGTCGTCACGCCGCCGGACGTGTTCTCGCAGCTGATGCTCGCGCTGCCGCTCATCGTGCTGTTCGAGGTCGGGCTGCTGGCCGCGCGGTTCTTCGTGCCGAAGCCGACGACGGAAGAACCCGAACCGGAGAACGGCGCCGCCAGCTGAGCAGGAAACGGGGCGCGGTGGCCGGCATGCTGGCTGCCGTCGCTGCGGCCTTTCGGCAAGCAACATCGCAGCCGCGCGAGCGGCCCGAAGGGCAGGCGGTGAGGGAGAGAACACGGCTTCACCACGACGAAAGCGTTTCGTTGCAAAGCGGAAGGGCCGCGAATTGAGTCGACCCCCAGGCGTTGGACATCATTCCAGCGCTTGGGGGTTTTTCGTTTCCGGCTGCTGCGTGCGAGCGGCGCGGACGCGCCGCCCGCCGGAGGTCACTCGCTGTCGCTGTCCTGTTCGTCGAGCGCCTGCTTCGGCGGCGGCGGCCGCTTGCCGATCACGACGTTCACGTCGAACTCCTTGCCCTTGCGCACGACGTGCACCTTGGTCGACGTGCCCGGCTTGATCTGCGCGACGGTGTTCAGCAGTTTTGTGGTGTCGGTGATTTCGTCGCCGTTCACGCTCACGAGGATGTCGCCCGGCTTGATGCCGGCCTTGTCGGCCGGACCGCCCTGCAGCACGCCCGCGACGATCGCGCCCGTCTTCTGCTGGAGCCCGAACGACTCGGCGATTTCCGGCGTGACGTCCTGCGGCTCGACGCCGATCCATCCGCGTGTGACCGAGCCCGTCGTGATGATGCTTTCGAGCACGGTGCGCGCGGTCGACACGGGGATCGCGAAGCCGATGCCGAGCGAGCCGCCCGAGCGCGAATAGATCGCCGTGTTGATGCCGAGCAGGTTGCCGTTCACGTCGACCAGGGCGCCGCCGGAGTTGCCGGGGTTGATCGGCGCGTCGGTCTGGATGAAGTTCTCGAACGTGTTGATACCGAGGTGATTGCGGCCGAGCGCGCTGATGATCCCCATCGTGACCGTCTGGCCGACGCCGAACGGGTTGCCGATCGCGAGCACGACGTCGCCGACCCGCGACTGGTCGGAACGGCCGAGCGTGATCGTCGGCAGGTTCGTCATGTTGATCTTCAGTACGGCGAGATCGGTCTCGGGGTCGCTGCCGATCACCTTCGCGGTGGCCGTGCGCCCGTCGGCGAGCGCGACTTCGATCTGGTCGGCGCCGTCCACGACGTGCTGGTTCGTTAGAATGTAACCTTCAGGGCTCACGATGACGCCGGAGCCGAGGTTGGCGGCCGGTTCGTCCTGCTGCTTGCGTGCGTTGCGGTCGCCGAAGAAATAGCGGAACAGCGGATCCTTCGCCCGCGGATCGGGCGGCAGTGAGCCGTCCTTGCTGGAGAATACGTTGACGACGGCGGGCATCGCCTTTTGCGCGGCCTCCGCGTACGACGTGGTCGCCGGCGCTCCGCCAATGCCCGGCGCCACTTCCCGCAGCGCGACGATCGGCGTGGCGAGCTGCTTGCCGAGCTGTCCTTGCCGTTGCAGCCATTGCGGCTTGAGCGTCACGACGATGAACATCAGCGCGAGCAGTACGGTCACCGCCTGCGCGAAGAACAGCCAGAAGCGTCTAAGCATCTGAATGGATTAGAGGTTTATATGGATCGGATCGAACTTGAATTGTACTTGAACAATACCCTTGAAACCGCGCGCTTCAAGGACTATTGCCCGAACGGCCTTCAGGTCGAGGGGCGCCGCAAGATCGAGAAGATCGCCACCGGCGTGACGGCATCGGTCGCGTTCCTCGAAGCCGCGCTCGAATGGGGGGCGGACGCGGTGCTCGTCCATCACGGCTATTTCTGGCGGAACGAGGCGCCGCAGATCACCGGCCGCAAGTACCAGCGCCTGAAGCTGCTGCTCGCGAACGACCTGAACCTGTTCGCGTTCCACCTGCCGCTCGACGCGCACCCCGAACTCGGCAACAACGCGCAGCTCGGCCAGAAGCTCGGGCTGATCGGCGATCAGCGTTTCGGCGACGGCGACCTCGGTTGGATGGCGACGCTGCCGATGCCCGTCACGCTCGAGCACTTCGTCGCGAAGGTCGAGCGCACGCTCGGCCGCACGCCGCTCGTGCTCGGCGATGCGGACATGCAGCTGCGCCGCATCGCGTGGTGTACCGGCGCCGCGCAAAGTTATTTCGATGCCGCGATCGATGCCGGCGCCGACGTGTTCCTGACCGGCGAGGTGTCGGAATCCGTCACGCACGCGGCCGCGGAGAGCGGCGTCGCGTTCGTTGCGGCAGGGCACCATGCCACCGAACGCTACGGAATCCAGGCACTGGGGCGCCACTTGTCCGAGGAATTCGATATCGAACACCTTTTTATCGATATTCATAATCCGGTCTGAACGACGGATTTGCGGCAGCGCATCGAAATTTCACAATGTAGCAAGTGCTTAAAAGTGAAATGATTTAATTGCTCCGATAGTGGGGGAAAACCCTTAACTATCAACCACTTCGAAGGGATTTTCATCTCCGGGCCTTGTAAATGACGACTCCATTCGAGCAAACTAGCGGCGGAATGGAAAGTCGTGACGGAAAATCCAACTCAGAAGTGGGGCGTGTGATGCGAGACAAGGAAGAGAAACGCGTCGACAGCGGCCGCCGTACCTGGCTGATTGCGACATCCGTAGCAGGTGGCGTGGGAGGTGTCGCCACCGTTGTACCTTTCGCGGCGTCGCTTGCGCCGTCCGCGAAAGCGAAAGCGGCCGGTGCGCCGGTCGAGGTCGACATTAGCAGCCTGAAGCCCGGCGAGATGGTCACCGTGCCGTGGCGCGGCAAGCCCGTCTGGATCCTGAATCGCACCGATTCGATGCTGGCCGATGTGGTCAAGGCCGACAAGGAAGTGGCCGATCCGACCACGAAATCCCCGTATTCGATGCCGTTGCCCGCGTATTGCGCGAACGAATATCGCGCGCGCACCGATCGCAAGAACATTCTCGTCGTGATGGCCGTCTGTACGCACCTCGGCTGCACGCCAAGCCAACGCTTCACGCCGGGTCCGCAGCCGAACCTGCCGGACGACTGGCCGGGCGGTTTCCTGTGCCCGTGCCACGGTTCGACCTACGACCTCGCCGGTCGCGTGTTCAAGAACAAGCCGGCGCCTCAGAATCTCGACATCCCGCCCTACATGTTCACGTCGGCGACGACCCTCGTGATCGGCAAGGACGAGAAAGGAGAAGCGTGATGGCCGTCGACAACAAGGAAGTCTCCACCACAGGTCTCACCGGCTGGATCGACCAGCGCTTCCCGCTCACGTCCACCTGGAAGAAGCACGTTTCCGAGTACTACGCGCCGAAGAACTTCAACTTCTGGTACTTCTTCGGCTCCCTCGCGCTGCTGGTGCTCGTCAACCAGATCGTCACGGGCATCTTCCTGACGATGAACTACAAGCCCGACTCGACGCTCGCGTTCGCGTCGGTCGAGTACATCATGCGCGAGGTGCCGTGGGGCTGGCTGATCCGCTACATGCACTCGACCGGCGCATCGATGTTCTTCGTCGTCGTGTACCTGCACATGTTCCGCGGGCTGATGTACGGGTCGTATCGCAAGCCGCGCGAGCTCGTGTGGATCTTCGGCTGCGCGATCTTCCTGTGCCTGATGGCCGAAGCGTTCTTCGGCTACCTGCTGCCGTGGGGCCAGATGTCGTTCTGGGGTGCGCAGGTGATCGTCAACCTGTTCTCGGCGATCCCGTTCGTCGGGCCGGACCTGTCGCTGTGGATCCGCGGCGACTATGTCGTGTCCGACGTCACGCTGAACCGCTTCTTCGCGTTCCACGTGATCGCGATTCCGCTCGTGCTGGTCGGCCTCGTGATCGCGCACCTCGTCGCGCTGCACGAAGTGGGTTCAAATAATCCGGACGGCATCGAGATCAAGGCGAAGAAGGACGCGAACGGCATTCCGCTCGACGGCATCCCGTTCCATCCGTACTACTCGGTGCACGACTTCTTCGGGGTCTGCGTGTTCCTGATGGTGTTCGCGCTGATCGTGTTCTTCTCGCCGGAAATGGGCGGCTACTTCCTCGAGTCGAACAACTTCGTGCCGGCGAACCCGCTGCAGACGCCGCCGGAGATCGCGCCGGTCTGGTACTTCACCGCGTTCTACGCGATGCTGCGCGCGACCACCGACCCGTTCAAGATCGTGCTGATGATCGTGATCGCGCTGCTCGGCGTGCTCGCGTTGGTCCGCGCGCGCGGCAAGTGGAAGATCGGCCTGCCGGTGCTGGCCGCCGCGATCGTCGTGTTCATGTTCCTGACGGAGTCGAAGTTCTGGGGCGTCGTCGTGATGGGCTCGGCGGTGATCACGCTGTTCTTCCTGCCGTGGCTCGACCGCAGCCCGGTGAAGTCGATCCGCTACCGGCCGCTGTTCCACAAGGTGTTCCTCGGGATCTTCGTCGTGGCGTTCCTGACCCTCGCGTTTCTCGGCACACGGCCGCCATCGCCGGCCGCGACGCTGATTGCGCAGGGCTGCGCGCTGATCTACTTCGCGTTCTTCCTCGGCATGCCCGTCTGGACGCCGCTTGGCACGTTCAAGCAGCCGCCGGAGCGGGTGCGCTTCAAGCCCCATTAATGTGAGCGAGGAGAGAACGACATGAAGAAACTGCTTTCGACGCTCGCACTGATCGGCGCGACGGCCGTTGCGCTGCTGGCGGCGCCGGCCGTACGCGCGGAAGGTAATTTTCCGCTCGACCGGGCGCCCGATAACACGGAAAATCTCGTTTCGCTTCAGCACGGCGCGCAATTGTTTGTAAACTATTGCCTGAACTGCCACAGCGCGAACCTGATGCGCTACAACCGTCTGACGGATCTGGGCATATCCCAGAAGGAGATCGAAACGAATCTCCTGTTCACGACCGACAAGGTCGGGAACACGATGTCCGTCGCGATGCGGCCCGAAGACGCGAAGAACTGGCTCGGCACCATGCCGCCCGACCTGTCGGTCGAGGAGCGGGCGCGCGGCCGCGACTGGCTGTACACGTATCTGCGGAGTTTCTACCGCGACGATACGCGGCCGACCGGCTGGAACAACGCGGTGTTCGAGAACGTCGGCATGCCCCATGTATTGTGGCAACTGCAGGGGCAGCGCACTGCCAAATTCGAAGACAAGACGGACGAGGAGACGGGCGAGAAGGTCCACACGCTCGTCGGCTTCCAGCAGGTCACGCCGGGGACGTTGTCGCCGCCGGACTATGACGCTGCGGTGGCCGACCTGGTGGCCTATATGACATGGATGTCCGAGCCGGCCCAGCAGACCCGCAAACGCCTCGGCGTGTGGGTGCTGATCTTTCTCGGTGTCCTGACTTTCCTGGCCTGGCGGCTCAATGCCGCGTACTGGAAAGATATCAAGTAAACACGCCTGACCGGCGTGGGGCCGGCGCAAGGCGGAACCCGTGAAAGGGGTTGCGCCGCGTGCCGGCCCTCGGCTTTTTTGAGGAAACGCAAATATGATGGTTCTGTATTCCGGCACAACTTGCCCGTTCTCCCAGCGTTGCCGGCTGGTGCTGTTCGAGAAGGGCATGGATTTCGAGATCCGTGACGTCGACCTGTTCAACAAGCCGGAAGACATCTCGGTGATGAACCCGTACGGTCAGGTTCCGATTCTGGTCGAGCGCGACCTGATTCTGTACGAATCGAACATCATCAACGAATACATCGACGAGCGCTTCCCGCACCCGCAACTGATGCCGGCCGACCCGGTGCAGCGCGCCCGTGCACGCCTGTTCCTGCTGAACTTCGAGAAGGAGCTGTTCGTTCACGTCAGCACGCTCGAGAACGAGAAGGGCAAGGCGGCGGAGAAGAATCACGAGAAGGCACGCCTCGCGATCCGCGATCGCCTGACGCAGCTCGCGCCGATCTTCGTGAAGAACAAGTACATGCTTGGCGAGGAGTTCTCGATGCTCGACGTCGCGATCGCGCCGCTTCTGTGGCGTCTGGATCACTACGGCATCGAGCTGTCGAAGAACGCCGCGCCGCTGATGAAGTATGCCGAGCGGATCTTCAGCCGTCCGGCCTATATCGAAGCACTGACGCCGTCCGAAAAGGTCATGCGTCGTTGATGATGCAATGAAGGCATGACGGAGCGGGCGGCGCGGCGTGCCGCGTGCCCGCTCCGGGTTCGAGGATTGTGATGCAAGAGATTTCAACGAAGCCATATCTGCTGCGCGCACTGTACGAGTGGTGCACCGATAACGGTTACACGCCGCATATCGCGGTGAGGGTCGACAACTCGACGCGCGTGCCGCGTCAGTTCGTGCGTGACGGCGAGATCGTGCTCAACATCAGCTTCGAGGCGACGAGCCAGCTGCAGATGGGCAACGAGTGGATCGAGTTCACCGCCCGGTTCTCCGGGAAGGCGCACAAGATCGAGATTCCGGTGGCCAACGTGCTCGCGATCTACGCGCGGGAGAACGGGCAAGGAATGGCGTTCCAGGTCGATGCGGTGGCGGGTGAGGGCGAGGATTCGGGTGCGTTCGAAGACGATGCCGCGCCGGCCGACGAGACGTCACGTGACGAGTCGCCTGCCGTATTGACGCCTGTCGTCGATGTCGGCGCGAACGAGGAGCCGTCCGAAGGCGCCGACGAACCGCCGAAAACCGACGGCGATGGCTCGAAAGGCGGTAGCAGACCTCGCCTCAAGATCGTGAAATGAGGTAGAATCTCGCGCTTACGCCGGCTTAGCTCATCTGGTAGAGCAGTTGATTTGTAATCATCAGGTGGCGGGTTCGAGTCCTGCAGCCGGCACCAAATACTAGTATCAAGTAGTACCGGGAAGTCCCAAAACCCGCGTCCAGCCTAGCGCTGACGCGGGTTTTTTGTTTCTGGACGTGCCGAGTGGAACCGGGGCATCCCGGAAATTTGGGGGTAAGATTCGGGGTATGACTTCCCGGATTTGGGGGTATGCCGTACCCCCGACGAATAATGAAAACCAAACCTCTTACCGACGCCAAGTGCCGCAACGCTAGATTCGATGAGGCCGGGGGAAACAAACTCTTCGACGGCGGCGGCCTGTATCTCGATCTGCGCTCCAGTGGTTCGAAGAAATGGCGGCTCAAATACCGGTTCAATGGCAAAGAAAACCTGCTGACGTTCGGCGACTATCCCGCGACGTCGCTCGCTGATGCTCGGTCGAGGCGTGACGAAGCGAAGCGGCTGTTAGCGGAAGGGAAGAACCCTGCGTTCGAGCGTGACGTCGAAAAGCAGACTCGCGCCATTGCCGCACAGAACACCTTCGAGGCCGTCGCGCTGGAGTGGTACGAGGCGCAGCAAGCGACATGGAGCGCTTCGCACGCGAACCGAGTCAAGAAACAGCTCGATCGCGAGGTGTTTCCCCTGATCGGCCAGCGCCCGATTTCTTCGATCGGCGCCCCGGATTTGCTCGCGGTCATTCGACGAATCGAAGGACGAGAGGCGTTCGAGACGGCGCGCAAGACGTTGCAGACATGCGGCCAAGTCTTTCGCTATGCCGTTGCAACGAGCCGTGCCGAGCGAGATCCGTCGCCGGACCTGCGAGGCGCATTGAAGGCGGTGCCCGTCAAACATATGGCGCGAGTCGGCGAAAGCGAGCTGCCGGAGCTACTTCGCTCGATCGCTGCCTATGAGGGCGAGCCGGAGACTCGGCTCGCTCTGAGATTCCTGGCATTGACGTTCGTTCGTACCATCGAACTGCGGCAGGCGGAGTGGACGGAGATTGACGTGGAGCGCCGAGAGTGGCGAATTCCGGCTGAGAAGATGAAGATGCGCCGCGTGCATATCGTGCCGCTCGCTGACCAGACGATCGCGCTGCTTTCCGAGCTGCGCGCGCTGACGGGCCACCGTCGCTGGCTGTTCCCGAACAGCCGTAGACCGTTGCAGCAGATGAGCGAGAACACGATTCTGTACGCTCTGTACCGTATGGGCTATCGCAGCCGCATGACCGGGCATGGGTTTCGGGGTCTGGCTTCAACGATCTTGAACGAGAAGGGATTCAATTCCGACTGGATCGAGCGCCAGCTTGCCCACTCGGAGCAGGATGGCGTGCGGGCGGCATACAACCATGCCGAGTATCTTTCTGAGCGCCATCGCATGATGCAGTGGTGGGCGGACTATCTCGACAAACAGGGTGGGGCGAAGATCATCCCGATCGCGGCGGCAGGATAGATCCGTGCCGCTGCGAGTATGACCCCCTTCCGTGCGTCCTCCACCGGTAAAACGGAAACGGACTAGGCAGAGGGCAAGGCGATGATTTGGCCCCTTATTATTATGTGCCCCCCTATATCCGTCGTCAGTAGAGAAAAGACGCGGGTGTGAGCCCCCGCGTCTTTGCCCTAGACGCAGGGTCCCCCGCTTGCCGGCGATCCCGACACTTGCGGCAGGCGCAACAATGCCCGATCGGTGCGTGTCGGCGGACACCCCCTTCAAAACGCGTTGTCGACACCACTTGAATCCCGGAGAGCCGCGTCCGGTCTAGCTTCGCGGTCGGCGCAGACGGTCGACGCCTGTCCGCTCAGTGCAAAACGAGTTGGAGATTTGGAGATAAACGCCTGAATCGGCCGCAGAGCCTTGTGAGGTAAGGCATCACGTGTCTCCAAACGATTTGGAGAACGCTGGAGATACTGGAGATAAACCAGCCCGGATTGTTACGGCTACGGCAAGATTCGCGGCAATCGCCGACCCTGTTCCGTCTGGCGCGTATCCGCCCAAAGTAACTTTGAAGTGCGGGCCAAAAATGCCGCGCAAAGGAATGCCCGCCACCACCCTACCGGACGGCGGCGGCGTCTTTCACAGCTCAAGCGTGAAGATGGACGGCAACACGCGATAGACCATGAACTTGCCGTGACCGGGGATGTACTCCTGCCGGTACGGATAGCCGTCGCTACGCGGCATCAGCACGCCCCGCTTCATCAGTGCCTTGGCGACGATCTTGTGATCGAAGCCGGCGCACACGTCCTTGCGAAACACGGCCGCTTCGATCAGGTATTCCGTCTCGACGCTTTCCGCATCGTCGGCGCTCATCTTGCCGCCGAACTCGGCGTAATACTCCCGATCGGATGCGATGGGCGTGCGGCGCTCGTCACGCTTCACGTGCTGCTTGAAACCCGCTCGATGCGGCACGTTCGGCCGATGGTCGTCCTGCGCCCGGTTCATCCACACGAAGCGGTTGTCGCCGTGTGCGGCGAGGAAGTGCTGTACCTGCCGCACGGCTTCCGCCTCGTCCGAGTTGCCGGTGCCGCCGCGCAGTTCGAGCCAGCCTTCGAAGCAGCGACGGGCGGCCTCGACCGCTTCGCCCCGCGGCCAGCCAGTCAGCCCGTGCGCCGTCGCCAGCTCGCCGGCCACCGCAACGAGGCAGAACCGTTTAGCCACGCGCGCGACCTGCGAATGCGATCCGTCCGGCACCCATTGCCCGACCAGCTCATCGACGCGCATGCGCAGATGCTCGGCCAGCTCGCCCGCCTGCGACGACACCCATTCGATGAACGCGGGGCCGGCCGTGCCGTAGTGCATGCCGGCGTGCCGCTCTAGATGCTCGATCAGCGCGGCCGGCGTCGGGAAGCCGTGCAGCTTCTCCACGACGCCCATTTCGCCCACCTCGGCCGGGATCGCGGGCAAGCGCACCTCGATACCGCCTTTCATCGGCTTGTTGCCCTCAGCCATCAGCGCGGACACGCTCTTTTCGCCGTTCGACAGGAACAGCAGCCGCCACGTGAGCACGGGCTTGGCCGAGCCACTACGAGACGCGCGGGCCTTGCCCGACTCGTTCGCGAGCATATAAATCACATCGCCGACCAAGCGCGGCTCGACCTGTCCGATTTCATCGAGGATCAGCAGCGCGTCGCTATGCTGCGTCGCGACCGCTTCGAGCGCGTTGTCGGTCGCCTTCCAGCTTCGCACATAATCCGGCGAGCCGAATACGGACGCGGCGATGACGCCGCCGGTCGACTTGCCCTTGGACGTCGTGCCGAGCAAGTGAAAGCCGCCCGACTGAAGCCCGGAGAAGTGCAGCAACGGACCAGCGAAGGCGGTAGCAACGCAGAACAGCAGCCGGCTATTGCCGACGCAGTAGGCCGCGACCTCGCGTTGCCAGTCGTCCAGCGTGCCGCGCTCCTTGAACTGGCTCTGGATCGGCGTATCAGCCTGATAGATCAGCGCCTCTTTGCCGGTACCGATGACGCGATCGGGCAGCACGAACGCGCCGTGATGCCAGCCGACGCGCGGCACGCAGCGCACGCGCTCGTCCGGCTGTGCCATCTGCACATAGTTCGCGATCTGCGTGCGGGCGATCTGCGTCACACCGAGCTTCACGCCCATATCGAGCAGCATGCGGCGCAGCTCCGTACCGTCGCCGGCAAAGAGGCCGGCCGGCACCGCCCATCGTTTCAGGATGCCGTCGCGGTCCGTGAATTCGAGCAGGTAGCCCCACTCGCTGTTCATCTCGTTCCGGGTCTCCGCAATCACATCGATCCGCGTGCTGACCCAATGCGGCGGCAGCGGATCGCCCTGATTGTTGAAGCCGTGAAACCACACGCCCTTGTCGTCGACGACGAACCGAGACTTGCCGTCCTGCGCGCGGGCCGTTTTGGGGCGTTTGGCGGGCTTCGCGGTGACTGGGGCGGCCTTGCCCTTGCCGGCATCTGCCGCGCCGGCCGTCGCGAGCGCAGCGCGCACGGCGGCGGCCACCGCGTCCGGGCCGAGGTGGACAGCCAGGTCGTTGAAGTCGGTGCCGGCTGCCGGGCGGTTCGGACCGAAGTCGGGCACGGCCACGATGCCGGCGACGGCCTCGGCCGCCGCGCGGGCCTTCGTCACGCCCGGATTGCCCTTCGTCGTGTGGTCGTCATCCGCGCATACGACGATGCGGACGTCCGGATACTGGCCGCGCAGCGCCGTTGCCACGGCGTGCAGGTTGCCTGCGTCGAACGCGACGGCGGCCGGATAGCCGGTCGCGGCCGCGAGCGTCGCGCACGTGGCGTAGCCCTCGCCGATCAGCAGCGTGGACGGCGCGGAAGATAGCGGGCCGCCGATCAGCGAGAAGCAGCCCGCCTTGCGGCCGTTCGGCAGATAGCGTTTCTGGCCGTCTGTCAGGACAAACTCCAGCGTCCACAGCTTGCCTTCCGCGTCACGCGCCGGGATGACGAGTGCGCCGTCGCATGCGGCCGTGCCGATGCACAAACCGCCGCGATAGACGCGCAGCGCGTCGACCGGGATGCGCTTGCGAATGAGGTACGGGTGATCGGCCGGCGCAGGCTCGGCCGCCGACCATATCGATTCAGCGAGCGCCGACGCGGCTTGCTGTTTCTCGGTCAGCTCGGCCAGCTCGGCCGCTTCGCGGGCCGCGCGCTCGGCCTTCTGCCGCTCGCGCTCCGCTGGTTCGACCGGCTTCGCTCGATGCGCGCGCGGATCGAAGCCGCCTTGTTTGGCGACGTGGAACAGCGTGTTGATGGTGATCTTGCCGCCCTTGAACGACTTCCACACGTCGCGCGTGTCTTTGGCGTTGTAGTTCTGCGCGCCTTGGCTCCATTCGTTCCAGAGCGCGAAGCCCTCTTCGCCAAACTCGGCCTTGAGCGCCATCCCCACCTGACTCCACGTGTCGCGGTCGTCAGGCGGGACATAGCCGAGCGCGACTCTCGCCCGCTCGAATTCGGATAGGGGTGCGTGACTCATAGGTTCCCACTGGACGCGCGTCGGTCGGCTTCCGATTAGTAGTCCATATCGGGAAAGCACCTACCCGACGCGCGAAGAATTGAAGATGCGATGCCTAACGGCGGACTGTCAGCCGGCCGCGCGAGGCACCGACAGAACCGCCCCGCCGGCCGTGACGTCGTTGCTGTAGACGTAGCGGCCGAGCCGCGACTCGCCGAGGGCGTCGTTGGCCGCCTCCAGCGCCGCGCCGATCGACGGCAGGGACGCGCGGAACAGGCTCAGCACAAGCCAGTAATCGTCATCGGACATGGCCTTGTCAGCCGCCCAATGCAGGCTGTCCAGCAGTTCCATCGCATCGCTGATCCGTGTGCCGACGCGGTTGTGATCGGGGCGATTCACCTCGGCCACGAAATGCGGCGCGAGCGGTTGCACGGCATTCTTGTTCGTCTTTGCCATGGCCGCCCCTCAGTGCGTTATGCGCGGTTCGCGCGTGACGAGGCCGAGCGCCGCGAACAGATGCTGCTGCACGCGCCCCATCAGGCCGGCCGCGAACGCTTGGCGGCTGATCGTCACGCGGTGCGCGTCGACGTCGCCCGAGTCCTGCATGGCGGCTTCCATGCCGCGCGCGAACGCGGCGGCTTGATGCGCTGCGTAGTCGTGCAGCCGCACATCGCCTTTCAGGTCGAGCCATGCGTCGGCGCAGATCGCGCCCAGGTCGACAGCGAATTGCAGCTCGATCGGTGCGCCCGTATCCAACGGCGGTGCGTTGTCGAATCCGTCGACAACCGCGGTTCGGATGCGCTGGTCAGTCATGGCACACCTCCGGCTGCGCAGTGCGGCGCATTTCGGCCGAATACCGGCTCGCAACGCTTTGCCCCATGTCGACGAGCGCCCGCTCGTAGGTGCCCTCCGCAAGATGCGAACGGACAGCATCGAACAGGGCTTCGAGCTGGGCGAACTGATGGGCCGCACACATGGCGATCATCGTGACTTCGTTCGGCAGGCGGAATTTAGACATGGCGCACCTCCAGAATCGATGCGAGGAGTTGCCGGACGTCGACCGTGCAATCCAGCTCCGCTTCGCCGCGAATCGGCGTGAGGTTCCAGTCATGGGCGGCTGCGTGCGTGAAGTCGCCAGACCGGCGACCGCAGACGCTACGCCCCGAGACGGGGCCGCCCAAGATCCGCACACGCCAATCGTGATCGGGCGTCGGGCGAGCCGATGCCACCTCGACCAGCATGCCGATACGCGAGCGAGCATCGCACTTCGTGACGATCGCCAGATCGCCAATCTTGCAGCGCAGGTCAGCCATGACGCACCTCCGCACGGACGAGCGCTGCGATTGCGGCCAGTGCCGCGCCGGTCGCGTCGAGCGCATCTTGATACGTGCTGGCGGTTGCCGCGTCGCGCAGTGCTGCGCGGACGATGGATTGAATAAGGTGGGATTGCTGCCCGGTACGGGCGTGCGACGACTGGCGCATTGGGTGCGACCTCCTTTTGCTGGGTTCGGAACCCGGCCCCCAACGCCAATTGGGGTGGCCGAGCACATGACGGAGTTGGCGTACCGGCGCAAAAGGAAACCGGCGTGCCCGAGGGCACCCCCGCCAAGGCCCGACCATTGAAGGCGCTTAGCGTGCGGACGTAAAAAAACCGCGCTGCGGCGGTTGTCCGCCTTTTGCATGTTCCGGACGCCAATCCGGGTCGCTGTTGTCTCAGCGACGTGCACAGGATACTGCGCGATGCTGGACGACGCAAATCGCGACGCCCCTCGCCGTGTATTGCCAGTGCAAAGCGACTTTGGGCGAGCATCAGGCGGCCTCCCCCTTGAGCACAGCGGTCGCCAGCTTGAGCTGTTCGATATCCAGTCGCGAGCTGCCCTGGGCCAGTGATTGGCCGAGCGCCACGCCCCGCAGCAGGGCGCTAACTTGCAAGCGGCGCGTCCTGTCCGTGCACTGCGCATCGATGTCGTTGTAAAGCGCGCGATAGGCTTTCCGCAGCTGTCGATACTGCCGACGACGATAGTTCTTCGAATCCTGTTCAGCAGCGGCGATCGCCTGGACGAACTTCTCGCAGGCGGTGCCAAGTTGCTTTGTCGTCAGACGCGGGGCTTCGAGCGCGAGCGTCGAGGCAAGCGTGACGGCGATCGCAACGAGCTTCCCGGCGTCGTCGCCACGGTTCCAGAAGCAGCCCTCGATGTCATCGAGGATTCCTGCGAGCTTGCGGAGTCGGGCGTCGCGGCAACGCACGAACACGGCGTCGCGGGCCGTGACGGCCGCGCCCATCGCCCGACCATACGGGCCGCCGCGATCGATCATAAGGGAGGGCGCGCTCATGCCTGCCCCCGTGTGGACTGACGGGATTCGAGCCATTGCTGGACGTCGGTCGCGCGCCAGCCGACGCTACGAGCACCTAACTGGACCGGTGCTGGAAACTTGCCTTCGCGAATCCAGCGATACAGCGTTGTTTTCTTGACGCCGACGCAATCCAGCACACCAATAAGTCGAAGAATCTTAAGAGCCATTTTCTGTTCAGAAATGGCCTGTTCCGCAAGAAGGAGGAAAGCGGCGGCAATAAACCACGCCGTACTATCAAAGTACGGGCACAATGAAGTTTGCGGAAGACGCACAAAGTAATCTTGCAAAGTTACTTTGCACGGCGCGCCGCGCGCGGTATCATTCGTCCTAACAAGAGCTATGCGTTTCCTAGGCGCGGTGGCTCTTGTCGTTCCTCCAATTATGGAACAGGCAGCCAAGCCAAAAAATCGCCGGCGGGATGTGTTGGTAGCACACCCCCGGCACCCTCTCGTCAGCGCGACGAAATATGCTCAACGACTGAGCATTCCCCGCCTTTTTTCCTTGCATCGCCCACAGATTCCTGCAGCCGTGTTCGATTAGGTGCTAACAAGTACTGCAATTATATCGAAAGGTCTGCCCCCAAAAAAGATTTGTCTCGGATTATCTAAGACCGCAATACATGGTGTCACTGTTCAGCCAGTGTCGGACATCGGATTCATCGTCAGACAGTCGCTCGAAAGGCCGTCCCATGTGCAGAAACGGCAGTCTCAATCGTACTGCCGCAGCGGTTGCGCACCTTGATCGGCTTAGAAGCTCGCTCGCGAACCGAGAAACGACCGCCGTCGGGCGAGCTTGATGGCCGGAACTAACTCGCAGCTGAAAAAGGAGGAATCGTCATGTCTCCATGAACAACAATTGAGGCTAGTTCGCAGCGGTCACCAACTTCCCAGTAGTGAAGATGATATTCATGACCCACATCCCTTCGCCAAGCCACCGCGTCACCGTCTCGCCGGCGACCACTATTGCCCCCCTCATTGAGGCGCAACAAATGGGTCTGTGGCAGGTTCATCTTCAAAACCGTCTCTGTGATCGAATCGATTATTGCCCGTGTCGCGGTCAAATCATTCTGAAGATGCAGTGACTCCATGCTTTCAAAAAAATGTGGACCCAAACGCCATTCTCTAGTAATTGCGTTGTTTTCGAGTGCCTTGCGTTCGATCGCAATCGACACGACCGCGGTCAGTTGGTCCGAATTTCGACATCGACTAGCCTCTACCGTCGTATCGATCTCATTTGGTAGTCGCGATATTCGACGTACAAAAGGGAAAAATTCTGCAAATTCCAAAGGATATTGAACTGCCGTTTTTCCATCAAATGATACCGCATCGCCCTGAGCAGCAATTCCTTCTACTTGCGTAATCGCTTCGACTTCAGGTGGATGGGCGGCAAAATCACCAAAGATCAAAAGCTGCTGAGAGCTGAGCCAACCAGATGTCTTCGCCACGGCCGCGCGACCCATTTCAGAATGCTGTGCCGCCCGGATATCTTCATTTTCCAGATCGTTAAGCGATGGATTTATTGATATTTTTGAATATCGAATAGTTCCTTCGATTGGAATTTGCGAGAATGGCATTTTATTATATATAACATCGTATATCTTATTTACGTCTTTCGGCTGATATATTTCAGCCAGTCCTGTTTCGGTCAGAATGTGAGCTAAATCGTTGAAGGCTGGGTACAGGCCAGAATCAAAAAGTGAATCGGCAAGCGTTGGCGAGCTGTAGAACGCGTAAAGCTCTGACTTTATATTATCTCTCAAAAAAACGAGGTCTTCGATGTAGTGCTCCATATCGACCATATCACTCGCATTTTGCACTCCAAGCGGGCACGCAAGAGAGGAAACGTCAATGTAAATATTTATGGTCATTTTAATTATTATTCAAGTTTTTATTTCTCTTTCGCTTAATCATCGCGGCGCGAATGGTCTCGGCCGCAAGCTCTTCGCTTTCGTCAAAAAAACCATCCGGCCAATTAGATATGGCGCCATACTCATTGAAGCGCAGTGGCTCATAAACCGAACCGTCTGCGTGTTTCTCTACGAAATAAACGGTAGTCAATTTCGACACCTCGTCGTCTTTTGCGAGAGCTGCAAGATAACGTAGTTCGTTGATGAGATATTCGCTATGAGTCTCAATAATGCATTGCTTGCCCAAGACGGAGACAGAAAGGAAGAAATCCGCCAGCCTCGTTTGAACTTTCGGATGCAGGTGCAATTCTGGCTGTTCAAAGATGAGGCAGGCACCAGGCTCAACTAAGAGAGCTTGTACCAAGATGGGTAGAACTTGACTAACTCCGACGCCGACGTGTGTGAGATCGTGTAAGCCTCGTGAATTATTGGTCAAGACCCGCAACTCGTGGCCCAACTTGCCTTGGTCTCGCGTATCTACCCGTCGCGCTACTCCCATGTAATCGAGCCAGTCTGAAACCGCAGCCAGTAGTGTTGCCTTAACCGGCAGGACGGAGCCGGGTGCCGTCTTAATCAATTTGCTGGGGATGTAATAGATCTCCGTATCCTTGTGAAGATCTAGCACCGCCGCTGTCGACTCCCCTTTTGTGCCCACGTCTTGTGAGTCGATTGAGCCACCATAAGGATAAATCGGCTTTGGTTCATCCCTCAACGGACCAAGATACCGAATTCTTTCGGAAAAGAATGAATGCACGTAGTTTGCGGAAAAATCAAGATTTTCCGGTAACGGTCCGCTTCCTATCCGCCGATCCTCTCTCTGACCACGTTTAAGTGCCTCAAAAAGTTTGCTTTTGAATGAAGGTTCACTGAAAGCCGCAATGAAATTTTGACGGTAGGAAGACGGTATTTCAGAAAAAAATCCGGCAACTTGTTTCGCGGAAAAGTTATTTTTGAGCTGAGAGAGACTTTTCGCGGTTCTCTGTTTAAGGAAAGTGCTTATACCCTCTCGACTATTTAGTCGCTCGGTATGTTCCGTGAGGACGCCCAAAATAAGGCCGCACGCTTCAGGATTTGAATACAAGAAATCCCCTGCGTCGTACGCCATATAGTGACCGGAAGCCGTCGTCAACGTCTGATAGACAGCATTGCACCGAGCGCTAAGTGCGTCGTACGTGAAGGTCATTGCCCTTGGCAAAAAGTGCTGAAGGTGTGCTCCTAGCGTTATTGGACTTTGAACGGGAGCCCACCTCGGAGTGTAGGAACTTGGCTTTTCGACCTCGAACGCGAAGGATGCTCTTTCCGGCTGCGAGATAGTTCCCGGTTCGATTCTTTCTCGCTTAAATAGTTCGTCAACTTCAATAGGGCGGCGTCTTAGGACCAGTTGATCGTCCGTGTCCACGTCGAACTGTTCGCGCGGCATATAACTCAATGTGATTCTTTCCAGTTCCGGTTGCAACTGAGCAGCCCCAGAAGCGCCGGCACCACCGGAAAAGCGCATCTCAAAATGAATGCATTGAGTCCGAGTGAGTTGATCCTCTGAAAAGAATATGTTTCTTCTATTTTGACTGTAATTAAGTTCGTCGTGCTTCGGCTGCATATCAAAGCCGATGGTAATATATTTGCTTTCGCCGGCAGAGTCCGGTGCGGTATTCGCTGAAAAAATATCGCCAAATGTTCCTAGGCGGATGATTGCCCCGTTCAAAACGATCGATCTCCGATATACGTTGCTCTGAACGGTTTGCGCAAGTAGTAATATGCTTTGCAGAAGTGTGCTCTTTCCAGAGCTATTGGATCCTGCAAAAACAGTCAATGGAGATAACTCGACGGATGTCCTCTTGCCGATTGATTTAAAATTTTCGAGATACAGTTTTGTTAACATTTATTTAAGTCTCTCTCAGAACGGGGCGCGACGGAAATCGCAAGTATCCGTATCTACATCGTCGGCGAAGTATATGTCATTCGATCGCTTAGGAACACGTCAAGTAGGCTGCATCGACGCGCTCGCGGTAGATCCGCGGGTCAGAATTCCGGGCGGTGACGTCGCACGAATGACCGTTGTGTTGAGTAGCGGCCCTTTGGGTTGAAGCCCGGGCGAACGGCTCTTGTGGGTCGAGGCTGTGTGAAAACTCAAAACTTCTAGGTTTACCGGTGTCGCTTTACTCTTCCCGAACCGCTTCCAAGCCAATACACGCCGATCCGACGAGTCGAGTCCGTAGACTGGAGCATTCGGCCATAGCCTCGGTTGGTTGTTGTCGTTCGAATAGTGGCACCTTCCTGTCTGTGCCAGCGACCTACCAGAAAGCAATCGGCCTCCAATCAAATGAGCATGTCCAAAACCGATCCCTTGCGGACATGGGGGCTTAGCCATGTCCGAAAATAAGGCTTTCATATTTACGGACATTCGGTATGATTCGGACATCCTTTTCGAACATATTGAGAGTGCAGCATGTCCCGGACCTTCGCATACGCCCGCGTCAGCACGACCGACCAAACTGCAGCTAACCAACTCCGCGAGATTGAGGCGGCCGGCTTTGCGGTCGACAAGCGTCGGGTGGTTACGGAGAGCATTTCCGGTAGCGTCAGCGCGCAACAGCGCCCGGGGTTCGCCGAGTTGCTTCTCAAGATGGAAGAGGGGGATGTGTTGATCGTAACCAAGCTGGATCGACTCGGTCGGAACGCGATGGACGTGCGCGAGACGGTTGAAGTGTTGGCTGATCGCGGTATTCGGATTCACTGCCTTGCACTGGGCGGCGTTGACCTGACAAGCGCGGCCGGTCGTATGACGATGCAGGTCTTAAACGCTGTTGCGGAGTTTGAACGCGATTTGTTGATCGAGCGAACGCAGGCCGGCATCGCGCGAGCAAAGGCGGAGGGTAAGGCGATGGGCCGCCCGTCTGCGCTGACCAAGCAACAACGGGGCGAAGTGCGCCACCAATTGAGTCAAGGGGCGAGCGTGGCGAGTCTCGCGAAGTGTTATGGCACAAGCCGTCAGACGATCATGCGGGTGCGCGACGCGGCATAACGCGTAATCGAGCAAAGACTGTTTTGCGTGCCGCTTCCTCCATGCGCCTGTCTATATCGACGATGGCCCTGCTCACCAGTTGACGCCGTGATACATTTTCGTTAGCCATATTCACCGGAGTAGGCCAAATGACTTATCGCTGGGTGTCTTTGCTTGAGCCGGTCAACATCACATCGCCGACCAGCTTGTCGTTTCAGGGCAAGACGATTGACTACGTTGATCCAGCGACATCGGAAATCAAGAATGATGGCGCGGCCATTGGAGTTGCGCTGTCCGACGCAAGTTTTAGCGGTGGCACAATCAAAGCGACCTTCAACTTCACCCCTCAGGTGCCTAAGTGTGGTGCCGGGGTGATCATCGGCGCAAACGCGATGACCGGCGCGCACCTAACCGCAGTACTCGGGCTGTGGGGGCTTTGCAGTCTTCGAACTTGGACGGGTAGCGCAATGCCGGGAGCCGGTCTTTCGCCCGGCCGGTGGGTAGAACATGCGACCGTAGGCGCTCCGCAAAACTTGCTGCCGGAGCACCACTATGAGCTAGAGGTAGAAATGCTCGGCTCATTCATCAAAGTCCGGGTGGACGGCGTACCGGTGATCAACTTTGATGTGCAAGAGTCCCTGACTGCTCTGCGTCCTGGCGTTTGGTTCATGTCGCAAGGGAATGTCGATGTCACCGATTTCGCAGTGAAGTCGCGCCTGCCGTCGGCCTTTGTCGTCATGGAGTTTTCGCAAGCGTTCAACGACTTGTATGCGCACGTTATCAAACCAGTCTGCGCAAGTCTCAATGTCTCGCCGGTACGCGCTGATGAGCGCCACGGTCCCGGCATTATTCTCGCCGACATCGAGCGACAGATCCGAGAATCCAATGTGATCATTGCCGAGATAACCCCGACCAACGCGAATGTGTTCTATGAGGTTGGCTACTCGCATGCACTCAAGAAGCCGACTATTTTGCTTGCGCAACGGGGCACAAAGTTACCTTTCGACGTGTCGGGATTCAGGACGATCTTCTACGACAATACGATTGAAGGTAAGGAGCAAGTTGAGGCGGGTTTGAAGAAGCACTTGATCGAGGTGTTCAGCAGAATCGGATAGGTGTGCGTTGAAGCAGTCCAACGTTTCCTAGCCGTCATGATGCTTCGTGTCAGGAGGATCGATCGGTGTCGCCTCGACCACGGCGGTGAATGCAGTGATCCAATCGTACAGAAGGCAATCGTTTATCGCGGCTTGCGTCCGTACGGAAAGCCAGTAGCGCCCCGCCGGGCAGGTGGTGGCGGGGGGAGAGTTTTTGCGCGCAGCGTTCCAGAGCGCGGGGCAACTGTCGAAGGAGCGAGCCGCAGTGCCTTGTCCCGGCGTGTATCTCCAAACTTATCTCCAAGAAAAGAGGGTTTTTGGAGACATACTTGGAGATAGTCGGAGCCTTGCCAGTCGCGGCAGACAGGCAGAAATGAGCGCTTGTCTCCAAATCTCCAACAAAAATTCGTTCCGGCGGCGTACGGAGTGCATGCTTCCTTGGCGGTGCCTCATGGAAAGACGAAAGGAAATTCCGCGAAGCAGCCATCGCGCAATTTTTGCGATAGCTGTTCAGCGTGCTCCAGCTCACCCTCTTCGTGCGTGGCGAGATCCAAGTAATAGTTCGCGCCGTCGTGTTTCGCGTAGATGATCCAATCGCCAGTTAGCCCCCTTTGGGCTCGTTCCTCGAACCCGCCGACTACGAGGCGGTGCGTGAGGTAGGCTTGCCACAGTTCGGGATCTTCGCCGTACGTCTCCGCAACTTCGCGCAGCATCCGATCTAGATCTCTGTTCCCGCCGTCGGCGAGATTCCAGCGAATTCCAATATTTTGGACAAGGTGCCGGGCCGAGCTGAAGTGCTTATGCCAAAAGGGTTGGAGGTGAGGTCCCTTGAATCGTGATTCACGCTTTGTTTTGGATGTCGGGCGGATGCCTTCGAGATAGTCGAGTTCGTCCAACACGGCGAACGGGTCGAAGTACCGATCGCTCTTATCCAGGAGCCGGACAGCGAGGGCGATACTGATGCGCGGCGCGTATGGTCGTTCGCGTACTGCCGTCGTCTTGAGTTTGGCGATCTCGTCCGGGGTCAAACTGACCATCGTTCCTGAATTTTCCACTGTCGGCGTGTGCATGACCTTGACGCCTGAAGCATACACATTTGCTCCGTGAGGTCGCTCTCGCAGCTCTATCGATGTATGGGGGTACGTTTGGGGGGTGTATCGGATATTTGTCTGATACGATTTCTATTTGAATCAGATGGTTAAGGCGTAAATACCATTCCTGCAGCCGCACCAAATCCGAAAAAGGGGTTACGGAATTTTCCGTAACCCTTTTTTCTTTTTGGGCGCAATCCAATCTCCATCTGCCATGTCGCGCTGATGGCCGAGCCTCCCGCGCGCGAGCGCCTCAGCCTGGCGCTGCCTCCACCGCCGTCGACGTCCGTCTATCACTCCAGCTGTACGGTCCGCGAAGCGCTCCCGTCCCCGATTCGTCTATACTTCAGACGAATTTTCTACAGGCCGCTCGCAAGTCGGCAAATTTTCCATACCAACCAGGGCAGGCGACGCGCGAGGCCGCGTCCGGGGACCATCAGTTTCGATAAAACGAAGTGAAAAGGCGAGAATTCATCCTCGCAGCGGCGCTCACGCCGCTGCTCGGCGCGTGCAGCCGCGATCTTGCTGCCAAGCGGTTTCAGCCGCGATCAATTGCCGTTGGCCCTACGCCAAACGACGGTGACAAGCACACATTTGCTTTCGGGGAAGACGGCATCACGTTCTTGCTCGACGGTAAGCCATATCAGATTCGCAGTGGTGAAATGCATCCGCCGCGCATCCCGCGCGACTACTGGCGTCACCGTATTCAAATGGCGAAGGCTATGGGGATGAACACCATCGCCGTCTACGTCATGTGGAATTTTCACGAAACGAGCGAAGGCACATTCGAGTTCGACACTGACGAGCAAGACGTCGAGGCGTTCATTCGCCTCTGCCAGGATGAAGGCATGTGGGTATTGCTGCGCCCAGGCCCGTATATCTGCGGCGAATGGGATTTGGGTGGCTTACCGGCGTATCTGCTTGCGCACGACGACATCCAATTGCGCGTCAGTTCGCAGCGCGATCGACGATACATGGACGCGGCGAAGCGATATATCGCCGAGTTGGTGCCGCGCATCAAACCGTTGATGTCGGAAAACGGCGGCCCAATCCTCATGCTTCAAATCGAAAACGAGTATGCGACGTACGGCAACGACGTCGCGTATCTAGAAGAAATCCGCGACGCATGGGTGCAGGGCGGGATACCCGGCCCATTCTTTACCGACGATGGGGTTAAGCAACTCCAGGAAAGCCGGACAGCGCTTGAAGGCTGCGCAATCGCACTCAGTGGGCCGAAGGCACACGATGTCGCAAAAATCTGCGAAACGTTTCCCGGGTCGACCGTCATGGGCGGCGAACTCTACCCCGGCTTCTTTACGCATTGGGGTGACCGCGAATTCCAAGGCGCAAAGTCCGACATCTCGCGCGAGCTCACGGACTTCATGCGCTATGGCATCTCGTTCAGCATCTACGTGATCCACGGCGGCACGAACTTCGGCTATTCCGCCGGCGCAAACCTCGACTCAAAAACCGGTGAGTATCAACCGGACATCACCAGCTACGACTACAACGCGCCGATCGACGAGCAAGGACGAGCCACCGAGAGTTTCTCGAAATACAGGACCATAATTCAGGCACGTCTCGATACACCGCTCCCCGATGTGCCGGCCGCTCCACCAGCACTTGATCTGTCCGGCGACTACGCGCTGCGTCCGTATCTGCATTCGTCGGTATGGGACAACCTGCCGTCGCCGATCGTCGCGGGCGATGACGCACCGCTCAAGTCGATGGAGCACCACCGCCAGGCGTCGGGCTTCATCCTGTATCGCAAGGCCGACATGCCGGGCATCAGCGGCGCACTGACACTCCGCGACGTGCACGATTACGCAACGGTCTTCGCCGACGGATCGTATATCGGCGGAGTCAGTCGAGCGAAAATGCCTCGTTACTTGGCGGAAGCGTTGCGCGTTGTGACGAATGAGGACCGGCTGCCTATCGCGAGCGGATCGCCTACGCTCGACGTGCTTGTCGAAGCCATGGGGCGCGTGAACTATGGTGACGACATGATTGATCGAAAAGGGATAACAGACGCCGCATACCTCGATGGAACGGAACTCCGTGGATGGCATACATACTGCCTTCCCATGAGTCCCGAGTATGTCGCGGCACTGCGACCGATCTGCACTGATCCACGTCGCCCCGGCTTGTTCTTCAAGGCATCAATGATGCTCAACGAAGTAGGCGACACGTTCCTCGACATGCGCCAATGGATCAAGGGCGTTGTATGGGTCAACGGTCGAAACATTGGCCGTTACTGGAACGTTGGTCCGCAGTTTAGACTCTTCTGTCCCGCCCCATGGCTTCGCAAGGGTTACAACGAAGTGACGATCTTCGATTTGCACCAAGTTGACCCAATGCCGATCGATCTCCGCTCGACCGCCACTTAACCTTCATTGGCCGGCCGGCGTCTCATCGGGAGGAGCCGGCCAAGTCACCTTGAACGGGAAAACCCTCCTGCTCCGGGACGTTTCTTAGGGCCTCACGATACGTGGCCCATGCAACCGCGTGTGCCTTGATAGCGTCGGGAGCGTCAGGCGGCGCGATGGTTTGCTGTCCGTGCTGCGCAGGGCCATGTCCCGAAACAGCCGAACGTGTTCCGCGCGAATGGATTCCTCGTTGGCACGGAAGAATGCTTCGACGTCCGCATCATCCGGCTGTGCGACCGAGTCGCTCGCCCAATACGCAATAAATGGCGGGCCGTTTCTTACCCCGCATTTATGCGTGGCCTACCCCTGAAAAAAATAGCTCCATCAATTACTTACAGCAATAACGAAAGTGCCGAACCGAGAAGATGTACGCGTTTCGATTCCGGCGGATGGAATCGAAAGCCGAATTAATGAGATGTGCCGCCAGATCGGCGGGCGTGGCGCGGCGGCCGTCACGGTCAACATGGCTAAGCCACCGTCGGACTTCGCCATCATCGGGCGCGTGGTCTGGTTTGGCAGGCAGATATAGGCGGTGTGGATAACTTCCGTTTCCCGCTTATTCCGGTGTCAAAATCTTCACGAAATCCGCGCATTTCGCGGTCATTTCTCGCAGAACCTTTCGCGCGTCGCCGCGTTCGCTGAAATCGCCCAACGCCTTGTGACGGGTGTTCGCGCCGATTTCGAGCATGGGTCCTCGCCGTGCCAAATCGAGCATCTCCCCACAGCGCTGCAATTCCGCCGGGCAGAGCGCACCTCACTCCGTCCCCTTCCCCTGTCACGCCCGCGTCACGTTGCGCCCCTAACGTTGCACATTCCCGTCGCGGCACCATCGTCGCGATCCGGGCGTGCGCACCCCGCACGCGACGCCGTGCCCGCGTCGCGCAAGCGGCCAACCGGGATCTCGCTCCCGACAGCGCACCGACCATTTACCGCGCCATTCCATTCGAAAACACGATCGACGCCGATTGAGTTGAATCGCGGACGATCAGGAGACACGGACCATGCTGAGTCCACATGAATTTTCGATGCTGCTGCGCATTGCTCGCGCGCCGGACAGCGTCGACCCGTCGAACCCGGCTTTCGCCGTGCTCGTCGAAAAGCGGCTCGTCGACAATACGCAGGGACGCGTGAATGCGGTGGCTGCACGCCCGGCGCTGACGCCGATCGGACAGCTGCTGCTCGCGCGCTTCGACGAAGCTGCGTGAGGGCAAACGAACAGACCCGCGGAAGAGCGTCACGCCTTCGCCGCAGCGAAGGACGTGACGCGTTGAAAGCGCGGCGAACCGCTTACTGCGCGAGCGGCACCGTCACGTCGCTGCCGAACCAGTGCATCGAGATCTTCTTCAACGTGCCGTCCTTGCGCAGCGAATCCAGCGCATCGTTGATCGCCTTCTCGAACTTCGGATTGCCCTTGCGGAACGGAATCGCCATCTCCTGCTTGCCGCCGTTCAGCACCGCGCCCGAGCGCAGCGGCAGGTTCGACGTCTTGATCATGTACGGCAGCATCAGGCGGTCGTCGAGCGTCGCCTCGATCCGGCCCGCGGCGAGGTCGCGCAGCTTTTCCGGCGCACCCGGATACGTCTGCACCTCGATGCCCGGCACGCTGCGCGCCATCTGGTCGTAGTTGGTGCCGAGCGTCACGCCGAGCTTCTTGCCCTTGAAATCCTCGAGCGACTTGAAGTTGCGCGTGTCGTCCTTGCGCTGGATCAGCTGAGCGGCCGAATATGTGTACGGCTGGCTGAAGTCGAGCACTTCCTTGCGCTGCGGCGTGATCGTGACCTGGTTGACGATCACGTCGAACTTGCCGGCCTGCAGCCCCGCGATGATCCCGCTCCATTCGGTCGGGATGAACTGCGTCTTCACGCCGAGCTTGCCGGCGACCGCATTCGCGACGTCGACGTCGAAACCCTCGAGCTGACCCGAGGTGCCGCGCGAGTTGAACGGCGGATACGTGCCTTCGAGCCCGACGCGCAGCACGCCGGCTTTCTTCACCGAGTCGAGCAGGTCTTCCGCGTGCGCGGCGACGGCCGTGAAACCGAGAGCCGACGCGAGCAGCAGCCCCGACAGCAGAAACTTCGAACGTTTCATCGCAGATCTCCAGTGTTCAGTGTGGTAATGGTGCGCCGGGCATCGAGCGTGCCCGGGCTGGGCCGGAATACGGGCAGGTAGACACTACTCGCAACCAGCGCGCGCCGGAAGTCGAATTGGCCCTGATTGCAATCGATTTCAGCGGGCGGCGGTGGCCGTGCAGCGTGACGTCGCCGCATGATGCATTTAGAAATGCGCTTTTAAATCAGGGGCATTTTCCCTTTCGTGCCGTAATTTGTCTGTAAAATCGCGCAAGCGAAATCGCATCGCGCGCCATCCGAGGACGCGTCACAAGAAGAAAAGGCCGTCGCCATGAACATGCAGAATACGATTGCCGCATTGCGCGGCGGGTTGCTTCAGCAGGACCGGCTGCTGAAGCTCGATACGCCATTGGGGGCCAACGTGCTGACCGTGCAGCGTGCGGTCGGCCGTTCGCGCATCGGGCGCGCATACGAATTCACGCTCGACGTGCTGTCGGCCGATGGTGATCTGGAACTCAAAAAACTGATCGCGCAGCCCGTCACGTTGTGGATCCAGCAAGGCGATCGCAGCTACCGGCCGGTCAACGGCTACGTCCATACCGCGCGCCGCCTCGGCGCCGACGGCGGGCTCACGACCTATCAGCTCACGTTCGCCGATTTCACCCATTTCCTGAAGTTTCGTCGCGACCAGCGCCTCTGGAACGACACGAGCGTCGATCAGATCATCAGCGATGTGCTGAATCAGCATCCGCAGGCGCAGGGGCATTTTCGGTTCGCGCTGTCGAAGCCGCTGCCGAGCCGGTCATACACGCGTCAGCACGATACCGACTGGCATTTCGTGCACCGGCTGATGGAAAGCGAAGGCCTCTACAGCACGTGGCAGCAGGCCGACGACGGCAAGTCGCATACGCTCGTGATCACCGACAACCTGCAAGCGTTCGCGTCGCTGTCGCCGGAAACCGTGCGCTTCTATCGTGGCGGCGCGGCGAGCGAAGCCGACGCGTTCACGCAATGGTCGGGCACGCGCACGCTGCAGAGCGTGACGCGGACGACGCGCACGTTCGACTACAAGAATCCATCGCAACCGTCGAACCCGAAGGGCACGACGCTGCCGACGATGGGTGGCCAGGGCGAATTGCCCGATCAGCTCGAGGTCTACGAGTACACCGGGGCGTACACCTATCTGGACCAGACGCGCGGCGACCATCTGACGAAGATCCACATGGAGGAATGGGAGTCGCAGGCGAAGCGCTTCCATGGCGCGGGCGGCGTGCGCGCGATCGATGCCGGCCGGCGCTTCGTGCTGTCGGATCATCCCGAGCACGATCGCGATCCGGCCGACCAGCGCGAGTTCGCAGCGATCGGTGTCGAGTGGTGGATCGAGAACAACTTGCCCGTCGCGAGCAGCAGCGCGGACTTTCCGTACAGCCTGCGCGACGCGTTGACGCAAGCGCAGGAGGGCTACGGTGCCGATCCCGCGTTTCGCGTGCCGCATGACGATGGCTCGGTCGGCTTCTACCTTGTCGAAGTCGAAGCGCAGCGTGTGAGCGTGCCGTATCGCAGCCCGTTCGAGCACGAGAAGCCAAAGATGCATCTCGAGACGGCGATCGTCGTCGGGCCGCAGGGCGAGGAAGTCTATACCGACGCGTTGAACCGGATCCGCGTGCAGTTCGTGTGGGACCGTCTGAACCCGGGCAACGAGAACGCGTCGTGCTGGGTGCGCGTGGTGCAGTCGGATACCGGTGGCGGCTACGGCGGCGTGCATGTGCCGCGCATCGGCGAGGAAGTGCTGATCGACTATGTTGGTGGCGATTGCGACCGGCCGCTTGCGGTCGGGCGCGTGTACAACGGCGCGAACCAGCCGCAGTGGCACTCCGACGGGATTCTGTCCGGATACCGGTCGAAAGAGTATTCGGGCGGCGGCTACAACCAGCTCGTGATGGACGACGCGACCGGGCAGAACCGCGTGCAGCTGATGAGCAGCAGCGCGAACAGCCTGCTGCATCTGGGCTACATCATCGACCAGAACGGCAATTCGCGCGGCTCGTATCTGGGCAGTGGGTTCGACCTGCGCTCGGATGCGTATGGCGCGGTGCGGGCGAGCCAGGGCCTGTACGTCACCACCCATCCGAAGGCGCCGAACAGCCAGCCGCTCGACGTGAAGGAAGCGCAGCAGCAGCTCGTGACGGGCGAGAGCCTGGTCGAGGCGATGTCGGGCGTGAGCGAGCAGCATCAGGCGGAGAGCCTGAAGGACGCGCAAGACACGATGCGCGCGTTCACCGACGCAACGCAGAACAACGTATCGGGCAACACGTCCGGCGGGCGAACGGCAGGCGGCGGCACGGGCAGCGCGAACGCGTTCAAGGAGCCGGTGATGCTGTTCGGCAGCCCGTCAGGGATCGGGATGTCGACGCAGCAGTCGCTGCACATGGTCGCGAACGATCACGTGAACGTCGCGAGCGGACAGAGCGTACATGTCGCGGCGGGCAAGTCGCTGATCGGCAGCATCGGGCAGAAGCTGAGCCTGTTCGTGCAGAACGCGGGGATGAAGCTGTTCGCGGGCAAGGGCAAAGTCGAGATCCAGGCGCAGTCGGACAACGTCGAGGTGACCGCGCAGAAGGCGGTGAAGGTTGTGTCCGCAACCGACAGGATCGAGATCGCGGCCGATCAAGGGATTCTGTTGACCAGCGGCGGCGGGTATATCCGCATCCAGGGCGGCAACATCGAGATTCATACGCCGGGCGCGGTGGACGTGAAGGGCGCGTCGCATACGTTCGCGGGGCCGGCGAGCATGGGCTATCCGCTGCCGAGCCCGCGGCCGGATCAGCCGGGGCAGCTCGAACTGTTTCACAAGTACGTAAACGGCGAAGCGGTGAAGGGTGGGTTGTTCACGGTGAAAGACGTGAACGGCGCCGTGCTGAAGAAAGGTGCGCTCGACAACAGCGGCTATACGGTGGTGAGCGGCTTGCCGCCCGGCGCGGTACGCGTCGAGTTCGGGAAGGACCCGCGCGAGTCGGATCAGCCGGCGAATTACTTCAAGCAGGCGAAGTGGCCGGCAGAGCCGGTCGAACCGTCGCCGGAAGCCGCGCAGGCAGCGGCGAGCGGTCAGCTCGCGAGCCAGTTGCAGGGAATGGCGCCCGCGGCGACCACGGCGGCGATGGGGCTCGTGAGCGGCGGCAGCGCGGGCGCTGCGCTTGGCGGGCTCGCGAGTTCCGCATTGCCGGCTGCCGCGAGTGCACTCGGTGGAGCGGGCGTCGCGTCGGCGTTGCAGACGGCTTCCAGCCTGAGCGGTGCAGCGAAGCAGGTGGCCGGGATGGTGCAGGCCGCACGTCAGGGTGGGCTTGCGGCGCTGGCCGCGCCGGCCGGGAATGCCGCGTCGGGGGCGCTGCAGGGTGCGTTGCCCGGCGTCACTGGAATCGCGGGCAAGGGCGCCACGACGGTGGCGTCAGCCGCGGGCGGTATGAAACTGCCGACCCCCGGGTTTGGCGGACCGCTGAAATCCTGAGAGGGCGGCTTGTCAGCCGTCTAAAAAAACGAATCGAACGAAAAACAACATGGCACAACAACTTCCACCCGGCGCCGAGAAGGAACAGGCCGTTACCTGGCTCAGCGATGTTTCCCCCAAGGATGTCGCCGCGGGCGGCAACCGCTTCGATGCGTGGTTGCGACGGATCAGCGGCAACCACATCACATTCGAGGACGTGAAGACCTTTGCCGGCGCCGTGCCGATCGTCGGCAACATCATGGCGATGGTCGACGCGCTCGGCGATATCGCAGAGATCGTCGAGAAGCGCGGCGGTCAGGTGCTCGACTACATGAGCCTCGCGATCAACCTGCTCGGCATCATTCCGATTCCGCCGACGCTCGCGCCGTTCCGGATGTCGGCGCGCCCGCTGCTCGCGCTCGTCCGTCACGAATTGCTGGCGACACGCAGCAATCTCGGCGCGGCGATCATCTCGGTGCTGGTCACGCATATCAACGCGACTTGCGCGACCGAGATCGAGGATTTTCTTAACAAGCTGAAGGCCGGCCTCGTCGAGCTGCTCGACGGATGCGCATCGAAAGCCGAGGAGATCATGCTCGCGCTGGCGACGGGCATGGACAAGGCGCTGCACGGGCAGCTCTTCGACGCCAACGCCAATCTGAGGCGCCAGCAGCAGCTCGCCAAAAAGCTGGCGGACGCCCGGCCGTGGTACAGCCCGAGCCGCGTCGGCGACGGCATCCAGTTCGCGTACGAAGGCACCAAGGCGCTCGGGAAGAAGGCCGTGAACAAGACGGCGGGCACCATGGCGGCGCTCGCGCCCGATGCATGGCTCGAGCCGTTTCGCGGCACGGTGACGTTCCTGCGGACCGAGGCGCCGAAGATCGCGACGTCGATCCGTTCGCTCGCCGGCAGCGAAGAAGGCAAGATGATGTGGCTGGTCTTGCAGCTGATCGAGGCTGTCGGGCGCGTGAAGGCACGCGCGAAGCTCCATGAGCAGAGCGCGGACGTCAAGGCGGCAGGGACGAGCCAGGCGAAGAAGACGCGCGGCCAAGAGGGGCTGGAGAAAACCAACGGGCAAGCACCGTCCGAAGGGCCGGGGAAGAGCGCGTGCAAGTCTTGCGGCGTCGGGGCATCGCCCGCATCCATCGATTTCGCATTCGGCGACGAAACGTTCTCGCACGTGGATTTCGACCTGCCGGGCGCGCTGCCGCTCGTATGGGAGCGGACGTACCGTTCCCGGCTTTCCGCGTATGACGACGGCGAACTGGGTGCGCGATGGATCACCCCCTATACGACGCGCATCGACGTCAGGAACGGTCAGTGGATCTATCGCGATGCGGAAGGGCGCAGCATCGAGTATCCGGCGCTTGCGGCCGGCGCGGTGCACGACGACCTGTCGGAGAACCTGACGCTGTCGCGACTCGACGATACGTGGGTGACGATCGCATACGGTCATGCCGTGCTGCATGTGTATGAGCGCCGCGGCGATGCGTTCCGACTCGCGATGCAGAAAGACCGCGCCGGAAATACGATCACGCTCGACTACGATGCGCTTGATCGCCTGGCGCGCCTCGTCGACGCAAGCGGCAATGTGCTCGCGTTCGAGCACGACAAGCATGGCCGGATCCTGCAGATCGAGCACGTGCTCAAGGACGGTGCGCGCCGTACGCTGGCGAGCTACGAATACGATGCGGCAGGCGACCTCGTGCGCGCGGTCGATCGGCACGGCAATGCACGGACGTATCAATATCGCCGTCACCTTGTGACGCGCTATACCGACCGCACCGGCCGCGGGATGACGCTCGAATGGGATGGCGCGGATGCCGACGACAACGCGGACGCGAAATGCATCCGTGAATATGCCGATGACGGCAGCCTCGATCTCCGGCTCGCGTGGAACCCGAATATCCGCCTGACCTATGTGACCGACGCGCTCGGTCAGATGACGCGTTACTACTTCAATATCCATGGCTACGTGTATCGGATCGTGTATCCGGACGGTAATCAGGAGTGGTTCCGGCGCGATGCGCATCACAATCTGGTGCTGCATATCCGGCAGGACGGCAGCATCGAGCGGCGGGAATACGACGCGCGTGGCAATCTGGTCCAGCACGAGCTCGCGGACGGCAGCGTCGTCCAGATGGCATACGATGACAAGGATCAGATGATCCGGCTCGTCGATCCGAACGGACACGTGTGGCAGCGCAAGTACGACGATGCGGGCAATCTCGTCGAGGAAATCAATCCGCTCGAGCACGTGACGAAGTACGAATACAACGACAAGGGATTGCCGACGCAGATCACCGATGCGAAAGGCGGCTCGAAGGCGCTCGAGTACAACGAGGCGAGCCAGGTCACCAGCTATACCGACTGCTCCGGAAAGAAGACGGAGTGGCGGTACGATGATATTGGCCGCGTGATCGAGGCCAAGGACGCATCCGGTGGCGTGGTTGCGTACGGTTATGGTGCGAATGGCCAATTGACGGAGATTCGCTCGCCGGCTGGTGTCGAACACGTGCAGTACGACGCCGAAGGGCGAATGCTCAGGCATACGGATCAACTCAATCGATCGACGCGATATGGCTACGATGCGGTCGGCCGCATTGCGAGCCGCGCGGATGCGCTCGGGCAGACGATTGCGTATCGCTACGACCGTCTCGGCCGGTTGAGTGCGCTGACCGATGCCAACTTCGCGACGTACCAGTTCCACTATGATCCGGCCGGGCGGCTGATCGAGGAAGTTGCGTTCGACAGCAAGTCGACGCGCTATCAATACGATCCGGACAGCGGCCGCCTTGTTTCGGTCGACGAAGCGGGTTGCGTGACGTCGATCGACGTCGACGCAAACGGCCGTCTGCTGAAGCGGGTCGCGGGGGAGAGCGAGGAGCGGTTTGCCTACGACCCGAGCGGCCGGCTGATCGACGCGGCGAATCGATACAGCCGCGTGCAGTTCTTCTTCGATCCGGTCGGCAATCTGGTGCGCGAGCATCACGCGTACGATTTGTTCGGCGAACGACGCAGCTACGTGTGGCATCACGAATACGACGAACTCGGCAACCGGCGACGGACCGTGCGGCCGGATGGGCATGCCGTCGACTGGCTGATGTACGGTTCCGGCCACGTGCACGGGATGCTGCTCGATGGCGAGGAGCGCGTGCAGTTCGAGCGCGATGATCTTCATCGCGAGACGGTGCGCGTGCTGTCGAGCAAGATCGGTCAGCGCACGCATTACGATCCGGCGGGGCGCGTGCTGCAGCAGACGATTCAACGGTCGACATCGCCCGCGCCGCTTGCCGAGCGGCGGTATCGCTATGACGCGGCGGGGCAGTTGTCGCGGATCGAGGATAGCCGCAAGGGCGGGATCGACTATCGATACGATCCGGTCGGACGGTTGATCGAGGCGATCAGTCCGATCGCGAAGGAACGGTTCGCGTTCGATCCGGCGAGCAACATCATCGATCCGGTGCGGACCATGGAGACGCCCGCCTCTCGTCCGAGCCCGGTGCGGCCGGAAAGCACGTTGCCGGTCGAGGTGCCGAAGGTGCTGGGCAACCTGCTGAAGGCGTATGCGGGGATGCACTTCGAGTACGACGCGCGCGGGAATCTGGTGCGCAAGCGTACGCCGGCGGGTGAGCAGGAATACGAGTGGGACGAGTTCAATCGCTTGTTGTCGGCGCGGGTTGCGGAGACGTCGCGGCAGAGTCAGGCGCGGTATTTCTATGACGCGTTCGGTCGGCGCATCGCGAAGGAGGTGAACGGCGAGCGGACGGTGTTCGGGTGGGATGGGGACACGCTGGCGTACGAGAGCGATGGCGAGCGGGGCACGCACTATATCTACGAGCCGGGGACGTTCGTGCCGCTGGCGCAGTATGTGGCGGGGCCGGTCGACGGGATCGCGACGCCGGAGTGGAAGAGTACCGATCGGTATGTGCCGGAGGAGGATCCGCTGCAGAAGGTGCCGGAGCGGCGAGGTGGCGCGGTGCTGTTCTATTATCACTGTGACCAGATCGGCACGCCGCAGCTGCTGACTGATGGCGATGGTGACGTGGTGTGGGAGGCGTCGTACAAGGCTTGGGGGGAAGCGCGCGAGGTTATTGCGCGGGCGTCGAAGGCGGCGGGGATCGTGGCGAGGAACCCGTTGCGGTTTCAGGGGCAGCAGGTTGATGATGAGACGGGGCTGCACTACAACCGGCATCGGTACTATGATCCGAGTAGCAGCCGGTTCGTCAGCAAGGACCCGATCAGCCTCGCAGGCGGCATCAACGTTTATCAATATGCGCTCAACCCTGTTGAGTGGATCGATCCGCTCGGGTTGAGTCGCTTCAAGAAAGGGAGCTGGGGACCGTGTAAGAAGGGCACAGGTCTCGCATACACTGTTTTCCAGCAGGATATTGATTGGGATATGGAACATCGAGGGAAGACTAATTTGCAGCGAGCAATGGAAGGGGGCGCGCCATTTATGATGAAAGATGGTGTGCCACAGCAGATGCAATTGCACCACTCGCGTCAACAGTCGACTGGTCCCTTGTTCGAAGTCACAACCAGCACACATAGAGCCGCCAGTGGCGCCGGTCGCGAGGCATTACATCCGTATGGAAATCAAAAAAACCCTGATTTCCCTGTTGACCGCAGCGCCTTTGACATTGATCGAAAGCAATACTGGCAGGATCGTGCGGCAGAGGCGAACGCCTCAAAAAATGGAGGATGCAATCTGTGATTCCATCAACAGTCGACCAGTATCTGGCAGGATCTACGGGAGATATCGCTAGAGATGATCCGAAAGCAGCCATGAGGGCACTTCAGAATCTGGGCGTTGCTCCAGGTACTGATTTTGGGCAGTTCTACCTTAAGTATCAGGGCAGTTTTATAAGTCCTCGACCTGTTGCGGAGTTGCTTGATATCGAGGGGCCATCTATCCCCGCAATTCCGGACCAAACAGAGTATGTAAGGGATCGATACGGTATTCCGGAGCAGTATTTGGCTTTAACGTCGGATGAAAGCGAAGGGATGTACCTGTACGGTAAGAACGATGGTGCCGTCTATGATCTCGATATTTCTGTTTTAAATGATTTCCTAAAAGGCAAGATCCAAGCCCGTTGGGCTACATTTAACGACTTCTTGATTTGGTATTTTGAGCCCTCGGTATAAGTAAAAAAAGGGCCGCGCGAGCGGCCCTTGGTGTTATTCGGTGGTTGGGGCTGAAGTTGTGGCCGTAGCAACAGCCGCGTGCAGTTTCTTCTTCGATCCAGTGGGCGATCTCGGCGTGAGCATCACGCCTACAATCCGTTCGATGAACGACGTGGCTACGTGTGGCATCACGAATACGACAAGCTCGGCAATCGTCGACGTACCGTGTGACCGGACAGGCATGCCGTTGACTGCCTGATGTGCGGTTGTGGTCATGTGCGCGGGATGCTGTTCGACGACGAGGAGCGCGTGCAGTTCGAGAGTGATGACCTTCATCGCGAGACGGTCCGCCTGTTGTCCAGTACGGCACGACCCGTGCACGATGGGATGGAGGATCACCTACTACTTCAACTGTCGAAACAGGAAATGAATACGACAACGAAGGTGATGAATCCCAAGGCGATCACTTCAATTTATGGAGAATTTCCTTCCCTTGTCGGAACAGAGCTAACCGAGGTTCGTGTCGCTCGAGACGAGCCAAGGATATCAATTAGGCTTGCAACGGGGAAAAAACCAACAAAGCATCCTACGCGGTGGCCGCAGAATTACGATGAGGTTTATATCGGAATTTCGTTTATTGGGGTAAGCGATTTATCGTTTTGTCAGTGGGGATGCGAAAATATCGTTGACGAGGTCGATTTAAAGGATATTGATGATCGAGTGTTCGTTCGGTTCTCGTGCAAGAACAACGTTGCGTTGAAATTCTCGTGCGACTGGATTCGTATTGAGAGCGTTGCTTGCGGGTTCGTCGGGAGCCCTTAATTGATAAATCGAGCGATTCATCCGAGTAGCACCATTGAGCCGGTGCGGTCTGCGGAGACGTCAGCAATTCGTCCGAACCCAGTGCGACCGGAAAGCAGTTGCCGGTTGAGGTGCCGGAGTACATCCCCGCGCCAGGAGGTCTTCCACGTTTTCCCGGTGCCGGCGCGCGAAACCGAAGACGTCAGTGCAGGGCGGTGGTGGTTTACGAAAGCGTTGGAAGCGGGCGAAGGGGTGTATTTGTGAGTGAGACACGCAGCACGGCGAAGTTGAGATGTATAACAAGCGAGGTAAGCACATGGGCGCGTTCGATCCCAACACTGGCGAAGCCATGGCCGGCAACTGCGCAGACGCTACAAGGACTTTGAGCGATTCGAATATTTTCTTTCTTGTGATGCGGTGACGTAGGGCCATTGCACGGGGAAGCCAACAGGGCCGCGCCAGCGGCACGGACACCCGGTAAGGAGCTTGCTCGCGGGCGGGAGCGAAGCAAAGAATGGTCACTGCTACAGACACTCGGAGTTGCAACACGCCGACCTACATAAGACTCAGCATCAAATCGGAGGTTACTAATGTCAGCACATCCAAAGAAGATAGAGAACGTGCTACGACTCGATGCGCAATCCCGATGCGAATATTTCCTCCGTAAGGTCGCCGACTCTGAAGTTGTCTGGAGCCTCTTTGATCAGGGATGGGCCACGGCCAGCGCCGGCGCGACGATGGTGGTGCCTTTCTGGCCTGAGGAGGCGTTCGCAACGTTGTGCGCGACTGATCAATGGCAAGGATTTCGCCCAAAGGCGATTGCCCTAGAGGATTTTCTAGAGCGATGGCTGCCAGGGATGGCGAATGATCAGCGAAGTTGCGCTGTCTTTGCGGCACCGAGTGATCGCGGGACACTCATGTCGCCGATGGACCTCGAAAAATCGATCAGACGGGAACGCGAGCAATATGAGTAACCCCGCGAAGGAACACATCCTTATGAGACGAAGTTGCACCGAACCACATCGGTAGAACGTCCGCACTTGAGACCGTCTATCGCGAAGGATTCGACGTTCGGTCGCCGTATTGCGAAGGAGGCGTACGGCGAGCGGCCGATGTTCGGGTGGGATGGTGACACGTTGGCGTACGAAAGCGATGGTGAGCGGGGGACACACGAAATCTACGAGCGGGGACATTTGTACCGCTGGCGTAGATGTGGCAGAACCGGTTGAGGGGGCACCGCGCCGGAGTGGAACAGTACCGACCGCTATGTACCGGAGAACGATCCGCTGCAAAAAATGCCAATTAGGGGGTGTCAGTGAGTGAAAACCATGCAAGTGAGTACCGGAAGGAGCTTCTTTTCAGGAGGGCCACCGGAAAGAGGATTTGCGGCACTTACCTTTCCAAGGTGGCAGCGTTATTTCCATCGCTTGATCGTCCAGAATTGCTTTCCCTAGAGGAAACAGATTCGATTTTAGAGCGGTTCAGGCTGATTCGTGCTGGACTTAGTCAGGAAACAATACGCACTCCCGTGGAGGGTGTTCGTTCTGAATTTTCGCTCATTAAAAATTTTGAACGCGAATTTTATGTTCTGATTGACGAGGACTGGAAGTATTGCGGCTTGCTGAAGGTTGGGGTGATAGGGTTGCTAAACGTAGCGCTCGAATTTGGGGCTGAGATATTGGAGGATCTGGTTTTTATATCGGCCGACATGTCATTGGCTGTTGATTTCGATTTCTTCGAGATGGAAGGGGTTCGATTGATAGATATAAAAAGATGGAGTAAGGAGTAAAGGTAAAGAGCCGCAGTATGTGGAGTGCTACGCCTTACCGATCTGTTGGTGAATCTCAAAGGCTTGACGCTTGGGGGAGATGAGATCAGGACCGCATGCCCCCGCCGGAATCTCGGATGCTTGCCGCAAGCGTGCCTTGAAGAAGGCGGATAAATACTTCGATCGACTCGGAGCCATCAAATGACGGACTTCACCACATTGCTGGGCGCTGGCTTTCACAGAAACGCCCCGTCCACCCCAGCGGCCATCGGGAGCCTGGAAACGAGTCTAGGTGCTTCGCTCCCACCGAACTATAAGGATCTCCTCCTGTGGTCGGACGGGGGCGAGGGAGAGGTTGGTGACCTCTATCTGGCCCTGTGGACCGTCGTGCAGATCGTCGAACTTAATGCCTTGTATTCAATCACGAAGCGCATGGGGCAGGGGTTCGTGGGTATTGGTACGGATGGCGGGGATTACTGCTTTGCTCTCGATCTCAGAGGAGGCGAACGCTTCGTTGTTGTGCCGCTTGGCGCGCTCACAGAAGATGAAGTCAAGCCTTTGGCGCGCGACCTTGTCGACGGACTGACTAGCATTCGAGACGGCGGCATAACGGGAGATGGTCTATAACCAGCGCGTGATTAAAGTAACGGACAGTTCATCAGCAAAGACCCGATCGGGCTGCAGCAATCGAGGGCCGGTATTGAAAGACGACGATCGGGGATCTTGACTGCGATAAGGTACTTAACGATGCGGGAATTTAATTCGAAGGATTTGGACGCTCTGGATTTCGCGAGCGTTCGCGGTATATTGCTCGGCGGAAAGGGTGGAATTTCCCTCCAAAAAATCGTCTGTTTACCGGAGGCTGATGTTTTGTGTTGTGAGTATATGGGAAAGCAGTTCAATGTGAAATTTGATCTGGATTACGGAGTTTCTCTTGAGGCGGTGAGTGATTTTTCCGTTGATGAGCTTGAGTACATTGCTCGGATTTTGACGTGCTAGAAGATGATGGGCTTCCAAGGAGGTATCCGGAATTTCGTGTGTGAGGCGGATTGAGTTTCAGACTCCAATGTTGAATCGTTCCGGGTAAAGCAGCGCAAACTGGGTCATCGCGCTCTTCCAATCGTGCCGGGAACCGGTCCACTTGGCTACGACGTTGCGCAGCGCTAGCCAGATCAGTTTGAGCGCGGCCTCGTCCGACGGGAAGTGGCCGCGCGCCTTGATGATCTTTCGAAGCTGCATGTGCAGCGACTCGATGGCGTTGGTCGTATATACAATTTTCCGGATATCGGGCGCGAAGGCATAGAACGGAATCACCTGATCCCAGGCTCGTCGCCAGAGGGCGGCAATCGGTGGGTATTTCGTACCCCACGGGCTCGTATCGAACGCATCCAGCGCCACGGCGGCCGCTTCGGCCGACGGTGCCCGATAGACTTCCTTGAGCGCCGCCGCGACGGATTTCCGGTCTTTCCAACTGGCGAAGTCCAGCGAGTTCCGGATCAGATGCACGATGCAGGTCTGGACCGTCGTTTCCGGGAACACCGTGTTGATTGCTTCCGGAAAGCCCTTCAGGCCGTCGACCACGGCAATCAGGATGTCCTGCACGCCACGCAGCTTCAGGTCGTTCACCACCCGCAGCCAGAACTTGGCCCCCTCGGTCTGCTCGATCCAGAGGCCCAGCACGTCACGTGTGCCGTCGCGGCGCACGCCCAGCGCCAAGTAGATCGCCTTGTTGCGGACCACGCCTTCGTCGCGGATCTTGACGCGCAAGGCGTCGAAGAACACCACCGGGTACATCGGCTCGAGCGGCCGCTGTTGCCACTCACGCACTTCGTCGATCACCGCGTCGGTGACGGTGCTGATGAAGTCCGGCGACACCTCAATGCCGTACATCTCCAGCAAGAAGCCCTGAATCTCCCGCACGCTCATGCCGCGTGCGTACATCGCGATGATCTTGTCGTCGAAGCCGGTGAAACGCCGTTCGCCCTTGGCGATCAGCACCGGGTCGAAGGTGCCTTCGCGGTCGCGCGGAATCTCGACGTCGAGCAGGTCGTCATCGGTCGCGATGCGCTTGCGGCTGGTGCCGTTGCGATGGTTCGTGCGGCCGCCCGGTTTGGCTTCACCCTTCTCGTAGCCAAGGTGGTGCGTCAACTCGCCACCCAGCGCGCGCTCGAAGATCGCCTTCTTGAGCGCAGCGAGCTGCTCGTTGATCGTTGCGCGGTCCAACGTCCCGGGCACCAGTTGCTTGATCAGTTCCGGGTCCAGGTTCAAGCCCTTGCCCGGCTCAATCGTCACTTCTTCCTTGCGTTTGCGTGGCATAAAGTGGCTCCTTGGCCATCAGTTTATGCCTCACACACAAAGGTTCGGATAGGCTCGCTTCCAAGGGTGTTGTCGGCGAGCCGCTTCCCTCAGCACTCGCACGACGCACGATGATCAAGCCCGACCAATTCCCCCGTCGCGGAATCGGCATAATGACGGCCTGCCAACGTGACACTGCGGCGCCCAGCAAAACTCATCCTCGTTACAAACGCACTACCCATGTCGACCATCACCGCGACCACCGCGTCGCTGAAGCACATCCTCGAACACCCCGGCGACTTCTCCGGCTGGCTATGTCTGCCGCCGACGCCATGGACGCTCGATACAGAGGGTGCATTCACCGAAGACGCCGACCACACTGAAGCCGACATGCCGCCCGCCACGGCCCCGCAACCCGGCTGGCGCGTCACGCTGAACAGCGCGACGATCGAAGACATCGTGATCAACGCACATGACCAGGTCGACGAACCAACGGTCGCGCAATTGTTCGATGCATTCGTGTTCTACGTCGACAACGACGAGTTCATCCTGCTCTGACGGCGCGCGCAACGTGCCATGCGCCACAGTAAAAAAGGACCGCCGAGCGGTTAATGCCGTTCAGTTAAGCGACTGAACGGCATTTTTGTTTTTGGGAGGAGTGGTTGTAAACGGTGCGCAGAGGTGTTAACTTCTGGCGCGATGCTTTCCAGCCACCTCACCTATCTGAGTGCAGCCCAACAGCCCACGCCGGACCTGAGCCGGCTGGCGGAGCATTTGCCGCAAGAATGGATCGAGCATGCGATCGAGGCGACGGGCACCGCGAGTATCCGCCGTCGGCGCTTGCCGGCCGAACAAGTGGTTTGGCTGGTGATTGCCTTGGCCATGTACCGGCACTGGTCGATCAATGAGGTACTCGACAGTCTCGATCTGGCGCTGCCCAACGAGGTCGTCCCCTTCGTCAGCAAGAGTGCCGTGGCGCAGGCGCGCCAGCGTATTGGCGAAGCGCCGCTGGCGTGGCTGTTCGAACGGACAGCCTGGGCGTGGACCACGCAGGACGCGGCACGCCATGCATTCAAGGGATTGAGTCTATGGGCGATGGACGGCACCACGCTGCGCACGGCCGACAGCCCGGCCAATCGTGAGCACTTTGGCGCGCAACGCTATGCCAGCGGCAAGGTCGCCAGTTACCCGCAGGTGCGGGCCGTGACGCTGACTGCCATTCCGACGCATCTGGTGGCCGATATCAACTTCGGCGCTTATGGCACCAACGAAATGGTGTACGCCCAGGATCTGCTGCCGCAGATACCGGACAATTCACTGACGGTATTCGACAAGGGCTTTCTGGCCGCTCGGATCTTGTGCGGCCTGACGATGAATGGGCACAACCGCCACTTCCTGATTCCGGCCAAATCCCATACCCGATGGGACGTGATCGACGGCACGCCGGACGATGCGACAGTACGCATGCGCGTGTCCCCGCAGGCGCGCAAACAATCTCCCGAACTGCCGGAGTTCTGGCAGGTCCGTGCGATTCGCACCATCGATGCGCGCGGGCGCGAACGCGTGCTGCTGACCTCGCTGGATGATCGCCAACGCTTCAAACCGGCCGATATCGTCGCCTGCTATGGGCGCCGCTGGCAAATCGAAACCAGCTACCGAGAATTGAAGCAGTCGATGCTCGGTGCGGAGCTGAGCTTGCGTAGCCGGACCGTCGAAGGGGTCTATCAGGAGATCTGGGGCGCATTGATTGCCTACAATCTGATTCGCCGCGAGATGGCCACTGCCGCATGGCAGGCGAAACTCGATCCGACCGACATCAGCTTCGTACGGGCATTGCACGTCTTTCAGCACGAAATGATGTGGGCTGCCGTCACCCCGGCCTTCGGCAAGATACCGGCGTGGCTCGACCGCCTGCACGCTCGCCTTGCGTTCGAGACCGTGGAAAAACAACGGGGGCGTGAATGCCCCCGTGTGGTTAAAGCTCGCCCCAAGCGTTACGCCGTTCGGCACATCACTGTCCCTTAACTGAACGGCATTACCGCCGAGCGGTCCTTTTTCGATGAAGCATCAGCCCGGAACGAAGCCTGCCCCTCAAGGCAACGAAATCGTCAAATTCGCAGACTCCGGGCCGACCTTGACGACTTGCGAATAAGGCGCCAACGCCTGCAGCGTCTTGTCCTTCAGATACGTATTGAGCCCGAGATACCCCAGCAGCGCGACCAGCGCGAACACCGCCCCGATCGCCCAAACCGGCACCTCGCGCTTCAACCGATGCGCGATCTGGTCGGGCAGCGGCCAATGCGGCGCGAACGGCGCGCGCTTGCCTTTCATATGCGCGATCTCGTCGCCCAGCCGCGCGGTGAGGTAAGCCAGCTTCTCCGGCCCCTCGAGCAGATACTTGCCCTGGAACCCGAGCAGCAGGCACATATGAAACACCTCGAGCGACTGCAACCGCGCCGCGCCCTGCGCGCGACATTCCTCGAGATACTGAAAGAACTTCTCCCCCGCGAGCTGCTCGCCGAACAGCACGAGCTGCAGCGGCCGGCGCTCCCAGTCGGTCCGGATCTTGAACTGCGACGACAGCACCATTTCATCGACCGCCGCGCAATACGCGAACTTCGCGGCGTACACGTCTTCCGCGGCGATATTCAGCTTCTTCGCGCCGCGCTCGAAATCCGACAGGAATTCCTGGATCTTCGTGCTGAACTCGCTCGCGCTGTCCGGCTCGCGGCCGTTCTTGAGCAGGAACAGCATGAAGAACCCGTCGTACAGCAGGTCGACCAGTGAACGGGCCTGGAACGCGGCGTCGGTCGACGCCGGGGTCTGCAGCGGTGCCGGCGTGTTGTCGCCGAACAGGGAGGGCGCGTAGCTCATGAGGTGACCGCGATCAGTTCGAATTTCAGGTCATTGATGCCAGTCGGCGCGTAGATCATCGCGGACTGGGCCTGCAGCATGCGCTCGTACAGCGCGCCGCGCGAATCGAGCGAGAAATAGCACGCGCCCGGCCGCACGGGGATCGCGGGCGGCACCTGCGGCGTGTACGACAGCCGCACGCCGGGCATCGCAGACAGCACGAGCTTGTCGACGTCGTCGGGCGCACCGACCTTGAAGCGGGCCGGCACGGCATCGATGAGCTCGACGTTCGGCATGTCCGCGGACACGGCCAGGTAGAACTCGGTCTTGTCGTCGATCTTGCCGGAATCGAGGCGCCCGAGGTGGAACGACGGACGCACCTCGTCGAGCGTGATCGCGAAGTAGCGCGTCGAGATCACGGTGTCGAGCAGCTCGCGCAGCATCAGGTCGAGACGCGCGAAGCTCGGGCCCGGATCGTCGTGGCGATACACGGGGAGATCGGCGAGCGTATAGCCCTTCGAGAACGTCATCAATTGCCCCGCGAGGCGCAGCAGTTCCTGGAACAGTCGTTCCGGATGCAGCGCCGCATGCTGGTGCAAGTGCGCGAGCGTCGCGAACGCGGCGTTCGCGGTGTGCAGCAGCCAGAACGATGCGATGTCGCCCGAGCGGAACTCGATGATGTTCTTCGACGGCTCGCGGTGAAAACCGTACAGCGCGTTGACCTTCGCCTGCAGCGCGTCGACCAGTTGGCGCAACCGCTGGTGCAGGATCGGCGAAGCCTCGATCGCGAGGCACGGCGGCACGAAGCTGTCGTCGATCTCGAAGCCGGACGTCGCGGTGCGGCGCACGCGCACGAGCGGCACCGACAGCAACTGGTCGCGCGGCTCGCTGTGCGCGATCAGCTTGACCTGCGTCTTCAGGAACGTGATGTCGGCTTCGGCGGCGTCGGTGAAGTTGTCCGCGACGCTCGTCTGCTCGCTGACGAAACGCGTCATGAAGCCGGCGGCCGGATCGTCGCTGTAGTTGGCGCCGTTCTCGCGCAGCGGGTGCAACGCGAGGTAGAACACGAATTCGTTGATGCCGTCGGGCAGCGTGTCGAGCGCGATCGGCGGCGGCAGGTCGTCGGCCTGCGGCGCGGCATACAGCGCGCCGTCCGGGAACACGAGCGCGAGCTCGGCCACGCGCAGCACGTTGCTGCCGAGCGCATCGCGATCGATGCGCACCGAGCGCACGCCCCAGTTGTACGGCTGGATCGCCTGGATGGATTCGAACAGGCGCGCCTCGTGGTAGGCGTCCTGCCGCTGAAAGTGTTGAGGCCGGAGGAACAGCCCTTCCCCCCACAGCACCTTGGCCGAATAACTCATGTCAAATCCGGTTAATGTGGCGTTGCGATGTAATCGATTTGGTCATGCCCGAATTAACTCGCCAATTGTTAACTCTTGTTAATTGACATTCGCGCGTCATGTCTTTAACCGCAGCTGACGGACGAAAGCAAATTCAGCGGTTGCGAAGGCGCCCCTTGTTGCGGGGCGATCACGGAGCCATCGGTGACCGTCATCGCGCAATTATGCAGGCCGATGATTATGCCGGATTTCTCCGACTTCGCCGGGTCGAACGTCAGTTTCCATCGCTGGATGGCGGGATCGCGGAACAGCGCGACGATGCCGAATGCCTGCGCTTCGCGCGATACCTTTTCGGTCGCGGTATAGCGCTGGCCCGGAATCAGCGTGATTTCACGCACGTTCAGCAGATCGGCGCCCAGCGCGGCCTTTTCCTTGGTCGGATCGGTGAACGCGTCGAACGGCGCCTGCTGGAACGAAGTCGGATCCTTCAGCGCGTAGAGTCTTACCACTAATGCGAGCGGCTTGCGATCGTTCGCGGCATTCAGGTTGGGCGCGGCGGCGAGCGTGAGCCCGATGTTGCGCGGGGGCTTCTGGGCATCCGGCAGCTCGGGCTTGCCGACGCCGGCAGCCTGCAGCACGGCGCTCGCGGCAGAGCCGAGCAACGGGGCGGCCGCGCACCCGGCCAGGAGCGCGCAGGCAATCAGCGGCAGCGCATAGCGAATCATTGATCTCATCGTATTTCCGGCGTGCCGCCTTTAACTCCCCTGTCAAAACTACCGGGCCTTCCGCGCTCTCCGCGCCTGTCCGGCTTATCTGGTGTTCAACTATTAAGCAAACGTGCGGCGCATCGCGCCCCCGGAAAATTTTTCCGTCGCCCCGGCGACGCCTGGCTGGCCAAGTAAAACTTGCGCATTCCGGTCGATGGGAAAGCCGCCGCCGGGCCTTTGCCAGAGGCGTTTCGAGGGGGTAGCGCTCGGTTTTAAAAGGAATTACTCTGCACGCAGCGATTGAATTATGAAAAATTGATCGGTACTATACCCGCGCGCTTCATGCAAAGCAAAAGAACCAGATTCTCAACGATTTTAATACTCACGCGCCGGTGGATATAAGATGAAAGACCGTCTCTTCGCAAAACTTTCTGGGGTAGTGCTGGCTTGCGGCGTGATCGCCGGTTGCGCGAGCCAGCCGCCGGCGCCGACTGCCGAGGTGTTCAACAAGTCGCTGGCCGATGCGGACGCCGTTGCGAAGTCGGGTGACCAGGACAAGGCGCTCGGCCTGTACCAGCAGCTCGCGAAGGCGGATCCGACGCGCGAGGAGCCGTGGTCGCGCATCGCGCAGATCCAGTTTGCCCAGAACCACTATGGCCAGGCGATCGTCGCCGCGCAGGAAGCGCTGCAGCGTGACGCGACCGATCGCCAGGCGAAGAGCGTGCTGGCCGTCGCGGGCCTGCGGATCGCGACGCAGTCGCTCGGCGAGTTGCGCCAGGACGCGTCGCTCGCGGGCGACGCGAAGTCGGACGCGCAGGCGCTCGCGAAGCAGCTGCGCGACACGCTCGGCGAATCGGCGCTGTTCCCGCCGGAGCAACGCGTCACGAAGGCACGTACGCCGCGCCGTATCGTTCATCGTCCGAAGGCTGGTGCGGCACCGGCCGCTGAAGCGGCAACGACCGCGCCGACGCCGCCTGCGGCACCGCAGGCCGCCGCGGGGCAGAAGGGCGGAGCCGATCCATTCAGCGCGCTGCGCAACTGACCGCAACTGACGCGATAACCACAACTAACCTGGGAGCCGTCGAGATGGCCAAGAAAGAAAGCATTCAGAAAAGCTTGCAGAAAATTCGGCCGCCGCGCGTCCAATTGACCTACGAGGTCGAGAAGGGCGACGCGATCGAGGTGAAGGAACTGCCGTTCGTCGTCGGGGTCGTCGGCGATCTGGCGGGCCAGTCGGAAATCGAGCAGCCGAAGCTGCGCGACCGCAAGTTCGTCAATATCGACCGCGACAACTTCGACGACGTGATGAAGGCGATCGAGCCGCGCGCCGCGTTTCAGGTGGAAAACCGCCTGAGCCCGGAAGGCGGCAAGTTCGCGGTCGACCTGAAGTTCCGTTCGCTGTCGGATTTCAGCCCGGACGAAGTCGTCGAACAGGTCGAGCCGCTGCGCCGCCTGCTCGACGCGCGTTCGAAGCTCGCCGACCTGCGCAACAAGCTCGCCGGCAACGACAAGCTCGAGGATCTGCTGTCGGAAGTGCTGAAGAACACGCAGCAGCTGCAGGAGCTCGCGAAGGGCACGGGCGGCGACAAAGACGGCGAATGACGACGGAGTATTGAGATGAACCAGCAAACGGCTGCGGCCCAAGCGAGCGGCGCGGAATACGCCGCCGGGACTTCGTTGCTCGACGACATCGTCGAGAAGAGCAAGGTCGCGAAATCCGATTCCGAGCATGCGCGTGCGAAGGACCTGATCGGCGAACTCGTGCACCAGGTGCTCGACGGCACGGTGATCGTGTCGGACAACCTGTCGGCGACGATCGACGCGCGCGTCGCGGAGCTCGACCGCCTGATCTCCACGCAGCTCTCCGCGGTGATGCATGCGCCGGAATTCCAGCGCCTGGAAAGCACGTGGCGCGGGATGGACTACCTGGTCAAGGAAAGCAACACGGGCCAGACGATCAAGATCAAGGCGCTGCACGCCCCGAAGCGCGACCTCGTGCGCGACTTCAAGGGCGCGAGCGAGTTCGACCAGAGCGCGCTGTTCAAGAAGGTCTACGAAGAAGAGTTCGGCACGTTCGGCGGCTCGCCGTTCGGTGCGCTGATCGGCGACTACGAGATCTCGCGCCAGCCGGAAGACATGTACTTCATCGAACAGATGTCGCACGTCGCGGCGGCCGCGCATGCGCCGTTCATCGCGTCGGCGTCGCCGGAGCTGCTCGGCCTCGAGTCGTTCTCCGACCTCGGCAAGCCGCGCGATCTCGGCAAGGTGTTCGACACGGTCGAATACGCGAAGTGGAAGTCGTTCCGCGATTCCGAGGATTCGCGCTACGTCGGCCTCACGCTGCCGCGCTTCCTCGGCCGCCTGCCGTTCAATCCGAAGGACGGCCAGACCGCGGAGAACTTCAACTTCGTCGAGGATGTGGACGGCACCGAGCACGACAAGTACCTGTGGTGCAACGCGGCGTGGGCGTTCGCGGCACGCCTGACCGCCGCGTTCGACGACTTCGGCTGGTGCGCGGCGATCCGCGGCGTCGAAGGCGGTGGCCTCGTCGAGGATCTGCCGACCCACACGTTCAAGACCGACGACGGTGAAGTCGCGCTGAAGTGCCCGACCGAAATCGCGATCACCGATCGCCGCGAGAAGGAGCTGAGCGACCTCGGCTTCATCCCGCTCGTTCATTGCAAGAACTCGGATTACGCTGCGTTCTTCGCCGCGCAATCGGTGCAGAAACCGAAAAAATACAGCACCGACAGCGCGAATGCGAATGCCGTCCTGTCCGCCCAGCTTCAGTACATCTTCTCGGTATCGCGCGTCGCGCACTACCTGAAGGCGATGATGCGGGACAAGATCGGCAGCTTCGCATCGGCGCAGAACGTGGAGACTTTCCTCAACCGGTGGATTTCGCAGTACGTCCTGCTCGACGACAACGCATCGCAGGAACAGAAGGCGCAATTCCCGCTGCGCGAGGCATCCATACAAGTGTCAGAGATTCCGGGGAAGCCGGGCTCGTATCGTTCGGTCGCGTTCCTGCGCCCGCACTTTCAGCTCGACGAACTCTCGATTTCTCTGCGACTTGTCGCTGATCTGCCCAAACCGGCAAATTCATAAGCGAGCAAATCGCCCGGGCGGGCCGCCTGGGTAGGACGTTAAAACCACCTCTTTGGGGAGTCGAAGGGCCATGTTACATATGCACTTGCAGTTTGGTAGTCCCGCGGTGAAGGGCGAGTCCGCGGACAAGGACCACCAGGGCTGGATCGAGCTGAAATCGTGGGATCACTCGATCGTTCAACCGCGTTCGGCAACCGCATCGACCGCTGGCGGTCACACGATGACGCGTTGCGAGCACGGCGACATGATTTTCACGAAGGAAATCGATTCGTCGAGCCCGCTGCTGTACCAACACGCTTCGGGCGGCACCACGTTCGACGAGGTGACGGTCCATTTCTCGCGCGCTGACGGTGAAGGCAAGCGCGTGCAGTATCTGGAAGTCAAGCTCAAGTACGTGATCATCTCGAGCATCGCCCCGAGCGTTCGCGAAGAAGGTCTGCCGCTCGAGACGTTCTCGCTGAAGTACGCAGCTGTGCAGTGGAAGCAAACCCAGCAGAAGATCGGCGGCAACCAGGGCGGCAACACGCAGGGCGCCTGGAGTCTGACGAAGAACGACAAGACCTACGCGGTCTAAGGTCGGTTGCGGCAACGGGGCGCGCTGCGTCCCGTTGCCGTTTTCGCTGTGCGAGCCGGCTGATGAAACGATTCGAACCCAGTTTTCTCGACAAGCTGTTCGACGACGAACCGCACCTGCCGGCCTCGGCAGCGATGCGGCAATTGTCGCTGGACGAGCTCAAGAACACGGTTGCCCGCGACGTCGAGGCGATCCTCAACACCCGTATCGCGCACACCGAACTCGAACTGGCGGAGCTGCCGGAATGCCAGAAGTCGGTGCTGACCTACGGGCTGAACGATTTCGCGGGGCTGAGCCTCGCGAGTCATTACGACCGCGCGTTCATCTGCAAGTCGATCCAGCAGGCCATTGCGCGCCACGAGCCGCGGTTGCAGCAGGTGCAGGTGACGTTCGAGCTGAACGAGCAGTCGACCAACGCGCTTTACTTCGCGATCCAGGCGCTGCTCGTCGTGCATCCGGCCGAGGAGCCGGTGAATTTCGACGCGATGCTGCAGCCGTCGACGCTGCAGTATTCGGTCACGCGCACACGCGCGGCAAGAATGCTGTGAGTCAAGCCGCCGAGCGGGCCGGACCGCCCGGTGGAGGAACAGGGTCCGGCAGGAAATATTGAGGTTCGGGGTCGTCGATGGAAGAATTGCTGCCGTATTACGAGCGCGAATTATCGTTTTTGCGGCGCTATTCGCGAGATTTCGCCGAACGCTATCCGAAGATCGCCGCGCGGCTCGCGTTGTCCGGCGAGCACTGCGAGGATCCGCACGTCGAGCGGATGATCGAGTCGTTCGCGCTGCTGGGCGCGCGCATCAACAAGAAGCTCGACGACGACTACCCGGAATTCACCGAAGCGCTGCTGGAAGTGCTGTATCCACACTACCTGCGGCCGTTCCCGTCGTGCTCGATCGCGCAATTCACGCCGGCTTCGCCCGGCCAGCAGACCGAACCGGTCGTGATCGACCGCGGCACCGAGCTGAAGAGCCGTCCGATCCGCGGCGTGCAGTGCCGGTTCCGCACCGCATACGACGTGACGCTCGCGCCGATCCGCATTTCGGAGGCGCGCTACATGCCGGTCGCGCTCGCGCCGAGCGCGACGGTGCTGCCGTCCAACGCGACGGGCGTGATCTCGATCACGTTCGAATCGCTTGCCGCGCAGCTCGATCTCGGCGCGCTGAAGCTGCCGACGCTGCGCGCGCACCTGCACGGCGAACAGTCGTTCGTCGCCGCGCTGACCGACTGCCTGTTCGTCAACGTGCTCGGCGCGTATGTCGAGCCCGAGCGCAACGGCCGCTGGACCGCGCTGCGCAAGCTGCCGATCGCGCACGCCGGCTTCGACGAGGACGACGCGCTGATCGACTACCCGGCGAAGTCGCACCCCGCCTATCGCCTGCTCACCGAATACTTCGCGTTCCCCGACAAGTTCGATTTCGTCGATTTCGACGTCGCGGCGATCGCGCGCGCGGCGGGCCGCTGCCAGCGCGCGACGCTGCATCTGGTGCTGCAGGACGTGCGCAGCGATTCGCACGTCGCGCGGCTGCTCGAGCTGCTGACGGCCAGCCATTTCCGGCTGTTCTGCACGCCGATCGTCAACCTGTTCCGCCAGCACGGCGAGCCGATCCGCATCACGCACCGCGCGGTGTCGTACCCGGTGATCGCCGAGGCGCGCCGGGCGTTCGCGTACGAGGTGTATTCGATCGATTCGGTGAAGCTCGTCCGGCAGCAGGCGCACGAGGAATCGGTGATCGAGTTCCGGCCGTTCTATTCGCTGCATCACGGCGAATCGGCGCGGATCGGTCATTACTGGTTCGCGCGCCGCAACGACTGGGTCGCGCAGAAAAGCCCCGGATACGAAACGGAGATCTCGATCGTCGACATCGACTTCGAGCCGACGTCGCCGCAGACCGACACGCTGAGCCTCGACCTCACCTGCACGAACCGCGATCTGCCGTCGATGCTCGCGTTCGGCCTCGAAGGCGGCGACCTGTTCCAGGAAGGCGGCGCGCAGACGAGCGGCATCTCGCTGCTGCGGCGCCCGACCCAGAGCGTGCGTTTCGAGCGCGGCCGCGCCGCGCACTGGCGGCTCGTGTCGCACCTCGCGCTGAACCACGTGTCGCTGGTCGCGCACGGGCTCGCACCGCTCAAGGAAATGCTGACGCTGTACGACCTGCGGCGCACCGCCGTGTCGATGCGCCAGATCGACGGCCTCGCCGGCGTCGAGCAGCGCGGCGCCGTGCAGTGGCTGCCCGGGAAGCCGTTCGCGACCTTCGTGCGCGGCATCGAGATCCGGCTGACGATCGACGAGGAGCACTTCGTCGGCGCGAGCCTCGCGTCGTTCGTGCGCGTGCTCGACAGCTTCTTCGGGCTGTATGTCCACCTCAACAGTTTCGTTCAACTAGTCGTGGTGTCGAAGCGCACCGGCGAGGAGATCATCCGATGCAAGCCCCGAACCGGCGAATCGATCCTGGCGTAGTCGACGCGCTGCTCGACGAGCCGCACCGCTTCGAATTCTTCCAGGCGGTGCGCGTGCTCGAAGGGCTGTTCGCACGGCAGGCGTCCGATGCGCCCGGCGCATGGCGGCAGGGCGACGTCGTCGCGCAGCACATCGAATTCCGCAACACGCTGTCGCTCGGCTTTCCGCCGAGCGAGATCGAAGGCGCGCGCTCGTTCCACGACGGCGGCGCGCTGCTCGATTCGGGGGATGAACGCGACGCCGCGCTCGCGGCCGGCGAGCTCGGTCACGTCGAGCTGACGCCGGCGTTCTTCGGGCTGCTCGGCGCTCAGGGCGCGCTGCCGCTGCACTACACCGAGCAGATCGTCGCGCGCGAGCACCTGAAGCGCGACCACGCGGCGCGCGCGTTCTTCGACGTGTTCTCGAACCGCGCGACCGCGCTGTTCTATGCGGCGTGGAAGAAATACCGGCTGCCGTTCCATTACGAACTCGATCGCGACGAGCGCTACCTGCCGCTCTTGCTCGCGATCGCCGGCGTGCCGAGCGACGAGATCCGCGACAACCTCGCGGCCGGCGCGGGAGGCGTGCTCGACGAGGCCGTCGCCGGCTACGCGCTCGCCGCGCGGCACCGGCCGATGTCGGCCGCGTACCTGCAGCGCGCGCTGTCCGACTACTTCCGCGTGCCGGTGAAGATCGACCAGTTCGTCGGCAAATGGTACGACGTGCCGCCCGACCAGTTGAGCGTGCTCGGCGAGGTCAACGTGGTGCTCGGCGCGACGGCGCTCGTCGGCGAACGTGTGTGGCAGCGCGACATGCGCGCGCGGATCGTCGTCGGCCCGCTGTCCAAGCGCGACTACGAGGCGTTCCTGCCCGGCGGCGCGCACGCCGTCGCGCTCGAACGGATGCTGACGCTGCTCGCCGGCGTCACGCTCGAATACGAGGTGAAGCTCGTGCTGAAGCGCACCGAGGTGGGCGCGAGCGTGCTCGGCGCAGGCTCGCGGCTCGGCTGGGACGCGTTCCTCTGCACGCGCGACGCGCTCCACGACCGCTCGGACGCCCGCTACGAACTGCACGTGATTCACTGATTCCAAACGACAATAAACACCAATCGAACCTGAGATCGACGCCATGAGCACGCCTCTGAAGACCCTGATCACGAAACTGAACCCGCTGTGCCGGCACGCGACCGAGCGTGCGGCGAGCGCGTGCCTGGCGCGCGGCCATTACGAGGTCGATCTGGAGCACCTGTTCCTCGCGCTGCTCGACGAAGCGACGGGCGACCTGCCGCTCGCGCTGCGCGCAAGCCGCGTCGATCCGCATGCGCTGCGTGCCGACCTCGAGCGCGAGCTCACGCGGCTGAAGACGGGCAACACGCGCACGCCGGTGTTCTCCGTGCATCTGATCGCGCTGTTCGAGCAGGCGTGGCTGATCGCGTCGCTCGATTCGCAGCTCGGCCGCATCCGCTCGGGGCACCTGCTGCTCGCGCTGCTGACCGCGCCCGATCTCGCGCAGTTCGCGCAGCGCATGTCGCCGCAGTTCGCGGAAATGAACGTGACGGACCTGAAGCACAAGTTCGACGAGATCATGGGCGGCTCGAGCGAGGCCGAGCCGCGCCAGCCGGATGCGGAAGACGGCGACGTCGCGCCGGCTGCCAACGGCGCCGCGCCCGCGGCCGGCCCGTCGAAGACGCCCGCGCTCGACACGTACACGACCAACCTCACCCAGCGTGCGCGCGACGGCAAGATCGATCCGGTGATCGGTCGCGAAGCGGAGATCCGCCAGGCGATCGACATCCTGATGCGCCGCCGCCAGAACAACCCGATCATGACCGGCGAGGCCGGCGTCGGCAAAACGGCGGTCGTCGAGGGTCTCGCGTTGCGGATCGCGGCCGACGACGTGCCGCCGCCGCTCTCCGGCGTCGCGCTGCACGTGCTCGACATGGGCCTGCTGCAGGCCGGCGCGAGCGTGAAGGGCGAGTTCGAGAACCGTCTGAAGAGCGTGATCGACGAGGTGAAGAAGAGCGCGCATCCGATCATCCTGTTCATCGACGAGGCACACACGATCATCGGCGCGGGCGGCCAGGCCGGCCAGAACGACGCGGCGAACCTGCTGAAGCCGGCGCTCGCGCGCGGCGAGCTGCGCACGATCGCCGCGACGACGTGGAGCGAATACAAGAAGTACTTCGAGAAGGATGCGGCGCTGGCGCGGCGTTTCCAGGTCGTGAAGGTCGAGGAGCCGAGCGAGCCGCTCGCGGCCGCGATGCTGCGCGGGATGTCCGGGCTGATGGAGAAGCACTTCAACGTGCGGATCCTCGACGACGCGATCACCGAGGCGGTGCGCCTGTCGCATCGCTACATCAGCGGCCGCCAGCTGCCGGACAAGGCGATCAGCGTGCTCGACACCGCGTGCGCGAAGGTCGCGCTCGCGCACAGCGCGACGCCGGCGGCGATCGACGACACGAAAAAGCGCATCGAGCGCATCGACGCGGAAATCGCGTCGCTGGAGCGCGAATCGGCGGGCGGCGCGTCGCACGACGAGCGGCTCGGCGAACTGCGCGGCGCGCGCGACACGGCGCTCGCGCAATTGGCAGAGAACGAAGCGCGCTATGAAGCCGAGCGCGTGATCGTCGCCGAGATCACCGAACTGCGTGATGCGCTCGACAAGGCGCGTGGCCCGTCGGAAGACGGCGAGCCGGTCGACGTGCCGGCCACCCGCGAGAAGCTGGCCGAGCGCGTCGCTGCGCTGCACGCGCTGCAGGGCGGTGAGCCGATGGTGCCGCTGCAGGTCGACGGCCACGTCGTCGCCGAGATCGTCGCCGCGTGGACCGGCATTCCGCTCGGCCGGATGGTGAAGGACGAGATCGACACCGTGCTGAACCTGCAGCCGCTGCTGAGCGCGCGCGTGATCGGCCAGGACCATGCGCTCGACGCGATCGCGCAGCGCGTGCGCACCGCGACCGCGAACCTCGAGGATCCGAACAAGCCGCGCGGCGTGTTCATGTTCGTCGGGCCGTCGGGCGTCGGCAAGACCGAGACGGCGCTCGCGCTGGCCGACATCCTGTACGGCGGCGAGCGCAAGATGGTCACGATCAACATGAGCGAGTACCAGGAAGCGCACAGCGTGTCGGGCCTGAAGGGTTCGCCGCCGGGCTACGTCGGCTACGGCGAAGGTGGCGTGCTGACCGAGGCCGTGCGCCGCAACCCGTATTCCGTCGTGCTGCTCGACGAGGTCGAGAAGGCGCACCCGGACGTGCTCGAGATGTTCTTCCAGGTGTTCGACAAGGGCACGATGGACGACGCCGAAGGGCGCGAGATCGACTTCCGCAATACGCTGATCATCCTGACGTCGAACGTCGGGTCGGCCGCGGTGATGCAGGCGTGCCTGAACAAGCCGGCCGAGGAGCTGCCCGATCCGGACGCGCTCGCCGAGGCGCTGCGCCCGCAGCTGTACAAGACGTTCAAGCCCGCGTTCCTCGGCCGGATGAAGGTCGTGCCGTACTACCCGATTTCCGACGACGTGCTGGCCGAGATCATCGAGCTGAAGCTCGAACGGATCCGCCGCCGCATCGACGCGAACCACAAGGCCGCGTTCGAGTGGGACGAATCGCTCGTCGATGCGGTGCTCGCGCGCTGCACCGAGGTCGACTCGGGCGCCCGAAACGTCGACCACATCCTGAACGGCACGCTGCTGCCGGAGATCGCGGGCCACGTGCTCGGCCGGATCGCCGACGGCGCGGCCATCGCGCGCATCGCGGTGCGCGCGGACGAGGCCGGCGAATTCGCTTACACCGTCGAATGAGCACGGCCGCGCAACACGCATTGATGAACTGACCGAACCATGCCGATCAATCTTCCCGAGCTGCTGACGCCGATCAGCGATGCGTCGCCCAGCGGCGACGACCTGCTGTTCTCGAACGAATTCGACGCGATCCAGGACGCGCGGCGCTACGACGATCCGACGCTCGACCAGGGCGAGTGGGTGACCGAGATCAAGGAGGCCGACTGGGGCTTCGTCGTCGATCACGCGGGCGAGCTGCTGCGCACGCGCACCAAGGACCTGCGGCTCGCCGTATGGCTGACCGAGGCGCTCGCGCTGGAGGACGGCATCACCGGCCTCACCGAAGGCTATGCGCTGCTGGAAGGCCTGTGCCGCGACTATTGGGACACCGTACATCCGCTGCCGGAAGGCGACGACGTCGAATACCGGCTCGGCAACGTCGCGTGGCTGTCCGGCCGCACGGCCGAGTTGCTGCGCGGCATTCCCGTGACGGAAGGCGCGTCGAACGCGTTCACCACGCTCGACTGGGAAGTCGCGCAGCATGTGGCGCAGGCCGTGAAGCGCGACCCCGAACACGCGGACGACATCGCGCGCGGCAAACCGTCGGTCGAGCAGGTCGATGCGTCGCGGCGCGTGACGCCGATCGCGTTCTACACGACGCTGCTCGCGAACCTGAAGGCGTTCGAGTTCTCGCTCGATGCGTTCGAGGAGCGGCTCGTCGAACGCGCGGGCGATTCGGCGCCGAGCTTCCGGCAGGCGCGCGACGCGTTCGAGACCGTGTACCGGCTCGCCGAGCGCTTTGCGCGCGAGCAGGGCTATACGGGTAGCGCGCCGCATGCGCCGTCGGCACCGCAGGCGCAGCCCGAGCGCCTCGAGCCGAGCTTCGGCGACGCGTTCCCGATCCAGGAGACCCATGTGCAGTCGCAGACCGCTCCGCGTCCTCCGATGACGCAAATGATTGCCGGTATCCAGAACCGCGCGCAGGCTGTCGACCAGCTACGCGCCGTCGCGCGTTACTTCCGGCAGACCGAGCCGCACAGCCCGGTCGCGTATCTCGCGGACAAGGCCGCCGAATGGGCCGACATGCCGCTGCACAAGTGGCTCGAGAGCGTCGTGAAGGACGACGGATCGCTGTCGCATATCCGCGAGCTGCTGGGGGTGAGGCCCGACGAGCAGTCGTGAGGTAGTCGTGGGCGACGGGTTTGAGACCTGAGAGCGCGCGCCTGGCAGGCTCGCGATGAACGAGAAGAAAGGGTGACGCATGAACGTGACCGAACTGGCACAGGCGATTCGCGGCGGCCTGATTCAGCGCGACCGCCTGCTGAAGACGGACATCCCGTCGCTGCCGAGCAATGCGCTCGTGCCGCGCCGCGCGGTGACGCGTTCCGAGCTCGGCCGCGACTTCGGGGTTGTTCTCGACCTGGTATCCACCGCGAGCGACATCGAGCTCAAAATGCTCATCGCGCAGCCGATCACGCTGTGGATCCAGCAGGCCGACAAGTCGTATCTGCCGATCAACGGTTATATCCACACGGCGCGCCGGCTCGGCGCGGACGGCGGCCTGTCAAGTTACCAGCTGCGCTTTGCGTCGTGGATGCACTTCCTCAAGTTCCGCAGCGACATGCGGTACTGGCAGGACAAGTCCGTCGACGCGATCCTCGCCGATGTGTTCGACAACCATCCGCAGGCAAAGGGCCAGTACCAGTTCGCGCTGTCGAAGCCGTTGCCGTCCCGGTCCTACTGCCGGCAGAGCGAAACCGACTGGAACTTCGTGCACCGGCTGATGGAGGACGAAGGGCTGTTCGGTTTCTGGCGGCACAGCGAAGACGGGAAGGCGCACACGCTCGTCATCACCGATGACCTGCATGCGATCGACGCGCTGTCGCCGAATGCCGTAACCTTCGACCGGTCGGGGACGGGCACCGAAACGGCCGGTTTAACGCAATGGGCCGCGTCGCGGACGTTGCAAAGCACGCAGCACACGACGCGTACGTTCGACTACAAATCGCCGTCGTCGGCGGGCAGTCCGAACGGTACGACGCTGCCGACGAAGGCCGGCCAGGGTGATCTGCCGGGCCAGGCGGAAATCTACGAATACACGGGCGCGTATACGTATCCGGGCCAGGCGCGCGGCGAACATCTGTCGAAGATTCGTCTCGAGGAGTGGGAGTCGCGCGCGAAGCGCTTCTTCGGCGCGGGCGGCGTGCGCGCGATCGATGCCGGCCGACGCTTCACGCTGACCGGTCATCCCGAGCACGATCGCGATTCGGCCGGCGATCGCGAGTTCGCGGCCATCGCCGTCGCGCGATACATCGAGAACAATCTGCCGATCTCGGACCACGAGGCGACCTTCCCGCATAGCCTGCAGGACCAGCTGGCGCAGGTGAAGGCCTGTCATGCAGATGCGGCTGCGTTCGAGGTCGGGCATGACGACGGCTCCGCCGGGTTTTATCTCGTCGAGGTCGAGGCGCAGCGCGCGAGCGTCCCGTATCGGAGCCCCTTCGAGCATCGCAAGCCCGCGATGCAGCTCGAGACGGCCGTCGTCGTCGGCCCGAAGGGCGAGGAGGTTTACACGGACGAGCTGAACCGGATCAAGGTCATGTTCGTCTGGGATCGGCAGAGCGAAGGGCGCGAGAATGCGTCGTGCTGGATGCGCGTCGTGCAGTCCGATACCGGTGGCGGTTACGGCGCCGTTCATATTCCGCGAGTCGGAGAGGAAGTGCTGATCGGCTACATCGGCGGCGACTGCGACCGGCCGATCGTGATGCACCGCGTCTACAACGGGGCCGTCAAGCCGCAATGGCATAGCGACGGGATCCTGTCGGGCTTCCGCTCGAAGGAGTATGCGGGATCGGGGCACAACGAGATGGTGCTCGACGACGCGACCGGGCAGAACCGCGCGCGCCTGTTCAGCAGCAGCGCGAATTCGCTGCTTCATCTCGGCTATCTGATCGAGCAGAACGGCAACACGCGCGGCGCGTATCTCGGCTCGGGCTTCGATCTGCGCACGGACGCGCACGGCGCGATGCGTGCCGGGCAGGGCTTGTACGTGACGACGCATCCGAAGCAGGCCAACAGCCAGCCGCTCGACGTGAGCGAAGCGCAGCAGCAGCTCGCCAATGCGGACGGGCTGATCGAGTCGATGTCGCAGGTCAGCGAGACGCACCAGGCGGAGAGTCTCGACACCGGTCACGATGCGCTGAAGCAATTCACCGATGCGACGCGGAACAGCGTGCCGGGCTCGACGGCGGGCGGTGGCCGGACCGCCGGCGGCGGGACGGGGAACGCGAATGCGTTCAAGGAGCCGGTGATGCTGTTCGCCAGCCCGGCGGGGATCGGGGTGGCGTCGCAGCAGTCGGTGCATCTGGCGAGCGATCGGCAGACCAATATCGTCAGCGGGGAAAGCACGTTCATCACCAGCGGGAAGTCGCTGATCGCCGGCATCCGGGATCGCATCAGCCTGTTCGCGCAGAACGCGGGTATGAAGCTATTTGCGGCGAAGGGCAAGGTCGAGGTCCAGGCGCACGCGGACAACATCGAACTTACCGCGCAGAAGACCGTGAAGATGATGGCGGCGACCGAGGCCGTCGACGTGGCCGCGAAGCAGGAGATCCTGCTGACGTCGGGCGGCGCGTATATCCGGATCAAGGGCGGCAACATCGAGATTCACGCGCCGGGGAAGATTGATTTCAAGGGGGGACAGCATCAGTTCAGCGGTCCGGCGAGCATGCAGTATCCGCTGCCCGCGATGCCGGGCGGCACGTGCAAGCAATGCGTGCTGAATGCGCATAGCGGTCGGGAATCGATGGTCGAGGCGGATTGATGGACGAAGTCAACGATATGGGCGACGTGGGCGAGGTAGTCGACGAAGCGCCGAATCAGCGTGAGCCGGAGTGGCCCGTGTTTCTGGAGACGCTGAAGGTCTCGCTTGAGCGCAAGGCCGACGACGGTAGGGCGATGCGGCTTTATGTGCTCGTCGACACGCGCGGCTATCAGGAACTGGACACGCAGCTCGCAGCCATGCGCGGCCTGCGCCATGCATCGCTCTGGACCGATACCGGGCTCGATGCCTATACGGATATCGCGCCGTACCTGATCGCGCTCGACCGTCAGGCGCTCGACGACGAGGAGGCCGAGCAGCATCGGCTGCTTCGCCAGCTATGGCTGGAGGCTGTCGATCTGCATGCGGTGACGTGGTTGTGTTCGGCGTGGTCGTTCGACGCGCTCGATGCGCATTTGCGGCAGTACGTGAAATACGCGCTGCCGAACGGTCGTGCGTACTACCTGTTCTTCTTCGACAACCATGTATTCGCACGGCTTCGGCAGGTGTGGAGCGATACGCAGGCGCAGCAGTTTGTCGCGCCGTTAGCCGAGATCCGGTATCGCGACCGGCGGCTCGATGAGGTCGTATGGTTCAACGAAACGCCAGCGGTCGAAGGCTCGCTGACGCCGGGCGACGCGCCGGGCCTCAGCGAGCGGCAACATGCGCAACTGATCGAGCTCGGGTATCCGGACAAGCTCGTGCTGAAGTTTCGGGAGACGATGGCGGCGGTCGTCGATCATCTGTCCGATGCGGAACTGCATGACCTGGTTGTCGAGCAGCTCGGACGCGCGGCGGCGCACGGGATCGGCGACGAGGTCGGGCTGCTCTGCTATGTCGTGACGGGCGTGCAGGTTGCGCCGCAGTTCGACGAGCATCCGGCCGTACAGTCGCGTCTCGAAGCCGTGGCGCGCGGAGAAACTAGTGTCGATGCGGCGCTGGCGTCCATCGACGATGCGACCTGGGATGCGATTCGCGATGCGCACGATCGTGGGATGCCGGAGGCGCGTAGTGCTGTGGCGTAGGTCCGTGCTGGTGGCTGGGCTGCTTGCGGTGGCTTTGAGCTCGAACGGGTGTGGCGAGTCGGAGCCGACCTATAGCGGGATTTCCATAATGACCCGAATCACCATTACCGACGCGTATGGGGTGCAGGAGGTACGACATGGCTGAGTCGGGTGTGTTCGATCGGGATCGCAGGCAGGTGCCCGTCGGCATCGCATACCGGACGGCCTTCGGGGGGAGTGCGAAGATGGTCGATCACAAATGCAAAGCAGGCACTTGCTCGCCATGGAACGGCATGCAAGATGTCACTCAGTAGGGAAAACTTCGATGCATAGACGAACGAAGCTGGCACGTACGACGGGTCATGTTCTGGCGACTTGCCTGTTGTTCGCAGCCGTGACGGCTTGCGGTAAATCTGAGCCGAGCTACAGCGGAATTTCCATCATGGGCCGGAACTATCTGCCGTACAACATGAACGGCTTCACCATCACTGATGCTTATGGCAACAAGGCAAGCGGTGGTGGAGACGACCCGCCCGGCGCAGGCGGCGGCAGCGTCGCGTGTTGTTACAAGCTCAAGGGCACGGAATTTACGGTCAAGTGGAAGTACTACGATGCAGATCGATGGACGATGGACGACTCGCATGCGCAGCAAGTCGAGACCAAAGTGGTAATGCCACCGTCAGCCGTTCCCGAGAAAGTCGGCAGCCGTATTCTTGAGGTTCATTTCTATCCGGATCGTCACGTCGAGTTTCAGTTCCCCGGGCAACTTCTGGACGAATCGCGAATTCCAGTCGTGGATGTTTCCAGGTGGATGGCGACGCATTATCAGGAGCAACTAGACAAGAAATTCGACGATACGGATGGACAGTCGCATCGGCGCATTGCGCGGGCCGTAGCGGCCGCGTGGCTGAAATACCGGTTGACCGACCGGAATGACCTCGAGCAGTACGCGTATTTCAGTTTGCTCGTGAACAGTCGATTCGACGCGCATCCGGAGGTGCAGCGGATCCTTCGGGCAGCCGCCGGAAGGCCTGGTGCGTTCGCCAAGGCGGTGCAAGCGCTGCCGAAGAACGTGTTGTCCGAACTGGCGAGCGGCAAGTTCAAGTCGGTGAACGTACCGACGATTCCCGAGGGCCTGATGCCGCCTCCGCGCGCAGAGGAGAAGCAGCATGGCTGAGAGAATCAAGCTCGATCCGGATGACGCGACGCCGATGTCCGCGTACATGCAGCTCGTCTGCCAAGACGCGAACATGTATCCGAAAGGGGATTGTCTGCCATGCGGCGCGACGATTCGCATGGGATTCTTCTTCGATGCATTCGGCAGAAATCGCGATATCGATGACAAGTCGAGCTCGCAATACTCGAACATCTGCCGTTTGTGGGAAGCGCACCGCGACAACGACGACCGGCATCGGCCAGTCAATCAGTTCTGGTTCCGTTTCTATTATTCGGGTCTCGGTACTCCGCTCAACGAGTCGGCCAAGGCCAATGAGTGGATCAATGCGGGCGTAGCCGCAGCCAAGATGGGCGGCAAGAAGGCGATGAGCGGGGCGCAGGCGGTTGCCAAGTCTTTCACGCGCGTCAATACGCCTCTCAAACAGGCCGGCGTGAAAAAGCGCGTCGACGACGTAAAGAAGCAGTTCATCGAGGGTTTTCTCGAGGGGGATTTTTCGCTTCGGCCAATCGATAAGGCATTTCAGGATCTTCGGAAGGATATCGAACGGCTTCCCGCTCAGGCGCGGCGCGTCATGAATGTGCTGAATGCGTCGCCTGACCGATATTGGGAACGCACCAAGGCTACCGGAACGCTGCTGTGGCGCAACGCGAAGAACGATTTCAAGAGCAACGTTAAAGGCGCCCCGATGAAGGCGGGCTGGGCGGTTGCGCGCAGTCTTTTTGTCGGTATAGCGATGGAGAACGCGCCGATCGTGCGTGACAATTCCGTCATGGCGAAGGCTTTCGGCACGGGTGTCGATACGCGGTTGATCGCAGCCAAAGACCAGTTCGAGGCTGCGTACCACGCAGTCAAGAAACAGATGCCGAAAGTTCGGGCCATCGAGGTGTCGGTATTCGGCGCCGACCGGGGGTGCGTGCTCGCGCGTGCGTTCATCAACGATCTGGCGGAGAAATACAAGCGCAGGGACGACATGGATCTCGCAATTGACGGCGTATCGATCCAGATCAAGTTTGTCGGACTGCTCGATGCCGTTTCGTCTGCCATGTCGGAAGAGACGGGCGAGCTGATCGGCATGGTGCCGTATCTGGGAATGATCAAAACCAGCTACAAGGATCGAGCACTCGGAATACCGGCCAGTGTGCAGCGCTGTGTTCATTTCGCCGCGGCGCACGAGATGCGCTTTTATCAGCGTCTCGACAGTCTCGAGAAGACCCGTGGCGAGCAATTCCTTTATCCGGGTACGAGTTGCGATGTCGTAGGCGGCGCGCCCACGGGGTCGCTGGGTTTCAACGCCGAATTGATGCGGATTCCTCTGCGAGACATGCTGCTGGAAGCATTGAAGGCGGGTGCCGTCATGGATACGATGGAGGACCTGCGGGACAAGAAGCCGGACACCTTCCGGAAGTTCACGATCGCACAACCGATCAACGTGGACGGCAAGCAATACCGCATCAAGCAACTGGTCGACGCGTACTACGCGCTCGTGCCTCGCAAACCTGGTGCCGACTTCGTTCCGCACGCCAGGGTATTCATGCGCTGGATTGCTGCTCGTTACATGGACCCGGAATTCCGTCGCACGATTTCGGATCCGGTTGCCGACTGGAAGCGCAACACGGCCGACGCCGACCTGCAGCGCAAGACGACGAAGTCGCAGCTCGACTGGGAACTGCAGCGGCAAGGCATCAACATGAGCATGGTGGCCAGTCGCAGCCAGGCGGATCAGGAGAAGCTGCGGGGGATGAAGGCTGCGAGCGACGCGGCGCAAAAACGCTATGAGCAGCTAGTCGCGGAAGCGCCGAAGGATTACTCGACGGTCTGGGAGCGGCTTGAGAGAGAAGCGGCAAAGAAGCTGCGTCGCGCGCCATACCAGGACGGTCTGAAGCAAGCCGCGGAGCGCATTCGAAATCTGCCGGAGACGTGGGATTCCGATAACAAGGCCAGCGCGGCCGCGGTTGAGGCGGCCATGCTGCCAGAAGCTGAAATGGAGCTCGTGTCGGCCTGGAAGGAAGGTATCGAAGGCAAGCATCCGCTTCCGCCAGACGTCATGGTGCTATTTGACATGCTGGTCCACGACACGTTGTTGACGAGCTGGCAGGATCACGTGCTGGCACCGTCGCTATACTTCCGGACGCGCGACAAGGATACGTTCGGGGCGAGCAATCTCGCAAAGGAAGCGCAGCAGCGCAAGAAAGATGATCTCGCAGCGGCGCGTATCGAACAGGCAGCCAAACAGAGTCAGGAATGGGCGCGGGGATACAAGGGCGGCGCAACGCCCCCCGTTCATTGAACCGGTGATGCGGACGAGCGCGCTTGTCTTAGTGTGTCGGAGACATGCGCTTCCCGCCGATGCGGATGATTGCTCCCACGTAAGGCAGTCTGCCTCCGGATAATTCGCGGCAATCAACTTGTCGACTGCAATGCGAACGGTCTGTAGTGTCGCATCATCCTGATCGAGCCGGATTCGTTTCGATCATTAGGTCCGGCCGTGCCCATTCTCCTCTCGTGATGCTGGCAATAGCCCTGTCGCAATCGGCGGCACCGAAACTGCTTGAAACCGGTCGGTCCCGAGCTCCTTCGTAACAGCAGCGGGCAGGGTTGCAACCGCCTTCGCGAATGCTCCCGGCTTCCCTTTGCACGACTCGATCAGCTTGTGCACCTCGGGGTGCGCATCGAACCGCGGATTCACCAGCAGCACGTAATACGCGTATTGCTCGAGATCACTGCGGTTGGTAAAGCGGTACTTGAGCCATGCTTGCGCGACAACTCTCGAAATGCGACGGTGCAGCTGCGCGTCATTGTCCTCATACCTCTTTTCCAGCCGGTTTGCGTAACGTTTCGTCAGGTCGCGTGACACGTCCACGATCGGCAATCGCGTACTTCCCAATATCTGGCCAGGAAAGGACAGTTCGACATGGCGGTCCGGATAGAAATGCACTTCGAGAATGCGTGAACCGATTGAATCGGGCACCGCGGCCGGCGGCAACGACACGCTCGTCTCGCCCTGCTGCTTCTTTACCTGCTCTCCCGGCCGCCAATCGTCCGCGTCGTAATAAATCCACTGAACCTTGAATTCGGTTCCTTTCAGCAGGTAACAGCAGGTGATGCTGCCTTCACCGGTGCCGGGTTCCAGATCGCCACCACCACGTGCCTTGTTGCCGAATTGATCAGTGATCGTGAATCGAACCAGGTTATACGGCAAGTAGTTCAGGGCCTCCGTTGAAACGCTGGTGTACGTAGGTTCGGTCTTGCTGCACGCAGCTATCGAGACGAACATCATGCTTGCGGCAGCGACTCGCAGCGCAGTCGACAATCGTTCGCCGGTCCGACGGGTGTCTCGATAGCGAGGAGCGGCCGCTATGCATGTTTGAGCAGCCGGTTGTATCAAATCAGGCATCGGCAGTCTTTGCATTGGCACGGCGGCACGCCGCCTGGAATGCACGAGTGCCTCACTGATTTGACGGAGCAACGAACGAAGGCTCTTCGGGATTACCTGAAACAGGCACATGATCAGTGAATGGCGATTCTCGCGCTACACACCACGGCGATCAGCCGCATGACATGTGCGGAGGCAGCGAAGCAGAATCCGAAACCAGTCTTTCCGTATGCGTCATGAACCGCTGACGCGACCGCATGTTCGCCGCGTTCTGCGCTTTGCCGCGTTCCTTTTGCGCTCCTCAATCCACGGCAGCAGCGAAATACCCGCCGCACACAACACCAGCCCGCCGACCACAGCGAACAGACCGAATCCGATTTCCCGTACCCACGCCCCGCCCACCACCGCTTCGTTTCGCCGGGCAATGCCCGGAAACATCGACGAAACGCGCAGGCCGTCGTTCGCAGCCGCGCTGCAATACGTCTTCGTGAACGCGACAAACTGTTCACGGCTGATGTTCGAGGCGGCCGAACGCGAATACACCGGCGACCCGGCAGGCTGCCACGTCGTATCGTACTGCTGCGTCTGTCCCGCGCCATAGCGGAAGAGGGCGCGCGCCTCCCACGTCACACTGGATTTGCCATATCGCAGCGACAACTCACATCGCTCGACAATGGCGGGGACGTGAGGCCACGCACGAGCGCGAACGAGGATGGCCGAATTGATCGTGGCAGCTGCACCCGCCAGCACGAGGAAGCCACCGGCGAACAGAAGAATGGCCGACCGAAAGCAGCGCAGTGCGTATTTCACTGGAATATGGCTGGATTCAGTAGTCTGTCGGCGCCGGCGACCGGCGCGTTGATACAGCGGAGCAGATGGGGCCTGCGCAATCCGCGGAACGCGTCTACCGGTATCCTGCCCCCGGTTCGCCATGTCGCGGAATCGCCGCTTACTGCCCCACCCGAAACTCGATCCGTCGATTCCTCGCCCGTCCCTCCGCCGTATCATTCGGCGCAATCGGCTGATCCGGCCCGACTCCCGTCGTCGTCATCTGCTGCGGCGGGATGCTCTTCGTGATCAGATATCCCTTCACCGCATCCGCGCGCGCCTGGCTCAGCGCGATGTTCGACGTCCGGTTCCCCGAGTTGTCGGTGTGGCCGATGATGTCGACCGTGCGGTTCTGCAACTTCGACAGCGCGGCGGCCATCTGATCGAGAATCTGCCTGCCTTGCGGCGTGAGCGTCGCGCTGCCCGTCTCGAACTCGATCGTGCGGTTCGCGAGCGTCTGGTCGAGCAGCCCCTGCTCGGACGCCGACACGCGCAGCCCGTTCTTGATCGTATACGTCGGGTTCAGCGTGTTCGCCATGTCGCTCGCGAGCTGCTGGCGCTGCGCCTCGTTGTGCACCTCGCCCTTCACCTCGATCTGCGTGCCGTTGATCTTCAACTGGCCCTTGCTGATCTGCTTGAGCTGCGCGCCGAGCAGTTTCTGCACGTTCGCGCTCCAGTTCGGCGGCGTCGCGACGTCGCCGACCTCGATCTGGTCGACCACGTTCGCCGCGCCATAGGTGTCGCGCAGCTTCTGCAGCACGGCGGCCTTGGTCGCCTCGTCGGGCACCTTGCCGCCGGCCACCACCTGGCCGGGCGTCGCGTTCGCGGGCGGCGGCGCGATCGTGCCGGCCGTGCCGTGCACCACCGTGCCGGACCCGGCGGCCGGCGCGGCGGCGGGGTTGGAATTCGCGGGCAGGGCGGCGGTCGCGACCGTGCCGTTGCCGACCGGCGTGACGGTCGCACCGCCCGTATTTTGCGCGTAGGCCGCGCCGCTGCCGACGAGGCCGGCAGCGACGAGGGCGGCCACGAAGCGCGAGAAGCGCGCGCGGCGGATGTGAATCGTGCGTTGCATCCGGTCAGCCTCCGATGAACGCTTCGCGGAATGCGTCGATGGCGACGCGCAGCGAGAGTTGCGGTTGGTCGAGATAGCTGACGAGCTTGCTGATCTGGTGATCGTTTTGCGCATGGGCGTCGATCCACTCAGGATCGTCGATGTCGATGTTGTGGGCGGCGTAGGTCTGCGGGTCGACGACGCTCAGCAGCGTCTTCGAAGACGCGCCGTTGAAGCCGATGATCAACCGCTCGCGCTCGGCGATCGAGCCGATGAAGATCGCGAGCTCGAAGTCGGCCTGCGCGACGAACGGAGCGATCAGTTCGAGCCAGAACGCGGCGACGAGGCTGCGGTAGAACGGATCGACCGGCAGCGGCAGCGTGAGGCCGCGTTCGATGTGCGACGAACCGCTCTGCATCACGGGCCGCAACAGCGAGCCGAGCGCGAGCATCGCGCCGCGCAGCCGGACCGGATGGCCGCTTTCGAGCAGCATCTGCTGCAGGCCGTACAGCGACTGGTGTTCGATGAAGTCGTTGAAGGTGCCGTCATGCGACGTGCCGGGGCCGCCGACGTCGATCGGCACCTGCGTGTCGCCGAGCGCCTGCAGCGCGCCGGGCGGCTCCTCCTTGGCCAGCAGCGGCGGGATCTGCGCGGCGACGCGCGACCACAGCCGCGCGAACGCGAGCGGGCTGCGCGCGAGGAACGCGAGCGGCCGGTCGACTTCCAGCGCGGTCGCGCCGAGGAACGGGAAGCGGCGCATCGACACGTCGTGGCTCGCGACCATGTGGCCTGCGATCGCGAGCTTGCTGCGCGAGCCGAGGAACGCGAAATGCATCGGCTTCGCATCCTCGTAGACGATCTTCCAGCGCGGATCTTCCGCGAGCAGTTCGAGCGCCTGCGCGATCCAGCGATCGAGCGTCTGCAGCAACTGCGGATTGTGCGGGCTCTTCACGAAGTCGCCGCGCGACGGAATCTTGCCGAAGTAGGCGATCTGCGCCTGAACGGTTTGCGTCATTGCGCCCCCTGTGCATTCGTTGCGGTGGCGGCCGTGACGGCCGGTGCCGCGGCCGGCGCGCCGTTGCCGGCCTGCGTCGCGTTCTGTGCCGCGCCCGCGCTCGCGTCGGCGACCGACGACGGCAGCTGCAGGCCACGCAGGCTCTGCTGCTGCGGCTGGTCGCCGCCGCCGCCCGTCGGCTGCGACGTGCTGATGATACGCATCGTCACCGACACGTTCACGCTGCCCTGGACCCACGTGAGGTCGAAGGTGCCGTCCGGGCGGCGCTTGCGCTGCGCGGAGTTGATCAGCTTCTCGAGACCGTAGCGGCCCGGCTCGTTGACGAGCTGCACCGTGCGGCCGTCGAAGGTCGTCGCGGACAGCGTCGCGCCCGGCGAACCCTGCGGGTTCGGCCACACGAAATTGGTCCACTGCGGCGGCGTGTTGCGGTAGCGCAGTTGCTGGCCGTCGATCGCGATCGTGTATTCCGTCGTGCCCGTGCTCGGCTGCGGCAGGATCTGGAACACGGTCTGCGGTTCGGCCGCCGCGGCCGCGCCGCCTGCGGCGCCGCCGGCGAGCGGGGCGACCCAGCGCGCGAAGCCGTTCGTGAAGTCAGGCGTGAGGCCGATGCCCATGTCGCCCCACGTGCGGGCCGCGAGCGTGTCGCCGCGGCGCACCGCGAGCGGGCCCAGCGTCGTGCCGACGAACTTGGCGATCGCACCGTCCGGGCCGAACACCTGCGCGATTTCACCTGCGCCGGCCTCGACCTTCGCATTCGCGGCGAACGGGTACTTCGTCGCGAGCGAGCTCTGGAACGGCTGGTAGACCTGCGCGTTCCACACCTTGTTGACTTCGGCGCTGGCCGGCTGGATCACCACCGAGAACGCCTGCATCAGCGGGCGCACCAGCAGCGGACGCAGCGACTTGCGTTGCGAATCGGTGAGGCCGGTCAGCATCTGCTCGTCGACGAACTTCAGCGAATCGGCGAGTTCCGAGCCGTTGCCGTCGAGCGTCTGCTGCATCAGCTGGCGCGCGCCGGGGCCGGGGTCGCCCTGGTTCTTGATCACGTTGAAGCGCGTGCGCACCTTCGACAGCGAATCCATGTAGCCCTTGAGCATCGACGTGCCGTCGTGCGTCGCGACGATCCGCGCGAGCCCGATGAACTCCTGGCCGATCGGACCCATCGGCACCTCGGCCGGATTGCCGTTGATGTCGATGTTCGCGGCCGCCATCTGGCCGGCCTGCGAGCGCGTGAACAGTTGCTTGACCCAGTTCACGACACCCGTCTGCGCCTTCTTGATCGTCACGTTCGCGAGCGACGGGTTGTCCCACGACGTCTGGTCGTACGCGGTCTCGAGGATCTTGCGGATCGGCGAATCCTGCGGGTCGCCGAGGCGGTTCATCCCGTCGACGGCCTGGCCGAAGCTGCTGAAACCCTGCACCGCGATGCCCTGCATGAACTTCTGCCAGTGCTGCGCGTACTCGGTCTTGTACATCCCGACGAGCGTCTTCTGGATCTGCTCGGGGCTGCCTTCCAGCGTCAGGTCGTCCTGCGTCGACGTGTTCAGCACCCAGTCCTTCGCCTGCAACTCCTTGGTCGCCGCGTCGCGGATCGCCGGCTGCACGTAGTCGAACCAGGCTTCACGCGTGAACGTGCCCGGAATCGCGTAGCTGCCGGCGACCAGCCCCTGATTGCCGTCGCCGACGATGCGCGCGATGGTCATCGGCGCGAAACGGGTCGACGCGCGCGCCTTGATTTCCTCGTAGACGCGCTGGCGGGCCGGCATGCCGCGCACGACGCGGCGCAGGTTCTCGCGGGTCTGGTCGACGAGCGCGAGGTTCGCGTCGATCATCGGCCAGTCATCGTCGGTCACGCGCGACAGATAGAACGAGATCATGCGCTCGGCGCTCTTGATCATCTCGTCGCGCGGCATGTTGCCGCGATTCGTCTCGAGCCAGCCGCGCCAGAAGCGGGCGAGTTGGTCGGTCAGGTGCGCCTGTTCGACATGACGCTTGTCGGACAGCATCAGGTAGGTCTTCAGCGCGTTGTACGCGTCCTGCACGTTGGTCGGCGACGCGTCGCTGTACAGCCCGCCCTGCGGCGCAGCCGGCTGTTGCGGCGCGGCAGCCGTCGCGGCGGATGCGCCTTGCGCGGCGCCGGCCGGCGGTGCGGCGCCCGGCGGGTTCGTCGAGACCGGCAGCGCGCCGCCCTGCACGGCACCCGATTCGGGCGGGCGCGTCATCGGCACGAGCTGTTCGGGGTGCGCGTTCACGTCCTTCATGAACGACGCGAGGTTCTGCGAGACCGGCGCGAGCAGGATCTGGCGCACGCCGTTGTAGTACTCGGTCAGCAGATGCTGCTCGAGACGGTCGCCCTGGTACAGGCCGAGCGACACCGATACCGGCTTGTCGCGGCGGAACTGCTCGAGCTGTTCGATACGGTCTTCCAGGATGTCCATCGCCTGCAGGCGCGACTGCAGGTCGTTGCGGCCCTGCTGAAGGCGCGTGACGTTGTCGAGGTCGGCCTGCACGTTCGCGACGAGCTGCTGGTTGCCGATCGTCGACCAGGTCCAGCCGCCGAGGGCGAGCGCGAGGGCCGCGACGAAGCCGAAGAAGGTCGCGTAGCGCAACCGGGTCTTGGTCGGGCTCGCGAACTGGCGCACAGTCTGGCGATCCGCGAAGATCACCTTGGAGAACAGGTCGCGCAGGAAGAAGCCGTTCTTCGAGAACGCGCTGTGCGGCTTCGGCAGCGCGCTCGCGTCGAGGCCGAAGCGGTGCGCGATGCGCTGCGCGGCGGCGCTGTTGGTTTCGCCTTCCTGCAGCGCGCTGGTGAAGTAGAAGCCGCGGAAGATCGGCTTGTACTGGAACGGGTTGTTCTCGAACAGCGTCGCGAGGAACGCGCGCAGCGACGGCTTGATCGTCGAGAATTCGAGCGGGAAGCTCAACTGGCCGGGCGACAGCTGGTTGCCGCGCGACAGCGACAGCTGCGCGACGCTGATTTCCTTCAGCCCTTCGTACAGTTCCTCGAAGCGCTCGTCGAACAGCGCGACCACGTCACGCTTCTCGTCCGGCTCGTAGGGCAGGGTGGCGCCCCACACACGGTCGTACTCGTGCTTGTCGCTGCTGCTGAAGAATTCGGTGAAGCCGGTGATCAGGTCGGCCTTCGTGAACATCACGTAGACCGGCGCGAACACCTCGAGCTTTTCCGTGAGCTCCTGAACGCGCTGACGGAGGTTTTTCGCGAGGTTGATCGCAAATTCGGGGCGGTTGCCGGTGAGTTCGGCGATGCTCGCGGTGACGATGATGCCGTTGATCGGCGCCTTCGGACGGTAGCGCTTGAGCAGGCCGAGGAAGCCGAGCCATTCGCTGCGGTCTTCCTCGTGCACCGAGTAGCGGCCGGCCGTGTCGAGCAGGATCCCCTCGGTCGTGAAGAACCAGTCGCAGTTGCGCGTGCCGCCGATGCCGTGGATCACGGCGCTGTTCTTGTCCGCGAACGGAAACTGCAGGCCGGAGTTCAGCACGGCGCTGCTCTTGCCCGCGGCCGGGTTGCCGATCACGATGTACCACGGCAGTTCGTACAGCGCGGAGCCGCCCGACACCTGGCCGATCTTCGACGTCTTGATCGTCTTCACCGCGTCGGACAGGCGCGTGCGCAGCACGTCGAGGTCGGCGGTCTTCGAGTCGGGCGCGAGCGCGGCCGCGGCCGGCGCGGCGATCTTGCCGGTTTCCGCCTGCTCCTCCAGCACCTGGCCGAGTTGCTGGTTCGCGCGCTTCACGCGCCAGCGGCGCCACAACGCGACGCCGAGCCACAGCACGAGGATCGCCGCGAAGGCGAGCGCCGCCCACAGGAGCGGCAGCTGCAGCATGTCGGCGACGATGAAGAGAATCGCCGCTAGCGCGACGATCCCGACAATCGAGAGCGTACGCGGATGAGTCAGCACGTTGAGGATGCGTTGCATAGGACGTTCAGGTTCCGGTGCGATTCAGTGAGGCGACGCAGGCGCGCCGAGCGGCAAGGGTGGCGCTGCGATGTGTCGCCATGCTGTCAAACGGGATGAAGGAGGCTGGCATCAATGCGCCCGCGGCATCGGAGAAGGCGCGCGCAATAACGAAAGGACGCTGTGAGAATTAAAACGGATGCGGCGGCCTGAAAAAATCGCGCACCGGAATGCCCGATCGATTGCGCCGCCCAAATCGTTTCCTGCCGGGTGATTAAAAAGCCCCATGCCGCCCTCATTATTTGTTGTCCGGCAGCCGTGACTAGCTGCCGCGTCCCAGTTTAAAACCGGGTTTATGGTATTCCACGTGCCCGAGATCCATCATCTTCCATCGGCCTCCCCAGGTCAGTCCGACCTGCTCGGCAACCTGACCGTACAACTGGTAGCCGCGCATCGCCCAGGGATCTTTCTCGGAAATGACCAGCTTGCCGTCGCGCAGGAACGCGTTGTCCGCTGCGAGCCCGAACTGGTGATAACTCTGGAAGGCCGCCGCATTGGTCACGTTGGTGCCCATCTGCGCGAGCCGGTTCTGCCGTTCCGGACTCCGATAACCTTCCAGCAGCGCCATCTCGTAACCATATTGTTCGTGCATGATCTTGTAGACCAGCAGCAAACGCGTACGGAAATCGGGATCCAGCAGGTTCCAGTCGCGGCTCGCATCCTTCAGCGCCGGCCGCACCTGTTCGACTTCCTTCGTGGCAAAGACTTCCGGCGGCAACGGCGGCGGCGGCACGAGTTGTTCGCCCTGCAGCAGCGCGGCGATCTTCTCGTCTGGCACGCGCGCCGTGTCGTCGTACTGAAATAATTGCCGACCGCGTAACGCAATGGCCACCAATGGCGGCGTCGCAAGAATACCTGCCGACACCATAATCATCAAGCGCCGCCGAACCAGTAAATTTTGCACGCCACTTAATGCGCCGCGCGTCGCGGTTGCCGATTTAACAATTTGACTGCGCGTGCGTGCGGCGCGATCGTTCGCGCGGCGCGTCATGCGGCCGTGAAACTGGGCCACGGATTCGAAAACGGTCGCCCGGATACCCGGTAAAAGCAACAGGGCCGCGACCGCGACGGCAAGGGCGAAATAGGCGACGAGTGCGACGGCAATCAAGGAAATCCCCGGAAATTGGAATTGATTGTGTTTTGCAATGCTTGCTCTTAGAATCAGGCTGCCTTGAGAGGCCGGGCTATATTATCGCGGTGAATTAAACCAGGATTCAATGAGACGCTGAATGAGTGCGCCGGAAAATTCAAATTCGAAAACCCCGCCCAGCCTGCTGTCCGATACCAAACCGGCAGGCGGGGGCGGGCCGCAGCAATCGCGCATTCTCGCGAATCTGGAAGGACGTGTCACGCCGCCAGCCGAGGCCCCGCGCCGTTCGCTGAAGGGGCCGATCGCAGCCGTCGTCGCGCTCGTGGTCGCCGTCGGCGGCTGGGGCGCGTGGCGCTGGCAGCAGCAATCGGGCGAGCAGGCCGTCGTGACCGCGGCATCCGTGCCGGCACCGGTGAAGGCCGAGACGGCCAGCGGTGCCGCCGCGCAGGTCGCGCAGAATGCAGCGTCGGCCGCGCCCGCCGCGCAACCCGCGACGATCGTCAATGACGATGCCGCGTCCCAGACCGTTGCGTCCGCATCCTCTGCGTCAGGCGCGGACAGCAGCCGCTTGTCGCGCGCGCTCGCGAGCGGTGCGGACGATGCGTCGGGCGCAGCCACGGCAGGCGCCGCCGCCACGACGGCCGCCGCAGCAGCAGCGGCGACGAAAACGGCGAAGGCCGACACCGCGAAGAGCGACAAGGTCGCCGCACGCGGCAAGGCCGATGCGAAGGCCGAAACGAAGGAGGCCCGCAAGCACCACAAGGAACAGCAGGCGGAGCTCGCGCAGGCGAAGAAGCGTCGCGAAGCGACGACCCGTACCGCGAGCGCGAAGGCGGCCGGCAAGGACGATCCGGATGCGGATCTGCTCGCCGCGCTCGTCGCACGCACGAAGCCGGCTGACAAGAAGGCCGCCGCACAGAAGGGGCAGGCCGTGCCGACCAAGACGGCCGCCACGACGGGCGGTTCGCTCGCATCGCGCGTGAAGGATTGCTCGGAGCGCGGTTTCTTCGAGGATCAGCTGTGCCGCTGGCGCGTCTGCGACGGCCACTGGGGCAAGGATCCGGCCTGCCCGACCGCCGCGCAGTCGGAGCCGCGGCAGTAATCCACGGCTTCGCGCCGGCCCGCCCATCGCACATGCGCCGCCCAATGGGCGGCGCGTTGCTTTTTGGGATCAGCTGGCGAGGCCGGGACGGGCATATGTGACAGTGTCACGAGAACGTCACATACGTCGGGCATACGTTTCGTTTCATTTCCCGGCGTGGCGCCGCGATGCGCGATGCGCGGCGCGGCGCGCGCCGCACGACCTTCGACACGATGGACCTGATCGTACAGACTTACGGTGCCGATACGTCCGGCATGGTGTGCGGATTCCGCTTCGTCCCGGGCGGAGCGGGCGTGATGCTCGACGCCGAAGCGGCCGCGGCATGGCTGCGCACGTGCCGCGAGCGCGATGCGAGCGCATCGGACGATTTCGTCTGGCTGCATTTCAATCTCGCGCACGGCGCGAGCGAGCGCTGGATGCGCACCCACCTCGGATTGCCCGACAGCTTCTTCGAATTCCTGCACGAAGGGTCGCGCTCGACGCGCATCGAGCAGGAGGACGGCGCCTTGCGTGCGATCGTCAACGACGTGATGTTCAACCTCGAGCTGACGCCGTCGGAAATCGCGACGCTGTTCGTCCACGTCGAACGGCGCATCATGGTCACCGCGCGGCTCAAGCCGCTGCGCTCGGTCGACACGCTGCGCGCAGGCGTGCGCGACGGCGAGCGGTTCCGGTCGCCGGTCGAACTGCTCGTGCACCTGCTGCACGACCAGGCCGACCTGCTGATCCAGATCATGCGGCGCACGAGCGTCGATGTCGATCGCATCGAGGATCGCTTCCTGTCGCAACGGCTCACGTCGAATCGCGTCGAACTCGGCGCGATGCGCCGCACGTTGACGCGCCTGCAGCGCATGCTGGCGCCCGAGCCCGGCTCGATCTTCCGGCTGCTCGCGAAACCGCCCGCGTGGTTGCATCCCGAAGACGTGCAGGAGCTGCGCGAGTCGACCGAGGAGTTCTCGCTCGTGCTCGCCGATCTGTCGGGGCTCAACGAGCGGATCAAGCTGCTGCAGGAAGAGATCGGCTCGCGGCTCGACGAGCAGAACAACCGGACGCTGTTCACGCTGACGCTCGTCACCGTGATCGCGCTGCCGATCAACATCGTCGCGGGCTTCTTCGGGATGAACGTCGGCGGCGTGCCGTTCTCCGAGAACAAGCACGGCTTCTGGCTGATGGTGCTGCTCGTCGCGGGCTTTACCGCGCTCGCCGCATGGTGGGCGTTTCGTCGGCGCGACGATCGCTAGCCCTTGCCGGTGCGGCGCGAGCGGACCCGACAAAAAAACAGGCCCCGCATGCGGGGCCTGCCGAAGGACGTGAGCATTTGAACGCCGGCCGGCACCGCGAACCGCGCGGCACCGGCCGACCGGACAACGTTACTGAACCAGCGTCTTGCGCGGCTTGAACATGCCCTGATAGCGCAGCGACGGACGTTCCTTCGCCGTCGGCGCGATGCCGCCGAAGCTCGGCGTCTGGCGCAGCTTCATCGCGGCCGGCGAAGCGACCGAGCCGATCGACGTCGAACGCGAAGCCGGCGCGAGGTTGTTCGCGACGAGCAGCGCGGCCTCGCTCTTCAGGTTCGCGAGCAGCACCGGATCGGTCGAGCCGTTGACCTGCGTGAGCAGGCCGCTCCACGCGGCGTCGCTGTAGTTCACGACGTAGTAGTCGAGACCGCTCGGATCGGCGACCACGCCCGTGCAGCCGTCGATTCGCGTCTGCGCCTGCGTATCCTTCAGCGCGAGCGTCGTGTGTTTCGCGAGACCCTGGCCGTACGCGAGCGTGATCGGCACCGTCCATTGCAGGCCCGGATACGCGTTCTTGTTCGGGAACGGCTGCTGTTTGAGCGTGACGATCGTCTGGTTCTTCGTCATGTCGCACTGCGTGTCGAGCGAGATCAGCGGCACGCCCGTCTGGCGCACGTAGCTGTCGCCGATCGGGCCGACCGACTGGCCGCTCGCCTTCGACAGCGCATCCCACAGGCGCTTCGGCGTGCCGTTGCCGAACGAGTAGTCGACCAGATACTGCTGCAGGCCCTGGCGCAACGTCTGCTCGCCGAGATAGTTCTCGAGCGTCTTCAGCACGTGGCCGCCCTTGTCGTACGTGAACGCGCTCGCGCTCAGCACGAAGTCGTTCGACGCCCAGTCGTTGAAGTTCGGCGCGACCGGGAACGCGTTCGGGCCGATGTCGCGATTGATCACGCGGTACTTGTTCTTCACCTGGTCGAGCCAGCTGAACTCGTCGGGGAAGAACTGGATCGTCGTCTTCGTCTCGAAGAACGTCGCGAACGACTCGTTGAGCCAGACGTTGTCCCACCAGTCGGTCGTGACGAGGTCGCCGAACCACTGGTGCGCGACTTCGTGCGTGAGCACCTCGTTACCGTAACGCGACATCGGCTGGCCCGGCTGCGGCAGGATGTCGTCGGCGAACTCGAGGATCGACCCCCAGTTCTCCATCCCGCCGAAGTTCAGGTCCTTCTGCTCCTTGAACGCGTCGTTCGCGGCGACCGTGTCGAACTTCGTCAGCGGCAGCGGGATGCCCGTGTAGCGGTAGTAGTAGTCGAGCGCCTGCTTGGTGCGGTCCATCGCGGGCTTCGCCCAGTCGCTCATGCCCGGCGGCGTGAACACGCGCAGGTGCAGGCCGCCCTTGCCGCCCGGCAGCGGGCTCGAGAAATCGTCCTCGTAGGTGTCGAACATGCCGCCGCCGAAGAACAGCAGGTACGACGGCATCGGCGGGGTCTTCTCGAACTGCACGAGCTTGTAGCCGCCGCCGACGTTGGTCGACGGCTTCTCGGCCGCGTTCGACACGACGCGCCAGCTTTGCGGCACTTCGGCCGTCACTTCATAGGTCGGTCGGAACGCCGGCTCGTCCCAGCCCGGGAACCACTGGCGCGACAGGTTGGTTTCGCCCTGCGTGAGGATCGCGCCGCTCGTCTTGCCGTCGGTACCCTTCAGGTCGACGCGGAACACGCCTTCCGCGGCCGAGCAGCCCGGATACGGATCGTCGCCGCAACTGCCGCCCGTCTGCGTGGCCGGATCGTCGTACGACTTGAAGTTGATGATGCCCGACCACTCCATGTGCAGCGAATAGTTGCCCGGCGCGATCGTGCCGGCGACGGGGCGCAGCTGGTAGAAGTCGCCCTTGTCCTGCGGCGTCGCGATCAGCTGGATGTTGCCCGGCTGCAGCGTGATGCGGCCGTTCGTAAACTTGATCCGGTGGCCGGCGATCACGATGTTGTTGACCGGCTTCAGCACCTTGATTTCGACGTCGGCGCGCCCGTCGAACGCGTCCAGCGCGTCGTTGGGGCGGAACCACAGCCGGTAGTTGACCGGCACCACGGTGTCCGGCAGCTCGACGGGCGACACGCTCTTGTCGACGTTGGAGGCACTCGGCGGCGTGTTGGCGGCGGGCGCCGAGCCCGAGTGCGGCGCGCCGGCCGAGCTGAGTGCGGAAGCCGAGCCCACGCCGCCGTCGTCGCCGCCGCAACCGGCGAGTGCGAGTGCGGCGACCAGCGGTAGATAACGCATCTTGTGAATGTTGATCGACATGACTGAAACCTCGATTGTTGAAAGAATCGTTCAGTGCTGCGAAAACGCCGGCAAAGACAATCCCTCGCCGTTAATCAGCGGCGATGAGAAATGCCAATGGCGGATTATTCGAAAAGACGGTCGGCCGACTACGTGAAGGTAATCATCGTTTACTGCCCCCTCTGTGTTTCCGGATGTCGGTTAACTTGCCGGTTCAAAATGGCCGTGCGCGTGTTGTACTGAATTGATTTCGCGCGCACGACACGCGGCCGCCCGCCCTGCACGGGCGTGCATTCCCTTTGAACCGACGACCCACGGGGCTGGCCGTACCAGGCCGCCGGACGGAAGGACGGCGTGTCGCCGTTCCGTAAAATCGCCGTCATGCGGCATCAAGGTTTGTCGGCCTGCTCGAAGGATGCGTAAATATACTTGATGGTTTTGGGTTAAGGAAACGAAAAAATTAGAAAGTGGCTCGATTGAGTTTTTTGTGTGCCATTGAATGCCGGCAGGCATTAATTCACTTTCCGTTTAGCTGCCGCTTTCCGTAGTTTTAATCTATTAACGATCTCGGCGCTGCGCGAAAACTACGAACTCCGGGGTGGCGGGGGCGCGCTCGGTACAATGCATCGACGACCTGTCGATCGATTGCCGCAAGGAGGCCAGCCGATGCCACGAGCCCTGTTCCTAATCGCGCCGCTGCGCGCCGTGTTGCTGCTGTTCGCCGCCGCCTTCGCGCTCGGCGGTTGCGCGGGCTTCACGCGCGAGCCCGTGAGCGTGTCCGTCGCCGGGCTCGACCCGCTGGTCGGGCAGGGCCTCGAGATGCGCTTCAGCCTGAAGCTGCGCGTGCAGAACCCGAACGACGCGCCGATCGAATACAACGGCATTTCGGTCGCGCTCGACCTGAACGGCACGCCGTTCGCGAGCGGCGTCAGCGATCGCTCAGGCGTCGTGCCGCGTTTCGGCGAGGCGGTGATCGACGTGCCGGTTTCGGTGTCGGCGTTCGCCGCCGCGCGGCAGGCGTGGAACCTGCCCGGCGCGGCGGCCAGCGGCGAGCTGCCCTACGCGCTGCGCGGGCGGCTCGCGGGCGGTGCGCTGGGCACCGTGCATTTCCGCGACGCGGGCACGTTGCGCATGCCGGCGACGCCGGGATGGGGCGGGTAAGCGATGTGCCGGCGGGGCGGCCGAACGGTACCGGAGCCCGCGCTTTGCCGCGCGGGCAAAGCGCGGTATGGTGTGGTCCGCGCGGCCCACACCTGTAGCGCCGCCTGTCTGAAGCCAACCGTAGCCGAGCCCGCGTGACCGATTTCCCCGTTTTCCACTGGACCGACGCCGACGGCGCCGAACATGCCGTGCGCTGGCGCTCCGAAGCCGGCGTGCAGCCGCCGAAGCGCGCCGTGCCCGCTGACGACCGCCTCACCGCCGATGCCGCGTACCGCCTCGCGTGCGAGGGCACCGCGCTCGTCTGGCAGGGCGACTTCCAGAATGCGCGCCAGCTCGTGCAGGCGATGGCCCGCCGCGTCGAACGCAAGCCGAAGAAGGCGAAGGCCGCGGCCGGCGCCGACGCATTCAACCTGCACCGGCTCGCGCAATCGCAGCGCGCCCGCACGCTCGGGATGCTGCTGATCCCGCTCGATGCCGACTACGCGATCCCGCTGCGCCGAGCGCCCGACGTGCGCGCCGCATGCGAGGAAGCGTACGGGCCGGGCGGCGCGCCGTCGGTCGTGTCGCTGCGCGAACTGCTCGGTCTCGTCGGCGCGCACGAATGGCGCAAGAAGGGCGTGCCGATTCCGGCGCTCGGCGGTGCGCCGATCCATCCGCATTACGGCGTGTTTTCGCCGGTGCGCGGCGAATACGTCGAGCTCGTCGCGCGTGCGCCGCTGCCGGCGACGTCGCTCGCGTTCGACATCGGCACCGGCACCGGCGTGCTCGCGGCCGTGCTCGCGTCGCGCGGCGTCGAGCGCATCGTCGCGACCGACCAGGATCCGCGCGCGCTCGCATGCGCCCGCGAGAACATCGCGCGGCTCGGCCATGCCGATCGCGTCGACGTCGTCGAAGCCGACCTGTTTCCGGCCGGCCGCGCGCCGCTCGTCGTGTGCAACCCGCCGTGGGTGCCGGCCCGCCCGAGCGCGCCGATCGAATACGCGGTCTACGATCCCGACAGCCGCATGCTGCGCGGTTTCCTCGTCGGGCTCGCCGACCATCTCGAACCGGGCGGCGAAGGCTGGCTGATCCTGTCCGATTTCGCCGAGCATCTCGGCCTGCGGCCGCGCGACACGCTGCTGCAGTGGATCGATGAAGCCGGTCTCGTCGTGCTCGGCCGCGAAGACATCCGCCCCGCGCATCCGAAGTCGACCGACGCGGACGATCCGCTGCACGCGGCACGCCGCGCCGAGGTCACGTCGCTCTGGCGGCTCGGCGCGCGGGCCTGATCGCGCATTTTCGGTAAACTGTCACCATTCCTCACGAATTCACGCCGCCGGGCCGTGGTCACCCGACCATGGCCCGGCGCCGCTTCACGATGTCGAACAAGACCTACGAAATCCGTCCGGAGCAGTCCGTCGAGCTGTTGAAGGAACTGCACATCCTGACCCGCGACGGCAAGCTGAATCAGGACAGCCGCCGCAAGCTGAAGCAGGTCTATCACCTGTTCCAGTTCATCGAGCCGCTGCTCGCGAGCGTGCAGGCCGACAAGGGCGCCGTCACGCTCGTCGATCACGGCGCCGGCAAGTCGTATCTCGGCTTCATCCTGTACGACCTGTTCTTCAAGCAGCAGCCGGGGCACGGCACGCCGGCGTTCGCGTCGCACGTGTACGGCATCGAGACGCGCGAGGAGCTCGTCACGCGTTCCGCCGAACTCGCCGCCCGACTCGGGTTCGGCGGGATGTCGTTCCTGAACCTGTCGGTCGCCGACTCGATCACGTCGCCGCAGCTGCCCGAAACGGTCGATGTCGTGACTGCGCTGCATGCGTGCGACACGGCGACCGACGATGCGATCCGGTTCGCGCTCGCGAAGCGCGCGCAGCACATCGTGCTGGTGCCGTGCTGCCAGGCGGAGGTCGCGGGCGTGCTGCGCAGGAACAAGGGCAAGTCGCTCGCGAATGCGCTGACGGAAGTGTGGCGGCATCCGCTGCATACGCGCGAATTCGGCAGCCAGATCACCAACGTGCTGCGCTGTCTGCAGCTCGAGGCGCACGGCTACCAGGTCAGCGTGACCGAGCTGGTCGGCTGGGAGCACTCGATGAAGAACGAGTTGATCATCGCGCAGTACAAGAACCTGCCGCGCCGCAAGCCCGGCGAGCGGCTGAACGAGATCCTCGGCATGTTCGGACTCGCCGAACTGAACGAGCGCTTCTTCGTGCCGGCGCCCGCGGCGGCGGACGACGAGGCCGTCGAGCCGGCCGCGGACTGAGGCCGACTGCGGTCGACTGACGCGCGCGGCCCGTCGGCCGCGCGGTAGCCGGCCCTTCCCGCGACGCGTCAGACGTCGTCGCCCGGCCGGCGCATCCATTCACGCCAGCCGTCGTGGCCGAGGCGGCGCAGCGTTTCCTGGTTTTTCTCGTAGATCGAGGACGCGTCCGGAAACGCGTCGACCGCGCGCGCGATGCTGTCCTCGCGCAGCAGGTGCAGGATCGGATACGGCGCGCGGTTCGTGTAGTTCTCGATGTCGTCGGCTTCGCTGCCTTCGAACCGGTATTCGGGGTGGAAGCTCGCGATCTGCAGCACGCCGTCGAGCCGCAACTGCTGCACGAGCCGCTCGGCGAAGAGCAGCGCGTCGTTGTAGTCGACGAAATCCGCGAACGCGCGCGGATAGATCACGAGCGTCGTGTCGACCTGCTGCGGATCCGCCGCCTCGAGCGCGCGCAGCTCGGTTTCGAGGTCGGCGAGTGCGTCCTCGAGCGTCGTCGCTTCGCTGATCGCATAGCGCACCTGTTCCTTCACATAGACGCTCTTCGCGAACGGGCACAGATTGAGCCCGATCACCGCGCGCGCGAGCCAGTGCCGCGTGGCGGCGAGGATGTCGTCGTGCGAGTCGGGGCGGGTGTCTGTCATGGCGAAGGCAATCGGGCGAAGCGGCAGCGAGGGCCGCATTGTAGCTGGAGCGGACCGGCGGGGTTCGGGCATGCGGCGCCCGTCACGCGCAGCTGGCTTCGATCAGCTGCGTGACCAGCGCGGGCGCGGTGCCGATCGGCGTTTCGCCGTGCCGGTAGGTCTGGCTGGCCGCGTAGATGCCTTCGACCACCAGCGCGAGCGCATCGGCGAGCGCTTGCGGCTGCCGTGCGCCGGCGCTTTCGCACAACGCGACGAGCCGCTTCATCAACTGTTCCTTGTTCTGCGCGACGCGCTCGCGCGCCGGGTGCGACGCATCGGGGAATTCGGCCGCGACGTTGACGAACGGGCAGCCTCGATAGTCCTTCTGCGTCGCGCGCTCCGCGAGATCGACGAAATACTGGATCAACTGCGCCTTCGGCTGGCCCGGATGCTTCGCGATGCTCGAATCGAAGCGCTCGAAGAAGCACGCATCCATCCGTTCCAGATACGCGAGGATCAGCTCGTCCTTCGACGAGAACTGGCGGTACAGGCTCATCTTGTTGACGCCCGCGAGTTCCACGACCGCCTCGACACCGACCGCGCGCACCCCTTCCTTGTAAAACAGCTCCTCGGCGGCGCGCAGCAGGTGTTCGTGCGCCGCGGCCGCGGCGATCGGCCGGCGCGTGCGGCGTGCCGGCGGCTTGTTGACGGCCTCGATGCCCGACATGATGACCCTCGACTGCGTGATGGAATTGCTTGACATGTTACCGACTGGTAACTACGATCGCAACAAACTTGTGACCGAGCGGTAACAATGCCGGGCGGATCCACGGACAAATGCCAGGTGTCGGCCCGGGTCAGCCGATACAGCGTGCGGCGGAGGTGGCCTGGTGGTGAGGCGGGGCGGGCGCGCGGGCGCCGGGCCGCCAACTGGAGAGCGACAACATGAACTGGGCGGTGACACGAATCGGCGGGCGCTTCCACTACGGATGGCTCGCGGCGGCGGTGGTTTTCCTGATCCTGCTGGCGGCGGCCGGCACGCGCGCGACACCGAGCGTGCTGATGGTGCCGCTCGAGCGCGAACTCGGCTGGAGCCGCGCGGCGATTTCGCTGGCGATTTCGGTGAACATCGCGCTGTACGGCCTGACGGGCCCGTTCGCCGCCGCGGCGATGCAGCGTTTCGGACTGCGGCCGACGATCCTGACCGCGCTGGTGACAATGAGCGCGGGCGTCGCGCTGTCGTCGATGATGACGCAGAGCTGGCAGATGGTCGTGATCTGGGGGCTGATGGTCGGCTGCTCGACCGGCGTCGTCGCGTTGACGCTGTCCGCGACCTTCGTCACGCGCTGGTTCCATGCGCGGCGCGGCCTCGTGATGGGCATCCTGACCGCGAGCACGGCCACCGGCCAGCTCGTGTTCCTGCCGATGCTCGCGGCGATCGCGCAGCGCCACGGCTGGCGGCCGGTCGTGCTCGTCGTCGCGGTGGCGGCCGCGATCGTGATTCCGCTGGTTGCATTCCTGCTGCCCGAGCGGCCGGCCGACGTGCAGCTGCGCCCGTACGGCGAGCCGGCCGATGCGCCGGCCGCGCCCGACGCGACGAAGGAGAACCCGCTCGCGGTCGCGTTCCGCACGCTGCTGATGGCGAGCCGCTCGCGCGACTTCTGGCTGCTGTTCTTCAGCTTCTTCATCTGCGGCGCGAGCACCAACGGCTATGTCGGCACGCACCTGATCGCGATGTGCAGCGACTACGGGATGACCGAAGTGCAGGGCGCGTCGCTGCTCGCCGCGATGGGCGTGTTCGACCTGTTCGGCACGACGCTGTCGGGCTGGCTGTCCGACCGCTACGACAACCGCGTGCTGCTGTTCTGGTACTACGGGCTGCGCGGGCTGTCGCTGATCTACCTGCCGCATGCGTTCGGCATCGATTTCTTCGGGCTGCCGCTGTTCGCGATGTTCTACGGGCTCGACTGGATCGCGACCGTGCCGCCGACCGTGCGGCTCGCCACCGATGTGTTCGGCAAGGCCGCAGCGCCGGTCGTGTTCGGCTGGATCGTCGCCGGGCACCAGCTCGGCGCGGCATTCGCGGCGCTCGGCGCGGGCTTGCTGCGGGCGAGCCTCGGCACCTATACGATCGCGTCGATGATCTCGGGCGGGCTCTGCATCGTCGGCGCGCTGATCGTGCTGCGGATCAACCGCGGCCCGTCCCGCGCCGCCGCGCAGGCCGCCTGAGCGCGGCGCTCCGGCCGGCCCATGCGCGACTGCGCGGCCGGGGCGGCTGCGTCGAGGGAGCCGAGCCGTCGTTCCGAGGTGGGACGGCAGACGGGACTCCCTCTAGCCGAAGGGAAGTTGGGCGGCCGGTCAATGCAGGATCGGTGATTTGCATTGCGCGGGACGAGCGGGCGCGTGATTGCTCAAGCGGTTATGCTTGCGGTTCGGCGCGCGTTCGCGCCCCTTCATCGATGTCAGCGAGGAACCGCATGTCTGTCAAACCTGCTCCCACCACTGTTTCGATTCACGACCTGATCGCGGGCCGCTGGAGCCCGCGCGCGTATTCGGACGAGCCGATCAGCGCCGCCGATCTGCACGCGGTGCTCGAAGCCGCGCGCTGGGCGCCGTCCGCGTACAACGCGCAGCCGTGGCGCTTCATCGTGTTCGATCGCACGCGGGACGAAGCGGCGTTCAAGCGCGCATTCGCGACGCTGGTGCCGTTCAACCAGGCGTGGAACGCGCCGGCGCCGGTGCTGATCGCCGTGACTTCGCACACGCTCACGCCGAAGGGCGAGCCGGCGTCGACCGCGCTGTACGACGCGGGCGCCGCCGCGATGTCGCTGGTGCTGCAGGCGCACGCGCTGGGCCTGGCTGCCCACCAGATGAGCGGCTTCGACGCGAAGGCGTTCCGCGACGCGTTCGAGATTCCGGCCGACGTCGCCATTCCGGCGCTCATCTCGCTCGGCCACTACGGCAACGTCGACAAGCTCGATCCGGTGCTGCGCGACCGCGAAAAGGCGCCCCGCACGCGCCATGCGCTCGGCGAGGTCGTCTATGCGGGCGCATGGAAGAAGGGTTTCGAAGCGGCAGCCTGATTCCCCGGGCAGGCTGCGGGGTGCGTTTGGCTCCCGACTGCACCTGTCGCCCCTGACGCGCCTGCCGGCGCGCCCCCATCTGCGCCCCCGGGCCGGTTGCGCCGTACCGCTGGCCGGCCCCGGTTGTGATCCGGCGGGCTTCATGTTAAAAAGCCCGTCCTTTCCGTTTTCCGCGCCGGCCATGCTGCGGCACCTTCCGATGACTTACTGCGCGATCGATTTCGGCACGTCCAATTCCGCCGTGGCGCTGCCCGACGGCGATGGAATGCGCCTCGCGCCCGTCGAGGGCGACCACCTGACGCTGCCCACCGCGATCTTCTTCAACAACGACGAGCAGACGGTCGAATACGGCCGGGCCGCGCTCGCGTCGTATATCGACGGTTTCGACGGCCGGCTGATGCGCTCGATGAAGAGCATTCTCGGCTCGCCGCTCGCGGAAACCACGACCGATCTCGGCGACGGCAGCGCGATGGCGTACACGGAGATCATCGCGCGCTTCCTGACGCACCTGAAGCGCAAGGCCGAGGCACGCGCGGGCGCGCCGATCGGCCGCGCGGTGCTCGGCCGCCCGGTGTTCTTCGTCGACGAGGATCCGCGTGCCGACCGCCTCGCGCAGGACCAGCTCGAAGCGGCCGCGCGGTCGGTCGGTTTCACCGACGTGCATTTCCAGTACGAACCGATCGCGGCCGCGTTCGACTACGAGTCGCGCCAGCAGGCCGAACGGCTCGTGCTGGTTGCCGACATCGGCGGCGGTACGTCGGACTTCTCGCTCGTGCGGGTCGGGCCGGAGCGGATGGCGCGCCTCGAGCGCAAGGACGACGTGCTCGCGCACCACGGCGTGCACGTCGCGGGCACCGATTACGACCGCCGCGTCGAACTGGCGGCGATCCTGCCGGCGTTCGGCTATCGCGCGCTCGATCCCGAGGGGCGCGAACTGCCGAACCGGATCTACTTCGACCTGGCGACCTGGCACCTGATCAACACGGTCTACACGCCGAAGCGGCTGGGCGAGCTGAAGCTGATGAAGCACCTGTACCAGGATGGGCGGCAGTACGACCGGCTCACGCGCGTGGTCGAACAGCGGCTCGGGCATGCGCTGATGGCACGCGCGGAAGAGGCGAAGATCGGCGTGGCGGCGGGCGGGGAGACGATGATCGACCTGAACGACGTGGAAGAGGATCTGCAGATCGCGTTCGACGCCGAACGCCTCGTCGAGGCGAGCGTCGACGACACCGCGCGCATCGTCGACGCCGCGCGCGAAACGATGCGGCTGGCGGGCGTTGCGCCGCGCGATCTCGGCGCGCTGTATTTCACCGGCGGCTCGACCGGGCTCGCGTTTCTGTCGGGTGCGCTCGCCGGCGCATTTCCGGACGCGCAGCCCGTGTTCGGCGATCGCCTCGCGAGCGTCGCGACGGGCCTCGGCATTCACGCGCAGCGGCTGTTCGGCTGACCGAAGATTAGCCGGACGGGCGGCGGCCGAATCGCTGCCGCGCCATAAAACAAAAAGCCCCGCCGAAGCGGGGCTTTTTTACACGAAATAATCGCGCCGAACTTAGACCGGACGGATGTTCGCAGCTTGCAGACCCTTCGGGCCCGTCTTCACTTCGAATTCAACCTTCTGGTTTTCTTGCAGCGTCTTGAAGCCTTCGACGCGGATTTCCGAGAAGTGCGCGAACAGATCGTCGCCGCCGCCTTCCGGGGTAATGAAGCCGAAGCCCTTTGCGTCATTGAACCACTTGACGGTACCGGTTGCCATGTTACTTATTCCTAAAAAGATAAAACGGGGCCGAGGCCCATGGGGTGCGGAAAATCAAGGAAGGGGGTAATAGGACCAACCGGAGTACCGTTGATGGGCGAACTACGAAAGAACCAATTCACTCGCCGCTTGAAATCCTGCAACGTTGTTTATACGGCTAATCGCTCACGCGGTCAACCGGATTTCCATACACTCAGGGTTATTGCGGAGTTCAGGTTTACAAACCTTGCAAACGACGCGACTTTTTTGTAGGGGACGAACGATTTTGGCGCCATCTTGCAGGTGCAACCGTTAAACTACGCGCCGCTGGAGGGGTTGCCCCGATCGGGTAATCCCTCCCCCCAAAATGACGCGCGCGGTGCTGTCCGAGCCGATCCCGGACAGCTGGCCGACCACGCTTTTTGAGACACAGGAGAGGATGTGAAGAGTTCTATTCAACGGAACATCGGCCCGTTTGCACTGATGCTGACGGGACTGGGTTCGATTATCGGCTCGGGCTGGCTGTTCGGCGCCTGGAAGGCCGCGAAGATCGCCGGTCCGGCGGCGATCTGCGCATGGATCATCGGCGCGGTCGTGATTCTCGCGATTGCCCTGACGTACGCCGAACTGGGCGCGATGTTCCCCGAGTCCGGCGGCATGGTGCGCTATGCGCGCTACTCGCACGGTTCGCTGGTGGGCTTCATCAGCGCATGGGCGAACTGGATCGCGATCGTCTCGGTGATTCCGATCGAGGCGGAAGCGTCGATCCAGTACATGAGCACGTGGCCGTATCCATGGGCGCACGCGTTGTTCGTGAACGGCGAGTTGACGACACCAGGCCTGCTGCTGTCGGCCGTGCTGGTGGTCATCTATTTCATGCTGAACTACTGGGGCGTCAAGGCCTTCGCGCGTGCGAACACCGCGATCACGATCTTCAAGTTCCTGATCCCCGGCCTCACGATCCTCGGCCTGATGCTCGCGAGCTTCCACTCGGAGAACCTCGGCACCTCATCGAACGCGAGCTTCGCGCCGTACGGCTGGTCGGCCGTGCTGACCGCGGTCTCGACGAGCGGCATCGTGTTCGCGTTCAACGGCTTCCAGAGCCCGGTGAACCTGGCCGGCGAAGCGCGCGATCCGTCGCGCAGCGTGCCGTTCGCGGTGATCACGTCGATCCTGCTCGCACTCGTGATCTATGTGCTGCTGCAGATGGCGTACATCGGCTCGGTGAATCCGGTCGACGTCGCGAAGGGATGGGAGCACTTCAACTTCTCGTCGCCGTTCGCGGAACTCGCGATCGCGCTGAACCTGAACTGGCTCGCGATCCTGCTGTATGTCGACGCGTTCGTCAGCCCGAGCGGTACCGGTACGACCTACATGGCGACGACCACCCGCATGATCTACGCGATGGAGCGCAACAACACGATGCCGAAGATGTTCGGCAACGTGCACCCGATCTACGGCGTGCCGCGCCAGGCGATGTGGTTCAACCTGCTCGTGTCGTTCATCTTCCTGTTCTTCTTCCGCGGCTGGAGCTCGCTCGCGGCGGTGATCTCGGTGGCGACAGTGATTTCGTACCTGACCGGCCCGATCAGCCTGATGGCGTTGCGCCGCGCGGCGACCGACATCGAGCGTCCGCTGTCGATTCCGCTGATGAAGCTGATCGCACCGTTCGCGTTCGTCTGCGCCTCGCTGATCCTGTACTGGGCGAAGTGGCCGCTGACCGGCGAAATCATCCTGCTGATGATCGTCGCGCTGCCGGTGTACTTCTTCTTCCAGGCCAAGTCGGGCTGGAGTGGCTGGGGCGCCGACCTGAAGGCCGCATGGTGGCTGGTCGCGTACCTGCCGACGATGGCCGTGCTGTCGCTGATCGGCAGCAAGGAGTTCGGCGGCCATGGTCTGATGCCGTACGGCTGGGACATGGTGATCGTCGCGGCGATCTCGCTGGTGTTCTACTTCTGGGGCGTGAACACGGGCTACCGGACCCAATATCTCGACGAGCGCGAAACGCATGACGAGATCCTCGAAGGGGTCGGTGTCTGACGGCTGACCAGCCACCGGAATCGGCGGTGGCGGAAAGCGCAAAAAGCCCGTCCGAGCGATGCTCGGGCGGGCTTTTTGTTTGGGGCGCCGATTGTACCGGTGCCGGGGGACTCAGGCCGCCGCGCTCGAGAACACGTAGTTCGTCATCGCGAGCACGCGTTGATACGTGCCGAGCGACTGGATGCCGAGCCGGTAGTCGTCGTCGGCCGCACCCAGAGCGGTGAACACCGGCAGCAGGTGCTCGTCGGTCGGATGCATCAGCACCGCGTGCGGAGCCTGCCGGCGATAGTCGAGCAGCGCGTCGACATCGCGCGCGGCGAGCTTCGCCTCGAACCAGTCGGTGAATTCCGCGACGCGCGGGTCCGCATCCTCGGGCGCCGCGCCGAAATCGGCGGCGCGCAGGTTGTGCGTGATCTGGCCCGAGCCGATCACCATCACGCCTTCGTCGCGCAGCGGCCGCAGCGCGCGGCCGAGCGCGAAGTGATGGGCGGCGTCCGCGCGCGGCTGGATCGACAATTGCGCGACGGGCACGTCGGCCTCCGGGAACATCAGCAACATCGGCACCCACGCGCCGTGGTCGAGGCCGTGCTCGGTCGTCGCGGTCGCGATGCCGGCCGCGTTCAGCAGTGCGGCCGCCCGCTCGGCGACCTCGGGCGCGCCCGGGGCCGGATAGCGGATCTCGTACAGCGCGCGCGGGAAGCCATGGAAGTCGTGGATCGTTTCAGGATGCGTGGCCACGCTCGCGACCGGCTGCTGCGTGCCCCAGTGTGCGGACAGCATCAGTACCGCGCGCGGGCGCGGCAATTCGGCACCGAGGTGCGTGAACGCGCCGGACGGCAGCGACGGGTCGATCGGCAGCGTCGGCGCGCCGTGGGACAGGTAAAGCGAAGGCAAGCGGTTCATGGTGGGGAGCCTGCAGAAGGGTTTGCCTGTGACTATAGGCGCGTACCAAAAATTGATAAACCGGCTGCGGGGAATTTGATTGAATCGCCTTGGTTGTTAATGCGGACAGTTCCGCGTGCGCGACGGGCAGGCGGTGCTGGAGATGGCCGGATCGAGCCGGAAGGCGACAAAATCGACGAAGATGCGCGAGGGAACGACGCAGAAGCGCCGCGTCGAGCAGCTTACTGTGCGGGCCGGATGCCGGCCCATGGCGTCGTCATTGGCGCACTGAGCGCGAACAGGTCGAGCACGCGCGTGACGGTCTGGTCGACGAGTTCCTCGATCGTCTTCGGCATCGCGTAGAACGCGGGCAGCGGTGGGAATACGATGCCGCCCATTTCGGTCACGGCGGTCATGTTGCGCAGATGCGCGAGGTTGAACGGCGTTTCCCGCACCATCAGCACGAGACGGCGGCGTTCCTTCAGCGTGACGTCGGCCGCGCGCGTGATCAGGTTGTCCGACAGCCCGTGCGCGACGCTCGCAAGCGTCTTCATCGAGCAGGGTGCGATCACCATTCCGTCGGTCGCGAACGAGCCCGACGCGATCGTCGCGCCGACATCGCGCACCGAATGCACGACATCCGCACGGCTTTCGACCTCGGCCTTCGACAGCTTCAGTTCATGCTGGATATTGAGCCAGCCGGCGTTCGAAACGAGCAGATGCGTTTCGACGCCGCCGGCGGCGCGCAGCAATTCGAGCAGCCGCACGCCGTAGACCGCGCCGGTGGCGCCGGTGATCGCGACGATCAGCCGGCGTGGCGGCGCGCTGGGAGATGCCATCGGGAAGGACGTTACGCGGCGGCGAACAGTTGCTGCAGTTCGCCCGACTGGTACATCTCCATCATGATGTCCGAGCCGCCGACGAATTCACCCTTCACGTACAGCTGCGGGATGGTCGGCCAGTTCGAGAATTCCTTGATGCCCTGGCGGATTTCGTCGTCCTCGAGCACGTTGACCGTCTTGAACTGGTCCACGCCGCAGGCTTTCAGCACCTGCACGGCGCGGCCCGAGAAGCCGCACATCGGGAACTGCGCGTTGCCCTTCATGAAGAGCACGACCTGGTTTTCGTCGACGATTTGCTTGATACGTTGTTGGGTGTCCATGACTGACCTTGCGTTTGCGGGGCGTTAGATCGAAATGATAGCGGATTTCAACCGGGCGAGCCGGCCGTCAGCCGGGCCGGCGGCCGCCGGTCGTGCGTTCGATCGCGGCCAGATCGGCGAGCGATTCGACCGCGACGAAGCCGCGCGACACGAGTAGCGCGCGCACGGCTTCGGCCTGATCGTAACCGTGCTCGATCCAGAGCGTGCCGCCCGGTTTCAGGAAAGCGCCGGCGCCTGCGACGATCGTGCGGATCGCGCTGAGGCCGTCGGCGTCGTCGGTGAGCGCGCCGCGCGGCTCGAAACGCAGGTCGCCCTGCGCGAGGTGCGGATCGTGCTGCGCGATGTAGGGCGGGTTGCTGACGATCGTGTCGAACGCGAGCGCCGGGTCGAGCGCCGCGTACCAGTCGCTCTGCAGCCAGTGCAGCGGGCCGCCGGGGCGGCGCGCGTCGAGCAGCTTGTCCGCGTTGCGCCGGGCGACGTCGAGCGCGGCCGGCGACCGGTCGAGCGCCCATACGCGTGCGTCGGGCCGTTCCGCAGCGATCGACACGGCGATCGCGCCGCTGCCGGTGCCGAGATCGAGCACGGCCGGATGCGGCCGTCCGTCGATCGCGTCGAGCGCGGCTTCGACGAGCAGTTCGGTTTCCGGACGCGGAATCAGCACGTCGGGCGTCACATCGAACGGCCGGCCGAAGAATTCGCGCATCCCGACGAGCTGCGCGACCGGCTCGCCGGCCACGCGGCGCGCTTCGAGTGCGCGGTAGCGCTCGATCGACGCGGGCTCGAGCGGGGCGTCGCCGCGCGTGATCAGCTGCGTGCGGGTCCAGCCGAGCGCGTACGCGAGCAGCACGCGCGCATCGACCGCGTCGAGCGGCGACGCGCGCAGCAGGTCGTCGGCGGTGGTGTCGGGCATAGCGGCCTCAGTCGGTGTCGCCGAGCGACGCGAGCAGTTCGGCCTGGTGCTCGGTCACGAGCGCGCCGATCAGTTCGTCGAGATCGCCGTCCATCAGCGCCTCGAGCCGGTACAGCGTCAGGTTGATCCGGTGGTCGGTCATCCGGCCTTGCGGGAAGTTGTACGTGCGGATCCGTTCCGAGCGGTCGCCCGAGCCGATCAGGCTCTTGCGCGTCGCCGCTTCCTTCGCGTGCTGCTCGTGATACTGCTTGTCCTTGATGCGCGCGGCGAGCACCTTCAGCGCGCGGTCCTTGTTCTTGTGCTGCGAACGGTCGTCCTGGCACTCGACGACGATCCCGGTCGGGATGTGCGTGACGCGCACCGCCGAATCGGTCTTGTTGATGTGCTGGCCGCCCGCGCCCGACGCGCGGAACGTGTCGATCCGCAGGTCGGCCGGATTGATCTCGACCTCGCCGATCTCGTCCGCTTCCGGCATCACCGCGACCGTGCATGCGGACGTGTGGATGCGCCCCTGGGTTTCAGTGGCCGGCACGCGTTGCACGCGATGGCCGCCCGACTCGAACTTCAGGCGCGAGTACGCGCCCTGGCCGGCGATCCGCACGATCACTTCCTTGTAGCCGCCGAGATCCGACGCGCTTTCCGACATCATCTCGACCTGCCAGCGCTGGCGCTCCGCGAAGCGCAGGTACATGCGCAGCAGATCGCCCGCGAACAGCGCCGATTCATCGCCGCCGGCGCCCGCGCGGATTTCGAGGAAGATGTTGCGGTCGTCGTTCGGGTCCTTCGGCAGCAGCATCTTCTGCAATTCGGCTTCGAGACGGACCATGCGCTCACGTGCGCTGCGGATTTCGTCTTCGGCGAAATCGCGCATCGATGCATCGGCGAGCAGTTCCTGTGCGGCCGTCTCGTCGTTGCGCGACTGGCGCCACAGCGCGTACTGCTCGACGACCGGGCCGAGTTCCGCGTGTTCGCGCGTGAGCCTGCGGTACTGGTCGAGGTCGGCCGTGACGTTTTCGCGGCTCAACAGGTCGTTCAGTTCGGCCAGCCGGGTAGACAGCTGGTCGAGCTTGCGTTGCATGCTCGTCTTCATGGTGTGGAGCGGCGCTCCCGGGCAAAAGGGGTATTCGGAAAGGATAGGCCGGCTCGCGGCCGGCGGCAGGGCAACCGGGCGGCGCTAGTGGCCGGACTGGTCGTTCGAGCGCGGCGCGTGCTGGTAGAAGCCGCGCATCAGGTCGATCAGCGAATCGCGGTCGGCGCCGTTCACGCGGTTGAGCGCGCTCGTCGGGCCGTGGATCAGCTTGTTGGTGAGCGCCTGCGACAGCGCTTCGAGGACGGCGGCCGGATCGTCGCCGCGTGCGAGCAGCTTCTGCGCCTTCTCGACTTCCGCACGGCGCAGCGCGTCGGCCTGCGTATGCATGTGACGAATCACCGGCACGACGCTGCGCGTGTCGAGCCATTGCATGAAATTCTGGACCCGCGTCTCGATGATCGTCTCGGCCTGCGCGACCGCGGCCTGGCGCGATGCGTTGCCTTCGCGCACGATCGCGCCGAGATCGTCGACGGTGTAGAGGAATACGTCCTTCAGCTTGCCGACTTCGGGCTCGATGTCGCGCGGCACCGCGAGGTCGACCATGAAGATCGGCCGGTGGCGGCGCGCCTTCACCGCGCGCTCGACCGCGCCGAGGCCGATGATCGGCAGCGTCGACGCGGTGCACGACACGATGATGTCGAACTCGTGCATCCGCGTGGGCAGGTCCGACAGCGGCATCGCGCGGCCGTTGAAGCGTTCGGCGAGCCGCTGGCCGCGTTCGGCCGTGCGGTTCGCGATCACGAGCTCGCGCGGGTTTTGCGCGGCGAAGTGCGTCGCGCACAGCTCGATCATTTCGCCGGCGCCGATGAACAGCACGCGCTGATCCGACACCGTTTCGAAGATGCGCTGCGCGAGACGGACCGCGGCGGCGGCCATCGACACCGACTGCGCGCCGATCTCGGTCGTGCCGCGCACTTCCTTCGCGACGGCGAACGTGCGCTGGAACAGCTGGTTCAGGTAGGTGCCGAGTGCGCCGGCTTCCGTCGCGGTGCGCACCGCGTCCTTCATCTGGCCCAGAATCTGTGTTTCGCCGAGCACCATCGAATCGAGGCCCGACGCGACGCGGAATGCATGCCGGACCGCTTCCGACTGCGGCAGCGCGTAGACGTGCGGCGCGAGTTCGTCTACGGGAATCCGGTGGTACTCCGACAGCCAGCGAATCGCCCCCTCGCGGGCGGCCCGATCGTCGGTCGCGCAATAGAGTTCGGTGCGGTTGCAGGTGGAGAGGATCGCCGCTTCCGGCGCATTGGGCGCGTGAGGGCCGAGGAACACGTTCTTGAACGTGACGAGAGCCGGCTTGATTTGCTCGAGCGGAAACGCCACGCGTTCGCGCAGGGCGACAGGCGCAGTGTGGTGGTTAATTCCGATCGTGAGGAGTTGCATATCGAGGGCTATCGTTTAGCCCCATATTATAGCCTTTCAGCGATTTCCTCACTCGCGGCATACCGGGCATCAGCGTGGCGTGGCCTCGAATTTGGGGGCTCGATCGGCACGCGGTCGAGCTGATAGCCGTAGCCATAGAGCGGCAGAAGCCGGTAGCCGTGCTCCGGAAGCAGCTGCAGCTTGCTGCGCAGCCGGGACGCATGCGTGTCGAGCGTGCGCGACTTCATGTCGCGGCGGCAGGCCCAGACGGTTTCGAGGATATGGGCGCGCGATACGGGCCGCGACAGATTCGCGAACAGCAACTGCGCGAAGCGGAACTCCTTCGGCGTGAGCGCGACGACCGCGTCGCCGAAGCGCACGAGGCTATGGGTCGCATCGAATGCGTATTCTCCATACATTTCGCGCGAGCGATTCGGCGGCCGCCGGACCCCGGCGCGGCGAATCAGCGCATTGACCCGTGCAAGCAGCTCGGGCCCGCTCACCGGGCGCACAAGGCAATCGTCGGCGCCTGCGTGCAGGCAGGACACGACCTCGCTTTCGCGCGGCAACTGCATGACGGCGATGGCCGGCAGCCCGGGCAGGATCGCCTGCGCGCGCGGAATGACTTCCTCGGCGGGCTGATCGCCGGCCCAGTTGCCGGTGATCAGCATGTCGCAGGTATCGGTGGCGAGCCACTCGAAGAACGCCGCGCTGGACGGAAACGCGTGACACACATGACCGCCGGCGAAGAGCAGGCGGTTCAGGAGCGCAGCATGACGCGCCTCCGGATCGATCAGGGCGATTCGCATGAGGATTTCTTCAATACGGCTGCCGGTGCGCGCTTGCCATAACGTGGGGCCGACCCCTACACTCGAATGTTCGCGGCGCCCGGCTGGTCTCGGGTTCGATGGATGAATCGATGCTAGCCGCTGGCAACGTTCACGCCTATGGGACGAATCTGAATTTATAGAAGGCGTCGAATGAACTGGTTTGGAATCCTTGTCCTGGGAGCGGCCGTCGGGCTGTTCGGCCGGTGGCTGCATCCGATGCGGCGCACGGGCCGGCCGGCATGGTGGATCGTGGTGCTGGTCGGCATCGCAGGGGCCGCCGCCGCGCGCATGGCCGGCAACCTCTCTGGACTGTTTTACGATGGCGAAACGCTCGAATGGCCGGTCTGCACCGGTGTCGCGTTTCTCGCCGTAGCCGTGACGGTCGCCCTGTCGGCCCGTCGCGAAAGCGCTCAGGTGAAATCATGAATGCCCGTCTCCCCGAAGTCTCGCCGGTGCCGGCCCGCCTCGCGCTGCTGCGCGGCGCGATGGTCCGCGAGGATCTGGCCGCCTATCTCGTGCCGTCCGCCGATCCGCACCTGTCCGAGTACCTGCCCGAGCGCTGGCAGGCGCGCCGCTGGCTGTCCGGTTTCACGGGCTCGGTGGGCACGCTGGTCGTGACCGCGGATTTCGCGGGCTTGTGGGTCGACAGCCGTTACTGGGTGCAGGCCGAGGCCGAACTCGCCGGCACGGGCGTCGAGCTGATGAAGATGACGGGCGGCCAGCAGAGCGCGCCCCACGTCGACTGGCTCGCGCAGAACGTGCCGGCCGGTGAGACGGTCGGCGTCGACGGCGCCGTGCTCGGCGTCACGGCGGCGCGCGCGCTGACTGCCGCGCTGAGCGCGCGCGGCATCGCGCTGCGCACCGATCTCGACCTGCTCGACGCGATCTGGCCGGAGCGCCCGGGGCTGCCGGGCGACGCGGTGTTCGAGCATCTGGCGCCGCAGGCCGACACGACGCGCGCGAGCAAGCTCGCCGAAGTGCGCCGCGCGATGCAGGCGCAGGGCGCGCAATGGCATTTCGTGTCGACGCTCGACGATCTCGCGTGGCTGTTCAACCTGCGCGGCGCCGACGTCAACTTCAACCCCGTGTTCGTCGCGCACGCGCTGATCGGCGCCGATCGCGCGACGCTGTTCGTCGCCGACGGCAAGGTATCGCCGGCGCTGGCCGCGTCGCTCGCGCGGGACGGCGTCGAGGTCCGTGCGTACGACGCCGTGCACGCGTCGCTCGCGGCGCTGCCCGACGGCGCGTCGCTGCTGATCGATCCGCGCCGCGTGACGTTCGGCACGCTCGAGGCCGTGCCGGCCGGCGTGAAGCTGATCGAGGCGGTGAACCCGTCGACGTTCGCGAAGTCGCGCAAGACGTCCGCCGAGATCGAGCACGTGCGCGTGACGATGGAGCACGACGGCGCCGCGCTTGCCGAATTCTTCGCGTGGTTCGAGCAGGCGGTGAACCGCGAGACCGTCACCGAGCTGACGATCGACGAGCAGCTCACGGCCGCGCGCGCACGGCGCCCCGGCTACGTGTCGCCGAGCTTCGCCACCATCGCCGGCTTCAATGCGAACGGCGCGATGCCGCACTATCGCGCAACACCGGCGTCGCACGCGACGATCGCCGGCGACGGCCTGCTGCTCGTCGACTCGGGTGGCCAGTACACGACCGGGACCACCGACATCACGCGCGTCGTGCCGGTCGGCACGCTCAGCGACCTCCAGCGCCGCGATTTCACGATCGTGCTCAGGTCGATGATGGCGCTGTCGCGCGCACGCTTTCCGCGCGGCATCCGCTCGCCGATGCTCGATGCGATCGCACGCGCGCCGATGTGGGCGGCCGGGCTCGACTACGGCCACGGCACCGGCCACGGCGTCGGCTACTTCCTGAACGTGCACGAGGGCCCGCAGGTCATCTCGCACTATGCGCCAGCCGAGCCGTACACGGCGATGGAAGAGGGAATGATCACGTCGATCGAGCCGGGCGTGTACCGGCCCGGCAAATGGGGCATCCGGATCGAGAACCTGGTCGTGAACCGCGCAGGCGGGCAGACCGAGTTCGGCGACTTCCTCGCGTTCGAGACGCTCACGTTGTGCCCGATCGACACGCGCTGCGTACTCGTCGAGATGCTGCACGAAGAAGAGCGCGCGTGGCTGAACGCGTATCACGCGACCGTGCGCGAGCGTGTCGGCCGGCACGTGAGCGGCGACGCGAAGGCGTGGCTCGACGCGCGCACGCAGCCGATCTGACGCAACACGCGATGCCGGCCGCACGACGGCCGGACCATGACCGGGAGGGCAACCGATGGCAGACACCGCAGTGATCGTGGTCGACATGCAGCGCGGGCTGGTGCAGCGGGCGAGGCCCGCGTACCGGCTCGACGACGTCGTGTCGGGCATCAACCGGCTGACGGCAGCGGCGCGCGCGGCCCACGCGCCCGTATGCTTCGTGCAGCACGACGGCGATGCGGACGACGACATCGTGCCCGGCACGCCCGGCTGGGAACTGCATGAGGCGTTGATCGTCGGAGGCGCCGACTGGCGCATTCGCAAGCAGGTGAGCGATTCGTTCCACGACACGCCGCTCGCCGCGCAGCTCGACGGCCACGGTGTCCGTTCGGTGCTGATCTGCGGCTATGCGACCGAGTTCTGCGTCGATTCGGCCGCCCGCCGCGCGGCACTGCTCGGCTATCGGACGACCGTCGTCTCCGATCTGCACACGACGAACGAGCGCACGCACCTGTCGGCCGCGCAAATCGTCGCGCATCATCACTTCGTGTGGGAAAACAATTCGCTGTCGGGCAACTCGGTGCGCCCGCGTCCGCTCGCGGACGTGCTTGCAACGGAGTTCGCATGACGATCAAGGCCGTGGTGTTCGATTTCGGCGGCGTGCTGATCGACTGGAGCCCCGACTATCTGTACCGGCAACTGATTCCGGACGAAACCGAGCGTCGCTGGTTCCTCACGCACGTGTGCGCGATGGACTGGGTGATCCGCCAGGACGGCGGGCAGACGATCGACGAGGGAACGAGCGAGCTCGTCGCGAAGTTTCCGGAGCACGAGGCGCTGATCCGCGCGTTCTACGCACGCTGGCACGAGATGATCGGCGGCGTGCTCGACGAAGGCGCCGCGCTCGTCGACCGCCTCGACGCGCAGGGGATGCCGCTCTTCGGGTTGACCAACTGGTCCGCGCAGACCTTTCCGTATGCGTGGGACAACTTCCCGGTGCTGCGGCGCTTCAAGGACATCGTCGTGTCGGGCCGCGTGAAGCTCGTGAAACCCGATCCGGCGATCTATCGCGAAATGCACGCGCGGATCGATCCGCATCTGCCGGGCATCGCGCCGCACGAGCTCGTGTTCATCGACGACAACGCGAAGAACGCAGCGGCCGCGACCGCGCTCGGCTGGCATGGCATTCATCACACGAGCGCGGCGGCGACCGAGGCGCGCCTGCGCGAACTGGGCGCGCTCGCGTAGGCGGCAGAACGCCAGCCGGATGAAAAAAGCGGGCCAGCGGCCCGCTTTTTTCATTTTGCCGATCCGGCGGCGGCCGCTGTCGGCACCGGCCCCGCGTCGCCGCAGTGCCGGGTGCCCGGGCCGCGCCGTTCAGCGGCTGATCGGCTTGTAGCGCAGGCGCTTCGGCTTCGCGGCTTCCTCGCCGAGGCGTGCACGCTTGTCGGCTTCGTATTCCTGGTAGTTGCCGTCGAAAAACGTGACCTGCGAATCGCCTTCGAATGCGAGGATGTGCGTCGCGATCCGGTCGAGGAACCAGCGATCGTGCGAGATCACCATCACCGAGCCGGCGAACTCGAGCAGCGCGTCTTCCAGCGCGCGCAGCGTTTCGACGTCGAGGTCGTTCGACGGTTCGTCGAGCAGCAGCACGTTGCCGCCGGAGATCAGGGTCTTCGCGAGGTGCAGGCGGCCGCGTTCGCCGCCGGACAGGTTGCCGACGATCTTCTGCTGGTCGCCGCCCTTGAAGTTGAAGCGGCCGATGTACGCACGCGACGGCGTTTCGTACTTGCCGACCGTCAGCACGTCGGCGCCGCCCGAGATCTCCTCGAACACCGTCTTCGAGCCGTCGAGCGCGTCGCGGCTCTGGTCGACGTACGCGAGCTTCACGGTCGGGCCCATCACGACTTCGCCAGAATCCGGCTGTTCCTTGCCGGTCAGCATCCGGAACAGCGTTGACTTGCCGGCGCCGTTCGGGCCGATGATGCCGACGATCGCGCCGGCGGGGATCTTCAGGTTCAGGTTGTCGATCAGCAGGCGGTCGCCGAACGCCTTGCTGACGTTCTTGAACTCGATCACTTCATTGCCGAGGCGGTCGCCGACCGGAATGAAGATTTCCTGCGTTTCGTTGCGCTTCTGGTATTCCTGGCTATTCAGTTCCTCGAAGCGCGCGATACGCGCCTTCGACTTCGCCTGGCGGCCCTTCGGGTTCTGGCGCACCCACTCCAGCTCCTTCTTGATCGCCTTCTGACGCGCCGATTCCGATGCTTCTTCCTGTTTCAGGCGTTCTTCCTTCTGGTCGAGCCAGCTGCTGTAGTTGCCCTTCCAAGGAATGCCGTGGCCACGGTCGAGTTCGAGAATCCACTCGGCCGCGTTGTCGAGGAAGTAGCGATCGTGCGTGACGGCGACGACGGTGCCCGGGAAGCGCACCAGGAACTGCTCGAGCCAGTCGACCGATTCGGCGTCGAGGTGGTTGGTCGGCTCGTCGAGCAGCAGCATGTCCGGCTTCTCGAGCAGCAGCTTGCACAGCGCGACGCGGCGCTTTTCGCCGCCCGACAGGTGCTCGATCTTCGCGTCCCACGGCGGCAGGCGCAGCGCATCGGCGGCCACTTCGAGTTGCTGCTCCGGGCTGCCGCCGTCGCTCGATGCGAGGATCGCTTCGTATTTCGCCTGCTCGGCCGCGAGCGCGTCGAAGTCGGCGTCCGGCTCCGCATACGCGGCGTAGATTTCCTCGAGCTTCTTGTTCGCCTGGAACAGGTCGCCGAGGCCTTCCTCGACGGCTTCGCGCACCGTCTTCGTCGGGTCGAGCTGCGGTTCCTGCGGCAGGTAGCCGATGTTCAGGTTCGGCATCGGCGTTGCTTCGCCTTCGATGTCCTTGTCGACGCCCGCCATGATGCGGATCAGCGTCGATTTGCCCGAGCCGTTCAGGCCGAGCACGCCGATCTTCGCGCCGGGAAAGAACGACAGCGAGATGTCCTTCAGGATCTGGCGCTTGGGCGGCACGATCTTGCCGACCCGGTTCATCGTGAAAACGTATTGGGCCATTTGGGTGTGAAAGTCAGAATGGGTTGAGACTGCCTCGCGGCGCATGGGCCTGCGTGGCGTCGGGTGATTCGGTACGGAGCGTGCCGCGCGGGGCGCGGCGGTGTCGCCGCGGGTTGGCGGCGCGAGCGCGTATTGTACTTCGCCGCCGGCTGCCGCTGGCACCGCGCCGGCCATTCGGCCGACCCGCGTTCACAGCCACGCGGCGACGCCGCCGTGCCCCGAACAGGTGCCGCGCCGATGGCGGCTGAAGCTGTACGTGCCGTCGCGGCAGCGCGCGCTCGCGCCCTCGGGCACGCGGCCCGATTTCGAATGGGCCGGCGCATGGACGGCGTCGCCGTCGCGATTGCGGTACGTGTCGTGCCGGTCGAGGTCGGCTTCGTTGCCGTAGCCGTAGCCGGGTGACGCGCGATACGCGTGCGCCGCAGGCGGCACGGCGGCGCACGCGGCGAACAGCGCGGCGGACAGGGTCGCGATGCGCATCGCGCGTCGGAGCTGGGCAGGCATGGTCTCTCTCCGGATGTTGTTATCTGCTGTCGATCCCGGGCCGCATGTTAGCCGATCGGCTGAAGATCGGTGCCGCTGCGCCGACGTGCGCCGACGCTACGCCGCGCCGGTCATCGATGCCGCGCCGTCGGCTTGCGCGGCCTCGAGAATCCACCGGCGGAACGCCGCGACTTTCGTGCGTTCCGCGTGATGCGGCGGATAGACGAGGTAGTACGCGAAGTCGTCGAGCCACGCGATGTCGGCAAGCTGCACGAGCCGGCCGCTCGCGAGCTCGTCGCGCACCATCGCCGCCGGCAGCAGGCCGGCGCCCTGGCCGGCGAGAATCGCCTGCAGCAACAGGCCGGAATCGTCGAACGCGGGGCCGCGCGGCGGACCGAAATCGTCGATCCGCTGCGCGTCGAACCAGATGTGCCAGCCCTTGCGCTCGGCGTCGTGCAGATGCGGCCATCGGGCCAGGTCGGCGGGCGTGGCCGGCATGCCCAGCCGCGCGACGAGGGCCGGTGCCGCAAGCGCGACGATCTCCACCGTCAGCAGCCGTTCGCTGCACAAGCCGATGTAACGGCCGAGACCGTGGCGGATCGCGACGTCGACGCCGTCGCGCGAGAAATCGGCGAGCGCATGGCTCGTGGCGATCTGCAGGTCGATGTCCGGGCACGCGTCGCGGAACTGCGCGAGGCGCGGCACGAGCCATGCGGACGCGAAAAACGGCGTGACGCTCACCGTCAGCACGCCGCTGTCGGCGGCCCCCGCCACGCGCTGCGACGCGTCGGCGATCTGCCGGAACGCGTTGCGCACAGGCGGGAGGTAGTCGCGGCCCGCGGCAGTCAGCAGAATGCCGCGGTTCACGCGCTCGAACAGCTGCACGCCGAGGTGGCGCTCGAGCGTGCGGATCATCTGGCTCACCGCGCCGGGCGTGACCGACAGCTCTTGCGCCGCGGATTTCACCGACAGGTGGCGGGCCGCCGCCTCGAACGCACGCAGCGCGTTGAGGGGCGGCAGGCGGGAACGGTTCATTCAGTTTTTCTAAAGTGAAAGGCCGACGAAATATCGTTTGAAGCAATGGGTACGCGCGAGTACCGTTTTCGCATCGAATCGCATTCGTCGCGACTGACTGCGGCGACCGCTGCGACCAACATGGTTCAACTATATCCATGAGGCAATCCGGGCGCCGCGCGGCGTCCGGCGGAACCCGGGAGGAGCATCGTCATGAGCGGCCCGCGCGCATCGCGCGTCTTCTACGGCTGGTATGTGGTGGCGGCCGCGTTCGCCGTCACGTTCGTCGGCTTCGGCAGTGCGTACACGTTCAGCGCGTTCGTCGAATCGCTGCAGCGGGACTTCGCCGCGTCGCGCGGGCAGATCTCGCTCGTGTTCTCGCTGGCCGGCTTCCTGTATTTCGGCTTCGGCATCGTCAGCGGCCCGCTTGCCGATCGCTTCGGCTCCCGGCGGCTCGCCGTCGCCGGCATGTTGCTGACGGCCGGCGGTCTCGCCGCGGCCGGTGCCGCGCATACGTTGCTGCAGGTCTATGTCGCATATGGGCTCGGTGTCGGCTTCGGCGTCGGCTGCGCGTATGTGCCGGCCGTCGGTGCCGTGCAACGCTGGTTCGTGCGGCGGCGCGGCTTCGCGTCGGGGCTCGCGGTCGCCGGGATCGGCGTCGGCACGCTGGTGATGCCGCCGCTCGCGTCCGCGCTGATCGCGCACGTCGGCTGGCGCGGTGCTTATTTCACGCTGGCAGTGATCGCGGCGGCCGTCGGGGTCGGCATGTCGTTGCTGATCGAGAACGATCCGCGCGGGCGCGGGTTGCTGCCGGACGGCGATGCCGGCGGCGACGGCCGCCGCAATGGAGGCGCTGCCGCAGCCGATGCGGCCGCCGCAGCTCTGCACGCCGGCGCGACCGTGCGCGAGGCCGTCATGTCGCGGCCGTTCGCGAGCCTCTACGCCGCATGCCTCGTGTGCTCGTTCGGCGTCTTCGTGCCGTTCGTGCATCTCGTGCCGTACGCGCTTGATCATGACGTCGCGCCGTCGACGGCCGTGCTGCTGCTCGGCGCGATCGGCGTCGGCAGCACCGCAGGGCGCTTCTTCCTCGGCGGCCTTGCCGATCGCTTCGGCCGCCGCGCGTCGCTGCTCGCGATGTTCGCGGGCATGGCCGTCTCGCTCGTTGCGTGGGCCGGTGCCGCGAGCGTCGCGACGCTCGCCGCGTTCGCACTTGTGTTCGGCGTGTTCTACGGTGGCTGGGTCGCCGTCCTGCCCGCCGTCGTGATGGACTATTTCGGCGGCCGCAACGTGAGCGCGATCATCGGCATCCTGTACACGAGCGTTGCGTTCGGCACGCTGATCGGGCCCGCCGCGGCCGGTTTCATCTACGACGCGGGCGGCGGCTATCTCGTGCCGATCCTTGCCAGCGCGGCAGCCAATGCGATCGCGTTCGCGATCGTCGCCACTACCGGGCGCGCGCCGCTGGCGGCGCGGGCGGCCGGCCGCTAGTCGCGCGTCGCCGGCCGCGCGGCCAGGCACTTGCGGCTAGGCGTCATCCATGATTTCCGCTACGGTGTGCGGGCGTCGATCATCGACGGACGGAGGCGCATCGTGACATTCGACGAAGTGCGACGGATCGCGCTGGCATGGCGCGGTGTCGAGGAGGGCACGTCGTACGGCACGCCCGCGCTCAAGGTGAAGGGCAAGATGCTCGCGCGCCTGCGCGAGGACGGCGACACGCTCGTCGTGAAGGGCGTCGGCCCCGACGAGCGCGCGTGGCTGATCGAATCGGAGCCCGACGTCTATTACGTGACGGACCACTACGCGGGCTGGCCCATCGTGCTGGTGCGCCTGTCGGCCGCGCATCCCGACGCCGTGAAAAATCTGCTTCTGCGAGAATGGCAGGCGATCGCGCCGGCCAAATGGCGGGACGAAGGGCCAGGCGCGGCGAACTGAGCGTCCGGCGCGACGCCCTGAGGGCGGCGAACGAACCTCTTCGACGGAAGGTTCGTCGCGATACCGGGGAGCCGCCTCGCCTTCGATTGCCCGATCCCGGCGGGCGCGCCGAGGAGATGCCAACCGGACCAACCGTTGCATCGATTCATATCGATGCAACAAGTGGTTCCATCGAAATTCTTCAATTGGTTCTTAGTGAAGAACCGTTTGATGCTTACACTCGTTCGCTTCGAAGGCGGCTGACCGACAGCCGACGGACAGGGCGCACGCGATGTGCCGGCATCCCCGCGTGCCGCATCGCACCCGCAGCTTCGCAGACTGCGTCGCGCACCGACCGAAACAGGCTCGATCCGGCTTTCTGCCCGCATGCCGCGCACGCGCGGCGGGCTACCGGATTCAACAACGACAACTCCCAGCGCCGCCTTCACGAGACCCCCGGTCGTACCGGAACCGTTTTTTGGAGAGAGACATATGAGTGGAAGCAACACAGGCCTCGGCACGGGCCTGAAGCAGCGTCACGTGACGATGATGTCGATTGCCGGCGTCATCGGCGCGGGCTTGTTCGTCGGCTCCGGCCACGCGATCGCCGAGGCCGGCCCGGCGTCGATCCTCGCGTATGCGATCGCGGGCGTGCTGGTCGTGCTGGTGATGCGCATGCTCGGCGAGATGGCCGTCGCGCATCCAGACAGCGGTTCGTTCTCGACCTATGCCGATCGCGCGATCGGCCACTGGGCAGGCTTCACCATCGGCTGGCTGTACTGGTGGTTCTGGGTGCTCGTGATCCCGATCGAGGCGACGGCCGCCGCGACCATTCTCAATGCGTGGTTCCCCGGCGTCGCGACCTGGATCTTCGCGCTCGGCATCACGCTGCTGCTGACGATCACTAATCTCTTCTCGGTCAAGAACTACGGCGAATTCGAATTCTGGTTCGCGCTGATCAAGGTCGTCGCGATCGTCGTGTTCCTGTGCATCGGCGGTGCGGCGATCGTCGGCATCGTTCCCGCCCCGGCCGTGTCGGGCGTGTCGAACCTGTTCGCGCATGACGGCTTCATGCCGCACGGCGCCGGCGCGGTGCTCGCGGCGATGCTGACGACGATGTTCTCGTTCCTCGGCACCGAGATCGTGACGATCGCGGCCGCCGAATCGGATAACCCGCAACGCCAGATCGTGCGTGCGACGAACTCGGTGATCTGGCGGATCACGCTGTTCTATCTCGGCTCGATCCTCGTCGTCGCGGCCATCGTGCCGTGGAACGATCCGCTGCTGCCGAAGCACGGCTCGTATCAGCGGGCAATGGAGCTGATCGGCGTGCCGAACGCGAAGGCGATCATCGACGTGATCGTGCTCGTGTCGGTCGCGAGCTGCCTGAATTCCGCGCTGTACACCGCGTCGCGGATGCTGTTCTCGCTGTCCCGGCGCAAGGACGCGCCCGCGTTCCTGCACCGCACCGATTCGACCGGCACGCCGCGTGCGGCCGTGCTCGCATCGACGGCGTTCGGTTTTCTGACCGTGATCGCCAACTACCTGATGCCGGAACAGGTGTTCGGCTTCCTGCTGGCGACGTCGGGTGCGATCGCGCTGCTCGTGTATCTCGTGATCGCGATCTCGCAGCTGCGGATGCGCAAGACGCTCGAATCGGGCGGCGCCGACCTGCCGCTGCGGATGTGGCTGTTCCCGTGGCTCACGTGGGCGGTGATCCTGTTCATTTGCGGCACGCTGACCGTGATGTTCGTCAGCGAGGAACACCGGATGGAAGTGGGGGCGACGGCCGTGCTCGCGCTGATCGTGTTGTTTGCCGCGTGGTTGAACAAGCGCGGTCGCGATGCGCGGGCCGGGGCGGGGCGGCGGGTGTCGGCGACCTGATGAACCGACGAGCCGAAGGCGGGCATGGTGCTCGCCTTCGGCTCGCGGAGCGGGCACCGCGATGAAAAATGGGCCGATTGGCGTTTGCCAATCGGCCCATTTGCTTTTCGTGCCGGACGCGCATCATGCGACGCCGTGCATATCGCACGGCATCGCGATTCGCCTATCAGACGTTGAACAGGAAGTTCATCACATCCCCGTCGTGCACGACATATTCCTTCCCTTCCGCGCGCATCTTGCCGGCTTCCTTCGCCCCCTGTTCGCCCTTGTAGGAAACAAAGTCGTCGAACGCGATCGTCTGCGCGCGAATGAAGCCGCGCTCGAAGTCGGTGTGGATCACGCCGGCCGCTTGCGGCGCCGTGTCGCCGATGTGGATCGTCCACGCGCGCACTTCCTTCACGCCCGCGGTGAAGTAGGTCTGCAGGCCGAGCAGCTTGAAGCCCGCGCGAATCACGCGGTCGAGGCCCGGCTCTTCCATGCCCATGTCGGCGAGGAACGCTTCCTTGTCCGCATCGTCGAGATCGGCGATTTCCGCCTCGATCGCCGCACACACCGCGACCACCGGCGAATTCTCGCTTTCCGCGTACTTGCGCACCGCATCGAGGTGCGGGTTGTTCTCGAAGCCGTCGTCCTTCACGTTCGCGACGTACATCGCCGGCTTCGCGGTGATCAGGCAGAACGGCTTGAGCAGTGCCTGCTCTTCGTCCGACAGGTCGAGGCCGCGCACGGCCTTGCCCTGGTCGAGGTGCGCGCGCACCTTCTCGAGCACCGCGGCGAGCTTCACCGCTTCCTTGTCGTTGCCCGATTTCGCGGCCTTCGAGTAGCGCGTGAGCGCCTTCTCGACGGTGGCGAGGTCGGCGAGCGCGAGCTCGGTGTTGATCACTTCGATGTCGTCGATCGGGCTGACCTTGCCGGCGACGTGGATGACGTTGTCGTCCTCGAAGCAGCGCACGACGTGCGTGATCGCATCGGTTTCGCGGATGTTCGCGAGGAACTGGTTGCCGAGGCCTTCACCCTTGCTCGCGCCCGCGACGAGGCCGGCGATGTCGACGAATTCGACGACGGCCGGCACGACGCGCTCGGGCTTCACGATTTCCGACAGCGCCTTCAGGCGCGTGTCGGGCACTTCGACGATGCCGACGTTCGGCTCGATCGTGCAGAACGGGTAGTTCTCGGCGGCGATGCCGGCCTTGGTCAGCGCATTGAACAGGGTGGACTTGCCGACGTTGGGCAAGCCGACGATGCCGCATTTGAGGCTCATGGAATCCTTCGGACCGGTGAGGCGGCGCGGCCGGACAAAGCGCGGCGGCGCGGGAAAAATAGGGACGGCCGGCGCCTGGGGCGCGGCGGGCCGATGTTCGAAGCCGCTATTGTACCGTGCCGACGCCCCGGTTTCCGGCCTTCCCCCGAACGCCCGATGCGACGGGCCGCCCCGCCGCCGGGCCAGCCCGCGATTCTGCTGATTTCCCGCAAAGTCCGGCCGCGTAAGGGATTGGCCCCGCGGCTATAATGCCCGCCATGACTGCCCACCACACCTTCGACGTCGCCGTGGTCGGCGGCGGGCTCGTCGGCAAGACGGCCGCGCTCGCGCTGACCCAGTCCGGCTACAAGACCGCCTTGCTCGCCCAGCCGGCGGCGCCCCGCCCCGCCGATCTCGCGTTCGACACGCGCATCTACGCGCTGTCGTCCAGCTCGCAGGCATTGCTGGAGCGGCTGCGGGTCTGGCAGGCGCTCGACCATGGCCGGCTCGCGCCGGTCTACGACATGCGGGTGTACGGCGACGCGCATGCGGAACTGCATTTCTCCGCCTATCAGGCGTCCGTACCGCAGCTTGCGTGGATCGCCGAATCGTCGCTGATCGAGACGTCGCTCGACGCCGCGCTGCGGTTCCAGCCGAACCTCACGTGGTTCGATGCGCGCGCACAAGGCTTCGACGTGCGCGACGACGCGGCCGTGCTCACGCTGTCGTCGGGGCAAGTGCTCGAAGCGGATCTCGTGGTCGGCGCGGACGGCGCGCATTCGTGGGTGCGCTCCCAGATGGGGGCGAGGATCGAGCGGCGCGATTACCGGCAGACGGGCGTCGTCGCCAACTTCAAGGCATCGCTTCCGCACCGCGAGACCGCCAGCCAATGGTTCCGCGACGGCGAGATCGTCGCGCTGCTGCCGCTGCCGGACGGTCACGTGTCGCTCGTGTGGTCCGCGCACACCGCGCACGCGGACGAACTGCTCGCGCTCGATCCCGCGCAACTCGCGGCCGAAGTCGAGCGCGTGTCGCACGGGCAGCTCGGCACGCTCGAATGCGTGACGCCGGCCGCCGGTTTCCCGCTCGCGCTGCAGACCGTCGACAAGCTGATCGCCCCGCGCGTCGCGCTCGTCGGCGATGCCGCACACCTGATCCATCCGCTCGCGGGGCAGGGGATGAATCTCGGCTTGCGCGACGTCGCGGCGCTCGCCGATGCGATCGCGAACAAGGAACCCTTCCGCAACCTCGGCGACACGGTGCTGCTGCGCCGCTACGAGCGTTCGCGCCGCGAGGACATCCGCGCGCTGATGGTCGCGACCGACGGGCTGCAGCGGCTGTTCGCGGTGCCCGGCTCGTTCGCGAAGGCGGTGCGAAACGCGGGCATGGCGTTCGTCGGCGCGCAACCGCTCGTGAAGCGCTGGCTCGTGTCGGCCGCGCTCGGCTGATCGAACCTTCGCGCGCCCGGCCTGTCGGACAGGGCTCCGTTACGGCGTACACTGTGACGTGCACTCCGATTGAGCTGAAGGAACAACAGGATGAAAAAAACGATCCGCATCGCATCGCTGGCGCTGGCCGTCACGATGGCGACGCTTGGCTGCACCGCGCAGGCCGACCAGACCACCGACAAGTTGAAAGCCACGCTGCAAGCGCGTCTGGGCAGCGACGCGCCGATCAAGAGCGTGTCGAAATCGCCGGTCGCGGGCCTGTACGAAGTCAACCTCGGCACGCAGATCATCTATAGCGATGCAGCCGGCGACTACGTGCTGCTCGGCGATCTCGTCGACACCAAGACGCACAAGAACCTGACCGACGCGCGCCTGTCCGACCTGAACAAGATCGACTTCGCGAGCCTGCCGCTCGCGAACGCGATCAAGGTGGTCAAGGGCAACGGCGCACGCAAGATCGCGGTGTTCTCCGATCCGAACTGCCCGTACTGCAAGCGGCTCGAGACGACGCTTCAGTCGGTCGACAACGTGACCGTCTACACGTTCCTGTATCCGGTGCTGTCGCCCGATTCGACCACGAAATCGAAGGCGATCTGGTGCGCGACCGACCGCGCGAAAAGCTGGGAGGGCTGGATGCTCGAGCATCGCGCACCGTCCGGCGCCGGCAATTGCGATACGAGCGCGCTCGACAAGAACCTCGCGCTCGGCCGCGGGATGAACGTCACGGGCACGCCGACGATCTTCCTGCCCGACGGCCGTCGCCTGCCGGGCGCGGTATCGGCCGATCAGCTGAATCAGGCGCTCGCGTCGAGCAAGTAACCGACCGGCACGCCGGGCCGCATGGCCCGGCCAGCGAGGGGCGCCCGTGGTATCTGCCGGCGCCTCTCTTCGTTTCCGCCGCCATATTCCGTCCGATTTCCGACCGATTGCCACGATGACCCAGCCGATCCGTTATTCGATTGCCCCGAAAGATCTTGCCGCGCACCTGTTCGAAGTGTCGGTGACAGTCACCGATCCCGATCCCGAAGGCCAGCGCTTCTCGCTGCCGGTATGGATTCCCGGCAGCTACCTCGTGCGCGAGTTCGCGCGCAACATCGTGACGCTCGCCGCGTTCAACGACGCGGGCCGCAAGGTGCGGATCGCAAAAACCGACAAGAACACGTGGCAGGCGGCGCCGGTGAGCGGCACGCTGACGCTGCGCTACGACGTGTACGCGTGGGATCTGTCGGTCCGCTCCGCGTATCTCGACGAATCGGGCGGCTTCTTCAACGCGACGGCCGTGTTCCTGAGCGTCGCCGGTCGCGAGGATGCACCGTGCGAAGTCGACATCGCGAAACCGGCGGGCGCGGCGTTCCGCACGTGGCGCGTCGGTACGTCGCTGCCCGAGGCGCGCGGCACCAGGCGCTACGGGTTCGGCGCATATCGGGCCTCGAACTATGACGAGCTCACCGACCATCCGGTGACGATCGGCGAATTCGCGCTGGCGACGTTCGACGCGCACGGCGTGCCGCACGATATCGTGATCGCCGGTCGCGTGACGCAGCTCGACATGGAACGGCTGCGCGCCGACCTGAAGCGCGTGTGCGAAGCGCAGATCGCGCTGTTCGAGCCGAAATCGAGGAAGGCGCCGATGGACCGCTACGTGTTCATGACGCTCGCGGTCAGCGATGGCTACGGCGGCCTCGAGCACCGTGCGTCGACCGCGCTGATCTGCAACCGCACCGACCTGCCGGTGAAGGGCCGGCCGGAAACGACGGAAGGCTATCGCACGTATCTCGGCCTGTGCAGCCACGAGTATTTCCACACGTGGAACGTGAAGCGCATCAAGCCGGCCGCGTTCGTGCCGTACGACCTCGCGCGGGAGAACTACACGTCGCTGCTGTGGCTGTTCGAGGGCTTCACGTCGTATTACGACGACCTGATGCTCGTGCGCAGCGGGCTGATGTCGCAGGACGACTATTTTGCGGCGCTCGGCCGTACCGTCGGCGGCGTGCTGCGCGGCACGGGGCGCCTGAAGCAAAGCGTCGCGGACAGCTCGTTCGACGCGTGGATCAAGTATTACCGCCAGGACGAGAACGCAACCAACGCGATCGTCAGCTATTACACGAAGGGTTCGCTCGTCGCGCTCGCGTTCGATCTCGCGATCCGCGCGCAGACGCGCGACCGCAAGTCGCTGGACGACGTGATGCGTCTGCTGTGGCAGCGCTACGGCCGCGAGTTCTATCGCGGCAAGCAGGCGGGCGTCGAGGAAGACGAGGTCGAGGCGCTGATCGAGGAAGCGACGGGTGTGGCCCTTGGCCGACTGTTCGCCGACGCCGTGCACGGCACGCGCGACCTGCCGCTCGCCGATTTGCTCGCGCCGTTCGGCGTGACGCTCGTGCCCGAGGTCGCGGCTGGCGCGGCCGCGAAACCGACGATCGGCGCGCGTCTGCGCGGCGGGGCGGACTGTACGCTGGCGGCGGTGTACGAGGGCGGCGGCGCGCATCGTGCGGGGCTGTCGGCCGGCGACACGCTGATCGCGCTCGACGGGCTGCGCGTCACCGGCACGAATCTCGACACGCTGCTCGCGCGCTACCGGCCGGGCGACAAGGTCGAGGTGCACGCATTCCGCCGCGACGAGCTGCGGACCGCGAAACTGAAGCTGGACGGGCCTGAGGTCATGCGCTACCGGCTCACGGCGGCCGCGAAACCGGCCGCCGCGCGCAAGTCCCGGGAAATCTGGCTGAAGGGCTGATCCTGCACGAGCGGCTTTAGGGGTGCGACCATCGATTGTTCTGCTGGTGCAACAATCCGTCGCCCCTGAGCCGCTTTTTCGCGACGATGCGGCCACGCACAATGGCGTCACTCGCGCTACCGAAGCGCAGCCCAACTGGAGCCTGACATGACGACCATTCTGCAAATCAATTCCGCGGCGCGCTCGCAAGGTGCGCAATCCACGCTGCTGGCCAACGAACTGACGGCAAAGCTGCAACAATCGAACGCCGGCGCCAAGGTCGTGGTTCGCGACCTGCTGGCCGATGGGCTGCCGCACCTCGACGAGTCGGTGCTCGGCGCATTCTTCACGCCGGCCGACCAGCGCAGCGCGGAACAGAATGCGATCGTCGCGAAGAGCGATGCGCTGATCGCCGAACTGCAAGCCGCCGACATCATCGTGATCGGTGCGCCGATGTACAACTTTGGCGTCTCGTCGCAACTGAAGACGTATTTCGACTGGATCGCCCGCGCAGGCGTCACGTTCCGCTACACCGAGAACGGTCCGGAAGGGCTGATCAAGGGCAAGAAGGTTTACGTGGTGACGGCGCGCGGCGGCAAGTACCTCGGTACCCCGAATGACAGCCATACGCCGTACCTGCGCACGTTCCTCGGCTTCATCGGCTTGACCGACGTGAGCTTCATCCACGCGGAAGGCCTGAACCTCGGGCCGGATTCGCAGAGCGCGGCACTCGCCAGCGCACGCGAAGCGATCGCTGCCGCGTAAGGCCGGCGCGGGTGCATCGCCCCCGCGTTGCGTCGCCGGATGAAAGAACGCCGCGTCCCGAAAGGGCGCGGCGTTCTTGCGTGGTGCGGGTAAAAGCGGAACGCGATTACGCGAGCGTTTCGGCCACTTCCGGCAAGCGCCAGTCGACCGGCTCGCGGCCCGCTTCGACGAGATAGTCGTTCGCGAGCGCGAAGTGGCGGCAACCGAGGAAGCCGCGGTGCGCGGACAGCGGTGACGGATGCGGCGCCTCGAGCACACAGTGGGCGCTCGCATCGAACAGCGCGCGCTTCGCTTGCGCGTGCGCGCCCCACAGCATGAACACGAGCCCGCGATGGCGATTGGCCAGTTCGCGGATCAGCGTGTCCGTGCATTGCTCCCAGCCGCGCTTTGCGTGGCTCGCAGCCGCGCCGCGCTCGACCGTCAGCACGGTGTTGAGCAGCAGCACGCCCTGGCGCGCCCAGGTATCGAGGCAGCCGTGACGCGGCGTGTCGTGGCCGAAATTCGCGGCGATTTCCTTGAAGATGTTGCGCAGCGACGGCGGCGTGCGGACGGCCGGCGGCACCGAGAACGCCAGGCCGTGGGCCTGCGGTGTGCCGCGATCGTCGCCGTGGTAGGGATCCTGGCCGAGAATCACGATCTTCACGTCGTCCGGGCTCGTCAGGCGCAGCGCGCGAAACACGTCGGTCGGGTAGACCGTCTTGCCGGCCGCGCGCTCGTCGTCGACGAAGCGGCACAGCGGCGCATACGCGTCGCTGTCGGTGAACGGTTTCAACACGTCGCGCCAGGCGGCCGGCAGCGCGTCGAACTGCGCGGCGAGGTGAGGAATGTTCGCGACAACGGGGCGCGCGGGCTGCGGCGCGGCGGAAACCGGGGCGGCTGCCGCGGCCTTCCTTGCGGGCTTGCGCCCGGCAGCGGCCGGCGCGGGCGCCGTGGCGGAAACATCGTCCTGCGCCGTTTCCGGCACGGGATCGTCGAACAGCGACGCCTGCTGCGGCGTGCGGAGAGTCTTGCGGGTTGCCATGCGTGATGCGTGTTTATTGCGCGCGCAGCCGGTAGCCGCGCTGCGCCTTGCTGATGTTTTCGGGGGCGAGGCCCGGCAGCGCCTGCTGCAGTTCGGCGGCGAGCGTCGCGAGCGCCGCTTCCGGGCCGTCGATCAGTTCGAGTTCGATTTCGCTGATCGGTTCGCGGCGCGTATCGTTTTCCGTCTGGACGACGATCTCGCCGACGTCGACCGCGGCTTCGACGGTTGCGCCGCCGATTGCGATGCGCCACAGCGTACGCGAAAAATCCGTCCGGAACAGCGCGTGCAGCGCCGGCGCCGCGTCGCGCAGTGCGGCGGCAGCGTCCGGCACGTCGCACGCGGCGACGAGCGCATCGATTTCGAGCGCATCGCCCGCAACGGGCAACTCCCATTCGTGGCGAATATGCAGGCCGTCTTGCGCGCTGCCGACCGTCTTGAAGGTCTGCAGCCAGCCATGCGGCGTGCGGCGCACGCGCACCGCGCTCTTCGAACGGGCCAGCGCGAGATCGGGCGTGTCGTAGTAGACGTTCGCAAGCGTGATGACGTCGCCGTCTTCGCCGGTCAGCGTCGCGAAAAAGCGCCGCGCGGCATCGGCCTGACCGGCCGGCAGCGCGAGCTTGATTTCCGTTTCGATCGCCATCAGAAGAACATCCGCGCGAGTTCCTCGCCCGGCTGGTCGGCGCGCATGAACGCTTCGCCGACGAGGAACGCGTTCACGTTCGCCGCGCGCATCGTGTCGACGTCGGTGCGCGACAGGATGCCGGACTCTGTCACGACGATGCGTTCCGGCGGAATCATGTCGAGCATGTCGAGCGTGGTCTGGATCGACGTCTCGAACGTGCGCAGGTTGCGGTTGTTGATGCCGAGCAGCGGTGTCTTCAGCGTCAGCGCCTGTTCCATCTCGTCGCGGTCGTGGACTTCGACCAGCACCGCGAGGCCGAGCGAGTGCGCATACGCCTCGAGATCCTGCATCAGCGGCGTGTCGAGCGCGGCCGCGATCAGCAGGATCGCGTCGGCGCCCATCGCGCGCGCTTCGAGGATCTGGTACGCATCGACGATGAAGTCCTTGCGCAGCACCGGCAGCGTGCAGGCCGCACGGGCTTCCTCGAGGTAGCGGACGCTGCCCTGGAAGAACTGCTCGTCGGTCAGCACCGACAGGCACGCGGCGCCGTGGGCTGCATACGAGCGTGCGATGTCGGCGGGCACGAAATGCTCGCGCAGCACGCCCTTCGACGGGCTCGCCTTCTTCACTTCGGCGATCACTGCCGCGTGGCCGGCCGCCTGCTTCGCGCGCAGTGCGCCGACGAAGTCGCGCAGGTCGCGCGCCGATGCTTCCAGTTTCAGTGCCTCGAGCGGCGCGCTGCGCATGGCCGCCGCGACTTCTTCGCGCTTGACGGCAATGATTCGGTCGAGAATGTCGCTCATGTGGGTTCCTGCTTGATTCGTAAAGGGAGTCAGCGCTTGAACTGCTGCGTGAAGCGCACGAGTTCGTCGACCTTCGCGCGCGCCTTGCCGCTCGCGATCGCTTCGCGGGCGAGCTGGATGCCGTCCGCGATCGATTCGGCGATATTGGCCGCGTAGAGCGCGGTGCCCGCGTTCAGTGTAACGATTTCGCGCGCGACGCCCGGCTGGTTGTCCAGCGCGCCGAGCAGCATCGTGCGCGATTCCTCGGCATTTTCCACCTTCAGCGTGCGGTTCGACACCATCTGCAGGCCGAAATCCTCCGGATGGATCTCGTATTCGTGCACCTGGCCGTCGCGCAATTCACCGACGAGCGTCGCGGCGCCGAGCGACACTTCATCCATCCCGTCCTTGCCGTACACGACCAGCACGTGCTGCGCGCCGAGACGCTGCATCACGCGCACCTGGATGCCGACGAGGTCGGGGTGGAACACGCCCATCAGCTGGTTCGGCGCGCCGGCCGGATTGGTCAGCGGGCCGAGAATGTTGAAGATCGTCCGCACGCCGAGCTCGCGGCGCACGGCCGCGATGTTCTTCATCGCCGGGTGGTGGTTCGGCGCGAACATGAAGCCCATGCCGGTTTCGGCGATCGACGCGGCAACCTGGTCGGGCTGCAGGTCGATGTTCACGCCGAGCGCGTCGAGTACGTCGGCGCTGCCGGACTTGCTCGACACGCCGCGGTTGCCGTGCTTCGCGACCTTCGCGCCGGCCGCTGCCGCGATGAACATCGACGCGGTCGAGATGTTGAACGTGTGCGAGCCGTCGCCGCCCGTGCCGACGATGTCGACGAAGTTCGAGTTGTCCTGCACCTCGACGTGATTCGCGAATTCGCGCATCACGGTCGCGGCGGCGGCGATCTCGCCGATCGTCTCCTTCTTCACGCGCAACCCGGTGATGATCGCGGCCGCCATCACGGGCGACATGTCGCCGCGCATGATGAGCCGCATCAGGTGCAGCATCTCGTCGTGGAAGATTTCGCGGTGCTCGATCGTGCGCTGCAGCGCTTCCTGCGGGGTAATCGTCATCGTGCGTCTCCCGTCAGGCGGCCGGCGCGGCCGCATGGGCCGCTGCGCGATTCTGCTTCAGGAAATTCTCGAGCAGCGCATGGCCGTGCTCGGAGAGGATCGATTCCGGGTGGAACTGCACGCCCTCGATCGGCAGTGTCTTGTGGCGCACGCCCATGATCTCGCCGTCGTCGGTCCACGCGGACACCTCGAGGCAGTCGGGCAGCGACTCGCGTTCGATCGCGAGCGAGTGGTAGCGCGTGACGTCGAAATGCTTCGGCAGGTCGGCGAATACGCCGCGGCAGTCGGTTTCGATCCGGCTCACCTTGCCGTGCATGATGGTCTTCGCGCGCACCACGCGGCCGCCGAACGCTTCGCCGATCGCCTGGTGGCCCAGGCAGACGCCGAGAATCGGCTTCTTGCCCGCGAATTCGCGCAGCACGTCGAGCGTGATGCCCGCGTGCTGCGGGTTGCTCGGGCCGGGCGACAGGCAGATGGCGTCGGGGTTCAGGCGCGCGATGTCGTCGAGCGTGATTTCGTCGTTGCGGTACGTGCGCACGTCCTCGCCCAGTTCGCCGAAGTACTGGACCAGGTTGTAGGTGAACGAGTCGTAGTTGTCGATCATGAGCAGCATGGTCAGTCTCCGGTCAGAAGTCGCTATCGAGGCCGTCCTGGACCTGTTCGGCCGCACGCAGCACCGCGCGCGCCTTGTTTTCGGTCTCTTGCCATTCGGATTCGGGCACCGAATCGGCGACGACACCGGCCGCCGCCTGCACATACAGGTTGCCGTTGTGGATCAGGCCCGTGCGGATCGCGATCGCGAGATCCATTTCGCCCGAGAACGACAGGTAGCCGACGGCACCGCCGTACAGCCCGCGCTTGACCGGCTCGAGCTCGTCGATCAGTTCCATCGCGCGCACCTTCGGCGCGCCGGACAGCGTGCCGGCCGGGAACGTCGCGCGCAGCACGTCGTAGTTCGTCATGCCGGGCTTCAGCTTGCCTTCGACCGAGCTGACGATGTGCTGCACGTGCGAGTACTTCTCGATCACCATCTTGTCGGTGACCTGCACCGAGCCGATCTGCGCGATGCGGCCGACGTCGTTGCGCGCGAGATCGATCAGCATCACGTGCTCGGCGATTTCCTTCGGGTCGTTCAGCAGTTCGGTCGCGAGTTCCGCGTCGCGTTCGGGCGTGTTGCCGCGCGGGCGCGTGCCGGCGAGTGGACGGATCGTGACGATCTGGTCTTCGCCGCGCTTTTCCTGGCGCACCAGGATTTCCGGCGACGCGCCGACCACGTGGAAATCGCCGAAGTTGTAGTAATACATGTATGGCGACGGATTCAGCGAGCGCAGCGCGCGATACAGCGACAGCGGATTGTCGCGGTACGGCTTCGTCAGCCGCTGGCCGACCTGGATCTGCATCAGTTCGCCGGCCGCGATGTATTCCTTCGCCTGGCGCACGGCGGCCAGATAGTCTTCCTTCTTGAATTCGCGGAACGTCTCGGTGCGCACGCTCGCCGACGTGACGGGCGGCTGCACGGTCGTGCGCAGGCGCTGCTTCAGCTCGCGCAGGCGTTGCTTCGCCTTCGTATAGGCCTCGGGCTGGGCCGGATCCGCATAGATGATCAGGTAGAGCTTGCCGGCGAGGTTGTCGATTACCGCGACTTCTTCGGTGAGCAGCAGCTGGATGTCGGGCAGGCCGAGATCGTCGCGCGGCGCGGTATTCGCGAGCTTCTTCTCGATGTAGCGCACCGCGTCGTAGCCGAAATAGCCGGCGAGGCCGCCGCAGAAGCGCGGCAGGCCCGGGCGCTGCGCGACCTTGAAGCGCGCCTGGAACGACTCGATGAATTCGAACGGGTCGCCGTCGTGCGTCTCGACGACCTCGCCGTCGCGCACCACTTCGGACACGCCGTTGCGGGTGCGCACCAGCGTGCGCGCGGGCAGGCCGATGAACGAATAGCGGCCGAAGCGTTCGCCGCCGACCACCGACTCGAGCAGGAACGAGTTGGCGCCCGCACGTTCTGGCTGGGCCAGCTTCAGGTAGAGGGACAGCGGTGTTTCGAGGTCGGCGAGCGCTTCCGCGATCAGCGGGATACGGTTGTAGCCTTCGTTCGCGAGCGATTGGAATTCGAGTTCGGTCATGTTCCGGTCCTGTTCGGGACGAGCGGCGGTGTGCGCCAGGGATCACTTGACGCTGTGCGGGCTGCCGTCGGCGAAAGGGCGGTCGATCGAGAAGTGCCTGTTGCCGGCCGGCATTCCGGGCGTGAGCGTCGCGAGCCTGCGGCCGATCCTGAACGCAAGGGTTCGGGCGCGGTGGAACTCGAGGTGGTGCGACGATCGGCGCGCGGATGCGCAGCGAGATAAAAAACGGCGCTGAAGACGTGCCTCAGCGTACCTCATCGAAGAGGTTAGCGCGACCAGCGACGCCAGGGCCAGGCTCCCCGGTCGATGCTGCTCAGACTCCGTTTTTTATTCAGAAACATGCGGATGGAAGAAATAATCAGATGGTTGGCCGGCCGGCGTTGTGCGCGGTGATCGCGCGTGCTGCGACCAGCAACGAATCGACTATACCATCCGAATTTATCGTTTGTATAGCCTTGCCGTGGTTGTACCCGTACGGCACCGTCAGCGTCGCCATGCCGGCCGCACGGCCCGCCAGCGCGTCGTTTTCCGAGTCGCCGATCGCGACCGCCGCGTCCGGCGCGACGCCGAGCGCGTCGCACGCCGCCAGCATCGGCAGCGGATCGGGCTTCTTGCGCGCGACACTGTCGCCGCCGAGTACGATGCCGAAGCGATCGATCAGCCCGTATTGCTCGAGCAGCTCGACCGCGAAGCGGTGCGGCTTGTTCGTCACGCACGCGAGCCGGATGCCGGCCGCGCGCAATGCCTCGAGACCGGCCGCGACCTCGGGATAGAGGCGCGTGTGACGGCCGTTGATCTTTGCGTATTCGGTCTGGTAGATCGCGAGCGCGTCGTCGAAGCGCGCGTGCGCTTCGTCGGGCGTGAAGCGCGCCTTCAGCACGCTCTGGATCAGATGCTCGGAGCCCTTGCCGACGTAGCCGATCACCTCGTCGCGCGACGTGGCCGGCGCGCCGAGCTGCGCGAGCATTCCGTTCAGCCCGGCCGTGAAATCGTCGGCCGTATCGACCATCGTGCCGTCGAGGTCGATCAGCGCCGCGTCGATGCGCGGCGCCGCGAAACGGATCGGGCCGTCGGCTTCGGCCGGTGCCCGGCCCGCCAGCGGGGAATCGGCCACGGCGTCAGCTCCGCTCGACGGTAGCGAGCGCGGCGCGCATCTCGTCGATCACCGTGCGGTAGTCGGGCTTGCCGAAGATCGCCGAACCCGCGACGAAGGTGTCCGCGCCGGCTGCCGCGATTTCCGCGATGTTGTCGGCCTTCACGCCGCCGTCCACCTCGAGCAGGATCTCGCGGCCGGTGCGCTCGGTGTACGCGTCGATGCGGGCACGCGCCTCGCGCAGCTTGTTCAGCGTTTCCGGAATGAACGACTGGCCGCCGAAGCCGGGGTTCACCGACATCAGCAGCACGAAGTCGAGCCGGTCCATCACGTGGTCGAGATAGTTCAGCGGCGTGGCCGGATTGAACACGAGGCCGGCCTTGCAGCCGTGATCGCGGATCAGCGACAGCGTACGGTCGATGTGGTCCGAGCCTTCCGGGTGGAAGCTGATCAGGTTCGCGCCGGCTTTCGCGAAATCGGGCACGATCCGGTCGACCGGGCGCACCATCAGGTGCACGTCGATCGGCACCTGCACGTGCGGGCGGATCGCCTCGCACACGAGCGGGCCGATCGTCAGGTTCGGCACATAATGGTTGTCCATCACGTCGAAGTGAATCCAGTCGGCGCCGGCGGCGACCACGTTGCGGACTTCTTCGCCGAGCCGTGCAAAGTCGGCCGACAGGATGCTGGGAGCGATGCGGAATTGAGTCATGACAGGGGAGCGGGGACGCTGCGGCGCAAAACCGTCATTCTACCGTCCGGCGACCCGCTGCGCGGCGACAGGCCGTGCGGTGGCGGCCCGATTGCGCATAGAATGCCGAACCAATGCGGCGCGCCCGCGGCCCGGCCGCTCGAATCGGCGCGGGCGCTTACCTACAGCGGAAACATCATGAGTCAGTATCAGTTCACCGTTTCGGTGAAAACCAGCTACTTGCCGGAACAATCCGACCCCGATCGACGTCAATACGCATTCGCGTACACGCTGACCATCCGCAATACCGGACAGATCGCGGCGCAGCTGATCGCGCGTCACTGGATCATCACGGACAGCGAAAACCACGTGCAGGAAGTGAAGGGGCTCGGCGTCGTCGGGCACCAGCCGCTGCTGCAGCCGGGCGAACACTTCGAATACACGAGCTGGGCCGTGATCGCGACGCCGGTCGGCACCATGCGCGGCGCGTACTTCTGCGTGGCGGAGGACGGCGAGCGGTTCGAGGCGCCGGTCGAGGAATTTGCGCTGCACATGCCGCGCACGCTGCATTGAGCGTGCGGGCGGGGCGGTCAGCGCGGCTGGCGGTCGTTGCCGCGGGCATGCTTCTTCCTGCCCGACGACGTCCACACGACGATGAAGATCAGCAGGGCGAGCGCGACGAAAGCTTCGAGCGCGAAGATGAGCATCGGATATTGGTCGAGAAAATCTGACATGGCGGTTTCCATCAAGAACGGACATTGTATGTGGTTTGGGCCCCGGCTGGCCGGCTGGGTTGCAGCGGCCGCGACGGCCGCACTGCTTGCCGCATGCGGCGGCGCGCCGACGCGGACGTCGACGCTCAAGCCGCCGACCGGCACGGCGATCGTGCCGGGGCAGATCGCCGCGAAGCGGCTGACGCCGGTCGCCTGGCAGCAGGTGCCCGGCTGGCAGGACGATTCGCTGATCGGCGCGGCGGCCGCGCTGCGGCAGAACTGCGTGCGGCTCGCGCGCCAGCCGGCGTGGCAGCGCGCTTGCGCCGCGGCCGATCGCCTCGACGAACTCGACGTCAGCGGCGCGCGCGCATTCTTCGAAACGTATTTCACGCCGTTTCAGCTGGCGAACACCGACGGCACGCTCGACGGGCTCGTGACCGGCTATTACGAGCCGCTGCTGCACGGCTCGCGCGTGCGGCGCGGTCCTTACCAGTACGCGCTGTACCGCTGGCCGGCAGGCTATCGCGCCGGTGCCGCGCTGCCCGCTCGCGCGCAGCTCGAACGCGCCGGCATCCTCAACGGCAACGAACTCGTGTGGGTCGACGATCCGATCGAGGCGTTCTTCCTGCAGGTGCAGGGTTCGGGGCGCGTGCTGCTCGACGACGGCTCGGTGATGCGGGTCGGTTTCGGCGGGACCAACAACCAGCCGTACCGCTCGATCGGCAAGTGGCTGCTCGATCGCGGCGAGTTGACGCCGGCACAGGCGACGATGCAGGGCATCAAGGCGTGGGCGAAGGCGAACCCGACTCGCGTCGACGCGTTGCTCGACACGAATCCGCGATTCGTGTTCTTCCGCGACATGCCGACCAAGGAAGATGCGCCGCACGGCGGCGCGGACGGCCCGATCGGCGCGCTCGGCGTGCCGCTCACGCCCGAGCGTTCGATCGCGGTCGATCCGTCGTCGATCCCGCTCGGCACGCCCGTGTTCCTGCAGACCACGCGTCCGTTGACGAATACGCCGATGAACCGGCTCGTGTTCGCGCAGGATACGGGCTCGGCGATCCGGGGCGGCGTGCGGGCCGACTATTTCTGGGGGCTCGGCGACGACGCTGGCGATCAGGCCGGCCGGATGAAGCAGACCGGCCGGATGTGGCTGCTGTTCCCGAATTCGTGATGCGCGGCGGTGCCGGCGTGCACGTGTAGCCGGGTATCGCAACGAAACAGCCCGATCGGTTGGTTGGCCGGTCGGGCTGTTTTTTTGTGTACGCGATTGCTGCTTCGCGGGGCGACGGGGCCGCGGCGGGTGTCAGCCCTTGCGCTTGTCGATCACGCGGCGGGCCTTGCCGACCGAGCGTTCGATCCCGTTCACGGGCAGCACGTTGATCACGGCCGTCACGCCGATCAGTGACTTGATGTCGTGCGCGAGCGCCTGCCTGGCTGCATGGATCGCCGCCGTGTCGGGGGCCGTTTCGGGACACGGTTCGACGTTGAGCGTCAGCACGTCGAGCGGCCCTTCCTTCGTCAGCACGATTTGATAGTGCGGTGCGAGCGCGTGCTGCTTCAGCAGCTGCTCCTCGATTTGCGTCGGAAAGACGTTGACGCCCCGCACGATCATCATGTCGTCCGAACGCCCGGTGATTTTTTCCATCCGGCGCATCGTGCGCGCGGTGCCGGGCAGCAGACGCGTCAGGTCGCGTGTCCGGTAGCGGATGATCGGCAGCGCTTCCTTCGTCAGCGACGTGAACACCAGCTCGCCGAGTTGGCCGTCCGGCAGCACGTCGCCGGTCTCGGGATCGATGATTTCCGGATAGAAGTAGTCTTCCCAGATGGTCGGACCGTCCTTGGTCTCGACGCATTCCGACGCGACGCCAGGACCCATCACTTCGGACAGTCCGTAGATGTCGACCGCATCGATGCCCATGCGCTGCTCGATGGCCACCCGCATGTCGTTGGTCCACGGTTCCGCGCCGAAGATGCCGATGCGCAGCGAGCTTTGCGCGGGGTCGAGGCCCTGGCGCTCGATCTCGTCGGCGATCGACAGCATGTAGCTCGGCGTCACCATGATGATGTCGGGCCGGAAATCCTGGATCAGCTGCACCTGCTTCTCGGTCTGGCCGCCGCCGAACGGAATCACCGTCAGCCCCGCGCGTTCGGCGCCGTAGTGCGCGCCGAGCCCGCCCGTGAACAGCCCGTAGCCGTAGCTGACGTGAACCTTGTCGCCACGGCGCGCGCCGGCCGCGCGGATCGAGCGCGCGACGAGATTCGCCCACGTGTCGATGTCGCGCGCCGTATAGCCGACGACGGTCGGCTTGCCGGTCGTGCCCGACGACGCGTGAATGCGCGAGATCTGGTCCTGCGGCACCGCGAACATCCCGAACGGATAGCTGTCGCGCAGGTCGCTCTTGGTCGTGAACGGGAAGCGCGACAGATCCGCGAGCGTTTTCAGGTCGTCGGGATGCACGCCCGCTTCGTCGAATTTGCGGCGATAGACGGGGGAGTGCTCATACGCATGCCGGAGCGACCATTTCAGGCGTTCGAGTTGCAGCGCGGTCAACTCGTCGCGTGAAGCGGTCTCGATCGGCTCGAGCGGTAGCGGGGTGGTCATGCGTGTCTCCAGTGATTGTTATGAGCGAGCCGTGCACGTCAGCGGTCTTCCGGGAGGACCGTGCCCTTGATCTGGGCCGATTTGCCGCGAAACATTGCGACCGTTTCGCCTGCCTGGTTCGTGACGCGGATGTCGTAGATGCCGTACCGGCCGTTGCGTGTCTGTTCGATCGCTTCGGCCGTCAGCAGGTCATTGCCGTATACGGGACGCAGGTATTCGATCGAGCAGCCCGCCGCGACGGTATTCAGGTTGTACGAGTTGCACGCGAACGCGAACGTCGAATCGGCGAGGGTGAAGATGATGCCGCCGTGGCAGGTCTGGTGTCCGTTCAGGAATTCCGGCCGTACGCGCATCTGCAGGCGAGCGTAGCCGGCGCGCACTTCGGCGATTTCCATGCCGAACGCACGGCTGCAGGCATCCGCATCGTACATGGCCTGCGCTGTCGCGCGGGCGAGCGCATCGGGGGCGAGCGTGTCGGTGGACGTGGTCATGTCAACGCCCCTCGAAGCGCGGCGCGCGCTTCTCGATGAACGCCTGTACGCCTTCCGCGTAGTCGGCCGACTGGCCGAGCTTGCGCTGCAGGTCGCGCTCGAGGTCGAGCTGCTGGTCGAGCGTATTCGTCATGCTGTCGCGCATCGCCTGCTTGATCGATGCGATCGCGAGCGTCGGCTGCTGCGCGAGCTGGTTGGCGACCTGGCGGGCCGACGCGGCGAGCGCGTCGTCGTCGACCGCGCGCCAGATCAAGCCCCACTGTTCGGCCTGTTCGGCGCCGAGCTTGTCGCCGGTCAGGGCGAGCCCGAGCGCGCGGGCCATGCCGACGCGTTGCGGCAGGAACCAGGTGCCGCCCGAATCGGGCACGAGCCCGATCTTGACGAAGGCCTGGATGAAACTGCTCGAGCGCGCGGCAAATACGATGTCGCATGCGAGCGCGAGATTCGCGCCGGCGCCGGCCGCCGTGCCGTTGACGGCGGCGATCACCGGAATCGGCATGCGTTGCAGGCGGCGGATCAGCGGATTGAAATGCTCGTCGATCAGCGTGCCAAGGTCGGTGGACGCGCCTGGCGTGAAGTCGAGGTCGGCCAGATCCTGGCCCGCGCAGAAGCCGCGCCCCGCACCCGTCAGGATCAGCGCACGCGCGCCGCCCGCCTCGACTTCATCGAGCGCCGCCTGCAGTTCGCGGTGCATCGCCCGCGTGAAGCTGTTCAGCTTGTCCGGACGGTTGAGGGTGATCGTGGCCGCGCGGGCCGCCTGATCGATATCCAGCTGGATCGCCTGATATGACATGCAGAGTCTCCTTCATGACTTCGTTATAGGCGCGCGGCGCGTCGGTTACACGCGTTCGATCGCGATCGCGATGCCCTGGCCGACGCCGATGCACATCGTACAGAGCGCAAAGCGGCCGCCCGTACGCTCGAGTTGGTGAAGCGCCGTGGTCACGAGTCGCGCACCCGATGCGCCGAGCGGATGGCCGAGTGCGATCGCACCGCCGTTCGGGTTCACGCGCGGATCGTCGTCGGCGACACCGAGCATGCGCAGCACCGCGAGACCCTGCGAGGCGAATGCTTCGTTCAGCTCGATCACGTCGAACTGATCGATTGTCATGCCGAGCTGGCGCAACAGTTTCTGCGTGGCCGGCGCCGGGCCGATACCCATCACGCGCGGCTCGACGCCGGCGCTCGCCATGCCGACGACACGTGCGCGGCGGCGCAGCCCATATTGATCGGCGGCTTCTGCATTCGCGAGCAGCAGTGCGCATGCGCCGTCGTTGACGCCTGACGCGTTGCCGGCCGTGACCGAGCCGTCGGGACGCACGACGCCCTTCAGCTTCGCGAGCGCTTCGAGCGATGTTTCGCGCGGATGCTCGTCGAGCGATACGACGAGCGCGTCGCCTTTTTTCTGTGCAATCGTGACCGGGACGATTTCCTCGGCGAGCGTGCCGTCCTGCTGTGCACGCGCGGCCTTCTGCTGGCTGCGCAGCGCGAACAGATCCTGGTCGGCGCGGCTGATGTTGTAGTCGACCGCGACGTTCTCGGCCGTCTCGGGCATCGAATCGACGCCATATTGCTGTTTCATCAGCGGATTGATGAAACGCCAGCCGATCGTCGTGTCGAACATGGCGGCCTGGCGCGCGAATGCGCTGGCGGCCTTGCCCATCACGAAAGGCGCACGCGTCATGCTTTCGACGCCGCCCGCGATCATCAAGCGCGCCTCGCCCGCCTTGATCGCGCGCGCGGCCGTGCCGACGGCGTCCATGCCCGAGCCGCACAACCGGTTCAGCGTCGTGCCCGGCACGGCGGTCGGCAGGCCCGCGAGCAGCGCGGACATGCGCGCGACGTTGCGGTTGTCTTCGCCGGCCTGGTTCGCGCAGCCATAGATCACGTCGTCGATCGCCGACCAGTCGACGTTCTGGTTGCGTTCGATCAGCGCCTTGAGCGGCACCGCGCCGAGATCGTCGGCACGAACGTCTTTCAGGGCGCCGCCGTAGCGGCCGATGGGAGTGCGAATCGCGTCGCAGATGTAGGCGTCGGTCATGGATATGTCGATGTGCAACGAACCCGCCGGGTGGCGGATTCGTTCATGGTAGGGAATGTGGCGGCGTTTGCACGTCGGCCATTCGGGTTATGCAGTCTGGCCGGCTTCCGCGGGCACTGCCTTCGGCGCAACATGGACGCGGCTTTGCACCACGCGGAACCGGTTGGCGACGAACGCCGGGTCGGCCAGCGCCGCGTTGGCGGCCGGGTTCGCACCGGTGCCGTGGAAGTCGGAGAACGCGGCCGATTGGTTGACGAACACACCACCCGTCAGGTTGATCGACAGTGCGACGCCACCACGCACCGCCGCATCGTGCGCGGCGTCGAGGATCGTGTCGTCGATGCTATAAACGGAAAGCGTCAGCGCGCCATGCTCCGCGGCGATTTCGCCGGCGAGATCGAGCGACTGGGCGGTCGAGTCGGTCGCGATCACGAACGAGATCGGGCCGAACCACTCCTGCGTGAATTTCGCGCGGTCGGCCACGTCGAGCTGCAGCACCAGCGGCGTGCGCAAGCGCGCGTCGGGGAACGCCGGGTGCTGGAGCGTCTGGCTGTCGGCGAGCACGCGGCCGAGCTTGCGGGCATCGTCGATGCGCGCGGTCACGCCGTCGTTCTGGATCGCGCCGATCAGTTCGACCGAGCGAGCCGGGTCGCCGGTCAGCTTTTGCACGGACACGGCGATCGCCTGCGCGACTTCGTCGAAGCTCGCGTGGCCGTCCGCCGTCCGGATGCCGTCGCGCGGCACGTAGATGTTCTGCGGTGCGGTACACATCTGGCCGGAGTACAACGCCAGCGAGAACGCGATGTTCTTCACCGCGGCCTTCAGGTCGTCGGTCGAGTCGATCACGATCTGGTTGACGCCGGCCTTCTCCGTATACACCTGGGCCTGATGGGCATGGCGTTCGAGCCACGTGCCGTTTTGCGTGCTGCCCGTGAAGTCGATCAGCTTGATTTCAGGACGCAGCGCGAGGTCCTGGACGAGGGCGCCGTCGTTAGGTTCGGTTGCGAGGAGCGTGATGACGTTCGGATCGAAGCCGGCCTCGCGCAGCACGTCGCGGGCGATGCGGACCGTGATCGCGAGCGGCAGGATCGCACCCGGGTGCGGTTTGACGATGACCGTGTTGCCGGTCGCCAGGTCGGCGAACAGGCCGGGGTAGCCGTTCCAGGTCGGGAACGTGCAGCAGCCGAGCACGAGGCCGGTGCCGCGCGGGACGATCGTATAGCGCTTGTGCATCGCGAGCGGCGGGTTCTTGCCTTGCGGCTTTTCCCAGTGCGCATCGGCGGGGATGCGACGCAGTTCGTCCCACGCATAGGCGACCGCTTCGAGTGCGCGATCCTGCGCATGCGGGCCGCCGGCCTGGAACGCCATCATGAACGCCTGGCCCGTGGTGTGCATCACGCTGTAGGCAATCTCGAAGCTTGCACGGTTCAGCCGCGCAAGGATTTCGAGACTGACGCCGATCCACGCGCTCGGGCCGGCTTCGCGCCATGCCCGCTGGGCAGCGGCCGCGGCTGCAATCAGCTCGTCGGGCGTCGATTTCGGATAGCGGATGCCGAGTGCGATCCCGTACGGCGACTGCTCCGCGCCGACGGTTCCGCCGGACGCCGGCTGGTCGAGCACGAACGTGTTGCCGAGGTGTGCTTTGAACGCCGCTTCACCCTCCGCGTTGGCGCTTTCCCCGTACACTTTGGGACTCGGCATCTCCGCGAACGGGCTCCAGTACCCGCGGCTCTCGATGGCGGCGAGGGCGTGTTTCAGCGTGTCTTCGTGCTTCGTGAACAGTGCATGGGTCATGACGGCGGCCTGATGGACGTTGAGAGGGGTTGGATCGATTAATTAACCGACCGGTTGGTCGGAGAATGGTAGCATCAAACTATTCGCATGTGCGAGGCGTTTCTCATTTCATTGATCGAGGAGAAATAGATGTCTTACGAGAACATCCTGGTGGAGACCCGGGGGCGTGTCGGGCTGGTCACGCTCAACCGCCCGAAGGCGCTCAATGCGCTGAACGATGCGTTGATGGATGAGTTGGGCGCTGCGCTGAAAGCGTTCGACGCGGACGACGAGATCGGCGCGATCGTCGTGACGGGGAGCGAGAAGGCATTCGCGGCGGGGGCCGACATCGGCATGATGGCGACCTATTCCTATATGGATGTTTACCGCGGCGACTACATCACGCGTAACTGGGAGACGGTCCGCGAGATCCGCAAGCCGATCATTGCTGCCGTGGCGGGGTTCGCGCTCGGCGGCGGCTGCGAGCTCGCGATGATGTGCGACATCATCTTCGCGGCGGATACAGCCAAGTTCGGCCAGCCCGAAATCAAGCTCGGCGTGATGCCGGGTGCGGGCGGCACGCAGCGCCTGCCGCGCGCGGTGTCGAAGGCGAAGGCGATGGACATGTGCCTGACCGCGCGCTTCATGGATGCGGCCGAGGCTGAGCGGGCCGGGCTCGTTTCGCGCGTGCTGCCGGCCGACAAGTTGCTCGACGAAGCGATTGCCGCAGCGACGACGATCGCCGAGTTTTCGCTGCCGGCGGTCATGATGGTCAAGGAGTCGGTGAACCGTGCGTATGAGACGACGCTGGCCGAGGGTGTTCATTTCGAGCGTCGACTGTTCCATTCGCTGTTCGCGACCGAAGATCAGAAGGAAGGGATGGCGGCATTCGTCGAGAAGCGGAAGCCGGTATTCAAGAACCGCTGATCCGGTGGCGACGGGTGTCGGTCGCCGGCAGGATCTCCTGGTGCAACGGACCCCCAGCCCCCGGTGCGCGACAGCGCCCGGGGGCTTTTTCAAAATATTTTCACAAAGGGGTTGCGTCGGCAGGGGCGGGTGCTTAGAATCACGCCTCTTTCGCGCTAACGGAAACGCGGCGCGGGAGGAAGGGAAGCGGTGCTGACGAAGGTTGCTGTAGCGACCTCGGCGCACACGAAGTTGAACCCCTCGCGGTCGCAACGAAGCAGTTCAGAAAGTTGTTGACGAGCGAAGAAGGATGGTTCATAATCTCTCTTCTCTGCTGCTGAAAACGCAGCGCTGCTGGGAAGCGGAAGGTTTCTCGCAGAAATGCTCTTTAAAAATTAACAGCCGATAAGTGTGGGCGCTTGATGGCAGCGAGCTGATCCTCGGATCAGATAGCGAAAGTATCAAGAGTCTCACACTAAAGTAAGTCAGGTTTATGAAGTGATTCATATTCCTGTCAGCTTTGAGTGAGCGACCGGTTCTTAACCGAACCGAAAACAGTAACAGGTTTAAACTGAAGAGTTTGATCCTGGCTCAGATTGAACGCTGGCGGCATGCCTTACACATGCAAGTCGAACGGCAGCACGGGTGCTTGCACCTGGTGGCGAGTGGCGAACGGGTGAGTAATACATCGGAACATGTCCTGTAGTGGGGGATAGCCCGGCGAAAGCCGGATTAATACCGCATACGATCTACGGATGAAAGCGGGGGACCTTCGGGCCTCGCGCTATAGGGTTGGCCGATGGCTGATTAGCTAGTTGGTGGGGTAAAGGCCTACCAAGGCGACGATCAGTAGCTGGTCTGAGAGGACGACCAGCCACACTGGGACTGAGACACGGCCCAGACTCCTACGGGAGGCAGCAGTGGGGAATTTTGGACAATGGGCGAAAGCCTGATCCAGCAATGCCGCGTGTGTGAAGAAGGCCTTCGGGTTGTAAAGCACTTTTGTCCGGAAAGAAATCCTTGGTTCTAATACAGCCGGGGGATGACGGTACCGGAAGAATAAGCACCGGCTAACTACGTGCCAGCAGCCGCGGTAATACGTAGGGTGCGAGCGTTAATCGGAATTACTGGGCGTAAAGCGTGCGCAGGCGGTTTGCTAAGACCGATGTGAAATCCCCGGGCTCAACCTGGGAACTGCATTGGTGACTGGCAGGCTAGAGTATGGCAGAGGGGGGTAGAATTCCACGTGTAGCAGTGAAATGCGTAGAGATGTGGAGGAATACCGATGGCGAAGGCAGCCCCCTGGGCCAATACTGACGCTCATGCACGAAAGCGTGGGGAGCAAACAGGATTAGATACCCTGGTAGTCCACGCCCTAAACGATGTCAACTAGTTGTTGGGGATTCATTTCCTTAGTAACGTAGCTAACGCGTGAAGTTGACCGCCTGGGGAGTACGGTCGCAAGATTAAAACTCAAAGGAATTGACGGGGACCCGCACAAGCGGTGGATGATGTGGATTAATTCGATGCAACGCGAAAAACCTTACCTACCCTTGACATGGTCGGAATCCCGCTGAGAGGTGGGAGTGCTCGAAAGAGAACCGGCGCACAGGTGCTGCATGGCTGTCGTCAGCTCGTGTCGTGAGATGTTGGGTTAAGTCCCGCAACGAGCGCAACCCTTGTCCTTAGTTGCTACGCAAGAGCACTCTAAGGAGACTGCCGGTGACAAACCGGAGGAAGGTGGGGATGACGTCAAGTCCTCATGGCCCTTATGGGTAGGGCTTCACACGTCATACAATGGTCGGAACAGAGGGTTGCCAACCCGCGAGGGGGAGCTAATCCCAGAAAACCGATCGTAGTCCGGATTGCACTCTGCAACTCGAGTGCATGAAGCTGGAATCGCTAGTAATCGCGGATCAGCATGCCGCGGTGAATACGTTCCCGGGTCTTGTACACACCGCCCGTCACACCATGGGAGTGGGTTTTACCAGAAGTGGCTAGTCTAACCGCAAGGAGGACGGTCACCACGGTAGGATTCATGACTGGGGTGAAGTCGTAACAAGGTAGCCGTATCGGAAGGTGCGGCTGGATCACCTCCTTTCCAGAGCTTCTCGCAAAGTTGAGCGCTCACGCTTATCGGCTGTAAATTAAAGACAGACTCAGGGGTCTGTAGCTCAGTCGGTTAGAGCACCGTCTTGATAAGGCGGGGGTCGTTGGTTCGAATCCAACCAGACCCACCATTGTCTTGTCTGCGGTAGGTACCTGAGGAAATCTGTACTCATGGGGGCATAGCTCAGCTGGGAGAGCACCTGCTTTGCAAGCAGGGGGTCGTCGGTTCGATCCCGTCTGCCTCCACCAATCACCAACGCTAAGGGCTTGGTTCAGACACTGAACCGAGAATTTTGCATTGGCGATTGAGCCAGTCAGAGCGGTACGAAAGTATCGGCTGTCGTTCTTTAACAATCTGGAAGAAGTAAGTAATTTGGATAGCGGAAGCGTCTTGAGATGGACGTGAAAGTTATCCGGGTTGTGATTGTATCGATGTATCTCAAGATGATTCGAACTCTATGTTTGACTCAATTGGAATACGGCACAACGCGAGAACTCAACCTGTAGCGACTGTCGCGTCGAAAGATGAGACAGACTCGTTATAGGGTCAAGCGAACAAGTGCATGTGGTGGATGCCTTGGCGATCACAGGCGATGAAGGACGCGGTAGCCTGCGAAAAGCTACGGGGAGCTGGCAAACGAGCTTTGATCCGTAGATGTCCGAATGGGGAAACCCACTCCTTTTGGAGTATCCATGGCTGAATACATAGGCCATGCGAAGCGAACGCGGTGAACTGAAACATCTAAGTAACCGCAGGAAAAGAAATCAACCGAGATTCCCAAAGTAGTGGCGAGCGAAATGGGATGAGCCTTGTACTCTTTATTTGTATTGTTAGCCGAACGCTCTGGAAAGTGCGGCCATAGCAGGTGATAGCCCTGTAGGCGAAAACAGTATGAAAGAACTAGGTGTACGACAAGTAGGGCGGGACACGTGAAATCCTGTCTGAAGATGGGGGGACCATCCTCCAAGGCTAAATACTCGTGATCGACCGATAGTGAACCAGTACCGTGAGGGAAAGGCGAAAAGAACCCCGGGAGGGGAGTGAAATAGATCCTGAAACCGCATGCATACAAACAGTCGGAGCCTCGTAAGGGGTGACGGCGTACCTTTTGTATAATGGGTCAGCGACTTACGTTCAGTAGCAAGCTTAACCGTATAGGGCAGGCGTAGCGAAAGCGAGTCCGAATAGGGCGTTCAGTTGCTGGGCGTAGACCCGAAACCAAGTGATCTATCCATGGCCAGGATGAAGGTGCGGTAACACGTACTGGAGGTCCGAACCCACTAACGTTGAAAAGTTAGGGGATGAGCTGTGGATAGGGGTGAAAGGCTAAACAAACTTGGAAATAGCTGGTTCTCTCCGAAAACTATTTAGGTAGTGCCTCGTGTCTCACCTTCGGGGGTAGAGCACTGTCATGGTTGGGGGGTCTATTGCAGATTACCCCGCCATAGCAAACTCCGAATACCGAAGAGTGCAATCACGGGAGACAGACATCGGGTGCTAACGTCCGGTGTCAAGAGGGAAACAACCCAGACCGCCAGCTAAGGTCCCCAAATATAGCTAAGTGGGAAACGAAGTGGGAAGGCTAAAACAGTCAGGAGGTTGGCTTAGAAGCAGCCACCCTTTAAAGAAAGCGTAATAGCTCACTGATCGAGTCGTCCTGCGCGGAAGATGTAACGGGGCTAAGCTATATACCGAAGCTGCGGATGCGTGCTTTGCACGCATGGTAGGAGAGCGTTCCGTAAGCCTGCGAAGGTGCGTTGAAAAGCGTGCTGGAGGTATCGGAAGTGCGAATGCTGACATGAGTAGCGATAAAGGGGGTGAAAGGCCCCCTCGCCGTAAGCCCAAGGTTTCCTACGCAACGTTCATCGGCGTAGGGTGAGTCGGCCCCTAAGGCGAGGCAGAAATGCGTAGCTGATGGGAAGCAGGTCAATATTCCTGCACCATTGTTAGATGCGATGGGGGGACGGATCGCGGAAGGTTGTCCGGGTGTTGGAAGTCCCGGTCGCTGCATTGGAGAAGGCACTTAGGCAAATCCGGGTGCGCAATTCAAGGGTGTGGCGCGAGCTCCCTCGGGAGCGAAGCAATTGGAAGTGGTTCCAAGAAAAGCCTCTAAGCTTCAGTCTAACGATGACCGTACCGCAAACCGACACAGGTGGGCGAGATGAGTATTCTAAGGCGCTTGAGAGAACTCGGGAGAAGGAACTCGGCAAATTGGTACCGTAACTTCGGGATAAGGTACGCCCTTGTAGCTTGATGCGCCTGCGCGCAGAGGGTGAAGGGGTTGCAATAAACTGGTGGCTGCGACTGTTTAATAAAAACACAGCACTCTGCAAACACGAAAGTGGACGTATAGGGTGTGACGCCTGCCCGGTGCCGGAAGATTAAATGATGGGGTGCAAGCTCTTGATTGAAGTCCCGGTAAACGGCGGCCGTAACTATAACGGTCCTAAGGTAGCGAAATTCCTTGTCGGGTAAGTTCCGACCTGCACGAATGGCGTAACGATGGCCACACTGTCTCCTCCCGAGACTCAGCGAAGTTGAAGTGTTTGTGATGATGCAATCTACCCGCGGCTAGACGGAAAGACCCCATGAACCTTTACTGTAGCTTTGCATTGGACTTTGAACCGATCTGTGTAGGATAGGTGGGAGGCTATGAAACCGGAACGCTAGTTTCGGTGGAGCCGTCCTTGAAATACCACCCTGGTTTGTTTGAGGTTCTAACCTTGGCCCGTGATCCGGGTCGGGGACAGTGCATGGTAGGCAGTTTGACTGGGGCGGTCTCCTCCCAAAGCGTAACGGAGGAGTACGAAGGTACGCTAGGTACGGTCGGAAATCGTGCTGATAGTGCAATGGCATAAGCGTGCTTAACTGCGAGACCGACAAGTCGAGCAGGTGCGAAAGCAGGTCATAGTGATCCGGTGGTTCTGTATGGAAGGGCCATCGCTCAACGGATAAAAGGTACTCTGGGGATAACAGGCTGATACCGCCCAAGAGTTCATATCGACGGCGGTGTTTGGCACCTCGATGTCGGCTCATCTCATCCTGGGGCTGTAGCCGGTCCCAAGGGTATGGCTGTTCGCCATTTAAAGAGGTACGTGAGCTGGGTTTAAAACGTCGTGAGACAGTTTGGTCCCTATCTGCCGTGGGCGTTGGATATTTGAAGGGGGCTGCTCCTAGTACGAGAGGACCGGAGTGGACGAACCTCTGGTGTACCGGTTGTCACGCCAGTGGCATCGCCGGGTAGCTATGTTCGGAAGAGATAACCGCTGAAAGCATCTAAGCGGGAAACTCGCCTTAAGATGAGATATCCCTGGGGACTAGATCCCCTTGAAGGGTCGTTCGAGACCAGGACGTTGATAGGTCAGGTGTGTAAGCGCAGTAATGCGTTCAGCTAACTGATACTAATTGCCCGTAAGGCTTGATCCTATAACAAGTCTGCCTTGTAGATCGGCGCCGTGCGCAAGCACTGGCCGCGATCCCAAGCGACAAGTTGGATTCTCGTGTGTGATACACACAACTCAAAATTACTGCTTCTTCCCAGATTGGTCGCGTTGCGAAGCAGCGCGACAACCCTCTTTGCCTGATGACCATAGCGAGTCGGTCCCACCCCTTCCCATCCCGAACAGGACCGTGAAACGACTCTACGCCGATGATAGTGCGGATTCCCGTGTGAAAGTAGGTAATCGTCAGGCTCCCTAAGCCAGAAACCCCCGCCCGAAAGGCGGGGGTTTTTGCATTGGCGTGGCGAAAAAGCGATGGATCCCGATCGGTTCTCCAGCCTATTCGTTTCTATCCCGGATCAAACCTGCGACCCGTATCGGCGCAGCGAAGCCACCACCAGGGTTGCATCTACACCCGTACCGCCGCCGCACCGGCCGTTCGAAGCCGCTCAACCGTCGATATTCCCCATCCTCCGCTTCTGCTTTTCTCCAAAATAGACGGGAAATTCGTGCGAATTGACGTCTTATTCGGCCCACCCACGTAAAATTTGCGAATCCTCCCCACCGAGTTGCATCCGGAACGATGAACGCAGCCACTCAAATAGCTCGGGCCGTATGCCCACACGATTGTCCGGACACGTGCGCGATGCGCGTGACCGTCGAAAACGGCCGGGCGATCAAGGTCACCGGCGATCCCGACCATCCGCCCACGCAAGGCGTGTTGTGTACGAAAGTCAGCCGATATGCGGACCGCGTTCATCATCCGGACCGTCTCACCGTTCCGCTCAGGCGCGTCGGCGCGAAGAGAGAAGGGCGTTTCGCGCCGATCAGCTGGAGCGAAGCGTTCGACGAGATTGGTCGCCGCCTCGGTGAAATCGCCGCGCGCGCGCCGGAGGCGATCCTGCCGTACAGCTATGCGGGAACGATGGGGCTTGTGCAGGGCGAAGGCATTGCGCAGCGGTTCTTCCACAAAATCGGCGCGTCGCGGCTCGAGCGGGCAATTTGCTCCGCGGCCGGCGCGGCCGGGCTGCGCTATACGTACGGCGGAAACGTCGGCATGCATCTCGAGCATTTCGAGGAAAGCGAGCTGATCCTGATCTGGGGCGCCAATCCCATCGCATCGAGCCTGCATTTCTGGACCCGCGCGCAGGAAGCCAAGCGTCGCGGTGCTCGTCTGGTCGCGATTGATCCGTACCGCTCGCTGACGGCGGAGAAATGTCACCAGCACATCGCTCTGAAACCGGGCACCGATGGTGCGTTCGCGCTCGGGATGATGCATGTGCTGATTACCGAAGATCTGCTCGATCACGACTACATCGCGCGTTATACGCTCGGCTTCGATGCGCTCAAGGCGCGAGCCCTGTCCTATCCGCCGGAACGTGTCGCACGGATCTGCGGCATCGAAGCGTCGGACCTGATCGAACTCGCACGTCGTTACGGCGCAACCCGCAAGGCAGCGATCCGGCTCAATTACGGGATGCAGCGCGTCCGCGGCGGCGGCAATGCCGTGCGCGTGGTCGCGAGCCTGCCTGCGCTGACGGGCGCGTGGCGCGACCGGGCAGGCGGCCTGCTGCTGTCGTCGTCGGAATCGGCGCCGGTCAATCACGCGGCACTGCTGCGCCCCGATCTGATGCCCGGCTGGCCGCACAAGCTGCCGCGCATCATCAACATGAACACGATCGGCGACGCGTTGCTGAATCCGGGCGACGCGGCTTTCGGGCCGAAGGTCGAAGCGGTGGTTGTCTACAATTCCAATCCGGTCGCGGTCGCGCCCGATTCGTCGAAAGTAGCGGCGGGGTTCGCGCGCGAAGATCTGTTCACGGTCGTTCTCGAGCACTTCAAGACCGATACGGCCGATTTCGCCGACATTGTATTGCCGGCCACGACGCAGCTCGAGCATCTCGACGTCCACAAGTCGTACGGCCACACCTATGTGATGGCGAATCTGCCGGCGATTCCGCCGGTCGGCGACGCGCGGCCAAACACCGAAATCTTTCGGGGCATTGCCCGCAGCATGGGGCTCGACGAGCCCGCGCTTTTCCACAGCGATGAAGAGGTCGCACAGGCTGCGCTCCGTTGGGACGACCCGGCGCTCGACAGCAATTGGGATACGTTGAAGCGTGCCGGCTGGCTGAAGCTCAAGCTGGCGGAGGCGCCTTTCGCGAATGGCGGCTTCCGTACGCCGTCAGGCAAATGCGAGTTCCATAGCGCGCGACTCGAACAGATGGGCATGGATCCGGTGCCCGATTACCTGCCGCCGTTCGAATCGGCGGAGGCCGCGCCCGAACTCGCCGCCCGCTATCCGCTCGCGATGATTTCGCCGCCGGCGCGGCACTTCCTGAACAGCACGTTCGTCAACGTGGACAGCCTGCGCAGCACGGAAGGCCAGCCGCACCTCGACTTGCATCCGGCCGACGCCGATGCGCGCGGCATCCACGACGGCGATGTCGTACGCATCTTCAACGACCGCGGCTCGATGCAGGCAGTTGCGCGAGTGACCGATCGCGCGCGACAAGGGCTCGTCGTCGGTCTGTCGATCTGGTGGAAGAAGCTCTCGGCGGATGGGCGCAACGCAAACGAAGTGACAAGCCAGGCGCTCACCGATCTCGGCAACTCGGCGACGTTCTACGATTGTCTCGTCGAAGTTGAGCGGATTTGACCGAACTTCGGGATATGATCAGACGAAATCGTTCGAAAGTTGGAACTGGGCATCTAACCCTGTTGTCTCGGAACCGGCGAGCCGCTACGATGCGTTTTAGCACGACCATTCGAAAATCTGTGAGGAGACGCGCAGTATGGAAAAAATTTGGCTGAAATCGTACCCACCCGGCGTTCCAGCCGAAATTGACGCGTCCCCATACCCCTCCATTCCGGATCTCCTCGACGAAAGCTTCAGGCAGTATCGCGACCGCAAGGCGTTCGTCTGCATGGGCAAAAGCATCACCTACGGCGAGCTCGATGCACTGTCGCGGCAGTTCGGCGCGTGGCTGCAGTCGCGCGGTCTGGCGCGCGGCGCGCGCGTCGCCCTGATGATGCCGAACGTGCTGCAGTATCCGGTGGCGATCGTCGCGGTGCTGCGCGCGGGCTACACCGTCGTCAACGTCAACCCGCTCTATACGCCGCGCGAGCTCGAACATCAGCTGAAGGACAGCGGGGCGGAGGCGATCGTCATCCTCGAGAACTTCGCGTCGACGTTGCAGGCCGTCATCGCCAATACCGCGGTCAAGCATGTCGTGGTCGCGTCGATGGGCGACCTGCTGGGCATCAAGGGCTGGCTGGTCAATTACGTCGTGCGCAGCGTGAAGAAGATGGTGCCGGCCTGGCAGCTTCCGTCGTTTACGCGCTTCAAGGCCGCGCTGTCGGAAGGCGCGCGCCAGACCTTCAAGCCGCAGAAGCTCGGCCCCGACGACGTCGCGTTCCTCCAGTACACGGGCGGCACGACGGGTGTCGCGAAGGGCGCGACGCTGCTGCACCGGAACATCGTGTCGAACGTGCTGCAGGCCGGCGCTTGGCACCATCCCGCGCACGAGAAGTACCCCGACGTGAAGCAGTTCGTGACGGTCGTCGCGCTGCCGCTCTATCACGTGTTTGCGCTGACGGTCTGCGGATTCCTGACGATGCGCACGGGCGGCATGGGGATCCTGATTCCGAACCCGCGCGACATCGGCGGCATGATCAAGGAGCTGAAGGGTTACCAGATCTCGACGATCCCGGCCGTCAACACGCTGTACAACGCGCTGCTGAACCATCCCGAATTCAATCAGCTCGACCTGTCGAAGCTCGCGATCGCCAACGGCGGCGGCATGGCGATCCAGGAAAGCGTCGCGAAGCGCTGGTATGAGAAGACCCATACGGCAATCGTCGAAGGGTATGGCCTGTCCGAAACGTCGCCGGTTGCCACCTGCAATCCCGTGACGGCGACCGAGTACAGCGGGACGATCGGCTTGCCGCTGCCGTCGACCGAGGTTGCCATCCGCGACGATGCCGGCGCCGACGTCGCGCTCGGCGAGCCTGGCGAGATCTGCATCCGCGGACCGCAGGTCATGGCCGGCTACTGGAACCGTCCGGATGAAACCGCGAAGGTCATGTTCCCGGACGGCTTCTTCAAGACCGGCGACGTCGGCGTGATGGACGCGCGCGGTTACGTGAAGATCGTCGACCGGAAGAAGGACATGATCCTGGTATCCGGCTTCAACGTGTATCCGAACGAGGTCGAGGACGTGGTGGCGTCCCACCCGGGCGTGTTCGAGGTGGCGGCGGTCGGCGTGCCGGACGAGCACTCGGGCGAAGCCGTGAAGCTGTTCGTCGTGAAGAAGGATCCGGCGCTGACCGACAAGGATATCCTCGCGTACTGCAAGGAGCGGCTCACCGGCTACAAGCGGCCGAAACTCGTCGAATTCCGCACGGAGCTGCCGAAGACGAACGTCGGCAAGATCCTGCGGCGCGAATTGCGCGACGGACGCGCGTAACACCGAAGTCGAACAACGAGCCCGGCCTGTGCCGGGCTTTTTTGTTTGTGATGCCGGCATCGGGGTTGCGGCGCACCGATTCGGCTATCGCTGGAACGGCGCGCGCGTTCGGCCGGATGAGTCGCAGCCGATGGAACGCCTCAACCGCGTCGGATGGCGCTCGGTGCATTCCGCGAGCAATCGGCTAAGGCGTGCGCGTCGATGGCGCCTCGCGAACGATACGTTGCAGTCGGCGCGATGTGCTGCGACCGTCCCGCTTGCCACTTCGCTCCCGGCACCACAAAGAAAAAGGCGCCCGAAGGCGCCTTCAATATGCTGCGGCTTGTCAGGCAAGCTGATTAGAACTTGTGACGGATGCCGACGCGGGCTGCGACCTGGTTGCTGGTCGTCGACGGGTCGAGACCGTTGATTGAAGCATGTGCTTGAACGACGTTGCCTGCTGCGTCGAGCGCGTTGCCCGATGCATGCTGGTACACGCCGATCACGTAGACGTCCGTGCGCTTCGACAGGAAGTAGTCGACACCCAGCGAGCCCTGGTGGTACTTGGCTGCCGAGTTGCCGTCGATCTTGCTGCCTTGCGTGTAGTCGTACGCGGCGCCGACGATCAGCGCCGGGGTCAGCTGATACTTGAAGTTGATTTCGCCGTTGTTGAACGTCGCGGTCTGGTTCACGAACGGACCCACCGAGAAGCCCTTGAACTTCGTGTTCGAGTACGTCGCGCCGATCGTCGCCGCGCCGAACGTATACGCGCCGCCCGCACCGATGACCTGGTACGTGTTCGCGCTGTTCGCGTACGCACCGTACACCGGCGACGACACGGCCGTCGTGGCAGCCGACGCGCCGGTGTTGAACATGCCGCCGAAGTTCGCCGGCGTGCGTGCGTTCAAGTAGCCGACACCCAACACCAGCGGGCCGTTGTTGTAACCGGCGCCGAGCGACCAGACCTGGTTCCGCGAGAACTGGCCGGCCTGACCGCCGAAGCTGTACATGCCGCCGAACGAGAAGCCGCCGTAGGTCGGGCTCGTGTACTTGACCGCGTTGTTCACACGGTACGCGTTGTTGAAGTTGTCGAGGTCGCCCGGGTGAGCAGCGATGTAGCCGCCCCACTGGTCGCCTGCCTCGAGCGGGCCGACGAAGTCGACGACGGAGTCGTACTGACGACCCAGCGTGACCGTACCGAACTGGCTCGACAGGCCGACGTAAGCTTGGCGACCAAACATCAGGCCGCCCTGGCCGAGCCTGCCGGAGTTGACGTCAAAACCGTTCTCGAGCACGAAGATCGCCTTGAGGCCACCGCCCAGATCTTCGGTGCCGCGCAGGCCGAAGCGGCTGCCTTGCATCACGCCGCTCGACAGACCGTACAGATGGCCGCCCTTCGCATTGTTGTTGAAGATGAAGCCTTCATCGATGATGCCGTAAAGCGTCACGCTGCTTTGCGCATGAGCTGCGCCAGCGAACGCGCCCAGCGCGACGAGCGCGAGAAGCGACTTTTTCATTAACGGATCTCCAAGAATCACTGAATTTTTTTGGCGGGGCGGATAGTTATGTTCTGTTGACGGGCCCCACCAACTTCGCAAGAAGTCGCACGTAATGTAGCAAAACCGATTTTTCGGACAAAGCGAAATGCCGTCGCTCAAGGTCGCCATGTTTCCTTTATGCAACAATGGTTAAAATCACGGGTTAACCGCAATTTCCGCTGAATAATCAAGTCGGTTACGCAGCGGAGCACGTGCCTTTGCCGCCCGCGGCGGCACACGCAGCCAGGAGAACAGGATGGTGTTGGATGAACTGATCAGCGAATTCGATCGCGGCTTGCGCTCGCTGACCGGCATTAGCCGGATGAGCCGCCCGGTGCCCGTGCCGACGGAGCCGACCGTCGGCGAACTGACGCCCGCGGAGCGCGCGCATGCCGCCGGGCTGATGCGCGTGAACCACGTCGGCGAGGTCTGTGCGCAAGCGCTTTATCAGGCGCAGAAGCTGACCGCGCGCTCGGCGTCGTCGAAGGCGATGTTCGAGGAAGCCGCCCGCGAGGAGGAGGATCACCTCGCGTGGACCGCGCATCGGCTGAAGGAACTCGATTCGCGTCCGAGCCTGCTCAACCCGCTGTGGTACGCGGGCGCGCTCGCGATCGGCGTCGCGGCCGGCACGCTGGGCGACAAGGTCAGCCTCGGCTTCATGGCGGAGACGGAGCGTCAGGTCGAGAGCCACCTCGACGGGCACCTTTCCGAGTTGCCGGCCACCGACACGGCGTCGCGCGCGATCGTCGAGCAGATGCGGGTCGACGAGGTGAAGCACGGCAAGGCCGCGACCGACGCCGGCGGCATCGAACTGCCGCTGCCCGCGCGGATGCTGATGCGCGCCGCGTCGAAAGTCATGACGCGCACTGCGTACTATCTCTGACGTCCGGGGCCGGCGCGACGCACGACGCCGCGCCGGTCCGCCGAACCCGATACCGCCCGTTTTTTCCGCGTTTTCCCGCCCCCGAAAGTCCCGTCCGCACGCCAGTCTGGCCCGCCTTTCTCACGTATCACCTTCACAAGCTTCCCTAGCCCATTCATTTATAACGGTTTTTGGTATGAGGGGTGGCATGAGCATGTGCGCGTAAGTCCTTGTTCTAACTAACAAAATTCGTCAAAAAACCGGGCCGCTCCCTTGACCGTGCCAAACCCTTCCTCTAAAGTGGGAGACAGTGTGAGAAAGTGTATTTTTGTGTGATTTGGCGGGCTGTTCGGGCTAAATTCTTGAGCGTTGGGCGGGTGCTTCGGTGCCCTGAACGGGAGAGCGGAAAGTGTTCCAAGGGGCGTCGGCGCTGACGCTCGATGCGAAAGGGCGGATGTCGGTGCCGGCTCGCTATCGCGAAGCGCTGCAAGGACAGGCAGAAGGACGGGTGACTGTGACCAAGCACCCGGACGGCTGCCTGTTGCTGTTTCCGCGCCCCGAATGGGAAGTATTCCGCGCGAAGATCGCCGCGCTGCCGATGGACGCCCATTGGTGGCGGCGGATTTTTCTCGGCAATGCGATGGATGTCGATCTCGACAGCGCGGGCCGGATTCTCGTATCGCCCGAGCTGCGGATGGCAGCCGGACTGGAAAAGGAAGTCATGTTGTTGGGAATGGGTAGTCACTTCGAGCTGTGGGATTCGCAGACCTACATCGCGAAGGAGCAGGCAGCGATGGCGCAGGGCATGCCCGATGCGCTCAAGAACTTTACGTTCTGATTGCGGTGACGGAGACGCCCGCGATGGGAAATGAATTGCAGCATCGGACCGTGCTGTTGGACGAAGCAGTCGAGTCGCTCGTGACGCGGCCGGACGGCATTTATGTCGACGGCACGTTCGGGCGCGGCGGTCACAGCCGCGCGGTACTCGCGCGGCTGGCGGAGGCCGGCCGGCTGATCGCGTTCGACAAGGATCCGAGGGCGATCGAGACGGCGCAGCGCATCGAGGATGCGCGCTTCTCGATCGTGCATGACAGCTTTGCATCGATGCGCGACGCGCTTGCGGCGCGCGGTATCGAGAAGGTGTCGGGTGTGTTGCTGGACCTGGGCGTGTCCTCGCCGCAGGTGGACGATCCGGCGCGCGGTTTCAGCTTTCGCGCCGATGGCCCGCTGGACATGCGAATGGATCCGACGCGTGGGGAGTCGGCGGCCGAGTGGCTCGCGCGGGCTTCGGTGCAGGAATTGACGGAGGTGATACGGGATTATGGGGAAGAACGGTTTGCTTTTCAGATTGCAAAGGCGCTTGTTGCTCGCCGGGCAGAGTCCGACCGTCTTGGGCCTCTCGACACCACGGGCGAGCTTGCCCAAATCGTGGGTCACGTCGTCAAAACCCGTGAGAAGGGCAAGGATCCGGCAACCCGCACCTTTCAGGCTATACGGATTCACGTCAATCAAGAGCTTGCGGACCTGCAAGTCGTACTAGACGCGGCATTGTCGTTGCTGGAGCAAGGGGGGCGGCTGGTGGTCATCAGCTTTCATTCACTCGAGGACCGGATCGTCAAGCGATTCATGCAGGCGCACGCGAGTGCGCCCGCGGTCGATCGTCGCCTGCCGATCCGTGCCGTCGACCTCCCGAGCCCGCCGCTCAAGATAATCAGCCGTCAATTCCCGAGCGAAGCGGAAGTCGTCGCGAATCCGCGCGCCCGGTCGGCCGTGATGCGCATCGCGGAGCGCGTCACGCCATGAGCCGCTTCAATATCTTCCTGCTGATTATCGTGATGGGTTGCGCGCTGTCGGTCGTCAACTCGACGAACCAGCAGCGCCAGATCTTCATCCAGCTGCAGCGCGCGCAGTCGCAGGAGCGTCAGCTCCAGCAGGACTATGCGCAGCTTCAATATCAGCAGAGCGCGCTGTCGAAGACGTCGCGCATCGAGCAACTCGCGAACGATTCGCTGAAGATGCAGCCGATCACGACGGGCCGCACCCAATACCTGACGCTGCCGCCGGGCGCCGTGAAGGCGATCGATGCGCCGATTCCCGCGTCGGCCGACGCGGTCGCGAAGGGCCACGGAGGCGCGCGATGAAGCCGTCGCAAAAGCGCCAGGACGTGAAATTCTCGTCGAGCCCGGTGCTCGGCGTGCACCTGCCGATGTGGCGCTCGAAACTCGTCGTGTTCATGCTGTTCATGGCGTTCGTCGCGCTCGCCGCGCGGGCGTTCTGGATCCAGGGGCCCGGCAACGCGTTCTATCAGAAGCAGGGCGAAAGCCGCTATCAGCGCACGCTCGAGCTGCCCGCCACGCGCGGCAAGATCCTCGACCGTAACGGGCTCGTGCTCGCGACGAGTCTGCCCGTGCGCGCGATCTGGGCGATTCCGGACGCCGTGCCGGACGATCTCGGCGCCGACAAGATCAACCAGCTCGGCAAGCTCCTCGGCATGACGCCGAAGGAGTTGCGCGTGAAGCTGTCGGAAGACAAGGGTTTCGTCTACGTGAAGCGCCAGGTGCCGATCGACGTCGCGGACAAGGTCGCCGCGCTCGATATCCCCGGTATCTATCAGCGCAACGAGTACAAGCGCTTTTATCCGGAAGGCGAGATCACCGCGCACCTGATCGGCTTCACGAACGTCGAGGACGAAGGTCAGGAAGGCGTCGAGCTCGGCGACCAGAAGCTGCTGTCCGGCACGTCCGGCGTGCGCCGCGTGATCAAGGACCGGCTCGGGCACATCGTCGAGGACGTCGCCGAACAGGTTCCCCCGCACAACGGGACGGACGTCGGCCTGTCGATCGACAGCAAGATCCAGTACATCGCCTATGCGAACCTGAAGGCCGCCGTCGAGAAGTTCAAGGCGAAGGCCGGCGCGGCGATGGTCGTCGACGTGCGCACCGGAGAGGTGCTCGCGCTGGTCAACTATCCGACCTACAACCCGAACGACCGTACGCGCCTGACGGGCGAGCAGCTGCGCAACCGGATCCTCACCGACGTGTTCGAGCCGGGCTCGATCATGAAGCCGTTCACGGTGTCGCTCGCGCTCGACCTGCATCGCGTGACGCCGAACACGCTCGTCGAGACGGGCAACGGCCACTTCGTGCTCGACGGCGCGCCGATCACGGATGATGCGGGCTTCGGCACGCTGACGGTCGGCGGCGTGATCCAGAAGTCGAGCAACATCGGCGCGACGAAGATCGCGATGACGATGCGGCCCGAGGAAATGTGGAATATGTATACGAGTATCGGCCTCGGCCAGGCGCCGAAGGTCGGCTTCCCGGGCGCCGCGGCCGGCCGCCTGCGTCCGTGGAAGAGCTGGCGCCGCATCGAGCAGGCGACGATGTCGTACGGCTACGGCCTGTCGGTGTCGCTGTTCCAGCTGGCGCGCGCTTACACGGCGATCGCGCACGACGGCGAGATGATGCCGGTCACCATTTTCAAGACCGACCCCAATCAACAGATCACCGGCACGCAGGTATTCACGCCGACCACCGCGCGTGAAGTGCGCACGATGCTCGAGACCGTGGTCGCACCGGGCGGTACGTCGCCGGACGCTGCCGTGCCCGGCTATCGTGTCGGCGGCAAGAGCGGTACCGCGTACAAGCATGAAGGCCACGGCTACACGCGCAAGTACCGCGCGTCGTTCGTCGGGATGGCGCCGATGCCGAATCCGCGCATCGTCGTTGCGGTGTCGGTCGACGAACCGACCGCCGGCAGCCACTTCGGCGGCCAGGTGTCCGGCCCCGTATTCTCGGCGATCGCCGGCGATACGATGCGCGCGCTGAACGTGCCGCCGAACATGCCGATCAAGCAGCTGGTCGTGTCCGACGACGCGCCGGGCGCGCCCGCGAAGCCGGGGCCGCAAAAGCTCGCCGCGGGCAGCGGTGCGAAGCATATGATCGTATCCAGCACGACACGAAATTCACCAGGAGTTGTTCGATGAGCGCCGCTCGCAGTTCCCATCCGGCGCATCAGCAGATCGCAGCCGCGCTTGCGTGGCTGCGCCAGCATGTGGCCCCCGCGGCGCAACTGCATGCCGACACGCGCAGCCTGCAGGCCGGAGACGTGTTTCTTGGCTATGCGGTCGACGGGGCAGACAATCGCGCCTTCATTGCCGATGCCGTCGCGCGTGGCGCGGACGCGGTGCTGTATCAGCCGGAAGGCCTCGCGGCCGCGCCGGCCGTGCCCGTCGCACTCGCGGTGCCGGCGCTCGACCAACTGGCCGGCGACATCGCCAGCGGCTGGTACGGCGACCCGAGCGACAGCATGCTCGCAATCGGCGTGACCGGCACGAACGGCAAGACGTCGTGCACGCAATGGATCGCCGCCGCGCTGACGGCGCTGCACCAGCCGTGCGCGGTGATCGGCACGCTCGGCAGCGGCATGCACGGGCATCTGGTGCCGACCGGCTTCACGACGCCGGACGCGCCGCAGCTGCAGCGCAGCCTCGCGCAGTTGCACGATGCGGGCGCGAAGGCCGTCGCGATGGAAGTGTCGTCGCACGCGCTGCATCAGGGCCGCGTGAACGGCACGGCATTCGACATCGCCGTGTTCACGAACCTCACCCAGGATCACCTCGACTATCACGGCACGTTCGACGCGTACGAAGCCGCGAAGGCGAAGCTGTTCGCGTGGCGCGGCCTTCGCGCGGCGATCGTCAATCGCGACGACGCAGCCGGGTGCCGCCTGCTCGAGAAGCTGGCCGGCCGCGTGCGCACGATCGCATACGGGATCGGCGACGCGCAGACGCCCGACGCCGATCGCGAACTCGTCGCGCTCGACGTGCGCGCCACCGCCACGGGCACGGCATTCCACCTGCGTTCGTCGTGGGGCGACGCGGACGTCGAGGTCGGCACGCTCGGCGCGTTCAACGTCAGCAATCTGCTCGCGGTGCTCGGCTCGCTGCTCGCGGCCGACGTGCCGTTCGACGCGGCGGTCGCGGAGATCGCACGGCTCGAGTCCGTCAATGGCCGCATGCAGCGCCTGGGCGGCCGGCTGCAGAACGACGAGCCGCTCGTCGTGATCGACTATGCGCATACGCCCGATGCGCTCGAGAAGACGCTCGACGCGTTGCGCCCGATCGCGGCCGCGCGCGGCGGCCGGCTCGTGTGCATGTTCGGCTGCGGCGGCGATCGCGATGCGACGAAGCGCCCGCTGATGGGCGCGATCGCCGAGCGGCTCGCCGATGAAGTCGTCGTCACGAGCGACAACCCGCGCAGCGAAGATCCGCAGCGCATCATCGACCAGGTCATCGCGGGCATGACGGCGCCCGATCACGCGCGCCGCATCGAGGATCGCGCAAGCGCTATCCTGCAGGCCGTACGCGGCGCCGCGCGCGAGGACGTCGTCGTGCTGGCCGGCAAGGGGCACGAGGCGACGCAGGAAATCATGGGCAAGAAGCGCGCGTTCTCCGATCAGGATCACGCACGGCTCGCGCTCGCGGCACGCGCGACGCACGTCAAGGGAGGTGCCGAATGACGATGCTCAGTCTCGGCGAAGCCGCCCGCCTGATTCCCGGCGCCACCGTCCACGGCGATCCGGACACGACGTTCGAGCGCGTGTCGACGGACAGCCGCACGGTCGGCCCGGGCGACCTGTTCGTCGCGCTGAAGGGCGACCGCTTCGACGCGCACGACTTCCTGGGCGACGTGGCCGCGCGTGGCGCAGCCGCGGCGCTCGTCGCGCACGTGCCGGCGGGTCTCGCGATGCCGGTCGTCGAGGGCGGTGAAACGCGTGCCGCGCTCGGCGCGCTCGCGCACGGCTGGCGCAAGCGCTTCGCGGTGCCGCTCGTCGCGGTGACGGGCAGCAACGGCAAGACGACCGTCAAGGAAATGATCGCGTCGATCTTCGCGGCGGCAGTCGGCGCCGACGCGCGATTGGCGACGGCCGGCAACCTGAACAACGACATCGGCGTGCCGCTGACGCTGTTGCGCCTGTCCGGCGCGCATCGCGTCGCGGTGATCGAACTCGGGATGAACCACCCGGGCGAGACGGAAATCCTCGCGCGCCTCGCGGCACCGACCGTCGCGCTCGTCAACAATGCGCAGCGCGAGCACCAGGAATTCATGGCGACGGTCGAAGCCGTTGCGCTCGAGCACGCGGCCGTGATCCACGCGCTGACGCCGGACGGCGTCGCGGTGTTCCCGGCCGACGATGCGTACGCGAGCATCTGGCGCGTCGCGGCGACCGGCAACCCGATCCTCGATTTCGCGCTGCACGATGCCGAACGGCAGGTCGAAGCGCAGGTCACGGGCCGTCTGCACGGCGGCGAGCTTGCGATCGACACGCCGGCGGGCCCGATGACAGTGCGGCTGCGCGCGCTCGGCGAGCACAACGCACGCAACGCATTGGCGGCAGCGGCGGCGGCACTCGCGGCCGGCATCGAGCTGGCCGCGATCAAGCAGGGCCTCGAATCGTTCGAGCCGGTCAAGGGGCGTCTGCAGGTCCGGCAGGCGGACGTCGGCAGCCTCGCGGGCGCGACGGTCGTCGATGATACCTACAACGCGAACCCCGACTCGATGCGCGCGGCGATCGACGTGCTGGCCGCGCAACCGGCGCCGCGCGTGCTGGTGATCGGCGACATGGGCGAGGTCGGCGACGAAGGCCCGGCATTCCACCGCGAGATCGGCGCGTATGCGCGCGAGCGCGGCATCGATGCGCTGTTCGCGCTCGGCGACGCGTCGCGCGATGCGTGCACGGCGTACGGCGACACGGCCCGCCATTTCGTCGACGTCGGCGCGCTGGTGACGGCGCTGCTCGCCGCAGGCTACGGCGCGCAGGCCACGGTGCTCGTGAAGGGCTCGCGGTACATGAAGATGGAGCGCGTGGTCGACGCGCTGACGAACCAACCCGCGGCGGGCACGGTGCCCGCCACACACTGAGTAGAAGGAAGGAAGCATGCTGCTGGCGCTGGCGCAATGGCTGCAGGGCGACGCAAGCTTTTTGCGCTTGTTCACGTACCTGACGTTCCGTGCGGTGATGGCTACCATCACCGCGCTGGGGATCGGGCTCGTGTGCGGACCGTGGGTGATCCGCAAGCTGACGCAAATGAAGGTCGGGCAGGCCGTGCGCAAGGACGGCCCGCAGAGCCACCTCGTGAAGTCGGGCACGCCGACGATGGGCGGCGTGCTGATCCTGATCGGCATCGCGGTCGCGACGCTGTTGTGGGGCGACCTGACCAACCGTTTCATCTGGATCGTGATGCTCGTCACGTTCGGTTTCGGCGTGATCGGCTGGGTCGATGACTATCGCAAGGTCGTCTACAAGGACCCGCGCGGGATGTCGTCGCGCGAAAAGTACTTCTGGCAGTCGGTGATCGGGCTGTTCGCGGCGGTCTACCTGGCCTTCAGCGTGTCCGAGGCGAACAACGTGCGCGTGTTCGACCTGTTCATGGCGTGGGTGCGCAGCGGCCTGTCGATGGGGCTTCCCGCGCGTGCCGACCTGATGCTGCCGTTCCTGAAGTCGATCAGCTATCCGCTGGGCGTGTGGGGCTTCATCGTGCTGACCTACTTCGTGATCGTCGGCGCGAGCAACGCGGTGAACCTCACCGACGGCCTCGACGGCCTCGTGATCATGCCGGTCGTGCTGGTCGGTGGTTCGCTCGGCGTTTTCGCGTACGTGATGGGCAGCTCGGTCTATTCGAAATACCTGTTGTTCCCGCACATTCCGGGCGCGGGCGAACTGCTGATCTTCTGTTCGGCGATGGGTGGGGCAGGGCTCGCGTTCCTCTGGTACAACACGCACCCCGCGCAGGTGTTCATGGGCGACGTCGGCGCGCTGGCGCTCGGCGGCGCGCTCGGCACGGTCGCGGTGATCGTGCGCCAGGAAATCGTGCTGTTCATCATGGGCGGCATCTTCGTCGCGGAAACCTTGTCGGTGATGCTGCAGGTGTCGTGGTTCAAGTACACGAAGAAGCGTTACGGCGAAGGGCGCCGCCTGCTGAAGATGGCGCCGCTGCATCACCATTTCGAATTGTCCGGCTGGAAGGAAACGCAGGTGGTGGTGCGTTTCTGGATCATCACGCTGATGCTGTGCCTGTTCGGTCTGTCCACCCTCAAGTTGCGGTAAAGGAAAGGTAAAAGGATGTCTGGCGAGATGTTTGGAGATCGGCAGCGGCCGATGGTGCTCGTACTGGGGCTCGGGGAATCGGGCCTCGCGATCGCGCGATGGTGCGCGAGGCACGGGTGCCGGCTGCGTATTGCCGATACCCGCGAGGCGCCGCCGAACCTTGCCGCGCTGCAGGCCGAAGGCATCGATGCCGAGTTCGTCGGCGGGCCGTTCACGCCCTCGCTGCTCGACGGCGGCGTCGAGATCGTCGGCCTGAGCCCTGGCCTGTCGCCGCTCGAACCGGCGCTCGCCGCGCTGATAGCGGCCGCGAACGAGCGCGCGATCGCGGTGTGGGGCGAGCTCGAATTCTTCGCGCAGGCGCTGCGCGCGCTTGGCACGAGCGGCTACCAGCCGAAGGTGCTCGCGATCACCGGCACCAACGGCAAGACCACGACGACGAACCTCACGGGCCTGCTGTGCCAGCGTTCGGGCAAGAAGGTCGCCGTCGCCGGCAACATCAGCCCGGCGATGCTCGACCGGCTCGCGCGCGCGATCGACGAGACGGCGCTGCCCGACGTCTGGGTGCTCGAACTGTCGAGCTTCCAGCTCGAGACGGCGCGCACGTTCGCGCCCGACGCGGCCGCGATTCTCAACATCACGCAGGATCACCTCGACTGGCATGGCAGCTTCGACGCGTATGCGGCGGCGAAGGGCCGCGTCTTCGGCGCGACGACCACCCGCGTGCTCAATCGCGACGATGCGGCCGTGATGAAGTTCGCGCCGGCCGCCGGCGCAGCCGATGCGGCGCGCACGGTCACGTTCGGCCTGAACGAGCCGGCGCAGCAGGGCGACTACGGCCTGTCGCGCGACAACGGCGTCGCATGGCTGGTCGAGGCGGTCGACCGCGACGCGCCGGACGAGACGACGAGCCGCCGGCGCAAGCGCGACGGCGCGCATACGCCCGACATCGCGCAAAAGCGCCTGATGCCGGCCGACGCGCTGCGCATTCGCGGGCTGCACAACGCGGCGAACGCACTGGCCGCGTTCGCGCTCGCGCGTGCGATCGACCTGCCGGCCGCGCCGCTGCTGCACGCGCTGCGCGAATACCGCGGCGAAGCGCATCGCGTCGAGGTGATCGCGACGATCGACGACGTGGACTACGTCGACGACAGCAAGGGAACGAACGTCGGCGCGACGGTGGCCGCGCTCGACGGGCTCGCGCAGAAGATCGTGCTGATCGCGGGCGGCGACGGCAAGGGGCAGGATTTCGCGCCGCTGGTCGCGCCCGTCGCGCGGTGGTGCCGCGCGGTGATGCTGATCGGCCGCGATGCGCCGGCGATCCGCGACACGCTCGCCGAGACGGGTGTGCCGCTTGCCGACCACGCGACGCTCGAGGCGGCGGTGCATGCGGCGGCCGAGCTCGCGGAGCCGGGCGACGCGGTGCTGCTGTCGCCCGCGTGCGCGAGCCTCGACATGTTCAGGAACTACGCCCATCGCGCGGATGTGTTCCGCGCGGCCGTGGACGAAATCGCCATCGACAAAGGAGCGACGACATGAGCTGGTCCGATCGCCTCGTCTCCCGTTTCAACGACCGGCGCGGCACCGGCGGCAATGCCGCGGGCGGCCGCGTCGCGTCGGCCACGCGCGCCGCGACGGGCGGCCTCGCCAGCGTCGTCAACGGCGTGCGGCCGAGCCGCTCGCGGATGCTCGATTTCGACTACTCGCTGCTGTGGGTCGCGATCGCGCTGCTCGGGCTCGGCGTCGTGATGGTGTATTCGGCGTCGATCGCGATGCCCGATTCGCCGAAATACGCGGCGTATCACGATTACGCGTTCCTGATGCGTCACTGCGTGTCGCTCGGCGTCGCGTTCATCGCGGCGGTGATCGCGTTCCGCGTACCGGTGTCGACGTGGGATAAATACGCGCCGCATCTCTTCCTGATCGCACTCGTCGGGCTCGTGATCGTGCTGATTCCGCACGTCGGCAAGGGCGTGAACGGCGCGCGCCGCTGGATTCCGCTCGGCATCACGAACATGCAGCCGTCGGAAATCATGAAGCTCGCGGTGACGATCTACGCGGCGAACTACACGGTGCGCAAGCAGGAATACATGCAGAGCTTCGCGAAGGGCTTCCTTCCGATGGCGTTCGCGGTCGGTCTCGTCGGCGCGCTGCTGCTGCTCGAGCCGGACATGGGCGCGTTCATGGTGGTCGCCGCGATCGCGATGGGCGTGCTGTTCCTCGGCGGCGTGAACGGCAAGCTGTTCGGCGGCCTCGTCGCGACGGCGGTCGGCACGTTCACGATGCTCGTGTGGCTGTCGCCGTGGCGTCGCGAGCGGATCTTCGCGTATCTCGATCCGTGGGACGAACGCTACGCGCAAGGCAAGGCATACCAGCTCACGCACTCGCTGATCGCGTTCGGCCGCGGCGAGTGGTTCGGCGTGGGCCTTGGCGGCAGCGTCGAGAAGCTGAATTACCTGCCCGAAGCGCATACCGACTTCATCCTCGCGGTGATCGGCGAGGAGCTCGGCTTCGTCGGCGTGCTGGTCGTGATCCTGCTGTTCTACTGGATCGTGCGCCGCGCGTTCGAGATCGGCCGCCAGGCGCTCGCGCTCGACCGCACGTTCGCGGGGCTGACCGCGAAGGGCATCGGCATCTGGTTCGGTGCGCAGACGTTCATCAACATGGGCGTGAACCTCGGCCTGCTGCCGACTAAGGGCCTGACACTGCCGCTCGTGAGCTACGGCGGCTCGGGCATTCTGCTGAATTGCGTCGCGCTCGCGGTGTTGCTGCGGGTCGATTATGAAAATCGCGTGCTGATGCGGGGAGGAAAGGTATGACCGCGTCGCGACGCACGCTGATGGTGATGGCAGGCGGCACCGGGGGCCACGTGTTCCCGGGGCTCGCTGTCGCGCACCGGATGGAAGCGGCGGGGTGGCGCGTCGTATGGCTCGGCAATCCGGCCGGGATGGAAGCGACGCTCGTGCCGAAACACGGCATTCCGATGGAATACGTGCGCTTCGGCGGGCTGCGCGGCAAGGGCCTGAAGACCAAGCTGACGCTGCCGTTCAACCTGCTGCGCGCGTGCTGGCAGAGCCTCGGCGCATTGCGCCGCGTGCGGCCCGACGTCGTGCTCGGGATGGGCGGCTACATCACGTTCCCGGCGGGCGTGATGGCCGCGCTGTCGGGTCGTCCGCTCGTGCTGCACGAGCAGAATTCGATTGCCGGCCTCGCGAACAAGGTGCTCGCGAAATTCGCGAAGCGCGTGCTCGTCGCGTTCCCCGGCGCACTGCCGCACGCGGAATGGACCGGCAACCCGATTCGCGCGGAACTTGCGCGCACGGAAACGCCCCAAGCACGCTATGCATCGCGCAGCGGCCCGCTGAACCTGCTGGTGGTCGGCGGCAGCCTGGGCGCGGCCGCACTGAACGAAGTCGTGCCGCGCGCGCTGGCGCTGCTGGCGCCGGGCGAGCGCCCGCGCGTCGTGCACCAGGCCGGCGCGAAGCACATCGACGCGCTGAAGGCGAATTACGAAGCGGCCGGTTTCGCGGGCGGCGACGCCGTGCGGTTGGTGCCGTTCATCGACGACATGGCGAGCGCGTACGCGGCGGCGGATCTCGTGATCTGCCGTTCCGGCGCGATGACGGTGTCGGAGATCGCGGCGGTGGGCGTGGCGGCGCTGTTCGTGCCGTTCCCGTACGCGGTCGACGATCACCAGACGACCAACGCCGCGTTCCTCGCCGATGCGGGCGCGGCGGTGCTGGTGCAACAACGCGACCTGTCGGCCGAGTTGCTCGCCGATTGGCTGCGCAGCCAGTCGCGGGCATCGCTCGCGGACATGGCGGAGCGTTCGCGCTCGCTGGCCAAGCCCGAGGCCACCGATGAAGTCGCGCGCATCTGCGCGACGGTGGCGGGCGCGAACCTGGAAGAAATCAAATGAAACACATCGTCAAACAGATTCATTTCGTCGGGATCGGCGGCGCGGGCATGAGCGGCATCGCCGAAGTGCTCGTCAACCTCGGCTACGAGGTCAGCGGCTCGGACCTGTCGCGCAACGCGGTGACCGATCGCCTCGAGGCGCTCGGCGCGCGGATCGCGATCGGTCACGACGCGGCGAACATCGCGGGCGCGAACGCGGTCGTCGTGTCGACGGCCGTACGCTCGGACAATCCCGAAGTACTGGCCGCACGGCACCAGGGTGTGCCGATCGTGCAGCGCGCGGTGATGCTCGCGGAGCTGATGCGCCTGAAGCAGGGGATCGCGATTGCCGGCACGCACGGCAAGACCACGACGACGAGCCTCGTCGCGAGCGTGCTCGCAGCCGGCGGCCTCGATCCGACCTTCGTGATCGGCGGCCGGCTGATCAGTGCCGGCGCGAACGCGCGGCTCGGCACGGGCGACTTCATCGTCGCCGAGGCCGACGAGTCGGACGCGTCGTTCCTGAACCTGTATCCGGTGATCGAAGTCATCACGAACATCGACGCCGACCACATGGACACCTACGGCCACGATTTCGCGCGGCTCAAGCAGGCGTTCATCGAGTTCACGCAGCGCCTGCCGTTCTACGGCAGCGCGGTCGTGTGCGTCGACGATCCGAACGTGCGGCAGATCATCCCGTTCATCTCGAAGCCGGTCGTGCGCTACGGCCTGTCGCCGGATGCGCAGGTGCGCGCCGAAGACATCGACGCGCGCGACGGCCGCATGCACTTCACGGTGATCCGCGAAGGCCGTGCGCCGCTCGCGGTGGTGCTGAACCTGCCGGGCCTGCACAACGTGCAGAACGCGCTCGCGGCGATCGCGATCGCGACCGATCTCGGCGTGTCTGACGACGCGATCCAGCAGGCGCTGGCGGAATTCAACGGCGTCGGCCGGCGCTTCCAGCGCTACGGCGAGGTGCCGAGCGCGGACGGCGGCCAGTACACGCTGATCGACGACTACGGCCACCACCCGGTCGAGATGGCCGCGACGGTCGCGGCCGCGCGCGGCGCGTTTCCGGGCCGCCGCCTCGTGCTGGCGTTCCAGCCGCACCGCTATACGCGCACGCGCGACTGCTTCGACGACTTCGTCAACGTGCTGTCGACGGTCGACGCGCTGGTGCTGACGGAAGTCTATGCCGCGGGCGAAGCGGCGATCGCGACGGCCAACGGCGACGCGCTGTCGCGCGCGCTGCGTGCGGTGGGGAAGGTCGACCCGGTGTTCGTCGCGTCGGTCGACGACGTGCCGGGCGCACTGGCGGGGGTCGCTCGGAACGGCGACGTGGTGATCACGATGGGCGCGGGTTCGATCGGCGGCGTGCCGGCGAAGATCGTGCAGAACACGCAACAGAAGGAATGACATGAGCGGGATCGATCCGAAACGTTTCGGCAAGGTGGCAGTGTTGTTCGGCGGCGAATCCGCCGAGCGCGAGGTGTCGCTCACCTCGGGCCGCCTCGTGCTGCAGGGCCTGCGCGACGCGGGCATCGACGCGCATCCGTTCGACCCGGCCGAGCGGCCGCTGTCGGCGCTGAAGGATGAAGGCTTCGTGCGCGCGTTCAACGCGCTGCACGGCGGCTATGGCGAGAACGGCCAGATCCAGGGCGCGCTCGATTTCTACGGGATCCGCTACACGGGCAGCGGCGTGCTCGGCTCGGCGCTCGGCCTCGACAAGTTCCGCACGAAGCTCGTGTGGCAGCAGACGGGCGTGCCGACGCCGCCGTTCGAGACGGTGATGCGCGGCGACGACTACGCGGCGCGCGCGACGGACATCGTCGCGAAGCTCGGCCTGCCGCTGTTCGTGAAGCCGGCGAGTGAAGGCTCGAGCGTCGCGGTGCTGAAGGTCAAGACGGCCGACGCGTTGCCCGCCGCACTGTCGGAAGCCGCGACGCACGACAAGATCGTGATCGTCGAGAAGAGCATCGAAGGCGGCGGCGAATACACCGCGTGCATCGCCGGCGATCTCGATCTCCCGCTGATCAAGATCGTGCCGGCGGGCGAGTTCTACGACTACCACGCGAAGTATGTCGCCAACGATACGCAGTACCTGATTCCGTGCGGGCTGCCGGCGGAGCAGGAAACCGAACTGAAGCGCATCGCGCGCCGCGCGTTCGACGTGCTCGGCTGCACCGACTGGGGCCGCGCGGATTTCATGCTCGACGCCGCCGGCAACGCGTATTTCCTGGAAGTGAACACGGCCCCCGGGATGACCGACCATTCGCTGCCGCCGAAGGCCGCGCGCTCGATCGGCATCGGCTATTCGGAGCTGGTCGTGAAGGTGCTGTCGCTTACGCTCAACGACTGACGCAGGAACGGAACGACGTATGTGGAACAACGTTCGCCAACTCAACCTTGCCGCCAGCGCGCTGTACGCGCTGCTGCTGCTCGTGTTGGCGGCGGCCGGCTGCTACTGGCTGATCCAGCGTCCGACGTTCGCGTTGCGCGAGATCCGGATCGACGGCGACACCGAGCACATCAACTCGCCGACGGTGCGCGCGGGCGTGGTCGGCCGGCTGAAAGGCAATTTCTTCACGGTCGATCTCGACTCGGCGCGGGCCGCGTTCGAGCAGATGCCGTGGGTGCGTCACGCGAGCGTGCGCCGGGTGTGGCCGAATGCGCTGGCTGTCACGCTCGAGGAGTACAAACCGCTCGGGACCTGGGGCAGCGCGCAGCTCGTGAGCGTCGACGGCGAGCTGTTCACCGCGAACCAGGGCGAGCTCGATCAGGAGCTGCCGGCGTTCGACGGCCCGGAGGGCAGTGCGAAGGAAGTCGTCACGCGGTATCGCGACTTCGCGAAATGGTTTGCGCCGCTGAAGGCGGCGCCGGAAGAAGTGACGCTGTCGGCGCGCTACGCGTGGACGGTGAAGCTGTCGAACGGCATGCAGGTCGAACTGGGCAAGGAGCGCACCAGCGAGACCCTGCATGACCGGAGCCAGCGCCTCGTCGCCGCATGGCCGGCCGTCACGGAGCGTTGGGGCAACGACATCGAGTACGCGGACCTGCGTTATCCGAACGGATTCGCGATTCGTGCGGCAGGCATGCGGTTCCTGACCGATACCGACAAGCGCAAGAAGTAACGAGAGATCACACGCAAGAGCACTTTATGAGCAAAGACTACAAGGATCTGCTGGTTTCCCTCGACATCGGCACGTCGAAGGTGGTGGCCATCGTCGCCGAGCTGAAGGGCGAAGGCCATTACGAGGTCATCGGCCTCGGCCAGAGCGAATCGAAAGGTCTGAAGAAGGGCGTGGTGGTCAACATCGAGGCCACCGTGCAGTCAATCCAGCGCGCGCTCGAGGAAGCCGAGCTGATGGCCGATTGCAAGATCACCAACGTGTTCACGGGGATTGCCGGCAGCCACATCCGCAGCTTCAATTCGAGCGGGATGGTCGCGATCAAGGACAAGGAAGTCACGCAGACCGACGTCGCGCGCGTGATCGAGACCGCGAAGGCGATCAACATCCCGACCGACCAGCAGGTGCTGCACATCCTCACGCAGGAATTCATCATCGACGGCCAGGAAGACGTGCGCGAGCCGATCGGGATGAGCGGCATCCGCCTCGAGGTGAAGGTGCACATCGTGACGGGCGCGGTCAGCGCCGCGCAGAACATCGTCAAGTGCGTGCGCCGCTGCGGGCTGGAAGTGAATGACCTGATCCTGCAGCCGCTCGCGTCGTCGCTGGCCGTGCTGACGGAAGACGAGAAGGATCTCGGCGTGGTGCTGGTCGACATCGGCGGCGGCACGACCGACATCGCGATCTTCGCCGAAGGCGCGATCCGTCATACCGCGGTGATTCCGATCGCCGGCGACCAGATCACGAGCGACATCGCGATGGCGCTGCGCACGCCGACGCCGGACGCGGAAGACATCAAGGTCGGCTACGGCATCGCCAAGCAGGCGCTCGCCGATCCGGACGAGATGGTCGAAGTGCCGGGCCTCGGCGAACGCGGTCCGCGCACGCTGTCGCGCCAGGCGCTCGCGGCGGTGATCGAGCCGCGCGTCGAGGAACTGTTCTCGCTCGTGCAGCAGGTCGTGCGCGAGTCGGGTTACGAAGAACTGCTGAGCTCCGGCGTGGTCATTACCGGCGGGGCTTCGATGATGCCGGGCATGGTCGAGCTCGGCGAAGACATTTTCCTGAAGCCGGTGCGCATCGGCGCGCCGGAATACGCGGGCGGCCTCGCCGACGTGGTGCGCAATCCGCGCTATTCGACGGCGATGGGCCTGCTCGTCGAAGGCAGTGCGCAGCGCATGCGTGGCCGCAAGGTCGCCGTGCAGTCCGGCAACGCGGGGCAGATCTTCTCGCGGATGAAGGAATGGTTCCTGAGCAATTTTTGAGTACCCCACGGCTCGGTACGCCGAGCCTGCCCCCGACGGGGCCAGGAAAACGCGGGGCGGCCCGGCGTTGTCCCGAGGATGAACCGAATCGAAATTCGCGCCGGTGCCGGCGGCTGGCGCGCGACAGGGGGTTGCCCGATCTCCTGCCGAATAACGGCCGAGTAGTCTTATTTTCTTGACGGAGGCAACAATGGAATTCGAAATGCTGGAAACCGAAACCAACGGCACCATCATCAAGGTGGTCGGCGTTGGCGGCGCTGGCGGCAATGCCGTTCAGCACATGATCAACCGCGGCGTGCAGGGCGTCGACTTCATCGTGATGAACACGGACGCCCAGGCGCTGTCGCGTTCGCGCGCATCGTCGGTGATCCAGCTGGGCAACACGGGCCTGGGCGCCGGTGCGAAGCCGGAAATGGGCCGTGCCGCGGCGGAAGAAGCGCGTGAGCGCATCGCCGACGCACTGCGCGGCGCGCACATGGTGTTCATCACGGCCGGCATGGGCGGCGGCACGGGCACGGGCGCGGCGCCGGTGGTCGCGCAGATCGCGAAGGAGATGGGCATCCTGACGGTTGGCGTCGTCAGCAAGCCGTTCGAATTCGAAGGCGGCAAGCGCATGCGCGTCGCGGAAGCAGGCTCGCAGCAACTGGAGGATCACGTCGACTCGCTGATCGTCGTCCTGAACGACAAGCTGTTCGACGTGATGGGCGATGACGCCGAGATGGACAAGTGCTTCCAGTGCGCGGACGACGTGTTGAACAACGCGGTCGCGGGCATTGCCGAAATCATCAATGTCGATGGTCTCGTGAACGTCGACTTCGAAGACGTGAAGACGGTGATGGGCGAGCAGGGCAAGGCGATGATGGGCACGGCGACGGTCGCCGGCGTCGATCGCGCCCGCCTCGCGGCGGAACAGGCCGTGGCGAGCCCGCTGCTCGAAGGCGTCGATCTGTCGGGCGCGCGCGGCGTGCTGGTCAACATCACGTCGAGCCGTTCGCTGCGCCTGTCGGAAACGCGCGAAGTGATGAACACGATCAAGAGCTACGCGGCGGAAGATGCGACGGTGATCTTCGGTGCGGTGTACGACGACGCGATGGGCGATGCACTGCGCGTGACGGTCGTGGCGACGGGTCTGGGCCGTGCGGCGAAGAAGCAGCAATCGGCTCCGATGACGCTGCTGCGCACGGGTACCGACAACCAGCCGGTCAGCGCGGTCTCGCACGGTTACGCGCAGCCGCAACACGTCAGCACGGCCGACTACGGCGCGCTCGATACGCCGGCGGTGTGGCGCAACTCGCGCGAAACCGCGGCATCGCACGTGCAGGCGCTGCAGGAGAAGGGCGTCGATACGTACGACATCCCGGCTTTCCTGCGCAAGCAGGCTGACTGACGACGCACACAGGCGAAGCCGCGGCGCAATCGCTGAAATCGCCGCGGTAACGCCGGCGTGACGGATGCCACGGACCACGACAGGCCGCGTCGGATGCGACGCCGGGCCGGGAAACGTGCCCTCTTCGCATGAGCGGAGCGGGATGGGACGTGCTGTCCGCAATACGCTGAAAAACCGTATCGCTATGAGGGACCAGCCATGATTCAAGTGGGCGACGCGCTGCCCGACGCGCAATTGTTCGAGTTCATCGACGACGCGCGCGCAGGCTGCACGCTGGGGCCGAACGCCTTCAGCGTGCGCGACCAGGTGGCGGGAAAGCGGGTGGTGATCTTCGGATTGCCCGGTGCTTTCACGCCGACCTGTTCGGCGCAGCATGTGCCGGGCTATGTCGAGCACGCCGGGCAATTGCGCTCGGCGGGCATCGACGAGCTCTGGTGCGTGTCCGTCAACGACGCATTCGTGATGGGCGCATGGGGACGTGATCTGCACACCGCGGGCAAGGTGCGCATGATGGCGGACGGCAGCGCTGCTTTCACTCATGCGCTGGGGCTGACGCAGGATTTGTCCGCGCGTGGCATGGGAATCCGTTCCCTGCGCTACGCGATGGTGGTCGACGACGGTGTGGTCAAGACGCTGGCCGTCGAAGCGCCGGGCAAGTTCGAAGTGAGCGATGCGGCGAGCGTTCTCGCGACGTTGACGTCCTGATCGTGCGGTGCGCCGTTGCCTGCCGGCAACGCTGCTCACCGCCGTCGGGGCAGTTGTAACACGGGCCGATGACCGGAAACGCCTCCGTTCCGGGCATCGGCCCGTCCCGTATCGGCGCGGGTAAACAGTCGAAACAGATTGATACGCAGTTTCCAACAGCGTTGAATAGGGAATTACGCTATAATCTCACCTATCGAATATAACTCCTGATTGATATTCTCAATCAAGTTGAAGAAGACCATGCTGAAGCAGCGCACCATCAAATCGATCGTGAAGACCGTGGGTATCGGTCTGCACTCGGGCCGCAAGGTTGAACTGACGCTCCGTCCGGCCGCGCCGGGCACGGGGATCGTTTTCTCGCGCGTCGACCTGCCCACGCCCGTCGACATCCCGGCATCCGCGATGTCGATCGGCGACACGCGGCTCGCGTCGGTGCTGCAGAAGGATGGCGCGCGCGTGTCGACCGTCGAGCACCTGATGTCGGCGTGCGCCGGCCTCGGCATCGACAATCTCTATGTCGACGTGACGGCCGAGGAAATCCCGATCATGGACGGCAGCGCCGCGTCCTTCGTGTTCCTGATCCAGTCCGCGGGCATCGAGGAGCAGAACGCGCCGAAGCGCTTCATCAAGGTGACGAAGCCGGTCGAAATCCGTGACGGCGACAAGTTCGCGCGTCTCGAGCCGTATTTCGGCTTCAAGTTGAAGTTCACGATCGACTTCCGTCATCCGGCGGTCGACAAGACCGGCCAGGAGCTCGAGGTCGACTTCGCAAACACGTCGTACGTGCGCGAGATCGCGCGCGCGCGCACGTTTGGTTTTGCCCACGAAGTCGAAATGATGCGCGAGCTGGGTCTCGCGCGCGGCGGCAGCATGGACAACGCGATCGTGCTCGACGAATACCGGATCCTGAACAACGACGGGCTGCGCTACGACGACGAGTTCGTGAAGCACAAGATGCTCGACGCGATCGGCGACCTGTACGTGGTCGGCCATCCGCTGCTGGCGTCGTACACGGCGTACAAGTCGGGTCACGGGCTGAACAACGCGCTGCTGCGCGAGCTGCTCGCCCACGAAGACGCGTACGAGATCGTCACGTTCGACGATCCGCAGGCCGCGCCGAAAGGATTTGCATTCGACGCGCAGACGGCCTTCGCCTGATCGGCGTTCGTCCCGAGCGAATAAAAAAAGCGACCTTCGGGTCGCTTTTTCGTTGGGCGGCGCGGTTGGTGGCGCGCTCAGCGCGACGACTTCGCGCCGTGCCGCGCGGCCATCCGCGCGAGCGCGGCCTGCAGCGGCGACGGCTCGAGGTGATCGGCGAGTTCGCGCAACGCGGCGGCGCCGACGGTCGTCATGCGCGCCTGCTTCACGTGCGGCGGCTCCGGCGCGTCCTTCGGCCGCACACGCACGCGCAGCGCCGAAACCGGCCAGCCGCGCTTCTGCAGTTCGGCGAGCAGCCGCGGCTCGACCTGCCGCAGCCGGGCAGCGAGCGCATTGTGCGCGGCAAAGAGGGTCAGGGTGCCGTCCTTGATCGAGCCCGGTTCGACATGATTTGCAAGATAGTCGGGCAGGAGCGCGGTGAGGTCGCGCTGCAGCGACGCGACCTGCTCGACGCCGGCGCGCAGCGCGGCGAACGCGTCGGTGCGGTTGAGCACTTCGGACACGGGTTGGGGGCGATACGCGGAGAGCGGGCCGAAACGCTTGGAAAATCGGTTCATCGAGGCATTCTTCGGGCGCGCACGTGCGCGGACGTTGATGCCGATTGTACCCGCGCCGGCCCGCGCACGGGCGGCTTTCGGGCCGTGCGCCCGGTGGCCCGCGCGGGTTCGCCGCGCGGCGCGCGTCCAGCCGGCACGCGGGCGCATGCGTCCCCGCGTGCTAAAATTCCTCGTTTGATTCCACTAATTCGCTAAGCCGCCGAGGCTCGGGCGTCGGGGCGCGCAACACGCGCCGGGCGCCGGTGCTGCGACGCAGGATCCGATCCGATGACAACCGGTTTTCTCCAGAAAATTTTTGGCAGCCGCAACCAGCGGCTCGTCAAGCAATATCAAAAGACCGTCGAGACGATCAATGCGCTCGAAACGCAGATCGAGCAGCTGACGGACGACCAGTTGCGCGGCAAGACGGACGAGTTCCGCCAGCGGGTCGCGGCCGGGGAGTCGCTCGACAAGCTGCTGCCCGAGGCGTTCGCGGTCTGCCGGGAGGCGAGCCGCCGCGTGCTGAAGATGCGCCACTTCGACGTGCAGTTGATCGGCGGCATGGTGCTCCACTACGGCAAGATCGCGGAAATGCGCACCGGCGAGGGCAAGACGCTCGTCGCGACGCTGCCCGTGTACCTGAATGCGCTGGCTGGCCGCGGCGTGCACGTCGTGACGGTCAACGACTACCTCGCCCAACGCGACGCCGAATGGATGGCGCGTCTCTACAACTTCCTCGGTCTGTCGGTCGGCATCAACCTGTCCGGCATGGAGCACGAGCAGAAGCAGCAGGCCTACGCGTCGGACATCACCTACGGTACGAACAACGAGTTCGGCTTCGACTACCTGCGCGACAACATGGTCTACGAGACCGAGGCGCGCGTGCAGCGGGCACTGAACTTCGCGGTCGTCGACGAAGTGGACTCGATCCTGATCGACGAGGCGCGTACGCCGCTGATCATCTCGGGCCAGGCCGAAGATCACACCGAACTGTACGTGCGGATGAACGCGCTGCCGCCGCTGCTCGAGCGCCAGATCGGCGAGGAGAAGGCCGACGGCACCGGCGTCGAGAAGCCGGGTGACTACACGCTGGACGAAAAATCGCGCCAGGTGTTCCTGACGGAGTCGGGCCACGAGAAGGCCGAGCGGCTGCTCGCCGAGTGGGGCCTGATCGGTGAGGGCGAGAGCCTGTACGCGCCGCAGAACATCACGCTGATGCACCACGTCTACGCGGCGCTGCGCGCGCACACGCTGTTCTACAAGGACCAGCACTACGTCGTGCAGAACGGCGAAGTGGTGATCGTCGACGAATTCACGGGCCGCCTGATGGCGGGCCGCCGCTGGTCCGACGGCCTGCACCAGGCGGTCGAGGCGAAGGAGCACGTGAAGATCCAGAGCGAGAACCAGACGCTCGCCTCGATCACGTTCCAGAACTACTTCCGGATGTACGCGAAGCTCGCGGGCATGACGGGTACGGCGGACACCGAAGCGTACGAATTCAACGAGATCTACGGGCTCGAGACGGTCGTGATCCCGACCAACCGCCCGCCGAAGCGGATCGACAAGCAGGACCAGATCTACAAGACCGCCAAGGAGCGCTACGACGCGGTTATCCGCGACATTCGCGAGTGCTACGAGCGTGGTCAGCCGGTGCTGGTCGGCACGACGTCGATCGAGAACTCGGAACTGCTGTCGCACCTGCTGAAGCAGGCCGGGCTGCCGCACGAAGTGCTGAACGCGAAGCAGCACGAGCGCGAAGCTGCGATCGTCGCGGAAGCCGGCCGTCCGAAACGCATCACGATCGCGACCAACATGGCCGGCCGCGGTACCGACATCGTGCTCGGCGGCAACGCCGAGAAGCAGGCGGCGTTCATCGAAGCCGACGAAGCGATTCCGGCCGACGAAAAGGCGCGCCGCATCAAGCAGCTGCACGACGAGTGGGAGACGCTGCACGAGCAGGTGAAGGCCGCGGGCGGCCTGCACATCATCGGCACCGAGCGCCACGAATCGCGCCGGATCGACAACCAGCTGCGCGGCCGTGCGGGCCGTCAGGGCGACCCGGGTTCGTCGCGCTTCTACCTGTCGCTGGACGATCCGCTGCTGCGCATCTTCGCGGGCGACCGCGTGCGTTCGATCATGGATCGCCTGAAGATGCCCGAAGGCGAGGCGATCGAGGCCGGCATCGTCACGCGTTCGATCGAATCCGCGCAGCGCAAGGTCGAAGCACGCAACTTCGACATCCGCAAGCAGCTGCTCGAATACGACGACGTGTCGAACGACCAGCGCAAGGTGATCTACCAGCAGCGCAACGAACTGCTCGAAGCCCACGACATTACCGAGACGATCTCGGCGATGCGTCACGGTGTGATCACCGAAGTCGTCCGCCAGTTCGTGCCGGAAGGCAGCATCGAGGAACAGTGGGACGTGCCCGAGCTCGAGGAAGCGCTGCGCAACGACTGGCAGCTCGACCTCGCGATCCAGGAAATGGTGAACGAGTCGTCGTCGATCACGGCCGACGAGATTCTCGACGCCGTGACGACCGCCGCCGACGAGCAGTACGAGGCGAAGGTCGCGATGGTCGGCCGCGAATCGTTCAGCGCGTTCGAGCGTTCGGTGATGCTGCAGACGGTCGACCGCCTCTGGCGCGAGCACCTCGCGGCGCTCGACCACCTGCGCCAGGGCATTCACCTGCGCGGCTATGCGCAGAAGAACCCGAAGCAGGAATACAAGCGCGAAGCGTTCGAGCTGTTCGCCGCGATGCTCGATGCGATCAAGCAGGAAGTCACGCGCATCGTGATGAACGTGCAGATCCAGTCGCCCGAGCAGCTCGAGGAAGCCGCCGAGCAGATCGAGGAGCGCAGCGGTCATCTCGAGAACGTCGAGTATCAGCACGCCGACTACGCGGAATCCGGCGCACCGGTGGCGAACGTCGCGGCCGCCACGGCGGCCACCGCGACGGCCGACATGGTCGGCAGCGCGATGACCCACGGCCACGGCGGCGAGCTGCCGAAGGTCGGCCGCAACGATCCGTGCCCGTGCGGCAGCGGCAAGAAGTACAAGCAATGTCACGGGAAGCTGTCATGATCGGCGGCGGCGCGCATCGGCGTGCCGCTTCATCCGCAGCTTTCGAGTCAGTGAAGTGAGTTGCGGCGGCCCGCTCGTGCGGCCGTCGGTTCTTCCAATCAATGCCGGCGCGTGCCGGCATTTTCCATCCGGCAGGTGTGCCCCATGGCTGTCAATTTTCCGTCGATCGATCCCGCCCAACTGCATCCCGTCGCCGGCGTCACGCTCGGCTGGGCGGAAGCGAACATCCGCAAGCCGAATCGCAAGGACGTGCTGGTCATCTCCGTCGACGAAGGGGCGACGGTCGCCGGCGTATTCACCGAGAACCGCTTCTGCGCCGCACCCGTGATCGTGTGCCGCGAGCACCTGGCCATCGTGCGTGCGGGCGGCGCGGGCATCCGTGCGCTCGTCGTGAATACGGGCAATGCAAATGCGGGCACCGGCGAGCCGGGCCTCGCGCACACGCGCGAAACCTGCGCGGAACTCGCGCGCCTCGCGGGCATCGACGCCGCCCAGGTGCTGCCGTTTTCGACCGGCGTGATTCTCGAGCCGCTGCCGATCGACCGCCTGAAGGCCGGGCTGCCGGCCGCGCTCGCGAACCGCAAGGCCGCGAACTGGTACGACGCCGCGCAGACGATCATGACGACCGATACGCTGCCGAAGGCCACGTCGCGCCAGGTGACGATCGACGGTCACACGGTCACGCTGACGGGCATCAGCAAGGGCGCGGGCATGATCAAGCCGAACATGGCGACGATGCTCGGCTTCCTGGCGTTCGATGCGAACGTCGCGCAGCCGGTGCTCGACACGCTCGTGAAGGAAGTGGCCGATCGCTCGTTCAACTGCATCACGATCGACGGCGACACGTCGACCAACGACTCGTTCATCCTGATCGCGTCGGGCAAGAGCACGCTGCCCGCGATCACGTCGACCGACTCGCCGGCCTATGCGGCGCTGCGCGAAGCGGTCACGCAGGTCGCCCAGGTGCTGTCGCAGCTGATCGTGCGTGACGGCGAAGGCGCGACGAAATTCATGACGGTGCAGGTCGAAGGCGGCAAGAGCGTCGCCGAGTGCCGCCAGATCGCTTACGCGATCGGTCATTCGCCGCTGGTGAAGACGGCCTTCTACGCATCCGACCCCAACCTGGGCCGGATTCTCGCGGCGATCGGCTATGCGGGCGTCACGGATCTCGACGTCGACAAGATCGATCTCTATCTCGACGACGTGCTCGTCGCGAAGGCCGGCGGCCGCAACCCGGCCTACCAGGAAGAGGACGGCCAGCGCGTGATGAAGCAGAGCGAAATCACGATCCGCGTGCTGCTCGGCCGCGGCGACGCGCAGGCTACCGTCTGGACGTGCGACCTGTCGCACGATTACGTGAGCATCAACGCGGATTACCGCTCCTGATCGGGAGCGCTCGGACGACATGGACAAGCTCGAACAGTTTCTGACGCGTGCCGAAGCGCTGCTCGGCCGCCTCGAGGGGATGCTGCCGCCCGCACCGGCGGCTGTCGACTGGAATGCCGCCACCGCATTTCGCTGGCGCAAGCGCCAGGGGCGCGGCTATCTGCAGCCGGTGCCGGCCGCGTCGTCGATCACGCTCGACGATCTGCACAACATCGATCGGCAGAAAGGGCTGATCGAACAGAACACGCGACAGTTCGTGCAGTGCAAGCCGGCGAACAACGTGCTGCTGACCGGTGCGCGCGGCACCGGCAAGTCGTCGCTGATCAAGGCGTGCCTGAACGCCTATGCGAAGGACGGGCTGCGCCTGATCGAAGTCGACAAGGACGACCTGCACGATCTCGGCGATATCGTCGACCTGATCGCGCAGCGTCCGGAGCGGTTCATCGTGTTCTGCGACGATCTGTCGTTCGAGGAAGGCGAATCGGGCTACAAGGCGCTGAAGGTCGCGCTCGACGGCTCGATCGCCGCGCAGTCCGACAACGTGCTGATCTACGCGACGTCGAACCGCCGCCATCTGCTGCCCGAGTACATGAGCGACAACGAGTCGTACAAGCATCTGCCGGACGGCGAGATCCATCCCGGTGAAGTCGTCGAGGAAAAGATTTCGCTGTCGGAACGCTTCGGCCTGTGGGTCAGCTTCTACCCGTTCAAGCAGGACGACTATCTCGACATCGTCGCACACTGGCTGCGCCATTTCGGCTGCGCGGACGGCGAGATCGAGACGGCGCGCGGCGACGCGCTCGTGTGGGCGCTCGAGCGCGGTTCGCGCTCGGGACGCGTCGCGTGGCAGTTCGCGCGCGATTGGTCGGGTCGCAAGGAGCAGGCATGAGCACGGATTCCGCAGTGGGCGCCGTGCGCGCGCCCGACGGCCGCAAGGTGACGGAAGTCGCGGTCGGCGTGATGGTACAGCCCGGCGATGCGGTCGGCCGTTGCCGCTACCTGCTTGCGCAGCGGCTGCAGGGCAAGCCGTACGAAGGCTACTGGGAATTCCCGGGCGGCAAGCTGGAAGCCGGCGAGAGCGTCGAGGATGCGCTGGCGCGCGAGCTGCACGAGGAACTTGGCATCGTCGTTACCGCCAGCCATCGCTGGCATACGCTCGAGCACGACTATCCGCACGCGTACGTGCGGCTCTATTTCTGCAAGGTGACGGGCTGGACGGGCGAGCCGCACAGCAAGGAAGGCCAGGCGTTCGTGTGGCAGCAACTGCCGGTCGACGTCGCGCCGCTGTTGCCGGCGGCGCTGCCGGTGCTGGAATTGCTCGAGAAGGAAGCGGCGTCGCAATGACGCCGCGGCGGCTCGCCTGAAAAGCGGGCCGCATCCGCCTGTGGAGTAGCCGCGCGCCGCTCAGCTGTCGCGGCGGTCGTCCGTGCCGTCTTCCTCGGACGACGGACCTTCGTCGGCGGACCCGCCGATCCGGTACTTTTCCGCGGCCCATGCGCCGAGATCGAGCTGCTTGCAGCGGGCCGAACAGAACGGGCGGAACTTGTTTTCAGGCGTCCAGCGCACTTCTGCGCCGCACGAAGGACATTTCACAACGGTAGTCATACGAAAGCGTCGAACTGGCGCAGGGCCGTTACAGATTGCACAGTGTCAGATGGAACGGCACGTCGATGTCCACCGCGCGCGGCCGCACGTCGCCGTCCTGCATGGTGAACCGTACCCACAGCATGTATTTGTTGGCGCTCGCTTCGGGAATCACGCGCAGTTCCGGCGGCACGCGCACCTGCATCAGCTGGTAGCTGCGCCCCGACAGCATCTGCTGATAGCTGCCCTGCATCGCCATCACCTTCGACGCCTGACCCGATTCGCGAGCGAGCCGCAGCACGATTGCCGCCGCGTCGCGCAGCGGCAGCAGCGGCATGATCCATTTCGCGATGTCCTGGCGCCGCTGTTCCGCGGGCCATTGCTGCCACGCATAGTACGACGGCAGGTCGAACTTGCACGTGCCGCCGGGAATCACCGCGCGGCTGCGGATGCTGGCGAGCCACTCGTTGTCGACCAGGTGCTGCCCGGTCTTGCCCTGCATCTGCGCAAGACTGGCGAGCGTCTGCTCGATTTCACCGAGCACGGCTTCGAGCGCATTCTGTTCGATGCCCGGATTGCCGCGAAAGGGGGCGAGCGTCTGGCGTTGACGTTCGAGCTCCTTCATCAGATCCGATTTCAGGTCCGCGCGGCCCGTGACCTCGGCGATTTCGAACAGCGTCGTCAGCGCGACGTGATGTTCACGCGGGTCCTCCTGAGCCAAAAAGAACGCGAAGCGCTCGAACAAGTCTTCGAGGCGCAACAGCGTGCGAATTCGCTCGTTGAACGGATACTCGTAAAGAATCAAGCGCGCTCGCCTCTCGGGGTAGGAATTGAAACAATGCAGGACATTCTAATGCTCACTCTCTACCCTAGCAACGCGCCAATTTCGTACACCATCACGATCGCGGCGGCGGTCAGTGCGCGGCGGCCGCGAATCCGAGATAGCGTTGGTGCAGTGCATCGACCTGCGCGGCAAGCATATCGGGCGCCGTTGCATCGTTGACGATCACGTCGTCGGCCGCCGCGAGACGCGCTTCGCGCGTCGCCTGTCTTGCGATGATCGCTTCGACCTGTTCGCGCGTGAAACCATTGCGCCGCATCACACGTGCGATCTGCGTTTCGACCGGACAGTCGACGACCAGCACGCGATCGCAGCGGGCCTTCCAGTTGCCTGACTCCACGAGCAGCGGTACGACGAAGATCACGTACGGGCCCTGCGCTTCACGGGCCTCGCGATCAGTCTCCGCGCGGATCAGCGGATGCGTGATCGCTTCGAGGCGCTGGCGTGCGTCGTCGTCGCTGAAAATCAGTGCGCGCATCTTCGCGCGATCGAGCGAGCCGTCGGCCGCGACGAAGTCCGGCCCGAATGCGTGTTCGATCGCCGGCATCGCGAGACCGGCCGGTGCGGTGATGCGGTGCGCGATCAGGTCGGTATCGACGAGCGATGCGCCGCGTGCGGCGAACATGTCGGCGACGGTCGTCTTGCCGCTTCCGATGCCGCCGGTGAGTCCTATTGCAAACATGTGAGCCTCCGCCGGGCCGCCACGACGAAACGAGCGTCGTCCCCGCGACGCAGCGAACAAGTCGGACGGGTTCGGTGCGTCATGTCAGCCGCCGAGCGCCAGATAGAAAGGGGTGCCGAAAAACAGCGTCGCGACGCCGCCTGCCGCGAGGAACGGGCCGAACGGAATCGGCTCCTCGAAGCGCATGCGTCCGCGCCAGGTCGCGACGAGCCCGACGACCGCGCCCGTCACCGCGGCGAACAGCACGACCTGCGGCAGCGCGGCCCAGCCCATCCATGCGCCGAGCGCGGCGAGCAGCTTCAGGTCGCCGAAGCCGATGCCCTCGATGCCGCGCAGCCATTTGAACAGCCAGTAGATCGACCACAGGAACAGGTACCCGGCCATCGCGCCGACCACGGCCGAACGCAGCGACGTGAACGTGCCGCCGAGGTTCAGTGCGAGCCCTGCCCACAGCAGCGGCAGCGTCATCGAATCGGGAAGGTAGCCGGTCTGGATGTCGATCGCGCTCATCGCCAACAGCGCGGCGCAGAGCCCGAACGCGGCGAGTGCGGCGGCGGTCGGGCCGAACACGGCGAGCGAGCCGGCGGCGAGCAGCGCGCCCGCGACCTCGACGAGCGGATAGCGCACGCCGATCGCATGACCGCACTGGCGGCAGCGCCCGCGCAACATCAGGTAGCTGACGAGCGGGATGTTTTCCCACGCGCGCAGCACGTGGCCGCAGTGCGGACAGGCGCTGCGCGGGCGCCACAGATCGTAGTGCGGCGGATAGCCGTCGTCGGGCGCCGCGCTCGCGCTGCCGGTCGCTTCGGCGATTTCGGCCTGCCATGCGCGCTGCATCATCACCGGGATCCGGTGCGCGACGACGTTCACGAAGCTGCCGACGCACAGCCCAAGCACGACGGCGAATGCATATTGCACCGCGGGCGGCAGCATCGCCAGCGCGAGCAACGTGCTGTCGGGCGAATCGAAAACGGTGGTCAGGGGCGCGGGCGTCATGGGGCTCGGGTTCGGGCTTGAAAGGCGACAGAATCGGTTGCGATGCTACACCACGTTGCCCAGCTGAAGGATGGGCAGATACATCGCGATCACGAGGCCGCCGACGAGTGCGCCCAGCACGATCACGATCAGCGGCTCGCCGAGCGCGGCGAGCGCATCGAGACGCGCGTCGAGCTGACGCTCGCAGAGCGCGGCGATGTCGGCGAGCATCGTGTCGAGTGCGCCGGTTTCCTCGGCGACGGCGATCGGCTGTACCACGTCGTCCGGGAAGCAGCCCGCCGCGTGCATCGCATCGGCAAGACGCGCGCCGCGCAGCACGCGCGCCGTGATTTGCGCGGTGGCCTGCTCGAACACCGGGTGGCCGGCCGTGCGTTCGAGCGTGGCGAATGCATCGGCGAGCGGTACGCCGGCGCCGAGCAGCGTGGCAAGCGAGCGGCACCAGCGCGCGGCCGCGAACCGCGTGAGCGCGCTGCCGACCAACGGCGCATTCAGCACGTGCCGCGCGGCCGTGTAGCGCAGCGACGGCGAGCGCCGCAGCGCGTGGCGTGCGACGAGCCCCGCCACCGCGGCGCCGGCGACGAACGTGCCGCCCCACGCCGATGTCGCGGAGGACAGGGCGAGCAGCGCGCGGGTCGGCGCCGGCAGTGCTGCGCCGAAGCCGTCGAAGATCTGCCGGAACGTTGGCACGACCCACACCATCAGCGCGGCCGAGATCGCCAGCGCGAACACGATGACTGCGACCGGGTACGCGAGCGCGGCACACAGCTTGCGCCATTGCGCGTCGGCGCGTTCGCGGTGCTCCGCGACGCGGGTCAGCACGGTGCCGAGCGCACCCGATGCTTCGCCGACCTCGATCAACTGGCGATACAGCGTGCCGAACTGGGACGGATAGCGTGCCAGCGCGGCGGCGAAGCGCTGGCCGCCGACGATCTCGCGTGCGAGACCTGCGGCGATGCGCGGGACCCCGTCGCGCGTGCGGGTGCGGGCGAGCATCTCGAGCGATGGTGCAAGCGGCAGACCGGCTTGCAGCAGGCTCGCGAGCTGGCGCGTGAAGCGCGTGACCTCGCGTGCGCCGGCCGCCGGCGGCCGGGCCGTGCCGCGGACATCGAGCGACAGCACCGCGACGCCGTCGCGCGCGAGCGCCGCACGTGCGGCGGCTGCATCGAATGCGATGACGTTGCCGCGGCACGGCGTGCCGTCGCGACGACGGCCGCGCCACGCGAAGCGGGTTTCGTGAGGCGGCGCATGCATGGCGATCACGCGTCGGGTGTCGCGGCCAGGGCTTCCGCGACGCTCGTCGTGCCATCGCGAACGTGCGCGAGTGCCGCGTCGCGCAGACTGCGCACGCCTTCGGCCGCCGCGCATTGCGCGAGCGCACCGACGCTTGCGCGCGCGACGATGCGTTCGGCCATCTCCGGTGAAACCGGCATCGTCTGATGCAGGCCGATGCGGCCTCGATAACCGATACCGTGACAGGCGGCACAGCCGCGTGCGACGAACGGGCGCCATCCGGATGCCAGTGCCGCCGGATCGCAGCCCGCATCGCGCAGCGCGTGCGCCGGCGCGTCCGAACGCGTGCGGCAGCTCACGCACAGACGCCGAACGAGCCGCTGCGCGGTGACGAGGCGCAACGCGGCGGCCAGGTTGTACGGCGCGACGCCGATATCGAGCAGCCGCGCGACAGCGGCCGGCGCGTCGTTCGTATGCAGCGTCGACAGCACGAGGTGCCCAGTCTGCGCGGCCTTGATCGCAACGTCGGCCGTCTCCGCGTCGCGAATCTCGCCGACCATGATGACGTCCGGATCCTGCCGCAGCAGCGCGCGCAGCGCCGTGGCGAAGGTCAGCCCGGCTTTCTCCACCACCCCGACCTGGTTGATGCCGTCGAGCTGAATCTCGGCCGGATCCTCGACCGTGCATACGTTGTGCGCGTCGCGATCGAGCATCTGCAGCGCGCAATAGAGCGACAGCGTCTTGCCGCTGCCGGTCGGACCGGTGACGAGCACGAGACCGTGCGGCGCGCGTATCGCGGCCTCCATCGCCGCGGCCTGCCGCGCGTCGAAGCCGAGGCGCGCGAGCGTGAGGTCGGGCGGCAGTGTTTCGAGGCGGCGCAACACGAGTTTCTCGCCGAACAGCGTGGGCAGCGAACTGACCCGGTAATCGCCTCGCAGCCCTGCGTCGACCGTGATGCGCAGCCGGCCGTCCTGCGGAAGCCGGCGCTCGGCGATGTCCATGCGTGCGAGCACCTTGATCCGCGTCACGAGCGCGTCGCGCAGATGGACGGGCGGTCGCGCGAGTTCATGCAGGACGCCGTCGATGCGCACGCGAATGCGCCAGCCTGCTTCGAATGGTTCGACGTGGATGTCGGACGCGTCGCGCACGCGGGCGGCGTGCAGCGTGTCGGTCAGCAGCCGTACGGCGGGCGAGTCGTCGAGTTGCGCCGCATCGAGCGAATGGGGTGGGCCGGCGGGCGATGCGTCGGTGGAGGCAGGGGGCCGCTGCGTGTGCAGCGGCGCCCCGGGAGGTGGGAAGTGCATGTGAGCCGGCGCTCGGCCGCCTGTTGATCGTGACCAGCCAATGGTCGCGTATCGCGAGCGGTGCCGACAGTCGGCCGTTCGGCTAGCGCGCGACGGCGCGCGCGCGCGTGCTGCGCGGCTTGAAGAGCTTGACGGTGCGCACGGCCTGGTCGTCGCTGCGCATGACTTCGAGCATCACGTCGCGGATTTTCAGGCATACGTCGCCGTCGGGAATTTCCTCGAGAATCTCGAGGATCAGGCCGTTCAGCGTCTTCGGCCCGTCGGTCGGCAGCTGCAGATGCAGCCAGCGGTTCAGTTCGCGCAGCGGCATCCTGGCGGCGACGATACATTCGCCGTTTTCGTCCCAGCCGCCCGCGCGTTCGCCGCGCGGCATCGACGTCGTGAATTCGCCGATCAGTTCCTCGATGATGTCCTCGGGCGTGACGAGCCCCTCGAGCTCGCCGTACTCGTTGACGACGAGCGCGGTGCGCTGCCGGCTTTCCTGGAAATACTGCAGCTGCTGGACGACCGGCGTGCCCGACGGCACGTAGTACGGCTCGGCGAGCAGCGTGCGCAACGTTTCGCGGTCGAAATCCTGGTTGTGCAGCGCGGTGAGCGTCTTGCGCACGTGCAGCACGCCGAGCACCTTGTCGATGTCGCCTTCATAGACGACCAGACGGTTGTGATAGCAGGTCTCGAGTTGATGCAGGATGTCGTCGAGCGGCGCGTAGAAGTTGAGCGACTCGATCTGGCGGCGCGGCACCATCACATCGTCGACCGTGATGTTCTCGAGGTCGAACAGGTTGAGGAGGATGCTGCGGTGCTTGGTCGGCATGAAGCTGCTCGACTCGAGCACGATCGCGCGCAGTTCGTCGGCCGACATCCGCTGGTCGCGGCCCTTCTTCGTATTGACGCGCAGCACCCAGAGCACGCCGTTCGCCAGCGCGTTGACGAACCAGACGATCGGCTTGAACACGCGCATCAGCGGCGCGATCACGAGACTTGCGGGCAGCGCGATGCGCTCCGGAAACGTCGCGCCGACGATCTTCGGTGCGATTTCCGCGAACACGATGATCAGAAACGCGACGATACCGGTCGCGATCGACAGCGCGAGGTTGTTACGGCCGAACGTGTGCAGCGCGAGCGACGTCGTCAGGACCGGGATGATCGTGTTGAACAGGTTGTTGCCGATCAGGATCACGCTGAGCAGCAGGTCGGTACGCGTGAGCAGACCTTGCGTGGTCTTCGCGCCGAGCACGCCCTGGCCGGCGAGATGCTTCAGCCGATGACGGTTGAGCGCCATCATCGCGGTCTCGGAAATGGAAAAGAAGCTGGAGCAGAGGAGAAGCAGGAAGACGGCGCCGATTTGCGCCCATAAGGGAATTTGGTCCACGCGTCAGAATGGGCAGTGAAGGACAGGGATGGAGGGAATATAGCAGAGGCCGGCGGCCGTGATGTGTCGCGCGGCATGCGGGCCCGCGCGGTCAGGCTAAAGCAGGCAAAAAAAAACCGTGCACGCGGTGCACGGTTTTTTTAAATCTGGTCGGGGTGAGAGGATTCGAACCTCCGGCCTCTACGTCCCGAACGTAGCGCTCTACCAGGCTAAGCTACACCCCGATTTGGACTCTTCCGACTTCGCCGTCTTCTTCAAGACCGCTGCGTCGTCGAGCAAGAACATAACTATAGCGATGTTTTTTTAAAAAGGGAATACCTTGGCGAAGAAATTTTTCGAGGCAGGATAGCGCCTCGTGTTTTCCGCGCGCTTACGACTGCCGCGACGTCGAGTACGAGCACAACGCAAGCAGGCTTTCCTTGTAGATCGAATCCGGGAACGCAGTGATCGCGGCAGCGGCGGCCTGTGCTTCCTGGCGCGCGCATTCGAGCGTATGGTCGAGCGCGCCCGAGCGCGTGATCGCATCGAAAATCGTGTCGAAGCGATCGGTGCCGCCTTGTTCGATCGCCTCGCGTGCGAGCGCCGACTGTTCGGGGGTGCCGCGTTCGATCAGATAGATGAGCGGCAGCGTCGGCTTCCCTTCGCGCAGGTCGTCGCCGGCATTCTTGCCCATCGCTTCGGCCGTGCCCGCGTAGTCGAGCCAGTCGTCCATGATCTGGAACGCGGTGCCGATCCGGCGGCCATATTCGGCCGCGGCGGCTTCGGTCGGCGCATCGGCGCCCGCGAGCACCGCGCCGAGGCGGGCCGATGCTTCGAACAGCTTCGCCGTCTTGTAGCGGATCACCTGCATGTAGCGGGTCTCGTCGACGTCCGCGTCGTGCATGTTCAGCAACTGCAGCACCTCGCCTTCGGAAATGATCGTCGTCGCTTCCGACAGGATTTCCATCACGCGCATCTTGCCGACGCCGACCATCATCTCGAACGAGCGCGAATACAGGTAGTCGCCCACCAGCACGCTCGCCGCGTTGCCGAACAGCGCGTTGGCCGTCTGGCGGCCGCGCCGCAGCTCGGATTCGTCGACGACGTCGTCATGCAGCAGCGTGGCCGTGTGGATGAACTCGACGACGGCGGCCAGCACGTGCCGCTGGTGCGACGTCTCGCCGAGCGCGCCAGCGACGAGCAACAGCAGGGCCGGACGCAGCCGCTTGCCGCCCGCGCCGATGATGTACTCGGCGATCTGGTTGATCAGCAGCACGTCGGACGCGAGGCTTTGCCGGATAACGCGATTCACCTGCTCCATGTCGCTTGTGATCGGGGCGAGCAGGTGGGCGGCGCTGAGGGTGGGGGAGGCGGTGGACGACGACATGATGATCGAAATGGGTGATGCGGCGGATTATAAGTCCAATCCGCGATATCCCGGTCTGTCGGACGCGCGTGCACCGTGATTTTGGCCGTCCGGCAAGGGCCTGCGCGCGGCAATCGAGGATCGGCTTTGACTTGGGTGCTAAGCCCATGTATAATCACGTGTTTTCCGCGCGTGGTGTGCGGAAAATTTGGATCCAGAGTGAGGTTCTCAATGTACGCGGTCATAAAAACCGGCGGCAAGCAGTACAAGGTTGCCGTTGGCGAAAAACTCAAAGTAGAACAGATACCGGCTGACATTGACGCTGAAATCACGCTCGACCAGGTTCTCGCAGTGGGCGAAGGCGAATCGATTAAGTTCGGTACGCCGCTGGTCAGTGGGGCTTCCGTCAAGGCCACCGTTGTGTCGCACGGTCGTCATGCCAAGGTCACCATCTTCAAGATGCGTCGCCGGAAGCACTACCAAAAGCACGGCGGCCACCGCCAGAACTACACTGAGCTGCGCATCGACGCGATCAACGCGTAAGCGCCTCGGTAAAGGAGCAATCAGATGGCACACAAAAAGGCAGGCGGCTCTTCCCGGAACGGCCGCGACTCCGAGTCGAAACGTCTCGGCGTGAAAGTGTACGGCGGCCAGGCGATCAACGCTGGCGGCATCATCGTGCGTCAGCGCGGCACGCGCATGCACGCTGGCGAGAACGTCGGCATGGGCAAGGATCACACCCTGTTCGCGCTGGTCGACGGTCACGTCAAGTTCGCGACCAAGGGCGCGGACAAGAAGCATCTGGTCATCGTTGTCCCGGCGGCTGCCTAAGTTAGTTAGGCACCCACGGGCTTCGTAGCCGAAAGGCCCCGCAGTCTTCGCGGGGCCTTTTTTTATTTGGCCGCCGGGCGCATGTGCGCGCAGGCGGCTGTCGCGAAACGGCGGGCAATCGGCCGAACGGCAGATTGTTCAAGCGTGCCGGCGCGCGGCACAATAGCGGAAATACTGGTCGGAGTAACGAATGAAGTTCATTGACGAAGCACGAATCGAAGTCATCGCCGGCGACGGAGGTGATGGGAGCGCGTCGATGCGCCGCGAAAAGTTCGTTCCGTTCGGCGGGCCGGACGGCGGCGACGGCGGCCGGGGCGGCAACGTCTACGCGATTGCCGACCGCAACATCAACACGCTGATCGACTACCGTTACGCGAAGAAGCACCTGGCGCGCAACGGCGAAAACGGTCGCGGCTCGGATTGCTACGGCAAGGGCGGTGACGACGTCACGCTGCGCATGCCGGTCGGCACGGTCGTGACCGACATGGATACCGGCGAGCTGATCGCCGACCTGACCGAGCACGGCCAGCAGGTGATGCTTGCGCAAGGCGGTGCGGGCGGCCTCGGCAACCTGCATTTCAAGTCGAGCACGAACCGTGCGCCGCGCCAGAAGACCGACGGCAAGCCGGGCGAACGGCGCATGCTGCGGCTCGAGCTGAAGGTGCTCGCCGACGTCGGGCTGCTCGGCATGCCGAACGCCGGCAAGTCGACCTTCATCTCGTCGGTGTCGAACGCGAAGCCGAAGATCGCCGACTATCCGTTTACGACGCTCGCGCCGAACCTCGGCGTCGTGCGGGTCGGCCCGAGCAAGAGCTTCGTGATCGCCGACATCCCGGGGCTGATCGAAGGCGCGGCCGAAGGCGCGGGCCTCGGCCACCAGTTCCTGCGACATCTGCAGCGCACCGGCGTGCTGCTGCATCTCGTCGATCTGGCCCCGTTCGACGAAAACGTGGACCCGGTCGCGGAAGCGAAGGCGATCGTCGGCGAACTGCGCAAGTACGACGAGGCGCTCTACGAGAAGCCGCGCTGGCTCGTCCTCAACAAGCTCGACATGGTGCCGGAAGACGAGCGTGAAGCGCGCGTCGCCGATTTCCTCGCCCGCTTCGAGTGGGACGGCCCGGTGTTCGAGATTTCGGCGCTGACGGGCCAGGGCTGCGAAGCGCTGTGCTACGCGATCTACGATTACCTCGCCGAGCATTCGGACGCGCATCGCGCGGCGGAAGAGGAAGATCTGGCCACGGACGTGCGGTTCCGCGACGCGCCGCCCGCCGATGGCGGGGCGACGCCCGGCGGCGACGCCTGAGCGGACCCGAAACGCACCGGGCATCGCGCCCGGTGCCGGAATTCAATCGCGCCCGGCCGGGCAGGCATCAGATACAGGAGACGGCGCACGATGCGTTCGATCATCGCGGATTCGAAGCGATTGGTGGTGAAGGTGGGCTCGAGCCTCGTGACCAACGACGGCAAGGGGCTCGATCATGCTGCAATCGGCCGCTGGGCGGCCCAGATCGCCGCGCTGCGCGCGCAGGGCAAGGAAGTGGTGCTCGTCAGTTCGGGTGCGATTGCCGAAGGGATGCAGCGGCTCGGCTGGAGCAAGCGTCCGCGCGAGATCGACGAGCTGCAGGCTGCCGCCGCGGTCGGCCAGATGGGGCTCGCACAAGTCTATGAAAGTCGCTTTACCGAGCACGACATCCGCACCGCACAGATCCTGCTCACGCACGCCGACCTCGCGGATCGCGAACGCTACCTGAATGCACGTTCGACGCTGCTCACGCTGCTGCGCCTCGGCGTCGTGCCGATCATCAACGAGAACGACACGGTCGTCACCGACGAAATCAAGTTCGGCGACAACGACACGCTCGGCGCGCTCGTCGCGAACCTGATCGAAGGCGATGCGCTGATCATCCTGACCGACCAGTCGGGGCTGTTCACCGCCGATCCGCGCAAGGATCCGAACGCGACGCTCGTCGCGGAAGCCAGCGCGGGCGCGCCCGACCTCGAAGCGATGGCGGGTGGCGCCGGCTCGAGCCTCGGCCGCGGCGGGATGCTGACGAAGATCCTCGCGGCGAAGCGCGCGGCGCATAGCGGCGCGAACACGGTGATTGCGAGCGGCCGCGAAACCGACGTGCTGGTGCGGCTCGCGGCCGGCGAGGCGATCGGCACGCAGCTGATCGCGCGCACCGCGCGGATGGCCGCGCGCAAGCAATGGATGGCCGATCACCTGCAGGTGCGCGGGCACGTCGTGATCGATGCGGGCGCGGTCGAGAAGCTGACGGCCGGCGGCAAGAGCCTGCTGCCGATCGGCGTGATCGGCGTGCAGGGCGCGTTCGCGCGCGGCGAGGTCATTGCCTGCGTCGGCCCCGACGGGCGTGAAGTGGCACGCGGCCTCACGAACTACAGCAGCGCGGAAACGAAGCTGATTCACCGCAAGCCGAGCGGCGAGATCGAGACGGTGCTCGGCTACATGCTGGAGCCGGAGCTGATTCACCGCGACAACCTCGTGCTCGTCTAACCGTTCGGCCCGGCGTCGCGAGACAGCCAAAAAGCAAAAAAGCCCGCATTGCGCGGTAATGCCGTTCAGTTAAGCGACTGAACGGCATTTTTGTTTTTGGGAGGAGTGGTTGTAAACGGTGCGCAGAGGTGTTAACTTCTGGCGCGATGCTTTCCAGCCACCTCACCTATCTAAGTGCAGCCCAACAGCCCACGCCGGACCTGAGCCGGCTGGCGGAACATTTGCCGCAAGAATGGATCGAGCATGCGATCGAGGCGACGGGCACCGCGAGTATCCGCCGTCGGCGCTTGCCGGCCGAACAAGTGGTTTGGCTGGTGATTGCCTTGGCCATGTACCGGCACTGGTCGATCAATGAGGTACTCGACAGTCTCGATCTGGCGCTGCCCAACGAGGTCGTCCCCTTCGTCAGCAAGAGTGCCGTGGCGCAGGCGCGCCAGCGTATTGGCGAAGCGCCGCTGGCGTGGCTGTTCGAACGGACAGCCTGGGCGTGGACCACGCAGGACGCGGCACGCCATGCATTCAAGGGATTGAGTCTATGGGCGATGGACGGCACCACGCTGCGCACGGCCGACAGCCCGGCCAATCGTGAGCACTTTGGCGCGCAACGCTATGCCAGCGGCAAGGTCGCCAGTTACCCGCAGGTGCGGGCCGTGACGCTGACTGCCATTCCGACGCATCTGGTGGCCGATATCAACTTCGGCGCTTATGGCACCAACGAAATGGTGTACGCCCAGGATCTGCTGCCGCAGATACCGGACAATTCACTGACGGTATTCGACAAGGGCTTTCTGGCCGCTCGGATCTTGTGCGGCCTGACGATGAATGGGCACAACCGCCACTTCCTGATTCCGGCCAAATCCCATACCCGATGGGACGTGATCGACGGCACGCCGGACGATGCGACAGTACGCATGCGCGTGTCCCCGCAGGCGCGCAAACAATCTCCCGAACTGCCGGAGTTCTGGCAGGTCCGTGCGATTCGCACCATCGATGCGCGCGGGCGCGAACGCGTGCTGCTGACCTCGCTGGATGATCGCCAACGCTTCAAACCGGCCGATATCGTCGCCTGCTATGGGCGCCGCTGGCAAATCGAAACCAGCTACCGAGAATTGAAGCAGTCGATGCTCGGTGCGGAGCTGAGCTTGCGTAGCCGGACCGTCGAAGGGGTCTATCAGGAGATCTGGGGCGCATTGATTGCCTACAATCTGATTCGCCGCGAGATGGCCACTGCCGCATGGCAGGCGAAACTCGATCCGACCGACATCAGCTTCGTACGGGCATTGCACGTCTTTCAGCACGAAATGATGTGGGCTGCCGTCACCCCGGCCTTCGGCAAGATACCGGCGTGGCTCGACCGCCTGCACGCTCGCCTTGCGTTCGAGACCGTGGAAAAACAACGGGGGCGTGAATGCCCCCGTGTGGTTAAAGCTCGCCCCAAGCGTTACGCCGTTCGGCACATCACTGTCCCTTAACTGAACGGCATTACCGCATTGCGCGGGCTTTTTCGTTGCGACGGGGCGGGCGCAGGACCGGCCAGGTGGCCTGCGTTGCGCCGTCAGCGCAGCTGGCTCATCGCGGTGCGGTGGAACTTGATGTTCTCGATGATCTGCTTGGTCGTGCCCTGCGGCATCTTGTTCGAGCAGAAGTAGTCCTGGTACAGCGCCGAGTGGTACGAGTTCAGTTCGCCGTTCTCGATGCGACGCCAGTCGTTCTCGACCGTGCGGTCCCAGCCGTCGTGATCCGAATTCAGGCCCGCATACTGACGCCATTCGTAGGTGTCGCAGCGGATGCCTTCATAGTTCACGTTGCGCGCGCCGGCCGGACTCGTGATGACGACCGCGTAGCGCACGATGCCGTCGGTGCCGACCGCGAGCGACTTCGCATCGACGAAGAACTTGAGCGGCGTGTTCTGCGACACGGTGAACGGCAGCAGGTCGCCCGCTTGCGGCAGCGGCGGCAGCGTGTCGACCGGGTTTTCTTTCCACTCACCCTTGCGGTCGAGCAGATAGACGAACTCGCTGTCGTCCTTGTTGGACGGCGCTTTCGAATTGGCGCAACCGGCCAGCGTGGCCGCCGCGACAACTGATGCGAGCGCGAGAGCAATCGCTTTCAATATGCATTCCTCGTAAAAAAAGGGCGCGACACCAAGGTCGCGCCCGGTCATGCAGTCCGACTCGTCATTTGCCGACGATCACGCGGGGCGGCATCTCATCGAGCGTGCTCGCCTCCACTTCGATCTCCGAACAGACTACCGATGTGTCGACAATCGTCAGCGTCTGCTGGGACTGCGTGCCGATCACGCGCGGATAGCGCGACGACGGACGCGGCCCCTGCGGCTTGTCGGCTCGCTGCGCCGGGCGGCGCAGGAAGCGCGACAGTTCCGTCAGCGCCAACTGATAGACATCCCGCTTGAACTCGATCACCGCATCGAGTGGCACCCAGTACTCGTTCCAGCGCCACGCATCGAACTCCGGGTGGTCGGTCGCGCGCAAGCAAATGTCGCAATCGCGTCCGACCATCCGCAGCAGGAACCAGATCTGCTTCTGGCCGCGGTAATGGCCGCGTACTTCGCGTTTGATGAACTTGTCAGGCACCTCGTAACGCAACCAGTCGCGGGTGCGGCCGATTATCTTGACGTGTTCCGGGTGCAAGCCGGTTTCCTCGTGCAGCTCCCGGTACATCGCCTGCATGGGGGTCTCGCCGTACTTGATCCCACCTTGAGGAAACTGCCAGGAATGCTCGCGGAGCCGCTTGCCCCAAAACACCTCGTTGCGCGCGTTCAAGAGGATGATGCCGACGTTCGGGCGAAAGCCTTCACGATCCAGCATACAACCACCTTCGAATCCTTTAAAATTGCTTTGATTATAAACAGATAACGGGCGCTGCGCACCGTGACGGAGCGAATCCGCGCGGGGTACGGCGGCTGAATTGTCCCTGATTTGTCTGCTACGTCATCTGCGCCATCGTCGTTCGTCGCGCGCAGCTTTTTCACCTTGAAACTTTTTCGGGCGCCCCGCCTGGGGGCGCCGTATTTGGAACCGTCCGCATGAAAGCTTCCCGTTTCTTTATCGGCACCCTCAAAGAAGCACCGGCCGACGCAGAGATCGTCAGCCACAAGCTGATGGTGCGCGCCGGCATGATCCGTCGTGTCGCCGGCGGCATCTATAACTACCTGCCGGTCGGCCTGCGTTCGATTCGCAAGGTCGAAGCGATCGTGCGCGAGGAAATGAACCGGGCAGGCGCCATCGAGCTGCTGATGCCGGCCGTGCAGCCGGCCGAGCTGTGGCAGGAGTCGGGCCGCTGGGAGCAGTACGGCCCCGAGCTGCTGCGCTTCAAGGACCGCAAGGACAACGACTTCGTGATCGGGCCGACGCACGAGGAAGTTGTTACCGACATCGCGCGCAACCAGATCAAGAGCTACCGGCAGATGCCGGTGAACTTCTACCAGATCCAGACGAAGTTCCGCGACGAGATCCGTCCGCGCTTCGGCGTGATGCGCGGCCGCGAATTCATCATGAAGGACGCGTATTCGTTCGACAAGGACACGGCCGGCCTGAACGAGTCGTATCGCAAGATGTACGACGCGTACGTGCGCATCTTCACGCGCCTCGGCCTCGAGTTCCGGGCGGTCGCGGCCGACAGCGGCTCGATCGGCGGCAACTTCTCGCACGAGTTCCACGTGATCGCCGATACCGGCGAGGACGCGATCGCCTATTGCCCGACGTCCGACTTCGCGGCGAACATCGAAGCGGCCGAGGCGCTGCCGTTGATCGCCGCGCGTGCCGCGCCGGCCGAAGCGATGGAGAAGGTCGCGACGCCCGGCAAGGCGAAGTGCGAAGCGGTCGCCGAACTGCTGGCGATCCCGCTCGAGCGCACGATCAAGTCGATCGTGCTCGCCACCGAGAACGAAGGCGCCGAGCCGACCATCTGGCTCATCATGCTGCGCGGCGACCACGATCTGAACGAGATCAAGGTATCGAAGCTGCCGGGGTTGAAGAACCACCGCTTCGCGACCGAGCAGGAAATCGTCGACTGGTTCGGCACGCCGCCGGGCTATCTCGGCCCGGTCGGCACGAAGAAGCCGGTGAAGGTGATCGCCGATCGCACGGTCGCGAACATGAGCGACTTCGTCGTCGGCGCGAACGAGGTCGACTATCACATCGCGGGCGTGAACTGGGGCCGCGACCTGCCGGAACCGGAAGTCGCCGATGTGCGCGACGTGAAGAAGGGCGATCCGTCGCCGGACGGCAAGGGCACGATCGACATCTGCCGCGGCATCGAAGTCGGTCACGTGTTCCAGCTCGGCACCAAGTATTCGGAAGCGATGGGCGCGACGTTCCTCGATGAATCGGGCAAGCCGCAGCCGATGCTGATGGGCTGCTACGGCGTCGGCATCACGCGGATTCTCGGCGCGGCGATCGAACAGAACTTCGACGACCGCGGCATCATCTGGCCCGAGTCGATCGCGCCGTTCGAGGTCGTGCTGTGCCCGATGGGCTACGATCGCAGCGACATGGTCCGCGAGGCCGCCGACAAGCTGTACGCGGAACTGGCCGCCGCCGGCATCGACGTGATCCTCGACGATCGCGGCGAGCGCCCGGGCGTGATGTTCGCCGACTGGGAACTGATCGGCGTGCCGCATCGCCTGGTGATCGGCGAGCGCGGCCTGAAGGAAGGCAAGATCGAGTACCAGGGCCGCCGCGACGCGGAGGCGACGCTGCTGCCGGCGGACGAGGCTGCGGCGACGGTGACGGAAAAGATCCGCGCCGCGCTCGCGCACTAAGCGCCGCGACCGGGAGACACGGTGGAATACACTTTCCTGTCGGCTACGGTGCTCCTCGTGCTGATTACGGATCCGCTCGGCAACATCCCGCTGTTCATCACGGCGATGCGGGACGTGCCGCGCGAGCGGCGCGTGAAGCTGATCCTGCGCGAGGTGGGGATCGCGTTCGTGATCCTGCTGTTCTTCATGGTGGTCGGCGACCGCTTCCTGCGGATGATGAGCCTCACCGACCTGTCGCTGCGGCTCGGCGGGGGGATCGTGCTGTTCCTGATCGCGCTGCGGATGATCTTCCCGCATCCGGACGGCGCGCTCGGCAGCGATCCGCGTGCAGGCGGCGAACCCTTCATCGTGCCGCTCGCGATTCCCGCGCTTGCCGGGCCGTCCGCGCTCGCGACGGTGATGCTGCTGACGTCGCAGGCGCCGGGCAAGATGTTCGAGTGGGTCGGCGCGCTGACGGTCACGATGATCGTCTGCGCGATTACGCTGGTGTTGGCCGAACGGATCCAGCAGTGGCTCGGCGAGCGGACCGTCGCGGCGTTCGAGCGGCTGATGGGCCTCGTGCTCGTCGCGATCTCGGTCGAGATGCTGCTGGCCGGCGTGCGGGCGTTCGTGCACCAGCTGTAGCACGGGCGGCGCGGCCGACAAAAAAAGCGGCGCTCCGGGAAACCGGAGCGCCGCTTTTCTTTATTGCAGGCCGGGCGGTCAGACGTTCGCGGTCAGCGCGCGGATCGTCGGCAGGTTGCGCCAGTAACCCTTCGCGTCCATCCCGCAGCCGAACACGTAGCGGTCCGGCACCGGGAAGCCGCAGAAGTCGGGATGCAGCGGTTTCGCCTTCGCGAGCGTCTTCTCGCACAGCACGGCGGACATGAAGCGCGTCGCGCCCATGTCGAGGATGCGGTCGCGGATCGCGGCCATCGTCTCGCCTTCGTCGAGGATGTCGTCGAGCACGAGCACGATCCGGTCCTTCACCGATTCGCGCGGCGCGACGCGCCAGTGCATCTCCGGGCTGCCCTGCGTCGTGTTGCGGTAGCGGGTCAGGTGGATGTAGTCGAATTCCAGCGGGAAATCGAGGCGCGGCAGCAGCATCCCGGTAAACACGGCGGCGCCGCCCATCACCGAAAGAACGAGCGGGAACGCGTCGCCGATCTCGGCGCGGATCGCGTCGGCCATCCTGGAGATCGACGCATTGACGGCGTCTGCCGAGACGATCTCTTCGGAGTGGTCGAAAATGTGGAGGGCTTCTTCGCGGTTCATGTGTTCTGGCGAGCAGTCGGTATACAAACAAGAATGAAGCAGAACGGACGGCGCGCGCTACAGCAAAAACCCGCGCGCCGGCCGATGGGCGCAATCAGCGCATGCCGGGCATCATGCCCTTCAGGCCGCGCATCATTTTCTGCATGTTGCCGCCCTTCAGCTTCTTCATCATCGTACGCATCTGGTCGTACTGGTTCAGCATCCGGTTGACTTCCTGCACCGGCACGCCCGCGCCGGCTGCAATGCGGCGCTTGCGCGTCGCCTTGATGATTTCGGGTTTCGCGCGCTCGGCGGGCGTCATCGAGCTGATGATGCCTTCCATCCGGCGGATCGACTTCTCGGCCTGGCCCATGTCGGCGCCGGCCGCCGCCTGCTGGAACTGCGCGGGCAGCTTGTCCATCAGCGACGACAGGCCGCCCATGTTTTTCATCTGCGAGATCTGCGCGCGGAAATCGTTCAGGTCGAAGTCGCCGCCTTTCTTCACCTTGTCGGCGAGCTTCTGCGCGGCCTGCACGTCGACGCCGCGCTGGGCTTCCTCGACCAGCGCGAGGATGTCGCCCATGCCGAGGATCCGGTTCGCCATGCGGTCCGGGTGGAACACCTCGAGGCCGTCGAGCTTTTCGGCGACACCGACGAACTTGATCGGCTTGCCCGTGATGTGGCGCACCGACAGCGCGGCACCGCCGCGCGAATCGCCGTCGAGCTTGGTCAGCACGACGCCGGTGAGCGGCAGCGTGTCGTTGAACGCCTTCGCGGTGTTGACTGCGTCCTGGCCGAGCATCGCGTCGACGACGAACAGCGTTTCAGCCGGCTTCAGCGTGCCGTGCAACGCGGCGATTTCCTGCATCATCGCCTCGTCGATACCGAGGCGGCCGGCCGTGTCGACGATCAGCACGTCATGGTAGTGACGCTTCGCCCAGTCGACGGCCGCGACCGCGATGTCGACGGGCTTCTGGTCCGGCGTGGACGGGAAGAAATCGGCGCCGACCTGTTCGCTCACCGTTTTCAACTGCATGATGGCGGCCGGGCGATACACGTCGCACGAGACCGTCAGCACCTTTTTCTTGTGCTTCTCGCGCAGCAGCTTCGCGAGCTTGCCGACGGTCGTGGTCTTGCCGGCGCCCTGCAGGCCCGCCATCAGGATCACGGCGGGCGGCGTGACCGCGAGGTTCAGCTCGGCGGCCTTGCCTTCGTAGTCGCCGCCGATCACGGCGGTCAGTTCCTTCTGGACCACGCCGACGAGCGCCTGACCCGGCGACAGGCTGCTGATCACTTCCTCGCCGAGCGCCTTTTCCTTGACCTTGGCGATGAATTCGCGGACGACCGGCAACGCGACGTCGGCTTCGAGCAGCGCGAGACGCACCTCGCGGAGCATTTCCTGGGTGTTCGCCTCGGTAAGCCGGGCCTCGCCGCGCAGCGTCTTGACGACGCGCGCCATCCGTTGAGTGAGATTGTCGAGCATGGGGAGCGTTGGACAGTGGGGCCCGAAGGCGCAACGGAACCGAACAAAGGGAGCCGTCGCGGGGAGGGGGCCTAGTGTAAACTTCGAACATGGATATTGTACTGTATGCCCTCACCGCATTCCTGTACGGCGGCCTCGCCGTCGCAGGCTGGCGCACGCACCGCCAGGGCGCGACGCCGCTCGTCGCGAGCGTGCCGGCCGTGCCGGTTCCGGCGTCCGCTGCGTCGGGGATGAGCGCGGCCGGCCGCGCGCTGCTGTTCGCGGCGCTCGTCGCGCACGGCGTGCTGCTGCACATGACGATCTTCCCGCACGACGCGATGATCTTCGGGTTCGCGTTCGCGTTGTCGGCGATGTTCTGGCTCGGCGCCGGCATCTACTGGATCGAGAGCTTCTTCTTCCCGCTCGACAGCCTGCGCCTGCTGGTGCTGCCGCTCGCGTGCGGCGCGTCGCTGCTGCCGCTCGTGTTCGGCGGCGTGCGGGTGCTGCCTTATGCCGCGGCGCCGCTGTTCAAGATGCACTTCCTGATCGCGAACATCGCGTACGGCCTTTTTGCGATCGCCGCGCTGCACGCGGTCCTGATGCTGATGGTCGAGCGGCGCCTGCAGTCGCTCAGGAGCAGCGGGCGCGACGGTTCGACCGGCTGGATCGCGAGCTGGCTCGAAACGCTGCCGCCGTTGCTTACGCTCGAGAAGCTGCTGTTCCGCCTGATCGGCGCCGGCTTCGTGCTGCTGACGCTGACGCTCGCATCGGGGATCCTGTTCAGCGAGCAGGTCGATGCACGCGCGTTGCGGCTCGATCACAAGACCGTGTTCGCGGTGCTGTCGTGGCTGATGTTCGGCGGCCTGCTGGTCGCCCGCAAGACGTCTGGCTGGCGCGGGCGCGGCGCCGCGCGCTGGGTGCTCGTGTCGTTCGCGGCGCTGCTGCTCGCGTATGTGGGCAGCCGGTTCGTTTTCGAGGTGCTGCTGCACCGCTCCGTGGTTTGAACGCAGGTTTCCGATGCGACAGATTCTTCTCCTGATTCTTCTTCTCTTCGCGGGCTCGTGGCTTGCGCGCAAGCTGCGCCAGGCCCAGGAGCAAGCGCAGGCGCGCACCGGCCGCGGTGACGGTGCCGACGCGCCCGGTCACGGCGGCGCGGGTGCGGCACGCCCGAACGGCGGCACGCGCTCGCTGCCCGAGCCGATGGTGCGCTGCGCGGAATGCGGCGTGCATGCGCCGAAGGGTGACGCCGTCGCCGCGGGCGGCGAATACTTCTGCAGCACCGACCATGCGCGGCGCCACGGCGCACGCGCGAGCGGCCACGACGCGCGATGAGCGACGCAGCGCCGCTGTCGGTCGACGCACACGGCTGGGTGCGCGAAGCGCGCCACGCGCCGTCGCCGAATTTCGAGGCGCGGCCCGCGGGCGCCGTGCCGACGCTCGTCGTCGTCCACAACATCAGCCTGCCACCCGGCGAGTTCGGCGGGGACGCGATCGAGTCGCTGTTCCTGAATCGCCTCGATTGCGATGCGCATCCCTATTACCAGAGCCATCTGCGCGGCGTGCGCGTGTCCGCGCACTTCCTGATCCGCCGCGACGGCGAACTCGTGCAGTTCGTGTCGTGCGACGAGCGCGCATGGCATGCGGGCTCGTCGGAATTCTTCGGCCGGCCGCGCTGCAACGATTTCTCGATCGGCATCGAGCTCGAGGGCGCGGACGACGTGCCGTTCGACCCGGCGCAGTACGCGACGCTCGGCGTGCTCGCCCGCACGCTCGCCGCGCGCTACCCGATCGATGCGGTGGCCGGGCATTCCGACGTCGCGCCGGGCCGCAAGACCGACCCCGGTCCGCATTTCGATTGGCAACGCTTCGCAGGCGATGCCGGCTTTTCGGCCGAATACTTTCCTTTCCGTCAGCACTGAGCGCAGGGTTTTCGAGCCCGCGAAAAAAATTTTTCCGACCAATGCCTTGTCACGTCTGCGCCTGCGCGGGGCGGGGGTGATGTCAATACCTTCAGCGCAAATTATCCGTTTTGACCTCGTCCGAATGTCCACTATACTTGGTGCCAGTTGAGCGGTTCTGTACTAGATATAGTGTGTGTCGCAGGGGAAACCCGAGCGGCACCGGCCGGCGGCCAACGCCGGCGGACAGGGTTCTCAGGGCGGCGCGCCAGGGCCGGGCGGTCCGGGCGTCGCGATCAAGCGCAGCGAACTTCGACGGGGCAGGGGTACACATGACGAAGCACACGACCGGCTCGGTTGTCGCGCATCGACCGCACCGGCGTCCCCGCCGCATCGCTCGCCTCTTACCGCTCGCGCACTCCATCGCGCAGCGTTCGTTTTAATCCGCGGTTCTCTCCGCACCATCCAACACCAGGAGCTTTGCACATGCAAACCACCGACAACGCGACGTCCCAGTACGAGAGCGCCTCGAGCCGTCCGCTCGGCGGGACCGAACAGGGCGCGAAGGCGCTCGCGCCGCAGGCCACGTTCGCCGACTACAAGGTGATCCGCCGCAACGGCAGTGTGGTGTCGTTCGAGCCTTCGAAGATCGCGATCGCGGTGACCAAGGCTTTCCTGGCCGTCAACGGCGGGCAGGGCGCGGCATCGGCGCGCGTGCGCGAGCAGGTCGAGCAGCTCACGCACAACGTCGTGCGCGCGCTCGTGCGCAGCCGTCCGAACGGCGGTACGTTCCATATCGAAGACATCCAGGATCAGGTCGAACTGGCGCTGATGCGCGGCGGCGAGCATAACGTCGCGCGTGCGTACGTGCTGTATCGCGAGAAGCGCCACCTCGAGCGCCAGCATGCGGGCGAAGAAGCGGCCGCAGCGGGCGGTGAGGCGAGCGCGGGCATCAACGTCGTCGACAACGGCGTCACGCGCCCGCTCGACATGAACGCGCTGCGCGAGCTGATCGTGTCGGCATGCGCCGGTCTCGGCGCTGCGGTTAACCCTGAGCCGATCGTCGCGGAGACGGTGAAGAACCTGTACGACGGCGTGCCGATGAGCCAGGTCTACGACTCGGCGATCCTCGCGGCGCGCACGATGATCGAAAAGGATCCGGCGTACAGCCAGGTCACGGCCCGCATCCTGCTGCACACGATCCGCCGCGAGATCCTCGGCGAGGAAGTGCTCCAGGCCGAGATGGCGACCCGCTACACTGAATACTTCCCGCAGTTCCTGAAGCGCGGCGTCGATGCCGGCCTGCTCGACGACAAGCTGCTGCAGTTCGACCTGAAGCGTCTCGGCGAAGCGCTCGACGCGAACCGCGACCTGCAGTTCGGCTACCTCGGCCTGCAGACGCTGTACGACCGCTACTTCCTGCACGTCGAAGGCACCCGCATCGAAATGCCGCAGGCATTCTTCATGCGCGTCGCGATGGGCCTGTCGCTGAACGAGATCGACCGCGAAACGCGCGCGATCGAGTTCTACAACGTGCTGTCGAGCTTCGACTTCATGAGCTCGACGCCGACGCTGTTCAACTCGGGCACGCACCGCTCGCAGCTGTCGTCGTGCTACCTGACGACGGTCGCGGACGACCTCGACGGCATCTATGAAGCGCTGAAGGAAAACGCGCTGCTGTCGAAGTTCGCCGGCGGTCTCGGCAACGACTGGACCCGCGTGCGTGCGCTCGGCTCGCATATCAAGGGCACGAACGGCAAGTCGCAAGGCGTGGTGCCGTTCCTGAAGGTCGTCAACGACACGGCCGTCGCGGTCAACCAGGGCGGCAAGCGCAAGGGCGCGGTGTGCGCGTACCTCGAATCGTGGCACCTCGACATCGAGGAGTTCCTCGAGCTGCGCAAGAACACCGGCGACGACCGCCGCCGCACGCACGACATGAACACGGCGAACTGGATTCCCGACCTGTTCATGAAGCGCGTGATGGAAGGCGCCGACTGGACGCTGTTCTCGCCGTCGACCTGCCCGGATCTCCACGACAAGTTCGGCGCGGAATTCGAGGCGGCTTACACGGCTTACGAAGACAAGGTCGCGCGCGGCGAGATCAAGCTGTTCAAGAAGATCCCGGCGCAGCAACTCTGGCGCAAGATGCTCGGCATGCTGTTCGAAACGGGCCACCCGTGGATCACGTTCAAGGATCCGTGCAACGTGCGTTCGCCGCAGCAGCACGTCGGCGTCGTCCATTCGTCGAACCTGTGCACGGAAATCACGCTGAACACGAGCGACACCGAAATCGCGGTGTGCAACCTGGGCTCGGTGAACCTCGTCGCCCACCTGGTGAAGCAGGCCGACGGCAGCTACGCGCTCGACCACGACAAGCTCAAGCGCACGATCAGCGTCGCGATGCGCATGCTCGACAACGTGATCGACATCAACTACTACGCGGTGCCGAAGGCGCGTAACTCAAACCTGAAGCACCGTCCGGTCGGCATGGGCATCATGGGCTTCCAGGACTGCCTGCACCTGCTGCGCACGCCGTACGCGTCGGAAGCGGCGGTCGAGTTCGCCGATCGCTCGATGGAAGCGGTCTGCTACTACGCGTACTACGCGTCGACCGAGCTGGCTGAGGAACGCGGCCGCTACTCGAGCTACCGCGGCTCGCTGTGGGATCGCGGCATCCTCCCGCAGGACACGCTGAAGCTGCTGACGGAAGCACGCGGCGGTTACGTCGAGGTCGACACGTCGGAGTCGCTCGACTGGACGACGCTGCGCTCGCGGATCGCGGCACACGGCATGCGCAACTCGAACTGCGTCGCGATCGCGCCGACGGCAACGATCTCGAACATCATCGGCGTGTCGGCGTGCATCGAGCCGACCTTCCAGAACCTGTACGTGAAGTCGAACCTGTCGGGCGAGTTCACGGTGGTCAACGAGTACCTCGTTCGCGACCTGAAGGAACGCGGCCTGTGGGACGAAGTGATGGTCGCCGACCTGAAGTACTTCGACGGCATGCTGTCGCGCATCGACCGCATCCCGGCCGACCTCCGCGCGATCTACGCGACCGCGTTCGAAGTCGACCCGACGTGGCTGGTCGAAGCGGCATCGCGTCGCCAGAAGTGGATCGACCAGGCGCAGTCGCTGAACATCTACATGGGCGGCGCGTCGGGCAAGAAGCTCGACGAGGTCTACAAGCTCGCGTGGCTGCGCGGTCTGAAGACGACCTACTACCTCCGCACGATGGCGGCGACGCACGTCGAGAAGTCGACGGTCGCGCACGGCGCGCTGAACGCGGTGCCGACGGGCGGTGCGGGCGGCTCGAGCAGCGGCGGCGCGCAAGGCGCGGCAGGCGGCTTCGGTGCGGCAGGTGGCGATGCATCGTCGGGCGCGGTCAATGCGGCAGCGGCGCTGGCGCCGGTCGAAGCAGACGGTCCGGTATGCACGATGCGTCCGGGCGATGCGGGTTTCGACGAGTGCGAAGCCTGCCAGTAACGCAGCGCGTATGAACCAAGGTTCGTGCGGCGCGCACGACAACCGATGGAGGTTGAAGTGTGCGCCGCTCTCAACTAAAAAAATGATAAGGAATCTGTAACGCGGCATTCGCGTTGCAGGCAGTGACGAGCGATCGAAACATCCCCGACGACGTCGCGTTTCGATCAGCGTTCGATACGTCGAGCGCACCTCGCGATACATGTGCGACACGCGTCGCGCTCTGCATGAACGACGATGCGTTGCTCAAAGTGTTGTATCGAGGTCGCAACGCGAATCGAAAAAAGGATTTTTCGTGAGCGAACCCTTTTATCGCTCAGGAAAAGATGGTACAAACCGTTCTAAATTGATGGTGAGAATTTATGCTCAACTGGGATGACGAGAAGACTGCCGTAACCCCCGCGAGCGGAGCGCAGCAGAACGCGTTGCGCACCTCCGCTGGGATGGCTGTCGGACTGCAGGCGACAGCGCCTGCCGCCCATCAGGTCCGCGACATTTTCGAAGGAGATCTCGCGGTGCCGCCGCAAGCATCGGCTGTTCCCGCTGCGGGTTCGGAAGCGCGGGTCAACGTTGCGGACAAGCGCATCATCAACGGCCAGACTGACGTCAATCAGCTGGTGCCGTTCAAGTACAAGTGGGCGTGGGAAAAGTATCTGGCCGGTTGCGCGAACCACTGGATGCCGCAGGAAATCAACATGTCCCGCGACATCGCACTGTGGAAGGACCCGAACGGTCTGACCGAGGACGAGCGCCGCATCGTCAAGCGCAACCTCGGCTTCTTCGTGACGGCCGATTCGCTCGCCGCGAACAACATCGTGCTCGGCACGTACCGCCACATCACGGCGCCCGAGTGCCGGCAGTTCCTGCTGCGCCAGGCGTTCGAAGAGGCGATCCACACGCACGCGTATCAATACATTGTCGAATCGCTCGGTCTCGACGAAGGCGAGATCTTCAACGCGTACCACGAGGTCACGTCGATCCGCGCGAAGGACGAATTCCTGATCCCGTTCATTCACACGCTGACGGATCCGGCCTTCAAGACCGGCACGCTCGAAGCGGACCAGAAGCTGCTGAAGTCGCTGATCGTGTTCGCCTGCATCATGGAAGGCCTGTTCTTCTATGTCGGCTTCACGCAGATCCTCGCGCTCGGCCGCCAGAACAAGATGACGGGTGCTGCAGAGCAATATCAGTACATCCTGCGCGACGAGTCGATGCACTGCAATTTCGGCATCGACCTGATCAATCAGATCAAGCTCGAGAACCCGCATCTCTGGACCGCGGAATTCCGCGCCGAGATCCGCGAGCTGTTCAAGCAGGCTGTCGAACTCGAATACCGCTACGCCGAGGACACGATGCCGCGCGGCGTGCTGGGTCTGAACGCGTCGATGTTCAAGAGCTATCTGCGCTTCATCAGCAACCGCCGTTGCCAGCAGATCGGCCTCGACCCGCTGTATCCGAACGAGGAAAACCCGTTCCCGTGGATGAGCGAGATGATCGACCTGAAGAAGGAACGCAACTTCTTCGAGACGCGTGTGATCGAGTATCAGACGGGCGGCGCGCTGTCCTGGGAATAACCCGCAGCAGCGAACCCGTCACATGATGTGAGCAGCCGGCGGCCTCTCGGCCCCGGCCCAAGGTTTAGGAGCAAGAACGCCTGATGCAAAGCATGCCCGGTGCCTTAACGGCCCAACGACATGATCGGCACTTTGCGAACCCTTCAGTGGGATGGGCAAACTTCCCTCCGGAAAAAGCGGACGGCCGTGTGGCGGTCCGCTTGATCAAGCGATTAGGGGTAGCGGCGCGAGGTGCGCCGGCTACCGACTTGATTTGGCGCGCGAGGCCATGGGGTCACGCGCGCCATACCGTATTCATTAGCGTAAGCGCGCGGTATCCGCGTACGCCGATGAATAGCCCGCTTCGAAGCGCACGTGCTGAACAGCGTCCGCGGGAAGCGGGTTTTGACGAAGGGTGTAGTTTGAACTGACTCTCATCTGAACCTGAAGGAGAACAACATGGCTACTGCCAAGAAAAAACCGGCTGCGAAGAAGGTTGCTGCCAAGAAGACCGTTGCGAAGAAGGCTGCTCCGGCCAAGAAGGCTGCCGCGGTGAAGAAGGTTGCTGCGAAGAAGGTCGCGGTGAAGAAGGTTGCCGCGAAGAAGGCAGCACCGGCGAAGAAGGCCGCTGCGAAGAAGGTCGCGGCCAAGAAGGTCGCAACGAAGAAGGTTGCAGCGAAGAAGGTTGCAGCGAAGAAGGTTGCTGCCAAGAAAGTCGCGGTGAAGAAGGTTGCCGCGAAGAAGGCAGCACCGGCGAAGAAGGCCGCTGCGAAGAAGGTTGCAGCCAAGAAGGTCGCAACGAAGAAGGTTGCTGCGAAGAAGGCAGCACCGGCGAAGAAGGCTGCTGCAAAGAAGGCCGCGCCGGCGAAGAAGGCTGCCGCTAAAAAGGCAGCGCCTGCGAAGAAGGCCGCTGCGAAGAAGGCTGCGCCTGCCAAGAAGGCTGCCCCTGCGAAGAAGGCTGCCGCACCGAAGGCTGCTGCCCCGGCGAAGAAGGCTGCTGCTCCGAAGAAGGCCGTCGTGAAGAAGGCTGCACCGGCAACCACCGCGTCGACCGCATCGGTTGCGCCGGCATCGGGCGTGAAGACCGCGCTCAACCCGGCAGCGGCATGGCCGTTCCCGACCGGCAGCCGTCCGTAATCGCGGCTGGCCAGTACCACCCGGACACTCATGCGGTGTCCGTGGGTTGAGTAGCGCTACTCAATCGATCCCGCCATCTGGCTCAGGTGGCGGGATTTTTTTCGTCCGTATTCATCGAAGCGCCGACCCGCGGCCGGCAGCGAATGGCGGACGAAAAAAAACGCATGTGCAGCTTCGCACATGCGTTCGACCGCGGCTTGCGCCGCGTGCTGAGGATGCTCGTTAGTGCGTGACGCGCGTGACGCCGCCGCTCGACAGCAGTCGCACACGCTCGCCGGCGCGGAACATTTCGCCGCTTGCCGCCTGCGTGATCGAGCGCAGGTCGCCGTTATCGAGGCGCACGGTGATTTCGACACCGTTCGCCGTGCCGAGGTTTTCGCCGACCGCGTTGCCCGCGACCGCGCCGACGAGGCCGCCCGCGATGGCCGTCAGGATCGACCCCTTGCCGCCGCCGATCGCGCTGCCCGCGACCGCGCCGAGCGCGCCGCCGCCGAGCGTGCCGATCGCGCTGCCGCCGCCGTCGGACTGGATGCGCACCGCGCGGACGCTTTCGACCGTGCCCATGCGGACGGTCTGCTCGCGCTGCGCCTGGCCGACGCTATAGACATCCGCCGAGCCCGGCGCCGTGAAGCAGCCGGCGAGCGTCAGCGTGGCGGTCAGCATGGCCGCGAGCGTGAGGGTTTTTTTGGTCAACATCTTTGCTCTCCCACAATATTCATTTGAGACTGTACCCGAAGGCAGCCTCGAAGCGCGCGTCGATTTCGGCGCGCGTCAGTGCGTAAGTCTGGGGCCCCTGGTGGGCAATCTTGATCGAGCCCATCAGGCTCGCGAGGCGGCCCGTGGTTGCCCAGTCGAGGCCGTTCTCGATGCCGTACAGCAGGCCGCCCCGGAAGGCGTCGCCGCAGCCGGTCGGATCCACGACACGTTCTGCTTGCACGACCGGAATCTGTTCTTCGCCGTTTTTGTGAAGAATGGTCGAGCCGTGCTCGCCGCGCGTGATGATCAGCGCCTGAACCCGGCTGGCGATGTCCTGTTCGGACCAGCCCGTCTTGTCGCTGACGAGCTTGCCCTCGTAGTCGTTGACCGCGACGAAGGTCGCGAGTTCAATGATGCGGCGCAGCGTCGCACCGTCGAACAGCGGCAGGCCCTGGCCCGGATCGAAGACGAACGGGACGCCGGCCTTCGCGAACTGCTCGGCGTGCTGGACCATCCCGTCGAAGCCGTCCGGCGCGACGATGCCGAGCTTCACGCCCGCCACTTCGTCCGCGCGGTTCAGGTGCGACACCATCATCGCGCCCGGGTGGAATGCGGTGATCTGGTTGTTGTCGAGATCGGTCGTGATCATGGCCTGCGCGGTGTGCGTTTCGGGCACCACGCGCACGCTGGCCTTCGACAGGCCGAGGCTGTCGAGACGCTCGAGATAGCGATCGGCGTCGTTCGCGCCGACCGTCGCCATGATGCGCGCGTCGCCGCCGAGCATGTGCAGTGCGTAAGCGATGTTCCCCGCGCAACCGCCGAATTCGCGACGCATCGTCGGCACGAGGAAGCTCACGTTCAGAAGGTGAACCTGGTCGGGCAGGATGTGCTCGCGAAACCGGCCTTCGAAGGTCATGATGTTGTCGTAGGCGAGCGAGCCGCAAATCAGCGTAGTCAAGGCGTGCGTTCCTGTAGAGAGCAAAGGGGAGCGGCCACCCGGCCGGCGCGCGCAGGCCGTCCGGCTTCGCGCGGCACGGCGGGTGGCAGCGGATTACTTCAGTGCGGCGAGTGCTGCGTCGTAGTTCGGCTCGTCCTTGATCTCGTCGACGAGTTGCGCGTGGATCACCTTGTCCTGGGCGTCGAGCACGACGACCGCGCGGGCCGTCAGGCCGTTCAGCGGGCCGCTCGTCACGTCGACGCCATAGGCGTTCGCGAAGGCGCGGCCGCCGCGGAACGTCGAAGCCGTCACGACGTTCGCGAGGCCTTCGGTCGTGCAGAAGCGCGTGGCGGCGAACGGCAGGTCGCCCGACACGACGACCACGACCGTGTTGTCGAGCGACGACGCGGCTTCGTTGAACTTGCGGGTCGACGTCGCGCAGGTCGGCGTGTCGAGGCTCGGGACGATGTTCAGCACCTTGCGCTTGCCGGCGAAGCTGGCGAGCGACAGATCGGCGAGGTCCTTGCCGACCAGCTTGAAGTCGGGGGCTTGCGAGCCGACGGCCGGGAACGTGCCGGCGAGATCGATCGGGTTGCCACCCAGCGTAACTTTGCTCATGTTCGTGCTCCGAAATAGCGCGCCGCTGCGGCGCGCGGGTTGAGACGGCGCGCATGCGCGCGCCGCGGGGCGTCACGGATAGAAGATCTGGACGCGGAAATTCGAGGCGGGCGTGCCGTTCGTGTCGAGGCGGACGACCATCGTCTGCGTCGTGCCGGGCGGCAGCCCGGCGTCGATCGGCGTGCCCGGGCGCACGTAGTCGCGCGGCGCGAGCACGCGGCGCACGGTCACGTGATTCGTGTCGTCGAGCAGCGTCAGCTCGAGCGACGGATAGGCGAGCGCGACGCGGTAGCGGTTCGTCAGCGGCACCTTCAGCTCGAGCGTGCGCGGGCCGTCGATCTGGCGCAGGTCGGTCGCGTCGAGCCGCAGGCCGTCGATCGCGCGCGGCGGCGTGAGTCTGCAGCCGAGCGGCACGCACGCCTGCCGGAACCAGCCCTGCGTGGCGGGCCAGTAGATCATTACGGTTTCGCGCTGCCACCACGCGAGCTGCGCGACGAGCAGCACCACGAGCGCCGCGGCGACGAGCCCGCCGAAAAAGCCGCCGAGCATCCCGCGTCGCTGCGGTGCGCCTGTCTCCCGCGTCTCGCGCGTCACCGCGAAATGCGGGCGGTCGTCATCGGTCAGTGCGGCGGGGAAGGGTATGGCCGGTTGGACGACCGGTTGGATGTCCGGTTCGGCGGCCGGTTCGCTGGCGGCCGCGGTCGGTGCGGGCGCGCGTTCGTCGGCGTGGATGTCGGGTCCGGATTCGGGTGCTGATTCGGCTTGCGCCGGCCTGAACGCGAAGCGCGGTTCACGCGGTGCATGCTCGTCGTCGGGCACCGCGAAGCGCGCGTTGCCCACCGGTTCGGCGGGCTCCGCTGCGGCTGGTTCGGCCGACGGCGTGTGCGCGACGAAGCGCGGTTCGCGCAGGTCGGGCTCGGCAGTGGGCGCGGCGAACGATGTGCCCGACGCGTCGGTTTCGTGCAGCGTCGCGTCCGGCTCGGCCGCTTGCGTGTGCGCGGCGTGCAGCTCGGCGGGGACGGAGGCGATCGGTGCGGGCGTACCGGAAAGGCGCACGACACCGGCTTCCATGGCCGGCAGCGCGAGCGGCACCAGCGGCTTGGCGCGCACGGTCTGCACCGTGTGCTGCAGCGATGGATCGACGCCGGCATCGAGCCACGGCGCCCACATGTCCCAGCCTTCCGGCTTGTAGTCGATATCGGACGCCGCCTCGACCGGGGCGTCGGTGGCGAAGAGCCGCGGGGGTGCGGCGTCCGGTTGCGGGGCGGCGGCGTGCGGCCCGGCCGGTGCCGCTTCGGTCAGCGCCGGGCCGGGCTGCCGCGCCGGATCGGGTACGAGCGACTGCGAGGCGTTGAAGACCTGCTGGCAGTGTCCGCAGCGCACGAGCCCGTCATGCAGCGAGAGCTGTTCCTGCTGCAGCCGGAAGACGGTTTCGCAATGAGGGCAGCGCGTCGCAAGAAGCATGTCGAGCCGGGCGGCCTGCTGGCCAGAGTGAAGGACAGCGCTATTCTAATGGCTTTCGCGCCGGGTTCCGGCGAGGCACACCCAACCTTCGTGTTCGCGCCAGACCGAGATGTCGACGTAGCGCGCATAGACGGCCGCGACTTCGTCCGCCTGGCGCGCGAGCACGCCCGACAGCGCGATCCGCCCGCCCGGTTTCACCTTCGATGCGAGCATCGACGCCATCAGCTTCAGCGGGTTCGACAGGATGTTCGCGACGACGATGTCGAATTCGCCGGCCGGGCACGCGTCGGGCAGCCCGTACGTGACTTCCGCGTGGTTGCGTTCGCTGTTCTGCCGCGCCGACTCGACCGCCTGCGGATCGATGTCGATGCCCACCACGGGGTTCGCCCCGCATTTGCGCGCGAGGATCGCGAGAATGCCCGAGCCGCAGCCGTAGTCGAGGACCGACTGGCCCGGCTTCACCGACTGTTCGAGCCATTCCATGCAAAGGCGCGTGGTCGGGTGGCTGCCGGTGCCGAACGCGAGACCAGGGTCGAGTTCGAGGATCAACGCGTCGGGGTCGGGCGCGTCGTGCCACGACGGCACGACCCAGATGCGCTCGCCGATCGGAATCGGCTCGAATTGCGACTGCGTGAGCCGCACCCAGTCCTGTTCCTCGACTTCGCGCACGTCGAACTTCGGGGTTTCGGCGACGCCGATTTCGTTCACGGCCGCCGCGAGCAGCACGGCCGGCTCGTGATCGGGCGACAGCAGCGCGATCACGCGCGAGTGCTGCCACGCGGTGCGATCGGGAACCAGGCCCGGCTCGCCGAAGAGCGGCTGTTCGTCGGGCGTGTCGGCGTCGGCGTCTTCGACGGACACCGACAGCGCGCCGAGTTCGAGCAGCGCGTCGGACAGCGCCTCCGCATGCTCACGGGCCAGTTCGACGACGAGTTCGCGATAGCTCATGCTTACGCTTCTTCCGGTGCGACCTGCTGCTTCTGGGCGAGCCGGTGTTCGAGGTAGTGGATGCTGGTGCCGCCTTCGACGAACTTCGAGTCGATCATCAGCTCGCGGTGCAGCGGAATGTTCGTGTGGATGCCTTCGACGACCATTTCCGACAGCGCGATGCGCATCCGGCGGATCGCCTGGTCGCGTGTCGCGCCGTAGGTGATCAGCTTGCCGATCATCGAATCATAGTTCGGCGGCACGAAATAGCCATTGTACGCATGCGAGTCGACGCGCACGCCGGGGCCGCCCGGCGTATGCCACGACGTGATCCGGCCCGGCGACGGCGTGAACTTGAACGGATCTTCCGCGTTGATCCGGCATTCGATCGCATGTCCGCGGAACTGGATGTCGCGCTGGCGCAGCGCGATCTTCTCGCCGGCCGCGATGCGGATCTGTTCCTGCACGATGTCGACGCCCGTGATCATTTCGGACACCGGGTGCTCGACCTGCACGCGCGTGTTCATCTCGATGAAGTAGAACTCGTTGTTCTCGTACAGGAATTCGAACGTGCCCGCGCCGAGGTAGCCCATCTTCTTGCACGCGTCCGCGCAGCGGTCGCCGATGCGCTCGATCAGGCGGCGCGGAATGCCGGGCGCCGGCGCTTCCTCGATCACCTTCTGGTGACGGCGCTGCATCGAGCAGTCGCGCTCGCCGAGCCAGATCGCGTTCTTGTGTGCGTCGGACAGCACCTGGATTTCGATGTGGCGCGGGTTCTCGAGGAACTTCTCCATGTACACCTGCGGGTTGCCGAACGCACGGCCGGCTTCCTCGCGGGTCATGTTGACCGCGTTGACGAGCGCGGCCTCGGTGTGCACGACGCGCATGCCGCGCCCGCCGCCGCCGCCCGCCGCCTTGATGATGACCGGATAGCCGATCGTGCGCGCAATCTTGACGATCTCCTTCGGATCGTCCGGCAACGCGCCTTCCGAGCCCGGCACGCACGGTACGCCGGTCTTGATCATCGTCTGCTTCGCGGTGACCTTGTCACCCATCATGCGGATCGTTTCCGGGCGCGGCCCGATGAACGTGAAGCCCGACTGCTCGACGCGCTCCGCGAAATCGGCGTTCTCCGACAGGAAGCCGTAGCCGGGGTGAATCGCTTCGGCATCGGTGACTTCCGCGGCGCTGATCAGCGCGGGCATGTTCAGGTAGCTCAGGTTCGACGGGGCGGGACCGATACAGACGGCTTCGTCCGCGAGGCGCACGTACTTGGCTTCCTTGTCGGCTTCCGAGTAGACAACCACCGTCTTGACGCCGAGTTCGCGGCACGCGCGCTGGATGCGCAGCGCGATTTCACCGCGGTTGGCAATGAGGATTTTTTCAAACATAGCGAGTATTCGTCTCTTCGAGGGGCGCGCGAACGGCGCCTGGCGAGCATCGGCGGCGCGCGGCCGGCAGGGCCGCGCGGCGGACTTAGCCGATCACGAAAAGCGGCTGGCCGTATTCGACGGCCTGGCCGTTCTCGACGAGGATTTCCTTGACCACGCCGGCCTTGTCCGACTCGATCTCGTTGAGCAGCTTCATCGCTTCGATGATGCAGATCGTCTGGCCTTCCTTGACCGTGTCGCCCACCTGGACGAACGGGTCGGCGCCCGGCGACGGCGCGCGATAGAACGTGCCGACCATCGGCGACGTCACGACGTGGCCCTGCGGGACGGCCGGTGCGGCTGCCGCGGCGCCCGCGGCCGGCGCGGCGGCGCCGTCGGTCGGCAGCGCGGCCGACGGAGCGGGCGCGCTGACCTGCGGGGCAAACCCAGCCGTCTGCTGCACGTAGACCGGCGGCGCGTTCTTGACGATGCGCACCTTGCCTTCACCTTCCGTGACTTCCAGCTCGGAGATGCCGGATTCGGAAACGAGGTCGATCAGAGTTTTCAGCTTACGAAGATCCATCGGGAATTCCCCTTTCAATACGTGAAAGCGCCGGTTAGGAGCCGGCGCTGAATCTAGATCGCGAAATCAGCCGCGCGACGCGCCTTGCAGCTTGTCCAGCGCGTACTCGAGCGCGTACAGATAACCTTTCCAGCCGAGCCCGCAGATGACGCCTTCGGCCTGGTCGGAAAAGTAGGAGTGATGCCTGAACGCTTCGCGGCGGTGCACGTTCGACAGGTGAATCTCGACGAACGGGATGCCTACGCCGGCGATCGCGTCCCGGATCGCGACGCTGGTGTGCGTATACGCGGCGGGATTGATCAGGATGAAATCGGTCTGTTCCTCCCGCGCGGCCTGGATGCGGTCGACGAGCGCGCCTTCATGGTTGCTCTGGAACGACGACAGCTCGGCGCCGGCTTCCTGCGCCCGCGCGACAAGCGCCTGATCGATCTGCGCGAGCGTGACGCGGCCGTACACCTCCGGTTCCCGGGTGCCGAGAAGGTTCAGGTTGGGGCCGTGCAGCACCAGCAATCGTGTCATGGTCGCTTCTATTTCTGCGGAATTGCGCGAACTTTAGCGCTATTTAGAGAAATTTGTCTAGTTTTGCCGAACGGCCAGCCGCACCAGACCTGCAAGAATTACCGGCAGGACCGCAAAGTATCAGCGAATTTCCGTGAAACTGCGGCGATCGACGCACAAATCGCGGCCAACGTGCGCGTCGTCGTTCAGGACGATCACAGCGCGTCGAGGGCCTTTCTCAGCTCGGCCGGCTGGATTTGTCCTAATTTTGTCTCGCGAATCTTGCCGGTTTCGTCGATGACGACCGTAAACGGCAGCGCGCCGGCCGTATTTCCGAAATTACGGGCCAGATCGGCGCCCGCATAACCGCTGACGAAAACCGGATAGTCGACCTTCACCTTCTGGAGAAAGTTCTTCACGTTCTGGTCGGAATCGACGCCGATCCCGATGAAGCGGACGCCTTTCTGCTTGTATTGATGCGACAGCGCGACGAGCTCCGGCATTTCCTCGACGCACGGGCCGCACCACGACGCCCAGAAATTGACCACGACCTTCTGGCCCTTGAAGGCGGCGAGCGAGGCCGGCTTGCCATCGACGCCGGTCAGCGACGCGGCCCACAGCTGGTCGACCGGATTGCCCTGCGCGGCGGGCGCCGCGACGGCGACGCCGTCATCGGCGCTGCCGCCGCGGAACCAATGGCCGGCGGCGAGCCCGCCGGCGACGGCGGCGGCCGCGACCACCGCGAGCGCCAACATGCGTTTCGTCATCATCGTTGAATCATTCCGGTTCGGAAGGAACGTTGCTGGCCTCGAGCAGCGCGCGCAATGCGGTGGCGTCCGCGCGCGCGACCCGGCCGCGCGCGTCGGCCTTGACCGCGCCGCGCAGGTCGTCGCTCGCGTAGAGCGCGACGTGAATGCCGATCGCGTCCATGTCGCGCCGCGGGCGCCACAGGAAGCTGAGCGTCTCGACGTCGGCGCGGCCGGCGAAATGTCGCGTCTCGGACACGTCGTACTGAACGTTCTGGTTCAGCAGGTAGATCGCGACGTCCTTCGGGTTGTCGGTGAATATCTGCAAATGGATGTCCGAATGCTCGTTCGCGGTGCCGTGCAGCACCGCGCCCGTCACATACGGATTGAACTCGGCGAGCCGGCGCATCCAGTCGAGCGCGAGTTCGCGCAGGCGGCGCAGTTCGTCCGGCTGCGTGTCGCTCTGGAACAGTGCGAGGTACTCGCGCAGTTCTTCCTCGATCAGGTCGTTATCCGGCAGCCATTCGCCGGCAACGCGCGCATCGCCGAACAGCTGGCGCGCGGCCTTGCGCTTCGCGCTGGCGTAATCGAGGCCGTCCTCCGCGATCAGGCGGGCGGCGGACTGGGCGATTTCCTCGCGGGCGCGCCGCGGGTCGACAAGAGGTTTGCGAGACATGATCCGGCAATCATACTCGATCGCCGTCGCGCCCGAACGCGGTGCCGGTGCGTGCCGGGCAGCATCCGCGATCCGCCGTTCGGGCCGCCGGGCACGGCGGGGCGTCAGTTACAATGGCGGTCTTTGTGTCGCGGCGAAAGTCGTTGGCCGGGCGGCCTGTCCGGCGTGCCGCAGACCTTCCTTTCCGAATCGACGGCGCCCGGCGGCGCGAAAGCATTCATCTATGCACATCCACATTCTTGGCATCTGCGGCACCTTCATGGGCGGTCTTGCCGTGCTCGCGCGCGAGGCGGGCCACACGGTGACGGGTTGCGACGCGGGCGTCTATCCGCCGATGAGCACGCAGCTCGAGGCGCAGGGCATCACGCTGATCGAGGGCTACGGCGCCGAGCAGATCGACCTGAAACCCGACCTGTTCGTGATCGGCAACGTCGTCACGCGCGGCAACCCGCTGATGGAGGCGATCCTCGATCGCGGCCTGCCTTACGTATCCGGCCCGCAATGGCTCGGCGAGCACGTGCTGGCCGGCAAGTGGGTGCTGGCGGTCGCGGGCACGCACGGCAAGACGACCACGTCGTCGATGCTCGCGTGGCTGCTGGAAGATGCCGGCCTGAACCCGGGCTTCCTGATCGGCGGCGTGCCGCTGAATTTCGGCGTGTCGGCGCGGCTGACCGATTCGAGCTTCTTCGTGATCGAGGCCGACGAATACGATACGGCGTTCTTCGACAAGCGCTCGAAGTTCGTCCACTACCGGCCGCGCACCGCGGTGCTCAACAATCTCGAATTCGATCACGCGGACATCTTCCCGGATCTCGCCGCGATCGAAACGCAATTCCATCATCTCGTGCGCACGGTGCCGGGTGTCGGCCGGCTCGTGACCAACGGCCGTTCCGACGCGCTGGAGCGCGTGCTCGCGCGCGGCTGCTGGAGCGAGGTCGAGCGCTTTGGCGTCGACGGCGGCTGGCAGGCGCTGCCGGCCGAGGACGGCGTGCCGGTCGACGAACGGTTCGCGGTGTATTCGCAGTCGGAGCGCGTCGGTGAAGTCGCGTGGCAGGTGCAGGGCGACCACAACCGGATGAACGCGCTCGCGGCGATCGCCGCCGCGCGCCACGTCGGCGTGCCGCCCGCCCAGGCCGCCGAATCACTCGCATCGTTTCGCAACGTGAAGCGGCGCATGGAAGTGCGCGGCAGCATCGACGGCGTGACCGTGTACGACGACTTCGCGCACCATCCGACCGCGATCGAAACCACGATCGCCGGCCTTCGTGCGCGCATCGGCCGCCAAAATTCCCGCATTCTCGCGGTGCTCGAGCCGCGCTCGAACACGATGAAGCTGGGCGTGATGAAGGCGCAACTGCCGGCCAGCCTCGCGGACGCCGATCTGGTGTTCGGCTATGGCGCGCCTGCCGGGCGCGACGTGCTGGGCTGGAACCTGGCCGACGCGCTCGCGCCGCTCGGCGACAAGGCGCGTGCGTTCGACGATCTCCATCTGCTGGTGAAGTCGGTCGTGGAGGCCGCGCGCCCGGGCGACCACGTGCTGGTGATGAGCAACGGCGGCTTCGGCGGCGTGCACCAGAAGCTGCTCGACGCGCTCGGGAGCCGCGCGTGATCCTGTACCTGCACGGGTTCCGGTCGTCGCCGGAGTCGCAGAAGTCGCGGCTGCTCGCCGCGCGCATGGCCGAGCTCGGCCGCACGCACGAATGGCGCTGCCCGTCGCTGTCGGTGTCGCCGCTCGAGGCGATCGCCGTGGCGGAAGCCGAGGTGGCCGGGGCGCGCGACGTGACGGTGATCGGCAGCTCGCTCGGCGGCTACTACGCGACCTGGCTGGCGGAAAAGCACGGCTGGAAGGCGGTGCTGCTGAATCCGGCGATCGTGCCGCAACGCGATCTCGAACAATATCTGGGCGAACAGCCGTTGTGGCATGGCGGCGGGTCGATCGTCGTCGAACGCCGTCACCTGCAGGAGCTCGATGCGCTGCGCGTGCCGGCGATTTCGCGGCCCGAGCGCTACTATCTGTTCGCGGCGACGGGCGACGAAGTGCTGGACTACCGCGAGATGCTCGCCCATTACCCGGGCGCGAAAACGCGCGTGATCGAAGGCAGCGATCACGGAATCAGCGAATTTGCCGACTATGTCGACGACGTTCTCGCTTTTTGCGACGACACGACGTCATGAGCCCGGCGTCATGCCGATCGAATTCCCATCATCATGCGGCGCCGCCGATGCGGCGCCCGGCAGTCTGAACGAGAGTACTGAGTGAACGTTTTCTTCGAGGAATCGGGCAGTTTCAAGGCGGGCAGCGTGCTGTCGCGCCAGGGCGACGCGTTTCAGGTCGAGTTGCCCGGCGGGCGGCGGGCGAAGGTGCGCGCGAAAGACGTGCTGATCGAATTCGAGAAGCCGGCCGCGAGCGAACTGATGCAGGAAGCCGACACGGCCGCGCAGCAGATCGACCTGGATTTCCTGTGGGAATGCGCGCCGGCGGAGGAATTCACCTACACGGCGCTGGCCGCTGAATACTTCGGCGCGACCTACGGCGCGGTCGAGCGCGCGGCGCTGGTGCTGCGGCTGCACGGCTCGCCCGTCTACTTCCGCCGCAAGGGGCGCGGCCAGTACCAGCGCGCGCCGGAAGACCAGCTCAAGATGGCGCTCGCGTCGCTCGAGCGCAAGCGCCAGCAGGCGCTCGTCCAGGTCCAGTATGAAGAGGAGCTGAAGGCCGGCAAGCTGCCGGAGGCGTTCGCGGGCAAGGTGCTCGGGCTGCTGACGCGGCCGGACAAGAATTCGATCGAATACAAGGCGCTCGAGGCGGCGGCCGGCGCGCGCGGCGTGTCGCCGGCGCGGCTGATGCTCGACTGCGGCGGCGTCGCGTCGGCGCGTGCGCTGCACGAGGCGCGCTTCCTCGCGGAATTCTTCCCGCACGGCACGGGCTTTCCGCCCGTCACGGTCGGCCCGCTGCCGGACGACCTGCCGCGCGCGGACGTCGAGGCGTTCTCGATCGACGACGTCACGACGACCGAAATCGACGACGCGTTCTCGGTCGAGCACCTGGCCGACGGTCGCGTGCGGATCGGCGTGCACATCGCGGCGCCGGCGCTCGGCATCGTGCGCGGCGACGCGGTCGATGCGATCGCGCGTACGCGCCTGTCGACCGTCTATATGCCGGGCGACAAGATCACGATGCTGCCGGACGACGTCGTCGACGTGTTCACGCTGAAGGAAGGCGACTACCGCCCGGCGCTGTCGCTGTACATCATCGTCAACCGCGAGACGCAGGACATCGTCGCGAACGAGACGCGCGCCGAACTCGTGTTCGTGAAGAGCAACCTGCGCCACAACACGCTCGACGAGCTCGTCAACGAAGAGACGCTCGCGGCCGGCACCGGCGACTACCCGCACAAGGACGACATCGCCGTGCTGTGGCCGCTCGCGCAGGCGCTGTTCGAGAAGCGCCAGGTCGCGCGCGCGGGCTATGGCCTGAAGCGCGAGGTGCAGCGCAACACCGACTACAACTTCTACGTCGAAGGCGAGCACGTGACGATCACGCCGCGTCGCCGCGGGTCGCCGCTCGACCTGATCGTGTCGGAGCTCGCGATCCTCGCGAACTCGACGTGGGGCGCGTTCCTGCACGATCACACGGTGCCGGGCATCTACCGCTCGCAGCGCGGCTTCGGCGCACCGGGCCCGAAGCGCACGCGGATGCAGACGACGGCCGCGCCGCACGAAGGCCTCGGCGTCGCGCAGTACGCGTGGAGCACGTCGCCGCTGCGCCGCTACGTCGACCTCGTGAACCAGTGGCAGCTGCTCGCGTGCGTGCAGCACGGCGTCACCGCGAAGCTCGCCGCGCCGTTCAAGCCGAAGGACGCCGACCTGTACGCGGTGGTGCAGGGCTTCGACGACACCTATACCGCGTACGCCGACTACCAGCGCCGGATGGAATACTTCTGGTGCCTGCGCTGGCTTGCGCAGGAGCAGAAGAAGCAGGTCGTCGCGAGCGTCGTGAAGGGCGATCTCGTGCGTCTCGAGGAAATTCCGCTGCTGCTGCACGTGCCGGGGCTCGGCGTGCATGCGCGCGGCACGCGCGTGCTGCTCGACGTGATGTCGCTCGATGAACTGACGATCGAGGCGTCGGTGCGACTGCTGAACGTGCTCGACGCGCCGACCGTGACGAGCGGCGAGGCGGCCGACGACGAAGACGAAACCGAAGGCGGCGGCGACACGCTGGTCGATGCGGAAGACGCGTCGGCGCAAACCGAGGCCGAAGCGCTGGCCGAATCGGACGGCGCGGTGGCCGAAGGCGGCGATGCCGCGACCGGCAACGGCCAGGCAAGCGAAGAGGGGCGCGCATCATGACCGCGATCGCGCCGACGAGCGGCGCCGACCGCTACGTTGTGTTCGGCAACCCGGTGGCGCACAGCAAGTCGCCGTTCATCCACGCGCAGTTCGCCGCGCAGACGGGCGAGGCGATCACTTACGAGCACCGGCTCGCGCCGGTCGACGGCTTCGAGGCCGCCGTGCGCGCGTTCGTCGCCGAAGGCGGGCGCGGCGCGAACGTCACCGTGCCGTTCAAGCTCGACGCGCATGCGCTCGCCGACACGCTGTCGCCGCGCGCGGCGGCGGCCGGCGCGGTAAACACGCTGCGTTTCGACGCCGACGGCCGCATCCACGGCGACAATACCGACGGTGTCGGCCTCGTGCGCGACATCGAATCGAATCTCGGCGTGTCGCTCGCAGGCGCGCGCATCCTGCTGCTCGGCGCGGGCGGCGCCGCCCGCGGTGTCGTGCTGCCGATGCTCGAGCGCGCGCCGCTGTCGATCACGATCGTGAACCGCACCGCAAGCAAGGCCGAGACGCTCGTCGGCCAGTTCGCGCAGGCCGCGCACGATGCGGGCTGCGTGCTGGCGGGCGGTGGCCCGGACACCGTCCGTGCCGAACCGTACGACGTGATCGTCAACGCGACGGCCGGCAGTCTCGATGCGGCGCTGCCGGAGTGCGACGATGCCGCGTTCGGCGCGGGCACGCTGGCCTACGACATGATGTACGGCGCGCAGCCGACCGTGTTCATGCAGCATGCGGCGTCGCTCGGCGCGCGCACGGCCGACGGTCTCGGCATGCTGGTCGAGCAGGCGGCCGAATCGTTCTTCATCTGGCGCGGCGTGCGGCCGGACGGCGCACCCGTGCTGGCCGCGCTGCGCCAGGCGCTCGCGGCGGCCTGAGCGGAGCGCGGCAGGTGGCGGCGGTAAGCGGCACGCGGCGCACACGCGCGGTCAGCCCGACCCGCTGGATCGTCTATGCGGGTTCGGTGTTCGCGGGCGCGTGGCTCGCGACGCAGCTGTTCTATCTCGTGCAGATCGCGCTGTGGTCGTTCATCAATCCCGGTTCGACCGCGTTCATGCGTACCGACGCATGGTGGCTGTCGCGCGACAAGCCGCCCGCGCAGGTCCAGCACCAGTGGGTGCCGTACGACCAGATCTCGCGCAATTTGAAGCGCGCGCTGATCGCGTCGGAGGATTCGACCTTCGCGACCAACAACGGCTACGACGTCGACGCGATCCTGCAGGCGTGGGAGAAGAACAAGGCGCGCGGCCGGATCGTCGCGGGCGGCTCGACGATCACGCAGCAGCTCGCGCGCAACCTGTTCCTGTCGCGCGAGAAAAGCTACATCCGCAAAGGGCAGGAGCTGATCATCACGTGGATGCTCGAGACGGTGCTCGACAAGGAGCGGATCTTCGAGATCTACCTGAATTCGGTCGAATGGGGCCGCGGCGTGTACGGCGCCGAGGCTGCCGCACGCTATTACTACCGAATTCCCGCGAGCCGGCTCGGCGCCTGGCAATCGGCGCGCCTCGCGGTGATGCTGCCGAAGCCGCGCTGGTTCGACGCGCACCGCGGCTCGGCCTACCAGGCGCAGCGCGCGGCCGTCATTGCCCGCCGGATGGGCGCGGCCGAGCTTCCGCAATCGCAGTGAGGCAGTGAGCGGCGCGCTCGCGCCGTTGCATTGTCCGTTCCGTCGCCGGCGCGCGATTGGTGCGATGCAGCGCATGCATATCGCCCGGATTTCGGGTCGCATTGTCTAGACGAAACCGTCTATTTCGCTTTACTGAGCAATCCCCGCAGCCGCACGGTTTTGTTTGCCGATATGGCACGAAATCCGCGCGGTTTCTCCGTTTCAACGGTCACGCGTCACCCGCTGAAAGCCGGCTGAAAAACGATGGTGTGCGAATCGAAGCATTCCTGAAAGGTGTGCACCGCACCGACCTTCGCTCGAATATTTCCAAATTTTTCAAAGCCGACCCGCTCGCGTATATTGGCCAGCGCCTCGGCTTATCGGCCGCAATCGAGGCGGGGGGCGGCGTACCCGGCTGCTCGACACAAAAAACATTCGAGAGAAGGAAAGCAACGATGCCAGCGAGCAAAGCGAAGCTGTTGTTGGGAGTTGTGTTCTCTTCGCTGATTCTGACGGCCTGCAACGACGACGTGACGTCGTCCGCCGCAACAGGTGCCGCCAACTCAGCCGATCCCGCCGCTCAGGTGGACAGGCCGTACAACGATCCCAACAGTTATTCGTCGAGCGCGACCGCGTCGCTCGACGCGTCCGCCGCGGTCGAGAAGGCCGCCGTCACCCATCACCAGATCACGCTGAACGGCCAGACGATCCGCTACACGGCCACCGCCGGCCACCTCGTCGCGCGCAATCCGCAGACGGGCGCGCCCGAAGCGTCGTTCTTCTACATCGCATACACCGCTGACAACCAGCCTGCCGCGAAGCGACCCGTCACGTTCCTGTACAACGGCGGCCCCGGTTCCGCATCGGTGTGGCTGCATCTCGGCTCGTTCGGCCCGAAACGGATCCAGACGGGCGACCCGAACGCGAACACGTCGACGTTCCCGTTCGTCGACAACGCGGAGAGCCTGCTCGACACGACCGACCTCGTGTTCGTCGATGCGATCGGCACCGGCTTCTCGGAAGCGATCGCGCCGAACACGAACCAGACGTTCTGGGGTGTCGACCAGGACGGCGGCGCGTTTCGCGATTTCGTGATGCGCTACCTCGCCGTGAACCAGCGCAACGATTCGCCGAAATACCTGTTCGGCGAATCGTATGGCACGCCGCGCACCGACGTGCTCGCGAACCTGCTCGAAACGGCCGGCGTGAAGCTCGCCGGCATCGTGCTGCAGTCGTCGATCCTGAACTACAACGCGAACTGCGACATGGCGAGCGACTACATCGGTAACTCGAACAACGGGGCGAGCCCGGTGAGCTGCGCGGGCTTCGTGCCGTCCTACGGCACCGTGGGCGCGTACTACCAGCTCGACAATCCGAACCCGTCGAGCCTGCCGCAGTATGCGGACCAGATGCGCGTGCTGACGGCCGGCAGCTATGCGCCCGCCGTGAACGCGTATCTCGCGAGCCACACGCCGCCCCCGCCGGCGCTCGTCACGACGATGGTGAATTCGACCGGCGTGAAGCAGTCGCTGTGGAATGCGGACTTCAACGTGGTCCCGACGTTCTTCGACAACAGCTTCCAGGTGGCGCTGATCCCGGGCACGCTGATCGGCCGCTACGACGCACGCGTGAACGTGCCGTCGTCGAGCCCGCTCGCGGCCGACGGCGACCCGTCGAGCACGTTCATCACGAAGCCGTTCACCGACACGATCGGCAGCTACCTGCCGAACGTGCTGAAGTACAGCGCGCAGTCCGCGTATTCGCTGAGCAGCAACGCGATCAACACGTGGGACTGGTCGCACGACGGCCTCGCGATGCCCGACACGATCCCCGATCTCGCCGCGGCGCTGACGCTCAATCCGTCGCTGAAGGTGCTGTCGCTGAACGGGTATCACGACATCGCGACGCCGTTCTACCAGACCGAGCTGGACCTCGCGCGGCTCGGGTCGCAACCGAACCTGACGATCAAGGACTATCAGGGTGGACACATGGTCTATCTCGACGATACGTCGCGTCCGCAGGAGAAGGCCGACCTCGTGACCTTCTACAACGCGGCCGCGCATTGATGCGATGGGCGGGCCTGGCGACGCGCGCCCGTGGTGGCGCCGTTGGCCGGCCGTCGACGACCTCATTCCAGACTGGAGCCTGACATGAAGAAACGTTTCATCGTCGTTGCCGCGGCGCTTGCATGCGCCGGCGCTGCAACATCCGCATCCGTGTCCGCGTTCGCTCAGGCGAGCGACGCCGCCACCCCGGCGCGCGCGCGCCAAGCGCAGCTCGGCGATCCGTACGTGCCGCCGGCCGCGCGCAAGCCGACCGCCGGCACGCAGACGACGGGCGCCGCGCTGCACGCGCAGGTGGTGCGCAAGCTCGCGCGGCAGTTCGGCGCGGCCGATACGCAGAACACCGGTTCGATCACCGAAGCGCAGGCGCGCGCGGCCGGCCTCGGCTATGTGGCAAACCACTTCCGGCAGATCGACGCGAGCGGCAGCGGCCGCGTGTCGTTCTCCGACGTGCAGCGCTATATGCAGGCGCGCAGCACGAACCAGCAATAAGCGCGGCGCGCATGGATAACGGGGGCGGAACCCGCGACGCGTCGGGCTCCGCCCCCGTGCACATGGCGCGGCCATTTCGTTGCCATCGCCGGCTTTTCTCATTATCTGGACAACGCATTCAAATATTGGAGACGAGTGCGTGCGCTCCTACAATCCGAAGCACATCGACAGCTTCGGACCCACGCATCGCGCGGCGCCCGACGCACACGGAGACACATTCCATGAAGTTCCCCGGGCGCTTTCCTCGGTGCATCGACCGCCGCGTTGCCGCGACGCCCGACTTCGTTCCGGCTTCGCGACCGCCGCTTCACCGATTCCGTTGAAGAAGCCCGTTCCATGACCAAGATGCCCGATTCCCTTGCTCTCGACGCCCGGCGTGCGACGCCGGACGATGCGCCGCTGACCGACAGCATCGGCGCGACCAGCACGCCGCTCGACCTCGCCGCGCAGCAGGCCGGCACGCAGACGCTGTTGCGCGGCCTCGCGATCCTCGAAGCGATCGCGAACGGCGCGCGCGACATGCGTGCGATCGGCGCCGCGCTCGGCACGACGCGCAGCACGACCCACCGTCTCGTGAGCAGCCTCGTGCAGGCGCGCTACCTGCGACAGGTGCAGGGCGGTTACCTGCTCGGCCCGAAGCTGATCGAACTCGGCACGATCGCGCTCGAGCAGATGCCGCTCACGGCGGTCGCGCGGCCGCACCTCGAAGCGCTCGCGGAAGCGACGCTCGACACGATTCACCTCGGCGTGCGCGACGGCGACGACGTGCTGTACATCGACAAGATTCCCGGCACGCGCGGCCTCGAGATGCGTTCGCGCGTCGGCCACCGGATGCCGCTCGCATCGACCGGCATCGGCAAGGCGATGATGCTCGACCTCGATCCGGACGTGTGGCGCTCGCTGTTCGAAGCCGCGCGCCGCGCGCTGGCCGGCGTCAATTTCAAGCCGGACAACCGCCCCGAGACGAGCGCGTTCCTGCAGCGCATGGCGCACTACGCGGCCGGCGGCTACACGTTCGACCTCGAGGAAAACGAGGCGTCGATCCGCTGCGTGGCCGCACCGATTCGCGACGCGTCGGGCGCGGTAGTCGCGGCCGTGTCGGTCGCGAGCACGATTCCGTACATGCCGCACGACCGGATGGATGAACTGATTCCGCTTGTGCAGCGCGAAGCGCGAGCCATTTCCGCGGAATTGGGCTGGAGCCCGCCGCAAGGTACCCGCAGGATCAAACGATGACCAATCCGACCCGGACCGCTCCGGACGCCAACTCCGCCGCCCCGTCGCTGATTGCGCTCGACTGGGGCACGACGTCGCTGCGCGCGTATCTGTTCGATGCGCACGGCGCGCTGCTCGACACGCGCAGCCGCGCGGCGGGCGTGATGCACGTGCCGGCTGGCGGCGCGCGTGCGTTCGACGTCGTGTTCGAGGAAGCGTGCGGCGACTGGCTCGACCGCGCGCCCGGCGTGCCGGTGCTCGCCGCCGGGATGGTCGGCAGCGCACAGGGCTGGCGCGAGGCGCCGTACGTTGCGGTGCCGGCCGGCGCCGACGCGCTGGTCGCTGGCCTCGTCACGGTGACGACGGCGCGCGGCACGGCGGTGTCGATCGTGCCGGGCGTGATCGCGACGGGCGAATTGCCCGACGTGATGCGCGGCGAAGAAACGCAGATATTCGGCGCACTCGCGAACGATTCTCTGCTTGATGCCGATCGTTCAGGGCTACTGATCGGCTTGCCGGGCACGCATGCGAAGTGGGCGTGGGTGAAGGACGGGCTCATCGAGCGCTTCCAGACCTTCATGACGGGCGAACTGTTCGCGGCGCTGCGCGACCACACGATCCTCGGTCGCACGATGCGCGCGAGTCCGACGCCCGACCGCGCGGCATTCTCGCGCGGCGTCGCGGTGGCCCGCGGCGCGCAGCGCGCGGGGCTGCTCGCGACGATCTTCAGCACGCGCACGCTCGGCCTGACCGACCGGCTCGCGCCCGATGCACAGGGCGACTACCTGTCCGGCCTGCTGATCGGCCACGAACTCGGCGCGCTCGATGCGATGCTCGCGGAGCGCGGTGTCGCGCTCGCGAATCAGCCGCTGCTGCTGATCGGCGATGACGGATTGTGCGCGCGCTATGTCGACGCGCTGCGCGTGTTCGGCTGCCTGCATGCGCGTGTCGTCGCGCAGGCGACCGAGCGCGGCCTGTGGTGGATCGCATCGCGCGCCGGACTCGTGCGCGCGGACGGCGAACCCGTCTGCGCCGATCAATGAACCGATTGAAGAGGAACCATCGATGTCGTCCGAACTCACGTTGCCCGCGCCGTACACGCCGCATCCCGCGTTGATGCGGGCGTTCGACGCGTGCCCGCTGATCGCGATCATGCGCGGCATCACGCCCGCCGAAGCGGCCGACCACGGCCTCGCGCTGCACGAAGCCGGCGTGCGGATCGTCGAGGTGCCGCTCAACTCGCCCGATCCGTTCGACAGCATCGCGGCGCTGCGCCGCGCGTTGCCGGACGACATGATCGTCGGCGCGGGCACCGTGCTGCGCGCCGAATTCGTCGACCGCGTGCAGGACGCCGGCGGCACGCTGATCGTGATGCCGCACAGCGACGCGGCCGTGATCCGCCGCGCGCGCGAGCGCGGGCTCGCGAGCGCACCGGGCGTCGCGACGCCGACCGAGGCGTTCGCCGCGCTCGCGAACGGCGCCGACGTGCTGAAGATGTTCCCGGCCGAGCAGCTCGGCGTGCCGGTCGTGAAGGCGTGGCGCGCGGTGATCGACCGCGCGGTGCCGCTGCTTCCGGTCGGCGGGATTACGCCGGACAACATGCAGCCGTTCCTCGCGGCCGGCGCCAACGGCTTCGGCCTCGGCTCCGCGCTGTACCGGCCCGGCCAGTCGGCGGACACGACCCTCGCGAATGCGCGCGCGTTCCAGGCCGGCCTGCGCGCGGCGCTGGGCGGAGCCGCATGATGGGACGGCTCGCGGGCAAGGTCGCGGTGGTGACGGGCGCGGGCCGCGGGATCGGCGCCGCGATCGCGCAGGCGTTCGCGCGCGAGGGCGCGGCCGTCGCGCTCGTCGACCTCGACTTCCCGCAGGCGCAGCGCACGGCGGCTGCGATCGCCGCCGCTATCGACGGCGCGCGCGTGCTCGCGCTGCACGCGGATGTCGCGCGGCAGGACTCGGTGCGCGACGCGTTCGCGCAGACCGAAGCCGCGCTCGGCCCGCTCGACGTGCTGGTGAACAACGCCGGCATCAACGTGTTCGCCGATCCGCTGACGATGACGGACGACGACTGGCGCCGCTGCTTCGCGGTCGATCTCGACGGCGTGTGGCACGGCTGCCGCGCGGCGCTGCCCGGGATGGTCGAACGCGGTCGCGGCAGCATCGTGAACATCGCGTCGACGCATGCGTTCCGGATCATCCCGGGCTGCTTTCCGTACCCGGTCGCGAAACACGGCGTGCTGGGCCTCACGCGTGCGCTCGGCATCGAATACGCGGCGCGCAACGTGCGGATGAACGCGATCGCGCCCGGCTACATCGAGACGCAGCTCACGCGCGACTGGTGGGATGCGCAGGCCGACCCGGCCGCGGCGCGCGCCGAGACGCTCGCGCTGCAGCCGATGAAGCGGATCGGCAAACCGGAGGAAGTCGCGATGACGGCCGTGTTCCTCGCGTCCGACGAGGCGCCGTTCATCAATGCCGCGTGCATCACCGTCGATGGCGGACGCGCGGCGCTGTACCACGATTGACGCAACCATTCGAAAGACCGCACGTGCGACGGCCGCGCGCACGCTGCGTCGAAACCAACAAGCGGCTGCATCCCGATCGATGAAGACAAGGAGACACTGGAGATGAAACGCAGAACGTTCGTAACGCTGGCCGCCGCGGCGGCGGTGGTGATGGGCAGTCCGGTCGCGCACGCGGCCGATCCGGTCAAGATCGGCTTTCTGGTGAAGCAGCCGGAAGAGCCGTGGTTCCAGGACGAATGGAAATTCGCCGAGATGGCCGCGAAGGACAAGGGCTTCACGCTCGTGAAGATCGGCGCGCCGTCGGGCGAGAAGGTGATGAGCGCGATCGACAACCTGTCCGCGCAGAAGGTGCAGGGCTTCATCATCTGCACGCCCGACGTGAAGCTCGGGCCGGGCATCGTCGCGAAGGCGAAGTCGCACAACCTGAAGATGATGACGGTCGACGACCGCCTCGTCGACGGCGCGGGCAAGCCGATCGAGTCGGTGCCGCACATGGGGATTTCCGCGTACAACATCGGCAAGCAGGTCGGCGACGGCATCGCGGCCGAGATCAAGAAGCGCGGCTGGAACATGAAGGAAGTCGGCGCGATCGACATCACGTACGAGCAGCTGCCGACCGCGCACGACCGCACGAGCGGCGCGACCGACGCGCTGGTGGCGGCCGGCTTCCCGAAGGCGAACGTGATCGCGGCGCCGCAGGCGAAGACCGACACCGAGAACGCGTTCAACGCGGCGAACATCGCGCTCACCAAGAACCCGCAGTTCAAGCACTGGGTCGCCTACGGCCTGAACGACGAAGCCGTGCTCGGCGCGGTGCGCGCGGCCGAAGGGCGCGGCTTCAAGGCGGACAACATGATCGGCATCGGCATCGGCGGTTCCGATTCGGCGCTCAGCGAATTCAAGAAGCCGCAGCCGACGGGCTTCTACGGCACCGTGATCATCAGCCCGAAGCGCCACGGCGAGGAAACCTCGGACCTGATGTACGCATGGATCACCCAGGGCAAGGCACCGCCGGCGCTGACGCTGACGACGGGCATGCTCGCGACGCGCGACAACGTGTCGAAGGTGCGCGACGAGATGGGGCTCGCATCGAAGTAAGCGGCTTGCCGGCTGCGGCGGCGACGCGGCAGCCGGCGATCGATGGATCTGCAAAGTGGGGAGACGACGTGTCAGCGGCACTGCGTTTTGACAATATCGGCAAGGTATTTCCCGGCGTGCGCGCACTCGACGGCATCTCGTTCGACGTGCATGCGGGCGAGGTGCATGGCCTGATGGGCGAGAACGGCGCGGGCAAGTCGACGCTGCTGAAGATTCTCGGCGGCGAATACCAGCCCGATGCGGGCAGCGTGCTGGTCGACGGCCAGCCCGTGCATTTCTCGAGTGCGGCCGCGTCGATCGCGGCCGGCATTGCGGTGATTCACCAGGAGCTGCAGTACGTGCCCGACCTGACGGTCGCGGAGAACCTGCTGCTCGGCCGCCTGCCGAACGCGCTCGGCTGGGTGAAGAAGGGCGAGGCGAAGCGCCATGTGCGCGAGCGGCTCGCCGCGATGGGCGTCGATCTCGATCCCGACGCGAAGCTCGGGCGGCTGTCGATCGCGCAGCGGCAGATGGTCGAGATCTGCAAGGCGCTGATGCGCAACGCGCGCGTGATCGCGCTCGACGAGCCGACGAGCTCGCTGTCGCATCGCGAGACCGAGGTGCTGTTCAAGCTCGTCGACGACCTGCGCGCGCAGGGCCGCGCGCTGATCTACATCTCGCACCGGATGGACGAGATCTACCGGCTCTGCGATGCGTGCACGATCTTCCGCGACGGGCGCAAGATCGCGTCGCACGAATCGCTCGCCGACGTGCCGCGCGAGCAGCTCGTCGCCGAGATGGTCGGGCGCGAGATTTCGGACATCTACCATTACGCGCCGCGTCCGCTCGGCGACGTGCGGTTTTCCGCCGAAGGCGTCGACGGCCCGGCGCTGCGCGAACCGGCGAGCTTCTCGGTTCGCGCGGGCGAGATCGTCGGGTTCTTCGGGCTGGTCGGCGCGGGGCGCAGCGAACTGATGCGGCTCGTGTACGGCGCGGACCGCCGGCGCGCGGGCGAGCTGACGCTCGACGGCAAGCGCATCGACGTGAAGCGCACCGGCGACGCGATCCGCCACGGCATCGTGCTGTGCCCGGAGGACCGCAAGGAAGAAGGGATCATCGCGATGGCGTCGGTCGCGGAGAACATCAACATCAGCTGCCGCCGCCATTCGCTGCGCGCCGGGCTCTTCATCGACCGCAAGACCGAAATCGAAACGGCCGACCGCTTCATCCAGCGGCTGAAGATCAAGACGCCGAACCGCCGGCAGAAGATCCGCTTCCTGTCGGGCGGCAACCAGCAGAAGGCGATCCTGTCGCGCTGGCTCGCGGAGCCCGACCTGAAGGTCGTGATCCTCGACGAGCCGACGCGCGGGATCGACGTCGGCGCGAAGCACGAGATCTACGACGTGATCTACCGGCTCGCGGAGCGAGGCTGCGCGATCGTGATGGTGTCGTCGGAGCTGCCGGAAGTGCTCGGCGTGTCCGACCGCGTCGTCGTGATGCGCGAAGGCCGCATCGCGGGCGAGCTGGCGCGCGCGCGGGCGAACGAGCATGCGGTGCTCAGCCTCGCGCTGCCGCAGACGAGCGTCGCCGAGGCGGCCTGACGCGGTGTCAGGTCGCCGCGGGCGATGCAGGATATTCGAATCGATCACGCGCGGCGCGGGCCGCGCGACGCAGGAGCAGGAGACACAACCATGCAAGTCCGGGAAAACCTCGCCAGCGCAGCCGTGAAGCCGTCGGCCGACGCGCTGGTTCCACAGCAGAGCGACCGCCAGAAGTGGTGGCAGCACCTCACCGAATACAGCCTGATCGCGATCTTCGCGGTGATGTTTCTCACGATGTCGCTGACGGTCGATCACTTCTTCTCGATCGACAACATGCTCGGCCTCGCGCTGTCGATCTCGCAGATCGGGATGGTCGCGTGCACGATGATGTTCTGTCTGGCCTCGCGCGACTTCGACCTGTCGATCGGCTCGACCGTCGCGTTCTCCGGCGTGCTGTGCGCGATGGTGCTGAACGCGACCGACAACACGTTCGTCGCGATCATCGCGGCGGTCGCGGCCGGTGCGGCGATCGGGTTCGTGAACGGCGCGGTGATCGCGTACCTGCGCATCAACGCGCTGATCACGACGCTCGCGACGATGGAAATCGTGCGCGGGCTCGGCTTCATCGTGTCGAAGGGGCAGGCGGTCGGCGTGTCGTCGGACACCTTCATCGCGCTCGGCGGGCTGTCGCTGTTCGGCGTATCGCTGCCGATCTGGGTCACGCTGCTGTGCTTCATCGTGTTCGGCGTGCTGCTGAACCAGACCGTGTACGGCCGCAATACGCTCGCGATCGGCGGCAACCCGGAGGCGTCGCGCCTCGCGGGGATCAACGTCGAGCGCACGCGCGTCTACATCTTCCTGATCCAGGGCGCGGTCACGGCGCTCGCCGGGGTGATCCTCGCGTCGCGCATCACGTCGGGCCAACCGAACGCCGCGCAGGGCTTCGAGCTGAACGTGATCTCCGCATGCGTGCTCGGCGGCGTGTCGCTGATGGGCGGCCGCGCGACGATCTCGGGCGTCGTGATCGGCGTGCTGATCATGGGTACCGTCGAGAACGTGATGAACCTGATGAACATCGACGCGTTCTACCAGTACCTGGTGCGCGGCGCGATCCTGCTCGCGGCCGTGCTGCTCGACCAGCTGAAGAACCGCGGCGTACGCGACTGACCGATTCCACGGAGACGATTCGCATGACCATCGAAACTTCCGCGCAGGATTCGCGCGCCGCGAGCGACGCGCGCTATGCGCGCTACCCGAGCCTCGCGGATCGCGCGGTGCTGATCACGGGCGGCGCGACCGGGATCGGCGCGGCGTTCGTCGAGCACTTCGCGCGGCAGGGTGCGCGCGTCGCGTTCGTCGATCTCGACGCGCAGGCGGGCCAGGCGCTCGCGGAAAGCGTCGCGCAGATGCCGGAGGTACGCCACGCGCCGCTGTTCCTGCCGTGCGACCTGACCGACATCGACGCGCTGCGCCATGCGATCGACGCGATCCGCGCGCGGATCGGCGCGATCGCGGTGCTCGTGAACAACGCGGCGAACGACACGCGCCACGCGATCGCCGACGTGACACCGGCGTCGTTCGACGCGGGGATCGCCGTGAACCTGCGCCACCAGTTCTTCGCCGCGCAGGCGGTGATCGACGACATGAAGCAGCGCGGCGGCGGCGCGATCATCAATCTCGGCTCGATCAGCTGGATGCTGAAGAACGGCGGCTATCCCGTCTACGTGATGGCGAAGGCGGCCGTGCAGGGGCTCACGCGCGGGCTCGCGCGCGATCTCGGCCCGTTCGGGATCCGCGTGAATTCGCTGGTGCCCGGCTGGGTGATGACCGACAAGCAGCGCAAGCTCTGGCTCGACGACGCGGGCCGCGCGGCGATCAAGGCGGGCCAGTGCATCGACGCCGAGCTGCTGCCGGACGATCTCGCGCGCATGGCGCTGTTTCTCGCGGCCGACGACAGCCGGATGATCACCGCGCAGGACGTGGTGGTCGACGGCGGCTGGGCCTGATTGTTGAGATTGGTGTTGGTGTTCGCGCGGCCCCGTGCGACGACCCGTATCGTTTCATCGACGAAGCTAGGGTCTGTTTACATATGGAACGCACATGCGAATGCCCGAAATCGCTCGTAGGGCAAGAAGGGAGGAGCGCCGTTTGGCCGTGCCAAACAAGCGACGAGCGACGCCGCCATACGGGCGATTTCGGGCATTCCCGTGGAATGATTTTTTTTAATTTGGGGTTGCCACGAGAACGGCCGCTCGCCGCGTTGCGCTCCTTGCGAATACGTCGGTATTCGCGGCGTCACGCGCCTCGCGAGCGGCCGTTCTCGTGGCAACGCATGCGCGTTCCATATGTAAACAGACCCTAAGGAGTTCACCATGACCGCCACGTCCTCGCGCACCTTGTCGTCCACGAGCCAGTCGCGCCGCGCGCGTCTGGCTGCCGCCGCGCAGCCGGTCAGCGCCGGCCCGCAGACCGCCGTGTTCGCGCAGGGCGTCGGCGCCGCGCATGCGGCGGCCGTCACGCTGTCGAACGCGGCGCTGCGGCTCGACGTGCTGCCGCACCTCGGCGGCGGCATCGCGCGCTTCGACTGGCGCGGCGACCACGGCGCGCTGGTGCCGGTGTTCCGCCGCTGCGAGCATCCGGAAACGGCCACGGATCCGAACCAACTCGCATGCTATCCGCTGCTGCCGTATTCGAACCGGATCGGCAACGGCCGCTTCGAATGCGACGGGCGCAGCGTCGCGGTGCCGCGCAATCGTCGCGACGAGCCGCTGCCGATTCACGGCGACGGGTGGCTCGCGCCGTGGCAGGTGGACGACGCGACCGACACGACGCTGCAGCTGTCGCTCGATCGCGCGAGCGGCGCGCCGTATGCGTTTCGCGCGATCCAGTCGTTCGCGCTCGACGACACGACGCTGTCGATCGCACTGACGATCGAGAATGCGGGGCGCGCGCGGCTGCCGTTCGGTCTCGGCGTGCATCCGTTCCTGGTGCGCGACGACGTGACCGAGCTTGCCGCGGCCGCGGGCGGGCTGTGGCTGTCGGGCGCCGATTTCCTGCCGGTGCGGCACGTGAGCGTGCCGCCGGCCTGGCAGTTCGGCGTCGCGTATCCGTTGCCGGCGACGCTCGTCAATCATGCGTTCACCGGCTGGGGCGGCCACGCGGCGGTGAGCTGGCCGCGCCGCGGGCTGTCGCTGACGGTGGCGGCCGACGCCGATGCGTACGTGCTGTATACGCCGCCCGGCGAGGATTTCTTCTGCTTCGAACCCGTCGATCATCCGATCAACGCGGTGAATTTGCCCGGGGGTGCCGCCGCGCACGGCATGACGCTGCTCGCGCCGGGCGAGCGGCTCACGCGGCGTTTCGCGTTCACCGTCGAGCGGGCCGATGCACGCGTCGATGCGGCCGCGCGCGAAGGGCGCCGGCGACGCGGGTAAAATACGCGGTCTACCAACGGTTTGCCGCGAGTATCCGCCATGTCTTCCCCGCTTACTTTCATCGAATCGCTGCGCGCCGCGTGGCAGCGCACGAATTCGCTGCTGTGCGTCGGCCTCGATCCCGAGCCGTCGCGCTTTCCCGTGCAGTTCGACGGCCAGCCCGACGCGATTTTCGAATTCTGCCGGCAGATCGTCGACGCGACCGCGCCGTATGCGAGCGCGTTCAAGCCGCAGATCGCGTACTTCGCCGCGCATCGCGCCGAAGACCAGCTCGAACGCCTGATCGCGCACATCCACCTCCAGCATCCGGGCCTGCCGGTGATCCTCGACGCGAAGCGCGGCGACATCGGCAGCACCGCCGAGCAGTACGCGCGCGAGGCGTTCGAGCGCTATCGCGCGGACGCGGTCACCGTGAACCCGTACATGGGCTACGACTCGGTCGAGCCGTACTTCGAGCATGAAGGCAAGGGCGTGATCGTGCTGTGCCGCACGTCGAACCCGGGTGGCTCGGATCTTCAGTTCCTCGACACGAACGGCCGGCCGCTGTACCAGGTCGTGGCCGATCTCGCGGCGAACAAGTGGAATGCGAAGAACGGCCAGCTCGGCCTCGTGGTGGGCGCGACGTTCCCGAACGAAATCGAGATCGTGCGCGGGATCGTCGGCGACATGCCGCTGCTGATTCCCGGCATCGGCGCGCAGGGCGGCGATGTGGAGGCCACCGTCAACGCGGGCCGCACGGCCGACGGCACCGGAATGATGATCAACTCGTCGCGCGCGATCCTGTACGCGAGCAAGGGCGAGGATTTCGCCGAAGCCGCGGCGCTCGCCGCGCAGAAGACGCGCGACACGATCAACGCGCATCGCTGACATACCGGCCGCCCGTCCGGGCGGCCTTTCACCGCCGCGCCCGCATTCGCGGGCCGCGCGCGTGCCTCCCGCGTGCCGCCCGCGCCTGCCGCATTGGCGCACGCGAACAACTTCCCGTCGCTTCCCACCGCATGCCCGCGCCGCAATCGCGCGATGCTGCCGGGGATCAGGCCCTCGTCATCGATTTGTCACCACACTGTCACGAAAGGGAGCGACGTCATGCCCAAGCTGTCCCGCCGTATTCTGAGCGCGCTTGCCGCGTCGTTGTGCGTGTCGTTCGCCCACGCGGCGGACCTGTCGCACTGGCCGGCGGACAGCGCGAAGGCGCTGAACGCGATGATCGCCGCCCATGCGAATCGCGGCGACTACGCGGTGTTCGACGCCGACAACACGACCTACCGCTACGACCTCGAGGAATCGCTGCTGCCGTATCTCGAGAACCGCGGCGTGCTCACGCGCGACTCGCTCGATCCGTCGCTGAAGCTGATCCCGTTCAAGGATTCCGCCGACTACAAGGAATCGCTGACGAGCTACTACTACCGGCTTTGTGAGATCGACGACCTGGTCTGCTACCCGTGGATCGCGCAGGCGTTCGCGGGGCTGTCGCTCGCGGACCTGAAGCGCCACGTCGATGCGATGCTCGCCGACGGCAAGCCGGTGCCGATCCGCTACTGGCAGGGCGACAAGGTCGTCGACGGCGCCGCGAACCCGCCGCGCTTCTTCCGCGGGATGCAGGAGCTGTACAACGCGCTGCGCGAGAACGGAATCGAGGTCTACGTGATGACCGCCGCGCACGAGGAGCTCGCGCGGCTCGTGCTGTCCGATCCGAAGTACGGCTACAACGTGAAGCCGCAGAACGTGATCGGCGTGACGACGCTGCTGCGCAACCCGGCGACAGGTGCGCTGACGACGTCGCGGCTGCAGATCAAGGCCGGCAAGTACGACGAGGCGGCGAACCGCAACCTCGTGATCACGCCGTTCCTGATGAACCCGATGACGTGGTACGAAGGCAAGCTCGGCTCGATCGTCGGCTGGATCGACCAGTGGAAGAAGCCGGTGCTCGTCGCGGGCGACACGCCGACGTCCGACGGCTACATGCTGCTGAATGCAACCGACGTCGCGCGCGGCGGCGTGCGCGTCTGGGTCAACAAGAAGGACAAGCAGATGGCGCAGATCCGCGCGTGGTCGGACGAATCGGCCGCGAAGCAGAAAGCGCTCGGCCTGCCGGTGACGGCGGACAAGAACTGGATCGTCGTGAGGCCCGACGCGATCCAGTAAGCGGGGAGGGGCGCAGGCCGCCGCTGCGGTTGCGGCGGCGAATCAGCGTTGGTTCGGCTTTCGATCAGCCTTCACGCTCGTCGAGCAGCTTCAGCAGCCCGCGCAGCGCATGCGCCGCGGCCTGCGTGCGAATCTGCTCGCGGTCGCCCTTGAACACGCGCGTCTCGACGTCGGTATGCAGCCGGTTGCTCCACGCGAACGACACGGTGCCGACCGGCTTTTTCTCGCTGCCGCCCGCCGGGCCGGCGATGCCGGTGACGGACAGCGCGACCTGCGCGCGGCTGTTGCGCAGCGCGCCTTCGGCCATCGCGCGCGCGACCGGCTCGCTGACGGCGCCGTGTTTGTCGATCAGGTCGGGCGGCACGCCGATCATCTCGATCTTGGCCTGGTTCGAATACGTGACGAAGCCGCGCTCGAACCACTGGCTGCTGCCGGAGATGTCGGTGATCGCCGCGGCGATCATGCCGCCCGTGCAGGATTCGGCGGTGGCGAGCGACAGGTGCTCGTCACGCAGCTTGTTGCCTGCGCGGATCGCAAGCTGATGGACGACGGAATCGGTTGGCATGCGCGTCGGGAAATGGGAGTCGGGAACAGCGGTCAGCTGACGGCGGAGCGCCACAGGGCGATCACGAGCAGCGTCATGAACGCGGCGATCAGGTCGTCGACCATGATGCCGAGCCCGCCTTTCACGCGACGATCGAAATAGCGGATCGGCGGCGGCTTGAGCATGTCGAAGCAGCGGAACACGACAAACGCCCACAGCTGGCCGATGAAGGTCGCGGGCGTGACGAACAGCATCACGAGCCAGATCGCGACGATTTCGTCCCAGACGACGGCGCCCGGATCGGTCGTGCCCATCCTGCGTGCGGTGAAGCCGGTGATCCACGTGCCGGCGACGAACCCGACCGCGATCAGCGCCCACCATTCGGGCACCGTCAGGTAGCGGTTCAGCACGACGAACGTCAGCCACCCGAACAGCGAGCCGAACGTGCCGGGCATGAACGGCGCGAGCCCGCTGCCGAAGCCGAGCGACACGATGTGTGCCGGATGCGACAGCATGAAGCGCACGGTGGCGCGCTGCGGCGCGTTCCGGGCGGCGCCGGGCGCGGCCGCGTTCGGTGCGGTCGTCGGATCAGTCTGCATGGAAGTGGTCGAAACCGTGCAACGTGAGAGTCAGGGGCGTGCCGGCGGCGTCGCGCCACGCGATCGCGGGCTGCTCCGACGGCGAGGACAACGCATGTATTGTACCGACTCGCGTGACCCGAACGCCGCTGCTTGCGCCCGCCGCCTCGACCGCCGCGCGGGCCGCGGCCGGTGCCGTGAAGCACAGTTCGTAGTCGTCGCCGCCGGCCAGCGTGCAGCGTCGCTGCACGTCGGGCGGCAGCGTCGCGAGCGCGGCCGAGCGCGGCACCGCGTCGGCGTCGATGTCGGCGCGCACGTTCGAGCGGGTCAGGATGTGCTGAAGGTCGCCGGCGAGGCCGTCCGAGATGTCGAGCGCCGCATGCGCGACGCCCGCGAGTGCCATCCCGAGCGCGATGCGCGGCTCGGGACGCTCGAGCGCCTGCCGGAACGCGGCGGCTTCGGCCGCGCCGGCGCTCCATTCGCCGCGCGCGAGGCCGAGCCCCGCGCGGGCGTCGCCGAGCGTGCCGGACACCCAGACGTCGTCGCCGTCGCGCGCGGCATCGCGCCGCAGCGCCGCATCCGGCGCGACTTCACCGAACACGGTCACGCACAGGTTCAGCGGCCCGCTCGTCGTGTCGCCGCCGATCAGCTCGCAGCCGAACCGTTCGGCGAGCGCGAACAGCCCGTTGCTGAACGCCTCGAGCCACGCGGCGTCGGCGCGCGGCAGCGCGCACGCGAGCGTGAACGCGCGCGGCTCGGCGCCCATCGCCGCGAGATCCGACAGGTTGACCGCGAGCGTCTTGTGGCCGAGCGCGTCGGGCGCGACATCGGCAAAGAAATGGCGGCCTTCGACCAGCATGTCCGTCGAAATGGCCAGCAATTTTCCGGATCGCGGCGCGATCAGCGCGCAATCGTCACCGATGCCGAGCGTCGACGCACGGGCCCCACGGGCCGCGCGGCGCGCGAAGAAGCGATCGATCAGCGAAAACTCGGACAAGGCGGCTGGCACGGCGGACGGACCCGGAAGCGGTGAAAGGAACGGCATTGTACGCAGCGAACGGCGCCGTTCCTGCACCGTTCAGACCATTTTTGTCGCGGCTGTCGCACCCGAATCGCCGGTCTGGCGGCCTTGGATTGGCGCTACAATGCCGTCGAACAGTTATTCTAATCCGCCCGCCAAGAGACACATGTCGACCCAAGCCTCCTCCAAAGCCAAGCTCCGCGAAGCCGCTCTCGATTATCACGAATTCCCGACTCCCGGGAAGATCGCGATCGCCCCCACCAAGCAGATGATCAACCAGCGCGACCTGGCGCTCGCGTATTCGCCGGGCGTCGCGTATGCGTGCGAGGAGATCGTCGAGAACCCGCTGAACGCCGCGCGCTTCACCGCGCGCAGCAACCTCGTCGGCGTGGTCACGAACGGCACCGCGGTGCTCGGGCTCGGCAACATCGGCCCGCTCGCGTCGAAGCCGGTGATGGAAGGCAAGGCCGTCCTGTTCAAGAAGTTCGCCGGCATCGACGTGTTCGACATCGAACTGAACGAGTCGGACCCGCACAAGCTGGTCGACGTGATCGCCGCGCTGGAGCCGACCTTCGGCGGGATCAACCTGGAAGACATCAAGGCGCCGGACTGCTTCATCGTCGAGCGCGAAGCGCGCAAGCGGATGAAGATTCCGGTGTTCCACGACGACCAGCACGGCACCGCGATCGTCGTGGCCGCGGCCGTCACGAACGGCCTGAAGGTCGTCGGCAAGGACATCAAGAAGGTGAAGCTCGTCGCGTCGGGCGCCGGTGCGGCCGCGCTCGCGTGTCTGGACCTGCTGGTCGATATCGGGCTGCCGATCGAGAACATCCTGGTGACCGACCTGGCCGGCGTGGTCTACAAGGGCCGCACCGAGCTGATGGATCCGGACAAGGAGCGTTTCGCGCGCGAAACCGAAGCCCGTACGCTGGCCGAGGTGATCGAAGGCGCGGACATCTTCCTCGGCCTGTCGGCTGCAGGCGTGCTGAAGCAGGACATGGTGAAGGGCATGGCCGAGCGTCCGCTGATCCTCGCGCTCGCGAACCCGACACCGGAAATCCTGCCGGAACTGGCGCTCGAAGTGCGCCCGGACGCCGTGCTGGCCACCGGCCGCACCGACTATCCGAACCAGGTCAACAACGTCCTGTGCTTCCCGTTCATCTTCCGCGGTGCGCTCGACGTCGGCGCGACGACCATCACGCGTGAAATGGAGATCGCGGCCGTCAACGCGATCGCCGAACTCGCGCAGCAGGAGCAGAGCGACATCGTCGCGACCGCGTACGGCATTCAGGACCTGTCGTTCGGGCCCGAATACCTGATTCCGAAGCCGTTCGATCCGCGCCTGATCGTCAAGATCGCGCCGGCCGTCGCGCAGGCCGCGATGGACGGCGGCGTCGCGACGCGTCCGATCGAGGACATGGAGGCGTACCGCGTTCACCTGCAGCAGTTCGTGTATCACAGCGGTACGACGATGAAGCCGATCTTCCAGATCGCGCGCGCCGCGCCGGCAGAGAAGAAGCGCGTGGTGTTCGCGGAGGGCGAGGAAGAGCGCGTGTTGCGCGCCGTTCAGATCATCGTCGACGAGAAGCTCGCGACACCGATCCTGATCGGCCGCCCGTCGGTGATCGAGCACCGTATCCAGCGCTACGGCCTGCGCCTCACGCCGGGCACCGATTTCACGGTCGTCAACACCGAGCACGACGAGCGCTACCGCGATTTCTGGCAGACGTACTACAAGATGATGTCGCGCAAGGGCATCAGCGAGCAGCTGGCGCGCGTCGAGATGCGCCGCCGCACGACGCTGATCGGCTCGATGCTGGTGAAGAAGGGTGAAGCGGACGGGATGATCTGCGGCACGATCAGCACGACGCACCGCCACCTGCACTTCATCGACCAGGTGATCGGCAAGCGCCCGGGCTGCAGCGTGTACGCGGCGATGAACGGCCTCGTGCTGCCGGGTCGCCAGATTTTCCTGGTCGATACGCACGTGAACGTCGATCCGACGCCGGAGGAGCTCGCCGAGATCACGATCATGGCCGCGGAAGAAGTGCGCCGGTTCGGCATCGAGCCGAAGGTCGCGCTGGTGTCGCACTCGAATTTCGGCACGAGCAATGCCCCTTCGGCGAAGAAGATGCGCGATACGCTCGCGATCCTGCAGGAACGCGCGCCGGAGCTGAAGGTCGACGGCGAAATGCACGGCGACGTGGCGCTCGACGCGGCGCTGCGCAAGGAAATCCTGCCGGAATCGACGCTCGAAGGCGATGCGAACCTGCTGATCCTGCCGAACATCGACGCCGCGAACATCGCGTACAACCTGCTGAAGACGGCCGCCGGCAACAATATCGCGATCGGGCCGATCCTGCTGGGCGCGGCCCAGCCGGTGCATGTGCTGACCGAATCGGCGACGGTTCGCCGCATCGTCAACATGGCGGCGCTGCTGGTCGCCGACGTGAACGCCGCACGCTGAGCCGGGATGAACGCGCGGCGCCGGTAGACCGGTGCCGTGCGTCGGGCGAAATTGTAAACAAAAGCAAAAAGAGGCGTGCCCGCAAGGGGCACGCCGTCAGGTAGGGCGCAAACGCGCTTCCTATAAGCAACAGCAGCATCTCTCCACTCCGGGTAGCGAGCGTGGCAAGGAGGCAGGGTCTTGCCATGCGAGAGATGCCGCGCGTATTTTATCCTATGTAAGATAAATGTAGTCTAATTTCGGTAAGAAATGCGCGATTCCGGGCGCCGCGAGGCTTTCGATTCCCAAACGAACATTGATTCGCAAGGACAATAGCGCTACGCTAACGCCTTTGGTTGGTCGTCAACTACTTGATTTAACAGCGGGAACCCTGGTTCATGGCACGCAAGTGGCTCCGCAACGGCGCGCTGGCGTCCGTCTTCGCGATGTTCGCGATGGGTATCGTCGGTACACCGACGGGCAGTCTGGTTTCCGCCGCTTACGCACGGCAGGCCGTTTCGGCCGACCTGGCCGTCGGCGGGGTCGATACGATCCCGACCGCCCGTCTGCCGCGCGAGGCCGCGACCACGCTTGGCCTGATCGGCGCCGGTGGCCCCTATCCGTACGAGAAAGACGGCGTCGTCTTCGGCAACCGCGAGCGGATCCTGCCGAAGGCGAAGCGCGGCTACTACCACGAGTACACGGTGCCGACGCCGCGCGCACGCAATCGCGGCGCGCGCCGCATCGTCTGTGGCGGGCCGTTGCGCCGGATCGACAACTGTTATTACACGGACGACCACTACAACAGTTTTAAACGTATTGTTGAATGACTTCGGGATGAATGGCATGAGCGACTCCATCTACGCGCACGACACGGCGGGGGCGGAACTGTTCGCGGCCGGCGACGGCAATCTGTTCCAGCGCGTGATGCAACTACACGCGGTGGCACAGGCTGGCGGCGCGTCGGAGCAACAGGAAGCCGAGCCCGGGCTTTCATCGAACGAGGAGCCTATGAGCCTTTTCACGACCGTGCGACCCAACCTCGTGCAGTCGATCCGCGCGTTCCGCGTGCAGGATCTCGCCGACGAAGCCAGCCGGCTCGGCCAGCATTTCCTGTACGCGTATTGCGGCGCAGCGCAGTCGAAGCAGGAGGTGATGGAGACGATCGCGACGTCGTTCCTGTTTCCGAAGCATTTCGGGAAGAACTACGACGCGCTGTACGACTGCCTGACCGACCTCGTCGCGAAGGCCGGCGCGCAGCCCGGTTTCGTGATCGTCCTCGAAGGGCTGCCGATCGCGCAGAAATTCGACAAGGAAGGGCGCGAGACGCTGCTCGACGTGTTCCGCGAAGCCGCCGAGTTCTGGGCCGAGCGCAAGGTCGCGTTCCGCGTGTTCTATTCGTTCGCGTAAGCACGTACCCATCGGCCGCGCACCTGCGGCCGTTCTGCCGAAAAGCCCGCGTCGAGCGGGCTTTTTTGCGTCCGCGCGCCGCCGGCGGCACGGTGCGGCGCGTCGTTCACCGGCATCGGCCGGACGGATCGCCGAGCGACAAGTCGCGATAAGCGGCAGCATGCCCGCGAGGGCGCCGGGCGCGTAGCGCGGCCGCGGCGCCGCGATGGGCGGATCGGGAAGTGCCGTGCCCCGTCGGGGTCCGGCACGGCCCGGTCGTTACCACCCGCCCCAGCGTGCCGCGAGCGCGGCGAGCACGGCCGCGCCGGCCGTTTCGGTGCGCAGCACGCGTGGCCCGAGCGACAACGCCGTGAACCCGTGCGCGCGGGCCGCGTTTTCTTCGTCCGGCGACAGACCGCCTTCCGGCCCGATCAGCAGCGTGACTTCAGCCGCGGGCGGCGCGTCGGGCAGCGACGCGAACGGGACGCTCGCGCGCGGCGACAGCAGCAGCCGCAGCTCGCCGTCGGCCGACGCGGCCGGCAGCGTGTCGAGCCACGCGCCGAAGCCGCGTACCGGCGCGACGTCGGGCACGCGGTTGCGTCCGCACTGTTCGCACGACGCGCGCACGACGCCGCGCCAGTGCGCGACGCGCTTGTCCGCGCGCTCGCCCGACAGTTTCACGACGCCGCGCGCGGTCGACAGCGGCACGACCGCCGCGACGCCGAGCTCGACGGCTTTCTCGATGACCCAGTCCATCTTGTCGCCGCCGGCGATGCCCTGCGCGAGCGTCACGCGATACGGCGGCTCGGCCTCGGCCGGGTCGAACGCCTCGATCTGCGCGAGCGCGTTGCGCTTGTCGATCTCGACGAGCCGCGCGCGGTACTGGCCGCCGCTGCCGTCGAACAGTGCGAGCGTGTCGCCGGGCTGCAGCCGCAGCACCTGCGCGTGACGCGCGACCTCGGCCGGCAGCGTGAGCGTCGCATCGGCGCGCAGCGCCGCTTCGACGAAGAAACGCGGCACGGCCGCGGTGGTGGTGGCTTCACTCATGTTGGGCGCGGCTCCGTTCATGCGCTCAGGCGGCAACCGAGCGCCCACCGGTAGCCGTTGAGATCCTCGACCTGTGCGAAGCGGTCGCCCCAGAACTGGTCCTGCGGCGCGGTCAGCGACTTCGCACCCGCGTCGAGCGCGCGCTGCCAGGTCGTGTCGACGTCGTCGACATACAGATAGAACGACTGCGGGGCGGTTGCGTCCGCACTCTTCGGCGTGAGCGCGGTCGAGCCGAATGCGCCTTCGGGCGCGAACATCACGATCAGCTGCCCGCGGTAGGTCATCTCGACGTGCATGATCGCGCCGTCCTCGTCGTGGACGTCGCGCAGCTCGAAGCCGAATGCGGCTTTGAAGAATTCGATGGCCGCCTGCGCATTGCGCACGGCCAGGTAGGGTGTCAACCAAGGCACGTTGGCCGGACGTGGATCGGTCATGAAAATCTCCTGTCGAACGGTGTTGGCGCTTGAGCGGCTACGCCGGCCCATGCTTTGCGGTCCAACGGGTATTGGCGCACGGGCGCCCGGTCCCGCGCCATGTCGCGGATACCGAGGCAGGCCGTGCGCGTCGCAGATCGAGCGCGGTAAACGCGCGATCAACCTGCGGAACGATGCGTTCGCCCGTCAGCTCAGCGGCGAACGCCCAGTGTATCGCGCAGCGCGCACGGCAGGGCAAAGAGGGCCGCATGAAGTCGCGCATCGTAGTAGCGCAATCCCTGCACGCGGCGTGCGGCGAGGCGTTCGTCGACGTCGTGCGCGAACAGCGCGGCCGCATCGAGCGTATCGCTCGCGATCGCCATCAGCCATTGGGAGCCGTAGAGCGGCACATGAGCGGACAGCGGATCGACGAACGCGAAGCTCGCGCGCAGGTCGTCGAGCAGCGCGGCGATGCGCGCAGCGTGGAACACCGGCGAGCCGAGGTGCATCGAGATCGCGCCGCGCGGCGTGAGGATCCGCTTGAGCTGCGCGTAGAACTCGCGCGTATAGAGGCCGGCCGCGGGCGAATCGGGCGGCGTGAGGTCGAACACGACGAGATCGAAATGCTCGATGGTCGACGTGACGAAATGCGCGGCGTCGCCGATCACGACCTCGACGCGCGGGTCGTCGAGTGCGCCCTGGTGCACGTCGTCGAGATAGCGGCGCGCCATGCCGACCACTTCGTCGTCGAGCTCAGCGACGACGACCCGCTCGATGCACGCGTGCTTGAGCAACTGGCGCGCGGCGCCGCCGTCGCCGCCGCCGAGCACGAGCGCCTTCCTCGGGCACGGATGCGCGAGCGCGGCCGGGTGGGTCATGCACTCGTGATACACGAATTCGTCGCCGACCGACGTCATCGGCCGGCCGTCCAGCGTAAACAGGCGGCCGAGCTGCGGCGTTTCCCAGACTTCGATGCGCTGGTGCGGCGACGCGACGTGCGCGAGCCGGCGTGCGTTGGGGAAGCCGTAGGCGGCGTTGGGGGTGGGATGGAAGAGGAGAGTCGTGCTCACGGGTGGGCCGCCGGGGGCGGGGAGTTCCGACGCCTGAATTATAGGAGGCGCGCGGTTGTACGGAAAAGCGTGCCGGAACACCGCGTATCGACAAGGGAAATGTCGGCCCATCTGTTAAAATGACGAGCTTTGCAGCCCCGTCCGTAGGCTCCGTCCGCTTCGCGTCCGTCAGGCGCCGCACCGCGCGCCGGGAACGATTGACGCTCGAGCTTCCGGATGCCGCCGTGCCCCCGTTTCCTCGACTCGTTCTCCGGACTCGACATGACGACTTCGTCTCCCGCCTCTACCACTCTGATGGCCAACGCGATCCGTGCGCTCGCGATGGACGCCGTCCAGCAAGCGAACTCCGGCCACCCCGGCATGCCGATGGGCATGGCCGAAATCGGCGTTGCGCTCTGGTCGCGCCACCTGAAGCACAACCCGACGAACCCGCACTGGGCAGACCGCGACCGTTTCGTGCTGTCGAACGGCCACGGCTCGATGCTGCTGTACTCGCTGCTGCACCTGACCGGCTACGACCTGCCGATCGAAGAGCTGAAGAACTTCCGCCAGCTGCACTCGAAGACGCCGGGCCACCCGGAATATGGCATTACGCCGGGTGTCGAGACGACCACCGGCCCGCTCGGCCAGGGTCTCGCGAACGCGGTCGGCATGGCGCTCGGCGAAGCGCTGATGGCCGACGAGTTCAACCGTGACGGCGCGAAGATCGTCGATCACCACACGTACGTGTTCCTCGGCGACGGCTGCCTGATGGAAGGCATCTCGCACGAAGCCTGCTCGCTCGCGGGCACGCTGAAGCTGAACAAGCTGATCGCGCTGTACGACGACAACGGCATCTCGATCGACGGCGACGTCGTCAACTGGTTCCACGACGACACGCCGAAGCGCTTCGAAGCATACGGCTGGAACGTGATCCCGAACGTGAACGGCCACGACGTCGACGCGGTCGACGCGGCCATCGCGAAGGCGAAGCTGTCGGACAAGCCGACGCTGATCTGCTGCAAGACGGTGATCGGCAAGGGCGCGGCGACCAAGGCCGGCGGCCACGACGTGCACGGCGCGGCGCTCGGCGCGGAAGAAATCGCGAAGACGCGCGAAGCGCTCGGCTGGAAGTGGGAGCCGTTCGTGATTCCGCAGGAAGTCTATGCGGCGTGGGATGCGAAGGAAGCCGGCAAGCGTGCCGAGACCGAATGGGACGCGACGTTCGCGCAATATCGCGAGAAATTCCCGGCGCAAGCCGCCGAATTCGAGCGCCGGATGGCCAACCAGCTGCCGGCCGACTGGGCCGAGAAGGCCGCGGCGATCATCGCCGGCGCGAACGAGCGTGCCGAGACGGTCGCGACCCGCAAGGCGTCGCAACAGGCCATCGAAGGGCTCGCCGCCGTACTGCCGGAACTGCTGGGCGGCTCGGCCGACCTGACCGGCTCGAACCTGACCAACTGGAAGGCATCGAAGGCGGTGCGCGCGAATCCGGAAGGCGCGGGCGTGCTGCTCGGCAACCACATCAACTACGGCGTGCGCGAATTTGGCATGAGCGCCGCGCTCAACGGCCTCGCGCTGCACGGCGGCCACAAGCCGTTCGGCGGCACGTTCCTGACGTTCTCCGACTACAGCCGCAACGCGCTGCGCGTCGCGGCGCTGATGAAGGTCCCGACGATCTTCGTGTTCACGCACGATTCGATCGGCCTCGGCGAAGACGGCCCGACGCACCAGTCGATCGAGCACGTGTCGAGCCTGCGCCTGATCCCGAACCTCGACGTGTGGCGTCCGGCCGACACGGTCGAGACGGCCGTCGCATGGACCCACGCCGTGGCTGCCGACCGTCCGTCGAGCTTGATCTTCAGCCGCCAGAACCTCGCGTTCAACCCGCGTACCGATGCGCAGATCGCGAACATCGAGAAGGGCGGCTACGTGCTGAAGGACTGGGACGAAGAGATCGTCGCGCGCAAGATCATCCTGATCGCGACGGGCTCGGAAGTCGAGCTCGCGATGAAGGCCGTCGAGCCCCTCGCGCAGCAGGGCATCGCGGCCCGCGTCGTGTCGATGCCGTCGACCAACGTGTTCGATCGCCAGGACGCCGAATACCGCGAACGCGTGCTGCCGCACGGCGTGCGCCGCGTCGCGATCGAAGCGGGCGTGACGAGCTTCTGGCACAAGTACGTCGGCCTCGAAGGCGGCGTCGTCGGGATCGACACGTTCGGTGAATCGGCACCGGCCGGCGTGCTGTTCAAGTACTTCGGTTTCACCGTCGAGCACGTCGTCGAGACCGCGAAGGCCGTGCTGGCCTGAAAGCATACGCGACGCGCGCCACCCGTCGCGCGCGTCGCACCGTGAAGCTGCACGTAACTAATTTTTTTCAGCCATCAGGAGATAGACCATGACGATCCGCGTCGCAATCAACGGCTACGGCCGCATCGGCCGCAACACGCTGCGCGCGTTTTATGAAAACGGCAAGAAGCACGATCTCGAGATCGTCGCGATCAACGACCTGGGCGACGCGAAGACCAACGCGCACCTGACCCAGTACGACACCGCGCACGGCAAGTTCCCGGGCGACGTGTCGGTCGACGGCGACTACCTCGTCGTGAACGGCGACAAGATCCGCGTGCTGGCCAACCGCAACCCGGCGGAACTGCCGTGGGGCGAGCTCGGCGTCGACGTCGTGATGGAATGCACGGGCTTCTTCACGACGAAGGAAAAGGCGAGCGCGCACCTGAAGGGCGGCGCGAAGAAGGTGATCATCTCGGCGCCGGGCGGCAAGGACGTCGATGCAACGATCGTCTACGGCGTGAACCACGACGTACTGAAGGCCGAGCACACCGTCATCTCGAACGCATCGTGCACGACGAACTGCCTCGCGCCGCTCGTCAAGCCGCTGAACGACCGGATCGGCCTCGAAACCGGCCTGATGACGACGATCCACGCTTACACGAACGACCAGGTGCTGACCGACGTCTATCACGAAGACCTGCGTCGCGCGCGTTCGGCCACCCACAGCCAGATCCCGACGAAGACGGGCGCTGCATCGGCCGTCGGCCTCGTGCTGCCGGAACTGAACGGCAAGCTCGACGGCTACGCGATCCGCGTCCCGACGATCAACGTGTCGATCGTCGACCTGTCGTTCATCGCCAAGCGCGACACGACGGTCGAGGAAGTCAACGCGATCATGAAGGAAGCATCGGAAGGCGCGCTGAAGGGCATCCTCGGCTACAACGACGCGCCGCTGGTGTCGATCGACTTCAACCACAACCCGGCTTCGTCGACGTTCGACGCCACGCTGACCAAGGTGTCGGGCCGCCTCGTCAAGGTGTCGAGCTGGTACGACAACGAGTGGGGTTTCTCGAACCGCATGCTGGATACGGCAGTCGCGTTCGCGAACGCGAAGTAATCCCGCACGTTGCGTGGCCGCCGTAAGGCGGCCTGCGCGGCGAACGAGCCCGGCCCGGTTTTCCCGGCCGGGCTTTTTTTATTTCACGGGAAGGGCCGCGACGGTGCCGGCGGACGGCGTCGGGAAGAAGATGCCCGCGCGCTGCGCGGCGTTCGCGATGTGCGTCTCGATCGCGAGGCCGGCCGCGGCCGCATCGCGGGCGATCAGCGCGTCGAGGATCGCGCGGTGCTCGTGCCACGTCGACAGCAGCAGCTCGCGCCGGTAGAACGGCATGCGCTGGCTTTCCTTCATGATGTCCGCGCTGCTGCGCAGCACCGACTCGATCGCCGCGTTGCCGGCGAGATGGATGATCCGCATGTGGAAGTCGAAGTCGAGCCGCGACGCTTCGTCCAGCTCGCTGTCGGTGAGCGCGACGTGGAGCTCGGCGAGGTTGTCCTCGAACCACGCGATGTCGTCGTCGCTGACGACGTGTGCGGCCATGCGCGCGGCGAACCCTTCGAGCGCATAGCGCATCTGGTACGTGTCGGGCGGCGACGACTGCTCGGCGAACTGCCACGGATGGGCGGCGCTCGCCTGCGCGCTTTCGACATAGACGCCCTTGCCGGCGCGGATGCGCAGCATCCCGAGCGCCTCGAGCGTGGAGAGCGCCTCGCGCAGCGACGCACGGCTGATCTCCAGCTCTTCGGAGAGCTGGCGCTGGGCCGGCAGCAGGCTGCCGACCGGATAGACGCCTGCCTCGATCCGGTCGCGGATCGTCGCGATGGCGGCGTCGGTCACGGTGTGCGGAACGTTTTTCATGGTGTGAGCGTTTGGCCGGTCTGACCGGCATTGTAATCCGCACGCGTGCGGTGCATGGGCGCCCTACGGGTAAGCCACGATCGGCCCCTGTTTGGTGCGCCGGAAATTCGGGGCGATGGGGGCGGGAAATCCCTATTTTGATCGTCCTTGACGCCACTATATCGGCTTCCTACTATCCACCATAACATCACTGGTCTTACCAGTATGAACAGACGAAACTGCAACCGTTGGATCGGGAGAGCGCCGTGTCGAAATTCCTCAATTCGCTGTTTGGCCGGGTAGTCGTCGCATTGATACTGGGGGTCGCGCTCGGCGCGTTCTTCCCGCATTTCGCCGAGTCGCTGCGACCGCTCGGCGACGGCTTCCTGAAGCTCATCAAGATGGTCATCGGCCCGATCGTGTTCTGCGTCGTGGTGAGCGGGATGGCCAATGCGGGCGACCTGAAGAAGGTCGGCCGGGTCGGCCTGAAGGCCGTCATCTACTTCGAGGTGATGACCACGCTCGCGCTCGGCATCGGGCTCGTCCTCGCGTGGCTCACGCGCCCGGGCGTCGGGATGAACATCGACCTGCGCTCGCTCGATGCAGCGTCGCTCTCGTCGTACGCGAAGAACGCCGAAAGCCTGAAGGACACGGCCGGCTACCTGATGAAGATCATCCCCGAGACCGCGATCGACGCGTTCGCGAAGGGCGACATCCTGCAGATCCTCGTGTTCGCGGTGCTGTTCGGCTCCGCGCTGTCGCTGCTCGGCGACAAGGCGCAGCGCGTGAACAGCCTGATCGAGGAACTGTCGCACGTGTTCTTCCGCATCATCGGCTTCATCATCAAGCTCGCGCCGCTCGGCGTGCTCGGTGCGATCGCGTTCACGACCGGCAAGTACGGCGTCTCGTCGCTCAAGCAGCTCGGCTACCTCGTCGCGGTGTTCTACCTGAGCTGCATCGTGTTCGTCACGGTCGTGCTCGGCGTGGTGATGCGTCTCGCGGGCTTCTCGGTGTTCAAGCTGATCCGCTACCTGCGCGAGGAACTGTCGATCGTGCTCGGCACGGCATCGTCGGACGCGGTGCTGCCGCAGGTGATGAGCAAGCTCGAATACATGGGCATCAAGGATTCGACGGTCGGCCTCGTGATCCCGACCGGCTATTCGTTCAACCTCGACGGCTTCTCGATCTACCTGACGCTCGCCGTGCTGTTCATCGCGCAGGCCACCAACACGCCGCTGTCCACGCATGACCTGATCGTCGTGCTGCTCGTGTCGCTCGTCACGTCGAAGGGCGCGCACGGGATTCCAGGCTCGGCGATCGTGATCCTCGCGGCGACGCTGTCGGCGATTCCCGCGATTCCGGTGCTCGGCCTCGTGCTGATCCTGCCGGTCGACTGGTTCGTCGGCATCGCCCGCGCGCTGACCAACCTGATCGGCAACTGCGTCGCGACGGTGGTCGTCGCGGTGTGGGAGAACGACATCGACCGGGCCCGCGCGACGCGCGTGCTGAACCGCGAGTTGCGCTACGTGGCGGTCGACGCGCAGGGCAGCAGCGCACCGGTCGGCGGCGACCAGGCTCACGCGCTCTGAGCGTCACGCGCGCGCGGCGGCTTGCCCCGGCTGCTGCGCGCGATCGAATTTCCCGCGGCCCGCGCCACGACGCGCCGGCCCATCTCAAAAAATAGTGGAGACGACATGGCAGCCCCCATCCTCGATCCGAACGCGCCGGCTTTCACGCGGCGCTACATGAACCTCGCCGACCCGCGCCTGGGCGCGCAGGCGCTCTTCGCGAGCGACGAATTCTTCGCGCCGAAGGAGCGCATGCTCAATCCCGAGCCGGCCGTCTTCATTCCCGGCAAGTACGACGATCACGGCAAATGGATGGACGGCTGGGAAACGCGCCGCAAGCGCACCACTGGCCACGACTTCTGCGTGGTCCGGCTCGCGCGGCCGGGCGTGATTTGCGGCGTCGATCTCGATACGAGCCACTTCACCGGCAACTTCCCGCCGGCTGCGTCGATCGACGCCTGCGCGGTGGATGGCGACACGCCGCCGGACGACGCCGAATGGCGCACGATCGTCCCCGCGACGACGCTGCAGGGCAATTCGCATCACTATGTCGGGGTCGACGACGCGCAACCGTTCACGCACCTGCGCGTGAACCTGTATCCGGACGGCGGGCTCGCGCGCTTGCGCGTGTACGGCCAGCCGCAGCGCGACTGGCGCCACGTGCCGACGGGCGAGCTCGTCGATCTCGCGGCGATCGAGAACGGCGGCTACCTGGTGGCCGCGAACAACCAGCACTTCGGCCCGGCCTCGCAGATGCTGATGCCGGGGCGCGGCGCGAACATGGGCGACGGCTGGGAAACGCGGCGCCGCCGCGAGCCCGGCAACGACTGGGCGATCGTCGCGCTGGCACGGCCGGGCATCATCCGGCGCGTCGAGGTCGATACGGCGTTCTTCAAGGGCAACTTCCCCGATCGCTGTTCGCTACAGGCCGCGCGGGTCGCGGGCGGCACCGACGACTCGCTCGTCACGCAGGCGATGTTCTGGGCCGAACTGCTCGGCGAGCAGAAGCTGCAGATGGACCACGTTCATACGTTCGACCAGCTCGCGGCACTCGGCCCCGTCACGCACGTGCGCTTCAACATCTTCCCGGACGGCGGCGTGTCGCGCTTGCGTCTGTGGGGCGAGCCGGCTTGAAGGAGGGCAACGGCATGAGCGGACCCCATATCCTGCGCGTCGAGCGCCTGACCCGCGAAGCGTTCGCGCCGTTCGGCGACGTGATCGCGCTCGAAGGCGCGCGGCATTTCCCGATCAACGGCGGCACCACCGAGCGCTTCCACGATCTCGCGACGATCGACGTCTGCGCGGACGGCGGCCGGCCGCTCGTCAGCGTGTTTCGTGCGCAGCCGCGCGCGCTGCCGGTCGCGATCACGCTGATGGAGCGCCATCCGCACGGCAGCCAGGCGTTCATTCCGCTCGCGGCCGTGTCGCGCTATGCGATCGTCGTCGCGCCGGCCGGCGAGTTCCGGCCCGACGCGATGCGCGCGTTCCTGGCCGAAGGCTGGCAGGGCGTGAATTACGCGAAGGGCGTCTGGCACCATCCGCTGCTCGCGCTCGACGCGGTCAGCGACTTCGTGATCGTCGACCGCGGCGGCCCGCAGCCGAACTGCGACGAGATTCCGCTCGACGACGCATGGGCGCTCGAGTTCGAGCCGGCCTGCGCGAGCGCGACCTGACGCACGGCGAGCGGCATCAGGCGCCGATCACCGGGCGTCGACGATCGCGCGGCGGCAGCACGGCTCGCCGCCGCACGCTCGATTGAAAACATCGTTCCGACCCGGCCCGCAGCCGACACGTGCGGGCCGCTTTCATTCCGGCTCCGAAAACAACACGGCCCGGGCGGCGGGATGCCGGCCGGGCCGTCGCATGGGTGCGAGGGTTCGATCAGTGCTTGCGGTGCGGGCAGTTCTCGGTCGTGCACGAACCGTACATCGCGAGCGAGTGCTCCTGGAGCCGGAAGCCGCGTTCCTTCGCGATGGCCTGCTGGCGGCTCTCGATCTCGGCATCGAAGAATTCCTCGACGCGGCCGCAATCGAGGCAGACGAGGTGATCGTGGTGCGAACCTTCATTCAATTCGAACACGGCCTTGCCGGACTCGAAGTTGCTGCGCGTGAGCAGGCCGGCCTGCTCGAACTGCGTCAGCACGCGGTAAACGGTGGCGAGCCCGATGTCGAGCTGCTCGTTGAGCAGGTTGCGGTAGACGTCTTCGGCAGTCAGGTGACGCACGGGGCTTTGCTGGAAGATCTCGAGAATCTTGAGGCGCGGTAGGGTGGCCTTTAGCCCGATATTCTTGAGATCCGTCGGATTGGTCATGGCTAGGCATCCCTAGAGTACAATGCAGGGCTTCATGTTACCGGCTTTTCGCCGTTCCAGAAACACGCGCGGCTCGCGACGCGGGCCTGCACGGTGACGGAAATGTTCCCGGAATCTCTTTCGCACTTTCAGAGGAGTCGCATGCGGAGTGCCATCATCGCTGCCGCCGCCGTTGCCGCGCTGGCTGGTTGTTCGTCGTACGACAGCGTGACGCAGCGTATCGCGCAGAGCATCACGCCCTATCGGATCACCGTCGTGCAGGGCAACTTCGTGTCGCAGGAGAAGGCCGCGCAGCTGCAGGCCGGCATGACGCGCGAGCAGGTCCGCGCGCTGCTCGGCACGCCGCTGCTGGCCGACATGTTCCATGCCGACCGCTGGGATTACCTCTTTTACTTCAAGCGCGGCTCGACGTCGGTCGTCCAGCAGCGCGATCTCGTGCTGACGTTCGCGAGCGATCGCCTCGCGAGCTGGACGGGCGCCGACAACCTGCCTTCCGAGCTCGACCTGCTGGCCGATATCGACGGCGACCGCGGCGGCAAGAAGGCGAAGGCCGCCGCCGAGGCGAAGCGGGCGGCCGAGGCCGCTGCCGCCGCGAGCGCCGCGCAGGCTGCCGAGGCCGCGAGCCCGTCCACCGGGCTGGCGTCCGGCGCGGCGGTCGACCAGGACGCGAACGCCCAGGCGGCGCGCGCGGCGAACCGCGCGACCAACCAGGTATCGGGGCAGGGCTCGGCCAGCCGCCGCTTCACGCCGTCCGCCCAGGCTTCGGGCGGCGCGCCGGTGCCGGGCGGCCAGCCGCCGGGCGCCGCGCCGGCGATCCAGCCGCAGTTCCAGTTCCACCGCCCGCCGCAGCCGAACGCGTCGAACGAAGCGGCGCCGCCGGTCGGCCCGCAAGGCTCCGACAACCTGCAGAACCAGCCGCTCACCGCGCCGGCCCAGTAAGCGTCCGGCGTGCGGAAACAGGGCGGCATGCGCCGCCCGCCTTTAGACCTGTCGTGTAGAAAGCCATGAAGATTGCGATTGCCGGTGCATCGGGCCGTATGGGCCGGATGCTGATCGAAGCCGTTCTCAACGATTCCGACGCGCAGCTCGTCGGCGCGCTCGACCGCGCCGGTTCGCCGTTCCTCGGCCAGGACGCGGGCGCGTTCCTCGGCAAGGAAACCGGAGTCAAGCTGACCGACGACCTCGATGCCGTGTTCGCGCAGGCCGACTACCTGATCGACTTCACGCGGCCGGAAGGCACGATCGCGCACGTCGCGGCCGCGCTGCGCCACGACGTGAAGCTCGTGATCGGCACGACCGGCTTCACCGCAGAGCAGAAGGCCGAGCTGCAGGCCGCGGCGGCCCGGATCGGCATCGTGTTCGCGGCGAACATGAGCGTCGGCGTGAACGTCACGCTGAAGCTGCTCGAATTCGCGGCGAAGCATTTCTCGCACGGCTACGACATCGAGATCATCGAGGCGCACCACCGTCACAAGGTCGACGCGCCGTCGGGCACCGCGCTGATGATGGGCGAAGCCGTGGCCGGTGCGCTCGGGCGCTCGCTGGAGGACTGCGCGGTGTACGGCCGCCAGGGCGTGACGGGCGAACGCGATCCGTCGACGATCGGCTTTGCGGCCGTGCGCGGCGGCGACATCGTCGGCGATCACACCGTGCTGTTCGCCGGGATCGGCGAACGGATCGAGATCACGCACAAGTCGTCGAGCCGCGTGTCGTACGCGCAGGGCGCGCTGCGTGCGGTCCGCTTCCTGTCGGCGCGCGGCGCCGGCCTGTTCGACATGCAGGACGTGCTCGGCCTGCGCTGACCCTCACGGGGAAACTCCGATGGCGATTCCCACCGGCGTTGTCCACTACCTCGAAAGCGGCGATGCGATCACGCACGCCGTCGCCTATGTGCTGCTGGCGATGTCCGTCGCCAGCTGGTGCTTTCTCCTCATGAAGGCCTGGCTGCTGGTCCGCGCGAAGCGGCAGGGGCCGCGCGCGCTCGCCGCGTTCTGGCGCGCGGCGTCGCTCGACGCGGGCATCGACGCGCTCGCGGGCGCCGATCGCGAGCGCGTGTTCGTGCCGCTCGCCGAAGCCGCGCGCGACGCGGCCGACGAACACGATCCGGCCGCGCTGGCCGCGCGGGTGGAGCGCAGCGAACGCGTGCTGCGCGCGCTGCGTCACGCGATGCTGCGCTCGCAGCGGCGTCTCGAGTTTGGTCAGGTGCTGCTCGCGTCGATCGGCAGCACCGCGCCGTTCGTCGGGCTGCTCGGCACCGTGTGGGGCATCTATCACGCGCTCGGCAGCATCGCCGCGAGCGGACAGGCGCAGATCGAGAACGTCGCGGGGCCGGTCGGCGAGGCGCTGATCATGACCGCGTTCGGGCTCGTCGTCGCGATCCCCGCGGTGCTCGCCTACAACATCCTCGGGCGGCTCGTGCGCCAGCTCGCCGAGGAACTCGACGGCTTCGCGCGCGACCTGCACGTATTCGTGTGCGCGCAGGGCGCCTGACGCGCGGCCGGGAGGAGCGACCATGGCATTTGGCGGACTGGAGCACCACAAGACGTCCGCGCCGATGGCGGAGATCAACATGACGCCGCTGATCGACGTGATGCTCGTGCTGCTCGTCATCTTCATCATTACCGCGCCGCTGATGACGCACGCGATCCGGCTCGACCTGCCGAAGGTCGCGGCCGGCGTCGCGCGCGATACGCCGCAATCGGTCACGCTGTCGATCGACGACGCCGGCAAGCTGTATTGGGACGACACACCCGTCGCACTCGACGCGCTACCGGCACGCTTTCAGGCCGCCGCCGCGGGCGCCGCGCCGCCCGAGCTACGGCTGCGCGCGTCGCGCGCGACCCGCTACGACGTGATCGCGCAGGTGATGGGCGCCGCGCAGGCCGCGGGCCTCACGCGGATCGGCTTCGTCACCGACGTGCCGCCGGCGGGCGCCGCCGCGCCAGCCGCCGCGGGCGCGAAACCCTGACCTGCCGGCCGCCGGCGAGCCCGGCGCGGGCAAGAATGCGCCGCGGCCCGCGACACCCGGCCGTACCGCACGCCACGGACGGTATAATCGTCGTTTCCGCCCGGTTGGCAGGGTTTCGCCGGGTAACCTGGAGACCTTCCGGGTTACCCGGCGAATATCCTGAACCATGATGCAGGCCCGAGAACCGTGAGCCTGCTCCCGCCGCCGGGCTGCCCGATTTCGTCCACTTCCGCGTGCCCGCCTCGTGGCGCGCTGCTTAAAGCCTAGTCCGAACCACACCATGCACGAGAGATACGTACCCGCCGACGTCGAAGCCGCCGCCCAGGGCGACTGGCGCGCAGCCGATGCCTACAAGACGAGGGAAGATTCGCAGAAGCCGAAGTTCTACTGCGTGTCGATGCTGCCGTATCCGTCCGGCAAGCTGCACATGGGTCACGTGCGCAACTACACGATCAACGACGTGATGTACCGCTATCTGCGGATGAACGGCTACAACACGCTGATGCCGATGGGCTGGGACGCGTTCGGGATGCCGGCCGAGAATGCCGCGATGGCGAACGGCGTGCCGCCCGCGAAGTGGACTTACGACAACATCGACTACATGAAGGGCCAGATGCAGTCGATGGGCCTCGCGATCGACTGGTCGCGCGAAATCGCGACGTGCAAGCCCGATTACTACAAGTGGAACCAGTGGCTGTTCCTGAAGATGCTCGAGAAGGGCATCGCGTACAAGAAGACGGGCACCGTGAACTGGGACCCGGTCGACCAGACCGTGCTCGCGAACGAGCAGGTGATCGACGGCCGCGGCTGGCGCTCGGGCGCGCTCGTCGAGAAGCGCGAGATCCCGATGTACTACCTGCGGATCACGCAGTACGCCGATGAACTGCTGAACGATCTCGACGGCCTTGGCTGGCCCGAGCGCGTGAAGATCATGCAGCAGAACTGGATCGGCAAGAGCTTCGGCGTGAACTTCGGCTTCCCGTACGAACTCGACGGCGAGAAGGCGCTCCTGCGCGTGTTCACGACACGTGCCGACACGATCATGGGCGTCACGTTCTGCGCGGTCGCGGCCGAGCACCCGCTTGCCACGCGCCTCGCGCAGGGCAAGCCGGAACTGCAGGCGTTCATCGACGAATGCAAGCGCGGCGGCGTCGCCGAGGCCGATGTCGCGACGATGGAGAAGAAGGGCGTCGCGACGGGCTTCTCGGTGTCGCACCCGCTCACGGGCGAGCCGGTCGAGGTCTGGATCGGCAACTACGTGCTGATGAGCTATGGCGAAGGCGCGGTGATGGGCGTGCCGGGCCACGACGAGCGCGATTTCGCATTCGCGAAGAAGTACGGCCTGCCGATCAAGCAGGTGATTGCGAGCGAAGGGCAGACGTACTCGCTGGATGCCTGGCAGGAATGGTACGGCGACAAGGAAACCGCGGTCTGCGTGAACAGCGGCAAGTACGACGGCCTGCGCTACGCGGATGCGGTCGACGCGGTCGCGGCCGACCTGAAGGCCGGCGGCTATGGCGACAAGCAGGTCACGTGGCGCCTGCGCGACTGGGGCGTGTCGCGCCAGCGCTACTGGGGCACGCCGATCCCGATCATCCACTGCCCGTCGTGCGGCGACGTGCCGGTGCCGGAGCAGGACCTGCCGGTCGTGCTGCCGGAAGACCTCGTGCCGGACGGTTCGGGCAACCCGCTCGCGAAGTCGGAAGCGTTCCTGAACTGCTCGTGCCCGAAGTGCGGCGCGGCCGCGAAGCGCGAGACCGACACGATGGATACCTTCGTCGATTCGTCGTGGTACTTCTCGCGCTACACGGCGCCGGACGCCGACACGATGGTCGACGCGCGCACCGATTACTGGATGCCGATGGATCAGTACATCGGCGGCATCGAGCACGCGATCCTGCACCTGTTGTATTCGCGCTTCTGGACCAAGGTGATGCGTGACCTCGGCCTCGTGAAGTTCGGCGAGCCGGCGAAGAACCTGCTCACGCAGGGGATGGTGCTGAACGAGACGTTCTACCGCGAAGACGCCTCCGGCAAGAAGACCTGGTACAACCCGGCCGACGTGACGGTCACGCACGACGACAAGGGCCGCCCGGTCGGCGCGACGCTGAACACGGACGGCCAGCCGGTCGTGCTCGGCGGCATCGAGAAGATGTCGAAGTCGAAGAACAACGGCGTCGATCCGCAGGTGCTGATCGACCAGTACGGCGCCGATACCGCGCGCCTGTTCACGATGTTCGCGGCGCCGCCCGAGCAGCAGCTCGAATGGTCGGGCGCGGGCGTCGAAGGCGCGAGCCGCTTCCTGCGACGCGTATGGAGCTTCGGCGCGACGAACCGCGAGGCGCTCGCCGCGCGCGCGGGCTTCGACGCGGCCGCGCTCGGCGACGCCGACAAGGCGCTGCGCCGCGAAATCTACAGCGTGCTGAAGCAGGCCGATTTCGACTACCAGCGCCTGCAGTACAACACGGTCGTGTCGGCCGCGATGAAGATGCTGAACGCGATCGACGGCGCGAAGGGCGCGACGCCCGCCGTGCTGCGCGAGACGTACGGCGTGCTGTTGCGCGTGCTGTACCCTGTCGTGCCGCACGTCACGTTCGAGCTGTGGAAGGCGCTCGGCTACGCGGACGAATTCGGCCCGCTTCTCGACGCCCCGTGGCCGAAGGTCGACGAGGCCGCGCTCGAGCAGGCCGAGATCGAACTCGTGCTGCAGGTAAACGGCAAGGTGCGAGGCGCGCTGAAGGTCGCGAAGGGCGCGAGCCGCGACGCGATCGAAGCCGCGGCGGTGGCCGACGAAGCGTTCGCGAAGTTCAGCGACGGCAAGCCGGCGAAGAAGATCGTCGTCGTGCCCGGCCGCCTCGTGAACATCGTCGTCTGACGGCCATTGGCCGTCGGGCGCACACAGAAGGAGCGAAGGTGATCCGCAGATCGTTTTTGGGGCTCGTCGGCAGCGCGGTCGCGCTGTCGGCATGCGGTTTCCAGTTGCGCGGCCGGCAGGACTACGCGTTCAAGCGCCTGCTGGTGGCCGGCGCGCCGGCGCCCGTCGAGGCGCGGCTCGTGCGCCTCGTCGAGGCCGGCAGCGACACGAAGATCGTCAAGTCGATGGACGAAGCCGATGCGGTGCTGCGCATGTCGGAGTCGCGCGGGCAGAACACGCTGACGCTCAACAAGTACGGCTCCGCGCAGGAATATGCGCTCTACTACACGTTGAACTTCACGCTGACGAGCCAGGACGGCACGCTGCTGATCCCGCCGAGCGCGATCGCGCTGAACCGCGCGATGACGTACAGCGATCAGTACACCAACGCGAAGGCGCAGGAAGCCGAGATTCTGTACGCCGACATGCAGAACGACGCGGTCGACCAGCTGATGCGCCGTCTCGCGATCGTCCACTCGCTGACGCCGGCGCCGGAGGACGTGGTGCCGGGCGTCGCGCCGCGCGCGCCGCTGCCGCCGCCGCCGCTGTGATCGCCGGCGCACGCACCGATGCAATTGCGACTTGATGCGCTGGAGCCGCACCTCGCGAAGGGGATGGCAGGGCTCTACACCGTCTACGGCGACGAGCCGCTGCTCGCGCAGGAAGCGTGCGACCGCATTCGTGCGGCCGCGCGCGCGGCCGGCTTCACCGAGCGTTCGGTGCATACGGTCGAGCGCGGCTTCGACTGGAGCGTGCTGCTCGGCGCGACCCAGGCAATGTCGCTGTTCGGCGAGCGCCAACTGATCGAGCTGCGCATTCCGTCGGGCAAGCCCGGCAAGGAAGGCGCGGACGCGCTGAAGACGCTCGCGGCGACCCCCAACCCCGACGCGCTGATGCTCGTGACGTTGCCGCGCCTCGATGCGGCAACGCAGAAATCCGCGTGGTTTACCGCGCTGCAGAACGGCGGCGTCGCGCTGAAGATCGATCCGGTCGAGCGCGCGCAGCTGCCGAACTGGATCGGCCAGCGTCTGTCGATGCAGGGCCAGCGCGTCGCGCCCGGCGACGACGGGCGGCGCGCGCTGCAGTTCATCGCGGAGCGCGTCGAGGGCAACCTGCTCGCCGCGCATCAGGAAATCCAGAAGCTCGGGCTGCTCTATCCGCAGGGCGTGCTGTCGTTCGAGCAGGTGCACGACGCGGTGCTGAACGTCGCGCGCTACGACGTGTTCAAGCTGAACGAGGCGATGCTCGCGGGTGACGCCGCGCGGCTCGCGCGGATGATCGACGGGCTGAAGGGCGAGGGCGAGGCGATCGTGCTCGTGATGTGGGCCGTCGTCGAGGAATTGCGCACGCTGCTGCGGATCAAGCGCGGCACGACGGCCGGCAAGCCGCTCGCCACGCTGCTGCGCGAGAACCGCGTGTGGGGCCCGCGCGAGCGGCTGATCGGCCCCGCGCTGAACCGCGTGTCGGAACCCGTGCTCGAGAAGGCGCTCGCGTTTGCCGCGAAGCTCGACCGGCAGGTGAAGGGGCTGTCGGCGATCACGCCGGGCCGCCGCTCGCAGGACGATCCGCCGCCCGACCCGTGGGACGGCCTGTTCCAGCTCGCGATGACTGTGGCGGGCGCCCGCGGCGAGCGACCGCCGCCCGCGGGTCGCGTGCGGCGTTAAGCCGGGCCTTCAGCGCACGCATCGCAACCCGCTTACAATATTTCGATAAGCCGGCGCGACGGGCCTGCCGCCGCGCCTCACGCTTCCCCACGAATTCACGCCGCGCCAAGCGGCTCGCTTCTCGAGTCACACGATGGATATCGACCAGTACATGACGGACCTGGGCCGCCGTGCCCGGCACGCTTCCCGCGCGATGGCGCGCGCCAGCACGGCCGCGAAGAACGCGGCGCTCGACGCCGTGGCCCGCGCGATCGAGCGCGACGCGCAGGCGCTGAAGGATGCGAATGCACGCGACGTCGCCCGTGCCCGCGAAAAGGGGCTCGACGCGGCGTTCATCGATCGGCTGACGCTGTCCGACAACGCGCTGAAGACGATGGTCGAAGGCCTGCGCCAGGTCGCGTCGCTGGCCGATCCGATCGGCGAGATCGGCAACCTCAAGTACCGCCCGAGCGGGATCCAGGTCGGCCAGATGCGCGTGCCGCTCGGCGTGATCGGCATCATCTACGAGTCGCGCCCGAACGTGACGATCGACGCGGCCGCGCTGTGCCTGAAGTCGGGCAACGCGACGATCCTGCGCGGCGGCTCCGAGGCGCTCGAATCGAACGCGGCGCTCGCGAAGCTGATCGGCGAAGGGCTCGAGGCGGCCGGGCTGCCGCAGGATGCCGTGCAGGTCGTCGCGACCGCCGATCGCGCCGCGGTCGGCAAGCTGATCACGATGACCGACTACGTCGACGTGATCGTGCCGCGCGGCGGCAAGAGCCTGATCGAGCGCCTGATCAACGAGGCGCGCGTGCCGATGATCAAGCACCTCGACGGCATCTGCCACGTGTATGTCGACGATCGCGCCGATCTCGCGAAGGCGCTGACCGTGTGCGACAACGCGAAGACGCACCGCTACGGCACCTGCAACACGATGGAAACGCTGCTCGTGGCGAGCGGCATCGCGGCGACGCTGCTGCCGCCGCTCGGCAAGCTGTATCGCGACAAGCAGGTCGAGCTGCGCGTCGATGCGGACGCGCGCGCGGTGCTCGCCGAGGCGGGCGTCGGCCCGCTCGTCGACGCGACCGACGAAGACTGGCACACCGAATATCTCGCGCCGGTGCTCGCGATCAAGGTCGTCGACGGCCTCGACGCCGCGATCGAGCACATCAATCACTATGGTTCGCATCACACCGATGCGATCGTCACCGAGGATCACGACCGCGCGATGCGCTTCCTGCGCGAGGTCGATTCGGCCAGCGTGATGGTCAACGCGTCGACGCGCTTCGCGGACGGCTTCGAATTCGGCCTCGGCGCCGAAATCGGCATCTCGAACGACAAGCTGCACGCACGCGGCCCCGTCGGCCTGGAAGGGCTCACGTCGCTGAAGTACGTCGTGCTCGGGCACGGCGAAGGCCGTCAGTAAAGCGAGGCGCACAACCGATGGCAATGCTCTGGGTCAAGACGTTCCATATCGTTCTGATCGCCGCGTGGTTCGCGGGGCTGTTCTACCTGCCGCGCATCTACGTGAACCTGGCCATGGAGACCGATCCGGCCGCGGTGCGGCGCCTGCTGCTGATGGCGCGCAAGCTGTTCCGCTTCATGACGATGATCGCGGTGCCGGCGCTCGCATGCGGGCTGTGGCTCTGGCTCGTGATCGGCATCGGCCAGGGGGAGGGCTGGATCCACGCGAAGGTGACGGTGGTGGTGCTGCTCGTCATCTACCACGCGTATTGCGGGCACCTGCTGCGCGTGTTCGAGCGCGGCGAGAACCGCCGCACCGACAAGTGGTATCGCGTGTTCAACGAGCTGCCGGTGCTCGGCATGCTCGCCGCGGTCGCGCTGGCCGTGATCAAGCCGTTCTGAACCCTTCCGGCGGCTCTTCCGACGAGCACGCCGGCGGTCGATCGACGCACACATGAAAACACGGCGCCCCTCGGGGCGCCGTTTTCATATGCGCGTCGTGCGCGTCAATCCTTCGTCGGGTCGTCGATCCGGCGGCGCGTGATCGCCTCCTTCGCGCGGCCGACGCGCTCCATGAGTGCGGGCCCGCGCGACAGCGCGACGCCGACCGCGAGGATGTCGCCGATCGCGAGGTGCGACATCCGCGACGTCATCGGCGAGAACACGTCGGTTTCCTCGGCCACGTTCGACGCGAGGCTCACCGTCGCGAGTTTCGCGAGCGGCGAATGGCTCTGCGTGATCGCGACGACCTTCGCGCCGCACGCGAGCGCGGAGCGCGCGGCATCGACGATGTCGCGCGTGCGGCCGGTGTTCGAGATCGCGACGACGACGTCGTGCGGCCCGAGCAGCGCCGACGACATCGAGAACGTGTGCGGGTCCGAATACGCGACGCTCGGCACGCCGAGCCGGAAGAACTTGTGCTGGATGTCCTGCGCGGCGATGCCCGAGCCGCCGGCGCCGTAGAACTCGATGCGCGACGCGTTCGACAGCAGCGAGATCGCGTCGGCGACGCTGCCGGCCGACAGGCTGTTGCGCACCTCGATGAGCGCCCCGATCGTACGGTCGAACACCTTGCCGATGATGCCGGGCGCGGGTTCGTCGGGCTCGACGTCGCGATACACCGACGACACGCCGGGGGCCACGCTCTGCGCGAGGCGGATCTTGAATTCGCGAAAGCCGCTGCAGCCGAGCGCCTGGCAGAAGCGCGCGATGGTCGGTTGGCTCACGCCCGCGCGGGTCGACAGCTCGGTCATCGCGAGGTCGAGCACCTCGCGCGGCGCGGCGAGGATGTAGTCGGCGAGCTTGCGCTCGGACGGGCGCAGTTCGGCGCGGATCGCTTCAATGCGAGGCAGCATGGGGGCGGCGGATGGAAATAGGGTTCGGGTACGGAGTGTATCGCAATCGAATTGTAGAAAATCTACATAAAAATGCTAGCTCCAATGCCGGTAATTTCTGCCTCGGTTGAGGTGGTGAATTAGGGTTTTCACTAGGTAAAGCCTTACTGGTGGCGGGAATGTGGGTTGCACGCCGGTTGATCTGCATTGCGTCTATGTAGTTTTTCTACTAGACTTGCTTCGTTCGTTCGACGTACTCGACCGTCCCCACGATTCCAACCGCCGGTGTCGTCCGGCATACAGGAGCGCCCAGCATGACGTCGCTGCACCCCACTCTGGCGAAAGTCACCGAACGCGTGATCGCCCGCAGCCAATCGACCCGTTCCGCCTATCTGCAGCGCATCGACGGCGCGCAAGGCAAGTTCCCGGCGCGCGGCGCGCTGTCGTGCGCGAACCTCGCGCACGGCTTCGCGGGTCTCGAAGGCAGCGACAAGTTCCAGATCAAGGCGATCCGCGAGCCGAACATCGGCATCGTGTCCTCGTACAACGAGATGCTGTCCGCGCACGCACCGTACAAGGATTTCCCCGACATCATCAAGGCCGCCGCGCGCGAGAACGGCGGCGTCGCGCAGTTCGCCGGCGGCGTGCCGGCGATGTGCGACGGCGTCACGCAGGGCAACCCCGGGATGGAGCTGTCGCTGTTCTCGCGCGAGGCGATCGCGATGGGCACGGCGATCGCGCTCACGCACAACATGTTCGACGCGGCGCTCTGCCTCGGCATCTGCGACAAGATCGTGCCGGGCCTGCTGATCGGCGCGCTGCAGTTCGGCCACCTGCCGACCATCTTCGTGCCGGCCGGCCCGATGACGAGCGGCCTGTCGAACGACGACAAGGCGAAGATCCGCCAGCAGTTCGCGACGGGCCAGGTCGGCCGCGACGCGCTGCTCGAAGCCGAATCGGCCGCGTATCACGGCCACGGCACCTGCACGTTCTACGGCACCGCGAACAGCAACCAGATGCTGATGGAGCTGATGGGCCTGCACCTGCCGGGCTCGGCGTTCGTCCATCCGCACACGCCGCTGCGCGACGCACTGACCGCCGAGGCCGCGCGCCGCGTGCTCGACCTGACGGTCGAGCGTGGCCAGTACACGCCGATCGGCCATGTGATCGACGAGAAGGCGATCGTCAACGGGATCGTCGCGCTGCTCGCGACGGGCGGCTCGACCAACCACACGCTGCACCTCGTCGCGATCGCGCGTGCGGCCGGCGTGCTGATCGACTGGAACGATTTCGACGAGCTGTCGGCCGTCGTGCCGCTGCTTGCGAAGATCTACCCGAACGGCAAGGCGGACGTGAACCATTTCCACGCGGCGGGTGGCGTTGCGTTCCTGGTGCGCAACCTGCTTGAAGGCGGGCTGCTGCACGAAGACGTGACGACGGTCGCGGGCAAGGGCCTGTCCCACTATACGAAGGAGCCGAAGCTGATCGACGGCAAGCTGACGTGGGTCGACGGCACGGCCGAGAGCCACGACACGAAGGTGCTGCGCGGCATTCGCGAGCCGTTCCAGCCGGACGGCGGCCTGCGCCTGATGCAGGGCCGGCTCGGCCGCGGCGTGATCAAGATTTCGGCGGTCGCGCCCGAGCACCGCAAGGTGACGGCGCCCGCGATCGTGTTCGATTCGCAGGAAGCCGTGCAGGCGGCATTCGATCGCGGCGAGCTGAAGCGCGATTTCGTCGCGGTCGTGCGCTTCCAGGGCGCGCGCGCGAACGGGATGCCCGAACTGCATCGTTTGACGCCGCTGCTCGGCGTGCTGCAGGATCAGGGCTTCCACGTCGCGCTCGTCACCGACGGCCGCATGTCCGGCGCATCGGGCAAGGTGCCGGCGGTGATCCACGTATCGCCGGAAGCGCTGCTGGCCGGCCCGCTCGGCAAGGTGCAGACGGGCGACACGCTCGTGATCGACGCGGAAGCCGGCATCCTCGACATCGAGGTCGACGAGGCCGAGTGGCAAGCGCGCGCGGTCGCGCAGCCGCTGCACCAGGCCGACAACGAGACGGGTTTCGGGCGCGAATTGTTCGGCGTGTTCCGCGCGGCGGCCGCACCGGCCGAGCAGGGCGCATCGGTTTTCGGGACGCTGGTCGGTGAAACGGCCGTCGGCGTCGCTGCATGAATTTCAAGGAGTGTCATCAATGAAGAGGATTGGCGAAATCGTGAAGCTGGGCCCGGTCATTCCGGTGCTCGCATTCGACTCGGTCGAGCAGGGTGAACACGTGTCCCGCGCGTTGCACGCGGGCGGCGTCAAGGTGCTCGAGATCACGCTGCGCACGCCGGCGGGCCTGGAGGCGATTCAGCGCGCGAGCCAGCTCGCGGAGGACATCGTCGTCGGCGTCGGCACGATCACGAAGCCCGAGCACTGCGCGCAGGCGAAGCGCGCGGGCGCGAAGTTCGGCGTGTCGCCGGGCCTGACGAAGGACCTGCACCTCGCGTCGCTCGACGCGGACCTGCCGCTGCTGCCGGGCGTGATGACGCCGAGCGACATCATCCAGGCGCTCGAATTCGGCTACGAGATCGTCAAGTTCTTCCCCGCGCAGCAGGCCGGCGGCGTGCCGATGCTGCAGGCGTTCCACGGCCCGTTCCCGGCGCTGAAGTTCTGCCCGACGGGCGGCATCACGGCCGAAAGCGCGCCGAGTTTCCTGAAGCTTCCGAACGTCGTGTGCGTCGGCGGCTCGTGGCTCACGCCGAAAGCCGCGCTCGCCGCGCAGGACTGGGCCGAGGTCACGCGCCTCGCGCAAGCAGCGAGCCAGCTCCCCCGTTAAGACTTGTACGAAATGATCGTTTGGCCCTCGGTAAGCAAGCGCTTAGTGCTTGTTTTACCGAGGGTTTTTGCTGATGGAACCGGTTCTATCCGTGGGTCGCAAAGATAAGTAAAATTCAGCGTCCTCACGGGGGGTACCCCCGTGTTTCGGAGACCTGCATAGCCGGGCATACTCGCAACACCTCGCCCGGTTCGAACAAATTCTAGGAGGAGTGCCACATGGGGGCTGTCCAAGGCAGCATGCTGCTCGTATTCACGCTGATCGCGATCGCCGCGCTGATCCTGATGATCGCGCGCTACAAGATCTACCCGTTCCTGGTGCTGATCATCGTTTCGCTGGGCCTCGGTCTCGTCGTCGGCATGCCGATGGACAAGATCGTCAAGTCGTTCGAAACGGGCACCGGCGGCACGCTCGGCCACATCGCGATCGTCGTCGGCCTCGGCACGATGCTCGGCAAGATGATGGCCGAATCGGGCGGCGCCGAACGGATCGCGACCACGCTGATCGACTGGTTCGGTGAAAAGAACATCCACTGGGCGATGATGTTCGTCGCGATCATCGTCGGCCTGCCGGTGTTCTTCGAAGTCGGCTTCGTGCTGCTGATCCCGATCGCGTTCAACGTCGCGAAGCGCACCGGCAAGTCGCTGCTCGTCGTCGGCCTGCCGATGGTGGCCGGCCTGTCCGTCGTGCACGGGCTGATCCCGCCGCACCCGGCCGCGCTGCTGGCCGTTCAGCAATACGGCGCCGATATCGGCAAGACGATCGCATTCGGCCTGATCGTCGGCGTGCCGACCGCGATCATCGCCGGTCCGCTGTTCGCGCTGGCGATCTCGAAGTTCGTGAAGCTGCCGGAAAACAATCCGCTCGCGGCGCAGTTCGTCGATACGCACACGGAGGGTCGCAAGCGCGAACTGCCGAGCTTCGGCATCACGCTGTTCACGATCCTGCTGCCCGTCGTGCTGATGCTGGTCGGCAGCTGGGCCGACCTGGTGTTCGCGCCGAAGTCGCTGCCGAACAACCTGCTGCGCTTTGCCGGCAACTCCGACGTCGCGCTGCTGATCGCCGTGCTGGTGAGCTTCTTCACGTTCGGCAAGCTGCAGGGCTTCAACCGCGACCAGATCCAGAAGTTCTGCGGCGAGTGTCTGGCACCGATCGCCGGCATCACGCTGATCGTCGGTGCGGGCGGCGGCTTCGGCGGCGTCCTGCGCGACAGCGGGATCTCGCAGCAGATCGTCGAGACCGCGAAGCACGCGCATCTGTCGCCGCTGCTGCTCGGCTGGTTCGTCGCGGCGCTGATGCGTCTCGCGACGGGTTCGGCGACGGTCGCGATGACGACGGCCTGCGGCATCGTCGCGCCGATCGCGGCGGCGTCCGGCGCGGCGGTCAGCCCGGAGCTGCTGGTGCTCGCGACGGGCTCGGGCTCGCTGATCTTCTCGCACGTAAACGACGGCGGCTTCTGGCTGATCAAGGAATACTTCGGGATGACGGTCGGTCAGACGTTCAAGACCTGGTCGCTGCTTGAAACCATCATCTCGGTGCTCGGTCTTAGCTTCACGCTGCTGCTGAGCCTGGTTCTGTAACAAAGGGGTAGTCAATGATTCTGATCGCAATGGGCGTGTCGGGCGCGGGCAAGTCGCGAATCGGCGAAATGCTGGCGGAACGCCTGTCGTGCAGCTATACCGATGGCGACGCGTTTCACAGCGCGGCGAACAAGGAAAAGATGCATCACGGCATTCCGCTGACCGACGACGACCGCTGGCCGTGGCTGCGCACGATCCGCGCGGCCATCGAGGAAAAGCAGCGCGCCGGCGAGACGGCCGTGTTCACGTGCTCGTCGCTGAAGCGGTCGTACCGCGACGTGTTGCGCGGCACCGACACCGACGTGCGGTTCGTGTATCTGAAGGGTTCGTTCGAGGTATTGCAGGAGCGCCTGAAGAGCCGCACCGGCCATTTCTTCGATCCGTCGCTGCTGAAGAGCCAGCTCGACACGCTCGAGGAGCCGGGCCCGGACGAAGCGATCGAGGTCAGCATCGAGTTGACGCCCGAACAGATCGTCGATGAAGTGATGGTGAAGATCGGCTTCGCGCAGCAGCACTGAGCGCGGTTTGCCGCAATCGTCATGAAAAAGGCGCCTTCGGGCGCCTTTTTCGTTCGCGGCGCGCGCCGGTCAGGCTGCGTGTGCATACCGCGCGATGCCGTCGAGCAGCACGTCGAGCATCGTGTCATGCACCACGGCCGGATCGAGCCGCGCATAGAGCGGCGCGGCCGATTTGACGAGCGGATGCGCGGTATCGGACAGCGCATCCATTTCCGCGAGCTCGACGTCGTTCGCGGGCCGCGTGAGGCCGCCGGCCTCGGCGGCGGCGAGCCCGATCACGCTCGCATACCAGCCGACGCACACGGCCGGCAGTGCGGTGCGCGCGATGCCCGCGTCGGCCAGTGCGCGATGCACGGCCTCGATGTGCGCGAGATCGGCCGGCCCCGTGCTCATATGCCGCTGCAGCAGTGCGAACGCGGCCGGGTAGCGCAGCGCGAGCGCGCGGTACTGGCGCGCGAGATCGCGCAGGCGGTCGCGCCACGGCAGCGTGTCGTCGACCGGTACCAACGAGCGCGACAGCGCATTCGCGATCGCACGGGTCAGGCCGTCCTTCGACTTGAAGTGATACAGAACGCTCATCGGGTCGCAACCGACCGACTGCGCGAGCTTGCGCACGCTGAACGCGGCTTCGCCGACCTCTTCGAGCAGCGCGAGCGCGGCCGCGACGATCGCGTCCTTGTCGAGGCCGCGCGGGCCTTGGGCGGGTTTGTCTTTCATGGGAGTGGAGGTGGCGTGCGACTGTCAGCTTGACGAAAGCATATTCTACGCTGTAGAATTATTTCTGCGGTGTAGAAATTGGGTGTCCCGGCACCTTTCAATACGTGCTTTCGCACAGTCCCGGGATCCAGGCAGACACACGTGTCTGCCGTCAACACGGGCCATCGCGCCCTTTATCTCGTTGACACCCAAGTGGAACCGGCTGCCCCACCCGCGAAGCCTCACGGCCCTTCGACAGGCGGCCCAAGACCATGCAAGTGCAATCATGACGACCTACAACAAACCCCTGATCCAGGGCGAATCGCGTTTCGACCAGACGCAACTGAACATCGAAAAGGACAACTGGAACTGGTGCGAGCCGTCCCGCTACGACGGCGAGCGTCCGGCCAACTGGTACGAGGCGTCGCTGTCGCGCCATGAAAACAGTGCGCCGCTCGCGCACGACGCCGTGTGCGACGTGCTGGTGATCGGCTCGGGTCTGCTCGGCGCATCGGCCGCGCTGCATCTCGCGGAAGCGGGGGTCGACACGATCCTCGTCGACAAGCATCACGTCGGCTCCGCGGCGTCGGGCCGCAACGGCGGCCAGCTCACGCCGGGCCTCGCGCGCTGGGAAGCCGCCGACATGATCGACTACCTGTCGCACGACGACGCGAAGCGGCTGTGGCGCTTCGCGTCGACCGAATCGATGGACCTGATCGATGAAATCGGCGCGCGTTACGCGCTCGACCTCGATCGCAAGAACGGCCACGTGACGGCGGCGGTCCACCCGGGCCACATGAGCGCGCTGCTCGACGGCGCGGACGCCCGCCGCCATCTCGGCGACGCCGGCGTGACGCTCGTCGGCCGCCATCAGCTGCACGACGAATACGTGCGCTCGGGCCTGTATCACGGCGCGGCGATCGACGCGCTCGGCGGGCAGCTTCATCCGCTCGCGCTGGTGCGCGGCCTCGTGCATGGCTTCCAGTTGAACGGCGGCGCGCTGTACGAGGGCACCGAGGTGCTCGAGCTCGACGAAACGCCCGCGGGCGTCGTCGCGACGACGCCGGGCGGCACGATCACCGCGCGTCGCGGCGTCGTGCTCGCGCTGCACAACACGACGTTCCGGCTGCTGGATGACGGCGGCGCGACAACCGTGCCGTTCTTCACGTACGTGAGCGTGACGGCGCCGCTCGACGTCGATGTCGCGACGCTGATGCCGGCCGGCATGCCGGTGTACGACACGCAGTTCCAGATCGACTACTACCGGCCGGTGCGCGGCAACCGGCTGCTGTTCGGCGGGCAGGGCACCGGCTCGTGCTGGGCGCAGCAGGACGTCAACGCGTATCTGCTGACGCGGCTGAACACGGTGTTTCCGCAGCACGACGGCCGCTTCGCGCTCGACTACTGCTGGAGCGGCGTCAGCGACTTCACGCTGAACGGCGCGACCGACAGCCGCAAGACCGACGGCCGCGTGCCGATGTACATGGTGCAGGGCTGGAGCGGGCACGGCGTCGCGCAGACGGTGCGGATCGGCAAGGCGATTTGCGACGACTTCGTCGGACGCAACGACGACTTCTCGATGCTGACCGGCATCGACCATCGCGAGATTCCGCTCGGCCGGCAGTTGTCGCCGATCGCGATTCCGGCCGCGAAAGCGGCGATGAGCGTGATGAGCGCGCTGAATCCGGGGCGGATGATCTCGTTCTGAGGCACCGGTGTTCCGACGCGCCGAGCGCGCCGGCCGCCAACGAAAAAGCCCGATGCGAACTTGCTCGCATCGGGCTTTTTTTCCGTCCGGCGACGGCGGCGCTTACGCGATCCGCTTCGCCAGTTCGACGGCCTTGCCGATGTACGACGCAGGCGTCATCGCGAGCAGGCGATCCTTCGCGTCCTGCGGGATCGCCAGCGTGCCGACGAATTCCTGCAGCGCTTCGCGCGTGATGCCCTTGCCGCGCGTCAGTTCCTTCAGCTGCTCGTACGGGTTCTCGATGCCATAGCGGCGCATGACCGTCTGCACCGGCTCTGCGAGCACTTCCCAGCAGTTGTCGAGATCTTCGTTCAGGCGCTGCGGGTTCACTTCGAGCTTGTCGAGGCCGCGGATCAGCGAGTCGTACGCGAGCAGCGAGTAGCCGAGCGCGACGCCCATGTTGCGCAGCACCGTCGAGTCGGTCAGGTCACGCTGCCAGCGCGACACCGGCAGCTTGTCGGCGAGGTGGCGCAGCGTCGCGTTCGCGAGGCCGAGGTTGCCTTCCGAGTTCTCGAAATCGATCGGGTTGACCTTGTGCGGCATCGTCGACGAGCCGATCTCGCCGGCCTTCGTCTTCTGCTTGAAGTAGCCGACCGAGATGTAGCCCCACACGTCGCGGTCGAGGTCGAGCAGGATCGTGTTCGCGCGAGCGACCGCGTCGAACAGCTCGGCCATGTAGTCGTGCGGCTCGATCTGGATCGTGTACGGGTTGAACGTCAGCTTCAGGCGGTTTTCGATCACGTCGCGCGAGAACGCTTCCCAGTCGAATTCCGGATACGCCGAGAGATGCGCGTTGAAGTTGCCGACCGCGCCGTTCATCTTGCCGAGGATCTCGACCTTCTCGATGCGCGCGATCGCGCGCGCGAGCCGCGCGGCGACGTTCGCGAGTTCCTTGCCGAGCGTCGTCGGGCTGGCCGGCTGGCCGTGCGTGCGCGACAGCATCGGCTGCTCGGCGTGGGCGTGCGACAGCGCGACGAGGCGCTGATGGACCGTGCGCAGCGCCGGCAGGATCACGTGCTCGCGCGCGCCGGCGAGCATCATCCCGTGCGACGTGTTGTTGATGTCTTCGGACGTGCACGCGAAGTGGATGAATTCGCTGGCCTTTTCGAGCTCGGCCTGGCCCTTGACCGATTCCTTCAGCCAGTATTCGACGGCCTTCACGTCGTGGTTCGTCACGCGCTCGATTTCCTTGATGCGCGCGGCGTCGTGCGCGGTGAAGCGCTCGGCGAGCTGCAGCAGGAATTGTTCGGATGCGTCGGAGAAGCGCGGCACTTCCGCGAAGCCGGCGCGCGACAGCGCGATCAGCCAGTGCACCTCGACGGTGACGCGGTGGCGCATGAAGGCGGCTTCGGAGAGCCAGTCGCGCAGCGCTTCGGTCTTGCTGGCGTAGCGGCCGTCGATGGGCGAGAGCGCGGTGAGGGCGAAAAGCGTATCGGGACGAGTGTCGGACATGATCGGGCGGGGCCTTGGAGCCGGGGCGAACGAGGGGGAGGAGAATTCGGCATTTTACCATTGGCGCGGGTCGATTCCGGCCGAACCGGTCCGGCCGCTCCCCGCCACGGGCAATCGGTGCCACCCGGCGGCCGGCCATTGCGCATCCGGCCTGGCGGCGGGCGCCCGGCCGGCTCGCCGGGCCCGCCTGTCACACCATCGCCCCCCAACGACCCCACCGTCGACCACCCCGCCGGCCACCCCGCCGGCCCACACCCGCCCGCCGGTAGAATGCAGGCTTCTTCCCGACCGCCGCCCGCCGCGCCCGCCTGCATGGAACTGAAATGGCTCGAAGACTTCGTCTCGCTCGCGGAAACGCGCAGCTTTAGCCGCTCCGCCGAACTGCGGCACGTGTCGCAGCCCGCGTTCTCGCGGCGCATCCAGGCACTGGAAGCATGGCTCGCGACCGAGCTGATCGATCGTTCGGTCTATCCGACGCGGCTCACGCAGGCCGGCCAGATCTTCTACGAGCAGGCCCTGACGATGCTGTCGCAGGCGCACGAGGCGCGCACGCTGCTGCGCGGCCACGTCGGCGCGCCGGTGCCGACGATCGAGTTCGCGGTGCCGCACACGCTGTCACTCACGTATTTCCCGCGCTGGCTGCAGCGGATCGAGGCGAAGATGGGGCCGGTCCACACGCGGCTGCGCGCGCTGAACGTGCACGATGCCGTGTTGTCGCTCGTCGAGGGCGGCTGCGATCTCGTGATGGGCTACCACCACCCGAGCCACCCGGTCGCGCTCGACCCGGCGCGCTACGACATGCTGGTCCTCGGCAGCGAGCCGATCAGCGCGTTCTCGGCGCCGGGTCGGGCCGGCCGGCCGCGCTACACGCTGCCGGGCACGGCCGATGCGCGCGTGCCGTACCTGTCGTATACGCCGAACGCGTATCTCGGCCGGATGACCGAAGTCATCGTTGCGAACGCACCGACGCGGCTGTTCCTCGATCGCGTCTACGAAACCGACATGGCCGAAGGGCTGAAGGCGATGGCGCTCGCCGGCCACGGCGTCGCGTTCCTGCCGCACAGCGCGGTCGAGGACGCGGTGGCCGGCGGCCGGCTGATCCGGCTCGACCGTTCCGCGCGCGGCGGCACGCACCCGTACACGCTGACGATGGAGATTCGCCTGTACTGCGACAAGCTCGCGCTGCAGGGCGACGATCCGCGCCAGAAACTGGTGCGCGCGTTGTGGGAAGTCGTGCGCGACGAATTGCGCGACACGGCCGAATGATGGAATCGAGCACGGCCGCGCGCGGCTGACGACGAGCTTGCCGCGCCTGTCGGACGGCTGCCCGGCGGGCGTCCGGCGTAATGCACCCACGATTTTTCGCACAACGCGATGCACGGCCGATCGCGGGCGTTCTTGCGCAAATCGACCATGGATTTGCGAAAAATCCCGATCATGCAAGAAACGCATAATCGAATAAGCAAACGGCATTGGATAAAAAAAATGGGTTTTTCGACAATGTGCGCAATCCGTTGAACGTTGGAGCATCCATGTCTTCGCAACTGCAGTCCATCCCGTCCTACCTGCACGCCGACGATCTCGGCCCGTGGGGCAACTACCTTCAGCAGGTCGATCGCGTCGCACCGTACCTCGGTTCGCTGTCGCGCTGGCTCGAAACGCTGAAGCGTCCGAAGCGCATCCTGATCGTCGACTGCCCCATCGAGCTCGACAACGGCACCGTCGCGCACTTCGAAGGCTATCGCGTGCAGCACAACGTGTCGCGCGGTCCGGGCAAGGGCGGCGTGCGTTACCACCAGGACGTGACGCTGTCGGAAGTGATGGCGCTGTCCGCATGGATGTCGGTGAAGAACGCGGCCGTGAACGTGCCGTACGGCGGCGCGAAGGGCGGCATCCGCGTCGACCCGCGCAAGCTCTCGCGCGGTGAGCTCGAGCGCGTGACGCGTCGCTACACCAGCGAAATCGGCATCATCATCGGGCCGAACACCGACATTCCGGCGCCGGACGTCAACACCAACGAACAGGTGATGGCGTGGATGATGGATACCTACTCGATGAACCAGGGCCAGACGTCGACCGGCGTCGTGACCGGCAAGCCGATCTCGCTCGGCGGTTCGCTCGGCCGCAAGGAAGCGACGGGCCGCGGCGTGTTCGTCGTCGGCTGCGAAGCGGCGAAGAAGAAGGGCCTGGAAATCGAAGGCGCGCGCATCGCGGTGCAGGGCTTCGGCAACGTCGGCGGCATCGCGGCGAAGCTGTTCCAGGAAGCGGGTGCGAAGGTGATCGCGGTGCAGGATCACACGGGCACGATCTACCGGCCGGCCGGCCTCGATTCGAACAAGCTGCTCGACCACGTGGCACGCACGGGCGGCGTCGCGGGCTTCGAAGGCGCCGAGCCGATGCCGAACGACGAGTTCTGGACGGTCGAAACCGACATCCTGATCCCGGCGGCACTGGAAAACCAGATCACCGAGAAGAACGCATCGAAGATCCGCACGAAGATCATCGTCGAAGGCGCGAACGGCCCGACGACGACGGCGGCCGACGACATCCTGAGCGCGAACGGCGTGCTCGTGATCCCGGACGTGATCGCGAATGCGGGCGGCGTGACCGTGTCGTACTTCGAGTGGGTGCAGGACTTCTCGAGCTTCTTCTGGACGGAAGACGAGATCAACCACCGTCTCGAGCGCGTGATGCGCGAAGCGTTCGCCGGCGTGTGGGCGGTTGCGGAAGAGCACAAGGTGTCGGTGCGTACGGCGGCGTTCATCGTCGCGTGCAAGCGCATCCTGATGGCGCGCGAAATGCGCGGCCTGTACCCCTGATCGGCCATTGCCGATCGGCGATCGGTTGACTACGATCACAGCGTGACGCAATCCACCGATTGCGTGCATGATCCCTCGCGGGCGGTGCCGAATCCGGCACCGCCCGCGCGTGCATTCATGCGTCACAAGCGCGCCCGAAGCCGGGAGGAAGGCTTCGTACAGGGCGATTCGTAGTGCGGTAAACAACCAGTTCTTTCAAAAATATTACTTTGATACACTGGCGCGGGTTTTAGCAAAGGAGATGACCAAAATGAAATACCACAAGGCAGTCCTGATGGTCGCGGCGCTCTGCGCGTTCGCGAGCGGCGCGCATGCACAGGAGACCGGCACGCTGAAGAAGATCAAGGACACGGGCGTGATCGCGCTGGGGCACCGCGAATCGTCGATCCCGTTCTCCTACTATGACCAGAGCCAGCAGGTCGTCGGCTATTCGCGCGAATTCCAGATGAAGGTCGTGGACGCGGTGAAGAAGAAGCTGAGCCTGCCGAACCTGCAGGTCAAGAACATCCCGGTCACGTCGCAGAACCGCATCCCGCTCGTGCAGAACGGCACGGTCGACATCGAGTGCGGCTCGACGACCAACAACACCGAGCGTCAGCAGCAAGCCGCGTTCTCCGACACGATCTTCGTGATCGGCACGCGCCTGATGACGAAGAAGGATTCGGGCGTGAAGGACTTCGCCGACCTGAAGGGCAAGACGGTCGTGACCACCGCCGGCACGACGTCCGAGCGCCTGCTGCGCAAGATGAACAACGACAAGCAGCTCGGCATGAACATCATCAGCGCGAAGGACCACGGCGACTCGTTCAACACGCTCGAGTCGGGCCGCGCGGTCGCGTTCATGATGGACGACGCGCTGCTCGCGGGCGAGCGCGCGAAGGCGAAGCAGCCGGGCGAGTGGGTGATCGTCGGCACGCCGCAATCGGAAGAGGCTTACGGCTGCATGATGCGCAAGGGCGATGCCGACTTCAAGAAGGTGGTCGACGACGCGATCTCGCAAGTCGAGAAGTCGGGCGAAGCCGCGAAGATCTACGCGAAGTGGTTCGAGAGCCCGATTCCGCCGAAGGGGCTGAACCTGAACTTCCCGCTGTCCGATTCGATGAAGAAGCTGTACGCGAACCCGAACGACAAGGCGCTCGACTGACCACACGGACGTTGACGCAGTAATGACGCTACTGAAACGGAAGAGGCCACGCTTCTTCCGTTTCTTTTTGCTGGAGTCTTGCCTATGTCTTACCACTGGAACTGGGGCATCTTCCTGAGCCCCGTCTCGACCGGCGAGCCGACGACTTATTTCGGATGGCTGATGTCGGGCTTCTGGGTGACGATCGAAGTGTCGCTCGTCGCCTGGGTCATCGCGCTGATCGTCGGTTCGCTGTTCGGCGTGCTGCGCACGGTGCCGAACAAATGGCTGTCCGCGATCGGCACCGTCTACGTGTCGATCTTCCGGAACATCCCGCTGATCGTGCAGTTCTTCATCTGGTACCTCGTCGTGCCCGAGCTGCTGCCCGCGTCGGTCGGCACCTGGATCAAGCAACTGCCGCCGACCACGCAGTTCTTCACCGCATCGATCGTCTGTCTCGGCCTGTTCACCGGTGCGCGCGTGTGCGAACAGGTGCGCTCGGGCATCAACGCGCTGCCGAAGGGGCAGCGCGCGGCCGGCCTCGCGATGGGCTTCACGCAATGGCAGACGTACCGCTACGTGCTGCTGCCGGTTGCCTACCGGATCATCGTGCCGCCGCTCACGTCCGAGTTCCTGAACATCTTCAAGAACTCCGCCGTCGCGTCGACGATCGGCCTGCTCGACCTGTCCGCGCAGGCGCGCCAGCTCGTCGACTACACCGCGCAGACCTACGAGTCGTTCATCGCGGTGACGCTCGCGTACGTGGTCATCAACCTCGTCGTGATGTCGTTCATGCGCTGGATCGAAGGCCGTACGCGGCTGCCCGGCTACATCGGAGGCAAGTGATGCATCAGTTCGACTGGAGTAGTATTCCCGGCGCGATGCCGACGCTGTGGTCCGGCGCGATCGTCACGTTCAAGATCACGCTGATCGCGATCGTCGTCGGCATCGTCTGGGGCACGCTGCTGGCGCTGATGCGGCTGTCCGGCGTGAAGCCGCTCGCGTGGTTCGCGAAAGCGTACGTGACGGTGTTCCGCTCGATCCCGCTCGTGATGGTGCTGCTGTGGTTCTTCCTGATCGTGCCGCAGGTGCTGCAGGGCGTGCTCGGGCTGTCGCCGACGATCGACATCCGGCTTGCGTCGGCGATGGTCGCGTTCTCGCTGTTCGAAGCCGCGTATTATTCCGAGATCATCCGTGCCGGCATCCAGGCGGTGCCGCGCGGGCAGATGAACGCCGCGTTCGCGCTCGGCATGAACTACGCGCACGCGATGCGCCTCGTGATCCTGCCGCAGGCGTTCCGCGCGATGGTGCCGCTGCTGCTCACGCAGGCGATCGTCCTGTTCCAGGATACGTCGCTCGTGTACGTGATCAGTCTCGCGGACTTCTTCCGCACGGCCGCCAACGTCGGCGATCGCGACGGCACGACCGTCGAGATGGTCCTGTTCGCGGGTGCATGCTATTTCGTGATTTGCTCGGTGGCGTCTGCCCTCGTCAAAGGTCTCCAGAAAAAGGTCACAAGATGATTTCCATCAAGAACGTTTCGAAGTGGTACGGCCAGTTTCAGGTCCTCACCGATTGCACGACCGAGGTGAACAAGGGCGAAGTGGTCGTCGTGTGCGGTCCGTCGGGCTCGGGCAAGTCGACGCTGATCAAGACCGTCAACGGCCTCGAGCCGTTTCAGCAGGGCGAGATCCTCGTGAACGGTCAGTCGGTCGGCGACCGCAAGACGAACCTGTCGAAGCTGCGCTCGAAGGTCGGGATGGTGTTCCAGCATTTCGAACTGTTCCCGCACCTGTCGATCACCGAGAACCTGACGCTCGCGCAGATCAAGGTGCTCGGCCGCGGCAAGGACGAAGCGAACGACAAGGGCATGAAGCTGCTCGATCGCGTCGGCCTGAAGGCGCATGCGCACAAGTTTCCGGGGCAACTGTCGGGCGGCCAGCAGCAGCGGGTCGCGATCGCGCGTGCGCTGTCGATGGACCCGATCGCGATGCTGTTCGACGAACCGACGTCCGCGCTCGATCCGGAGATGATCAACGAAGTGCTCGACGTGATGGTCGAGCTCGCGCAGGAAGGGATGACGATGATGGTCGTCACGCACGAAATGGGCTTCGCGAAGAAGGTCGCCCATCGCGTGATCTTCATGGACAAGGGCGCGATCGTCGAGGACGACCGCAAGGACGATTTCTTCTCGAATCCGCGGTCGGATCGCGCGAAGGACTTCCTCGCGAAAATCCTGCACTGAGCGTCCGTGCATCGCGCGCCTTGTGTGCGCGAATGCGGAAAACCGCCCGGCCGAACGCCGGGCGGTTTTTTTTCGTCGGCCGCCGGATGGCTTCGCGTCGCGCGTTACCAGCTGTAGCGGTAACCGGCCTGCCCGGTGACGCCGCGCCGGTAATCGCCACCGAGGTTGCGCGCATATTTCACGTTCGCGTACAGCTCGCCCGACTTGCCGAAGCCCGCGGTCACGCCAAGCCCCAGCTCGTACCAGGTGCGGCCGAGGTGCGTCGCGAACGGCGTGCCGCCGACGACCGTCTGGCCCGGCGACAGGAAGTCGTGCAGCACGTCGGCCGTGAAGTACGGCGTCGCGGCGCCGCCGCCCGCGTTCGCGTCGAGGTTCGGCCGGAAGATCCGCACGCCGACGCGCCCGCGCAACGCGTTCGTCGTGGTGCCCGATACGGCCGATACGTTGTCGTTGAACCCGTTCAGTTTCAGGTACTGGTACATCAGCTGCGCCTGCGGCTCGACCGCGATCGGCGTGCCGCCGATCACGAACGGCTTGCCGACTTCCTGTGACAGCGCGATGCCGAAGCCGTTCTGCGATGCGTCGTTGCCGTAGCTATCGCGATAGCGGTTGCCGTAGTGAGTGACCTGGCCGACGCTGTCGAAGTAGGTGCCGTCGGCCAGGTAGCGCGTCCAGTAGCCGCCGACGCTCTGCGCGTGCATCTCGACCGAGCCGGTCGACGTCGACAGGCCCGGCGTATCGGCACGGGCCATATCGTCGAAGCTCGCGTTCGCGACGCCGATGCTCGCCGTCACGCCCGCATGTGTGCTGCCGCCGGCCGCAGCCTGCTCGAGCGTCCAGTCCTTGCCGAACTGCGCGAAGAACGTGCGCTCGTCGGCCGCGAAGCGGCCCGCGTTCGCATCGAGGCTCTGTCCGCCAATGCGGCCCCACACGCCGTCGCGATTGCCCGGCGCCTGCTTCTCGAGGTTGTCGATGTCGCCGACGCGTTCGTGCAGCTTGCCGAGCGTGGAGAAGCCATAGTCGGCGTTCAGCAGCGGCGTCATCGCATAGCCTGTGACGCCCGGGCGGTACGCGAGAGTGCCGCCGTTGCCGTTGCCGTTGCCATTGCCATTGCCATTGGCGTTCCCGTTGCCGGACGGATGAATCGAATCGTCAGGATCGGTCGGGTCGAGTTGCGAGCGCAGGTACCAGCCGTTCGCATCGCTCTGTCCGCCGCGATAGAGCCGGTATTCGTACGCGCCGGCCTGCACCGGCCCCGCGAGATGGAACGCCGACGCGGCGGTCGTGCCGCCGTTGGCCGTGACGACCACTGGAATCCCGTCGCCGGTCGTCTGCGCGCCGGTGCCGGCCGTGTTCGCGATCTTCAGCCCCGTCGTGCCGCTCGCGGTGCCGCCGTTCACGATCAGCCGGTCGGTCGGCGACGCATCCGCGCCGAGGTAGGTGTTCAGCGCGATCGTGCCGCCGTAGCCGACGTAGCTGCCGGTCGTCAGCGTCCGGTAGCTGCCTGCCGCCGTCGGCGCGCCGGACGGTGCGGCGAATGCAACCAGGCCCGCGTTGTTCAGGCTGCTCAGCACGGAGCTGTCGGTCATGCGCCACGTGCTCGTGCCGTCGACGGTCAGCGCGACCGGGTCGATCTTGCCGGTGAGCGTCGTGCCGTTCGCCAGGAGTACGTTGCCGGTGCTCGACGCGTCCGACACGATGTCGCCGGTGAGACTCACGGCCGATGCGTTGAAAGTCGCCGTGCTGCCGTTCGCGAGGTCCAGCAGCGTGCCGTTGCCGGCCGTCACGACGGTGCCGTTGCGCACCGCGATGTCGACCGTACCGCCGCGTGCGGCGAACGCCGGCCCGGCGACGGACGCGACGCTGCCGCCGTCGACGAGCACCGTGCTCGTCGCGCCGGACGCGAGCGTGTCGGTGCTCAGCACGCCGGCGGTCGCGCCCTTGAGCGTCGTGCCGGTCAGCGCGAGCACGCCGCCGTCGACGTTCGCGCCGTTGCCGGCCGCGCTCGCGATCGACGAACCCGTGTCGCCGATGCGGCCGCCGTTCTGCGCGACGAGGCCGTCGGCCGCCGCACCGGCCGTGGAAACCTTCGCGCCCGACAGCCACGCGCTCGCGCCGCTGCCCGCGACGATCGCGTGCGCGCCGGCGCCCGTCGTCGCGACCGTCGTGCCGTTGGCCGCGAGCGTCGAATCCGCGCCCGCCACCACGAGGCCGCGTGCGGTGTCGCCGGCGGTGCGCACGACGGTCGCCGCATCCGTCGCGATGCGCGCGCCGGCGCCCGTCGACGACAGCCCGTCGGCGCCGTTGCCGGTCGTGCCGATCTGCGTGCCCGACAGCGCGATCGTGGTGTTCGTGCCGAGGTTGTCGATGCCCTTGCCGGCGCCGCCCACCGCGATCGACGTCGCGCCAGCCGCGATCCCGCCGTCCGCGACGCTCGAATCGACCCGCACGCCGTCGGCGCTGCCGTTGGCGACGACCGTGCCCGCGCCCGACGGCGCGTCCGACAGCGCGACCGACGCGCCCGCGCCGGTCAGGTGCACGCCCGCGACGCCGTCGTCGGCCTCGATCGTGCCCGCGTTGGCGAGCGTTGCCGACGCGCCCTGCACGAGCGCACCGGTGCCGTTCGACACGCGGATCGCCGACGCGTTGTTCACCGTGCCGAGCGGGCCGATCACGACGCCCGTCGAACCGGCGCCGGTCAGCAACACCGGGCCGCGGTTCTCGAGCGTGCCGAGATTGCGCGCGACGAAACCTGTCACGCCCGCGCTCGACGAGGTGACCGCGGCAGCGTTGGCCAGTGTCGTCGCGACCGGCGCGCCGGCATTCGCGCCGGCGAGGTCGTGCGCCTGGCCGTCGACGACACCCGCCATCGCGCCGGCCGCATTCAGGTTGATCGTCGCGCCGGCGTCGATCGAGCCCTGCGCGCCGCCTTCGACCGCCACCGCGATGCCGTTCGCGCCGTTGACGTTGTAGGTGGCGTTGCCGGTCGACAGCGTCGTGCCGGCGCCGGTCGCGAGCACGCCGCGCGCACGCTGGCCGGTCACGTCCGTCGTCAGCGTGCCGGCGGCCGATGCGCCCGTATAGGCCGCGCCGCCCGCGATCCGGAACAGCGTCGAATCGTCGGTATCGACGCTCAGGTGCTGCGCGGCGACGTTGATTCTCGAGCCCGCGCCATACGCATAGAAGCCGATCTGGTTCGTGCCCGACATGAAGCGGGGCACCGCGTTCGCGCCGACGTCGATGGTCGCGCCCGAGCGCGCATGGACGCCGATCGCGCCGTTGCCCGTCAGGTTGAGCGCACCGTCGACCGTGGCCTGCGCGCGCGATCCTTCGGCCCACACGCCGTAGTTGCGCGTGTCCGATGCCGGATCGAGCCCGCCGGCCACGTTGATCGTGCCGGTCGACGTCGCGGCCGTCGCCGTCGAGGTGCCGACCACCATGATGCCGATCCCGTTCACGCCGTTCAGCGCGATCGTGCCCGTGTTGGTGACGGTCGCGGCCGTGTTGGCCGCGAGCATGCCGACGTTCGCGAGCGGCGTGCCGGGCGCCGCGCCGTTCACGACGATCGAGCCCGCGTTGCGCAGCGTGCCGGACGACGAGCCGAGGCTTGCCATCCCCGCACCGTTCTGCGTCTGTGAGCCGATCACGATCGAGCCGAGGTTGCTGGCGGTGCCCGACGCGCCGAGCAGGATCCCGTACGCGCGCGCGGACAGCGCGACGTCGTTCGCCGCCGCGCCGGGCGCGTACTGGGCCGCGCGGCCGAGCTGGATCGTGCCGCCGGCCTCGTTGGTGAAGGTGCCGCCGGCCGCGAAGCCGCCGATCACCTGGCTGTCGAGCGTCGTCGCGTTGACGCCGACGTTGATCGTGCCGGCGTTCGACGCGTTCGCGCCGCCCGTCACGGCCACCGCGTAGTTCTGCAGGTCGGGGCGGTTGCCGTCGAGCGTCCAGGCGCCGACGTTCATCACGCCGTTGTTCACGAACGTCGTGCCCGGGCCGCTTGCATAGACGCCGTTGCCCTCGGTGTACGCGTGGAACCCGAAGTTGTCGGGCGGCGTGCTGCTGCTCGTATCGACGTTGTCGCCGGACGCGTAGCCGGCCGAGATCACCCCGTTGTTGACGCCGCTCGCGCCGGAGAGCAGGCGCACCAGCGTGAAGTCGCCGGACAGGCGGCCGTCGTTGACGAAGTGCGCGCCGTTTTCCGCGAGGACGGCCGAACTCGATTCGATCGTGTTGGTGCCGCGGAAGTCGATCTGGCCATCCTTGCCGATCTGGAGCGTCGCGTTCGCGCCCGTGCCGTGCATCACCGACAGATGGTCGATCGGCAGCGTGTTCTTGTCGCCGGCCGACACGTTGTTCGCGTACTGGAAGGTTTCCTGCGTGAAGGTGACGGCCTGGCCGAACGCGGTGTCGTACGCCGCTTGCGAGCCGAGCGCGCCGCTGCGCACGGAGCGCGCGAGGAAGTCGTTGTACGCGGCGAGCGACGCGGCGTCGCTCACGGTCCACGTGCTGCCGTCGAACGCGGTGAAGGTGCCCGCATAGGTCGGCACGTCGAGCTGGACCTGGCCGACGGCGCCGCCGCTCGCGAGATAGTCGCCGGTGCCGAGCCAGATCTGGTTGCGCGAATTCCAGCTGACGACGCTTTTTGCCGAGCCGGTGCCGTCCGCGAAGGTCAGGTCGGTCTGCTTCGGCGCGATCGAGATCGCGTTGCCGGCCGCGCCGGGCGCGTTCGCCGGATTGCCGATCGACACGTTCAGCGTGCCGCCGGTGCTGTCGACGGTGCCGAGCCGAAGGTTCACGTACTGGTTGCCGTTCACGTCCTGGTAGACGGGCACGTTGGTCGCGCCCGCCGTCGACGCGGCGAACGCGGACGAGTCGTACGTGGCGATCGAAGTATGGGTGCCCGTGATGGAGTCGGGCGTGCTGACGCTCTGCGTCTTGCCGCCGAGCGACAGCAGCGGCTGGTTCGGGTTGCCCGACACGATCGACGTATTGCCGATCGGCGTGAGCGTATAGCCGGGGTCGCCGGCGGCGCTCGTCCATGCACCCGTCACGCCGACCGTGTCGCCGCCCGACACGGTCATGGCGCCGGCCAGGTTGTCGTTTGCGGTCGGGCTGTAGCTGCCGAGCGCGCAAGCGCCGCCGTTCGTGACCGCGGAGCCGTCGCCGCACGTCGATGCGTACGCGGAGCCGGCCGACAGCGCGGCCAGTGCCGCGCCGAGCGCGGCGACACGCAGCGGCGAGCGGCGGGCCGCCATGCGGCCGGCACGGCGGCTTGCGCCCGATTCGCTGCCCGAACGCTTGCCGCGCGCCCGGGCCGTTTCCGCGACCGCCACCCAGCAGCCGGCGGCTTCGCTCCATATCGATCGAAATGAGTGATTCACGACAAGCCCCTCTCTCTTTTTTGAAGTGGTGTCCACCGCGGTGCGGTGAAAGCGCATTCCACGGCGGGAAAATGGCTCGAATGGGCGTGCGGCGGCGGTTGCCGCATTGCGGATGTCGCGCCAATCGTGATCCGTTACACCGGGGATGGGGCGAGTCTACTGATGGAGTTGGCGGTCGATTATCAAAAAAATAACGAATGTGGTGATAATGCCGATTTCATTCGGTATTTTTCGATTGCGTGGTTAATCGAACTGAAAGCCTTGTGGGGTAAGGGTTTGTTTGATTTTGAGGGGCGCATGTTTATGCCGTGCGTCGGTGGCCTGCCGCACTGTTCGCGGAAAATTGCCGCGATAAAATGCGGATTCCGGATTATGTAATTGTGAGTGCAGATATTTATTTGTTTCGCGTATGTATTATTTTCGCTTGGACGTTAATAAAATCAAGTGAATGTTGCGCGAGGGCGGCTCGATGCGCGGAATTGTGGTTCGGATCAAACGAAAACCGGAGTGCGGATGGAAAAGCGGCGCGATTTTCCGCGAGAGTGCACGGGCCCGGATTCGGGCGCGGATAATCGGTCATGGCAAGCCGGCGTGACCGGCGATCACGCCGTCGCGTCGCGACGGCAACGGAAGCAGGGTGCGCGAGCGCGCGCGGCTCAGAAATCGATCGCGTCGTCGCCGTCGTCCGCGGCGCCGGCCGTCAGCGCTTCGCGAATCACACCGCCGCACGGCGCGGACGCCGATGCGTCGAGCGCCGGGTTGCGCAGCTTCTCGAGCACGCGCTCGGGCACCGGAATCTGCATCCGCGCGGCGACGTCGCCGCACTGGAACATGATCAGCTCGCCCGGTTCGAACGACGTCCAGATTTCGTTGTCGGTCAGCGGCTGCGTGGCGATCACCGCGACGCGATCCTCGGGCGTCGTGTATTTCGCGAAGTCGATCGACAGGTCTTCGTCGACCAGATGCGCGGTCGAGAACGGCCAGCGCCGCACGAGGTAGTGCAGCCGCGTCGAGCAGTGGGCGAAGAGCGCCTGGCCGTTCGACATCAGGAAGTTGAACACGCCGTGATCGGTAATGCCGCGCGTCAGCTCGCCGACGCGCTCGAACAGCTCCGGCAACGGCGGCTGCGCGCCGGGGAACGCTTCGCGCAGCCCCTGCATCAGCACGCAGAACGCCTTCTCGCTGTCGGTCGTGCCGACCGGATGGTAGACGCTGCCGTCGAGATCGGGTTCGTAGTCCTGCAGATCGCCGTTATGCGCGAAGATCCAGTGCCGCCCCCACAGCTCGCGCATGAACGGGTGGCTGTTCTCGAGCAGGATGTGACCCTGCGTGGCCTTGCGGATGTGCGCGATCGTGTTCTTCGACTTGATCGGGTAGCGCTTCACCATTTCGGCGATCGGCGACGTGGCCGACGCCTGCTGGTCGATGAAGAGGCGACAGGCCTTGTCCTCGAAGAACGCGATTCCCCAGCCGTCGGCATGGTGATCGGTGAGGCCGCCCCGGGCCGCGAAACCTGTGAAGGAGAATGTGACGTCCGTCGGCGCGGCGCAGTTCATTCCTAGGAGTTGGCACATTTTACTTGGGGCGGGGGCGGAAGCGGGGTAACCAACCGGGGGAACCCCGGTACAATGTGGTTTCTAGCATATCACCGAGCCTTGAGCGGTAAAAAGCGGATTCCGCCGGCCGAAGGCCTCGTGTTGCGGTTTGCCGTCAGTCGGTCCGCGCACGTGCGTTCCGGCCCCGCAGATGGCCAGCCCGTTCCTCACGACGCCTCCTATGACTGCCTCGAACGCTTCCTCTCCGGCGACGCTCACGCTCGCCCGTCCCGACGACCTGCACCTGCACCTGCGCGACGGCGACATGCTGGCCGCGGTGCTCCCGCATACCGCGCGCCAGTTCGCCCGCGCGATCGTCATGCCGAACCTGAAGCCGCCCGTCACGACCACCGCGCACGCGCAGGCCTATCGCGAGCGGATCCTGGCCGCGCTGCCGGCCGGGATGACGTTCGAGCCGTTGATGACGCTGTACCTGACCGACAACACGGCGCCCGACGAAATCCGCCGCGCGCGCGACAGCGGCTTCGTGCATGGCGTGAAGCTGTATCCCGCCGGCGCGACGACGAACTCGGACCACGGCGTCAGCGATCTCGCGAAGTGCGCGAAGACGCTCGAGGTCATGCAGGAAACCGGCATGCCGCTGCTCGTGCACGGCGAGGTGACCGATCCGTCGGTCGACATGTTCGATCGTGAGAAGGTGTTCATCGATCGCGTGATGACGCCGCTGCGCCGCGATTTCCCGGGCCTGAAGGTCGTGTTCGAACACATCACGACGAAGGACGCGGCCGACTACGTGCGCGACGCCGACGCGGCACCGGGCCTGCTCGGCGCGACGATCACCCCGCAGCACATGCTTTACAGCCGCAACGCGCTGTTCGTCGGCGGGATTCGCCCGCACTACTACTGCCTGCCGGTGCTGAAGCGCGAAACGCATCGCGTCGCGCTCGTCGAGGCCGCGACGTCGGGCAACCCGCGCTTCTTCCTCGGTACCGACAGCGCGCCGCACGCGCGCGGCGCGAAGGAAACCGCGTGCGGCTGCGCGGGCTGCTACACGGCGCTGCACGCGCTCGAGCTGTATGCGGAAGCGTTCGACCAGGCCGGCGCGCTCGACAAGCTGGAAAATTTCGCGAGCCGCTTCGGCGCGGATTTCTACGGGCTGCCGCACAGCACCGAAACCGTCACGCTGCGTCGCGAGACCTGGGAATTGCCGCGCGAGGTGTTCGCGGGCGATACGCCGGTCGTGCCGCTGCGCGCCGGCGAGGCGATCGGCTGGAAGTTCGCATGACCGGCGCGGCCGGCGGCGCGCGGTGCTAAAATGCGCGTCGCAAAGCAGGCCAGGCAGTCGCGGCCTCGCCGCCTTCGGGCTGGCGGGGGCGAGGAAAGTCCGGACTCCACAGGGCAGGGTGATGGCTAACGGCCATCCGTGGCGACACGCGGAACAGGGCAACAGAAAGCAAACCGCCGATGGCCCGGCGCAAGCCGGGATCAGGTAAGGGTGAAACGGTGCGGTAAGAGCGCACCGCGGCGACGGCGACGTTCGCCGGCACGGTAACCTCCACCCGGAGCAATTCCAAGTAGGCAGGCGCGCATTTTCGGATGCAGGACGGGGCCCCCGTCTCGTCTGCGGGTAGGAAGCTTGAGCGCGTCAGCAATGGCGCGCCTAGAGGAATGGCTGCCACGCGCTGCGCGCTTCGGCGTGCAGCGTGCACAGAATCCGGCTTATCGGCCTGCTTTGCCGTTCGAATGCGAAAGGGCCGGCGCTCCACCAGGAGCGCCGGCCCTTTTTTCATGCGTGGCTGCCGTGCGTTCAGTCCGCGACGATGTCGAACGAATGCGTGAGTTCGGCCGTCTTCGCGATCATGATCGACGCGGAGCAGTACTTGTCGTGCGACAGGTTGATCGCGCGCTCGACCGTGGCCGGGTTCAGGTTGCGGCCCGTGACGGTGAAGTGGAAGTGGACCTTCGTGAACACCTTCGGATCTTCGCTCGCGCGCTCGGCCTTCAGCGTGACCGAGCAGCCGGTGACTTCCTGACGGCTCTTCTTCAGGATCAGCACGACGTCGTACGCGGTGCAGCCGCCGGTGCCGACCAGCACCATTTCCATCGGGCGCGGCGCGAGGTTATGGCCGCCGCCTTCCGGCGCGCCGTCCATCGCGACGAGATGCCCGCTTCCGGTCTGTGCGGAAAACGCCATGCCGTCCTGACCCATCCAGCTTACTTTGCATTCCATGCTTGCGCTCCAGCGTTGCCTGATTCGGATTCGATCCGGCATTGTAGCCCGCCGGGCAATGGTCGGCTGATGCGCTGCACGACGCGAAGGGGCGGGCGGGCACGTGCGACAGCCAGCGGGGCCTCGGACGCCGATTTCCCTGAGGTCTTTAGGGGTTTTACTCTAGGTTTGGTAGGCTTGCGAGCCTGCGCTGGTCAACTACACGATTGATTTTAAAGAGAAAAGTCGATTGGCCTTGCGAAAGGATCCGTATCCCACATTGTGGTTTGCAATTTCTTAATGCGAATTTTCTTGTGAAGTCGACGCCCCATTCGTATAATGAGCCTCATTGGTTGTCGCGGTGCGACAATCTCCGCATGTCTCCTCCACCCTCCTCCTGAGGTGGATTAAGCCCGAACCAGCCGTTCGGGCTTTTTTTCGTCCCATGCAATCAGCGGCGCGCAGTTTGCGCGCTCCGGCATCCGTTACTGGTGGTGATTACGCGGGCTGCCGTGCGGCCGGCCGCGACGCCGCGTCGAGTGGCGACTCCGCGGCACGGGCGGCAGGCGCCGGCGCGGGGGCGCCAGAGGCATCGCTGTAACCGCGCGCGCAGAAGTGCTGCACGCGCGCGCGTACCGCGCGCAGGCGGGCGACGCGATCTTCGGCATGGGCGCCGCGGGCCTCCGCGATGCGGGCGTCGAGTGCGTCGAGCTTGGCCTCGCAGCCGGCCGGGGCGGCGATGGCGGGCGCGACGGCGGCCAGCCATCCGGCCGCGAGAATAGGCGTAAGTCGTTGTTTCATCATGCTTGTTGGTCGTTTTTCCGTGGTCGGCCGATCGGGCGCGGCAAGGTCTGGTGCCGCGCGTCGATGGGTGCCTCCCCAGGCGCTCGGTTCGCCGGGTGTGTCGGGGCACGACCGAATTCTGGCTCATTTCGGGCGCGGCCGGTGCGGGACGTGGATTCCCTTTGACCGCGTTGCCGTATTTCCTTTATAATTCAGGGCTTTTCCGCATTCATGCCCACGGAAAAAGAACAGGGAGAGCCTGCACCGCGCCTCGAAGCGCACACAGACAAGCAGGAAGAACACATCGGGCAAAGCATTTTTTTTGGATCGATCATGAAGACGTTTTCCGCAAAAGCCCATGAGGTGACGCGCGAATGGTACGTGATTGACGCGACGGATAAGGTTCTCGGCCGTGTTGCCAGCGAAGTGGCACGCCGTCTGCGCGGCAAGCACAAGCCTGAGTTCACCCCGCACGTCGACACTGGTGATTTCATCATCATCATCAACGCGAGCAAGTTGAAGGTCACGGGCAACAAGACTCTCGACAAGAAGTACTACCGTCACTCGGGCTACCCGGGCGGTATCTATGAAACGACGTTCGGCAAGATGCAGGAACGCTTCCCGGGCCGCGCGCTCGAGAAAGCGGTCAAGGGCATGCTGCCGAAGGGCCCGCTCGGCTACGCAATGATCAAGAAGCTGAAGGTCTACGCTGAAGCCACGCATCCGCATTCGGCGCAACAGCCGAAGGCGCTCGAGATCTAAGGGGAGCCCACATGATCGGTAACTGGAACTACGGTACGGGCCGCCGCAAGAGCGCTGTCGCACGTGTCTTCATCAAGGCTGGCAAGGGCGACATCATCGTCAACGGCAAGCCCATCGCTGACTACTTCTCGCGCGAAACGTCGCTGATGATCGTGCGTCAACCGCTGGAACTCACGAACCACGGCCAGACGTTCGACATCAAGGTGAACGTCACGGGCGGCGGTGAAACGGGTCAGGCAGGCGCAGTGCGCCACGGCATCACCCGTGCACTGATCGACTACGATGCGACGCTGAAGCCGTCGCTGTCGACCGCAGGCTTCGTCACGCGCGATGCACGTGAAGTCGAGCGTAAGAAGGTTGGTCTGCGCAAGGCACGTCGCGCAAAGCAGTTCTCGAAGCGTTAATTCCGCTTCATGGCCTCGCCGCTTTCGGGCGGCGTCCGCCGAAAAAACCGCCAGCTTTCGCGCTGGCGGTTTTTTTATGCCCGCGCGACGGCCACCCGCGGGGCCACGCGATTGAAATCAACAAGAACCTATTGATTTCATGGACATCAGCACGATCTTCTGATCGGCCCTACAATAGCGGCTAAAGCTTTTTGGAGAGTTCGCATGAACGCTGTTACCGAATCCGCAGCAACGACGGCCGAAATGCCGGTACCGTTCGTCTTCACCGACGCCGCGGCCGACAAGGTCAAGCAACTGATCGACGAAGAGGGCAATCCCGACCTGAAGCTGCGCGTGTTCGTGCAGGGTGGCGGCTGCTCGGGCTTCCAGTATGGCTTCACGTTCGACGAGGAAGTCAACGAGGACGACACCGTGATGAACAAGAACGGCGTCCAGCTCCTGATCGACTCGATGAGCTACCAGTACCTGGTCGGCGCCGAGATCGACTACAAGGACGACCTCAACGGCGCCCAGTTCGTGATCAAGAACCCGAACGCCACGACCACCTGCGGGTGCGGCTCGTCGTTCTCGGTCTGAGCATCCGGCAGATCCGCGCCGGTTCGCCGATATGAAAAACGGGGCTTCATGCCCCGTTTTTTTTCATTCCCGTCTGCGATGCAGCGCCCGCCGCGCGGCGGGCATCGCGTCAGCGTGGATAAAGCGCGCCGAGCACACGGTTGCCGGCCGCGCCGGTCACCGTCGCGAGATTGCCGGGCCCGCGCGCGGTGAAGCGGTACGCGAGCCACGCGAATGCGAGCGCTTCGACCTGTTGCGGCGGCACGCCGAGCGCGGCGGTCGTATCGACCGCGGCCGGCACGCCGGCCTCGCGCAGCGCGCGCCTGAGCGTGTCGAGCAGCACCGGGTTGCGTGCGCCGCCGCCGCATACGAAGAGGGCCTTGCAGCCCGGTGCGTGCGTGGCGATCTCGCGTGCGACCGACACGGCAGTGAGCGCCGTGAGGGTCGCCTGCACGTCCTGCGGCGCAACCTGCGCGAACGCGGCGAGCTTCGCGTCGAGCCACGCGGGATTGAACAGGTCGCGGCCGGTGCTTTTCGGCGGCGGCGCGGCAAAATAGGGCTCGTCGAGCAGTGCATCGAGCAGTGGCGCATGCACGGTGCCGCGCGCGGCGAACTTGCCGCCGTCGTCGTACGGCTTGCCGAGATGGCGGGTCGCCCATTCGTCGAGCAGCGCATTCGCGGGGCCGCAATCGAAGCCGCGCACGTCGCCGCCTTCGGCGGGCAGGATCGTGATGTTGCTGATCCCGCCGAGATTGCAGACGACCCGCGTCTCGCCGGGTGCGCCGAACACCGTCGCATGGAACGCCGGCGCGAGCGGCGCGCCGTGGCCGCCGGCGGCCACGTCGCGGCTGCGGAAATCGGCGATCACGTCCACCTGGGTCAACTCGGCGAGCAGCGCCGGGTTGTTGAGCTGCCGCGTATAGCCGCGCTCGGGGCGGTGACGCACCGTCTGGCCGTGCACGCCGATCGCGCGAATCTCGTCGCGCGACAGCCCTGCGGTGCGCTGCAATTCATGGCAGCACACCGCGTAGCGCGTGACGAGTGCGTTCGCCGCGAGCGATTCGCGGTCGATCTCGTTGTCGCCGGGCTGCTGCAGCGCGAACAGCGCGTCGCGCAGCGATTGCGCGAAGCCGACGAACGCTTCCGCGAGCACGACCGGTGCGTGGCCGGTCTCGAAACGCACGGCGACGCCATCGACGCCGTCCATGCTGGTTCCCGACATCAGCCCGAAGTAGATGCCGTCGGCCGGATGGGCAGGTTGCGGATGTCGTTGCGGCACGTTGGGTTCTCCTGGATCGAGCGGCGCGGGCCGGTGCCACGCGCCTTGCGCCCGATTATCCGCGCAACCTGACGCATCGTTAAGCGATGCACGCGCAAGTTATGGGAAAATCCCTGTCTTTGCGACATTCTTCCCGGCACCGATGAGCACCGAACCCAGTTCCAAGCCTGTTTTCCCGATCACCGACGAAGTCCGCCATGCGCTCGCCGTCACGAAGCGCGGCGTCGACGAGCTGCTGATCGAGGAAGAGTTCGCGCAGAAGCTCGCGCGCAGCGCGGCCACCGGCACGCCGCTGCGCATCAAGCTCGGCCTCGACCCGACCGCGCCCGACATCCACATCGGCCATACGGTCGTGCTGAACAAGATGCGTCAGCTGCAGGACCTCGGTCATACCGTGATCTTCCTGATCGGCGATTTCACGTCGCTGATCGGCGATCCGTCGGGCCGCAACGCGACGCGTCCGCCGCTCACGCGCGAACAGATCGAATCGAACGCGAAGACCTACTTCGAGCAGGCCGCGCTCGTGCTCGACCGCGAAAAAACCGAGATCCGCTACAACAGCGAATGGTCGATGCCGCTCGGCGCGGACGGGATGATCAAGCTCGCGTCGCGCTACACGGTCGCGCGGATCCTCGAGCGCGAGGACTTCACGAAGCGCTTCCAGGGCGGCGTGCCGATCTCGATCCACGAATTCCTGTACCCGCTGATGCAGGGCTACGACTCGGTCGCGCTGAACGCCGATCTCGAGCTCGGCGGCACCGACCAGAAGTTCAACCTGCTGGTCGGCCGCGAACTGCAGAAGCAGTACGGCCAGGAACAGCAGTGCATCCTGACGATGCCGCTGCTCGAAGGCCTCGACGGCGTCGAGAAGATGTCGAAGTCGAAGGGCAACTACGTCGGCATCAGCGAGAAGCCGACCGACATGTTCGGCAAGCTGATGAGCATCTCGGACACGCTGATGTGGCGTTACTTCGAACTGCTGTCGTTCCGCAGCCTCGACGAGATCGCCGGCTTCAAGCGCGACGCCGAAGGCGGCCGCAACCCGCGCGACTTCAAGGTGCTGCTCGCGCAGGAAATCGTCGCGCGCTTCCACTCGCAGGCCGACGCCGAGCGTGCGCTGGAGGATTTCAACCACCGCGCGAAGGGCGGCGTGCCGGACGACATCCCGTCGGTCACGCTCGCGGGCGCGCCGCTCGCGATCGGCCAGCTGCTGAAGCAGGCCGGCCTCGTGCCGTCGACGAGCGAAGCGCTGCGCAACATCGAGCAGGGCGGCGTGAAGATCGACGGTGCGACCGTGTCCGACAAGGGCCTGAAGGTCGAGGCCGGCGAGTTCGTCGTGCAGGTCGGCAAGCGCCGCTTCGCGCGCGTCACGCTGAGCGCATGATCGCGCTGATCCAGCGCGTGAAGCGTGCCGACGTGCGCGTCGGCGACCGCACGACGGGCGAGATCGGCGCGGGCCTGCTCGCGCTCGTCTGCGCGGAGCGCGGCGACACCGAGGCCGCGGCCGACAAGCTCCTCGCGAAGCTGCTCGGCTATCGCGTGTTCAGCGACGCGGCCGGCAAGATGAACCTGCCGGTGTCGAACATCGACGGCACGGGTGGCGCAGGCGGCCTGCTGCTCGTGTCGCAGTTCACGCTCGCGGCCGATACCAACAGCGGGCTGCGACCGAGCTTCACGCCGGCCGCGCCGCCCGACGAAGGCGCGCGCCTGTTCGACTATTTCGTCGCGGCCGCGCGCGAGCGCCATCCGATCGTCGAGACGGGCGAGTTCGGCGCCGACATGCAGGTGTCGCTCGTCAACGACGGCCCCGTGACGTTCTGGCTGCAAGTGCGGCCCTGACACTTTCCCGGAGACGCGCCGCGATGGCCGCCACGCAGATTCTGTTCATTCGCCATGGCGAAACGGCCTGGAACCGCATCAAGCGCATCCAGGGCCATATCGACATTCCGCTGGCCGAAACGGGGCTCGCGCAGGCGCGGCGGCTGGCCGTCCGGCTCGCGCGGGAAGCGCGCGAAGGGCAGCGGATCGACGCGATCTATTCGAGCGACCTGATGCGCGCGCAGCAGACCGCGCAACCCTTTGCCGATGCGCTCGGGCTGCCGCTGCAGTTGCGCGAAGGGCTGCGCGAACGCGCGTACGGCGTGTTCCAGGGGCATGACAGCACCGAGATCGAGATGCTGTTTCCGGACGCCTACGCCGCGTGGCAGACCCGCGACCCGGGCTTCGCGCCCGACGGCGGCGAGTCGCAGCGCGAGTTCTATCACCGTGTGCTGCATGCGCTCGAGCCGATCGTCGCGGCGCATCCGGGCGGCCGGATCGCCTGCGTCGCGCACGGCGGCGTGCTCGACTGCGTGTACCGCTTTGCAAATGGTCTCGAGCTGTCGGCTCCGCGCAGCTATCAACTGCTCAACACGAGCATCAACGTCGTCGATTACGTCGATGGCCGCGCGCAGGTCGTGCAATGGGCCGACGTGTCGCATCTGGACGCCGCGAGCGACGACGACGGGTATCGCAAGGTGCTCTGATCGGATCGTATGGCCCGGCCTGGCGTGATGGGCTACGACCGTGCGCGGAGGCAAGCTCGTCAGCTTGCCACCGTATTTCCCAGCAAATCGAAATGATCCGAAGGATCGTCAGGCGGGCGGATTGCCGTCGGGCGGTGGCGCGGCAGCGCGGCGGCGTGCGCGTTTCGACGCGCCGTTGACGAGCGCCCAGCGCAGCACGGGGGCGACCGCCCGCACCCCGGGCCGGACCACCGCACGCCGCAGCGGTGCGAACGTCGATACACCGAGCATGCGTTGCGCCCACGGCGGCAGCAGGTCGATTCCCGCATGCATGATCAGCGACGCGGCCGGCCGCAGCGCGGGCGTCGCGACCGGCACGTTCAGCAGGATGTCCATCACTTCGAAGGTGCGCGGCCCGGCCGCGAGCTCGGGCTGCATGCGCGCGAGATAGGCCGCCACCTCGACCCGCGAACGGGGAACGTCGCGGGCGCCGAGCAGCTCGGCGACCAATGCCGTTTCAGCGTAGTAGCCATCCTGCAACTCGCCCGGCAGAGACGGATTCACATAGCGCAGATGCGCGGCGAGGAAGCTCGATACTTCCGCGACATGCACCCAGGTCAGCAACGCCGGATCGTCGGCCCGGTACGGCCGGCCGTCGGGCGCGGTGCCCGATATGCGCGCGTGGATCGCTTTCACGCGCTCGATCAGCGCGAGCGCGTCCGCGCGGCTTCCGAACGTCGTGCCCGTGATGAACGTGGCGGTGCGCCGCAAGCGGCCGAGGATGTCGGTGCGAAACGACGAGTGATCCCAGACGCCCGCGAGCGCGAGCGGATGAAGCGCCTGCAGTAGCAGCGCCGCGATGCCGCCCGTCATCATCGACGTGAAATCGGCATGCACGCGCCAGCAGATGGCGTCGGGGCCGAACAGCCCCGGATCCCCGGGCGGCGACGACAGATCGAGCGACGGACCGCCGCCGCCTGCCGTCAGGTGCGTGACGCCGGCCACGAGCCGCTTGCGGATCGGCTCGGCCCAGCGCGGGCTGGGTGCGGGGCGAGGGCTGGGCGGCGTGGTCATGGCTGGCTTGCGCGGGCGGCCGGCTACTTTCCGGCGGGGGTGTCCCACATCCCGCGTTCGTTGCCGGCGTCGGGCGCGGAGAGTCCGAAATGGCGATACGTGAGCAGCGTCGCGACGCGCCCGCGCGGCGTGCGCTGCAGGAAGCCCTGCTGAATCAGGTACGGCTCGAGCACGTCCTCGATCGTGTCGCGTTCCTCGCCGATCGCCGCCGCGAGGTTGTCGATGCCGACCGGGCCACCGTCGAACTTGTGCAGGATAGCCTCGAGCAGCTTGCGGTCCATCAGGTCGAAGCCGACCGGGTCGACGTCGAGCATCGCGAGCGCGGCGTCGGCAACGGCCGCGGTGATCTGGCCGTCGGCCTTCACTTCCGCAAAGTCGCGCACGCGGCGCAGCAGCCGGTTCGCGATCCGCGGCGTGCCGCGAGAGCGCTTCGCGATCTCCAGCGCGCCGCTCGGATCGATGTGCGCGTTCAGCAGCGACGCCGAGCGCCGCACGATGCGCGCCAGCTGGTCGGCATCGTAGAACTCGAGGCGCGCGACGATCCCGAAGCGATCGCGCAGCGGGTTGGTCAGCATCCCCGCACGCGTGGTCGCGCCGACCAGCGTGAACGGCTGCAGGTCGAGCTTCACGCTGCGCGCGGCCGGCCCTTCGCCGATCATGATGTCGATCTGGTAGTCCTCCAGCGCCGGATACAGGATTTCCTCGACGACCGGCGACAGCCGGTGGATCTCGTCGATGAACAGCACGTCGTTCGCTTCGAGGTTGGTCAGCAGCGCGGCGAGGTCGCCCGCGCGCTCGAGCACGGGGCCCGACGTCTGGCGCAGGTTCACGCCCATCTCGCGCGCGATGATGTGCGCAAGCGTAGTCTTGCCGAGACCCGGCGGCCCGAACAGCAGCACGTGGTCGAGCGGCTCGGAGCGGCGCTTCGCGGCCTCGATGAAGATCTCGAGCTGGCCGCGCACTTTTTCCTGGCCGACGTAGTCGTCGAGCTGGCGTGGCCGCAGCGCGCGTTCGAACACCTCCTCGTGCGACGAGGATGGCGTGGCGGCGATGATCCGCTCGGCGGCGAGTTTGTCGGTTTCAATCATGCGGCCATTGTACCGCGCGCCGTCACGCGGCCGAACTGGCCGAACGGCCGACTGGCGCGCGCCGCCCGGCGGCGCGACACTGGCTCCGACAGTCGGCTCTGGCGCCTGCCCGCGCCGCCGTTACACCTTCGACAGTGCCTTGAGCGCGAGTTTGATGCCCTCGGACACGCCGGTGCCGGCCGGCACGTTCTTGATCGCGGCGAGGCCTTCCTTTTCGGAATAGCCGAGCGCGACGAGCGCGTTGAGGATGTCGGTCGCGTGATCAGACTGCGATGCGGCGCCGGCGAGCGCACCGAGGTCCGCGCCGAGCTTGCCCTTCAGCTCGAGCAGCAGGCGCTCGGCGGTCTTCTTGCCGATGCCGGGCAGGCGCGTGAGGCGCGCGGCGTCCTGCATCGTCACCGCCTGCGCGAGCTCCTGCACGCTCATGCCGGAGAGCACGGCGAGCGCCATGCGCGCGCCGATGCCCGTGATCTTCAGCAGTTCGCGGAAGGTCGTGCGTTCCTGCGGCGTCAGGAAGCCGTACAGCAGGTGCGCGTCCTCGCGCACGATCTGCTGCGTGAGCAGCACGACGCGCTCGCCCGTCTGCGGCAGGTTGTAGAAGGTGCTCATCGGCACGTCGATTTCATAGCCGACGCCGTTGCAGTCGACGAGCAGGTGAGGCGGGTTCTTTTCGAGCAGGATGCCGGCGATGCGACCGATCATGGATGGCGGGATGCGAGGAGGAAAGCGCGAGTGTAGCGCAGGTGCGGCGCGATGCCGATGGGTTGGCCGTCAGGTCGGGGCGATGTACCGCGCGAGCGCGACGCGCGGGGCCGCGCGCCGCATCGGGCGATTGGGCGATTGCGTGCCGTTGCGTCAGCGGACGAGCCGGCCGCGCCGCACGCGCAGCCCCTTTTTCGCGAGCGCCGGCGCGAGGCCGCCGATCGCGCCGATCGCGCCGAGCGTACTGCCGCTGTGCGCATGGCAGATCGCCATCCCGAGCGCGTCGGCCGCGTCGCTGCCGGGCTGGCCGGTGAGGTTGAGCAGCCGTGTGACCATCTCCTGCATCTGCGACTTGGTCGCGCGCCCGTAACCGACGACGGCCTGTTTCAGTTGCAGCGCGGTGTATTCGGCGACCGGCAGGCCGCCGGAGACGAGCCCGCAGATCGCGGCGCCGCGCGCCTGGCCGAGCAGCAGCGTCGACTGCGGGTTCACGTTGACGAACACCTGCTCGATCGCGGCCTGGTCGGGCGCGTGTTCGCGCACGAGCGTCGATACGCCCTGGAAGATCGTGCCGAGCCGCGTGGCCAGGTCGGCCGTCGGCGTGCGGATCACGCCGCTTGCGACATAGGCGAGCCGGTGGCCGCTGACGTCGATCACGCCGAAGCCGGTGACGCGCAGGCCGGGGTCGATGCCGAGAATTCGCATGAGTGAGGAGAAAAACCAGATGCAGCGATACTACAACGAATGGTGCGTGGCGCAGGCCGCATTGTCGCGTGCGCCGGCGGCGCGCAATAAAAAACCCGGCGGGTGCGATGCCGCCGGGTTTGGGTACCGCGACCGCGCGGGCCGCGTGCGATCAGTGACGGAAGTGACGCACGCCCGTCAGGATCATCGCGATGCCGTGCTCGTCCGCTGCCGCGATCACTTCGTCGTCGCGCATCGAACCGCCCGGCTGGATCACGCAGGTCGCGCCTGCCGCCACGACGACGTCGAGACCGTCGCGGAACGGGAAGAACGCATCCGACGCGACGGCCGAGCCAGCCAGCGTCAGGCCCGCGTTCTGCGCCTTGATGCTCGCGATGCGCGCGGAATCGACGCGGCTCATCTGGCCTGCGCCGACGCCGAGCGTCATGCCGTTGCCGCAGAACACGATCGCGTTCGACTTCACGTACTTCGCGACGCGCCATGCGAACAGCAGGTCATCCATTTCCTTCGCGCTCGGCTGGCGCTTCGTGACGACGCGCAGCTCGCTCGGCTGCACGTTCTTCGAATCGAGCGACTGCACGAGCAGGCCGCCGCCCACGCGCTTCAGGTCGAAGGCGTTATGGCCGTCACCCAGCGCGATCTCGAGCAGGCGCACGTTCTGCTTCGCGGCGAACACCTGCTTCGCGGCGTCCGAGAACGACGGCGCGATCAGCACTTCGACGAACTGCTTCGCCACCGCCTGCGCGGCCGCCTCGTCGACTTCGCGGTTGAACGCAATGATGCCGCCGAACGCCGACGTCGGGTCGGTCTGGAATGCCTTCGCGTATGCGTCGGCCGAGTCGTTGCCGACCGCGACGCCGCACGGGTTCGCATGCTTGATGATCACGCAGGCCGGCGCGTCGAACGTCTTCACGCATTCCCACGCCGCGTCCGAATCCGCGATGTTGTTGTACGACAGCTCCTTGCCCTGCAGCTGGCGGTAGTTCGCCAGTGCGCCGGCCGGCGCCGCGAGGTCGCGGTAGAACGCGGCGCTCTGGTGCGGGTTCTCGCCGTAGCGCAGGTCCTGCACCTTGTCGAACGCCATGTTCAGCGTCGCCGGGTACGCGCTGCGCGACGCGTGCTGCAACTCGTCGGTCAGGCTCGTCAGGTAGTTCGTGATCGCGCCGTCGTACTGCGCGGTGTGCGCGAACACCTTCGTCGCGAGGCGGAAGTTGGTCGCGTAGCCGATCGCGTTGCCGTTCGCCTTCATTTCGTCGAGCACGACCGCGTAGTCGGCCGGATCGACCACGACCGTCACGTCACGGTGGTTCTTCGCGGCCGAGCGCAGCATCGTCGGACCGCCGATGTCGATGTTCTCGATCGCGTCGGCGAGCGTGCAGTCGTCCTTCGCGATCGTCGCGACGAACGGATACAGGTTCACGACCAGCAGGTCGATCGTCGGGATGTCGTGCTGCTCCAGCGCCTGCATGTGCTCGGGCAGGTCGCGGCGGGCGAGGATGCCGCCGTGCACCTTCGGGTGGAGCGTCTTCACGCGCCCATCGAGCATTTCCGGGAAGCCCGTGTAATCAGCCACTTCGGTAACGGGCAGGCCCGCGTCGGCGAGGAGTTTCGCGGTGCCGCCGGTCGACAGCAGCTTGACGCCGAGGTCGGACAGCGACTTCGCGAAGTCGACGATGCCGGTCTTGTCGGAAACGGAAATGAGCGCTTGCTTGATCATGATGGAACCACCAATAGCCAGGGAAACGGGGACGGGACGGCCGGCCTACAGCAGGCCGTGCTGCTGCAGCTTCTTGCGCAGCGTATTGCGATTGATGCCGAGGTACTCCGCGGCGAGCGACTGGTTGCCGCCGGCCTGTACGAGCACGACCTCGAGCATTGGCTTTTCGACGCAGGACATCACCATTTCATAGACGTCGTGCGGATTGGAGCCGTCTAGATCCCGGAAATACACGTCCAGGCTCTCGCGGACACATTGTTCGATGTTGTGCTTGCTCATGCTGCTAACTGGTTATGGTCGTCCGACTCGCGCTGGCCGTTTTCCTCTTCGTCATCGACGTAGACGAGGTGGTCCGACAGCGCCTTTTGCGCCTCGAAGAATGCATTGACGGCGGCGAGCTGCTCGCGGGTGGAATCGAGCGTGTTCATCCTGTGCCGGAACCCGTTGGCACCGGAAAGGCCGCGAGTGTACCAGCCGATGTGCTTGCGCGCAGTACGGACTCCGGTGAATTCACCGTAGAACGCGTAGTGGTCTTCCAGGTGTTCGTTCATCACGTGCTGGATCTCGTCGATCCGCGGCGGGGGCAGCAGCTCGCCGGTTTGCAGGAAATGATCGATTTCACGGAACAGCCACGGCCGGCCTTGCGCGGCGCGACCGATCATCAGCGCGTCGGCGCCGGTTGCGTCGAGCACGGCCTTCGCTTTCGCCGGCGACGTGATGTCGCCGTTCGCGACGACCGGGATGCGCACGGCCGCCTTCACGGCCGCGATGGTGTCGTATTCCGCGTCGCCGCGGTAGAGGTCGGCTCGCGTGCGGCCGTGCACGGTCAGCATCGAGATGCCGGCCGCTTCGGCGAGGCGCGCGACCGTGATCGCGTTCTTGTGCTCGCGATCCCAGCCGGTGCGGATCTTCAGCGTGACGGGCACCGCATCCGGCCCCGTGCCGACCGCCGCGACGACGGCCTCGACGATCCGCTGCACGAGCGGCTCGTTCTGCAGCAGCGCGGAGCCGGCCGCGACGTTGCAGACCTTCTTCGCCGGGCAGCCCATGTTGATGTCGATGATCTGCGCGCCGTTGTCGACGTTGTAGCGGGCCGCTTCGGCCATCATCGCGGGATCGGCGCCGGCGATCTGCACCGCGATCGGCTCGACTTCGCCTTCGTGGTTGGCACGCCGCATCGTCTTCGCGCTTTTCCACAGCTGCGCATTGGACGCGACCATCTCGGACACCGCGTACCCGGCCCCCAGCCGCTTGCACAGCTGGCGGAACGGACGATCCGTCACGCCGGCCATCGGCGCGACGAACAGGTTGTTACGCAAAACGTGAGAGCCGATAACGGGCATCGCAATGGCACCGCCCGCGAGCGCCGGGCGTCGCGGGCAAAAAAGGCGGAGGGAAAACGCGCATTTTACCGTATTCCCATGGGCCGCCGATTTGACCCGGTTTGCGTGATCAGGCTGCGCGCAACTGACGTGCGCAACTGACGCGCGGTGCGCCGCGCGTCAGTTGCGCTGGCCGAACATCATCTGGCGCGCGATCGCCTTCTTCAGCGGCGGCACGAATTCGAGCGCGGTGAGCGCCGCGCCGCGCAGCAGCGGAAGCGGGCCGGCCTCGACCGTGAACAGGCGCGCGAGCGTGTCGGTCGCGCCGATCGTGAAGCGCCGGTCGAGCGCGCGCCGCGCGTTGAAGGTCGCGAGCGCGGTCGCTTCGAAGCCTTGCGTGGACAGCGAATCGACGAGCGTGTGCGCATCGCGCAGCCCGAGGTTGAGGCCCTGGCCGGCGACCGGATGCAGCGTTTGCGCGGCATTGCCGACGATCGCGATGCGTCCGTTGACGAGCGTCTGCGCCGCGGTCAGGCCGAGCGGGAACGATGCGCGCCCGGCGATCGCGACGAACCGACCCATGCGTTCGCCGAACGCGGCGCCGAGTTCGCGCAGGAACTCGGCGTCGGGAAGGGCGGCGCGGCGGGCTGCTTCGTCGGGCATGCAGCACCACACGAGCGAATAGTCGGCGCCGCCAAGCGGCAGCAGCGCGAGCGGGCCTTCATGCGTGAAGCGTTCCCACGCGACGTTCGGGCGCGGCGCCGAGACCGTGACCGTGCCGACGATCGCGGTCTGACCGTAGTCCCGGCGATGCTTGCCGGTATCAGCCTGCTGTTCATGGAACAGCCCGCCTTCCGCGTTGATGACGATGCGCGCGCGCAGCGTGCGCTCGCCTTGCGGGCCGTCGAGCGTCAGCGTGACGCCGTCGGCGTCCTGTTGCGGCGCGCGGGCGGTGGTCGACGTGAGCCAGTCGACGCGCGTGCCGCGCACCGCCTGCGCGAGCGCCTGCACGATCGAGCCGTAGCGCACCACGTAGCCGAGCGCGGCGAGGTCGTGCTCGTCCCGGTCGATCAGCGTGCGGCCGAAGTGGCCGCGCTGCGACACGTGGATGTGTTCGATCGGCGTCGCGTCGGCCGGCCACGCGAGCGTGTCGAGCAGCACGCGGCTGCCGTGCGACACGGCGATCGCGCGCGGATCGTTCGCGCTCGCGGCCGGCTCGCGCGCGTCGACCAGCGCGATCGACGCGTGCTGCGTCGCGCTGCGTCGTGCGAGCCAGCCGGCAAGCGCGAGTCCGACGGGGCCCGCGCCGACGATGGCAAGGTCGTAGTCCGGCGTGGCCGGGGAGGAAGCGGTCGTCATCAGTGTTCGTGAAACGGGGTAACGGTCAACGGCGGATCGGCAGGGATCGATGGCGGCCTGCGGCAAGCTCAGGCGGCGTGCGCCGCGCCCGCGCGCATCAGCGCCTCGATCTCGGCGGCCGCCACCGGCACGTCGCGCGTGATCAGCTCGCAACCGTGCTCGCGCACGATCGCGTCGTCTTCGATGCGGATGCCGATGTTCCAGTATTCGGACGGCACGTCTTCGGCGGCCCGCACGTACAGGCCCGGCTCGACAGTGAGCGTCATCCCGGGTTTCAGCGTGCGCCATGGCAGCGCGCCGTTGGCGTCGCGCTCGGCGAGCCGCTCGCGGTAGTCGCCGCAATCGTGCACGTCCATGCCGATCCAGTGGCCGGTGCGGTGCATGTAGAAGCGTGCGTACGCGCGCTCGGCGATCACGTCGTCGACGCTCGCGAAGCGTGTCTTCGGGATGATGCCGGTATCGAGCAGGCCCTGCGCGAGCACGCGCACGGCTGCGTCGTGCGGCGCCTCGAACGGCACGCCCGCGCGCGTCGCGTCGATCGCGGCCTGCTGCGCGGCGAGCACGATGTCGTACAGCGTGCGCTGCGCGGGCGAGAAGCGCCCGTTGGCCGGGAACGTGCGCGTGATGTCCGACGCGTAGCCGTCGAGTTCGCACGCGGCATCGATCAGGATCAGGTCGCCGTCCTGCGCGGCCGCGTTGCCGGCCGGGTAGTGCAGCACGCACGCATTCGCGCCGGCCGCGACGATCGAGCCGTACGCGGGCGCCTGCGCGCCGTGCTTGCGGAACGTATAGAGCAGCTCGGCCTCGAGTTCGTATTCGCGGATCCCCGGGCGGCACGCCTGCATCGCGCGGCGATGCGCGAGCGCGGAGATGTGCGCGGCGCGCATCATGATCGCGAGCTCGTGTTCGTCCTTCACGAGCCGCATGTCGTCGAGCAGCGGCGTGAGGTCGAGCATCGCGTCCGGCGCGGCGACACCGGCGCGCGCCTGCGCGCGCACCGCATCGATCCAGCCGGCGAGCTGGCGGTCGAACTCGGCCGATGCGCCGAACCGGTAGTGCACGGTGCCCGCATCGGCGAGCAGCCGCGGCATTTCGGTGTCGATCACGTCGACCGCGTAGGCCGTGTCGAAACCGAACGCATCGCGCGCGGCCTCTGGCCCGTAATGGAAACCTTCCCAGATCTCACGGTCGGCATTCTTCGCGCGGCAGAACAGGATCGACTCCGGCGCGCCGTGCCCGGCCGCGTTCAGCACGAGCACGGCGTCCGGCTCGGTGAAGCCCGTCAGGTAATGGAAGTAGCTGTCATGCCGGTACGGAAAGGCCGTATCGCGGTTGCGCAGCATTTCCGGCGCGGTGGGGACGATGGCGACGCCGCCGCCCGCGGCGCGCAGTGCGGCAAGCACGCGTTCACGGCGCTGGCGGTAGACGTCGACGGCGATGGCGGTATCGAGGGGCGCGTTCATTCGTGCGATTGTAGCGCCGCCGGACGCGGCGCGTGAGGGCGGTGGCCGCAAGCCCCGCCGGACGGGGCTCCGCGACGGCTGTTGCAAACCATCCACAGGCCGGACGGGCGATTTTCTACCCGGCCGCGCCGGCCGGTTATGATCGACGACAACGTATACTCTCGGCGGTTCCCTTAAAAAGGCAGATGATGAAATTAATCGGTTCGCTCAGCAGCCCGTTCGTCCGCAAGGCGCGGATCGTGCTTGCTGAAAAGAAGATCGACTACAAGCTGGAGCTCGAGAACGTGTGGGCGCCGGAGACGAACATTCATGCATCGAATCCGCTCGGCAAGGTCCCGTGTCTCGTGATGGAAGATGGTGCCGCGGTGTTCGATTCCCGCGTGATCTGCGAATACGTCGATACGCTGTCGCCGGTCGGCAAGCTGATTCCGCCGTCGGGGCGCGAGCGTGTCGAAGTGCGTTGCTGGGAAGCGCTGGGCGACGGCGTGCTCGACGCGGCCGTTGCGATCCGTCTCGAACACACGCTGCGTGAAGAAGCCCAGCGCAGCGCGAGCTGGATCGCGCGCCAGCAGCGCAAGATCGACGACGGTCTCGTCGCGATGTCGCAGGGCCTCGGCGGCAAGACGTGGTGCGTCGGTAATCATTACACCCTCGCCGACATCGCACTCGGCTGCGCGCTCGGCTACCTCGACTTCCGGATGCCCGAGCTCAACTGGCGCGAGCGCCATCCGAACCTCGACAAGTATTTCGTGAAGCTGTCGCAGCGGCAGACCTTCGCCGACACGCTGCCGCCAGCCTGACCCGCTGCCGGCGGGCAGATCGAGCCGACAAAAGAAAAGCGCCCCGCGGGCGCTTTTCTCTTTGGCGGATCGCCCGGCGACGGGCGATCGCAGGTCTCACGCGTCAGTCGATCGAAGCGTAAACGGTTTCGCCGAGCACGAACGAATCGCTGCGCGCGATCGGCCACCACTTGTCGTACAGCGAATAGCCGCAGGTCTGGCCGTCGAGCAGCGCGCCGGGCTTCAGGTACTTCAGCAGCTGCGACATCAGCCGGACCTCGTGCGGCGCGACGCGCTGCACGATGTGATGCGCGCGCAGCTCGGACGGATGGCCGAGGCCGGCCGCCTGCACGAGCTCCTGCAGCGCATGCAGCGTGTTGCGGTGGAAGTTGTACACGCGCTCGGCCTTGTCCGGCACGACGAGGGCGCGCTGGCGCACCGGGTCCTGCGTGGCGACGCCGGTCGGGCAGCGGTCGGTGTGGCAATGCTGCGCCTGGATGCAGCCGACCGCGAACATGAAGCCGCGCGCCGAGTTCACCCAGTCCGCGCCGATCGCGAGCGTGCGCGCGATGTCGAACGCGGTGATGATCTTGCCGCTCGCGCCGATCTTCACGCGATCGCGCACGCCGATCCCGACGAGCGTGTTGTGCACCAGCAGCAGCCCTTCCTGCAGCGGCACGCCGACATGGTCGGTGAATTCGAGCGGCGCGGCGCCGGTGCCGCCTTCCGCGCCGTCGACGACGATGAAGTCGGGCACGATGCCCGTCTCGATCATCGCCTTCGCGATCCCGAAGAACTCCCACGGATGGCCGATGCACAGCTTGAAGCCGGTCGGCTTGCCGCCCGACAGCGTGCGCAGCCGCTCGACGAATTCGAGCAGCCCGCGCGGCGTCGAGAATTCCGAGTGCGTCGCGGGCGAGATGCAGTCCTTGCCCATCGGCACGCCGCGCGTCTCGGCGATCTCGGGCGTGATCTTCGCGGCCGGCAGCACGCCGCCGTGCCCGGGCTTCGCGCCTTGCGACAGCTTGATCTCGATCATCTTGACCTGCGGATCGGCGGCCTGCTTCGCGAACTTGTCCGGGTTGAACGTGCCGTCTTCGCTGCGGCAGCCGAAGTAGCCGGACGCGATTTCCCAGATGATGTCGCCGCCGTTCTCGCGGTGGTACTTCGACAGCGAGCCTTCACCGGTGTCGTGCGCGAAACCGCCTTTCTTCGCGCCGAGGTTCAGCGAGCGGATCGCGTTCGCGGACAGCGAGCCGAAGCTCATCGCCGAGATGTTGAAGATCGAGATGTCGTAGGGCTGCGCGCGGTTTGCGCCGACCCGGATGCGGAAGTCGTGGTTCGGCAGCTTCGTCGGCGCGAGCGAGTGGCTGATCCATTCGTGCGCGACGGCCTTCACGTTCAGTTCGGTGCCGTACGGGCGGTTGTCGGCGACATTCTTCGCGCGCTGGTAGACGAGGCTGCGCTGCGCGCGCGAGAACGGTTTCTCGTCGGTGTCGTCCTCGACGAAATACTGGCGGATCTCGGGGCGGATGAATTCGAAGAGGAAGCGGAAATGGCCCCAGAGCGGGTAATTCCGCAGGATCGCGTGACGGTCCTGTTTCAGGTCGTACAGGCCGAGGGCGACGAGGGCGACGGGGATGATGATCCACAGCCAGGAAAGCACGTGGATCGACGCGAGGGCGGCCGCTGCGACGAGCAACAGCACGGCACACCACATCGCGAGGTAGCGTCTGGAAAGCATGGGGACTCCGTAAGAGAATGCCGCCATGCGTACGCTGCGCGGCGGCGCACCGGCCGCGGCGGAATCGTGTTCCGCCGGGCGCGGCGTGCCGCAAGTCTAAACCGAATGTATGTCAGCGTGCTTCGGCCAGCGCGCCCGCGTGGCCCGCCGCCGCTGCCGGCGCCGTCTGGCCGGGCTGGCCGGTAGCCGCGAACTCGATGATGCCGCCGCCCAGGCAGATCTCGCCGTCGTACAGCACGGCCGACTGGCCGGGCGTCACCGCCCATTGCGCGTCGTCGAACGTGAGCGAGAAGCGCTCGCCGTCGGCCCGGCCGAGCGCGGGCCGGCCGAACGAGCACGCGGCGTCCGCCTGCCGGTAGCGCGTCTTGGCGCCGCACGAGAAGCCGTCGGCCGGCGGCTCGCCCGCGACCCAGCTCACGTTGCCGGCGACGAGCTGACGCGACAGCAGCCACGGATGGTCGTGGCCCTGCACGACGTACAGCGTGTTCGACGCGATGTCCTTCGCGGCGACGAACCACGGTTCGCCGCTGCCGTCCTTGCTGCCGCCGAGGCCGATGCCCTTGCGCTGGCCGAACGTGTAGAACGCGAGGCCGATGTGCTCGCCGATCACCTTGCCGTCCGGCGTCTTCATCGGGCCCGGTTTCGTCGGAAGATAGCGGTTCAGGAAGTCGCGGAACGGCCGTTCGCCGATGAAGCAGATGCCCGTCGAGTCCTTCTTCTTCGCGTTCGGCAGGCCGATCTGCGCGGCGATCTCGCGCACCTTCGTCTTCGGGATCTCGCCGAGCGGGAACATCGTCTTCGACAGTTGCGCCTGGTTCAGCCGGTGCAGGAAGTACGACTGGTCTTTCGTATGATCGAACGCCTTCAGTAGTTCGAAGCGACCGTCGCGCTCGCGCACGCGCGCGTAGTGGCCGGTCGCGATCATTTCCGCGTCGAGCGACATCGCGTGATCGAGGAACGCCTTGAACTTGATCTCGGCGTTGCACAGAACGTCGGGGTTCGGCGTGCGGCCGGCCGAGTATTCGCGCAGGAATTCGGCGAACACGCGATCCTTGTACTCGGCCGCGAAATTCACGGCTTCCACGTCGATGCCGATCAGGTCGGCGACCGACACGACGTCGATCCAGTCCTGGCGCGTCGAGCAGTATTCGCCGTCGTCGTCGTCTTCCCAGTTCTTCATGAACAGGCCGACCACGTCGTACCCTTGTTCCTTCAGCAGCCACGCGGTCACCGACGAATCGACGCCACCCGACATGCCCACTACTACACGGCGCTTGGTCATTTGCTTACCGCCTGGCGGTCGAATGCGTCCGGACGCGGCGCGACCGAATGCGTATGCAGGAAATCGAGCGGAATGCGCCGCCCGGCGAGATAGTCGTCGACGCAGCGCATCACCGCCGGCGAGCGGTGGCGCTCACTGCACGCGCGCAGTTCGTCGGCGCTCATCCACAGCGTGCGGACGATGCCGTCGTCGAGCACGTGGCCCGGCAGCGGCTCGCCGGCCGTGCCGCAGAACGTGAAGCGCAGGTAGGTCGCGCCGGCGGTGCCGGGGCGGTCGTAGTGCGCGAGATAGACGCCGACGAGCGCGTCGGGCACGAACGGATGTGCGGTTTCCTCGAGCGTCTCGCGGATCACGGCGTCGGCGAGCGTCTCGCCGGCTTCGAGATGGCCGGCCGGCTGGTTGATGCGCAGGCCCGTGGAGGTTTCTTCCTCGATCACGAGAAAGCGACCGGCGCGCTCGACGAGCGCTGCAACGGTCACATGCGGGGTCCAGATTTCGGGTTTCATGGTTCGGCATTTTACCGGTTGCGCCCGGACGCTGCCGGCCCCCTTCGTTGGGCGGATCCGACCCTGGTCGTTTGTGTCGTGGCTACGGGTGGCCGATTTGCCGTGGCGGATCGGCGGCGCGGCGGGGCCGTTAGCGGCGCACGGCCCGAGCGGCCTGAGCGGACCGAGCGGATCGAACGGATCGAACGGATCGAACGGATCGAACGGATCGAACGGATCGAACGGATCGAACGGATCGAACGGACCGCGGACCGAGCGGACCGAACGGCCCGGACCCCGGACGCCCCCGACGGATGGAACGGCCCGAACGCACGGGAGACGCTAAATCGCGCCCCCATTTTTCACGGCGCGACGATCGCCGCGACACAGCCGGCGATCGTCTCCCGCACGCGCACGATCGCCGGGTCGCGCTGCGTGCTTGTGCGCCAGCCGATCTCCACCGGATAACGCGGCAGCTCGACCGGGCACGCGAGGGCGCGCAGCGACGTCGACTGCGCGATCGCGCGTGCGGCGTGCGCCGGAATCGTCGCCACCGCGGCGGAGCCGGCGAGCAGGTACGGCAGCGCCGCGAAGTGCGTGGTCGAGGCCACGACGCGCCGCTTGTGGCCGAGCGCGGCCAGCGCCTCGTCGACGATCCCGATCACGCCGCCCGACGACACGAGCACGTGATCGCGCTGCAGGAACTCGGCGAGTGCGAGCGTGCGCGGCGCTCCCGCGCGGCCGGCCGGATCGATCAGGCACGCGTAGCCGCCCGTGGCGACCGCGCGCCGGCTGAGGCCGTTGGCCGAGAACCCGCCCGACGCGATCGCGAGATCGACGCCGTGCCGCAGCAGCGCGTCGCCCGCGATGCCGCTGTGCGTCTGCCGGAAGATCAGCCGGATGCCCGCGGCTTCCCGCGCGATCGCGTCGATCAGCGCGCGACCGAGCGCGATCTCGAAGTCGTCCGACAAGCCGATCGAGATCGTGCGGCCGACCCGCTCGCCGCCGTCGGCCGCGATCGCAAGGCTTTCGCGGCAGCGGTCGAGCGCATCGGACAGGATCGGCTTGAGTTCGTCCGCGCGCGGCGTCGGCGCGAGCCCGCGGCCGGTGCGCACGAACAGCGGATCGGCGTAGATCACGCGCAGCCGCGCAAGCGCCGCGCTGACCGCCGACTGCGTGAGGCCGAGCCGCAGCGCCGCGCGGCTCGCGCCGCCTTCCTCGTACAGTGCCTCGAACACCTTCAGCAGGTTCAGGTCGACTCCGGCGATATCATCCGCATTCATGTCAGTTATCGTTGTATCGATTTGATCGATGAAATGATATCGATAAAGATGGCGTCACATCACTCACCCGGAGACGCCTTCATGTCCACCTCAGTCATCGCCGCGCTGCAGATCGGCGCATCGCCCGCCGGCACGCGCGCCACGCTCGACACGATCCTCGGCTACGAAACCGCGATCCGCGACAGCGGCGCGTCGCTCGTCGTGCTGCCCGAAGCCGTGCTCGGCGGCTATCCGAAAGGCGAGAGCTTCGGCACGCGGCTCGGCTACCGGTTGCCCGAAGGCCGCGACGCGTATGCGCGCTACGCCGCGCAGGCGATCGACGTGCCGGGCCCCGAAACCGACGAACTGGCCGCGCTGTCGCAGCGCACGGGGGCGAGCCTCGTGGTCGGCGTGATCGAGCGCGGCGGCAGCACGCTGTACTGCACGGCGCTGTTCTTCGACCCGCGCGACGGGCTCGTCGCGAAGCACCGCAAGCTGATGCCGACCGGCACCGAGCGGCTGATCTGGGGGCAGGGCGACGGCTCGACGCTTCCGGTGGTCGACACGGCCGCGGGCCGCGCGGGGGCCGCGATCTGCTGGGAGAACCACATGCCGCTGCTGCGCTGCGCGATGTATGCGAAAGGCGTGCAGATCTGGTGCGCGCCGACCGTCGACGAGCGCGACCTTTGGCAAAGCTCGATGCGGCACATCGCGCACGAGGGGCGCTGCTTTGTCGTGAGCGCGTGCCAGGTGCAGCCGTCGCCGCGCTCGCTCGGCATCGACGTGCCGGGCTGGGATCCCGAGCGGCCGCTGATCCGCGGCGGCAGCGTGATCGTCGGGCCGCTCGGCGACCTGCTGACGGAGCCGCTGATCGGCGAGGCCGGCCTCGTGACCGCGCGCATCGATACCGGCGAACTCGTGCGTGCGCGTTACGACTTCGACGTGGTCGGGCACTATGCGCGCGCCGACGTGTTTTCGCTGCACGTCGACGAGCGGCCGAAGCGGCCGGTGGTGTTCGAGGGCTGACGGGCGTTGCCGGGGCGCCGACGCCCCGGCGCTCGAATGGCGCGGAGCCGGCGGGGCGGCATCCGGCTTGCCGCTGCCGCGCGCGTCAGCGCATCGGCGCTTCCGCGATCCGCATGTAGTCGGCGATCCGCCGGCCTTCCATGTCCGGAAACTGCTCGTGCACGGTGATGTCGCCCATCCGCGCGATGTCGAAGGTGCGGAAGTCGCCGCGCAATTCGCACCACGCGCCGATCGTCCAGCGTCCGCCCCAGTAGACGAGCCCGAGCGGCCACACGCGGCGGCGCGTGTGCGCGCCGAGCCGGTCGCGGTAGTCGAAGCTGACGATGTGGTGCGTGTCGACCGCCTGATGGATCGCGTCGACCTTCGCGCAGAACGTCTCGTCGATGTGGAACGACGGCGCGAACACCGGCAGGCGGTCGAGCGCCGTGCGCTTGTCGGCCGGCATCGCCGAGGCGATCTTCGCGAGCGCGGAGCGTGCGCCACCCGCGAAGCGGGCGCCGCCCCAGGTCTCGAGCATCCGCGCGCCGACCGCGAGCGCCGCGAGCTCCTCGGCTGTGAACGTGAGCGGCGGCAGGCTCGCGTTGCGGTTCAGCCGGTAGCCGATGCCGGCTTCGCCTTCGATCGGCACCCCTGACAGTTGCAGGTCGCGCACGTCGCGATAGACCGTGCGCGGCGACACCGACAGCCAGTCGGCGAGCTGTTGCGCGGTCGTGAGACGTCGCCCGCGCAACAGCTCGGCGATCTGGAACAGGCGGTCGGCACGGCGCGTCATGGCTGCACCTCGACTCCAACGGCGACGGGAACTTCGCGATGATAGCGCCGCGCCGGCAGGATCGTGGACGCGCTCAGTGGCATTTCGGTGCGTGCAGGCCGACGCGGTTGCCTTCGGTATCGATCAGGTAGCCGATGTAGCCGTAGTTGTTCGGCAGCTCGACGACCGAGCCCTGCACGACGCCGCCCGCGCGCTTCGCGCGTTCGAGCGCCGCGACGACCGACTCGCCGGCGTTCAGATACACGAGCACGCCGTTCGCGCTCGGCTTCATCTGCTGCGGATCGAACACGATACTGCCGCCCGTGCTCGACGCTTCGTGATCGAACATGGCCATCGGCACGCCGCCGATGACTTCGCGTTGCAGCGTCGTTTGCAGCACGGTTTCGTAGAAACGGATCGCCCGGTCGAAATCGAGGGACGGGATGTCGAACCACGCGATCGCGCGTTCGAGGGTGGCGGTTGAGGTTGCAGTTGCGGACGTCATGACGAGTTCCTTGTGTTGTTCGGGTTGTTGATGGAAACCAGCCTTGCATTGCGCCGGGACTGCAGTGTGATGGGGGGCTGCTGACAGCGTGCTGTCAGTAGTCGTGGCGGTGCTGACGAAAGGTGGCTTCGACAGCTTCGGCGGTGTCCCGGCGGGGGGGCCGGATGGGACGGGCAGATCGAAGCGCGGCCTGCGCGGCACCGCATGCCTCCGCGCCCCACAACGAAAAACGCCCGGCGGATGCCGGGCGTCGTCAGGGTGTCAGCAGGCGGCCGCGGCGGCCGCTTCGCGTGTCAGGCGTCGCCTTCCGGCGCGGCAGGGCGTGCCTTCACGCTGCCGGCGATCAGGTCGAAGCGGAACAGCCGGCATTCGAGCGCGCCGTTGAACAGCGGCGTCTTCGCCGATTCGCGCAGCCGCAGCAGGCCCGGCAGCGACCGGTCCGACGTCAGCAGGAACGCCTGCCAGCCCGTGAAGCGCTGCTTGAGCGCATCGCCGAGCGCGTTGAAGAACTCGCTGTCCGGCGCGTCGGTGTGGGTGCGGCGGAATGCGTCGTCGTTGTCGCGGTTGCGGCCCGTCTCGCGTACCTCACCGCGCGCGCTGCGGCCGCGCACCTCGATCCGCTCGCCGTACGGCGGGTTCGCGAGGATGATGCCCGGGCCGTCGCACGGCGGCGTCATGCCGCGCGCGTCGACCTGCTTGAGCCACACCGACGACACGCCCGCGCGCTCGAGGTTCGCGCGCGCCTTCTCGAGCATGTCGCCGGAGATGTCGCTGCCGTACACGCCGAGCGCCTCGCGCTTGCCGCGCGCCGCGCGCTTCGCGTCGAGCGCCGGGACCTTCAGGCCCTGCCATGCGGTGATGTCGTACTGCTTGAGCTTTTCGAAGCCGAAACGGCGCTCGACGCCCGGCGCGACGCCGAGCGCGATCTGCGCGGCTTCCGCGAGGAACGTGCCGCTGCCGCACATCGGGTCGTACAGCGGGGTGCCGGGCGTCCAGCCCGTCAGGCGCAGGATGCCGGCCGCGAGGTTCTCGCGCAGCGGCGCCGCGCCCTTGTCGAGACGCCAGCCGCGCTTGAACAGCGGCTCGCCCGACGTATCGAGGTACAGCGTGCACTCGGTGGCCGTCAGGAACGCGAACACGCGCACGTCCGGCGCGCCGGTGTCGATGCTCGGCCGCGAGCCGGTCTTCTCGCGCATCCGGTCGCAGATCGCGTCCTTCACGCGCAGCGTCGCGAATTCGAGGCTCTTCAGCGGCGACTTGATCGCGGTGATGTCGACGCGCAGCGTCTGCGTCGACGCGAACCAGCGTTCCCACGGCTGCTCGAGCGCGAGCGCGTAGACGTCCTGTTCGGTGCGGTACGGGCGGTGCGCGATCTTCAGCAGGATCCGGCTCGCAATTCGCGAATGGAGGTTCGCGGCCATGCCGGCGGCCCAGCCGCCGCGGAAATGAACGCCGCCCGGGACCTGCGCGCCCGCGGTGAACGGCGCGCCGTCCAGATGGCGGCCGGCGATTTCGGCCAGCTCGGCGGCAAGCACCGCTTCGAGGCCGCGCGGGCAGGGAGCGAAGAATTCGTACAGGGTGGGCGAGGACATAAGGCGGGTGAGGGCGTGCAAAAGTCCACCATTGTACGCGGCGCGGGCGGCCGCGGCCGGTGTTGCGTCCGATTCGGGACGCCTGCGCGCGTGCGGCGGCCGCGCCCGCGGGCCGGGCAGCCTGCGCGGCGGCGCCCTGGCGGGCGCCGCGCTACCGTCGCGGTCAGTGCGAGTCCGGCTGGCCCGCTCGCGCGGCCGGGGCGCCGGCCGGCCAGAACAGTGCGGACGGTTTCGACAGCACCGTGCGCACGATCGCGCCGACCAGCGCGCGCACCTTGGCGCGGCGCAGGCTGCGCGAGCGCACGGCCATCGTGAACGCGAGCGCGAAGCTCACGAGCACGTTGAGGATCGCCATGCTCAGCACGCCGGCGCAGGCCCACCACAATTCCGGCGTACTCAGTGCGTCCTTGCCGAGCACGCCGAGCGCGATCCCGATCGAGCCGGCCGACAGCGTCACGTGCCGCACCTCGAACGGGAACAGGAACACGGTGACGATCGCCGGCACCAGGCCGAGCATCAGGCCGAGGCCGACGTTCGCGACCACGCCCGCGACGTTTGACCGGCAGAAATGCGCGAGCTTCGCGGCGCCCGCAGCGCCGAGCGTGAGCCGCAGCCGGCGGTTGTATGTGAGCGCGTCGCCGACCCGGTGCAGCACGAACCAGTTGTCGGCCCAGCCCGCGAGCAGGCTCGACGACCACAGCAGCACGCCCGTGAGCGCGGCATAGAACGGCGTCGGGCCGAGCAGCGAGAACGAATGCAGCGTGGCGTGCGCCTTTTCCGGCGAGATCAGGTTGCCGTGCAGCAGGTGGCCCGCGAACAGCTGCACGAGCAGGCACAGGGGCAGCACGACGAGCACGTTGCCGGAGATCGCCGCCGCCTGCGTGCGGATCAGCGCGATCACCGATGCGACGAACGCCTTCACGCCTTCGTCGTGACCGGTTTCGTCGAGCTCGCGCGCGAGCGTCGGCGCGGTCATCGCGGGTTGCTTGGTCGCGAGCGTGAAGTGCAGGAAGTGCATCAGCATGAAGCTCGCCGCGTAGTTGATGCCCGCGAGCAGCCCTTCGAGCATCGACTGGAGATGCGCGCCGGTGATCGCGAACTTCACGCACACGGTCGCGACGGTGACGAGGCCGCCGCCCGCGGCCATCCGCAGCATCTTCAGGTATTCGGCGCGGCCGCGCGAGATGTAGTGCTCGCCGGTGTCCGCGTTGGTCTCGACCAGCTTGCGCGCGAACAGCGAGAAGTTGCTGCGCACGAGGTGCGACACGCTCTGGCTGTTCTGGTTGGCGTCGACGAGCTCGGCCGTCAGGCGCGTCATCCCGCGCAGGTCGTCGCGCGCCATCCACGCGTTGAGCAGCGTTTCGGCGCGCAGGATGCGCATGCGCATCCGCTCGACCTGGAACACGATGTCGACCGACACGCCGTTGCGGTACAGGTGCGAGAACACGTCGTCGACCGCGGTCCGGCATTCGTCTAGCAGCACGCGCAGGTAGTTCACTTCGTGCAGCAGCTTGCTCGGATCGCCGCCCTCCTCGACGGCCGCGTGCGCCGTCTCGACCGCGAGCATCGCGCGCGTGAGCCGGTAGAACGGCTGCGTTTCGAGCGGCTTGCGCGCGTCGTCGTCGGACAGGCGGCTGCGCACCGTCTGCGACAGGCCGGTCGAGCTGATCTGGCAGGTCAGGTTGTGCAGCGCGGCCAGCAGGTCGCGCGAGAACGAGCCGGGCTCGTGGCGTTCTTCGTCGGTGACGTCGTACGAATTCAGGTCGGCGAGGCGGGCGAGCAGGTCGTCGGGCAGCGCGTCGATCCATTGCGCGTCTTCCGGCGCCGGGAACATCAGCGTGAACAGCGCGCTCAGCTCGCGGCGGTTCGGCGCGGGCGGGATTAGCGACGAGTCGATCCGCTCGAACAGCGCGCCGAAGAAGCCGGAATGCACCGGCATCCCCGCGTCGCACAGCAGCGAGATGCCGTCGCATTCGCGCAGGATCCCGCGCAGGATGCGCGCCGCGTGCGATTTCCACACGGGATTGCGGTCGAGCACGTGGAACAGGTAGCGCAGCCGCGCGTGTGCCGGATACGTGCGCGTGTCGGCGTCGTGCGCGGCCGTCGCGTCCGGCGCGGGCTGCACCGCGCCGTTGCGGCGCAGCCAGTGCGCGAGCTCGATCAGCCATTCGCTGCGCTCGGCGTACGACGCGTCCGCGTCGGCATGCGCGAGCAGCGCGTCGAGCTGGTGGCCCGTACTGCGCGACGCGCGCCACTTCTTGATCAGGGTCGTCAGGGAACGAAACATAAACGGAATAGCGAAAGCCCTGGACGGGCGGGTTCGGGGTGCCGGCCGGGAACACGGCACGGCGCCGGGGGAACGGTAAGGCTGGTCAGGTGGCCGGAAATACGCGGCGACCCGCGATGCGGCTGCCTCGATGCGGTGCACGCGGTTCGCGCGCGGGCGCCCGGGAGACGCGGCGACCGGACCGGACAGGGGCGGATCGCCGCCGGCTGGCGCGCACGACAGGCGGCGCGAGCCGGAAAGTGCGTAGGATCGTCAATCGGGCGCGAAAACGCAAGCCGACCGTATGGCATGGCGCCGGTTCCGGCGGATTTTGACAAACAGTGCAAAGCGGCCGTCCGGCCGATGGGTGGCGCGCGGGGGCGGCTGCCTCGGCGATGGCGGCGGGGGCACGTGCGCGGCGGCGCGCACGCGGATTGCCGCCGATGAGCGCTATCGGGCGGCGCGTGCCGGATGCGGCGGCAGGTGCGAATACACCGGACGCCGGCCCGCGCGCCGCACGCTTACGCGCCGGACTTGCCGGTCGCGCCCGCGTCGCCGCCTGACGTCGGATTGGCCGGGCAGGGCAGCACGGGCGCGGTGGCCGTTGCCTTGGCCGACGCGGTCCGCGTCGCCGTCGCCGTCGCATCGCGCTGCGCTACCATCGCACGCACGCCGGCCGCTGCCTGCGACGCAATCACGTCGAGCGCGCGCCGGTGGCCGGCGACGAGCGCGTCGTAGCCATCGCCGACCGGTTCCGCGACGCTCGTGCGGCACGTCATCACCGCCTGCGTGCCGAGCGCGCGCACGCTCCACACCACATCGATCGCCGCCCGCTTGCCGGGCCACGAATCGAAGCGCTGCAGGTTCACGCTGATCCGATAGACGGGCACGCCGACCGGGTACGCGGAATTCGCGACGTCGATCGTGTCGAGCTGCGCGGCGAGATCGTCGGACAGCGCGCGGCGGATCTCGTCGGCGGGCGGCGCGGCCCAGCGCTCCTGTTCGAGCACGTCGACCTGCGCGCCATTCTTCTGCACGACGAGCTGGTTCTTCGCGACCTGCTCGGGCACGCCGACGGACGGCACCTCGATCAGGAACGGCGGGTTGGCCGGCGCGGTGCGCACGGCGGCCGTGGCGCCGGCCGGGCTCAGCGTGTAGAACCGCGCGGGCGGCGAGCTGCACGCGGCGAGCGCGAGCACGGCGACAGCCGCCGCCGCGCCGCTCGCGAAACCGTTCACGCGTGTCGTCATTGTTGATCTCCTGGCTTGCCCTTGAGCAGCGATTCGGGGTGGCGCTCCAGATAGTCGGCGAGCGCGTTCAGGGATTGCAGCGTGCGCGTGAGCTCCTTCAGCGCGCCGCGCACGTCGGACTGCAGCGGCGAATCCTGCTGCAGCGTGGCCTGGGCGGTCGAGAAGGTCTGCTGCGCGGCCGACAGCGTATCGCGCGCTTGCGGCGCGATCTGCGTGTCGAGCTGCTTGAACAGCTTGTCGGCGTTCGACAGCGCGCTGTTCAGGTTCGCGCCGATCTGGTCGAACGGCACCTTGTCGAGCTTCTTCGCGATGTCGGCGACCTGCAGCTGCAGCTCGTCGAGCGTGTTCGGCACCGTCGGCAGCTCGAGCGGCTGGCGAGTGGTGTCGATCTTCGCGGGCGGCGCCTTCGGGAAGAAGTCGAGCGCGACGTACAGCTGGCTCGTCAGCAGGTTGCCGGTGCGCAGCTGGCCGCGCAGCCCGTGCTTGACGAGGCGCTCGACGATGTCGCGGCGGGCCGGTTCGCCCTGGCTCTCGATCGTTTCGCGGAACCGCCGGCCGAGCCGCTCCGGATATACGTTCATCGTGACCGGCATCAGGAAGTTCTTGGTCTTCGGATCGTAGTCGATGCCGATGTTCGTCACTTCGCCGAGCACGATGCCGCGGAAGTCGACCGGCGCGCCCACGCCGAGCCCGCGCAGCGACTGGTTGAAGTTCATCACGACCTGCAGCGGCTGGCCGTCCGGATCGCGCATCGCGTCGGTCTCGTCGGAGCCGAGGCGGAAGGTCGTGTTGTTCGGTGCGGTCGCGCCCGTGCCCTGGTTCGGCGGCGTCTGGAACGCGATGCCGCCGAGGATCACCGTCGCGAGCGACTGAGTGTTGAGCTTCAGGCCGCTCGAATCGAGCCGCAGGTCGACGCCGCTCGCCTGCCACCAGCGCGAGTTCACGCCGACGTACTGGTCGTACGGTGCATTGACGAACACGTTGAAGGTGACGCCCGTGCCGTCCTTGTCGAGGGAAAAGCCGACCACCTGTCCGACCTGCACGCGGCGGTAGTAGACGGGCGAGCCGATGTCGACGGAGCCGAGCGAATCGCCGCGCAGCACGTACTGCGTGCCCTTCTGGTCGCCGGTCACGGCCGGCGGGGATTCGAGCCCGGTGAAGTCGGTCTGCGTGTCCTGCCCGTGGCCGCCGTCGACGCCGATGTACGCGCCCGACAGCAGGGTGCCGAGCCCCGACACGCCGGTCGCGCCGACGCGCGGACGCACGATCCAGAAGCGCGAGCCCTTGACCGCGAAGTCCTCGGCTTCCTTCTTCAATTGCACCTGGACGAGCACGCGCGACAGGTCTTTCGACAGCTTGATCGTCTTGACCATGCCGATCTCGACGTCCTTGTACTTGACCTGCGTCTTGCCCGGCTCGAGGCCTTCCGCGCTGTGGAAGCTGATCGAGATTTCCGGGCCGCGTTCGCGCACGGACTTGACGACGAGGCCGATGCCGATCAGCGCGGCGATCAGGGGCACGAGCCAGACGAGCGACGGCAGCCAGCCGCTTTTCGTCGAGATCGACGGGTCGGGCGGCCGGGACGCGTCGTGCTGCGGGCCTTGCGGACTATTCATGGTGTTTCCCTGAGGTTTCGACTGGATCCCAGATCAGGCGGGGATCGAACTGCATCGACGCGAGCATCGTCAGGATCACGACCGAGCCGAACGCGAGTGCGCCGGGGCCGGCCGTGATGACGGCGAGCGAACGGAAATGGACGAGCGCGACGGTCAGCGTCACGACGAAGATGTCGAGCATCGACCAGCGGCCGATCCGCTCGACGATGCGGTACAGCAGCGTGCGCTGCAGCGGCCGCCACGTGGTGCGGCGCTGCGAACTGATCACGAGGATCAGCAGCACGCCGAGCTTGAGCATCGGCACGAGAATGCTGGCGACGAACACGACGACGGCGAGCGGCCAGTCGCCCGACGTCCAGAAATAGATGACGCCGCTCATGATCGTGTCCTCCTGCGAGCCGACGATCGACGACGTGCGCATGATCGGCAGCAGGTTCGCCGGGATATAGAGGATCGCGGCGGCGAGCAGCAGCGCCCAGGTGCGCATGATGCTGTCCGGCGTACGGAAATGGAGCCTGCTGCCGCAGCGCGCGCAACGCGCATGCGGATGATCGATCGTCTGCACGAGCCCGCATGCGTGACAGCTGGCGTAGCCCTCGCGGGCCGCGTTCGGCGTCGTCATCGGCGGGGGTCTTGCGGCGGCGCGGCGCCGTCGGGCTGCCCGGGCGCGCGGCCGGCGCGCAGGTCGTCGGCGATGTCCCACAGCGTGCGCGGATCGAACATCAGCACGACGGCCGTCATCAGCGTGAGCGCGCCGAACGCGAACAGCGCGGCGTCGGGCACGACGCGCGCGAGGCTCACCATCTTCACGATCGTCACGACGATGCCGAGCATGAGTACCTCGATCATCCCCCACGGCCGCACGAGCTGGATCGTGCGCAGCACCAGGTTGAGGCCCGGCGGCACGACGCCGCGGCGGATCGGCAGCAGCACGTAAAGCAGCGCGGCCATCTCGACGAGCGGGAACAGCACGGTCGAGCAGAACACCATGACGCCGACGACTTCCATGCCCTGGTGCCACAGCGACTCGATCGCGCCGAGCAAGGTCGTCTGCACGCGCGTACCGTTCAGGTCCATCTCGAGGATCGGGAAGGTCTGCGCGATGACGAACGTGACCAGTGCCGCGACCGCGAGCGCGCTGATGCGCTCGATCTGCGTGGTGCTGTTGCGGTAGAGCAGCGCGTCGCAGCGCGGGCAGCGCGCGATTTCGCGACCGCTCAGGCGCGGTTTATGCAACAGTGCGTCGCATTCGTGGCAGGCAATCAGGTCGTATCGTTGCATGGAGGAGGCGGTTGCGTGACGGCGGAAACGTGTGCCGACGGGGCCGGAAGCCGCGCCAATCTTACCAAAACGGCCTTTTCGGCGCGTCAACGTTCCGTTATCGGGTGACCGATCGGTAACATGTCATCAACATGGCGGCCGGCTGGCGCGCCTGTCCTCAGAGTCCGCGCAGCACAAAAGGTTGCGGTAGCATGGCGGCCGTGGCAAGCGTCGGACGAATTTACCGGCGCGGCCGTTCGCTCAACTGAGGAAACCAAGATGGCATCGAAATCGCTGCCGGCCCGGCCGGCACGTTACACGCAGACCGCGATCGCGCTGCACTGGCTGATCGCGCTGCTGATCGTCTGCGGCTTCGCGCTCGGCTGGGTGATGACGGACATCCCCGGTTTCACGCCGACCAAGCTGAAGTATTTCTCGTGGCACAAGTGGATCGGCGTGACGGCGTTCGCGCTGGCCGTCGTGCGCGTGCTGTGGCGCGCGACTCATGCGTCGCCGGCGCTGCCGGGCAATACGCCGGCGTGGCAGCGGGCGGCTTCGCACGGCGTGCACATCCTGCTGTACGTGCTGATGCTGGTGATCCCGGTGACCGGCTACCTGTACAGCTCGGCGTCGAACATTCCCGTCGTCTACCTCGGCATCGTGCCGTTGCCGCGCCTGATCGATCCCGATCCGGTGTTGAAGGAAACGTTCAAGACGCTTCACGTGTCTTTGAATTACATTCTGCTTGCGCTCGTTTCGCTGCACGTGCTCGCGGCGCTCAAGCACCAGGTGTTGGACCGCGACGGCCTGCTGTCGCGAATGCTTCCCTTTGCCAAATGAAGGATCCCATGAAAGTGTCTTTCTCCCGCTCCATGCTGACCGCGTTCGCCGCGGCGGCACTTGTCGCGTCGGGCGCGGCGCACGCCGACGTCGATCTCGCGAAGAGCAAGGTGTCCGCGGTGTCCAAGCAGATGAACGTGCCGACCGAAGGCGCATTCAAGAAGTTCTCCGCGCAGGTGAAGTTCGACCCGGCGAAGGCCGCGCAGGGCAGCGCGCAGATGACGATCGACATCGCGAGCTTCGACCTCGGCGACAAAATGTACAACGACCAGGTCGCCGGCAAGGACTGGTTCGACGCGAAGACGTATCCGCAGGCGACCTTCGCGTCGTCGGCGATCGCGCCGGCGGGCGGCAACAAGTACAACGTGACCGGCAAGCTGACGATCAAGGGCAAGTCCGAGACCGTTACGGTGCCCGTCACGGTCGCGCAGAGCGGCGCGACGCAGACCTTCGACGGCGTGCTGCCGATCAAGCGTTCGGCGTTCAACGTCGGCACCGGCGAGTGGAAGGACACGTCGATCGTCGCCGACGAAGTGCAGATCAAGTTCCATCTCGTCGCCACGAAGTAAGCGGCGCGCTGTTGCATTACCCGAATGCCGCGCGAGGGCGCGGCGCTGTTCACAGGAGAATGAGTTTGAAAAAGCATCTGATCATCGCCGCCGGCGCACTGGCCGCTTCGCTGTCGTTCTCGGCATTCGCCGACACCGCGACGTACCAGTTCGACCCGAGCCACACGTACCCGAGCTTCGAGGCCGACCACTTCGGCGGCCTGTCGGTCTGGCGCGGCAAGTTCGACAAGTCGAGCGGCACCGTGACGCTCGATCGCGCGGCGAAGACCGGTACGGTCGACGTGACGACCGACATCGCGTCGATCCACACGGGCAGCACGAAGCTCGACGAGCATCTGCAGACGGGCGAATTCTTCGACGCCGCCAAGTTCCCGCAGGCGAACTACAAAGGCACGATCAAGTTCGACGGCGACAAGCCCGTGTCGGTGGTCGGCAACCTGACGCTGCATGGCGTCACGAAGCCGGTCACGCTGAAGATCGACTCGTTCAAGTGCATGCCGCACCCGATGCTCAAGCGTGAAGTGTGCGGCGTCGACGCGGTCGGCGAATTCAGCCGCGACGATTTCGGCCTCGACTACGGCAAGCAATACGGCTTCAAGATGAAGACGAAGCTGCTGATCACGGCAGAAGCCGTCAAGCAGCAGTAACGCGCCCGGCGGCACCAGCCGCCGCGTGCCCGCCGCCGCGCCCCGCGTTTCCGGGGTCGCGGCGGTTTTTTTTGCGCGCCTATAATCGTCGGCACAGCTCGCGGCGCGGGAACGGCGCGTCGGACAGAACGTACAACGACAAGGAGATCGCCGATGCACGCCGTCACGCAGTCCAGCTCCATTGCCTCGTCGCAGCGCGTGTGGCGCGCGGTGGTCGCCGCGTCGATCGGCAACGCGCTCGAGTGGTTCGACCTCGTCGTCTACGGCTTCTTCGCGGTCACGATCTCGAAGCTGTTCTTTCCGGCCGGCAACGACACGGTGTCGCTGCTGCTCACGCTCGGCACGTTCGGCGTGTCGTTCTTCATGCGTCCGCTCGGCGCGATCGTGCTCGGCGCGTATGCCGACCGCGCGGGCCGCAAGGCCGCCCTCACGCTGTCGATCCTGTTGATGATGGCCGGCACGCTCGTCATCGCGGTGCTACCGACCTACGGGACGATCGGCGTCGCGGCGCCGCTGATCCTCGTCGCCGCACGGCTGATGCAGGGTTTCTCGGCGGGCGGCGAATTCGGCAGCGCGACCGCGTTCCTGGCCGAGCACGTGCCGGGCCGGCGCGGCTTCTTCGCGAGCTGGCAGGTCGCGAGCCAGGGCCTCACGACACTGCTTGCCGCCGGTTTCGGCACCGTGCTGAACGCGCAGCTCACGGCCGACCAGATGGCCACGTGGGGGTGGCGCATTCCGTTCTTCTTCGGGTTGCTGCTCGGGCCCGTCGCGTACTACATCCGCTCGAAGGTCGACGAGACGCCCGAATTCCTCGCGGCCGAAAGCACCGCGACCCCGCTGCGCGACACGTTCGCGTCGCACAAGGCGCGGCTCGTCGCCGCGATGGGCGTGGTCGTGCTCGGCACCGTCGCGACCTATCTCGTGCTGTTCATGCCGACCTACGGCGTGAAGCAGCTCGGCCTCGCGCCGTCGGCCGCGTTCGCGGCGATCCTCGTCGTCGGGGTGATCCAGATGGCGTTCGCGCCGCTCGTCGGCCACTGGTCGGATCGCTACGGCCGCGTGCGCGTGATGATCGCGCCGGCGCTCGGCATTCTCGTGCTGATCTATCCGGCGTTCGCGTACCTGGTCGCGCACCCGGGCTTCGGCACGCTGATCGCGCTGCAGGTGCTGCTCGCGTTCCTGATGACCGGCTATTTCGCGGCGCTGCCGGGCCTGTTGTCGGAAGTGTTTCCGGTGCAGACGCGCACGACCGGAATGTCGCTCGCGTATAACGTCGCGGTGACGATCTTCGGCGGCTTCGGGCCGTTCATCATCGCGTGGCTGATCCGCGCGACCGGGATGAAGACCGCGCCGAGCTTCTACCTGATGTTCGCGGCCGTGCTGAGCCTCGCGGCGCTGTTCGTGCTGCGGCGGCGGTTCGGATTTCGGTGAGGGGGCGGTGACGCGGGCGGAGGGTCGATCGCCGCGTGCGGGCGCGGCGGTTCCCGTGGTGGTAAGCATGCCGTCATGTAGCTGCTCGCTCGTGGTTCGGGATATATCAGCGATTGCCTCCGGCTCTATATGAGCTTCACCAAATTCAGTCACGTCTTATGGTGATTTCGTCCCTCGCTTTGTAGAGTCTTGCGGGTATTTCCCAAAATACCCCGGCGATTGGGCTGGAAAGGACTGATATGGTGCGCCTCGCACAACCGAACACAGGTTTCGAGAAATGGCAGGACGGCATCAATAGAGCCGTCGGCGATTCCAAATGGAATGCCTGGGATTGTGAAATCCGAATGGCAGTGGATGAGTACAACCGTCATCTGTCGGGCACGTCTGGCTACCGGCCATTGGATTGGCAGCTTATCAAGGCAATGATATGGGTGGAGACCGGTGCAGAAAGCAAGAAGTGGAGATCGAATCCGATCCAGATAGGAAACCCGGGAGATCCCGGATTGAGGTCTTTGCTAGCGGGGAACGAGGGAGGGGATTTGATTATTCCTGTCGCATGGAAGGAGCGATTGACCATAGGTGCTGCAACGACCGTTCCTGCATATAACATCCGTGCCGGAATTGGCTACCTGTTGATGCGTATGGCGAATTATGCGATCAAGAGCGTTCCGGATTCGGATGACGCCGTCTATGAAGTGAACGTGCAGGCCGGGGACAGCATCGCCAAAATTGCCAGAACCAAAGGCAGCACTGTGGAAACCATGCAAAAACTCAGTCCGACGGGACATATATTGAGGCCAGGCCAGGTATTGAAGTATCGGAAGGCATCGTTGAGGAAGGTCATCGTTGGCTGGAAGATGATCACGACATCGAGCATTGCAGCGTGCTATAACGTTGGTGATCCAATGTATGCCAGGAAGCTCGACTATGCTCTGGCATTGATCCGGAAGGGAGAACGGGCGATATGCGCGTACTGATGGCCTGGGTGTTGTCCATGTCTGTCGGAAGCATGTCGAGTGTGGCGCTCGCTTCTGATCAGATTTTCACGGGCACATTCGAGGGAACAGGCCGGGCCTGTTCCGGCGCACTCCATGTGCGTGCCAAGACAATCGAATGGGAATCGGCCTACAGTGTCTGCAAGGCGACGCACTATGAAATCCTGGAAAAAACGCTCGACCGCGACCGAGAACGAGTTGTCTTTCATTTGAAACAGCGCGGCAATCGATGTCGTTATTCCGTCATCGAAGTTGAGCACGCAAGTGGCTACAGCTGGAATGTGAGCGGCTACCAATCTTTGGAGGGATTTCAGAAAAGGGATTTGCCGGAATGGGGCAATTCGCCATTACCGGAAAGGCAGGTGTTGTCGTGCTTGATGACCAAGACGGATTGAGTTGGAGTCTGGAGTCGTATTGACAGTTAGTCCCCGGGTTTGCACACCGGCTTCGCGGGCATCAACCATGGTTTTGCCTCAACCGTCGCAATCGCGCGCTCGGCGAGTGCATTGAGCGCCCGCCGGAGCTGCCAGTCGGCAGCCGTGCCGAATTCGAGCTGCTCGCGCCGCGAGAAGAGGGCGGCGACTCCCATATGAAAAAAGGCCGGTCCAACAGGACCGGCCTTCGTATATCAGCCGAAACGGCGCGGGCTCAAACCTGCGCGCCCGCGTTCGGATCGTCCGGATCGTGTGCGCTCTTCTTGTCCTTGATCAGGTCTTCGCGCTTGATGCCGAGCCACATCGCGAGCGAGCCCGCGACGAACACCGACGAGTAGATGCCGAACATGATGCCGACCGTCAGCGCGAGCGCGAAGTAGTGCAGCGTCGGGCCGCCGAAGAAGAACATCGACAGCACCATCATTTCCGTCGACGTGTGCGTGATGATCGTGCGTGACATCGTCGTCGTGATCGCGTGGTTGATCACTTCCGACACGCTCATCCTGCGTTCGCGGCGGAACGTTTCGCGGATCCGGTCGAAGATGACGACCGACTCGTTGACCGAGTAGCCGAGCACCGCGAGGATCGCCGCGAGCACCGCCAGCGAGAACTCCCACTGGAAGAACGCGAAGAAACCGAGAATGATCACGACGTCGTGCAGGTTCGCGATGATGCCGGCGACCGCGTACTTCCATTCGAAGCGGATCGACAGGTAGATCACGATGCCGATCACGACGCACGCGAGCGCGAGGAGACCGTCGGTCGCGAGCTCGCGGCCGACCTGCGGGCCGACGAACTCGACGCGCTGCAGCGACACGTCGGGGCTCTGCGCCTTCAGTGCGGTCATCACCTGATCGCTCTGCTGCGCGGACGTGAGGCCTTCCTTCAGCTGCAGGCGGATCAGCACGTTGCGCGACGTGCCGAAGTTCTGCACCTGCGCATCGGCGTAGCCGAGCTTGCCGAGCGTGGCGCGCACGGGTTCGAGCTGCGCGGCCTGCTGGTACTGAACCTCGATCACCGTACCGCCGGTGAATTCGACGGACAGGTGCAGCCCGCGGTGGAACAGGAAGAACACGGCGGCGAGGAACGTGACCAGCGAGATCACGTTGAACACCAGCGCGTGCCGCATGAACGGAATGTCTTTACGGATGCGGAAAAATTCCATGGCTTCGTCTCCGGGGCCTTATTGGGTCGAGCCCGGTTTCTTCGGCGACACGCCTTGCTGCGCGCGGTTGCGCAGCTGCGGCTTGCCGGCGCGCGGGGCGTTGCCCTTCGCGGGGGCGGCGAGCTTCGCGGCGCGCGCGGTGTCGGTCGATTCGTCGGCCGCGGTGAACGATGCGCCGGCCGTGGCGCCTTCCGGCCTCCACACCTGGCCGATCGCGAGCGACTTCAGTTTCTTGCGGCCGCCGTACCAGAGGTTGACGAGCCCGCGCGAGAAGAACACCGCGGAGAACATCGACGTCAGGATGCCGAGGCAGTGCACGATCGCGAACGCGCGAACCGGGCCCGAGCCGAACGCGAGCAGCGCGAGGCCGGCGATCAGCGTCGTGACGTTCGAGTCGAGAATCGTCGCCCACGCATGCGCGTAGCCGGACTGGATCGCGAGCTGCGGCGGCTGGCCGGCGCGCAGTTCCTCACGCACGCGCTCGTTGATCAGCACGTTCGAGTCGATCGCCATGCCGAGCGCGAGCGCGATTGCCGCGATACCCGGCAGCGTCAGCGTCGCCTGCATCAGCGACAGCACCGCGACGAGCAGCAGCAGGTTCACCGACAGGCCGATCACCGAGATCACGCCGAACAGCATGTAGTACGCGATCATGAACACGGCGATCGCGCAGAAGCCCCAGATCACCGAGTGGACGCCCATCTTGATGTTGTCCGCGCCGAGGCTCGGGCCGATCGTGCGTTCCTCGATGATGTCCATCGGCGCGGCGAGCGAACCGGCGCGCAGCAGCAGCGCGAGATCGGCTGCTGCCTGCGGCGTCGGCTGGCCCGTGATCTGGAAGCGGTCGCCGAGTTCGGACTGGATCGTCGCGACCGTCAGCACCTCGCCCTTGCCCTTCTCGAACAGCACCATCGCCATCGGCTTGCCGATGTTCTCGCGCGATACCGCGCGCACCGAGCGGCCGCCCGCCGAGTCGAGGCGGATGTTGACCGACGGACGCTGGTGTTCGTCGAAGCCGGCCGATGCATCGATGATGCGGTCGCCGGTGAAGATCACTTCCTTCTTCAGCAGCACGGGCGCCTGGTTGCCCTGCGTGAACAGCTCCTCGCCCGGCGGCACGGGGTCGTTCGGGTTCGGGTGAGTGTTGATCGGATCGGCGAGGCGCGCCTCGAGCGTCGCGGTGCGGCCGATGATGTCCTTCGCCTTCGCGGTGTCCTGCACGCCCGGCAGTTCGACGACGATACGGTCGCTGCCCTGCTGCTGCAGGATCGGCTCGGACACGCCGAGTTCGTTCACGCGGTTGTGGAGCGTCGTCAGGTTCTGCTTGAGCGCGGCGTCCTCGACGGACTTCTGCACGGCCGGCGTGAACGTGCCGACGACCTGCGTGCCGCCGCCGCCGGGCTGGGTCGCCCATTGCAGTTCGGTGACCGACGCGGCGAGCACCTTGCGGGCGTCTTCGGCCGTTTGCGCATCGCTGAAGTTGACGACGACGGACTGGTCGACGCGGCTCACGCCGCCGTCGCGGATGTTCCGGTCGCGCAGCAGCGCGCGTGCGTCGGATGCGTCGGAGTCGAGCTTCTTCGTCAGCGCGCCCGTCATGTCGACCTGGAGCAGGAAGTGGACACCGCCGCGCAGGTCGAGGCCGAGATACATCGGCAGTGCGTGCAAGGCAGTCAGCCAGCGCGGCGACGCGCTCTGCAGGTTCAGTGCGACGACGTACTGCGGATCGTTCGGATCGGCGTTCAGCGATTTCTGCAGCAGGTCCTTGACGCGCAGCTGCGTATCGGTGTCCTTCAGGCGCACGCGGATGTTCGCGTTGGACGCCGTGTTCTCGAAGGTGATGTCGTCCGGCTTGATCTGCGCGGACGCGAGCGCGGATTCGACCTGGGTCAGCGTGGTCGAGTCGAGCTTGACCGTGGCCTTGCCGCTCGACACCTGCACCGCCGGCGCTTCGCCGAAGAAGTTGGGCAATGTGTACAGAAAGCCGATGGCGAGCGCCACGACCATCACGACATATTTCCAGAGTGGATAACGATTCATGAGGGGGCCGAACGGGTGGTTGGCGTGAAAGCGTCGCGTCCGGCGCCGCGGCGGCCCGCTCTCTCAGGCGGGCACGGCGCGGGGAGCCGGACGCTCGGTAAAAGCCTTACAGCGAGCCTTACAGCGACTTGATCGTGCCCTTCGGCAGAATGGTCGTGACGGCGGCCTTCTGCACGGTGATTTCGGTGCCTTCGGCGATTTCGACGCCGATGTAGCCTTCGGTGACCTTCGTCACCTTGCCGACGAGGCCGCCGCTCGTGACGACTTCGTCGCCCTTCGCCATGGCCGCGAGCATGTTGCGGTGTTCCTTCTGACGCTTCATCTGCGGACGGATCATGATGAAGTACAGCACCGCGAACATCAGGATGAGCGGCAGGAAGCTCATCAGGCTCGATTCGGCGCCACCGGCGCCTTGCGCGAAGGCATTGGAAATGAACGGCACGTTGGTCTCTCCGTAGGGGAAGATCGAAAAATAAGCCGGTTATTCTACCACCGGCCCCATGCGCAAACGGCGCGGCAAATGCGCTTTCGGATCAAGCTGTTAAAGCATGAACCCGCACCGTTGCGACTTGTTTGGAAAGGCAATTGTAATGTTTCGCGGTCGCGACCGGCACCTGGAACGCGTTATTTAGTACGCGTCCGATGTGACAGGCAGCGGCGCGGGCAGCGGTGCGGGCAGCCGGCCGCGTCAGTCGACCCCTCTCGCGCGATCCTCCGCGAAGCGCTGGCGGAACGCGTCGAACGTATGGGTTTCGATCGCGTCGCGGATCTCGCCCATCAGCTGCAGGTAGTAGTGCAGGTTGTGGATCGTGTTGAGCTGCGCGCCGAGGATTTCGCCGACACGGTGCAGGTGATGCAGGTAGCCGCGCGAGAAGTTCTGGCACGTGTAGCAGCCGCAGCTCGGATCGAGCGGCTTCAGCGAGTTCTTGTGCGTCGCGTTGCGGATCTTCACGTCGCCGAAGCGCGTGAACAGCCAGCCGTTGCGCGCGTTGCGGGTCGGCATCACGCAGTCGAACATGTCGATGCCGTTCGCGACGCCCTCGACCAGGTCTTCCGGCGTGCCGACGCCCATCAGGTAGTGCGGCTTGTTGGCCGGCAGCTTCGGGCCGACGTGCCGCAGCACGCGCATCATGTCTTCCTTCGGCTCGCCGACCGACAGCCCGCCGATCGCGAGGCCGTGGAAGCCGAGTTCGGACAGCCCCGCCAGCGATTCGTCGCGCAGGTCCTCGAACATCCCGCCCTGGACGATCCCGAAGAGGGCGTTCGGGTTGCCGAGCCGGTCGAACTCGTCGAGCGAGCGCTTCGCCCAGCGCAGCGACATGCGCATCGAGTCGGCCGCTTCCTTGTGCGTCGTCGGCACGCCGTTGGTCGCGTACGGCGTGCATTCGTCGAACTGCATCACGATGTCGGAGTTCAGCACCTTCTGGATCTGCATCGACACTTCCGGCGACAGGAACAGCTTGTCGCCGTTGATCGGCGACGCGAACGTGACGCCGTCCTCGGTGATCTTGCGCAGGTCGCCGAGCGAGAACACCTGGAAGCCGCCCGAGTCGGTCAGGATCGGCTTGTTCCAGCCCATGAAGCCGTGCAGGCCGCCGTGCGCGTCGATCGTGTCGAGGCCCGGGCGCAGCCACAGGTGGAACGTGTTGCCGAGGATGATCTGCGCGTTGATCTCGTGCAGCTCGCGCGGCTGGATCGCCTTCACGGTGCCGTACGTGCCGACCGGCATGAAGATCGGCGTTTCGACCACGCCGTGGTTGAGCTTCACGCGGCCGCGGCGTGCATGGCCGTCGGTCGTCAGCAGTTCGAATTCGAGCCCGTTGGCCGGGCGCTCCTGCACGGGCGCGTGCGTATCGTGGGATGAACCTTCGGTCATCGCGTCATTCTCCTTGCCACCGGAAGACAGTCCGGCGCATGTTGGACAGGCCGCCGGATGCCCGGCGGCGGGAAAAGCGGGTGCGCGCCAGCGTGGCGCGCACAGGGGGAAATCGCAGGTGCGACGGGCATGCGGTGCGAAACCGTCGCGCCCGTCGCGCTTACGCGCGCGGTGCCTCCGGCGTGTCGCGCCGCGTGAGCAGCATCGCGTCGCCGTAGCTGAAGAAGCGGTAGCGTTGGTCGATCGCGTGCCGGTAGGCGGCGCGGATCGTCTCGACCCCCGCGAACGCGGACACCAGCATCAGCAGCGTCGACTTCGGCAGGTGGAAGTTCGTGACGAGCCGGTCGACGACGCGGAAGCGGTAGCCGGGCGTGATGAAGATGTCGGTCTCGGCCTGCGTCGCCGCGAGCGGGCGGCCCGCTTCGTCGGCGCTGCGCGCCGCGGCTTCGAGCGCGCGCATCGACGTCGTGCCGACCGCGATCACGTTGCCGCCGCGCGCGCGGGTCGCGGCGATCTTGTCGACGAGCGACTGCGGCAGGTCGTACCACTCGCTGTGCATCCGGTGCTCGGCGATGTTCTCGACGCGCACCGGCTGGAACGTGCCCGCGCCCACGTGCAGCGTCAGCGTCGCGCGCTCGACGCCCATCGCGTCGAGCCTCTCGAGCAGCGGCAGGTCGAAATGGAGCCCGGCCGTCGGTGCCGCGACCGCGCCCGGGTTGCTCGCGTAGACGGTCTGATAGCGCGTCTCGTCGCTCGCGTCGGCGTCGTGCTCGATGTACGGCGGCAGCGGCAGGCGGCCATGCTGCTCGATCAGGGTGAGGCATGGCTGCGGGAAGTGCAGCGTGAAGAACGGTTCGACGCGCTCGCCGACCGTCACGTCGAACGCGTCGGCGAGGCGCAGCGTCGTGCCGGCGCCCGGCGACTTGCTCGCGCGGATCTGCGCGAGCGCCGTATGCGTGCCGGTCACGCGCTCGATCAGCACCTCGATCTTGCCGCCGCTGGCCTTCTGGCCGAAGAAACGCGCCTTCAGCACCCTGGTATCGTTGAACACGAGCAGGTCGCCGGGCGCGATGCACGACGGCAGCTCGACGAAGTTGCGGTCGACGAGGCGCGCGGGCTCGACGGTGTGGTCGACCTCGAGCAGGCGGCTCGCGGTGCGTTCGGGCAGCGCGGTTTGCGCAATCAGCTCGGGCGGCAGATTGAAATCGAAATCGGAAAGCGTGAACATGCGGGCTGGTTCGAAACGGCCGGCGGGCGCCGCCCACAAGGCGGAAACGCATAATTGGGGCGCGCGAGCCGCTATGATGGCGGGATGCGCGGCCTGGCCGGCGTCGTTCGTTCGGACGACGTGAAAGCCGCTATTGTACTTGCCTTGCGAAGCACCCAGACGATCCGATGCCTGTGTCACCACGCCGTTCCTCCGCTGCCGTTGCCGATTCCGCCGATCCGTTCGACGCGGACGATGCCGCGTTACCCGCGCGAAGCGCGGGGGAGCGCGACTCCGACGCGCGCGCGGCGCCGAAGCGCGCGGGCCCGAAGCGCGGCGCCGACGGGCGGCTCGCACAGCCGGCCGCCGCCGCGCCCGACGTCGAAGCGGGCGCCGGCGGCGACGAAGCGGGCGCGGCGGCGTCGGGCGCATCCGATGCATCCGGCGCGAAGCGCAAGAAGAAGCCGGCCGCCGACAAACCCGTGAAGACCGCCGACAAGCTCGCGAAGCTCGGTCTCACGCGCTCGATCGATCTCGTGCTGCATCTGCCGATGCGCTACGAGGACGAAACCACGCTCACGCCGATCGGCGAACTGCTGCCGGGCGGCATCGCGCAGACCGAGGGCGTCGTGTTCGACAACGAAGTCGCGTACCGGCCGCGCCGCCAGCTCGTCGTGAAGATCCAGGACGACGACGGCGAGCAGCTCGTGCTGCGCTTCCTGAATTTCTACGGCTCGCAGGTCAAGCAGATGGCCGTCGGCCAGCGGCTGCGCGTGCGCGGCGATGTGCGCGGCGGCTTCTTCGGGGTGGAGATGGTGCATCCGGCCGTGCGCGTGGTCGAAGCCGATGCGCCGCTGCCGCAGGTGCTCACGCCCGTCTATCCGAGCACGGCCGGCGTGTCGCAGGCGTATCTGCGCAAGGCGATCGAGAACGCGGTCGAGCGCACGCCGCTGCCCGAGCTGCTGCCGCCCGAGATCGAGCGCGACTACCTGAAGCCGCTCGGCGTGCCGACGCTCGCGCAGGCCGTGCGCATCCTGCATCACCCGGGCGTCGATTCCGATGAAGCCGCGCTGATGGACGGCTCGCATCCGGCGTGGACGCGCATCAAGTTCGAGGAACTGCTCGCGCAGCAGCTGTCGCTCAAGCGCGCGCACGAGGAGCGCCGCACGCGCGCGGCGCCCGCGATGCCGCGCCGCGCCGCGACCGATGCCGACGCGCTGACGACGCGCCTCTACGCGGCGCTGCCGTTCACGCTGACGGGCGCGCAGGCGCGCGTCGTCGACGAGATCGCGCACGACCTCACGCTCCCGCATCCGATGCAGCGGCTGTTGCAGGGCGACGTCGGCAGCGGCAAGACGGTCGTCGCCGCGCTGGCCGCGACGCAGGCGATCGATGCCGGCTACCAGGCCGCGCTGATGGCGCCGACCGAAATCCTCGCGGAACAGCACGCCCGCAAGCTGCGCGCGTGGCTCGAGCCGCTCGGCGTGTCGGTCGCGTGGCTCGCGGGCAGCCTGAAGGCGAAGGAGAAGCGCGCGGCGATCGAGGCCGCGGCGCTCGGCACCGCGCAGCTCGTGATCGGCACGCACGCGATCATCCAGGACACGGTCGAATTCGCGCGGCTCGGCCTCGTGATCGTCGACGAGCAGCACCGCTTCGGCGTCGAGCAGCGTCTCGCGCTGCGGGCGAAGGCCGCGAACGCGGCCAACGGCGCGCGCGATTTCCAGCCGCACCAGCTGATGATGTCGGCCACGCCGATCCCGCGCACGCTCGCGATGACGTATTACGCGGATCTCGAGGTGTCGACGATCGACGAGCTGCCGCCGGGCCGCACGCCGGTGCTGACGCGCCTCGTCGGCGACGCGCGGCGCGAGGAGGTGATCGCGCGCGTGCGCGAGGCCGCGCTGACCGGCCGCCAGGTGTACTGGGTGTGTCCGCTGATCGAGGAGAGCGAGACGCTGCAGTTGCAGACGGCCGTCGAGACCTACGAGACGCTGGCCGCGGCCCTGCCCGAGTTGAAGGTCGGGCTCGTGCACGGCAGGCTGTCCCCGGGCGACAAGGCGGCCGTGATGGAAGCCTTCACGCGCAACGAGGTGCAGTTGCTGGTCGCGACGACCGTGATCGAGGTCGGCGTCGACGTGCCGAACGCGTCGCTGATGGTGATCGAGCACGCGGAGCGCTTCGGCCTCGCGCAGCTGCACCAGTTGCGCGGCCGGGTCGGGCGCGGCACCGCGGCATCGGTGTGCGTGCTGCTGTACACGGGCCCGCTGTCGCTCACCGGCCGCGAGCGGCTGAAGACGATGCGCGAGACGACCGACGGCTTCGAGATCGCGCGGCGCGACCTCGAGATCCGCGGCCCCGGCGAATTCCTCGGCGCGCGCCAGTCGGGCGCGGCGATGCTGCGCTTCGCGAACCTCGAGACCGACGGCTGGCTGATCGACCCGGCCCGCGACGCGGCGGCGCGACTGATCGCCGCGTATCCTGACGTCGTCACGCAGCATCTCGCCCGCTGGCTCGGCGCGCGGGAGCAGTATCTGAAGGCGTGATCGACGTATTAAGGGCCGGTCCTGAAATCGAAATTCGCCGCCGCCCGGCGCATTGCAATACTGAGAAACTTGGCGAATCGGTCCGAGTGGGTGTATAAATTAAACCTATCGCCTGTATATATCTGATTGACCCACAATGACCCTGACTGAACTGAAATACATCGTCGCGGTCGCGCGCGAGCGGCATTTCGGTCGCGCCGCCGAAGCCTGCTTCGTGAGCCAGCCGACCCTCTCGGTGGCGATCAAGAAGCTGGAAGACGAGCTCAACGTGCAGATTTTCGAGCGCGGCGCGAGCGAAGTGAGCGTGACCCCGATCGGCGACCAGATCGTCACGCAGGCGCAGCGCGTGCTCGAGCAGACCTTCGCGATCAAGGAGATCGCGAAGCAGGGCAAGGACCCGCTCGTCGGCCCGTTCCGTCTCGGCGTGATCTACACGATCGGGCCGTACCTGCTGCCGACGCTCGTCAAGCAGATGATCCAGCGGGTGCCGCAGATGCCGCTGATGCTGCAGGAGAACTACACGCTGAAGCTGCTCGAACTGCTGAAGCAGGGCGAGATCGACGCCGCGATCATGGCGCTCCCGTTTCCCGAAACCGGCCTGATGGTGCGGCCGCTGTACGACGAGCCGTTCGTCGTCGCGCTGCCGGCCGGCCATCCGTGGGAGAAGCGCGACGAGATCGACGCCGAGGACCTGAAACAGGAAACCATGCTGCTGCTCGGCAACGGCCACTGCTTCCGCGATCACGTGCTCGGCGTGTGCCCGGAACTGATGCGCTTCTCGCAAACAGCCGACGGCATCCAGAAGACCTTCGAGGGCTCGTCGCTCGAAACGATTCGCCACATGGTCGCGAGCGGGGTCGGCATCACGGTGCTGCCGCGGATGTCGGTCGCCGAGATCGGCCCGCGCGCGAACGGCCCCGACGCCGAACTGCTGTCGTACGTGCCGTTCAACGAACCGGTGCCCGATCGGCGCGTCGTGCTGGTGTGGCGCAAGAGCTTCACGCGAATGCCGGCGATCGACGCGATCAGCGACGCGATCGCCGCATGCGACCTGCCGGGCGTCGCAAAGCTCGACATGCCGGCGACGATGAACTGAGCGCACGGCGGCATACGTGACCGCATGATGAACGGGGCTTGCGACCCCGTTTATTTTTGCCTATTGCATAGATTATTTTTATTAAATTACAAAAATCGATAGATATCGATACACTCTTCTACATGGATCGGCGTCGGTTCGCCAGCCCGATTCGCACCCTCAATGCAAGCGTCAAAGGAGGATGTCATGATGCGGTCGGTATTGCAGCACGCGCAACGGAACATCCCGTCGCGCGATGAAGTCCTGAATCGTGCGAGGGCGGCGACCCGCAGCCTGCGCCCGATTGCGTTCGCATACCTGGCGGATCGTGTCTACGGCGGATGAGTGCCGCCGCACGCCGCTCCGGTGCCCCCGATTCCCGTTTCATCCCCCGCAATGCTCCACGAACCGCGCCCGGCAAGTGGGGGCTTACGAGCAAATAAAGGAGAAAAGCATGTCGACCGAATCGAAATGTCCGTTCAACCATACGGCGGCCGGCGGCACGTCGAACAAGGACTGGTGGCCGAACCAGCTGAACCTGAACATCCTGCACCGGCACTCGGCGCTGTCCGATCCGATGGACAAGGATTTCGACTACGCACAAGCATTCAAGAAGCTGGACCTCGCGGCAGTGAAGCGCGACCTGCAGGCGCTGATGACGACGTCGCAGGACTGGTGGCCGGCCGACTTCGGCCACTATGGCGGCCTGTTCGTCCGGATGGCCTGGCACAGCGCCGGCACGTACCGGACCGCCGACGGCCGCGGCGGCGCGGGCGGCGGGCAGCAGCGCTTCGCGCCGCTGAACAGCTGGCCGGACAACGCGAACCTCGACAAGGCGCGCCGACTGCTGTGGCCGATCAAGCAGAAGTACGGCCGCAACATCTCGTGGGCCGACCTGCTGATCCTGACCGGCAACGTCGCGCTCGAATCGATGGGCTTCAAGACCTTCGGCTACGCGGGCGGCCGTGCCGACACGTGGGAACCGGACGACGTCTACTGGGGTTCGGAAAAGATCTGGCTGGAACTGAGCGGCGGCCCGAACAGCCGTTACTCGGGCGACCGTGAACTCGAGAACCCGCTCGCGGCCGTGCAGATGGGCCTCATCTACGTGAACCCCGAAGGCCCGGACGGCAACCCCGACCCGGTCGCGGCGGCGCGCGATATCCGCGACACGTTCGCGCGGATGGCGATGAACGACGAAGAGACGGTCGCGCTGATCGCCGGCGGCCACACGTTCGGCAAGACGCACGGCGCGGGCCCCGCGACGGACGTCGGTCCGGAGCCGGAAGCGGCGGGCATCGAGCAGCAGGGGCTCGGCTGGAAGAGCGCGTATGCATCGGGCAAGGGCCACGATGCGATCACCAGCGGCCTCGAAGTCACGTGGACGTCGACGCCGACGAAGTGGAGCCACGATTTCTTCAAGCACCTGTTCAGCTACGAATGGGAACTGACGAAGAGCCCGGCCGGCGCGCACCAGTGGGTCGCGAAGGGCGCCGACGAAGTGATTCCGGATGCGTTCGACGCGTCGAAGAAGCATCGCCCGACGATGCTGACGACCGACCTGTCGCTGCGTTTCGACCCGGCCTACGAGAAGATCTCGCGCCGCTTCTACGAGAACCCGGCCGAGTTTGCCGACGCGTTCGCGCGCGCCTGGTTCAAGCTCACGCACCGCGACATGGGGCCGCGTGCGCGCTATCTCGGCCCGGAAGTGCCGGCCGAGGAGCTGCTCTGGCAGGACCCGATCCCGGCCGTCGACCACCCGCTGATCGATGACGCGGACGTCGCGGCGCTGAAGGCGAAGGTGCTCGCGTCGGGCCTGTCGGTCGCGCAGCTCGTGTCGACCGCGTGGGCGTCGGCCTCGACGTTCCGCGGTTCCGACAAGCGCGGCGGCGCGAACGGTGCGCGCATCTGCCTCGCGCCGCAGAAAGACTGGGAAGTGAACCAGCCGGCCGCGCTCGCCGCGGTGCTCGAGACGCTCGAAGGCGTGCGCAAGGCGTTCAACGATGCGCAGACGGGCGGCAAGAAGGTGTCGCTCGCCGATCTGATCGTGCTGGCCGGTGCGGCCGGTGTCGAACAGGCCGCGAAGAACGCCGGTGTCGCGGTGACGGTGCCGTTCGCACCGGGCCGCATGGACGCGTCGCAGGAGCAGACGGACGTCGACGCGATGGCCGTGCTCGAGCCGGTTGCGGACGGTTTCCGCAACTACCTGAAGAGTGCGTACAAGACGCCGGCCGAGGCGCTGCTGGTCGACAAGGCCCAGCTGCTGACGCTGAACGGGCCGGAGCTGACGGTGCTCGTCGGCGGCCTGCGCGTGCTCGGCGCGAACGTCGGCGACGCGAAGCACGGCGTGTTCACCGACCGTCCGGGCACGCTGTCGAACGACTTCTTCGTGAACCTGCTCGACATGGGCACCGAGTGGAAGCCGGTGTCGGCCGCGAACGACGTGTTCGAAGGGCGCGATCGTGCGACGGGCCAGGTCAAGTGGACCGGCACGCGCGTCGACCTGATCTTCGGTTCGCACTCGCAGTTGCGCGCGCTGGCCGAGGTGTACGGCAGCGCGGACGCGAACGAGAAGTTCGTGCGCGATTTCGTCGCGGCCTGGGACAAGGTGATGAACCTCGACCGTTTCGACCTCGCGTGAACGTCGTGACGCGCTAGCGCAGTCACGTTGCAACGTGCAGCGGCCGGTCGCACGACCGGCCGTTTTTTCTTCCGATTCAAGGTCTTGTCGAAGGAGTGACGACCATGACGCAAATCGTGCTGAACATGCGCGCCGCGCTCGCGGCGCCCGAGCTGCGCACGCCGGCCGGGCTGGCGCGGCACATCGTCGGATTCGCGATCGTCGTCGGCGGTGCGGCCGAGCTGGTCGCGCAGGCGCTGCATGCGCTCGCGCCGATCGTCTCGAGTGCCGGCGGGTGAGCGCAGCGATTCGCTCGCCGCGCTAGACTGGCACGTGGCGACGAATGCCGCGCAGTGCGGCATGCCGGTTGCTCGACGCATTTTCGCCGGTTCAACATTTCGAATGAGGAGTCCCGAAGATGGCCAAGAAAGGTAACGCCACGCAGATCAACATCGGCATCAGCGACAAGGACCGCAAGAAAATCGCGGACGGCCTGTCGCGGCTGCTGGCCGATACGTTTTCGCTGTACCTGAAGACCCACAACTTCCACTGGAACGTCACGGGCCCGATGTTCAACACGCTGCACCTGATGTTCGAAGAGCAGTACAACGAACTGTGGCTCGCGGTCGACCAGGTCGCCGAGCGCATTCGCACGCTAGGCGTCGTCGCGCCGGGCACGTTCGGCGATTTCGCGAAGCTGTCGTCGGTGCCGGAGGCGAACGGCGTGCCGGCGGCCGAGGAGATGATCCGGCAGCTCGTCGAAGGGCACGAGACTGTCGTGCGCACCGCGCGCGAAATCTTCCCGATCGCCGATGCGGCGAGCGACGAACCGACCGCCGACCTGCTCACGCAGCGTCTGCAGACGCATGAAAAGACCGCGTGGATGCTGCGGTCGCTGCTCGCGTAAGACCGGCGCGGCCGGTCGCGCGCCGCGCGGCCGGCGTGAGGGGGTGGCCGACGCTGAACGGGGGCAGGGTTGCCCGCATCGGATCGAATGCCGGCGACAGCGCGGTACACACCCGCCACACATCTGTCCCTTGATTGACGTGCGGACTGCCTGGCCCCGCTTGCAGCGGGCCCGGGCGGCCGGCGCACAGGTCGCGGCAGCCGGCCGCGGGCCTGCCCGACATGACGTGACCCGCCGCTCGGCTCTAAAATGCCGGGATTATCTTCCCGGTGCTTCGCCATGCTTGCCCGCTTCCCCCTGTATCTGCGGCTCGTCCGGATGGACAAGCCGATCGGCAGCCTGCTGCTGCTCTGGCCGACGCTCAACGCACTGTGGATCGCGTCGGACGGCCATCCGCGCTGGCCGCTGCTCGCGATCTTCGCGCTCGGCACGCTGCTGATGCGCTCGGCCGGCTGCGCGATGAACGACTATGCCGACCGCGATTTCGACCGTCACGTGAAGCGCACGGCCGACCGGCCGCTGACGTCGGGCAAGATCCGCGCATGGGAAGCCGTCGCGATCGCGGTGGTGCTGGCCTTTATCTCGTTCCTGCTGATCCAGCCGCTCAATACGCTGACGAAAGAGCTGTCGGTCGTCGCGCTGTTCGTCGCGGGCTCGTATCCGTTCATGAAGCGCTTCTTCGCGATTCCGCAGGCGTATCTCGGCATCGCGTTCGGTTTCGGCATCCCGATGGCGTTCGCGGCCGTGCAGGACACGGTGCCGATGCTCGCATGGGTGATGCTGATCGCGAACATCTTCTGGTCGGTCGCGTACGACACCGAATACGCGATGGTCGACCGCGACGACGACATCAAGATCGGCATTCGCACGTCCGCGCTGACGTTCGGCCGCTTCGACGTCGCGGCCGTCATGCTCTGCTATGCGGCGACGCTCGGCATCTATGTGTGGATCGGCGTGACGCTCGGCTTCGGCCTCGCATATTGGGCCGGCTGGGCGGCGGCGGTCGGCTGCGCGCTGTATCACTACACGCTGATCAAGGACCGCGAGCGGATGCCGTGCTTCGCGGCGTTCCGGCACAACAACTGGCTCGGCGGCGTGCTGTTCGCGGGGATCGCCGCGCACTACCTGCTGGCGGGCACGGGAGGCAACTGAAGCGGCCGCGCGCCGGCGCGCGAGGCCAACAAAAAAGCGGCCGAGGCCGCTTTTTTGTTGCCGGTGCCGTAAGCCCGGCGGAGCGCGCCGCGCTTACGCGCGGCCGAGCTCGTCACCCATTTCCTTCGCACGCGCCTCGGCGGCCAGCGCGCCGCGCACGATCGCTTCCTTCACGCCCTGCGCGTCGAACGACGCGAGCGCGGCGGCCGTCGTGCCGCCCTTCGACGTCACGCGCTCGCGCAGCACGCTCGCCGGTTCGCCCGATTGCGCGGCGAGTTGCGCGGCACCCGCGAACGTCGCGACCGCGAGCGCGCGGCCCTGTTCGTCATTCATGCCGAGGCGGCGCGCGGCTTCCTGCAGCGCTTCGATGAAATAGAACACGTAGGCCGGGCCGCTGCCCGAGATCGCGGTGACGGCATCGAGCTGCGCTTCGTCGTCGAACCAGACGATCTCGCCGACCGCGCCGAGCACGTTCGACGCGAGCTCGCGACCGGCCGCGTCGACGCCCGGCAGCGCGGCGAGGCCCGTCACGCCCATGCCGACCAGCGCGGGCGTGTTCGGCATCGTGCGCACGACACGCGCGTAGTCGCCGAGCCAGCGGGCGAGGTCGGTGCCGCGGATGCCGGCCGCGATGCTGATCACGAGCTGCGACTTCAGATGCGGGGCGAGCGCTTGCGCGACGTCCTTCAGCACCTGCGGTTTCACCGCGAGCACGATCGCGTCGTAGCCTGCGAGCGCCGCGTCGATGGCCGCGCCGGTGCGGATGCCGAATTGCTGCGCGGCGCGCGCGCGGACGTCCTCGTTGACGTCGATGGCATACAGGCCGTCAGCGGCAACGCCGCGCTTGATCAGGCCGCCGATCAGGGCCGCGGCCATGTTGCCGCCGCCGATGAATGCGATTTTCATGGTGTCGATTGAGCAGAAGAGTGAACGGAAAGGCGGAACAGGGGAGGCGCTCAGTGCGAATAGTCGCGTGCGCCGAACAGCGCGGTTCCGACGCGCACGATCGTCGCGCCTTCGAGCACCGCGGCCTCGAGATCGGCGGACATGCCCATCGACAACGTGTCGAGCGGCAGGCCGTCGGCGCGCAGCGTATCGAACAGCGCACGCAGCGCACGATGCGGCGCGCGCTGCGCGTCGGTATCGCCGGCCGGTTCGGGAATCGCCATCAGGCCGCGCAGGCGCAGCGTCGGCAGCGCGGCGACCGCGCGCGCGACCTCGGCCACGTCGGCCGGCGCGACGCCGCTCTTGGACGCCTCGCCGCTGATGTTCACCTGCACGCACACGTTGAGCGGCGGCAGGTGCGCGGGGCGCTGTTCGGCGAGGCGCTGCGCGATCTTCAACCGGTCGATCGAATGGACCCAGTCGAACCGTTCGGCCACCGGGCGCGTCTTGTTCGATTGCAGCGGCCCGATGAAATGCCACTCGAGCCCGGTGCGCAGATCCGCGAGCGCGTCGATCTTGTCGATCGATTCCTGCACGTAGTTTTCGCCGAACGCGCGTTGTCCGGCCGCATGCGCGGCGCGCACGTCGTCGGCGGGAAACGTCTTCGACACGGCGAGCAGCGAGACGGTGGCGGGATCGCGGCCGGCCGCGCGGGCGGCGTCGGCGATGCGGCGGTGAACGGAGTCGAGACGGGCGGCGAAATCGGACATGACGGGCACGGAAGCAGGCACGAGAAGCGGATACCACGGCTAATACGGCAGCGAATGCGGCACGGCACGCGCCGCATCGATTCGCCCATTATACGGACGCGATGCAGTGCGCGACCGGCCGGCCCGGCGCCGCGCTAGCCGTACAGCAGATGCTCGACGAGCTGGATCCAGTGCGCGACCGGAATCTGCGTGCCGCTCTGCAGGTGCGCGATGCAGCCGACGTTGCCGGACACGATCATCTGCGGCTCGAGTGCCTGCAGCTTCAGCAGCTTCTGCTTGCGCAGCCGGTACGACAGCGACGGCTGCGTCAGCGAATAGGTGCCGGCCGATCCGCAGCACAGATGGCTGTCGGCCGGCAGCCGCACCTCGATGCCGAGCGTCTCGAGCAGGCGCTCGACCTTGCCGCGCGACTGCTGGCCGTGCTGCAGCGTGCACGGCGGGTGGTACGCGACGGTATGGATCGCGCGGCGCCGCGCGAGCGTCGCGATCTCGGCCTCGAACGCGAGCAGCACGTCGGAGATGTCGCGCGTCAGCGCGACGATGCGCTGCGCTCTTTCCGCATAGGCCGGATCGTCACGCAGCAGGTGCGCATATTCGAGCACCGTCGCGCCGCAGCCCGATGCGTTCATGACGATCGCTTCGGCACCTTGCTCGATATACGGCCACCACGCGTCGATGTTGCGGCGTGCGTCGGCGAGCGCTTCGTCGTGATAGTTCAGGTGCAGGCGGATCGCGCCGCAGCAGCCCGCGTCGGGCGCGACGATCGTCTCGACGCCGAGTGCGTCGAGCACGCGCGCGGTCGCGATGTTGATGTTCGGCAGCATCGACGGCTGCACGCAGCCGCCGAGCATCAGCATCTTGCGCGGATGCGTGCGCTGCGGCCATTCGAGCAGCCGCTGGCGCGGCGGTACCTTGTCGCGCAGCCGTTTCGGCAACAGCGGCCGCACGTGCTGGCCGAGCCGCATGACCGGCGAGAACAGCGCCGCGTTCGGCACGAGGCTCGCGAGCACGCGGCGCAGGATTCGCTGCTGCACCGGGCGCCGCACCTGCGCCTCGACGTGCTTGCGGCCGATCTCGACGAGCCTGCCGTACTGGACCCCCGACGGGCAGGTCGTCTCGCAGCTGCGGCAGGTGAGGCAGCGGTCGAGGTGCTGCTGCGTGCTGCGCGTGACGGGCGCGCCTTCGACCATCTGCTTGATCAGGTAGATGCGCCCGCGCGGGCCGTCGAGTTCGTCGCCGAGCAACTGGTAGGTCGGGCACGTCGCGGTGCAGAAGCCGCAATGCACGCACTTGCGCAGGATCGCGTCGGCCTCGTCGCCGTCGGGCGTGTTGCGAATGAAATCGGCGAGGTTCGTTTGCATTTAGAGCTCGGGGTAGAGCCGCCCGCGGTTGAAGATGCGTGCGGGATCGAACGCAGCCTTCAGCCCGCGGTGAATCTTCATCAGCGGCGCGGGCAGCGGCGTGAACACGCCCGCGCTGCGGTCGTACGAGTCGCCCGCGCGGAACAGCGTCGCATGGCCGCCGGCCTGCTTCGCGCTCATGCGCACCGTTTGCGCATCGGCGTCGGTGATCCACCAGCGCTGCGCGCCGCCCCATTCCATCAGCTGGGTGCCGGGCAGGTGCATCGGTTCGGTGATCGACGGCAGTGCGAGGCGCCATAGCGCATAGCCGGGCGGGATGCCGTTGAAGAACGGATCGGCATGCTCGCGCAGGCCGGCCCAGAAGCGCTCGGCCTCGACCGCGTCGACGACTTCGCCGCCGAGCAGCGTCTTCGCCGATTTCACGGCGGCCTCGGCGCCAGACAGCCGCAGCACCAGCGTGCCGTTGCGCCACGCGCTCCCGCTGACGGGCAGCGGATGGCCGCCCCATTCGTTGAGCTTGCGCACCGCGTCGGTCGCGGTCATCTCGAACTTCAGCGTGACTTCGGCGACCGGCACCGGTAGCACCTTGATCGACAGCTCCAGCATCAGACCGAGCGTGCCAAGCGAGCCGGCCATCAGCCGCGACACGTCGTAGCCGGCGACGTTCTTCACGACCTGACCGCCGAAGCGCAGCAGCTCGCCGCGCCCGTTCATCAGCGTGACGCCGAGCACGAAATCGCGCGGCGCGCCGCAGGTCGCGCGGCGCGGGCCCGCGAGGCCGGCCGCGATGCAGCCGCCGACGGTAGCCGTGCGGCCGAAGTGCGGCGGCTCGAACGGCAGCATCTGGCCGCACTCGGTGAGGGCGGTTTCAAGCTGCGCGAGCGGCGTGCCCGCGCGGACCGTGACGACGAGTTCGGCCGGGTCGTACGACACGATGCCCTGCAACGCGCGCGTGTCGAGTATTTCGCCGTCCAGCGCCTGGCCGTACCAGTCCTTGGTGCCGCCGCCGCGAATCCGCAGCGGCCGGCCGTCGGCACTGGCGGCACGGATGCGCTCTGCCCACCCGGCGACGATGTCGTCCTCTTCCATGTTCTGTTGCCGTCTCGTCTTGTTGTCCGGTCGATTGTACCGGGGTGGCGCGAATCCACATCGCGACTATCCCTAAGCCCCGTATCACGAACGCATGCAGGCGCCGCCGCGCGGATGGCCGGCGCGCGGGCAGGGCGGCACGTCGCGGCCCGCGCGTCGGGACGGGGCGCGCCGCCGCGCGGTGCTCAGAAGCGCGGCAGGTCGGGGTGCGGCAGCAGCCCGCCGCGCACGTGCTGGCGACCGTATTCCGCGCAGCGCGCGCGGGTCGGAATGCCCTTGTCGGGATTGAGCAGCCCGGCCGGATCGAATGCGCGCTTGACCGCGAAGAACGCGTCGCGCTCCTGCGGCGAGAACTGAACGCACATCGAATTGAGCTTTTCGATGCCGACGCCGTGCTCGCCCGTCACGCTGCCGCCGAATTCCACGCAGCATTCGAGGATTTCGGCGCCGAACTGCTCGGCGCGGTGCAGCTCGTCCGGATCGTTCGCGTTGTAGAGGATCAGCGGATGCATGTTGCCGTCGCCGGCATGGAACACGTTGATGCAGCGCAATCCGTATTGCGTCTCGAGCTGCTCGATGCGCGCGAGCAGCGGGCCGATCGCGCGGCGCGGCACGGTGCCGTCCATGCAGTAATAATCGGGGGAAATGCGCCCGGCTGCCGGAAACGCGTTCTTGCGGCCCGACCAGTAGCGCAGCCGCTCGCTTTCGTTGCGCGACACCTGGATGCGCGTCGCGCCATGCTCGCGCAGCACGGCCGTCATGCGCACGACTTCCTCCGCGACTTCCTCCGGCGTGCCGTCCGATTCGCACAGCAGGATCGCCTTCGCGTCGAGGTCGTAGCCCGCGTGCGTGAACGCCTCGACGGCCTGGGTGGCCGGCTTGTCCATCATCTCGAGCCCGGCCGGGATGATGCCCGACGCGATGATCGCGGCGACCGCCTCGCCGCCCTTCACGACATCGTCGAAGCTCGCCATCACGAGCTGCGCGGTCTGCGGTTTCGGGATCAGTTTCAACGTGACCTCGGTGACGATCGCGAACATCCCTTCGCTGCCGATCATCACCGCGAGGAGGTCGAGGCCCGGCGTGTCGAGGCCGAGCGAGCCGAATTCGACGATCTCGCCCTCGATCGTGACCGCGCGCACGCGCATCACGTTGTGCACGGTCAGCCCGTATTTCAGGCAGTGGACGCCGCCGGAATTTTCCGCGACGTTGCCGCCGATCGTGCACGCGATCTGCGACGAAGGATCGGGTGCGTAGTACAGCCCGTAAGGCGCGGCGGCTTCCGAAATCGCGAGGTTGCGCACGCCGGGCTGCACCGTGGCCGTGCGCGCGTACGGATCGACCTCGACGATGCGCGTGAAGCGTGCGAGCGACAGCACGACGCCGTTGCCGATCGGCAGCGCGCCGCCCGACAGGCTCGTGCCCGCGCCGCGCGGCACGATCGGCACTTCCATGCGGCGGCAGATCTGCACGATCCGCTGCACCTGAGATTCGGTTTCCGGCAGCGCGACCGCGAGGGGCAGCCGCCGGTACGCGGACAGGCCGTCGCATTCGTACGGCGCGGTGTCTTCGTCGCGGAACAGCAGGCAATGCGTCGGCAGCACGGCCATCAGCGCCTGCACGACTTCGCGCTGGCGCTGCGCGCGGGTCGCGCTCGACAGTTCGACGGAAGCGTTCATTGGGTCTCCTGCGGCGGCGCGGCGGCGCGCCGCCGTGTCAGCACGTGAAGATCTTGCCGGGATTCATCAGGTTGCGCGGATCGAGCGCGAGCTTGATCGCGCGCATCGCGTCGATCGCGTTGTCGCCGTGCTCCTTCGGCAGGAAGCGCATCTTGTGCAGCCCGACGCCGTGTTCGCCGGTGCAGGTGCCGCCGAGGCGCAGCGCGCGCTCGACGATCCGGTCGTTGATGCGTTCGGCTTCGTCGAGTTCGTCGGGCTTGTCGGGATCGATCAGGATCGCGACGTGGAAATTGCCGTCGCCGACGTGGCCGACGATCGGGCAGGGCAGCGACGACGCGCGCAGGTCGACTTCGGTCTCCTCGACGCACGCGGCGAGCTGCGAGATCGGCACGCACACGTCGGTCGTCACCGCGCGGCAGCCGGGTTTCAACTGCAGCATCGCGAAGTACGCGTTGTGGCGCGCGGCCCAGAGCCGCGTGCGGTCCTCGGGGCGGGTCGCCCATTCGAAGCCCTGGCCGTTGTTCTGGCCCGCGAGCGCCTGCACGAGCTCGGCTTGTTCCTTCACGCCGGCTTCGGTGCCGTGGAATTCGAAGAACAGCGTCGGCGCTTCGGCGAGCGTCAGGTTCGAATGGCGGTTGATCGAGCGCACCGCGAGCGCATCGACGAATTCGACGCGCGCGATCGGCACGCCGATCTGGATCGTCTCGATCACGGTGCGCACCGCGTCGCCCATCGACGGGAACGTGCAGATCGCGGCCGACACGGCTTCGGGCAGCGGATGCAGGCGCAGCGTGATCTCGGTGATCACGCCGAGCGTGCCTTCGGAGCCGACGAACAGGCGCGTGAGGTCGTAGCCCGCCGACGACTTGCGCGCGCGCGAGCCTGTCTTCACGACGCGGCCGTCGGCGAGCACGGCGCTCAGGCCGAGCACGTTCTCGCGCATCGTCCCGTAGCGCACGGCGTTGGTGCCGGACGCGCGGGTCGCGGTCATCCCGCCGATACTGGCGTCGGCGCCCGGATCGATCGGGAAGAACAGGCCGGTGTCGCGCAGCGCTTCGTTGAGCGCCTTGCGCGTGATGCCCGGTTCGACCGTGACGGTCAGGTCTTCCGCGTTGATCGACAGCACGCGGTTCATCTCCGACAGGTCGAGCGATACGCCGCCGCGCACGGCGAGCAGGTGGCCTTCGAGCGACGAGCCGGCGCCGTACGGAATCAGCGGTACGCTGTAGAGCGCGCACAGCGACACGACTTCGCGGACTTCATCCGCGCTGCGGGCGAACACGACGACGTCGGGGAGTTGCGGATCGAACGGCGATTCGTCGCGGCCGTGATGGGCGCGGACTGCGTCGGCGGTCGACACGCGCTCGCCGAAGGCGGCGCGCAGCGCATCGAGCATCGCGGGCGGGAGGGGGCGGCGCGTGGCGGCCGGCGTGTGGGGGTGATTCACTCGTGTCTCCTGACGGCTGCTTGTCAACTTTCGGTTCATTCTACGCTGCAACGTCCGCTGCGGCCCCCGCCGCGGCCTGCGATAATCGCGTACCAATCCCACCTGGCCGCGCTGCGGCCGCGCACGAGAGGACATTCGCATGGGCCACCGCTTGAGCAAGATCGCCACGCGCACGGGTGACGACGGCACCACCGGCCTCGGCGACGGCCGCCGCATCGGCAAGGACGACACGCGGATCGCCGCGATCGGCGACGTCGACGAGCTGAACTCGACGCTCGGCGTGTTGCTGGCCGAGCCGCTTCCGGACGACGTCCGCACCGCGCTCGTCACGATCCAGCACGACCTGTTCGATCTGGGCGGCGAGCTGTGCATCCCCGGCCATGGGGTGCTCGACGACACGCACCTCGCGCGCCTCGACCGATGGCTCGCCGACTACAACGCGACGCTGCCGCCGCTGAAGGAATTCATCCTGCCGGCCGGCTCGCGCGCGGCATCGCTGGCGCACGTGTGCCGCACGGTGTGCCGCCGCGCCGAGCGCTCGATCGTTGCGCTCGGGCGCACCGACACGCTCAATGATGCGCCGCGGCGTTACGTGAACCGGCTGTCGGACCTGCTGTTCGTGCTGGCGCGCGTGCTGAACCGCGCGGACGGCGGCTCGGACGTGCTGTGGGAGCGCGGGCGCGTGCGCTGACGCGCGCCATCGTTTTCCGCGCTGCGACAATTTGTCCGAGGGGCGCTTGGATTTTAAAGATGTATCGTGTGTGCATGTTTAACGGAGAACGCACATGACCCATATCACCGCTGACCAGATGGCCCGTGTGAAGGCCACCGCCCCCGTCCTTGCCGAGCACGGCGCGACGATCACGAAGCACTTCTATCAGCGCATGTTCGCGCGTCATCCGGAACTGAAGAACCTGTTCAACCAGACGCACCAGAAGACCGGCAGCCAGCCGGAAACGCTCGCGAAGGCGGTCTACGCGTATGCCGCGAACATCGACAACCTCGGTGCGCTGGGCGGCGCGGTGTCGCGCATCTCGCACAAGCACGCGAGCCTCAATATCCGTCCGGAGCATTACCCGATCGTCGGCGAGAACCTGCTCGCGTCGATCGTCGAAGTGCTCGGCGACGCGGTCGACGCGGAAACGCTCGAAGCCTGGCGCGTCGCGTACGGCCAGCTCGCGCAGATCATGATCGGCGCCGAGGCCGACCTGTACGCGAACGCCGCATGGAGCGGCTTCCGCCCGTTCAAGGTCGCCCGCAAGGTGCGCGAAAGCGACGAGATCACGTCGTTCTACCTGACCCCCGCCGACGGCGGCGACGCGCCGAAGTTCGAGCCGGGCCAGTACATCTCGGTGAAGCGCTTCGTCGGCGATCTGGGTGTCGACCAGCCGCGTCAGTACAGCCTGTCCGACGCGCCGCACGGCAAGTGGCTGCGCATTTCGGTGAAGCGCGAGGCCGGCAGGCCGGAAGCGATCCCGGCCGGCAAGGTGTCGACGCTGATGCACGACGGCGTGGAAGAGGGCGCTATCGTCGAAGTGACCGCGCCGATGGGCGACTTCTCGCTGAAGCGCGATGTCGAGACGCCGGTCGTGCTGATCTCGGGCGGTGTGGGCATCACGCCGATGATGTCGATGGCGTCGACACTGATCGCCGAAGGCAGCAAGCGCGAAGTGCGGTTCGTCCACGCATGCCGTTCGGGCGCGGTGCACGCGTTCCGCGACTGGCTGAACGACGCGGCGCGCGAGCACGCGAACGTGAAGCGCACGGTGTTGTACGAGCTGGTCGGCCCGAACGACCGTGCCGGTGTCGATCACGACCTCGAAGGGCGCCTGACGCCGGAACGTGTGAAGCAGCATGCGCTGGTGCCGGATGCCGACTACTACATCTGCGGCCCGATCGCGTTCATGAAGGCGCAACGCGATGCGCTCGTCGCGCTGGGCGTCGCGCCGGAGCGTGTGAACACCGAGATCTTCGGCTCGGGCGCGCTCGAGTGATGCGCGAACGGACGGTCTCAGGCCAGTAAAAAAGCCCGGCGCGAGCCGGGCTTCGATTTTGTCGCGTGCATGACGATGTCAGGCACGCAGCATCAGCGTGGAGTGATAGCGCCACACTTTCGGATCGGCGCTGACGAGCGGCATGCCTTCATGGAGTACCTGCGCGACCATCACGCGGTCGAACGGATCGGCATGATCCGGAAAATCCGGCAGCGCGGCGACGCCCTCAACATGATCGCTGCTGATCGGCAACTCGGTAAAACCTGCGAGCCGGAACGCCGAACGTGCATCGCGCGGATGGACGGGCAGATTGCCTTTGCGATATTTGGTCGCGATTTCCCAGATGGACGCGGCGCTGACGTACAGCGTGTTCTCGGGGGGCTCGATCAACGCGACCGCAGTCGCGGAAAGTTGCGGCGCGCCTTCAGCCGCCCATAGTGCGATGTACGTATCGAGCGGCAGCTTCATGGTGCGAGTCCCCGTTCCGAGCTGGCATCAAAGTCGGAAGCGATCGATTCGTCGCCGGCATTGAATGCCTCGACGGTTGTCGGGATGTTCAGCCCGGCAAGCAATTGACGGGCGGCGCCGATCCGCTTCGGCGCCGCGTAAGGAACGATTCGGGCAACGGGATGGCCATTGCGGGCGATCACGACTTCTGACTCGCGCCCCAATTCAATCGCTTCGACGAGGCTCGAGAGCCGCGACTTGGCATCGTGCATGTTGACGGTCGGCATGGCCGCTCCCTGGTTAGCGAGATGGTATTAGCTAGTTTAAGAGAGTGAAATGACGGCCGCAGGCTGACCGCATGGCCAAGCCGCCGGCAGGCGGGCCATGGCGGTTCAGCCAGTTCACGTCCGTCAGTTCCCGCTGCCGCGCGCGACGCGGCGTGCCTTCACCGATTCCGCGAGGCCTTCGAGCACCTTCACGCTGTCGTCCCACGCGATGCACGCATCGGTGATGCTCTGGCCGTACGTCAGCGGGCAGCCTTCCTTCAGGTCCTGACGCCCCTCGACGAGGTGCGACTCGATCATCACGCCGACGATGCGCTCGTCGCCGGCCGCGACCTGGCGGCCGATGTCCGCGCACACCGGAATCTGGTTCTCGTGCTTCTTCGAGCTGTTCGCGTGGCTCGCGTCGATCATCAGGCGCGCGGCGAGGCCGGCCTTGCCGATGTCCGCGCACGCGGCGTTCACGCTGTCCGCGTCGTAGTTCGGCGCCTTGCCGCCGCGCAGGATCACGTGGCAGTCCTCGTTGCCGGCCGTCGACACGATCGCCGAGTGGCCGCCCTTGGTCACCGACAGGAAATGGTGCGGCTGCGACGCGGCCTTGATCGCGTCGACCGCGATCTTCACGTTGCCGTCGGTGCCGTTCTTGAAGCCGACCGGGCACGACAGCCCCGACGCCAGCTCGCGGTGCACCTGCGACTCGGTCGTGCGCGCGCCGATCGCGCCCCACGAGATCAGGTCGGCGATGTACTGCGGGCTGATCATGTCGAGGTATTCGGTGGCGGCCGGCAGCCCCATCTCGTTGATATGCAGCAGCAACTCACGCGCGGTGCGCAGCCCTTCGTTGATCTTGAAGCTGTTGTCCAGGTGCGGATCGTTGATGAGCCCCTTCCAGCCGACCGTCGTGCGCGGCTTTTCGAAGTACACGCGCATCACGATTTCCAGCTCGCCCTTGAAGCGCTCGCGCTCCTTCACGAGCCGCCCCGCGTACTCGATCGCCGCCTTCGTATCGTGGATCGAGCACGGCCCGATCACGACGATCAGCCGGTCGTCCATCCCGTGCAGGATGCGGTGCATCGACTGGCGCGAGTGGTAGATCAGCTCGGACGCGGCCTCGGAGCACGCGAATTCGCGGATCAGGTGGGCGGGCGGCGTCAGTTCCTTGAGTTCGCGAATGCGGACATCGTCGGTGTTGTGCGGGGGCATGCTGTTTTCTCCTGTGTCGACCGGCTCGAGTGCTTCGGCACTTGCTCCGGCCCCATGCAAAGCTGTTGAGGGCGCCGCCCAATGACTACGCGTGCGGCAAATTCATCGATTCAGGCAATTCAGTGGTGTCGACCGCGGCCGCGGGACCGCTGCGGCGGCGACCGGCTGGCGAAGGGCGAAAAAAAACCGCCGGGTTCGCCGGCGGTTTTTCGGGAATTTCGGTTGCGCTTCACGCGCCATCAACCCTCTCGATCCGCCAGCGGTCTGAGATGCCAAAAAAAGTAAAAATAAAACTTGGCGGACATGACGGAGATTCGGTTCGTCAAAAAAGTTGATTCGGAATTTATACCGTGTCGCCGGGCGGCTGGCAAGCCGGGGCGTCAAAAAATGCGGACAATCCGCGCGTTGTTGTCAAAATGCGCGGATTGTCTGCGTCGCGATGCGGTTATGCCGTACCGCCGACCGTCATCTTGTCGATCCGCAGGGTCGGCTGGCCGACGCCGACCGGCACGCTCTGGCCTTCCTTGCCGCACACGCCGACACCCGAGTCGAGCGACATGTCGTTGCCGATCATGCTCACGTACTTCAGCGATTCCGGGCCGCTGCCGATCAGCGTCGCGCCCTTCACCGGGTAGGTGACCTTGCCGTTTTCGATCATGTACGCCTCGGACGCCGAGAACACGAACTTGCCGTTCGTGATGTCGACCTGGCCGCCGCCGAAGTTCACCGCGTACAGGCCGTTCTTCACCGACGCGATGATTTCCTGGGGATCCTTGTCGCCGTTGAGCATGTACGTGTTGGTCATGCGCGGCATCGGCAGCGCCGCGTACGATTCGCGCCGCGCGTTGCCGGTGACGGGCATCTTCATCAGGCGCGCATTCAGCGTGTCCTGGATGTAGCCCTTCAGGATGCCGTCCTCGATCAGCGTCGTGCACTGCGTCGGGTTTCCTTCGTCGTCGATGTTCAGCGAGCCGCGGCGGTTCGGCAGCGTGCCGTCGTCGACCACCGTCACGCCCTTCGCGGCGACCTGCTCGCCGATGCGGCCGGCGAACGCGGACGAGCCCTTGCGGTTGAAGTCGCCCTCGAGACCGTGGCCGATCGCCTCGTGCAGCAGCACGCCCGGCCAGCCCGGCCCGAGCACGACCGTCATCGCGCCGGCCGGTGCGGGGCGGGCGTCGAGGTTCACCAACGCTGCGTGCACGGCGTCGTCGACGTAGCGCGACAGCACGTCGTCGGTGAAGTAGGCGTAGTCGAAGCGGCCGCCGCCGCCGCCGGAGCCGATCTCGCGGCGCCCGTTCTGCTCGGCGATCACCGTGACCGACACGCGCACGAGCGGGCGGATGTCGGCCGCAAGCGCGCCGTCGCTGCGCGCGACCAGCACGACATCGTATTCGCCGGCGAGACCCGCCATCACCTGCGTGACGCGCGGGTCGCGCCCGCGCGCCATCTGCTCGATGCGCTCGAGCAGCTTGACCTTGGCGGTCGCGTCGAGCGACGCGAGCGGATCGGACGGCAGGTACAGGTCGCGGCCCGAGATGCCCGTCAGCGACGTCGCGGCCCTGATCTTCTGGCGGCCGCCGCCGGCCGCCGCGATTGCCTTGGTGGCCGCGGCCGCCTGCGCGATGGCTTCCGGCGACAGGTCGTCCGAGTAAGCGAACGCGGTGCGGTCGCCCGCGACCGCGCGCACGCCGACGCCCTGGTCGATGCTGAAGCTGCCCGACTTCACGATGCCTTCCTCGAGGCTCCACGCTTCGCTGCGGGTCGCCTGGAAGTACAGGTCCGCGTAGTCGACGCGATGCGTGAAGATGTCGGCGATCGTGCGCGTGAGCAGGCTCTCGTCGAGGCCGTACGGCGTGAGGAGGATGTCCTTCGCCAGCGCAAGATTGCGGATGCCGGGTTCGATGATGTTCATGCGGGTATCGAGGGTTCTCAAAAAGTTGTCGGGTGCGTTCTGGGCAGATGGGTTGGCCGGGCGGCGTTTCAAGCGCCGGGGCGGTTCAGCGGGTCAGGCCAGCACGCGATGCCGCCACGCGGGCAGGCTCTGGCGCACGTCGGCGATACGCTGCGGATCGAGCGCGCCGGTCACGACGCTCGCGCCTTCGTCGCGGACTGCGACGATCTCGCCCCACGGGTCGATCAGCATGCTGTGGCCCCAGGTGCGCCGGCCGTTCTCGTGCTTGCCGCCCTGCGCGGCCGCGAGCACGTAGCACTGGTTCTCGACGGCCCGCGCGCGCAGCAGCATTTCCCAGTGCGCGCGACCCGTCGTATACGTAAACGCCGACGGCACGACGATCAGCGCGCAGTCGCCCATCCGGCGATACAGCTCCGGAAAGCGCAGATCGTAACAGACCGACAGGCCGACCCGCCCGAACGGCGCGTCGAACGCGACGACCGTCTCGCCCGCGCGGATCGTGCGGGCCTCGTCGAACGATTCGTCGCCTTTCTCGAAGTTGAACAGGTGGATCTTGTCGTAGCGGGCGGCCTCGTGGCCGCTCGGATCGAACACGAGCGTCGTGTTCAGCACGCGATCGGGCTCCGGTGCCTTCAGCGGCAGCGTGCCGCCGATCACCCAGATGCCGTGACGCTGCGCGGCCTGCGCGAGAAACTGCTGGATCGGACCGTCGCGGTAGGGTTCGGCGAGCGCGAGCTTGTCGGTGTCGCGGTGGCCCATGAAGCAGAAATACTCGGGCAGCAACACGAGCTGGGCGCCGTCGCCGGCCGCTTCCGCGATCAGGCGGCCGGCTTCGGCGAGATTGCGCGCGACATCCGGCGTGCTCACCATCTGCAGCGCGGCGACCCGAAAGGGCGTGGCGGAACGGGTGTGATCGGTCATCGCTGGATCGATTGCGTCATAAATAGGGTGCGGCCCGGCACCCTGCGCGCGTCAATGGCTCGCCGCATCGGCCGGACCGTGATTCATCTTACCCTGATCGCCCCGCACCCGCTCGATGTGCGGATGCGCCCACGAGCCCGTGATCGCGTAGTCGAGCGCGAACGCGTGCGACAGCGTCTCCGACAGCGCGTAGTTCGCGGCCAGCACGCCGACGCCGAGCAGCGGATTGATGATCGCGGCCGCGATCGCCGCCGTGCCGGCGCCGATCTTCGGTGCGACGTGCGCGTGCAGGTCCTGCGTCTCGGCGCCGAGGTCGACCGCACCGCGCACCGTCACGTTCGCCGGCGCCGTCGTCATCGAGAAGTCGTCGGTGCGCGCGATCCCGTTCGAGATCCGGCTGGTGCCGGTGATCTTGTCGAACGGCAGCCCCTTGCCGACCACGTCGCGGAAATTCAGCGTCAGGAAGCGCGCGAGACTCTGCAGGCTCAGCACGCCGAGCAGTTTCGCGGCACCCGGATCCACCTTCAGGATCTGGCCGTGCTCGAGATCGACCGCGACCTGGCCGCCGAGCGACGGCAGATCGACCGCGGTGGGGCCGCCGCGCCAGCCGACCTTGCCGGTCACCGTGCCGTGGCCGTTCGCGACCGTGCGCGGCAGGCCGACGAGATCGAGCAGCGCGCCCGCGTTGCCGATGTCGAGCTTGAAGTCGAACACGCTGCGGCGCGGCGCATCGTTTTCGTCAACGCCGCGGGCCAGCGCGCGGCGCGAGGTGCGCCAGTTGCCGGTCGCCGTCAGCTTCGCGGCCGGGTTCGCCAGCTCGAGCTTGTCGAGCTGCCACACCGGCGCGCCGTCCTCGTCGATGTTGCGCGCATTGACGACGAGCCGGCCGATGTCGTGATCGCGCGCGACGACCTGGTCGACGATCAGGTCGACCGACGGCATCGGCCGGTCGGTCGGCGTCGGCAGGTTCATCGCACGGCCGACGAGGTCGTGCTGCGCGCTCTGCGGAATCACGAGCTTCGCGAGCCGCGCGTTCAGCACGCCCGCGCCGTTGTGACCGCCGCCCTGCGCCCACGACAGGTAGCCCGAGACCTGGTTCGACGCGATGTTCGCCTGCCACAGCTCGTCGACGTGCGACGCGCCGATGATCACGTTTTCCCAGTTGCGCTTGAGCAGCTTCAGCGTGCCGAAGTGCAGCGCGAAGCGCTTCGGCGTGAAGCTCGCGACGTCGATGCGCGGCGCGGCCTGCTCCGGTGCGCGCGGGGTGTCGTGCTGCAGCGTGCGGGCCAGCGCGAGCCATGCGTCGGCGTCCAGTTCGTCGACGTCGACGGCCGCGCTCACGCCGTCCTGCGGCAGGTCGGGCATCCGGTGGATGCCCATCGCGCCGCGCACCGCGCGCAGCGGCTGGCCGCGCGTCGCGTCCAGCAGGTAGGTCGCGGACACGGGCCCAAGCGTCAGGTCGGCATGTTCGAGGCGCTTGCCGTCCGCCTCGGCGGCCGGCTGCAGCGTGAAGCGGAACGGCATCGGCGTGCCGGCCGGTTTCGCGAACGGCGCGGGGAAGTTCAGCGCGACGCCCGTCAGGTCGGAATGCGCGGCGACCTCCGGCAGGCGGCCCGGCGCGCCGCGCACGGCGACGTGGTACGGCGCGTCGCCGACCACGTGCTCGAGCAGCGCCGCGGCCGTGCCGTGCAGGTTCAGGCCGCGCGTGGCGTCGAGCGCGAGCTTGCCGTCGACGTTCACCGCGTACGGGCCATGCGACTGGAAGTTGCCGTTCGCGCGCACCGGGCCGCCGAGGAAGCGCCCCGACAGGTCGTGCAGCGACGCGCCGGCCTCGCTGAATCGCACGCTGCCGCGCAGCGCGGACAGCGGCGGCACGCCGTCGGTCGACAGCGTGTTGCCGCCGAACGCGAGGGCGCCTTCGACGTGCGTATGCGGATGCGGCACGTGCTGCGGAATCGTGATCTTGAGCGCGAGCGCCGCGGGCCCCTGCGCGTCGATCCGCTGGCCGATGTGCCCGCTCATCGTGCCGAGCGAGCTGTTGTCCGCGTAGTCGATCAGGTCCGCGAGCGGGCCTTGCGCATGGCCGTCGATGATGAGCGGCGACTTCGACGGGTTGCCGAGATCGTCGATCCGGCCGGCAACGTGGGTCAGCGCGACGCGCTTGTAGCGCGCGCGGGCGATGTCGAAGTGCAGCTTGTTCTGCGCGAGCTCGAACACGCCGTCGATCGCGTCGAGTGCCGGCCAGACGCTCGGCGTGCCGTTCGCGAGCTTGCGCGGCGGGTACGGCGTCGGCTCGAAGCGCCCGCCGGTAAACGGCGCGACGATATGGAACACGCCGGCATCCGGCTCGTGTGAGAACGGGAATTTCTCCAGCGGGCCGCGCGCGACGATCGACGCGCCCTTGGTCACCTGGCCGTCCTGCAGCGCATGGCCGAGATACTGGCGCAGGCGTTCGGACATCCCGGTCGGCAGGTAGCGCGGAATGCGCGCCACCGACGCGCGCGCGAAATCCGCGCGCAGGTCGAGCGAGCCGCGGCCGTGGCCGGGGTTCGTGTACGAGCCCGACACCGCGATCTCGGCATCGGGGTTCGAGACGAGCAGGTCGGGCAACGTCACGTCGACGCGCGCGTGCTTGTCGCCCGGCGCCGGCGTGATCACCCATTTCGCGTTGCCGCGCAGCCGGTCGAAGGTCAGGCGCGGCTGGTCGAATTCGCCGGGCACCGTGACCGCGGCGTTGACCGTGTCGAAGTGCGCGCTGCCGCCGGTCTCGTTCGCATCGATGCGGCCCCACAAATTCTCGACGCCCGGCCAGCCGGCGCGCGGGTGACCGCGCGGGGAAAGGCCCGGCGGCGGCTCCTGCGCGGCGACGCTGATGCCCTGCAGATCGCCGAGGAAGCGGTAGCGCACGATCGGCGCGGCGCCCATGCGCCGCTCTTCGTCGGCGAGCTCGGGCCGCGCCGGCTTCGCGCGTTCGACCTCGATGTGATAGTTCGACACCATCCCGCGCGGGTCGAGCTTGATCAGCTCGTTGCGCAGGCGTGCCGGCAGCGGCAGCCCGCGGATGAACTCGCTGAGGATGCCGAGATCGACGCGGTCGCCGACGACGCTCAGCAGTTGCCCCTGGTCGGCGGCCGGTACGCGGTAGCGGGCGGTCAGCGTCGACAGCGCGAGCGAGCGAGCGAGCGGCGTGCCGTCCGGCAGCGGCGGCTGGCCGAGCTCCGCGTTGAAGCGCGTCAGGTGCAGCGTGTAGTCGCGGCCGGCGTTCAGCGCCATGTCCCAGCCGAACCCGACTGTCGGCACGTCGAGGCGCGGCTGGGTCGGCCGCACGCGCAGCACGACGTCGGCGCCCTGCAGGTCGCCGCCCGCGGAGCGCAGGTGGCCGTCCTCGAAGGTCGCCCAGATCGCGTTGTCGATCCGGCCCGCATGGATCGTGAGCGGAATGTCGAGATAGCGGCCGAGGGTCTGCAGGTCGACCGGGCCGGTCGACAGGTACGCGTCGCCGGTCCAGTTCGTCGGCTTGCCGATCGGCTGGAGCGGCTTGTGCCGGAAGCGCGCGCGGAAATCGAGCGGGCCGAGCAGCAGCGTGCCGTTCGCCGGCGCCTGCAGCGCGGCCTTGTGCACGCGGCCGTGGTTGAGCACCGCCAGGCGGATGCCCGACAGCGCGAGCTCCGGTGCGTCGTGCTGCGCGTCGCGCCAGCGCAGCGTGCCGTTGCGCAGCACGATCGCTTCCTGCTTCAGCAGCCACGTGCTGAACGTGTCGTTGCCGCCATGGGTGGTCGCGACGCCGACTCCCGCGACGCTCAGCGAGCCGTCGGCCGCACGCGCGACGACGAGGTCGGGGTGGTCGACGATCAGGCTCGACAGCGCGGGCGACAGCCGCAGCAGCGACATCCAAGACAGCGCGGCTGTCGCGTGCGGGACCGACAGCGCGATCCGGCCGTCACGGCCGCGAATCGTCAGGTTGGTGACTTCGACGCCCGGCTGCATGCCGGACCAGTGGGGAGACAGTCTGCCGATCGAAAGCTGCGCGTGGAGCTTGTCGGACACCGCGCGCTCGATGCGCGGGCGGAATTCGTCGATGCGCGGCAGCAGCACGTAGCGCAGCCCGAGGAACGAGGCGGACGCGACGAAGTAGGTGCCGATACCGACTGCCAGCGTCACCCTGAACACGCGACGCAGGACAGGATGATCGTGCTTCGGAGGTCCCGCTTCGGGCGCAGGTACGGCGGATTCCTGACGGTCGGACATGCGGCGGAAGGGCGGCGATATGGTAGTTTTGCAGACTGACGTTGAAATGTATCACAGGGGTTCGTGCCGGCGGCCGTTGGGGCAGCATGGCACGGGCTTTCCGGCGCGCGGTTTTCGCGGCGGCGCACCCGCGCCGCGATGCCGCGCCGAATCCAAGGAGCCTGTCGGCAGCGGGGCGCGCATGCGTCGCCCGCGGCGGCGGGCCTTACCGCCAGGCCCGCTTTTCGATGACCGACGCTTCCGCCCTGATCAGCCCGTCCTACTCCCGCTATATCGCCCGCGCGGCCGCCGCGCGTCCCGCGCTGTCCGAGCGGATCGCCGCGTGGGCCGCCGCGCCGCTGTCCCGCGCGCAGCTCGACGCGCGCCTGAGCGAGCTGCTCGCGCCGCCGGCCGGCACGGCCGCGCCGAGCGACGAGCAGTTGAAGCGCGCGCTGCGGCAGTTGCGTGTCGAAGTGTTCGGCGCGGTCGCGGAGCGCGACCTGCGCGGCCTCGCGAGCGTCGCCGAGGTGACGGGCGCGATGACCCATCTGGCCGAAGCGGCCGTGCAGCGCTCGCTCGTGCTGCTGTCCGCCGAGCTCGAGGCGATGTACGGCGAGCCGCGCGGCGCCGACGGCCAGCGCGTCGTGCTCGGCGTCGTCGGGATGGGCAAGCTGGGCGGCCGCGAGCTGAACGTGTCGTCGGACATCGACCTGATCTTCGTCTACGAGGACGACGGCGAGACGGCCGGCGGCACGCGCTCGCCGCTGTCCACCCAGGAATACTTCACGCGGCTCGGCCGGCGCCTGATCGGCGTGCTGTCCGAGGTCACGGCCGACGGCTACGTGTTTCGCGTCGACATGCGGCTGCGCCCGAACGGCGATTCGGGGCCGCTCGTCTGCAGCCTCGGGATGCTCGAGGAATACTTCTACGTGCAGGGCCGCGAATGGGAGCGCTACGCGTGGATCAAGGGGCGGCTCGTGTCGGAAGGCGACAGCGACGCGGCGCGGCGGCTCGAGTCGCAGCTCGAATCGATCGTCAAGCCGTTCGTCTACCGCCGCTATCTCGACTTCGGCGTGATCGGCGCGATCCGTTCGCTGCACCAGCAGATTCGCCACGAAGCCGCGCGCCGCGCGTCGATGCGGCCCGACAAGGCCGACGACATCAAGCTCGGGCGCGGCGGGATCCGCGAGATCGAGTTCAGCGCGCAGGTGTTCCAGCTGATCCGCGGCGGCCAGGATGCGGGGTTCCGCGTGCGGCCGACGCTCGCGGTGCTGCGCCATGCGCAGGCGCGCGGGCTGATCGGCGAGGACGTGCGCGAGCGGTTGACCGACGCATACAACTTCCTGCGCACGCTCGAGCACCGGTTGCAGTACCGCGACGACGCGCAGACGCATGCGATGCCGGTCGATCCGGACGAGCGCGCGGCGCTGGCCGCGTCGCTCGGCTTTGCGGACTACGCGGCGCTGATGACGGTGCTCGATGGCCATCGCACGTTCGTCGAGGCGCAGTTCGACCAGATTTTCGCGGACAAGGTGAGCGGCGGCCCCTGCGCGGCCGGCGAGGACACGGCGGCCGCGTGGATCTGGAGCGGCGCGCTCGCCGACGACGGCGAAGACCACGCGCTGCTCGCGCGCCTCGATGGCCTCGGCTTCGCCGATCCGGCGGCCGTGCTCGCGCGGCTGCGCGCGATCTGGCAGTCGTCGCGCTACGCGGGCCTGCCGGAAAAGAGCCGGCAGCGCTTCGACAGCGTCGCGCAGCGCGCGCTCGAGGCCGCGCCGCGGATCGACGCCGCGCGCCGCGACGAAACCGTCGTGCGGCTGTTCGACCTGCTCGAGACTGTCAGCCGGCGCGGCGTCTATCTCGCGCTGCTGACCGAGTACCCGGCCGCGCTCGACCGCGTGCTGTCCGTGCTCGGCGCGACGCGCTGGGGCGGCGGCTACCTGATCCGTCATCCGCAGCTGCTCGACGAACTGCTCGACGACGAAGCGATCGCGAGCCCGTTCGACTGGCCGGCGTTCAAGGATGCGCTGCGCGCGCGTCTCGCGGCGGCCGACGGCCCCGAGCAGCAGATGGACCTGTTGCGGCATGCGCAGCACGCGGAGGTGTTCCGCATCCTGTTGATCGACCTGGCGGGCCAGCTGTCGGTCGAACACGTGAGCGATCGCCTGTCCGAGCTTGCCGATGCGGTGCTCGACGTGACGATCGAAGTGGTCTGGTCGCAGCTCGCGAAGCGCCATCGCGACGTGCCCAAGTTCGCGGTGATCGCGTACGGCAAGCTCGGCGGCAAGGAACTCGGCTACGCATCGGATCTCGACCTGATCTTCCTGTACGACGATCCCGACGAGCGCTCGGCAGATGTCTACACGACATTTACGCGACGGCTGATCACCTGGCTCACGACCGCGACCGGCGCGGGCGCGCTGTTCGACATCGACCTGCGGCTGCGGCCGAACGGCGAGGCCGGGCTGCTCGTGACCGATCTCGACGCGTTCCGCCGCTACCAGCTGCGCGAGGGCGATGCGGCGAACACCGCGTGGGTGTGGGAGCACCAGGCGCTCACGCGCGCGCGCTACAGCGCGGGCGACACGCAGATCGGCACGGACTTCGAGGCGATCCGCCAGCAGGTGCTCACGACGCCGCGCGACGGCGACGTGCTCGCGAAGGAAATCGTCGACATGCGCGGCAAGGTGTTCGCGGGCCATCCGAACCAGACCGCGCTGTTCGACCTGAAGCACGATCGCGGCGGGATGGTCGACATCGAGTTCATCGTCCAGTACTGGGTGCTGCTGCATGCGTCGAGCGATGCCGAGCTGATCCGCAACACCGGCAACATCGCGCTGCTGCGCGAGGTCGCGCGCTTCGGGCTGATGGGCGAGGACGAAGCCGAGCGTGTCGGCGCGGCGTACCGCAAGTACCGGAAGCTGCAGCACAAGCTGCGGCTCGACGGGATGGAGAAGGCGCGGGTCGATCCGGGCCTGGTGGCCGACGAGCGGGCGGCCGTGACGGCGCTTTGGACGCGGGTGTTCGGGGCGATCGAAACGGGCGTTTGAGCCGGACGTTCGAATTCGCGGCCCGCAGCACTGAGCCAGTGTGATCGAGCGCTCGCTCGCCAAAAAAAGACCGGCGCATGCGCTGGTCTTTTTGCATTCGGCCAAGGTGCCCGCGTCAGGCCGCCAGCATTTCCTTCGCGTGCTTGCGCGTCGTCGCGGTGATCTCGAGCCCGCCGAGCATCCGTGCGACTTCCTCGACCCGGCTCGCCTTGTCGAGCGGGATGACCGACGACACGGTGCCGCCGCGGTCGTCGGCGCCTTTCGCGACCTGATAGTGATGGTCGCCGCGCGCGGCCACCTGCGGCAGGTGCGTCACGCACAGCACCTGGCGGTCGCGCCCGAGCTGGTGCAGCAGGCGGCCGACCACTTCGGCGACGCCGCCGCCGATCCCCGTGTCGACTTCGTCGAAAATCAGCGTCGGCGTCGGGCTTGCCGCGCTCGCGATTACCGCGAGCGCGAGGCTGATCCGCGCGAGTTCGCCGCCCGACGCGACTTTCGCGAGCGGGCGCAGCGGCACGCCGGGGTGCCCGGCGACCCGGAATTCGACCTGCTCGAGCCCGTGCGGGCCGCCGTCGGCGAGCGGCACGAGCGCGACTTCGAAGCTGCCGCCCGCCATCGATAGTTCCTGCATGCCGGCCGTGACGGCCGTGCCGAGCGCCTTCGCCGCCTGCGTGCGGGCCTTCGACAGGTGTTTCGCGTCGGCGAGATAGGTTTCCCATGCCTTCGCCTGCGCGGCTTCGAGCGCGCCGAGATCGGCGGCCGCGTCGAGCGCGGCGAGCTGCGCGCGACGTGCCGCATGTTCCTCGTGCAGCGTGCCGGGCGGCAGCCGGAACTTGCGGGCGGTCGTGTGCAGCGCGTCGAGGCGCGCTTCGACCTGCGCGAGCCGGGCCGGGTCGAGATCGAGGCGCTGCGCGTAGTGCGACAGCGAATAGACGGCTTCCTGCAACTGGATCTCGGCCGGTTCGAGCGACGCGAGCGCATCGCCGAGCGCGGTGTCGTAGTCGGCCAGATTGCGCAGCTTCGACACGATCGCGCCGAGCTGCGGGAGCATCGCGTCGTCGGCCTCGGACAGCGCGTTGAGCGCGCCCTGCACGCCGGCGATCAGGTTCGCCGAGTGCGACAGCCGCTTGTGCTCGCTGCCGACTTCGTCCCATTCGCCCGGCTGCGGCGCGAGCTTGTCGAGCTCGGCGAGCTGCCACGCGAGCTTTTCGCGCTCAAGCTGGAGTTCGCGCTCGTGCGCCTTCGCGGCGTCGATCGCCTGCGTCGCGTCGCGCCAGACGCGCCACGCGCGGGCGACGTTCGCGGCATCGGCGACGAGCCCCGCGTGCGTGTCGAACAGCTCGCGCTGCGCGTCGGGCCGCATCAGCAACTGGTGCGCGTGCTGGCCGTGGATGTCGACCAGCATCTCGCCGAGCTCGCGCAGTTGCGCGAGCGTCGCGCTGGTGCCGTTGATGAACGCGCGCGAGCGGCCGTTCGCGTCGATCACGCGGCGCAGCATCACGGTGTCCTCGGCGTCGAACGCGTGCTCGTCGAGCCAGCGCGCGACGCGGTCGTGCGGCGTGAATTCGGCGGTGATGTCGGCACGGCCGCAGCCGGCGCGCACGACGCTCGCGTCGGCGCGTTCGCCGAGCGCGAGCGCAAGGGCGTCGATCAGGATCGATTTGCCGGCGCCGGTTTCGCCGGAAAAGACGGTAAAGCCGCTGTCGAATTCGAGATCGAGCGCGGCGACGATGACGAAGTCGCGAATCGAGAGGTGGCGGAGCATGGTGTCGGGCTGTGGTGCGTCAGGACGCCGTGTCGTCTTCGTTCGATGCGTGTTCGTTCCAGTGCAGCTTCTTGCGCAGCGTCGCGTAGTAGCTGTAGCCGACCGGATGCAGGAACGGCACCGTGTGCTTCGAGCGGCGCACCTCGATCGTGTCGTTCAGTTCGAGTGCGGTGAACGACTGCATGTCGAAGTTCACGTTGACGTCGCGGCCGCCGACGATCTGGATCGCGATCTTCGAATCGTCGGGCAGCACGATCGGCCGGTTCGACAGCGCATGCGGCGCGATCGGCACGAGCACGATGCCCTGGAGTTGCGGGTGCAGGATCGGGCCGGCCGACGACAGCGCGTATGCGGTCGAGCCGGTCGGCGTGGCGACGATCAGGCCGTCCGAACGCTGGTTGTACATGAACCGGCCGTCGACCGACGCGCGCAGCTCGACCATCCCGGAAAAGCCGCTGCGGTTCACGACGACGTCGTTGAACGCGAGGGCGTGGTAGATCGGTTCGCCGTCGCGCACGATCCGCGCCTCGAGCAGCGAGCGCTCCTCGCGCTCGAACTTGCCCGACAGGATCACCGGCACGCGCGCCTGCATGTCGGCGGCCGCGATGTCGGTGATGAAGCCGAGCCGCCCGTGGTTGATCCCGATCAGCGGGGTCTTGTACGGCGCGAGCTGGCGGCCGATGCCGAGCATCGTGCCGTCGCCGCCGAGCACGACCGCCACGTCCGCGCGCGCCCCGATCTCGGCCGGCGTGAGCGCCGGATAGCCGGAGATGCCGATCTCGCGAGCGGTGTCGACTTCGAACACGACCTCGAAGCCCAGCTTCGCGATGCAGCCGGCCAGCGTGGTGAGCGGCTCGGCGATGCCGGGCGTGTTGCTCCGGCCGACGAGCGCGACAGTGTTGAACTGATTACCGGTTTTCATGCCGGCATTACACCATAGCTCGTTGACGAAAAGAACCGGTTGTGCGCAGACGGGGCCGGATCGGCCGGCCCGCGCGACTGGGGCCGCTGCCACTCGCCGTGCTGGCGCGGTTGCGCTAAAATTTTCCACCATGCTAGATCCTCGCGCACGAACCCTCCTGAAAACCCTGATCGAACGGTATATCGCCGACGGTCAGCCGGTCGGATCGCGCACGTTGTCCCGTTACTCCGGGCTCGAGCTGAGCCCGGCAACGATCCGCAACGTGATGTCCGACCTGGAGGAGCTCGGCCTTGTGTCGAGCCCCCACACATCGGCCGGCCGCGTGCCGACGCCGCGCGGCTATCGCCTGTTCGTCGACACGATGCTGACGGTCGAGACGCCGATCGACGCCGAGGCCGTCGCGCGGCAGGTGCAGCACACGCTGCAGGCCGGCGAGCCGCAGCAGCGGGTCGTGGCGGCCGCCGCCAGCGTGCTGTCGAACCTGTCGCAGTTCGCGGGCGTCGTGCTGACGCCGCGCCGCAGCCACGTGTTCAAGCAGATCGAGTTCATGCGCCTGTCGGACAAGCGGATCCTGCTGATCATCGTCACGCCCGAGGGCGACGTGCAGAACCGGATGCTCGCGACGCCGCGCGACTATTCGCCGTCGCAGCTGACCGAGGCATCCAACTACATCAACGCGCATTTCGCCGGGCTGTCGTTCGACGAGGTGCGCCGCCGCCTGCGCGACGAGATCGACCAGCTGCGCGGCGACATGACCACGCTCATGCATGCGGCCGTGACGGCCAGCACCGAGGTGCCCGATACCGAAGACACCGTGCTCATTTCCGGCGAGCGCAACCTGCTCGAAGTGGCGGATCTGTCGTCCGACATGGCACGGCTGCGCAAGCTGTTCGACGTGTTCGACCAAAAGACGGGCCTCCTGCAACTGCTCGACGTGTCGAGCCACGCCCAGGGCGTGCAGATCTTCATCGGCGGGGAATCGACGCTCGTGCCGATCGAGGAGATGAGCGTCGTCACCGCACCCTACGAGGTGAACGGCCAGATCGTCGGCACGCTCGGCGTGATCGGCCCGACCCGCATGGCCTACAACCGCGTGATCCCGATCGTCGACATCACCGCGCGCCTGCTGTCGCTCACACTGAGCCAGCAATAACCTGACCGGCACCGTCCCGCCATCGTGCCGTGGCGGCGCGCGCACCGCTATTCGGCCGAACGGCCAGCCGACCCGAGCGGGGCAGCCCGCTATAATTGAGAGCCGTCCGACTGCGTGCCCCGAGCACGTTCCTGCCCATGCGTTTCGATCTTGAGCCGCCTTCGAGCGTCGCGGCCGCCCATCGTACCGGCGTGCTGCTGATCAATCTCGGCACGCCCGACGCCCCGACGCCGCGCGCGGTGCGGCGCTATCTGGCCGAATTCCTGTCGGATCCTCGCGTCGTCGAAATCCCGCAGGTCGTCTGGCAGGTACTGCTGCGCACGCTGATCCTGCCGCTGCGCGGCCGCGCGTCCGCGAAGAAATACGCGGCCGTCTGGATGCCCGAGGGTTCGCCGCTGCGCGTCTACACCGAGCGGCAGACCGAGGGCGTGCGGCACCTGCTCGCATCGAACGCCTATCAGGTGACGGTCGATTACGCGATGCGCTACGGCAGCCCGAACATCGCGCAGGCGCTCGCGCAGTTCAAGCGGGCGGGCGTCGAGCGCGTGCTGCTGATGCCGATGTATCCGCAATACTCGGCGTCCACCACCGCGACGGCATTCGATGCCGCGTTCGCCGCGCTCGCGCGGATGCGCAACCAGCCGGAAGTGCGCACGGTGCGGCAGTACGCCGACCATCCGGCCTACATCCGCGCGCTTGCCGAGCAGGTGCGCCAGTACTGGGCGCAGCACGGCCGGCCCGATTTCGCGGCCGGCGACAAGCTCGTGCTGAGCTTTCACGGCGTGCCGAAACGCACGCTCGACCTGGGCGACCCCTATCACGACCAGTGCCAGCAGACGGGCGCGCTGCTGATGGCCGCGCTTGGGCTGTCGACGCTCGAATGCCGCGTGACGTTCCAGTCACGCTTCGGCAAGGCCGAATGGCTGCAGCCGTACACGGCGCCGACGCTGCGCGAGCTCGGCGCGGCCGGCGTGCGGCGGGCCGACGTGTTCTGTCCTGGTTTTACGGCCGATTGCCTGGAGACGATCGAGGAAATCGGGATGGAGGTGCGCGACGAATTCATTGCGGGCGGCGGCCAGGCGTTCCACCGGATTCCATGCCTGAACGGCGCGCACGCATGGATCGGCGCGCTCGGCGAGATCGTCGCCGAGAATCTGCAGGGCTGGCCGGTGAAGGCCGCGCAGCCCGAAATGGTGAACTGAAGGTGAACTGAAATGACGGCCCGCCCCCTGTGCGCACTACGTCCGCCGGTCGAGCGGGCGGGCAGCCGTGATGGGGCGGCACGGCGGAGGCTGGCATGAACTACAAGATTTCGACGGAACCCGGCGCGCGGCTGCGCATCGACAAATGGCTGTGGGCAGCCCGCTTCTTCAAGACGCGCTCGCTCGCGTCCGACGCGGTCGACAAGGGTCACGTGAAGATCGGCGGGGCGGCGGTCAAGCCGGCGAAGGACGTGCGCGTGGGCGACGAGGTCGAGATTGCGATCGACGGTGTCGTCTGGCACATTGCCGTGCTGGGAATTTGCGACGTGCGCGGGCCGGCGAGCATCGCGCAGACGCTCTACGCGGAAACGGAGGCCGGACGAGCCGCGCGGCTCGCCGAACTCGAACGGCGCCGCACGTATCGGGAGCCGGCGGCGGAACTGCACGGCCGGCCGACCAAGCGCGATCGGCGCATCATCGACAGATTTTCGGGTGGAAGCTGAACATCTGGTCGAACGTCGCCCGCGCGCTTCCGTATTCGGTCGTGCGGTCGGTGACGGCTCCGGACAGGCAGATGGTGGTGGTGCCGGCAATCAGTACCAGCGCGACCACCGATATGGCAAAGGTCAGTTTCACGGTACTCGCCTCGTGGGACGGTTGAATGCGGCGCCAGGTGGATGTCAGGCGGCGGTCAGCTAGGGGTAAACACGCTTTCCGACGCTTGAGTTGGAGTGTAGTGCAGCCTCTCGAGCCGAGCTAGTACCACTCAGGTAAGCGTTGTTACCGGTCGTTTCGTCCGGTTTGGCGGCAAATGCGCGCAATGGGGCGGCGCGCAGCGCGGTTGTTTCGCGGCATTGGCGAATGCCGGCGAATAACCCTCTTGAAGTCGCAGTTTTCGCCCTTATTTGCACCATGTATGTGCGGTGCCGCCGGGTATACGGTCCGGCGGTTGCCGATTTGGCTTCAACCTCTAATCGACTTTCAGCGACATGGAAAACACGCAAGAGAACCCGGCTACCCCATCGGCCGATGACATCGGCAGCGAGAAGCAGGCGGCGCAAGGCGCTGCTCCCGCCGCCGAAGCAGCCGACGCGGCGCTCGCGGAGGCTCAAGCCAAGGTCGCCGAGCTGCAGGAGAGCTATCTCCGGGCGAAGGCCGAGACGGAGAACGTCCGCCGCCGCGCGCAGGACGACGTCTCGAAGGCGCACAAGTTTGCGATCGAGAGCTTCGCCGAGCACCTGCTGCCGGTGCTGGACAGCCTCGAGGCCGCCGTCGGCGACACGTCCGGCGACATCACGAAGGTACGCGAAGGCGTCGAGCTGACGCTGCGCCAGTTGACGAGCGCGCTCGAGAAGGGCCGTGTCGTCGCGATCAACCCGGTCGGCGAGAAGTTCGATCCGCACCAGCACCAGGCGATTTCGATGGTGCCGGCCGAGCAGGAGCCGAACACCGTCGTGACCGTCCTGCAAAAGGGCTACATGATCGCCGACCGCGTGCTGCGTCCGGCGCTCGTCACGGTCGCCCAGCCGAAGTAAGGCTGCCGCGATGATTCCCGCCGGCGTCGATCCGGCCGCGTTCAACGCGTTCGACATGCAGGCGCTGGCGCCCGACACGTTCGACGCCGGTGTCGCCGGCGCTGGCGATGCGCTCGCCGTGGTGTTCTTCTGGGGCGTCGACTGCTTCAATTGCGAGATCGCGAAGAAGGCGATGCTCGCCCAGCCGGACGCGATCCGCGCGCTGGGCCTGAAGTGGTTCCACTGCAACGTGTACGAATACCCTGAGCTGGGGCGCCGCTTCGGCCTGCACGGCGTGCCGACGTGGTTCTTCTTCCACCGCGGCAAGCGGCTCGGCCGCGCGACCGGCTGGCATGGTCTCGCGCAGTTCCAGGCAGCGGTGTCGGCGGCGCGCGCGAAGATCGCCGCGGCCGGCGCGCAGCCGGCCGGGCGCGACGGCGGCCCGCACGATCCAGCTACCGGCGGCGATTGAAAAAATTTAATATCCGCATCGCTGGGCGGGTCTTGAAAACGGGCCGGCCGGACGCATTTCGGAAACAGAGTTGAATTCAGGCGCGCGAAACCGCCCAAAAACGCGGGGTTTCGCGCAGCAAACAAGCATTTCTGGAGATTAGGAAAATGGGAAAGATCATCGGTATTGACCTCGGCACCACGAACTCGTGCGTTGCCATCATGGAAGGCAACCAGGTCAAGGTCATCGAGAACTCGGAAGGCACGCGCACGACGCCGTCGATCATCGCCTACATGGACGATAACGAGGTGCTCGTCGGCGCGCCGGCCAAGCGTCAGTCCGTGACCAACCCGCGGAACACGCTGTTCGCCGTGAAGCGCCTGATCGGCCGCCGCTTCGAAGAGAAGGAAGTCCAGAAGGACATCGGCCTGATGCCGTACGCGATCATCAAGGCCGACAATGGCGACGCATGGGTCGAAGCGCACGGCGAGAAGCTCGCGCCGCCGCAGGTTTCGGCGGAAGTGCTGCGCAAGATGAAGAAGACGGCCGAAGACTACCTCGGCGAGCCGGTCACGGAAGCCGTGATCACGGTGCCGGCGTACTTCAACGACAGCCAGCGTCAGGCGACCAAGGACGCCGGCCGCATCGCGGGCCTCGAAGTCAAGCGGATCATCAACGAGCCGACCGCGGCCGCGCTCGCATTCGGCCTCGACAAGGCCGAGAAGGGCGACCGCAAGATCGCCGTGTATGACCTCGGCGGCGGCACGTTCGACGTGTCGATCATCGAGATCGCGGACGTCGACGGCGAAATGCAGTTCGAAGTGCTGTCGACCAACGGCGACACGTTCCTCGGCGGCGAGGACTTCGACCAGCGCATCATCGATTACATCATCGGCGAATTCAAGAAGGAGCAGGGCGTCGACCTGTCGAAGGACGTGCTCGCGCTGCAGCGCCTGAAGGAAGCGGCCGAAAAGGCGAAGATCGAGCTGTCGTCGAGCCAGCAGACCGAAATCAACCTGCCGTACATCACGGCCGACGCATCGGGTCCGAAGCACTTGAACCTGAAGATCACCCGCGCGAAGCTGGAAGCGCTGGTCGAGGACCTCGTCGAGCGCACGATCGAACCGTGCCGCATCGCGATCAAGGATGCCGGCGTCAAGGTGTCGGACATCGACGACGTGATCCTGGTCGGCGGCCAGACCCGCATGCCGAAGGTGCAGGAGAAGGTGAAGGAGTTCTTCGGCAAGGATCCGCGCCGTGACGTGAACCCGGACGAAGCCGTCGCGGTTGGCGCGGCGATCCAGGGCCAGGTGCTGTCGGGCGACCGCAAGGACGTGCTGCTGCTCGACGTGACCCCGCTGTCGCTCGGTATCGAGACGCTCGGCGGCGTGATGACGAAGATGATCAGCAAGAACACGACGATCCCGACGAAGCACGCACAGGTGTATTCGACGGCGGACGACAACCAGTCGGCCGTGACGATCAAGGTGTTCCAGGGCGAACGCGAGATGGCGGCAGGCAACAAGCTGCTCGGCGAGTTCAACCTCGAAGGCATCCCGCCGTCGCCGCGCGGCGTGCCGCAGATCGAAGTGACCTTCGACATCGACGCGAACGGCATCCTGCACGTCGGCGCGAAGGACAAGGCGACCGGCAAGGAAAACAAGATCACGATCAAGGCGAACTCGGGCCTGACCGACGCCGAAATCGACCAGATGATCAAGGACGCGGAAGCGAACGCAGCGGAAGACCACAAGCTGCGCGAGCTGGCTGATTCGCGCAACCAGGGCGACGCGCTGGTCCACAGCACGAAGAAGGCGCTCACCGAGTACGGCGACAAGCTGGACGCCGGCGAGAAGGAGAAAATCGAGGCGGCGCTGAAGTCGCTCGAGGACGCGCTGAAGGATACGTCGGCCGACAAGGCGACGATCGACGCGAAGGTCGAGGAACTCGGTCAGGTTTCGCAGAAGCTCGGCGAAAAGATGTACGCCGACATGCAGGCGCAACAGGCCGGTGCGGCCGGTGCGGCCGGCGCGGCGGGTGCGGCGGAAGGCGCGGCCCACGCGGGTGGTGCGCAGCAGGCCGCCGACGACGTCGTCGACGCCGAGTTCAAGGAAGTGAAGAAGGACTAAGCCAGGTTGCCATGGCACCGCACGCCGCGCGCGATATGCGCGCGGCGCGGTTGAACAGCGGTCTGTCTTTCCCTTCCGGATGGCCGGATCGACTCCACGCCTGGCGGGCTTCGCGGCCCTCCGGGCACATTTGTTTTTTGGCGGGTGCTGCGCGAGCCGTCCGCGGACGGCGCAGCGCCAGACGAGTCGAGAGACTTTACTGCGGGCGAAAGGAGCCGCCGCGCGTGCGACGCGCGAAGGCACATGAATCGATATGGCGAAACGGGATTACTACGAGGTTCTGGGCGTCGCGAAGAACGCGAGCGACGACGAAATCAAGAAGGCATATCGCAAGCTTGCGATGAAGTATCACCCTGACCGCAATCCGGACAGCAAGGATGCGGAAGAGCATTTCAAGGAGGCGAAGGAAGCCTATGAAATGCTGTCGGACGGCCAGAAGCGTGCGGCGTACGACCAGTACGGCCACGCGGGCGTCGATCCGAACATGGGCGGTGCGGGCGGCCAGGGTTTCGGCGGTTTCGCGGATGCGTTCGGCGATATCTTCGGCGACATCTTCGGCCAGGCCGCGGGCGGCGCCGCGCGCGGCGGCCGCGGCGGCCCGCAGGTGTATCGCGGCGCCGACCTGCGCTACAGCATGGAAATCACGCTCGAGCAGGCCGCGCACGGCTACGACACGCAGATCCGCGTGCCGAGCTGGGTGTCGTGCGAAGTCTGTCACGGCTCGGGCGCGAAGCCCGGCACGAAGCCGGAAACCTGCCCGACCTGTCACGGCCAGGGCACGGTGCGCATGTCACAGGGCTTCTTCAGCATCCAGCAGACCTGTCCGAAATGCCACGGCACCGGCACCTACATCCCGGAACCGTGCGTGCACTGCCACGGGTCGGGCAAGGTGAAGGAAACCAAGACGCTCGAAGTGAAGATCCCGGCCGGCATCGACGACGGAATGCGGATCCGCTCGGCCGGCAACGGCGAGCCCGGCATCAATGGCGGGCCGCCGGGCGATCTGTACGTCGAGATCCACATCAAGCCGCATTCGGTGTTCGAGCGCGACGGCGACGATCTGCACTGCCAGATGCCGATCCCGTTCACGACCGCCGCACTCGGCGGCGAGATCGAGGTGCCGACGCTGGCCGGCCGCGCGTCGTTCCCGGTGCCGGAAGGCACGCAGTCGGGCAAGACGTTCCGCCTGCGCGGCAAGGGCATCAAGGGTTTGCGTTCGAGCATCGCGGGCGATCTGTACGTACACGTGCAGGTCGAGACGCCCGTGAAGCTGACCGACCAGCAGCGCGACCTGCTCAAGCAGTTCGAGAAGTCGCTGGCCGAGGGCGGTGCGCGTCACAGCCCGCAGAGCAAGAGCTGGTTCGACCGGGTGAAGAGCTTCTTCGAGTAACGGCATGACTGAAGGCAACGAGAGCGCGTCATTCGCGCTCTTGGACGATTGCGACTCGACCGCGGTTGCGCGGTCGAGTCGTTTGTATTCCGGTTTCGTGCGCGAACGCGTATGCACGGATCCGGCGCGGCTCGACGAAGTCGATGCGGCGGTGGCGCAGGACCTGCGCGACGGGCTGCATGCGGTCGTCGTCGGCGATTACGAATTCGGACGCAATCTGGAAAGAGCGCAGCCGGGCCATGCCCCGCTGCGCTTTTTGCTGTATGCGCGCTGCGAGCGCCTATCGCGCGACGAAGTCGACGCGTGGCTCGCGCAGCAGGATGGCGGCGGCGCGCCGTCGATCGCCGGCGTCGCGCACGTCGCGAAGAGCGTGTCGCGCGACGCGTTCGACGCGGCGATCGCCGCCGTGCACGAGGCGCTGCGCGCGGGCGACTCGTACCAGATCAACTACACGTACCGGCTGAATTTCGACATGTTCGGCACGCCCACCGCGCTGTACCGGCGGCTGCGCGCGCGTCAGCCCGTGCGTTACGGCGCGCTGATCGCGCTGCCTTGCGGCGCGTGGGTCGTGTCGTGCTCGCCGGAGCTGTTCGTCGAGAAGCACGGCGACGTGCTGCGCGCGCGGCCGATGAAGGGCACCGCGCCGCGCTCGGCCGATCCGCGTGACGATGCGGCGGCAGCCGCGTTCCTCGCGAACGATCCGAAGAACCGCGCGGAAAACGTGATGATCGTCGACCTGCTGCGCAACGACGTGTCGCGGATCGCGCGTACGGGCACGGTCAAGGTGCCGGCGCTGTTCTCGGTCGAGCCGTATGCGTCGGTGTGGCAGATGACGTCGACGGTCGAGGCCGGCTGGCGCGACGGGACGACGTTCGCGCAGATGCTGCGCGCGCTGTTTCCATGCGGATCGATCACCGGTGCACCGAAGCACAAGACGATGGAACTGATCGACGCGATCGAGTCGACGCCGCGCGGGCTCTATACGGGCGCGATCGGCTGGCTCGACGCGCCGAAGGACGAGGCCGCGCAGGCAGGCGCTGTAGCACGCGACGGCGCGGCCGGCTGCGGCGATTTCTGCCTGTCGGTCGCGATCCGGACGCTCACGCTCGAAGCGGTCGCCATCGATGCTGTCGCAACGGTCGGCGCGGGTGAGGCGGCGGCTCGCCGGGCCGGCCGGCGGCGCGGCACGATGGGGGTCGGCGCGGGCATCGTGCTCGACAGCGTTGCCGCCGACGAATATGCGGAGTGTGAATTGAAAGCACGATTCCTGACCGACGCCGATCCGGGCTTCCAGTTGTTCGAAACCACCGCGGCCACCCGTGCGGACGGCGTCCGGTATCTCGAGCGCCATCTCGCGCGGCTGAAGCGCAGTGCGGATGCGTTCGGATTCCGCTTCGATACTGATGCGTTGCGTCGCGAGGTCGATGCGCGCTGCGCGGCGCTCGACGGCGATGGCCCGTACCGGATGAAGCTCGCACTTGCGAAGGACGGCGCGGTCGAGATTACGGCCGCGCCGCTGAAGCCGCTGCCCGCGGGGCCGGTCGGCGTGATGCTCGCGTCCGAGCACGGCTTCGCGCCGACCCGCACGGACGACGCGCTGCTGCTGCACAAGACCACGCGCCGCGCGGAATACGACCGTGCATGGCAGGCGGCGGAAGCGCTCGGCGGCTTCGACATGCTGTTCATCAACGAGCGCGGCGAGGTGACGGAAGGCGGGCGCTCGAACCTGTTCGTGAAGCTCGACGGGCAGTGGGTGACGCCGCCGTTGTCGTGCGGCGTGCTGCCCGGCGTGATGCGCGGTTTGCTGCTCGAGGATCCCGCCCTGGGCGCACAAGAGCGTGCGTTGACGCTCGATGAAGTACTGAATGCGGAGGATCTGATGATCTGCAATGCGTTGCGCGGGCCGATGGCAGCGCGGCTGGTCCGCGAATCCGGCAGGTCGGAATCGTAGTTGCCGCTACGCCGCGCTTACGGACTGCGTTTGACCAGCGATCTCCAGCGTTTCATGACCGGGAAGGCATCGGCGCTATGGTGCCAACCGACGGGTTGCCTCCACGTGCGTCGAATCAGCGCGCGGGTGGTTTGCACTCCCAGTCGATCATCTTCGGCGGCGTCCGCTTCGCGTCGTAGCGGACCGTGCAGGTTCGCGCGGCGGTGCCCAGCGGACGGGCAACGATAGCGGCCGTGTCGAAATACTCGCAACTCACCCAGTAATCGGTTTCGGCTGCGGCGAGTGGCCACGTGTCGATGAGCGTATCGCGCCGTTTGACGCCGCTCGATGGCGCGAGCATGCCGAGTTGGTCGGGCGGCCCGGACCAAAACGACACACCGATCAGCGGATGTGCCTTCTGCGAATCGTAGGGTCGCCAGCCGTCGGGCGCGGGACGGTCGACCGTCTGTGAAACCGGCAGGCGGGGCGGACACTGGATGGGCGCCGAAGTGGCGTACACCGACGAGATGCAAATAGTTGTCAGCAACGCGGCGAGCGCCGCATTGGTTGGAAAATAGGCGAGCGCCATCGTCACCTCACCACCGAGAACGCATCGGCGTTGTTGCTCGGATCGATATAGCGACCGTTTCTGTCCTTGCCCCGGAACGGGATGTGCCGTTTCTTGACCTTGCGCAGACTGCGCCATTGTTCGACGACGTAGATGCCTTTCGAATCCTGACCCAGATAGAACGCTGCATGGTTGCCGTACGATCTGTTCGGATAACGCTCGTTCTCGAAAGTTGCGATGACCGTGCCCGGACGAATGGTCGAATCGCCCTTTATGGTCTTTTCCGGTCGCCAGCCCGAGGTCGCGCCCACTTTGGTATGGGTCTTCACGAGCGCAACGCACTCACCATCGCCTTGTAGTGGTTCGCCGTCCAATTCAGCTGCGCGTGCGTATATGTGGGACATTTCGCCTCCATGGAATGATGGAAGGCAATGGTCTTCGCAACGAAGGCATACGGATATAGGACGTGTTTGAAAATGCAGTGCTGCCAAATCGAACGACGGGTGTCGTCGAGCAGGTGGCGGCCTTTGCCTTCGCATCGAGCCGCCACCTCGTCCGAAATCAGAACGAATGCTCCGGGCCCGGAAACGACCGATCCTTCACCGCGCGCACATAGGCTTCGACGGCCGCCTGGATGGTCGGCTGGCCCTGCATGAAGTCCTTCACGAAGCGCGGACGCTTGCCGGGGAAAATGCCGAGCATGTCGTGCAGCACGAGCACCTGGCCCGAGCAGTCGGTGCCTGCGCCGATGCCGATCGTCGGAATCTTGAGCATGTGCGTGACTTCGGATGCGACGAGCGTCGGCACCGCTTCGAGCACGACGAGTTGCGCACCGGCATCCTCGACCGCGCGCGCGTCGCGCAGCAGTTGCGCGGCGCCGGCCTCGGTCTTGCCCTGTACCTTGAAGCCGCCGAACGCATGCACCGACTGCGGCGTGAGGCCGACGTGCGCACACACGGGCACCGCACGCTCGACGAGGAAGCGGATCGTTTCGGCGAGCCACTCGCCGCCTTCGAGCTTGATCATCTGCGCGCCGGCGCGCATCAGCTTCACGGCGCTCGCGAATGCCTCGGCCGGCGTGCCGTAGGTGCCGAACGGCAGGTCGGCCATGATCAGCGCGCGCGGCTGCACGCGCGCGACACAGGCGGTGTGGTACGCGATGTCGTCGAGCGACACGGGCAGCGTGGTCGTGTGGCCCTGCAGTACGTTGCCGAGCGAATCGCCGATCAGCAGCACGTCGACGCCCGAGCGGTCGAGCAGCGCGGCAAAGCTCGCGTCGTAGCAGGTGAGCATCGCGATCTTCTCGCCGGCATCGCGCATTGCCTGCAGCTTCGGCACCGTGACGGCAGGCCGGCTCGATTCCTGGAGATAGGTCATGGGAAATCCGGTTCGATGGTGAAAACGACGGGCGAGGACGCGTCAGCGCGTCGTCTCGCCCTTGACGAAGAATTCCTTGCGGCCGCGCATCGTCTCGATGCGCTCGATCAGCAGCGCGAGGTCTTCGGGGGAATCCTGCGGGTTCAGATGTTCGGCTGCGACCGTCAGTACCGGCGTGCGGTCGTAGTGATAGAAGAATTCGTTGTACGCGTCGACGAGCGAGCGCAGGTACGCGTCGCTGATCTGCAGTTCCATCGGCAGCCCGCGCTTCTGGATGCGCGAGAACAGCACCTCGGGGCTCGCCTGCAGGTAGACGACGAGATCGGGCGCGGGCGCCTGCGGCACATCGAGGTGCGTCGCGATCGACCGATACAGCTGCCATTCGTCTTCCGGCAGGTTCAGCCGCGCGAAGATGTCGTTCTTCTGTGGCATGTAGTCGGCGACGACGGGCCGGCCCGTATCGAGCGCGCCGATCAGTTCGCGCGCCTGCTGCGCGCGCTCCAGCGCGAACGACAGCTGCGCGGGCAGCGCGTAGCGCGCGGTGTCGCGATAGAAGCGTTCGAGGAACGGATTGTCCTGCGGGCGTTCGAGCAGCGCCTGCATCGACCAGCGCTCGCCGAGCAGACGCGCGAGCGTCGTCTTGCCGACGCCGATCGGGCCTTCGATCACGAGATAGCGATGGGGGGCGCGCAGGTCGGGTGCGGTGACGGTCAGCGGAGTGGTGTTCATGGGCAGCGGTTCTTGTCGGCGTCTGCGCCGGCGGCCAGGGCCTTCTGCATCAGGCATTGACAGGTCTGCACCTTCTCGACGCGCTGGTCGGCGACGGCGGCGAGGAACGTATCGGCGCGGCCGCGCGCCGGGATGTCGAGCGCCGGCTCGATCTCGACGAGCGGCACAAGCGCGAAGGCGCGGTCGGTGAGGCGCGGATGCGGGACGATCAGGTCGGGTTCGTCGATCGAGTCGGTGCCGAACAGCAGGATGTCGAGGTCGAGCGTGCGCGGCGCGTTGCGATACGGGCGCTCGCGCCCGAAGTGATGTTCGATCTTCTGGCAGAGCGCGAGCAGCTCCCGGGCCGACAGCGTCGTGTCGAGCTTGACGACGCAGTTGTAGTAATCGTCGCCGCCCGCCTCGAATGGCGCCGTGCGATACAGGCTCGACTTGCCCAGGATCGAGATGGTGCGCTGCTGCGCAAGGCACACCACCGCGTCCTTCAGGGTCTGGCGTGCATCGCCGAGATTCGCCCCCAGTCCGATATATGCAACCGTCATGGCATCACTTCCTACGTCGTTCGCCGGCGAGCGCGTCAGTCGTCGGAACCGCCCGCGGTGTCCGGCGCCTGCTCGGCTGCGCCTTCGTCCGGCTTGCGGTTTCGCACACCACCGCGGCGGCGCCGCTTGCGGGGCGATTTTTCCTTCGAGCCACCCTGCGTGAGAAGCGCCTCACGAGCGGCTGCGTCGCCTTCGATGAAATCCGTCCACCACTGGCCGACAGCTGCTTCCAGCTCGCCGGATTCGCAGCGTAACAGGAGGAAATCATACCCCGCTCTAAACCTTTGGTGTTCCAGCAGCCGCATCGCGCTGCGGCCCGAGCGTTTTTCGAGGCGCAACTGCAGCCCCCAGATTTCGCGCATGTCGGCCGAGTAGCGCTTGTGGATCGCGAGCTTCTCGGTCTGCATGTCGATCACGTCGTCCATCGCGCGATGGAGCGCCGGCACCGGGATTTCGCCTTCGGCCGTGTACTGTTCGAAGCGCTGGCGCATGTCGTGCCACAGCAGTGTCGCGAACAGGAAGCCCGGCGACACCGGCTTGCCGGCGCGCACGCGCGCGTCGGTGTTGTTCAGCGCGAGCGTGATGAACTTCTCGCCCTGCGGCTGTTCGAGCACGACGTCGAGGAGCGGCAGCAGCCCGTGGTGCAGGCCTTCCTTGCGCAGCCGTTGCAGGCACGCGAGCGCCTGGCCCGACAGCAGCAGCTTCAGCATTTCGTCGAACAGGCGAGCGGCCGGCACGTTGTTGATCAGGTCGGCCAACGCGTTGATCGGTTCGCGCGTGTGCGTCTCGATCTCGAAGCCGAGCTTTGCCGCGAAGCGCACGACGCGCAGCATCCGCACCGGATCCTCGCGATAGCGCGTGGCCGGATCGCCGATCATCCGCAGCAGGCGGGCGCGGATGTCGGCCATCCCGTCGTGGTAGTCGAGCACCGTCTGCGTCGACGGGTCGTAGTACATCGCGTTGATCGTGAAGTCGCGGCGCGCGGCGTCTTCGTGCTGCTCGCCCCAGACGTTGTCGCGCAGTACGCGGCCGCTTGCATCCACCGCATGCGTGCGGCGATCGAGTTCGTCGCGCTTCAGCCGCTTCGGCGGCTCGGCCGCGGCGGCTTCGGGCGGCGCGTCGACCATGGCGCGGAACGTCGACACCTCGATCAGCTCCTGGCCGAACTGCACGTGGACGATCTGGAAGCGGCGGCCGATCAGGCGGGCACGGCGGAACAGGCGCTGCACCTCGGTCGGCGTCGCGTCGGTCGCGACGTCGAAGTCCTTCGGCGCGATGCCGAGCAGCAGGTCGCGCACCGCGCCGCCGACGATGAACGCGCGAAAGCCCGCCTGCTGCAGCGTGTCGGTCACGCGCACCGCGTTCCGCGAGATCAGCGATGGATCGATCTGGTGCACGCTGGCCGGCACGACGGTCGGTTCGTGATTGCTGCGCGGTTTTTTGGCAGCACCGCCGCCGCGGCTAGCCTTCGGGGGGCGCGGAGCGGGGGCCGTTTCGACGGCGGGCGCCTCGACGGGCGACGTTTGTTCGGCGTCGTCCTGGCCGAGCAGCTTGCGAATGAATTTTTTGATCACGACGTTCAGAAGAGATCCAGGATGCGCCAGCCGCGGTTGCTTGCATGCGCACGCAGCGTGTCGTCGGGGTTGGTCGCGATCGGGTCGGTGACTTTCTCGAGCAACGGGATGTCGTTGTGCGAGTCGCTGTAGAAGTAGCTGTGTTCGAAGTCGTCCCAGTGCTTGCCGAGCGACGCGAGCCATGCTTCGGTGCGCACGATCTTGCCTTCGCGGTAGCTCGGCGTGCCGGTCGGCCGGCCCGTGTACGGCGAGTCGGGGTGCCCGTCGGTCGTTTCGACCTCGCACGCGATCAGCGTGTCGACGCCGAACGCGGTCGCGATCGGACGCGTGATGAATTCGTTGGTCGCCGTCACGACGCAGCACAGATCGCCGGCATCGAGGTGCTTGCGCACGAGTTCGAGCGCGGCGGGCGTCATAGCGGGGCGGATCACCTCGTGCATGTACTGCTCGTGCCATTCGGCGAGCTGCGCGCGCGAGTACTTCGCGAGCGGCGTGAGCATCGCGCACAGATACGCATGGATGTCGAGCTTGCCGGCCTTGTAGTCGGCGAAGAACTGATCGTTCTGACGCGAGAAGCTTTCCGCGTCGACGATGCCGAGCTTCACCATGAAGCGACCCCATTCGTGGTCGCTGTCGGTCGGGATCAGCGTGTGATCGAGGTCAAAGAGTGCCAGATTAGTCATGGATGCGCATTTTACTCGAAGCGGTTGGGGCCTGTGCCGGGCGGCGCGATGTCGTCGCCGGGGCGCGCCAGCATCCGGCGCAGCAAAGGCAGCGTGACGGCGCGTTTCTGCTCGAGCGAGAAGCGGTCGAGCGCGTCGAGCAGCGCCATCAGGCTCGGCATGTCGCGGCGGAAATGGGTGAGCAGGTACGCGGCGATGTCGTCGGTGAGCGCGATCCCGCGCTCCTTGGCCGCGAGCTTCAGCACGGCGATCTTGCCGGCATCGGACGGCGGCGACAGGTGGAACACGAGCCCCCAGCCGAGGCGCGTGCGCAGATCCTCGCGCACGTCGAGCGCGAGCGGCGCCGCGGGGCCCGCCGCGACGAACGCGCTCGACGGGTGCGCGCGGACCTCGTTGAACAGGTTGAACAGCGCGACCTGCTGCGTGTCGCTCATCCGGTCGCAGTCGTCGATCGCGTAGATGCCGATGCGCGGGTCGAACGTGAACGCGCCGAGCGGGCTCTGAGGTGTGAGGTAGCGCGCGTAGCCGTACGACGCGTCACTCACGAGCGCCTGCAGCAAGTGGGTGCGGCCGCTGCCGGGCTCGCCCCAGATGTAGAACGACCGGTCCGGCACGGGCCCCGCCGCGAGCGCGAGGTCGAGCTTCTGAAGCCGCGAGATGAGCTCGTCGTTCTCCTCATTCATGATGAAGTTGTCGAACGTGGCGGGCGGCGGCGTGCCGAGATCGAGCGTCAGTTGACGGGACACAACAGTCACAATGCGGGTCGGTTGATGAAACGCGCGCCGTACGCCGGGCACGCGCGAGGGGCTGCTCCGGTGCCTGCACACGCGGCCGCACGCACGGCGGCGCGCGGGTTTCGGCGCGGCTCGCGGAGCGATGAAAACGGGGACGTGTCGACCAAGATGCAATCCCTGACGATTCGGTGCTGGGAATTCCGGCCAACGGGCCGGCTTCGGGTAAAATCGCATTTTACCGACCTTCTCGCATTCCCCCATGAATCCTCCGAAATCCGCTCCCGACGCTCAGGGTCTGTCCTACCGCGACGCAGGCGTCGACATCGACGCGGGCGACGCGCTCATCGACAAGATCAAGCCTTTTGCGAAGAAAACCCTGCGCGACGGCGTGCTCGGCGGCATCGGCGGGTTCGGCGCGCTGTTCGAAGTGCCGAAGAAGTACAAGGAGCCCGTGCTCGTGTCGGGCACCGACGGCGTGGGCACCAAGCTCAAGCTGGCGTTTCATCTGAACAAACACGACACCGTCGGCCAGGATCTCGTCGCGATGAGCGTGAACGACATCCTCGTGCAGGGCGCCGAGCCGCTGTTCTTCCTCGACTACTTCGCGTGCGGCAAGCTCGACGTCGACACGGCCGCCACGGTCGTCAAGGGCATCGCGCACGGCTGCGAACTGTCGGGCTGCGCGCTGATCGGCGGCGAGACAGCCGAAATGCCGGGCATGTACCCGGACGGCGAATACGACCTGGCCGGTTTCGCGGTCGGCGCGGTCGAGAAGAGCAAGATCATCGACGGCAGCACGATCGCCGAAGGCGACGTGGTGCTCGGCCTCGCATCGAGCGGCATCCACTCGAACGGCTTCTCGCTCGTGCGCAAGATCATCGAGCGCGCGAACCCCGACCTGTCGGCCGATTTCCACGGCCGCTCGCTGGCCGACACGCTGATGGCGCCGACGCGCATCTACGTGAAGCCGCTGCTCGCGCTGATGCAGAAGCTGCCGGTGAAGGGCATGGCCCACATCACCGGTGGCGGCCTCGTCGAGAACATTCCGCGCGTGCTGCGCGAAGGCCTTACCGCCGAGCTCGACCAGAACGCATGGCCGCTGCCGCCGCTGTTCAAGTGGCTGCAGGAGCACGGCGGCGTCGCCGACGCGGAAATGCACCGCGTGTTCAACTGCGGGATCGGCATGGCGGTGATCGTGTCGGCGGCGGACGCCGACGCGGCGATTGCCGACCTGACGGCCGCCGGCGAACAGGTGTGGAAGATCGGCACCGTGCGTGCGAGCCGCGAAGGCGAGGCGCAGACGGTCGTGGTCTGACGCACCGCACGCAGGATGCAGCAACGAAAGCCGCCCGGAGTCGATCCGGGCGGCTTTTTTTCTGGCGCGGGCAGGCATGTCGACGCGCCCCCGAAGGAGGAACGACGATGACCGAAGACGAACGCGCGATTCGCGAGCTGGTGGAAACCTGGTTCGTGTCGAGCCGGCGCGGCGATCTGGCGACCGTGCTCGACCTGATCGCCGACGATGCGATTTTCATGGTGGCCGGCAAGCCGCCGTTCGACAAGGCGGCGTTCGCGGCCGCCTCGCGCGACGCGAATGCGGCGGCCGGCAACGGGCCGAAGGTCGATGGCCGCTACCGGATCGACGAACTGCGCGTGATGGGCGACTGGGCGTACCTGCGCAATTTCATCGAAATCGACGTGACGCCGCCGGGCGGCGACACCGTGCGCCGCTCCGGCCATACGCTGACGATCTTTCGCAAGTCGGGCGGCCGCTGGCAGCTCACGCGCGACGCGAATCTCGTAACGCCCGCGCAGTGAGCGAGGCGGCGGGAGCGCTTCCGGGCGGCCGGCCGCCGTTCATGCGGCCGGCCGCGCTGCGCTCGTCGGGCGCGCGCCCGCCAGCAACGGCGGCACCAGCAGATAGAGCAGCGCGGCCGCGGCCCATACGAGCCCCGGCCACGTGCCGCGGGTGGCCGCGTAGGTCGTCGTGACGACGAGCGGCCCTGCGACGCCGATCAGGCTCGCCACGCTCGCGAGCGTGCCCTGCAGTTCGCCCTGGCGGGCATCGTCGACCTGACGCGCGAGCATCGCCTGCAACGCCGGCAGCGTCATGCCACCCGCCGCGAACAGCGGCAGCAACGCGAACGGCACCCATGCGGCCGTCGCGAACGCGATCACCACCAGCCCGAGCGCGTCGCCCGCGAGGCCCAGCGCGAGTGCGCGGCGCTCGCCGAGCCGTGCGATCAGCGGCCCGATCGCGAAGGCCTGCGCGAGCGCGTGGCACGCGCCGTAGCCGGCGAGCGACAGCCCGGCGACCGGCGTGGACCAGCCGAAATGTTCCTGGCCGTACAGAATCCACAGCGTCGCGGGCGCCTGCGACACCAGCGCGACGATCACGTAGATGCCGATCAGCGGCACGAGCGCGGGCGCGCCGCTCAGCCGGCGCAGGCCGGCGAACGGGTTGAGCGTGGCGAGCCCGCGACTTTCCCGGGCTGCGCGCGGACGCGATTCCGGCAGCGCGCGCCACACGAGCGCGAGGTTCAGCGCATTGAGCAGCGCGGCTGCGACGAACGGCGCGCGCAGGTGCAGCGCGCCGAACAGCCCGCCGATCAGCGGGCCAGCTATGAAGCCGACGCCCATCATCGCGCCGAGCTGGCCGAAGCGCCGTGCGCGGTCGGGTTCGGTCGTGACGTCGGTCACGTACGCGGTCGCGACCGCGACGTTCGCGCCGGTGATGCCGGCGATCAGCCGCCCGACGTAAAGCCAGGCCAGCGTCGGCGCGAGTGCCATCAGCAAATAGTCGAGCGCGGCGCCGGCAAGCGCCGCGAGCAGGACGGGCCGCCGGCCGAAGCGGTCGCTCAGTGTGCCGAGCAGCGGGGCGCACAGGAATTGGGCGAACGCGTACAGCGCGAGCAGGATCCCGTAGTGGGTGTCGGTGCTGCCGGCGCCGGCGAGCGTGCGCAGCAGGCCGGGCAGGATCGGCATCACGATCCCGACGCCGATCGCGTCGAGCAATACCGTGGCGAGGATGGCAATCAGGGACGGATTCAAGGCAAGCACTCTATCGATGATAGAGTGAGGATTATTCCACAGTTTCCCTATCGGTGATAGAGATGAAGGACACGGGTGCGCGGCTCACGCGCGACACGGTGATGCGCGCGGCGCTCGATCTGCTGAACGAGGTCGGTATCGACGGGCTGTCGACGCGGCGGCTCGCGGAGCGGCTCGGCGTGCAGTCGCCCACGCTGTACTGGCACTTCCGCAACAAGGCCGAACTGCTCGACGCGATGGCCGAGGCGATCATGCTCGAGCGCCACGGCGCATCGCTGCCGCGGCCGGGCGACGCATGGGATGCATGGCTTCTCGAGAATGCGCGCAGTTTCCGTCGCGCGCTGCTCGCCTATCGCGACGGCGCGCGCCTGCATGCCGGTACGCGGCCTCGCACGCTGCATTTCGGTTCGATCGAACGAAAGGTGGCGCTGCTGGCCGAGGCGGGTTTCGCGCCGGACGAAGCGGTCGACGTGATGTATGCGCTCGGCCGCTTCGTGGTCGGTTGGGTGCTGGAAGAGCAGGCGGAAGCGGAACGCGAAACCGACACGACGCTGCCTGACACGGCCGAGCATCCGCTCCTCGCGCAGGGCTGGGCTGCGCTGCGCGAACGTGGCGGCGACGAAGCGTTCGAGCGTGGCGTTGCGTTGATCGTCGATGGCGCGCGCGCGCGTCTGGCGGCGCGCCGGCGCGGCGGTTGACCCGCGCCCGCGCCGGGCTCAGGCCGGCAGGTGGTCGTCCAGCACGCGTTCGAGCGTGTCGAGCGCGCGCGCGGTCGCATCCGGCGCGACACAGTCGACGACGATCCGCTCGGGCATCGCGCGCAGCCACGTGATCTGCCGCTTGCACAGCTGGCGGGTCGCGAAGATGCCCTTGTCGCGCATGGTCCGGTAGTCGGTGTCGCCGTCGAGGAATTCCCAGGCCTGCCGGTAGCCGACGCAGCGCATCGACGGCAGGCCGAGATGCAGATCTTCGCGGCGGCGCAGCCGTTCGACCTCGTCGATGAAGCCCGCGTCGAGCATCGCGTCGAAGCGTTGCGCGATGCGCGCGTGCAGCACCGCGCGGTCCGACGGTTCGAGCGCGACCGGCACGAAGCGGTACGCGGCGGCCTCGTCGTCCGCGCGGCGCGGCGCGGCAAGCAGCACCGACATCGGCTGACCGCTCAGCAGGAACACTTCGAGCGCGCGCTGGATCCGCTGCGAATCGTTCGGCGCGAGCCGCGCGGCCGTCGCCGGGTCGACCTGCGCGAGCCGCGCATGCAGCGCGGGCCAGCCGTCGCGCGCGGCGTCGGCGTCGAGCTCCGCGCGCACGGCCGGATCGGCGGTCGGCAGGTCGTTGAGGCCCTGCGTCAGCGCCTTGTAGTACAGCATCGTGCCGCCCGCGAGCAGCGGCGTGCGGCCGCGCGCGGCGATCTCGCCGATCAGGCGCAGCGCGTCGGCACGGAATTCGGCCGCCGAATACGCATCGGCCGGGTCGATGATGTCGATCAGATGGTGCGGCACGCGCGCGCGTTCGTCGCGCGTCGGCTTCGCGGTGCCGATATCCATGTCGCGATAGACGAGCGCCGAATCGACGCTGACGATCTCGATCGGGCGGCGCGCGGCGAGCGCCAGCGCGGCGGCGGTCTTGCCCGATGCGGTGGGGCCGAGCAGGCAGGCGATCGTCGTCGGACGGGACTGCGGTGAAGCGCTCATTGGCCGCGCATGAAGAGGCGGTCGAGATCGTTCAGCGTGAGCTGATACCACGTCGGCCGGCCGTGATTGCACTGGTCCGCGCGTTCGGTCGCTTCCATCTGGCGCAGCAGCGCGTTCATCTCGTCGAGCGTCAGGCGCCGGTTCGCGCGCACCGCGTGGTGGCATGCAAGCGTGCCGAGCAGCTCGTGCTGGCGCTCGGTGAGCACGCGCGAGCCGCCGAACGCGTGCAGGTCGGCGAGCACCGCGCGCGCGAGCGACTGCAGGTCCGCATCCTTCAGCAGCGCGGGCACCGCGCGGATCGCGAGCGTCGTCGGCGACAGCACCGCGAGGTCGAAGCCGAGCGATTCGAGCGTGTCGCGCTCTTCCTCGACCGTGCCGATCTCGACCGGCGTCGCCGTCATCGAGATCGGCAGCAGCAGCGACTGCACGGCGATCGTGCGGTCGGCGAGCGCGTTCTTGAACTGTTCGTACAGGATCCGTTCGTGCGCCGCATGCATGTCGACGATCACGAGGCCGTGCGCGTTCTGCGCGAGCACGTAGATGCCGTGGATCTGGCCGAGCGCGAAGCCGAGCGGCTGCTCGTCGTGCGCGGTGACCGCGAGCGGCGACGCGACGAAGCCCGGCAGCGTGGTCGTCGCGCTGGCCGAATCGTGCGCGATGACGGTCGTGCCGTCCGGCGTGCCGGCGCCCGTGTCCTTGCGGCCGAACAGCGCGTCGTAGAGCGCAAGTGGCTGCGCGACCGGCAGCGTGCCCTGCGTCATGCGCGCCTGGCGCATCCACGTGTTGCCGGCCGACGATGAGGATGACGACGGCGACGAGAAGCCGCTGCCGCCCGTGCCGGTGGCCGCGCCCAGGCCGAGCGGCATATTCAGGAACGACGCGGGGCCGCCCGGCGCCGGCGACAGTTGCGCGGCGTGGCCGCCCGCGGTGGTTTCCGGCGACGCGCCCGCATGGCGGGCGAGTGCGCGCTGGACCGCGTGGAACACGTACTGGTGGATCGAGCGCGAATCGCGGAACCGCACTTCGATCTTCGACGGGTGCACGTTCACGTCGACGGCTTCGGGCGGCAGGTCGAGGAACAGCACGTACGACGGGTAGCGGTCGCCGTGGAGGACGTCCTCGTACGCCGCGCGCACCGCGTGCGTGAGCAGCTTGTCGCGCACGAAGCGGCCGTTGACGAAGAAGTATTGCTGGTCGGCGCGGCCGCGGCTCGCGGTCGGCAGGCCCGCGCAGCCGTAGACGGCCAGCGGCCCGGCCTGCTCGTCGAGCGGCAGGTGCGCGGTGGCGAAGCCGTCGCCGAGGATCTTCGCGACGCGCTGCGCGGGTTCGGTCGCGTTCCAGTGCTCGACGGCCTTGCCGTTGTGCAGAACCGAGATCGCGACGTCCGGCCGCGCGAGCGCCGCGCGGCGGATCATTTCGAGGCAGTGGCCGAACTCCGTCTGCTCGCTTTTCAGGAACTTGCGACGCGCGGGCGTGTTGAAGTACAGCTCGCGCACCTCGATCGTCGTGCCGACCGCACCGGCGGCCGGCGACAGCGCGCCGGTGGTCGCGTCGATCTTCGTCGCATGGGCGACGTCGGCCGTGCGGCTCGTGATCGACATCTCGGCGACCGACGCGATCGACGCGAGCGCTTCGCCGCGAAAACCCAGCGTCGCGACCGCCTCGAGCTCCTCGAGCGAGCGGATCTTGCTGGTCGCGTGGCGCATCAGCGCGAGCGGCAGTTCGTCGGGCGGAATGCCGCAGCCGTCGTCGGTGATCGAGATGCGCTTGACGCCGCCTTCCTCGAGCACGATGCGCAGCGTGCTCGCGCCGGCGTCCATCGCGTTCTCGAGCAGTTCCTTGACGACCGACGCCGGGCGTTCGACGACCTCGCCGGCGGCGATCTGGCTGATCAACTGGTCGGGCAGGGGCTGGATCGCGCGCAGCGGGCGCGCGGCGGGGGCGGGCGCGGCGCCCGCGGCCGTTTCGGTGATTTCGGACATGGCGGAATTATAGCGAGGCGGCGGATGCCTGCCGGCGCCGCCGGTGGTTACGTTTTTTCACGGAGCCTTAAGGTAGTTTCGGTATGATGGCTCCGTTCCGCGCGCCGCCTTGTCTGGCGGGCGCTTCCGCTTTTTCCGGCCGCCACGGCCTTTTCGCCTTCGAGGAATCGCATTTGGATACGCTGCTTCATTTCGTCAACCTGGTCCTGCATATCGACGCGTTCCTCGGCGACTTCATCCGGCAGTACGGCGCATGGGTGTATCTGGTGTTGTTCCTGATCGTGTTCTGCGAGACGGGGCTCGTCGTGCTGCCGTTCCTGCCCGGCGATTCGCTGCTGTTCATCGGCGGTGCGTTCGGGGCGACGGGCGACATGAACGTCGTCGCGCTGATCGTGCTGCTGCTGGTCGCGGCGATTGGCGGCAATACCTTGAACTACGTGATCGGCCGCTGGGTCGGGCCGAAGGTGTTCAATACCCATATCCCGGTGCTCGAGCGCTTCCTCGACCGTGCGGCGCTGGAGAAGACCCACTCGTTCTACGACAAGCACGGCGGCAAGACGATCGTGCTCGCGCGCTTCATCCCGGTCGTGCGCACGTTCGCGCCGTTCGTCGCCGGGGCGTCGTCGATGAGCTTCGCACGCTTCCAGCTGTTCAACGTGATCGGCGCGCTGGTCTGGGTGCTGCTGCTGGTGCTGCTCGGTTACTTCTTCGGCAATATCCCGTTCATCCGCCAGTATCTGAACGTGATCGTGCTGGTGGGGATCGGCGCGGCGATCGTGCCGATCGCGTTTGGCGCGCTGTGGAAGCTGGTGCGCGGGCGGCATTCGGGCGATGTGCGGAAGACGGGCGGGCGCTGAACCGGCACGTTTCGCTTCGGCGCAGTAACAAGCGTGGCGGTTGCCACGCCTTTTTTCGTCCGTGCGGTTCAGGTGGTGCGATGCGAGAGCGGCGTTTCGGGCGTCGGGTATTGCGCGTCGCGGAACGTCTCGAGGATCACGCGGTTGGTATCGCAGTACACCTGCCAGTAATTCTCCGGCTGCGTCGACGGGCGCACGAACAGCAGCGGGCCTTCCGGCGTGAACTGCAGCACGCCGACGTCCGGCGCCGGCACCTTCAGCACGTTCGGGATCACCTGGATCTGCGTCTTCAGACGGTTGATCGCGTCGACGGCATCGACGCCGTTGGCGATCTTCGCGGTGAGGTCGACGCGGCGATGCGGCGTCGCGCTGTAGTTCGCGATGTTGTCCGAGAAGATCTTGTTGTTGCCGACGATCGTCACGATGTTGTCGGCGGTGATGATCGTCGTGCCGAACAGGCCGAGTTCCTTCACCGTGCCCGTGACGCCGCCCGCGCTGATCACGTCGCCGATCTTGAACGGACGCAGCACCTGCATGAACACGCCGGCGGCGAAGTGGGCGAGCAGGCCGCCCCAGGCGGTGCCGATGGCGAGACCGAGGCCGGCGAGGAGTGCGGCGAACGACGTGGTCTGAACGCCGAAGATCTGCAGGATCGCGAGGATCAGCAGGATCGTCAGCAGCACGCCGACCACCGAGGTCAGGTAGTCGGTGAGCGTCGGGTCGACCTTGCCGCTGCGGCGCACGACCTTGCCGAGCAGGCGGGTGCCGAGGCGGATCGCCCAGCGGCCGATGAACCACAAGACGATCGCGGCGAGGAGGTTCAGGCCGAGGTCGAGGCCGCGGGTCATCAGGAATTGCTGGGCGGTTTCCAGGTTCGGCATGGGGGCTCCAGGGTGAGAGGTGACGGGATACTCGTCGCGGAAAAGGTCGGACTGTTTATAGCCGAGCTGGTTTGCTCTGGCAACTTCGCCGAACATCCGGACCTGCAGCGCTTCGTCGACGTGTTCGACGACTTTACGTTGTGTGCGCCCTGGCGCGCTTCTTCGGCGTGCGCCGCACGATCGGCCAGTTGCTGCGCGGACTGGTGCTCGAGACGGAGATTCCGGCGCCGAAGCGTTCGCAGATCCTCGTCGCGCATTGCGCGACCGACGAGCGCCAGCGCGGCACCGTGCGCATGCGGCTCACGCGCCGCGACTGATTGCGCGAGCGCGTTCGCGGCCTACGTGTGCCGCGGATTGAACGGCCGCTGCTGCACATCGGCGCCCTGCGCGACGATCGCCGTGCTTTCGGACACTTCCTCCCATGCCCCGCGCAGGTCGACGAGCGGCTCCGACACGACCATGAACGCGTCGTCGCCCGCTTCTGCGATGCGCGGATTGTGCGGATAGAGTTCGTGCAGGTGCTTGAACGACGTCGTGTGGAACAGCGAGCGCGATTGCCGTTCGCTCGAGTAGCGCGCCGCGATGATCCGGTCGCCGTCCGTCGCGCAGATCGTCATATTGAGCGGCTCGTCGACGCGATACCGCGCGGCGGTTTCCTCGATCATGCCGACCATCCGCTCGAGCGCGGGCAGCGGCGTCTGTTCGAGGCCGTAGGTCAGCGCGAGTCGAAACATCAGCTCGGAGTCGGTCGAGCCTTCGAGCGTCGGGAACAGCGCCGGGTCGACCTTCATCGTCAGGTCGCGGCGCAGCTTGTGGAAACCGCGGATCAGCCCGTTGTGCGCGAACAGCCAGCGGCCGTGGCGAAACGGATGACAGTTGGTTTCCTGGACGGGTGTATCGGTCGCCGCGCGGATGTGCGCGACGAACATCCGCGAGCGAATCGCACGCGCGGCTTCGCGCAGGTTGCGATCATTCCAGGCGGGATGCACGGAGCGGTAGCGAAACGGCAGTTCGTCGGGGTCGCCGTACCAGCCGATACCGAAGCCGTCACCGTTGGTGGTCGTGGCGCCCAGCTCCGAATGCAGGCTCTGATCGATCAGCGAATGCTTCGCGCGAAACAGTACGGTCTCGAGATGGATCGGATTGCCCGTATAGGCGAGCCAGCGGCACATGGAGCGCTCCTTCGCGATGCGTCTTCGCGCATGGTAGCCGACTTCGTGGCGCCGTTATGCGGGACTGCGACACACCTGCCTGCCGGCCGCGCCGGTCGATCGGCCGATCAGCCGATCAGCCGCCAGGAAGGATGCGGCGCGCGCCGCACCCTTCATGCGCGCTGCGCGTCAGTCGCCGAGCGCGTCCATCACTCGGGCCGAGTAGACGAGCGCCGCGCCCGCGTTCAGCGCGATCGCGACGCCGAGCGCTTCGGCCACTTCCTCCTTGGTCGCGCCATGCTTCGCGGCTTCGGCCGTGTGCACCGCGATACAGCCGTCGCAGCGCGTCGTGACGGCCACCGCGAGCGCGATCAGTTCGCGCGTCTTCGCGTCGAGATGCCCCGTCTTGGCGCCCGCGCCGGACAGCGCCTTGTAGCCGGCCAGCGTGTCGGGCGACAGCTTGGCGATGTCGCCGATGCGCGTCGAGAGTTCCTTCCGGTATTCGTTCCAGTTCAGCATGATGCGTCCTTTCGAGAAGTTGTGGGTCGGTCGGCGGATGCCGCGATCTCAGGCGATGCAGGGCTTATTCTGATCGCTCGCGCTGAGGGTTTCGATACGCTAGAGTGTCAATTTTTAGCGCAAACGTCTCATGGACGCGTTGAGCCAACTGTTGTCGCTGGGCCGCAGCCATGTCGAGCTCGACGTGCGCTGCCTGCTCGACGGCCCGTTCGCGATGCCGCACGACCCGTTGCCGCCCGGCGAGGCGGCGTTTCACCTGCTGCTGTCCGGAACGTGCCGGTTGCGCACGACCGACGGGCGCACGTTGCGGCTCGTCGACGGCGATTTCGTGCTGCTGCCCGCGGGCGACGCGCACGATTTGTCGGATGGAGGCGCGGGCGGGGCCAGGTCGGTCGCGTTGCTGCGCGAACCGCGCGCGGCAGGCGGCGCGGTGCTGCCAGTCAAGTCGAACCGCGATCCCGCGGATGAGGGCGAGGCGGGCGTCGACCTGCTTTGCGGACGCTTCGTCTATGCACGCGGTGCCGGTGAATTGCTGATGCGCACGCTGCCGCGCGTGCTGCACGTCGGGCTGCGAGAGGCGTCTTCGGGGCTTGCGTCGCTGCAACTGCTGACGAGCGTGCTGCGCGCGGAGGCATCGAATGCGCAGCCGGGTGCGCGTGCGATCGTGAACGCGCTCGGACAGGCGCTGCTCGCCTATGCGTTGCGCGCGTACGGTCGCGATGCGCGCGTGCCGGCCGGCTGGCTCGCGCTGGCTGCCGATATGCGGCTCGGCCCGTCGGTCCAGGCCGTGCTGCAGGCGCCGGCGAAACCGTGGACGGTCGAATCGCTCGGCGCGGCATCGGCGATGTCGCGCGCGACCTATGCGCGGCATTTCCGCGAGAAGGCCGGGATGAGCGTCGGCGCGTTCGTCGCGCAGATCCGGATGATGCATGCGTGTGCGCTGCTGCAGGACACGCAGCGCGGGCAGGCGGAGATCGGGCAGGCGATCGGCTATCAGTCGGAGGCGGCGTTCGGCAAGGCGTTTCGCGCGGTGCTCGGCACGACGCCGGGGCGCTGGCGGCGCGCGCAGCGTGGTACGTGAGGCAATAAGCGTGATCGTCGTGCGGCGCCGCAAAGCTGCTACCATGCGCGAAACGCATTCCAACGAAAGCGATTCCAAACAAGAAACAACAAGAAAGAGAGGGCAAAAGCAATGAACCAGACCACCATCCAGCAGCCGTCGTTCGCATTCGTCGCGGCGTCGTGGGCCGCGTTGATCGCCGGCTTCGCGGCATTTCTGATCGGCCTGTGGAACGCCGGCATGCAGCTCAACGAGAAGGGCTACTACTTCACCGTGCTCGTGTTCGGCCTCTATGCGGCGATCTCGTTGCAGAAGAGCGTGCGCGACCGGGCGGAAGGGATTCCCGTCACCGGCATCTACTACGGGCTGAGCTGGGTTGCGCTGTTGCTCGCGATCGCGCTGCTGGTCGTCGGCCTCTTCAACGCGACGCTGCAATTGAGTGAGAAGGGCTTCTACGCGATGTCGTTCGTGCTCGCGCTGTTCGGCGCGGTGGCCGTGCAGAAGAATACGCGCGACATGCAGAATGCGAAGCCGCGTTTCGCCGATGCAGATTCCGCGCCGTCCGTGCAGGAATAACGACACACGCAGTGGGTGCCTGACTCGGCGCCCGTATCGCGCCGCCCCGCATGCACCTGCGCACTGCAGGCCTCCCGTCCGATCGAGAGCGACTTCGTCGAAATCGGCGGGAGCATCATCGAGATGCCGAGCACGATACTGCGGGAAGCAGACGCAAAAAAGCCTCCGCGAGGGAGGCTTTCATTGCACTATCGAAGATAGTTGGTAGGGTGGGAGGGACTCGAACCCTCGACTCTCTGATTAAAAGTCAGATACTCTAACCAACTGAGTTACCACCCCACGTTCTTGAAACTTGTCAGCCCGTTGCGCTAACAACTCGCCCAACGACCTAAAGAGCAAAAAATTATAGCGGCGAATTTCAGGTCAGTCAACAACCTGGCACGCTAATTTATTTGATGCTCTCGATCTTGCCCTGCGCGGTCTGCGCAGCGTTCGATCCGGCGTACTGCGACACGACCTGCTCGAACGTCTTCTTCGCGGCCACCTTCTGGCCTTGCTCGAGCTGGTTCGTACCGATTGCGACGAGCGCGTCGGCCGCGCGCGGATGCTGCGGATACTTGCTCACGACCGTTTGCCACGTCGCGGTCGAGCCGCGATAGTCGCGCAACGCGTATTGCGCATTGCCGAGCCAGTACTGCGCGGTCGGCTGGTAGGGGCTTTGCGGATACTTCGCGATGAAGCTGCGAAACGATGCCGCGGCAGCCTTGAAGTTGCCGTTGCGGAACTGCTGCTGCGCCGCATTGAGCGCATCCGTTTCACCCGGCTGCACGGTGCCTTCGACACCATCGATCGTCGCCTGCTGCGGCTCGAACTTCTTGAGTCGCGTGTCGAGATCCTGGTAGTACTCCTTCTGCTGCCGTTCGAGCGTCGTCAGCCGGTTCGTCAGATCCTCGTTCTCGCCGCGCAGCGTCGCGACCTGCTGGTTCAGCTGGTCGAGACGGCCGGATTGATCGAGGATCGTACGCTGGGCGGCGGACAACTGGCTCGCCAGGTTGTCGGTTTTGCTGCGCAGATCGAGCACGGCGCGGCGCGCTTCGTTGTCGTCGAACACGCCGGCGTGCGCCGGCGCGGCCGACCACGCCGCGCCGACGACGCAGAATGCTGCGGCAACGCGCAGCCAGGTTACACAGTGCGTCATACGGCAACTCTTCCGTTACTTACTGCTGGTAGACGAGGTCGGCGCGACGGTTCTGCGCCCACGATGCTTCGTCGTGGCCCGATGCTTGCGGCTTTTCCTTGCCGAGGCTCACGGCTTCCATCTGCGAGTCGTTCACGCCGAGCAGTGCCATCGCGCGGCGGACAGCTTCCGCACGCTTCTGGCCCAGCGCGAGGTTGTACTCGCTCGTGCCGCGTTCGTCGGTGTTGCCCTGGATCAGCACGTGACGCTGCGGGTGGCTCTTCAGGTACTGAGCGTGCTGCTGCATCAGCGGCTGATACTCGTCCTTCACCGAATAGCTGTCGAAGTCGAAGTAGATGCTGCGCTTCGCGAGCGGGCTGTTCGGATCGTTCAGCGGATCGACGTTCACTTGCGCGACGTTGTCGGCGCTCGGCTGCGTGCTCACCGCACCAGCGTTGGCCTTGTCGTCGAGCTTCACGCCCGACTTACACGCTGCGAGCGCGCTGATCATCATCACGGCCAGGGCCAGACGAGCTTTATTCGACATCATGGTTACTCTCCTTGTGGTCATTGCATGAAGGGCCCCCACGACGGCTCGCGAACGGAGCCGCCCTGGACGGACAGGATCTGAGGCGGCGCGCTGCCGTCGGAGGGCACAGCTGCCAGCACGTTGCGACCACCCGATTGGGTCGCGTAGAGAAGGTACTGGCCGTTTGCCGCGAAGCTCGGCGATTCGTCACGATTGGTATTCGTGATCGCGTTCGCCGCGCCGGTTTGCAGATCCTGAACGTACAGCTTGAAGCCCCCACCCGTGCGGGAGATGTAAGCGAGCAGCTTGCCGTCCGGGCTGATGCGCGGGCTCGTATTGTAGCTGCCGGTGAAGGTCACGCGTTGCGCCGCGCCGGCGCTTTCACCCTGCGCGGGCATCCGGTAGATCTGCGGCGCACCGCCGCGATCGCTCGTGAAGTAGATCCAGCGGCCGTCCGGCGAGTAGTACGGCTCGGTGTCGATCGAGCTGCTCTGCGTGAGACGACGCAGGCCGCCGCCGTTCGCATTGACCGTATAGATTTGCGTATTGCCCGTCAGCGACAACGCGACGGCGAGCGTGTTGCTGTCCGGCGACCACGCCGGCGCGCTGTTGTTGCCCTTCTGGTCGGAGACCATGTAGCGGCGGCCGGTCGGCAGGTCGTGGATGTAGACGATCGGCTTCTTGCGCTCGAACGACACGTAAGCGACCTTCGTGCCGCTCGGCGACCACGCCGGCGAGATGATCGGCTCGGTGCTCGACAGCGCGATGCGCGCGTTCTGGCCGTCCGAATCCGAGATCTGCAGCTGGTAGCGGTTGCCCGTCTTGATCACGTACGACAGGCGCGTGGCGAACACGCCGCGCACGCCGAGCAGTTTCTGGTAGATGTAGTCGGCGATCTTGTGGCCGGCCGTGCGCAGCGTCGTGTCGGTGGCCGTCAGCGACAGGCCGCCGAGGCTTTGCTGCTTCACGGTGTCGTACAGGATGAAGTTCACCTTGTACTGGCCGTTCGCCTCGCGGTTCACGCTGCCGGCGACGAACGCGTTCGCGCCCTTGGCCTTCCATGCGCCGAGATCCACCGAGGCGGTCTCGGGCACGGGCGTGCTGCCCGCATCGATGTTGGTGAATTTGCCGCTGCGCGCGAGGTCCGCGCGGACGATCGACGTGACCTGCTGCGGCAGGCCCGCCTCGTTCGCGAAGTTCGCGGTGGCGATGGGGAACTGGGTCGAACCGACGCCGGTGATCAACACGTTGACCTGCGCGTTAGCGGCGCCGCCGGCCGCAATCAGACACGAGGCCACGAGTGCCCTGAAACCTAGTTTCGTCATCAATCTCATGCTTCTGCTTCCCATGTGACTTGGATCGCTGCGCAACCGCAGAGACAGTAAAAATACCCGATTCGTTCCCGTCCGGCAGCGACGCACGGAGTGTAAGCGCATTTGCGCTCACTCCGCCGCCTTGAAGGTAATCGTAATGCTGGACGGGGTATGGCCGTCAGTATCGGGGGGTAACGGAACCGACGCCTGGATCGCGTTGACGACCGCCTGATCCCACCCCGAATTGCCGCTCGGCCGCGAGACCGACACGCTCAGCAGGTCGCCCGAAGGCGTACAGCGGATCTTGACGATCGTCGTGAGCCCCGCACGCTCGCCGCCCCAGACGATGTTCGGCTTCACGCGGCGGCGCACCTTGTCGGCATAGCCGGGCGACGCGGCATTGCCGCCGGAACCCGTGCCGGTGCCGCTTTTCGCAAGCCCTTGGCCGCCGCCTTCGCCGGCACCCGCCAGGCCCTGCATCTGCGCGAGTCGCGCATTCCGTTCCCGGTCGAGCTTCGCCTTCGCCGCCGCATCGGCCTTTGCGCGCGCAGCTGCTTCGGCCTTCGCCTTCGCCTGGGATTCCGCCTTCGCCTTCGCGGCCGCGTCGGCCTTGGCCTTCGCCGCCTCCTGGGCTTCCAGCTGCGCCTGCTTCTGTTGCTGCTGTTTCTGCTGCTGGGCCTTCTGCTGTTCGAGCTTCTGCTGCTCCACGAGCTGTTGTTGCTTGAGCTTGTCCGCCTGCTTCTGCTTTTCGCGCTCGGCGGCCTTCTGCGCGGCGAGCGCGGCGGCCTGCTGGGCTGCGAGCTGCTCGCGTCGGGCTTCCTCCTGCTGGGCCTTCAACTGCTGCGCGCGGCGCTGCTGCTCGAGCAGCGCTTCGCGCGCGGCCGCTTCCTGCTGTCGTTTCTTTTGCTGCAGCGCGATGTCCGCCTGCTCGTCCCGGACCGGGGGAGGGGGCGGTGCGAGCTTCGCGGGCGGCGTGGGCGTGACGACGGGCCGCGGCGCGGGGACGTCGGGCACCTCGGTCCACAGCTCGGCCTCGGCGCCGGCCGGCGTGCTGTTCTGCCACTGCACGCCGTGATAGAGGAACAGTGCGAGCAGCACGTGCATCAGCGCGGCGAGCGCGAACGCGCGCCAGGTGCCTCGCTCGCGAGGCGGCCGATGCGGGTACGCGTTGCTGCGCGGGGATTGCTGCCGGTTCATTGCGATTTGACGAGGAGGCCGACGCGCTTGACGCCGCGCGCCTTCAGATCCGACATCACGGTCATGACCGCATCGTACTGTACGGTCTTGTCGGCCGCGATCACGACCGGCTGGTCGGGATGATCGGCCTGCCGGGCCGACATGAAGCTGTCGAGCTCGGCCTTGGTCATCGTGTCTTCCTGTGTCGCGCCGGAGTCGCCCTTGTACTTGACGCTCATCGTGCGGTCGGCCTTGATGTTGACGACGACGGGCGGCGTCTGTTCCTGTGGCGCCGCATTGCCGACGGTCGGCAGATTGATGATCGATGGGGCCACGAGCGGCGCCGTGACCATGAAGATCACGAGCAGCACCAGCATCACGTCGATGTACGGTACGACGTTGATGTCGGCCATCGCGCGGCGCGAACGGCCGCCGCGCATGCTGGATCGAATGGGACTTCCTGCCATGGCGTGCTCCTTACTGGGCCTGACGCTGCAGGATGTTCGAGAACTCTTCGATGAAGGTCTCGAAGCGGATCGCGAGGCGGTCGATGTCGTGCGCGTAGCGGTTGTACGCGACCACCGCCGGAATTGCGGCGAACAGGCCGATCGCGGTGGCGACGAGCGCCTCGGCGATGCCCGGCGCGACGTTCGCGAGCGTGGCCTGCTGCACGTTCGCGAGGCCGCGGAACGAGTTCATGATCCCCCACACGGTGCCGAACAGACCGATGTACGGGCTGACCGAGCCGACCGACGCGAGGAACGCGAGGTTCGCTTCGAGCACGTCCATTTCGCGCTGGAACGACGCGCGCATCGCGCGGCGCGCACCGTCGAGCACGAGGCCCGGATCGGTGAGGCGCTTTTCCTTCGCCTTCAGGAATTCACGCATCCCCGATTCGAAGATCCGCTCGAGCGCGCCGATCGTGTGGCGGTTGTTGGCCGCGCTCTGATACAGCGCCTGTAGGTCGCCGCCCGACCAGAAATCCCGTTCGAAGCGTTCGGTCTGCGCGCGTGCGCGGCGAATCGCGAACCACTTGCGGAAAATGAAGGTCCACGACATCAGCGACAGCAGCAACAGCAGCCCCATCACGGCCTGGGCCAGCACGCTCGCGTTGAGGACGAGGGAAATGATCGACAGGTCTTGAGAAGTGTTCATAGAGGTTTGAGTAACGTCCCATCGGGGGTGCCCGGCGAGGGCGCACGGCATGCGTGCGGCGCGGCGCGCCGGTCAGCCCTGGCGCCGAACCTTGCTTAGTATCGATTCAGGAAGGCAAGTTCATAGGCTTTGTCTAAACGGGGCTCATGCGAGCTTCGTTGACAGTACAGTTTGCCCGGCGTCGGTGACGGGCCCGCGTTGCAGCGCGTCGAGCACGACCGGCGGGATCGCCGCGGGCCGGATGCCGGTTCGGTCAACGCAGCCGAGGCGAATGTGTCCGGTGACGAGCAGCGTGTCGCCACGCCAGGCTTCCTGCGTGAATTCCACCGAGGCGCGGCCGATGCGGCCGGGCCGGCTCGTGACCGTCAGCGCGTCGTCGAGTCGCGCCGGCGCGCGGTAGTCGAGCGACGTACTGCGGACGATGAAGATCGCGCCCGTGTCGTCGGCGAGCTGACGCTGGTCGATGCCGCACGCGCGCAGCCATTCGGTGCGGGCGCGTTCGAAGAATTTCAGGTAGTTGGCATAGAAGACGATGCCGCCTGCGTCGGTATCCTCGTAGTACACGCGTACCGGCCAGGTAAAGCCGGAGGGCGCGTCCGGGGAGCGGGTAGGCTGAGTCATGGCGCGCATTCTACCGGAAGGGCCGGGCCGGATTCGTAACCGATTCGTAACGGAATGTAGTACGTCGCAGCACGCCGCGGGCCGGCTCGAGCCGTGCCCGCGGCGGCGCCCGGACAGGTCAGCCGCGATGGATCGCGAGGCCGGCCGGCGCCTGGGCGACCGGCATCATCTCGATCGTATTGATGTTGACGTGCGCGGGGCGCGTCGCGATCCAGTAGATCGTGTCGGCGATGTCCTCGGCCGTGAGCGGCTGGACGTTCTGGTAGACGTTGGCCGCCTTCTCGTCGTCCCCACGGAAGCGGATGTTCGAGAATTCCGTGCCGCCGCACAGGCCCGGCTCGATATCCGTGACGCGCAACGGCGTGCCGATCAGATCGGCGCGCAGGTTCAGACTGAATTGTCTGACGAAAGCCTTGGTCGCGCCGTATACGTTGCCGCCCGGGTACGGATAGGTACCTGCCACCGAACCGAGATTGAAGATGTGGCCGCGGCCTCGCGCGATCATTCCGGGCAGCAACGCGTGCGTGACGGTCACGAGGCCCGAGCAGTTCGTGTCGATCATGGTTTGCCACTCGTCGAGGCTCGCCTTGTGCGCCGGCTCGACGCCAAGCGCGAGACCGGCGTTGTTGACGAGCACGTCGAGCGCGGCGAATTCGGCGGGAAGTGCGGCCGGCACGGCTTCGACGGCTGCGCGGTCGCGCACGTCGAGCTCGAACGGCAGCAGCGCGTCGCCGAGTTCGGCCGCGAGCGCATCGAGACGATCCTTGCGGCGCGCGGTTGCGACGACGCGGTGGCCGCCCTTGACGAAGGCTCGGGCGATGGCGGCGCCGAAGCCGGCGGACGCGCCTGTGACGAACACGATCATTGCTGCTCCTGGTCGGTAACAAAGTAGCGGATAGTATCGCGCAAGCGTACTGAGATTGCCGCACCGCGGCAAGGCGTCAACGCATGGCGGCACGGGTGCGCGGAGTCCGGCCCTTATTATTTCGGGGCCGCTGGCGTGCGGTTGCCTATTCATGACGCATCCAATACACTAACGCGCTCATCACCCCTGCGTGACTGGCGATAGAACCCTTCGGGTTCAAGGTGGAGCATCCCACCGTGAAGCGCGGGGCGCCGTTTTTGCCGTTCGCCTGGGCAGCCGTTGTGCGCCGTTGCGTGCATCGCCGGTGGCTGTCCTGCCTCGCGTCATACGGATTCTTCCGCCACGTCGAGCTGGTTCCACCAGCAGCGCAATGTACTCGGCCGCACCGGTCAACCTGTACACACTTAACGGAAACCGTATGTTTGACAGAGCCCAAAGCACCATCGCGAACGTCGATCCCGAACTCTTTGCTGCGATCGAGCAGGAAAACCGCCGCCAGGAAGAGCACATCGAGCTGATCGCGTCGGAAAACTACACGAGCCCGGCCGTGATGGCCGCCCAGGGCTCGCAGCTCACGAACAAGTACGCGGAAGGTTATCCGGGCAAGCGCTACTACGGCGGCTGTGAATACGTCGACGTGGTCGAGCAGCTGGCGATCGACCGTGTGAAGCAGCTGTTCGGCGCGGAAGCCGCAAACGTGCAGCCGAACTCGGGTTCGCAGGCGAACCAGGGCGTGTTCTTCGCGATGCTCAAGCCGGGCGACACGATCATGGGCATGAGCCTGGCGCACGGCGGTCACCTGACGCACGGCTCGCCGGTGAACATGTCGGGCAAGTGGTTCAACGTGGTGAGCTACGGTCTGAACGAGCAGGAAGACATCGACTACGACGCGGCCGAGCAGCTCGCGCAGGAACACAAGCCGAAGCTGATCGTCGCGGGCGCGTCGGCGTTCGCGCTGAAGATCGACTTCGAGCGTCTGGCGAAGATCGCGAAGTCGGTGGGTGCGTACCTGATGGTCGACATGGCGCACTACGCGGGCCTGATCGCGGCGGGCGTGTATCCGAACCCGGTGCCGCATGCCGACTTCGTGACGACGACGACGCACAAGAGCCTGCGCGGCCCGCGCGGCGGCGTGATCCTGATGAAGGCCGAATACGAGAAGCCGATCAACTCGGCGATCTTCCCGGGCATCCAGGGTGGGCCGCTGATGCACGTGATCGCGGCGAAGGCCGTGGCGTTCAAGGAAGCGCTGTCGCCGGAATTCAAGGCGTACCAGGAAAAGGTGGTCGAGAACGCGCGCGTGCTGGCTGAAACGCTGGTCAAGCGCGGGCTGCGAATCGTGTCGGGCCGCACCGAAAGCCACGTGATGCTGGTGGACCTGCGCGCGAAGAACATCACCGGCAAGGCAGCGGAAGCGGCGCTGGGTGCTGCACACATCACGGTGAACAAGAACGCGATCCCGAACGATCCGGAAAAGCCGTTCGTGACGAGCGGCATCCGTCTGGGTTCGCCGGCGATGACGACGCGCGGCTTCGGCCCGGCGGAAGCCGAACTGGTCGGCAACCTGATCGCCGACGTGCTCGATAACCCGGAAGATGCGGCGACGATCGAGCGTGTGCGCGCGCAAGTGGCCGAGCTGACCAAGCGTTTCCCGGTCTATCGCTGATCCCGCATGCGCTGCCCGTTCTGCCGGCATGAAGACACGCAGGTCGTCGACTCGCGCGTGTCCGAAGATGGCGCCGCGATTCGCCGGCGCCGTCGCTGCTCGGCTTGCGACAAGCGCTTCACGACGTACGAGCGGGTCGAGCTGAACCTGCCGGCTGTCGTGAAGAAGGACGGCAGCCGCACGGAATTCGACCGTCGCAAGATCGTCGCCAGCATGCAACTCGCGCTGCGCAAGCGGCCGGTTGCGGCTGACGCGATCGACGCGGCGGTCGCCCGCATCGAATATCAACTGCTCGCTACCGGCGAGCGGGAAGTGCGCAGCGAGAAGCTCGGCGAACTCGTGATGAACGAGTTGCGCGGTCTCGATACGATCGCCTATGTCCGTTTCGCATCGGTTTACCGCCGGTTCGAGGACGTTTCCGAATTTGCCGACGTGATCGAAGAGTTCCGTCGCGCGTCCCCCTCCAAGCCTTCGCGTAAGCGCTGACGCGCTGCGTCCGTTCATCGTCTTCTCCGTGGGTTCGATTCGCGCCGATTGTGTCGGTCGCGATCGCATGTCGCCAGTCGGCCGTTCGGCCAATGGCGCGCGTTCGCTCGCGTCGCTACAGTCGTCGCATCACGTTGACGGAGGGCGATGGCGATGGAACTGCACCGGCAGGTCGTCGAAAAAGGCATGCGTAGCTGCGGCGGCTTCACGCTCGTCGAGCTGATGGTCGCGATCGCGCTGGCCGCGTCGATCGGACTTTTGGCAGCACCCGCATTCAATCAATGGCACATGCGCGAACGCGTGGACGCCCGCTCGCGCGCGCTGCTCGGTGCGCTGTCATTCGCACGCACCGAGGCGGCGCGTCTCGGCGTGCGCGTCACGCTGTGCCGAGCCGGGCGCGATGGCGATTGCATGCGTTCCGGCGAGCGCTGCGACCCCGCGGAATGGTCGTGCGGCTGGATCGTCAGCGGGCAGTTCGACGGACAGTCGCGCGTGCTGCGGCGTTATCCGCGCGATGCCGACATTGCCGTCGCGGGCATCGCGCACGATCTGGCGTTCGCGCCGCCGGCGGGCCAGGTGATCGGCGGGATCAGGCGCTTCGAATTGCGGCCGCAGCGCATACTGTCCGGCGACGACGCACGCGTGTCGCGTTGCATCCGGATCGCGGCGGGCGGCCGGGCGCGCGTCGCCGCCGGGCGTTGCGACGCGGCATGAAGCACGTGCGCCGATCGATGCGCGGCACGTCGCTGCTCGAGGCGGTGCTGGCCGTCGCGCTGCTCGCGGTCGTGATGCTGGCCGTGGCCGGCAGCCAGCTTGCGATGACGCGCGCGCAGCGGGCGACGATCTGGCGTGAGCGCGCGCAGTGGCTCGCCGATGCACGCATCGAGCGCCGGTACGCAGCGGCAGGCGCCGACGACGGCATCGCGGCGCTCGTGGTCGCATTGTTGCCGGGCGGCGCGATGACGCTCGACCATGGGCCGGGCGGTGCCCGGTACGTGATCGTCGGCTGGCGCGGTGCGGGCGCTACGGTGTCGACGCGATGCGAAGGCGCGGCGGCGACGGTGACGCCACCCTCGTGCGTACGGATTCCGTTTCGGGAGGTCGACGTCGATGCCGTTGAACGCTGATCGCCGCAGCCGCGCGCATACGCTGCTCGAAGTGCTGATCGCGATGATCGTCGGTCTGCTCGTGCTTGCCGCGGCCGGTGCGCTGTATCACGCGCAGCGCGTTGCGCAGCGGCGGGCGGAAGACGGATTCCGGATGCGCGATGCGGCCGCGACCGCATTGATGCTGATCGGCCAGCAGATCCAGATGGCCGGGTTTCGGCCGCTCGATGTCGAAGGCGCGTCGTCGTTGCCGCCGGTGTTCGGCTGTTCCTCGGGCCGCGTGCGAGGCGATGGCGCGCAGGTGCGCTGCGAACCCGTGCGCGCGGCGTCGGATGCGGTGCTGGTCCGGTATGTCGGCGATCCCGTATCGACGTGGCCGACCAGCAGCGCACAGGTGTCGGATTGTCTCGGGCAGGGTGTCGGCGCCCCGGGTGAGCGGCCACTGGTGGAAAACCGTTTCGACGCGCGTGTCAGCCCGTCGACGGGCGAACCCGAACTGTACTGCGAGGGAAGCGGGCGTCCGGGCACGCCGCAACCCGTCGTATCCGGGATCGACCAGCTGCGCGTGCGTTACCTGCGTCGCGACGGCGCGCAGTTCGTCGACGCGCAGGCAATGGACGCCCACGACTGGCGCGATGTCGTCGCCGTGCATGTGTGCGTGCGTGCGCGTGGCGAACCGATGCCCGAGGCCGCGCGTCATGTCGATTGCGACGGCCGCGCGGCCGTTGCGTCGGATGGTCGCGCGCATCTGGTGCTGCATCGAATCGTCGCGGTGCGAAATTCCGCGGTCGCATTCGCCGATCCTGCCCGGGACGCGGCGCGAGGCCACGAGGCGTTGCGATGATTCGTGCAAACGGGTTCATCGGCGACCTTGCGATGCGAATAGCGGCCGGAGGTGCGAGAAGGCGCGTCATGGCGCCCTGCGGCATGCAATTCGCGGCGGAGGCTTCATGTTGAGCGGCGACGCGACGCGCGCCCGCGTTCCGCCCGCGACTCGAAGCTGGCGTCGCGACGCGGGCCTTGCGCTGCCTGCCGTGATCGCGGTCGGCGCGGCGGTCGCCGCGCTGACCGGCACGTGGTTCGAATCCGCACTGACGGAATCGCGCCGCACGCGGGCGTTGTCCGACCGGCTGATCGCATTCCACGCGGCCGATGCGGCATTGGCGGCGTGCACCGCGCGATTGCTGCGCGGCGGAGCGCCGTACCTGGACGAACCCGCATCGTCCGCCGAGCCGGATGCATGGCGACGCACGCCCGCGCTGGATGCCGCCGAAGCGTTCGCCCCGTTCGCGTCCTGGCCGATGGCCGCGCAGCCGCCGCGTTGCCTGATCGAAGCCTGGCGCGGCGTCGGTCCGCAGCGTAGTCGTGCCTACCTCGTCACCGCGCGCGGGGTCGGCGGCCATGCGTCGAGCGTGGTCTGGCTGCAGAGCCAGGTCGCGCTGCGCGACGGACGCATCGTTGCGCAGCGCTGGCGTCGCGTCGCGGCGGTGCATCGATGAAAGGGCCTGCGCTGATGCGTCGAGTGGCGGCGTTCACGTTGCTCGAACTGATGATCGTGCTCGCGATCGTCGCCGTGCTGGCCGGGTGGGGTATCCCGTCGTATCGCGAGCATGTCGCGCGCATGCATCGCGCATCCGCGGTGGCCGCGCTGTACCGTGCGGCTCAATATCTCGAAATGCTCGATGGCCCACCGCCGCAGAGCTTGCCGGACGCCTATGCGCAGGCGCCGCCGGACGGGGCGGCGATCTATCGCGTCGCGCTGCGGCGATCGGTCGGCGACGATGCAGCGGTCGTCTATGAACTCGTTGCGAGTCCGCTCGATGCGGGGCCGATGCGCGACGACGCATGCGGCGCATTCACGCTGCGTTCGGACGGGACGAAAGGCAATGCGGGATCGATTGACGGCGGCGAGGCCGATGCGCAGGCGCGCGCATGCTGGGGCGTGCGGTGATCACGCGGCAACGGATGGACAACCCACGGAAAACGCGCAACGGCGCAGGGCCGTGCGCGCTTGTCGCTCCGTATCAGTCGTCGTTGATGGCCGTTCCGCGCTCGTCGCGCGCCTGCTTCCAGATACGGTAGACCTCCCACGCGGCGAAGCCGACGGTGCCCCACTTCAGCGCGGGGCCCGCGCTCGCGCGCAGAAGCGAGCGGATGGGTTTGGCCAGCACGAGCGATGCGAGCGAGCTCAGCATCGGATACTGGTTCACGAGGTGACCGAGGCTCGCGTTCAGGTTCTTGGCGGACTGGCCGAACGTACCGCCCGACAGGCCGGGAATGAACATCTTGAGCCAGCTGAAGCGCGTGACGGCGTGGCGCACGTCGGCGGCGGCTTCGGCAAGCTCGAGCCGCTCGACCTCGGAGCGCAGGATCAGCAATTCCTTGCGCAGCGCGCGATGCTGCGACGCGCTCCAGTGCGATCGCGACGAATGGGGGCGGGGGGAATGGCCCGTGACGTTCTGGCTCATGGCGCGTCGGCGAAGTAGGTGAGAGGGGCGAACACGACTGCGTTCACGACTTGCCGCGGAAAATTTCGCGGTCTTTCTCGAGCTCGGCGAGCGTGGACTCGAACACGGTCGGCGCTTCGCGCAGGCCCGAACGCGCCTTCAGCCCACACGCGAGGGCGGCGATCGTGTACAGCGCGGTAATGCCCGCGAGCGACTGCAAGCGATAGGTGTCCCAGAACGCGATCGCGACGAGCACGGTCAGGCTGATCAGCGCCATCGTCGCGAGCATCATGGCCGCGAGCCCGAGGAACAGCACGCCCATCAGGCGTTCCTTCTCCTCGGCGAGCTCGATGCCGACCAGTTCGAGGCGCGTTTGCAGCAGGCCGATCGCTGAGCCGACGAGGCGGCGCAGCGGTCCCTGGCCGGACGGCTGCGGGTGAGTGTCTGTCGTCATGGATAAGGCGCTTGCGCGCGCAGTAAGCGGCTAGGTCAAAGCCGGCCGGTGGCGAACCACCGGCAGCTTCGGCACCCATGCGCCGCACCGTGCGGCACATGGGTTGGAACGGCGCTGAGCGCGTTACTTGCGGTTGATCAGCAGACCGATCAGCACGCCCACGCCGGCGGCGACGCCGATCGACGTCCACGGATGCTCATGCACGTAATCGTCGGTCGCGCGGGCCGCCTTCTTGCCCTTCTCGACCACCACGACCTGAACGTCGGTTGCCTTTTCCTTGGCCTGCTTCAGACGCGACATGGCTTTCTCGCGCAGTTCGGCCGCACGGTCGCCCGTGCTGCTCGCAGCTTGCTTGAGCAGATCCTCGGCGTCCGCGAGAACGGTTTTGATATCCGACATCAGTTTCTCCTTGTTGATTTCCGACATTGCAACTCCCTTCATGCTGTCATGCTGCAGGTTCACATCGTAACGAAACCCCTGCCTGCTGGCGAGCCGGGAACACACGGCGGCGGTGCGATACCGCATGTTAAACGACTCGCAATCTTCAACAGAGCCGCAAACCGTGCAAAAAGTTCTATCGCCGCCGTCAGGCCTGCTTCGACGCAGGGTAAAAATGACAAAAAAGTATGAATATCAAACGGAATAATCGTTCGCACGGCCCATTGCTTCCCGTAAGCTGATGGACTGTCCCGCGCCGTCCAGCGCGCGGTTTCAACCAGCATCGTTCGAGGAGGCAACATCATGAGTCTGCGTCTTGGTGACATCGCACCGGATTTCGAGCAGGAAACGAGCCTGGGCCCGATCAAGTTTCATGAGTGGCTGGGCAACAGCTGGGGCGTCCTGTTCTCGCACCCGGCCGACTACACGCCGGTGTGCACGACTGAGCTCGGCTTGACCTCGAAGCTGAAGGGCGAATTCGAGAAACGCAACGTGAAGGTGATCGCGCTGTCGGTCGACGACGTCGAATCGCACAAAGGCTGGATCAACGACATCAACGAGACGCAGTCGACGGTCGTCGGTTTCCCGATCATCGCCGACTCGGACCGCAAGGTCTCGCAACTGTACGACATGATCCATCCGAACGCGAACGAAACGCTGACGGTGCGCTCGCTGTTCGTGATCGACCCGAACAAGAAGGTGCGGCTCATCATCACCTATCCGGCCAGCACCGGGCGCAACTTCGACGAAGTGCTGCGCGTGATCGACTCGCTGCAACTGACCGATAATTACAAAGTCGCGACGCCCGGCAACTGGAAGGACGGCGACGACGTCGTGATCGTGCCGTCGCTGCAGGATCCGGAAGAACTGAAGAAACGCTTCCCGAAGGGGTTCAACGCAGTGCGTCCGTACCTGCGCCTTACGCCGCAGCCGAACAAGTAAGCATCGGCTGACGCATCGGCCGCGCGTGACGAACGCGCACACCGATGAAAACGGCCCGCCCGGCAGCGATGCCGGGCGGGCCGTGTCGTTTCAGCGCCTGCGGCGCGCGAGCGCCGCGCGAGTTACGCCCGTTTGATCAGAAGAATGCCTGGATGCCCGTCTGCGCGCGGCCAAGGATCAGCGCGTGGATGTCGTGCGTGCCTTCGTACGTGTTGACCACTTCGAGGTTCACGAGGTGGCGCGCGACGCCGAATTCGTCCGAGATGCCGTTGCCGCCGAGCATGTCGCGCGCGAGCCGCGCGATGTCGAGCGACTTGCCGCACGAGTTGCGCTTCATGATCGACGTGATCTCGACGGCCGCCGTGCCTTCGTCCTTCATCCGGCCGAGACGCAGCACGCCCTGCAGGCCGAGCGTGATTTCGGTCTGCATGTCGGCGAGCTTCTTCTGGATTAGCTGGTTCGCGGCGAGCGGCCGGCCGAACTGCTGGCGGTCGAGCACGTACTGGCGCGCGGTGTGCCAGCAGGATTCGGCCGCGCCGAGCGCGCCCCAGGCGATCCCGTAGCGTGCCGAGTTCAGGCACGTGAACGGCCCGCGCAGGCCGCTCACGTTCGGCAGCAGGTTCTCTTCGGGCACGAACACTTCGTCGAGCACGATCTCGCCGGTGATCGACGCACGCAGCCCGACCTTGCCGTGGATCGCCGGCGCCGACAGGCCCTTCCAGCCCTTCTCGAGGATGAAGCCTCGGATCGCGTCCTTGCCGTTTTCTTCCAGCTTCGCCCACACGACGAACACGTCGGCGATCGGGGAGTTGGTGATCCACATCTTCGCGCCGGACAGCGAATAGCCGCCCGGTACCTTCTTCGCGCGCGTGACCATGCCGCCCGGGTCGGAGCCGTGGTTCGGCTCGGTCAGCCCGAAGCAGCCGATCCATTCGCCGGTCGCGAGCTTCGGCAGGTATTTCTGCTTCTGCGCGTCCGAGCCGAATTCGAAGATCGGCACCATCACGAGCGACGACTGCACGGACATCATCGAGCGATAGCCGGAGTCGACGCGCTCGACTTCGCGCGCGATCAGGCCGTAGCTGACGTAATTGAGACCCGGGCCGCCGTATTCTTCCGGAATCGTCGGGCCGAGCAGGCCGATTTCACCCATTTCGCGGAAGATCTCGGCGTCGGTGCGTTCATGCCGGAACGCCTCGGTGACGCGCGGCGCAAGCTTGTCCTGCGCGTACGCGTGCGCGGCATCGCGCACCATCCGCTCTTCTTCGGTCAGTTGCTGGTCGAGCAGCAGCGGATCGTCCCAATGAAAAGTTGCAGCGCTCATCGTGTCATCTCCTGTCGGGGCGCGTCGCCGCTTGCTCTGCCTCGTGCTTCGCGGGCGGTCAGAGTCGGCGGATTCAGCGCTTTGCCTGATTCCATGCTTTGCGGTCATCCCGGGTTGGCGCTTCGCCGCCTCGCCCGATGTCTAAAGTTCGCTTGACTAGAGTTCCGCTGTGCGGAACAATGTTTTGCAAAACGGACCCAGTGTAGCATCAGATGACACTTTCAACCATCGACGAAACCACGATCGACGAGCGCAAGTTCGTCGTTGCGCTCGCGCGCGGGCTCGACCTGCTGCGCGCGTTCCGGCCCGGCGAGACGATGCTCGGCAATCGCGACTTCGCGGAGCGCACCGGGCTGCCGAAGGCGACGGTGAACCGGCTCGCGTACACGCTGACCGTGCTCGGCTACCTGCGCTACGACGAAACGCTCGGAAAGTATGCGCTCGACGCTGGCGTGCTGTCGCTCGGCTACGCGCTGCTGTCCGGCTCGGGGACGATCGATCTCGCGCGGCCGCACATGCAGGCGCTCGCGCGCGAAATCGGCGCGGCCGTGTCGCTCGGCTGCCGCGACGGGCTCGACATGATCTACCTGGAGACGATCCGCAGCGAAACCGCGCTGACGCTCGGGCTCGCGCCCGGCTCGCGGCTGTCGATGCTGACGAGCTCGATGGGCCGCGCGTACCTCGCCGTGCAGCCGGAGGACGTGCGCCGCGCGCTTTATGCGGAGCTGCACCGGGCGGCCGGCGGCGCGGCCGACGCGGATGCGCTCGTCGCGGCCGCGCAGCTTGCGGTGGCCGAGTTTTCCGAGGGCGGATGCTGCTATTCGTTTCGCGCGTGGCACATGGACGTGAACGCGGCGGCCGTGCCGTTTCGCGAGCCGCGCGAGGGGCGCTGGCTGATCCTGAGTTGCAGCGGGCCCGCATCGTCGATGGACGAGCACGTGTTCCGCACGCAGGTCGGGCCGAAGCTGAAGGCGCTCGCGCAGCGGCTCGGGCAGACGGTCTAGACGGGCGCCGCGGAGCCTGCGCGTCGCGGGGTTCTGCGCAACTCGGCATCGATGCGCCGGCATCGCATCCCGCGAGCAAGCGCGTTCAACCTTTCCGTCTGAACGGACGCGCAAGCGGCCGGCAGCGAGCGACGATGCACGCTGCCCCCCGATTCCCGAGCAGTACGGCATCGAGATCCGCCATCCGGCGCGGGCCTGTCGCCCGCCCGCTTCAGGCCGTGACGACCTTAGCGAACACCGGCCCCTGCATGAACCGCACGTCGTGCTGGCGCAGCAGCTCGCACTGCGTCTCGTCGACGACGCCGTCGAAAATCAACGGAATGCGCACGCGCTGCGCATACGCGACCAGCGCCTTCACCATCCCGTCGCGCAGCGCGATGCCCGCATCCATCTTGATGTAGTCGGGCCGCGCCATGTCCGATTCGACCGCGAGGATCCGGCCCGGGTCGGGCAGCTTGTCCGCGACCTTGAAGCCGTGATGCTGGTAGCTGCGCGTCAGGTAGCCGAGGAAGGTCTTGTGCGCGACCGCGACCGCCGGCAGCTCGATCACGATCCGCTCGGTCGGCAGCCCGAAGCGCTGCAGCACCGACGAGAAATGCTTGCCGTGGTCGTACTTCACGCTCTTGAGCAACCGCTCGTGCACGCGCAGGAACAACAGCCCGTGGCGTTGCGCGCCGAAGAAATTGATCGCGTGCAGCGCGCGCGACAGCCGGTCGATCGCGACGAGCGCCTGGTCGTCGACGGCCGAATCGACCGGATCGTGCGGGGCGCCCGTGACGAGCGTGACGGCCTGGAAGCCGAGTTCGTCGCCGTAGCGCTCGATCGCATCCGTGAACGACGTCGACTGCGGTGCGCCAGGCATCGTCACGTCGTAGATGGGTTCGTAGGCGCTCGCGAGCGTGCGCTCCGGCAGATTCGCGCACGCGGTGCCGCCCTCGGCGAGCGCAAGGTGTTCCCGCAGATACGGTAGTTGCCCGGCACGGACGACCAGCTCGGGAATGTTGGGCGGAATCATCGGCGTAGGAAGGAAAAATGGCGGCCGAACGGGCCGCCTCATGTCTTGATATTAGCAGTGCGCGCCCGGCTCGGCTTGGCGTTTCGCTCATATCGTTATCCCGTCCCCGGGTCGATGGCTAGGGTTTACGTTGATTTCACTATTCGTAATTGGTTTTACTATTCGTAAATCCAAGGATTTGTCGCCGATCAAGAAAAGCGGCGTTCGGGCGCCGGCAACGGCGCCGTTTCCCGAATCGAATCAACAGGAAGCAAGGAGCGAGACGTGGCGGTTGACAGCAAGTGGGCGCAGCAGCGCGGGCAGCGACAGGCAAAGGACATGGGCGCAACGACGCGGCACGCGCGGGCGTACGCGCGGCAGGGTTGAGGAGCGGATGGCGACCATGGGCATCGATTACCAGACGCTGAAGTTCGAATACCGGCCGCGCGCGGCGCGAGCCGCCGGCGATGACGCGGTCATCCACCCGGTGATCGTCGTCGGCGCGGGCCCGGTGGGCCTGTCGGTCGCGATCGACCTGGCGCAGCAGGGCGTGCCGGTGGTGTTGCTCGACGACGACGACACGCTGTCGACGGGCTCGCGCGCGATCTGCTTCGCGAAGCGCACGCTCGAGATCTTCGACCGGCTCGGCTGCGGCGAGCGCTTCGTCGAGAAGGGCGTGAGCTGGCACGTCGGCAAGGTGTTCCTGCAGGACGAGCAGCTGTACGCGTTCGACCTCCTACCCGAGGAAGGGCATGCGCGCCCCGCGTTCATCAACCTGCAGCAGTACTACGTCGAAGGCTATCTGGCCGAGCGCGCGTTCGAACTGCCGAACCTGGAGATTCGCTGGAAGCACAAGGTGACGGGCGTCGCGCAGTCGGCGGAGCACGCGGCGCTGACCGTCGAGACGCCGGAAGGCATCGAGACGCTGCACGCGCGGTACGTGATCGCGGCCGACGGCTCGCGCAGCCCGATGCGCGCGGCGATGGGCCTCGAGAGCCGCGGCCGCACGTTCAAGGACCGCTTCCTGATCGCCGACGTGAAGATGAAGGCGGAATTCCCGACCGAGCGCTGGTTCTGGTTCGACCCGCCGTTTCATCGCAACCAGTCGGTGCTGCTGCACCGCCAGCCGGACAACGTGTGGCGCATCGACTTCCAGCTCGGCTGGGACGCCGATCCGGTCGCCGAGAAGCAGCCGGAGCGCGTGATTCCGCGCGTGCGTGCGCTGCTCGGGGCCGACGTCGAGTTCGAGCTCGAATGGGTGAGCGTCTATACGTTCCGCTGCCAGCGGATGGATACGTTCCGGCACGGCCGCGTGCTGTTCGCGGGCGATTCCGCGCACGGCGTGTCGCCGTTCGGCGCGCGCGGCGCGAACAGCGGCGTGCAGGACGCGGACAACCTCGCGTGGAAGCTGAAGCTCGTGCTCGACGGCCGCGCGGACGATCGCCTGCTCGACACCTATGCGAGCGAGCGCGAGTTCGCGGCCGACGAGAACATCCGCAATTCGACGCGCTCGACCGACTTCATCACGCCGAAGAGCGCGGTGTCGCGCGTGTTCCGCGACGCGACGCTGAAGCTCGCACGCGACTGCGAATTCGCGCGCAAGCTCGTCAACAGCGGCCGCCTGTCGGTGCCGGCCGTGCTGGCCGATTCGCCGCTGAACACGCCGGACCGCAACGGCGACGCGTTCGCGTGCGCGCTGCGCCCGGGTGCCGCTGCGGCCGATGCGCCGGTGCGCGCGCAGGGGGCGTCGGGCTGGCTGCTGCAGCACCTGGGCGACGGCTTCGCGGGCGTGCTGTTCGGCCTGCCGGCCGACGCAGCCGCGCTCGTGCAGGCGCTCGACGGCCTCGCCCTGCCGGTGCGGCCGGTGCTCATCGTGCCGGCCGGGCATGCGCAACCAGTGGCCGGCGTGGACGTCGTGGAGGACGTCGACGGCTTCGCCGCGCAACGCTACGACGCGCAGCCCGGCACGTTCTACCTGCTGCGTCCCGACCAGCACGTCTGCGCGCGGATGCGCACGCTGGAGCGCCAGGCGATCGCCGACGCCCTGGCGCGCGCGACTTGCGCCCGCTGAACCTCGTATCGACACGACAACGACACCGACACCGGAGACACCCGTCATGCCCCGACTCGACACCCGCCCGCGCCTGGCCGATCCGGACGCGTTCTACGAAGCGCTGATCGACATGCACCGCGACCTGTCGGACGCCGACAGCCAGCTCGTCAACGCGAAGCTGATCCTGCTGCTCGCGAACCATATCGGCGACGCCGACGTGCTGCGCGAAGCGATGGCGCTCGCGCGCCAGGGCGTGACGCCCGCCGTGCATCCGACCGCCGAGGTCGCGCGATGAGCGCGGCGCCGGCCGACGTGCGCGTGCTCGAAGTCGAGCGCGTGATCGACGAGACCCATCGCCCGGGCTTTCACTGGATGCTGCTCGCGCTGTGCGGGCTGTGCCTCGTGATCGACGGCTTCGATGCGCAGGCGATGGGGTATGTCGCGCCCAGCGTGATCGCCGAATGGGGCGTGCCGAAGCAGGCGCTCGGTCCGGTGTTCAGCGCGAGCCTGTTCGGGATGCTGCTCGGCGCGCTCGGGCTGTCGGTGCTCTCCGACCGGATCGGGCGGCGCCCGGTGCTGATCGGCTCGACGCTGTTCTTCGCGGTGACGATGCTCGCGACGCCGTTCGCGGGCTCGATCCCGGTGCTGATGGCGCTGCGCTTCGTCACGGGCCTCGGCCTCGGCTGCATCATGCCGAACGCGATGGCGCTGGTCGGCGAGTTCAGCCCGGCCGCGCATCGCGTGAAGCGGATGATGATCGTGTCGTGCGGCTTCACGCTCGGCGCCGCGATCGGCGGCTTCATCAGCGCCGCGCTGATTCCGGCGCTCGGCTGGCGCTCGGTGTTCTTCGTCGGCGGCGCGGTGCCGCTGGTGCTGACGATCGCGATGCTCACGCGGCTGCCCGAGTCGCTGCAGTTCCTGGTGCTGAAAGGGCGCGACGCGCAGGCACGCGACTGGCTCGCGCGCTTCGCGCCGCAGGCCGGCATCGACGCGCACACGCGTCTGGTCGTGCGCGAGCGCGCGGCGAGCGGCGCGCCGGTCGCCGAGCTGTTCCGTCATGGCCGCCTGCCGGTCACGCTGCTGCTGTGGGCCATAAGCTTCATGAACCTGATCGACCTGTACTTCCTGTCGAACTGGCTGCCGACCGTCATGCGCGACGCGGGCTATTCGCCGGGCACGGCGGTGATCGTCGGCACGGTGCTGCAGACGGGCGGCGTGATCGGCACGCTGTCGCTCGGCTGGTTCATCGAACGCCACGGCTTCGTGCGCGTGCTGTTCGCGTGCTTCGCGTGCGCGGCCGTGTCGGTCGGCCTGATCGGCTCGGTCGCGCATGCGTTGCCGTGGCTGCTGATCGTCGTGTTCGCGGGCGGCTTCTGCGTGGTCGGCGGGCAGCCGGCCGTCAACGCGCTCGCGGGCCAGTATTACCCGACGTCGCTGCGCTCGACCGGCATCGGCTGGAGCCTCGGCATCGGCCGGATCGGCTCGGTGCTCGGGCCGCTCGTCGGCGGACAACTGATTGCGCTCAACTGGACGCACGGCGCGCTGTTCCACGCGGCCGCGGTGCCCGTGCTGTGCTCGGCGCTGTTCGTGCTGGGACTGGCCGGCGTAACGCGGCGCGGCGGTGCGCAGGCGCCGAACGCCGCCATGAATTGATGGAGAAAGGAAACGATGACGCTTGACCTGTCGACACCGGCAACCGCCGGCTACCTGAGCGGATTCGCGAACGAATTCGCGACCGAGGCGCTGCCCGGCGCGCTGCCGCACGGCCGCAATTCGCCGCAGCGCGCGCCTTACGGCTTGTATGCGGAGCAGCTGTCGGGCACCGCGTTTACCGCGCCGCGCGGCCACAACCGACGCTCGTGGCTGTACCGGATCCGGCCGGCGGCCGTGCACCGGCCGTTCGAGCCGTTCACGGGCCCGCAGCGGCTCGTGTCGGAATTCGGCGATTCGGCCGACGTGCCGCCGACGCCCCCGAACCAGCTGCGCTGGGATCCGCTGCCGATGCCGGTCGAGCCGACCGATTTCGTCGAAGGGCTCGTGACGATGGCCGGCAACGGCTCGGCGGCCGCGATGAACGGCTGCGCGATCCACCTGTATGTGGCGAACCGTTCGATGCAGGACCGTTTCTTCTACAGCGCCGACGGCGAACTGCTGATCGTGCCGCAGCAGGGGCGGCTCTTCATCGCGACCGAATTCGGCCGGCTCGACGTCGAGCCGTTCGAGATCGCGGTGATCCCGCGCGGCGTGCGTTTTTCCGTCGCGCTGCCGGATGGCGACGCGCGCGGCTACATCTGCGAGAACTTCGGCGCGCTGCTGCGCCTGCCGGATCTCGGCCCGATCGGCTCGAACGGGCTCGCGAACCCGCGCGATTTCCTGACGCCGCAGGCCGCATACGAGGATCGCGAAGGCGCGTTCGAGCTGGTCGCGAAGCTGAACGGGCGCCTCTGGCGCGCGGACATCGGCCATTCGCCGTTCGACGTCGTCGCGTGGCACGGCAACTACGCGCCGTACAAATACGACCTGCGCCTGTTCAACACGATCGGCTCGATCAGCTTCGACCACCCGGATCCGTCGATCTTCCTCGTGCTGCAATCGCAGAGCGACACGCCGGGCGTCGACGCGATCGACTTCGTGATCTTCCCGCCGCGCTGGCTCGCGGCCGAGGATACGTTCCGCCCGCCGTGGTTCCATCGCAATGTCGCGAGCGAGTTCATGGGGCTCGTGCACGGCGCGTACGACGCGAAGGCCGAGGGCTTCGTGCCGGGCGGCGCGAGCCTGCACAACTGCATGTCGGGTCACGGGCCCGACGCGGACACGTTCGAGAAGGCGTCGGCGAGCGACACGACGAAGCCGCACAAGGTCGACGCGACGATGGCGTTCATGTTCGAAACCCGCACGCTGATCCGTCCGACGCGCTACGCGCTCGACACCGCGCAGCTGCAGGCCGACTACTTCGAATGCTGGCAAGGCATCAGGAAACATTTCAATCCGGAGCAACAATGAGCGAACCCCAAGACTGGCGCGCGACACTCGATCCGGCTCGCAAGAGCTGGGTCGAGACGGCGAACGATCCCGCCTGCGATTTTCCGATCCAGAACCTGCCGTTCGGGATCTTCAGCGATGCGAAGCAGGCGGCGCGCCGCACGGGCGTCGCGCTCGGCGACCAGATCGTCGACCTCGCCGCACTCGCGCGTGCGGGCCTCGTGACGCTGCCGGCCGGCGCCGACGTGTTCGCGGCATCGACGCTCAACCCGTTCATCGCGCTCGGCCGCGATGCATGGCGCAGCGTACGCGTGCAGCTGTCGCAACTGTTCTCGCGCGACGACGCGCGGCTGCGCGATGACGCCGCGCTGCGCGCGCAGGTGCTCGTCGCGCAGCGCGACGCGACGCTGCATCTGCCGGTCGACATTCCCGGCTACACCGATTTCTATTCGTCGAAGGAGCATGCGACCAATGTCGGCTCGATGTTCCGTGATCCGAAGAATGCGCTGATGCCGAACTGGTCGGAGATGCCGATCGGTTACAACGGCCGGGCGTCGTCGGTGGTCGTGAGCGGCACGCCGGTGCGGCGCCCGAGCGGGCAACTGAAGCTGCCCGACGCGGAGCGTCCTGTGTTCGGCGCGTGCCGCAAGCTCGACCTGGAACTCGAGACGGGCTTCATCGTCGGCCGCGGCAACGCGCTCGGCGAACCGATCGCGTGCGAGGACGCCGAAGCGCACATCTTCGGGATGGTGCTGCTCAACGACTGGAGCGCGCGCGACATCCAGCAGTGGGAATACGTGCCGCTCGGCCCGTTCAATTCGAAAGGCTTCGCGACGACGATCTCGCCGTGGATCGTCACGCTCGACGCGCTCGAACCGTTCCGCGTCGCGCAGCCCGAGCAGTCGCCGCAGCCGCTCGCGTATCTGCGCCACGCGGGCAAGCATGCGTTCGACATCGCGCTCGAAGTGACGCTGCGCGCGCAAGGGGCGGCCGAAGCGACGTCGATCTGCCGCACCAACTTCAAGTACATGTACTGGACGATGGCGCAGCAGCTCGCGCATCACACGGTCGCGGGCTGCAACACGCGCGTCGGCGACCTGATGGGTTCGGGGACGATCAGCGGGCCGACGAAGGATTCGTTCGGCAGCCTGCTCGAACTGACGTGGAACGGCAAGGAGCCGCTCGCGCTGAACGGCGGCGGCAGCCGCACGTTCATTGAGGACGGCGACGAGCTCACGCTCGCGGGCTGGTGCCAGGGCGACGGTTATCGCGTCGGGTTCGGCGTGTGTGCGGGCAAGATTCTGCCCGCGCGGAGCGCGTGACACGTTCCGTGTGATCGGCAAGGACAGGGCGGCCCGCATCGCGCGGGCCGTTTTCGTTGGGGCGGCGGCGGGCGGTGCGGATGCGCTCGCACGTACCGGTGTGGACGCTGCGCGACAGCGACAGCATCCGTATCGGCGTCAGACCGCGCGAGGTAATGCCGCGCGTCGCTCCCACAGCGCGGCCGCGACGAACGCGGCGACGCACGCAACGAGCACGCCGACCAGCGCGTTGCTGCCCAGTTGCTCCATCAATGCGCCCGCAACCAACGGGCCGCCGAAGCTCGCGGCGCTCCACGACGCCGACACGAGCGAGCTCGCGGTGACGAGCGCCGCGCCGCGGAAGCGTTCGCCGCACGCGACGAGCGACAGCGTGTAGATGCTGCCGGCTGCCGCGCCGAGCACGAACAGCAGCGGCCAGCACAGCCACGGATTCGCGATCACGAACGGCAGCAGCGGCAGGCCCGCGAGCACGATCCAGCCGGCGCCGAGGTGCACGCGTTCGCGGCCGAGCTTGTCCGCGAGCCAGCCGATCGGGAATTGCATCGCGGTGTCGCCGAACAGCATGATCGACGCGAGCAGCACGGCGGTCGCGCTCGCGACGCCGTGATCCATCGCGTAGAGCGGCAGCAGCGACAGCGCGAGCGTATCGAACAGCGCGAAGAAGCCGGTGCCGATGATCAGTGCGGGCATGCGCGGCAGCACGGCGAGCCAGCTGTCGTGCGCTGCGTGATGCGCATCGTCGCCGGCGAGCGGCGCGCGCCGGATCGTCGCGAGCGTCGGCAGCGCGAGCAGGAACAGCGCGCCGCACAGCGCGAAGCGGATGCTGGTCGCGCCGGCGATCTGGCTGACGAGCACGGGGCCCGCCATCTGGAACAGCGTGAAGTTGGTCGCGTAGATCGCGACCACGCGGCCGCGCGTCGAATCATCGGCGAGCTGGTTGACCCACGCTTCGCCGATCGTGAACAGCAGCATCAGCGCCGCGCCGCACAGCACGCGCAGCACGCCCCACAGGATCAGGTTCGACGTGAACTGCATCAGCACGGTGGCCGCGGCGAGCAGCACGACCGACACGACGATGGCGCGGCGCGCGCCGATGCGCCGCGCGAGCGCGGTGACGAACGGGACGATCGCGAGGCCGCCGAGCGCCTGCGCGGCGGTCAGCATGCCGACGACGTTGGTGCCGTGTCCGGCTTCGGTGAGCGCGAGTGCGGTGAGCGGCAGCGTGGCGCCGGTGCCGAGACCGACCACCGCGACGCTCAGGATCAGCGCGAGGAAATCACGATTGAGAATGGCTTTCATCGGGCGCGATGCTACACCGCGGCCCTTGAAAGGTCCATGAAGGCCATCAGGATCGGGTGGGGTTGCGTGCGCAACGAACGGCGCGGCGCGAGGCCGGGCTGCCGCGCGTCATGCGTGTTCGGCCGGATTCGGCCGGATTCGGCGGCGGGTTCGATCGCAGCGCCGTGGCTGGCTATCGGGGCGGCGCGACACGGTGTCGCGGCCCGTTTACGCGTCGTGCGTTCGGTCAGCGGCCGGGCGGCGTCGCGGCGGGTGTCGAGTCGGAGAGGCCGTCCGCTGCGGAAACGCCGGGCGACGGCGACGATCCGGCGCTTGCCGCACGATCGGCGACCTGCGTGGCCGGCGCGTCCCAGCCGTTTTCGAACAGGCACGCGTCGATCGGCATCCGCGCGGCCCAGCGCTCCTCCTCGAGCATCGGCTTCGCATAGAACGCATCGACATGCCCGATGCACAGCACGGCGATCGGCTTCGCGCCAGCTGGCATGCCGAGCAGCGTGCGCAGCGCGCCGACGTCGAACAGCGACACCCAGCCCATCCCGAGCCCTTCGGCGCGCGCGGCGAGCCACATGTTCTGGATCGCGCACGCGGCGGACGCGAGGTCCATCTCCGGCAGCGTGCGGCGGCCGAACACGTGGCGCTCGCGATCGTCGGTCAGCGCGACGACCAGCAATTCGCCGCATTCGCGCACGCCTTCGACTTTCAGCCGCATGAATTCGTCCTGCCGCTCGCCGAGCGCGTCGGCGGTCGCGCGGCGCTCGGCCTCGACCAGCGAATGGATCTCGGTGCGCAATGCGGCGTCGGTGATGCGGATGAAGCGCCACGGCTGCATGAAGCCGACGCTCGGCGCGTGGTGCGCGGCGCGCAGCAATCGCGCGAGCGTGGCCGGATCGACGGGCGCCGGCGTGAAGTGGCGCATGTCGCGCCGTTCGAAGATCGCGCGGTAGACCGCGGCAATGGCGGAGTCGTCGAAACGCATGGGCGGCAGAAAGCAGGGGAGGTCGGCGCAACGATAGCAGACGCGGCGCGTGCGGCGTTACATCAGTCGAAACAAAATGGCGAATCGTTGACGATCGCGCGCGCCGAACGCGCGATGCCGTGGGTCAGCGCCCGGCCGTGACGACGTTGGTCGGCGTGCCGGCGTGCCATGCCTCGATGTTCAGCAGCGTCGTGTGCGCGATCTCGGCGAGCGCCTCGCGCGTGAAGAACGCCTGGTGCGACGTGACGATCACGTTCGGGAACGTCAGCAGGCGCGCGAGCACGTCGTCCTGCAGCGGCAGGTCGGAATGATCCTCGAAGAAGAGGCCGCTTTCCTCCTCGTACACGTCGAGCCCGAGATGGCCGAGCTGACCGCTCTTGAGCGCGTCGACCAGCGCCTGCGCGTCGACGAGGCCGCCGCGGCCCGTATTGATCAGCATCGCGCCGTGCTTCATCCGCGCGAGCGTCTGGGCGTTGATCAGATGGTGCGTCGACGGCAGCAGCGGGCAGTGCAGGCTGACGATGTCGGCGTGGTGCAGTAGCTCGTCGAGCTCGACGTAGCGCGCGCCGAACGCGATCAGCTCGTCGTCGTACGGCGGCATCGAGTGCGCGAGCACGTGCATCCCGAAACCCATCATGATCTTCGCGAACACGCTGCCGATCAGGCCGGTGCCGATCACGCCGACGGTCTTGCCGTGCAGGTCGAAGCCGAGCAGGCCGTTCAGCGAGAAGTCGCCTTCACGCGTGCGCGCGACCGCGCGCGGCAGCCGGCGGTTGAGCGCGAGGATCAGCGCGACCGCGTGTTCGGCCACCGCATGCGGCGAATAGGCCGGCACGCGCACGACCGCGATGCCGAGCCGCTCGGCGGCGGCCAGGTCGACGTGGTTGAAGCCGGCCGAGCGCAGTGCGATCAGGCGCGTGCCGCCGTCGGCGAGCCGTTCGAGCACGGCTGCGTCGACGGTGTCGTTGACGAACGGACACACGACTTCATAGCCGTGCGCGAGGATCGCGGTTTCCGCGTCGAGATGGGACGGCTGGAAGTGCAGCCGATAGCCGAACTGCCGGTTGGCGGCGGTAAACGATTCGTCGTCGTACTGCCGGCTGCTGAACAGGATCACGCGCACGCTGCACCTCCAAGGGCTGACGCGTGCAGTTTACTGCAGGCCCGTCTGCCGGCCCGTGACGAGATCGACGCGATCGGGCGTGCGCAGGAAGCTGTAGCCGCTTGGCTCGCGGGCCGCCTGCACGCCGAAATGCTCGAGCGCGTGCTCGATGAAGCTGCGCGTGCGGGCCGGCACGTACTGCCGGTTCGGGTAGACGAGCGACAGCTGCGCGTCCGGGTCGTCGATCTGGTAGGCGGGCAACAGCCGCACGAGCGTGCCGGTGGCGAGCGCGTCGGCGACGCACGGCTCGGGCAGCACCACGATGCCGGACCCGGCGACGGCCGCCGCGTGCACGAGCGCCAGCTGGTTGACCGTGCAGGTCGGGCGTACCGTGATCGAATGCGTTGCGCCGTCGTGGCCGACCAGCCGCCACGCGGGCGCATGCTGGTGCGGCGCGAGTGCGACCCAGTCGTGGCCGGGCAGGTCGTCGGGCGCGCGCGGCTCGCCGCGCCGTTCGAGATACGCGGGCGCCGCACAGGCGACGAACGGGGCCGACGGGAGTGCGTGGCCGATCAGCGTCGGGTTGCCGTCGAGCCGGTTGCCGGTCACGATGCCGACGTCGTAGCCCGAATCGAGCACGTCGAGCGGCCCTTCGGCGACGGTGAGCTGCACGCGCAGCTCGGGGTAGCGGTGCCGGAAGCTGCTGACGAGCGGCGTCAGTGCGAGCGGCGACAGCAGGCCCGACGCGACGACCCGCAGCGTGCCGGCCGGCTCGCGCACCGCATGCGCGACGGATGCCTCGAGATGATCGAATTCCTCGAGCAGCGCGCGGCAGCCGTCGAGGTAGCGCAGCCCGGCCTCGGTCAGCGACAGGTTGCGGGTGGTGCGGTGGATCAACCGCGTGTTCAAGTGAGACTCGAGCATCGCTATCGAGCGCGTGACGAGCGCATTGGACACGCCTAGATGGTGCGCCGCGCGGCGGAAGCTCTGCTGCTCGGCGACGCAGACGAACACACGCATGGTCTGAATCTGGTTCATGGCTCGCGAATTTCTGGCCCGGTTGATTGATATCGATTGTGATTTTTCGTTGCACGACCTGGAAAACCGTCGCGCGACACCCGGTTCTCCTTCGTATCGAAAAATCGGTTTTCCATTCTGCAGACGATTGTTCATTATGGAAGCGTTATCCGTCAACCTGCGAGAAAGGTCGGCTTGCGTAAAATCGAAATCACGGGTATCGCTTTAACGAATCGGGGTCGCGGGGGTGCGGCCGGGATAGCCTGTGGCGTATTGAATCGGGGCGCCTCTGATTTGAAATGTTTGTCATTTAAATCAGGGTGTTATGCGTGAACCGTGGTGGCTTGATCCGGTAATAGGTGAAATCGCTCACCAATAGATGCCACGATAATGGATGTTTTTGCGCAGATCGCAGTTTTCGTGGGTCGATTCCACCTGCGCGATTTTTGGCGTGATGACCGGTATTCCGGCCGATACATGCACCATGCTGAAGCCGGGAATCCGGCACTCGTCTCGATATTGCCGGGAAAATCGCGGCGATCGAACCCCAGATGGAACCGTTTCGCATGCGCACGGCAATGCCGCGGCAATATGGAATCCGGTCGTCCAAAGGGTCCGCAGCCGGTGGCCCGGTCCGTCCACCGGGCCACCGGCACGCTGTCCGGCCGCCGGTGCCTCTTGCGCGCGGCCGCGGAACGCGGAATGATCGATCAGTTCGCCATGCCGCGCGGCGGGCGACCTCCGTGCGTTTTCCCTCCTCCACTTTTGCCTGCCATGTCCATCGATTACTCGCCGATTCCCTGTCCCGTCGTCGTGCCGCTCGACGCGATCCTGCCCGAAGAACCGCTGCTGATGATGGGGGCCGGCCCGGTCCCGATCCCGGCCGCCGTCGCGAAGGCGAACACGATCGTGATCAACCACCTCGGCGCGACGATGGCGAAGATCATCGAGCAGGTGAAGGAGATGGCGCGCTACGTGTTCCAGACCCGCACGAAATGGGTGCTTGGCGTCGCCGGCCCCGGCTCGGCCGCGATGGAAATGGCGATCTCGAACCTCGCGTGGCGCGGCACGCGCGTGCTGTCGATCCGCAACGGCTTCTTCAGCGCGCGGATGGCCGAGATGGCGACGCGCGTCGGCGCCGACGTCGCGACGCTCGAAGTGGCCGACCGCGCGGTCGCGAGCCTCGACGAGATCGCGGACGCCATCGCGCGTGAGCGGCCCGAGATCGTCACGATCGTGCAGGGCGAGACGTCGAACACCGTATGGAATCGCGAACTGCGCGAGATCGCGGCACTCGCGAAGGCGGCCGGCGCGCTGGTCGTGGTCGATGCGGTGTGCACGCTGTCGACGATGCCGCTCGAAATGGACGCGTGGGGCATCGACGCGGTGATCACCGGCGGCCAGAAAGGGCTGTCGTCGATCCCCGGCGTGTCGCTGATCGCATTCTCCGACGCCGCGTGGAACCGGATGAAGCAGCGTCCGGAGCCGAACGCGCACTGGTGCCTCGACATGGCGCTCGCGGAGAACTTCTGGCACAACGCGGGCTATCACTACACGGCGCCGGTGTCGGGCGTGCTCGCGCTGCACGAGGCGCTGCGCCTCGTCTGCGCGGAGACGCTCGAAAGCCGCTTCGCGCGCCACCTGCGCTGCTCGCTCGCGCTGCAGGCGGGCGTCGAGGCGATGGGGCTCACGCTCTACGCGCCGAAAGAGTGCCGGCTCAATTCGGTGGTCGGGATCGAGACGCCCGAGGGGCTTACGCCCGGGATGGTGTGCGGCCATATCTCGAAGCAGTACCAGGTCGAGATCTCGGGCTCGTTCGGGCTGCCGATCGTGCGGATCGGGCAGATGGGCGAACAGTGCCGCGAACACAACCTGTTCCGCACGCTGCATGCGTTCGGCCGCACGATGGACGATCTGAAGGTGCCGGTCGACCTGCCGGCCGGCGTGGCCGCGCTCGAGCAGGAACTGTCGCGGCGGGGCGGGTAAGCGGGGGGCGAGGGCGCCCGATGCGCGCGGCGGCGCCGGCCGTCGAAAGGCGCGCGGGCCTCAGCCGCCCTGCATCGCGCGCCGGTACGCGTTCGGCGTCGTGCCGTGCGCGTCGCGAAAGCGATGGCTGAAGTGGCCGGCGTTCGCGTAGCCGCATTCGGCCGCGACCTGCGCGAGCGGCAGCGCCGTCGTGCGCAGCAGCAGGCGCGCCCGCGCGAGCCGCTGCTCGGCCACCCACGCGTGCGGCGCACGGCCGAACGACAGCCGGAACATCCGCGAGAAGTGGTATTCGGACAGCGCGGCGACGTTCGCCAGTTCGCCGAGCGTCAGCGGCTGCGACAGATAGCTGTCGATATAGTCGCGCACGCGGCGGCGCACGGCCGGCGCGAGCCCGCCGCGGAACGGCACGTCGGTGCGCGTCGTGCTCTGGCCGCGCAGCAGCAGGCTCAGCACGTCGTGCGCGGCCTCGTTCGCGCGCAGCCGGCCATCGGCATCGTCCCAGCGCTCCAGCGCGAGCGAACGGAACTGGGCCGCCACGCGCGCATCCTCGAAATAGGTGCGGTCGGCGAGCTTCAGCTCGCGCGGCTCGCGATCGAGTTCGCGGATCGCGCGCTGCGTGAAGTGCTCGGGCAGGAAGTACAGGTGGATGAAGTGCATCTCGCCGCGCACCCACCAGCGCGATTCATGGTCGCCCGGCAGCGCGCACAGCAGGCTCGGCGCGCCGTAGCGCGGCACGCGTTCGCGCTCGGTCCGGTAACCGCCGTCGAGATAGCACGACAACGTGTGGTGGCCGGGCTGTTCGTAGATCGTCTCGCTTTCGTCGGTGATGCGCGTCCATTCGGCGATCGCGAGATGGTCGCCGAGCCACGTGAAGCGCTCGAGCGTCGCGTTCGCCTCGGCCAGCGTGCGGCACACCGACTGCAGGCCGAACGGCATCGCGCCGCCGGCAAGGGCGGTCGAATGGTCGACGGGTGGGGCGTAGAGGGGTGAACTCATGATGCGACGAGTATAAGCGGGCGCGACGCGCGCCGTGCGGCGCCGCCCAAAAGACCGCAATTCCGGACAATCCGCGCGGGCGGGGCGGCGGCATAGTCGGAGCCCGTTCTCTCGTTTCGCGTCGTTGCCGCCATGAATCTGTCGCTTTATTTCGTCACCGTGCTGATCTGGGGCACCACCTGGATCGCGATCAAGTGGCAGCTCGGCGCCGTGCCGCCGCCCGTGTCGATCGCGTGGCGCTTCTGGCTCGCCGCCGCCGTGCTGTTCGCGCTGCTGCGCGTGATGCGCCGGCCGGTGCGTCCGCCGCGCGAAGCGTGGCGCTACCTCGTCGCTCAGGGCTTCGCGCTGTTCTGCGTCAATTTCCTGTGCTTCTACTATTCGGAGCAGGTCGTGCCGAGCGGCCTCGTCGCCGTGATCTTCTCGACCGCGCCGCTGCTGAATTCGATCAACGGCCGGCTGTTCATGGGCCGCCCGCTGCGGCCGTCCGCGATCGCCGGCGCGCTGCTCGGGCTGACCGGCATCGCGTGCCTGTTCTGGCAGCAGATGGCCGGCCACCTCGACGATCACGCGACCTGGACGGGCCTCGCGATCGCATTCGCCGGCACGATGTGCTTCTCGGCCGGCAACCTGCTGTCGAGCCGGATGCAGTCGATGGGCCTGCACCCGCTCGCGACCAACGGCTGGGCGATGCTGATCGGCGCGGCGATCCTCACGGTCGGCAGCGCGGCGGCCGGGCTGCCGTTCACGATCGACCCGAGCCCGCGCTACCTCGGCGCGCTCGTCTATCTGGCCGTGCCCGGCTCGGTGATCGGGTTCACCGCGTACCTGACGCTGGTCGGGCGGATCGGGCCGGAGCGGGCCGCATACTGCACGGTGCTGTTCCCGATCGTCGCGCTGGCCGTGTCGACGGTCTTCGAGGGCTATCAATGGTCGCCGCTCGCGGTGATCGGGCTGCTGCTCGTGCTGGCCGGCAATCTGGTCGCGTTCGATTTGGCGCGGCGATTGTTTCCGAGGACGGCGCGAGCCTGAGCGCATGGCCGCGGGCCGGCTGATCGGGTTGGCGCGGTAGGCTCTGATTTCGCTTCAGGGCTGCGCTGGATCCGCCGGTTGGGTCAGGAGGGGATGAAGGGCACGCAGGCGCATGCGGGGGAAGGCGCTGCTGCGATTCTCGATGTCGAAACGGCCGGTGGCGCAGTGCCGTCGGCGCGGCGACCATGCCTGACCCCGATCGCGCGGAGCCGAACCGCTCGGTGAGGGGCGCCGCCGCGTGCCGGCGTCACCCCAAGCTACCCGCGTATGGCGGGACTTCAATCTATTGCTGCGTTGAACGGCGTGGCCGGTGGCGCGACACGGCTCACGCCGCCGCGCCGCTCCCCGCGACGCGCGCCTGCCGCTGATACAGCACCATCGACAGCGCGACACCCGCCGCCGCGGCCACGGCCGCGAACAGGAACACCTGCGGATAGCCGAACGCGCCCGCGATATAGCCGGCGAGCGGGCCGGTAATGCCGAGCGACAGGTCGAGGAACACCGAGTACGCGGACAGCGCCGCGCCGCGGCTCGCGGGCGGCACGAGCGCGACGGCCTCGACGCCGAGCGCCGGGAAGATCAGCGCGAAGCCGAAGCCGGTCAGCGCGGCGCCGGCGAGCGCGACGTGCGGCACGGGCGCGAGCCACAGCAGCAGGAGACCCGAGCATTCGAACGCGAACGACACGATCGCGACGCGGAAGCCGCCGTAGGTCTTGATCGTGTTCGCGAACAGCAGGCGCGCGCCGATGAACAGCGTGCCGAACACCGTCAGCGACAGCGCGGCGTTGGGCCAGTGGCGCGCCGCGTAGTACAGCGTGACGAAGGTCGCGATCGAGCCGAAACCGGCCGAGCCGAGCGCGAGGCCGAGGCCGTGCGGCAGCACGCGGGTGAATACGCTCGCATACGACATCCGCTCGCCATGCACGAGCGGCACGGCATCGATCAGGCGTGCGAGGTAGAAGCCGATCGCGGCGAGCGCGATCACGAGCACGCCGATCAGCGCCGGGTTCAGCGTATGCGCGATCGCCACGCCGACCGGCGCGCCGAGCGCGAGCGCGCCGTAGGTCGCGATGCCGTTCCACGAGATCACCTTTGCGTTGTGCGCGACGCCGACCCGGCCGATGCCCCACAGGATCGCCCCCGTGCCGCACAGGCTTTCACCGACACCCAGCACGAGCCGGCTCGCGACCAGCAGCACGAGGCTCGCGACCGGCCAGTGGGCCAGCAGCAGCGCGACGAGCAGCAGCACGCCCGACACGCCGCAGCCGATCAGCCCGCGCAGCACCGTTTGCTTCGGCCCGAGCGTATCGGCGAAGCGCCCCGCGAGCGGGCGCGATGCGAGCGTCGCGAAATACTGGACGCTGATCGCACCGCCCGCGACGATCGCGGAAAAGCCGAGATCGTCGTGGACGAAGCCCGGCAGCACGGCGAGCGGCAGGCCGATGGTCAGGTAGCAGATGAACGTGAAGCTGACGACGGACACGATTTGCAGCGTGACGGCGAACCCGCTGCGCGGCGGTGTGGCGGAATCGGTTGACATGGGGTCGGAACGAATGAGCGAAGCGGAGCGGAAGTTGGCGTAAAACGGAATCGGGATTTTCCCATGGAACCGGTTTTCACGCAGGTACCGCTTAGTTAAGCGCAACCCGTTTCGTCGCCGACGGAGGGCCGGCGGACGAGCGCGAGCCGACCCGGAACGCACGCGGGGCAACGCGCGAGCGGGGCCGCCGGGCGGCTTTGTCGCTCATATCGCGGCAGTTATATGGGCCGCATGCGTGATGGGCTATGGGTTGGGAAATTTGATGGTGATAGCGTGCAAACTGTCAGAGAAACGTTGGTCGAGCGCTCCGCGCAGGCCGCCTTGCCCCCCTTGAAGAACGACAGAGACATGAGTGAGCCGATCCGCTTCTACCATCGTCACGCGGTCCGCGAAGTCAGCGGCGCGGACGTCACCCGCACCGTGCTGCAGTACCTGCGCGAGGATGCACACTGCACCGGCACCAAGGAAGGCTGCGCGGAAGGCGATTGCGGCGCGTGCACGGTCGTCGTCGGCGAGCTGACCGACGCGGGTACGGTCGCGTACAAGGCCGTCAACGCGTGCATCCAGTTCCTGCCGACGCTCGACGGCCGCGCGCTGCTGACGGTTGAAGACCTGCGCCAGCCGGACGGTTCGCTGCACCCGGTGCAGCAGGCGATGGTCGATTGCCACGGGTCGCAATGCGGGTTCTGCACGCCCGGTTTCGTGATGTCGATGTGGGCGCTGTACGAGAAGCACGGCCACGAAGGTTGCGGCAGCGCCTGCGCGAAGGCGAAGGACGTGCCGACGCGCACCGAGATCGCCGATGCGTTGACGGGCAACCTGTGCCGCTGCACCGGCTATCGCCCGATCGTCGACGCGGCCGTGCGGATGTTCGACGCGGCCGGCGAAGGTGCGACCGGCGAAGGTGCGGCCGGCGAAGGTGCGACCAGCGAAGGCGCGTCGCAGCCGGTGGCCCCGGTCGACACGGCCGCGCTTGCCCGCACGCTCGCGTCGCTCAAGCGTGACGACACGTTCGACTACACGACGAGCGACGGCGCGCGCTTCGCGGCGCCGCGCACGCTCGACGCGCTGGCCGCGCTGAAGATCGAGCGGCCCGACGCGCGCATTCTCGCCGGCAGCACCGACATCGGCCTGTGGGTCACCAAACAGATGCGCCGGCTCGACGACCTGATCTACGTCGGCCAGATCGCCGAACTGCAGCGCGTCGCGCACGGTGACGACTGGATCGAGATCGGCGCGGGCGTGACGCTCGAGAACGCGTACGCGGCACTCGCCGGCACGTATCCGGAGCTGACCGAGATGTGGAAGCGCTTCGCATCGCTGCCGATCCGCAACGCGGGCACGATGGGCGGCAACGTCGCGAACGGCTCGCCGATCGGCGACTCGATGCCGGGCCTGATCGCGCTCGGTGCGCGCGTCGTACTGCGCGGCGGCGACACGGTGCGCGAGCTGCCGCTCGAGGCGCTCTACACCGGCTATCAGCAGAAGGACATGGCGCCGCACGAATTCGTCGTCAGCCTGAAGGTGCCGACCCGCACCGGCGCGCGCACGAAGCTGCAGTTCCGCACCTACAAGGTGTCGAAGCGGTTCGACTCCGACATCTCGGCCGTGTGCGCGGCGTTCGCGTTCATCGCGGACGGCGACACGATCCGCGAGCCGCGCGTCGCGTTCGGCGGGATGGCCGCGACGCCGAAGCGCGCGACGCACACGGAAGCCGTGCTCGACGGCGCGCAGTGGCACGAAGCCACCGCGCAGGCCGCGATGCAGGCGCTCGAGCGCGACTACCAGCCGCTCTCCGACATGCGCGCGACGAGCACGTATCGCCTCGATACCGCGAAGAACCTGGCGTATCGATTCTGGCTGGAGACGCGCCCGCACGACCCGCTGCCGCCGCAAGCCGTGAGTGTGCGTGAAGTGGCCGCCGAAGCCGGCGCCGACGCCGACGCGCGCGTCTGAAGACGGAGAACACCGAACATGAACCAGCAAGCAGAGCCGTTCCTGAACACCCTCGACCAGCAAGCCGACGCCGCGCAGGTGCACATCTCGCGTCCGCACGAATCCGCCCATCTGCACGTGAGCGGGCGCGCGACCTACACCGACGACATCCCGATCGTCGCCGGCACGCTGCACGCGGCGCTCGGGTTGTCGGCCAAGCCGCACGCGAAGATCGTGTCGATGAACTTCGACGCGGTGCGCGCGACGCCGGGCGTGGTCGCCGTGTTCACGGCCGACGACATCCCGGGCGTCAACGACTGCGGCCCGATCATCCACGACGACCCGGTGCTCGCGAAAGGCATCGTGCAGTTCGTCGGCCAGCCGATGTTCATCGTCGTCGCGACGTCGCATGACATCGCGCGGCTCGCCGCGCGCCGCGCGCAGGTCGACTACGAGGAGCTGCCCGCGATCCTGACCGCGCAGGAGGCGCGCCAGGCCGAAACCTACGTGATCCCGCCGCTGAAGCTCGCGCGCGGTGACGCGGCCGCGCGCCTGGCCGCCGCGCCGCATCGCGAGTCGGGCGAGATGCTGCTCGGCGGCCAGGAGCAGTTCTACCTGGAAGGGCAGATCGCCTACGCGGTGCCGAAGGACGACGACGGGATGCACGTGTACTGTTCGACGCAGCACCCGAGCGAAATGCAGCACCTCGTCGCGCACGTGCTCGGCGTCGCGTCGCACAACGTGCTGGTCGAATGTCGCCGGATGGGCGGCGGCTTCGGCGGCAAGGAATCGCAGTCGGGCCTGTTCGCATGCTGCGCGGCGCTCGCCGCATGGAAGCTGCTGTGCCCGGTGAAGCTGCGCCCTGACCGCGACGACGACATGATGATCACCGGCAAGCGGCACGACTTCCATTACCGCTTCGACGTCGGCTACGACGACGACGGCCGCCTCGACGGCGTCGCGCTCGAGATGACGTCGCGCTGCGGCTTCTCGGCCGACCTGTCGGGCCCGGTGATGACGCGCGCGGTGTGCCACTTCGACAACGCGTACTGGCTCGGCGACGTCGACATCGCCGGCTACTGCGGCAAGACCAACACGCAGTCGAACACCGCGTTCCGCGGCTTCGGCGGCCCGCAGGGCGCGTTCGCGATCGAGTACATCCTCGACGACATCGCGCGCGCGCTCGGCCGCGATCCGCTCGACGTGCGCTACGCGAACCTGTACGGCAAGACCGAACGCAACGTGACGCCTTACGGGCAGACGGTCGAGGACAACGTGCTGCAGGAACTGCTCGGCGAACTCGAGACGACGAGCGACTACCGCGCGCGGCGCGCGGGCGTGCGCGACTTCAACGCCCGCAACACGGTGCTGAAGAAGGGCATCGCGCTCACGCCGGTGAAGTTCGGCATCGCGTTCAACGTCACGCACTTCAACCAGGCCGGCGCGCTCGTGCACATCTATACCGACGGCTCGGTGCTCGTGAACCACGGCGGCACGGAGATGGGGCAGGGGCTCAATACGAAGGTCGCGCAGGTCGTCGCGCACGAGCTCGGCATCCGCTTCGGCCGGATTCGCGTGACGGCGACCGACACGAGCAAGGTCGCGAACACGTCCGCGACGGCCGCGTCGACCGGCTCCGACCTGAACGGCAAGGCCGCGCAGGATGCGGCGCGCCAGCTGCGCGAGCGGCTTGCGGTGTTCGCGGCGAAGCAGTTCGGCGACGGCAAGGTCGATGCGGCCGACGTGAAGTTCGGCAACGACTTCGTGTGGGTCGGCGGCGCGAGCGTGCCGTTCGGCGAGGTGATCGCGAAGGCCTATCTCGCGCGCGTGCAGCTGTGGTCCGACGGCTTCTATGCGACGCCGAAGCTGTACTGGGATCAGTCGAAGCTGCAGGGCCGGCCGTTCTACTACTACTCGTACGGCGCGGCCGTGTCGGAAGTCGTGATCGATACGCTGACGGGCGAGATGCGCACGCTGCGCGTCGATGCACTGCACGACGTCGGCGCGTCGCTGAACCCGGCGCTCGACATCGGCCAGGTCGAAGGCGCGTTCATCCAGGGAATGGGCTGGCTCACGACCGAGGAACTGTGGTGGAACGCGGGCGGCAAGCTGATGACGCACGCGCCGTCCACGTACAAGATCCCGACCGTCAACGACACGCCGCCCGAGTTCAACGTGCGGCTGTTCCAGAACCGCAACGTGGAGGACAGCATCCATCGTTCGAAGGCCGTCGGCGAGCCGCCGCTGCTGCTGCCGTTCTCGGTGTTCTTCGCGGTGCGCGACGCGATTGCCGCGGTCGGCGACTACCGGGTGAATCCGCCGCTCGACGCGCCGGCCACCGGCGAGTCGATCCTGCGTGCGGTGAACGCGGTGCGAGCGGCGAGCGCCGCGCGGGCAGGCTGAGATGGAACGACGCCCATGCCCACTTCGTTCGCTGCTTCCCGAGGAGGCGGTCAGCCTCCTTGGGGCGGCCCGGCGGAGGCTGACATGAACGGACCTGCTCCCTCGCCGCATGCCGCGTCGCATGCATCCGTCGCCGGGTGCGACGGCGCGTGCGGCGCATCACCCGCGCAGACGTTCCCTCAGGGCAGCGGCCGGCGCAACCGCGCGAGCGCCGCGCCGCCGCCGATGCACATCGTGCTGTTCGGCGCGGGGCACGTCGGCCACGCGCTCGTCACGCTGCTCGGCGCGTTGCCGTGCGTCGTCCAGTGGGTCGACACGCGCGACGAGCTGTTCCCGGACGAATGTCCGCCGAACGTGCAGCCGGAGCCGACCGACACGCCGGAGGCCGTCGTCGACGCGGCGCCGCCCGGCACGTACTTCCTGGTGATGACGCACAATCACGCGCTCGACTTCTCGCTCGCCGCGCAGATCATGCGGCGGCGCGACTTCGCGTACTTCGGGATGATCGGCTCGCGCACCAAGCGCGTGAAGTTCGAGCGCCGGCTCGCCGCGCGCGGCGTCGATCCGGCGCGGCTCACGGAGATGGTGTGCCCGATCGGCATCGCGGGCATCGTCGACAAGGCGCCCGGTGCGATCGCGGTGGCCGTTTGCGCGGAACTGCTGCAGGCGCGCTCGGGGACGCCGGTGGCCGACGTGAAGGCGGCCGCGGCCGGCCGCGTGCGCGACGACGCGAGCTGCGCGCGGTAACGACGAGGGCCGCTGCACCCGACGCGTGCGCGCGTTTTTGCCTACACTGCACGGATCGCGCGGCATCGGGCCGCGCGTCTTTCGTGCAGGTTCCATGTCCGATCATCAGGTCTATCTCGACGCGCTCGATGCGAGCCTCGTCGCCATCGAGCGCTGGCTGTCCGGCGCCGATACCGCGCCCGCGGCGCTCGATGCGCTGCTCGCGCCTTTCTCCGCCGATTTCACGATGATCATGACCGACGGTCGCGTGTTCGACCATGACGGCATGCGCGCGCTGTTCGCGAAGCTCAGCGGCGCGAAGCCGGGGCTGCGCATCGCGCTGTCGGACATCCGCGTGCTCGCGGCCGACGCGTCGCATGCGGTGCTCACCTATCTCGAAGCGCAGCAGGCGGCGTCGGGCGAACTGCCCGCGCGCCGCGCGACCGCCGTGTTCGAACGCGACGCGGCAGGCGTCGTGCGCTGGACCCATCTGCAGGAAACCTTCTGCACGGCGTGAGCGGCCGCGTCGCATGCGCGCGCGCGGGCCGCGCCGCGCGGGTCAGCGCTTGCGGCCGCGCGCGGCGGTCAGCTCGTCGGATACGCTCTGCATCAGCGCGCACAGCCACGCGATGTCGGTCGGCCGATCGGGCTGCGGGTGCGTGAGCAGGTAGCTCTTGATGCGCGGGAACGGCACGGGCGGCGTGACGACGACGAGCGGCAACAGCTGCGCATAGTGCGTCGCGAAGCGGCGCGTCGTCGTGAAGATCAGGTCCGACTGCAGCAGCACCTGCGGCACGATCCCGAAGTACGGCAGCGTGGTTACGATCCGCCGCGTGAGGCGCGCGCGTGCGAGGCCGATCTCGATCGCGTTGCGCTTGTCGCCAGTGTACGGCGTCGGCGCGACGTGCGCGGCCGACGCGTACGCTTCGCGCGTGAGCGGCTCGCGTGCGAGCGGATGCGCGTCGCGCATCAGGCACACGATCGTGTCGGAGAACAGGTCCTGCCGCGCGAAGTGCGGGTCGGGCTTCGGCCAGTTGCCGATCACGAGGTCGAGCGCGCCCGATTCGAGCGCCCCCGCGTGGTCGAGCGCGGGATTCAGCGAGTCGATTTCCAGATGCGCATGCGGCGCCGCGTCGCGAAAGCGCTCGATCAGCGTCGGCATGAAGAAATCGTTCAGGTAATCGGGCGCGGCGACGCGAAACGTGCGCCGCGCGGAAGACGGGTCGAAGTCGCCGTGCGGTGTCGCGATGAAGTCGACCTCGCGTAGCGCGCGCGACGCTGCACCGAGCAGCGACGCGCCGTATTCGGTCGGCACCATCCCCGACTTGCCGCGCACGAGTATCGGGTCGTTCAGCGTCTCGCGCAGCTTGCGCAGCGCGGTGCTGATCGCGGGCTGGGTCTGGTTCAGCCGCAGCGCGGCCTGCGTGACGCTGCGCTCGAGCAGCAGCGTGCGCAATACGCGCACGAGCCAGATATCGAGGGAGGCGGTACGGTCGTCGTCTTCCATCGGGGCGGGCTGGTTCGGGGAAGCGTAACCTTACCGCAGCCGCGCGTCGCCGTGCGTGATACCGGCCATCACACGCGGCCCTTCGGCAGCGTGCTGATCCGCTTGACCTCGCGCGACTCGAGCCAGTTCGGCGTGCGCGCGCAGTACAGCACCATCGGCAGGGCATCCTCGCCCCAGAACAGCTGCTGGTTCATCCAGAAGGTCGGGACGCCGAACACGCCGAGCGCGATCGCGTCGTCGGTGTTGCGGCGCAACTGCGCGCTCGTTTCCTCGAATTCGATCAGTTCGTCGCCGTGGCTCACGCCGACGCGTTCGCACAGCGCGGCGAAGCCGTCCGGCGTCGACGGATCGTTGCCGTCGTGCCAGATGAAGCGGAACATTTCCAGCACGGTCGCGATATCGGCGCGCAGCGCGAGCGCGAGGCGCAGCACCTTGTCGGAATCGAACGGATGGGCGGGCGGCATCTTGAAGCGGATGCCGAGCTGTTCGGCGCGAAACAGCGCGTGGCGGTACGTGAACACGCGCTTGGCCGGTACTTCGGCGCTCGGGCGTTGTCCCCAGTGTCGCTGCAGGTCCAGCAGCGACACGGCGACGGGTTCGAACGGCACGTCCGGCCATTTGTCGAGCTGTTCGAGCAGCAGGTAGGAGAACGGCGACACGAAGTCGTAGAACCACGCGGGTTGGGCAGTATCGAGGCCGGTTGTCATGGCGATCTCCAGAGGGTGGGGCGTGCGCGCCTGGCGGCGGCCTTCATGTTGCGCGGTGGCGCGGATGCAGCAATGATCGCGGATCGGCCGCTTACGCGGAACCGGGAGTCGCCCGGGGGGGCGCGCCGGCCGGCGGCGACGCCTCCGCGGTTCGCGCCGTCGCGGGTGGGCCGGCGCCGGGCGTACCCGACGTGCCGGACGTGCCGGATGCGCCCGACGCGGCGTCGTGCTCGTGCGCGGTGAGGCGCTCGCGCACGAAGCCGATGTGCTCGCGCAGCACGTAGAACTGCCCCGCGTACGCGAGCGGCATCTTCATCCGGTTCACGGCTTCCTCGATGTCGTCGAGCTCGTCGAGCAGCTGGACACGCTCCTCGGCCGTATGCTCGCCGAGCGCGCGGCGCTCGAGCGCGATCAGCGCGCCGTACCAGCGGTAGATGCGCGAACGCACGCGCCAGCCGTACAGCGACGGCACCAGCCGCAGCCCGGGAATCAGCACGACGATCAGCGGCACCAGCACGACGAGCATCCGGTCGACCAGACTCGCGACCCAGAACGGCAGCCGCCGGTACAGGAAGGTCTTGCCCGACTTGTAGTAGCGCGCCGCGTCGTCCGACAGCGGGAAGCCGCGCGTGACGGCCGACGGGAATTCGCCCGCGTGCTGCAGGATCGTCGCGTGGCCGTGCACCTCGCGCGCGGCCTCGATCAGCAGGTCGGACAGCGCGGGGTGCAGCGTGTCGCGCGCGACCAGCTCGATCGTCGGCGCGACCGTGTGGATGTCGGCGGGCGGCAGGTTGCGGCCGAGATCGTAGACGCCCATCGGCAGCGTGATCGCGGTCAGGTACGGAAAGCGCCGCGCGTACGCCTCGGCCTGCGTGAACGAGTACACGTGCACGCCCGGCGCGCGGAACAGCTTCGCCATCACCGGGATCTGGGTCGAGTCGCCGGACAGGAACGCGGCGTCGATCTTGCCGTCGAGCAGCGCGGTCGCGGCGTCCTCGCCGGCGGTCGGCAGCAGCTCGGTCGCGCCGCCCGGCACGATGCCGTTCATCTTCAGCAGCGCCAGGCTCAGTTCGCGCGCGCCGCTGCCTTCCGCGCCGAGCGCAAGGCGCTTGCCCTTGAAGTCCGACAGGCGGGCGACGATCGGGCCGCGGTACATGATCGCGAGCGGCACGTAGCCGATGCTGCCGAGCGAGACCAGGTGCTCGTCGCGCTCCTTCGGCCCGATGCCGCTCTGCACGAAGCCGACGTCGACCGGCGCGTTCGGGTTCGACAGCCGCTCGAGGTTCTGCGCCGATCCTTCGGACGACTCGACGTCGAGCGTGACGCCGTTCTTCGCGAGGATCGCCTTGTATTTCTGCGCGGCGTTCCAGTAGGTGCTGCCGGGCGGCCCGGACGAAATCACGAGCGTGGACGGCGGCGCCGGCTGGATCAGCTTGACCGCGAGCCAGACCGCCGTGCCCGCGAGCAGCACGGTGGGGCCGATCGACAGCGCGAGGTCGCGCCACGACACCGCGACGAAGCGGGCGAGGATGCGGCGGGGCGGGCGAGGGCTGGCTGGCTTCATGGCGGCGGCGGATGACACGGGTGTGACGCATCGATGACGGCGGGCTCGGACGCTGCACGCGATGCATGGTCTGGCGGCGATGGTACCCGGTTTCCCCCGACGTGCGCGAATCCTCCGCCGTGTCGCGCGGGCTTGCCCGGCCGGCCACGACGGCCGGCGGTGTGCGGCGGCGCTCGCCCGCGCGTCAAAAGCTTTGCGCTTCGGCGGGCGCTGGATTACATTGTGCGACGCAGCCGCGCCCGATTCGCGCGCGACCCGGCACGCAATGAGACCGGGCGCGTCCGGCCGGCGGCTGCCCGGCCCGGCCGGCCCGCATTCGCGCGCGCCGGTTGCCGGCCCGTGTCGCCTCTCTCGCATCGCCGTGGAAATCATCGGCCGTCCCGCCCGTTCGCGCGCGGGCCGGCTGCCATTGGGGGTATCCGGCCGTACTGTGCACGGCCGTTCAGGAGTTACAAGGAGATAGCATGAAGTCGATCGTGTTGAGAGCGTTGGGTGTTGCGGCCGTGGCGGCCTGTCTGACGGGCAGCGTATACGCGCAGTCCAGCGATACGGCGGCCACCGAAGCGCCGGCCGCGGCAGCGAGCTCGCCGAAGGCGGCGGCCAAGACCGCGAAGAAGGCGAACCGCAAGCTCGGCTACGCGGTGCGCAAGGCAATCACGAAGGCAGGCGGCATCGACGTGGCGAACCTCGTCGTGCGCTCGAAGGGCGGCGCGATCACGCTGGAGGGCACGGTGCCCGACCAGGCACAGATCGACAAGGCGGAAGAGGCAGCGAAGGGTGTGAGCGGCGTGACGTCGGTCTCGAACAAGCTGACGGTTCAGCAGCAATAATGCCGGGCGGGCGGCGCGCGAGTGCCGCCCGCGCCTGCTTTCAGACGGGCCCCGGCATGCCGGGGCCCGTTTGCGCCGCAGCGTGCCCCAGCTGTCGCTGCGCGCCAGCCCGCCGGGAGAGCATCTCCCAGCGGGACTGCCTTCGGGGCGGAATATCAGGAGCGGCCCGGTGTTTTCCCGACAGGCCGCGAGCCGCGCACGACGCAGCGGCGCAGCGATAGCGATATCCATACTGATAGGGGGCGGCAATGACGACGCACGGGTGGGGCACTCGGATTCTTCTCGGCGCGGCGCTGGCCGCGCTCACATTGCTCGGCGGCTGCAACGACGCCGATTCGGGCGAGCGCAACCGATTGCCCGGTTTCGTGTCCGGCAGCGTGCGCACGACCGCCTATGACGGCGCGAGCGACGACCTGCTGACGGCCGGCCTCGGCAAGACGGGCCTCGCCTCCACGGCGCCCGCGTTCGCGAATCCGTCCCGGCCGACGAGCGCCGAGCTGCGCCGGCTCGCGATCTGGTCGAATTACCGCGCGCTCGTCGACATGAGCGCGAACGGCGGCTACGGCCGCTTCTGGGGGCCGAACGTCGACCTCGACGGCAACGCCACGCTCGGCGAAGGCAAGATCCCCGGCACCGAATATCTCGCATATTCCGACGACGGCAGCGGCCGCAAGAACGTGACGCTGCTCGTGCAGGTGCCTGCCAGCTTCGATCCCAAGCAGCCGTGCATCGTCACCGCGACGTCGTCGGGTTCGCGCGGCGTGTACGGCGCGATTTCGGCGGCCGGCGAATGGGGCCTCAAGCGCGGCTGCGCGGTCGCGTACAACGACAAGGGCGGCGGCAACGGCGCGCACGAGCTCGGCTCCGACACGATCACGCTGATCGACGGCACGCTCGCCAACGCGGTGCTCGCCGGCAATGCCAGCCTCTTTACCGCGAACGTGACGAGCGGCGACCTGGCCGCGTTCAACGGCCGCTTCCCGAACCGCTACGCGTTCAAGCACGCGCATTCGCAGCAGAATCCCGAGCAGGACTGGGGGCACGCGACGCTACAGGCGGTCGAATTCGCGTACTGGGCGCTCAACGAGCAGTTCGGGCCGGTGCTCGACAGCTCGCATCACGGCGTGCGCTACCACCCGGGCGACATCACGACGATCGCCGCGTCCGTCAGCAACGGCGGCGGCGCGGCGCTCGCGGCGGCCGAGCAGGACACGCGCCGCTGGATCACGGCGGTCGTGGTCGGCGAGCCGCAGGTCAACGTGCGGATGTCGCCGAACGCGATCGTGCGCGAGGGCGGCCAGCCGGCGCCGTCGTTCGGCCGGCCGCTGGCCGACTACGCGACGCTCGCGAACCTGCTGCAGCCGTGCGCGGCCGCGTCGGCGTCGCTTGCGGGCGAGCCGTACCTGAGCGGGCTGCCGGCCGCCACCACGCAGTCGATCCGCACGCAGCGCTGCGCGACGCTCGCCGCGGCGGGGCTCGTGTCGGGCGCCGATACGCAGAGCCAGGCCGCCGACGCGCTCGCACAGCTGCATGCGGCCGGCTATCTCGCCGATTCCGACCTGCTGCAGGCGTCGATGTGGGATTCGCAGGCGATTCCGGCGATCGCGGTCACCTATGCGAATGCGTACACGCGCTCGCGCGTGACCGACAATCTGTGCAATTTCAGCTTCGCGACCACCAGCGCGCCGACCGGTACGGTCGCGGCGCCCGCCGCGTCGCCGATGCCGGCCATCTTCGGCGTCGGCAACGGCGTGCCGCCGACGGGCGGCATCGACCTCGTGTTCAACACGGGCGCGGGCGTCGATCACCGGCTCGCGACCCCCGACGCCAGTTTCGCGGGCGCGCTGTGCCTGCGCCAGCTGTGGACCAACGGGATGCTCGACATGCCGGCGAACGTCGACGCCGTGCGCGTGAACGCGAACCTGCAGGGCAAGCCCGCGATCATCGTGCAGGGCCGCAGCGACGCGCTCGTGCCGGTGAACCACGCGTCGCGCGCATACGTCGCGCAGAACAGCATCAGCGAAGGCGCCCGTAGCCAGCTCGTGTTCTACGAGGTGACGAACGGGCAGCACTTCGACGCGTTCCTGCCCGTCGCGGGCTTCGATACGCGCTTCGTGCCCGTCCACTACTACAACGTGCAGGCGCTGAACCTGATGTGGCGCCATCTGAAGAACGGCACCGCGCTGCCGCCGTCGCAGGTGATCCGCACGGTGCCGCGCGGCGGCACGCCGGGCGCCGCGCCGGCGCTGACGAGCGCGAACTTGCCGCCGATCGCGACGTCGCCGGGCGCGAACGCAATCACGGCCGGCGCCGGCGCGATCGACGTGCCGCTCTGACGGCATCCGCCGCAGCGCGGTCATGAAGCCGGACGGTCGTCCGGCTTTTTTTCGCGTCTGGAATCGACGACGGCATCCTCGCGAACCGTACCGCGCCGCAGCGCGTGCTGAAGGGGCAGGCGCGTATGCAGCAGCTCACAAGCAGCAGCAATTGGAGCAGCAGGGGCAGTAAGCATCGCGTTGCGGCCCGCGCGGCCCGGTCTTGCGCCGGGCGGCGCGGGTTCGCGTGGCTCCGGATGGACGACAGCCCGATCGGCGCAGGCCGGTCGGGCTGTTTTTTTTGCGGAGAGGGTGCCGACGCGCGAGGCGCCGCAAGCAGCGCGTCCCGCGCGCGGAAACCGCCGGCCGCGTCGTTACGCGAGCACGAGCCGCACGCCGACCGCGACGAGCGTCGCGGCGAGCAGGTTGCGCAGCAGCCGCTCGGGCGCGCGCGCGGACAGCAGGCTGCCGAGCACGATGCCGGGCAGCGAGCCGAGCAGCAGCGACAGCAGCATCGACCAGTCGACCGAGCCGAGCAGCCAGTGGCCCATGCCCGCGACGAGCGTGAGCGGCACCGCATGCGCGATATCGGAACCGACGATGCGGGTGGTCGCGAGCGCCGGGTACAGCAGCAGCAGCACGGTGACGCCGATCGCGCCGGCGCCGACCGACGTCATCGACACGAGCACGCCGAGCACGGCGCCCGTCAGCACGGTCGACCACAGCGTGCGCGCGGGGCTCGGCGCGAGCGGGTTGCGCGCGGCGAGCGCGGTGAGTTGCGGGCGGAAGATCAGCGCGAGCGACGTGAGCAGCAGCGCGATGCCGAGCACCAGCTGGATCACCCGCGCGGTGCCGGGCGAATTCACGCCGTGCGTGTGCAGCACCCACAGCGTGACGGCCGCGGCCGGGACGCTGCCGGCCGCGAGCCGGCCGGTAATGCGCCAGTCGATCGACCCCTTCAGCCCGTGGACGAGCGTGCCGGTCGCCTTGGTCGCGGCCGCGTACAGCAGGTCGGTGCCGACCGCCGTCGCGGGGTGGACGCCGAACAGCAGCACGAGGATCGGCGTCATCAGCGAACCGCCGCCGACGCCCGTCAGGCCGACGAGAATGCCGACGAACAGGCCGGACAGGGAGTACAGCAGATCGATATGGGGGAGCGACATCGGAAGCAGGCGGTTATGCGGCGTTCGGCGGTGGCGCGCGGCTGCGGCGCGCGCATGCAAAGTCCGCCATTGTCGCAAAAGTGGCGCGTTGGTGTACGACTACGTTAAAAATCGGCCGGGAAGGGCCGCCGGGCGGGCCGTTCCCGGTGGATGAAACGTGCGTTTGAACGGGCGCCGGGCCGGACGGGGCGGCGCGCCGGTATCCGCGAGCGGGTGGCCCGGCAGCCTTCTGAGAGTGCTTTGAGAGGCTGAATGGCAGACGTCATTCGCGCGCGCTTCCTGCCGGTTTATGACAGGAGCGACGCGTGGCGGCCGCGCGCGTCGCGCGGCGCCGGAAGTCAGCCGCGCGGCGGCAGTTCGCAGCCATCGGGGCCGCACGCGGCCGCGTCGTCGCCGGCGAATTCGACGATCGCGCCGTCGCGCCACGCCTGCTCGAGCGCCTGCGCGAACACGTCGGCCGGCTGCGCGCCCGACACCGCGTAGCGGCCGCCGAACACGAACAGCGGTACGCCGCGTCCGCCGATCTGCGCGGCCCGCGCGATGTCGGCCTCGACTTCGTCACGGTATGCGTCGCTGCGCAGCACGGCTTCGACGGCCGAGCGCTCGAGCCCGGCTTCGACCGCGAAGTCGATCAGCGCCGCGTGGTCGAACAGCGAGCCATGCTCGCAGAAATAGGCGCGATACAGGCGTTCGGTCAGCGCATGGGCGCGGCCGGTCGCTTCCGCGAGCTTCACGAGCCGGTGAGCATCACGCGTGTCGCCGACGGACGTGCCGGGCAGATCGTAGCGGAGCCCGACGCTCGCGGCCGCGTCGGTCACCTGGCGCAGCATCTGGTCGACCTGCGCGGGCGACATTTGGTACTTGCCCGCGAGCATCGCCTCGACCGGTTCGACCGGCTGGCCCGGCATCAGCCGGTACGCGCGCAGCACGACGTCGACGTGGTCCGCGTGCGCGAACGCCGCGAGCGCCTCGTCGAAGCGGCGCTTGCCGATCCAGCACCACGGGCAGATCAGGTCGGACCAGATCTCGACGGTCAGGGTCGGGAGGGCAGTCGGGGCAGCGGTGGTCGTCATGGGGAAGTAGCGGCGGCAAATAAATGTAACTGTGACTATATCATTTTATGCCGCGACGCTTCGTCATGGCCGGGCGCGGGCGGAACGAGTCCCTTACGCGTCGCCCTGCGTTTCCTTCAGATGCTTCAGGTGCTTGTAGACGGTCGCGCGTCCCATCCCGAGCACGTTCGCGACGTAGTTCGCGGCGCTCTTGCCGCGGAACGCGCCTTCCGCGTGCAGCGCCTCGACGAGTTCGCGCCGGTGCTCGCGCGTGAGGCCGTTCAGGCCGACCTGCCGTTCGCGCAGCCAGCCGTGCAGGAACGTGTTGATGCGCTCCTGCCAGTCGTCGCGGAACAGTTCGTCGGGTTGTGCGACGATGCCCGCACCCTTGATGAACACGTCGAGCGTCGCGCGAACGTCGTCGAACACCGCGATGTTGAAGTTGATGCACATCATCCCGGCCGGGCGGCCTTCGTCGTCGAACAGCACGTTGCTCACGCAGCGCATCCGCCGGCCGTCCCAGTTCAGTTTCTCGTACGGGCCGATCACGCGCTCGCGCGCCGAATGATCGATTTCCTCGAGCGCCGAGTCGTCGCCGACCTCGCGCTTCGACAGGTTGTTCGCGAGGTACAGCACGGTCTGGTCGTGCAGGTCGTGGATCACGACTTCCGCGTACGGGAAGAACAGCGCCGCGATGCCATCGGCGATCGGCGCATAGCGGGTGAGCAGCAGGTCTTTGACGGGGGATTGCTTCTTGCGCATCGGAATCGCCATCTCGGGTGAGCGGGGGCCGGGCGGTGCATCGGCGCGGCGCGCCGGCGTACCGTCGACCGGCATGTCCGTGCGTCCGCGCGCTGCCGCCGCGGCGGTTGCGCCATTGTATCGGCCCCGCGTGCGCGTGCTGCTCATGCGCGCGTCAGATGCGTGTACAGCGCGTGCGCGATCGCGATGTCCTCGAGGCCGAGGCCGATCGAGCGGAAGAACGCGTGACGCGTGCGCGACGGTGCCGCGCAGGTGCCGGCGACGAGCGCGGGCAGGTCGCCGACGATCCGCTCGGGCGTCCAGCCGTGCGCGGCCGCCGCGATCTGCATCTCGCCCGCGCTGGCGGGCGTCGTGTCGCGGTAGTCGCAATACACGTCCATGTCGGGCAGCCACGCGGGCGGGATCTCGTGGGCGCGCGCGACGTTGGTGCTGATCGACGTGACGAGCGCGGGGCGCGTGAGCACGCCGTCCGCGAGCACCGGCGTGCCCGACGACGTGCACAGCATCACGACGTCGGCGTCGCGCACGCATGCTTCGACGCTGGCGGCCGGGCGGGCGCGCGGATCGATCCGCGCAAGCGTCGCCTGCAGCGCCGGGTCGCCGGCGAGCGCGGGCGAATGCACGCTGATCGAGGCCCAGTCGCGCAGGGCCGCGGCGTGGCGCAGATGCGCGAGGCCGACCGCGCCCGTGCCGATCACGGCGAGCCGGCGCGCGTCGCGCGGCGCGAGGCAGTCGACCGCGAGCGCCGTCGTGCCGGCCGTGCGCTCGACCGTCAGCAGCCCCGCGTCGCACCACATCAGCGGCTGGCCGGTACGCATCGACATCAGCGCTGTCCACGCGGTCACGATCGGTTTGCCGCCCGTCACGACGTACGGCGACAGCTTCGCGCCGAACACCTGCTCGTCGGCGAGCGCGCCGAGATACGTGATGAAATCGCCGGCCTGTTCGGGGAACAGCGTGAGGGTTTGCGGCGGCTGCACCGCGCGGGCCGACGCGAGCGACGCGAACATGCGGCGCAGCGTGCCGAGCACGTCGAGCGACGGCAGCGCCGCGCGCACCGCGGCTTCGTCGACGGTGAGCGGCAGGGTCGGGGCGGGTTGCGTCATGGGACTTCTCCGGTCGGGGCCGGACAGGACTGTCTCGATCGAGCGTGTCCGGCAGTGTTCGTGATGGATTAAAAGTCTAATATAGACGAAAATAGTCGGGTGAGTTTTTCTTTGCAGGCCGCGTGCGCAAGGAAAAACATAGATAAATCAAAGGGGTTTTGCGCAAGCGACGGCATGGCGAGGGACGGCGTCAGCACCGCGATTATCGTATCCCCTATAGTCTATAGTAGACTAAGAGTCTATATTTCTGAGTGCGGACCAGCGTGTCGCCGCATGGCGGCCGGCTCATCGCAAACCGATCCGGCGCGGGCAGCGCCCGGCAACGGCGTCGCGCGACCGGTCTTCATCGCCTCAATCCGGAATCGAAGGACATCCGTCATGAACTGGAAGCTTTCCCTCTGCGCCGTCGCGGCGCTCGCGTGCGCGGCCGTCACGGCCCACGCGGAACAGACCACGCTGCGCTTCGGGATCGAAGCCGCCTACCCGCCGTTCGAGAGCAAGTCGCCGGCCGGCCAGCTGCAGGGCTTCGACGTGGACATCGGCAACGCGGTGTGTGCGAAGCTGAACATGAAGTGCGTGTGGGTCGAGAATGCGTTCGACGGGTTGATCCCGGCGCTGCAGGCGCGCAAGTTCGACGCGATCAATTCGGCGATGAACATCACCGCGAAGCGCAAGCAGAGCATCGACTTCACGCCGGCGATCTACGTCGTGCCGATCGTGATGGTCGCGCACCGTGGCTCGCCGCTGCGGCCCGATGCCGCGAGCCTGCGCGGCAAGCACGTCGGCGTGCTGCAGGGCTCGTCGCAGGAGGATTTCCTGAAGGCGCACTGGGCGAATGCGGGCGTGGCCGTCGTGTCCTATCCGGACCAGGACCAGATCTACGCCGATCTCGTCGCCGGGCGTCTCGATGCGGCCGTGCAGGAGGCGCAGACCGCGCAGGACGGCTTCCTCGACAAGCCGGCCGGCCGCGACTACCAGATCGTCGGCGAGCCGCTGAAGGATCCCGCGACGCTCGGCGAAGGCACCGGCTTCGGGATGCGCAAGGGCGACAAGGCGCTGCAGACGAAGATCGTCGGCGCGCTGGACGCACTGAAGAAGGACGGCACGCTGAGCGCGCTGTCGCAGAAGTACTTCAAGCGCGACATCGTCGCGAAGTAAGCCTGGCCGCGCGCCGGCCGCCATGCCGGCGCGCGTCGCACCGAATCTCGACGCAGTACGGGGAAGCATGGATTTCGACGTCATCGTTCTGGGGGCCGGCATCGTCGGCGTGTCGTCGGCGCTGCATCTGCAGGATCGCGGGCTGCGGGTCGCGCTCGTCGACCGGCGCGCGCCCGGCGAGGAAACCAGCCACGGTAATGCCGGGCTGATCGAGCGCTCGTCGGTCGTGCCGTACGCGTTCCCGCGCCGGCTCGGCACGCTGCTGCGCTACGCGCGCAACCGCTCGGTCGATCTCTATTGGGACTACAAGGCGCTGCCCGCGTACGCGGGCTGGCTCGCGCGCTTCTGGCGCGAATCGTCGCCGCAGCGCCTCGCGGCTGCCGCGCGCGACATGCTGCCGCTCGTCGCGGCGAGCGTCGTCGAGCACGACGCGCTGCTCGCGCGCACCGACGCGCAGCCGCTCGTGCATGACGGCGGGTGGCTCGAGGCGTTCCGTTCGCCCGCGCTGTTCGAGGCGGAAACGCGCGCGCAACAGCGGATGGCCGACGCGCACGGGTTGCGGATGAGCGTGCTCGACGCGCGCGCGCTGCGCGAGCGCGAGCCCGGCATCGGCGACGCATTCTGCGGCGCGTTCCACTGGCAGGATCCGAAGACCGTGTCGAGCCCCGGCGGCCTCACGAAAGCGTACGCGCGGCTGTTCGAGCGCGACGGCGGCACGTTCGTGCACGGCGACGCGACGACGCTCGCGCAGGTGCGCGATGGCTGGCAGGTCGATACCGAACACGGGCCGATCTCGGCGCGGTCGGCCGTGGTCGCGCTCGGGCCGTGGTCCGATCACGTGTTTGCGCCGCTCGGCTACCGGATTCCGCTGCGCGCGAAGCGCGGCTATCACATGCATTACCTGCCGACTCGCGCGCCGCTGAGCGTGCCGGTGTGCGATACCGAGGCGGGTTTCGTGGTCGCGCCGATGGAGGGCGGCCGCCTGCGCCTCACGACCGGCGTCGAGATCGCGTTGCGCGACGCGCCGCCGACCGGCGTGCAGCTCGCGCGTGCCGAGCCGCTCGCGCGCGACGCGTTCGGCATCGGCGAGCGGCTCGATCCGGCTCCGTGGCTCGGGATGCGGCCGTGCACGCCCGACATGCGGCCGGTGATCGGACCGGCGCCTCGCCATCGTCATCTGTGGTTCGCGTTCGGGCATTGCCATCACGGGCTCACGCTCGGCCCCGCGAGCGGACGGCTGCTCGCCGAAATGATCACCGGTGCGCCGACCTACATCGATCCCCATCCGTACCGGCCCGCGCGTTTCGGCTGAGCGAGTCGGCGGGTGACGGCCGCCGCGCGTGCGGCCGTTGCAGTGCACAACGCGGCATGACGGCAAGGTCATGCCGCGTTTTTCTTGGGATTCCAGATTGGCTTGGTTGGACGAATGGCGGGCAATCGGCAGGCCGCATGGAATAACCGCCCGCGGCCGTCCGTTTATATACCGAGTCGCGGTGCAATCGGGCAGCGGGATAATGACCATGACGAAGTCGACGCCCGTCCGGCGGTGCCGTGCTGCCATGCCATGCCAAGGAGAACGGGAATGAAAACGATGCTGTTCACCATCGCGCTGACGGCCGCGATCGCGCGGCCCGCGGCCGCCGAGCCGCCGCAGGCCGGCAACGGGAAACTGGTCGACGAAGATCACATGACGCTGTACGTATTCGATCACGACGCGCCGGGCAAGAGCACCTGCAACGGCACCTGCGCGGCCAACTGGCCGCCGGCGCTCGCCGACGCATACGACAAGGCGTCGGGTGCGCTGAGCCTCGTCACGCGCGACGACGGCAAGAAGCAATGGGCGTACAACGGTCGCCCGCTGTATCGCTGGAAAATGGACCACAAGGCTGGTGACGCGGGCGGCGACGGAGTCGGCGGCATGTGGCACGTCGCGCGTCCCTGAAAAACGGACGGGCAGACCGACTGACTGACGACGTGGCGACGCGCGAGGCATCCGGATGAGCTACGAATCGGACCTGCTGGTGTGGCTGCCGCATCTCACGCGCTATGCGCGTGCGCTGACGGGCGAGCGCGCCTGGGCGGACGATCTCGTGCAGGACACGCTCGAGCGCGCGCTGAACCGGCCGCCGCGCGACGGCGGCAACCTGCGCGCGTGGCTGCTCACGCTGCTGCGCCACCGGTTCATCGACCAGTTGCGCGCGCGGCACGAGATCGCGGTCGACGACGCCACCGCGCCATGGCAGACGATGGCCGCGCCTGCCGACGAGATCAGCGGCCTGATGCTGCGCGACGTGCAGCGCGCGCTGTACCGGCTGCCGGTCGAACAGCGCGAGGTGCTGCTGCTGGTCGCGCTGGAGGAATTGAGCTATCGCGACGCCGCACAGGTGCTCGGCGTGCCGGTGGGGACGGTGATGTCGCGGCTGTCGCGGGCGCGTGAACAGATGCGTGCGTTGCTGTCCGGCGAGCCGCCGGCGCACGGCACGGCCGCGTTACGGGTGATCGGGAAGACATGATGGACGACGATCCGCGCAAACCTTCGAACGATCGGGACGACGCTGCATCGGCCCAGCTGCTGTCGGCGCTGCTCGACGGCGAGCTGTCCGGGCAGGAGCGCCGCGAGGTGCTCGAGCGGCTGGAGTCCGATCCGCGGGAAGCCGAGCGCTTCGCGCATTACAGCGCGCAGCGTGACGCGTTGCGCGCGCTGTTCCCGCTGCCGGGCGCCGCATCGGCATTGTTCGTGCAGCGGCGCGCGTCGCGCCGGCGCCTTGCCTATGCGTTCGCGGGGCTGGCGGCCGGGCTGGTGCTCGGCATCGCGCTGCACGTGGGCTGGACGGCGTTCGGCGTCGAACCGGCGTTCGCCGCGCGCGCGGATGTCGCGTATGCGGTGTACGCGGCCGATCGCGAACACCCGGTCGAGATCGATGCCCGCGACCCCACGCGTCTGGCCGGATGGCTGTCCGCGCGTCTCGGTCGGCCCGTGCGGGCGCCGTCGCTCGACGAATACGGCTACGTGCTGCTGGGCGGGCGCCTGCTGCCGGGCGACGCGGGGCCGGCCGCGCAGTTGATGTACCAGCGCGCGGACGGCGCGCGCGTGACGCTGTACATGACGGCCTACGATGCACGGCGCCTCGCGCCGCGGGCGATGTCGGCGGACGGACGCTACACGTATTTCTGGTCGGATCGCGGCATGGGCTACGCGCTGTCCGGCCGCGGCGACGAACGGCGCCTGCGCGAGCTCGCGATCGACGCGTGCGGCGCGCTCGGCGGGCCGACCGACGCATGGAAGGGGTGACGCGCGCGGCATCGGCAAGGAGCAGAAGATGAACGCGAAGACGGCGATGATGGCGACGGTGGTGGCGGTGCTCGCGGCAGGCGCCGGGCTCGCGCGGGCGCAAGGCGACGCCCCGGTGCGCGTGCCGGTCGACGCCGACGGCGTGCAGCGGGTGACGATCGTCGGCGGCAGCTATTTCTTTCGGCCGAACCACGTGATCGTCCGCGCGCATGTGCCGGTCGAGCTGACCGTATCGGCCGAACCGGGCCATGTGCCGCACAGTTTCGAAATCGATGCGCCGCAGGCCGGCATCGCGGTGCACACCGAACTGGCCACGACCCCGCGCACGTTCCGTTTCACGCCGACGCAGCCCGGTCGCTTCGCCTACTATTGCACGCATCGGCTGCTGTTCTTGCGCAGCCATCGCGAACGCGGCATGGAGGGCGTGCTCGACGTCGAGGCGACGCCATGATCGCCGCATTGCTGGCCGCGAGCCTGATAGGAGCGAGCATGACAGCCGACCCGGTGACCGTTGCGCAGGCACATTTCGACCAGGTCCGCTCGTACCGCGCGACGATCCGCTCGTCGGCGCGAAGCGGCGAACGCACCGAATTCCACTATGCGTACCTGAAACCCGGTTTCGTCCGGATGGACTTCGTGTCGCCCCATCGTGGCGCGGTGCTCGCGTACGATCCCGGCGACGGCAAGGTCCGGCTGCGCCCGTTCGGCGAGCATGCGCCGCCCGCGCTGCGGCTGTCGCCGTCCAATCCGCTCGTGCGAGACCGCAGCGGCCATCGCGTCGACCGCTCGGACGTCGGCGAGCTGCTGCGCAACGTGCATGCGCTGCAGCAGGGCGGCGCGACGGTGACGGAAGGCGAGGAGACCGTCAACGGGCGGACCGCGCTGCGCGTGTCGGTGACGGGCGCGCCCGCGCACGCGGTCGATGGCGTGCATCGCTACCGGCTGTGGCTGGACACCGAGGACGGTTTTCCGCTGAAGGTCGTCAGCTTCGCGGACGGTGACGGCGACCCGCTCGAAACGGTGACGCTCGACGACGTCGAGATCGACGTCGCGTTTCCCGCCCGCTTCTTCGCGCCCTGATCCCTCATCCCTGATTCCCGATCCCGACTCGTGCCGGAGGCTGCATGGCGGAATACCGGTTTTCGACGACGTGGCGCGTGGATGCGCCGCTCGCGGCGGTCTGGGACGCGATCTACCAGGTCGACCGCTGGCCCGACTGGTGGAAGAGCGCGGTACGAACCGTCGAGATCGAGCGCGGCGACGCGCGCGGCGTCGGCGCGCTGCAGCGCTACACATGGAAAGGCGCGCTGCCGTACCGGCTGACCTTCGACATGCGCGTGCTGCGCGTCGAGCGGCCGCATGTGCTCGAAGGCCGCGCGAGCGGCGCGATCGAAGGCGACGGCCGCTGGTCGTTCAGCGGCGACGGCACGCGCACCGTCGTGCGCTACGACTGGCACATCCGCACGCGCGAGCGCTGGATGAACTGGCTCGAGCCGCTCGCTCGCCCGCTGTTCATCTGGAATCACGACGTCGTGATGCGCGAAGGGGCCAAAGGGCTCGCGCGCCGGCTCGGCGCGACGGTCCAGACCGACGGCCGGACGTACCAGCCGGTCGCGGGCTGTCCCGACATGTGACGATCCGGCCCCGGACAGGGCCCGGCGGCGCCCGAAGGGGCCTTTTCATGCGATGCCGGACGATCGCGGGAACTCGGTGCTTACCCCGTGTCAAAGCGGTGCGCGGGTCGGGAAATCCCGCACCCGCGTGCTGCCGGAGCGCAGTATTGATGCCTACTTGCTTGTTTCAAAAGGATTTTTCAATTCGATCCCCGTTTTTCCGCCGTTTCGGCCCCCGCGAAAAAACCTCCGGTTTCCCTTCTTGAATTTGTCAAAACCCGTCCATATAATTAGCACTCGCTGCACGAGAGTGCTAACAATTCTCTGCCGGGCGACCCGCCGGGCAGATTCCCTAAGCGTTCTTCAATCTCAGTCAAGAGAGGAGTGAATATGAACCTTCGTCCTTTGCACGATCGAGTGATCGTCAAGCGCCTGGATCAGGAAACCAAGACCGCCTCGGGCATCGTGATCCCCGACGCAGCAGCTGAAAAGCCGGATCAAGGCGAAGTCCTGGCCATCGGCCCGGGCAAGCGCGACGACAAGGGCGCCCCGATCGCACTCGACGTGAAGGTCGGCGATCGCGTCCTGTTCGGCAAGTACGCAGGTCAGACCGTCAAGGTCGACGGCCAGGAACTGCTGGTCATGCGCGAAGAAGACATCATGGCCGTGGTCAACGCGAAGTAAGCGTCCACTGACGGTACATATTCCCAAGAATTCAAGGAGTTAGAAGATGGCAGCTAAAGACGTCGTATTCGGCGATTCCGCCCGTTCGAAGATGGTCGAAGGCGTGAACATTCTCGCCAACGCGGTCAAGGTCACGCTGGGTCCGAAGGGCCGCAACGTGGTGCTCGAGCGCAGCTTCGGCGGCCCGACGGTCACCAAGGACGGTGTGTCGGTCGCGAAGGAAATCGAGCTGAAGGACAAGCTCCAGAACATGGGCGCGCAAATGGTCAAGGAAGTCGCTTCCAAGACCAGCGACAACGCAGGCGACGGCACGACGACGGCAACCGTCCTCGCGCAATCGATCGTTCGCGAAGGCATGAAGTACGTCGCATCGGGCATGAACCCGATGGATCTGAAGCGCGGCATCGACAAGGCAGTCGCAGCGGCCGTCGAAGAGCTGAAGAAGATCAGCAAGCCGTGCACGACGAACAAGGAAATCGCGCAGGTCGGCTCGATCTCGGCGAACAGCGACACGTCGATCGGCGATCGCATCGCTGAAGCGATGGACAAGGTCGGCAAGGAAGGCGTGATCACCGTCGAAGACGGCAAGTCGCTCGCCGACGAACTCGACGTCGTCGAAGGCATGCAGTTCGACCGCGGCTACCTGTCGCCGTACTTCATCAACAACCCGGAAAAGCAAGTCGCCGTCCTCGACAACCCGTTCGTGCTGCTGCACGACAAGAAGGTGTCGAACATCCGTGATCTGCTGCCGGTACTCGAGCAAGTCGCGAAGGCTGGCCGTCCGCTGCTGATCATCGCTGAAGACATCGAAGGCGAAGCGCTCGCAACGCTGGTCGTCAACAACATCCGCGGCATCCTGAAGACCGTCGCGGTCAAGGCACCGGGCTTCGGCGATCGTCGCAAGGCGATGCTGGAAGACATCGCGATCCTGACCGGCGGCCAGGTGATCGCGGAAGAAACCGGCCTGACGCTCGAGAAGGCAACGCTGGCAGAACTGGGCCAGGCGAAGCGCATCGAAGTGGGCAAGGAAAACACGACGATCATCGACGGCGCAGGCGAAGCCGCGAACATCGAAGCACGCGTGAAGCAAGTGCGCGCGCAAATCGAAGAAGCGACGTCGGACTACGACCGTGAAAAGCTGCAAGAGCGCGTGGCCAAGCTGGCCGGCGGCGTGGCAGTGATCAAGGTCGGCGCTGCGACCGAAGTCGAAATGAAGGAAAAGAAGGCACGTGTCGAAGACGCACTGCACGCAACGCGTGCAGCAGTGGAAGAAGGCATCGTGGCAGGCGGCGGCGTTGCGCTGATCCGCGCTCGCACGGCAATCGCAAGCCTGACCGGCGCGAACGCCGACCAGAACGCCGGCATCAAGATCGTGCTGCGCGCGATGGAAGAGCCGCTGCGTCAGATCGTCACGAACGGCGGCGAAGAAGCCAGCGTCGTGGTGGCGGCAGTTGCTGCAGGCCAGGGCAACTACGGCTACAACGCAGCAACGGGCGAGTACGTCGACATGGTTGAAGCCGGCGTCGTCGACCCGACCAAGGTCACGCGCACCGCACTGCAGAACGCAGCTTCGGTTGCTGGCCTGCTGCTGACGACGGACGCAGCTGTCGCAGAACTGCCGAAGGAAGATGCACCGATGCCGGGCGGCATGCCGGGCGGCATGGGCGGCATGGGCATGGACATGTAATCGACTTCGGTCGATGGTGTCCGGAGCGCGCAGCGATGCGCGTTCCAGCCAAAAGAAAAGACCCGCAGCGATGCGGGTCTTCTTTTATGCGCGTCCGTGATTGCGGGCAACCGCAGCTTCGTCGTCTATTTCAACGGCAGATCGGATACCGCGTCGCGCAGTTGATCGGCGCGTCGATTGTTGAGTTCCGCGATGCATGCCAGGCGCCGCATTTCGAGTGCGTTGCCAATCGCGCCGCCGCCTAAGGATGACGCAAATGCGCATTGCGCGTCGCGGTATTCGGCAAATGCGGTATTCGAGGCGGACAGCCTGGCGCCGGTGATGCGAATGTACTTTGAATCCTCATCCCATCTGGCGATGGTTTTCCGCGCTTTTTCTTCGGCCTGCTCCAAGTTGGCCTTGCTATCGCGTTGCTTTCTTTGCAAGCACTCTTTCACGCCGGTGGCGTCATACGAGCATTCGGCGCGAAGTTGTCGCTCACTCGGCGTGCCGTCATTGGAGGCGGCGAAGGCTTGCGTCGATAAGCATGCCGTCGCCGCAAAGATGGCGAGTGCTAGCGTGCGCATGTTACGGCGTCCCCTTTGCGAAGCACGAGCAACACGTAGTCGAGCTTTGTTGTGTAATTCGGATCGCCGCCGCCGTTATAGCGCTGTGCGATCGATGTCCTCGTTGATGCCGTCCTGCCATTTCTCGAAGCCGGTCTTCGATGCTGCTTGAGTCACCATATCGGTTCCTGTCGGTCGAATTTTTCAAACCATTTAGCCGGGCATGCTGCTGGCCTTGGGTTTAATAAAACTAACAGGTTGAGGGGGGGCGATATATGGGACCGGTTCGAATTCCGGGTTCTTTTAGTCCGGCGTGATGATGGGAATTCCAGCGGATGGCACGATGCTGCCGTTGTCGGTGCATCGTTCGCATCCGAGGGGGTGCGCGCACGCGTCGGCGTGAAAAGCCCTAAAAGGAAGTCGCTTTCCAGCTTCGTCCGGTATACCGATGCCGATCGTCGGGGCAAAACGACGTGAGGAAGGGCGGGCAGCATAGACCCGCCCAGCGCTCTCAATGCCGGTGCGACGTTCTCGGCGCCGGATCGGCCTTCACGGCCGGCGGCGTGTCCGCATCGTCGTTGCTGCGGGCCCAGAAGAACCGGTCCGGCAGATACGCGCCCATGCCTGGCCGGAACGCGTCGCGCACGGCCTGGTACAGGTATTCCTGCGCTTCGCGCACCGCTTCGGGCGGCTCCTGGCCGTTCGCGAGCAGTGCCGCGATCGCCGCGCCGAGCGTGTCGGTGATGCCCATCAGCCGGTGCGGCGAACGATCCCACATGTCTTCGCGGAGCTGGCCTTCCTCGCCGTACAGCGTGTTGACGAGCCGGTGCGAGCCTGTTTCCGATGACAGGATGTACTCGCAGCCCTGCGACAGCAGGTGCGACACGGCCGCGTCGAGATTCGGCGCCTCGGCGTCGCCGTCCGGCTGCGCGAGTGCGAGCAGCGTCGCGTGGTCGGCGACCAGCAGCGTCGTCTGCGGCGCGAGCAGGTCGGCGATCGATTCGCGCAGGTCGTCGGCGGCGAGCACGTGCTCGTCGTCGAGCGTGAAGTCCGGTGCGAGCACCAGCGGCACGCCGTCGTAGTCGGCGACCACTTCAGCGATCGCGCTCACGACTTCCGCGCGCGTCGCCGCGCCGATCTTGAACGCGGCGATCGGCATGTCCTCGAGCAGCATGCGCGCCTGGGCGGCGACGACATCCGGATCAAGGCCGGTGACTTCGTCGCAGGCGGCCGAGTCGCGCACGGTATAGCCCGTCAGGACGGACACGCCGTGACAGCCCATGCTCGCCAGAGTCATCAGATCGGCTTGGATGCCGGAGCCGCCGGTGGGATCGGACAGGCCAAAGGTGAGGACGATCGGAGGGGCGTTGCTGGACATGTAAAAAAAGGGCAAGAAAAAAACGGGGAAGCGACGGAATTGCGGACGGCGAGGGAAGTGGGCGGTTTGGCCCGGTGTTGCCCCGGCAGGCCGCACTTTTTAGGCATTATGCGGCGGAAATCCGGCCCGCACGACGGATTTTTTAGCCCAACGCAACGTAGTCGCTGTACTCCAGCGCGATTGCTAGGCAGTCCGGCCCCGACACGGTACCATCATGGCTCCCGAATTTACCGACTTTTCCCCGACGCGGCTTAAGATGGAATACAAGAGCTGGATGTGCCTGATTTGTGGCTGGATTTATGACGAAGAAGCCGGACTGCCCGAAGAGGGCATCGCCCCGGGCACGCGCTGGGAAGACGTCCCCATCAACTGGACGTGCCCCGAATGCGGTGCCCGCAAGGAAGACTTCGAGATGGTCCAGATCTGATCGGACCCTCGGCCCACGGACACACCGCTCGCGGCCTCGCGGTTGCCCGGCGCTTGCGCGCCGCGGGCGGCGCGAGCGACTAGACGATGACAGGCGCGCGTGTCCATGACGTCCGATCCGGCGAACGTTCCCCTCCCTGACGCACTGCCCAACCCGCGTGGCGGGGCCGTGCACGCGGCCGAAGCGTGGCTCGCGGCGGCCGCCGACGCCTTCGAGCGTCGCGACGACGCGGCCGCGCCGCTGTCGGCCGCCGCCGCCGTGCTGGCGGAGGCCGGCTGGCTGCCGGCCGCCCGTTTCGCGGGGCAACTCGCCGCCGCGGCGCCGCTCGCCGCAGCCGAACCGACTTCCGCTGGCTGGCGTATCGCGCTGCGCGATTTCCGCGCGGCGGTCGGGCGCCACAATCTGCGCGAGCTGGCCTGCTCGCCGCTTCTGTTCGACCATTTCCGTGCGCTGCGTGCCCAAGGCGCGGCCGACCTGCACGCGAGCGTGCCGCTCGACGTGCTGGCCCTCGTCGGGCGCGCGATGCCGCCGGCGACGCTGCGGCCGATGTCCGGTGCGTTCGCGAGCCGGGCGCGGGCCCGCTACGAGCAGGCGCTGCTCGGCGTACTGCGCACTGCCAACGGATCGCCGAATGGCACGCCGAACGGATCGCCGGACGCCGCGCTCGACGAGCTCGATGCGATCGTGACCGCGCTGGCCGCCGACGGCCCGTATGACTTCTGGCGGCTCGCCGTAGCGTGCCTGCGCGCGCTGCGCGCCAGCAACGCGCCCGAACTGAAACGCTTCCTCGCACGGACCAACCTGCTGCTTGGCGAGCACGCGCAGGGCAGGCGCCATGCGCCGCCGGCGCTCGTGCGCGAGACGGTCGCGCTGCTATGGCGCGATTTCGCGCTGTTCGGCGCGGCTGCCGAGGACGTCGCGCTCGTCGACGTGCTGCACGACTATGGACTGACCGTGGACTGGCACGTCGCCGGCACGCCCGCGTCCGAGGCGCTGTGGGAAGCCGGCGCCGCGCAGGCCGAGCATGATGCGGTCGCGGTGGCGCCCACCCGCATGCTCGGGGTCGTGACCGTCAACGCGCATGCGTACGAGGATTTCCTGCAGACCGCCGATGCGTCGATGGCCGAACTCGCGCTCGATCCGGCCGCGGCCGATGCCGGGGCCGCGTGGCGCGCATCCGCGGCCGCCTATCGGGTCGGGACGGCCGCGTGCGCGCTCGGGCTCGGCCACGCGGCGCTGCTGGCCGATACGCTCGGACTGGCATGGCGCCGTGCCGCGCACGGCGTGCCGCTCGCCGGCGACGGGCTCGGTGCGCACCGCCGCGCGTCCGACCTGCTGCGCGGCGCGCTGCTGAAGATCGCCGCGGGGGTGGCGCCGCCGGACTTGACCGCGGCGTCCGGCGCGCTCGGCGAGGCGCTCGGCCGGACCTGATGCGCCACGCGGCGCGTACACGTCGGCAGCCCTTGTCGCGCGGGCCGGCAACACGCTGCCGACAGCGCCCGCGCGCGTGTTAGAGTGCCGTGTGATCCGCGTGCGTCGTTGCCAGCGTCGCGCGGCGTTGCTTGTTGATCGCGGCCCGGTCAGGTCGCGGCGTCTTTGCTAAAATTCAAACCATGTCAAAGCCTTCCGATCGCATCAATCTCACCAACCAGTTCCTGATTGCCATGCCCAACATGGCCGATCCGACGTTTTCAGGAACGGTGGTCTATCTTTGCGATCACAGCGAGCGCGGAGCGCTCGGCCTCGTCATCAATCGTCCCACCGACATCGACCTCGAATCGCTGTTCAACCGCATCGACCTGAAGCTCGACATCGAGCCGCTGCTGCACATTCCCGTGTACTTCGGCGGCCCGGTGCAGACCGAGCGCGGCTTCGTGCTGCACGAGCCGGTCGAGGGCGCGAACTACAACTCGTCCATGTCGGTCGAGGGCGGGCTCGAGATGACGACGTCAAAGGACGTGCTCGAGGCGGTCGCGACGGGCACCGGCCCGAAGCGTTTCCTGCTGACGCTCGGCCATGCAGGCTGGGGCGCCGGGCAGCTCGAGGAAGAAATTTCCCGCAACGGCTGGCTGACGGTCGCCGCCGATCCGCGCATCGTGTTCGACACGCCGGCCGAAGAGCGTTTCGAAGCCGCGCTCGGGCTGCTCGGCGTCAGCTCGTCGATGCTGTCCGGCGAAGCAGGGCACGCATGAGTGGCGCGAGTGCGCGCGATGCGACGCTGCTGGGGTTCGACTACGGCGAGAAGCGGATCGGGGTCGCAATCGGCAATGCGCTGACGCGCTCGGCCCGCGCGCTCGTCGTGATTCCCAACCTGAACCGCGAACACCGCTTCAAGGCGGTCGGCGACCTGCTGGCCGAATGGCGGCCCGACGCGCTCGTCGTCGGCCTGCCGATGCATCCGGACGGCACGCCGCACGAGATGACGCAGCAGGCGAAGCGCTTCGGCAACCAGCTGAACGGCCGCTTCGGGCTGCCCGTCACGTGGGTCGACGAACGCTATTCGTCGGTCGAGGCCGAGGCCGGGCTGCGCGAGCGCAACGTGCGCGGGCGCGCCCGCGCCGAGATGCTCGATGCCGAGGCCGCGCGCGTGATCCTTCAACAATATCTCGATCAATTGTCCGACCATGAGCACCATTGACGCCGACGCGCTCTACCGCGTCCTGCTCGAGCAGATTCGCGGCGCATACGGCACGGCCTTCGCCGAGCCGGGCGGCCCGCGGCTCGCCGGCATCTACAGCGGCGGCGCGTGGCTCGCCGAGCGCCTCGCGCGCGATCTCGGCGCGCCGGCGTTCGGCGTCGTGAACGTCGCGCTGCATCGTGACGACTACGCGAAGAAGGGGCTGCACAGCCAGGCCAGTCCGACGTCGCTGCCGTTCGAAGTCGGCGGCGCGCGCATCGTGCTCGTCGACGACGTGCTGTACACCGGCCGCACCGTGCGCGCCGCGCTCAACGAACTGTTCGACTACGGCCGTCCGGCCGCGGTCGAGCTCGCGGTGCTCGCCGATCGCGGCGGCCGCGAGCTGCCGGTCGCCGCGCGCTTCGCGGGCGGCACGCTCGACGTGCCGGCCGATGCGACGCTCGTGCTCGCGCGCGACGAAGCCGCCCAGCTCACGCTGCATATCGAGGCCCACAGCGAGGCGCACGGCGCCTGAGCGCACCGCGAAACCGTATCCCGGGCCGCCGGTTCGCGCCGCGGCCCGTTTGCATAGTTGGAATCACGCACACCATGACCACCGACACCACTGGCCGCACCGGCAATCCCGCCGCGGCCGCGAGCCCCGAGCGGTTCCGCTACGGTTTCCTGAAGGGCAACCCGCAGCTCACGAAAAACGGCGAGCTGAAACACCTGCTGTCGATCGAGGGCCTGCCGCGCTCGATCGTCAATCACATTCTCGATACGGCCGAGCAGTTCGTCAGCGTGACGGACCGCGAGGTGAAGAAGGTGCCGCTGCTGCGCGGCAAGTCGGTGTTCAACCTGTTCTTCGAGAATTCGACGCGCACGCGCACGACCTTCGAGATCGCCGCGACGCGCCTGTCGGCCGATGTCCTCAACCTGAACATCAACGCGTCGTCGACGAGCAAGGGCGAGTCGCTGCTCGACACGATCAACAACCTGTCGGCGATGCATGCCGACCTGTTCGTCGTGCGTCACGCATCGAGCGGCGCGCCGTACCTGATTGCCGAGCACTGCGCGCCGCACGTGCACGTGATCAACGCCGGCGACGGCCGCCATGCGCACCCGACGCAGGGCCTGCTCGACATGTACACGATCCGCCACTACAAGCGCGACTTCACGAAGCTGCGCGTGGCGATCGTTGGCGACATCCTGCATTCGCGCGTCGCGCGTTCCGACATCCACGCGCTCACCACGCTCGGCGTGCCGGAAGTGCGCGCGATCGGCCCGCGCACGCTGCTGCCGGGCGGTCTCGAGCAGATGGGCGTGAAGGTGTTCAACAACCTCGACGAAGGGCTGAAGGGCGTCGACGTGATCATCATGCTGCGCCTGCAGAACGAGCGGATGAGCGGCGCGCTGCTGCCGTCCGCGCAGGAGTACTTCAAGACCTGGGGCCTGACGCCCGAGCGCCTCGCGCTCGCCGCGCCCGACGCGATCGTGATGCACCCGGGGCCGATGAACCGCGGCGTCGAGATCGACTCGCAGGTCGCCGACGGTCCGCAGTCGGTGATCCTCAACCAGGTCACGTTCGGCATCGCCGTGCGGATGGCGGTGATGGGCATCGTCGCCGGCAACAGCGACTGAGCCCGCTTTCGCGCATCCTGATCCAGGCATTCAACGCAATCAACGCATTCACAGACAGCGCATGAAGATTCATATCCAAGGCGGCACGCTGATCGATCCAGTCGCCGGCACCGAGCGGCAGGCCGACGTATTCGTCGCGGACGGCAAGATCGCCGCGCTCGGCACCACGCCGGCCGGTTTCAACGCGGAGAAGACGATCGACGCGTCCGGCCTGATCGTCGCCCCCGGCCTCGTCGACCTGTGCGCGCGGCTGCGCGAGCCCGGCTACGAGCACAAGGCCACGCTCGCGTCCGAGATGGCCGCGGCCGTCGCGGGCGGCGTCACGACCCTCGTGTGCCCGCCGGACACCGACCCCGTGCTCGACGAGCCGGGCCTCGTCGAGATGCTCAAGTTCCGCGCGCGCAACCTGCACCAGGCCAACGTCCATCCGCTCGGCGCGCTCACCGTCGGCCTGAAGGGCGAGGTGATCACCGAGATGGTCGCGCTGACCGAATCGGGCTGCGTCGGCTTCACGCACGCGAACGTGCCGGTGCGCGACACGCAGGTGCTGCTGCGCGCGCTGCAGTACGCGAGCACCTACGGCTACACCACGTGGCTGCGTCCGCTCGACGCGTTCATCGGCCGTGGCGGCGTCGCCGCGAGCGGCGCGCTTGCGTCGCGGCTCGGGCTGTCCGGCGTGCCCGTCGCGGCCGAGACGATCGCGCTGCACACGATCTTCGAACTGATGCGCGTGACCGGCGCGCGCGTGCACCTCGCGCGCTTGTCGTCGGCGGCCGGCCTCGCGCTCGTGCGCGAGGCGAAGGCGGAGGGGCTGCCCGTGACGTGCGACGTCGGTGTGAATCACGTGCACCTGATCGACATCGACATCGGCTACTTCGATTCGCAGTTCCGGCTCGACCCGCCGCTGCGCGGCGAGCGCGACCGCGAAGCAATCCGCGCAGCCCTCGCCGACGGCACGATCGACGCGATCTGCTCCGATCACACGCCGGTCGACGACGACGAGAAGCTGCTGCCGTTCGCCGAAGCGACGCCCGGTGCGACGGGGCTCGAACTGCTGCTGTCGCTCACGGTGAAGTGGGCCGATGAAACGAACACGCCGCTCGCGCAGGCGCTGCGCCGCATCACGGCCGCGCCGGCCGACGTGCTGCAACTCCCGGCCGGCCGCGTGGCCGAAGGCGCCGCGGCCGACCTGTGCGTATTCGATCCGCGCGCGCACTGGCGCGTCGAGCCGCGTGCGCTGAAGAGCCAGGGGCACAACTCGCCGTTCCTCGGCTACGAACTGCCGGCCTGCGTGCGCGCGACGCTCGTGGCGGGGCAGGTCGCGTTCGAGCGCCACTGAACCACGCCGGATCCTCGCCATGACCGCCCTTCGCAAGCTGCGTCTCGTCTTTCACCTGCTGCGCGGCATGACGATCGTCGCGCTGCGCTTTTCGCATGTCACGCCCGCGCGTCGCGCCGAGATGACGCGCCGCTGGTCCATCAAGATGCTGCGCATCTGCGGGATGCGTCTCGTCGTCCACAACGACGGCGCGCGGCTCGACGCGAGCGCGCTCGTGGTCGGCAATCACGTGTCGTGGATCGACATCTATGCGATCAACGCGTGGCGGCCGACGCCGTTCGTGTCGAAGGCCGAGGTGCGGCAGTGGCCGGTCGTCGGCTGGCTCGCGGAGAAGCTCGATACCGTGTTCCTGCAGCGCGAGAAGCGTACCGAGGCGATGCGGATCATGCACGAGATGGCCGAGCGCCTGCGCAACGGCGGGCTGATGTGCGTGTTTCCGGAGGGCACCACGTCGGACGGGCAGGCGCTGCTGCCGTTCCATGCGAACCTGTTCCAGGCCGCGGTGTCGGCCGGCTGCGCGGTGCAGCCGGTCTGCCTGATGTACGAGGACGCGCAGGGGCGGCAGTCGGTCGCGCCGGCCTACACGGGCGAGCTGTCGCTCGGAAAGTCGCTCGACATGGTGTTGCGCGGCGGCCCGCTCGTCGCGCACCTGTACGTGTGCGAGCCGATCGCGCCGGGCGGCGACCGCCGCGCGACCTCCGCGGCGGCGCGCGACGCGATCGCGGCCGCGCTCGAGACGCTGCAGGCGAAGGTCGGCAAGCCGTCGCCCGAGTCGCTGGCGGAACTCGAGCGGCATGCGTATCCGGCAACCGAAGTCGGCGCGGGGGCGGCGGGTGAGGCAGCGGCCGAGGAGCCGGTGCCGGGACGCGAGGGGTGATGTTCTTTTGCCCGCGCGTGTCGCGTGCGGGCTATTCGCCGCCCTGTGTGCGGCACGCTTCGCATTGCACCTGCGTGACCGTGCGCTGTGCCGGGTCGGCAGTCAGCCGCACGGCCGATAGCTGGTTTCCCCACACGCATCCCGAATCGAGCGCGACGACGTTGTCGCGCAGCATCAGGCCGAGTGCCGCCCAGTGGCCGAACACGAGCGTCACGTCTTCGGTGCGGCGGCTCGGCGCGTCGAACCACGGCAGGTAACCGGGCGGCGCGCTGTCGGGGCCGCCGTTGGCCTTGAAGTCCATCGCGCCGTCGGGCGTGCAGAAGCGCAGGCGCGTGAACGCGTTGAACGCGACGCGCATCCGGTCGCGTTTCTTCAGGGACGGACTCCATCGGTTCGGCTCGTTGCCGTACAGGTTTTGTAGCGTTTCGCGCCAGTCCGGCGCGCGCAGCGCGCGCTGCAATTCGTCGGCGAGTTCGAGCGCGAGTGACGTGTCCCATTGCGGCAGCACGCCCGCGTGCACGAGCAGCATCCCGTGTTCGAAATGCGCGAATGGGCGGTGACGGACCCATTCGAGCAGCGCGTCGGCGTCGGGTGCGTCGAGGATTTCGCCGATGGTGTCGCCCGGGCGTTCGGTGCGGATGCCCGCGGAAACCGCGAGCAGGTGGAGGTCGTGGTTGCCGAGCACGACGGTCGCGCGCGGGCCGAGATCCACGAGGGCGCGCAGCGCGGCGAGGGACTCGGGGCCGCGGTTGACGACGTCACCGGCGATCCATAGCGGGGTGTCGGCGGGGGCTGAAAGCTTTTCCAGCAGCGAGTGGAAAGCGGAATGACAGCCTTGGATGTCGCCGATGGCGATGGGGGTGGGCGGCATGAGAGGTGGATATTGCAAGTCTTGACGCTGATTGGAAAATGGCGCGGGCGCCACAATACGCCCGGGCACAACTTTGTTCCATCTTAACAGGTTGATTTAAAACATAATTTCACTCGTGTCGGCGAGTATGGGGTCACTGTTTCAAGTTGTTAGCACCATGGATTTTGAAGCCACTTGCTTCCTATAATTGCCGCTTCCTCGACAAAATTAGCATTTCATGACTTTGACGGTCACGGTGAGAAGTTAGAATGCCCGCCTTGAGCGACGCGCACCTTGACGTTGTCGCTGTTCGAAATGGGGGCGGCTCGTGCTCGAGGCCTGCCGCGGACGACTAAAGGGAGCCTCATGATCCTGGTGACGGGTGGCGCGGGTTTTATCGGCGCAAATTTTGTACTCGACTGGCTGCGTCAATCCGACGAGGCCGTGCTCAATGTCGATAAGCTGACCTACGCTGGCAACCTTCGCACGCTGCAGTCGCTGGACGGGAGCCCGAAACACGTGTTCGTACGCGCCGACATCTGCGATCGCGCTGCGCTCGACGCGCTGTTCGCCGAATACCAGCCCCGCGCTGTCCTGCATTTCGCCGCTGAAAGCCATGTCGATCGCTCGATTCACGGGCCCGCGGAGTTTGTTCAGACCAATGTGGTGGGCACGTTCACGCTGCTCGAAGCCGCACGGACATACTGGAACGGCCTGAACGAAGCGGACAGGTCGGCCTTTCGTTTTCTGCACGTATCGACGGACGAAGTGTTCGGCTCGCTGTCGGCCGCCGATCCGCAGTTCTCGGAAACCACGCCGTACGCGCCCAACAGCCCGTATTCGGCGACCAAGGCGGGCTCCGATCATCTGGTGCGCGCCTATCATCATACGTACGGCTTGCCCACGCTCACCACGAACTGCTCGAACAACTACGGTCCGTACCAGTTTCCCGAGAAGCTCATTCCGCTGATGATTGCCAATGCGCTCGCCGGCAAGGCGCTGCCGGTCTACGGTGACGGGCAGAACGTGCGCGACTGGTTGTACGTCGGCGACCACTGCAGCGCGATTCGTGAAGTGCTCGCGCGCGGCGTGCCCGGCGAGACTTACAACGTCGGCGGGTGGAACGAGAAGAAGAACCTCGAGGTCGTGCATACGCTGTGCGATTTGCTGGATCAGGCACGCCCGAAGGCCGCGGGTTCGTACCGCGACCAGATCACCTATGTGACGGACCGTCCCGGCCATGATCGTCGTTATGCGATCGATGCGCGCAAGCTCGAGCGCGAGCTCGGCTGGAAGCCCGCGGAGACGTTCGAGACCGGTCTGGCGAAGACGGTCGCGTGGTATCTCGACAACCAGGTGTGGGTCGACGAAGTGGCCTCGGGTGAATACCGCAAGTGGGTTGAAACCAACTACGCAGCGCGCGCTTGAGGAGTTCATCGATGGCACGTAAGGGCATCATTCTCGCCGGCGGTTCCGGCACGCGTCTGTATCCGATCACGCATGCGGTCTCGAAGCAGCTGCTGCCGGTCTACGACAAGCCGATGATCTATTACCCGCTCTCGACGCTGATGGTCGCGGGCATTCGCGACGTCCTGATCATCTCGACGCCGCAGGACACGCCGCGCTTCGAAGCCATGCTCGGCGACGGCAGCCAGTGGGGAATGAATATCCAGTACGCCGTGCAGCCTTCGCCGGACGGCCTTGCGCAGGCATTCATCATCGGCAGGGAATTTGTTGGCCGGGATCCGTCGGCGCTGATCCTTGGCGACAACATCTTCTATGGTCACGACCTGGCGAAGCAGCTCGAGCGCGCGGACGCGCAGGATGCGGGCGCGACGGTGTTCGCCTATCACGTGCACGATCCGGAGCGTTACGGCGTCGTCGAATTCGACCAGGACTTCCGTGCGGTGTCGATCGAGGAAAAGCCGGTCAAACCGCGTTCGCACTACGCGGTCACGGGCCTGTACTTCTACGACAATCGCGTGTGCGATATCGCGGCGGACATCAAGCCGTCGCCGCGGGGTGAGCTGGAAATCACCGACGTCAATTCGCGCTATCTCGCTGCGGGCGCGCTGAATGTCGAGATCATGGGGCGCGGCTACGCATGGCTCGACACCGGCACGCATGATTCGCTGATCGAGGCTGCCACTTTCATTGCGACCCTTCAGAAGCGTCAGGGTCTCATGGTCGCTTGCCCCGAGGAGATCGCGTACCGCCGTAACTGGATCGATGCGGAACAGGTACAGAAGCTGGCCGAGCCATTGTCGAAGAACGCCTACGGGCAGTACCTCACGAGTCTTCTCACGAGTCAGGTCGCATGGCAATCCAAGTAACGGCAACGGCGCTGCCCGACGTCAAGCTCATCGAGCCGAAGGTATTCGGGGATGCGCGCGGGTATTTCTACGAAAGCTTCAACGGGCGGGAATTCGCCGAGCATATCGGGCCCGGCATCGAATTCGTGCAGGACAATCACTCGCGTTCGGCGAAGGGCGTGCTGCGCGGGTTGCACTATCAGGTTCAGCATGCGCAGGGGAAGCTCGTGCGGGTGGTGGAAGGCGAGGTATTCGACGTTGCCGTCGACATCCGGCGCAGTTCGCCGGACTTCGGCAAGTGGGTCGGCGTGACGCTGTCGGCGGACAATCATCGCCAGCTCTGGGTGCCGCCCGGCTTCGCGCACGGCTTCGTCGTGTTGTCGGAGGCCGCGCAGTTCCTGTACAAGACGACCGACTACTGGTATCCGGAGCACGAGCGCTGCATCGTGTGGGACGATCCCGAAATCGGGATCGAATGGCCGATCGATGCGGCACCGGTCTTGGCTCCGAAGGACGCGGCGGGCAAGCGTTTGAGCGAGGCGGAAGTCTATGCGTGAGGGTGGTGTGCATCCTGAACCGACGATCCTCGTGACTGGCGTGAACGGCCAGGTCGGGTTCGAATTGCTGCGGTCGCTCCAAGGGCTCGGGCGCGTGGTGCCGTGCGATCGGTCGACGCTGGATCTTTCGGATCTCGATCGAGTGCGCGCGTTCGTGCGGGACCTGAAGCCATCCCTCATCGTGAATCCGGCGGCTTATACGGCGGTGGACAAGGCCGAGAGCGAAGTCGATGCCGCACGGCGCCTGAATGCGGACGTGCCGCGAATCTTCGCCGAGGAGATGGCGCGCACCGGCGGCGCGCTGATTCATTATTCGACCGATTACGTGTTTGATGGCACGAAGGCGGGCGCGTATACGGAAACCGACGCGCCGAATCCCGTGAATGCTTACGGCGCGACCAAGCTTGAGGGTGAGCGGGCCATCGCTGCGACGGGATGCGCACACCTGATTCTGCGCACAAGTTGGGTGTATGGCCGGCGTGGGCGGAATTTCCTGTTGACGATGCTGAAGCTGGGGCGTGAACGTTCGGAATTACGCGTCGTCGCGGATCAGGTCGGCGCGCCGACCTGGGCGAAGACCATTGCCGCGGCAACGGCACATATCGTTGCGCAGAGTACGGCATCGGCCGATGCCGACTGGTTGAAGCAGCGCGCCGGCGTGTACCACTTCACGTCGGCAGGCGCGACGTCGTGGTGCGGTTTTGCCGAAGCGATCTTTGCGGCCGCCTTGGCGCCGCATGCCCCGAAAGTCGTGCCGATCGCTTCGGTCGACTACCCGACGCCGGCGAAGCGGCCTGCGAACTCGAAATTGGCGCTCGACAAGCTGACTGCGACATTCGGTGTGCGCATGCCTGACTGGCGCGATGCGCTGGAACTGTGTCTGTCGGAGTGACGCGCGCGAGCCCGGCACGGTATGGCCGAAGAGCAGGCAAACCCCCGGATGACGATGGTGATGGCCGATCATCGGGGGGGCATAGGCGAGATTTATGTGACCGTTCCGTAACGTCCGACTGGCGTGCGGCTGTCCGGTGAGCAGTCCTGGCTTTCCCGGGCGCCGTCCAGGGCAGCGGGCGTATTCGGCGAGTGAAGTCCGCCGGCTATAATTCTGTTCCGGTCAGATGTGGCATGACAGGCTGGCGACCACGCCAACTGGTTATTGATGTAAGTGGCGAAGACGTTGACTTCGCCAGCGAATATTAAATCTGGAGTGAATGTGATGTTGATCCCCGTCATCCTGTCCGGTGGTGCCGGTACGCGACTTTGGCCTGTTTCCCGCGAAGGGCATCCCAAGCCATTCATGAAGCTCGCTGATGGCGAGAGTTTGCTGCTGAAAACTTACCGCCGTGCAGCTGCAGTGGTCGGGGACGGCGAGGAGTCGCCGCACGGAGAATTGCTCACGGTCACGAACCGTGACTATTACTTCATGAGCAAGGACGAGTTCGTGAGCGCCGGGTTCGGCGAGCAGCGGCCCGGTGTATTCATGCTCGAACCGACTGGCCGCAACACCGCGCCTGCGGTGGCGATGGCGGCGCACCATGTCGCCGACAAGTACGGGCGCGACGCGCTGATGCTGGTGCTGGCAGCCGATCACCTTGTTCAAGACCAGAAAGGCTTCGTGGCTACCGTCGCGAGCGCGGTCGAATTGGCGAATCAGGGCCGGCTCGTCACGTTCGGCATCGTGCCGACGAGTCCGGATACCGGTTTCGGTTATATCGAGGCGGGCGAATCGGTCGGCGCGGGCCGGGCCGCGCTGCGCTTCGTCGAGAAGCCGGATGCAGCGAAGGCGGCCGAGTATCTGGCCGCGGGCAACTACCTGTGGAATTCGGGCATGTTCTGTTTCAAGGCGGGCGTCATTCTCGACGAGATGGCCCGTCATGCACCGGATGTCGCAGCGGCCGCCGAAGCGTGCTGGGTCGCGCTTCAGGAAGCCAACAAGACGTCGACGCAGATGCTCGAGATTCCCGCCGACGCGTTCGAGAAGATGCCCGACATTTCGATCGACTATGCAGTGATGGAGCGCTCGTCGAACGTGGCGGTCGTGCCCTCCAGCTTCGGCTGGAGCGACATCGGCTCGTGGGGGGCGGTGCGTGACCTGGTCGCGCCGGACGAGGACAGCAACCGGGCCATTGGCGATGCGATTTTCGTCGACAGCCGGAACATGTACGTGCAGACGCAGGACCGCGTGGTGGCGTCGGTCGGCGTGGCTGACCTGATGATCATCGACACGCCGGATGCACTGCTGGTTGCGCATCCCGATCGCGCACAGGATGTGAAGCAGGTCGTCGCCCGTTTGAAGAAGCGCAATCACGACGCCTACAAGTTGCATCGCACAGTGAGCCGCCCGTGGGGCACCTACACGGTGCTGGAAGAAGGGCCGCGCTTCAAGATCAAGCGCATCGAAGTAAAGCCGGGCGGCAGCCTGAGCCTGCAGATGCACCACCACCGCAGCGAGCACTGGATCGTCGTCAGCGGGATGGCCAAGGTCGTCAACGGCGATAACGAAATCTTCGTCCGGACCAACGAATCGACCTACATTCCTGCCGGCCACAAGCACCGCCTCGAGAACCCGGGCGTGCTGGACCTCGTGATGATCGAGGTACAGAGCGGCGAATATCTCGGAGAAGACGACATCGTTCGTTTCCAAGATGTATACGGGCGGGCTTGATGCTGGGGATGCTGAGAGCCCTTTGGGCGTATCGCGGCTTCATTCTGGGAAGCGTCAAGCGGGAGTTCCAGTCGAAGTACCGGAATTCCCTGCTTGGCGCGGCATGGACCGTCCTCAATCCGCTGGCGATGATCGTCGTCTACACGGTGATCTTCTCGCGTGTGATGCATACGAGGTTGCCCGGCGTCGACAACAGCTTCGCGTACAGCATTCACCTGTGCGCGGGCATGTTGCCGTGGGGGATGTTCGTGGAAGTCGTCAGTCGCGCGCAGAACTCGTTTATCGAAAACGCGAACCTGATCAAGAAGCTTAGTTTCCCGCGGCTGTGTCTGCCGGTGATTGTGGTCGCCAACTCGCTGGTCAACTTCGCGATCGTGTTCGGGTTGTTCGTTGCGTTCCTGCTGCTGACCGGCAACTTCCCGGGCGTCGCGTTCATCGCCGTCATTCCGTTGCTGACGCTGCTGACGCTGTTTGCGATCGGTCTTGGGATCACGCTCGGCGTGCTCAACGTGTTTTTCCGCGACGTCGGGCAATTCTTCAACATCGTGCTGAATTTCTGGTTCTGGCTGACGCCGATCGTCTATTCGATCGAAATCCTGCCCAAGCCGGTCCAGGCCGGCATGCAGTTCAATCCGATGGCGCCGCTGATCCAGGCGTTCCAGGTCGTGATGATGCAGGGCCAGTGGCCGGACTGGTCGCAACTCTGGTTCATAACGGCACTGGGCGTCGGCTGGTGCCTTCTCGGTTTCAGTCTGTTCCGCAGGCACGCGGGCGAAATGGTGGATGAACTCTGATGGGCACCATTACCGTTAGCAATCTGGGCAAGGCCTACAAGCAGTACCCGACACGCTGGTCGCGTCTGGTCGAATGGTTGGATCCGCGCCGCAAGCAGCATCACACGTTGCACTGGGTGCTGCGGGATGTGAACTTCACGGTGCGCGCCGGCGAGGCGCTGGGCATCATCGGCATCAACGGTGCGGGCAAGAGCACGTTGCTGAAGATGATCGTCGGGACCACGCAGCCGACCGTCGGCAGCGTGACGATGACCGGTCGTGTCGCTGCGCTGCTGGAACTCGGGATGGGGTTTCATCCGGATTTCACCGGTCGCCAGAACGTGATGATGGCCGGGCAACTCCTCGGCTATTCGGTTGATGAACTGCTGGCGCTGATGCCCGAAATCGAGGCATTCGCCGAAATCGGCGAATACATCGACCAGCCGGTACGCGTGTATTCGAGCGGCATGCAGGTGCGCCTCGCGTTCAGCGTCGCAACGGCCCGTCGGCCTGATGTGCTCATCGTCGACGAGGCATTGTCGGTCGGCGATGCATATTTCCAGCACAAGAGCTTCGATCGTATTCGCGAGTTTCGCACGCAAGGCACGACGCTTCTGATCGTCGCGCACGACAAGGCAGCGATCCAGGCCATCTGCGATCACGCAATCCTGCTGAATGCAGGGCGGCTGGAGATGGAAGGCGCGCCCGAGGCGGTCATGGATTACTACAACGCGATGCTGGCCGATCGCAAGGATCACGGAATCCGGCAGGAAACGCTGGCGAGCGGTGCTGTGCAGACCGTGTCCGGAACGGGCGAAGCCGTGATCGAATCGGTCGATCTGTTGGACGAGTCTGGGCAGCTCATCGAGGTCGCCGGTGTCGGCCAGCCGGTCGCGCTGCGCGTCAAGGTCCGCTGTGTCGAAGCGATCCCCGAGCTCGTGGTCGGATACATGATCAAGGATCGTCTTGGTCAGACAGTGTTCGGAACGAATACCTATCACCTGAAGCAGGTGCTGGTCGATCTCGATGCTGGCCAGTCGGTCGAGTTGCACTTCGAATTCACTGCGAACATCGGGGTGGGAAGTTACTCGGTCGCGGTGGCGCTGCACACGGGCGACGCCCATGTCGTGAACAACTATCAGTGGCGTGACCGCGCTTTGGTATTCAACGTCGTCAACAAGAAGATGGAAAATTTCGTCGGCGTGGCATGGCTACCGACGACCGTGAGGAGCTTGCCGTAGTGGACAGTTTTTATCGCGCGTTTGAAGATCAGCACCGCGGTTCGAGGGAACTGATCAAGGGCCGACTGGCGAAATACCTCCCGTTCATCACGCCGCTCGCCGCGCTTTACCCGGGCGGAAAAGTCTTCGACCTGGGGTGCGGTCGCGGTGAGTGGCTGGAACTCATGACTGAGGCGGGTTTCGCCCCGGTCGGGGTGGACCTCGATGCCGATATGCTGGAAGCATGCCGCGAACGCGGCCTGCCGGTATTTCAGGGTGATGCAATCGAATATCTGGCCTCGCTTGATTCGGACAGCCACGTGCTGATCTCGGCTTTTCACGTTGTCGAGCATGTGTCCTTCGAGCAGGTGCGCAGGATCGTCAGCGAAGCGTTGCGCGTATTGAAACCTGGCGGGCTTCTGATTCTCGAGACGCCGAACCCGGAAAATATCGTCGTTGCCGGCTGCAATTTCTATCTGGACCCGAGTCACAAGCAGCCGATTCCTCCCGAGTTACTCAGTTTCGTCGGCGAGTATGCCGGTTTTGCGCGCGTCAAGCGGCTTCGGCTGCAGGAAGCCCCTTCGTTACAGGACGAGGGCGCACGAATTCATCTGCTCGACGTGCTGGGTGGCGTCAGCCCTGACTACGCCATCGTTGCGCAGAAATCATGTAGTGCAGAAGAGGCCGCAGCATTCGACGAAGCATTCAATGCCGACTACGGTCTTGCGCTGGCAGATTTGGCAGCCAGATTCGAGCAAGGGGAAGCGCGCGAGCACGAGCGATCTGCAGATGAGATCCGAAAGACTCACGATGAAATTGGACAGGTCCGTAGCGAATTGCGACTGGTCGTCGATGAATTGAGGCATGCCCGCAGCGAACTGGGGCAAGTCCTCGACGAACTTGGACGAGTTCGGGGCGATCTAGGGCAAGTCCAGGATGCGATCGGGGCGGTCCATGGCGAGCACGGGCGTGTCCGCGACGAAGCGCAGCATACGGCCGAGAAATTGCAGGCGGTCTACGACAGCACGTCATGGCGTATTACTGCCCCGATGCGTAGCGTTGTAACACATGCCCGTGAAGCGAAAGGCGCTTGCAAATCCGGTATGCGTCGCGCGTTGTTTCGCGGCGTTGCATACGCCAATCGCAATCCGGAGCTAAGACGGCTGGCCGTCCGAGTATTGAATAGGATGCCCGGCGTTAAGCAGCGACTCGTCCGGATTATCGTCGGCGCGCCTGCTCAACCGTTGCAGAGGAAGCAGATAGATGATGATGGTTTGACGCCTCGTGCGCGCGAAGCGTTCATGGCATTGAAGTCTGCACTCACGGAAGAAAATGGGAATGCCGAATAATGCGAATCGTTGTTGACATGCAAGGGGCGCAGAGCCCGAACTCGCGCAATCGCGGCGTGGGAGTTTACACCGAGTCCATCGTTAAGGCGATGATTCGGAATCGCGGTGAACATGAAATCATCCTTGCGCTGAACGGAGCCTTCGAGGAATCCGCGCGGATTCTGCGTGAGCAGTTCGAAGCCATCCTGTCGCCGCGCGACATCTACGTCTGGCATGTGGCGGGGCCGGTTGCCTGTGCCGATAAAGCCAATCTGTGGCGTCGCCAGTCAGGTGAACTGACTTATGAGGCATTTCTGACGAGCCTGCGGCCGGATTTTATTTATATCGGGAATTACTTCGAAGGTTTTGGCGACGATTCGATTACCAGCATTCACGCGCTTCAGACGAATGTTCCGGTCGCGGTCACGTTGCATGACCTGATTCCGTACATCTACGCCAAGCCTTATCTGGATAATCCTCGTTTCAAGGATTGGTACTTGGCGAAAGTTGAGGATCTTCGATGTGCTGATCTTTGGCTGGCGAATTCCGAATCGTCGCGCTCGGACGGTATCAAGCATCTGGATCTCTCACCCCAGTGGTCGGTGAACGTGTCCGCCGATGTCGATGCGCGGTTTCGGCCGGAACAGATTGCTCCCGAGCGAGAATCGGCATTGCGGGACAAATACGGGCTGACGAAATCGTTCGTACTGTATACGGGCGGTATTGACCACCGCAAGAACATCGAGGGCCTGATTCGCGCGTTCGCGTTGTTACCGCTTGCGTTGCGGAAGTCGCACCAACTCGCGATCGTTTGTTCGATTCAGCCGGCCAGCCGTGACGCGCTGATGCGTGTGGCCCGGCAGGTCGGCCTAGACGCGGATGATGTCGTATGCACAGGATTCGTGCCGGACGAGGAACTGCTGGCGCTCTACAACCTGTGCCGGTTGTTTGTTTTTCCTTCGTGGTACGAGGGATTCGGTTTGCCGGTACTAGAGGCGATGCGTTGCGGCGCACCCGTTATCGGCGCGAATACGTCAGCCATTCCCGAAGTGATTGGATGGGGCGACGCGCTGTTCGATCCCACGTCCGATGAAGAGATCGCGCGCTATATGCAGCGTGGTTTGACGGACGAGGACTATCGTCAGGCACTGATCGAACGCGGTACGCGTCAGGCCGGGAAATTTTCGTGGGATCAAAGCGGGCGTTGCGCGCTCGACGCAATGGAGCGACGGCTTCAAGCGTGGCGGGACGAACGACGCGAGCCGGATATTCAGTCGCGACGTCCGCGGCTGGCGTATGTGTCGCCGTTGCCGCCGGCTCGCACGGGGATTGCTGACTACAGCGCGGAACTGCTCCCGGAACTGGCACGTTTTTACGATATTGACGTTATCGTCGACCCCAGTGAAGCGGGAAACATGCAGTCCGGGCAGTCCGAGCACGTTTCGGTGAAAACGCCGGCGTGGCTGCGCAAGCATGCGGATTCGTATGATCGGGTGCTCTATCATTTCGGGAACTCGTCGTTTCACCAGTACATGTTTCCATTGCTGGAAGCCGTACCGGGCGTGGTCGTGCTGCACGATTTCTTTCTGTCGGGGATCCTTGCGCACATGGCCATTCACGGGAATCGTCCCGACGGCTGGTCAAGGGCGCTGTACGACGCGCACGGGTATGTCGGCTTGAGGGCCCGCCATCAGAAGGAGGACATGGCGGATGTCGTCTGGGAGTTTCCATGCAGCCTGAGCGTTGTTCAGAAGAGCCTGGGCTTGATCGTTCACTCGGCAAATTCGTTGCAATTGGCCCGGGATTGGTATGGCGGCGATACGATGGATTGGGCCGTGATTCCCCTTATGCGCAAAGCCAACATCGAGTCGAGTCGAGCCGAGGCGCGTGAAGCGTTAGGGTTTGGCGGGAGCGACTACGTGGTTTGTGCGTTTGGGGCGCTAGGGCCTTCCAAACTGAATCATCGTTTGCTGCGTGCGTGGGGGCGTTCGTCCTTGGCGCGTGATCCGGCATGTCATTTGATCTTTGTCGGAGAAAATCAGCCCACTCAGTATGGTGAAGAATTCGTTCGTAGCATTCGGCAAATGGGAGCGGGTGCCAGAGTCCGCATTACGGGTTGGGTCGATGCGTCAACTTTTCGTCGTTATCTGGCTGCAGCCGATGTTGGCGTGCAGTTGAGGACTCTTTCCAGAGGCGAGACTTCAGCAGCAGTCCTGGACTGCATGAATTACGGCACGGCGACGATCGTTAACGCAAACGGAAGCATGGCCGACCTGGACCGCGAGGCGGTGTGGATGCTGCCGGACGAGTTCTCCGACGACCAACTGGTCGAGGCATTGGAGACGTTGCGTTCGGACACTGCGCGCCGGCAGCGGATGGGTGTACGTGCACGGGATATTATCGTGGCCGATCATGCCCCGGACGTCTGTGCCGAGCAGTATCGCAATGCGATCGAACGGTTCTATCTTCGGGCCGAAGCGAATCCTCTCATGTTGTCACGTGCAGTCGCGCGGCGGGCGGGCCAGGCGAGTGACGACCAGTTGCGCGCGTGGGCGCTGACTACCGCGAGGAATTTTGTGCCACGCAACAACAAGCGGCAGTTGCTGGTTGATATTTCCGAACTCGTCCGGGTAGATGCTAGAAGTGGCATCCAGCGTGTGGTACGCAATCTGCTGAAGGAATGGCTGGACTCACCGCCTGATGGCTTCCGGGTCGAACCGGTTTATGCGACGACAACGAATTCATATCGCTATGCGCGTGATTTCACGATGCGGATGATGGGGTTCGAGGACGGTTGGCTGCAGGACGAGCCGATCGATTATGCGCCCGGAGACGTATTCGTCGGCCTTGATCTGCAGCCCCAGGTCGTTCCTGCGCAGCGGGCGTTTTACCGGAGTCTGCAATTGCAGGGTGTCCAGGTCAAGTTTGTCGTCTACGATCTGTTGTGCGTACTACTTCCACAATACTTCATCCCCGGTGCCGCGGACGGGTTTGCGGGCTGGCTCGATGTCGTGGCGGAAAGTGACGGTGCATTGTGCATTTCAAAGGCGGTGGCGACGGATCTGTCGACGTGGCTCGATGCGCACGCCCCGCAGCGGTTGCAGTCGTTTGAAATCGACTGGTTCCATCTAGGCGCGGATATCGAGAATTTCGTGAATTCGTCGGAGATCCCGCACGACGGCCATAAAGTCCTCCAACACCTGCGTGGTGTCCCGACGTTTCTGATGGTCGGCACCATTGAGCCGCGCAAAGGCCATGTCCAGGTCCTGGATGCATTCGAGCGGCTGTGGCGCGAGAATCAGGACGTCAACCTAGTGATCGTGGGGCGGCAGGGGTGGATGGTCGAGGATCTGATCTCAAGGTTGCGGGCACACGCGGAGCAGGGACGCCATCTGTTTTGGCTGGAAGGCGTCTCGGACGGCTATCTGGAAAAAATCTACGATGCGAGTTCGTGCCTGATTGCGGCATCCTATGGTGAAGGCTTTGGTTTGCCGCTGATTGAAGCAGCGCAGCACGGACTGGCGATTATCGCCCGCGATCTGCCGGTGTTTCGTGAAGTAGCCGGCGAGTATGCGTTTTACTTTTCCGCGCGGGACGGAAGCGATTTGGCGACAGAGATCAAGGCATGGCTCGAGCTTCGAGCAGTGCAGCAGGCGCCGTCGTCTCGCGGCATGCCTTTCCTGACTTGGGCGCAGAGTGCCCAACATTTGGCAAAAATTCTCACGCGCAAAGAAGCGTGTTCCTAAAGCAGGTCTATTATGTCTAAGAAAATTTCCATCATCACCGGCATCACCGGACAAGACGGCGCCTATCTTGCGGAGCTGCTGCTCGACAAGGGCTATACGGTCTATGGCACCTACCGTCGCACCAGCTCGGTAAATTTCTGGCGTATCGAAGAGCTGGGTATCGCCAAGCATCCGAACCTGCATCTGGTCGAGTACGACCTGACCGATCTGTCGGCCAGCATCCGTCTGCTGCAGACGACCGGCGCGACGGAAGTCTACAACCTGGCGGCGCAGAGCTTTGTCGGCGTGTCCTTCGACCAGCCGGTCACGACCGCGGAGATCACGGGCATTGGTCCGCTGAACCTGCTCGAGGCGATCCGCATCGTCAACCCGAAGATCCGTTTCTACCAGGCAAGCACGTCCGAAATGTTCGGCAAGGTGCAGGCGATTCCGCAAATCGAATCGACGCCGTTTTATCCGCGCAGCCCGTATGGCGTGGCGAAGTTGTATGCGCACTGGATCACGGTGAACTACCGCGAGAGCTACGATATCTTCGGCTGCAGCGGGATCCTGTTCAATCACGAATCGCCGCTGCGCGGCCGCGAATTCGTCACGCGCAAGATCACCGACTCCGTCGCGAAGATCAAGCTCGGCCAGCTCGACGTGCTCGAGCTGGGCAACATGGATGCGAAGCGCGACTGGGGCTTTGCGAAGGAATATGTCGAAGGCATGTGGCGCATGCTGCAGGCCGATGAGCCGGATACCTATGTGCTGGCCACGAACCGTACCGAAACGGTGCGTGACTTCGTCCGTATGGCGTTCAAGGCGACCGGCGTCGATCTCGAGTTCAAGGGCAGCGACGCGAACGAGATCGCTGTCGACGTCGCAACCGGCAAGACGGTGGTCCGCGTGAATCCGAAGTTCCATCGTCCGGCCGAGGTCGACCTGCTGATCGGTAATCCGGAGAAGGCGAAGCAGAAGCTGGGCTGGGAGCCGAAGACGACGCTCGAGCAGTTGTGCGCCATGATGGTTGAAGCGGATCTGCGACGCAATGAGCGCGGCTTTTCGTTCTGACGCGCCGCGCGCGCTCGTCACAGGGCTCGGCGGATTTACCGGCGACTATCTGGCCCAGTCGCTGAGGGCTGCCGGCTATCGCGTGTTCGGCACGGCGCACGATGCCGAGGCGACCGGCGTCGACACGTATCGGGTGGATTTGTGCGACCGTGCGGAGCTGGCGAAAGTCGTTGCTGACGTGCAGCCGGACGTGGTCGCACATCTCGCCGCGATCGCGTTCGTTGCGCATGGCGACGCCGACGCAATCTATCGCACGAACGTGGTCGGCACGCGTAACCTGCTGGAGGCGCTGGCGACGCACGGGAAGCGGCCGAATGCGGTTCTGCTCGCGAGCAGCGCCAACATCTATGGCAATGCGGCGGTCGAGATAATCGACGAATCGGTCGAACCGAATCCGGCTAACGATTACGCGGTCAGCAAGCTGGCGATGGAATACATGGCGCGCCTGTGGCATGACAAGCTGCCGATCATCGTCGCACGCCCGTTCAACTACACGGGCGTTGGCCAATCATCGCAGTTCCTGCTCCCGAAGATCGTCGGCCATTTCCAGCGCGGGGAGCGCGTGATCGAGCTTGGAAATATCGATGTCGAGCGCGATTTTTCGGACGTGCGCCGTGTGGTGGATGCGTATCGGCGCCTGCTGCAGCTCGCGCCCGCCGGCGGCGTGTTTAACGTCTGCTCCGGTCGGGCGGTGTCGCTGAAGTCGGTGATCGCGACGATGGAGCAGATCGCTGGCTATTCGATCGAGGTCCGTGTCAATCCGGCCTTCGTGCGTGCGAACGAAGTGCGCCGATTGCAGGGCGATGGCTCGCGCCTGCAGGCCGCTGTCGGGCCGCTCGAGGATATTCCGCTGGAAACCACGTTGCGCTGGATGTTTGACGGGGGGCGTGCGTGAAGGTTGGTTTCGGCACGACCGCGCTGGCTCGGCGTAGTGCGTATGGTTCGGTGCGTGAGCATGTTCAGCATATCGAACGCAAGAGGTGCGGCAAAGTATCGCCGCGGCTCGGCTTGCCGGTGCAACGCCGCTCGCCAAACGACCGCATTCGTACCACCGGTGTCTGTGGCGAAGCCGGCGATCACCGGCTTCGCCAAGCCGGGAAATCCTCGTCGTTCGCCGAAGGGTTTGCTTCAAGGAGCACCGCGTGAAGTTGGGGGTGGACATCACCTGGATGGTCGGCAACTACCGCGGCATGGGGCGTTTTGCCCGTCAACTGGTGGCGCCGATCGGCGAGTCGGTGCTGGGCTTTGCGCCAGGCGGCGTGAGCACCGACGAATGGCAGTGCGTCAGCCAAGGGCGCCGTTTCTTCCCGTGGTGGGAGCAGGTCGAGTTGCCGCGATTGTGCCGCGAGCATAAACCGGACTATCTGCTGTGCCCGTACAACACCGGGCCGCTGCGCGCCACCGGCAACACGCCATTGATCGCGGTCATTTACGATCTGATCTACATGCAGCCGTGGAGCGTGCTGCCGCCTGCGAGGTCGCTGTATCAGACCGCCGGGCGCGTGTATCGCCGCCATGTGGTGCCGCGGCTGGCGCGCCGGGCCGACGTCGTGCTGACCATCTCGCGGTTTACGCAACGGGAGCTGGTCGAAACGTTCGGGCTGAACGAGGCGGACGTGCACGTCATCCCGTGCATGATTTCGGACGACTGGTTCGACGCGCCGGTGAGCGCGGCGGCACGTCGGCCGTACCTGTTCACGGTCGCGGGCGAGGTGCCGAGCAAGAACGTCGATCGCCTCCTGCAGGCGTTCGCGATCGCGCGGCCGGCGCTCGGCGATGACGCCACGCTCCGGATCGCCGGGATCAAGTCCGAACATCACGCGCATTTTCTCGGGCGGGCGGCAGCGCTCGGCCTCGCGGGTGCGGTCGAGTTGCTCGGCTATATTTCGCGGGACGAGTTGCGCGAGCAGTATCGGCACGCACATGCGTTCATCTTTGCTTCGTTGTTCGAAGGGTTCGGCATTCCGCTGCTGGAGGCGATGGCGTCGGGCACACCGGTTGCGTGCAGCAATACGACGTCGATGCCCGAGGTCGTCGGCGACTGCGGCCTGCAGTTCGATCCCTTTTCGGTGGACGACATGGCCGAGCAGATTCGCAGGGTATGGAACGACGGCGCGCGATTCGACGTCGCGATCCGCGACGGTGTCGCCCGCGCACGCACCTTTTCGGAGTCGGCGGTGCGTCCGCTGATTCAGGATTTCTGGGCGCGTCTATCATGAACCAGGACAAGAAGAAGCTGCTGGTGCTGACGCCGCGGTTTCCGTATCCGGTGATCGGCGGTGACAAGCTGCGGATCTACCATCTCTGCCGTGTGCTGTCCCGTCGATTCTCGCTGACGCTGCTGAGCATGTGCGAGAGCGGCGACGAAATGCACGCCGCGTTGCCGGACGACGGCGTATTCGATCGGGTCGAACGGGTCTTTCTGTCGCGTCGGCGATCGTACTTGAATACGTTGCTGGCGTTGCCCACGCGCACGCCGCTGCAGGTGGCGTACTACCGGAGTCGCGCGTTTGCGGCGGCGGTGACGCGATTGCTGCCGTCGCACGACGGCGCCTTCGTGCATCTCGTGCGCTGCGCCGAGTATGTCCGCAAGTCTGACAAGCCGCGCGTCCTGGAAATGACCGATGCGATTTCGCTCAACTACAGCCGGGTGAAGCAGTTGCGGCGCGCACGGGGGCTGAAGTCGCGCGTGTTTGGCATCGAGGCGAAGCGCCTGCTCGACTACGAGCGCACGATCGTCGACGATTTCGACCTGTCGGTGCTGGTTTCGCGGACCGATCGCGACTACCTGTTTCCCGGCGAGCCGGACAAGAAGGTGATGGTGTGCTCGAACGGCGTGGACCTGTCGGGCCTGCCGTACACCGCACGGAGCATGGCGAGCCGGATCCTGATTTTCATCGGTGACATGCGTACCGTGCAGAACCAGGACATGTGCCACTATTTCGCGGAAGCCGTGCTGCCGTTGCTGCGCAAGCGTGCCGATTACCGCTTCCGGATCGTCGGGTCCATCGCGCCCGCACTTGCAGAACGATTCCGCGCGTATGACGGCGTCGACGTGACGGGCCGCGTCGAGTCGGTCGCGCAGGCCGCATCCGACGGCGCAATCGGCGTGTGCCCGATGCGCATCGGTGCAGGTGTGCAGAACAAGATTCTCGAATACATGGCGCTCGGGCTGCCCGTGGTCACCACGTCGCTGGGCCACGAGGGCCTGGGCGCGCAAAGCGGGCGCGACCTGCTGATCGCGGATACGCCGGAGGAATTCGTCGATCGGATCGAGCAGCTCGTCGCCGACGAGGCCGGGGCGGTCGAGATGACGGCGCGAGCGCGGGCCTTCGTCGAGCACGAGCACGGTTGGGAGCGGATGCTCGCGCCGCTCGTCGACGAGGTGAGCGCGTTGCTGGCCTGAGCGGCGGCACGTCTGGCGCTCGTGGCCCCCATGGGCGCGGGCCGGGGCCAGGCTTGGTTGCTGCCGATTGGCAAGGTTACAATGTTCGCGCACCGATGCGGCCCCATCGGCATGCCGCCGCCAAAGGCCTTCGGCCGGTATTGCGTGGCGGCGACGCCGCTGTCCCGCAAGCGGAGCGAGCCGGGCCGCACGAAGCCTTCATCTAATACGGAACCCGGACATCGACGTGTCTTTCCATAGGGTTGCATCCGGCAGCACATGCCTCGATGCATCGCCAGATGCCGGCGAGCGGCATGCTTTACGTCTTCGAGATCCCGACGTGTTTGTCTCAATTTCCCTTTCCGTTTCCCCGTGCCGTTCCAGCGTGCATCGGCCCGCGCCGCCTGCCGGCGCGACAGGCAGGTTCGCGCCGTTTCGTCGAACCGTCAGCCGACCCGGTCGGAGGGGGCGATGACCCATCTCGTCATCACCGGCGCGAATGGTTTTGTCGGCCGTGCACTGTGCCGCCGTGCGCTGCAGGACGGTCACACGGTTACCGCACTGGTAAGGCGACCGGGCGGCTGCATCGATGGCGTGCGCGAATGGGTACACGGCACCGCCGATTTCGATCACCTGGATGAAGCGTGGCCGGCCGATCTGGCCGCCGACTGCGTGATCCATCTTGCCGCCCGTGTGCACGTGATGCGCGACGAGTCGCCCGATCCCGATGGGGCGTTCGATGCCACCAACGTCGTCGGCACGCTGCGGCTTGCCCAGGCGGCGCGCAATCACGGCGTACGCCGCATCGTGTTCGCGAGCAGCATCAAGGCGGTCGGGGAGGGCGACGACGGCGCGCCGCTGTCGGAAGCCGTCGAACCCGATCCGCAGGATGCATACGGCCGCTCGAAACTGCATGCGGAACGACAACTCGCGCAGTTCGGCGCGTCGGCAGGGCTCGACGTCGTCGTCGTTCGTCCTCCGCTCGTTTATGGCCCGGCCGTACGCGCCAACTTCCTGCGGATGATGGATGCGGTCGCACGCGGGATACCGCTGCCGTTCGGCGCCGTTTCGGCGCGCCGCAGCATCGTCTATGTCGAAAACCTCGCGGATGCGCTGCTGCGTTGCGCGATCGACCCGCGCGCGGCCGGCGAATGCTTTCATGTTGCCGACGACGACGCACCGTCGGTCACGGGCCTGCTGCGCCTCGTCGGAGACGCGCTCGGCAAGCCGGCGCGGCTGGTCGCGGTGCCGCCGGTGCTGCTGCGCGTGCTCGGCAAGCTGACGGGCCGCAGCGCGGTCATCGAGCGCCTGACCGGCAGCCTGCAACTCGATACCGGCCGGATCGGGCGCGTGCTTGGCTGGCATCCGCCCTATACGACCCGCCAGGGCCTCGCAGCGACCGCCGCATGGTATCGTTCGCGCGATACACAACAATAGTCGACATGCATTTCCCGATCTCCACAGGGCCATACGCGGTCGTGGTGGCGCTGGTCGCCGCCATCGCGACGACGGCCATCCTGCGCACGCTGCTCGCGACCGGCCTCGCATGGCGCCTTGCCACCGACATTCCGAACGATCGTTCGCTCCATACGCTGCCGACGCCGCGCGTCGGTGGATGGGGGATCGTGCCGGTCTGCGTTGTCTTGCTGCTGGCGCTTGCGCCGGCGTTGTGGCTGATTGCTGTCGGCGCGGCGGGGCTGGCGGCGATGTCGCAAATCGACGACCGGCGCGGGCTGCCGGCCCGCGTGCGGTTTTCGGCTCATCTTGTGGCCGTGGTTGCGCTGATCGTCGTCTATCCGGCCGCTGCGCCCTGGTGGCTGCTCGCGGGCGTCGGCTTCGTGATGGTCTGGCTGACGAACCTGTACAACTTCATGGACGGTGCCGACGGCCTCGCGGGCGGTATGGCGCTGTTTGGCTTCGGTGCATACGGGGCTGCGGCGCTGACCGGCCCCAACACGTCACCGGATCTCGCCGTGGCTGGCGCGGCCGTTGCCGGCGCGGCGCTCGGGTTCCTGTTGCTCAATTTCCATCCGGCTCGCCTGTTTCTCGGCGACGCAGGCTCGATTCCGTTGGGATTCCTTGCCGGCGCGCTTGGCTACTGGGGATGGCGTGCCGATGCGTGGCCGATATGGTTTCCGGCACTCGTCTTCGCGCCCTTTATTGCTGATGCATCTGTAACACTTTTGAGGCGCCTGTTACGTGGAGAAAAGTTCTGGCAGGCGCATCGGGAGCATTATTATCAAAGGATGGTCCGTTCGGGCGTAGGTCACCGCCGGACTGCTCTTTATTGGTACCTCATCATGCTCGCAGGCATAATCATCGCCGTGTGGGCAAAAGGCCGCCCTGAACAGCAGCAATGGCTGTTGTTTGTCGCATGGTATGGCGTCCTTGCATGTATCGGGTTGGTGATCGACATGCGTTGGCGCCGGTTTCAGTCGGCCGCCGAAAACAACTCTTGAGGTTTCCTGCCGATGTTGCGATCCAAAGCATCGTGGCTGTCGCTGAGTGCTTTCCTGTTCGACCTGACGGCGGTGGTCGCGTCGTGGTTGTTCGCTTATCTCGTTCGTTTCAACGGTAGCGTTCCGGCTGATTTCCTCGGCGGCGCGGTGACCGCGCTTGTCTGGACGCTGCCGGTCTACGCGCTGATGTTCCATGTGTTCGGCCTGTATCGCGGCCTCTGGGTGTTCGCGAGCCTTCCCGACCTGATGCGGATCTCGAAGGCGGTTGCCGGCGGCAGCGTGATCGTGATGATCGGGGCCGTGATGTTCCAGCCGACACCGATCATCCCGCGCTCGGTGCTGCTCGTCTCACCGCTGATGCTGTTCCTGTTGATGGGCGGCGCCCGCGCGCTGTACCGCGCGACGAAGGAGTTCTACCTGTACGGCGGCCTCGTCGGACAGGGCAAGCCCGTGCTGGTGCTCGGCGCCGGCACGGCTGGCGCCAGCCTCGCGCGCGAGTTGTCGCGTTCGGGCGAATGGCGTCTGGTCGGCCTGCTCGACGACGACGTCACCAAGCATGGGCGCGAGATCTACGGCTACAAGGTGCTCGGCTCGTTCAACGACCTGAAGCACTGGACCGACGCGATCAAGGTCGAATACGCGATCATCGCGATTCCGTCGGCGTCCGTCGAAACGCAGCGCCGCGTCGCGACGCTGTGCGTGCGCGCCGGCATCAAGGCGATGGTGCTGCCATCGCTGACCGCACTGATGCCCGGGCAGGGGTTCCTGTCGCAGGTGCGCAATATCGACCTCGAGGATTTGCTTGGCCGCGATGCGGTGACGATCGACACGCCGCACGTCGAGGCGCTGCTGCGGGGTCGCGTCGTGATGGTGACGGGCGCGGGCGGTTCGATCGGCTCCGAACTGTGCCGCCAGATCCTGCGTTTTGCACCTGCGCAGATCGTCGCGTTCGATCTGTCCGAATACGCGATGTATCGGCTTACCGAGGAGTTGCGGGAACGCTTCCCCGACCAGCCCGTCGTGCCGATCATCGGCGATGCGAAGGATTCGTTGCTGCTCGACCAGGTGATGTCGCGCCATGCGCCGCACATCGTGTTCCATGCGGCCGCATACAAACACGTGCCGTTGATGGAGGAGCACAACGCGTGGCAGGCGCTGCGCAACAACGTGCTCGGCACATATCGGGTCGCGCGTGCCGCGATTCGCCACGATGTTCGCCACTTCGTGCTGATCTCGACCGACAAGGCCGTCAACCCGACCAACGTCATGGGCGCGAGCAAGCGTCTCGCCGAGATGGCGTGCCAGGCGTTGCAGCAAACGAGCGGCGGCACGCAGTTCGAGACCGTGCGGTTCGGCAACGTGCTCGGCAGCGCGGGCAGCGTGATCCCCAAGTTCCAGCAGCAGATCGCGAAGGGCGGCCCGGTGACCGTCACGCATCCCGAGATCACGCGGTTCTTCATGACGATCCCGGAAGCGTCCCAACTGGTGCTGCAGGCGTCGAGCATGGGGCACGGCGGCGAGATCTTCATTCTCGACATGGGCGAGCCCGTCAGGATCGTCGATCTCGCGCGCGACCTCATTCGTCTGTACGGCTTTTCGGAGGGACAGATCCGGATCGAGTTCACGGGGCTGCGACCCGGCGAAAAGCTCTATGAGGAACTGCTCGCGGACGACGAGACGACGACGCGCACGCCGCATCCCAAGCTGCGGATCGCGCGTGCGCGGGAAGTGCCGGATCACTTGCTCGACGAATTGCTGCCGTGGCTGATGCAGAACCGGGTGCTGAGCGACGACGAAGTGCGGCGCGATCTGCGCCGCTGGGTGCCTGAATACCAGACGACGGTCGCTCCCGTGCTGCAGAGCGTGCCGGATGTTCGGGCGGCGTCCAGCAAGTAGACGCACCGCCGCGTGTGTGCGTCGGCTATCCCCAAAAAGCGCCCGTGAGGCGCTTTTTTTATTCCACGCCCCGGATCGGGCCGGTATCGGCTTTGGCACGCGCGTGGCGCCACCGTATCGCTCGGCGCGTGAATCGGCCCCTTCCCGTTCCCCGAATCGATTGGCCGCATTCATTTGACTACCGGCCGAATACTTCCTATGTTTCCCTCAAGATTGCCGTGCGATTGCCGTAAAAGAACGAAAAGCCAAATACGAGCTCTACGGTCCATACCAATCCAATGAAGCAGCATATTGCAAGGGGAATGAGCGCGGCCCTCATGGTGTTCGCGCTTGCAGGGTGCGGCGGGGACGATAGTCCGACGGCCGCTGCTACCAATGTCGCTGCGCAGACGGGTAAAGTGTCCGCACTGCGCGCCACAGGCAACGTGGTGAGCGCGGCGCCAATGAGCGCGACGGCGCCGATCCATGTCGCGCTCGTACTCAAACTGAACGACGAAGCCGCGTTGCATCGTTTCGTGCAGGATGCGCGAACGCCCGGCAGCGCCAGTTTCGGTGCCGTGCTGACCTCCGCGCAGATCGCCGCGCGATACACGCCCTCCGCCGGCCAGGTCGCCACCGTGAAGGCCTATCTGCAAAGTAAGGGCTTCACGAACATCGACGTCGCCGGCAACAACATGATCGTCGAAGCCGATGCGCCGGCCGGTGTGGTCTCCGGCGTGTTCCAGACGACCCTGGTGCCAGTCGCGATGGCGGACGGCACCAGCGCCCATATCAACACCGCCCCGGAGACGATGCCCGATGCCCTCGGCGCGGTCGTTAAATCGGTACTGGGGCTGGATACGGCGACCCGCGTTCATCCGCATTTCGTTCGCGCCTCGCTTTCGGCGGCGGCGCCGCAAGCGAATGCGTCGCCGACAACCGCGGCCGTGACGGTCGCGCATAGTCCGACGGACTTTCCCGGCATCTATTCCGTGGGCAGTACGCCGACGGCCAGCAACATCACCGTGGGCATCATTGCGGAAGGCAATCTGACGCAGCCCGTCATCGACCTGGCCACCTTCGCAAGCAATCATCAGCTGCCTGCCGTACCCGTTTCGGTGATCAATGTCGGTTCGCCAAGCGCCGACACCAGCGCGAACACCGAATGGTCGCTCGATAGCCAGACCATCGTCGGGATGTCCGGCGGCGTCAAGCAACTCAATTTCTATGTCGCGCCATCGTTCGCGTGGAGCAACATGGCGCTCGCGATCAATCGGGCCGTGACCGACAACACCGCGCGCGTCGTGAACATGTCGATCGGCGGTTGCGAGAACTGGGCGCCGACGGCCGCCATCGACACGCTGTTCGAGCTCGCCGTCGCGCAGGGACAGACGTTCGCGGTCAGTTCCGGGGATTCAGGCAGTGTTGCATACGGCTGCAGCGGCACATCGGTGCAATACCCGGCGACTTCCCCCTACGTGGTAGCCGTGGGCGGCACATCGCTTTATACGAACGGGAACGGCAGCTACGCGGGCGAGACCGCGTGGGACGGCAGCGGCGGCGGCATCAGCGGCATCGAGCCGATTCCCTCGTGGCAGTCGAACGTGCCGGCGCTCAAGGGCCGCTTCTTCCGAGGCATGCCGGACATCGCGTTCGACGCCGATCCGTACAGCGGTGCACAGGTCGTCGTCGGTGGGCAACTCGAGATCGTGGGCGGGACGAGCCTGTCCGCGCCGCTGTTTGCCGCGACGTGGGCGCGCATGCTGTCCGGTGGCTGCGCGGCCAGCCTCGGTTTCGCGGCGCCCACGCTGTACAGCGCACAGGCGACGACCCCCTCGATCTTTCGCGATGTCACCAACGGGTCGAACGGTGCATACAGTGCGGGTTCAGGATGGGATTTCGTGACCGGCTGGGGCACGCCGAACGTCAGCGCGCTGCATTCCGCGATATGCGTGCCGACCTCGCCGATCTATGGCGGCGAGGTCGCCGAAGGCACGACGCTCAGGCCGTCGCAAATCGTGTACTCGGCGTCAGGAAGTCATCGACTGGCCATGCAGGATGACGGCAACCTGGTACTGTACAACACGGCCAACGGCGCCGCGGTGTGGAGTTCGCGGACCAACGGAAATGCCGGTGCCTATGGCGTGTTCCAGACCGACGGCAACTTCGTCATCTACAGCGTAAGCGGCAAGCCGTTGTGGTCCTCGTCCACCAACGGCACGACCTTTGACCAGCGTCTCTCCGTGCAGGACGACGGCAACATGGTGATCTACCGGGTATCCGTGCCGGTATTTGCCACGTCGACTTCCGCGGCGGGCCTGCCGAATTCCTCGAGCGGCCCGGCCGTCTGGAACGGCGGCATGACGCTGAGCAGCGGCCAGAGCCTGACTTCAGGCAACGGCGCAAACGTGCTCGTCATGCAGGGCGACGGGAACCTGGTGCTGCTCCGTCAGGGCGTTCCGCAGTGGAGTTCTCGTACCTACAATCACCCTGGTGCGTACGCGGCGATGCAACCGGACGGCAATCTGGTCGTCTACAGCTCCTCGGGCGCTCCGCTCTGGTATTCCGGCACCAGTGGAAATCCGGGCGCGGTCACCTACGTTCAGGACGACGGAAACATCGTGATCTATGCGCGGATACCGAACTGGAGCTCGAATACCGCGGGAAGCTAGCCGTTCGTTGGTCGAGTCGCCGGGGCGCCGTCATTGATTCAGTCGGCAACGGCGACTCGTCCGTCATCGGGGCCACGCGTCGTCGCGTGAACCGGCAACACGCCGGTCATCCACCCCCTCAATGCCCGCGCCTTTCCTTCCTCACGACCATCCACCTGGGCACCTTGAACCTTACGATGCTGAGATAAAGCCACACATAAGTCAGCGCGAACAGCACGACAAAAACGAACAGATGCACGGTATGCCGCCAGAACAGCGTCGCCGGAATCACCGCGACGAGGCACAGCAGCCAGAGATAAGGTGACGTCAGCGAATTCCGCCGCGTCAAATCATGCGCATGCTTGGTGCCGACGGCCCAGCGCATCAGCCGCTTGTACACGAGCATGTGCAGGTGCACGCCATCCGGAATCCCCGGCGACATCCCGCGGATGAACTTCTTCCGATAGATCGAGAAGCAGGTCTCGAAGATCGGATACATGAACAGCAGCACCGGATACCACGCGGACACTTCGCGGTTGCGCATCACCAGCATGATCGCGAGTTCGGCGAGCATGAAGCCTATGAAATATGCGCCGCCGTCGCCGAGGAAGATCAGCCCGGCCGGGAAATTCCACAGGAAGAAGCCGAGCACGGCGCCCATCATGATGATCGACGCGGACATCACGACCGGGTCGTTGACATGAAACGCGACGTACGCAAGCGATGCGAACATCATGAAGCTGACCATCGACGCGAGGCCGTTGAAGCCGTCGATGATGTTGATCGCGTTCGCCAGCGCCGCGACCGCGAGCACGGTGATGAACGCCGAAATGGCGACGTAGTGGAGCAGGAAGTCGAGCGGCGGGACGCTGATGCGCGTGACCGCGATGTTCAGCAGCCAGAACGCCAGCGCGGCGGCGCCCATCGTGCACAGCAGCCGCGCGCGCGGCGACACGCGCTTGGTCAGGTCCTCGACGAGGCCTGACAGGAACGCCGGCAGCCCGCACGCGACGATCCCGAGAATGCTGCCGGAGATCGTCGGGTAGCGTCGGGACAGCACCAGCGCGGCAACGACGACGCCGGCGAGGATCCCGATGCCCCCGACGCGCGGCACCGGCCGCACGTGGAATTTCTGCACGCCGGCCAGGTCGCTGTCGATCGAGAATTTCTCGTGCAGATGCGCATAACGCACGATGAACAACGTGACGAGCAGGGAGACGATGAAGCCGGACGCGAAGCTGAGCATGGGATCGCTCGAAAAATGGACAGCGGATTATACAAAACCGCGCGGGTTCGCCTCCTGCCATTTCCAGTGGTCGGCACACATCTCGTCGATTCCGAGGGTCGCGCGCCAGCCGATGAGGTCGGCCGCGGCCTGCGGATTCGCGTAGCACTCGGCGACGTCGCCCGGGCGGCGCGCGACGAGTTCGTACGGAACCGGGCGGCCCGACGCCTTCTCGAACGCGCGCACGACTTCCAGCACGCTGTAGCCCTGGCCCGTGCCGAGGTTCACGACGAAGCTCGCGTCGCGCGTCGCGAGCGCGTCGAGCGCGGCGATGTGCCCCTTCGCGAGATCGACGACGTGGATGTAGTCGCGCACGCCAGTGCCGTCCGGCGTCGGGTAGTCGGAGCCGAACACGCGCAGCTTCTCGAGCTTGCCGACCGCGACCTGCGCGACATACGGCATCAGGTTGTTCGGGATGCCGGCCGGATCCTCGCCGATCAGCCCGCTCGCATGTGCGCCGACCGGGTTGAAGTAGCGCAGCGTCGCAATGCGCCACGACGGGTCCGAGACCTCGAGATCGCGCAGGACCTGCTCGGCCATCAGCTTCGACTGGCCGTACGGGTTGGTCGCGGACAGCGGGAACGATTCGTCGATCGGCGAGCGCTCGGGCACGCCGTACACGGTCGCCGACGAGCTGAACACGAACTGCCTGACGTTGCGCTCGCGCATTACCTTGAGCACGGTCAGCAAGCCGCCGATGTTGTTCTGGTAGTACTCGAGCGGCTTCGCGACCGATTCGCCGACCGCCTTGAGCGCCGCGAAATGGATCGTGCCGGTGATCGGATGCGCGTCGAACACCTTCGCGAGCGCGGCTTCGTCGCACACGTCGACCTGGTGGAACGCGGGCGTCCTGCCCGTGATCTTCTCGATGCGCCGCACGGACTCGGCCTTGCTGTTGACGAGGTTGTCGACGATCACGACATCGTAGCCGTTGTCGAGCAGCTCGACGGCCGTGTGCGAGCCGATGTAGCCCGCACCGCCGGTAACGAGGATGGTGCCTTTAGCGGTCATGCTGATGCGCTCCTTCAGAGTGTGATGCCGGTCAATGTATGAATGGTCTGCCGGTAACGTTCGACGACCTGCTGCTCGTCGAATTCCTCGGCCACCTTGCGGCGGCCGCGCGCGCCCATCGCGTCGCGTCCGGCGCGCCCGAGTTCGATCATGCGGACCAACTGCTCCGCGAGGCTCGCGCTGTCGCGTACGCGGCACAGGAAGCCGGTTTCCCCGTCGCCGACCACGTCGCGGCAGCCCGGCACGTCGGTCGCGACGATCGGGCGGCCCATCGCGGACGCTTCCATCAGCGTGCGCGGCACGCCTTCGCGGTACGACGGCAGCACGACGCAGTCGGCCGCCGCGATGTGCGGGCGCACGTCGTGCGCCTCGCCGAGATACTCGACGACGCCTTCGCTAACCCATGCGTCGACGTCCGCGCGGCTGATCGCGCTCGGGTTGTCGACACCGAGCGGCCCGAGCAGCTGGAAGCGCGCGTCCGGGTAGCGGGCACGCACCACGCGCGCGGCCTCGACATACTCGCGCACGCCCTTGTCCCACAGCAGCCGGCCGATCAGGATGAACACCGGGCCGAGGCCGCCGGGCAGCGGCACCGGCGCGAACTGGTCGAGATCGACGCCTTCGCCGTGCAGCAGCCGCGCGCGGTCCGGGTGCGCGAGCAGCCGCTCGTCCGTGAAGGTCGCGAGATCGTCGCGGTTCAGGAACCAGACTTCGCGCGGGAAGCGGAACGCGAACCGGTACAGGCGTTTCGCGACGCTCGCCGCGCGGCTTTTCTGGATGAACACGTAGCCGAGGCCCGTGGTGACCGCGATCGACGGCACGCGCGCGAGCCACGCGGCGACCGATCCGTAGATGTTCGGCTTGATCGTGTAATGAAACACGAGCGCGGGCCGCAGCGCGCGGTAATGGCGCACCAGCGCGGCGAGCGTGCCGAGATCCTCGCGCGGGCTCGTGCCTTTCGACGCGACGGCGAGCGCGACGTAGCGGCAGCCCATCTGCTCGAGCAGCGGCACCGTGCGGTCGTGCGGCGCGATCACGACGACCTCGGCGCCGCGCGCGACGAGCGCACGGATCAGTCCGTGGCGGTACGTATAGATCGCCCAGGCCGTGTTGCAGACGAGCGCGATGCGCAGCGAGGAGGTAGCGGACATGAAAATAAAGAAAAAATAAAGCGTCGAAAATGCCGGGCGTGAACAGACCGCGTGAACAGACCCTAAGCGGACGGCCGCGCCGCGAACAGCGTCTGCTTGATCCGCTGCAGCGTACGGTACGGCGTCACGAAATGCAGCAGGTTCTTGGCGAGACCGGCCCAGTCGTACGGGTTCAGCGCGTTGAAGTGACGCAGCAGCAGCGACAGCGTCGAGATCAGCTGGCGGCGGCGCCGGGTCGCGCTGATCCCGCCCTCGTTGAGCTCGTAGTAGAGGCCGAGCTCGGGCAGGTTCGCGCAATCGTAGCGTTGCATTAACCGTAAAAAAAGATCGAGATCCTCGGCCGCACGGTACTTCGCGCGGTAGTTGCCGACTTCGCGCACCGCGTCGATGCGCAGCATCACCGACGGATGCACGAGCGGCGAGCGCAGGAAGCGCGTGCGGCGCAGCATGCGCGGATCGGCTGGCGGCGTCAGCATGAAGCGCGCCTCGCCGGCGCGCGACACGACCTGGGTCCACATGCCGACGCAGGCCACGCGTGGATGGGCGTCGAGATACGCGCGCTGCTTCGCGAGCCGCCGCGGTGCGGCGAGGTCGCCGGCGTCGATGCGGGCCGCATAGCGGAAGCCGCGCGCCGCGAGCGCGTCGATGCCGGCCTCCAGCGCGCGCTCGATGCCGCCGTTTTGCGGCATGCGCAGCACGTCGACCGCGAGGCCGGGCAACTCGGGCGCGACGATCGGCGGCGTGCTGCCGTCGTCGACGATCAGCACGTGCACCGGCGCGTCCTCGCTGAACGACGCCAGGGTGCGGGCGACGTCGTCGTGTCCGTTGTAGGCCGGCATCAGCACGGCCACGTCGTCGAGCGGGAGCGGGCAAGCGGAAGACGTCATGGGCGCAGCCTGAAACGAATGTAATAAAAATTAACGGCGGTGGCGGCGACATAGCCGGCCGCGAGCCCGACGAGCGCCCCGTACAGGCCGAGCCGGGGGATGGCGAACACGTTGACGAGCGCGGCGATCGCGAGCGCGAGCACCCATTTCGCCAGCAACACGAATTTTGCTTGATATTTGAGAACGATAAGATTGCCTATCGCCTCGATGCCGGCCGGCACGGACAGCCAGACGGCCCAGCGGAAGATGTCGACCGACGCCTCGTAGCCGTGGCCGAACACCTTGCCGACGATGAGCGGTGCGGCCGCGTCCAGCACCAGCGCGCCGGCGGTCATCAGGCCGGCGGTCATCGCGGTCAGCCGGACGATGTTGCGGCGCAGCCGCGCGACGTACTGCACGCGGTACACGAACGCGGGCGCGATGGTCTGCGCGAGCATCAGCGCGAGCGTGATCCAGTTCTCGTTGAGCTGCTGGGCCGCCGCGTAGCGGCCGAGGTCGGCGAACGACACGTGACGCTCGAGCATCAGGCGGTCGAGCTTCAGGAACAGGTACATGCAGATCAGGCCGAGCCAGAACACGGTGCCGGCGGTGGCGAAGTGCCTGAACAGCGGTTTGTCGAACGTCCAGCCGAGCGTGCCGCCGTTACGATGGCGGTAGTACAGCACGAGCGCGAAGCCGATTGCGGCGGCCTCCAGCGCCCACAGCCACGCGAAGCGGGCAGGGCCGGCGGCCGCGCGCACCAGCAGCCAGACGAGCAGCGCCTTCGCCAGCGCGGTGACCATGCTGGTCATGAGCTGCGGCTTGCTGTAGGTCATGCTCTGCAGCCACGCGTTGATCACGCCGACGAACGGCTCGCGGAACACCATCGTGACCGCGAGGCCCGCGAGCATCGCGCCGACGAGCGGGTCGAACGCGCCGGCGCCGATCGCGATCCAGGTCGCGACGAGCGCGACGGCGGATACGCCGATGCGCAGCGCGAATGCGCTGCCGAGCACCGCGCCGAGTTGCGCGGGCGGGCGCTGGACGATGGTCGGAACCAGGATTTCGGCGCCGCACACCCAGGTGAGCGGCGCCAGTACGAGGAGAAGCGTATTCGCATACTGCCATTTGCCGAACACGTCCGGCCCGAAATAACGGGCCAGAAGACCGCTGATCGCGATCGCGACGCCGATCTGCGTGAGCCGTTCGAGCCCGAGCCAGACGAGATTCGCGACGGCCTTCGCGACGTCCGGATTGCCGAATCGCTTCAGCATGCGGGGCGGCCGCACGCGCTGGAGGCGGCCGGCAGGGCGCCGGGAGGCGGGAGGTTGGCGGCAGCGGAACGGCTAGGCATTAAAATGGACAGAATGCGCGTCATCAAAACCCGCGATTATAAGTTGGATCGCGGCCGCACCAGCCGCCCGTTCCTTGTCGCGCAAGGCCCGCATGTATGATGCCGGGCACGCGCGAAAGGCGGCCAGATTATTTTCCATGCACGCAACCGAGAGAGAATCGATGATCTCCCAATCCATCTTCAAGGCATATGACATTCGCGGTGTGGTCGGCAAGACGCTCGACGCCGACACGGCGCGCGGGATCGGCCGGGCATTCGGCAGCGAAGTGCGCGCCCAGGGCGGCGACGCGGTCGTCGTCGCGCGCGACGGCCGCCTGTCGGGGCCCGAGCTCGTCGGCGCACTCGCCGATGGCCTGCGTGCGGCCGGTGTCGACGTCGTCGACGTCGGCATGGTGCCCACGCCGGTCGGCTATTTCGCGGCGAGCGTGCCGCTTGCACTGAAGGGCGGCGAACGCCGCGTCGATTCGTGCATCGTCGTCACGGGCAGCCACAACCCGCCCGACTACAACGGCTTCAAGATGGTGCTGCGCGGCGCCGCGATCTACGGCGAGCAGATCCAGGCGCTGTACCGCCGCATCGTCGACGAGCGCTTCGAAACGGGCAGCGGCACGTTCGAGGAGTTCGACGTCGCGGACCAGTACATCGCGCGCATCGTCGGCGACGTGAAGCTCGCGCGCCCGCTGAAGCTCGTCGTCGACGCCGGCAACGGCGTCGCGGGCCCGCTCGCGACGCGCCTGTTCAAGGCGCTCGGCTGCGAACTCGTCGAGCGCTTCACCGACATCGACGGCACGTTCCCGAACCATCACCCCGATCCCGCACACCCGGAAAACCTGCAGGACGTGATCCAGGCGCTGAAGGACACCGACGCCGAACTCGGCTTCGCGTTCGACGGCGACGGCGACCGCCTGGGCGTCGTCACGAAGGATGGCCAGATCATCTACCCGGACCGCCAGCTGATGCTGTTCGCGGAGGAAGTGCTGTCGCGCAACCCGGGCGCGCAGATCATCTACGACGTGAAGTGCACGCGCCATCTCGCGCAGTGGGTGAAGGCGAAGGGCGGCGAGCCGCTGATGTGGAAGACGGGCCATTCGCTCGTGAAGGCGAAGCTGCGCGAGACGGGTGCGCCGCTCGCCGGCGAGATGAGCGGCCACGTGTTCTTCAAGGATCGCTGGTACGGCTTCGACGACGGCCTCTACACGGGCGCGCGCCTGCTGGAGATCCTCGCGAAGACGGCCGATCCGAGCGCGCTGCTGAACGGCTTGCCGGACGCGATGAGCACGCCCGAGCTGCAGCTCTGGCTCGACGAAGGCGAGAACTTCCGCCTGATCGACAAGCTGCAGAAAGAGGCGAAGTTCGACGGTGCGGAGGAAGTCGTGACGATCGACGGCCTGCGCGTCGAGTACCCGGACGGTTTCGGCCTTGCGCGTTCGTCGAACACGACGCCGGTCGTCGTGATGCGGTTCGAATCGGAGACCAAGGAAGGGCTCAAGCGCATTCAGGAGGACTTCCGCCGCGTGCTGACGGCCGCGAAGCCGGACGTCAAGCTGCCGTTCTGAACCCCGGCGGCCTGCGTGCCGTCGCCGGCGCGACGCTCGAACGGGCCGTCGCGCCATCCCCGAAAAGCGGCGCACGCTCACGCGTGCGGCCGCTTTTTGTCTGTCTGACGTCCCGGGCGCGATAAAATCGCGTCTTTATGCCTGTCGCCGGCTATCCGCCGGCGTTTTTTCAGCGTGCAAAAGATCCTGATCGTGCGCGTGTCGTCGCTGGGCGACGTCGTGCACAACATGCCGGTGATCGCCGATATCCGGCGCCGCCATCCCGATGCGCAGATCGACTGGCTCGTCGAGGAGAGCTTCGTCGACCTCGTGCGGCTCGTCGACGGCGTGCGCGACGTGCTGCCGTTCTCGCTGCGCCGCTGGCGCAAGAAGCCGTTCTCGGGCGCGACGTGGCGCGAGATCCGCGCGTTCCGCAAGCGGCTCGTGGCCGAGCAGTACGACCTCGTGATCGACTGCCAGGGTCTGATCAAGACGGCCTGGGTCGCGAGCTGGGCGCGCGGCCCGCTCGCTGGCCTCGGCAATCGCACCGACGGCGCCGGCTACGAATGGCCGGTGCGCTTCTTCTATCGCCAGCGCGTGCCGATCGCGCCGCGCACGCACGTGGTCGAGCGCTCGCGCCAGCTGGTCGCGGCCGCGCTGGGCGATCCGGCGCCGACGCCGGTCGATCCGGTCGATTTCGGCCTCGATACGCGCGCGGCGGCGCTCGCCGTTGCGGCGCTCGGCCTGAACCTGCCGGTGCCGTACGTGGTGTTCGTGCACGCGACCTCGCGTGCCGACAAGCAGTGGCCGGACGCCGCGTGGATCGAGCTCGGCCAGGCGCTCGTGCGGCGCGGCGCGTCGCTCGTGCTGCCGTGGGGCAACGACGCGGAGCGCGCGACCAGCGAGCGGCTCGCGAAGGAGTTCGGCGCGGCGGCGATCGTGCCGCCGAAGCTGTCGCTGCCGGCCGTCGTCGGCCTGATCGACGGCGCGGCCGCCACCGTCGGGGTTGATACAGGTCTGGTTCACATCGCGGCCGCGCTCAAGCGCCCGACGGTCGAACTGTACAATTTCGCAACGGCCTGGCGCACCGGCGGCTACTGGTCGCCGAACGTCGTCAATCTCGGCACGGCGGGGCAGCCGCCGTCGATCGCGCAGGTGAAGGCGGCGCTCGCGGGCTTCGGTCTGCTGTGATGCACGTCACGCCTGTCCTGTCTCTCCTGCCCCTCCTGCCCGTCACGCACGCGAACCGATCATGAGCGAATCCCAGATCATCGAAGTCCCGTCCGCCGACTGGAGCGGACACAACCTGTCGGCGCCCCGCGAGCAGCTGCTGGCCGCGGTCGAGGAAGGCAAGGTGCTGTATTTCCCGCACCTGCGCTTCGCGATCGAAGGCGGCGAGGAAGCGCTGCTCGATCCGTCGCTCGCCGATCCGAAACGCAAGAACATCAGCCTCGCGCCGAACGGCGGCGTGCTCGCCGGCGTGCTCGGCGACAGCGTCACGCAGTCGGCCGTGCGCGCGCTCGTCGCGCGCTTCCAGCAGCAGGCCGGTACGCTCGTCGACGGCCTCTTTCCCGAATACCGCGGCAAGCTGCGCGTCGCGCCGACGAGCCTGCGGCTGATGCAGGTCGAGACGCGCCAGACGTCCTGGCGCAAGGACGACAGCCGGCTGCACGTCGACGCGTTCCCGTCGCGGCCGAACTACGGCGAGCGGATCCTGCGCGTGTTCACCAACGTGAACCCGGCCGGCCAGCCGCGCGTGTGGCGTGTCGGCGAGCCGTTCGAGGACGTCGCGAAGCGCTTCCTGCCGAAGATCCGGCCGCAGTTGCCGGGCTCGGCGTGGTTGCTGAACCTGCTGCACGTGACGAAGTCGCCGCGCAGCGCATACGACCACCTGATGCTCAACCTGCACGACGGAATGAAAGCCGATCTCGATTACCAGAAGACCTGTCCGCAGCAGACGATGCCGTTTCCGCCGGGCAGCGTGTGGATATGTTTCTCGGATCAGACTTCGCACGCTGTGATGTCCGGCCAGTTCATGCTCGAGCAGACCTTCTTCCTGCCGGTCGACGCGATGGTGCGCCGCGAATGCGCGCCGCTGGGGATTCTCGAGCGCCTGACCGGCCGGGCGCTGGTTTGAGCGCGCCCCGCATCCTTCGCGGCGACGGAGCCCGCTCATGCTGAGGGTGATCTATCGCGCGCTGTGGTGGCTCGTCGCGCCGATCGCCGTCATCCGGCTCCTTGTGCGTTCGCGCAAGGAGCGCGGCTACCGCGAGCACGTCGCCGAGCGTTTCGGCCGGGTCGCGGGCCGTTCGCCGGACGATCGCGCGCCGCTGATCTGGGTGCATGCGGTGTCGGTCGGCGAGACACGCGCCGCGCAGCCGCTGATCGACGCGCTGATGCGTACGCGCCCCGACGCGCGCATCCTGCTCACGCACATGACGCCGAGCGGCCGCGCGACCGGCGAGCAGATCTTCGGCGACCGCGTGCTGCGCTGCTACCTGCCGTACGACATGCCGGGCGCGGTGCGACGCTTCCTGCGCGCGTGGCGGCCGACCCTCGGCCTCGTGATGGAAACCGAGGTGTGGCCGACGCTGATCGACGAGTGCCGCCGCGCGGACGTGCCGCTCGTGCTGACCAACGCGCGGATGTCCGCGCGCTCGCATCGGCGCGCGGCGAAGTTCGGCGCGGCGACGCGCGACGTGTTCGGCGGTTTCTCGCGCGTGCTCGCGCAGAGCCCGGCCGACGCGGAGCGGCTGACGTCGCTCGGCGCGCGCAACGTGACGGTGCTGGGCAACCTGAAATTCGACATGACCACGCCGCCGGAGCTGGCCGCGCGCGGCCATGCATGGCGCGACGCGATCGGCACGCGGCCCGTGTGGGTCGCCGCCAGCACGCGCGAGAACGAGGAGGCGCTGGTGCTGCAGGCGTTCGCCGCGATGCGCACGCCGGGCGCGCTGCTGATCCTCGTGCCGCGCCATCCGCAGCGTTTCGGCGAAGTCGAGGCGCTCGTCGGGCGCAGCGGGCTCAAGTGCGTGCGGCGTTCGGTGTGGGGTGCGGACGCGGCGGCACTGGCGGCCGGCCGGCCCGCTGCGGCGGAACCGTTGCCGGCCGACGTGACGGTGTTGCTCGGCGATTCGATGGGTGAGCTCGGCGCGTACTACGCGGCCGCCGATGTCGCGTTCATCGGCGGCAGCCTGCTGCCGCTCGGCGGGCAAAACCTGATCGAGGCGTGCGCGGTCGGCGTGCCGGTGCTGATCGGGCCGCACGTGTTCAACTTCACGCAGGCGACCGCCGATGCGGTCGCGGCCGGCGCGGCGATGCAGGTCGCGGATCCGCTCGATCTCGCGCACGTGCTCGACGCGCTGTTCACCGACAACGCGCGGCGCATCGCGATGGGTGCGGCGGGTGCCGCGTTCGCGGCGCGCCATCGCGGCGCGACCGCGCGCTCGGTCGACGTGCTCGCGGCGTTGCTGCCGCCGGTCGAGCGCGGCAGCGCCGCGATGCCCGGCGCAACCGACGCGTCGGAAGCATCCGACGACTGAGCGGGCGGCGCAAGGCCGCCCCTGGGCAGGCGAGGCGGCAGCGGCCGCCTCGCCGCCGCTCACACCATCAGCAATCCTTTCTTCTCGATGAATGCGACGACGTCCGCGACGCCTTCGAGCGCCTTCAGGTTCGTCATCACGTAAGGCCGCTCGCCGCGCATCCTCTTCGTGTCGGACGCCATCACGTCGAGGTTCGCGCCGACGAGCGGGGCGAGATCGGTCTTGTTGATCACGAGCAGGTCGGACTTCGTGATCCCGGGGCCGCCCTTGCGCGGAATCTTCTCGCCGCCTGCGACGTCGATCACGTAGATCGTCAGGTCCGACAGCTCAGGGCTGAACGTCGCCGCGAGATTGTCGCCGCCCGATTCGATGAACACGATGTCGGCATCGGGAAAGCGCGACAGCATCCGGTCGACGGCCTCGAGATTGATCGACGCATCCTCGCGGATCGCCGTGTGCGGGCAGCCGCCCGTCTCGACGCCCATGATGCGTTCCTCGGGCAGCGCGCCCGCGACCGTCAGCAGGCGCTGGTCTTCCTTCGTATAGATGTCGTTCGTGATCGCGACGAGGTCGTAGCGCTCGCGCATCGCCTTGCACAGCATTTCGAGCAGCGTGGTCTTGCCGGAGCCGACCGGGCCGCCGATGCCGACGCGCAGCGGTGGCAGTTTCTTGGTGCGGCGGGCGGGGGAGAGTGCGGGTGCGTTCATGGCGTGGGTCGGGTTCAGGAGCGGAACAACCGCGAATACTGGGTTTCGTGCCGCGCTGACAGGATGCCGAGCTGCGGCGCGAACGTGTTGACGGCGTCGGGCGGCGTGGCGAGCGCGCGGCGCACGGCCGCGTCGATCGCGTCGCGCAGCGCGACGATGATGCGTTGCCCGGCAAGCTGGCCGAGCGGCACCGCTTTCAGCGCGGCCGATGTCTGGTTCTCGACCCAGCCGAACGCGTACGCGGTGAGCACGGCGTCGGCGCTCGCGTCGTGCGCGGCGGCCGCGTAGGCGAACGCGGTCGGCAGCGCGATCGGCGAAATCGTCGCGAGCGTCGCGCGGCGCGCGGCATCGCCCCATTCGAGCGACGTACAGAGCTGCGCGAGCGACCAGCCCATCTGCTCGGTTTCGCGGCGCAGCTCCGCCGATTCGCGGCTCGCGATGAACCATGCGTTCTCGCGCGCGAGCGCATCGGCGTCGTGCGCGTGCCAGCGTGCGAGCTGGTGCGCGAGGAACGGCAGTTCGCCGTGCGCGAGCACGTCGGTCAGCCCGCTCGCGATCCAGTCGCGCGCGGTGTCGGCGTCGCGGATCAGGTTCGCGTCGAGCGCGGCTTCGAATCCCTGCGAATAGCTGAACGCGCCGATCGGCAGCGCGGGCGACGCGAGATGCAGCAGCGCGACGAGCTCAGTGGTGGTCATGACCGTGGTGGCCGTGCGTGCAGCCCGGACCATGCTGGTGATCGTGATCGTGATCGTGATCGTGCGAGTGCGAGTGGCCATGGTGCTCGCCGAATACCTGCTGCGCGAGCGCGTAATCCTCGGCGAACGTCGCGTCATGTCCGTGCTTGTGGCCGCCGCCGTACGCACCGGCTTCCGGCTGGAACGGCGCGCTCGTGGGTTCGACCTGCGTGCCGAGCCGGCGCAGCATGTCCGCGAGCACCGGATCGGCTTCGAGCTTCAGGTAGCCGTCGCCGATCTCGACCGGCGTGTGACGGTTGCCGAGGTGATACGCGGCGCGCATCAGCGTGAGCGGATCGCCCGCGCGCACGAGCAGCACGGTCTCGGGCGCCGCGGCGATGCGCACGAGCGCGCCGTCGTCGGCGACGAGCACGTCGCCGTCGCTCAGCACGGTGCCGCGCGGCAGCACGACCGCGACGTCCTCGCCGGTATCGAGCGTGGCCGCGAGGCGGCTCTTGCAGCGGGCGTCATAGGTGAGCGTGAGCGTCGGCGCGCGCGCGACGAGCGACGCGGCGAGTTTCACGTTCGGGGCAATGCGTTTGTCGAGGGTGCGCATAAAACGAAAACCGGAAATCAGAACAGGAAATAGCGCTGCGCCATCGGCAGCACCGTCGCCGGTTCGCAGGTGAGCAACTGGCCGTCGGCGATCACGTCGTAGGTTTCGGGATCGACGCTGATCGACGGGCGCCATGCGTTGTGGATCATGTCGGCCTTCGTCACGTTGCGGCAGTTGCGCACCGGTACGATGCGCTTCGCGAGGCCGTAGCGCTCCGCGATGCCCGCATCGGCCGCCATCTGCGACACGAAGGTCAGCGACGTGCGCGCGAGCGCGCCGCCGCGCGTCGCGAACATCTCGCGGTAGTGGACCGGCTGCGGCGTCGGGATCGACGCGTTCGGGTCGCCCATCTGCGCGACCGCGATCATCCCGCCCTTCAGGATCATCGACGGCTTGATCCCGAAGAACGCCGGCTCCCACAGGACGAGGTCGGCCCACTTGCCGGGTTCGATCGACCCGACTTCATGCGCGATCCCGTGCGTGATCGCCGGGTTGATCGTGTACTTCGCGACGTAGCGTTTCGCGCGGAAGTTGTCGTTGCGCGCGCCGTCTTCCGGCAGCGCGCCGCGCTGCACCTTCATCTTGTGCGCGGTCTGCCAGGTGCGGATGATCACTTCGCCGACGCGGCCCATCGCCTGCGAATCGGACGACAGCATCGACAGTGCGCCGAGATCGTGCAGGATGTCCTCGGCCGCGATCGTCTCGCGGCGGATTCGCGATTCGGCGAACGCGAGATCCTCGGCGATCGACGGATCGAGGTGATGGCACACCATCAGCATGTCGAGATGCTCGTCGAGCGTGTTGATCGTGTACGGGCGCGTCGGGTTGGTCGACGACGGCAGCACGTTCGCCTCGCCGCACACCTTCAGGATGTCGGGTGCATGGCCGCCGCCCGCGCCTTCGGTGTGGTACGTGTGGATCGTGCGGCCCTTGAACGCGGCGACCGTCGATTCGACGAAGCCGGCTTCGTTCAGCGTGTCGGTGTGGATCGCGACCTGCGTGTCGGTGTCGTCGGCCACCGACAGGCAGTTGTCGATCGCGGCGGGCGTCGTGCCCCAGTCTTCGTGCAGCTTCAGGCCGATCGCGCCGGCCGCGATCTGCTCGACGAGCGGCTGCGGCAGGCTCGCGTTGCCCTTGCCGAGAAAGCCGAGGTTGATCGGCCAGCCGTCGGCCGCCTGCAGCATCCGCTCCATGTGCCACGGGCCCGGCGTGCAGGTCGTCGCGTTGGTGCCGGTGGCCGGCCCCGTGCCGCCGCCGAGCATCGTCGTGACGCCCGACGCGAGCGCCTCGTCGATCTGCTGCGGGCTGATGAAGTGGATGTGCGTGTCGATGCCGCCCGCGGTGACGATCAGCCCTTCGCCGGCGATCACTTCGGTCGCGGCGCCGATCGCGATCGTCACGCCGGGCTGGATGTCCGGGTTGCCGGCCTTGCCGATCGCGGCGATGCGGCCGTGCTTGATCGCGATGTCGGCCTTCACGATGCCCCAGTGATCGAGGATCACCGCGTTCGTGATGATCGTGTCGGGCACGTCGGCGGCCACGCGCTGCGACTGGCCCATCCCGTCGCGGATCACCTTCCCGCCGCCGAATTTCACTTCCTCGCCGTAGATCGTGTAGTCGCGTTCGATCTCGATCAAGAGTTCGGTATCGGCGAGCCGTACGCGGTCGCCCGTCGTCGGCCCGAACATTTCCGCGTACGCGCGGCGGCTCAAGCGTAATGTCATGGTGCTGTTCCTGAAGAGTGGGGCGCGGCTTACAGCGGCCCCATCACCTTGCCCTGAAAACCGTAGACGGCGCGCTCGCCGGCCAGCTCGACGAGCTCGACGGTGCGCGTCTGGCCCGGCTCGAAGCGCACGGCGGTGCCGGCCGCGATGTTGAGCCGGAAGCCGCGCGCGGCCGCGCGGTCGAACGACAGCGCGTCGTTGGCTTCGAAGAAGTGGTAGTGCGAGCCGACCTGCACCGGCCGGTCGCCGGTGTTCGCGACCACGACCGTCAGCGTCGGGCGGCCTGCGTTCAGTTCGTGCTCGCCGTCGTCGGTGAGGATTTCGCCGGGGATCATGCGGGGGGCCTCGCTCACGGAATCGGGTGGTGGACGGTGACGAGCTTGGTGCCGTCCGGAAAGGTCGCCTCGACCTGGATGTCGGGGATCATCTCCGGCACGCCATCCATCACGTCGTCACGCGTGAGCAGTGTCGTGCCGTAGTGCATCACCTCGGCGACGGTCTTGCCGTCGCGCGCGGCTTCCATCAGCGCGGCGGTGATGAATGCGACCGCCTCCGGATAGTTGAGCTTCAGCCCGCGCGCGCGACGACGCTCGGCCAGCAGCGCCGCCGTGAAGATCAGCAGCTTGTCCTTTTCTCGGGGAGTCAGTTTCATGAAGGCAATCGTTCAGGAAAACGTAATTTTTTATCGGGGCGCGGGGTTCCGGCACAGGCGCGGGCCATCGTAGCACCGCGCGTTTTTTCCGTGCGTCATGTATCCGTCATGTAAGACGCAAGGTGCGTGCCATGCCGATAAAACGTGCGGCGATGCGCGTTCGTGGTGCGCGATGCATAAATGGCGGGCAGCGCGGGCGGCGGCGCTGCGCCGAAACGGTGCACGTCGGGCGCGCGTTCAGGTTTGCCAGAGGCGCAGCGGCCGCGCGTCGACGCCGTGCACGATCGGCCGCAGGTAAAGCCAGCAGTCGGCGAAGTGGCGCTGAAGCGCTTCCATCGAGGTCGACAGCGCGCGCACCAGCACGACGCCGGGCGTCACGCAGGTCGCGCCCGCGCGCAGCGTGTCGTCGAACGGCATCCGCGCGGCGAGCGCTTCGGCCAGTGCCGCGTCGCACGCGGCGCCGGCGGCCCACAGCGTGCCGTACACCGGAAAGCCGGCGAGACCCTGCAACGCGCCGCGCAGCGGATCGCGCGCGTCGAGCAGCGCGTGCTCGGTCCACAGCGGCCGGCCGTCGGCATCGACGAGTGCGGAGCGCGACGCGATGCGGCCGGCCGACCACGTTTCGCCGGCCGCCTGCCTGCCGAGTTGCGTCGCGTCCCAGCCGATCGCGCTCGCGCCCGCGCCGAGCGTCACCGTGAAGTCGAGCGCGGCGTGGGCCGCGTCGAAGAACAGGTTGTTCTGCGGCAGCCAGTCGAGCTTCGCGTGCGCGCCGACCGTGATGCCGATGCGTTGCGTCGCGTCGAGACCGTTCGACTTGTACCACTTGGTCGCGCCGGGCGTCGTCAGCACCGCGTGCGTGCCGTCGCCGAGCGCGATGCCGATGTCGAGCCGGTCGCCGCCCGCGACGCCGCCCGGCGGGTGCACGATGACCGCGTGGCAGATCGCATCGCCTTCCGGATACAGCGGCCGCTGCACGCGCAACGGACCGTCGTGCAGCCGGTGAACGAGCGTCGTGCGCGCGCCGTGCCGTTCGAAGCCGAGTTCGAGGCGACCGCGCCACGATTTGGCGACGGAGGGGCGGGACAGCGAGGCGTGGGAATCAGGGGCGGACATCGGTGCAAGGCAGGGGACGGGCGCGGTGAACGAGGATGCTACCGCAACAATATACGCTTCGGCGCTCGCGTTGCAGGCTGACGCAACGCTGCTCGCAGGCCGTGCCGTTGCGCCGGCGTGGGCCCGGCATGCGCTGCCTGGCGAAGCGCCGGATCGATGCGTCGGATCGGCAACCGGAAGCGATGCCCCTCCGGCGCCCGCTTGCTACACCGCGATCAGCTCGCGCACGCCGTTCGCCTCCATGTCCCGCGCATCGCCGCCCGCGACGACCTCGCCGCGGCTCATCACCCAGTAGTGATCCGCGATCGAGCGCGCGAAGTCGTAGTACTGCTCGACGAGCAGCACGGTCATCTTCGATTCGTCGACGAGCTGGCGCAGCGTGCGCCCGATGTCCTGGATGATCGACGGCTGGATGCCCTCGGTCGGCTCGTCGAGGATCAGCAGCTGCGGTTCGCTCATCAGCGCGCGGCCGATCGCGAGCTGCTGCTGCTGGCCGCCCGACAGGTCGCCGCCGCGCCGCGCGCGCATGTCCTTCAGCACCGGGAACAGCTCGTAGATGCGCTCGGGCACCGACGAGCGCGCCTTGCGGCTTGCCGCGCCGACGAGCAGGTTTTCCTCGACGGTCAGCCGCGGAAAGATGTCGCGGCCCTGCGGCACGTAGGCAAGCCCGGCCGCGACACGTGCATACGGCGGCAACGCGCCGAGCGGCGTGCCGCGCCACGACACGCTGCCACTCTTCGCGGCGACGACGCCCATCAGGCAGCGCAGCAGCGTGCTCTTGCCGACGCCGTTGCGGCCGAGCAGAACGGTGAGCTTGCCGTCTTCGGCGGCGAGGTTCACGTTGCGCAGGATATGGCTGCCGCCGTAGTACTGGTTCAGTGCGTCGATCTTCAGCATCGCATCATCTTCCGAGGTAGGACTCGATCACCGCGTCGTCGCGCTTGACCTGGTCGAGCGTGCCGTGCGCGAGCACCGCGCCGTTGGCCATCACCGTCACGCGGCCCGTGTCGCCCGCGAGCGCCGCGACGAAGTCCATGTCGTGCTCGACCACCATCATCGAGCAGGTGCCGCGCAGCGTGTTCAGCAGCGCGGCGAGTTCCATCGTCTCGTGGTCGGTCATCCCGGCCGCCGGTTCGTCGAGCAGCAGGAGGGCGGGGCGCTGCATCAGCAGCATGCCGATCTCAAGCCGCTGCTTCTGCCCGTGCGACAGCTCGCCGGCCGCGCGATACGCATCGCTTTCCAGGCCGATCAGCGCGAGCGTTTCCTCGATCTTCGCCTGCGCGGTGCGGTCGAGCCGCGCGCGCAGCGACGCGAGCCAGCCCTTGTCGGTCTGCATCGCGAGTTCGAGGTTTTCCCACACCGGATGCTGTTCGAACACGGTCGGCTTCTGGAACTTGCGGCCGATGCCCGCGCGCGCGATTTCCGGCTCGTTCATCCGCGCGAGATCGATCGTCTGGCCGAGAAACACCTTGCCCGCATCGGCGCGCGTCTTGCCGGTGATCACGTCCATCATCGTGGTCTTGCCCGCGCCGTTCGGGCCGATCACGCAGCGCAGCTCACCGGCGTCGATCGCGAGCGACAGCTTGTTCAGCGCGCGAAAGCCGTCGAAGCTCACCTCGATGTCCTCGAGGTAGAGGATCGTGCCGTGCGACGTGTCGATGCCGGGCGGCACCACGCGGCCCATCGATGCGGTGCCGCTGACGGTCAGCAGCTCGTCTTCGGCCGGTGGCGTGAACTGGTAGAGGGCCGTGCCGTTCATCCGCGTTTCCCCTTCGCAAGCAGCGTGTCGACGAGGCCCATGATCCCGCGCGGCAGCAACAGCGGCACCAGCACGAAGATCAGGCCGAGAAAGAACAGCCAGTATTCGGCGAAGTACGCGGTAAAGAAGCTCTTCGCGCCGTTCACCGCGAACGCGCCGACGATCGGCCCGATCAGCGTGCCGCGCCCGCCCACCGCGACCCAGATCGCCATTTCGATCGAGTTGCCGGGCGACATCTCGCCGGGATTGATGATGCCGACCTGCGGCACGTACAGCGCGCCCGCGATGCCGCACAGCACGGCCGACAGCGTCCACACGAACAGCTTGTACGCGAGCGGGCTGTAGCCGAGGAACATCAGCCGCGTCTCGCCGTCGCGCACCGCGGTGACCACGCGCCCGAGCTTGCTCGTGACGATCGCGCGCGCGGCGATGAACGCGAGCACGAGCGTCGCGAAGGTCAGCAGCAACAGCACCGTGCGCGTGCCGGGCGACGTGATCGCAAACCCGGCGATGCGCTTGAAGTCGGTGAAGCCGTTGTTGCCGCCGAAGCCCGTCTCGTTGCGAAAGAACAGCAGCATCGCGGCGAACGTCAGCGCCTGCGTGATGATCGACAGGTACACGCCCTTCACGCGCGAGCGGAACGTGAAGAAGCCGAACACCCACGCGAGCACGGCCGGCACCAGCACGACCAGCGCGAGCGCCCACGCGAGATGCTGCGTGCCGCTCCAGTACCAGGGCAGCTGATGCCAGTCGAGGAACACCATGAAGTCGGGCAGGTCGCTGCCGTACTTGCCGTCGCGGCCGATCTCGCGCATCAGGTACATGCCGATCGCATAGCCGCCGAGCGCGAAGAACAGCCCGTGGCCGAGACTGAGGATGCCGCAGTAGCCCCACACGAGATCGAGCGCGAGCGCGGCGATCGCGTAGCACATCAGCTTGCCGCCCAGCGTCATCGCATACGCGGACAGATGGAACGCGCTCGACTCGGGCGCGACCAGCGCGGCCAGCGGCACGCCGGCGCCGATCGCGATGCACAGCGCGACGAGCGTGAGCCATGCGCGGCGCGACAGCAGCGCGGGGCGCGGCGGCAGGCCGAGCGCGAAGCCTTCCTTCGTGGGCACGGCGGCGGGCTTCGGCGCACCGGCGACCGGGTTCGACAACGAATCGGTGATTGAAGTCATGTCACGCCTCCGCGCTGCGGCCCTTCGGGGCGAACATGCCCTGCGGACGTTTCTGGATGAACAGCACGATCATCACGAGCACCGCGATCTTCGCGAGCACGGCACCCCAGAACGGTTCGATCGCCTTGCTGACGAGACCGAGCCCGAAGCCGCCGAGCACGGTGCCGGCGATCTGGCCGACGCCGCCGAGCACCACCGCCATGAACGAATCGATGATGTAGTTCTGCCCGAGATCGGGGCCCACGTTGCCGATCTGCGACAGCGCGCAGCCGCCGAGGCCTGCGATGCCCGCGCCGAACGCGAACGCATACGCATCGACGCGCGCGGTCTTCACGCCGACGCACGCGGCCATCCGGCGATTCTGCGTGACCGCGCGCACGAACAGGCCGAGCCGCGTCTTCGTCAGCACTGCCCACGCGACGAACACGACCGCGAGCGCGAACGCGAGGATCGCGAGCCGGTTGTACGGCAGGATCAGGTTCTGCATCACGGTCACGCCGCCGCTCATCCACGACGGATTCACGACCTGCACGTTCTGCGCGCCGAACAGCATGCGCGTCGCCTGGATCAGGATCAGGCTCACGCCGAACGTCGCGAGCAGCGTCTCGAGCGGGCGGCCGTACAGATGCCGCAGCACGAGCCGTTCAAGCACGATGCCGACCAGCGCGGCCGCCGCGAACGACACGGGCACCGCGACGAGGGGATACCAGTCGAACGCGGCCGGCGCATGGCGCTGGATCAGCGTCTGCACGACATAGGTTGCGTACGCACCGATCATCAGGAATTCGCCGTGCGCCATGTTGATCACGCCGATGAGCCCGTACGTGATCGCGAGGCCGAGCGCCGCGAGCAGCAGCACGCTGCCGAGCGACAGACCCGCGAACACGGTGCCCACGATCTCGCCGCGGCGCTGCAGCGCGTGCAATGCGTCGAGCCCTTGCTGCGCGGCTGCGCGTACGCGTGCGTCGGGTTCCGTGTAGCTGCCGTCGGCGTTCTTCGCGACGAGCGGGCGCAACTGCTCGATCATGTCGAGATCGCTGCGCGCGGCCACCACCTGCACGGCGTCGAGTCGCTTCGCCGGATCGGCATCGTGCAGCGCGGCGATGGCCCACAGTGCGTCGAGGCGGCGCTTCAATGCCGGGTCGGTTTCCTTTGCGCGTGCGCGCTCGATCATCGGCTTGAGTGCCGGGTCGGGCGACTTCAGCAGCGCGTCGATCGCGTCGCGACGCGCGCCGACGTCGGGCGATGCGAGCGCGAGCCCCGACAGCGCGGCGGCGATCTTCGTGCGCAGCAGGTTGTTCAGCATGACGGGCTGCGCGTCGCCGGCCGGCGTCGCGGCCTGCGTCAGCGCATCGTGTGCGGTGTCGCCGGTCTGGATCAGCAGCCGGCCGTCGCCGGTCGCGAGCGCGTCGCCGGTCGACAGCGCATTGAGCAGCGCGACGGCGCGCGGATCGGCATCGGCGGCGATCCGTTCGATCGCGGAGGTTTTCGCGTCGAAGTCGTCGCCGGCGAGCGCGGCGGTATCGGCGGCCGTCAGGGCGAACGCGGCGCGCGGCAGCGCGCAGGCCAGCGCGGCACAGGCGACGACCGCGACGGCGGCGCGGCGAAAGCGGGTAGGCATCGGGAGATCCTGTGGGGCGTGGAAAAGCGAATGCGTGCGGCGGTGCGCGGGCGCATGCGGTTCGTCACCCCACGCGCGGCGGCATGCCCGCAGCAGCCTGCGAGCGGAGCGCCACGCCGGTGGTGCGCGGCGCTCCGCATCGCATCAGGCGAGCGCCGCGCGCTGCCGCCGCAGGAATGCCGGGATCGAGCTGACGATGTCCGGCTTGCCCTGGTTGCCCGCGATGAACGGGCTCCACGGCTGCGCGCGCACGGCCGTCTTCGTCTTCCACACGACGTTGAATTGCCCGTCGCCGCGAATCTCGCCGATCATCACCGGCTTGTGCAGGTGGTGATTGCCGTCCATCGACAGCGTGAAGCCCGACGGCGCGACAACGCTCTGGCCGATCATCGCGACGCGCACCTTGTCGACGTCGGTGCTCTTCGCCTTCTCGACGGCCTGCTTCCACATGTGGATGCCCACATAGGTCGCCTCCATCGGATCGTTGGTCACGCGCTTCGCGCCGCCCGGCAGGTTGTTCGCCTTCACCCATGCGGCGAACTGGTCCTTGAACTTCGTGTTCGTCGGGTTCTTCACCGACATGAAGTAGTTCCATGCGGCAAGGTGGCCGACGAGCGGCTTCGTGTCGATCCCGCGCAGTTCCTCCTCGCCGACCGAGAACGCGACCACCGGCACGTCGGTCGCCTTGATCCCCTGGTTGCCGAGTTCCTTGTAGAACGGTACGTTCGAATCGCCGTTGATCGTCGAGATCACGGTCGTCTTGCCGCCCTGCGCGAAGGTCTTGATGTTCGCGACGATCGTCTGGTAATCGCTGTGGCCGAACGGCGTGTAGACCTCCTGAATATCGGCGTCCTTCACGCCCTTCGATTTCAGGAACGCACGCAGGATCTTGTTGGTCGTGCGCGGATACACGTAGTCGGTGCCGAGCAGGAAGAAGCGCTTCGCGCCGCCGCCTTCCGCGCCCATCAGGTACTCGACGGCCGGTATCGCCTGCTGGTTCGGCGCGGCGCCCGTATAGAACACGTTGCGCGACATTTCCTCGCCTTCGTACTGCACCGGGTAGTAGAGCAGGCCGTTTAGTTCCTCGAACACCGGCAGCACCGACTTGCGCGACACCGACGTCCAGCAGCCGAACACGCACGCGACCTTGTCCTGAGTGAGCAGCTGGCGCGCCTTCTCCGCGAACAGCGGCCAGTTCGATGCGGGATCGACGACCACCGGCTCGAGCTTGCGGCCCATCACGCCGCCGCTCTTGTTGATGTCGGCGATCGTCATCAGCGCCGTGTCCTTCAGCGACGTTTCGGAGATCGCCATCGTGCCCGACAGCGAATGCAGGATGCCGACCTTGATCGGGCCGGTGCCCGCATCGGCCGCTTGCGCGAACGGACTCTTGCCCGCCAGCGCGAGTGCACCGGCCATCGAACCGAACTTCAGCAGACTGCGACGTTTCATCGGGTTCCCCTTGACGTGTTGGATGTGCGTGCGCCGTGGCGGCGCCGGCATCGTAGTAACGCAAGGCATGTGCCAGTCGCGCGGATGCACGCTGGGCGTGCCTGACCGCCGTGGCTCGAGGGGCGCACGCGGTGCACATGACGCGTCGTGCAGCATGCGCGATCCGTTGCGGTGCAGTCGCGCGGGCGCAAATGGTGCACGACGCGCTCGCCGGCGCACCGAAGTCAACGGAACGAGGGGGAAAGATGGAAGCAGAAACGCAAACGGGCGCGCAACGCGCGCCCGTTCGGGGGAGACCGCTGGGACCGGCGGCAATGGGCCGGTCGGCGTGGCGGCGCGCGATGCGCCGCCGGGAAGGTCGGTAACTCGGCGATAACTCGCCGGTAACTCAGTAACGCGGCACGGACGGATCGACGTCACGCGACCACGCGTCGATGCCGCCCTGCAGGTTGTACAGCTTGGTGAAGCCGCGCGATTCGAGGAACATCGCGACCTGCGCGCTGCGCATGCCGTGGTGGCACACGCAGACGATTTCTGCTTCGTCGTCGAGCTCTTCGCTGCGCGCGGGGATCTGCTGCATCGGGATCGACACGCTGCCGGCGATCTGCGCGGTCGAGATTTCCCACGGTTCGCGCACGTCGAGCACGACCGGCGCGGGACGCGCCGGATCGCGAAGCCATTCCGCGAGCATCGCGGCAGTCAGGATCTGCATGGGGCCGCCGCTCAGAACTTGAAACGCGACGGTTCGATCGCGTTGACGAGGTGGTCGACGTAGGTCTCGAACACGTCGGCGACACGGTACTGCTTGTCGTCGATGCGCGTGATGATCTGCGCCTTCATCACCGGACGGCCGCCGACGAACGCCGACAGGCGGCCGCCGATCTTCAGCTGTTCGAGCATCTGCTGCGGCACGACCGGCAGCCCGCCCGCGACGCAGATCACGTCGTACGGCGCCTTGTCGGGCCAGCCGAGCGAACCGTCGCCGAGCACGACTTCCGCGTTCGTCACGCCGTCGTTGCGCAGGTTGTCGGCCGCGAACTTCGCGATGGCCGGATCGATCTCGACAGCCGTCACGTGCAGCGTGCGATGCGCGAACAGCGCGGCCAGGTAGCCGGAGCCCGCGCCGATCACGAGCACGTTCTCGTGCTTCTTGACCGCCAGTTCCTGCAGCATGCGCGCTTCGACGCGCGGGAACAGCATCTTGCCGCGGCCGCCGGGCAGCGGCAGCTCGAGGTCGGCGAACGCGAGATCGCGATGTTCGGGCGACACGTAGTTTTCACGCTTGACGATCGACAGCAGGCCCAGGACGTCCAGATCCAGTACGTCCCACGGCCGGATCTGTTGTTCGATCATGTTGAAACGCGCGTTTTCGATATTCATGGTGTGGTCACGCAGCCAGGTCGGCCATCAGCGGGGATAGAGAAACTTCGTGATTGTACCAAACGGGGCGCCGGCGAAGCCTTCAGACGGCCTGCAACAGACCTTTACCCCTTGCTCTTCTTGATCTGCGCTTCGAACGCGAGGTCGAGCTTGCTCGCCTTGCGCGGTTTTTGGGGGCCGAACTGGTCGACGAACTTGACGAATTCGTCGAGCGGCAGCGGCTCGCTGCGCTTCTCGGCGGTGCCGCCCGAGCGGTCGACCAGATAGAACAGGCCGCCCGCCATCGCGACGGCCGCGAACTGCGGGTTGCCGGACCGGGTCTTCAGGCGTTCGACCGCGTGGGTCGCTTTGGTGGTGCGCATCGTGCGGGTTCTTGCAGGGGCGTTGAGCCCGTTACTTTAGCAAACCGGCCGCCCGCATGCGGCCGAGCGGCGTCAGACGGTGCGCGAGTAGCGCTGGCGCGGTGTCCGGCCGAGGTAGGCGTCGAACGCCATCGCGATGTTGCGCACGACCATCCGGCCGGCCGGGTGAATCGTCAGGCGGTCGCCGGCGATCGTCAGCAGCCCGTCCTGCTCGAACCCGCGCAGCGCGTCGAGCTCGCGCGCGAAGTGATCGGCAAAGCGGACTCCGTGCGCCGCCTCGATATGCGAGAACGGCAATTCGAGGTTGCACATCAGTTGCGTGATCACGTCGCGGCGCAGCCGGTCGTCGGCCGTGAGCCGCACGCCGCGCGCGATCGGCAGCCGGCCCGCGTCGAGCGCGGCGCCATAGGCCGGCAGATCCTTCGCGTTCTGCGCGTAGACGTCGCCGACCTTGCCGATCGACGACACGCCGAAACCGACCAGGTCCGTATCCGCGCGCGTGCTGTAGCCCTGGAAATTGCGCTGCAGCGTGCCGTTGCGCTGCGCGCGCACGAGTTCGTCGGTTGGCCGCGCGAAGTGATCCATCCCGATGTACACGTAGCCGGCCGACGTCAGCATGTCGATCGCGAGGCCGAGCAGCGCGATGCGCGTTTCGGGCGGCGGCAGCGTCGCGTCGTCGATCTGCCGCTGCATCTTGAAGAGGTGCGGCATGTGCGCGTAGCCGAATACGGACAGGCGGTCCGGCGCGAGTTCGATGATCGTCTCGAGCGTGCGCGCGAACACGGCGACCGTCTGGTGCGGCAGCCCGTAGATCAGGTCGACGCTGACCGAATGGAAGCCCGTCGCGCGCGCGGCGGACATCAGATCGGCCGTCATCGCGAGCGGCTGGACCCGGTTGATCGCCTGCTGCACGATCGGATCGAAATCCTGCACGCCGAGGCTCAGCCGGTTGAAGCCGATGTTGCGCAGGTGCACGAGCCGCGCGGGCGTGACCGTGCGCGGGTCGATCTCGATCGAGAACTCGGCGTCGGCGTCCGGTGCGAGCACGAAATAATCGCGGGTGGTGGCCATCAGTTCGGCCATTTCGGCGTCGGACAGGAAGGTCGGCGTGCCGCCGCCCCAGTGCAGCTGCGTGACCGGGCGCGCGGGATCGAACAGTGTGGCCTGCAGCGCCAGCTCGCGTTTCAGTTGCTCGAGATACGGGCGCGCGCGGCGATGGTTGTTGGTCGCGATCTTGTTGCAGCCGCAATAGAAGCAGGCCGTGTTGCAGAACGGGATATGGAAGTAGAGAGACAGATCGCTCGACGACGCGCCGGGATCGCGCGCGGCACGCAGGTAGTCGGCTGGGTCGAAATCGTCGCGGAACTGCAGCGCGGTAGGGTAGGACGTGTAGCGCGGCCCGTTCGCGCCGTACTTGGCGAGCAAATCGGGACGGAACATCGTGTCGGCAGAACCGGAACTCATGCTGGCCTCGCGCTTTTCAGATGGTTTCGAGTATATAAACGCGTGTTTCGGCTGCATTGCGTAATAACGTCGCAGCCGGCGATGGCACAATGCGCGGTGGGCTGCCGCACGCCGCGTCCGGTTGCCGCACCGTTTTTTTGTTGTTCTTGAGAGAGCCGAGTGTCCGTCGAAATGCCTGTCCGTCCGGCGCCCGCCGATGCCCCGCCGCCGCATGCGTGCCGCGAGGGGTGCGGCGCGTGCTGCATCGCGCCGTCGATTTCGTCCCCGATTCCGGGGATGCCCGACGGCAAGCCGGCCGGCGTGCGCTGCGTGCAGCTCGGCGACGACCTGCGCTGCCGGATCTTCGGCCGGCCCGAGCGTCCCGCGTGCTGTTCCGGGCTGCAGCCGTCCGCCGAGATGTGCGGTGCGTCGCGCGACAACGCGCTCGCGTGGCTGACGCGCCTCGAGGTCGCGACCCAGCCCGCGCCCGGCACCGGCGCTTCTCGTTGACGCATGGTCGTCGTGCACCGGCTCGCGGACGGAACCGGCGGCGCGTGCGCAAGCACTAACTTTGGTCCACGGCCGCGATGCGGCGGCCGAGCCGATGGCACGACTGCCGCTTCGCCCGATACAGGAGATTGTCCAGCATGACCGCATCTTGCACGCCCGGCCGGCGCCGTTTCCTCGCCGTCTGCGCCGGCGCCATCGGCGTGTCGGTATCGCTCGCCGCCTGCGCGTCGACGTTCCCGTTCATCCCCGATCACTACACGTTCTCGCGCGGCGACGTGCAGAAAGCCGTCGCGCGCAAGTTCCCGTACCAGAAGACCGTCGCGCAGGTCGTCGACGTGTCGCTAGCGAATCCGGCCGTCAACCTGCTGCCCGACCAGAACCGCGTCGCCGTGCAGCTCGACGCGCATTTCGCGAGTCCGTTCCTGAGCGAGCCGGTGAGCGGCAAGTTCACCGTGTCGGGGCAGCTGGCGTACGACGCGCCGAGCCGCTCGGTGGTATTGAAGGCGCCGGCCGTCGACAGCCTCGTGCTCGACGGCAACGCGCAGATGTATGCGCAACAGGTCGGCGCGGCCGCCGGCCTGCTCGCGACGCAGGTGCTGACCAACTATCCGATCTACACGTTCAAGCCCGAGCAACTGCAATTTGCCGGAGTGAACTACGAACCCGGTACAATTACGATTCTTACAAACGGCATACGCGTGGCGATCGTCGAAAAGTGACGACGTACCGCGCGCGGCCGGGCGGGCCGCGGCGGTGACGCGGCCCATTCTCTTTCGACTACTTCGGAGTTGGGCCACGGATGGACTGGATCCTGATCTGCAAGGCATTGATCCTCGGCGTCGTCGAGGGGCTGACGGAATTCCTCCCGGTGTCGAGCACCGGCCACCTGATCGTCGCGGGCAGCTTCCTGAATTTCAACGATGCGCACGCGAAAACCTTCGACGTCGTGATCCAGTTCGGCGCGATCCTCGCGGTTTGCTGGGAATACCGGCAACGGATCGTGTCCATCGTGACCGGTCTGCCGAGCCGGCCCGACGCGCAGCGCTTCACACTCAACGTCGTGATCGCGACGATTCCCGCGATCGCGCTCGGCCTGCTGTTCGAGAAGAAGATCAAGGCCGTGCTGTTCTCGCCGGTGCCGGTCGCATTCGCGCTCGTGGTCGGCGGCGCGATCATCCTGTGGGCCGAGGCGCGGCAGCGCGAACGCAGCGAGCCGCCGCGCGTGCAGTCGATCGATGCGCTCACGCCGCTCGACGCGTTGAAGGTCGGCATCGCGCAATGTTTCGCGCTGGTGCCGGGCATGTCGCGCTCGGGCTCGACGATCATCGGCGGGATGCTGTTCGGCCTCGACCGGCGCGTCGCGACCGAATTCTCGTTCTTCCTCGCGATTCCGATCATCTTCGGCGCGACGCTCTATGAAACGGTCAAGGACTGGCAGGCGTTCACCGTCGACTCGCTCGGCCTGTTCGCGCTCGGGCTCGTTGCCGCGTTCGTCAGCGCGTTCGTGTGCGTGCGCTGGCTGCTGCGCTTCGTCGCGACGCACGACTTCACCGTGTTCGCGTGGTACCGGATCGCGTTCGGCCTGTTCGTGCTGCTCGTGGGTTACAGCGGGTGGCTGAACTGGGCGTGATGCCGGTGCGCAGGTGCGGGCGCTTCCAATGAAGAACGGCCCGATCGGCAGATGCCGGTCGGGCCGTTCTTCATTGCGCGGCGCGCAGCGTGCGGTGCGCCGCCGCAGCGGGGATTCAGGCGGCGCGCTTGCGGAACACCAGGTCCCACACGCCGTGGCCGAGCCGCAACCCGCGCCGTTCGAACTTCGTGACGGGGCGGTAGTCGGGACGCGGCGCGTAGTCGGCGGCCGTGTTTTCGAGCGACGGTTCGGCGCCGAGCACTTCCAGCATCTGTTCCGCGTAGTTCTGCCAGTCGGTCGCGCAATGCAGGTACGCGCCGGGCTTCAGGCGCGATGCGAGGTGCGCGACCAGCGGCGGCTGGATCAGCCGGCGCTTGTGGTGGCGCGCCTTGTGCCACGGATCCGGGAAGAAGATGTGCACGCCGTCGAGGCTTTCCGGCGCGAGCATGTGCTCGAGCACTTCGACCGCGTCGTGCTGGATGATGCGGATGTTCGGCAGGTCCTGCTCGCCGATCAGCTTCAGCAGCGCGCCGACGCCCGGCTCGTGCACCTCGACGCCGAGGAAGTCGTCGCCCGGGCGGTGCGCGGCGATTTCCGCGGTCGACGCACCCATCCCGAAGCCGATTTCCAGGATGCGCGGTGCGCTGCGGCCGAACACGGCGTCCCAGTCGGGAATTTCAGGCGTGTACGGGACGACGAAGCGCGGGCCGAGCTCGTCGAGTGCGCGGCGCTGTCCGGTCGACACGCGACCGGCGCGCGTCACGAAGCTGCGGATGCGGCGGTGGTGCAGCGGATTGACTTCGTCGGCGCCGTCGGCGGCTTCGTCGGGGAGGGCGGCGTCGTCCGGCGGCAGGCCGGCTTCGTTCGGATCGTCGTGCATCATCGGTGACAGAGAAAGGCTCGGTTCGGGGCGCGGGCCCGTTACGCGCAGCGGTGCGCCGGATGAACGGGCACATGGTACAAAAAAGCCGCCTTCGACGAGGCGGCTCTTGCGCTGGCTGCCGTGCAGCCGAAAGTGGAGCGGGCGATGGGAATCGAACCCACGTCATCAGCTTGGGAAGCTGAGGTAATGGCCATTATACGACGCCCGCAGAACGGGTGATTGTACAGGGGTTGACCGAAATGTTGCAAGCGGGGCGTTTTGGCCGCCGGCATCAATGCCGGCATGGCTTGGCGTGGAGGCGATGACACCAGGGGGAAAGGTGAATAACGATCCGCCGGAAGCAGTCCATCGATGCAACGCGAAATGGCACCCCCGCAGCGCCCCACCACGCAAGCCGGTGTCGAAATTAGACGAGTCGGTGTCGGAACCATACAAGCCCCGGTGCGGCTTTCGAACTAACGTGACAGACCTCTCATCCGATCGTAAGTCTGGAGCTGACATGTCCGATTTCATCACCGTTTTGCGCGAAACCTGCCCGACCCCGGTCCTTGACGCCACCAAGTGGAAGCGCATCGGCGGCGATCCGCACACCGTGAATCTCAATGCCTACCTGTCCAAGGACGGCAGCAAGATCATGGGCACCTGGATCTGCACGCCGGGCAAGTTCGAGGTGAACTACGAGAAGTGGGAGTACTGCCACTTCCTCGACGGCTACTGCATCATCACGCCGGAAGGCGAGGAAGCGGTGCACCTGAAAGCGGGCGACGTGTTCGTCATCGAGCCCGGCATGAAAGGGACCTGGGAAGTGGTGGAGACGGTGCGCAAGTATTTCGTGTTCGCCTGACGCCCGCATGACGCGTCATTCCTCCGGGATTTCGGCAGGAATGGCGGTCTCGCGGATTCCGGTTCAGGAAACTCGTTCCGGTTCGGGAACAGCTCGCCGAGCGTGGTCGCACGCTCGGCCGGTCCCGCTATCCGGCCGAGCGCGCGGGGCGCCTGGTGCTCCGATACGCGCGCGGCCACATCCCGTACGCGCGCCGAAACTTGTGCCCGAGACGCGACGCGTCGGTAAATCCGCAGCCCGCCGCGATTTCGGAAATGTTCTTTCGCGGCTGCATCAGCATCCATGCGGCCATGCGAATCCGGATTGCCCGGAAGCAGCAGCCGGCCCGCGCTACGCGATGCAATTCGACCACTCCCGGCTGAAGCTTACTTCTCGACGCTCAGCGCCTTTTCGATCGCGGCAATCAATTTGAACGCATCATCGCGGCCGATCAGCAGGCCGCGACTCGTGTACTCGCAGCCAAACGCGTAGAAGCTCGGCAAAAGCGTGATCGCATCGTTCTGTCGATCGAAATCGACTTCGCATTTCGTCAACGGAAAGAACGGAGGGGCTTCGACGGGCGGCTGGTACATGGCGTTCTCCTAGTGCAACTTGCGAGGCGGCAACATGCGCTTTGCGCGCAGGCGCTGTCTTGCGACGACGCTGGCCTTCTCGCGCTTGCCCTCGGTCGTCCGCTTTTCGTAACCGGTGCGACTGCGCAACTCGCGGATCAGACCTGTCTTCTCGATGTCTCGCCGAAAGCGCCGGAGCGCGACATCGACCGGTTCGTTGGGCTTGAGGACGATCGTCGTCATGCAATCCCGTTTTCAAACAATGCGTGAAGGAACGCTGGTCGAGCGAAGTTGTGACGGCACTCGCTATCTCGTCGGATCGCATTCGAAATAGCCGACGCGGATCGACGGTGTGCGCGCGGCAGACAGCATCTGCGACGCCGGGTGATGACGCAACGCCGAACTGATGAGGCCGTTGGGCGGAGCTGCGTCGGATTCGGCGATCTCGTGCAGGGCAATCGAATGATCGCCCGCGCCGATTATCGATTCGTGATCCGAAGTGATATGCGACCGCGCTACCGCCGCGAGATACGTCAGTGGGAGTTGGCGAAGAGCGGCTGCTCGCCGCGATTGCCGTCGATGATTTCCTCCGCGTAGCGAAGGGACGCCCGGCGCGCTTCGCCCGCCGATTCGAACGGCGCGTTGCCGAGCAGCCGGAACGTTTCGCTGCGGGTCACCGTGTCGGCAGTGCCGCGCTGGCAAATCTTCACGGCCGCGTCGAAGCCGCCGTCGTAGTTGTGCGGGTTGCCGTTCTGGGAAGGCACGTGCGGATAAATCAGCGGATAGATTTCGAAGCCACGATAGAGATGCATGCTCATGATGAACTCCTGGTTCGGTCGCGACAAATCGCGTGGACGAACACTTCCGACCGGTATCACCGCTGCGCGGCGCGACGGGTAGGTGAAAAAGGCAGCGACGCGTGCTGATGAACGCACGACGCAGCAAGGAGGAAGATGGCGGGGCGAGCGGCCAGCAACTCGACCACCCGTGCTCGGACAAATTCATCATACGCGCTTCGTGTTGGTTGTCCATCTCATTCACTGCCGGCGCAATGCGATGCGCGGATTCGACGCACGCAACGCGCAACGCGCATCGAGCATGACGGAGCATTCATCGGTATTCCGACGCCGTGCGGCGCGATTCGGGCGATGCCGATGGAGCCGCATGATGCCGCGTCGTCGTGATGATCGCGAGCCTGCAAGACTCCGCGCAAGCACCTATGATGCAGCGATCCGCCAGCGCGCCGGCCGCATCGCGTGCATGGCCCGCGAACGCAGAACGTTTCCTCCGGAACCCGACCATGCGCATCATCGACATTCGCGAGCAAGCGATCCCGGTTTCCCGTTATGCCGACCCGGCGATTCCGTCGGGTGGCCTCACGACGAGCGTCGTCGCGATCGTCACGGATGTCGTGCGCGACGGCCGCCCGGTGACGGGTTACGGCTACGCGTCGGTCGGCCGCTATGCACAGGGCGGGTTGATACGCGAACGGTTCGGGCCGCGGCTGCTGGCCGCCGCGGACACCATCGCCGACGACGCCGCAACGAACCTCGATCCGTTTCGCGCATGGCGCGCGATGATGGCCGGCGAGAAGCCGGGCGGCCACGGCGAACGCTGCGTTGCGGTCGGCGTGCTCGACATGGCGATCTGGGATGCCGCCGCGAAGATCGCCGGCCTGCCGCTCCATCGCTTGCTTGCCGACCGGCTCGCGCGCCACGCGGCGCGTCGAGTGCGCGTGTACGCCGGCGGCGGCTACCGTTATCCGCACGACGATCTCGCGCGCCTGTCGGACGAGATGCGTCGCGTCGCCGATCTCGGCTACACGCATGCGAAGATCAAGATCGGCGGTCCGGATCTCGACAACGACAAAAGACGCGTCGAAGCCGCCGCTGCCTGTCTTGCCGACAGCTCGCATCTCGCGGTCGACGCGATGAACACGTACGACGCGGCGAGCGGCCGCGCCGCCGCCGCGATGCTGGCACCGTTCGGGCTCTGGTGGTTCGAGGATCTCTGCGATCCGCTCGACCTGCCGCTGCATGCTGACCTGACTGCGCAATACACGCCGCCGGTCGCGGCCGGGGAGGCGCTGTTCTCGCTCGCGGAAGCGAAGCTGCTCGAACGCTACGGCGGCCTGCGAGCGGACCGCGACTTCCTCGTGTTCGATCCGGTGCATTGCTACGGCCTGCCGGGCTACCTGCAGATCGTCGATCATTTCGTGTCGAGCGGCTGGCGGCGCGATGCGTTCTGGCCGCACGGCGGTCATCTGTTCTCGCTGCACGTCGTGGCGGCGCTCGGGCTCGGTGGCGCGGAAGTCAATCCGTTCGCGTTCCACCCGTTCAGCGGGTTGCCGGACGGCGAATCGCTCGACGCCGGCTGCGCGGCCGTGCCGCAGGCGCCGGGCATCGGCTTCGAGCTTCATGCCGATGCATATCGCGCGTTTCGCTCGGTAGCGGGCCGCTGAGCGGCTACGCTCGCACGACCGTCACGCCGGCCGCCTCGATCGGTTCGATCAGCGCCGCGTCGGTTTCCTGCTCGACCACGATGGTTTGCGCGAGTGCAAGCTCGCCGATCACGAACTGCGACGCCGCATGCAATTTGGATTGCGAAGCAAGGACGACCGTCTCGGCCGCACGTACGGCGAGTGCGCGCTTGATCGCCGCTTCCTCGAAATCGCCGGTGCTTAGCGCCGCGACCGGATGGACGCCGGTCACGCCCATGAAGTACAGGTCCGCACGGTGCTCCAACGGGCGTAAGATCGCGCGATGCCGGTCCGGCACCGTTCGACGCCACCACCGCTCCATCATGCCGTTTTCCGATTCAGCCGATTTACCCGATTCGTCCGGCCCCGCCGATTCCAGCGCCGCTGGCGCGCAACTGCCGGCGCATCTGGTCGCGTCCGCCGTCGACGCGCTCGCGCGCGCCGATGCGCTGCTGGTGACGGCCGGCGCCGGCATCGGTGTCGACTCGGGGCTGCCCGATTTTCGCGGCACGGACGGTTTCTGGCGCGCGTATCCGGCGCTGCGCCACGAACGTTTCGAGTTCCACGAAATCGCGTCGCCGAACGCGTTCCGCGCGCATCCGCAGCTTGCGTGGGGATTCTATGGGCATCGTCTCGCGCTCTATCGCGAGACGGTGCCGCACGCGGGCTTCGCGATCCTGCGGCGCTGGATGGACGCGATGCCGAACGGCGGCTTCGTGCTGACGAGCAATGTCGACGGCCAGTTCCAGAAGGCGGGTTTCGATCCGGCGCGCATCGCCGAGATCCACGGTTCGATTCATTCGATGCAGTGCCTGCGACCGTGCTCGGACGACACGTGGGACGCCGCGCCGTTCACGCCCGACGTCGACGCAGCCGCGTGCCGATTGATCGGCGAGCTGCCGCGCTGCCCGCGTTGCGGCGGCTTGGCACGGCCGAATATCCTGATGTTCGGCGACGATGGCTGGCTCGGCGAACGCTACGACGCGCAGGAGCGGGCGCTGCAGGACTGGATCGCACGGGCAGGACGGGTGATCGTCGTCGAGATCGGCGCGGGCACCGCGATTCCGACCGTGCGGCTGCTGAGCGAACGCCTCGGCGCCGACGTGATCCGCATCAACGCACGCGAAGCCCATGCGCGCCGCGCGGACGTGATCGGGCTGCAGGGCGGCGCGCTCGCGACGCTGATCGCGCTCGACCGCGCATGGCGCGGCGGCTGAGCGCCGCGCGACGAACCGGCCGGTTGCCGCACGGTTACGGCTGTCCGACGAGCGCCTGGACGAGCGCCGGCGCGATCGGCGAGCCGAGGCCCGTCACATAGTCGTAGCCGCCGGCCGCGTTGCAGACGCTGCCGCAATTGCCATTGGATCCGGTCGTCACGTCGTGATAGTCGCTGCCGTAAGCGCTTTTCCCGACCGTATAGAGCGTGTCGTAGGTGCCGCTCAGCGCGTGTTTGCCGGCGGCCGCGCGCAGCGAATTCGCGATCGCGACGAGCGCCGACCACTGCGGCGCGCCGGCGCTCGTGCCGCCGACCTGGAACCAGCCTGCCTGCCCCTGATAGGTGACCGAGTCGTACACGGCGAACCCGCTGGACGGATTTGCGTCGTAGCTGACGTCGGGCACACCGCGCTTGCCGGCCACCGGAACCGGCCAGCCGGTCTGCCCGGCCGGCTCGGCCTCGATCGTGCTCACGCCGCCACCGCTGCCGCTCCATGCGGCTTCGCCGATGTAGTTGCCGGATGTGTCGGTGGACAACGTCGTGCCGCCCACCGCGACCACGTACGGCGATGACGCCGGGTACTCGGTGCCGGTGCCGCTGTCGCCCGACGACGCGACGAACGTGACGCCCGGCACGTTGAAGTGGCTGTCGAAGCCCGTCTCGGTGTTGAACTCGTTGCCGCCGAAGCTCATCGACACGACCGACGCGCCGCGCTTGACCGCGACGTCGACCGCGGCCAGCAGGTCGTTGAAGCTCGCGGACGCGGCCTCGACCAGCAGGATCCGCGCCTTCGGCGCGATCGCATGCACCCATTCGACGTCGAGCGATATCTCGAGCGACCAGCCCGCGTCCGTCCTGGGCCGTGGGCCGCGCGCGTACACCTTCGTGAAGCAGCCGTTCGCCGTGGTGCAGGGCGGCAGCGAGAACGTGTTGCTGAACACGCCGAGATCGGCCTCGATCTTCGGGTCGTCGTACGCGTCGACGATCGCGACGACCATCCCGTCGCCCTGGTTCGCGAGCGCGTCGAATCCGTAGGCATGCCGTGCGAGCGAGGGCGTGAGCCCGGCTACCGCGGCGGTACTGGCGCGCGGCTTGGTATGGAACGGCGGCCGCGCGTATCCTTTCGGCGCACGGTTGCCTTCGACGTAGGACGGGATGCCGTTACCTTCGGCGAGCGCAACCGTCGACGCGAGCAGCGACGCGCACAGCGCCGGAATCAACATGGAGGACACGCGGATATTGTTCATTTTTCGAATCTCCATGTCGATGGAGTGGGGGGCGAAATGATTTTACGAAATCGGTGAAGCCGATTGCATCGAATATCGTCCGGATGCGGGAATGTCTGATGAGGGAAAGTACGCGGATCGCCCGTAATACGTGGGTTTCGAGCGCGGGCGCGTGGCGGGATCAATTCGCATTTCGATTTTCAAAGGCGAATAAATAATCGATCGGCGTTTGATTGATTTGTAATGGTCTGCGTAATGCGCCGGAAAATATCGATTGCGGCAGCGGCGGGGAAATCATGAAATGCGCGGATACGGTGCGGCCCGACTCCGGTCTGCGGCATTGCCGTCGCGGCGCGATTCCGCATACAGTTCGGCGTGGGCCGCGTTCGCCATGCGGCCTCGTCAGCGAGGAGTTCCCTTGTTCTATTCGATCGTCGCGATCTTCGTCGGCGCCGGGTTCGGCGCAGTGCTGCGCTGGTTCCTGGCCCTTGCGCTCAACGAATTCTTTCCCGCCGTGCCGCTCGGCACGCTCGCAGCGAATTTGATCGGCGGCTACGTGATCGGCGTGGCCGCCGTCGTATTTACCGCGCGCGTCGGGCTGCCGCCCGAGTGGCGGCTGTTCGTGATCACGGGCTTCCTCGGCGGTCTCACCACGTTCTCGACCTATTCGGTCGAAGTGATGACGCACGCGGTGCAGGGCGAATTCGGATGGGCGATCGCGGTGGCTGCCCTACACTTGACTGGATCGTTCACGCTGACGGCGCTCGGCATGTGGACCGCGCGCGCGTGGTTCGCGGCGGCCTGAGCGCGCCGGTACCGGGAGGGTGCGATGGACAGGGTCTTCTTGCGCTTCTATGTGCATGAGCAGCACCGGCTGCACTGGAAGCCGCTATGGGAGTGGTTGCTGGAGGAAGGCAACCGGATGGGCATCGCGGGCGGTTCCGCATTCCGTGCGATGGCCGGCTTCGGCCGGCATCGGGTGCTGCACGAGGACCGCTTTTTCGAGCTGCAGGGGTCGCTTGCGATCGAGGTCGAATTCATCGCCACCGAGGACGAGGCGCAGCAGTTGCTCGAGCGGCTGTCGCGCGAGAAGGTGCGCGTGTGCTACGCGATGATTCCAGCGCGCTTCGGCGTGATCGACACGCTCTCGGCGCCGCCGGCGCAGGGGCCGGCAGCGTAGCGTCGCTCCGTCAGATGCCGAACATCGTCAGCGACACGGCGGCGCGCGTGACGACCATCAGCAGCACCTGCACGATCACGAACAGCAGGATCGGCGACAGGTCGATGCCGCCGAGGTTCGGGATCACGCGGCGCAGCGGGTTCAGGAACGGCGCGGTGAGCTGGTAGAGAATCGGCATGGCCGGCGAGCGCGGATTGAGCCACGACAGCAGCGCCATCAGGATCGTCATCCAGATCACGAGGTTGAGCGCCCATTTCACGACGGTGAGCAGCGCCACCGCGACGAGCGTCGGGATCACCGAGGCCGGATCGAAGCCGGCCATCACGACCATCAGCACCACGTAGACGAGCGCGGTGAGCAGCGCCGCGACGACGCTCGCCCAGTCGATGCCGCGCACGCCCGCGATCACGTGGCGCAGCGGCAGCACGAGCCAGTTGGTCGCCTGCAGCACGGCCTGCGTGACGGGGTTGTACGGCGGCACGCGGACGGCCTGCATCCAGACGCGCAGGATCAGCGCGGCGCCGAACAGCGTGAAGAGGGTATTGAGCAGAAAACGGGCGATCTCGCCGAACATCGTTGGCATCCTTTTTTTACAGTCCAGTAGCGTGCGGCCGCCAACGCCGGATGGCGGCGCATCGGCCGACACCTTATCACGCCTCGTCGTGCGGCGGGGAGGGGTGCCCGGTCGTGCGCGCGAGCGACGTTTCGACGGCCTGCGCGAGCGCCGGCAGCGCGGCCGGCGGCGCGGCGCGCTTCGCCGCGAGCGCGACCGCACGGCGGGTCAGCAGCGCATACAGCGTCGCGTGATCGCCGCCGCGCGCCTCGAGCAGCGCGAGCTGGCGCTCGACGATGCCGGTGTCGCCGCGCGACACCGGGCCCGCGAGGGCGTTCGCGAGGCCCTTGTCGCGTGCGGTCTCGATCGTGCCGGCGAGCATCGGCAGCAGCGCGCGCAGCGCGGCTGCCTCGTCGAAGCCGAGGCTGCGCCATAGCTCGACCGCTTCCGACAGCCCGCACAGCGCGAAGCTCGCCGCGTAATGCGCGGCCGCGTGATAGAGCATCCGGCCGCCGGCCGGAATCGACAGCGGATGGCAGCCGAGTGCGGCAGCAAGCCGCAGCAGCGTCGCGTGCAGCGCGCCGTCGGCTTCGAGCGTGACCGAGCAGCCGTCGATGCGGGCGAGATCGGCGTCCGTGCCGCCGAACAGGTAGAGCGGATGGAAGCCGCCGGTCGCCGCGCCTTGCCGTCTTGCCGGATCGAGCAACTCGACCGCCGATGCGCCGCTGCAGTGGACGAGCGCCTGGCCCGCCGCGCGCGCCGCGTCGAACCGCAGCGCCGCGGCGGTCGACGCGAGATGGTCGTCGGGCACGGTCAGGAAGATCAGGTCGGCGGCGTCGACCACCTGCTGCGGCGTGTCGACCGCACGGCAGCCGTCGATGCGCGCGGCGAGTGCCGCAGCCGATTCCGCCGTGCGGCTCGCGATCGCGACGACCGGAAAGCCGGCCGCCGCGAAACGCCGGGCGACGCAGCGCGCAAGGCGACCGGCGCCGATGAAGCCGAGGTGGGGAGTGTCGGGGAGGGACATGACGGGCCACGAAGCGGAAACGGAGCAGCCGCCAGTATCGCAGGAATGACAGGGCGGGCGCGGATGGCGGCGCCCGACGGGACGATCTGGGCGGCGATGTTCCAGGCGAGCAATCCATCACCGGATGCCGCGCTTTCGCTGCTCGATGACGACCGTTGCATCCGGCCCCGAATCGCCTGTGGGCCGCGTCCCCCTTGAATTGTCGGCGTCTTGTCTCGAATTTGTAATCGTTCATTACGGAAGCGCGCCGGCCGCGCTTACCGCAGCCGGTAAGACTGACCGGCCGGCGCGTCGCGGTTTCACTGGTCGGACGGAATCGCGCGACCGGCATGGGGAGTAGCGGATTCGCACAGCCCGGCCGCGCGCCGGCCGCGCCCGCGTTGAATTGCAATTTGCAACAAATGCGCAATACACGAGAGGCGGGTTTTCGCTACATTGCTTGCATGCGACGTGCATGCCCGCCGTTGCCGTCAGGGGCGCACAAATTACCGCTCCAGCAGGAGAATCGAAGTGAAAAAGCTCATTCCGTTCATCGCCGCCGCCGCGTTGGGCCTGGGTGCCGCAGGCGCCGCACAGGCCCACGTGTCGATCGGGGTCGGCATTGGCGTCCCGGTCGCACCGGCATATCCCGTGTACGCAGCGCCGCCGCCTGTGTATTACGCGCCGCCGCCCCCGCCGGTGTATTACGCGCCGGCGCCTGCATACTATGCACCGCCCCCCGTGGTCGTCGGTGGCTACTACGGTCGTCCGTACTGGCGGCACGGTTATGGTGGCTGGGGTCACCACGGTTACTGGCGTCGTTGATGCAATAGTCCGCGCGGCGGCCTGAACGCTCGCGGCAAAACGGCGCAACGTCCCTCGCGGGGCGTTGCGCCGTTTTTCATTTGACGCGCGGCCAAGGGCGGCCGGCGCGTGCGGTCACACCGCGTGGACGATCAGGTCGCGATAGCCGCCGACGATCACGCTGTACGAGAAATACGCGAACAGCAGTGCCGACGCGACATGGCACGCACGCATCAGCCCCGCGCCCGCGCGCTTGCGGCCCTGGCTCGCGAGCGTGCACATGAAAAGAGTCCATGCGAGGCCGCCGAGGAAAAAGCCGGACAGGAACACCGATGCCGTCGCCGGCGTGGTCGCGCCGGCTTTCGCGATCAGCGCGCCGCCGACCGCCGCGAACCACAGGATCGCGCTCGGCGACGACATCGCGAGCAGCATCCCGCGCACGAAGCTGCGTCGCGCGCTGGCCCGCGGCGGCGGCGTATCGTCGGCATCGCCCGCGTCGGCGCCGCCGGCCGGCGCGAGCGCTTCACGCGCCATCTTCCACGTGAGGAACAGCAGCACCGCGCCGCCGCCGATCCAGACGATCCAGCGCACGACCTCGAACTGCAGCAGCACGGCCATGCCCGCGAGCGCGAGCGCCGCGTAGACGAGATCGCCGACGCACGAGCCGACGCCGAGCCAGAAGCCCGGCCGGAAGCCGTGCGACAGCGTCAGCGACAGCATCGCGACGTTGACGAGGCCGATGTCGAGACACAGCGACAACGACAGGAAGAATCCGTCGGACATCATCGAGGCGGGGGCGAAGCTCATCGTCGTTCTTGCCGGATACGTTCAATGCGCGGACTTAGAGTCCGATCTCTTGCCAGAGGCGATCGACGCGCGCCTTCACCGCCGCGCCCATCTCGATCGGGCGGCCCCATTCGCGGTTCGTCTCGCCGGGCCACTTGTTGGTCGCGTCGAGCCCCATCTTCGAGCCGAGGCCCGCGACGGGCGACGCGAAATCGAGATAGTCGATCGGCGTGCTGTCGACCATCACGGTGTCGCGCACGGGGTCGACGCGCGTCGTGATCGCCCAGATCACCTCGTTCCAGTCGCGGATGTTCACGTCCTCGTCGACGACCACGATGAACTTCGTATACATGAACTGCCGCAGGAAGCTCCACACGCCGAACATCACGCGCTTCGCATGGCCCGCGTAGCTCTTCTTCATCTGGACGATGGCCATCCGGTAGCTGCAGCCTTCCGGCGGAAGGTAGAAGTCGGTGATCTCGGTGAACTGCTTCTGCAGCAGCGGCACGAATACCTCGTTGAGCGCGACGCCGAGCACGGCCGGCTCGTCGGGCGGCTTGCCGGTGTAGGTCGAGTGATAGATCGCGTCGCGGCGCATCGTGATGCGCTCGACGGTGAACACCGGAAACCACTCCTGCTCGTTGTAGTAGCCGGTGTGGTCGCCGTACGGGCCTTCGAGCGCGTGCTCGTACGCGGCGGACGCGTTGCCGGCCGGACGCGGCGGCGCGCCGGCCGGCGCAGGGGCGGGCGTGCCTTCCTGCGGGTGAATGAAGCCTTCGAGGACGATCTCCGCGCGGGCGGGCACCTGCAGCGTGTCGACGCCGGGCGTCAGGCACTTCGCGAGTTCGGTGCGGCTGCCGCGCAGCAGGCCGGCGAACTGGTACTCGGACAGCGAATCGGGCACGGGTGTTACCGCGCCGAGCGTCGTGGCCGGGTCCGCGCCCAGCACGACCGCGACCGGATACGGCTTGCCCGGGTTCTGCAGCGCGAATTCGCGGAAGTCCAGCGCGCCGCCGCGATGCGCGAGCCAGCGCATGATCAGCTTGTTGCGGCCGATCAGCTGCTGACGGTAGATGCCGAGGTTCTGGCGCGGCTTGTTCGGCCCGCGCGTGACGGTGAGGCCCCACGTGACGAGCGGCCCCGCGTCGCCGGGCCAGCAGGTCTGGATCGGCAGCTTGTGCAGATCGACGTCGGCGCCTTCCCAGACGATCTCCTGGCACGGCGGCGACGACACCGATTTCGGCGCCATGTCCCACACGGCCTTCGCGAGCGACAGCAGCTTGCCGGCGTCCTTCAGGCTCTTCGGCGGATCCGGCTCCTTCAGCGCGGACAGCAGCCGCCCGAGGTCGCGCAGCGAGCCGAGCGCGGCGTCGTCGCCCGCATCGACGCCCATCCCGAGCGCGACGCGGCGCGGCGTGCCGAACAGGTTGCCGAGCACCGGGAACGCATTGCCGGGCGCGGCGTTGAACAGCAGCGCCGGGCCGCCGGCGCGCAGCACGCGGTCGCACAGCTCGGTCATTTCGAGCACGGGCGACACGGGTTGCGTGACGCGCCGCAGTTCGCCGAGCGCCTCGAGGCGCTGGATGAAATCGCGTAAGTCTTTGTATTTCATGAAGAAGGTCCGGGCCGCCCGCAAAGCGGGCAGCGGTGGGCGGGCGCAGCGGCCGGCTGCGGCCCCGAATCGATCGCCGATTTTACCCGGGCGGCCGCGCGCACGCCCGGCGGTGAAAAAAGTCGATCGCGCGCGGAGCCCCTACGGCAGGGGGCTCGCGATCTGAAGGGTGATTTAAAATTACTTTTTGTTATGATTTTGAGATTTCATAGTGTTGACGATCTATAAAACCCTGCTAGAATCCGCTCACATTGGCTGCAGGGTAAAAGGCTTCGAGCCGCCAATCACCGATCTTTGACGCAGCGCGTCACCGTCCGCCGATACCTGCACGGCGTATTCGACGGCTTTTGTAGTAGTCCCAGCCAGCGCTACCACACGCTGGTTTTTTGCGTGGGTGCCACCGCGTATGCCCGCCTCGCCCAATGTGCGAAGGTGCCGGCCCTCTTACACCGTGGCCTCGAACGGTACTTATACCGTTTCCCCGATGCTTGCACGTCCCAACCAAGGCGCGCGGCATCGTGATTCCGCGGCACGTATTCTGTCTCGCCATCGAGCTGAGCGAGCCGCACGAGTCATGTTCATGGGAGATGATCTGAATGAACGCTTGGTTATCGTGGCGTCCCAATGAGCAGCATGCGCAGATCGTGCGCGACATGCTGCGTCGCGGGACGCGTGTCAGTCACCATTTATTCAGCGTTGTCGGCTGTTTCGCCGTCGCGATCGCACTGGCCCTATGGCTGCTGCCGACCGTGCGCGGGAACATCGCCGCGAAGCTGATGCCGGTCGTGTCCGCGGCCGTGCAGGCCGGTCCGGCCCGTCTGCTGACCGGTCACCCGCTGCCGAACTTCGCGCCTGCCGGCGCGCAGCCGCAGCAGGAAGACACCCCCGAACCGGATGCGCTCGCCGTCGGTCTCGACGTCGCACCGGAAACCGCCGCGCAGAACGATGCGTCCGATCCGGCCCGCAACGGCCCGTCGCCCGTCGCGCTCGCGAAACTGATCCCGACCCAGCGGGTTCCGGCCGATGCGCGCGACGATCGTGCGCTCGCGTCGAACCGTGAGCAGGCGCTCGTCGCCACCTACCTGTCGCGCCGTTACCGGGTCGCGCAGGAGCCGCTCGGCCAACTCGTCAAGGCTGCGTTCCAGACCGGTCGCGACGTCGGCCTCGATCCGCTGCTGCTGCTGTCCGTGATGGCGATCGAATCGGGCTTCAACCCGTACGCGGAAAGCGGCGTCGGCGCGCAAGGCCTGATGCAGGTCATGTCGAAGGTCCATTCCGACAAGTTCGAATATTTCGGCGGTACCGACACCGCGCTGCAACCGCTCGCCAACCTGCAAGTGGGCGCGCTGGTGCTGAAGGACTGCATCGCCCGCGGCGGCTCGCTCGCGAACGGTCTGCGCATGTACAACGGCTCGACGAACCCGGACGACACCGCCTACGGCTCGAAGGTCATGGCCGAGCGCGCCCGCCTGCGCGACGTCGCGCATGGCCGCAGCGTGCCGCTCAATGCGCCGGCCCAGCCGTCGAAGCCGATCGTGACCGCGTCCGCGACGGCAGCCGCTGGCGGCGCGAAGCGCGTGCACGCGACGCTCGACGCCGCGCAGCCGATCGCCGCGAAGGCTGCCGCCGTGCCGAAGGGCGCGCCGCAGCAGGACGCCGCCAGCGTCGACACCGCGAAGCAGTCGCACGGCGACCACCCGGAACTCGGCGCGTAACGCCGCGCGGCTCCAGCCGGACCCAAGCAAAAAGGCACCCGATCCGGGTGCCTTTTTCTTTTTGCGCGGCCGCAACGGCGCCGCGCGCCGGCCGGGACGGCCGGTCGGACGTCAGTGTTGGCCGAACAGCGTCGCCAGCCGCTCGACGGCTTCTTCGAGGCGTGTGTACGCGGTCGCATAGGACAGCCGGATATAGTCGCGCGGCGCATGGACACCGAAGTCCATGCCCGGCACCAGCACGACGCCCGCGTCGTGCAGCATCGCCTGCGTGAGCGCCGCGCTGTCGCCGGCCGCCGGATGGGCGACGCCGCCACAGTGCGCATACACGTAGAACGCACCGTCCGGCATCACGGGTACCGTGAAGCCGAGCCGTTCGAGCGCTGGCGCGATGAAGTCGCGGCGACGCTTGAATTCGACGCGGCGCGCTTCGTAGATGTCGAGCGCGGCCGGTTCGAAGCACGCGAGCGCCGCGTGTTGCGCAAGCGCGGACGGGCAGATGAACAGGTTCTGCGACAGCTTCTCGAAGGTGCCGACGAGCGACGGTGGCACGACCAGCCAGCCGAGTCGCCAGCCGGTCATGCTGAAGTACTTCGAGAAGCTATTCACGGTGACGACATCGTCGCCGAACGACAGCGCCGACACGGGCGCCGCGTCGTAGCTGAGTCCCTGGTAGATCTCGTCGACGATCGTGAAGCCGCCGCGGGCGCGCACGGCCTCGACGATGCGCTTCAGCTCGTCCGGCTCGAGCGACGTGCCGGTCGGGTTCGACGGCGACGCGAGCAGCACGCCGCGCGTGCGGCTGCCCCAGCGCGTGCGGACGTCGTCCGCGGTGAGCTGGAAGCGGGCTTCCGGGCCGCTCGGCACGAGCACCGGGCGGCCTTCGGCCGCCGCGACGAAGTGACGGTTGCATGGGTACGACGGGTCGGGCATCAACACCTCGTCGTCGCGGCCGACGAGCGCGAGGCAGGCGAGCAGCAGCGCGGCCGACGCGCCGGCCGTCACGACGATCCGCTCGGGGCTGACCGTGAGGCCGTACGCGCGTGCATAGTGCGCGGCGATCGCTTCGCGCAGCGGCGCGATGCCGAGCGCGCTCGTGTACTGCGTGACGCCGCGGCGCAATGCGGCCGCGGCCGCCTCGACGACGGGCTCCGGCGCGGTGAAATCCGGTTCGCCGATGCCCATGTGGATAACATCGCGCCCGGAGGACTCGAGCCGCTGTGCCTCCTTCATCAGTTCCATCACGTAGAAGGGCTGGATCGCGTCGACGCGTGCGGCGAGCGTGACGAGCGAATCGGCGGTGGTATTCATCGGTCGGGCGGGGCGAGCAAGGGGAGGAAGAATGAAAAACGGGCGCTTGCGCGCCCGTGTACAAACGGAATCAGCCGTTGCGGCGCGCCTGCGTTTCGGCGGGGCGCAGCTTCGCGGCGAGCTTGTCGAGCACGCCGTTGACGTACTTGTAGCCGTCCGAGCCGCCGAACGTCTTCGCGAGTTCGACCGCTTCGTTGATGATCACGCGGTACGGCGTTTCGACATGATGCGTGAGCTCGAACGTCGCGATCAGCAGCACGGCGCGCTCGACCGGCGACAACTGGTCGACCGGGCGGTCGAGCGACGGCGTAAGGGCTTCGATGAGCGTCGCATGCTCGCGAATCACGCCGTGCAGGATGGCGTCGAGCAGCTCCTTGTCGGCCTTGTCGTAACCGAGCGCGCCGCGCAGTTGCGCGTCGATCTCGCCGGGGGCCGCGTTCGACAGCAGCCACTGATACAGGCCCTGCGTCGCCAGCTCGCGCGATTGTCGGCGGGCGCTCTTCTTCATGCGCGCTCCTCTTCGTCTTCTTCGTCTTCTTCTTCGTCCTCGTCGTCGCCGAGCTGGTCGAGCGCCATCGTCAGGTTCGCCATCTCGACCGCGACGCGTGCGGCGTCACGACCTTTTTCGGTCATGCGCGCGACGGCCTGCTCGTCGTTTTCGGTCGTCAGGACCGCGTTCGCGATCGGCAGGTTGAAGTCGAGGCCGATGCGGGTGATGCCCGCGCCGCTTTCGTTCGACACGAGTTCGAAGTGGTACGTCTCGCCGCGGATCACCGCGCCGAGCGCGATCAGTGCGTCGAACTGGCCGCTTTCCGCGAGCTTTTGCAGCGCGAGCGGGATTTCCAGCGCGCCGGGCACCGACACGAGCAGCACGTCTTCACCGGAGACGCCGAGGCGCTCGAGTTCTTCGACGCATGCATCGGCCAGGCCGTTGCAGACGGGTTCGTTGAAGCGGGATTGCACGATGCCGATACGCAGGCCGTCGCCTTCGAGATTCGGTTGGTATTGTCCGATTTCCATGATCTGTCCGTGGTGTGGATGAACGGTTATAGGGCGAAAGCGCCGTGGCGGGTTACGCGTGGGACGCCGGGCAGGACTTGGCTTCGCCGCCGGGCATCGGAATGAAGCCCGTGACTTCGAGGCCGTAGCCGGACATGCTGCCCAGCTTGCGCGGATTCGACAGCACCTGCATCTTGCCGACGCCGACGTCGCGCAGGATCTGCGCGCCGATGCCGAACGTCTTGAAATCGACCGGCCGGCGCTTCAGCGCAGCGGCCTTTTCTTCCTCGTCGAACGCCTTGAAGACGTCGATCAGATGTTCCTTCGTGTCGCCGCAGTTGAGCAGCACGATCACGCCGAGGTCGCGTTCCGCGATGTCGCGCATCGCGGCGTCGAGCGTCCACGAGTGCGTCGAGATGCTCGTCTCGAGCAGGTCGAGGACCGACAGCGGCTCGTGCACGCGCACGGGCGTATCGACGTCGGGCGACGGCGTGCCGCGCACCAGCGCGATGTGCGGCGAGCCGGTCGGCTGGTCGCGGTACAGCACCGCGCGGAACGTGCCGTGCGCGGTCTGCATCGTGCGCTCGGCGATCCGCTCGATGATCGATTCGGTGCGGCTGCGGTAGTGGATCAGGTCGGCGATCGTGCCGACCTTCAGGTTGTGCTCCTTCGCGAACTCGAGCAGATCGGGCAGACGCGCCATCGTGCCGTCGTCCTTGATGACCTCGCAGATCACCGCGGCCGGCGTGAGCCCGGCAAGCGCGGTGAAGTCGCAGCCGGCCTCGGTGTGGCCGGCGCGCACCAGCACGCCGCCCGGCTGCGCCATGATCGGGAACACGTGGCCCGGCTGCACGATGTGCTCAGGGCGCACGTCGTGCGCGACCGCCGTGGCGATCGTGTGCGCGCGATCGGCGGCCGAGATGCCGGTCGTCACGCCTTCGGCCGCTTCGATGCTGACCGTGAACGCGGTGCCGTACTGGGTGCCGTTGCGGTAGGTCATCAGCGGCAGGTGCAGCTGCTTGCAGCGTTCCTGCGTCAACGTCAGACAAATCAGGCCGCGGCCGTACTTGGCCATGAAGTTGATCGCTTCCGGCGTGACGAATTCGGCGGCGATCACGAGGTCGCCTTCGTTTTCGCGGTCTTCTTCGTCGACCAGGATCACCATCCGGCCGGCTTTCAACTCCGCGATGATGTCGAGCGTGGAGGCGAGCGTCATAAGGGGGCGAGAAAGAGGAAAGTGCGTATTTTACGCCAGCCGGACCGCGTTTCGGCTGGCACCGGCCGCGCGCGGCCGGCGAGCACGCCGGAAAGCGGCGCGACCGCCCGGCGAGGCGGGCCTGCCGGGGCCGCCGCGGCCCGCCCGAGGACGGGCGGCCGCAGCTCGGCCGGGGCGCGGCCGGGCGTTACGCGTGCTCGTTGCGGCCGCCGAGGTAGTCGAGCTTGCCGAGTTCGACGCCGCCGTGGCGCAGGATGTCGTACGCGGTCGTCACGTGGAAGAAGAAGTTGGGCAGCACGAAGTTCAGCAGGTACGACTGGCCGGTGAACTCGATCGGGCCGGTGCGCATCTTGAGCACGACCTGGCGCGATTCGCTGCCGTCGATCTGCGCGGGCTCGAAGCTCTTCAGATAGTCGATCGTCTTCTGGATGCGGGCATGCAGTTCGTCGAACGTCTGTTCGACGTCGGGATAGCTCGGGATGTCGACGCCGGCGAGCCGCGCGGCGCAGCCCTTGGCCGTGTCGGTCGCGATGTACACCTGGCGGACGAGCGGCAGCATGTCCGGATAGAGGCGCGCGCCGATGAACACCGACGGGTCGATCTGCTTCTCGGCCGCATGCGCCTGCGCCTTGCCGAGGATGTGCTGCAGGTTGGTGAGGCCGCGGATGAGGACGGGCAGCGAAGCCTGGTACATCGAGATGGACATGGGACGACTCCTGGAGGAAAAGGGACAGCCGGTACGCGGCGCACCGTGTGTCGCGGCGCCGAAACCGCTGCCGTTGCATCTTAGCGCGACGCGATGACCCGTGCGCGTCGTTGGCCATCAGGCCAGGTGTCGGGCCGAACCGCCGGCCGCCATTTCATGTCCCGGGGCAGAGCCCCCGCAATCAGTCCTGCTGCACGCCGTGCGATGCCGACAGCATCCGCTCGACATACCGCGCGATCATGTCGATTTCGAGATTGACCTTGTCGCCGGCCTTCACGTTGCGCAGCGTCGTGACCTCGACCGTATGTGGAATCAGGTTGATCGAGAATTCGCAGCCGTCCGCTCGATCGTCGACCGCGTTGACGGTCAGGCTCACGCCGTTGACCGTGATCGAGCCCTTGTATGCGAGATAGCGGCCGAGCTCGCGCGGCGCGACGATCCGCAGCTCGTGCGATTCGCCGACCGGCGCGAACCGCGTCACGGTGCCGAGGCCGTCGACGTGGCCCGACACGATGTGCCCGCCGAGGCGGTCGTGCGCGCGCAGCGCCTTCTCGAGGTTCACTTCGCCGGGTTGCGCGAGGCCGACCGTGCGGTTCAGGCTTTCGCGCGACACGTCGACGTCGAAGCCGGTTTCGGTCTTTTCGATGACGGTCATGCACGCGCCCTGGATCGCGATGCTGTCGCCGAGCGCGACATCGGCCAGGTCGAGCCCACCGGCGTGCACCGTCAGCCGCACGCCCGCGTCGGGCGACGCGCCGAGCGGGTTGATCGATTCGATGCGGCCGACGGCCGCGACAATTCCGGTAAACATCGTGACGGCTCCGTTCAGTGGGTGGCGGCAGGCGGCGCGACGCGCGCGAGAATCCGCAGATCGTCGCCGATCCGCTCGACGCTGTGGAATGCGAGCCGCGTGCGCGCGTCGAGGCTCGCCGGTGCGGCGAGGTCGAACATGCCGGCCGCGTCGCTGCCGAGCAGGCTCGGTGCGAGATAGACGAGCAGCTCGTCGACGCACTGTTCGCGCAGCAGCGAACCGTTCAGCTTGTGGCCGGCCTCGACGTGCAGTTCGTTGACACCGCGCGCGCCGAGCGCCGCCAGCATCGCGGGCAGGTCGACCTTGCCGTGCGCATTCGCGAGCGGCACGATTTCCGCGCCACGCGACTTCAGCACCTTCGCGCGCACTTCGCCGGCCGCATCGAGCCGGCCGCAGAAGATCAGCAGCGGCGCACCCTCGAGCAGGCGCGCATCGAGCGGCAGGTCGAGGCGGCTGTCGACCAGCACGCGCTGCGGCTGGCGCGGCGTGTCGATGCCGCGCACCGTCAGGAGCGGGTTGTCCTCGCGCACCGTGCCGATCCCGGTGAGGATCGCGCATGCGCGCGCGCGCCAGGCGTGGCCGTCGAGGCGCGCGGCCTCGCCGGTGATCCACTGGCTTTCGCCGGACGGCAGCGCGGTGCGTGCGTCGAGCGACGCGGCCGTCTTCATCCGCACCCACGGCCGGCCGCGCGTCATTCGCGACACGAAGCCGATGTTCAGTTCGCCCGCTTCGTTCGCGAGCAGCCCGCAGCGCACGTCGATGCCGGAGTCGCGCAGCATCCCGAGGCCGCGCCCCGATACCTGCGGGTTCGGGTCTTCCATCGCCGCGACGACCTTCGCGACGCGCGCGTCGATCAGCGCGTTCGCGCACGGCGGCGTGCGGCCGAAGTGGCTGCACGGCTCGAGCGTCACGTACACGGTGGAGCCGGCGACGTCATGGCCGCGCGCACGCGCGTCCTTCAGCGCCTGCACCTCCGCGTGGTCCTGGCCGGCCGGCTGCGTGAAGCCTTCGCCGATGACGTTGCCGTCCTTGACGATCACGCAGCCGACGCGCGGGTTCGGCGCGGTCGTGTACATGCCGCGCGCCGCGAGCGTCAGCGCGCGCTGCATGTGGGCGAAATCGGTATCCGAGAACATGCGTGGTTCCGGTCAGGCGGCGAGGGCCGCGAATGCGCGGCGCGCGGCCGCGAGAGTCGCGTCGATCACCGCGTCGTCGTGCGTGCTCGACACGAAGCCGGCCTCGTACGCGGACGGCGCGAAGTACACGCCTTCGTCGAGCATCAGGTGGAAGAAGCGATTGAAGCGCTCGGTGTCGCTCTTCGTGACTTCCGCGAAGCTGGTCGGCACGCGCTCGGCGAAGTACAGGCCGAACATCGCGCCGATCGAGTCGGCCGCGAACGGCACGCCGGCCGCGCGCGCTTCGGCCGCGAGGCCGTCGGCGAGGCGCTTCGTCTGCGCGGTGAGCGCGTCGTAGAAGCCCGGCGCCTGGATCAGCTGCAGCGTCTTCAGGCCGGCCGCTACCGCGATCGGGTTGCCCGACAGCGTGCCGGCCTGGTACACGCCGCCGAGCGGCGCGAGATGGGCCATGATGTCGCGGCGGCCGCCGAACGCGGCGGCCGGCATCCCGCCGCCGATCACCTTGCCGAGGCAGGTGAGGTCCGCCGTGATCCCATAGTGTTGCTGTGCGCCGCCGAGCGCGACGCGGAAACCGCACATCACCTCGTCGAAGATCAGCACGGCGCCGTGTTTCGTGCACAGCGCGCGCAGCGCGTTCAGGAATTCCGGCGTGCCGCGCACGAGGTTCATGTTGCCCGCGACGGGCTCGACGATCACCGCGGCGATTTCATCGCCGAACGCGCCGAACGCTTCTTCCAGCGCGGCGACGTTGTTGTATTCGAGGACGGTCGTGTGCTTCGCGATGTCGGCGGGCACGCCGGCCGACGTCGGGTTGCCGAACGTGAGCAGGCCCGAGCCGGCCTTGACCAGCAGGCTGTCTGCGTGGCCGTGGTAGCAGCCCTCGAACTTGACGATGCGGCTGCGGCCCGTGAAGCCGCGCGCGAGACGCAGCGCGCTCATCGTGGCCTCGGTGCCGCTCGACACCATCCGCACCTGTTCGATCGACGGCACGAGCTTGCAGATTTCCTCGGCGATCTCGATTTCCGCCTCGGTCGGCGCGCCGAACGAGAAGCCGTCGGCGAGCACTTTCTGCACGGCCGACAGCACTTCCGGGTGGACGTGGCCGACGATCATCGGGCCCCACGAGCCGATGTAGTCGATGTACTGCTTGCCGTCGGCATCCCAGAAGTACGGGCCCTGTGCGCGCGACACGAAGCGCGGCGTGCCGCCGACCGAACGGAAGGCGCGCACCGGCGAGTTGACGCCGCCCGGAATGGTCTTCTGGGCGCGTTCGAAGAGGATCTGATTGTTGGACATGAGCGAAACCTGCGAGAGAAGGGTGCGGGGCCTGTGCACGGGCCGCGGCGCCTGGGCGGAACTATCCGTCCGATTGTACCGGAGACGCGCGGGGCGGGCCCGGCGGGCGGTCTGCGGCCTTTCGGCGCGTTGGGGGGGCAGGCGCGAGGTGGGCGCGCGGGAACGGCGAGGACGGCCGAATCCGGTTCCTATCCGCTTATCGCGGCGACTTGCGCTTGCCGGTCAGCTCGGCCCAGCGTTTCTCCAGCGGGCCTTCGACCATGGGCTTGATCGACGTGCCGGAACTCTGCGCATCCCAGGTCTGCACCGAGTACGGATGCACGCGCAGCGCGTCGCGCGGGATCACGACGTCGTGGTGTGCGTCCACCAGCCAGTCATAGACGAAGTCGATGCACAGCCGGTAGCCGCGCCGGGTCGCCGGATCGGGAACCTCGTAAGGCGAGCGCGTCACGTAGCCGGAGCCGAACACGCCCTTCGGCTCCTTCGCGACACGGTGCAGGAACACGCGGTCGCCCGGCAGGATGCCGCGGGCGAAGCCGCAGCCCCACACGTCGTGCACGGCCTCGCCGGCCTTCACGCGCGCGGCGACGTCGGGCAGCTCGGGCCACGGCCATTTCTTGGGGCTCCAGATCAGCAGGAAAGCGGTCATCGGTTCGGTCGTCGGGTCGATTTGGTCAGACGAGAAAAACGGCGAGCAGCAAGCTTAATCGAATCCGCCCGCGCGCTCGCGCGACACCGGCCGTGGGGGCGCTTGCCGGCCATGCGCGCCACACGCGCCGCCGGCACGCGAAAAAGTTGCGCGTACAATCATGGGCCTGAGCGCCGTCCGCGGCGCGGCCTCCCGTCTTCACCGCCACGCGTGCTCCGATGCGCGCGCGGCCTCCATTCCGGATACTCATGTCCCACGTCGTCCGGCGCCGGCCCGATGCCCGGCTGATCCTGTTGCTTGGCGCGCTCGCCGCCTGCGGGCCGATTGCCACCGACATGTACCTGCCGAGCCTGCCGTCGATCGCCGACGGCTTCTCCGTGAGCCCCGGCGCCGCGCAGCGCACGCTGACGAGCTTCATGGCCGGATTCTCGATCGGCATGCTGCTGTACGGTCCGCTGTCCGATACGTGGGGCCGCCGCCCGGTGCTGCTTGGCGGCATCGCGCTGTTCACGCTCGCGAGCATCGGCTGCTTCGTGTCGGGCTCGATCGACATGCTGATCGTCGTGCGCTTCCTGCAGGCGCTCGGCGCGGGCGCCGCGTCGGTGCTCGCCCGCGCGATCGCGCGCGACGCGCACGAGCCGACCGACGCGGCGAAGGTGCTGTCGATGGTCGCGATCGTCACCGCGGTCGGGCCGCTGCTCGCGCCGCTGATCGGCGGGCAGATCCTGCGCTTCGCCGGCTGGCGCGGCGTGTTCGTCGTGCTGGCCGTGTTCGGCGCACTGTGCGCGGCGACCGCGTACCTGCGCGTGCCCGAAACCTGGCCGAAGGAGCGGCGCAAGAGCGCGGCCGTGCTTGCATCGTTCGCGTCGTACGGGCGCATCCTGTCCGATCCGGTCGCATGGGGGCACATGCTGTGCGGCGGGATGGCGTTCGCGGCGATGTTCTCGTACATCACCGCGACGCCGTTCGTGTACATCGAGTATTTCCACGTGTCGCCGCAGCACTACGGGCTGCTGTTCGGGCTGAACGTCATCGGGATCATGATCGGCAACTTCGCGAACACGCGCCTTGTCGGCCGGATCGGCTCGCTGCGCCTCATTGCCGCCGCGTCGCTGGTGAGCTGCATCGCGTCGCTCGCGGTCGCGCTCGTCGCGCTGACGGGGTGGGGCGGGCTGTGGTCGATCGTCGTGTGTCTGTTCTTCGTTGTCGGCGTGGTCGGGATCCTGTCCGCGAACTGCACGACGGACCTGATGCATCGCTACCCGCACAACGCGGGCGCATCGGCGGCCGTGTTCGGTGCGATGCAGCTCGCGCTCGGCGCGCTCGCGAGCGTCGCGATCGGCGCACTCGCGGACGGCACGCCGTTCGCGATGGGCGTGACGATCGGTGTGTCGGGTCTGCTGTGTTTCGCCGGGCGCTACCTCGTGCTGCGCTGGCATGGGCGGCCGGTGAAAGCGGGGGCGTGAGCCGCGTGGCGGAATAGGTGGGCGAGGGGGGCGGCGGATGCGTGAACGCGCCGGAGCCGCGATTTGCTTCTAATCGTCTCGCTGACAGCCCCGTCGCGGGGAACAGCAATTTCGCGGTGTCGCGGGGCGCGTGTGGTCAACGGTGGCCGTGCGTTTGACTCCTCGCGTCAGGGTCACTTGGAACGGTCTGACGAGCGATTGTCAAGTCGGTAGCTGCGCTGTGGGTTGATCACAAACCGCTTGGCCTGCGCATCGAGTTCCTTGCTGTGGTACAGATCCAGGCATTTCAAAAAATCAAACCTCACGCCTTTGATTTCGGATTCGACAATCGGATCTTGTGGCGATAACTTTGTATCTGTTGCATGGCCCGATTGTGCCGCCAACGTCAGTGCCGAAAATATCACGCGCCGGAGCAGCGGATTTTGTCTCATCGCAGACTCTTGAGGTGTGCACAGATCCAACACATCGCCTGAAAAATAAACCGGTCTATTGGGCAAGGTGCAATCAACGCGGCAGACTTTCCAAGCGCTGATTGTTCCACTCTCCATCCAGAATCGCCTGATAGAGCATGCCTAGAGTCAGTGGCACTTTGTCATATTTTTCTCGATGTTTTCTGGAGAAAACCATCCGCGCCACTTCAATCAAGCTAAAGCCCTCTCCTGAGAAGTAGCGATTGAACTCAAAATCTCCAACTTGCACCGGAAATTTATCGAAGAAGCTCTCCATAAACTCGATCGCATCGTCGCCAGTGATATCCAAATCACCCTCGACGGCATGACCTTTTGTGAGAATTTTTTTGGGACTCACACCGGCCTCCCTTCTCACAAAATCCTCAAACTCGTTCCATGTAAACTGACTCATCAGAACACCTTGTCCTCAGGCTTGACAAGCGGGTTATAGCGCGACACGGAACGAATGCTGATCGTCGTGACATTGTTGGCAGCAATGACCCAGCCAACGACAGGAACCGCGCGCCCAACGAAAACCCCAATGTTTCTTACCAGAATGAACTTCAAGCGTTTAACGCTGGCGTTGGTCAGCGTTGGGAGGATCTTCTTCTTCAAATCGTAGTCCAGATACTTGCGACTCAATATCGACGCAACAGAAGTACCCGGCGTGGTACCGAAGGGTTTTGCGCGTGTTGGCATCCAATTTTGACCGGTCGCAATAGCAACCACTGCTGCTACATCGTCAACACCAAGCTCCCTGCATGTCTCATCGATAAAGACAAGAAAAAACAGCTCCATCGGCGTGAGATCTCGATGTGTACCAAAATCATAGGTATTGTTCATTATAGTATTCCTCTCTCAGGCTATCGACGAGGCTGAAACCTCGAAGACAACGATCTCCTGCCTATCGCCCAGGGTGCTGCTGCCCATGCGGCTGAAAAACGTGGTCTATGCATATCCCTCTCGGACCGGGATGGCGGCATCAGCGGAGTGAAGGAAGTTACCGAGCCTGGGCAACTGCTGACAATTTGACTTGTTCGAAAATGGGAGCGTGTACGAACGTATGACGTCACGTGCCGCCATCGATAGAACGCTCATCGGTGATCGCCGGGCCGCTGTGGCGCGGCGCGGTGCCGCTCATGCAAAAACACCCCGAACGCCGGGCCTGAACCCAGCGTTCGGGGTGTCGTGCATCGACGGTGTTGCGCCGAGCGTCAGTCGCGCGCCACGTCCTTCGCCGCCGGCGATGCGCCGTGGCTCAGCCAGTCGAGCACGTCGGCCGTTTCGTCGTCGCTCGCGCGTGCGCGTGCCTGCGCGACCGCCTCGGGCAACTCGCCGTTGGTCGACGCGCGACGGATCGCGACGCCGACCGCGAGGACGTCGATCATCAGCAGATGCAGGATCCGCGAGATCATCGACAACTGCGACTCGCGCATCTCGATGTGGTCGGTCTCGAGCGCGACGGTCGCGCGCTTCGCGAGCGGCGTGTTGCTCGACGTGATCGCGATCACCTTCGCACCGGCCTGCATCGCCACCTCGAGCACGCGCAGCAGCTCGGGCGCGCGGCCCGACTTCGACACCGCGACGATCACGTCGCCCTTGCCGAGCAGCGCGGCCGACGCGGCCTGCATGTACAGGTCGCCGTACGCGATCGTCGGAATCCCGAAGCGGAAGAACTTGTAGTGCGCGTCCTGCGCGACGATGTTCGAATTGCCGAGCCCGTAGAACTCGATGCGGCGCGCGCCGTTCAGTATCTCGATCGCATTCTCGACGTGCTCGAAGTTCAGGTGTTCGCGCAGCTGCAGGATCGCGGACACCGTGTTGTCGAGCACCTTCGCGCCGAAGTCGGTGGCCGTGTCGCCGAGATGCACCTGGCTGTGGCTCATCGGAATCGTGCCGGTGAGGCCGGTCGCGAGCTTCAGCTTGAAGTCCGACAAGCCCTGGCAGCCAAGCGAGCGGCAGAAGCGAATCACCGTCGGCTGGCTCACGTCCGCCTTGCGCGCGATGTCGACAATCGGGTCGTTGATGATCGAGCGCGGATGGTTCAGCGCGAGATCGGCGACGCGGCGCTCCGCCGGCGTCAGCGCGTCGCGCATCTGGCGAATCCGCTCGAACACCGCCGACGACGCGCCGCCCGAACGGTTCGACAACTGCTCCGCGAGAATCGCCGACACGCCGAGGAACGCCGGATATTCGGCGGTGATCAGGTAGGTGGGGATGTTCTGCAGATAGTGCGTGAAACGGCCCTTCGCCTCGAAGCGCGCGCGGAACGACGAGCGGGTGAACAGTTCGCCGAGCTTCAGTGCGACGCCGCCGCCGATATAGACGCCGCCGAGCGCGCCGAGCGTCAGCGCGACGCTGCCCGCGAACGCGCCGAGAATCCCGCAGAAGCATTCGACGGCCTCGAGCGCGAGCGCTTCGCCCGCATGGGCGCGCTCGACGATCTCGACCGTGTCGACGTTCGCTGCGACGCGCTTCTTGTCGCGCGCGGCGAGCGCACGATAGATGATCTCCATGCCGGGGCCCGCGCACACGCGTTCGAACGACACGTGCGGAAACTTCTTGCGCGCGTACTGCAGCACGAGATCCTCGCGCTCGTCCTGCGGCGCGAACGATGCATGGCCGCCTTCGCTGCCAAGCGCGATCCAGCGATCGTCGGCCGGAATCAGGCCGGACACGCCGAGCCCGGTGCCGGGCCCGAGCAGCCCGATCACGCTGTTCTGGCGGCGCGTGCCGCCGCCGATCTGCACGCGCTGCGCATCCGTGAGGCCGGGCAGCGCCATCGCGAGCGCGGTGAAGTCGTTGACGACGAGCAGCGTGTCGAAGCCGAGCGCGCGGCGCGTCGCCTCGATCGAGAAGCTCCAGTCGTGATTGGTCATCGTGACCTGGTCGCCGTCGACCGGGTTCGCGATCGCGATCGCCGCGTGGTTCACGCGGCTGATCTTCACGTCCTTCAGATACTTGCGGATCGCGTCGGTGATCGTTGGATAGTCGGCGCCGGGATAGACGCGGATCTGCGTGATCTCGCCCGGGCCGGTTTCCAGCGCGAAACGCGCGTTGGTGCCGCCGACGTCCGCGAGCAGGCGCGGGCCGTCGGCATGCTGGACCGCGACGACAGCCTTACTTTGCGCACCAGTAGACATCGAGCTTGGTCCCCTTGTCGTTGGCCAGGTGGGAAATCGCGTTCTTCTGCAGCGTGGCGGCCGCGGCGTCGAGCACGTCGCGTTTGCGGCTGCCCGCGATCAACAGGAAGAGCCGGTCGACGCGTTTCAGCGCATCGAGCGAAAAGCTCACGCGCGCATGCGGCGCGGCGCCGGGATGCACGGCGACGAAGCGCTCGGGCGTCGTGATCGCGTGGTCCCATTCGGGCGCGTCCGCGAAGATCGACGCGGTGTGGCCGTCCTCGCCCATGCCGAGCACGGCGACGGTCGGCACGCGGTAGTCGGCGTTCGCGTTCAGCGCGGCGACGTGCGCGTCGAGCGCAGTGCTGGTGTCGACGAGCGGCAGGAAGCGGGCAGGGGCCGCCGCGTGCTGCAGCAGCGTGTCGCGCACGAGGTGCGCGTTGCTGGCCGCGTCGTCCTCCGGCACCCAGCGGTCGTCGACCAGCGTGACGTCGACGCCGGCCCAGTCGAGCGCCGCGTGCGACAGCGTTTGCAGGAACGGGCGCGGGCTCGTGCCGCCGGACACCGCGAGCGTCGGGCGTGCGGGGCCGCCGAGCGCGGCGCGCAGCGCATCGCCCACGGCGCGCGCGAGCGCCTCGCTTTGAGCTTCCTGGGTGTCGAAAGCGTGAATCTCGATCACATCTCCTCCGGACTGCTTTGTCTGTTCAATTCGTATGAATCGTGGGGCACGTTGCCGCGCGCCAAGCGCGCACGGCAACGGTTTGCATCAATTTTCTTCTTCGAGCCAGCAGGTGCCGTGCTGCGCGAGCATCGCGCTCGCCGCGGCCGGCCCCCACGTGCCTGCCGCGTACGGCTTCGGCGGCTTCAGCGAGCGCGCCCATTCGTTCAGGATCGGCTCGACCCAGCGCCACGCGGCTTCCTGCTCGTCGCGGCGCACGAACAGCGCGAGGCGGCCGTTGATCACGTCGAGCAGCAGGCGCTGGTAGGCCTCCATCTGCCCTTCCTTGAAGAACTGGTCGAACGCGAGGTCGAGGTGCACGCTCGCGAGATTCATCCCTTCGCCGGGCTGCTTCGCGAGGCAGTACAGGCGAATCGTCTCGTTCGGCTGCAGCCGGATCACGAGGCGGTTCGCGCCGGCGCGCAGCGCGGTGGGTCCGAGCGCCGAGTGCGGCACCGGACGGAAATTGACGACGATCTCCGCGACGCGATCGGCGAGCCGCTTGCCGGTGCGCAGGAAGAACGGCACGCCGGCCCAGCGCCAGTTCTCGATCTCGACCTTCAATGCGACGAAGGTTTCGGTCTGGCTGTCGGGCTTCACGCCCGGCTCGGTCGCATAGGCCGGCACCTGCGCGCCCTTGATCACGCCCGCATGATACTGGCCGCGTACCGCGACCTTGCCGATGTCGCGCGGATCGATCGCTTTCAGCGCACGCAGCACGCGAAGTTTCTCGTCGCGCACCGAGTCGGAATCCATCGAGTGCGGCGGCTCCATCGCGACGATCGACAGCAGCTGCAGCAGGTGGTTCTGCACCATGTCGCGCAGCGCGCCCGTATTGTCGTAGAAATCGCCGCGCGCCTCGACGCCGAGCTCCTCGGCGATCGTGATCTGGATGCTCTCGACCCATTCGCGGCGCCACAGCGGCTCGAACAGCGCATTGCCGAAGCGCAGCGCGAGCAGGTTCTGTACCGGCTCTTTCCCGAGGTAGTGGTCGATCCGGTAGATCTGGTCTTCCGCGAAGATCTCGCCGACCGCGTCGTTGATCGCGTTCGACGAGCGCAGGTCGTAGCCGAGCGGCTTCTCGAGCACGATGCGCGCGCCTTCGTTCAGGCCGACCGACGCGAGCGCCTTGCAGATCGGCACGAACAGCGACGGCCCCGTCGCGAGATAGAACACGCGGATGCCGGGCAATTGCGCGACCGCGTCGCGCAGCACGGTGTAGTCCTCCGCGCGGCCGAGGTCGAGCTTCACGTATTCGATGCGCTCGAGGAAGGCTTGCCACGCGCTGTCGTCGAACGCCTTGCCGGCCGCCTTCGCCGCATGCGGCTTCACGTGCGTGTCGACCCACTCGAGATAGCCCGCCCGATCCGATTCGTGCCGCGCGACGGCAACGATCCGGCCGCTTTCCGCGAGCATGTTGCCGCGGTGCGCTTCGAACAGCGCGGGCAGGATCTTGCGCATCGACAGGTCGCCGGTGCCGCCGAAAAGTACGAAGGTAAAGCTGGAATCGGTATGCATGTGTCTCCGCCGGTTGGGGTGCTGGGAAGCGATCCGTAGTGCGATAAAAATATTTTTGACACTGAATTGTAGTTTAACTACAATCCGCCGCAAGGGGTAGCACCTGGGTGAAGAAAAAAAGAAGTGCGGTCGATGAACTGCGCGAGCTTCGCCTTCGGGAACGCCTTGTGCCGAATGTTATCGGACATTGACGGTGCGCATCGTCCGCGCGCCGTCGCCCCGGGCTCGCGCCGCGGCATCGCGGCGGGCCAGAAACACAATGAGGAGACACGCCGTTGAATCTCGATTCACGCTTTCTGTAAGAGCCCGGCCGGTCATCGGCCCCGTACGCTGCATGCGTCCCGCGGCTCGATTTCCCCGTCGTTTATCAAGAAGCCGGTTCCCGGTCAGGGAACTTCACGAGTTGATTCAGTCTGGAGGAGATAAGTAATGAAAGTTCGCTCGATCATGGGCGCGCTCTGCGCCGCGGGTCTGATGGCTGGCGCCGTGGCGGCGCAGGCGGCCGAGAACGTAACGGTGCTGCACTGGTGGACCTCGGGCGGCGAGTCGAAGGCCGTCGGCGTGCTGAAGGACGACCTCCAGAAGCAGGGCTACGTGTGGAAGGACTTCGCGGTCGCGGGCGGCGCGGGCGCGGCGGCCATGACCGCGCTGAAGACCAAGGTGATCAGCGGCGACTCCCCGTCGGCCGCGCAGATCAAGGGCCCGCTGATCCAGGACTGGGCCGACCAGGGCGTGCTCGTCAACATCGATTCCGCTGCCGGCGACTGGAAGCAGAACCTGCCGCCGGAAATCGACAAGATCATCAAGTACAAGGGCCATACCGTCGCCGCGCCGTTCTCGGTGCACCGCGTGAACTGGCTCTATATCAACAAGGCGGCGCTCGACAAGGTCGGCGCGAAGGTGCCGACCACCTGGCCTGAGTTCTTCGCGGTGGCCGACAAGCTGAAGGCCGCGGGCATTCAGCCGGTCGCGATGGGCGGCCAGCCGTGGCAGGACCTGACACTGTGGGAAGACGTCGTGCTGTCGCAGGGGCCGGCGTTCTACAAGAAGGCGCTCGTCGATCTCGACCAGCCCACGCTGAATTCGCCGCAGATGGTGTCGGTGTTCGACACGGTGCGCAAGATCCAGGGCTACTTTGACACCGGCCGCAACGGCCGTGACTGGAACCTCGCGACCGCGATGGTGATCAACGGCAAGGCCGGCATGCAGTTCATGGGCGACTGGGCGAAGGGCGAGTTCGAGAACGCGGGCAAGAAGGCCGGCAAGGACTATATCTGCGCACCGGTGCCCGGCACGGCGAATTCGTACACGTTCAACGTCGACTCGTTCGTGTTCTTCCAGCAGAAGGGCCAGAAGGACGCGACGCCGGGCCAGATCGCGCTCGCGAAGACGATCATGACGCCGGCCTTCCAGGAGCAGTTCAGCTTGCTGAAGGGCTCGGTGCCGGTACGCCTCGGCGTGAAGATGGACAAGTTCGACGACTGCGCGAAGAAGTCGTACGCCGACGAGCAGACCGCGATCAAGTCGGGCGGCTTCGTGCCGTCGCTCGCGCACGGGATGGCGCAGGGCGACGCGACGGCCGGCGCGATCACCGACGTCGTCACGAAGTTCATGAACTCGCAGCAGGATTCGAAGAGCGCGGTCGCCGCGCTCGCGAAAGCCGCGAAGGTGAAGTAAGGCGCAACGGGCGCCCGGCCGGAAACGCATCGTCGGCCGGGCGTTTTTGCATGTGCAGCAAACGGGCTCGCCCGCGGGCCCGCGCCGTACCCGGCGCCGGCCCGGCCTGCGCCGCCCTCGTTCCAGGAGTCGAATCAAGTGGCTGCCCCTCTTAGCGGAAACGGATCCGGCGCTGCCGTCGCGCGGCGCACGTCGCCGATGTCGGCCTTCGCCGATCGCTGGATTCCGAAGCTCGTGCTCGCGCCGAGCCTCGCGATCGCCGTCGTGTTCATCTACGGTTTCATCCTGATTACCGGCTATCTGTCGCTGACCAACTCGCGGCTGTTGCCGAACTACGAATTCGACGGCTTCGGCCGTTACTCGGACCTGTTCCAGAACGACGTGTGGTGGACCTCCGCCGCGAACCTCGGCTGGTTCGGGATTCCGTTCATCGCGATCTGCGTCGCGCTCGGGCTGTTCCTCGCGATCCTGCTCGACCAGCGCATCCGCAACGAAGGCGCGCTGCGCGCGATCTTCCTGTACCCGATGGCGCTGTCGTTCATCGTCACGGGCACCGCGTGGCAGTGGATCCTGAACCCGGGCCTCGGCCTGGAGAAGGTGATGCACGACTGGGGCTGGACGAGCTTCTCGTTCGGCTGGCTCGACGATCCGGACAAGGCGATCTTCTGTATCGTGATCGCCGCCGTGTGGCAGTCGACCGGCTTCGTGATGGCGCTGTTCCTCGCAGGGTTGCGCGGCGTCGACGCCGAGATCTTCAAGGCCGCGCAGGTCGACGGCGCGACGCTGCCGACCATCTACCGCAAGATCGTGATCCCGAGCATGCGCCCGGTGTTCTTCTCGGTGCTGCTGATCCTCTGCCACATCACGATCAAGACCTTCGACCTGGTCGTCGCGCTGACGGCCGGCGGCCCCGGCACGTCGTCGTCGCTGCCGGCCATGTTCATGTACACGTTTTCGTTCAACCGCGGCCAGCTGGGCCTGGGCGCGGCGTCGTCGGTGATGATGCTCGCGACCGTGGTCGCGGTGCTGGTGCCGCTGATGTATATGGAATCGAGGAGCACCCGCAATGCAGCCTAAGATGACGATCAGCCGGGCAGTGATCTATGCGGCGCTGATCCTGTTCGCGCTGTATTTCCTGTTCCCGATCTACGTGATGCTGTCGACGTCGTTCAAGGATCTCGACCAGCTGCGCACCGGCAACCTGCTGACCCCGCCGACGCACTGGACCTTCGATCCGTGGGTGAAGGCGTGGAGTGGCGCGTGTACCGGCGTGCGCTGCGACGGGATGAAGCCGTTCTTCCTGAATTCGCTGCAGATGGTGATTCCGGCCGTGCTGATCTCGTCGCTGATCGGCGCGTTCAACGGCTACGTGCTCACGCACTGGCGCTTTCGCGGCGCGGATGCGCTGTTCACGATGATGCTGGTCGGCTGCTTCATTCCGTTCCAGGTGATCCTGCTGCCGATGGCGCGCCTGCAGGGGATGCTCGGCCTCGCGAACACCATTCCGGGCCTGGTGTTCGTGCACGTCGTGTACGGCATCGCGTTCACGACGATGTTCTTCCGCAACTTCTACGTGAGCGTGCCGGCCGAGCTCGTGAAGGCCGCGCGCATCGACGGCGCGGGTTTCTTCACGATCTTCACGAAGATCCTGTTGCCCGTGTCGCTGCCGATCTTCATGGTGTGCCTGATCTGGCAATTCACGCAGATCTGGAACGACTTCCTGTTCGGGATCGTGTTCTCCGGCGTCGACTCGATGCCGATCACGGTTGCGCTGAACAACCTCGTCAACACGTCGACGGGCGTGAAGGAGTACAACGTCGACATGGCGGGCGCGATCATCGCCGCGTTGCCGACGCTGCTCGTCTACGTGGTCGCCGGCCGCTACTTCGTGCGCGGGCTGACGGCGGGCGCGGTGAAGGGGTAAGCGCGGTTTCATCCGATACGACGAACCGGCCGCGCGCGACGCGCGGCGCATCGAAACGAACCCGACGCGGCGCCGCAGTGCGCCGCGCGAGACGAGACAGAGGATTCACAGCATGGCAAGCCTTTCCATCCGTGACGTGTACAAGACCTACCCGAACGGGGTGCCGGTCCTGAAGGGTGTCGACATCGAGATCGAGGACGGACAGTTCCTGATCCTGGTCGGCGGGTCGGGCTGCGGGAAGTCGACGCTGCTCAACATGATCGCCGGCCTCGAGACCGTGACGAGCGGCGAGATCTGCATCGACGGCAAGGTCGTCAACGACCTGTCGCCGAAGGATCGCGACATCGCGATGGTGTTCCAGTCGTACGCGCTGTATCCGTCGATGACGGTGCGCGAGAACATCTCGTTCGGCCTGAACATCCGCAAGGTGCCCAAGAGCGAGCAGCAGCAGATCGTCGAGCGCGTATCGGCGATGCTGCAGATCCAGCACCTGCTCGACCGCAAGCCGGGCCAGCTGTCGGGCGGCCAGCGCCAGCGCGTCGCGATGGGCCGCGCACTGGCGCGCGATCCGTCGTTGTTCCTGTTCGACGAGCCGCTGTCGAACCTCGACGCGAAGCTGCGCATCGAGATGCGCGCCGAAATCAAGCTGCTGCATCAGCGTCTCGGCACGACGATCGTCTACGTGACGCACGACCAGATCGAGGCCATGACGCTCGGCGACCGGATCGCGGTGATGAAGGACGGTGTGGTCCAGCAGTTCGGCGCGCCGCAGGACATCTACGATTCGCCGTCGAACCTGTTCGTCGCGGGCTTCATCGGCGCGCCGCCGATGAACTTCATCAACGGCAAGCTGGTCGAGCAGGGCAGCGGGATCGCGCTCGAGATCGATACGGGCGTCAAGCGCGGCGCGCTCAACCTGCCGTTCGATGGCCAGTTGAAGTCGCACGTCGGCCGTGAGGTGATCCTCGGCCTGCGTCCGGAGCGCATCACCGACGTGCGCCACGCGCACAACGGCGACGCGTCGCACCTGCAGCCGTTCGACGTGCGCGTCGACGTGACCGAGCCGACCGGCCCGGACACGCACGTGTTCGCGCAGGTCAACGGCAAGCGGATCGTGAGCCGCGTGCATCCGGCCGCGAATCCGCAGCCCGACCAGACGCTGTCGCTGCTGTTCGACGTGTCGAAGGCGGTGCTGTTCGATCCGGCATCGGAAGAGCGGATCGCGTGAGGCGGCGCTTGCGCTGAACGAAAGAGAAGGGGCCGTCTGTGACGGTCCCTTTCGTTTTTGCGTGTGGCGATGTGTGGCGACGCGCGGCGTGGCGGCGTCAGTGCGGCAACCGCACGTCGAACTTGAACGTCGCGAGCCGCGCGACGAGGATGAAGCCGGTCGCGAACAGCACGCTGTACACCGAGTCGAACTGCAGCCACGCGAGCAGCAGATAGAACCAGCAGCCGACGAACGCGCAGGTCGCGTACGGCCGCGAATCGCGCAGGATCAGCGGGATGTCGTTGCACAGCACGTCGCGGATGATGCCGCCGACCACGCCGGTAATCACGCCCATCATCACCGCGATGAAGCGCGGCATCTCGGCATCGAGCGCGATCGCGGTGCCCGAGATGCTGAAGATGCCGAGCCCGATCGCGTCGGCCACCAGCAGCAGCCGCTCGGCCGACAGCCGCGACAGCATCCGCAGCACGATCGGCGCGAACAGCGCGAGCACGAAGATCGCGATCACGTAGTCGTCGTGGATGACCCAGTAGAACGGCCGGCGTTCGAGCAGGATGTCGCGCAGCGTGCCGCCGCCGAACGCGGTGGCGAGCGCGACGACGAACGTGCCGACCGAGTCGAGACGGTTCTTGCGCGCCTCGATGAAGCCCGAGATCGCGAAGGCGAGCGTCGCGATCGCTTCCAGTATCGAGATCGCGAGCGTCAGCCTAGGATGCGGCACGCGGCCCCCGATCGGCGGGGGCCGGCAGCGGCTGCAGCAGCACGAGCACCGCGCCCGCGCCGCCGTCGTGGCTGCGCGCCTCGCAGAACGCGATCACTTCCTCCTTCTGCACGAGCCACGCGCGCACCTTGCCTTTCAGCACGGGTTCCTTGCCGATCGAGCCGAGCCCCTTGCCGTGGATCACGCGCAGGCAGCGCAGCCCCTTCTTGCCGGCTTCGCGGAGGAACTCCGCGAGCGCGTCGCGCGCCTCGTCGCGCCGCATCCCGTGCAGGTCGAGCTGCGCCTGCACGATCCACGCGCCGCTGCGCAGCTTGCGCACGACCTCGCGGCTGATGCCGGGGCGGTGGTAGTACAGCGATTCGTCGCTGTCGAGCAGCGTCTCGGGATCGAATTCGTCGGACAGCGTCGCGTTCAGCACGTCTTCCTCGTCGCGCTGCGTCTGCTTCGGCACCGGGTCGGGCGGCGTGCGGCCGGGCTTCGCGCGCGGCGGCGCGTTCAGCGGCTGGATCGCGCCGATTTCGTTGCGGAACAGGTTCGCGTCGGCTTCCGCCTGGCGCGCGACCTTCGCGGTTTCGACGCGGGCGCGCTCGCGGCGGTCGGCTTCGCCTTGCAGCGACTTGCGCAGCGCGCCGAGGCCGGCCAGGCCCTGGCCGCGCAACGCGGCGGCATCGGGCGCGGGCGGGGGCGCGGCGGGCGCCGGGTTCGCGGGACGGGCGGCGATCTGCCGCTTCGCGGGATCGCTCGGATGGGGCTGGTTCTTCGCCATGATTCGGTAACCGGGCAGGCGCGTTCGGACGCGCGGGCACAAAAAAGCCGCTGCACGGCGGCAGCGGCTTTCCGGTCAAGCCTGCTTCGCGGCAGCGGACGCCATTGTAGCGCCCGGCGGCGAAGGCTTGACGCTTACTTCTTGTCGTGCAGGCCTTCGAGGTAGCGCTGTGCGTCGAGCGCGGCCATGCAGCCCGTGCCGGCGCTGGTGATCGCCTGGCGATACACGTTGTCCTGCACGTCGCCGGCGGCGAACACGCCCGGCACGCTGGTCGACGTCGCGTTGCCGTGCAGGCCGCTCTTCGTCAGGATGTAACCGTCCTTCATCTCGAGCTGGCCCTGGAACAGGTCGGTGTTCGGCTTGTGGCCGATCGCGACGAACACGCCCTGCACGTGGAGGTCCTGCGTCGCGCCGGTCTTCACGTTCTTGATGCGCAGCCCCGTGACGCCCGATTCCTCGCCCGTCACTTCGTCGAGCACGTGATCCCACTTGATGTCGACGACGCCTTCCTTTTCCTTCTCCAGCAGGCGGTCGATCAGGATCGGCTCGGCGCGGAACTTGTCGCGGCGGTGAATCACCGTGACCTTCTTCGCGATGCCCGTCAGGTAGAGCGCTTCCTCGACGGCCGTGTTGCCGCCGCCGATCACCGCGACTTCCTGGTTGCGATAGAAGAAGCCGTCGCAGGTCGCGCAGGCCGACACACCCTTGCCCATGAAGGCTTCTTCGGACGGCAGGCCGAGATACTGCGCGGACGCGCCGGTCGCGATGATCAGCGAGTCGCACGTGTATTCGCCCGAATCGCCGATCAGCCGGATCGGCTGTTCGTGCAGTTTCGCGGTGTGGATGTGGTCGAATACGATTTCGGTGTTGAAGCGCTCGGCGTGCTCCTGGAAGCGCGCCATCAGTTCCGGGCCCTGCACGCCCTTTGCGTCCGCCGGCCAGTTTTCGACATCGGTCGTCGTCATCAGCTGGCCGCCCTGCGCAATGCCGGTGACGAGCACCGGGGACAGGTTGGCGCGTGCCGCGTAGACGGCAGCCGTGTAGCCGGCGGGGCCGGAACCGAGAATCAGGACTTTGGCGTGTTTGGGCGTGGACATATGCGAATCCGTAAAAGGCGGCCGCGGCGGGCGGGATAAGGCTCGCCGGACGGTCTGGGTTGACCGGGATGCCGTCATAGATGGGTATCAGACGCGCATTATAAAGGCCCCGTTGCTGCACTGCCGAACGAGAGTTTCAATCGTGGCGATAGCGTTTGCCGGGAGGCGGCGCGCGGCGCGGCTTCACGCACCCGGCCCTCTTATGTAACCGTCATTTACACTTGGCGGCCCGGTGCAGCGTTTACAATGAGCGCGATCGAACGACAGGCGGGCCCGTGGCCCGTCCTCTTTATACGGATTCATGGCAAAAGCTCCTTATTCCGCCCAGGCACAGGCGTTGCCGCACCGGATGTCGAAGCTCCTCACGGAGATCCGCTGGATTCTCCAGGTCGCGCTCTGCGCTTTTCTAGTGATGGCCCTGTTGAGCTACAGCCGGCGCGATCCGAGCTGGACGCACGCGGCCCAGGTGGACCACATCTCGAACTGGGCCGGTCGCGTGGGCGCGTGGACGGCCGACATCATCCTGCTGCTGTTCGGCCTGTCGGCCTACTGGCTGATCGTGCCGCTCGGACGGCGCATCGCGGTCAACTACCGGCGCATCACGCGTCACGAGGCGGTCGTCGACGAACCCGAGCGGCCGATCGGCTGGCTCACCGAGATCTTCGCGTTCGTGCTCGTCGTGCTCGCGTGCGACGGCATCGAGGCGCTGCGGATGTGGTCGCTGAAGGTGCAGTTGCCGCGCGCGCCGGGTGGCGTGATCGGCGAGGCCGTGGCGGGCGCGATGTCGCACGCGTTCGGCTTCACCGGCGGCACGCTGCTGCTCCTGATCGCGCTCGCGATCGGCCTGTCGCTGTATTTCCGCTTTTCGTGGCTGTCGGTCGCCGAGCGCGTCGGCGGTGCGATCCTGTCTGCCGTGAACGTCGCGAAGCTGCGCCGCGAGGCCGAGCGCGACCGCAAGCTCGGCGAGGCCGCGGCCGTGCGCCGCGAAGGCAAGGTCGAGGAGGAGCGCGTGCGCATCGAGGATCACGAGCCCGTGACGATCGTGCCGCCGGTCGTCACGCCGGCGAAGTCCGAGCGGGTCGAGCGCGAGCGCCAGGTGCCGCTCTTCACCGACCTGCCGGGCGATTCGACGCTGCCGCCGGTGTCGCTGCTCGATCCGGCGCCGAAGACGCAGGAAGCGATTTCCGCCGATACGCTCGAATTCACGTCGCGGCTGATCGAGAAGAAGCTGAAGGATTTCGGCGTCGAGGCGAGCGTCGTCGCCGCGTATCCGGGCCCGGTCGTCACGCGCTACGAGATCGAGCCGGCCACCGGCGTGAAGGGCAGCCAGATCGTCAACCTCGCGAAGGATCTCGCGCGTTCGCTGTCGCTCGTGTCGATCCGCGTGGTCGAGACGATCCCCGGCAAGAACTACATGGCGCTCGAGCTGCCGAACCAGCGCCGCCAGACGGTGCACCTGTCCGAGATCATCGGTTCTGAGGTCTATGCGGCCGCATCGTCGGCGCTGACCCTGAGCCTCGGCAAGGACATCGGCGGCAAGCCGGTGTGCGCGGATCTCGCGAAGATGCCGCACCTGCTGGTCGCCGGCACGACCGGTTCGGGCAAGTCGGTCGGCATCAACGCAATGATCCTGTCGCTGCTGTACAAGGCGACCGCCGAGCAGGTGCGCCTGATCCTGATCGATCCGAAGATGCTCGAAATGAGCGTCTACGAAGGCATTCCGCACCTGCTGTGCCCGGTCGTCACCGACATGCGCCAGGCCGGCCATGCGCTGAACTGGACGGTCGCGGAGATGGAGCGCCGCTACAAGCTGATGAGCAAGCTCGGCGTGCGCAACCTCGCCGGCTACAACAACAAGATCGACGATGCGGCGAAGCGCGAGGAAAAGATTCCGAATCCGTTCAGCCTGACGCCGGACGATCCCGAGCCGCTCGGCCGCCTGCCGAACATCGTCGTCGTGATCGACGAGCTCGCCGACCTGATGATGGTCGTCGGCAAGAAGGTCGAGGAGCTGATCGCGCGGATCGCGCAGAAGGCGCGCGCGGCCGGCATTCACCTGATCCTCGCGACGCAGCGTCCGTCCGTCGACGTGATCACCGGCCTGATCAAGGCGAACGTGCCGACGCGGATCGCGTTCCAGGTGTCGTCGAAGATCGACTCGCGCACGATTCTCGACCAGATGGGCGCCGAATCGCTGCTCGGGATGGGCGACATGCTGTACCTGCCGCCGGGCAGCGGGCTGCCCGTGCGCGTGCACGGTGCGTTCGTCGCCGACGACGAAGTGCATCGCGTCGTCGAGAAGCTCAAGGAGCACGGCGAGCCGAACTACGTCGAAGGGCTGCTCGAAGGCGGCACCGCCGACGGCGACGAGGGTTCGGCCGGCGCGGGAACCGGTGAAGGCGGCAGCGAGTCTGATCCGCTGTACGACCAGGCGGTCGAGATCGTCATCAAGAACCGCCGCGCGTCGATTTCGCTCGTGCAGCGCCATCTGCGGATCGGCTATAACCGCGCGGCGCGGCTGCTCGAGCAGATGGAACAGTCGGGGCTCGTGTCGGCGATGTCGTCGAGCGGCAACCGCGAAATTCTTGTGCCGGCGCGCGACGCGGAATGAGTCCGCGGCGCCCGCGGCGCCGGCCACCCACGGAGAAAACCGCAATATGCAGCAACATTCGTTCGCATTGTCCCTTCGTTCGACGCGGCGCTGGCTCGGCGCGGCGCTCGCCGGCGCATCGCTGATGCTCGCGGCGACCAACGCGTTCGCGAGCGGCACCGAGCAGCTGAAGGCCTTCGTGTCGCAGGTGCGTTCGGCGAAGGGCGAATTCACGCAGCAGATCGTCAAGGCGCCGAGCAAGGGCGCGAGCGCCGCGCAGGCCGCGCCGAAGCCGAACGACAATTCGAGCGGCACGTTCGTGTTCTCGCGTCCGGGCAAGTTCATCTGGACGTACCAGAAGCCGTACCAGCAGGTGCTGCAGGCCGACGGCGACAAGCTCTACGTGTACGACCGCGACCTGAACCAGGTCACCGAGCGCAAGCTGAACGGCGCGCTGGGCGCGAGCCCGGCCGCGATCCTGTTCGGCAGCAACGATCTCGACAAGAACTACACGCTGCGCGATGCGGGCGAGAAGGGCGGGATCGACTGGCTCGAGATGCTGCCGAAGGCGCAGGACACGCAGTTCCAGCGGATCGGCATCGGGTTCCGCAACGGCACGCTCGCCGCGATGGAGCTGCACGACGTGTTCGGCAACGTCACGCTGCTCACGTTCACGAACATCCAGACGAATCCGCCGCTGAAGGGCGATACGTTCAAGTTCGTCGTGCCGAAGGGCGCGGACGTGATCAACGGCTGACGGCATCGCACCGTTGTCCCGACACGGGCCTGCCGGCGACGGCAGGCCCGTGTTGTTTGGGGGCGCGGGCACCAGGCGCGGGCACCAGGCGCGGGCACCGGGCGCGGGCACCAGCGCGGGCACCAGGCGTGAGCATTAGGCGCGAGCACCGGCCCCGGCGGCGCAGTCGCACGGCTGTCATAATATTGGGTCCGGCGGCCCGTTCGGCCGCCATTGTCTGATCTGGAGCGAGGGTTCATGTCCGACCTGTTTCAAGTCGAGCCGCGCCGGCCGCTCGCCGAGGCGCTGCGGCCCAAGACGCTCGCCGAGGTGATCGGCCAGACGCATCTGCTGGGCGAAGGCAAGCCGTTGCGGCTCGCGTTCGAATCCGGCAAGCCGCATTCGATGATCCTGTGGGGGCCGCCCGGCGTCGGCAAGACGACGCTCGCGCGTCTCACCGCGCTCGCGTTCGACTGCGAATTCATCGCGCTGTCCGCGGTGCTCGGCGGCGTGAAGGACATTCGCGAGTCGATGGAGCAGGCGAAGGACACGCTGAACCGCACCGGCCGCCACACGATCCTGTTCGTCGACGAAATCCACCGCTTCAACAAGGGGCAGCAGGATGCGTTGCTGCCGTTCGTCGAGTCGGGGCTCGTGACCTTCATCGGCGCGACGACCGAGAATCCGAGCTTCGAAGTCAACTCGGCGCTGCTGTCGCGCGCGCAGGTGTACGTGCTGCAGTCGCTGAACGACGACGAGATGCGTCAGCTGCTCAAGCGTGCGCAGGAAATCGCGCTCGACGGCCTCGCGTTCGACGACAAGGCGGTCGATACGCTCATCGGTTACGCGGACGGCGACGCGCGCCGCTTCCTCAACCTGCTCGAGCAGGCGCAGACGGCTGCTGCTTCCTCCCGAATCACGACCATCGATGCCGATTTCGTCAGCAGCGCGATGACGCTGAACGCGCGGCGCTTCGACAAGGGCGGCGACAATTTCTACGACCAGATCTCGGCGCTGCACAAGTCGGTGCGCGGTTCGAGCCCGGACGGCGCGCTGTACTGGTTCTGTCGGATGATCGACGGCGGCGCGGATCCGAAATATCTCGCGCGACGCATCGTGCGCATGGCGTGGGAAGACATCGGCCTGGCCGACCCGCGCGCGCTGCAGGTGGCGAACGACGCGGCCGAGACCTACGAGCGGCTCGGCTCCCCCGAAGGCGAGCTGGCGCTCGGGCAGGCGGTGATCTATCTCGCATGCGCGGCGAAGAGCAACGCGGGCTACAACGCGTTCAACCAGGCGATGGCGTTCGTCAAGCAGGACAAGTCGCGCGAGGTGCCCGTGCATCTGCGCAATGCGCCGACCAAGCTGATGAAGGAACTCGGCTACGGTCATGCGTATCGCTACGCGCACGACGAGCCGAACGCCTATGCGGCCGGCGAGACCTACCTGCCGGAAGGCATGCGCGAGCCGCGCTGGTACAAGCCGGTGCCGCGCGGGCTCGAAGCGAAGATCGCCGACAAGCTCGCGTGGCTGCGCGAGCTCGACCGCGAGGCCGGCAAGAAGGACTGACCGGCCGCACGCGGTGGCGGGCGCTGCGTCGGGTGCGTCAGCGCTTGCGGCCCGGCTGCTTCTTCCAGTACTCGAACGGCTCCGCATGGCATTCGATGTCGAGTTCGGCGACGCGTGCGTGCAGGCGCTCCTGCGCATCGGCGATCGCGAGGTTGTAGATTGCCGGCGCGATTTCCTCGACGAAGAAGTGCAGCAGCGCGCCCGCCTGGATGTTGCCGATCGGCTCGTCCATGTTTTCTGTGAAATAGCGTTGCAGCGACGCGATCGCGCGGTCGCGGACATCCTTGTCCAGCTCGATGGCCATCGGGTTCCCTCGGGTGATGGTGATGCGAAGGGCGGGTGCGTGACCCGCCGCGTTGCGCCCGGCCGGCGCGGCTGTCGCGCGCTGCGCGGCAGCGCTGCACGACGTGCTTCGCCGGCTGCCGGCGCGCGGGCCGACAATGCGATACTGCCACGTCCGTCGCGCGTTTGCGGCACTGTCCGTCCGGCCAATGCCGTGGCGAGCGCGCGGTGCGTTAGAATTCCCGTCTTACACAACGATTTCCCAAGTCCTCCCATGCTCGACATCCAGTTGCTGCGCAAAGACCTCGACGGCGTCGCGAAGCGCCTCGCCGATCGCGGCTACACCCTCGACATCGCCGCGTTTTCCGCCCTCGAAGCGGAACGCCGCGCGATCCAGACCCGTACCGAAGAGCTCCAGGCGCGTCGCAACAGCCTGTCGAAGCAGATCGGCGCGATGAAGGGGAAGGGCGAGGACACGTCGGCCGTGATGGCCGAAGTCGGCGGCATCGGCGACGAGATGAAGGCGTCGGAGGCCAAGCTCGGCGAGATCCAGACGCGCCTGTCCGACCTGATGCTGGGCATGCCGAACATCGCGCACGAAAGCGTGCCGGTCGGCAAAGACGAAGCCGACAACGTCGAGGTGCGCCGCTGGGGCACGCCGCGCGAGTTCGACTTCGCGGTGAAGGATCACGTCGACGTCGGCACGCCGCTCGGTCTCGATTTCGAAACCGGCGCGAAGCTCGCCGGCGCACGCTTCACGATGCTGCGCGGCTCGATTGCACGCCTGCACCGCGCGCTCGCGCAGTTCATGATCGACACGCACACGCTGCAGCACGGCTACAGCGAGACGTACACGCCGTACATCGTCAATCCCGAGATCCTGTACGGCACGGGCCAGCTGCCGAAGTTCGCGGACGACATGTTCCGCGTCGAGAAGGGCGGCGGCGAGAACACGATCACGCAATACCTGATCTCGACGTCGGAGATTTCGCTGACGAACACCGTGCGCGACTCGATCGTCGAAGGCTCCGCGCTGCCGATCAAGCTGACCGCGCATTCGCCGTGCTTCCGCTCGGAAGCCGGCTCTTACGGCCGCGACACGCGCGGGATGATCCGCCAGCACCAGTTCGACAAGGTCGAGATGGTGCAGGTCGTCGCGCCCGACGCATCGTACGCTGCGCTCGACGAGATGGTCGGCCACGCGGAAGCGATCCTGCAGAAGCTCGGCCTGCCGTACCGCGTGATCACGCTGTGCACGGGCGACATGGGTTTCTCGGCCGCGAAGACGTTCGACCTCGAAGTGTGGCTGCCCGCGCAGAACACCTATCGCGAGATCTCGAGCTGCTCGAACACCGAGGCGTTCCAGGCGCGCCGGATGCAGGCGCGTTTCCGCAATGCGCAGGGCAAGCCGGAACTCGTGCATACGCTGAACGGCTCGGGCCTCGCGGTCGGCCGCACACTCGTCGCGGTGCTCGAGAACTACCAGAACGCGGATGGCTCGGTCACGGTGCCGGAAGCACTGCGTCCGTACATGGGCGGCATGGAGCGTATCGACGCGCCTGCTCAGGTGTCGTAACGCGGCCTTCAAACCCTTCGCAAAAAATTTGCAGAAAGGGCTTGTCAGCGAGGAAACGATCGTCTTATAATCTTTTTCTCGCGGAAACGACCAGCCGTGAGATGTGGCAAGGAAGGAGAGGTGGCAGAGTGGTCGAATGTACCTGACTCGAAATCAGGCGTACGGTTTCCCCGTACCGTGGGTTCGAATCCCACCCTCTCCGCCAAAATACGAAGCCCCGTGATCCGAAAGGATCACGGGGTTTTTCGTTTTGGTCGTTCAGTTTCGTGAGCGTGGCTGTGTCGATGCCGGTGTACGGCCGAGACCGCACGATCGTCGGCGAGATCTCCTTCGCATCGCAGGAGCAGAGCGGTGGCATCCAGCAGGTGAACGTCGCGGTCACGCAGATGGATGAAGCGACGCAGCGCAACGCGGCGCTGGCCGAACAAGCCGCGTGACGAATATCGCCGGCGACCGCGCTGCGCAGCCTGGCATCACGCCGCCGCCGAGTACTGCGCGAGCACGCGAGCGCGGATCGACGGCTTGATGTTCGATTGCGCCATGTTGCCGCCGTAGTGCGCGACGACACGCGGATTCATCACGCGATACCAGAGCGGCGGCACGTACGCGAACAGGATCATCGTCGCGTAGCCGGCCGGCAGTTGCGGCGAGTCGTCGAAGTGGCGCAGCGCCTGGTACGAGCGCGTCGGGTTCGCGTGATGGTCTGCGTGCCGCTGCAGCTGATACAGGAACAGGTTGGTGACGACGTGATTGCTGTTCCACGAATGCTGCGGCGTGCAGCGTTCGTAGCGGCCGCTCGGCAGCTTGCGGCGGCCGAGCCCGTAGTGCTCGACGTAGTTGACGACTTCGAGCAGCGACGCACCGTACATGGCCTGGATCACGAGGAACGGGATCACGACCTTGCCGGCCATCGCGATCGCGATGCCCCACACGACGACGGTCATCGCCCACGCATGCAGGACCTCGTTGCGCCAGGTCCAAGGCGAATGTCCGAGCCGCCCGAGGCGCGTCTTTTCAAGCCGCCAGGCCGAGCGGATGCTGCCCGTCACCGTGCGGGGCAGGAAGGCCCAGAACGATTCGCCGTAGCGCGCGCTCGCCGGATCCTCGGCCGTCGCGACGCGCACGTGATGGCCGCGGTTGTGCTCGACGAAGAAATGCCCGTACGCAACCGGCGCGAGCGTGACTTTCGCGAGCCAGCGCTCGAAGCGGCTGGTCTTGTGCCCGAGTTCGTGCGCGGTGTTGATCGAGATGCCTGTCGCGGTGCCGAGCGACAGCGCGAAGCCGACGTAGTCGTACCACGCGAGCGCATGCGTGCCGACGATCCACACGCACATGAAGAACGCGATGTATTCGACCAGCGTCGCGAGATAGACGATGTAGCGGTAGTAGCGCGCCCGTTCGAGGTACGGGACGACGGCTTCGGGCGGATTGTCGCGATCGTCGCCGATCAGCGTGTCGAGAATCGGAATCACGCCGAACGCGAACAGCGGGCCGAACCACCAGAACACGTGAAGGCCGGTCGACAACGCAAGCTGGGCCGAGAAGATCGGCAGCGTGATCGTCACCGCACCGAGCAGCCACAGATAACGTTTGCCATCCGACCAGCCCGAGGCCGATTCGTCGGTCGTTGCCATTGTCTCCCTCCTTTCGGGGCCGGCTCCTGCGCTTGCGGGCGCGGCGGCCACATGTGCACGTTTATCGTCGTTCGAATCGTCGTTGGTCCGCGACACGGCGCGCGGCGCCGGATCGGTGTCCGGTTGTGCCAGTTATACGACTGCCGCGCACGCTTTCCAAACCTCGGCGCTAGGCATGAAACTCCAAACGGCGGCCCGTGGATGACGCGTGTCGGGAAGGGCCGTCACGAGGGTGATTGAAACAGGCGCACGCAGGCCCGATCCCCCGGGCGGCCCGCGTCTCGTCAGAGGAATGTGTGCGGTGACGCTGCCATGCCTCCGGCGGTGAGCTTCGCAACGAATGTTGCAACGCAATAAGTACGGCTCAACGACGTGAGGTGGCGCAGTCCTTTGCCGTCCACATGTTACGAATGATTACGATGGGGGCGCTCAAATGCAGGACGCGTGCCACATGAATCCCATACATCACAAGGCGATCGGGGCGACACGTCCGACCTTGCGGCTCGCTTGCGATGCATCGCTGCGCATCGCCGCGCCAATGCTGCATTTGCACACCCGCGCGGGCGCGACATCCGTTGCCTTTCGATCCGCGCCGTCATTTGAAAATAACGATTTGACTCATGCCCCGCTTTCGGTTGAAGCTACTAGCTTGCTGTCCGAAGGGGGCTGTGCCTGCATGAGTTCGACCTTGACCGTTCGTCGTATCGCTGCCGACCAGGGCCGCGTGTATCGCGAACTCCGCGCCGCGTCATTGCGTGAGCCCTACGCGCCCGGCGAAGCGCCGGAGGCCGAATTGCTGAACGTCGATGCCGACGCGGCGGCGGCCATCGCCGCGCTGCGCGCCACGTCCGACGAGTCGACGACTTTCCTGCTGTACACCGAAGGCCATCCGGCCGGCATGATCGGCGCGTATTTCGACAATACGCCCGAGCGGCGCGCGTTCGTCAGCGAGCTCTGGGTCGCGCACGCGGTGCGTCATCTGCGCGGCGGCGTGCTGTTGCTGGAAACGGCCACCACGTGGCTGGCCGAACGTGGTGCGCAGGACGTCTATGCATGGATCGCCGATGCGAACCGCAACGCAATCCGTTTCTACGAACGTGCGGGTTTCGGCAACACGGGCGAGCATGCACCAATCGCGCGCATGCCCGGCGCGATGAAGTCGTTGTTCGTGTCGCACTTCAACACACCCTGACGCATGAACGCGCGGGCCGCACGGCGCAATGAAGGCCCGGTCGCCCGTCCCACTGCCCCCCTTCTGGTCGCGCGTTCGCCGCGACCTGGTTTCCCAAAAATGATGGCTGCACGCGTGGACGCCTGTAAAATACGCAAAAATTTTTTGCAGAGTGTCCATGTCGCTTAAAAAATCGCCATTCTTCGAGCTGCGCAGCGGATCGGTCGATACGTTGCTGTTCACCGTGAAGACGACCGATCTCGATGCGTTGCGTACCGAACTGGTCAAGCGCTTCGAAGCGACTCCCGAGTTTTTTGCCGACGATGTCGTCGCGATCGACGTCCGCCGCCTCGCGGACGGCGAACGCGTCGCGCTCGCCGACATCCGCCAGATGCTGAACGACGTGCGGATGCGCCCGGTGGGCGTCGTGGCGCTGGCCACGCAGGGCTGGGCGGGGGAAGCCGGTCTGCCGTTGCTGGAGGCGCGCGATCGCCGCGTGTCGGCCGCGAAGCCGGCCGACGAAGCGGAGCCAGCGCCTGTCGTTGCCGAGGCCGTTGCGGCAGCCGAACCGGCGCCGGAGCCCGCGCCGACGCAGATTTCGGCGGGCGGCCAGACGCTGGTGATCGACCGGCCGCTGCGTTCGGGGCAGCAGATTTACGCGAAAGGGGACCTCGTGGTGCTTGCGCCGGTCAGTCACGGCGCCGAGATCATCGCGGAAGGCAACATCCACATCTACGCGCCGTTGCGCGGCCGCGCACTCGCGGGCGTGCACGGCAATCACGACGCGCGCATTTTCTGCACGTGTCTCGAACCGGAACTGATTTCAATCGCGGGTATCTATCGAACGACCGAGAACCCGTTGCCCGCCGACATACTGGGCAAAGCGGTGCAGATCCGGCTCGAAGAGGAAAAACTGATGATCGAACCGCTGCGCCTGACGTGATTCACGCGGCGCACGCCGGATCGATCGGCTCTCATTGACGAACACAGGGTATTGGGTAAATGGCAAAAATCATCGTGGTGACTTCGGGCAAGGGCGGCGTGGGCAAGACGACGACCAGCGCGAGCTTCGCGTCGGGCCTCGCGCTGCGTGGCCACAAGACGGCCGTGATCGACTTCGACGTTGGCCTGCGCAACCTCGATCTCATCATGGGCTGCGAGCGGCGCGTGGTGTACGACCTCGTCAACGTGATCCAGGGCGAAGCGAACCTGAACCAGGCGCTGATCAAGGACAAGAAGTGCGAGAACCTGTACATCCTGCCGGCGTCGCAGACGCGCGACAAGGATGCGCTCACGCGCGACGGCGTCGAGAAGGTGCTGAACGACCTGGTCGCGATGGACTTCGACTTCATCGTCTGCGATTCGCCGGCCGGGATCGAAGCCGGTGCGCTGCATGCGATGTACTTCGCCGACGAAGCGCTGATCGTCACGAACCCGGAAGTGTCGTCGGTGCGCGACTCTGACCGCATTCTCGGCATCCTGTCGTCGAAGACGAAGCGCGCGACCGAAGGCAAGGATCCGATCAAGGAGCACCTGCTGATCACGCGTTACAGCCCGAAGCGCGTGAGCGAAGGCGAGATGCTGTCGCTCGAGGACATCAGCGAGATCCTGCGCATCAAGCTGATCGGCGTGGTGCCCGAATCGGAAGCCGTGCTGCACGCATCGAACCAGGGTCTGCCGGCCGTGCATATCGACGGCACCGACGTGGCGGAAGCGTACAAGGACGTCGTCGCTCGCTTCCTCGGCGAGGACAAGCCGCTGCGCTTCACCGATTACCAGAAGCCGGGCCTGCTGCAGCGCCTCTTCGGCAGCAAGTAACGGAGGCCGCCCATGTCCATCCTTTCGTTTCTCCTCGGTGAGAAGAAGAAGTCCGCATCGGTCGCGAAGGAGCGCCTGCAGCTCATCATCGCGCACGAGCGGGTCGGCGGTCGGCCGCCGGCCGATTACCTGCCGGCGCTGCAGAAGGAGCTGGTCGCGGTCATCTCGAAGTACGTCCGTATTTCGAACGATGACATCCGCGTGAGCCTCGAGCGCCAGGACGATCTCGAAGTCCTCGAAGTGAAGATCGAGATCCCGCAAGCCTGACTTTTGTCGGCCTCTCTCCGCACGGCGGCGCTTGCCGTCGTGCGCGTCTTACGCCCTGTTGCACTTTCGGGCTCGCCGTAACACGGTGTCTGTCGGCCGTTGGTCGACCTCCCGCATTGAACGAATACGCTCGCGTCATTTGTCACTCAGGAGGTTGTGATGGCTGTCTCTGCTGTTCAAAGTCGTATCGTTTCGCTCGCGCTGTTCGCCGCGGGCCTGTCAGCCGTCGCCGCGCCGCTCGCTGCACGCGCGGACGAGATCCTCGTCGGCGCGCCGGTGTTGGTGCAATCGGGCCGGATGGTCGTCGCCGAACCGGTGGCCGCGCCTGCCGAGGAAGTCGTCGTCGTCGCGCCGAACGCGCCGCCGGCCGTGCGCTACGAGGTCGTGCCCGACGCGCGCGTCGGCTATGTGTGGGAGCGCGGTCACTGGCACTGGGATCATGGTCGCTACGTGTGGATCGGCGGCCACTGGGAAGCCGAGCGTATCGGCATGCACTGGGTGCCGGGCCACTGGAATCAGCGCGGCCCGAACTGGTTCTGGACCCGCGGCCACTGGGCTTGACGGAGCGCGCGCGATGAAACGAACCGTCATTGCCATTGCGCTCGTCGCGATCACGCTCGCCGGCTGTATCGTCGTGCCGGCCCGGCCTGTCTACTATCGGCCGGCGCCGGTGGTGATCTACTGAGTGTCGGTCGAGCCCGGTTGCGCCGGGCCGTTCGCGCCGGATGCCGGCCGGCTGCCGTCATGCGGCGTCGCCGGCGTGTGCGTGGCACCGGTGTCCGTGTCGGTGTCAGCCGCCGCGGTGTCCGGCTCGCGGCCATCCCCTTCGCGCAGCGTGTCGAGCGGATCGGCGGGCGCTGCGGCCGCGTCCTGCGGCTCGGTGACGCCGGTTGCTGCCGCCGGCGCTGCTGCGCGGGCCGGTTCGACGGCGGCCGCGGGCGGCGCGAGATAGCGCTGCGCGAGCGTTTCGTAGAGCGGTGGCGCGAAGAAGCGCGCCATGCGGCTCGACACCAGCGCGGTCGCCATCAGCGAAATCACGAGCGCGTGGCCGTTGATCATCTCCATCACGATCACGAACGACGTGATCGGCGACTGCGTGACGGCCGCGAGGTAGCCGACCATCGCCAGCGCGATCAGCATCGGCAGGCTCATGTGGCTGAACGCGATGTGCAGCAGGTTGCCGAAGCCGGCGCCGATCGACAGCGACGGCGCGAAGATCCCGCCCGGGATGCCCGGCAGGTACGACGCGACCATCGACACCATCTTCAGGAACGGATAGAACACCGACAGTTGTTCATGGCCGTCGAGTAGGCCGCGTGCCTCGGCATAGCCGCTGCCGAACGTCGTCCCGCCCGACACGATGCCGACGACGGCGATCACGAAGCCGCACACCGCCGCGAACGTGATCGGGCGCTCGCGATACAGGCCGAGCAGGCGCGCGGGCAGCCAGCGCCCGGTATTGAGCAGCAGCCAGCTGAAGAGGCCGCCCGCGACGCCGGTCACGAGCGCGGTGACGAGCACGGCGACGGCGAGCATTTTCGGGAAATGCTGGCCGGCGTCGATCGTGCCGAAGTACGTGTAATTGCCGTTCAGGCCCAATGCGACGACACCGGCGAGGATGATCGCGGTGATCAGCACGCCGCTTGCGCGCGCGGAGAAGCTGCGCGTCAGTTCCTCGATCGCGAATACGATCCCGGCGAGCGGCGTATTGAACGCGGCCGACAGGCCGGCCGCCGCACCGGCGAGCACGAGTTGCCGCTCGATTTGCGCGTTCGAGCGCGGGTAGAAGCGCCGGAGGTTGAACATCAGCGCCGCGCCGACCTGCACGGTCGGGCCTTCGCGGCCGATCGTGAAGCCGCCGAGGATCCCCAGGAACGAGATCAGGACCTTGCCGAACAGGATGCGCAGCGTGAGCAGCCGCGCGCCGAACGCACCCGGGCTCGCATGCAGCGTCGCGATGACCTGCGGGATCCCGCTGCCCTCCGCGCCGCGAAAGAAGCGGCGCGTCATCCACACGGATGCCGCGGCGATCGACGGCGTGAGCAGCAGCGGCAGCCATGCGGCGTGCTCGCGCAGCGTGCGGAACGTGTCGTAGCCCCAGTCGATCAGCCGCGCGTACAGCACGGCCGCGAGGCCCACGGCGATCGCGCCGAGCCAGAACACACCGTACTGCCGCCAGATCCGCAGCGAGCGGCGGGTGAGGGCGGGAAACAGGGGGGGAAGGGTGGGGCGTTGCATCGGCGGGGGCCGGGAGGCAAAGGGCACATTATAAAAAGAACCGGATGCCGATCTCGACAAACCTTCACAAAAACGATGCATTTTGTTGCAAATGTAATGTCGGTGTAATGTTTGTACCCGCCAAGCGTCGTTAGCATGGCGCAATGGTCCGATATATCCCACAAAGAACGTGAAACGCATCCTCATCGTGAAAGTGACGTCGCTCGGCGACGTCGTCCAGACGCTGCCCGTCGTCGCGGACCTCCATCGCGCCTTCCCGGGCGTGACGGTCGACTGGGCCGTCGACGAATCCTGCGCGGAAGTCGTGCGCTGGCACCCGGGCGTGACCAATGTGCTTTGCGCGCCGCTGCGGCGGTTCAAGAAGATGCGCAACGGCGGCGACCTGAAGGCGATCTCCGCGTCGATCGGCGCGCTGCGCGCGCATCGCTACGATGCGGTCATCGATCTGCACGGCGTGTACAAGAGCGCGATCATTTCGGTACTCGCGCGCGCCGCGCGCCGCGTCGGCTACCAGACGCAGGATCTCGGTGAGACCGGCGCCCGTTTTGCGTATTCGCACCGCTTCGGCCCCCGGCCGGACTGCGACGCATGGCACGGCATGCGCGTGAGCGCCGGCGAGGCGCTGGGCTATGTGCCCGAAGGCATCGCCACGTACGGGATCGTCCCGCCGCAGGATGCGAGCCTGCCGCCCGCCGTGACCGACGGCACGCCGTTCATGCTGCTGTTTCACGCGACGTCCAATCCGGACAAGAAATGGCCGGCCGACCACTGGGCCGCGCTGGCCACCCGGATGATGGCGCGCGGCGTGCGCGTGCTGTTGCCGTGGGGGTCGCCCGCCGAACATGACGACGCGCGGGACATTGCCGCGCGCGCGCCGGGCGCGATCGTGCTGCCGGCGATGTCGGTGCGCAAACTCGGCGCGGCCCTCGGCCGGGCCGCGCTCGTGGTGGGCGTCGATACCGGCTTCGTGCACATGGCGCACGCGCTGCAGCGGCCGACCGTGATGATTTTCGTCGCGACGTCGCGCCACCATTGCGGGATCGGCGGGGCACCGAATGCGCTGTCGATCGGCGAGCCGGGCGCGCCGCCGTCGGTTGCGCAGGCACTCGATGCGATCGACGCGGTCGCACCGGCCTATGCCGCACGGCCCGCGCAGCTGACGGCCTAGCGCCGGCGATTCGCGTGACCCGGCCGGTTCAGGCGAGCAGCGCTTCGAACGCGACCACCGCGGCGATGGCCGCCAGATTGGCGAGCAGCGCGTCGAACAGCAGTCCGCGCCAGGTTTTCGGCCGGAAGCGCGCGGCGAGCAGCAGCGCGCCACCCAGCGCGAGCGCCAGGATCAGGATGAGGTCGGCGTTGTCGAGGCGGATGTTCATCGCGGCGGCTCCTTCGGGGAGGGATCCCGTGGGCGCGCAACGGCGCCCCCACGGTCGAGTATAGGCAGCGCCGCCCGCCGCACAACCCGGTGCGCCCCGCAGGCTCAGACGAGCGATGCGTCTCGGGTTTCGCGCATCAGCAGCACGCCGATCAGGCTGATTGCCGCCGCGACCGACACGTACCCGCCGACCCACGACAGGCCGCCGTGCGCGGCGAGCAGCTGCGCGATGTACGGCGCGATCGACGCGCCGAGGATCCCGCCGAGGTTGTACGCGACGCCCGCGCCCGTATAGCGGACGTTGGTCGGGAACAGCTCGGGGAGCAGCGCGCCCATCGGCGCGAACGTCACGCCCATCAGAAACAGCTCGAGCGTCAGGAACAGCGCGACGAGCGGCATCGAACCGCTGCCGAGCAGCGGTTCCATCGCGAAGCCGGACAGCAGCGCGGCGATCGCGCCGACGATCAGCACCGGCTTGCGCCCGAAGCGATCCGACGCCCATGCCGACAGCGGCGTCGCGAGCCCCATGAACACCACCGCGAAGCACAGCAGGCCGAGGAAGCTCTGGCGCGGAATATGCAGCGTCGCCACGCCGTACGACAGCGAGAACACCGTCGAGATATAGAACAGCGTGTAGCAGACCACCATCGCGAGCGCGCCGAGCAGCGTCGGCCGCCAGTGTTGCGAGACGAGCGTCGCGACCGGCACGCGCACGCGCTCGTTGCGATCGAGCGTGGCCTGGAACGCCGGCGTCTCGGTGATCTTCAGCCGCACGTAGAGGCCCACCGCGACGAGCACCGCGCTGACGAGAAACGGGATCCGCCAGCCCCAGCTGCGGAATTGTTCGTCGGACAGCGACAGCGCGAGCGCGAAGAACAGCCCGTTCGACATCAGGAAGCCGACCGACGGACCCAGCTGCGGGAACATCCCGAACCAGCCGCGCTTGCCTTGCGGCGCGTGCTCGGTCGCGAGCAGCGCCGCGCCGCCCCATTCGCCGCCGAGGCCGATCCCCTGGCCGAAGCGCAGCACGCACAGCAGCACCGGCGCGAGCGCGCCGATCGTGTCGTAGCCGGGCACGAAGCCGATGGCGGTGGTGGACACGCCCATGACGAGCAGCGACGCGACGAGCGTCGATTTGCGGCCGATGCGGTCGCCGAAGTGGCCGAACAGGAACGAGCCGATCGGCCGTGCGATGAACGCGATGCCGAACGTGACGAATGCGGACAGCGCCTGTGCGGTCGCGGAGCCATGCGGAAAGAACACGGGACCGATGACGAGCGCCGCGGCGGTCGCATACACGTAGAAGTCGTAGAACTCGATCGCGGTGCCGATGAAGCTCGCGAACACGATGCGCCGGTGGCTGACGGCGGCGCCGGCCGAACCGGTTGCGTGTGCAACGGCCGGGGGAGATGCGGACATGGATGTCTCCGATTTGTCGTTGGGGCGATCGGCTGGGCGTGCGCTCGGGCAGGCGGGCGCCTGCCGGAAGAGCCGCCGAGCGGATGATGCGGAAGCGGTGTGGACGCGCGCGCCGTGGCGCGGACGTCGCCCGCCGGTCGACGATGGAGACGGATAGGTCGCCGCCGCCCGGTGCCGGCATGGTCGGCTCGCATGCCGGGTGCGGCGTACGAACGCGCGCGCGGGAGGATGGCCGCGCGATTGCGGAAAATTATAGCCAGCGCCGCGACATAGCGGCAATCAAGGAGCGGCAATCACGGCGGGGCTCAGCCTCAGTCGAGCGACTGCGCCTGCGCCGATGCGGTGCTCTGCAACTGGAAGCGGCCGTCGTCGTTGAACAGCCAGCCTTCCATCATCTCGATCCGGCCGTTGCCGTCCAGCAGTTTCGACGGCGGCACCGGCAGCGGCGCCGAGCGGCGCAGCGACGCGAGCGCGAGCGCTTCCGCTTCGCTGTCGCCGTTGCTGCGATAGACGGATGCGTTGACGAGGCGGCCGCCGCGATCGACGGTGAACGAGACGACGACGAGCGAGCGCAGCATCGCCTGCGGCCCGCGCGACACGGCGGACGGATTGTGCTCGGCGACGCACCGCGCGACTTCCACGCGGTACTGCGCGAGATTCCCGCTGCGCGTGATCGACGGGATGGTCACGACCGAGTGCACCGACGGCGGCGGGGTGATCGTGCAGGCGGCAAGCATCATGGCGGCGACCAGCGCGACAACGCGCGGCCGGGCGACGCGAGGGCGGGGAAGAGGGCACATGGGAGGTGCCGGCATGGGGAAGTGCCGGAGGGTGACGATAAAAAAATGATAGACGCCCGTGCACGACGTGTTATCGGGACAAACGCATAAGGCGCGCGCCGCGACGTAGCGATTCACGGATGACGGGCGAGCGGCGGCCCGTCGGATGCCGCGATGTGACGTGACATGTGACGGTGCGGGCGCGTGCGTTGCGCGTGCCCGCGGGTCGCACGCGGCGGCAGCGATGAATGCGGCGGGGGCCCGGCTCAGTAGCCGTGCGTCACGAGCGACAGAACAGACAGGTCCGGATGCGTGCCGTCGATGATGCTCTTGCCGATGTGCACGGCTTCCTGAACCGCTTCGTCGACGCTCGCGTAGCTTTCCTCGCCGTCCGCGTGGAAGGGCACCGCGTGACCGGGCAGCGCGGGATTCGCGCCAGGATGGCAGACATAGCCGGTGTAGGTGTAACGCGTGTCGCTGCCGGGGGCGAGGCCCGGCACGACGTGGATCTCGAAGCCTTCGTAATCGACGTGGTCCGTCGCTGTCGACAGTTCGGTCATGGCGGTCTCCGTGTGCCGCTCGCACGGGTGGCGCGGGCGGCCTCGAGTCGCGGCGGCGGTCGTGTCGCCGTGCTGATCGAATTCTAGGCGATGGCGGCGCGGCCCGTGAGGCTCGTGCGCATGGCCGGCGGCGACGTCGCGCGTGCGGCCTCGCGCGTTACCGCGCGCAGCGCGCGTCCTTGCGTTGCACTACGAGGATCACCGGATACTTCTGACCATGATCGAGTTCCACCGGCGCGACGACCGTCAGCGTCGCCGGGTCGGAATCGTCGTACACGCTGACCTGCTCGTTGCGGATATACGTCACGCCGGTGCAGTTCGACGCGCGCCCGTCATCCGACACCTTGCACTGGAGCTCGTTTTCCTTCAGGTAGTTGTACGGCGTCGGGCTCGCGAGATATTCGCGCAGGCCGCGCGGCGAGCCGCCGACGCCCTTCACGTACGCGATCGCGCACGACGGCGTTTGCGCGTCGGCGCCGGAGGCGGAATCGGCGGCCGCTGCGTGCGTGCCGACGGTGGCCAGCAGGGCGACGAGCGACGAGGCGATGAAGGGCTTCATGACGTGGGTTTCCCGTTTCGCGGATCGGAGCGCCGGATTGTAACGGCATCCGGCGGCACGCGTCGGCTGGCGGGGCTCCGCGTGCTTCGCGCGGCGGACAAACAAAAACCCCGTCATTCGAGGAATGGACGGGGTTTGGCGAACGCTTGGCGGAAGCGGTGAGATTCGAACTCACGGACAGTTTCCCGTCGCCGGTTTTCAAGACCGGTGCCTTAAACCGCTCGGCCACGCTTCCACACGAGGCGGCATTGTAACCGAAATGCCGCGTCGTTCCGCTTCAGCCGTCGCGCAGGAACAATTCCTGCAGGTCGTTGAGGAAACGCTGGCCGAGCGGCGTCGGCGCGATCTGCGCGAAATCGCGCGTGATCAGCCCGCGCCGCTCCGCTTCCTTGAGTGCCGGCTCGATCGTGCTGATCGGCAGGCCGGTGCGTTCGACGAAGCTATGCACGGGGAAACCCTCGACGAGCCGCAGCGTGTTCAGCATGAACTCGAACGGCAGGTCGCGCGGGCCGACTTCACGTTCTTCCTGCACCGGCGTGCCGGCCGTCGCCTGTTCGATGAAGGTCGCCGGATGCTTGTAGCGCGCCTGCCGCAGGATCCGGTTCGGGAACGACAGCTTCGTGTGCGCGCCCGCGCCGATCCCGAGATAGTCGCCGAAGCGCCAGTAGTTCAGGTTGTGCTTGCACTGATGATTCGGCTTCGCATACGCGGACACTTCGTAGCGTCCGTAACCGGCCTCGGCCGTGCGTTCGTGAATCCACTCCTGCATGTCGGCCGACGCGTCGTCGTCGGGCACCGCGGGTGGAAACTTCGCGAACATCGTGTTCGGCTCGAGCGTCAGGTGATACAGCGACAGATGCGGCGGCGCGAACGACAGCGCGGTCTCGATGTCGGTCCGGCATTCGTCGAGCGTCTGGTTCGGCAGCGCGAACATCAGGTCGAGGTTGAAGTTGTCGAACGTCTTCGCGGCGATCTCGACGGCCGCGCGTGCCTGCGCGGTGTCGTGAATGCGGCCGAGCGCTTTCAGATGGCCTTCGTTGAAGCTCTGGATGCCGACCGACAGGCGGTTCACGCCGCTCGCGCGATACTGCGCGAACTTCGCGGCCTCGAACGTGCCCGGATTCGCCTCGAGCGTGATCTCGGCGTCCGCATCGAGCGGCAGCAGCGCCCGCACGTCGGACAGCAGCCGGTCGAGCCCGCCCGCGGACAGCAGGCTCGGCGTGCCGCCGCCGATGAACACCGTATGCACCTGCCGGCCCCAGACGAGCGGCAGCGCCTGCTCGAGATCGGCACGCAGCGCGTCGAGATATTCGGTTTCCGGAAAGCGCTCGCCTTTCCACTCGTGCGAGTTGAAATCGCAGTACGGGCACTTGCGCACGCACCACGGAAAATGCACGTACAGCGCGAGCGGCGGCAGCGACGTGAGCCGCACCTGCCCGGGCGACGTGAACGTCGCGACGACGCGCGCGCCGGTTTCCGCCGCCTGGCTCATGCGGCCTCCGGCTGCGAATGCGTGACGAAGACGATCATGCGGGTTCCTCTGCGAGCCGCGCGAGCAGCGCCTTCAGCGCGAGCGCGCGATGGCTGTGCGTGTTCTTCACGGCCGGCTCGAGTTCGGCCGCCGTCGCGCCGAGCGACGGCAGGTAGAAATACGGGTCGTAGCCGAATCCGTGCTCGCCGCGCGGCGTGTCGACGATCTCGCCCATCCAGCGACCTTCGGCGAACAGCGGTTCGGGATCGTCCGCGTGGCGCACCAGTGCAAGCACGCAGCAATAGTATGCGCGCCGGTCGCCGACACCGCGCAACTGCTCGACGAGGTACGCATTGTTCGCCGCGTCGCCAGCGTCGCGACCCGCGCGCTGCGCGTAGCGCGCCGAATAGACGCCTGGTGCGCCGCGCAGCGCGCGCACGCACAGGCCGGAATCGTCGGCGATCGCCGGCAGGCCGGTGAGCCGCGACGCATGCCGCGCTTTCGTCAGCGCATTCTCGATGAACGTGCCGAACGGCTCTTCCGCCTCGGGCACGGCCAGCTCGCCCTGCGGCACGATCTCGATGCCGACCGTCGAGAACAGCGCGGTGAATTCGCGCAGCTTGCCCGCGTTGTTCGACGCGAGCACGATGCGCGAGAACGGCGCGAGGGTGCGATCGTCAGACATGGCCGGCGCCCAGCACGTCCTTCTGCAACTGCACGAGCTGGCCGATCCCGCTTTGCGCGAGGTCGAGCAGCGCGTTCATCTCGGCGCGCGAGAACGGCACGCCTTCGGCGGTGCCCTGGACTTCGACGAAGCCGCCGGCGCCCGTCATCACGACGTTCATGTCGGTGTCGCAGCGCGAATCTTCCGCGTAGTCGAGGTCGAGCAACGGCACGCCTTCGTACACGCCGACCGAAATCGCGGCGACGTGATCGGTGATCGGCGAGCGCGCGAGCTTGCCGGCCGCGATCAGCTTCGACACGGCGTCGTGCGCGGCGACGAACGCGCCGGTGATGCTCGCCGTGCGCGTGCCGCCGTCGGCCTGGATCACGTCGCAGTCGATGTGGATCGTGCGCGGGCCCAGCGCCTCGAGATCGAACACCGCGCGCAGCGCGCGTCCGATCAGGCGCTGAATTTCCTGCGTACGGCCGGTCTGCTTGCCGCGGGCGGCTTCACGGTCGCTGCGCGTGTGCGTCGCACGCGGCAGCATCCCGTATTCGGCCGTCAGCCAGCCCTGGCCGCGATCGCGCAGGAATTCGGGCACGCGTTCGGCGACGCTCGCGGTGCAGATCACCTTGGTGTCGCCGAATTCGACCAGGACCGAGCCTTCGGCATGTTTCGTGTAGTGGCGCGTGAGCGCGACCTTGCGCAGTTCGTCGGCGCGACGGCCGCTCGGGCGGGACAGGGAAGACGTCATGGGGGAATCGTGGACGGAAGAGGAAACCCCGATTTTAGCGCCGAACGGCAGCGGCGCCCGGCGGGGTAGGGTGCAAAAATGGGATAATGCGCGCTTCCCGCCCCGCGCCTTGCAATGCGCCGGGCGCCTCGACTTATTCCCGCCCGCAAGGGCACCCAGACGGCGAGACGAACCATGATCTACAGCATGACGGGCTATGCGAGCGCGACGCGCGAACTCGCGACGGCCACCGGCAACGGCGGCACCAGCGTGTCGGTCGAACTGCGCACCGTGAACTCGCGCTTCCTCGACCTGAATTTCCGCATGCCGGACGACGTGCGCGCGTGCGAATCCGCGCTGCGCGAAATGCTGATGAACAAGCTGTCGCGCGGCAAGGTCGACGTGCGCATCAACCTGCAGCGCGGCGAGCAGAGCATCGGCGCGGGCGCGCTGAACCAGTCGGCGCTCGGCCAGCTCGCCGAGCTCGAGCGCTCGGTGCTCGACGCGTTCCCGGGCGTCGGCCGCCTGCGCGCGGGCGAGATCCTGCGCTGGCCCGGCGTGCTCGCCGAGAGCGGCGTGTCGGCGGATGCGATCCGCGAGGCGGTGCTCGCGTGCGGCAAGGAAGCGATCGGCGAACTCGTCGTCGTGCGTTCGCGCGAAGGCGCGCAGCTGGCGACGATGCTGCTGTCGAACGTCACCGAAATGGAAGCGATCGTCGCGCGCATCACGCCGCTCGTGCCGGAGCTGATCGCGAAGCATCAGCAGAAGATCGTCGAGCGGCTGCAGGAAGCGCTCGGCCTCGCGGCGCCCGAAGGCAGCGCGGCGATCGTCACGCGCGAGGAAGCGGCGGAACGCATTCGCCAGGAAGTGACGATGTACGGCATCCGGATCGACATCGCGGAAGAGCTGTCGCGACTCACCGCGCACCTGAACGAAACGCGTCACGTGATCGAGAAGGGCGGCCGCGTCGGCAAGCGTCTCGACTTCATGATGCAGGAACTGAATCGCGAAGCGAACACGCTCGGCTCGAAGGCGGCGGCGAAGGAACTGGCCGACGCATCGATGGCGCTCAAGCTGTTGATCGAGCAGATGCGCGAGCAAGTGCAAAACCTGGAGTAAAGAGATGAAACAACCCTCACTACGTTTGCTGTCCCTCGACGGGGCGGCGAGTGTTATCGGGGCGGCACGGCGGAGGCTGACATGACCGAATTCACCCGCGACGGCCACGCGTCGCATGCGCTGCACGGCGGCGTCTATCCCGGCAACCTGTTCATGGTCATCGCACCGTCGGGCGCCGGCAAGTCGACGCTCGTGAACGCGCTGCTGTCGAAGGACAGCGACATCTGCCTGTCGATTTCGTATACGACCCGCAAGCCGCGCCCGGGCGAGCAGGACGGCCAGCACTACCACTTCACGACCGTCGAGGATTTCCGCGCGCGCCACGCCGCGCACGAATTCCTCGAGAGCGCGGAAGTGCACGGCAACTACTACGGCACGTCGCGCGTCTGGATCGAAGAGCAGATGATGAACGGCCACGACGTGCTGCTCGAGATCGACTGGCAGGGCGCGCAGCAGGTGAAGAAGCAGTTCCGCAACGCGGTCGGCATCTTCATTCTGCCGCCGTCGCTCGATGCGCTCGAGGAGCGCCTGAAGAAGCGCGGGCAGGACGAACCGAACGTGATCACGCGACGCCTGCTCGCCGCGGGCAGCGAGATGGCGCATGCATCCGAGGCGGAATACGTCGTGATCAACGAGAATTTCGATCGTGCGCTGGCCGAGCTCGAATGCATCGTCACGGCAACGCGCCTGCGCTTTGCTTCGCAGTACGCGCGACACACGGAGCTGTTCATCGAGCTCGGCATCCATCTGCCCCACGCGGAATGACGCGAGGGTAGAGGGACATAAGGTAGAATAAGGACTATATTCAGAAGGAATTACCAACATGGCTCGCATTACTGTCGAAGACTGCCTGAAGCAAATCCCCAACCGCTTCGAACTGGCGCTCGCCGCCACCTACCGCGCGCGGCAGCTCGCGCAAGGCCATACGCCGAAGATCGAGAGCCGCGACAAGCCGACCGTCGTCGCGCTGCGCGAGATCGCTTCCGGTCACGTCGGCGTCGAGATGTTGAAGAAGGTGCCGGTGTAACGCGCATCCGGCCCGTTCCAGCCATGTAATCCACGCGCGCAACGACTCGACCTGGAGGCGAATATGAGCACCACCCCATCGTCCGCCTCCGCGGATTCGACCACCGAAGCCACGGCCCGGTCACCTGCGCGCCAGTACATCGACGCGGTCCTCGAACAGTCCTTCCGGCATCTGTTCGGGCCGACCGCCACTCCGGAGCAGCCGCGCAAGCACGGCGTCGTTTCGATCGCGAAACTGACGGCCGCGCTTGCCGAGTATCTCCCTCCGGAAGAAATCAAAGAGGTCAAGGCGGCGTTCCACTTCAGCGACGAAGCCCACCTCGGTCAATATCGCCAGAGCGGCGAACCCTACATCACCCATCCTGTCGCCGTCGCGGAAATCTGCGCCGGCTGGAAGCTCGACGCGCAAGCCGTGATGGCCGCGTTGCTGCACGACGTGATGGAAGACCAGGGCGTGACCAAGAGCGAGCTCGCCGAACGCTTCGGCCCGAAGGTCGCCGAACTGGTCGACGGCCTGTCGAAGCTCGACAAGATGGAGTTCCGCAGCCGCGAGGAAGCGCAGGCGGAAAACTTCCGCAAGATGCTGCTCGCGATGGCGCGCGACGTGCGCGTCATCCTCGTCAAGCTCGCCGACCGTCTGCACAACATGCGCACGCTCGGCGCGGTGCCGATGGAAAAGCGCCGCCGCGTCGCCCGCGAGACGCTCGACATCTATGCGCCGATCGCGCACCGCCTCGGGTTGAACAACACGTATCGCGAGCTGCAGGACATGAGCTTCGCGAATTTCAACCCGCATCGCTACGCGACGCTCGAGAAGGCCGTGAAGGCCGCGCGCGGCAACCGCCGCGAAGTGATCAGCAAGATCCTCGAGTCCGCGCAGCGCGCGATGACCGACGCGAAGATCGACGCCGAGATCACCGGCCGCGAAAAGACGATCTACAGCATCTACCGCAAGATGCGCGACAAGCAGCTGTCGTTCTCGCAGGTGCTCGACGTGTACGGCTTTCGCGTCGTCGTCGATAGCCCGCTCGACTGCTACACGTGCATCGGTGCGCTGCACGCGCTGTACAAGCCCGTGCCCGGCAAGTTCAAGGACTACATCGCGATCCCGAAGATCAACGGCTATCAGTCGCTGCACACGACGCTCGTCGGCCCGTTCGGCGCGCCGATCGAGTTCCAGGTGCGCACGCGCAAGATGCACGAGATCGCCGAGGCCGGCGTGGCCGCGCACTGGCTGTACAAGAACGGCGGCGCCGATCTGAACGACGTGCAGAAGCGCGCGCACCAGTGGCTGAAGTCGCTGCTCGACATTCAGAGCGAAGCCGGCGATTCGAGCGAATTCCTCGAGCACGTGAAGATCGACCTGTTCCCGGATGCGGTCTACGTGTTCACGCCGAAGTCGAAGATCATGGCGCTGCCGCGCGGTGCGACGGCGCTCGATTTCGCGTATTCGATCCACAGCGATCTCGGCAACCAGTGCGTGGCCGTGAAGATCAACAACGAGCTGCTGCCGCTGCGTACCGAGCTGAAGAGCGGCGACATCGTCGAGGTGATCACCGCGCCGTATTCGAAGCCGAACCCCGCTTGGCTCGGTTTCGTGCGCACCGGCAAGGCGCGCTCGGCCATTCGTCACTACCTGAAGACGATGCGCCTGAACGAGTCGGTGCAGCTCGGCGAGCGGCTCGTCGACCAAAGCCTGAAGGGTTACGGGCTGGCGCTGGCCGACGTGGCGCCGGAAGTGTGGGAGAAGCTCGTGCAGTGGACGGGCAACAAGAGCCGCCAGGAAATCTTCGCGGACATCGGCCTCGGCCGCCGCGTCGCCGCGGTGATGGCCAAGCGCATCGAGGTGCTGACGAGCGGCCGCGATGCGGACGACGATCTGCCGAAGTCGGAGCGGCATCCCGCGCACAATGCGCCGCCGGTCGTCATTACGGGCACCGAGGGGATGTCGGTGCAGCTGTCGGCATGCTGCCGGCCGATTCCGGGCGATGCGATCATGGGCTATATCGGCATCGGCCTCGGGATGGCGATTCATACGACCGATTGCCGTGTCGCGCAGCGCATCCATCGCCGCGATCCGGGCCGCTGGATCGACGTCGAGTGGGCGCCGCAGCCGGGCCGCCTGTTCGACGTCGCGGTGAAGGCGCTCGTGAAGAACACGAAGGGCATCTTCGCGCGCGTGGCGGCGGACATCACGTCGGCCGACGCGAACATCGTCCACATCGCCATGGACGAGGATCTGACGCACGAATCGACGGTGCTGCGCTTCGTGATTCAGGTCAGCGATCGCGTGCACCTGGCGAACGTGATGCGGCGCGTGCGGACCAATCCGGATGTAATGCGGATCATGCGCGAGCGCTCGACCGACGACAGCGTGCATGCGCGTCACGACGGCGGCATGCGCATCGAGCGCGAACGACAGGATTACTGACGCGACGCATTGCCTGAGCGGGATACGACGGCGGCCACGGGCCGCCGTTTTCATTGGTGACGCAGGCGAGGTGGCATGGCGTGGTGCGGTGGTGGCCCGGCCCCAGTGTCGAGCGGGAGCGACGATCGCCGCGAAGAAGCGTGGAGGGGAGGGGCAAAGAAAAAGGGCCTTCCCGGAGGAAGGCCCTTCTAAGATGGCGCGGCTGGCAGGATTCGAACCCACGACCCCTTGGTTCGTAGCCAAGTACTCTATCCAACTGAGCTACAGCCGCACGCAAAGCGGTACTACTTCAACTGTCGGAACCTTCTGCGATGGGAAGGCCCCCAAAAAGGTGGCGCGGCTGGCAGGATTCGAACCCACGACCCCTTGGTTCGTAGCCAAGTACTCTATCCAACTGAGCTACAGCCGCACGCAAAAACAAAATACTACTACTTTGAACTGAAAGGGCCTTCGGTTCGGAAGGCCCTCGAAAAGGTGGCGCGGCTGGCAGGATTCGAACCCACGACCCCTTGGTTCGTAGCCAAGTACTCTATCCAACTGAGCTACAGCCGCACGCAGAAGCGGAAGTATAGCAGAGTCGTATAAAAAGGGAAGCCTTCTTCGCAAAATATGTCGCACGATCTTGCGCGGCCGTGTTCGTGTACCCTTGAAGCATCGATCATCCAAGTTTTGAATCCGCATCATGAACAAGGCGTTTGTCAAAGAGTCGGACGGTGACGACGACGATCTCGACCCGAGTCAACCCGCGATTCCGGCGGGCACCAAGAACTACATCACGCCGGCCGGCCACAAGCGGCTCAGGGACGAACTGCTGAACCTGATCGACGTCGAGCGTCCCGAGGTCGTGCGCCTCGTGTCGTGGGCCGCGTCGAACGGCGACCGGTCGGAGAACGGCGACTACATCTACGGCAAGCGGCGGCTGCGCGAGATCGACCGCCGGATCCGCTTCCTGACGAAGCGGCTCGATCTCGCCGAAGTCGTCGACGCGAGCCGGCAGGAGAACGTCGACCAGGTGTTCTTCGGCGCGACGGTCGACTACGCGACGCCGGATGGCGAGGATCACACCATCACGATCGTCGGGATCGACGAGGTCGATCTCGATCACGGTTGCGTCAGCTGGATCTCGCCGGTCGCGCGTGCGCTCATCAAGGCGAAGATCGGCGATACCGTCACGCTGATGACGCCGGCCGGCCCACAGCCGATCGACGTGCTCGACGTTCGCTATCCGGCGCCGGGCAACGCGTGGGCATGAAGCGCCGCATCCGCGTCATGCCGCGCTGAAACGAATAAGCGCCCCGGGCGGGGCGCTTCGTCATGGCGGTCCCGGTCGAACGGCCGGCGGCCATCGTCTCGCTCAGAAGCGGTGGCGCATGCCGGCCGTGACGGCGATCTGCTTGTTCGTCGACGATGCGGCGCCGAGTCCGTTGATGTTCGCGCCGATCGCGAGCCCATTGGCATTGACCCGCTGGTATTCGCTCTGCAGGTACAGGTCGGTGCGCTTCGACAGCGCATAGTCGGCCTGCAGGTTGAACTGATGCCAGCTCGGCGTCTGGCCGTCGAGGCGGCTGTCGGTGTACGTGTACGAGCCGGCGAGCGAGAACGCCGGCGTCAGCGCGTAGCGGCCGTTCACCTCGTAATTGTTGAAGCGCGTGCCGCCGGCGAGCGGGATGCCGGTCGACACGCCGGATTGACCGGCGCTGATCCCGGCCGAATTGGTCAGGCGTGTCTGCGTGAACACGAAGCCGGCCGTCGCGGGCCCGAACGTGTAGTTCAGGCCTGCGCCCCACGTGCGCTGCCGGCTGGCCGCGAAGGTCCAGTCGCCGGCCACCGCGCCGGGGTCGCTGGCCGCGAGCGCCAGCGCGTTGATGTTGTTGTTGAGCTGCAGGTACGCGGCCGCGACGTTGAAGCCCATGTAGCTGTACGACGCGCCGACGCTGTACGCGCGATTGTTCGCGAAACCGGTGGAATTCGAAAAGCCGTACAGCCCGCCGAACTTCAGGCCGCCGTAGTTCGCGCTCTGGTACTTCACCGAGTTGTTGATCCGGAACGAGTTGTTCAGGTTGTCGTTGTCGAACGGGTGCGCGAACTGCGTGCCGCCGTACTGGGTGCCGGTTAGCGACAGCGGGCCGAGGTAGTCGACGACGCTGTCGTACTGGCGGCCGAGCGTGAGCGAGCCGTAGCTGTTGTGCGCGAGCCCGACGAACGCCTGACGACCGAACTCGCGGCCGTTCTGCTTCAGTGAACCGTTGTTGATGCCGAAGCCGTTTTCCAGCGTGAAGATCGCCTTCAATCCGCCGCCGAGATCCTCGGTGCCGCGCAGGCCCCAGCGGCTGCCGTTGATCGAGCCGCTCGTCTCCTGCCACGCGCTGTGACCATGCTGGTTGTTCGTGTAGGTGATGCCGGCATCGATCAGGCCGTACAGCGTGACGCTGCTTTGCGCATGGGCGGCGCTGGCAGCCACGCCCGCCAATGCGGCGACGATCAGGGTCTTTTTCATGATCTGTCTCCAAACAGGATGATGTCGATCGAACCTGCTGTGGGCATCGGCGGCGTCGCGGGTCGGCGACGCCGTGCGCATGGGGCGCGGCACCCTCGTCGGAAAACCATTTGCAGTGTACGGATCGGCCTCGGCACGGAGGAAAGCCGCTTCCTGCAATACTGTATTTTGAATCGCGCAAAAATGGGTGCATGCGCGGAGAGCCGCGTCCAGCAACACTTTGCTGCGGCGCCGCGGGCGGAAATGCTACTCAGGACTGCGTACCAGGCGTTGCGCGATCGCGACAGGCCCTCAGTGGCAGGCGAGGGTAGGCCTAGCGCGATTATTGACACATCGGCAATAGAGGTTTGTGTGGAGCATGGATAATGAAAGGATGTTCTCTCGCTATACTGCGATCTCTGCTTTCCGAAGCAGACTTTTTCGTTGACGGAAAAGATCTCCAAACCTTTGTCGGCGCGACTTCCCAGTCGCGCTTTTTTTTGCCCGGTCTTTCCGATCCCTGCTGGCCTTACTGCATGTACGAGCGTCGCTTGCGCTTGGCAGCCGGCGGCGGATCCTCGGCTTCAGCCTGCGGCGGCGTATAAGTCCAATCTTCCATCACGTAGTGACGAGCGTCCAGCGGCGACGCCAGCAGGTTCTGCCAATGATCGCCGTGCCAGTTCGGATCGAACTCGGTATCGCACGGCGCTTCACGAGGCTCGGCCAGCGCGCGGGACTTGCGGCGTGCGCGTGCGAGCCGGCTCGCGAAGCGCTTGATTCCATCCAGCCACATGACCCTTCTCCTTCCATTGCTTGGCACCAGCATCGCAACGTCCCCCGCTTTTCGCAACCCGAAAAAACCCGAGGATTTTACCGACCCGTTTTTTCTCGGTAGGTTTTTCACTGCATTGATTATTGGGGATCTGATCCCGGTAATATTGACAGGTTTTTGATGCGAATCAATTAATAAAAGAGGATGGTGTACCGATTCCAGTGGTATTGACGTTTTTTTGATAAAGAGCGCGTCAAAAATTTTCTTGACGCAGCGGGATTGTCCAATTTATAAAGTGAGCACTCCGTCCCCGGGCGGAGCGCTGGGGGTGGGTATCGGCGCGCCGTTGCGGGATTTCGGGAGGCGGCTATATCAGTAGCTTTTTTGATCTAAACGAGTGGGGAAGAAAGGTATGGATACCGGTATCGTAAAATGGTTTAACGATGCTAAAGGTTTCGGCTTTATTACGTCAGACAATGGCGGCGAAGATTTGTTTGCGCACTTTTCCGAAATCCGGATGGACGGCTTCAAAACGCTGAAGGAAAACCAGCGCGTTTCCTTTGAGGTGAAACTCGGGCCGAAAGGCAAGCAGGCAGCGAATATCCAGGCGGTCTGACGCGCCACGCACTGTCGATCACGTCCGGCCCCCGCATCGCGGGGGCTTTTTGTTTTTTGGGGCATGAAACCCGGCCGCCGGCGAATCGTTTCCGGTTCGGACTGGTCCTGGACGTGCATGCCGGTGCATACTCACGAAAGCACCGTTTCCCTGCCTTTTCATGTCCGATTCCCGTCCGTCCGATCCCGCCTGCGAGCACCCGCTCGTCTTCGTCGACCTTGAAACCACCGGCGGCTCGACCGCCGAGCACCGCATCACCGAAATCGGCGTGGTCGAAATCGGCCCGCTCGGCGTGTCGACGTGGACGACGCTGGTCAACCCGGGACAGTCGATTCCGCCGTTCATCCAGCAATTGACCGGCATTTCGGACGACATGGTGCGCGACGCGCCGTCGTTCGCGTCGCTCGCGCCCACGCTGTTCGAGCGGCTCGACGGCAAGCTGTTCGTCGCGCACAACGCGAGCTTCGACCGCGGTTTCCTGCGCGCCGAATTCGAACGTGCCGGCATCGCGTTCAATCCGGACGTGCTGTGTACGGTGCGGCTGTCGCGCGCGCTGTTTCCGCGCGAGGCGCGGCACGGACTCGATGCTTTGATCGAGCGGCATGGCCTTGTTCCCGCGGCCCGCCACCGGGCGCTCGCGGATGCCGATCTCCTTTGGCAGTTCTGGCGGCAGTTGCACGAGATCGTGCCGCTCGAGCGTCTGCGCGACCAGATTGCGCGTACGACCCGCCACTTCCGTCTCGCGGGCGGCATGACCGAAGCGTGGCTTGATACCGCGCCCGCCGGATGCGGTGTGTACGCGCTGTTCGGGGAGGGCGACGAAGCCCTTTACGTCGGGCGCAGTGTGCGGGTGCGGCAGCGCTTGCGCGCGTTGCTGACCGGCGAGCGGCGCTCGTCGAAGGAAATGCGGCTCGCGCAGCAGGTGCGGCGAGTCGAATGGCGGGAGACCGGCAACGAGCTGGGCGCGATGCTCGCCGAAGCGCAGTGGATCGCCCGCCTGCGTCCGTCGCACAACCGGCGTCGCGCGGCCGATAAAGCCCGTGCGGGCAATGCGGGCTGGCCGTTCGACGGCGCGGTCGCATTCGAAGCCGGCGACGAGCGCCGCCTGTTTCACGTGATCGACGGGTGGCGCTACCTCGGTGCGGCCGAATCACTCGACGCGGCCATGCGGCTCGCGGCCGACGGCCTGGACGGTGCGTACGAACCCCATACCCATCGCCTGCTGCAGACTCATCTCGCGCGCGGCCTGCAACTGATTCCGCTCGCGGCGCTCACGCCAGCCGACTGAGCGCCGCGTGCCGCGGCGCGCGGTGGCCGCGCGTCGTCAGCCGATCGCGCTGGCGCCGCCGGCCGAGCACACGTGCGACAGCGCGGTGTCGAGCGCTTGCGTGCGGCTCGCGTCGTAGCGGGTGAGCGTCTTCCAGTTCGCGATGCTGCGGGCAAGCCGCGCCTGGCAATCGGGCGCGTCGCGCAGCGGCGCGATCCGCGCGAGGCCGGCCAGCATCTTTTGCGTGAGCTGGTCGAGCGCCGGCCGCGTGCTGGTCGCGAGGTCGGGCGGCGTGCCTTCGGGCGGCCGCGTCGCGCGCCAGGTGGCAAAGAGCGCGTTCTGCACGTCCTTGCTCGCGGCGATCTGATCCTCGAAGAACGTACGCGCGAACGCCGGATCCACGCCCGACTGTGCGGCGCGCTTCTCCACCGATGCGAGCAGTGCGGCTTCGCGCGGCTGGTCCTCGATCGCCTTGTGGTTCGCCCATTTCCAGCGTGCGACGGGTTCGGCAAGCGCGATCCGCTGCGACGCGAGCGCGACGAGGTTGGTGAGCGCGGTGTCGTCGCCGTCGGCGCGCGCGACGGGCGGCGACGAAAAAAGGGCGACGCCGAGTGCGGCGACAGCGACGCTGGCACGAATGGCTTGTTTCATCGGAACGATCGGGAGAGCCGGGCGGGCCGGAGGTGGAAAACCAGAAGGATAGACGAAGACAGTCGCGCGGCGAAACGACGCGACAGAAGAATCAGCGGACGCGCTGACCCGGCACCGTCAGGCCGTTGCAGCCCGGGTGCGAAGCGATCTGCGCCGAAAACGCAGCGATGAACCGCATGATCTTGATCGACACGCGGCGGTTACAGAACCGGACGCAGGTTCACTTCGGCGAGTACAGCTTGTGCTGCTCGTCGAAGAATGCCCGGACGTGGTCGGGCAATTCGGCGAGGAATTCCACGCCGACGGGTTCCGGATCCGGGCTCATCACTTGCTCGGGCGGGGGCATGCGGGTTGGTCTTTCGTCCATGGTCGTTTCTCCAGCAGGTCCAATAATTATCAACCTCGCGCTTGGATTTGTGCCAGCGGCGAATCGTTAGATTTTGTCTCTGTTGTATTAACGGCACATGCGTTGTGGCGCGCCGTGCGATGCCGACTATTGCATCCGGCTCAATCGGCAACCGGCGGGTGCTTGCTATACTTGCGCGCACTTTTTCCTGGACCACGATGAAACGGACGACGCGATGGATCGGCCTCGTATGGCTGGCGCTGGTACTGAATGTACTGTCGCCCGTCATCGGCTACGCGCGTGTCGCGTCGAGCGGTTCCGGCGAGCTCACGCTCGAGCTGTGCAGTGCGGCAGGCGCTCGTCAGGTCACCCTCGCGCAGTCCGGCGACGATCGCGGCGCAGCATCGTTCGACCATGCCGGCGTGCCGCACTGCGTGTACTGTCCCGGCTTCGCGGCGAACGTCGCGCTCGGCACGAGCCTGCCCGCGTTGCCGGGTTTCGTGCGCGCGTTCGCGTACCGGCCGGCCGCCCCGGCCGTTCCCGATTTTCCCCGCAAGGGCATCCGCCTCGCGCAGCCGCGCGGTCCGCCTGAAAACGTCCCGGTCTGATTGACATCGTTCGCGCGCCCCGGTGGCGCGCGTGCCGCCCGCGGCCCGATCCGCGCGCCGCGCCGCGCCGCAGGCGCGCGGCGCGTCGGCTCGCGTCCGGCGGCTCCCGGTCACGTTTTCAGGAATTCATCCATGTCGTTCACCTTCCCCGCGCGGCCGTCGCGCGGTCGGCTCGCGCTCGCGTGCGCGGCCGCTTTTGCGTGGCCTGCCGCACAGGCGGCTGCGATCGATCGCGCATCCGCCGAACCGGTGCCCGGCGGCTCTGGCAACCCGGCCGGCCGTGCCGCACCGGTTGCCGCGGTCGTACCCGCGCCGCCGGGCGACACGCTGACCGAGGTCAGCGTCACCGCCCGGCGGCAACCCGTCGATCCGGATACGCCGGCCGTCGTCGAGTCGATCACGCGCGAGCAGATCGACGCGCACACCAACGTCACGACCGAGGACGCGCTGAAGTACGCGCCCAACCTGATGGTTCGCAAGCGCTACATCGGCGACCGCAACAGCGTGTTCGCCGGCCGCGACTTCAACGAACTGCAGAGTGCGCGCGGGCTCGTGTATGCCGATGGCCTGCTGCTGTCGAACCTGCTCGGCTCGAGCTATGCGTACCCACCGCGCTGGTCGCTGATCGCGCCCGACGATATCGAGCGCGTCGACGTGCTGTATGGCCCCTTTTCCGCGCTGTACCCCGGTAACGCGATCGGCTCGACCGTGCTGCTGACCACGCGGCGGCCCGACAAACTCGAGGCGTCGCTGTCGACGCAGTTCTTCACGCAGCGCTATCACGACGGCTACGGGCTGGCGGACAGCTTCGGCGGCAATCACCAGACCGCGCGGATCGCGAACCGGATCGGCAAATTCTGGTTCTCGCTGTCGCTCGACCGGCTGGAGAACGACGGTCAGGCGATGCAGTATGCAAGCCCCAATTCCGCGTACAACCCGAAGCTCGGCGCCGCGGTGCCGGTCACAGGCGCGGCCACCGACGTCGGACCCAACGGCAAGCCGCGCACGATCGTCGGTGCGCAGAACATCGAGCGGACCGAGCAGCTCAACGAGACGGTCCGGATGGGCTATGCGTTCACGGACCGCGTCGACGCGACGCTGACGCTCGGGCACTGGGAGAACCATTACCGGCAGCACGGCGAAACCTTCCTGCGCGACGCGGCCGGCAATCCCGTCAACGGCGGCAACGTGTCGATCGGCGGCCGGAACATGACCGTCGCGCCGAGCGCGTTCGCGCCGCAGCGCGGCGACCAGGAGAACTGGCTGTACGCGCTCGGCCTGAACGGCCGGCTCGATTCGGGCTGGCGGCTGTCGGGCGTGGTGTCCGCCTACGACGTGTCGCGCGACGTGTTGCGCGCGGCATCGACCGCGCAGGGCGGGGCGGGCACGCTGTTCCAGGGCGACGGCACGGGCTGGCGCACGCTCGACCTGAAGGCCGAGGCGCCGGAAGTGAAGGGCCACACGTTCACGTTCGGCTATCACTACGACAACTATTTCCTGCGCAACGTCACGTACAACACGGCCGACTGGCTGGCCGGGCCGACCACCTCGCTCGCGAGCGTCTATCAGGGCGACACGCGCACGCAGGCGCTGTTCGCGCAGGACGCGTGGCGTTTCGCGCCCGGCTGGCTCGCGACCCTCGGCCTGCGCTACGAGCGCTGGGATGCATACGGCGGCGCGCTCGGCAACGCGGGCGGCACGGTCGGTTACGCGGACCGCGGCGCGAATGCGCTGTCGCCGAAAGTCGCGCTGCAGTGGGACGCGACGGACGTCTGGCGCTTGCGGGTGTCGTTCGCGACGGGCACGCGCTTTCCGACGGTCGGCGAACTGTTCCAGGGCACGATCTCGAACAACGCGATCGTCAACAACAACGCGAGCCTGCGGCCGGAAAAGGCGATCGACTGGGACTTCACGGCCGAGCGCGACGTCGGTGTCGGCGTCGTGCGCGCGAGCGTGTTCCAGAGCGACCTGCGCGATTCGATCTACAGCCAGACGACGGTGTCGGGCGCGTCGACCGTCACCAACATCTCGAACGTCGATCGCGTGCGCGTGCGCGGCGTCGAACTCGGATTCAGCGGCCGCAACGTCGGGCTGCGCGGGCTCGACATCGACGCGAACGTGTCGGCGAGCAATGCGCAGATCCTGGCCGACACCGCGAACCCCGCGTACGTCGGCTCGCGCTTTCCGCGCATCCCGCGCATGCGCGCGAACCTGCTCGCGTCGTACCGCTTCGACGAGCACTGGCTCGCGAGCATCGGCGTCCGGTACTCCGGTCGCCAGTTCAACACGCTGGACAACAGCGACGTGAATCCGGACGTGTACGGCGGCACGAGCACCTTCACGGTCGTCGACCTGAAGGCGCGCTACCGGTTCGACCGTCACTGGACCGCGTCGGTCGGCATCGACAACCTGACGGACCGCCGCTACTACGTGTTCCACCCGTATCCGGGCCGCACTTTCTTTGGAGAACTGAAATGGTCGCTGTGAAATCGTTCGCGGCAGGCTGCGCGCTGTGGCTCGCGGCGCTGTCGCCCGCGGGCGCGCACGACGCCCCGAAAACCGCCGATCCGCATGCCGCACACATGAGCATGCAGGCTGCGCCGGCGCAACAGAAGCAGCCGCTCGCGACCGGCGCCGCGTTCGACGCGCGGCACCGGCTGTGGGTCGCATGGGTCGAAGGCGCGCACGTCGTCGTCGCGCACTCGGACGACGCGGGCCGTACGCTGTCGGCGCCCGTGACCGTCAACGCGATGCCCGAGCCGATCTACACGAGCGCGGAGAATCGGCCGAAGATCGCGACGAGCCCCGACGGCCGTGCGGTGTACGTGTCGTGGTCGATGCCGCTCGATGCACCGTACACCGGCATGGTGCGCTTCTCGCGCTCGCTCGACGGCGGGGCGACCTGGAGCGTGCCCGTCACCGTGCATCGCGACCGCCAGGCGATCACGCACCGCTTCGACATGATGGCTGTCGATCCGGCCGGCAACATCGCGATCGCGTGGATCGACAAGCGCGATCTCGTCGCGGCGAAGGCGGCGGGGCACGCGTACGAGGGCGCGGCCGTGTACTACGCGGTGTCGCGCGACGGCGGCGCGTCGTTCGAGCCCGAGCGCAAGGTGACCGACCATACGTGCGAATGCTGCCGCATCGCGATGGCGATCGATCCGGCCGGACACATCGAAGCCGTGTGGCGCAACGTGTTCCCCGGACAGATCCGCGACCATGCGCTCGCGGTGCTGCCCGTGTCGGCGTCGGAGCCCGTCGTGCCGGTGCGCGCGACGTTCTCGAACTGGCATGTCGAGGCCTGCCCCGAGCACGGGCCGGCGCTTGCGATCACGCCCGACGGTACGCGTCATATCGCGTGGTTCGGCGTCGTCGATGGCCGCGCCGACGTGTTCTACTCGCGCATCGGCGCCGACGGCCAGCCGCGCGGCACGCCGTGGGCATTCGGCGCGAATCCGGCGGCGCCGGCCGAGCAGGCGTCGCATGCGGCGCTCGTCGCGCGTGGTGACGTCGTCTGGCTTGCGTGGAAGGCGTTCGACGGTGAAACGATGCAGATCAAGCTGCGCCGCTCCGACGATCGCGGCGAGCACTGGTCGGCGCCGCGCGTGATCGCGTCGACGTCGGGCGCGAGCGACAATCCGCAACTGCTCGACGATGCGGGGCGCATCTATCTGTCGTGGCGTACGCGTAACGACGGCTACCGGCTGATTCCCGTGGAGGGCGCGCAATGAAACGGCTGATGGTGTTGATCGGCGCCGTGCTCGCGAGCGTGCCGGCGTGGGCCGGCGAGCTTCAGCCGCTACGCGCGGCCGAGGTCGCGAAGTTGTATGCGACGGCGCACGAACGGCCGCTCGCGGTCGAGATCTGGTCGCTCGATTGCGGATACTGCCGCGAGAACGCCGCGCATCTCGTCGCGTGGCAGCGCCGGCATCCGGACGTGCAGCTCGCGATGGTCACGATGGACGCTTATGACGACAACGGCGCCGCGATCGCCCAGGCGCTCGCGCAAATGAACCTGCCGCCGCAGGTCACGCAGTATGCGAACGCGGAGCCGATGCCCGAGCGTCTGCGTGCGGCGCTCGATGCGGGATGGCGGGGAGAAATGCCGCGTACCGTGTGGATCGGTCGCGACGGCGCACGCGAAGCGCGCAGCGGATTGCTGACGACCAACGTGCTCGACGGCTGGTTGCAACACGGCAAGCGCCGCTGAAACGCCAGGCGGCGCGCGGGATGCCGCGCGCCGCTTCGATGCGAAAACGAACGAGCGCGCGCCCCAAGGCGCGCGAGAAGATCGTCAGGCCGCGCGCCTGAACAGCCGGATCACGAACAGAAGGATCACGGCGCCGATGACAGCGACGATCACCGAGCCGATGAATCCGCTGCCGATGCCGATACCGAGCATCGTGGCCAGCCAGCCGCCGATCACCGCGCCGACGATACCGACGATGATGTCGACGATCAGGCCGAAGCCACCGCCCTTGACGAGCAGGCCTGCCAGCCAGCCGGCGATCGCGCCGATGATGAGCCACATAATCAAGCCATGAGTCATGGTGATCCTCTCCTTGTATTGAGTCGAAATGACCGGACGTCGGCTGTTTCGCCGCAGCTGCAGGAAGGCGGCATGCGACCCGCCGCGCCGCCCACGCAATGTAACGCGATAGACGGGTCGGAATCGTTAAGTAATGTTATGCACCCTTAACGGGTTTTTCCAGGGGATTCGTCTGCCTACGGGGCGAGGGGTGCGCAAAACGATGCGCGGTGAAATGAATTCGTAAGGAGTGGCGATATCTGCCCGGCGGTGTGTCCTGCGTTATTGTCCGCAGGCCGGCGCTGGTGCGCCTGTATCGGGCAGGCCATCGCCGGCATCTGCAATGAGGCGGGTGACGGTCGCCGTATCGCCGATCGTCTCGATCGCCAGCAGCGCGAAGCGGGCGAGAAAGAGCGGGGCGTCGGTTTCGCCGATGCGGGTCATCGCGAGGCACAGGTCGGTGTAGAGAATGTCGCGTTCGGTGTCGGTCATGGTCATCATGCGTTCTCCTGAAGATCGGCCGACGTGCGTGGATGAAGCGCACGCTCGAGTGCTGCGCTCAGGTCGGCGGGGCGTGCGTCGTGCCAGCGGCCGAGCACGTGTCCGTCCGGACGCACGAGGTAGACGGTGCCGTCGCGCGCACCGTACAGCTCGAACAGCCGGTCGTCCGAATCGTAGCCGTTGCATCCCGGATGTTGCGGCGCCGCATGCCGCGCGAGCGTCACCAGCGCGAACGGTATGCGGGCGTCGTGCAGGCGTCGCTCGAGTTCGGCGAACGACGGATCGGGTGCGCCGTCGCACGTGAAGCGCAACGCCGTGAAGCATGGGCCGACGAGATCGGTCAGATGGCCGCGGCGTGCGCTGCCGGCGTTGCCGATGTCGCGCGACGCCGGCAGCATCAGCGGACATTCCGCGAGCACCGTGCCGGGCGCCGGTCCGGCCGAAAACGCATCGCGCTCGTCCGCGTTGAGCGGCGACGCCGTGTAGGCGATGGCCGTCGTCTGGCGCGGATTGATCAGCGAACGCAACGCCGGATGCCGCACCGCGAGTGTCAGGACGGCCTTGCGCATCAGATCGAACGCGAACGACGGCGGCGCCATGAACTCGGTGCTCTTGGTGCCGTAGCGCAGGTTCTCGTGCGTCGCGAACACCCGCTCGTCTGAATAGCTGTCGAGCAGCGCGTCCGACGCGAGGTCGCGAATCACGAACGCCAGTTTCCACGCGACATTGTCGGCGTCGTCGATGCCCGAATTCGCGCCGCGCACGCCGAAGATCGGCACGAGGTGCGCGGCGTCGCCGCAGAACAGCACGTGGCCGTGCCGGTAGCGTTCGAGCGTCAGTGCGTTCGCCTTGTAGATCGTGATCCAGATCGGCGACCACGCGCCGCGTTCGCCCATCATGTCCAGCAGGTTCTGCACGCGCGGGATCACGTTCTCGGGCTTCACAGCCGCTTCGGGATCCTCATCGTCGCGCAGCTGGTAGTCGATCCGCCACACGTTGTCGGGCTGCTTGTGGACGAGCACCGTCGAGCCGGGGTTCGACGGCGGGTCGAAATACGCGAGCCGTTCGGTCGGCCGGTCGCTGTCGAGCGCGATGTCGACGATCACGTAGCGGCCTTCGTAGCTTGTGCCCTGAAGCGACAGGCCGAGCGCATCACGCACCGTGCTGCGCCCGCCGTCGCTCGCGACGATCCAGTCGGCGTCGAGTGCGTAGCTGCCGAGCGGCGTTTCGATGTCGACACGCACGCCGTCCGGGTAGCGCGTGACGCTCGCGACCTTCGCCTGCCAGCGAATCTCGATGAGCTCGGGGCGGCGCAGCGCGGCATCGAGCAGGAACTGTTCGATGTGATACTGCGCGAGGTTCACCATCGGCGGCAGCTTCTGGTTCTCGTCCTGCGGCATCGTGAAATGCAGCACTTCGTCGCGACGATGGAAACTGCGCCCGCCGCTCCACGGCAGTCCGACGGGCAGGAAGTCGTCGAGCGCGCCGAGCCGCTCGATGATCTCGAGGCTGCGTCGCGAGATGCAGATCGCGCGGCTGCCGTGACAGACCGAGTCGTCGGCTTCGAGCAGCACGCTGCGGATGCCGTGATTGGCGAGGCCGAGTGCGACGGCGAGGCCCACCGGCCCGCCGCCGACGATCGCGACGCGGTGTCGTTGCGTGTCGACACCGTCGCGGCAGGTCGGCAGGTGCGCCGGATGACGCGCGGCGACGAACGGATATGGCTTGAATTCGATGCCCATCGTTGGCTTCCAGGTTGCAGTGATCGGACGCACGCGCGCGATGACGCGACGCGTGCGGCGGGTCGATGCAGTATGGAAGCCGCGCCGGTCACCGCTGTCCCCATTCCGGGTACGGCGAACGGCTGGCGGCGGGACGGGATTTACCCCGACGTGTTCAGGATCGGCGGGCGCGGTTCAGTGTTGCAGGCACAGCGCAAACAGCTGGCGCTGGCTCGAGATACCGAGACGCCGGTAGGCACGCTTCTGGTAGGTGACGACGCTCGACGCCTTCACGCCGATCGTGTCGCCGATTTCCCGCGCGCTCTGGCCTTCGAGCACACCGCGCAGCACGTCGAGTTCGCGCTTGGACAACGCCGGACAGGCGCCGCGCAGCCGCGCGAGCATCAGTTGCGGGATGCCGATCTGCGTCGAGCCCGCGAGCGCGTAGTGATGTTGCGCCGCCTGCGCGATCAGCGGCGCGAGCGTTTCGATGGCCGCGATCTCGCGCGGCTGGAATGCGCCGCTGCGATGCGCGCGATACAGGTTGATCGACAACCAGGTCGAGTCGTTCGGCTGCATCAGCAGCGCGAGGCGATCGGATACGTCGGGGCCGCGGTAGCAGGCCGCGCGATACGCGTCGTGACCGATCTCGTCGCCGGCCTGCAGATGCAGCAGCACGTCGCGGCGGTGCGGGCCGCGATCGGCGGCCGAGACGATCGTCTGGTTGCCGTCGAGCGCATAGAAATGTCGCGCGTAGGTGTCGGCGACATCGCGCAGGTAGCGGCCGCCGCGATGATCGGCGACCGACACGGTGCGCGGCCGGTTGCCGAACTCGTACGCGAAGATCGTGCACTGCGTGACGGACAGCGCATCGTCGAACAGCTTCAGGATTTCCGCGGCGAACGCGTTCGGCTCGCTGCCGCCGAGCGCGGCGACGAGGCCGGTCGCGCGGCGCACGTCCAGTTGCCCGCTGAGGTTCGGTCGCTCGAGACGCCACGTGCGCATGATGCAGGGAGAGGGCTGAGTGTTCCGCCGATTGTAATCGGCGGTGCGCGGGCTGGGAGTCGGGAGATGCCCGCAAGCGAAAACGATGGGGCGGGCGCACGGTTTCGTGTATCCGAAAACGCGGCTGAAAAAGAGAAAAGGCCTGACAAGCGATGCTTGTCAGGCCTTTATGTCTTGGTGCCGGAGATAGGAGTCGAACCTACGACCTTCGCATTACGAATGCGCTGCTCTACCAACTGAGCTACACCGGCAGCAGAGAAATGAAATTATATGGTCAAATCCGAGATCTTGGCAATAGGTTTTGCGAAATTTTTTCAGCTTGCTGCTGCTGCTTCGCGAAACCATCGATCCGGCGGACTTCCCGCTTTCACTTCACTGCGACGCAGCCTGTCAGGGCCACATCGCGAAGGCGCGATTGTACTGACGTCTTGCCCCTTCGTCCAGAGCTGCGGGGCAAATTTATTTGCCTTCGCCTTCGGCGTGATAGCTGGTCACGCGCTCGACTTCGTTCTTCGAGCCGAGGAAGACCGGCACGCGCTGGTGCAGGCCGGTCGGCTGCACTTCCATGATGCGCTGCGTGCCCGTCGTCGCGGCGCCGCCCGCCTGTTCGACGATGAACGACATCGGGTTCGCTTCATACATCAGGCGCAGCTTGCCCGGGCGATCGGGCGTGCGCTTGTCGGCCGGGTACATGAAGATGCCGCCGCGGTTCAGGATCCGGTGCACGTCGGCCACCATCGATGCGATCCAGCGCATGTTGAAGTTGTCGCCGCGCGGGCCGTCCTTGCCGGCGTTCAGTTCGTCGACATAGCGCTGGACCGGCTCGTACCAGTGGCGCGCGTTCGACGCGTTGATCGCGTATTCGCGCGTATCGGCCGGGATCTGCATGTTGCTTTGCGTGAGCACCCACGAACCGACTTCGCGGTCGAGCGTGAAGCAGTTCACGCCGTTGCCGGTCGTCAGCACGAACACCGTTTGCGGGCCGTACACCGCGTAGCCGGCCGCGACCTGCTCCGTGCCCGGCTGCAGGAACGATTCCTCGGTGGCCTGCTTGCCGTCCGGGCAGCGCAGCACCGAGAAGATCGTGCCGATCGACACGTTGACGTCGATGTTCGACGAGCCATCGAGCGGATCGAACACGAGCAGGTATTCGCCGCGCGGGTAGTTCGCGGGGATCGGGAAGAACGTTTCCATCTCCTCCGACGCCATCGCGGCGAGGTTGCCGCCCCATTCGTTCGCGTCGAGCAGGATCTCGTTCGACAGGATGTCGAGCTTCTTCTGCACTTCGCCCTGCACGTTCTCGCTGCCGGCGGTGCCGAGCGCTTCGCCGAGCGCGCCCTTCGACACGTTGTAGCTGATCGCCTTGCACGCGCGTGCGACGACTTCGATCAGCAGACGCAGGTCGGCGGGGAGGTTGTTGGTCTCACGTTGCTGTTCGATCAGGAACTTCGACAGCGTGGTGCGGCGGGCAATGGACATGACTGACTCCGAAAGGCCAAAGAATCCTTGAATGCCCGCAATTTTACCCGCCGCGCCTTCCGCGCCGCCGGCTTTTTTCGTCCGGTTACATGGCCGGGCGGACGATTCGACCGGGTTCCGGCGTGCGCGGCGCGGCGGACCGGCCCTGCGGCGGCGGGACCGCCGGGCGGTCGAACGCGCTCCCCGGCTCCGACCCCGCGAACCTTCGGCCGATAAAAAAGCCGGCGCCGCAACGGGGCGGCGCCGGCTTTGTCGCGCGGGAGCGCGACGCGAATCGCATGCGTGCCGTTACGCGAGCGCCTTCTCGACGATCTCGCGCACGTCGCGCGATTTCGCGCCGGCCGCGACCTGCTCGAGCGCTTCGCGCATCCGGTCGCGCAGCGCGGGCGTGAAGCGGCGCCACAGTTCGAGCGAGCGGGCGAGGCGCGCGGCGACTTGCGGGTTGATCGCGTCGAGCGCGAGCACCTGCTCGGCCCAGAACGCGTAGCCCGAACCGTCCGCCGCGTGGAATTGCGCCGGGTTCGCCGCGCAGAAGCTGAAGATCAGCGAGCGTGCGCGGTTCGGGTTCTTCAGGTTGAACGCCGGGTGGGCCATCAGCGTGCGGACTTTCGCGAGCGTCGGCTGGGCGGCCGTGCCGCGTTGCGCGGCCTGCATCGCGAACCACTTGTCGATCACGAGCGCTTCCTTCTCGAAGCGACGGTAGAAGTCGTCGAGCGCATGCGTGGCCGCGTCGTTCGCGCCCGAGGCCGCGGCGGACAGCAGCGCGCCGAGCGCGGCCGCGCGATCGGTCATGTTGTTCGCCGCGTCGTACTGCGCGGTCGCGATGCGCACGGCGTCGGCCGGATCCTCGAGTTCGGCGAGATACGCGAGCGCGAGGTTCTTCAGCGCGCGGCGGCCGGACGCTTCGGGCGTCGGCTCGTACGCGCCGGGCGTCTGGTGCTGCTCGTACGCTGCGAGCCACTCGGCGCGCAGCGCGGTCGCGAGCTGGCGGCGCACGAACTGGCGTGCGCGATGCACGGCGGCCGGATCGGCTTCCGCCATCTGGTCGGCGAGATAGGTTTCCGACGGCAGCGTCAGCGCGAGTTCGCGGAACGCGGGCGACAGGTTTTCATCGGTCAGCACGCGGCGGAACGCGGCGACGAAGTTCTCGCCGAGCGTGAGCGGCTGGTTCGCGGCGGCGCGCGCGGCGAGCGTCAGCAGCGCGCGCGTCGCGAGGCGCTGGCCGGCTTCCCAGCGGTTGAACGGGTCGCTGTCGTGCGCGAGCAGGAATGCGAGATCGTCGTCGCTGTAGTCGTACTCGACGATCACCGGCGCCGAGAAATTGCGCAGCAGCGATGGCAGCGGCTGTTCCGGCACGTCGACGAACGTGAAGGTCTGCTCGGTGCCGGTGAACTCGAGCACGCGCGTCTTGCCCGACGCGGCGGCTTCGCCGTCGAGGCGCAGCGGCAGGTCGCGGCCGTCGCGGCCGATCAGGCCGATCGCGAACGGGATCAGCAGCGGCCCCTGTTGCGTGTCGCGCGCCGCCGGCGACGCGTCGCCGTAGCCCTGCGCGAGCGTGACCGTGTAGCGGCGTGCAGCCGCGTCGTACGCGGTACGCACCGACACGCGCGGCGTGCCGGCCTGGCTGTACCAACGCTCGAACTGCGCGAGATCGCGCCCGTTCGCGTCGGCCATCGCGTGACGGAAGTCGTCGCACGTCACGGCGTGACCGTCGTGGCGCTGGAAGTACAGGTCCATCCCCTTGCGGAACCCGTCGCGGCCGAACAGCGTCTGGTACATCCGCACGACTTCCGAGCCTTTCTCGTAGACGGTCATCGTGTAGAAGTTGTTGATCTCGACGTAGCTTTCCGGACGCACCGGATGCGCCATCGGGCCCGCGTCCTCGGCGAACTGCAACTGGCGCAGCACGCGCACGTCCTCGATGCGCTTGACCGCGCGGGCTGCAGATGCGACGTTGTCGCCCGCTGCCATGTCGGCCGAGAACTCCTGATCGCGGAATACCGTCAGGCCTTCCTTCAGGCTCAGCTGGAACCAGTCGCGGCAGGTCACGCGGTTGCCGGTCCAGTTGTGGAAGTACTCGTGGCCGACCACCGACTCGATGTTCGCGAAGTCGGTGTCGGTCGCGGTCTCGGGGTTCGCCAGCACGTACTTCGTGTTGAAGATGTTGAGCCCCTTGTTCTCCATCGCGCCCATGTTGAAGTCGCCGACCGCGACGATCATGAAGCGGTCGAGATCGAGTTCGAGCCCGAAGCGCTTCTCGTCCCAGCGGATCGAGTGGATCAGCGAATCCATCGCGTGACGGGTCTTGTCGAGATCGGCCGGCTCGACCCACACCTGCAGCAGCTTTTCCTTGCCGGAGCCGGACGTGATCTTCTCCTCGATCGCGACGAGCTTGCCCGCGACGAGCGCGAACAGGTAGCTCGGCTTGCGGAACGGATCTTCCCATTTCGCGAAGTGGCGGCCGTCGGGCAGCTCGCCCGAGTCGACCAGGTTGCCGTTCGACAGCAGCACCGGATAGGCGCTCTTGTCGGCGCGCAGCGTGGCGGTGTACGACGCCATCACGTCGGGGCGGTCGAGGAAGTAGGTGATGCGGCGAAAGCCTTCGGCCTCGCACTGCGTGAAGAAGTTGCCGCTCGATACGTACAGGCCGGACAGCGTCGTGTTCTGGTCCGGCGCGCACGCACTCTCGAGCGTGAGCTCGAACGCGTCGGGCACGTTTTCGACGGTCAGCCCGTGTTCGTGCGCACGCACCGCACCGTACGGCGCGCCGTCGAGCTGCGCGCCGAGGAATTCGAGCGCTTCGCCCATCAGCTCCAGATGCGGGGTGGGCGCCGCGTCCGGATTGCGGCGCACGCGCATCGTATTCCTGACGATCGTGCGGGCCGGCGCGAGATCGAATTCGAGTGCGACGGAATCGATGAGGAAGGCCGGCGGCGTGTAGTCGGCGCGGCGGATCACGGTGGAGGAGGCGTTGTCGGACATGGTCGTCGAGATCGGTGGGGTGGGGATCGGACCCGCAGCGCGGACCGGGCGAACCGGGCCATTGTACAAAGGCTTGCGGCCGCGTGCCGCAGCGAACTTTTTACCGGTTCGGGGAGTCCGCGTATTATCGGCATCCCGTGCGGTTCGCGCGGTGCGACGGACGGATGACGGATCGACGAGGATCGACATGAAACGCGAATGGATTCAACGCGGTGCGGGCTGGGCGGCGGTGCTGTGCGTGGCGCTGCTGACGGGCTGCACCAGCTACGTGACAACGCAGGTCACGGCCTTCTCCGACTGGAGCGGCAGCGACGCGACACGCACTTACGCCTTCACGCGCACCGATGCGCAGAAGCACAGCATCGAGCAGTCGACCTACGAGCCGATCGTCGCGAACGAGTTGTCCGCGTACGCATTCCGGCCGGTGCCGGCCGCGCAGGCGCGCTATCTGGTCGGGCTGACCTACGGGGTCGGCAGCGATCTGGTGACGGTGCCGCAGCCGGTCTACTACGACCCGTGGTTCATGGGGCCGGGGCCGTACTGGCGGGGCGGGCCGTGGGGCCCGTGGGGGCCCTGGGGGCCGATGCCGGCCGGTTATGTCGCGCAGACCTACCAGGTGTTCGACTACACGCTCGGCATCCGGATTACCGAGCGTGCGACCGGCAAGGAGGTCTACAACGTGACCGCGCGCACCACCGGCGACAACGGTGCGCTGCTGTATGCGATGCCGTTCCTCGCGCGCAGCGCGCTCGCCGATTTCCCGTTGGCGAACGGCGCGATCCGCACGGTGCGACTGCCGGTCGACAAGCGCGGCGGGCCCGCGGCGCCGGCCGCCAACGAGCGTGCGGTGCCGGCCGTGCCGGCCTCGGGTGCGGGGCTCGCGAAGTAACGCGTTGGCGACACGGGCGCGGCCGCCCGGCCGCGCCAGTTGCCTGCGTGCGTTGTATGCGTCGCATGCGTCAGAACCCGACGCCCAGCAACGCGAGCACGCCCAGCACGACGAACAGCACGGCCGCGATGCCGTGCACCAGCTTCGTCGGCAGCCGGTGCGCGAAACGGTCGCCCAGCAGGATCGCGGGCACGTTCGCGAGCATCATCCCGAAGGTCGTGCCGGCCACCACGCCGATGTAATCCTGGAAGCGCGCGGCGAGCGCGACGGTCGCGATCTGCGTCTTGTCACCCATTTCCGCGAGGAAGAACGCGACGAGCGTCGCGCCGAACACGCCGAGCCGCGAGCGGGTCGCATTGGCTTCGTCGGCATCGAGCTTGTCCGGCACGAGGATCCACAACCCCATCGCGATGAACGAGAACGCAAGCGCCCAGCGCATGATCGACGGCGTGACGAGTATGCCGAGCCACTCGCCGAACGCACCGGCGAAGCCGTGGTTCACGAGCGTCGCGACGAGCACGCCGAGAATGATCGGCACCGGCTTGCGATAACGCGCGGCCAGCACGAGGGACAGCAGTTGGGTCTTGTCGCCGATTTCAGCGAGGGCGACGGCGCCGGTGGAGATCAGGAAGGCTTGAGACACGTATGGGGTTCCACGGGCCGGTGTTGTGCGTGCGAGCGACGATCCACCGCGCGCCGGGCCCTGATGCGGCGCGCAGTGAACCATCGGTCTCGCCAGGCCTCGGTGGCTGCGTCCGCCATGGCCGAATGACCAAGTCTGTTGACGGACGCCTCCGTCACGATGCGCGCCGGGAGCGCGGGACATCGAGCGGAGCGGCTACTCCCCAATGAGGGCCGAATTCTAGCACGGCGCGTGCGGCGGGCGGAGCGAATCCGGCGGCTCCGGGATGCGCCGGAGCGCACGCCGGAGCGAGAGGGGAACCGGAGCGGGCAAACGCGCCTGTTACGCGGCGGCGCGGCGTGCGGCACCGCGCTCGTGCACGAGCCGGCCGGCCGCGTAAGTGCGGTACACGGCGCGGTCGTCGCCGAGCAGCGCGAACGCGAACAGCAGTTCCTCGAGCGAATCCGCGCGCTTCGTGCGGCGCGCGAGCAGCGGCGTGGCCTGCGGGTCGAGCACGATGAAGTCGGCTTCGGTGCGCGGCGCAAGCGTGCCGACCGTATCGGCGAGATCGAGCGCGTGCGCGGCGCCGGCCGTCGCGAGCCAGAACATCCGCGTCGCGCTCAGGTGGTGGCCCGACAGCCGGGCGACCTTGTGCGCCTCGTTCATCGTCTGCAGCATCGAGAACGACGTACCGCCGCCGACGTCGGTCGCGAGCGTGACCGGCACGCCGTATTCGCCGGCCTTGTCGAAGTCGAACAGTCCGCTGCCGAGAAAGAAGTTCGACGTCGGGCAGTGCGCGACGACGGTGCGCGTCTGGGCCATCCGGCGGCGGTCCTCGTCGTCGAGGTGGATGCAGTGGCCGTACACCGCGCGCGGACGCAGCAGCCCGTAGCGATCGTAGATGTCGAGATAGCTGCGGTGGCCGGGGAACAGCTCCGCGACCCATTTCACTTCGTCGACGTTTTCCGCGACGTGGCTCTGCACGAACACGTCCGGATGGCGGCGCGCGAGTTCGCTGCACGCCTCGAGTTGCGCCTCGGTTGACGTCGGCGCGAAGCGCGGCGTGAGCGCGTACAGCTGGCGGCCGTTGCCGTGCCAGCGGCCGATCAGCTCGGCGCTGTCGTCATAGCCCGATTGCGCGGTGTCGCGCAGGAACTCGGGGCAGTTGCGGTCCATCAGCACCTTGCCCGCGATCATCCGCACGTCGCGGGCAGCGCTCGCCGCGAACAGCGCGTCGGCCGACTGCTTGTGCACGGTGCAGTAGACGAGCGCGCTCGTCGTGCCGCAGGCGAGCAGTTCGTCGACGAAGAAGTCGGCGACTTCGCGCGCATGCTCAGGATCGCCAAACTTGCGCTCGGTCGGGAACGTGTACTTGTCGAGCCACGGCAGCAGGCCCGGCGCCGGCGACGCGATCATGTCCGTCTGCGGATAGTGGATGTGCGTGTCGATGAAGCCGGGCACGATCAGCTTGTCGCGCAGGTCGTGGACGATCGCATCGCGCGCGAGCGTCGGGGCGAGCCGCGCATACGGGCCGGCCGCGACGACCTTGCCGTCGTCGACGATCAGCAGGCCGTCGGTCTCGTGGTTCGCGGCCTGGCTCGATTGCGCCGGGTCGCCGTTGAAGGTCAGCAGCTGGGAACGGAAAGCGGTTTGCGTCATGACGAATGGTCCTGCATCAAGGTAAGGCGAACAGAAGAAAACGGTCGGTGCCGCGCGGGCGATGGCATGAAGGGCGCTGCCCGTGCATGCGCGATGCGGCGACGCGAGAACGCGGGCGCGCCGCGGACTGCGCGTGCGCACGCGAGCGTCGTGGCCGCCATCACGCCGTTGCCGGCGGACGGCGCCGCAATCGCGACGGGCGCGGCGGCGAGCGGCATGACCCGCTGCAACGACAGGCTTCGGTGCACGACGACGTGCAAGGCCGTCGCCGCGCGAGCGACAGGCGCGATGCCGGCGTGCAGGTGTCGCGCACGCATGCGGCCGGCGCGGCGCAGGGCCGAACCGGCGGTCGCGAAGCGGATGTCGTCGCGGTGTTTCATCTGTCTAGCGAACCTCGATGCCGGCCGTCACGCGGCCTGCCAGTACGAATCGAGCCGCGCGATCAGTGCATCGCGCGCTGCCGAGTCGACGAACGATGCCTCGAAGCCGTTGCGGATCACGGTATGCACTTCGGCGTCCGTCAGCTGCAGCCCGTCGACCGTCGCGAAGTAGTTGTCGTTGACGTAGCCGCCGAAGTAGGCCGGATCGTCGGAGTTGATCGTCACCGCGACGCCGCGATCGAGTAGCGCCTTCAACGTGTGCTTCGCCATGTCGTCGAACACGCACAGCTTCAGGTTCGACAGCGGGCACACGGTCAGCGCGACGCGCGTGCGCGCGAGGCGTTCGACGAGCGACGCATCCTCGATGCTGCGCACGCCGTGGTCGATCCGGTCGACCTTCAGCACGTCGAGCGCTTCGTGGATGTAGGCGGGCGGGCCTTCCTCGCCCGCATGCGCGACGAGCTTCAGCCCGAGCGCACGGGCCTTCTCGAACACGCGCGCGAACTTCGCCGGCGGATGGCCGAGCTCGGACGAGTCGAGGCCGACGCCGATCAGCCGGTGGCGATAGCGTTCGAACAGCGGCCGCGCGGATTCGAACGTCGCGAGCGCGTCGTCTTCGGACAGGTGGCGCAGGAAACACAGGATCAGCTTGCTCGACAGCCCGCGTGGCTCGGCATCGGCGAGCGCGCGGTCGATGCCGGCCACCACCGTCTCGATCGGCACGCCGCGTTCGGTGTGCGTCTGCGGGTCGAAGAACAGTTCGGTGTGAACGACGTTGTCAGCGAGCGCGCGTTCGCAGTACGCGGTCGTCATGTCGTAGAAATCCTGCTCGGTCAGCAGCACGCTCGCGCCTGCGTAATAGATGTCGAGGAACGACTGCAGGTCGGTGAACGCGTAAGCGGCGCGCAGCGCGTCGATCGACTCGTACGCGAGCTTCACGCCGTTGCGTTGCGCGAGCGCGAAAATCAGTTCCGGCTCGAGCGAGCCTTCGATATGAATGTGCAGTTCCGCTTTCGGCGCGCGGGCAATCTTGTCCTTGAATGTCGGGGTCATGGCGTTGTTCTTGGTCGGTCAGAAGGTAGGGGAAGCCTGCGCGGATGCGTTCGCCTCGACGGCCTGCAGCAACTGCGCGGCCACCGAGATCGCGATCACTTCGGGTGCCTTGTCGATGATGCCTTCGACGCCGATCGGGCAGCGCATCCGCGCGACCTGGGCCGGGTCGATGCCGATCGCCGCCAGCCGATGATCGAACTGCACGCGCTTGGTGCGCGAGCCGGTCATCCCGAAGTACGCGTAGTCGCCGCGCCGCAGGATGCGCTCGGCCAGCACGAAATCGAGTGCATGGTCGTGCGTCATCACGACGAAGTACGCGTGCGGCGGCGCCGTGTCGACGGCGTCGGCCGGGCTCGCAACCGCGTCGATCGCGAGATTGCCGATCCCGGCGAGCGCCTCGGCCGGCGGGAACACCGCAGCGGGCCCGTCGATCCAGCGCACGTGGCACGGCAGCGTCGCCAGCACCTTCACGAGCGCGGTGCCGATGTGTCCGGCGCCGAACAGCATGACGGGGAACGCATACGGCGCGATCGTTTCGGTCATCAGCGATACGCCGCCGGTTTCCCACAGCAGGCAATCGGCGCGCGCGGCGGGCGATTCGGGCTCGCTCAGCAGCGGCGCGCCCGGCGAGGGGCCGAATGATACGCTACGCACGGTCGCGGCGCCGGCCGCGACGCGCTTCGCGAGCGACATGATCCAGCCGAGGTCGCCGACATCGAGCCGCTCGAACGCGAGCACGACCGCGCCGCCGCAGCACTGGCCGAGGCTCGGGCCGAGCGCGAGCCGTTCGAGCCTGCGCGCGTGGGGCACGTGCGCGCCGTCCTTCAGCAGATGCCGCGCGATTTCGATCGCCTTCCATTCCAGATGACCGCCGCCGATCGTATGGCGGGCCGTGTCGCGCGTGACGAGCATCTTGGTGCCGGCCTCGCGCGGCGCGGAGCCGTCGGTATGCGCGACCGTCACGAGCACGGCCGCTTCGCCGTGCGCGAGCAATTGCTGCAGATCGCCGATCCACGCTTCCATCAGCACGCTCCGTTCACGACGACGCGGCACGACGCGCGGCGCGCGCCGGCGGGCGTCGCGGTAACGAGGGCTGACGGGAGCGACGCAGGCCGGCCGCACGATCGATGCGCTGCGGCGGCGGTGCGCCGCAAATGCGCGCGAACGACGCCGCGGGACGGGCGGACGCCATGAGGGTGACGGATGCGGATGGTGTGCGTTGTCATGAGAAATCCAGTCGACATTGCGGATCGGGCGCGCGTTACGCAGGAGGTGAGACCGCCTGGCCTCGCGCACGTAGATCGCCATCCAGTCGCGAAGATAGCACCGCAACGCGGCGGGAACATCACCGGGCGGTGATCCGCGCTATCAGGCAGCGATCATGTCGATCATAGGCCCGCCGCGCGGAATCGGGGGCGTCGGTGCGCGCGCATCGGGCCGAAACGCTTGCGTGGCGGGCATGCGCGTGGATGTCGGGCGACGCGCGTTCGCCCGGAAATCCGGGCCGCGGCGGGGTTAGGTGTTTACGCGCGGCCGGCAAGGCGCGGCCGCGCGGGGCGTCGCCGGCGGAGCCGGGCGAACGCGGGGCGGCTACGCGGCCGCGACCGGTCAGCCTGCCAGCTTGCGGCGATGGCGCCAGAGGCTCGACGCGACGGCGACCAGGATCACGGCGAAGCCGATCAGCGCCCAGCCCGGCAGCAGGATGCCGAAAATCGGCGGGTAGACCGTCTCGCACAGGCCGGCGACCTTGAACATGCCGGGGAACCACTGGGCGGGCGGCAGGCTGTCGACGATCGGCTGCAGCGTGTCGAAGCCGCAGCTGAAGCCCGGATTCATCTGGATCGACAGGTGTCGCGCGGCGGTGCCGACGCCGCCGGCCGCGGCGATCGCGATCAGCAGCTCGAACACCCAGATGACGCGCCAGTTGCGTATCCCGGCCGCCAGGAACGCGAAGATGCCGATCGCCGCGAAGAAGTAGCGCTGGATGATGCACAGCGGGCACGGATCTTCGTTCTTCACATATTGCAGGTACAGCGCGCCGGCCAGCAAGGCGATGCACACCCAGCCGAGCAGCATCAGCAGGCGGCGTTCACGGCGGAGTGCGAGCGTGGAGTCATTCATGTCGGCGGGATTCCTGTCGTTGGTCGGTCCGATAAACAATCGCGCGATTTTAGCGCGAACGATCTGGCACGAAACTGACAGCGCGCGTGCGGCACCCCGCCGCACCCCGTCTACCGTCATTGCGCTTGCGCGGTCACCGGATCGTGTTCAGCACGGCCTCGACCGCCTGGCCGATTGCGAGCAGCGCGTCGTCGCGATGCGGCGCGGCCGCGAGCATCAGGCCGACCGGCGCTGCGTCGCGCGGATGGCACGGCAGCGACAGCGCGCATGCATCGAGGAAGTTGAACGCGCTCGGGTTGCGCAGGATCAGCGCATTGGTGCGCGTGAACGCGGTGTCGTCCGCTTCGAGTTCGGCGATGCGCGGCGGCACGACGGGCACCGTCGGCGCGACGAGTGCATCGAAGCGCGACCAGACCGTGTGTGCCGCTTCGTCCAGCATCGCCTGGCGGGCGGCGAGCAGGTCGAGATAGTCGGCCGCGCTCGCCGGCTCGCCCTTCAGGATGCGCGACAGCACGCGCGGGTCGTACCGGTCGCGGTGCTGCGCGAGCAGCGGGCGATGCCACGCGTACGCCTCGATCGGCGAGAAGCCGAAGCGGTTGATGTCCGGCAGCCGGTCGAGTGCCGAAAAGCGCACTTCCGTGACGATCGCGCCGGCGGCTTCGAGATGCTTCAGCGACGCGTCGAGCGCGGCGGCGACGTCGGCGTCGACGCCGTCCGTCACATAGTTGGTCAGCACGCCGAGCCGCACGCCTTCGAGCGGCCGCGCGGCCGGCACGTGCGGCTCGAGACCCGCGAGCATCCGGTCGACGAGCGCGCAGCAGGCAACCGTCAGGCCGATCGGGCCGAACGAGTCGAGCGTCGTCGACAGCGGCACGCCGCCTTGCGTCGGAATCCGGCTCGCGGTCGGCTTGAAGCCCGTGAGCCCGCACAGCGCGGCCGGAATCCGGATCGAGCCGCCGGTGTCGGTGCCGAGCGCGACGGCCGCCATCCCGTCGGCGACGGACGCCGCCGCGCCGGACGACGAGCCGCCGGCAATGCGCGCGTCGCCCGGTACGTCGCGGTGGTACGGCGAGCGCGGCGTGCCGAAGTGCGGATTCAGGCCGAGCCCGGAGAACGCGAACTCGCTCATGTTGGTGCGGCCGACCAGCACCGCGCCCGCACGCTTGAGCCGCGCGACGGCGACTGCATCGGCCTTCGCGGGCGGCGCGCCGTCGAGCACGCGCGAACCGGCGCGCGTCACCTGGCCCGCGACGTCGAACAGGTCCTTCACCGACACGGGGATGCCCGCGAGCGGCGACAGCACGGTGCCGGCGGCACGCAGCCGATCGTGCGCGTCGGCGGCCGCGCGGGCGTTGTCGGCGTCGACTTCGGTGAAGACGGCCGCGCCCTGGCCCGACGGATCGGCGATCCGTTCGAGCGCGACGTCGACGAGCGCGCGGCTCGTGGTCCGGCCGGCGGCGAGGTCGGCGGCGAGCCGGGCGAGCGGGGGGAAAGGCGTGAAAGTGGTCATGGGCGGCTCAGGGGCGAAGATGTTGGACAAGGGTGGCGCGAAACGAATCGATATGGCGTTCGACGGCCGCGCGTGCGCCGGCGGCGTCGCGCGCGGACAGCCGCTCGAACAGTTCGCGGTGTTCGCGCTGGACGTCGGACAGGTGGTGCGGTTCGGACAGCGTCACGAACCAGAAGCGCAGCGAGCGTTCGTGCAGCGCGCGCAGGATCTCCGCGAGCACCGTATTGCGTGCCGCCGCGGCGATCGCCTGATGAAACGCGCGGTCGAGCTCCATCATGCCTTCGACGTCGTGCGTGTCGACGCACGACTGCCCGTCGTCGAGCAGCGCGGCGATGCGGGCGAGATCGTCGGGCGTCGCATGGCGGGCCGCGAGCTCGACGCAGTGCGCTTCGTTGATGCGCCGCACGTCGATCACCGCGACGATGTCGTCGAGCGACAGCGGTTGCACCAGCAGCCCCTTGCGCGGCATCACGGACAGCAGCCCTTCGAGCACCAGCCGGTGCACGGCCTGATGGACGGGCGTGCGGCCGATGCCGGTGCGTGCGACGAGGTCGGCTTCGTTGAGCGCGGCGCCGGGCTTCAGGCGCATCGTGATGATGTCGCGCTGGATCAGCGCGTACGCGCGCTCGGCGAGGCTGAGCGTCGATGCGGCGGGGCGGTCGGGTAGGGCATCGGGCAGGGCGTTCATGCGGTGGCCGGGTGGAGCACGATCATGGCGCGGGTGATCAGGGAAGGTGGGCAATGCGTGAATATTATTGTGATATATCACTGGTGTCCAGTTCACCCGGGCGACCCTGCGAGCCCGCCAGACGACGTACGCAGACGCGTCCTGCGCCGCATGCGACGACTTGCAACAATATCGACAGGATGTTGCAGGTTTACCGCGCGATCGTGCACTGAAGCATAATGAATCCTCGTCAATCCAAATACGCGCGAGCGACGCACCAGACCATCGTCATGAGCGAAACCACGCCTTCCCCGGCCGGTCTGACCGGCACCCCTTCCGCGTCTTCCCGTTCCCCCCGTTCCGATCCGGCACATGCGCCGGAGGTACCCGCGACGCAGCCCTCCGTCGCGCAGGCTGCCGCGGCCGAGGATGTCGCGGCGGACGGCGCATCGCCGGTCACGGCGGCGTCCGAGCCGGGCGCCGCGGGCACCACGGCCGCTGCCGAACCCGCTGCCGCGCCGCCAAAAGCCGGTGCCGCGCCGCCCGGTTTCGGCGCGCAGCCCGATTTCGACACGCCGCGGCCGCCGCCCGCGAGCGCGCAGAATGCGCCGCCGGCTTACCTGAAGAACAGCGACACGCCATGGTCGGTGTTCGGCCGCATCGTCGCGGCGCGTGCGCGCCGGCTGTTCGACCGGGCCGGCCAGCGGATCACGCAGCGCACGTTGCGCATCGGCGTGTCGGCGCGGATCTTCCATCCGGAGCCGGGTGCGAAGGGGTTGCGCGGCAAGACGCTGCAGTATCTCGAGGAATCGATCGCGCACTGGGTGATGTCGCGCGACGTGCTCGTCTTCATGATTCCGACCGTCGGCCATCAGGGCATGCTGCACCCGAGCAATATCCGCCTGCGCGACTACGCGAAGCATCTCGACGGCCTGTTGCTGCAAGGCGGCGCCGACGTGTCGCCGCAAACCTACGCGGCATCGGATGCGCGCCCCGAATGGCCGGGCGACCGCGTGCGCGACATGTACGAGCTCGAGCTGTTTCACGAGTTCGTCGAGTCCGGCAAGCCGGTGCTCGGCGTGTGCCGCGGCTGCCAGCTGATCAACGTCGCATTCGGCGGCTCGCTGTACCAGGACATCGCGACCGACGTGCCGACCGCGCATCCGCACGTGAGCGAACATTACGACCAGCATCGCCATTCGATCCGCTTTCCCGACTCGTCGACGCTCGCGAGCATGTTTCCCGGGCGCAGCGAAGCGATCGTGAACTCGATCCACCATCAGGCGATCCGCGATCTCGGCCGCGATCTGAACATCGAGGCCGTGTCGGCCGGCGACGGGATCATCGAAGGCATCCGCTACCGGCGCGCGCCGTTCGTCGTCGGCGTGCAATGGCACCCCGAGTTCCATCGCGCGGGCGGCTCCGAACTGCTCGACTGCACGCCGTTGCTCGACGCATTCCTGCGCGCGGCACGCGAAACGCGCCTGTAGCCGGCGCTCGAATCGCGTCGCAGGCAGGCCGGCCGCATCCCGTAAATTCGAGATGCGGCCGTTTCGTTTTGAACGATAATCGCGGCTCCCGATTCGTTCGCCGGAGTCTGACGTTGGTCTTCCGAAAATTTTCCCCCGCACGATGCGCAACGTGGATCGTTGCGATGGCCGCCTGCGTGCACGCGGGCGCAGCATGGTCGGCCGATGCGAGCGCGCCCGCTGCCGGTACGCGTCCCGCGGTGACGAGCCTGAGCGGCGATGGCGCGCCGGCGGCGGGGTCCCCTGCATCCGCGACGGATGCCGCCGCGCAAGGCAACGTGGCCGAACTCACGCAGATGCTGCAAGACGGGCGGATCGTCGAGATGCGCACCACCTACAACGGCAGCTATGGCGCGAGCCTGATGTTCGATCAGCGCGAGATGACGTATTACGTCGCGCTGTTCCAGGACAAGCACCTGTGGCGCGTGATCAAGTCGCAGGAGAAGAGCCGCGCGGAGATGGTGTACGCGAACTTCGTCCAGCAGACGGTGCAGCTCGCGGACGTCGAGATCCGTCGCACCGAACTGCAGGCGCAGAAGACGTTCCTCGAACGCGTGATCGCGCTGCAGGCGAATCGCGCGCAGCAACTGCAGGCCGATCTGAGCGTCGCGCGCAGTCAGCAGGCCGAGGTCGCGCAGCGGCAGCAGTCGGCGCGGCAGCAGACGCAGGCGCTGCAGGTCGAGAAGCGGGCTGCCCAAGTGCAGCTGCGCGATCTGCAGGAGCAGGTGCGGCAACTCGAGAAGCAGACCGAGACGGGGCTCACCGCGCACAAGTGAGGATGCGAAGGACGGACCGAGAGAGACGAGCGAAACCCGGCGAAGCGATCTTCGCCGGGTTTTTTGTTGGGTGAGTGTCAGCGCGCGAACGCGTCAGGTGCGTCGGTCAGGCGGCGATGCGACAGTTGCGACGTCCAGTCGAAACCGGCGGCGGGCGCATGTGCCGAACGGGCGGGCGGCGTGCCGCGCAGCGCGTTGGCCATTGCGATCAGCGTGAGCGGATCGTCGAACGTATCGCGTGCATCCGTTGCACGTGGCACCGGGGCGAGCCGATCGCGGGTGCCGGCGGTATTGCTCAGGACCGGTGGGCGTGCCGCCGTCTTGCGCGGGCCGTTTGTTTGATGGGGCGACGCCGGCAATACGATGCCGGTGCGCCGCACGCCGGACGTTGCCTTCGGGCGCAGCGATGCCGGACGAGCGGCGGCATGCCTCGGGGCCGGTGGTAACGCCGTCGCTTTCGCGACAGGCGCCGACTCCGTGCGCTGAAGCGAAGCGTTCGTCGACGCACCCGGCCGGAGCTGGGCGACCTGCGCGCTTCCGGTCGATGAGGTGGCGTGACCCGGCGCACCGTCGCTTATCCGGATCGCGGGCACCGGTGTGAAATCGGCAGGCGACTCATGCGCGGCGATCAGCCAGCCGATGATGCCGAGCGCACCGATGCTCCAACTGATTGCGAACATCGCACGCCGATCGCGACGGCTGCCTGCGATCGCGCGGCAACGCCGCCCGATAACGGTGGCCGATACGACCGCTGACCCAGCCGAAGCGGACGTCGAAGCGGGCATCGAAGCGGACGCCGATGCGGTTGCAGTCAGAGGCTGCCAGTGGCACGCGCGGTGTGGTCGGTCGACGCTGATGCACGACGTGGTCAGTGTGGCGAGGCAGTATGTGCCGGGCCGAAATCTCCATTCGTGGCCGAACGACGGCATGTGATCGAGCGGTGCGACGCGAGGGCGAGCCAGCGCGCCTTGGACGGGAACGAGGGGCGATGCGGTCATGAGGGCGGTACGCCGTGCGACACAGGCAACCGTGCCGGCCGCGGCGCGGAAATGTCGTCGTCGCAAATCCGACATTGTGGACAGCCGGCGAACGGCGGTCGATCAGATCGATCTGATTTTGGCTGCCGTTTCGGGGCGACTCGTACGAGGCGAGTGTCGCGACGACCATCGCAGGGGCGGCACAACGCAAATGTTGGCTTGGCGTGGCATCATCCGCGAACCATGCCGGTGCGTCGCGCGTCGTCGAGTCCGTGCGGCGCGCCGATGTCGCGCCATCCGAATCGAGAGAGCAACATGTCCACAGCAACACAAGCCATCGCGCAGGAGTCGAAAGTCCGCACCGTGTTCCGGGTCGTCAGCGGCAACTTCCTGGAAATGTACGACTTCATGGTCTACGGGTATTACGCGTCGGCCATCGCGAAAACCTACTTTCCGAGCGGCAACGCGTTCGCGTCGCTGATGCTGTCGCTGTCGGTGTTCGGCGCGGGCTTCCTGATGCGCCCGGTTGGCGCGATCGTGCTCGGCGCGTACATCGACCATCACGGCCGCCGCAAGGGGCTGATCCTGACGCTCGGGCTGATGGCGCTCGGCACGCTGACGGTGGCCGGGGTTCCCGGCTACGCGACGATCGGCGTGCTCGCGCCGGCGCTCGTGCTGCTCGGCCGGTTGCTGCAGGGCTTTTCCGCGGGTGTCGAGCTGGGCGGCGTGTCGGTCTATCTGTCGGAGATCGCGACGAAGGGCCACAAAGGGTTCTATACGTCGTGGCAATCGGGCAGCCAGCAGGTGGCGGTCGTGTTCGCCGCGTTTGTCGGCGTGCTGCTGAACCGCGTGCTGCCGGCCGAGGACATGAGCGCGTGGGGCTGGCGCATCCCGTTCCTGATCGGCTGCCTGATCGTGCCGTTCCTGTTCCTGATCCGTCGTTCGCTGAAGGAAACCGACGAGTTCCTCGCGAAGCGCCACCGTCCGACGATGGGCGAGATCATGCGTTCGATGCTCGAGAACTGGGGTGTCGTGATCGCCGGCATGGGGATGGTGATCATGACGACGGTGTCGTTCTACATGATCACCGCATATACGCCGACGTTCGGCAAGGAAGTGCTGCACCTGTCGTCGCTCGACGCACTCGTCGTGACCGTCTGCGTCGGCCTGTCCAACCTCGTGTGGCTGCCGCTGTCCGGCGCGCTGTCGGATCGCATCGGCCGCCGGCCGGTGCTGATCACGTTCACGGTGCTCACGCTGCTGTCGGCCTATCCGGCCGTGCTGTGGCTCGTGGCCGAACCGTCGTTCCTGCGGCTGCTGGCGGTCGAGCTGTGGCTGTCGTTCCTGTACGGCTCTTACAACGGCGCGATGGTCGTCGCGTTGACTGAAGTGATGCCGGTCGACGTGCGCACCGCCGGCTTCTCGCTCGCGTACAGCCTCGCGACGACGATCGGCGGCTTCACGCCCGCGATCTCGACGTTGCTGATCCATCAGACCGGCAACAAGGCGGCGCCGGGGCTGTGGCTGAGCGTCGCGGCGCTTTGCGGGCTGATCGCGACGCTCGTGCTGTATCGCACACCCGAGTCGCGCAACCAGTACAAGGCGGCCTGACGCCGTCTGCACCGCGCGACGTCCGGTGAAACAAGGGGGCGCGCCGCGCTCCCTTTTCTCATCGGCCTTTGGAATTCACGCGGCGCGCAGCGCGTCGGCGACCGTCGCCGCCACGTCGAGCCATTGTCCCGGTGCGGACTGGCGGGCCAGCCTGGCGTGCGGATACCACGGACAGTCGTCGCCGGTGAACCAGCGCCAGTCGGACGCGAACGGCAGCATGATCCACAGCGGCTTGCCGAGCGCGCCCGCCAGATGCGCGACGGCCGTATCGATCGTGACGACGCCGTCGAGCCGTTCGATCAGCGCGGCCGTGTCGGCGAAGTCGTTCAGCCGCCCGTCGAGGTGATGCACGCGCGGATGCGCGTCGACGCGCGCCCGTTCGTTTTCGTCGAGCGCGGGCTGCAGCACGACCCAGTCGATGTCCGGCAGCGCGAGCAGCGGTGCGAGCGCGTCGAACGGCATCGAGCGGTTTTCCTGCGCCTGACGGCGCCCCGACCACGCGAGGCCGAACTTGCGCTTCGACTGGCCGCCGAGCGAGCCGCGAAAGCGCCGGCGCGCGCTGTCCGGCGCGTCGAGGTAACGCTTGCCCGCGACGATGTCGGACGGCTGCAGACCGAGCAGGAAAGGCAGGCTCATCAGCGTGCACGCGACGTCCGCCGCCGGCGGCTTCGCCGCGCCCTGTGCGACGAGCGTCACGCGCCAGCGCGTGGCCGCCGGCGCGAGCAGTGCGACGAGCTCCGGCTGTACTTCGAGCACGACGCGCGCGCAGCGCGCGCGGACCAGCGGCACGAAGCGGACGAACTGCAGCGTGTCGCCGAAGCCCTGTTCCGCGCGGATCAGCAGCGTGCGCGACGCAATCGGCTCGCCTTGCCAGCGCGGCAGCGTGCCGAGCGGCGTCGCGCCCGGCGTGTCGTGGCGCGTTTCGTACGCGGGCAGGCCGCGCGTGAAGTCGCCCAGCGTCAGCAGCGTGACGGCGCGGTGCAGTTGCGCGAGCTTCAGGTCGGGCGCGACGCGCAGCGCCTGGTCGAACGCGCGCAGCGCCATTTCGTGCGCGCCGAGTGCGTGATGCGCATTGCCGAGGTTCAGCCACGCGAGACTGAACGACGGATCGAGGCCGACCGCGCGTTCGTAGTAGGGCAGCGCTTCGCGCTGGCGCCCGAGCGCGCACAGCGCGTTCGCGAGCCCGAACAGGGCGAGCGGGAACGGCGGGTGCAGCGCGAGTGCGGCTTCGAACGCCGCCGCGGCTTCGTCGTGACGGCCGAGCGCCTCGAACGTGTTGCCGAGATTGAAGTGCGCGGCGACGAAGCGCGGTTGCGCGGCGATCGCCGCCTGGAAGTGCACGATCGCGTCGTCGGCGCGGCCCATCGCGTTCAGCGCCATCGCGAGATTGTTGTGCGCGCCGGCATGTCCGGGCCGCAGCTCGAGCGCGCGATGGAACGCGGCGAGCGCATCGTCGTGACGGCCGAGCGCGTTCAGCGCGTTGCCGAGATTGTTGTGGATCGATGCGTCGTCGGGCGTGAGCCGAAGTGCGCGGCCGAACGCGTCGACGGCATCTTCGTGGCGCTGCAGCGCCGCGTAAGCGTTGCCGAGGTTGTAGTGCGCGAGCGGGAATTCGGGCGCGAGCGTCAGCGCGTTGCGAAACCGCTCGATCGCTTCGTCGAGCCGGCCGAGCGCCTTCAGCGCGTTGCCGAGATTGAGCTGGAGCGCGGCGTCGCCCGGGCGCAATTCGACCGCACGCCCGACGAGATCGGCTGCCTCGGCATGCTGGCCCTGCTGATGCCGCAGCACGCCGAACAGATGCAGCGCGTCGGCGTCGGCGGGATTGGTGCCGAGCGCGGCACGATAGCCGTGCTCGGCCTCGGCGAGGCGGCCCGCGCGGTGCGCGGCATACGCTCGGTCGAATGCGGAATCCATGACGCGAAAACTGGCGGAAAGCGCGTATTTTCCCACACTGCGCGCGGGCGCCCCAGATTGGCCGGTCGGCATATGGCCCCGTCACGCGGAGCGGCGTAGACTTGCAGGATCGCGTGTCATCGAGGCGCTCATGGCTGACACACTGCTCGACATCCCGCCCGTGCTGATCGTCGGCGCAGGCCCGACCGGCCTTGCCGCCGCGATGAGTCTCGCGCGTGCCCGCGTGCCGGTACGCATCATCGACCGGCTCACCACGCCCGCGCCGTATTCGCGTGCGATCGGCATCCAGGCGCGCACGCTCGAAATGCTGGAGCAGCATCGCGCGGTCGAACCGTTTCTCGTGCTGGGGCATCGCGCGCACGCGGCCGCGCTGCATGCGGGCGGCCGGGTGATCGCGCGGCTCGATTTCGATCCGCTGCAAACGCGCTATCCGTACCTGCTGTTTCTCGACCAGAGCATCACCGAGCAACTGCTCGCCGAACACCTGGCCGGCCTCGGCGTGACGGTCGAACGCGGCGTCACGCTCACGGCGTGCGACGCGGGCGGGACATCGCTCGACGTGACGATCCGCGGCGCCGACGGGCGTGAACAATCGTTCGCGCCGTCGTACCTGATCGCCGCCGACGGCGCGCACAGCACGGTGCGTCATCTGCTTGGCCTCGGCTTCGCCGGGCAAGCGTTCGAGCAGACCTTCCTGCTCGCCGATTTCTCGGCGATACCCGACTGGCCGGAAGAAGAGATCCACCTGTTCACGACGCCCGACGGCATCGCGGGGCTGTTCCCGATGGGCGGCGGCCGCTACCGGCTCGTCGCCGACCGGCCGCCGGGCGATGCATCTCCTGACGCACCGCCACCGTCGCTCGCGCAATGCGAGGCGATCGTGCGCGCCCGTGTCGGCGCGTCGATCGCGCCGAGCGACCTCGCGTGGTCGTCGTATTTCCGGCTGCACAGCCGGATGGTCGACCGGCTGCGTCACGGGCGCGTGTTCTTCGCGGGCGACGCCGCGCACGTTCATAGCCCGGCGGGCGCGCAGGGCATGAACACGGGCATGCAGGAAGCGTTCAATCTCGGGTGGAAGCTCGCGCGCGTGCTTGGCGGCGGCACGCCGGAGCGGCTGCTCGACACGTATCACGCGGAGCGCCATCCGATCGAGCGTGACGTATTGCGGCAGACGGGCCTCGTCACGCAGATCGTCGAAGCCGATCACGGCGCGATGAAGCTGCTGCGCGATCACGTCGTGCCGCTGCTGGCGACGTTCGGGCCGGTGCGCGACGCGGTGCGGCGCACCGTCAGCGAGCTTGGCGTGCAATACCGGAAAAGCCCGCTCACGCTCGAGCGCGTGCTCGACGGCGGGCCGCGCGCCGGCGAGCGTGCACCGGACGCGCTCGTGCATGTGGTCGACGGGCCGCTCGGGCGGGCACCCGGCACCGCGCGGCTATACGACCTGCACGACCCGGCGAGCTTCACGCTGCTGCTGCTCGAGGAGCCGGCAGGCGCCGAAGCGGGCGATGCGAACGACGTGCCGCCGATGCCCGCGGATGCGCGGGCGCTCGCGCAGGGGCTGGAACGGATCATGCCGGGCGCGGTGCGGACCTGGCGCGTCGCCGATGCCGAAAGCGACGGCGAGGACGGGCTGGCGCAGGCATACGGCCGTTCGCGGCCGTCGTTCTACCTGCTGCGGCCCGATGGTTACATCGCGGCGCGCGGCCGTACGGCCACCGACGCGAACGCGCTGCTGCGCCACTGCGAAAGCTGGTTCGCGGGCATGTCGCTGCCCGCGTAGCGGGGCGCTCAGGCGGAGACTGCGGCCGGGACGAGCGACGCGCGGTGCGCGGCGATCGCGGCGAGCACGATCGGCGCCGCGCGTTGTGCGGCTTCGCTCGACGGGTCGTCGAGCGCGGTGAGCAACGCACGACGCATCCGCGGTTCCCAGAAGCGCCGGATGTGCTCGGCGATTCCGGTCAGCGCTTCTTCTCGATCGGGCATCGATTCGAAGAAAGCGCCGATCTGGTTGGCCATGTCGATCAGGTGTCCGTTGTCCATCGCGTCCTCACTTGCCCGTCGTCACGGCGGCCGGCGCGGCTGCGCGACGCTCGAGCAGGTCGAGCTGCTCCGAGTTGAAGCGCGCGTATGCACGCTGCCAGTCGGACGGCTGCGCGACCGGCATCACCTGCACGGCCGTGACCTTGTATTCCGGGCAGTTCGTCGCCCAGTCGGAGCTGTCCGTCGTGATCACGTTCGCGCCCGATTCGGGAAAGTGGAACGTCGTGTACACGACGCCCGGCTGCATGCGATCGGACACGAGCGCGCGCAACACCGTCTGGCCCGCCCGCGATTCGATGCCGACCCAGTCGCCGGTCCGGATCCCGCGATCCTCGGCGTCGTGCGGGTGGATCTCGAGGCGGTCCTCTTCGTGCCACTGGACGTTCTCGGTCCGGCGCGTCTGCGCACCGACGTTGTATTGCGACAGGATGCGGCCCGTGGTCAGGATCAGCGGATAGCGCTGCGTGACCTTTTCCGGCGTCGGAATGTACTGCGTGATCACAAAGCGGCCCTTGCCGCGCACGAACGCGTCGATGTGCATCGTCGGCGTGCCGTCCGGTGCCTGTTCGTTGCACGGCCACTGGATACTGCCGAGCGCGTCGAGCTTCGCGTACGACACGCCCGAGAAGGTCGGCGTGAGCCGTGCGATCTCGTCCATGATTTCCGACGGATGCGTGTAATGCATGTCATAGCCGAGCGCCTGCGACAGCAGCAGCGTCACTTCCCAGTCCGCGTAGCCCGCGAGCGGCGGCATCACCTTGCGCACGCGCGAGATGCGGCGTTCCGCGTTCGTGAACGTGCCGTCCTTCTCGAGGAACGTCGAGCCCGGCAGCAGCACGTGCGCGTATTTCGCGGTTTCGTTCAGGAAGATGTCCTGCACGACGACGCATTCCATCGACGACAGCGCGGCGGCGACGTGCTGCGTGTTCGGGTCCGACTGGACGATGTCCTCGCCCTGGCAGTAGAGCCCCTTGAAGCTGCCGTCGAGCGCCGCGTCGAACATGTTCGGGATGCGCAGCCCCGGTTCCGGTTGCAGCGTGGCCGACCATGCCTGTTCGAACAGCGCGCGCACGCTGTCGTCGCCGATGTGGCGGTAGCCTGGCAGTTCATGCGGGAACGAGCCCATGTCGCACGAGCCCTGCACGTTGTTCTGGCCGCGCAGCGGATTGACGCCGACGCCTTCGCGGCCGATGTTGCCGGTCGCCATCGCGAGGTTGGCGATGCCCATCACCGTCGTCGAGCCTTGCGCGTGTTCGGTCACGCCGAGGCCGTAGTAGATCGCGGCGTTGCCGCCGGTCGCATAGAGCCGCGCGGCTTCGCGCACCACTTCGGCCGGCACGCCCGTCGCATCGGCGGTCGCTTCGGGCGAGTTCTCGGCACGCGACACGAAGTCGCGCCATTGCTCGAATGCGCGCGCTTCGCAGCGCTCGGCGACGAACGCGTCGGCGACGAGCCCTTCGGTGACGATCACGTGCGCGAGCGCATTGACGATCGCGACGTTGGTGCCGGGGCGCAGCTGCAGGTGGTGCGCGGCCTTCACGTGCGGGCCGTCGACCACGTCGATGCGGCGCGGATCGATCACGATCAGCTTCGCGCCTTCGCGGATGCGCCGCTTCAGGCGCGAGCCGAACACCGGGTGGCCGTCGGTCGGGTTCGCACCCATCACGACGATCACGTCGGCGTGGTCGACCGACGCGAAGGTCTGCGTGCCGGCCGATTCGCCGAGCGTCGCCTTCAGGCCATAGCCGGTCGGCGAATGGCACACGCGCGCACAGGTGTCGACGTTGTTGTTGCCGAATGCGGCGCGCACGAGCTTCTGCACGAGGTAGGTTTCCTCGTTCGTGCAGCGCGACGACGTGATGCCGCCGATCGAATCGCGGCCGTACTTCTGCTGCAGCTTGCGGAATTGCGTCGCCGCGTAGGTGAGCGCCTCGTCCCAGCTGACTTCGCGCCACGGGTCGGTGATCTTCTCGCGGATCATCGGCTTCGTGATGCGGTCCTTGTGGGTCGCGTAGCCCCACGCGAAGCGCCCCTTCACGCACGCGTGGCCTTCGTTCGCGAGACCGTTCTTGTGCGGCGTCATGCGCACGACCTGCGTGCCCTTCATCTCGGCCTTGAACGAGCAGCCGACGCCGCAGTACGCGCAGGTCGTGACGACCGAGTGCTCGGCCTGCCCGAGCCGGACGACGGATTTTTCCTGCAGCGTGGCGGTCGGGCAGGCGGCGACGCACGCGCCGCACGATACGCATTCCGACGCCATGAACGATTCACTTTCGCCGGCGGCGACGCGCGATTCGAAGCCGCGCGCGGCGATCGTCAGCGCGAACGTGCCTTGGGTTTCCTCGCACGCGCGCACGCAGCGGTTGCAGACGATGCACTTCGACGGATCGTACGTGAAGTACGGATTCGATTCGTCCTTCTGCTCGCGCAGGTGATTCGCGCCGTCGAAGCCGTAGCGCACTTCGCGCAAGCCGACGACGCCCGCCATGTCCTGCAGCTCGCAGTCGCCGTTGGCGGGGCAGGTGAGGCAGTCGAGCGGGTGATCGGAGATGTACAGCTCCATCACGTTGCGGCGCAGCGACTGCAGCCGGTCCGACTGCGTGCGCACCTTCATCCCGGCTTCGGCGGGCGTCGTGCACGATGCCGGATAGCCGCGCCGGCCTTCGATTTCGACGAGGCACAGACGGCACGAGCCGAACGGTTCGAGCGAATCGGTCGCGCAGAGCTTGGGCACGTTGACGCCGGCTTCGATCGCGGCGCGCATCACCGACGTGCCGGCCGGCACCGTCACCGGCTGGCCGTCGATTTCGAGCGTGACGTCGGTGTCGGCATGCCGTTGCGGCGTGCCGTAGTCGGTGTCGTCGAACGGATCGAAGGCGCGCGCCTGGGCGGCGCTCTTGCACGCGCATTGGCCTGAGCCGCAGCCGCCTTGGCGGACGTTGTTCGTGTCGAGGGACATGCAGGGCTCCTTCTGGGTCAGGCCGCAGCCTTGACCGGACCCGACGCGGCTTGCTTGCCGGCGGCGAGCCCGAAATCTTCGGGGAAATGATCGAGCGCGGACAGCACCGGGTACGGTGTCATCCCGCCCATCGCGCACAGCGAGCCGGCGAGCATCGTGTCGCACAGGTCGCGCAGCAGCGTGACCTGTCGCTCCGACGTGTCGCCTTCGCGAATGCGTGCGATCGTCTCGACGCCGCGCGTCGATCCGATCCGGCATGGCGTGCATTTGCCGCACGATTCGATCGCGCAGAACTTCATCGCGTATTCGGCGAGCTCCGCGAGATTCGACGTGTCGTCGTGCAGCACGATGCCGCCGTGGCCGACGACCGCGCCGATGGCCGTATAGGCCTCGTAGTCGAGCGGCACGTCCCACTGGTGTTCGGGCAGATAGGTGCCGAGCGGGCCGCCGACCTGGGCGGCGCGCGCGGGCCGGCCGCTCGCCGTGCCGCCGCCGTAGTCGAACAGCAGCTCGCGCAGCGTGACGCCGAACGCGAGCTCGACGAGTCCGCCGTGGCGGATGTTGCCCGCGAGCTGGAACGGCAGCGTGCCGCGCGAGCGGCCCATCCCGTAGTCGCGATAGAACGCGGCGCCGCGCGCGAAGATCACCGGCGCGGTCGCGAGCGTGATCACGTTGTTGATCACGGTCGGCTGGCCGAACAGGCCGGAGAGCGCCGGCAGCGGCGGCTTCGCGCGCACGACGCCGCGCTTGCCTTCGAGCGATTCGAGCAGCGCCGTTTCCTCGCCGCACACGTACGAACCGGCGCCCTTCGCGACGTGCAGGTCGAACGCATGCGCGGAGCCGAGCACGCGTTCGCCGAGCCAGCCGGCTTCACGGGCGCGCACGATCGCGGTTTCGAGTGCCGCGATCGCGTGCGGATATTCGCTGCGCACGTAGATGTAGCCGAGCGTCGCGCCCGTCGCGATACCCGCGATGATCATCCCTTCAATCAGACAGTACGGATCGCTTTCCATGATCAGGCGATCGGAGAACGTGCCCGAATCGCCTTCGTCCGCGTTGCAGACGATGTACTTCTGCGTCGCGCTGGCCTGCCGGACCGTGCGCCACTTGATGCCGGCCGGGAAGGCCGCGCCGCCGCGGCCGCGCAGCCCCGATTCGATCAGCGTCTCGCACGCGGCGTCGCCGTCGAGCGCGAGTGCGTTCTTCAGGCCGGCGAGGCCGTCGTGCTTCAGGTAGTCGTCGATCGACAGCGGATCGGTCAGGCCGATGCGCGCGAACGTGAGGCGCTGCTGGCGCGCGAGATAGGGCAGGGCATCGACTAGGCCGACGCCGCTCGGATGCGCGCCGCCGTCGAGCCAGTTCGCGTCGAACAGCGCCGGCACGTCGGCGGCCGACAGGTTCGCGTAGCCGACGCGTCCGGCGGCCGTGCCGACCTCGACGAGCGGCTCGAGCCACAGCAAGCCGCGCGAACCGTTGCGGACCAGTTCGATCGCGACGCCGCGCCGCTCGGCCTCCGCGACGATCGCGGCGGCAAGCGCGTCGGCGCCGAGCGCCAGTGCGGACGAATCGCGCGGAACGTAGATGCGGGTCGTCATGCGGCCTCCGGGGTGTGGGCGGCCGCGTCGGCGAGCAGCGCGTCGAACTTCTCGGGCGTGACCTTCGCGTGCAGCACCCCATTGACCGTCATCGACGGTGATTGTGCGCACAGCCCGAGGCAGTAGACCGATTCGAGCGCGACGTCGCCCGGCGCGTGCGCAGCGGCGCCATCGCCGTGCGCGGCGTCGAACCGGCAACCCGTGCGCGCTTCCGCGTGCGCGGCCAGCGTTTCGCAGCCCATGCTGCGGCACGCCTCGGCGCGGCACATCTGGATCGTCACGCGTGCGGGCGGCGCGGTGCGGAAGTGGTGATAGTAGGTGAGCACGCCGTGCACTTCCGCGCGCGACAGGTTCAGTGCCTTCGCGAGCGGCGCAACGCAGCCGGCCGGCACGTAGCCGGCGTCGCCCTGGATCGCGTGCAGGATCGCGACGAGCGAGCGGCCGGCGCGCGCATGGCGCTCGACGAGCACGTCGGGCGCAGGGGAATTCGGGGACATCGGTTATGCTCCTCCAAAGTCTCATATGCGCTGGGAATGCATATAGTGCGCAGCAGGACTTCGTACTGATTGATTTTCCCCAACGATAAGCGGAAGATTTCGCAGTCGCAATAGGAAATCGGAGTGCATAATTGATTCGAATTGAATGCGACGCGTATCTGACCGTACGCGACACGGAGGGCCGCACCGCGAGCCTGTCGGACGTCGCGCCTTTGCTCGAGCTCGTGGCCGAGACGGGCAGCATCGCGCAGGCCGCGCAGGCGAAAGGGCTGTCGTATCGGCACGCGTGGGGCCTGCTGCGCGCGCTGGAGTCGTGCGTTGGCGGCGAGCTGATCGAAACCGCGCGCGGCAAGGGATCGACGCTGTCGGAGCTGGGGCGGGCGGTCGTCGACGCGCAGCGCCTCGCGCGCAGCCGTCTCGACGGGAACCTGCGCACGCTGGCGGCCGAGGTGGCGAGCGACCTGAACCGGCGGCTCGCGCAACGCGATGGCGCCGTGCGCATCCATGCATCGCACGGCTACGCGGTCGCAGCGCTCGTTTCCGCGCTCGTCGATGCGCAGGCTGCCGTCGACATCAAGTATCGCGAGAGTGTCGAGGCCGTGCAGGCGCTCGCGCGCGGCGAATGCGAGCTGGCCGGGTTCCATCTGCCGCGCGGCGCGTTTCGCGAGCAGTGCGCGCAGATCTACCGGCCGTGGCTCGACGACACGCGTCACGTGCTGATTCATCTGACCCGTCGCCAGCAGGGGCTGTTCGTGCCGCGCGGCAACCCGAAGCAGATCCGCGGGCTCGCCGATCTCGCGCGCAACGACATCCGCTTCGTGAACCGGCAGCCGGGGTCGGGCACGCGCATGCTGCTCGATCTCGCGTTGCGCGCGATCGGCATCGATCCGGAGCGTATCGACGGCTATGCGTCGGCCGAACTCACGCATTCGGCGATCGCCGCGTTCGTCGCGAGCGGGATGGCCGATCTGGGCTTCGGCGTCGAGCCGGCCGCCCATCATTTCGGGCTCGATTTCATCCCGGTCGTCGACGAGGACTATTACTTCGCGTGCGAACGCGCGCGGCTCGATTCGCATCCGCTCGCCGGCGTGCTGGCCTTGCTGCGCGATGCGCGCTTCGTCGAGCGCGTCGCGCATCTCGACGGCTACGATCCGGCCGCATGCGGGACGCTGACCGGCATCGCGGCGGGGCTCGCCGGCACGGCCGAAGCCGGTGGGCCGGACGGCAACGCACGGTAACGGCAAGCGTGCGAAGCGCGCTGCAACAGCGGGGGATTTGCGCTACGCTTGCCGCTTGATCAACGTTCCAACAAGCACGCCGTTCAGGCGTCATCCCGCCATGAAATTTTCCGTTCCCCTTGCCGCGGCAGCGTTGACCGCGGGGCTTCTAGTCGCTGTTTCGCCGTTTGCGTTCGCGCAGAATTCTCCCGGCGTGCCCGGCGGGATCCTGAGCGAGCAGTTCCGCCTGGCCGAGCATCCGCAGATGCCGTTCGCGGCGTCAGCGCCGTCGCAGAAATACCAGAACGGCAAGAAGTCGGCGTTGCGCCGCAAGGGCGATCTGGGTGACCCGAACGGCTGTAACCTGAAGTGCCCGCTCGACACCCAGTAAGGCCGCGCCGGCGCGCGGCATCGCAGCCGCCGCGAACGCGTTGCCGATAACCGCACGAGATCGGGCGGTTGTCCCCGGGCCCCGCGGAGCTTGCTGCTTCGCGGGGCCCTGTTTTTTGCGGCACGTACGTTGTGTTCGAGCCTGAGCCTCCGGCGCCGGAGCGGCCGAATGTCGAATTCAGAAATCTAGGGTTAACCCTGAATCCAGGAAGGATGTCTTCCTGAAACCTGCCTTATTCTTAAGCACGCGCCTACATAAACTTCGATCTGTCAGCGATGAACGGGTGTTCACCGCGAAATCAGACAAATCTGGAGGTAGGTCATCATGAAGTCGCTCGTTCAAGCCGTTGTCGTTGCTGCCGCTCTCGTCGCCCCGGTCGTGTCGTTCGCGCAGCCCGGCTCGGCGCTCACCCGCGCACAGGTTCGCGCCGAACTGGTTCAGCTCCAGCAGGCCGGTTACAACACCGCCCGCGGCGAAGATCCGCACTATCCGGAAGCCATCCAGGCAGCCACGGCGCGCGTCGCCGAGCAGCAACGCAGCGCGCTTGCCCAGGCGCAAGGCGCCGATGCCAGCGGCTATGGCGCACAAGCGCAGGGCGCATCGGCATCGGGCTCGCGTGCGATCGGCGTGCGCCCGGCCAGTGCCGAAGAAATGAAGTCGCTGTATCGCGGCAGCTAAGCGTCGCGTCGCCCGGTGATGCCGCGCGGCCGGCGGAACGACACGTCGCCGCCTCGTCGCGGTGCCCGGCGGTACCGAGCATCCGTTACCTCCTGCCGTCGGCATACCGGTGGCATTCCGCCTGGCCCGTCCGGGCTGGGCGCTTTTTCGGTAAGGCGCGCGACGTACGGTTTCGCCGGCAACAAAAAACCCCGCAGACTTGCGTCGTGCGGGGTTTGTGCGTCAAGCGCGGAATTTGGTGGAGGCGGCGGGAATCGAACCCGCGTCCAGAAGCGCTCCACGACTAGTTCTACATGTTTAGTTCAGTCATTTGATTTAACCGCAGCGACGCGGACGAACACGCTGCACTACGGCGATTCGCTAGATTTTCGACCCTGGCGTCGCGACGCCGACAGGGCTTAACTGACGTAAATGACCTCTGGCGGTATTGCTACCGGTCTTGCGACACTAGCCCGTCAGTGAACTAGGCAGAGGACGGCGGCCGTTAGGCTGCCAGTGCGAACGTATCGTCGTTTGCAGTTACGATTTTCCCATTGATTAACGAGGTGACGGGTCCTCGACATGCCCTAGCCGCTTCACAACCCCTGTCGAAACCAGGTCGCCCCCGCGGATCAGATCGATCATTATAGCCCAACATCGCGCAGCAGTTCGCGTAGTTCCTGCGTCGAGCCGACGAGATGCTGCGCCTGCCAGTCGGCCGGCGCAGCGCCGTCGCCGCAATAACCATAGGCGGCCGCGACCGTCGCCATGCCTGCCGCGCTGCCGGCCTGGATGTCGCGAAGATCGTCGCCGACGTAGACGATGCGTTCCGGCGCGAGCGTCATTTGTTCGGCCGCATGCAGCAGCGGGGCCGGATGCGGTTTCGAGTGCGGCGTTGTGTCGCCCCCGACGATGCAGGCCGCGCGCGGCGCCAGCCCGAGCAGGTCGGCGAGCGGTGCGGTGAGGCGCATCACCTTGTTCGTGACGATGCCCCAGCGCACGCCGCGTGAATCGAGTTCGTCGAGCACGTCGCCGATGCCGGGGAACAGCGTCGTGTGCACGCAGATGTCCGTCGCGTAATTGGCCAGGAACTCGTCGCGCATCGCGTCGTAGCCGGGCGATTGGGGGGCGATGCCGAACGCGCCGCCGAGCAGGCCGCGCGCACCGGCCGATGCCAGCGGGCGCAGTACATCGAGCGGTGTTTCGGGCAGGCCGCGCACGCGCTGCATCTTGTTGACCGCAGCGGCGAGATCGGGCGCCGTGTCGGCGAGCGTGCCATCGAGGTCGAACAGCACCGCAGCGCAGTGCAGCAGGCGCGGCTCGTCGAGCGCGGCCCGCCCGGTCGAAAGGGGAGTCGTCATGCCGGTTGGAAGGTCACGCGCCGCGGCGGCACGCGACGAGGTAGTTGATGTCGGTGTCGTTCGACAGCGCGAAGCGCTTGCCGATCGGGTGATAGGTAATGCCCTTGATCTCCACGATGTGCAGATCGGTGCCGCGCACGAAGCTCGCCAGTTCCGACGGCCGGATGAAGCGCGCGTAGTCGTGGGTGCCCTTAGGCAGCATTCGTGCGATGTATTCCGCGCCGATCACCGCAAACAGGTACGACTTCAGGTTGCGGTTCAGTGTCGAGAAGAACACCCAGCCGCCCGGTTTGACGAGCGTGGCGCACGCAGAGACGATGCCGGCCGGCGACGGCACGTGCTCGAGCATCTCCATGCACGTGACGACGTCGTAGGTGCCCGGCTCGCGTTCGGCGAGCGCTTCGGCGGCGATCGCCTCGTAGTCGACCGTGACACCGCTTTCCAGGCTGTGCAGATCCGCGACGCCGAGCGCCTCGGTCGACAGGTCGATGCCTTTGACCTGCGCGCCGAGCCCGGCCATCGATTCGGACAGGATGCCGCCGCCGCAACCGATATCGAGCGCGCGCTTGCCGGCCAGGTGCGCATGCGCATCGATCCAGCCGAGCCGGACCGGGTTCAGCTCGTGCAAGGGCTTGAATTCGGCATTCGGATCCCACCACCGATGGGCGAGGTCGCTGAATTTCTGGAGTTCGTGCGGATCGGCGTTGGTCATGTCGGCAAACGGGCTACGGGAGGAGGGCGGTGCAACGGTGCGTCAGCCCCGAGTATATAAGATGCGGGCGAGCGGCGAAGCGACGAGCGCGTGGACGGGCGGCAACGAAAAAGCCCCGCCGGAGCGGGGCTTTGAAGCAGTCGAAAACCGTGGCTTACTGCGCCGGAACGGTCGTCTTCTGGACTTCTTGCGTACCGACCACTTCCACTTCCACGCGGCGATCCGGTGCGAGGCAGGCGATCAGTTGCTTGCGGTTCTTCTGGTTGCAGCCCGTCGTGACCGGGTTGCGCTTGCCCTTGCCTTCCGTGTAGATCTTGTTGGCCGGGACACCCTTGCTGACCAGGTACGACTTGACTGCTTGCGCACGGCGCAGCGACAGACGGTCGTTGTACTTGTCCGAACCGATGCGGTCCGTGTAGCCCGTTGCGACGACCACTTCCGTGTTCATGCCCTGGATCTTCGAAGCCAGTTCGTCCAGCTTTTGCTTGCCCAGCGGCTTGAGCGTTGCCTTGTCGAAGTCGAACAGTGCGTCGGCCTGGTACGTGATCTTCTGGCTCGAGATGGCCGGAGCGACCGGAGCGACCGGCGGCTGCGGTGCCTGGGCGACCAGTGCGCCATCGCACTTTGCGTTGGCGGTGGCCGGCGTCCAGAACGCGTCACGCCAGCAGAGCTCGTTCGTGCCGTTCATCCACACCCATTCGCCCGTGCCGTTCACCCAGTTGTCGTTGACGGCTTGACGCGACGCCGGCACCGACTGTGCCGAAGCGGATGCAGCCATAACTGCGGTAGCTGCAATGAACGCGAGCTTTGAAAGTTTATTCATATTTCTCCTCTCGAAATTGAGATTACCGCAGGTTTACTGCGAGCCTGTTGACGGTGACAAGTCATACATTGCTCGAAGTATAACATTGGTGCGGCACAAAAAACGTGGCACCGCTCTGTGTAGACTTCGAGCAGCGTCTAACTTTCAGTGCGTTGGCATTTTGCCATATCGTTCCCTTCCTACGAAAAAAAATCCTCCCCACCCCAAGATCGCCTCAACGTTTGTGGTGCATGCGCAACACCGACCTGCCGTAACTTTTAGGGATTGTCAAGAGCGTGTCGGCGAAATTGCGCGAAAGGCTGCATATGTTTACTCGCGTGCGCGCCATTGATTCATGCCGCCGCGCAGGGCAGTGAAGGGGCGCGATTAAGACGGGGACGGGGTGGCCCGCCCGTGACGACGTTTCTTGCTGTTTACATATAGAGGGGGTGGCGAACTGGCGGCCGATGGGTGCATGTTAGAATCTCGCGTTGCGTTGCGCATGCAGCGCCCACGCGAAAGGCGGTCGCCGTCTTCGCTCCGAAACGATACGGATACATGGATCAATTCGCCAAAGAGACCCTGCCCACCTCCCTCGAGGAGGAAATGCGCCGTTCGTATCTCGATTACGCGATGAGCGTGATCGTCGGACGTGCCCTTCCGGATGTCCGCGATGGCCTGAAGCCCGTGCACCGGCGCGTACTGTTCGCGATGCACGAACTGAACAACGACTGGAACCGCGCGTACAAGAAATCGGCGCGTATCGTCGGTGACGTGATCGGTAAGTATCACCCGCACGGCGATACCGCGGTGTACGACACGATCGTCCGGATGGCGCAGGACTTCTCGCTGCGCTACATGCTGATCGACGGGCAGGGCAACTTCGGCTCGATCGACGGCGACAATGCCGCGGCGATGCGTTACACCGAAATTCGCATGGCGAAGATCGGTCACGAACTGCTCGCCGACATCGACAAGGAAACGGTCGACTTCGAGCCGAACTACGACGGCAACGAGATGCAGCCGGCGGTCCTGCCGTCGCGCATTCCGAACCTGCTGATCAACGGTTCGTCGGGCATCGCGGTCGGCATGGCGACCAACATCCCGCCGCACAACCTGAACGAAGTCGTCGACGCTTGTCAGCACCTGCTGAACAATTCCGAAGCGACGATCGACGAGCTCATCGAGATCATCCCGGCCCCGGACTTCCCGACGGCCGGCATCATCTACGGCGTCGCCGGCGTACGCGACGGCTATCGCACCGGCCGCGGCCGCGTCGTGATGCGCGCCACCACGCACTTCGAGGAGATCGACCGCGGCCAGCGAATGGCGATCATCGTCGACGAGCTGCCGTACCAGGTGAACAAGCGCTCGCTGCTCGAGCGCATCGCCGAGCTCGTCAACGAGAAGAAGCTCGAGGGCATCTCCGACATCCGCGACGAGTCCGACAAGAGCGGCATGCGCGTCGTGATCGAGCTCAAGCGCGGCGAAGTGCCGGAAGTCGTGCTGAACAACCTGTACAAGGCGACGCAGCTGCAGGACACGTTCGGCATGAACATGGTCGCGCTGGTCGACGGCCAGCCGAAGCTGCTGAACCTGAAGGAAATCCTGCAGTGCTTCCTGTCGCACCGGCGCGAAGTGCTGACGCGCCGCACGATCTACGAACTGCGCAAGGCCCGCGAGCGCGGCCACGTGCTCGAAGGTCTCGCGGTCGCGCTCGCGAACATCGACGAGTTCATCGCGATCATCAAGGCCGCGCCGACGCCGCCGATCGCGAAGCAGGAGCTGATGGCGAAGCCGTGGGATTCGTCGCTCGTGCGCGAGATGCTCACGCGTGCCGAGACCGAGAACGCGTCGGCGGGCGGCCGCTCCGCGTATCGTCCGGAAGGCCTGAACCCCGCGTTCGGGATGCAGACCGACGGGCTGTACCGTCTGTCCGACACGCAGGCGCAGGAAATCCTGCAGATGCGTCTGCAACGCCTGACCGGTCTCGAGCAGGACAAGATCATCGGCGAGTACCGCGAAGTAATGGCGCAGATCGCCGACCTGCTGGACATCCTCGCGCGCCCTGAGCGGATCACGACGATGATCGGCGACGAGCTGACGTCGGTGAAGGCCGAATTCGGCGACGCCCGCCGCTCGCGCATCGAGCTGAACGCGACCGAGCTGAATACGGAAGACCTGATCACGCCGCAGGACATGGTCGTCACGATGTCGCACGCGGGCTACGTGAAGTCGCAGCCGCTGTCCGAGTATCGCGCGCAGAAGCGCGGCGGTCGCGGCAAGCAGGCGACGCAGATGAAGGAAGACGACTGGATCGAGACGCTGTTCATCGCGAACACGCACGATTACATCCTGTGCTTCTCGAACCGCGGCCGCGTGTACTGGGTCAAGGTCTATGAAGTGCCGCAGGGCTCGCGCAACTCGCGCGGCCGCCCGATCGTCAACATGTTCCCGCTGCAGGACGGCGAGAAGATCAACGTCGTGCTGCCGGTCAAGGAATTCTCGGCCGACAAGTTCGTGTTCATGGCGACGTCGCTCGGCACCGTGAAGAAGACGCCGCTCGAGGCATTCAGCCGCCCGATGAAGAAGGGCATCATCGCGGTCGGCCTCGACGAGGGCGACTACCTGATCGGCGCGTCGATCACCGACGGCGCGCACGACGTGATGCTGTTCTCCGACTCGGGCAAGGCCGTGCGCTTCGACGAGAACGACGTGCGCCCGATGGGGCGCGAGGCGCGCGGCGTGCGCGGCATGCAGCTCGAAGACGGCCAGCAGGTCATCGCGCTGCTGGTCGCCGGCAGCGAGGAGCAGACCGTGCTCACCGCGACCGAGAACGGCTACGGCAAGCGCACGCCGATCGCCGAGTACACGCGTCACGGCCGCGGCACGAAGGGGATGATCGCGATCCAGACGTCCGAGCGCAACGGCAAGGTCGTGGCCGCGACGCTCGTCGACGCCGAGGATCAGATCATGCTGATCACGACCGCCGGCGTGTTGATTCGTACCCGCGTTTCCGAGATACGCGAGATGGGGCGCGCTACGCAAGGTGTTACACTCATCAGTCTCGATGAGGGTACCAAGCTCTCCGGCCTGCAGCAGGTCGCGGAAGCCGAAGAGGGCGAAGGCGAGGCCGACGAGGCGTCGGACGGCGAAGCCTGAATAACGGATGAGACTCGAGCCGCCGCGGGCGCCACGCGCCGCGGTCGGCGAGCAACCATTCATATTTCCAAAAGGGAGTGATGATGCAAAAGCAATTCAAGCAACTGGTTCTGCTGGCTGCACTGGTGCCGACGTTCGCGATGGCGCAAGCGCTGTCGAATTCCGCACCGGCTGCGACCGCGGCAGCTGCGCCGATCGACGCCGACAAGAAGGCTGCGATCAAGGATCTGCTCGACGCGATCGACGCGCCGAAGCTCGTCTCGGCTATCGGCAACAGCGCCGAAATGCAGGCAAAGCAGCTCGTGCCGGCGATCCTGTCGGACGCGCTGTCGGAAAACAAGTCGCTGAACGACAAGCAGAAGCAGGCGGCCGTGCCGTCGCTGCAGAAGAACGCGGTGCCGAAGTTGGTTGACGGCGCAGGCAAGGTGTTCGGCACGCAGCAGTTCCAGAGCGATGCGATGTCGGCTCAGTACGACGCTTACGCGAAGTACTACAGCACGTCGGAGATCAAGGATCTGACGACGTTCTACAAGAGCCCGACGGGCCGCAAGTTCATCCAGGTTCAGGATCAGGTCGGTCGCGACGTGGTCAACGGCCTGATGCAGAAGTACATGCCGCAAGCGATCCAGGCGACGCGCGCGCAGGCTGACAAGGAAGTCGCGGCAGTCAAGCCGGGCAAGTAAGCCGTCCGGGCACGCCGCCCGGCCATTCGGCCGGGTTTGGCGGGAGCCTGATGACAGTGCGATAATGGCCGTTTGCGCGCGAGCGCAAGCGGCCATTCCTTTTCTGGCGCGGTTCTTTCTGCCGGCGGCAAGCCGGTCGCGTCCCTCCCGAGGTTTTCACGATGCGCGTCTTTAATTTCTCCGCCGGTCCTGCGGCGCTGCCCGAGGAAGTGCTGCGGCAGGCCGCCGACGAAATGCTCGACTGGCACGGCAGCGGCATGAGCGTGATGGAGATGAGCCATCGCGGCAAGGAATTCATGTCGATCCACGAGGCGGCGCTGGCTGACCTGCGCGAGCTGCTCGATGTGCCGGCCAGCCACCGGATCCTGTTCCTGCAGGGTGGCGGCATTGCCGAGAACGCGATCGTGCCGATGAACCTGCTCGGTTCGCGCAAGACCGCCGACTTCGTCGTGACGGGCTCGTGGTCGCAGAAGTCGTTCAACGAGGCGAAGAAATACGGCACGCCGCATCTGGCCGCATCGGGCAAGACGGCGGACGGTTTCACCCGCGCGCCCACCCGCGCCGAGTGGCAACTGTCGGACGATCCGGCGTACGTGCATCTGTGCACGAACGAGACGATCGACGGCGTCGAGACGTTCGAAATCCCCGATCTCGGCGACGTCCCCCTCGTCGCGGACGTGTCGTCGCACATCCTGTCGCGCCCGATGGACATCGCGAAGTACGGCGTACTGTTCGGCGGCGCGCAGAAGAACATCGGGATGGCCGGCGTGACGGTCGTGATCGTTCGCGAGGATCTGCTCGATCGCGCGCTGTCGATCTGCCCGTCCGCATTCGAATGGAAGACCGTCGCCGCGAACAACTCGCTGTACAACACGCCGCCCACCTATGCGATCTACATCGCGGGCCTCGTGTTCCAGTGGCTGAAGCGGCAGGGCGGCCTCGAGGCGATCGAGGCCCGCAATATCGAGAAGGCGAAGCTGCTCTACGACACGATCGATGCGAGCGGCTTCTACCTGAACAAGGTCGAGCCGGCGGTGCGTTCGCGCATGAACGTACCCTTTTTCCTGGCCGACGAAACGCGCAATGAAGACTTCCTTGCCGGCGCAAAGGCGCGCGGGCTGCTGCAGCTGAAGGGCCACAAGTCCGTCGGCGGCATGCGGGCGTCGATCTACAACGCGGTGCCGCTCGAGGGCGTGAAGGCGCTCGTCGAGTTCATGAAGGACTTCGAACAGCGCGGCGCCTGAGCGCGACGCTGTTCAAACAGCACGGCAACTACGCATGGACGACGAACTGAATTCCCGCCTGAAACCGCTGCGTGACCGCATCGACGCGATCGACGCGCAGCTGATCGCGCTCCTCAATCAGCGCGCCGCGGTGGCGCTCGAGGTAGGCGAGGTCAAGAAGCATTTCAACGCGCCTGTGTTTCGGCCGGAGCGCGAGCTGCAGGTGATCGCGCGCCTGCAGGACATGAGCGCGGGGCCGCTCGCGGGCGAGCACATCAGCGCCATCTGGCGCGAGATCATGGCCGCGAGCCGCGCGCTCGAGCAGACGATCCACGTCGCATTCCTCGGGCCGGTCGGCACGTACAGCGAACAGGCGATGTTCGAGTATTTCGGCCAGTCGATCGAAGGGCTGCCGTGTCCGTCGATCGACGAGGTGTTCCGCTCGGTCGAGGCAGGTGCGGCTGCATTCGGCATCGCGCCCGTCGAGAATTCGACCGAAGGCGCGGTGTCGCGCACCCTCGATCTGCTGCTGCAAACCCAATTGCTGATCAGCGGCGAGCTCGCGCTGCCGATCCATCACAACCTGCTCACGCAGAGCGGCACGCTCGACGGCGTCACGCGCGTCTGCGCGCATGCGCAGGCGCTCGCGCAATGCCAGCAGTGGCTTGCCGCGAACGCGCCGCAGCTCGAGCGGCAAGCGGTGTCGAGCAACGCGGAGGCCGCGCGTCTCGCGGCGGCCGACCCGAGCGTCGCGGCCATCGCGGGCGATCGCGCGGCCGCGCACTACGGGCTGCAGATCGCGTTCTCGCTGATCCAGGACGATCCGCACAATCGCACGCGCTTCGTGATCATCGGCAAGGAGCCGGCCGGGCAGAGCGGTCACGACCAGACGTCGCTGATCGTGTCGGTGAAGAACGAGCCGGGCGCGGTGTTCAAGCTGCTCGAACCGCTCGCGCGGCACGGCGTGTCGATGACGCGCTTCGAGTCGCGTCCGGCGCGCGTCGGCACGTGGGAGTATTACTTCTACATCGACATCGAAGGGCACCGGGATGAAGCGGCGGTGGCTGCCGCGCTCGCGGAGCTCGGCCAGAAGGCCGCGTTCCTGAAGATACTCGGTTCGTATCCGCGCGCGCGCTGACGCGCGGCGGCCCGTCACCCGCACCGCGCGGGCGGCGGGTGCAGCGGGCAGGGCAGGCCGGGTGGCACTGCCGAAGGCGGGCTCGGGCGGTATCCGGTGCAGGGCGCGCCGGGTGCGGGCCCGTTGCCCGGGATCTGGACTTCCGTGCGCGGGGCGTCGTTCCGCGCGCGTCACTTGGCTCTTGTCGTGTCAGGCTTTGCATTCAACAAACTGGTCATTTTCGGCGTCGGCCTGATCGGCGGATCGCTGGCGCGCGCACTGCGCGAGCGCGCGCCGGGCGGCGCGGGTGAAGTCGTCGGCGTCGGCCGGTCGCGTGCGTCGGTCGAACGCGCGCTGGCACTGGGCGTGATCGATCGCGCGGCGGCGCTCGACGACGATGCGCAACTGCGCGACGCACTGGCCGGCGCCGATCTCGTGCTGCTGGCCGCCCCCGTCGCGCAAACGGGCCCGTTGCTCGCGCGCATCGCGCCGTGGCTCGACGCCGCGACGATCGTCACCGACGCGGGCAGCACGAAGTCCGATGTCGTCGCGGCCGCGCGCGCAGCGCTCGGTGCGCGGATCGCGCAGTTCGTGCCGGGGCATCCGATCGCCGGGCGCGAGTCGAGCGGCGTCGAAGCTGCGCTGCCCGATCTGTACGTCGGCCGCAACGTCGTGCTGTGCCCGCTGCCGGAGAACGCGCCCGCCTCGGTCGCTCGGATCGACGCGATGTGGCGGACGACCGGCGCCGACGTGCGCACGATGAGTACCGAGCAGCACGATCGCGTGTTCGCGTCGATCAGTCATCTGCCGCACGTGCTGTCGTTCGCGCTCGTCGAGCAGATTCTCGGCGAGGCGGATGCCGAACTGAAATTCTCGTATGCGGCGGGCGGCTTTCGCGACTTCACGCGGATCGCGGCGTCGAGCCCGGAAATGTGGCGCGACGTGTGCGTCGCGAATCGCGCGGCGCTGCTCGACGAGCTCGACGGCTACACGCGCGTGCTCGCACGGCTGCGTGCTGCGATCGACGCCGGCGACGGCGCGGCGCTCGAAGCCGTGTTCACGCGCTCGCGCGCCGCACGCAAGGCGTGGCAGGAGCGCGGCGCGCAGCCCGCTGCCGAACCGGTCAAGAAATAACAGGACGATTCCCATGGACTATCTCGATCTCGGCCCGTATTCCAGCGCTTCGGGCACCGTGCGCCTGCCCGGCTCGAAGAGCATCTCGAACCGCGTGCTGCTGCTCGCGGCGCTTGCCGAAGGCGACACGACGATCACCAACCTGCTGGATTCCGACGACACGCGCGTGATGCTCGATGCGCTCGGCAAGCTCGGCGTGAAGCTCGCGCGCGACGGCGACACCTGTGTCGTCACCGGCACCCGCGGCGCGTTCACCGCGAAGACGGCCGACCTGTTTCTCGGCAATGCGGGCACGGCGGTGCGACCGTTGACGGCGGCGCTCGCGATCAACGGCGGCGACTATCGCGTGCACGGCGTGCCGCGCATGCACGAGCGGCCGATCGGCGACCTCGTCGACGGCCTGCGCCAGATCGGCGCGCAGATCGACTACGAGCAGAACGAAGGCTTTCCGCCGCTGCGGATCAAGCCCGGGACGATCTCGGTCGACGCGCCGATCCGCGTGCGCGGCGATGTATCGAGCCAGTTCCTCACCGCGCTGCTGATGACGCTGCCGCTCGTGAAGGCGAAGGATGGCAGGACCGTCGTCGAAATCGATGGCGAGCTGATCTCGAAGCCGTACATCGATATCACGATCCGGCTGATGGAGCGTTTCGGCGTGACCGTCGAGCGCGACGGCTGGCAGCGCTTCGTCGTGCCGGCCGGCGTCCGCTACCGGTCGCCGGGACGCATCATGGTCGAGGGCGATGCGTCGTCGGCCTCGTACTTCCTCGCGGCCGGCGCGCTCGGCGGCGGTCCGCTGCGCGTCGAGGGCGTGGGGCGCGCAAGCATCCAGGGCGACGTCGGCTTCGCCAATGCGCTGATGCAGATGGGGGCGAACGTGTCGATGGGCGACGACTGGATCGAGGTGCGCGGCATCGGCCACGACCACGGCAAGCTCGACCCGATCGACATGGACTTCAACCTCATTCCCGACGCGGCGATGACCATCGCGGTCGCGGCGCTGTTCGCGAGCGGCACGAGCACGCTGCGCAATATCGCGAGCTGGCGCGTGAAGGAAACCGACCGCATCGCGGCGATGGCGACCGAGCTGCGCAAGGTCGGCGCGATCGTCGAGGAAGGTGCCGACTATCTGGTCGTCACGCCGCCGCAACGGCTCACGCCGAATGCCGCGATCGACACGTACGACGATCACCGCATGGCGATGTGCTTCTCGCTCGTCAGCCTGGGCGGCGTGCCCGTGCGGATCAACGATCCGAAGTGCGTCGGCAAGACGTTCCCCGACTATTTCGACCGCTTCGCCGCGCTCGCCAAAGCCTGACCGACTCACCCGATGAAATCGACCCGACCCTTCCACCCGACCCCCGTCATCACGATCGACGGCCCGACTGCTTCCGGCAAGGGGACCGTCGCGGCGCTTCTCGCCGCGCATCTCGGCTTCCACCTGCTCGACAGCGGCGCGCTGTACCGTCTCGCGGCGCTCGCGAGCGTGCGCTACGGCATCGCGGCGGAGGACATCGATGCCCTTGTGAAGCTGATCGACGATCTTCACATCACGTTCCGCGAGGGCTGCGCGCAGCTCGACGGCGTCGACGTGTCGAACGACATCCGCGCCGAAGCGGTCGGCAACCGCGCGTCGGCGATTGCCGTGCACGGGCCGGTGCGTTCCGCGCTCGTCGCGCGCCAGCGCGCGTTCCGCAAGACGCCGGGCCTCGTCGCCGACGGGCGCGACATGGGCACCGTGATCTTCCCGGACGCCGTGCTGAAGGTGTTCCTGACGGCCAGCGCCGAGGCGCGCGCGGCCAGACGGCATAAGCAATTGATGCAAAAAGGTTTTTCTGCTAATATAGATGACTTGCTCCGGGATCTCCGTGAACGTGACGCGCGCGACAGCAATCGCGCAGCGGCGCCACTGAAGCCCGCGGCAGATGCCAGGCTGCTCGATACGTCGGCGCTTTCGGTCGATGAAGCTGTCGACCAGGTGCTGCAGTGGTACCGGGCGCTTGGCCAGCCCGCCTGAAAAGGCGGGTGTTGTAGGTGCTTCGCGCTGTAGCGCGAAGCGTGTTTCGAACCCTTAACCCCGTGTGGAATTCGATCTGGCCCTTTCAGCCTGCCATTTCGGCCGGCGTGGCGCACAGCGATCCATGCACAATCAGATTTTTATGTCCGACCTGCAAACCTCCACCCCGAATACCGAATCCTTTGCGGCTCTGTTCGAAGAGTCGCTGACCCGTCAAGACATGCGCGCCGGCGAAGTGATTTCCGCCGAAGTCGTGCGCGTCGACCACAACTTCGTGGTCGTCAATGCAGGCCTGAAGTCCGAGGCTTACATTCCGATCGAGGAATTCCTGAACGATCAGGGCGAGGTTGAGGTGCAGTCGGGCGATTTCGTGTCCGTCGCGATCGACGCACTCGAAAACGGCTATGGCGACACGATCCTGTCGCGCGACAAGGCGAAGCGCCTTGCATCGTGGCTGTCGCTGGAAAAGGCCCTCGACAACAACGAACTCGTCACCGGCACGATCACCGGCAAGGTGAAGGGCGGCATGACCGTGATGGTCAACGGCATCCGCGCGTTCCTGCCGGGTTCGCTGGTCGACACGCGTCCGGTCAAGGACACGACCCCGTACGAAGGCAAGACGCTCGAGTTCCGCGTGATCAAGCTCGATCGCAAGCGTAACAACGTCGTGCTGTCGCGTCGTGCAGTGATCGAAGCAACCCAGGGCGAAGAGCGCGCGAAGCTGCTCGAGACGCTGAAGGAAGGCGCGATCGTCAACGGCGTGGTCAAGAACATCACCGACTACGGCGCGTTCGTCGACCTCGGCGGCATCGACGGCCTGCTGCACATCACCGACATCGCATGGCGTCGTGTGCGTCACCCGAGCGAAGTCCTGTCGGTTGGCCAGGAAGTCACCGCGAAGATCCTCAAGTTCGACCAAGAGAAGAACCGCGTCTCGCTGGGCATCAAGCAACTGGGCGACGATCCGTGGGAAGGCATCTCGCGCCGTTACCCGTCGGGCACGCGCCTGTTCGGCAAGGTCACGAACATCACCGACTACGGCGCATTCGTCGAAGTGGAATCGGGCATCGAAGGCCTCGTCCACGTGTCGGAAATGGACTGGACCAACAAGAACGTTGCTCCGTCGAAGGTTGTCCAGCTGGGCGACGAAGTCGAAGTCATGGTCCTCGAGATCGACGAAGACCGTCGTCGTATCAGCCTCGGCATGAAGCAGTGCAAGCCGAATCCGTGGGATGACTTCAGCCGCAACTTCAAGAAGGGCGACAAGATCACGGGCGCAATCAAGTCGATCACCGACTTCGGCGTGTTCATCGGTCTGCCGGGCGGCATCGACGGCCTGGTCCACCTGTCGGACCTGTCGTGGAGCGAAGCCGGCGAAGAAGCCGTTCGCAAGTACAAGAAGGGCGACGAAGTCGAAGCAATCGTGCTCGGTATCGACGTCGAGAAGGAGCGTATTTCGCTCGGCATCAAGCAGCTCGAAGGCGACCCGTTCAGCAACTACGTTGCAATGAACGACAAGGGCTCGATCGTCGACGGCGTGGTGAAGACGGTCGATGCGAAGGGCGCTGTCATCACGCTGACGGGCGACATCGAAGGCTACCTGCGCGCATCGGAAATCTCGCAGGATCGCGTCGAAGACGCACGCAACGTGCTGAAGGAAGGCGACAAGGTTAACGCGATGGTGATCAACATCGATCGCAAGTCGCGTGGCATCAACCTGTCGATCAAGGCGAAGGATTCGGCTGAACAACAGGAAGCGATCCGCGGCCTGCAGTCCGACTCGAGCGCTGCCGCGACCGGTACGACCAACCTCGGCGCGCTGCTGAAGGCGAAGCTCGACGGCCAGAACCAGTAAGCCTCACGAGGTCTGCTGAAGTATGACCAAATCCGAGTTGGTCGCGCAGCTGGCACTGCGATTTCCGCAACTTGTCCTCAAGGATGCGGATTTCGCGGTGAAAACGATGCTCGATGCGATGTCCGACGCCCTGTCGAAAGGGCATCGCATCGAAATTCGGGGTTTCGGCAGCTTCGGCCTCAACCGTCGCCCGGCGCGCGTCGGGCGCAACCCGAAGTCGGGGGAGAAAGTGCAGGTGCCCGAGAAGTTCGTGCCTCACTTCAAGCCCGGCAAGGAATTGCGCGAACGCGTCGACGGCCGCGCCGGCGAGCCGCTGAAAGCTGATGATCCGGACGACGAGCGTTGAGCGTCGTTCGGCTTGCCCGGAACCTGTCCGGCGAAGGCTGAAGAAAAAAGCGCCCCTAGCGGGCGCTTTTTTCGTTTTCGGCGGCCGCGTGGCAACGCGCATCCGCAGGATGTGCGGTGACGCGGAAACGCTTCCTTTACAATACGGGTCGATTCGGCGTCGCGAAGGGGAGTCGCGCGTCACGGCAAACCTCAACAAAGAGAGGGCTACATGAAGTTTATCGTCTGGCTGATCCGGGTATTGGTGTTCGTGCTGCTGCTGGTGCTCGCACTGGCCAATACGCAAACCGCGACGCTGAATTTCCTTGCCGGCTACGCATGGCAAGCGCCGCTGATCCTGATCGGCCTCGCGTTCTTCGTCGTGGGTCTGCTGGCCGGCCTGCTGTCCGCGCTGCCGGCGATCTTCCGTCTGCGCCTCGAGAACGGGCGCCTGAAGCGCGACCTGCGCGCGGTGCGCGAAACCCCGGTCGTCGTCGATCAGCCGCCGATGCCGCCCGTCATTTAATACGGACGCCGCGCGAATCTCGCGCGGTTTTCGTCTCTGCTTCGATATTTCGCATGGATCTGGATTTCTGGTGGTTGCTCGCAATTCCGGTGGCGTTCGCGCTCGGCTGGGCGGCGTCACGCTATGACCTGAAGAACCTCCTGTCGGAGAGCGCCAACCTGCCGCGCTCGTATTTCCGCGGCCTGAACTTTCTGTTGAACGAACAACCGGACAAGGCGATCGACGCGTTCATCGAGGTCGCGAAGCTCGACCCGGAGACGGTCGAACTGCACTTCGCGCTCGGCAACCTGTTTCGCCGCCGCGGCGAAACGGACCGGGCGATCCGCGTGCACCAGAATCTGCTGAGTCGCACGGACCTGCCGGTGAACGAGCGCGACCACGCGCTGTATGAACTCGGCCAGGATTTTCTGAAAGCCGGCCTGCTAGATCGTGCCGAAGAGGCCTTCCACCGGCTCGCCGACGGCGACTACGCGCTGGGTGCGCAGCGCGCGCTGCTGACGATCTACGAGATCGAGAAGGACTGGAACAAGTCGATCGATACCGCGAAGCGGATCGAGTCGATGAGCGACAAGCCGCTCGCCATCGAAATCGCGCAGTTCCACTGCGAACTCGCGCAGGACGCGCTGCAGCGCAAGAGCGCCGCGGCAGCGGCCGAACAGCTGAAGCTCGCGCTTGCCGCGAACCCGCAGAACGTGCGCGCGACGATATTGTCGGGCGACGCCGCGGCGGCGGCGGCCGATCACGCGGCCGCGATCGAGCACTGGAAGCGCGTCGAAGCGCAGAATCCGGCTTATCTGCCGCTCGTCGCCGACAAGCTGATGAAGGCCTATGTCGCGCTCGGCCAGCCGGTCGAGGGCGCCGAGCTGCTGATGGGCTATGTCGAGCGCTATCCGTCGAACGACCTGCTCGAAATCGCGTATCAGCACATCGCCGGGTTGCGCGGCCAGGAGGCCGCGCATACGCTCGCACGCACGCAGATGGAGAAGTCGCCGAACCTGTCCGGCATGCTGCACCTGCTCGACGCGCAGATCGCAGCGGCCGACGAGCCGCGCCGTAAGGAACTTGAAATGATGCGCGCGCTGATCAAGCAGCGCACCAAAAATCTGCCACGCTATACGTGCCAGAATTGCGGTTTCCGGGCACGGCTCTTCTACTGGCAGTGCCCCGGTTGCAGCGGCTGGGAAACCTATGCGCCGCGCCGCGTCGAACCTGCGATGCCGGGCTGATCCCCGCGTGCGGCGCCGACGCGCTGCGGTTGCCGCCGGGTCCGGCCCGGCGGCCAAGTTAGTCAATTACCGGGACGTACCGGAACATCTATGAAAATCACCATCATCGGCACCGGCTATGTCGGTCTTGTCACGGGCTCCTGTCTCGCCGAGATCGGCCACGACGTCTTTTGCCTGGATGTCGATCCGCGCAAGATCGACATCCTGAACAACGGCGGGATGCCGATTCACGAGCCGGGCCTGCTGGACATCATTGCGCGCAACCGCGCGGCAGGACGTCTGCGCTTCTCGACCGACATCGCGGCCAGCGTCGCGCACGGCGAGATCCAGTTCATCGCGGTCGGCACGCCGCCCGACGAGGACGGCTCGGCCGACCTGCAATACGTGCTCGAGGCGGCGCGCAACATCGGCCGTCACATGACGGGATTCAAGGTGATCGTCGACAAGTCGACGGTGCCGGTCGGCACCGCGCAGCGCGTGCGTGCGGTGGTCGACGAGGCGCTCGGCGCCCGCGGGCTCGCGGGCAGCGTCGCGCACCGGTTCTCGGTCGTATCCAATCCTGAATTCCTGAAGGAAGGCGCGGCAGTCGAGGACTTCATGCGCCCGGACCGCATCATCATCGGCGTCGACGACGACGAGACGGGCACGGTGGCGCGCGAGAAGATGAAGAAGCTGTATGCGCCGTTCAACCGCAACCACGAGCGCACGATCTACATGGACGTGCGTTCGGCGGAGTTCGCCAAGTATGCGGCGAATGCGATGCTCGCCACGCGCATCTCGTTCATGAACGAGATGTCGAATCTCGCCGACAAAGTCGGCGCCGACATCGAAGCCGTGCGCCGCGGAATCGGCTCCGATCCGCGCATCGGCTATCACTTCCTGTACGCGGGCGTCGGTTACGGCGGCTCGTGCTTCCCGAAGGACGTGCAGGCGCTGATCCGCACCGCGGGCGAAAACGGTCAGCCGCTGCGTATCCTGGAGGCTGTCGAAGCCGCCAACTCCGCGCAGAAGGATGTGCTGATCGGCAAGATCGAACAGCGCTTCGGCGCGGACCTGACCGGTCGCGAATTCGCGGTCTGGGGCCTCGCGTTCAAGCCGAATACCGACGACATGCGCGAGGCGCCGAGCCGCCGGCTGATCGCCGCACTGCTCGAGCGTGGCGCGACCGTGCGCGCGTACGATCCGGTCGCGATCGACGAAGCGCGCCGTGTGTTCGCGCTCGATCTTGGCGAGGCTGCCGACGCGCTTGCGCGCCTCCATTTCGTCGATACCCAGGACGCAGCCGTGATCGCCGCGGATGCGCTCGTGATCGTCACCGAGTGGAAGGAATTCAGGAGCCCGGATTTCACGCGCCTGAAGGCCGAGCTGAAGGCGCCGGTGATCTTCGACGGGCGCAACCTGTACGAGCCGGACGCGATGGCCGAACTCGGCATCGACTACCATGCGATCGGGCGTCCGCATGTCGCTCCCCAGTCTTCCTCCCGTGGATGAACGCACGATGACTACCCTTCGAGAAGTGGTGCCGGTACCGCGTGCGCAGCTCGCGGGTTCGCGCGTGCTCGTCGTCGGGGACGTGATGCTCGACCGCTACTGGTTCGGCAACGTCGACCGCATTTCGCCGGAAGCGCCGGTGCCCGTCGTGCATGTGCAGCGTCAGGAGGAGCGCCTCGGCGGCGCGGCCAACGTCGCGCGCAACGCCGTGACGCTTGGCGGTCAGGCCGGGCTCCTGTGCGTGGTCGGCTGCGATGAACCGGGCGAGCGGATTGTCGAGTTGCTCGACAGCAGCGGCGTGACGCCTCATCTCGAGCGCGATGCGTCGCTGCCGACGACGATCAAGCTGCGCGTGCTCGCGCGTCAGCAGCAATTGTTGCGGGTCGACTTCGAGGCGATGCCGAAGCACGAGGTGTTGCTCGCGGGGCTCGCGCGTTTCGATGTACTGCTGCCGCAGCACGACGTCGTGCTGATGTCGGATTACGCGAAAGGCGGCCTGACGCACGTGACGACGATGATCGACAAGGCCCGCGCGGCCGGCAAGCCGGTGCTCGTCGATCCGAAGGGCGGCGACTGGGCGCGCTATCGCGGCGCATCGCTGATCACGCCGAACCGCGCCGAGCTGCGCGAAGTCGTCGGTCAGTGGCAATCGGAAGACGACCTGCGCGCGCGCGTCGCCAGGCTGCGTGCGGATCTCGATCTCGACGCGCTGCTGCTCACGCGTTCGGAGGAGGGGATGACGCTTTTTTCCGCAACGGGCGAACTGCATGCCCCGGCGCTTGCGCGCGAGGTGTATGACGTGTCCGGCGCGGGCGATACCGTGATCGCGACGGTCGCGACGATGCTCGGCGCCGGCGTGCCGCTCGTCGATGCCGTCGTGCTCGCGAACCGTGCGGCAGGCATCGTGGTCGGCAAGCTCGGTACGGCCACGGTAGACTACGACGAACTGTTTCACTGAGCGCATTCGGCGGCGCGCCGCACGGATGTCTCGCAATTTTTCAGGCAGAACGATCATGACCGTCATCGTCACCGGCGCAGCCGGTTTTATCGGCGCGAACATCGTCAAGGCGCTCAACGAGCGCGGCGAGTCGCGCATCATCGCGGTCGACAATCTGACGCGCGCGGACAAGTTCCGCAACCTCGTCGATTGCGAGATCGACGACTATCTCGACAAGACGGAATTCGTCGAGCGCTTCACGCGCGGCGATTTCGGCAAGGTACGCGCGGTGTTCCACGAAGGCGCCTGTTCGGACACGATGGAAACCGACGGTCGCTACATGATGGACAACAACTTCCGCTACAGCCGCGCGGTGCTCGATGCGTGCCTCGCGCAGGGCGCGCAGTTCCTGTATGCGTCGTCGGCCGCGATCTACGGCGGCTCGACGCGGTTCGTCGAGGAGCGCGAGGTCGAGGCGCCGCTGAACGTCTACGGCTATTCGAAGTTCCTGTTCGACCAGGTGATCCGCCGCGTGCTGCCGAGCGCGAAGAGCCAGATCGCCGGGTTCCGCTACTTCAACGTGTACGGCCCGCGCGAGACGCACAAGGGCCGCATGGCATCGGTCGCGTTCCACAACTTCAACCAGTTCCGCGCGGAAGGCAAGGTCAAGCTGTTCGGCGAGTACAACGGTTATGCGCCGGGCGAGCAGACGCGCGACTTCGTGTCGGTCGAGGACGTCGCGAAAGTGAACCTGTTCTTCTTCGATCATCCGGAGAAGTCGGGCATCTTCAACCTCGGCACCGGCCGTGCGCAACCGTTCAACGACATCGCATCGACGGTCGTGAACACGTTGCGCGCGCTCGACAACCTGCCGCCGCTGACGCTCGCGCAGCAGGTCGAGCAAGGGCTGATCGAATACGTGGCGTTCCCCGACGCGCTGCGCGGCAAGTACCAGTGCTTCACGCAGGCCGACCAGACGAAGCTGCGTGGTGCCGGCTACGATGCGCCGTTCCTGACCGTGCAGGAAGGCGTCGACCGCTACGTGCGTTGGCTGTCCGGCCAGGTTTAAACGCACGCGCTGCGTCGCTAGACTGGGTCTCACGGTCGGCAGCCGCCGATCGTTTTCATCGGAGATCCAGCACATGATCAAAAAATGGTTTGCCGCGGCCGCGATGCTCGGCGCGATCGCGTCGGCATGGGCGGCCGTTGACGTCAACACCGCGAATGAAGATGCACTCGTCGGCATCAAGGGCATCGGTCCCGCGCGGGCAAAGGCGATTCTCGACGAGCGCGGCGCACACGGCCCGTTCAGGAATGCAGAAGATCTCGCGTCGCGCGTGAAAGGTATGGGCGGCCATACGGTCGAGCGCCTTCAGCAGGAAGGATTGACGATCGGCGCGGCCGCAGCGGTCGCGACGGCCCCGGCCGCGGGCAAGCCCGCCGCGGCGAAACCTGCCGCGGCGCCGGCCCGCACCGCGCAGAAGTAACGCACACCAGACGAAAGGCTCCTTCAGTCGCCGTCTTGCGACGGCTTCCCGCGGCATGCCGCGGGTTTTTTGCGTCATGCCGCATGCGGCAGACCTATTCCATCGTCGCGATGGGGTTGCCGGCGCGCGCCCCCGCGCTGGTTTACAATCGATTGATTGATCGGCCTCGCACTCACGGTATCTCCATGGCTTACAAAACTATCGAAGACACGATCGGCAACACGCCGCTCGTGCAACTGGTCCGCCTGCCGGACGACGAGATTCGCGCACGCAACAACGTGGTGCTCGCCAAACTGGAAGGCAACAATCCGGCGGGGTCCGTGAAGGATCGCCCGGCGCTGTCGATGATCAGCAAGGCCGAGGCGCGCGGTCGCATCAAGCCGGGCGATACGCTGATCGAGGCGACGAGCGGCAACACGGGCATCGCGCTCGCGATGGCCGCGGCGATCCGTGGCTACAAGATGGTGCTGGTCATGCCGGAGGACCTGTCGGTCGAGCGTCGCCAGAGCATGGCCGCTTACGGCGCCGAAATCATCCTGACGCCGGTGAAGGGCGGGATGGAACTGGCGCGCGACCTCGCGGAGCAGATGCAGCGCGAAGGCAAGGGCGTGATCCTCGATCAGTTCGGGAACCCCGACAATCCCATCGCGCACTACGAAGGAACGGGCCCGGAGATCTGGCGCGACACCGAAGGGCGCATCACGCACTTCGTGTCGGCGATGGGCACGACGGGCACGATCATGGGCACGTCGCGCTATCTGAAGGAACAGAATCCGGCGATCGAGATCGTCGGCGCGCAGCCGGAAGAAGGGTCGCGCATTCCGGGCATTCGCAAATGGCCGGAAGCCTACATGCCGACGATCTTCGATCGCAGCCGCGTCGATCGCGTCGAGAGCGTGAGCCAGGCCGCGTCGGAGACGATGGCGCGCCGGCTCGCGGCCGTCGAAGGCATCTTTGCCGGCATTTCGTCGGGCGGCGCGTGCGAAGTCGCGATGCGCATCGCCCGCCAGGTCGAGAATGCGACGATCGTGTTCATCGTCTGCGACCGCGGCGACCGCTATCTGTCGACCGGCGTGTTTCCCGCCTGAGTCTGATCGGCGTCCGCTGCGTCGAACGATAAAAAAACGCCGCATGAGCGGCGTTTTTTCTTTGCGCGGGCCGTGCTTACTGCGCCGGCGCCTCCGTATCTGCGGCCGGCAGCGGCAGCGCGCCGTTCGCTTCCATCTGCGCCTTCACGGCTTCGCCGAGCTGGTACACGGTGAGCGCGTAGAAGAAGCTGCGGTTGTAGCGCGTCAGCACGTAGAAATTCTTCAGGCCGAGCATGTATTCGGTCGCGCGTCCCGGCGACGGCAGGTCGACCACGGTGACCGGCGTGCCGCCTTCGGTGGTGATATTGACCGTCGGCTCGTTGAGGGTCAGGCCGGCACGCAGCAGTTGCGACAGCGCCCAGTGCGGCTCGGGCTGACCGTCCGCGGCTGCCTGCGCGATGCCGAGGCTGCCCGTGTCGGGCGTGATGCGCCAGACCACCGGGCGATCGGTCTCCCAGCCATGCTGCTTCAGGTAGTTCGCGACGCTGCCGATCGCATCGGCAGGACTGCTGCGCAGATCGACGTGGCCGCCGTCGTAGTCGACCGCATACTGGCGGATGCTGCTCGGCAGGAACTGCGGGATGCCGATCGCGCCCGTGTACGAGCCGAGCACGGTGGTCGGGTCGAGCTGGTTGTCGCGAGTCCAGACCAGGAAGTCCTCGAGGTTCTTGCGGAACGTTGCCTGGCGGCTGTCGCGATTCGGCGTGTCCGGATAGTCGAACGTGAGCGTGGTCAGCGTATCGAGCACGCGGAAGTTGCCCATGTAGCGGCCGTAGATCGTTTCGACACCGATGATGCCGACGATCACTTCGGGCGGCACGCCGAATTCCCGGGACGCGCGCTGCAGCGTCGCCTGGTTCGCCTTCCAGAATTTCACGCCCGCGTTGATGCGGATCGGCTCGATGAAGCGCGAACGATAGACGCTCCAGTTCTTCACCGAAGGCGTCGGCGCCGGCTTCACGAGCTTCACGGCGGTGGCCGAGTAGCTGATGCGCGAGAACAGCGCATGCAGGCTCGCGGAATCGAAGCCGTTGCGGCTCACCATCTCGTCGATGAACGCATCGACCTTCGCGTTGTTTGCGTAACGCTGCGGAACGATTTCCTCTTCGAAGGTCTGGCCTTGCGACGGCTGCTGCTGCGATTGCTCCTGCGATTGCTCCTGCGCGACGCGCGTGCCGGAGGACTTCGCAGGCTGCGTCTGCGCGACGGCGGGTGCGGCGGCCAGCGTAGCGGCGACGGCAGCGGCCACGAGCGGAACGCGAACGCGCGACAGTGCGGAGAGAAGGGCGGCAGGCTTGCTGGAATTCATGTCGAAGCGGGCTGACAGGGCGATGGGGTTCGGCGCAGTATACCCGACGCACCCTGCGTGCCGGGGCGATGCAGCGCACCGTTGTGGTAAGTTAGCGGCGAATTCGCGGCAGACGATGGACATCATTGATGGAGACTCGTGGCGCACCTTGCGTCGCGGATGACAGCTTATGGCAACCGCCTTCTATACGCACCCCGATTGCATGCTGCACGAGATGGGGGAATGGCATCCGGAATGCCCGGCCCGATTGTCGGCGATCCAGGATCAGCTGATCGCGAGCCGCATCGACGACCTGATCGTGCACGAAACCGCCCCGTTCGCGAGCGAGGTGGCGCTGGGCCGCGTGCATACGCAGGCCCATATCGACTACATCCGCAGCATGACGCCCGTCGACGGCTACGTCGAGATCGATCCCGACACGCTGATGAACCGCGACACGTGGCGCGCCGCGCTGCGCGCGGCTGGCGCCGCGATCGCGGCGACCGACGCGGTGATCGAAGGCCGCTACGCGAATGCGTTCTGCAGCGTGCGGCCGCCCGGCCATCACGCGGAACCCGCGCGTGCGATGGGCTTCTGCTTCTTCAATAACGTGGCGATCGCCGCGCGGCATGCGCTCGACGTCCACGGTATCGAGCGCGTCGCGATCATCGATTTCGACGTGCACCACGGCAACGGCACTGAAGCCGCGTTCGCGAACGACGAGCGCGTGCTGATGTGCAGCTTCTTCCAGCATCCGCTGTACCCGTTCTCGGGTACCGATCACCAGGCGCCGAACATGGTCAACCTGCCGATGCCGGCACGCAGCAACGGGATGGCGATCCGCGAAGCGGTCGACATGTTCTGGCTGCCGCGTCTCGACGCGTTCAAGCCGCAGATGCTGTTCGTGTCGGCCGGTTTCGATGCGCATCGCGAGGACGACATCGGCAACCTCGGTCTCGTCGAGGCCGATTTCGAATGGCTGACCGCGCAGGTCGTCGACGTCGCGCGCCGGCATGCGCAGGGCCGCATCGTGAGCTGTCTCGAGGGCGGCTACAACCTGTCCGCGCTCGGCCGCAGCGTCGTCGCGCACCTGCGCGTGCTGGCCGGCATTTGACCGGCAGCGGCGCAGCGCGCTTTCAGCGCGCCGGCACGCGCGCGTGAATCCACGCGATCAGCGCATCGATCACGCGATCGCGCTCGAGATCGTTCATCGTCTCGTGGAACCCGCCTTCGTATAGCGTCAGCGTGCGATCGGGCGAGCCGACGTGGGCGCCGAATGCGCGGCTTCCGTCGGGCTCGGTCAGCTTGTCCTCGGTGCCGTGATAGACGAGCACCGGCACGCGCAGCGCACCGCGGCCGCGCTCGATGCGCGCCATCGCGTCGAGGATTTCGGCACCGGTGCGCGCCGGCACCGCGCCATGGTGCACGAGCGGATCGGCACGATTGGCCGCGACGACGGCCGGATCGCGCGACAGCAGCGCCGCATCGATCCTGATTGCGGGGAAGCTCGGCCATGCGCGGCTGATGAAGCGGCTCATCGCGAGCATCCAGCGCGGCACGTCGCGCCCCGGCGCGAGCGCCGGGCTTGACAGCACGAGACCGGCCAGCGCGTGGCCGCGGGCGGGCACGCGTTCGATCGCATACAGCGCCGCGACGGCGCCGCCCATGCTGTGTCCCATCAGGAAGAGCGGCGTATCGCCGCAGGCGGCTTCGGCAACGAGTGCATCCGCATCGTTCAGGTAACCGTCGAAACGCTCGACCCACGCACGTTTGCCGGGCGACTGGCCGTGCCCGCGCAGATCGATCGCCAGCACCTCGATGCCGGCCGCGTTCAGTCTGGCCGCCAGCGCCGCGTAACGGCCCGCGTGCTCGGCGAGGCCGTGCACCAGCGCGAGCGTCGCGCGGGGCGGCACCGTGCCGTCGCCGGCCGGCCAGCGGTACGACGCCAGTTCGAGTCCGTCCGCGGTGCGCAGCCGGCCCATGCGCGGAGCGGGCGGCGACGCCGGCTCCGGTGCTGCGGTGACGGGTGCGGCGGCCGGCGTGGTGGTGGCGTTCATCTGGCGGGTCCCCTGATCGTTGGCATCGGTGTTCCGGATCATAGTCGCCGCATTCCGGAGGCGGCCCAGCAGCGCCCCTCTAATTTCGTCTGGTTATGAAAAGATCGAAATCGATTATTAAGGGGAATGAGGCGTTTGCGGTAAAATCGCCGGCTATTCCAGATGCATCGGCGGCCGACTGGCGGGCCTCGCCAGCCGGCCGCCGTTCTGTTTACATGATCGAATTACGCAATCTGTCTCAGCGTTTCCCCGGGCCGACCGGCTGGGTCGACGCGTTGCACAACGTCAATCTGACGATCCCGCAGGGCGAGGTGTTCGGCATCATCGGCCGAAGCGGCGCCGGCAAGAGCACGCTCGTGCGCACCATCAACCTGCTCACGCGACCGACCGAAGGCAACGTCGTCGTCGGCGGACGCGATCTCACGCTGCTGCCGGCGGGCGCGCTGCGCGAAGCGCGCCGCGAAATCGGCATGATCTTCCAGCACTTCAACCTGCTGTCGTCACGCACGGTGTTCGACAACGTCGCGCTGCCGCTCGAGCTGGCCGGTGCAGGCCGCGCCGACATCGAGGCGGCCGTGCTGCCGCTGCTCGACCTCGTCGGGCTGTCCGCGCAGAAGGACCGCTATCCGGCCCAGATCAGCGGCGGCCAGAAGCAGCGCGTCGGCATCGCCCGCGCGCTCGCGAGCAAGCCGCAGGTGCTGCTGTCGGACGAAGCGACGTCGGCGCTCGACCCCGAGACCACGCGCTCGATCCTCGATCTGCTCAAGCGCATCAACCGCGAACTCGGCCTGACGATCGTGCTGATCACCCACCAGATGGAAGTGATCAAGCAGGTGTGCGATCGCGTGGCGGTGCTCGACGCCGGCCGCGTGGTCGAAGAGGGCCGCGTGATCGACGTGTTCCTGCAGCCGCATCACGAAGTGACGCGCGCGCTGATCGGCGACGTGATCGCGCAGGAGCTGCCGCCGGCGCTGAAGGCACGGGTGGCCGAGCGACTGAAGACGGGCAGCGGGCATTTGCTGCGGCTGGCGTTCACCGGCTCGGGTGTCGACCAGCCGATCCTGTCGGAGACGATCCGCCGGTACGAACTCGATTTCAACATCCTGCACGGCCAGATCGACGAGATCCAGGGTCAGGCGTTCGGGTCGCTCGCGGTGCTCGCGGGCGGCGAACCGGGCAAGGTCGGGCAGGCGCTCGCGTTCCTGCGCGAGCAAGGTGTGGTGGTAGAGGAGCTTTCGTATGTTGAGTGAGATGTTCGATATGTTCGTGCAGTCGTTCTGGGAGACGCTGATCATGGTCGGCATCTCGGGAGCGGTCGGCGCGCTCGTCGGGCTGCCGCTCGGCGTGCTGCTGTACCTGACCGACCGTCAGGGCGTGCTGCAGAACCTCGGCTTGAATCGCGTGCTCGGCGGCATCGTGAACGCGGTGCGCTCGACGCCGTTCATCATCCTGCTCGTCGCGGTCATTCCGCTCACGCGGCTCGTCACGGGGTCGTCGATCGGCACGGCTGCGGCGGTCGTGCCGCTGACGCTCGCGGCCGCGCCGTTCGTCGCGCGGCTGGTCGAGACCGCGCTGCGCGAAGTCGACCGCGGGCTGATCGAGGCCGCGCAATCGATGGGCGCGACGACGTCGCAGATCGTGTTCAAGGTGCTGCTGCCCGAATCGCTGCCGGGCATCGTCGCGGGCCTGACGATCACGTTCGTGTCGCTCGTCGGCTATTCGGCGATGGCCGGTGCGATCGGCGGCGGCGGGCTCGGCGATCTGGGGATCCGCTACGGCTACCAGCGCTATCTGCCGGAAGTGATGTGGACGGTCGTCGCGATCCTGATCGTGTTCGTGCAGATCGTGCAATCGTTCGGCGACTGGCTCGTGCGCCGGCTGAGCCACAAGTAAAACGACATTCATCCATTTGGGGGAGACGATGCAACGACGTTTCATGCTGAAGTTCGCGGCCGCACTCGGCGCGGCCGCGCTGTTCGCGAGCGCACATGCGCAGGCCGAAACCATCAAGGTGGGCGTGACGGGCGGCCCGCACGCGCAGATCATGGACGTGGTGAAGAAGGTCGCGGCCAAGAGCGGCCTCGACATCCGCGTCGTCGAATTCTCCGACTACGTGCAGCCGAACGCGGCGCTCGCGTCGGGCGATCTGGACGCGAACAGCTACCAGCACGATCCGTATCTGCAGGCGCAGGTGAAGGATCGCGGCTACAGGCTGATCAAGGTCGCCGAGACTGTCACGTTCCCGATGGGCATCTATTCGAAGCGCGTGAAGTCGCTGGCCGAGCTCAAGCCCGGCGCGCGCATCGCGGTGCCGAACGACCCTACCAACGGCGGCCGCGCGCTGCTGTTGCTGCAGAAGCAGGGACTCCTGAAGCTGCGCGCGGACGCGGGCCTCAAGGCGACGCCGCTCGACATCGTCGACAACCCGCGCAAGCTGAAGATCGTCGAGCTCGATGCGGCGCAGATTCCGCGCTCGCTGGCCGACGTCGACGCGGCCGCGATCAACACCAACTACGCGATGGAAGCGGGGTTGAAAGCGAAGCAGGACGCGATCGCGATCGAGGGCCCGAACGGCCCGTACGCGAACGTGCTCGCGATCCGTGACGCCGACCGGAGCAAGCCGTGGGTCGCGAAGCTGGTCGCGGCCTACCATTCGACGGAAGTGAAGCAGTTCATCGAACAGAAGTTCGGCGGGGCGGTCATCGCCGCCTGGTAACACGATGTACAGGGCGCGCCCGGCGACGATTAGAGTCGATGATCGAAAACCCGGGCTTTGCGTCCGGGTTTTTTCTCTTTTAAAATAGAACGACCGTTCGCTATTACCGGCGCGCCGAAGAGGAACGTTATCCTCGATAGCCGCGATGGATGGGTCCGCTGGGCCGCGCAGTCACGAGGCCTCGCTATAGAATGGCCTCTGGTCGTATTCGTAACTTTGGAGCGTGTGCATGAAAATCCTGGTGCCAGTGAAAAGAGTGGTCGATTACAACGTGAAGGTCCGCGTGAAGTCGGACAACACGGGCGTCGACATCGCGAACGTGAAGATGTCGATGAACCCGTTCGACGAAATCGCGGTGGAAGAAGCGGTGCGCCTGAAGGAAGCGGGCGTCGCGACCGAAGTGATCGCGGTGTCGGTCGGTGTCGCGCAAGCGCAGGAAACGCTGCGCACGGCGCTGGCGATCGGCGCGGATCGCGCGATCCTGGTGGAATCGAACGACAGCGTCGAGCCGCTGGCCGTCGCGAAGATCCTGAAGGCGCTGGTCGACAAGGAACAGCCGCAACTGGTGATCCTCGGCAAGCAGGCAATCGACGACGATTCGAACCAGACGGGCCAGATGCTGGCCGCGCTGGCAGGTCTGCCGCAAGCGACGTTCGCGTCGAAGGTGACGATCGCCGACGGCAAGGCAACCGTTGCACGTGAAGTCGACGGCGGCGCGGAAACGCTGTCGCTGACGCTGCCGGCGGTGGTCACGACCGACCTGCGCCTGAACGAGCCGCGCTACGTGACGCTGCCGAACATCATGAAGGCGAAGAAGAAGCCGCTGGAAAACGTGAAGCCGGAAGACCTCGGCGTGGACGTGACGCCGCGTCTGAAGACGCTGAAGGTGGCCGAGCCGCCGAAGCGCGCGGCCGGCGTGAAGGTGCCGGACGTGAAGACGCTGGTCGAGAAGCTGAAGACCGAAGCCAAGGTGCTGTAAGAGGGAGCGGAAAGAAATGACGATTCTGGTGATTGCAGAACACGACAACGCGTCGATCAAGGCCGCGACGCTGAACACGGTGGCGGCGGCAGCGAAGATTGGCGGCGACATTCACGTGCTGATCGCGGGCCACAACGCGCAAGGCGCAGCCGATGCGGCAGCGAAGATCGCGGGTGTGTCGAAGGTGCTGCTGGCCGACGCGCCGCAGCTCGAAGCGGGCCTCGCGGAAAACGTCGAAGCGACCGCGCTGAACATCGCGAAGGACTACTCGCACATCCTCGCGCCGGCGACCGCCTACGGCAAGAACATCGCGCCGCGCATCGCCGCGAAGCTGGACGTCGCGCAGATTTCGGACATCACGGCGGTCGATTCGGCCGACACGTTCGAGCGCCCGATCTACGCGGGCAACGCGATCGCGACGGTGCAGTCGAGCGACCCGATCAAGGTCATCACGGTGCGGGCGACGGGTTTCGATCCGGTAGCGGCCGAAGGCGGCAGCGCATCGGTCGAGAAGATCGAAGCGGCGGCAGACGCAGGCAAGTCGCAATTCGTGAGCCGTGAAGTGACGAAGCTGGACCGTCCGGAACTGACGTCGGCAAACATCATCGTGTCGGGCGGCCGCGGTCTGGGCAGCGGCGAGAACTACACGAAGGTGCTGGAGCCGCTGGCCGACAAGCTGTCCGCGGCACTGGGCGCATCGCGTGCCGCGGTCGACGCCGGCTACGTGCCGAACGACTACCAGGTCGGCCAGACCGGCAAGATCGTCGCACCGCAGCTGTACATCGCGGTGGGCATCTCGGGTGCGATCCAGCATCTGGCCGGCATGAAGGATTCGAAGGTGATCGTCGCGATCAACAAGGATCCGGAAGCGCCGATCTTCAGCGTGGCCGACTACGGCCTCGTCGGCGATCTGTTCGCGCTGGTGCCGGAACTCGTGAGCGAACTCGGCTGACGCGGCAAGTCGCTTCGGCGGTAAGCATGCAGCAAGACAAGGGGCGCGATGAGCGCCCCTTTTTTTGGGCGTGCAGACGAGGGCGGGGTGTTCTGCGATACGCCGAGCCGCGATTGCGCAACGCTGGGGGGAGCATGCTCTTGTGTAGGCAGGCGGCCCCGCAGTGTCGATCGTTGGCGGGAAGAGCAACGAACGTGAGCGCGCGCTTCCGCAAGCCCGCTCCTGCGGCGGCAACGCGTTCGCTGCAACGTAAAAGGCGCCCCGCAAGGGGCGCCTTTCGATCGATGCCGGCCGCCTGCGTCGCCGCGGGCTGTTCCGGCTTACGCGTATGCCGGGCGCGTCTGGCCGGCCACGTCCTTCAGGTAGCGATGCACCGACAGGTCGTCGGCCTGAATCGCCGGCTTCTTGCCGGAGATCAGGTCGGCGAGCAACTGGCCCGACCCGCACGACATCGTCCAGCCGAGCGTGCCGTGGCCGGTGTTCAGGAACAGGTTCGAGACCGGCGTGCGGCCGACGATCGGCGTGCCGTCCGGCGTCATCGGGCGCAGGCCCGTCCAGAACGTTGCCTTCGACGTATCGCCGCCGCCAGGGAACAGGTCGTTCACGCACATTTCGAGCGTTTCGCGGCGCGCGGCGCGCAGGTTCTTGTCGAAGCCGACGATCTCGGCCATGCCGCCGACGCGGATGCGCTGGTCGAAACGCGTGATGGCGATCTTGTAGGTTTCGTCGAGCACCGTCGATACGGGGGCCGCCGCATCGTTGACGATCGGCGCGGTGATCGAATAGCCCTTCAGCGGATAGACCGGGATCTTCATCAGGTTCGAGATGAAGCTGGTCGAGTACGAGCCAAGCGCGACGACATACGCATCCGCACGCACCGTCTCGCTGCCGCACTGCACGCCGGCGATCCTGCCGCCCGCGATCGCGAGCGCGTCGATCGGCGTGTTGTAACGGAACTTCACGCCGAGCGATTCCGCGAGCGCTGCGAGGCGCGTCGTGAACAGCTGGCAGTCACCCGTTTCGTCGCCCGGCAGGCGCAGGCCGCCCGTCAGCTTGTGCGACACGGCGGCGAGCGCCGGTTCGGCGTTCTTCAACTCGGCCGGCGACAGCAGTTCGAACGGCACGTTTGCTTCCTGCAGCACCGCTATGTCCTTCGCCGCGCCGTCGAGTTGCTGTTGCGTGCGGAACAGTTGCAGCGTGCCGCCCGTGCGCCCTTCGTACTGGATGCCGGTATCGGCGCGCAGCGCCTGCAGGCAATCGCGACTGTATTCGGCGAGGCGGACCATGCGGCCCTTGTTGACTGCATAGCGATCGGCCGTGCAGTTGCGCAGCATCTGCCACATCCACTGGAGCTGGAAGCGCGTGCCATCGAGGCGGATCGCGAGCGGCGCATGCTTCTCGAACATCCACTTGACGGCCTTCAGCGGCACGCCGGGCGCGGCCCACGGAGCCGCGTAGCCGGGCGAGATCTGGCCTGCGTTCGCGAAGCTCGTTTCAAGCGCCGGGCCGGCCTCGCGGTCGATCACCGTGACTTCATGACCGGCGCGCGCGAGGTAATACGCGCTTGCCACGCCCACCACACCGCTGCCCAGAACGACGACTCGCATAGCTGCTCCAGATCGAAGGGATCAGGTCGAGGCCGGGCGCACCTGCGTCTCCGTGTAACCTCTAGCTGATCTAGTTTTTTGAGCTATGGTATTGTCGAATGTGCAGGTTTTGTTATCGTATTTTTCAGGTTTTCAGAATAAACAAATGAGAACGCAACGCCAGCCAGTACGCTCGCTCGACAAGCTCGACCGCCGCATCCTCAAACTGCTGCAGGACGACGGCCGGATGGCGATGAAGGACCTCGCGGAGCAGGTCGGCCTGACCGTGACGCCGTGCATCGAACGCGTGCGGCGCATGGAGCGCGACGGCGTCATCACCGGCTATCACGCACGCGTCGATCCGGGCCAGCTCGGCGCCGCACTGCTGGTGTTCGTCGAGATCACCCTCGGCCACAAGGGCGGCAACATGTTCGAGCAGTTCCGTCGCGAAGTGATGAAGATCGACGAGGTGCTCGAATGCCATCTCGTGTCCGGCGACTTCGACTACCTGATCAAGGCGCGGATCGGTGAAATGGCCGACTATCGCAAGCTGCTCGGCGACATCCTGCTGCAACTGCCCGGCGCGGTGCAGTCGAAGAGCTATGTCGTGATGGAGGAAATCAAGGAAACGCTGACGATTTCGGTCGGCGAATGACCGCTGCGGCGGCCGGTTGCCGTCGCCGCTGTCGCGCCCCTTATCTCTCCCTTGGCATGCTGCACCCAATACTGTATAAATATACAGTATTGGGTGCAGGCGAATGGGTGAGCGCATGGACGGCCGGTCCGACAACGAATTTCCGATAGCGCCGCCGGCGCCCCGCAAGGGGCGTGGTGCGGTCGACAACCTCCAGGGGCGGTACGAAACGGCGCTGCGCGAAGCGGTCGACGACGGCTGGGCGCACGAATCGGACGACGCCGATCTGCCCGCGCCGCTGCGCACGCAGGTGTTCGAGGAGCGCGCGAAGAGCATCCTGACGCACAACCAGTCGCCGGACATCCCGTTCAGCGTGTCGCTCAATCCGTATCGCGGCTGCGAGCACGGGTGCATCTATTGCTTTGCGCGGCCGACGCACAGCTATCTCGGCCTGTCGCCGGGGCTCGACTTCGAGAGTCGCATCTATGCGAAGGTCAATGCGGCCGAACTGCTCGAGCGCGAGATTTCGCGCAAGCGTTACGTGCCGGAGCCGATCGCGCTCGGCGTCAACACCGACGCATACCAGCCGGTCGAGCGCGACCTGCGCATCACGCGCAGCGTGATCCAGGTGATGCACGACCACGGGCTGCCGTTCGCGGCGATCACGAAATCGTCGCTGATCGAGCGCGATCTCGACCTGCTTGCCCCGATGGCCGAGCGCGGGCAGGTGATGGCGGCGGTCACGATCACGACGCTCGACGCCGATCTCGCGCGCACGCTCGAGCCGCGTGCGGCGACGCCGGCGCGCCGGCTGCGTACGATCCGCGCGTTGCGCGACGCGGGGGTGCCGGTGGGTGTCAGCATTGCACCGATGATCCCGTTCGTCACCGAGCCGGACATGGAGCGCGTGCTGGAAGCCTGCGCGGAAGCAGGCGCGACGCATGCGAGCTATATCGTCCTGCGGCTGCCGTGGGAGGTCGCGCCGCTGTTCAAGAGCTGGCTCGCCGCGCATTTCCCCGATCGCGCGGAGCGCGTGATGAACCGTGTGCGCGACATGCGCGGCGGGAAGGACTACGACTCCGATTTCTCGAAACGGATGAAAGGCGAGGGGATCTGGGCCGACCTGTTGCGGCAGCGTTTCCGTCAGGCCGTGAAGCGGCTCGGGTTGAACGAGCGCAGGAACGGCATTCTGGATCTGTCGCAGTTTCGCGGCGCGCCGGCGGCCACGGTGGCGGCACGGCGCACCGTGGTGGGGGCAACGAGCACGAAGTCGCGCGATGACACGCAGTTGAGCCTGTTCTGACCGGTGTGCGTCGGCGCTTACTGCGAAATCTGCTTTGCCGCTTCGACTTGCGATTCGAAATACGTCTGGAACGACAGCGCAAGCGCGGTCATCAGCAGGAACGCGCCGATCAGCAGCGAGAAGATCACGATGAAGATCACCGTCCAGCCCGACCGGCTGCGCTTGCCCATATCGGCATTGAATTGCGCGTCCCATTTCTCGTCGGGGCGCAGGCCATAGACGAGCGCGGCGAGGAACGCGGCGAGCAGCGAGATCGCACCCGGCACGGCGAGCCACCAGCCGAGGCTGGCGCTGCGCTGGGTCGCGGCGAGCAGCATGAAACCCGGAATCCCGACGATCGTCGCAAGCAGGTGCGCCCAGCCGTACACGTCGCGAAGGCCGTACAGGTAGAAGCGGTGCGCGCCGAGCGAACCGAACAGGAACGCGAGGGCGGCGGTGAGCGTCTTGGAGCGGAAGCGGCGGGACGGTGCGGTGCTGCTGGACATGGGTGGCGGCGGATTATCGTTGGCGTGGCGGCCGGCAGGCCGGCGCGGGGCGCTCGGCCCGGCACGCATTCTACGATGCGCGGTCGGCCACGGTCACCCCTCGGCTGCGTCAAGGTGCCGCATAGGTGACGCGGTAGATGGCGCCTGCATAGTCGTCGCTGACGAGCAGCGAGCCGTCCGGCAGCGGCAGCACGTCGGCAGGGCGTCCCCACACGGTGCCGTCCGCGCGCAACCAGCCGGTGATGAACGGCGTCTGGCGCGCGTGGCTGCCGTCGGCCGACACGACCGCGCGCATCACGCGGTAGCCGACCTTCGTGCTGCGGTTCCACGAACCGTGCTCGGCAATGAACACATTGTTGCGATAGGACGCCGGGAACATCGGCCCCGTATAGAAGCGCATGCCGAGTGCGGCGACGTGCGCGCCGAGTTTCAGCACGGGCGGCACATGGCGGCGGCACGCGTCGGCGCTCCCGAATTCGGGGTCGGGCGTGTCGCCGCCATGACAGTATGGAAAGCCGAAGTCGAGGCCTGAGCGCGGTGCGCGGTTCAGCTCGTCGTCGGGTACGTCGTCGCCCATCAGGTCGCGCCCGTTGTCGGTGAACCACAGCTCGCCCGAGTCCGGGTGCCATGCGAAGCCGACGGTATTGCGCACGCCGCGGGCGAACACCTCGCGGCCGCTGCCGTCGGCGTTCATGCGTGCGATGATCGCGTAGCGGCTGCGATCGGCCAGGCACACGTTGCACGGCGCGCCGGTCGGCACGTAGAGCTTGCCGTCGGGGCCGAACGCGATGAATTTCCAGCCGTGATGATGATCGGTCGGCAGCGCGTCCGTCACGACCGCCGGCGCGGGCGGCCGGGCGAGCCGGTCGTCGATGTGGTCGAGGCGCAGGATGCGCGACACCGCGGAGATATAGAGCGCGCCGTCGCGATACGCGACGCCGACGGGCATGTCGAGGCCCGAAGCGATCATGTAGCGGGCAGTGATCCGGCCCTCGTGCATCGCGAACGCATGCACGCGGCCTTCCCGCGAGCCGACATACAGAATCCCACGCGGCGACCACGCCATTTCGCGGGCGGTCGGCACGGCGTCGGTCAGTATGTCGACGTGGAAGCCGGGCGGCACGACGAGTTCGCCCACCGGCGGCGCGGCGCACGCCGCGGTGGCTGCGAGGCAGATGACGAAACCGGTCAGCAGGCCCGTGAGGCGATGCTGCGCGCGGTACGCCAGGGCGGCGCGAAATAGCGGCATGGCGGCGGGGAGCGTCGTGAACACGACGATTGTAGGCCCGGCGAACACGGCACCTGCGGAATTTTTGCGCGTAAGTGTTTGTTGTGGCTTTGGTTTCCGGCTATAATCGCACGTTTCAGTAGTTTCGAACCCGGTTTCCCCGAAGGATTTCATATGGTTATCATCCGTCTGGCTCGCGGCGGCTCGAAGAAGCGCCCGTTCTACAACATCGTTGCTACCGATTCGCGCAACCGTCGTGACGGCCGCTTCATCGAACGCGTCGGCTTCTACAACCCGGTCGCCACGAAGGGCGAATCGCTGCGTATCGCTCAGGATCGCCTGACGTACTGGCAAGGTGTTGGCGCGCAACTGTCGCCGACCGTCCAGCGTCTCGTGAAGGAAGCGCAAAAGGCGCAACCGGCCGCCTAACATGGCGCGGTGTGCCGGTCGTGCCGGCTGCAAGGAGCATTGATGTCCGGTCACGATTCCGGTAACGCAAAGCGCGGGCGAGCGTCGTTTGGCGCATTCGTCCGCAAGCCGGTCGAGCGCGACGTTGTCGCGAGCGCCGGTGAGGCTGCCGAGCAGGGCAGTCTCGAAGCGGTGCAAGCCTGGCCCGACGATGCTGTCGAGGTCGGGGCAGTGGTCGACGCCTATGGCCTGAAAGGCTGGATCAAGGTGGCGACGCATGCCGACGCCGGTCGCGGCGGCGATGCGCTGCTCGACGCGCGCCGCTGGTGGCTGGAGCGGGGTGGGGAGCGGTTGTCCGCCCGCATCCTGCAGTCGAAAACGCACGGCGACACTGTCGTCGCGCATGCCGCGGGTGTCAGCGACCGCGATGCCGCATTGGCTTTGCGCGGCTTTCGCGTGTTCGTGCGCCGGGAAGATTTCCCGGCATTGGCCGCGGACGAATTCTATTGGGTCGACCTGATCGGTCTCGAGGTCGTCAACGAGCAATCGGTGGCGCTTGGGACAGTGAGCGGGATGATCGACAACGGCGTGCATTCGATCATGCGCGTCGAGTATCCGGCAGTCGGCAAGGATGGTCAGCCGACCACCGACGAACGGCTGATTCCGTTCGTCGGCGTATACGTCAAGACGGTGGATCAGGCGGCACGTCGCATCGTCGTCGACTGGGAAGCCGATTACTAATGAACCAGGTTACGGAGAGCGCGGTGCAGTTCGACGTCGTCACGCTCTTTCCCGAAATGTTTCGCGCGCTGACCGACTGGGGGATCACCAGCCGGGCCGTGAAACAGGAGCGCTTCGGGCTGCGCACCTGGAACCCGCGTGATTTCACGACGGACAACTACCGCACGGTCGACGACCGTCCGTACGGTGGCGGTCCGGGCATGGTGATGCTGGCCAAGCCGCTCGAGGCCGCGATCAACGCTGCGAAAGCAGCGCAGGCGGAGCTGGGCGTCGCGAGCACGCGTGTGGTGATGATGTCGCCGCAAGGTGCGCCGTTCACGCACGAACGTGCGGTGCGGATGGCCCAGGAGCCTGGTGTCATCGTGCTGTGCGGCCGCTACGAGGCGATCGATCAGCGTCTGCTCGACCGTTGTGTAGACGAGGAAATCAGCCTCGGCGATTTCGTTCTGTCCGGTGGCGAACTGCCGGCGATGGCGATGATGGATGCCGTCGTGCGCCTGCTGCCCGGCGTGCTGAACGATGCGCAGTCAGCCGTGCAGGACAGCTTCGTCGACGGGCTGCTCGATTGTCCGCATTACACGCGCCCCGAGGAATACGAGGGAATGCGCGTGCCGGACGTGCTGCTCGGCGGGCATCATGCCGAGATCGAGCGGTGGCGCCGCCAGGAAGCATTGAAGAATACGTTGCGGAAGCGGCCGGATCTGATCGTCCGGGCGCGCCGCGAGAAGTTGTTGAGCCGGGCCGACGAGGCGTGGCTTGCGAACCTCGCACGCGAAGCGAAGAACGCCTCCTGAGGCGGCGTCGCGGGCGGGAAATGGCGGTGCCGTGCATGCGTGCGCGGCACCTGATGTGAATCCATCCTCTGTCGGGGCCAGGCCTGGAAGCAGGCGGGCGCAAACGCCGACACGATGGCTTTAGGAGTCAGTGATGAATCTGATTGCAAAACTTGAGCAGGAAGAGATCGAGCGCGCGCTCGCCGGCAAGACGATCCCCGAATTCGCCCCGGGCGACACGGTGATCGTGAACGTGAACGTGGTTGAAGGTAACCGCAAGCGCGTTCAGGCTTACGAAGGCGTCGTGATCGCGATTCGCAACCGCGGCCTGAACTCGAACTTCATCGTCCGCAAGATTTCGTCGGGCGAAGGCGTCGAGCGTACGTTCCAGACCTACTCGCCGCTGCTGGCGAGCATCGTCGTCAAGCGTCGCGGTGATGTGCGTCGTGCGAAGCTGTACTACCTGCGCGAGCGTTCGGGCAAGTCGGCTCGAATCAAGGAAAAGCTGGTGTCGAAGGATCGCACCGCAGCAGCTTCCCAAGAGTAAGAGCTGTAAGGAAAAAGCACCCTCCCGGGTGCTTTTTTCATTCTGGCGCGACAATATGCTCGATACGTCACGAACCGAGAGTCCCATTGAATCGCCGCCCCATCGTTGATCCCGAAGTGCTGCCGGTCGAAGGCACCGGCGCCGGCCTGCCGTCCATCGATGCACGCCTGCTGACGCCGCCCGGGCTGCGCGAACGCTTCGCGCGCACGCTCGAATGGAACGTCGAGCCCGGCGAGGCTCGGCTGGTGGAAGGCGTCGATCCGCGCAGCGCCGCCGTCCTCATCCCGCTCGTGGTGCGCGAGAGCGGTCTCACAGTGCTGCTGACCCAGCGCGCCGATCACCTGAACGACCATGCTGGGCAGATCAGCTTCCCCGGCGGCCGTCGAGAGTCGTACGATCGCGATGCGACGGCGACCGCGTTGCGCGAGGCGAAGGAAGAAATCGGACTGACGGCCGAACGGGTGGAGATTCTCGGTGCGCTGCCCGACTACCTGACGGGTACCGGCTTCTGCGTGACGCCGATCGTCGGGCTCGTCCATCCGCCGTTCACCGTGCAGGCCGATGCGTTCGAAGTCGCCGAGATTTTCGAGGTGCCGCTCGCGTTCCTGATGAGTCCCGCGAACCACCAGGTGCGCGTGTTCCGCTGGGAAGGCGGCGAGCGTCGTTTTTTTGCGATGCCCTATCCGAATGGAGAATCGGCCGGGCATTACTTCATCTGGGGCGCAACTGCCGGCATGTTGCGCAATCTGTACCGCTTCTTTGCAGCCGGATAACATCCCGCCCGAGCGTGCCCACGCGGCCGGCTCGCGGCCCGTCGCGCCAGCAGCCATCCGTCGCTTACGCTGTGCTATCGTTATGCAAAAAATGACATAACTCGGAAGACGGCGCCACGCATGACTTTCTTTTCGGTTCTCCTCGCTCTCATCATCGAACAGGTCCGCGCGTTGTCGCCAAGCAATCCGGTGTTCGCGCTGTTCCAGTTTCATGCGGAAACCGTCGCGCATGGCCTCGACGCCGGCAAGCAAAAGCATGGCGTGCTCGCATGGCTCGCAGTCGTGCTGCCGTGGGTGCTGATCGTCGCGCTGATCTACTTCCTGCTGTACAAGGTGAGCTTCGTGCTCGCGTTCATCTGGAACGTCGTCGTCGTGTATTTCACGCTCGGCTTCCGCCAGTTCAGCCACTACTTCACCGATATCCATCTCGCGCTCAACAACGACGACGTGCCGCGCGCCCGCGAAATCCTGCATGAATGGACGGGCCTCGACACGGTCGACATGCCGGTCGGTGAAATCGTCCGCCATACGCTGATTCATGCGGTCGTTGCGTCGCATCGCCACGTGTTCGGCGTGTTCTTCTGGTATGTGCTGCCGATCGGTCCGGCAGGCGCCGTGCTGTATCGCATCTCCGAATATCTCGCGCGCAGCTGGTCGACGCCGGGCGACGATCGCACGGCCGCGTTCTCGACGTTCGCGCAGCGGGCGTTCTTCGTGATCGACTGGATTCCGTCGCGGCTGACCGCGCTCGGCTTCGCGATCGTCGGCAACTTCGAGGACGCGATCTATGCGTGGCGCAATCACACGCGGCAATGGCCCGACCCGAACGACGGCGTGCTGCTCGCGGCCGGTAGCGGCGCGCTCGGCGCACGCCTCGCAGGGCCGCTCGCGGAACCGTCGAGCCTCGACGCGCTGGCGGTCGGCGACAGCGGCCCGTTGACGGTCGGTGACGATTGCACGCCGCGCACGCTGCAGTCGGCGGTCGGCCTCGTGTGGCGCGCCGTGATCCTGTGGATGATCCTGTTGTTGATGCTGACGCTGGCGGTCTGGGTATCGTGACGCGCTTGCGCGGCGCCCGATGAAATGACAAGGCCGGCTCGATGCCGGCCTTTTTGCTGTGCGTCGGTCAATCCGGTGATTCCGGTCAGTCGTCGAGCGGATCGCGCACGGCGCCGCATTGCCAGCAGGTGGTGAATTGCGCCTCGAGCGTCTCGCCGCACTGGCGGCAGCGCCATGGCGCGGCGCCGGCCGACGGGCCGTGTGACGCCGCATCGAGCAGCCGCCGCGCGAGCGCATCGTCGCGCTCGTCGTCGAGCCACAGCTCGGGCGCGCATGCGTCGGCGGGCAGGCCGCCGAGCGCACCGGGCGCATAGCAGTTGTGCAGCTCGCAACCGATGCCGGCCACCTGCAGCACGTTCGCCCAATGCTGCGCGGTGGCGAGGTCGGGGGCCTTGAAACGCATCGCGGCTCCTGTCGGTGAAGGCCGGGCCGGCGGCCGTCTGCCCGCCGTATGGTCAGCGGACGATCTGGCTCGCCTCGTGCACGAGCTGCGCGTAGAGCGCATGCCGCGACGGCGCAATGCGGCCGTCGGCCACGGCTTCGAGAATCGCGCAGCCGGGCTCGTGCAGATGATGACAATTATAGAAACGGCAGTCCGCGAGCAGCGGGCGGAATTCCGGAAAGGCGCGCTCGAGGCGCCCCTCCGTCAGGTGGTACAGGCCGAACTCCTGGAAGCCCGGCGAATCGATCAGCGCGCCGCCGCCTTCGAGCGGGTAGAGGCGCGTGAACGTCGTCGTATGGCGGCCGCTGTTGAGCGCGGCCGAGATTTCGCGGGTCGCGGCCTCGGCATCGGGCACGAGCAGGTTCACGAGCGTCGACTTGCCCATCCCGGATTGGCCGAGCAGGATCGTCGAGTGCCCGGCCAGGTGCGGCATCAGCTGCGCGCGCGCATCGTCGGGCGAGCCCTTGACCGACAGTTCGAGCACGTCGTAGCCGAGTGCGCGGTAGGGCGCCAGGCGCTCGCGGGCGACCGGCAGCGCGGCTTCGACGTCGATCTTGTTCAGCACGACGAGCGGCTTCAGTTCGTTCGCTTCGGCCGCGATCAGCGCGCGGCCAAGCAGATCCTCGCTGAAATAGGGCTCGGTCGCGAGCACGATCAGCAACTGGTCGAGGTTGGCCGCGAACAGCTTCGACTTGAACTGGTCGGAGCGGTACAGCAGGTTGCGCCGCTCGCCGATCTCGACGATCACGCCCTGGTCGGCCGATGCCTGTTCGTACACGACACGGTCGCCGACCGCGATCTCGCTTTTCTTGCCGCGCGGGAAGCACTGCAGCATCGGGCTGCCGTCATCGGGCGCGACGATGTAGTGGCGCCCGTGCGCCGCGATCACGCGACCTTCGACACGCTGCGCGCCCGATGCGCGCGGGGCCGGCTTGCGGGAGGTCGGCCGGCTCATGCGTGCTGCATCAGGCGGTCGATCCGCTGCGACGCAGGCGGATGCGAGTAGTAGAAGGCCGTATAGACGGGGTCGGGCGTGAGCGTCGACGCGTTGTCTTCGTAGAGCTTCACGAGCGCGCTGACGAGATCCTGGGCGTCGGTCTGGCTGGCCGCGAACGCGTCGGCCTCGAATTCATGCTTGCGCGACGTGAGGCTGCTGAACGGCGTCGCGAAGAACAGGAACACGGGGATCGCGAGGAAGAACAGCACGAGCGCGGCGCCCGCGTTGCTCGAGTCGAGCGACGGCGCGACGCCGAGCCCCGTGTAGAACCATGTGCGCTGCGCGAGCCAGCCGAGCAGCGCGAGCAGCACGAGGCTCAGCACGAACGACACGAGCATCCGCTTCATCACGTGGCGGCGCTTGAAGTGGCCGAGTTCGTGCGCGAGCACGGCCTCGATTTCCTCGCCGGACAGCCGCGCGAGCAGCGTATCGAAGAACACGATCCGCTTCGATGCGCCGAAGCCCGTGAAATACGCGTTGCCGTGGGCCGAACGGCGGCTGCCGTCCATCACGAACAGGCCCTTCGCGGCAAAGCCGCACCGTTTCATCAGCGACTCGATGCGCGCGCGCAGCGCTTCGTCCTTCAGCGGCTCGAACTTGTTGAAGATCGGCGCGATGAAGGTCGGGTAGATCAGCAGGACGAGCATCTGGAACGCGACCCAGACGATCCAGGTCCACAGCCACCACAGGCCGCCGGCCTGGTTCATCAGCCACAGCACGACGAACAGCAGCGGCAGGCCGAGCACCGCGCCGAGCAGCGTGTTTTTCAGCATGTCGGTGAAGAACAGGCGCTTGGTCATCCGGTTGAAGCCGAACCGCTGTTCGATCCCGAACTGGCGGTAATACTCGAACGGCACGTCGATCACGCTCGTGATCACGAGCACGGCGGCGACGAGCGCGACCTGCTGCCCGTAGCCGCGGCCGAACCAGCCCGTCAGCAGCGTGTCGAGCGCGCCGACGCCGCCGAGCAGCGTGAGGCCGACCAGCACGGCCGCGCTCACGACGATCTCGAACATCGCCAGCCGCGTGCGCTCGACCGTGTAGTCGGCCGCGCGCTGATGGGCGGTCAGCGGAATGGTGGCGCTGAACTGCGCGGGCACGCCGTTGCGGTGCGCGGCGACGAAGCGGATCTGCCGCGACGCGAGCCACAGCTTGGTGACGACCATCGCGAGCACGGCGATCGCGAACAGCAGGGTGAACGAAAAGGGTGACATCGAAGGCGCCAAAGGGTTCTATGCGAGAATTATATGTTCTTGCGGACCGGGCCCGCTCACGCGATGCCGCCCGCCGTCCGCCATTTTCCAGGATGACTCATGACCGATACCGCCGCTTCCGCCAGCCAGCCCGCGCTCGTGCGCAACGAGTTGAACCTCGTCTGGCTCGACATGGAGATGACGGGCCTCGACCCGGATAACGACCGCATCATCGAAATCGCGGTCGTCGTGACCAATTCCACCCTCGACATCGCGGTGGAAGGCCCCGTGTTCGCGATCCACCAGAGCGACGAAACGCTCGCGAAGATGGACGACTGGAACAAGTCGACGCACGGCCGTTCGGGGCTGATCGACCGCGTGCGCGCGTCGACCGTGACCGAGGCGGACGCCGCCGCGCAGCTGCAGGCGTTCCTCGCGCAGTACGTGTCGCCCGGCAAGTCGCCGATGTGCGGCAACTCGATCTGCCAGGATCGCCGTTTCATGGCGCGCTGGATGCCGGAATTCGAGCGGTTCTTCCACTACCGCAACCTGGACGTCAGCACGCTCAAGGAGCTGTGCCGCCGCTGGCAGCCCGCGATCTACAAGGGTTTTCAGAAGCGCGCGATGCACACGGCGCTCGCGGATATCCACGAGTCGATCGACGAGCTGAAGTACTACCGCCAGCATTTCCTGATTCCGGCCGCGTCGGCGCCGGCAGGCGAGTCCGCGCCGGCCGCCTGAGCGGGCCGGCACGCGCCCGGCGCCCGCTACACGCTCAGCGCCGCGCGCTCTTCGGCCGGAACGCCGCGACCACCGCGGCGTCGGTCTCGATGTACGGGCCGCCGATCAGGTCGATGCAGTAGGGCACCGCGGCGAAGATGCCGGGCACGGTCGACTTGCCGTCGGCGTCGCGCAACCCTTCGAGCGTTTCCCGGATCGACTTCGGCTGGCCGGGCAGGTTGATGATCAGCGCCGCGTGGCCGGCCGTCTCGCGGATCACCGCGACCTGCCGCGACAGGATCGCGGTCGGCACGAAATTCAGGCTGATTTGCCGCATCTGTTCGCCGAATCCCGGCATTTCCTTCGTTGCCACGGCCAGCGTGGCTTCCGGCGTCACGTCGCGGCGCGCGGGACCGGTGCCGCCGGTCGTCAGCACCAGGTCGCAGCCGGCGATGTCGACGAGTTCGGTCAGCGTGGCGGAGATCGTCGGCGCGTCGTCCTGGATCAGGCGCGTTTCGGCGCGCCACGGCGACACCAGCGCGCCGGCGAGCCACTCCTGCAGCGCCGGAATGCCCTTGTCCTCGTAGACGCCCGTGCTCGCGCGGTCGCTGATCGACACGAGGCCGACGACGAGCTCGTCCGGGTGGTTACGCTTCGTCGTCATGGTCGTCCCCGGCCTCGTCGGCCGCTTCGTCATCCCCGCCGGGCGTGCCGCTCGCGGTCTTGATCCACTGGAACAGCTCGCGGAAATAGCGCGGCGGCTTGCCTTGCTGGGCTTCCTTGCGCGCGTTGCGGATCAGCGTGCGGCCTTCCTGGATGTCGGCGTCGGGGTGCTGGCGGAGGAATTCGGTCAGCGCGTCGTCGTTGGCGAGCAACTGGTCGCGCGTGCGTTCGATCCAGTGCAGGCGGGCCGTCGCGGCCTTGTTCACGCCGCGCTGCGCGTCGAGCGCGGTGCGCAGCGCGGCCGTCTCGTCGTCGGTCAGCGTGCGCATCACGCGGCCGACGTACTGGAGCTGGCGGCGCTTGCCTTCGTGATCGGTGATCCGGCGCGCTTCGCGGACGGCGTCCGACAGGCTTTCGGGCATCGGCATGCGTTTCAGCGCGTCTTTCGGCAGATCGACGAGCGCCTGGCCGAGCACCTGCAGCTCGTGCATTTCGCGCTTTAGTTGGGATTTGCTGGGGCGATCGTAGCCATTGTCGTCGACTTCGGCGGCATGCTCGATCGGCTGGATTCGGGTTTTGCGTGTCATGGGCGGCATTGTATCGCGGTGCGGACACCCCAAGCTTGTCTGTGCCCGGCGCCGGACCTTGCTATGATCGCGGGATACGTAACATTTTGACCATGCGGGCGCCCGCCCGCCACCGGATACCAAGACGATGGCAGCCAATCTCGACGTACAAGCGCGCTATTTCCCGCACACGCAGGACCAGCTCAAAGAAATTGCCTCGGACATCCTCCGCCATGCGAAGGCGCTCGGCGCGACGGACGCCGCCACCGAAATCTCCGAAGGCGACGGCCTGTCGGTGTCGGTGCGCCGCGGCGAGGTCGAGACGATCGAACACAACCGCGACAAGATGGTCGGCGTGACGGTGTTCATCGGCAAGAAGCGCGGCAACGCGAGCACGTCGGATTTCTCGCCGGCCGCGATCAAGGATACCGTCGCCGCCGCGTACAACATCGCGCGCTTCACGGCAGAGGACGACGCAGCCGGCCTCGCCGAGGCCGAGCTGCTCGAAACCGACCCGCGCGACCTCGACCTTTATCACCCGTGGGCGCTGTCGGCCGACGAGGCCGTCGAGCTCGCGCGCCGCGCGGAAGACGCCGCGTTCGCGGTCAGCCCGCAGATCCGCAACTCGGAAGGTGCGAGCGTGTCGGCGCAGCATTCGCAGTTCGTGCTGGCGACGTCGCGCGGCTTCCTTGCCGGCTATCCGTACTCGCGCCACTACATCGCATGCGCGCCGATCGCGGGCAGCGGTCGCCACATGCAGCGCGACGACTGGTATTCGTCGAAGCGCAGCGCGGTCGATCTCGCGGCGCCGGAAGCCGTCGGGCGCTACGCGGCCGAGCGTGCGCTCGCGCGAATGGGCGCGCGCCGTCTCGATACCCGCAAGGTGCCGGTGCTGTTCGAGGCGCCGCTCGCGGCCGGCCTGCTCGGCGCGTTCGTGCAAGCCGTCAGCGGCGGCGCGCTGTACCGCAAGACGTCGTTCCTCGTCGACAGCCTCGGCAAGCCGGTGTTCGCACCGCACGTCCAGGTGGTCGAGGATCCGCACGTGCCGCGCGCGATGGGCAGCGCGCCGTTCGACGAGGAGGGCGTGCGCACGCGTGCGCGCAGCGTCGTCAAGGACGGTGTCGTCGAAGGCTACTTCCTGTCGACCTATTCGGCACGCAAGCTCGGCACGCAGACGACCGGTAACGCCGGCGGCTCGCACAACCTCGCGCTGCGCAGCTCGGACACGCAGCCGGGCGACGACTTCGACGCGATGCTGAAGAAGCTCGGCACGGGCCTGCTGCTGACCGAGCTGATGGGGCAGGGCGTGAACTACGTGACCGGCGACTATTCGCGCGGTGCGGCAGGGTTCTGGGTCGAGAACGGCGTGATCCAGTATCCGGTCGAGGAAATCACCGTCGCGAGCACGCTGCAGGAGATGTTCCGGCATATCGTCGCGATCGGCGCGGATTCGATCGTGCGCGGGACGAAGGAAACGGGCTCGGTGCTGATCGAGCAGATGACGATCGCCGGGCAGTAAGCGGCGCGGCATCGGCCGCCTAGATACGAAAAAGCCCGACCGGCGCGAGCCGGTCGGGCTTTCTTTTTATCGCGTGCAGCGTGCCGCGTGTCGGTCAGTCGCGCTTGCGCGCGTAGACGACGAACGCATAGCCGAACGTGTTCGGCGCGGCGGCCTGATGCGGTTCGCGCGACACTTTGTGCCAGTGCGCGGGATCGGGCGCGGGGAACGACGCATCGCCGTCGAAGTCCGCGTCGATCTCGGTGACGATCAGCTTGTCGGCGAGCGCGAGGCCTTCCGCATAGAGCTGCGCACCGCCGATCAGGAATGCTTCGGCGGCTCCGTCCCGCGCGGCGAGCGCGAGCGCGTCGGCGAGCGACGTGACGGTGTCGCAGCCGTCGAAGCGGCGCGCTGCGTCGCGCGTGACGACGATGTTGCGGCGGCCCGGCAGCGGCCGGCCGATCGACTCGTGGGTCTTGCGGCCCATCACGATCGGCGCGCCCATCGTCGTGCGCTTGAAGAATGCGAGGTCTTCAGGAAGTTTCCAGGGCAACTGGTTGTCGCGGCCGATGATGCCGTTGCGGGCACGCGCGACGATCAGGGTCAACGTCGTCATGAAGGTCGGGGAAGAGGAGAGCCGGAATGGCGCCGATTCTACCGGAACGGCGGCGCGCGACGGCTTCGTGCGGATGCGCCGGCAGATTCGCCGTGCCGGCGCGTGCGCACTGCGACGATGTGCGGCCTTCGCATCGCGACGTCCTGAATAAAAAGAGTGCCCGCCGGGGGACGGACACAAAAACGGTTCGCGTCGTTACGTCGACGACACCGGGCGCGATCGTGATTGTCTGCCGCGCATCAGTTCAATATGGATTCCTTGGCAAATTGCGAGTATGCGGTATCGCATGCATATCATTGCACCGTGCCGCTGCGGGCATGTCCTGCCATCGCGTGCTGCGCATGGCCGGGCCGCGGCGCAGGGATCGGTATCGGCAGCGGAGACCGCGGAACGATTTCGTCCCACAGCGTCACCGATGCCTTGTCGGCCGAATTCGGTTGCGGCACTGCCACGGGCACGATGCCGAAGCCGTTGTCCCGTTGCATGCTGGATGCACTGCCGACGAGCAGCGCTGCATGTGCGGGCGTCACGCATTCGTCTGCACGTATCGACATGAACGGGAGCGCGCCGGAGAGCGCAAACGTTGTCTGCAGGAAAGAAAGCAAAATGAGTTTGCGCATGGTCGCGTGCTCCCGATCTGTGATGAATTCAGCGAAATGCATGCCATCGCGCCGCAAGCGTTGTCGCGCCTGCGACTCAGGAGCGCGCGTTGTGAATCGCGATCGAAAGTGCCGGAAAATGTTTCAGGCTTGAAACGATGGGGCTTGGGAATACTGCGGATTCAATCGATACGCTTCAAGGATGAAAATCGGCGCGTGTGTCGATGCAGGTACGGTTCGCTGCCCATGTGTTCTGGGCAGATGATTGATGAACGTCGACCGCTGAGCGATTCGGCCGCTCGCCCATTCGCGCTGCAATCCGTTTGTCGTATTCAGCGCCTATAACTCAATAAGCTGTGTTGATCAAAAAATAACTGGACGCGAGATAAGCGCCATCATGCGAGGCTCTGTCGTTGCCGCGCATCGGCATGGCGAATCGAGCGGCTTCGGCTGACCCGGTTCGATCCTTTTGCACGTGACTTCGCACGTGCGGCAATCGTTAGACGGTTGATGAACGGGGTGGGTATATGGGAGCCGAGCAGCGGCATGTGATCTATTTCTCGCGCGAACCGAACGACGCGTTGCGCGGGCATTTCGACGAATGCGGATGGTGCGTCGATCTCGCGGAAAGCGCACGCGACTTGCGGCGTGTCGTGCAGCACGGCGTGGCATCCGCCGGCCTGCTCGATTTCTCGCCGGGTTTCAGGCCCGCGGATCTGCGTGAACTCGAAGCGTGTCTGAGCATCCAGCACATCGGCTGGATCGCGGCGACCCGGCGTGGCCAGTTGCAGGACGCCACGTTGCGCCATCTCATCCGCGACTATTGCTTCGACTACGTGACGATGCCGTACGAGACGTCACGCATCGTCGAAACCGTCGGCCACGCGCACGGCATGATCGCGCTGACCGACCCGGTGGCGTCGCCGGTCGGCGCGGGGCGCACCGAAGGCGAGATGGTCGGCACCTGCGATGCGATGCTCGGACTTTTCAGGACGATCCGGCGCGTCGCGACCACGGATGCGCCGGTGTTCATCTCCGGTGAATCGGGTACCGGCAAGGAGCTGACGGCCGTCGCGATTCACGAGCGCTCGGCGCGTGCGCACGCGCCGTTCGTCGCGATCAACTGCGGTGCGATTCCGTCGACGCTGCTGCAAGCCGAGCTGTTCGGCTACGAGCGCGGCGCGTTTACGGGCGCGAACCAGCGCAAGATCGGCCGCGTCGAGGCCGCGAACGGCGGCACGCTGTTTCTCGACGAAATCGGCGACCTGCCGCTCGAGAGCCAGGCGAGCCTCCTGCGGTTCCTGCAGGAAGGCAAGATCGAGCGGCTCGGCGCGCATGTATCGGTGCCGGTCGACGTGCGCGTGATCTGCGCGACGCATGTGGACATGGAAACGGCGCTGCGCGAAGGGCGGTTCCGCGAGGATCTGTTCCATCGCCTGTGCGTGCTGAAGATCGAGGAGCCGCCGCTACGCGCGCGCGGCAAGGACATCGAGGTGCTCGCCCGCCACATGCTCGAGCGTTTCAAGGGCGATGCGCATCGTCGGCTGCGCGGCTTCTCTCCGGACGCGATCGCCGCGCTGTACGGCTATTCGTGGCCCGGCAACGTGCGCGAGCTGATCAATCGCGTGCGCCGCGCGATCGTGATGTCGGAGGGCCGGATGATTACCGCGGCCGATCTCGAGCTCCATGAATTCGCGATACTGGCGCCCGTCTCGCTTACCGAGGCGCGGGAGGCGGCCGAGCGGCAGGCGATCGAGCAGGCCCTGCTGCGTCATCGCGGCCGTTTTGCCGATGCGGCGCGTGAGCTCGGCGTGTCGCGCGTGACGCTGTACAGGTTGATGTGCGCGCATGGCATGCGCGATCGCGGCGACACGCTGGCAGGGTTTTCGGCACCGGCGCCGGAGGTTCCGCGTCACGCTTGCTAAAATTGGCGGGTGACGGCCGCCCTCGCGGCCGAAGGAACCCGCATGAAACAGTACCTCGACCTCGTTCGCACCATCCTCGACACCGGCACCTGGCAGGAGAACCGCACGGGCATCCGCACCATCAGCATGCCCGGTGCGATGCTGCGGTTCGACCTGCAGCAGGGCTTCCCGGCCGTGACGACCAAGAAGCTGGCGTTCAAGTCCGCGATCGGCGAACTGGTCGGTTTCCTGCGCGCGTCGCGCAGCGCAGCCGAGTTCCGCGCGCTCGGCTGCAAGGTGTGGGATGCGAACGCGAACGACAACGCGCAGTGGCTCGCGAACCCGTACCGCCAGGGCGTCGATGATCTCGGCGACGTGTACGGCGTGCAATGGCGCCAGTGGCCCGGCTACAAGGTGCTCGACGCGGGCGCCGACGCGCAGATCGCCGATGCGACGCGCCGCGGTTTCCGGATCGTCACGCGCTTCGACGAGGACGGTGCGCCGAAGGTGCTGCTGTACAAGGCGATCGATCAGCTGCGCCAGTGTCTCGATACGATCATGGAGAACCCGGCCGACCGCCGCATCCTGTTTCACGCGTGGAATCCGGCCGTACTCGACCAGATCGCGCTGCCCGCGTGCCATCTGCTGTACCAGTTCCTGCCGAACGTCACGAAGCGCGAGATTTCGCTGTGCCTGTACATCCGCAGCAACGATGTCGGCCTCGGCACGCCGTTCAACCTGACGGAAGGCGCCGCGCTGCTGTCGCTCGTCGGCCGGCTGACGGGCTACACGCCGCGCTGGTTCACGTATTTCATCGGGGACGCGCACATCTACGAGAACCAGCTCGACATGCTCCAGCAGCAGCTGACGCGCGAGCCGTACGAGAGCCCGCGGCTCGAGATCGCCGAGCGCGTACCCGATTACGCGAAGACGGGCGTGTATGCACCCGAATGGCTCGAGCAGATCGAGCCTTCCGATTTCTCGCTCGTCGGCTACCGGCACCATGAGCCGCTGACCGCGCCGATGGCGGTCTGAGCACCGGCGGTCGCCGGCGGCGCGGATGATGCGACCCGCGTCAGGCACGATGACGAAGGCCCGAACGGCACCCGCCGCTCGGGCCTTTCTGTTTTATCGGGCGACGGTCACTGATGGCGTCGTTCGTCGTGGCCGCCGGGTGGCGGATTGCTCGCGCGGGGCGCCTCGACGTGGGGCGCCGGTTGCGGCCGTGCCTCCATGTGCGGTGCGGGCATCGACGGCCGGGGTTCGATGCGCGGCGCCGGCATCGATGGTCGCGGCTCCATGTGTGGCGCGGGCATCGACGGCCGCGGCTCCATCCGCGGGGCCTGCGGCTGCGGTCGCGGCATGTCATGCGCCGCGGGCGCGGGCGGCCGGTACTCGTTCACGTGCGGCGGTGCGACTTCGCGGTGCGGAGCCGGTTGCGCAAATTCGGGGCGCGGCTGCGGCGCCGGCGCAGCGCGCTCCGGACGCGGCTGCGCTGGCTGCGCTGGCTGGGCCGGTGTCGGGAAATCGGGGCGCGGATGCGGCTGCGGAATCTGCGCGGTCGTGTCGGGCCGCGGTTGCGGCCGCGCGCGCGGCGCTTCCTGATGGCCGCCGGGTTGCGTTCCGGGCGTGCCGTCCGGATGCGGGACCGCCGCCGCGCTGCGCACGGCCGGCAGCGCATTCGGGCCCGCCGCGTGGAGGGCGCTCGGCGGCGTCGGGCGCTGACGCTCCATCGGCGTGTGCGGCTGCATCCAGACCGGGGCGGGCGCCGCGGCTGCATGCGCGTTGTCGTGCCTGGCAGGCTCGCTGCCGGCCGTCGGCGGGTGCGGGACGCCATTACCCGGGCTCAATGCCTGATGCGGAGCCGAATTGCCCGGCGGTTGTGGCATCGCGCCGTTGGCGAAGCGCGGCGCATTGGGGGCTTGGGCGTTCATCGGTCGCGCGCCATTCGGCACGACCGGCGTCGGCGCGCCCGGCCGTGCAGCCTGTGTGAGCGCAGGCTGGCCGTCGCGCGGCGCGTGCGCCGGTTGCACGACGGGGCCGTGCGGATTCACGAGCTGCACGTTGCGCATCGCCCACGCACCGGCTTTCGGATTGCCCGGAATACGGACCGGGCGAGCCGTATAGTCGGCCGGCACGCTGGTTCTCGCGATCGGCGCGCCCGCGCCCGGCACGTGTGCGCCCTGCCGGGCGAGATGGACGGCCGCCTGATCGCGATACGCGGCCGGCACCGCCGGATTGCGCGTCGCGACGAACGGGTGCTGTCCGACTGCCGCCGGCGGCCGGTAGCTGGCCGTGCGCAATCCGCCGTTCAAGCTTTGGCGTACCGGCGCAATGCCGGGCGTGCCAGGCATCACGTGCGCGTTGTGCCACTGCCGCGGATCGACGTGCTGCGAGAAGTGCGCGACCGGCTGGCCGTGCACGAATGCGGACGCCGGCACGGCCGTGATCGCGTGCGGCGCGCGGAAGTTCACGTACGTCTTGTTGATGTTGGTGATGTTGGTGATGTTCGTCACGTTCACGGTCTTGTTCACCGTGACGTTGTTCACCACGATATTCCGGTTCACGCGTTCGTAGTAATGCGGGCTCCAGCCGCCCCAGCCGGGATGCCACGCTTCGCCCGGGCCGAGGGCGAACCATGCGCAGCCGGCCGCGGCGACGCCGCCGACCGTCAGCGCGACGCTCCAGTCGGGACCGCTGCCGCCGCCCACGAACGCGACCAGCGCCGGTGCATAGGCGGGCGGCTGGCTGACGGCCACCGGGCCGGGCACCCACGCCCAGCTGTCGTCCACATGGGCCCAGCGGCCGTAGTGGTACGGTGCGAAGCCCCATGGTGCATCGTCGACCCAGGTCCAGCCCCACGGCGCCTGCCAGATCCAGTGACCGTCGTGATACGGCGCCCAGTCGGCCGGCGTGTCGTTCGGCACCCAGACCGCACCGTAGTTCGGGGTCTCGCGCCACGTCCCGTTCGCGTCGAGATCCTGGTAGCCGGGAATGTCGCGCGACACGTAGCGGGCCGATACCGAGCGCTGCTCGGCCGCATCGCGGCTGGCGGCCCACTGGTCGAGCGCGTCGGGAGCCGGCGCGGCCGATTGCTGCGCGACCTGCAGGTCGGTGCCTGTGAACACGATCTGCTGGCCGGGCGACAGCGGATATTGCCCGTTGCTGCCGTACACGGTCGCGCTGCCGCTGCGCACGGTGACCGTCGTGCTCGCGCCGTTCGGTGCGACATCGACGCGATAGTCGCCGGGGCCCGTGAGGCCGAGCGCGAGATTGGGCGTATCGATTTCGTACGACCCGCCGGGCGGCAGATCGCGCACGTGCGTCGAGACGGTGCCGAGGCCGACCTTCAGTTGCGTCGTGGTGTCGTCGAGGTTCAGCACCGACAGGCTCGTCGATTCGCCGAGTCGCACCGCGGTCGAGCCGATGTGCAGCTCGGAGCGCGCGCCGGCGTCGTTCCACAGCTGGTCGCCCGTCGTCAGCGGCCGGTTCACGGCGGCGTATGACCATGTATCGCTGCCGGCCGGCTCCGTCGTCACGGCGCCCGACATGTAGTTGAGCCGGGCGACGCGGCCCGGCGGATCGCCGCCTGGTTGCCGGGCGGCGGCCGCGTACGGCGCGGCCTGTGTCGCTTGCGCGAATGCGCAAGGCAGGGTCGCCAGCGCGGCGAACGCGAGCAGGGTGCAGCGGGCGGTTCGCTTGAGCGTGAACAGGGGAGCCATGTTGAGCGTCTTCGTCGTTATTGCGGCGCGGCGATTCGTGCCGTCGAGTTCACGATATCCGCTCGGCCTGTTTCAGTGCTCGGTGTTTTGTAAGTCGAATGGCACACGATGTAACAAAACCTGTCCGTCGCGCGCCGTTGTCGTCCCGTCGCAATCCGCGTGTCAAGCGGACGTAAGCCAGTCGTCGAAAACCTGCCGTCCGGGCACGGTGACGCGCAGCACGCGCGGCCGCGCAGTGCGTTCGATCCAGCCGTGCGCGCAGAAGCTGTCGAGCAGTGCCGCGCCCAGCGCGCCGCCGAGATGCGCGCGCCGCTCGCTCCAGTCGAGGCAGCCGCATGCGAAGCGGCGCCGGCGTGTACGCTGCTGCGCGACGTCGATGCCCCAGCGCGCGAGGGCTTGCGTGCCGAGCTCGGTGGTCTCGATCGCATCGCCGTCCGCGTGCAGCCAGCCGCGCGCGGTGAGGCCGTCGAAGATGCGGACCGCGAGTTCGCCGGCCATGTGGTCGTAGCAGGTGCGCGCGTAGCGCAGCTCGGCCGGCACCGTGCGCGCCGGCGGCGGCACGGGACGGTTCGGCGCGGCCGCCCGGGCCACGTTCGCGAGCGCCTCGAGCGACGCCGCGATGTCGGCCGACGCGAGCCGGTAATAGCGGTGCCGGCCGCGCACGTCGAGCGCAAGCAGGCCGCCTTCGGTCAGGCGCGCGAGGTGCGCGCTCGCCGCGGACGGCGACAGCCCCGCGATCATCGTCAGTTCGCCGGCCGGCCGCGCGCTGCCGTCCATCAGCACCCATAGCATCGCGGCGCGTCCCGGATCGGCGAGCAGTGCGCCGATCCGGCTCAGGCCCGGAAAGTGGTGGTCGTCTTGATCGGTCATCGTCGTGTCTCGTCAGGCGCAATGACAGCAGTGTAGGCGCTGCGCACATTCGATGTTTCGCGTTCGGATGAAATGTCGGATGCGGCGGGGCGCAGCCGCGGTCGCCGGCCGCGCACGCGTAGAATGGCCGGACGCGGCGGCAGTGGGCCGCCGGATGCGACACGATGCAACGATGAAGACGATTTTCTGCCTGTTGGCGGCCGCGTTAGTATGCGCGGCCTGTGCGCAGGGCGGCGCGGGCGCCGCCGGCGAGCGGGGCGGCAGCCTCGAGATGTACGGGACGATCGATCAGGGAATCACGGTGCGCCGCTGACGGGCGCCGTTTTCCTGTTCCGATGCCGGGTCGACGCGCGGGTGCGCGTGCGGTCGCGAACAAGCGGCGGCCCCAGCCACGGGTTGCCGCGGTGCAACGTATAATGCGCCGATTGCAGTACCCCGCCGCCTGGAGCTACCACGATGTCCCCACAGTCCCCCGTACCGGCCGCCCTGGACCGCACCGAAACCGTATTCCGCTTCCTCGCCGAGCCGTCGTCCGTGAACTTTGGCGGCAAGGTGCACGGCGGCGCGCTGATGAAGTGGATCGACGAGGTCGCGTATGCGTGCGCGGCAGTCTGGTCGAGCCGCTATTGCGTGACGGTCAGCGTCGGCAACATCCGCTTCCAGCGTCCGATCCTCGTCGGCAACCTGGTCGAGCTGAAGGCGCGCGTCGTCGCGACGGGCCGCACCAGCATGCACATCCATGTGTCCGTGCATGCCGGCGATCCGAAGGGAGGCGTGCTGCGTCAGACGACCGACTGTCTCGTCGTATTCGTCGCGGTCGACGAGAACGGCAACCCGGTGCCGGTGCCACCGTTCGTGCCCGAGACCGACGAGCAGAAAGTGCTCGCGAAATATGCGGCCGACGTGCGCGCCGCGCTCGACAAGATCGTCGAGATGAAACCCGAGGAAGTGGCGAAGGGCACCGTCTGACGGCACCGGGCGCCGCGTTCGCGCCGCGCCCGTCGCGTTACACCGTGATCACCGCGATCCGATCATCTCTTCGGGCCGCACCCACGCATCGAATTCCGCCTCGGTCAGGTAGCCGAGCGCGAGCGCGGCGGCCTTCAGCGTCGTGCCTTCCTTGTGCGCCTTCTTCGCGATCTGCGCGGCCTTGTCGTAGCCGATGTGCGGATTGAGCGCCGTCACGAGCATCAGCGATTCGTTCAGCAGCAGGTCGATGCGCGCGCGGTTCGGCTCGATGCCCGCCGCGCAATGGTCGTTGAAGCTTTGCGCGCCGTCGGCGAGCAGCCGCACCGACTGCAGCACGTTGTGCGCGATCATCGGCCGGAACACGTTCAGCTCGAAGTTGCCGCTGGCGCCGCCGACGTTCACGGCGACGTCGTTGCCGAACACCTGGCAGCACAGCATCGTCACGGCTTCCGACTGCGTCGGATTCACCTTGCCCGGCATGATCGAGCTGCCCGGCTCGTTTTCCGGAATCGACAGTTCGCCGAGGCCGCAGCGCGGCCCGCTCGCGAGCCAGCGGACGTCGTTGGCAATCTTCATCAGGCCGGCCGCGACCGTCTTCAGCGCGCCGTGCGCGAACACCAGTGCGTCGGCGGCCGCCATCACCTCGAACTTGCTCGGCGCGGTCACGAACGGCAGCTTCGTCAGCCGGCCGATCTCGTCGGCGACACGCACCGCGAACTCCGGATGCGCGTTCAGCCCGGTGCCGACCGCGGTGCCGCCGAGCGCGAGCTCGTACAGATGCGGCAGCGCCGACTCGACGTGTCGGACGCCCTGGTCGAGTTGCGCGACATAACCGGAAAATTCCTGCCCCAGCGTGAGCGGCGTCGCGTCCTGCAGATGCGTGCGGCCGATCTTCACGATGTCGGCGAAGGCCTTCGACTTCGCGTCGAGCGTCGCGCGCAGCGTGCGCAGCGCGGGCAGCAGATGGTTGACGATCGCGTACGCGGCCGCGACGTGCATCGCGGTCGGGAACACGTCGTTCGACGACTGGCCGCGGTTCACGTCGTCGTTCGGATGGACCTTGCGCGCTTCGCCGCGCTCGCCGCCGAGCAGCTCGCTCGCCCGGTTCGCGATCACCTCGTTGAGGTTCATGTTGGTCTGCGTGCCGGAGCCCGTCTGCCACACGGCGAGCGGGAATTCGCGCGGGTGCTTGCCGGCGATGATCTCGTCGGCCGCGTCGATGATCGCGCGCGCCTTGTCGTCGGCCAGCACGCCGAGCGACTGGTTCACGGCGGCCGCTGCGCGCTTGACGATCGCGAGCGCGTGGATCAGCTCGGGCGACTGCTTCTCGGTCGAGATCCGGAAATTCTGCAGCGAGCGCTCGGTCTGCGCGCCCCAGAGCCGGTCGGCCGGCACGGCGATCTCGCCGAATGTGTCGCGTTCCATCCGAACTGCTTCGTTCATGATGCACTCCTCTTGGGAAGGGGAAAGGCCGCGCGTCGCGCGGCGTCGGGCGTATCGTGAGGCAGGCGCGCCGCTGGCGCGGCGTCTTGGGTCTTCAGCCGACAAGCATAGCGCCGGCCGCGAATTTGCGTCGTGTCGCGCCGTGCTGTATCGCGTTCAGCGCGCCGACGCGATGAGCGACGCGGTCTTCATGTGAAAGCGACAGGCCATCAGCACGGCGACGCTGGCGAGGCCGGCCGCGAGCCCCCACCACAGGCCGCGTGCGCCGAGGCCCGCGTGGAACGCCAGCCAGTAACCGGTCGGGAAGCCGATGCCCCAGTAGCCGAGGGTCGCCGCGAGCATCGGGATGCGCGTATCCCGCAGCCCGCGCAGCGCGCCCGACGCGACCGTCTGCATCCCGTCCACGATCTGGAACACCGCGGCGATGCCGAGCAGCGACGCGGCAAGCGACACGGTCGCCGCGTTGGCCGGGTCGTCGAGGTGCAGGTACAGGCCGACGATCGCATGGGGCGCGACGATCAGCACGAGCCCCGACAGCGACATGAATGCGACGCCGAGGCCGAGCGCGACGAAGCCCGCGTGCCGCGCGGCGACCGGCTCGCCGGCGCCGACCCAGTAGCCGACCCGTACGTTCGCGGCCTGCCCGATCGCGAGCGGCACCATGAACGCCAGCGATGCGACGTTCAGCGCGATCTGGTGCGCGGCGAGCGACGTCGCGCCGAGCACGCCGACGGTCAGGCCCGTCGCGAGAAACAGCGTCGATTCGACCCCATACGTGATCGCCACCGGCCAGCCGATGCCGATCAGCTCGCCCATCATGGGCAGTTTCGGGCGGGCGGCCGTCACGAAATGGCGGAACCGCTCGCGGCCGTGCAGCAGCCAGATCAGCGCGAGCGCGGTGAGCCAGATCGTGATGGTCGTCGCGACCGCGGAGCCGAGGAAGCCGAGCCGCGGCAAGCCGAATGCACCGTGGATCAGCCCGTAGTTCAGCACGGCGTTGACGCCGACACCGCCGATCGACACCCACAGCAGCCGCCGCGCGGCGCCGATCGCGGGAAGGAAGGCGCGCATCAGCCCGACGCCGATCAGGCTGCCGAGCGCCGCGAACCGCAGGATGCCGGTGTATTCGCCGACGTGATGCGCGAGCGTCGGGGGCTCGTGGAACATCAGCAGGATCGGCTCCGACAACGACAGCGCGACGATCGCCGGAATCGCGAGCAGCAACGACAGTACGAAGCCGGTCCAGTAGATGTGCGGCACGCGGTGTTCCGCCTGCGCGCCGCGCGCATGCGCGACGCTCACGCTGACCGATGACAGCACGCCCTGCAGCACCGTCACGATGACGAAGAAGTAGTTCGCGCCGAGGCCGCCCGCCGCGAGCGAATCGGGCCCGAGCGAGCCGAGCAGCACCGTGTCGGTGACGCTCATCGCCATCTGCGAGAGCTGTGCGATCGCGAGCGGCGCGGCGAGGCGCGCGGTATCGGCGGCATGACTGGACAGGGATGGCGGCGCGGCGGCCGTCCGCGTGAGACCGGAATGCGACATGGAATGGGCGCTCGCGCGGGTGCGGGCCCGCGCTGTCTGTATTTATTTTGAGAGACAGCTAGCTTACGGCTTTATTCGAACGGTGTCGAACGCGCGCGCCGATGGCCATGTCACGGTCAGGGGAACGGCTATGCGTCGTGCACCGCGATCCGCGTATCGCCGAACAGCACGACCTGGCCCGCGCGGATCTTGCAGGTCTTGCGCAGCTCGACCACGCCGTCGACTTTCACCGCGCCGGACGCGACGAACATCTTCGCGGTGCCGCCGCTGTCGGCGAGACCGGTGATCTTGAGCAGGTTGTGCAGTTCGACGTATTCGCCGGTCAGCGTGAAATCCAGATTGGGCATGACGAAGGAAGCGCGCGATGCGCGGGAGGAATCGCTCCGCATCATACGGCACCGCGGCCCGGCGCGCGAGCGCGGACGTCCAGGCCCGTTCGTACGGGTTGGCGTGCAGTTGTTAAGGACTGTGAGCGATTCGTCAGCAAATGAAACGGTGGGTAACAGTCTGAGAGATTCGAGAACCGGCCGGGCGGCGCGCGGGTCTTCTGTCGTACCTGCTGCGTGTTGCAGTAGGGGACGCGACGGAGCGTATCGATGTGCTCCGCGCCCACAACTTCTCGAGGAGGATAGCCATGTCCAAGATTCGTACGATGCTGATCGGTGCCGCGCTGACGGCGTTCGCAACTTCGGCCGCATTCGCGCAGACGGGCGTCGCAACGCAGGGTACCGCAGGCGCCGGCGTGCAGACGCAGACCCCGGCAGCAGGGGCCGGCGCCGGCGCGGGCATGCAGGGTAGTGCCGGCATGAATGCGTCGGGCAGCGCCGTGGGTGGCGCGACCGATGCGGTCGGTGCGGCAGCCGACGGTGCGAAGGATACGGCGGCGTCGTCGGTCCATTCGACCAAGAAGCACGCGAAGCATGCGACGAAGTCGGCCAAGCACCAGGCCCGCTCGACGAAGTCGAAGGTCGGCGACGAGGCGGTCGAAGGCGGTGCGTCGACGGGTGTGCAGGGCGGTGCATCGGCCGCGGGCGGCACGCAGTAAGCGGCGCCCGCCCGTCACGATGTTCGCCCCGGACGGCGCATCGTGACGGCGATCGAATGGCGGCCCGGTTCGCTTCGCGCGAACCGGGCCGTTCTTCATTCGTGCGGGCCGACCGTCATGGCCGGCGCTGTTCCGGCCCCGGCCCGTGCGCCGGTCGTGCGGCGGACGGTGCGAACACGCCGCGCAGCCACGCGGCGAGCCGCGCGAATACGTCGTACGGTTCCTCGATGAAGATCTCGGGCTTCAGGAGCCGCAGGTATTCCATGATCTGCTGCGCTTCCTGTTTCTGGAACGAACCATGCGCGAGCCCGAGCCGCAGCAGGCCGCGCAATTCGCCGAGCTTGTCGCGCGCGGCGCTGCCGACGCTCATCTCGCATGCGAGCTTGGCCTCGTAGATGCGCTGGCGCAGCGATTCCGCGAGCCGCCACGCGGGCGTCTGCATCATTTCCTCGAGCGCCTGGATGTCGTGCACCGCGCTCTTGATCTGCGCGGCGAGCGGATCGATCAGCGACGCGTCGCCCTGCGCTTCGGCGACGATCGCCTTGGCCCAGTCGCGGCACGCCTTCGCGAGCTCGTCGGGGGTCCATTCGGCGCGCGACGCGAAGCCGAAGCCGAATTCGCCGGCCTGCCGCATCAGGATCGCGACGACGTCCGGGAATTCCTTGTCGAGCGTGCGCTTCGCCCACGCGTACTGGCCGCCTTCGAGCATCCGCTGTACGGCATGCTCGGTCAGCGGCACCATGTTGTCGAGCAGCTTGGCGCGCAGGAAATCCTCGAACGACGGCGTCGCGAACTGCGGGTCGAGTTTCAGCGATACGCGTACGAACGCGTCGTAGTCCTTGCGCAAGGACGCAAGCGTGTCGTCCTTGAGGGAAAGGGTGATCTGGCCCATGAATCGTCTCGATGGCGGCCCGCGCGTGTCGGCGCCCGGCGTCGTGCACCGGTACGGGCGCAGCGTCGACGGACCGTTCGCGCCGAGGCTGTGGCGGGTCTTCATCCCCTATATCGGCGCGCCGGACGAAAACTTGAGCGCGGCCGGCGACGTCCGCTCAGGCCGGCAGCCAGTGCGGCATCACGATCCCTTGCCAGAAGAAGAACACCGCGAGCCCGACGGCGATCGTTACGAGCGGCCGGCGCGTCGTCGCCGACACCAGCACCGCGGCGAGTGCGCCGACGAGCTGCGGATTGCGCCACGTCAGCTCGGCCGTGCCGCCGTGCGGAGAGACGGTCATCGGCACGATGATCGCGGTCAGCACGGTGACGGGCACGAAGCCGAGCGCGGTCCGCACGAGCGGCGGGAAGGTCAGCCGCTCGCCGAACAGGAACAACGTGGTCCGGATCGCATAGGTGATCGCGGCCATCCCGAGGATCAGCAGCGCATAGCTCACGATGCGGCCTCCGTGCGTGAACCGGTGCGCGAGCGCTCGTGCCTTACCGTGAGCGCGACACCGACCGCGACGCCGGCGGCGACCGCGCCCAGTAACCCGAGCTTGTACGGCCAGCCCTGCCAGAAGTAGGCGAGCGTGCCGGCTGTGGCTGCGGCCGCGAAATAGCGCAGCTTGCCGAGCTGCGGGACGACGATCGCGATGAAGGTCGCCGCCATCGCGAAATCGAGGCCGAGTGACTGGAGGCCGGGGAAGGCCGCGCCGAAGCCAATGCCCGCGAGCGTCCAGACCTGCCAGTTCAGGTACATCGCGAGGCCCGAACCGAAGAAGTAGTGGGGGCCGATCGCACCGGGCGGGAAGTGCCGGTAGTGCGAGTAGGCGACCGCGAACACTTCGTCGGTCAGCAGCGCGCCGAGCGTCGCGCGCCAGCGCAGCGGCAGGTGTGCGACGTACGGCGCGAGCGTGGCGCTGTACAGCAGGTGACGCAGGTTCACGATCAGCGTCGTCGCGAGCACGACGACGAAGCTCGCACTGCCGGCGATCAGGCCGAGTGCGATGAACTGCGCGGAGCCCGCGAACACCGCGAGCGACATCAGCGTGCCGTGCCAGGCGGCCAGCGGCCCGCCGGCGACGAGCGTGCCGAAGATCACGCCGAACGGCGCCGCGCCGATCATCATCGGGATTGTGTCGCGCGCGCCGTCGAGCCATTCGTTGAACGGACGGCGCGGCGGGGGCGACGGTGTGGATGAGGGATTCAAGGGACGCTTCTCCATGACGGGGAGGATAGCGGGCCGATGCCGTGGCGGCTTGTATGTTCTTGCGCCCGCGGGGGCCGGCGGCGCAATCCGCGTGCCGGTGGCCGCGGGTGGTCGATGCAGGGGGAGCGTGGGCGCGTCAGCGCGCCTGCCAGCGTCCGGGCGGTACGCCGAACATCCGTTTGAAATGTCGCGTGAAGTGACTCTGGTCGACGAAGCCGCTGGCCGCGGCGACCTCCGCAATCGATACGCCCGCGCGCAACGGCGCGAGCGCACGCTGCAGCCGCAACTGATTGCGCCACGCATGCGGCGGCATGCCGGTCGTGCGGGTGAACAGGCGCGCCGCGTGAAATGGCGACAGGCCGGCGGCCTGCGCGACGTCGCCGAGCGTGACCGGGCACGTGAGATCGGCGGCGAGCCGTTCGCGCATCACCTCGACGCGCGGCTCGTCGGCCGCGAGCGCCGCAGGCTGCAGCCGCGCGTCGGCATGGCGCGCGATCAGGGTCGACAGCGCATCGAGCATCGCCGTTTCTGCGGCGAGGGGATCGTAGAGGCGCGGTGCACCCGCTGCCGGAGCATCATCGGCCGGCCGGTCGTGCGGGTGAGCGGACGGTATGCGTTCGCTGCCGGCCTCCATCATCCGGTGGGCCAGCGCGAGCCGCGCCGCGAGATCGGGGTCGCGGATCACGTCGGACGGGAACCACGGCGCATCCTGCGGCCGACCGGCGATCGTGCTGGCGAGCGCGCGAATGTAGTCGACCGGCACGTAGCTCACGCGATAGCACCAGCCTTCGTCGGTCGCGCGCGAGCCCGTGTGCACTTCGCCGGGATTGATTACGGGCACGGTGCCGGTTTCGGCGACATGGCCGCTGCCGCGACACGTGTAGCGCTCCGCACCCTCGAGGATCACGGGAATCGTGTAGGCGTCGTGCCAGTGCGGCGCGAACGCGTGGTTGCGATAGGTGGCCGTCAGCAAATCCGCATCCGGCAGCAGCGGCGTGCGCCAGTAGCGTGCGGCGTCGGGAAGGCGGGTGGCGGACATGATCGGGCGCGGAGCGGTCGAATGGGTAAGTGTAGCGCTCGCGCACCCCGCAGGCGCGGGCTTACTTGACCGGAATCGTCGTGCCGGCCGGCATCGGCACCGCGGTCACGGCGTTCTTCGGGCTGCCGCTGACGATGCGATCGCTGTAGGTCAGGTAGACGAGCGTGTTGCGCTTCTTGTCGACGACGCGCACGACATGCAGCGTCTTGAAGATGAACGACATCCGCTCGCTGAACACGTCGGTCTGCTGCTTGAGCGGCTCCTTGAAGCTGAGCGGGCCGACTTGCCGGCACGCGATCGACGCTTCGCTCGGATCCTCCGCGACGCCGAGCGAGCCCTTGATCCCGCCGGTGCGCGCCCGCGACACATAGCAGGTGACGCCGGCCACGAGCGGATCGTCGTACGCTTCGACGACCACGCGGTCGGAGCCCGTCACGCGGAAATGGGTGTTGACGCTGCCGACTTCCTCCGCGTGCGCGAGCGGCGCGGCGGCAAAGACGGAGAGGACGAGGGCGAACGGCAAGGCGGAAAGGAGGCGGTGCTTCATCGACGGAACCGGATGCGAATGCGGGATAAAGACTCTAGCATGCGCGGCGGTGACCGACGGGCGCCGGAAAAACAAAAGGCCCGTCGAATGACGGGCCTTTCGCTGTCTGGCTCCCCGACCTGGGCTCGAACCAGGGACCTACGGATTAACAGTCCGGCGCTCTACCGACTGAGCTATCGGGGAATAAATCGGTACATCTGCTTGGTTTGTTTCCAACAAGAAACCCGCGCACATTCAACGGGCCTTTGCTTTTTTGGCTCCCCGACCTGGGCTCGAACCAGGGACCTACGGATTAACAGTCCGGCGCTCTACCGACTGAGCTATCGGGGAACAAACAACAACAGCAGAGAAACGAGATTGTATGGAGCGTTGGCTAACCTGTCAATACCTTTGAGCGGCGGGGCGCAAAAAATATTGCGCGGCGCCGCTGCGCGATCAGCGCTCGAGCAGGTGCAGCTTTTCCTGCACGTCCTTCCACTCGTCCGCGTCGGCCGGTGCCGGCTTGGTCTTCGTGATCGACGGCCAGTTCTTCGCCAGCTCGGCGTTCAGCTCGGTGAACTGCTGCTGGTCGCCCGGAACGTCTTCTTCGGCATAGATCGCATTGGTCGGGCACTCGGCCACGCACACGGCGCAGTCGATGCACTCGTCCGGATCGATGGCGAGAAAGTTGGGACCTTCACGGAAGCAATCCACCGGGCACACATCCACGCAGTCCGTGTATTTGCACTTGATGCAGCCTTCGGTCACAACGTGAGTCATTAAAACGCTCCTGCTTGGCGGTATATGGGGTGGCGTTTGCGCCAAAAGCGGCATTGTAACTGAAGCGCAAAACCCGCATGACGTGGTCGGCTTTCCGGCTTATATCGTTTCGTGATTAGTTTATGGGGCCGACCGGGGCTGCCGCGCGTGCGGCAATGGCGGCCCGGCCGGAGCGGGCAGGCGCGCTTTCACGATGGTCCGGCCCGCATTCGGGTAACATGGCCGACAGACCGGGCGGCGCGCGGTGTGCCGGACCCTGTCTCGATATTGGCGGTGCCGCAATCATGATCATCACTTCGCTGCTCGACACGGATCTCTACAAGTTCACGATGATGCAGGTCGTCCTGCATCACTTTCCCGCCGCAAATGTCGAGTACCGGTTCCGGTGCCGCACGCCCGGCGTCGATCTCGTCCCGTACATCGACGAGATCCGCGACGAGGTGCGCGGCCTCTGTTCGCTGCGCTTCACCGACATCGAACTCGACTACCTGCGGCGGATGCGCTTCATCAAGAGCGATTTCGTCGACTTCCTCGCGCTGTTCCATTTGAACGAGAAGTACATCTCGATCACGCCTTCGCCGAAGGGCAACGGCGAGATCGACATCGTGATCGAGGGGCCGTGGCTGCACACGATCCTGTTCGAGATCCCGGTGCTCGCGATCGTCAACGAAGTCTATTTCCGCAACACGCAGCGCGAGCCCGACTATCGCGAAGGCCGCGAGCGGCTGCGCGAGAAGATCAAGCTGCTCGGCGCGAAGCCCGAGTTCGCCGACTGCAAGATCGCCGACTACGGCACGCGCCGGCGCTTCTCGAAGGTGTGGCACGAGGAGGTCGCGCTGACGCTGCGCGACGGGCTCGGGCCGCAGTTCGCGGGCACGAGCAACGTGTTCTACGCGATGAAGCACGAGCTGACGCCGCTCGGCACGATGGCGCACGAATACCTGCAGGCATGCCAGGCGCTCGGCCCGCGGCTGCGCGATTCGCAGACTTACGGTTTCGAGATGTGGGCGAAGGAGTATCGCGGCGACCTCGGGATCGCGCTGTCGGACGTCTACGGAATGGATGCGTTCCTGAACGACTTCGACATGTACTTCTGCAAGCTGTTCGACGGCGCGCGCCACGATTCGGGCGATCCGTTCGAGTGGGGCGAGCGCATGCTGCGCCACTACGAGGCGAACCGCTGCGACCCGCGCACCAAGGTGCTCGTGTTCTCGGATGCGCTCGACATCCCGAAGGTCATGCAGCTGTACGAACGGTTCCGCAACCGCTGCAAGCTCGCGTTCGGCGTCGGCACCAATCTCACGAACGATCTCGGCTACGTGCCGCTGCAGATCGTGATCAAGATGGTCCGCTGCAACGGCCAGCCGGTCGCGAAGCTGTCGGATTCGCCGGGCAAGAGCATGTGCGACGACCGCGCGTATCTCGCGTACCTGCGCCAGGTGTTCGGCATCGCGCAGCCGGTCGACGACGACGCATCGCAGTAGGCGTCGGCCGTCCGGCCAGGTGCGTCGCGGCGAGGGCGGCCGGTATAATCCGACGGTATCGCACGCTCATGTCACGAGGACCGTTCATGGACACTTCCGCTGCCCGTCGCCAGATCCTCGCACGCATTCGCGCGGCGCAAGGACGCGCGCCCGAACCCGATGCAGCGGAGCGCGACGGCGTCGCCGACTATCTCGCTCGTCATCCCGAGGGGCCGCGCCCGCCGATGCCGGCCGACCTCGTCGCCGCATTCGTCGATGAAGCGGCGCGCCTGTCGACGACGGTCGACGAAGTCGCGACGCTGGCCGATGCGCCCGCCGCCGCCGCCCGCTATCTTGCCGCTCACGGCCTGCCGATGCAGGCCGTCGCATGGCGCACGCTCGCCGAGCTCGACTGGGCCGGCGCGGGCCTGTCGGTCGAATGCCGCAAGCCGCGCGAGGGCGACCTCGTCGGCCTGACCGGTTGCTTTTGCGCCACCGCCGAAACGGGTTCGCTGGTGCTGCTGTCCGGTCCCGACACCTACGCGTCGGCCGGGCTGCTGCCGGAGACGCACATCGCGATCGTGCCGGCGTCGCGGATCGTCGCGGGCCACGAAGACGCCTTCGCGCTGATTCGCGCGGAGCGCGGCGAATTGCCGCGCGCGGTCAATTTCGTATCGGGCCCGTCGCGCACGGGCGATATCGAGCAGACCATCGTGCTGGGCGCGCACGGCCCGTACCGCGTTCACGCGATCGTCGTGCGCGGCGCATGACGCGCGCGCCGGCTTCATCCTCACTCGACTCATTCGCACAAGGAAGTTCTGCATGAAACGACATGCCGCCTGGGCGGGCATGGCGTCGGGAGCCGCGCTTGGCGCCGTTCCCGCGCTCGCATCGGCCGCCACGCTCGACGGTGCCACGCTGTCCGCACTATGGGGTATCCCGTTCGCCGGGATCCTGCTGTCCATCGCGGTGTTCCCGCTCGTCGCGCCGGTGTTCTGGCATCACCATTTCGGCAAGATCGCCGCGGCATGGGCCATTGCGTTCCTGGCGCCGTTCGCGGTCGCATTCGGCGCGGGCACGGCGTTCGGTACGCTCGTGCACGCGCTGCTCGAGGAATACATCCCGTTCATCGTGCTGCTGACCGCGCTCTATACGGTCGCCGGCGGCATCTGCGTCAACGGCAACCTGCACGGCACGCCGAAGCTGAACACCGCGATCCTCGCGCTCGGCACGCTGCTCGCGAGCGTGATGGGCACGACCGGCGCCGCGATGCTGCTGATCCGCCCGCTGCTGCGCGCGAACGACAACCGCAAGCATGTCGTGCACGTCGTGATCTTCTTCATCTTTCTCGTCGCGAACGCGGGCGGCTCGCTGTCGCCGCTCGGCGATCCGCCGCTGTTCCTCGGCTTCCTGAACGGCGTGAGCTTCTTCTGGACGACCACGCATCTGGCGCTGCCGATGCTGTTCATCTGCGCGGTGCTGCTGACGCTGTTCTTCGGGCTCGATACGTACTTCTACCGGAAGGGCGGCGAGGAGCGGCCGGCCGCGCTCGACCCGACACCCGACGGCGCCGCGCTGTCGATCGACGGCAAGGTCAACTTCGTGCTGCTCGCGGCCGTGATCGGCCTCGTGCTGATGAGCGGGATCTGGAAGCCGGGCATCACGTTCGACGTGTGGGGCACGCACGTCGCGCTGCAGAATCTCGTGCGCGACGTCGCGCTCGTCGTCGTGGCACTCGCGTCGCTCGCGTTGACGCCGCGCTCGGCGCGCGAAGGCAATGCATTCAACTGGGCGCCGATCGAGGAGGTCGCGAAGCTGTTCGCCGGAATCTTCGTGACGATCGCGCCGGTGATCGTGATCCTGCGCGCGGGTGCGCAGGGCGCGTTCGCGCAGATCGTCCATCTCGTCACGGGCCCCGACGGCAAGCCGGTCGACGCGATGTACTTCTGGGCGACCGGCCTGCTGTCGTCGTTCCTCGACAACGCGCCGACCTATCTCGTGTTCTTCAACCTCGCGGGCGGCGACGCGCAAGCGCTGATGACGGCGGGCGCGACGACACTCGCCGCGATTTCCGCGGGGGCGGTGTTCATGGGCGCGAACAGCTACATCGGCAACGCGCCGAACTTCATGGTGAAGGCGATCGCGGAGTCGCGCGGCGTGAGGATGCCGAGCTTCTTCGCGTATCTCGGCTGGGCGCTCGTGATATTGGTACCGGTATTCCTGCTGACGTCGTGGCTCTTCTTCCCGGCGTAGGCTGATTATTTTCAACCAAGCGCGGCCGGAACGCGGCGCACGATGCGCCGCGTTCCGGCCGCGGCATGCGGAGATGGCGATGCAGAAGATCCTGGTCGCACGTCCGATCTTTCCGGACGTGATCGAACGGCTCGAGCAGTATTTCGAAGTCGACTGGAACAACGGCGACGCGCTCGCCCCCGATGCGCTTGCCGCGCGTCTCGCCGACAAGGACGGCGCGCTCACCGCGGGCGATCCGATCGGTGCGGCCGCGCTGGCGGCGGCGCCGCGCCTGCGCGTCGTGTCGAACATGGCGGTCGGCTACAACAACTTCGACATGGCCGTGTTCAACGCGGCGAACGTGCTCGGCACCAACACGCCCGACGTGCTGAACGAGTCGACCGCGGATTTCGGCTGGGCGCTGATGATGGCGGCCGCGCGACGGATCGCCGAATCCGAGCACTGGCTGCGCGCCGGGCACTGGCGGAAGTGGGCGTACGACGGTTTCCTCGGCAGCGACATTTACGGCTCGACGCTGGGCGTCATCGGCATGGGGCGCATCGGCCAGGCACTCGCACGCCGCGCGCGCGGCTTCGGGATGCAGGTGATCTATCACAACCGGTCGCGGGTCGCACCGGAGATCGAGGCCGAGCTGAACGCCGAATACGTGGCGAAGGACGCGCTGCTCGCGCGCGCCGATCACGTCGTGCTGGTGCTGCCGTACACGAAGGAGAACCATCACACGATCGGCGCGGCCGAGCTCGCGAAGATGAAGCCGACCGCGACGCTGACCAACATCGCGCGCGGCGGCATCGTCGACGACGCGGCACTGGCTGCCGCGCTGCGCGACGGGACGATCGCCGCGGCCGGCCTCGACGTGTACGAAGGCGAGCCGAACGTCCATCCGGCGCTGCTCGAGGTGCCGAACGTCGTGCTGACGCCGCACATCGCGAGCGCGACCGAGAAGACGCGCCGCGCGATGGCCAACCTCGCGGCCGACAACCTGATCGCCGCACTGGGCGTCGGGCCGCGCGCGGGGCAGCCGCCGAATCCGATCAACCCTGACGTGATCGGGAAGCCGCGCGCATGACGACGATGTTGTTGCTGGCGGCGGTCGTCGTGCTGGCCGTCGCGCTCGCGGTGGCGATCGTCGCGCTCGTGCGCGGCGGCCGCCACGACGATGCGGCCGTGCTCGGCGACCAGATCGAGGACGCCGCGCACGCGCAGGCGCTCGCGGTCGAACGGCTCGAACGCGAGCTGCGCGGCGAGATCGTCGAGAACGCGCGCGGCTCGCGCACCGAGCTGACCGGCAGTTTCTCGCAGCTTCAGCAGACGCTCGCGACCCAGTTGACGAGCATCGCGACCGTGCAGAACAACCAGATCGACGGTTTCGCGCAACAGCTCGGCAAGCTCGTCGCCGGCAACGCGCAGCAGTTCGACGCGATGCGCGAGAGCGTGCAGCGTCAGGCGCAGCAGGCGCGCGAGGAGCAGACGGTCGCGCTGCGGCTGTTCGGCGACACGCTGAACAGGCAGCTCACGCAACTTACCGAGGCCAACGATCGCCGGATCGGCGAAGTGCGCGCGACGCTCGAGCAGCGGCTGAAGGAAATCGAGACGAACAACGCGGCGAAGCTCGAGGAGATGCGCCGCACCGTCGACGAGAAGCTGCATGCGACGCTCGAACACCGGCTCGGCGAATCGTTCAAGCTCGTGTCGGACCGGCTCGAGCAGGTGCACCGCGGGCTCGGCGAGATGCAGACGCTCGCGGCCGGCGTCGGCGACCTGAAGAAGGTGCTGACCAACGTGAAGACACGCGGCACCTGGGGCGAGGTGCAGCTCGAGGCATTGCTCGAGCAGATGCTCACGCCCGACCAGTACGCGAAGAACGTCGCGACGGTGCCGAGGAGCAGCGAACGCGTCGAGTTCGCGATCCGGCTGCCGGGCCGCGCCGCCGGGACAGGCGACGCGCCGCCGGTGTGGCTGCCGATCGACGCGAAGTTTCCGCGCGAGGACTACGAGCGGCTGATCGATGCGCAGGAACGTGCCGATTCGGTGGCGGTCGAGGAAGCGGCCCGTGCGCTCGAGGCGCGCGTGCGGATGGAGGCGAGGACGATCGCCGAGAAGTACGTCGCACCGCCGCATACGACCGATTTCGCGCTGCTGTTCCTGCCGACCGAAGGGCTCTTTGCGGAGATCCTGCGTCGCCCCGGGCTGACCGATATGCTGCAGCGCGACTATCGCGTGACGGTGGCCGGGCCGACCACGCTGACCGCCTTGCTGAACAGCTTGCAGATGGGCTTTCGCACGCTCGCGATCGAGCAGCGCTCGAGCGAAGTGTGGCAGGTGCTCGGCGCGGTAAAGACCGAGTTCGGCAAGTTCGGCGATGTGCTTGCGCGCACGAAGGCACAGCTCGAAACGGTCACGCGCTCGATCGAGGCGGCCGAGCAGCGCACGCGCGTGATGAACCGCAAGCTGAAGCAGGTCGAGGCGTTACCGGGCGATACGGCGGCCGGGCTGCTGGGTGCGGAAGTTGCGGACGGCGCAGACGGCGCCGATGCGGACGAGGCATGACGCATGACGTGTGCGGCCGCAACCGGCTGAAACGGAAAACGGGCGCCGCGGCGCCCGTTTTTTTGCAGCGGCGGCCGGCATGGCCGGCCCGCGTTCAGCGTGCGGCGAGCGCGTCGAGTGCGTCGCCGGTTACACGCACGATGCGCCACTCCGGCAGCACGGTCGCGCCCATCTTCTCGTAGAAATCGATCGCCGGCTGGTTCCAGTCGAGCACCGACCATTCGAAGCGCGCGCAGCGGCGTTCGACGGCGAGTGCCGCGAGGTGCTGCAGCATCGCGGTGCCGAGACCCGTGCCGCGCTGCGACGGCTGCACGTACAGATCCTCGAGATACAGCCCGCGACGGCCGAGGAACGTCGAATAGTTGTGGAAGAACAGCGCATACGCGACGATCGCGCCGTCGCGCTCGGCTACCAGCGCTTCGGCGGCGGGGCGCGCACCGAACAGTGCGTCGGCCAGATCGGCGTCGCTCGCGACGAACAGGTGCGTGAGTTTCTCGAACTCGGCCAGCTCGCGCATCAGCGCCAGGATCGCGCCGACGTCGCGCGCTTCGGCCGCGCGGATCAGCGGCGTGCCGCTCACGCTTCCTCCGGCGGATCGGACAGCACGATCTCGATGCCGCCGAAGCGCGAGGCGACCCAGTTGTAGGCGTGGCAGGCGATCCACAGCAGCACGAAACCGAGGATCGCGTTCAGCAGCAGCGCGCTCAGGATCGTGCTGAGTTCCACCATCCCGTAGCGGATGTACGCGACCAGGATGCCGAGCAGCACGATCGGCACGCTGAATGTCAGATAGACGAGGATCAGCGCCTTTGCGGTCTGCCCCGCGGCGATCGACGAGATTTGTTTCTTCATGTGCGGATTGCCCCCGTAGAGATATATCGATTGGAATTCAGATCAGGCCGTCGAGCGGCAGGATGTCGACCGGGGCGCCCGCGTCGACTGTCGCGCAATCGTGGCCCAGGACGATGAAACAGTTGGCGGCCGCGAGACCGCTCAACGATGCGGAGCTCTGCGAACCGGCCGGCGCGACGTGCCACTGGCCGTCGGCGGCACGCGTCGCGATGGCGCGCAGATATTCGGTGCGGCCCGGACGCTTTTTCAATGCCAGCGTGCAGAGCGCCGTATACGTGGCCGGCGGCGGCGTGTGCGCGCCGGCCAGCGTCAGCAGCGCGGGGCGCACGATCGCGTAGAACGTCACGGCGGATGCGACCGGGTTGCCGGGCAGCCCGAAGAACAGCACGGGGCCGTCGTCGCCGACCGCACCCGAAAGCGTGCCGCACGCGAGCGGCCGGCCGGGCCGCAGCGCGAGGCTGGCGAAGGTCACGTCGCCGAGCCGCGCCATCACGTCGCGCGTGAAATCGGCTTCGCCGGCCGATACGCCACCCGACGTGATCACCGCGTCGGCCCGTGCGTCGGCGGTATCGCGCAGCGCGCGTTCGAGCGCGGCCGGATCGTCGCGGACGATCCCGAGATCGAGCGCGTCGATGTGCAGCCTTTCGAGCATCGCGACCAGCATCGCGCGGTTGCTGTCGTACAGCGAGCCGCGGCCGAGCGGCTCGCCCGGTTCGCGCAGTTCGTCGCCGGTCGAGAACACGGCGACGCGCACGCGGCGGCGCACCGTCACTTCGCGCAACCCGAACGATGCGAGCAGGCCGAGATCGGACGGGCGCAGGATGCGGCCGGCGGCGAGCGCGCAGGCGCCGCGCGCAAGATCCTCGCCGGCCCGGCGGCAGTTTGCGCCGCGTGCGGCGTCGTGTGCGGCGAAGCGGATCACATCGCCGTCGACGCGCACGCGTTCCTGCGGAATGACCGTGTCGCATCCGGCCGGCATCGGCGCGCCGGTCATGATGCGAACGCATGTGCCGGCCGCCACGGATCCGTCGAACGGATGGCCGGCGAACGCCGAGCCGGCGACCGTCAGCGCGATTTCGGCGGCCGCTGCCGGCGCGCCCGCGCGGCCGTCGAACGCATAGCCGTCCATCGCCGAGTTGTCGTACGCGGGGATGTCGAACGGCGCGTTCACGTCGGCCGCGAGCACGCGGTCGAGTGCGTCATGCAGCGACACCGTGTCGCACGCGTCGACCGGCACCGCGAACCGGCACGCGAGCGCCTGCGCGTCGGCGAGCGACAGCGGGGCAGCGGAATCGGGTGCGGTTCGGGAGGCGGGCGAGGATTGCGTGATCATCAGTCGGACTGCGCCGCAAGGCGTATCGGGTTCGTGGCCGGTGGCGCGCGGACGGCGCCTGAGCGCGAAGGCGCATGCGGCGGGCGGGAACGGATGCCGGTGCCGTCAGCGGCGGGCAAGCGCGGCGAGTTCATGCCAGGAATTGGCATTGTAAAACGCACGCTCGTCGCGAAACTCGACTTCGACCGTCTTGTGGCGTGCGTACCACGCACGGACCTTGCGCTCGCCGGCCGCGAGCGCGGCGGCGAGATCGTCGGCAAGCGACGTGCGCAGCAGCGCGAAGGTCGGCTGCGGCGAACGCGCGTGCTGCGCGTCGACGGTCACGGCCATCGCGATGTCGGCCTGCTGCGCGTCGAGCGCCGCGTGCAGCCGCGCGATCAGGTCGGCCGGCAAATAGGGCGTATCGCACGGCGCGCACGCGACGAGCGGGGCGCGCGCCGCCCGCATGCCGGCGAGCAGGCCCGCTAGCGGGCCGGGGAAATCGGCTGTTTCGTCCGCGACGATGCGCGCGTCGAAAGGCGCACCGAGCTCGGCGTAGCGATCGGCGTTGCGATTCGCGCTGATCAGCGTCTCGCCGACCTGCGGCGAGAGCCGGCGCAGCACGTGCAGCGCGAGCGGCGTGCCGTCGAGCAGCTGCAGGCCCTTGTCCGCGCCGTCCATGCGCGTGGCACGGCCGCCGGCGAGCAGCAGGCCGGTGATGGAGGGCGACGGGGAAGCGGACATCGCGGGAAGTCGGCTGGGGCGGCGCGCGTCAGCCGCCGATGTACGACATTTCGACGCGCTTGCCGGCGCCGTCGGGCGCGGCGTTGGCGGCCGCGCTGCCGCGCAGCTGCGAATAGCGGTCGGTGCGGGCCTGCCAGATCCGGGCGATCGCGGTCGCGATCTCGGCGTCGCTGGCGCCGCCGCGCACCAGTGCGCGCAGGTCATGGCCCGTCGATGCGAACAGGCACAAGTACAGCTTGCCTTCGGTCGACAACCGCGCGCGCGTGCAGTCGCCGCAGAATGCCTGCGTGACGCTCGAGATCACGCCGATCTCGCCGCCGCCGTCCGCATAGCCCCAGCGCTGCGCGGTTTCCGCCGCCGTATGCGCGTCGAGCGGCACGAGCGGGAACCGCTCGGCGATCCGCGCGACGACGTCCGCGGACGGCAGCACCTCGGTCATGTTCCAGCCGTTCGACGTGCCGACGTCCATGTATTCGATGAAGCGCAGGATCACGCCGGTGCCGCGGAAGCGCTCGGCCATCGGCAGGATCTCGCTGTCGTTCGTGCCGCGCTTCACGACCATGTTGACCTTGACGGGCGCGAGGCCCACGGCCTGCGCGGCGAAGATGCCGTCGAGCACGTCGGCGCTCGCGAAATCGGCGTCGTTCATGCGCTTGAACAGCGTGTCGTCGAGCGCGTCGAGACTGACCGTCACGCGCGTGAGGCCGGCGTCCTTCAGCGCGCGCGCCTTGCGCGCGAGCAGCGAGCCGTTGGTGGTCAGCGTCAGGTCGAGCGGGCGGCCGTCGTGAGTCGTCAGGCGCGCCAGACGCTCGATCAGGAATTCGAGGTTCTTGCGCAGCAGCGGCTCGCCGCCCGTGATCCGGATCTTTTCGACGCCGTGGGCGACGAACAGCCGCGCCACCCGCTCGATCTCTTCGTGCGTGAGCAGCGCGCTGTGGGGCAGGAACGGGTAGTCCTTGTCGAACACGTCTCGCGGCATGCAGTACACGCAGCGGAAGTTGCAGCGGTCCGTCACCGAGATGCGCAAGTCGCGCAGCGGCCTGGCGAACCTGTCGGCCAGCGCGCCGTCGGGGGTATGCGCGACGCCGGAGATATCCGGCATCCCGCTGACGTCGGCGAGGGGAATGATGCGTCGGGACATGTTGAAAGAAGTGCGAGTCAGGCCTCTATTTTAGCCGCAAGCGGCCGGCCGGGCCCGGGGGCGGAAACCCGCAGCGCGGAAATGAAAAAGCCCGCCGGAGGCGGGCTTTTCCTGGTCGGGCGATGCGCCGCTTAGCGGTGCGTTTCGACCTGCTGCATCGGAGTCGGGTCGACCGGCGGCTGCGCCTTGCGCTCGCGCGGCACGCGGGGCGGACGCGGCAGGCGCGACGCGGCTTCCTGGGCAGCGCGGAACTTGTCGGCGTCCGTGTTCACCCACACGAGACCGGCTTGCTCCAGCACGGCATCGAGGCTCGCCGAAGCGGGCGCGGCGGCCGGCTGGGCGGGCACCGGAGCCGGCGTGGCAACGGTTTCGGCCGGTGCGGCTTCGACGCGAGCCGGTTCGACGTGAGCCGGAGCGACCGGTGCCGGAGCAACGGGTGCCGGAGCGACTTCAGCTGCGACGACCGGTGCCGGTGCGGCTTGCTCGACGGGCGCGGACTGCGGCGCTTCGACGGCAGTCGGTGCGGCCGGCACTTCGAACGCATCGGTCGGCGAAACCGCGACCGGAGCCGGGCCGGCTTCCGATTCAGCGGCCGGCGTGACCGGTGCCGGTTCTACCGGTGCGACCGGGGCGGGCTCGAGCGGTGCGACCCGCGTCGCTTCGACACGAACCGGTGCCGTTTGCGACTCGGCCGCGGCCGGTGCGACCGCTTCGGCACGTTCCTCGACTTCGGCTTCCGCAACCGCGGCGCCTGCTGCCGAAACGGCTGCCATGGACGCCACGGCGACCGGTGCGGCCGTACGGGCCGGCTCGACCGCGTTCGGCGCTTCCGTCGTCACGGCGTGCACGGGGGCTTCGCCATCTGCACCTTGCTCGGCGTGCTCGACCACCGAGCCTTCGTCCTCGCGCTCGCGACGACCACCGCGGCGGCCGCGGCGGCGACGGCGACGTTCCTCGCCGTCACGTGCGCCGGCTTCCGCGTCGGCACCGACATCGGCGCCCGGCAGCGCTGCGACGGCCTGGTCGGCTTCCGCTTCCGGATGGTTCTCGCCACGATTGACGGTCTCGAGCGTCGCAGCGTGCTGCACCGGCTTGCGGCGCTCACCACGCTCGCGACGTTCGCCGCGTTCCTGGCGCTCGCCGCGGCCGCCGGCCTCGACGGCTTCCGGCTGCTCGACGCGCTCGCGCGGTTCGCGGCTCTCGCGCGGCTCGCGGTTCTCACGGCTTTCACGCGGCTCGCGCGGCTCGCGGCCTTCGCGCGGGCCACGGCCCTCACGACCTTCGCGACCCTCACGGCTTTCGCGCGGCTCGCGGCTTTCACGCGGTTCACGACCCTCGCGCGGTTCACGCGGCTCGCGAATTTCCTTGCCTTCGCGTTCCGGGCGTTGCGACTGGCCACGGCCCGTCGCTGCCTGGTCGCGGCCTCCCTGAGCCTGCTGGGCGCCGCCGCGGCGGTTGCGGTTGCGATCGCCGCCGCGCTGCTCGGTCTTCTCGGTGCGCTCGCGGGCCGGACGGGCAACCTGTTCCTTCGCCGGTGCCGGTGCAACCGGCGCGGGCGCCGGAGCGGGCGACATGCCGAACAGACCCTTCAGCCAGCCGATGAAGCCGCCGTTGCTTGCCACGGCGACCGGGGCGGGCGCCGCCGCAACCGGCTCGGCCGTGCGCTGCGGTGCCGCGCTCGGCGCCGGGCGCTCGGGCGTGATGCCCTTGACCGCCGCTTCCTGCTTCGGCTTCACGTCGGCCGTGCGCTTGCTGTAGCCGGTTTCCGACTCCAGTTCGCGGGCGGCTTCCTCGGCCATCTTCCAGGACGCGCGCGGATCGTCGAGGCGCGCGTCGTCATGACGCAGGCGCTCGAGCTTGTAGTGCGGCGTATCGAGGTGCTTGTTCGGGATCAGCACGATGCCGACCTTGAAGCGCGACTCGATCTTGTTGATTTCCTGACGCTTTTCGTTGAGCAGGAAGGCGGTCACCTCGACCGGCACCTGGCAGTGGATCGCCGCGGTGTTTTCCTTCATCGCTTCTTCCTGAATGATCCGCAGGACCTGCAGCGCGGACGATTCGGTATCGCGGATGTGGCCGGTGCCGTTACAGCGCGGGCACGTCACGTGGCTGCCTTCCGACAGCGCCGGACGCAGGCGCTGGCGCGACAGTTCCATCAGGCCGAAGCGGGAGATCTTGCCCATCTGCACGCGCGCACGGTCGTGCTTGAGCGCGTCCTTCAGGCGCTGCTCGACTTCGCGCTGGCTCTTGGCCGACTCCATGTCGATGAAGTCGATCACGATCAGGCCGCCGAGGTCGCGCAGGCGCAGCTGGCGGGCCACTTCGTCCGCCGCCTCGAGGTTCGTGCGGGTCGCCGTTTCCTCGATGTCCGCGCCCTTGGTCGCGCGCGCCGAGTTCACGTCGATCGCGACGAGTGCTTCGGTGTGGTCGATCACGATCGCGCCGCCGGACGGCAGCGGCACCGTGCGCGAGTACGCGGTCTCGATCTGGTGCTCGATCTGGAAGCGGGAGAAGAGCGGCACGTCGTCGTGGTAGCGCTTCACCTTCGACACGTTGTCCGGCATCACGATGTCCATGAACGCACGGGCCTGGTCGTGGATCTCGGTCGTGTCGATCAGGATTTCGCCGATATCGGGCTGGAAATAGTCCCGGATCGCGCGGATCACGAGGCTCGATTCCAGATAGATCAGCATCGGCTGGCCGGCATTGCCGCTTTGCGACGCCGCTTCGATCGCGCGCCACAGCTGCAGCAGGTAGTTCAGGTCCCACTGCAGTTCCTCGGCGCTGCGGCCGATGCCCGCGGTGCGGGCGATCATGCTCATGCCGTCCGGAATCTGCAGCTGCGCCATCGTTTCGCGCAGTTCCTGGCGCTCGTCGCCTTCGATCCGGCGCGACACGCCGCCGCCGCGCGGATTGTTCGGCATCAGCACGAGGTAGCGGCCGGCGAGCGAGATGAAGGTCGTGAGGGCGGCGCCCTTGTTGCCGCGCTCTTCCTTCTCGACCTGAACGATCAGTTCCTGGCCTTCGCGCAGCGCATCCTGGATGCGCGCGGAGCGCATGTCGATGCCGTCCTTGAAGTACTGGCGGGCGACTTCCTTGAACGGCAGGAAGCCGTGGCGGTCTTCGCCGTAGTTGACGAAGCACGCTTCGAGCGACGGCTCGATACGGGTGATGACACCTTTGTAGATATTGCCTTTGCGCTGTTCGCGCCCGGCTGTCTCGATGTCGATGTCGATGAGCTTTTGCCCATCGACGATGGCGACGCGCAGCTCCTCCTGCTGCGTCGCATTGAACAGCATGCGTTTCATGAACGACTCCAGGCGGCTCCGCTGCCGGCGCCTCGCGGTTGTCAGTCGCGAAGGCGGGAACGACGGCAGGCCGCACCTTGTTGTGTTGTCACAAGCACGCTGGAGCGGGAAGGATGGCGGGGAGAATTGCCTGAAGAGGCGCTTGGGCCCGAAAGACGGGGCCGGCGGCCGTTGGGCACCTGCGAATACGGTTTCAAAGCACGGCGTTCACACACCGCACGCTGCACAAGCGCGCTAAGCCTGAGTCCGGGCATCACCACGGGCGCGCGCAATGCGTCGCGCGCGCCGACGGGCGGCAGATGCTGCGGCTTGGGCCGCAGCGGGGAGTATCGAATCCAACCCGACTTTCCCGCTTGGGGTGTACTTCCCTGGTTTGACGTCGCCAAGCCCCGCACCTTCGCGGGGCCAAATCAGGCGCAACGCCGTAATTTTCGCAACCGGCAGCCTGCGGACGCACTTCGCGCCGTCGGGCTGCCGATCAAATTCTTTTCAACCAACTTTCCGTTACCGCGGCGCCTTGCCGACCGAATCCGCCTGTGGGCGCGATCCTTGCCGACGGGCGGCGCCGTGCGTGCAACTTGCTGCATCTCTTTGATTAGGGGCGAGCAGCGGACCCCCGGCGCAAGTAAAATAGCGGTTTGCGCTTGCGCCTTGCCCGATTCAGCCGGGGCCGGCCTGTCAGGCCACCCTCAACGTCAGGCTGGGCAAAATTATATTCAGTATGAATGAGTTAGGCAAAATATCCCAGAATTCAGTCGCAAGCGGCCAGGTATCGATGATCGAGATCGACGAAAACTCGGCCGGTCAGCGGATCGACAACTTCCTGTTGCGCGTCTGTAAAGGCGTGCCCAAAAGCCATATTTACCGGATCCTGCGCAGCGGCGAAGTGCGCGTGAATAAGGGTCGGGTCGATGCCCAGTATCGTCTCGCGTTCGGCGACATCGTCCGCGTGCCGCCCGTGCGAGTGGCGGCGGCCGATCTCGCGCGCGCCGACACGCCGATCGTGCCGCCCGCGCAGTTCGAGGTACTGTACGAAGACGATGCGATGCTCGTCATCAACAAGCCGGCCGGCGTCGCGGTGCACGGCGGCAGCGGCGTCGCGTTCGGCGTGATCGAGCAGATGCGCCAGGCGCGCCCGCGCGCGAAATTCCTCGAACTCGTGCACCGGCTCGACCGCGAGACGTCCGGGATCCTGATGCTCGCGAAGAAGCGCACGGCGCTCGTCGGCCTGCACGAGCAGATCCGCGAAAACCAGATGGACAAGCGTTACTTCGCGTGCGGACACGGCGAGTGGCAGTCCGACTGGGGCCGCCGCCGCGCGGTGAAGGCGCCGCTGTTCAAGTATTCGACCGCGGAAGGGGAGCGGCGCGTGCGCGTGCAGGACGACGGCCTGCCGTCGCACACGGTGTTCAATCTGCTCGAGCGCTGGCCGGAGTACGCGCTGGTCGAAGCGGAACTCAAAACGGGCCGGACCCATCAGATCCGTGTGCACCTCGCGCATCTCGGCCTGCCGATCGCCGGCGACGCCAAGTATGGCGATTTCGCACTGAACAAGGCGCTGGCGCGCGCGAACGCGCAGCCGTCGCTGAAACGGATGTTCCTGCATGCGCACCGGCTGAAGCTCGCGCACCCGCTGACCGGCGAGCCGCTGCAGTTCGATGCGCCGCTGCCGGACGAATGCCGGCGCTTCCTCGATCAACTCAGCGCTTTGCGCGATAACGCATGACTCGCATGGCCCGACAGCAATTTGACCTGATCGTCTTCGACTGGGACGGCACGCTGATGGATTCGACTGCGCACATCGCGCATAGCATCCAGGCCGCGTGCCGCGATCTCGGCCTGCCCACGCCGTCGGACGAGGCGTCCCGCTACGTGATCGGCCTGGGCCTGCGCGATGCGCTGCGCATTGCCGCTCCGACCCTCGATCCGTCCGACTATCCACGGCTGGCCGAGCGTTACCGTTATCACTACCTGCTGGACGACCAGCGCATCGAGCTGTTCGCCGGCGTGCGCGAACTGCTCGCGGAATTGCGCGATACGGGTTACCTGCTCGCGGTCGCGACCGGCAAGGGCCGGGTCGGGCTGAATCGCGTGCTCGACCAGTCGAAGCTGACGAGCCTGTTCGATGCGACGCGCTGCGCGGACGAAACGTTCTCGAAGCCGCACCCGGCGATGCTGCATGAACTGTCCCGCGAATTGGGGCAGGATCTGGCGCGCACCGTGATGATCGGCGACACCACGCACGACCTGCAGATGGCGGCGAGCGCGGGGGCAGCCGGCGTCGGCGTCTCGTACGGCGCGCATACGGCCGAGGCGCTGGCTGCGCTGACGCCGCGCTTCGTCGCGCCGGACGTCGTCGCGCTGGCGGCATGGCTGCGGGAGCACGCATGAGCGCGGCGCCGGAAGCCGTGCGCGTGTGCGCGTCGGACGCCTTGACCGACGGCGGCGCCGGCGTGCGCGTCGACGCGACGCTGCGCGGTGAGCAGGCGGTCGTGTTCTTCGTGCGCTACGACGGCCGTGCGTACGGCTACCTGAACCGCTGCGCGCATGTGCCGATGGAGCTCGACTGGGCCGAAGGGCAGTTCTTCGAGTCGTCGGGCCTCTACCTGATGTGCGCGACGCACGGTGCGATCTACGCGCCGGACACCGGCAAGTGCGTCGGCGGCCCGTGCCGCGGCGGCCGCCTGCGGCCGGTGGAGGTCGACGAGCGCGACATGCCCGACGGCCGTGCGGTATTCTGGGTGCCCGATGCCGACCTGCGTCCCGCCGCTTCGACTCCTTCCGCCACGACCGACTGACGACACCACTGCATGGCCGACCAACCGAATATCCCTGATTCCTCGTCCCGTCCCGACAGCCGCGAGCCGAACTGGGAGCGCGCGGCGCTCGAGCGGATCGCGCTCGCGGCCGTCAAGGAACAGCGCGCGGCGCGGCGCTGGAAGATCTTCTTCCGCTTTGCGTTCCTCGGCGTGTTCCTGCTGCTCGCCTTCGCGCTGATCGATTTCTCGAACGACGCGAAGTTCGCGTCGACCGGGCGCCACACGGCGCTCGTGACGATCGACGGCGAGATCGCGGCAGGCACCAACGCGAACGCGGAGGACATCAATACGGCGCTCGATGCCGCGTTCGACGACGACGGCGCGGCCGGCGTCGTGCTGCGGATCAACAGCCCGGGCGGCAGCCCGGTGCAGGCCGGGATGGTCTACGACGAGATTCGCCGGCTGCGCACGAAATATCCCAACAAGCCGCTGTACGTCGTCGTGACCGACATGTGCGCATCGGGCGGTTATTACATTGCGTCCGCCGCCGACAAGATCTTCGTCGACAAGGCGAGCATCGTCGGCTCGATCGGCGTGCTGATGGACGGGTTCGGCTTCACGGGCCTGATGGGCAAGCTCGGCGTCGATCGCCGTCTGCACACGTCGGGCGAAAACAAGGGCTTCTACGATCCGTTCTCGCCCGAGACGCCGAAGATGGACGCCCATGCGCAGGCGCTGCTCGACCAGGTCCATGCGCAGTTCATCAAGGCCGTGAAGGACGGTCGCGGCAAGCGGCTGCACGAAACGCCCGACATGTTCTCGGGTCTGTTCTGGACGGGCGAGAAGAGCGTCGAGCTCGGGCTCGCCGACGGCTACGGCACGACCGATACGGTCGCGCGCGACGTGCTGAAGGCGCCGGATCTCGTCGACTACACGGTGAAGGAAAGCCTGACGAACCGCGTCGCGCGCAAGTTCGGCGCGGCGGTCGGCGGTGCCGCGATGAAGGCGCTCGCCGCCGGCGGCACGTCGTTCAGCCTGCGCTGAGCGACGGCCCGCGCTGCGGCGAACGCAGCCGGCCACCCCATGCCGCAAGGCGGATGCGGGGCCGGCGTGTCAGTTCGCGAGCAGCAGGAAGATGGCGGGGCGCTTGTGCAGATTCGGCGCAGGCGCTTTTTTCCAGTCCGCCACCGAGTGGCTGGCGATCGTCTCGGTTTCGAGGGTCAGGTCGGCCGCGACGCAGATCTGCGTCGACGGCGCGCAGGTCGCGACAAGCGTATCGAGCATCGCTTGGTTCCGGTACGGCGTCTCGATGAATATCTGCGTCTGGCGGCCCTTGCGCGATAGTTGCTCGAGCTCGCGCAGGCGTTTCGCGCGCGCGGCCGCATCGACCGGCAGATAGCCGTTGAACGCGAAACTCTGGCCGTTCAGGCCCGACGCCATCAGCGCGAGCAGGATCGAACTCGGCCCGACGAGCGGCACGACCTTCACGCCGCGTTCATGCGCACGGCGCACCAGCAACGCGCCGGGGTCGGCCACCGCGGGGCAGCCGGCCTCGGACACGAGCCCGGCGTCCGTGCCCGCGAGCACCGGTGCGAGCAGCTTGTCGATCTCGCCGGCCGGCGTGTTGACGTTCAGCTCGCGGATCCCGATTTCCTGGATCGGCCGCGTGGTGCCGATCTTCTTCAGGAACGCGCGGGTCGTTTTCGCGTTTTCGCCGATGTAATAGCCGAGCGTGCCGGCGCGCGCCTGCACGGCCGCGGGCAGCACGGCGGCGAGCATCGATTCGTCGCCTTCGCCGAGGGTGTTCGGGACGAGATAAAGTGTGCCGGCCGTCATGCGCGGTCTCCGTGGGTAGTGAACAGCGGATAGCCCGCGGTGCGCAGCATCCGCGTGAGCGCGATCAGCGGCAGGCCGACGAGCGCCGTCGGGTCGTCGGAGTCGATCGCGTCGAGCAGCGCGATGCCGAGCCCTTCGGACTTCGCGCTGCCGGCCACGTCGTACGGCGTTTCCGCGCGCAGGTATGCATCGAGTTCGGCTTCGGGCAGCGAGCGGAAGCGCACGTGCGTGACGACGTCCTCGCTCTGCGTTTCGCCCGTGCGGCTGTCGTACAGGCTGAGCGCACTGTGGAACTCGACGTCGCGGCCCTGCATCGACAGCAGCTGGGCAAGCGCGCGCTCGTGCGTGCCGGGCTTGCCGATCTGGAGGCCGTCGAACGTCGCGACCTGGTCCGACCCGATCACGAGCACGCCGTCCGGCGCGTCGACGGTCGCGGCGACCGCGCGTGCCTTCGCGCCGGCGAGACGCAGCGCGGTTGCAGCGGGCGTTTCACCCGCGAGCGGGGTTTCGTCGAGATCGGGCGATACGACGTCGAACGGCAGGCCGAGGCGCTCGAGAAGCGTGCGGCGGTAGCGGGAACTGGAGGCGAGAATCAGCCGCGGCGGGCGGCAAACGGTATGCGGCATGGTCGGATTGGGTCGGTGAATCGTCAGGTGTGGCGGGGCGTTGCGAGGGCGCAAGCATAAGTGATTGACCGCAAAAGGTAAAACAGGTATGCTTTCCCGCTTTTCGTCGGCAGGCTTTCGCTGTGGTGGCGCCTGCCGGGTCTTCGGAAGTAAAGTTACGTAATCGTACGTGGCGTAGATCACGTCCGTGGGCGGCGCCGGATAAGCGCGCCGGCAAGCCGGATCCCGCAAGTCAGCCTGTAGGCAGGAGCGCAACATGAACACTTCTTCTGGCAAGCCGGCGGCATCGCTTGATCCGCACGCAGTCGACCTGTTCGAATTCGCCCGCAGCGGGCGGCAGGCAGCGGGTGCGGTGCGTCTGTCGCAGCTGCCGCGCATGTTAAACGAAGTGCCGGCGGACGCGCCAGATCGCGACACGGTCTTCACGTGGCAGGCCGAAGGGTTCACCCAGAAGGAGTTGCAGGACGACGGCGCCGATGGGCAGCAGCCGTATCTGCGACTCGCGGTGCACGGCCATGCGTGGCTCACGTGCCAGCGCTGCATGACTCCGTACGACGAGACGTTCGACGTCGACATGACGTACCGGGTCGTTGCGACCGAAGAAGAAGCTGAAGAATTTCCGCTCGACGACGATGAAGCCGATGTGATCGTGGGCACACGCCAGTTCGATCTCGTCGACTTGATCGAAGAGGAATTGCTGCTTTCGTTGCCGCTCGTGCCCAAGCACGAGGTTTGCCCGGCAGTTCACGAAAGCCTCGTGTCGGGTGTGAGCGGTCCTTCGGAAGAGGCGGACGACGAGTCCGCCGAAGACGAGGACGAAGGCAAACGGCCGAATCCGTTCGCAGCGCTGCAAGCGTTGAAGAAGGACGGGGACGGCAGCAAGAAACACTAAGCAGTTGTGGCGCGGGAAGGCGTAAAGGCTTTGGGCCAGGGTAGTTAAGCGCCGGATCGGGCTGTGTTAGAATCCGGAAAATCAATTAGGAGTTAGTCATGGCAGTCCAGCAAAACAAGAAGTCGCCGTCGAAGCGCGGCATGCATCGTTCGCACGATTTCCTGACGGCAGCGCCGCTGGCAGTCGAGCCGAGCACGGGTGAAGTGCACCTGCGTCACCACGTCAGCCCGAACGGCTACTATCGCGGCAAGAAAGTCGTCAAGACGAAGAACGACTAAGCGTCAAGTCACGCGTTGCGCGCTACGCTCGCCGTTCGCGTGACAACTGGTTCGCTTGACACTTTCCTGGCTCAACAAAAAGGCGGCATTCAACTGCCGCTTTTTTGTGCCTGAAATTCGTCGCATTCCATGACCGTAAAGCTCACAATCGATTGCATGGGAGGCGACCACGGCCCGTCCGTGACCGTTCCCGCGGCAGTCAAGTTCGTCCGCGCGCATCCTGATGCGCACCTGATGCTCGTCGGCATCGAAAGCGCGATCCGCGCTCAGCTGAAAAAGCTGAAAGCCCTCGACGATCCCGCGCTGACCATCGTGCCCGCCACCGAAGTCGTGGCGATGGACGACCCTGTCGAAGTCGCGCTGCGCAAGAAGAAGGATTCTTCGATGCGTGTCGCGCTCAACCAGGTCAAGGAAGGCGCGGCCCAGGCCTGTATCTCCGCCGGCAACACCGGCGCGCTGATGGCCGTGTCCCGTTATGTGCTCAAGACGCTGCCCGGCATCGAGCGGCCCGCGATCGCGTTCGCGTTGCCGAACCCGACCGGCTACACGATGATGCTGGACCTCGGCGCGAACGTCGACTGCGAGCCGCAGCATCTGCTGCAGTTCGCGGAGATGGGGCACGCGCTCGTCGCCGCGCTCGAGGGCAAGGAGCGTCCGACGATCGGCCTGCTGAACATCGGCGAAGAGGTCATCAAGGGCAACGAAACGATCAAGCGCGCGGGTGAACTGCTGCGCGCCAGCACGCTGAATTTCCGCGGCAACGTCGAAGGCAACGACATCTACAAGGGTACGGTCGACGTGATCGTCTGCGACGGCTTCGTCGGCAACGTCGCGCTCAAGACGTCCGAAGGGCTTGCGCAGATGCTGTCCGACATCATCCGCGAGGAGTTCGGCCGTTCGCTGATGTCGAAGCTGATGGCGCTGCTCGCGCTGCCGGTGCTGATGCGCTTCAAGAAGCGCGTCGACCATCGCCAGTACAATGGCGCGGCGCTGCTGGGGCTGAAGGGCCTCGTGATCAAAAGCCATGGTTCGGCCGATGCCTACGCGTTTGAGTGGGCGATCAAACGGGGTTATGATGCCGTCAAAAACGGCGTGCTGGAGCGCCTCGCGCGCGCGATGGCAGACAATTCGGTGTCGCTCGGCGACGGCGGACACGACGCGGGCGGCGCGGGCACGACGAGCCCGGCCCCAGGCCATCACGCTGAACCTTCCGCTGCGCAATCCTCTAAAGCATAAATGGCCCAATCGACTCTCTATTCCCGCGTGCTCGGCACGGGCAGCTACCTGCCGCCCGACCGCGTCACGAACCAGCAGCTCGCCGACCGTCTCGCGAAGGAAGGCATCGAGACGAGCGATGAGTGGATCGTTGCGCGCACGGGCATCCATGCGCGCCATTTCGCCGCACCGGACGTCACGACGAGCGATCTCGCGCTCGAAGCGGCGCGTCGTGCAATCGAGGCGGCCGACATCGATCCGCAATCGATCGATCTGATCATCGTCGCGACTTCGACCCCGGATTTCGTGTTTCCCAGCACGGCGTGCCTGCTGCAGAACAAGCTCGGCATCAGGAACGGTGGCGCGGCATTCGACGTGCAGGCCGTGTGCTCCGGCTTTGCCTATGCGATGGCGACCGCCGACAGCTTCATCCGCAGCGGCCAGCACCGTACGGCGCTCGTGATCGGCGCGGAGACGTTCTCGCGCATTCTCGATTTCAAGGACCGCACCACCTGCGTGCTGTTCGGCGACGGCGCGGGCGCGGTGATCCTGTCCGCATCGGAAGAGCCGGGCGTGCTCGGCAGCGCGCTGCACGCGGACGGCAGCTATTCGCACATCCTCTGCACGCCGGGCAACGTCAATCGCGGCGTGATCGACGGCAGCGCGTTCCTGTACATGGACGGGCAGGCGGTATTCAAGCTCGCGGTCAACGTGCTCGAAAAGGTCGCGATCGAGGCGCTCGCCAAGGCGAATCTCGCACCCGAGCAGGTCGACTGGCTGATTCCTCACCAGGCCAACATCCGCATCATGACCAGCACCTGCCGCAAGCTCGGCCTGCCGCAGGAGCGCATGGTCGTGACGGTCGACCAGCACGGCAACACGTCGGCTGCGTCGATCCCGCTGGCGCTCGACACCGCGGTGCGCGACGGTCGCATTCAGCGCGGCCAGCACGTGCTGATCGAGGGCGTCGGCGGCGGCTTCACCTGGGGCGCGTCGGTCTTCCGCTTCTGATCCGCGGCGCGCGACTGCCGCGCGCGGCTCCCAAACCGGCGCGCCGTTCGCGCGCGCCGTTCGAATCGATTCAATTGGGGACGATATGAAATTTGCATTCGTTTTTCCGGGGCAGGGCTCGCAGTCGGTCGGCATGCTCAACGCATTCGCCGATCTGGCCGTCGTGCGCGAGACGCTCCAGGAAGCATCCGATGCACTCAATCAGGATCTCGGCAAGCTGATCGCCGAAGGTCCGGCCGAAGAGCTGAATCTGACGACCAACACGCAGCCCGTGATGCTGACGGCCGCCTACGCGTGCTATCGCGCGTGGCAGCAGGCCGGCGGCCCGGCACCGTCGATCGTCGCGGGCCATAGCCTCGGCGAATACACGGCGCTCGTCGCGGCGGGCGCAATCGCGTTCAAGGACGCGGTGCCGCTCGTGCGCTTCCGTGCGCAGGCGATGCAGACGGCCGTGCCGGTCGGCCAGGGCGGCATGGCCGCGATCCTGGGTCTCGATGACGATACGGTGCGCGCGGTGTGCGCCGAAGCCGCGGAAGCGGGCGTCGTCGAAGCCGTGAACTTCAACGCGCCGGCGCAGGTCGTGATCGCGGGCGCGAAGGCGGCCGTCGAGAAGGCGTGCGAAATCGCCAAGGCGAAGGGCGCGAAGCGCGCGCTGCCGCTGCCGGTATCGGCGCCGTTCCATTCGTCGCTGCTCAAGCCGGCGTCGGACCAGTTGCGCGAGTATCTCGCGAACGTCGACGTGAAGGCGCCCCAGATTCCGGTCGTCAACAACATCGACGTCGCGGTGGTCAGCGATCCGGCCGCGATCAAGGACGCGCTGGTGCGCCAGGCCGCGGGCCCGGTGCGCTGGGTCGAATGCGTGCAGCACATCGCGGGCACGGGCGTCACGCACGTGATCGAATGCGGTCCGGGCAAGGTGCTGGCGGGCCTGACGAAGCGCATCGACGGCAACCTGGTCGGCGCCTCGGTGTTCGATCCGGCTTCGCTCGACGAAGCACTGAAGCTGGCGACCGCCTGACGCGGCGCCTTTCCTCAAGAGACGGATATTCGATTCATGGAAAAGACTCTCGATAAACAGGTCGCGATCGTGACCGGCGCATCGCGTGGCATCGGCCGTGCGATTGCGCTCGAACTCGCACGCCTGGGCGCGACGGTGATCGGCACCGCGACGAGCGAATCGGGCGCCGCCGCGATTACCGCCGGGTTCGCGGAAGCGGGCGTGACGGGCCGCGGCGCGGTGCTGAACGTCAACGACGCTGCGGCCGCCGAAGCGCTGATCGACGCGACCGTGAAGGAGTTCGGCGCGCTCCACGTGCTCGTGAACAACGCCGGGATCACGCAGGACCAGCTCGCGATGCGCATGAAGGACGAGGACTGGGACGCGGTGATCGACACCAACCTGAAGTCGGTGTTCCGCCTGTCGCGTGCGGTGCTCCGGCCGATGATGAAGGCCCGCGGCGGCCGCATCATCAACATCACGTCGGTGGTCGGTTCGGCCGGCAACCCGGGCCAGGCCAACTACGCGGCCGCGAAGGCCGGCGTCGCGGGCATGACCCGCGCGCTCGCGCGCGAAATCGGCAGCCGTGGCATCACGGTGAACTGTGTCGCGCCGGGCTTCATCGACACCGACATGACGAAGACCCTGCCGGAAGAACAGCAGGCCGTGCTCAAGACCCAGATTCCGCTCGGCCGACTCGGCAGCCCGGAAGACATCGCCCATGCCGTCGCGTTCCTCGCATCGCCGCAGGCCGGTTACATCACCGGCACGACGCTGCACGTGAACGGCGGCATGTACATGTCGTAACGGTTTTCGTTTACCATCCGCGCCGTATCCCGTTTTTCAGGCGGATCGGTGCTGGATCGACCATCAAGCCAACGCGCGTTTTGGCGTCAGCAAACCTGATAAAATGCGCGCACTTGTAAATCTGAACTTTCCCTCGGAGGGGTAATGGATAACATCGAACAACGTGTCAAGAAGATCGTCGCTGAGCAACTGGGCGTCGCGGAAGCCGAGATCAAGAACGAAGCATCGTTCGTGAACGATCTGGGTGCTGACTCGCTCGACACGGTCGAACTGGTGATGGCGCTCGAAGACGAGTTCGGCATGGAAATCCCGGACGAAGAAGCAGAGAAGATCACGACGGTTCAGCAAGCGATCGACTACGCTCGCGCAAACGTCAAGGCATAAGCGCCTTTCGCGTTTGTCCGCAACGTCGCCGCGATCTTCGCGATTGACGCGCCATCCTGCCGGCATTCGCGCCGGACGGACTAACAGCCACAGGGCTCGCAGGGCTGGTTCCTGGGGCCACTGTGGCTTTTGTTTTTGTCATCCAATGGAAAAGAGGTTACCGTGAGCCGCCGTCGTGTTGTCGTTACAGGCCTGGGGCTGATTTCGCCCGTTGGCAATAATGTTGCCGACGGCTGGGCCAATCTCGTCGCCGGCAAGTCCGGCATCGCCACCGTCACGAAGTTCGATCCGTCGAACCTCGCCGTGCATTTCGCGGGCGAGGTGAAGGGTTTCAGCGCCGAGGAGTACATCCCGGCGAAGGAAGCCCGCAACATGGATACGTTCATCCATTACGGCATCGCAGCCGGCGTCCAGGCAATCCGGGACAGCGGCCTCGAGGTGAACGAAGCCAATGCGGAACGCATCGGCGTGCTGGTCGGCTCCGGCATCGGCGGCCTGCCGATGATCGAAGACACGCACCAGACCTACGTCGATCGCGGCGCACGCCGGATTTCGCCGTTCTTCGTGCCGGGTTCGATCATCAACATGATCTCGGGTCACCTGAGCATCATGTTCGGCCTGAAGGGCCCGAACCTCGCGGCCGTGACGGCCTGCACGACCGGTCTGCACAGCATCGGCCTGGCGGCACGCCTGATCCAGGCCGGCGACGCCGACGTGATGGTCGCGGGCGGCGCCGAATCGACGGTGTCGCCGCTGGGCATCGGCGGCTTCGCGGCCGCGCGGGCGCTGTCGACCCGCAACGACGATCCGGCCACCGCGTCCCGTCCGTGGGACAAGGACCGCGACGGCTTCGTGCTGGGCGAGGGTTCGGGCGTGATGGTGCTCGAAGAGTACGAGGCGGCGAAGGCGCGCGGCGCGAAGATCTATGCGGAAGTCTCGGGCTTCGGCATGACGGGCGACGCATACCACATGACCGCGCCGAACATGGACGGCCCGCGCCGCTGCATGGTCGCGGCCCTGCGCGACGCCGGCGTGAACCCGGACGAGGTCCAGTACCTGAACGCGCACGGCACGTCGACGCCGCTCGGTGACAAGAACGAGTCCGACGCGGTGAAGGCGGCATTCGGCGAGCACGCGCACAAGCTCGTCGTGAACTCGACGAAGTCGATGACGGGCCACCTGCTGGGTGGCGCGGGTGGTCTGGAGTCGGTGTTCACGGTGCTGGCGCTGCACAACAACGTGTCGCCGCCGACCATCAACATCTTCAACCAGGACCCCGAGTGCGATCTCGATTACTGCGCGAACACCGCGCGGGACATGAAGATCGACGTGGCCGTGAAGAACAACTTCGGCTTCGGTGGTACCAACGGCACGCTGGTGTTCAAGCGCGTCTGACGTCGAAATCGCTTGACGAGTCCAATCGATGCTCCGGCCGGGCGTCCGCAGCGCTTTGCGTTGCGGGCCTCGGCCGTGTCGTATGTCGTGCTGGCCGCGTTCGTCGCGGCGGCTGCCGCATCCGTGTACCTGTTCTGGGCGCCGCGGGCCGGTGCCGCCGCCGGCGCGTGCGTGTCCGCGGCGACGGCCGCGCTGCTCGCCGTGTGTGCCGCGCGGGCCTGTGCCCGTCGGCTGCCGGCCGAATTGCGGATCGATGCATTCGGGGAGGTTGCGGCGTTTGGCCGCACCGGGCGCTTGCTGGCCCGCGGCCGCGTGACCGGCCATGCGCACTGGAGCAGCCTGCTGCTCGTGCTGTCGGTCGGGCAGGGCGCCCGGCGCGCCCGGCCGCTGCTGATTCCGGCCGATGCGCTCGACGCCGCGTCGTTCAGCGCGCTGTCCGTGCTGGCACGTACCGCGGGCACGGCGGCGCGGGCATGACGGCGGCTTGGTTACCTACCGTAACCAGCGGCCGGCGCCGGAACGCTACAATAACGCTCCGCGTTGCATCCCTAGTTAACGGATTTGTCAGGTGAGTGAAAAAGAAATCGATCAGGCTCTGGTCGAGCGCGTACAGAAAGGCGACAAGGCGGCGTTCGAACTCCTGGTCTCCAAATACCACCGCAAGATCATTCGGCTGATCTCGCGCCTCGTGCGGGATCCCGCCGAGGTCGAGGATGTGGCCCAGGATGCGTTCATCAAGGCGTATCGTGCGCTGCCGCAGTTCCGCGGCGAGTCGGCGTTCTACACGTGGTTGTACCGGATTGCCGTCAATACGGCGAAGAACTACCTTGCGACGCAGGGCCGCCGGGCACCGACCTCCACGGAGGCCGATGCCGAGGAAGCGGAAACTTTCTCCGACGCAGACCAACTAAGGGATATCAACACGCCTGAGTCGATGTTGATGAGCAAGCAGATTGCCGAGACGGTCAACGCTGCAATGGCCGTCCTGCCCGAAGAGTTGCGCCAGGCGATTACGCTGCGCGAGATCGAGGGCCTGAGCTACGAAGAGATCGCGGAAATGATGGATTGTCCGATCGGGACGGTCCGCTCGCGGATCTTCCGGGCGCGCGAGGCAATCGCTGCTAAATTGCGTCCGCTGCTCGATACGCCCGAAGGCAAGCGCTGGTAAGCGCGACGGGTGTAACGGCGCGGTCAGGGTCTAGTTACGGATAGAGTCGTGAAATCACGACGGGGTGTGTGCAAGATGGGGAGCATCATGGGGTCGGTCAATAAGCAGTCGCAAGCGTACTCGCGCGGCGAGCGCCTTTCCGCTCTGGTCGACGGTGAGCTGTTCGACGGCCCGGATCACGGGCAGTTTCTGGCTGAGCTCGATCGTGCGGATCGCGCGACGTGGGCCCACTACCACCTGATCGGCGATGCGCTGCGCTCGGACGAGCTCGCGCTGTCGCCCGCGCTGAGCGTCGCGTTCACCGCGCGCATGTCCGCCGCGCTCGAAAGCGAGCCGCACCTGCTCGCACCGGCCGCCGCGCCGGGCGCGCGCAAGCTACTGTCGCTGCGCCGCCGTGTCGTGCCCGCCTTCGCGGTGGCCGCCGCGGCCGCCACGCTCACGTGGATCGTCGTTCCGCAACTGCAGACGGCCGGTGCGCCCGGCGCCGTCCAGGTCGCGTCGGCAGGCGCGCCGCAGAGCGGCAACCTGCAGCGCGTGACGGTTGCACAGGCATCGGCGCAGCCGGGCCTGCAGGACGTCAACATCATCCGCGACGCAAGTCTCGACCAATACCTTGAAGCGCACCAGCAATTCGCGCAGCAGCCCGTCGTCACAGGCTCGATGCCGCTGATCCGCGCTGCCGTGACCACCACGCCAGGCCAATAAACTCGATGCGGACATTGCAGTTGAATCACGCCATCTCCGGATGGAAGCGGCTGCCGGCCCTCCTGCTTTGCGCAGCCGCCCTGTTGTCCGTTCAATCCCTTCCCGCCAGCGCCCAGCAACCGGACGATCCCGTCGCGACCCGCAAGGGTGCGGCGGAGTGGCTCGACCGCATCCAGCAGGCGGCGCAGCAGCAGAGCTACGAGGGCACCTTCGTCTACCAGCGCGGCGGGTATGTCCAGTCGTCGCGCATCGCGCACGTGGCGTCCCGCGACGGCGAGTTCGAGCGGATCGAGACGCTCGACGGCAAGCCGCGCAAGGTGCTGCGGCATAACGACGAGCTGTATACGTTCGTGCCGGAGCGCAAGCTGTGCGTGGTCGAGCGCCGCCAGACGCGCGACTCGTTTCCATCGCTGCTCGGCGCGGGCGGCGACCACGTGATGTCCGTCTACGACGCGAAGCTGCTCGGCAAGGACCGCGTGGCGGGGCTCGACGCGCAAGTCGTCGAACTCGTGCCGAAGGATGCGTACCGCTTCACGTACAAGCTGTGGTCCGATGCCCGGACGGGCCTGCTGCTGCGTTCGCAGACGCTCGACGCGGCCGATCACGTGCTCGAGCAGATCGCGTTCTCGCAAGTGCAGACGGGCGGCACGTCCGGCGACAAGGCCGCGATCGCGGCCGGCATGCGCAACCTGAGCGGCTGGACGGTGGTCCGCCCGCCGGTCGCGACGGTCGACATGGAAGCGCAGGGCTGGCAGATCGCGCCGAACGTCGCCGGCTTTCGGAAGATTCGCGAGGTGCGCCGCCCGATGGCTGCGCGCGACGCCGGCGATCCGCCGATTCCGGTCGACCAGGCCGTCTTCACCGACGGGCTCGCGACGATCTCCGTCTTCATCGAGCCGGCCGAAAAGAACACGCGCAAGGAAGGCGCGGGCAGCACCGGTGCGACCCACGTTCTCGTGAAGCGTCGCGGCGACTACTGGATCACCGTGCTCGGCGAAGTGCCGCCGGCCACGTTGCAGCAGTTCGCGGCTGCCATAGAATACAAGGCTTCCAAGTAACGCTACGGCTTCCGACATGACGAAACTCACGCTGCGCAACGTGTTCGCGGCGGCGGTGCTGTGTGCCTGCCTGCCCCTCATCCCGCATACCGCGGTGGCGGCCACGCCGCCGGCCGCCAGCCTTCCCGACTTCGCCGATCTGGTCGAAAAGGTCGGGCCGGCCGTCGTGAACATCCGGACCACCGCGAACGTGCCGATTCCCGGCCCGCGCGGTGCGCTCCCGCCGGGCTTCGACAACGGCGACATGTCGGAATTCTTCCGGCGCTTCTTCGGCATTCCGCTGCCGCAGGCGCCCGGCAACGGCGGCGGCAACGGCAATCCGAAGAACGGGCCGGCGCCGGACAATCCGCCCGACACCGAGCAGAACCGCGGCGTCGGTTCGGGCTTCATCGTGTCGGCGGACGGCTACGTGATGACGAACGCGCACGTCGTCGACGATGCGGACACCATCTACGTGACGCTGACCGACAAGCGCGAATTCAAGGCGAAGCTGATCGGCGTCGACGACCGCACGGACGTCGCGGTGGTCAAGATCCAGGCGTCGAACTTGCCGGTCGTCGCGATCGGCGATTCGAACAAGGTGCGCGTCGGCGAGTGGGTCGTCGCGATCGGCTCGCCGTTCGGCCTCGACAACACAGTGACCGCCGGCATCGTGAGCTCGAAGAGCCGCAACACGGGCGACTACCTGCCGTTCATCCAGACCGACGTCGCGGTGAACCCCGGCAACTCGGGCGGCCCGCTGATCAACATGCAGGGCGAGGTGATCGGCATCAACTCGCAGATCTACAGCCGCACCGGCGGTTTCATGGGCATTTCGTTCGCGATCCCGATCGACGAGGCGATGCGCGTGGCCGACCAGCTGAAGGCGACCGGCAAGGTCACGCGCGGCCGCATCGCGGTGGCGATCGGCGAGGTGACGAAGGACGTGGCCGATTCGATCGGGCTGCCGAAGGCGGAGGGCGCGCTCGTCAGCAGCGTCGAGCCGGGTGGTCCGGCCGACAAGGCGGGCATCCAGCCGGGCGACATCATCCTGAAGTTCAATGGTCGGCCGGTCGAGACGGCGTCGGATCTGCCGCGCATGGTCGGCGACACGAAACCGGGCACGAAGGCGACCGTCAGCGTATGGCGCAAGGGTCAGGCGCGCGATCTGCCGATCACGATCGCCGAGACGCCGGCGGAGACGACGGCGAAGGCCGAGCAGCGCAAGAACACGCCGCAGAAGCCGCGCCAGGCAAATTCGCTCGGCTTGACGGTCAGCGACATTCCGGCGGAGCAGATGAAGTCGCTGAAGCTGAAGAACGGCGTGCAGATCGACGCCGTCGACGGCCCGGCTGCCCGCGCAGGCCTGCAGCGCGGCGACATCGTGCTGCGCGTCGGCGACACCGACATCACGAGCGCGAAGCAGTTCGCGGAAGTGACCGCGCAGCTCGATGCGCAGAAGGCGGTCGCGGTGCTCGTGCGGCGCGGCGACAACACGCAGTTCGTGCCGGTGCGCCCGCGCCCGACTCAGAAGTAACGCACCGATGTTCACGCTCTACGGCCGCGGCTGGTGCCACCTGTGCGACGACATGCGCGACGCGCTGGCGCCGGTCGCGGCCGAATCCGGCATCGAGGTCCGTTACGTGGACATCGATGCCGATCCGGCGCTCGTTGCGCGCTACGACGAGGACGTGCCCGTGCTGCTGCTGGACGGCGCGGAAGTGTGTCGCCACAGGTTCGACGAGGCGAGGGTGCGCGGCGCACTCGCGGCGCGGCGCTGAACCGACCCCGGGCGCCGGCCGGCCGCCCCGCGCGCGGGGCTTCCGTCGGCGAGCCCTTACCACAAAGGCTCCAGCGGGGTGCCCCGGGCCGGGGCGTCCCAAATTACCGCCCGGCAAAGGCCTTTTCGGCTAAAATAAGCCGTTTTTTCACCGACTTACACAAGGCGTGCTCCGCAGTCGTCGAGCGCGCCTTTTTCGCTTGATCGGCACTGAATGGATCATATTCGCAATTTCTCGATCATCGCGCACATCGACCATGGCAAGTCGACACTCGCGGATCGCATCATCCAGGTATGCGGCGGTCTCGCCGACCGTGAAATGGAGGCGCAAGTGCTCGACTCGATGGATATCGAGCGCGAGCGCGGCATCACGATCAAGGCGCAGACGGCGGCACTGTCCTATCGCGCCCGCGACGGCAAGGTCTACAACCTCAACCTGATCGATACGCCGGGGCACGTCGACTTCTCGTACGAGGTCAGCCGTTCGCTGTCCGCGTGCGAAGGCGCGCTGCTCGTGGTCGACGCGAGCCAGGGTGTCGAGGCGCAGACGGTCGCGAACTGCTACACGGCGATCGAGCTCGGCGTCGAGGTCGTGCCGGTGCTGAACAAGATCGACCTGCCGGCCGCGAACCCCGAGAACGCGATCGAGGAGATCGAAGACGTCATCGGCATCGATGCGACCGACGCGACGCGCTGCAGCGCGAAGACGGGCTTGGGCGTCGAGGACGTGCTCGAGTCGCTGATCGCGAAGGTGCCGCCGCCGAAGGGCGATCCGGCCGCGCCGCTGCAGGCGCTCATCATCGATTCCTGGTTCGACAACTACGTCGGCGTCGTGATGCTCGTGCGCATCGTCAACGGCACGCTGCGTCCGAAGGAAAAGATCAAGATGATGGCGACCGGCGCGCAGTATCCGGTCGAGCACGTCGGCGTGTTCACGCCGAAGTCGCGCAATCTCGAATCGTTGTCGGCCGGGCAGGTGGGCTTCATCATCGCCGGCATCAAGGAGCTGACGGCCGCGAAGGTCGGCGATACGGTCACGCATGTGGCCAAGGCCGCCAGCGAGCCGCTGCCGGGCTTCAAGGAAGTGAAGCCGCAGGTGTTCGCGGGGCTGTATCCGGTCGAGGCGAACCAGTACGATGCGCTGCGCGAATCGCTCGAGAAGCTGAAGCTCAACGACGCATCGCTGCAGTACGAGCCGGAAGTGTCGCAGGCGCTCGGCTTCGGTTTCCGCTGCGGCTTCCTCGGGCTGCTGCACATGGAAATCGTGCAGGAGCGGCTCGAGCGCGAGTTCGACATGGATCTCATCACGACCGCGCCGACGGTCGTCTACGAGGTCGTGCAAAGCGATGGCTCGACGATCATGGTCGAGAACCCGGCGAAGATGCCGGAGCCCGGCCGCATCGCAGAAGTTCGCGAGCCGATCGTCACCGTGAACCTGTACATGCCGCAGGATTACGTCGGCTCCGTGATCACGCTGTGCGAGCAGAAGCGCGGCTCGCAGATCAACATGCAGTATCACGGCCGCCAGGTGCAGCTCACATACGAGATCCCAATGGCCGAGATCGTTCTCGACTTCTTCGATCGCCTGAAGTCGGTGTCGCGCGGCTATGCGTCGATGGACTACGAGTTCAAGGAATACCGTTCGTCGGACGTCGTGAAGGTCGACATGCTGATCAACGGCGACAAGGTCGATGCGCTGTCGATCATCGTGCACCGGTCGCAGTCGCAGTATCGCGGCCGCGAAGTCGCCGCGAAGATGCGCGAGATCATTCCGCGCCAGATGTACGACGTGGCGATCCAGGCCGCGATCGGCGCGCACATCGTCGCCCGCGAGAACATCAAGGCACTCCGCAAGAACGTGCTCGCGAAGTGCTACGGCGGCGACATCACGCGGAAGAAGAAACTGCTCGAGAAGCAGAAAGAAGGCAAGAAGCGCATGAAGCAGGTGGGTTCGGTCGAGATCCCGCAGGAAGCGTTCCTCGCGATCTTGCGCGTCGAAGACAAATAACAGGACTGTTCCTTTTATGAATTTTGCGCTGATTCTTTTTGTGCTCGTCGTCGTGACGGGTGTAGCGTGGGTGTTGGACAAACTGGTGTTCCTGCCGCGGCGACGCAAGGCGGCCGACGTGGCGATCGAAGAGTTCGATCGCCAGCAGTCGCGCATCGACAAGCGTTTCGCGGACGAAAACGCGGTGCAGACGCGCTCGAAGCTGCGCGACGAAAAGCTGCGCCAGCCGTGGTGGCTCGAGTACACAGCGAGCTTCTTCCCGGTGATCCTGGCCGTGTTCGTCGTGCGTTCGTTCATCGTCGAGCCGTTCAAGATCCCTTCGGGCTCGATGGTGCCGACGCTGCTGGTCGGCGACTTCATCCTCGTCAACAAGTTCGAATACGGCCTGCGCCTGCCGATCACGAACACGAAGATCACGCAGGGCAGCCCGCTGTCGCGCGGCGACGTCGTCGTGTTCCGCTATCCGAAGGACGAGTCGGTCGATTACATCAAGCGCGTGATCGGCCTGCCGGGCGACACGGTCGCCTACCAGGACAAGCAGTTGACGATCAACGGCCAGCCGGTGCCCGAAGCGCCGCTGCCGGATTTCTTCGACGACGAGCGCCAGAACTACGCGAAGCAGTTCGAGGAAACGATCGGCACGAAGAAGAATGCGATCCTCAACAATCCCGCCGTGCCGCCGTTCGTGATGGGCGCCTACGACTATCCGTATCGCGACAATTGCACGTACAACAGCCGCGGCGTGATCTGCAAGGTGCCGCCGGGTCACTACTTCATGATGGGCGACAACCGCGACAACAGCGCGGACAGCCGCTACTGGGGTTTCGTGCCGGACAACAACATCGTCGGCCGCGCGTTCTTCATCTGGATGAACTTCGGCGACCTGAAGCGGATCGGTTCCTTCAACTGATCGCGTTCGACTCGCATCCAACATGCAATACGTGACGCACGGGCCGCGTCGCGTATTGCCGGACTACTTTAAGAACCGGCGGTAACACCGCTCCGTCACGCCTTTTCGCGTCCGGCCGTGCCGTTTCGGCCCGACCGGCGCCCGCGTTATACTCCTGCACATGCCCCCATCCCAGTTGGAAAGCCGGCTGCGCTACGAATTTCGCAATGCGGAATTGTTGCGCCAGGCTTTGACCCACCGCAGTCACAGTGCCACGCATAACGAACGGCTCGAGTTTCTCGGCGATTCCGTTCTGAATTGCGCGGTGGCCGCCCTTTTGTTCCAGCGTTTCAGCAAGCTGGACGAAGGCGACCTGTCGCGCGTGCGCGCCAATCTCGTCAAGCAGCAGTCGCTGTATGAAATCGCTCAGGCCCTGAATATCTCCGAGGGGTTGCGGTTGGGCGAGGGCGAACTGCGCAGCGGCGGCTTCCGCCGCCCGTCGATCCTCGCGGACGCGTTCGAAGCCATCATCGGGGCCGTATTCCTCGATGGCGGCTTCGAAGCCGCCCAAGGGGTCATCAAGCGCCTCTATATCCCGATTCTCGACCACATCGATCCGCGCACGCTCGGCAAGGACGCGAAGACGCTGCTGCAGGAATACCTGCAGGGGCACAAGATCGCGCTGCCGACCTACACGGTCGTCGCGACGCATGGTGCGGCGCACAATCAGCAGTTCGAGGTCGAATGCACGGTGCCGAAGCTCGACGTGAAGGTGTCGGGCTCCGGCGCGAGCCGGCGGGCAGCCGAGCAGGCGGCCGCGAAGAAGGCGCTCGACGAGGTGCTGGCGGCCGCGCCGATGCTGGCCGCGAAGCCGAAGCGTTCGAAGAACGCACGCGGATCGAAGCACGTCGAACCCGAAATCGTGCCGGGCGTGAAGGGGGTGCAGGAAGCGCTCGACCTGCGTTCTCCGGAGCGCAAGGAGCGTGCGGCGGCGCGCGACGCGAAGGCTGCCGCGGCGGCGCTTGCAGCGACCGACGCCGACGCGCCGCCGAGTGAGCGACCGACGCCGACGCCGATGGCCGCGATTCGCGCGGCGCATGTGGAAACGGTCGCGGACAAGGCTGACCGTGCCGCGAAGCCGACGGCCGACAAACCTGCCGAGAAGGCGTCCGACAAGCCGTCGGATCGCGGCGAAACCGGCTCGCGCGCGGCGGACAAGCCGGCCGAGCGTGCCGACAAGCCCGCGGAAAGCGCAGGCGCACCCCGTGCAGCCGACAAGCCCGCGGGCCAGGCCGATCCGGCCGTGTCGTCAACGGACAAGCCGGCTGCCGGTCCCGATGCCGCCACGCGCGCGACGCCGCGCGCCCGCGACGCCGCGGCGCCCGATGCCGAGACGCCGCCGGGCGGCGCGACCCTCGCCGCCGCGCAGGCGCGCGCGGCCGATGCCGACCACTGAATTGCCCACCGATCGTGCCGCGCGCCGCGCGGCCGGTTCAGAACCTGTCTCCCAAACGATATGAACACTCCCGCTCCTACCGGTTTCCGTTGCGGCATGATCGCGATCGTGGGCCGCCCGAACGTCGGCAAGTCGACGTTGATGAACGCACTCGTCGGCCAGAAGATCAGCATCACGTCGCGCAAGGCGCAAACGACCCGCCATCGCATCACCGGCATCAACACGTTCGACGACGCGCAATTCGTATTCGTCGACACGCCGGGCTTCCAGACCCGTCACAGCACCGCGCTGAACCGCTCGCTGAACCGCGCCGTCACGTCGACGCTCACGTCGGTCGACGTGATCCTGTTCGTGATCGAGGCCGGCCGCTTCGGGCCCGACGACCAGAAGGTGCTCGACCTGATCCCGCCCGGCATGCCGACGCTGCTGATCGCGAACAAGATCGACCGCGTGACCGACAAGGCGACGCTGTTCCCGTTCATGCAGCAGATGAGCGGACTGCGCGAATTCACCGAACTCGTGCCGCTGTCGGCGCAGCGGCCGGAAGACATCAAGCGCCTGCTCGACACGATCAAGCCGTACCTGCCGGAAGGCGAGCCGATCTACGGCGAGGACGAACTGACCGACCGCAGCTCGCGCTTTCTCGCGGCCGAAATCCTGCGCGAGAAGGTGTTCCGCTGGACCGGGGACGAACTGCCGTACACGAGCACCGTGCTGATCGACAAGTTCGAGGAGGAAGGGCGCCTGAAGCGCATCTTCGCGACGATCCTCGTCGAACGCGATTCGCACAAGGCGATGGTGATCGGCAAGAAGGGCGAGAAGCTCAAGCAGATCAGCACCGAGGCGCGGATGGACATGGAGAGGCTGTTCGACGGCCCCGTGTATCTCGAGACCTTCGTGAAGGTGAAGAGCGGCTGGGCCGACAACGAGGCGGGGCTGCGCGCCTATGGGTACGAATGACGCGCCGACGTCGACCGAAGACGCGGTGACCGCCGGCGCGAACGACGCGCCGCTGCCGGCACCGCCCGAACCGCCGCGTCGCAAGGCGCGGCGCGCGACGTCTCGCACGTCCGATTTCCGCGTCGCCGAGCAGCCGGCGTTCGTGCTGCACAGCTATCCGTACCGGGAAACGAGCCTGATCATCGACGTGCTCACGCGCGATCACGGCCGCCTCGCGCTCGTCGCGAAGGGCGCGAAGCGCCCGCACTCCGCGCTACGCGGCGTGCTGCAGACGTTCCAGCCGCTGCTGCTGTCCTGGTCGGGCAAATCCGAAGTGCGCACGCTGACGGGCGCCGAGTGGGTGGGCGGGATGCTGCCGCTCGGCGGCGACGGGCTGTTGTGCGGCTTCTACGTGAACGAGCTGCTCGTGAAATTCTGCGCGCGCGAGGATCCCCAGCCGCCGCTTTTCAATCATTACGTGCTGACGCTCACGCGCCTCGCGCACGGCGAACCCGCGGTGCAGGTGCTGCGCTCGTTCGAACGCGTGCTGCTGCGCGAGACCGGCTATGCGATGGCGCTGAACCGCACGGTCGCGCGCCGCGCGGTCGAACCCGATCGACGCTACGTGTTCGATCCCGAGCGCGGCGTGCGCAATGCCGACGACGACGTGCCGTCGCACTGGCCGGTGATTACCGGACAGACGTTGCTCGACATGGAGCAGGACGATTACCATCGAGCCCAGACGGTTGCGCAAAGCAAGACGCTGATGCGCTTCCTGCTGAACACCTATCTCGGCGGTACGCCGCTTGCCACGCGTCAGATCCTGATCGACCTGCAAAACCTATGAGCTTCTTCCTGACAACGCCCACCGCCATCGATCTCGGCGTGAACATCGACCACGTCGCGACGCTGCGCAACGCGCGCGGCACGGCCTATCCCGATCCGATCCGCGCGGCGCTCGCCGCCGAGGAGGCCGGTGCGGACGTGATCACGCTGCACCTGCGCGAGGACCGCCGTCACATCGTCGACGCCGACGTGCGCAAGCTGCGCCCGCTGCTGAAGACGCGCATGAACCTCGAATGCGCGGTGACGGCCGAGATGCTCGACATCGCGTGCGACGTGCGTCCGCACGACGCGTGCCTCGTGCCCGAGAAGCGCGAGGAACTGACGACCGAAGGCGGCCTCGATGTCGCCGGCCGCTTCGAGGCCGTGCGTGCGGCCTGCAAGCAGCTCGCCGACGCCGGCGTGCGCGTGTCGCTGTTCATCGACCCGGACGAAACGCAGATCCGCGCCGCGCACGAAGCCGGTGCGCCGGTGGTAGAGCTGCATACAGGCCGCTACGCCGATGCGCACGACGAAGCCGAGCAGCAGCGCGAATACGAGCGCATCGTCGCGGGCGTGCAGGCCGGCGCGCGACTGGGCCTGAAGGTCAACGCGGGCCACGGCCTGCATTACACGAACGTGCAGCAGATCGCCGCGATCGACGGCATCGTCGAACTGAACATCGGCCACGCGATCGTCGCGCACGCGATCTTCGCGGGCTGGGACAACGCGGTGCGCGAGATGAAGGCGATCATGGTCGCCGCGCGTGTCGCAGCGCTGCACGGCGGCGCGCGCTGACGATGCATTTCCTCTGCGCGCGCTTCGCCCGCCACCCGGCATCGTCCGCGCATCACGGCGGGCGCTGACATGGCGATCTACGGGATCGGCACCGACGTCGTCCAGATAAGCCGCATCGCGGCCGTGCTCGAGCGCACGGGCGGCCGGTTTGCCGAGAAGGTGCTGGGCCCCGACGAGCTGCGCGTATTCCACGCACGCCGCGCGCGCTCCAAGGCGCGCGGCATCGCGTTCCTCGCGACGCGCTTTTCCGCGAAGGAAGCGTTCTCGAAGGCGATCGGGCTCGGCATGCACTGGCCGATGACCTGGCGCGCGCTGCAGACCCTCAACCAGCGCAGCGGCGAACCGTACGTCGTCGCGTCGGGCGAGCTGGCCGACTGGCTCGCCGCGCGCGGCATCACCGCACGCGTGACGGTCAGCGACGAACGCGACTACGCGGTGTCGTTCGTGGTCGCCGAGACCGACGTCGCGCCGCCGCCCGCACCCGCGCCTGTTTCCCGAACCACTCCCTGACGGACTTCCCGATTCGATGAAAACGACTCCCGGCCCGGTCATGCTCGACGTCGTCGGCACGGCCCTGTCGCGCGACGACGCGCGGCGCCTTGCCCATCCGAACACCGGCGGCGTGATCCTGTTCGCGCGGCATTTCCAGAACCGCGCACAGCTGACCGCGCTGACCGATTCGATCCGTGCGGTGCGCGAGGACATCCTGATCGCCGTCGATCACGAAGGCGGCCGCGTGCAGCGGTTCCGCACCGACGGCTTCACGGTGCTGCCCGCGATGCGCCGCCTCGGCGAACTGTGGGACCGCGACGTGTTGCTTGCGACGAAGGTCGCCACCGCGGTCGGCTACATCCTGGCCGCCGAGCTGCGCGCGTGCGGGATCGACATGAGCTTCACGCCGGTGCTCGACCTCGATTACGGGCACTCGAAGGTGATCGGCGATCGCGCGTTCCATCGCGACCCGCGCGTCGTCACGCTGCTCGCGAAGAGCCTGAACCACGGGCTGTCGCTCGCGGGCATGGCGAACTGCGGCAAGCATTTCCCGGGGCACGGCTTCGCGGAAGCCGATTCGCACGTCGCGCTGCCGACCGACGACCGGCCGCTCGACGCGATCCTCGAGCAGGACGTCGCGCCGTACGACTGGCTCGGGCTGTCGCTGTCCGCCGTGATTCCCGCGCACGTGATCTACACGCAGGTCGACAAGCGGCCGGCCGGCTTCTCGCGCGTGTGGCTGCAGGACATCCTGCGCGGGCAGTTGGGCTTTACCGGCGCGATCTTCAGCGACGACCTGTCGATGGAGGCGGCACGCGAAGGCGGCACGCTCACGCAGGCGGCCGACGCGGCGCTCGCTGCCGGTTGCGACATGGTGCTCGTCTGCAACCAGCCGGAGGCGGCCGAGGTCGTGTTGAACGGCCTGAAGGCGCAGGCATCGGCCGAGTCGGTGCGACGCCTGAAGCGGATGCGTGCGCGCGGCAAGTCGTTCAAGTGGGACAAGCTGATCGTGCAGCCCGAGTATCTGCAGGCGCAGGCGCTGTTGAGCAGCGCACTCGCGTAAGCGGGGAAGGGCGGCGCGATGCCGCTCTGCCGTTGCCGAAAACGAAAAGCCGCGCATTGGCGCGGCTTTTTTCATCGGGATGTGAAGCGCGGAGCGATACGTCTTTACGCAACTAACCGTCAACTCCTGCCGGCGCCCCCGGACAACGGCGGCCCGGTCAGTTGACCTTCATCCGCTGCAGCTTGTTGTACAGCGTCTTGGGACTGATGCCGAGCAGCGTCGCCGCGCGATGGCGCGTGCCGCCGACCGCATCGAGCGTTGCGCGGATCAAGAGATCCTCGACGTCGGACAGCGGGGTGCCGACCTTGATCTGCACGCTGCTGCCGTTCAGTGCGGCGCCGGCCGCGAAGCTCGCTTCGCCCGCGCGCAGCGTCTCGATGAAGTCGCCGGACGCGTCATAGGCAAAGCGCACGCGCTCCTGCAGTTCGCGCACGTTGCCGGGCCATTCGTAGGACAGGCATTCGCGCACGAAGCCCTGCGCCGCGCGCTTGTCGGTCGTGCCGCGGCCGGTGGCGCGCGCGTCGCGGTTCAGTTCGTCGATGAGGGAATCCGCGATGGCGAGCGCATCGCCGTCGCGCTCGCGCAGCGGCGGCATCGTGATCGATGCCGCATCGAGGCGCAGCCACAGATCCTCGCGCAGCATGCCGTTGGCGACCGCGTCGCGGGCCGGGCGCCGCGTGGTCGCGATCAGCCGGAAGTCGCTCGCGATCGAGCTCGTGCCGCCGATCCGCATGAAGTTCTGCGAGTCGAGCGCATGCAGCAGCGCCTCCTGCAGCACGAGCGGCAGTGCGGTGATCTCGTCGAGGCACAGCGTGCCGCCGCCGGCCTGTTCGAACAGGCCCGATTCGCGCCGCTCGGCGCCGTCGAACGCGCCCCGCTCATGACCGAACAGGATGCTGTCGAGCGACGCGCCGTGACGGCCGGCTTGCGCGATCGTGCGGCAGTCGAACGACACGAACGGCCCCTTGCGGCGCCGGCTCAGGTCGTGCAGCGTGCGCGCGGCCAGCTTCTTGCCGGTGCCGGCCTCGCCTGCGAACAGCACGGCCGTTTCGGTGCCCGCGTTGTGCTCGATCATGTCGTACACGTGCTGCATCGCCTCGCTGCGGCCGACCAGCGCGCCGAAGCGGCCGAGGTGGCGCAGCGACGCGCGCAGCGTCCGCACTTCGTCGATCAGTTCATAGGGCCGCGGAATCCGGGCCAGCAGGCTGCGCAGGCGCGGAATGTTGATCGGCTTCAGCAGATAGTCCCAGATACCGTGACGCAGGCCTTCGATCGCGCTCTCTACCGTCGCGTTGCCCGTCAGCACGATCACCGGCAGCGACCCGTTCGGCTGCTGTTGCGGCAGGTGCTGGAGCAGGTCGAACCCGCTGCCGTCCGGCAGGTTCAGGTCGACGAGGACGACATCGGGAATCGAGCGGCCGAGCGCCATGCGTGCCTCGGCGAGCGACGTGGCCGTGTCGACCGAGAAGCCGTCTGCGGCAAGCAGCGCGGTCAGGCCGGACAGACTGTTGGGATCGTCTTCGACAATCAGGGCGTGTGGCATGGTGGACGCGAGTCGAGTCAAGAGAGGCGGGCTGTCGGCCGTCGAGCCCGCCGCAGCCGCATGTCAGAATAAAAACTGATTTTATGCCCCGCTGCACGCCTGACGGGCATTATTTCTCCATCGCTATAAAACAGTTACCGATGATACAAATTGAATACCTTTAGTGCTGGATTTTGTGTTGCCTATGGTGCCGGAGCGCCCGCTGCTGTTGACGGCAGGCAAACAAAAAGCGCCCCGCGGGGCGCTTTGTTCGATACGGAAATCGCAGGCGATTACGCGCGGCTGCGGTATTCGTTCGTACGCGTATCGATTTCGATCTTGTCGCCGGTGCTGCAGAAGAGCGGCACTTGCAGTTCGAAGCCCGTTGCGAGCTTGGCGTTCTTCAGCACCTTGCCCGACGACGTGTCGCCCTTGACGGCCGGTTCCGTGTAGGTGATCTCGCGAACCAGGATCGTCGGCAGTTCGACCGAGATCGCCTTCTCGTTGTAGAACACGACTTCGCAAGCCATGCCGTCTTCGAGGTAGTTCAGCGCTTCGCCCATCATTTCCGCTTCGACTTCGTACTGGTTGTAGTCGGCGTCCATGAACACGTACATCGGGTCGGCGAAGTACGAGTACGTCACTTCCTTGCGGTCGAGCATGACGACGTCGAACTTGTCGTCGGCCTTGTAGACCGATTCCTGACCTGCGTTCGTCAGCAGGTTCTTCATCTTCATCTTGACGACGGCGGCGTTACGGCCCGACTTGTTGTATTCCGTCTTTGCGATGACCCATGCGTCGCTGCCGATCTGCACGACGTTGCCTACGCGGAGTTCCTGTGCGGTCTTCATAAAAAACTGTCCTGATCCAATCAAATAAATAGATGCTTGAGCGTTGCGCAACGGCTGACGGCGCAAGCGGGAGGTTCCGATGGGCGCCAAGCGCCCCTTGAACGCGAGCGCTTGCGTGGTCAGCCGTCGGATAACCGCTTATTTTAACTGAGATTTTGCGAATTCCGCCAGCTTTCCGGCGAGATCGCCGACGCTCGCCAGTGCATCGGCCCAGCGGGCCGCGTTGGCGTCGAGTGCGGCACGATGCTGGAGCAAATCGCCCCAATCGGGTGTGCCGACGCCATTCCACGCATGCCAGAAGCGCTCGAGCGCCGTGCGCGGCGCGTCGGCGAGGCCGGCCGACAGGTGCGCGAGCGCGGCGTCGAGCTTCGGCAGGTGCGCATCGTCGGCCTGCGGGTAGATGTGCCACACGAACGGCTTGCGCGCCCATTGCGCGCGGACAAACGAATCCTCGCCACGCACGAAATTGACGTCGGCCACCCACAGCAAAGGGTCATAGTCGGCCTGCGGGACGAATGCGAGCCCGTATGCGGTCAGGTTGCCGCTCGTCCCCCGTGCGCCGGCCCCGAACGATTCGACCCCGAAAAAGCGGGCGACGGCCGGAGACACGCGACCGGCCGGCACGAACGCGACGACGGGCGACGGGCTGTCGCGCCACTGCGCGAGCAGCGCGTCGACGGCCGGATTTTCATACGCGAACAGGCTGACGACCGTCGTGCCGGGCGCCGGCGGGGCGTCGCCGGTCGCCTGCCGCCACCACGCGGCACGCGCCGCCGCGTCGGCTTCGAAGGCCGTCCGGCGCGCGTCGAGGTCGCGTTCTTTCAGCACGCCGCCCGTGCCGGCCGACAGCCCCGGGAAGAAGAACGTCTTCAGCAACGGGTAGCGCGGATGCGGCGACGGCCGCAAATGGAAATCGGCGACCCAGTCCTCGGCGCTCAGATATTCGAGATTGATCCACACGGGGCGGCGCGTGCGGCTGGCCATCGCCGCGAGATACGCGCCGGGCAGCTCGCACGCGAACGCCTCGATCACGACATCGGCGATCTCTAGCGCGTCGCCGACTTCCGCATGCCAGTGTTCGACCACGATGCCGTCGAGCGTCTGCCGGGCCGCCTCGGGATCGACTCCCGTCAGCAGCCGCGCGAACGTGTGCAGGTCGTCGATGAAGAGGCGCACCTGCCAGCCGTGTTCGTGCGCGAGCTGGCGCGCGAGGCGCCAGCACACGCCGACGTCGCCGAAGTTGTCGATCACGGTGCAGAAGAGGTCGCATGCGATCGGTTCGTCGGGCGCGAGCGGTGAAGCGGAAGCGGAAGCGGAGGCGGTGCGGGGCATCGAAGCGGGCGGTGAATGCTCTAAACTGGCGATTCTAATGGACCCGTTCCGCGCCACAAGGCCCCCGGATCACGCATGACATCTCCAGAAGCCGTCGACATCCCGTTCGAACCGAAGAAGATCCTCGCCCAGTTGCCGCACATGCCGGGCGTCTACCGCTACTACGACACGGCGGGCGCCGTGCTTTACGTCGGCAAGGCACGCGACCTGAAGAAGCGCGTGTCGAGCTATTTCACGAAGACGCAGCTGTCGCCGCGCATCGCGATGATGGTCACGCGCATCGCGCGCATCGAGACGACCGTCACGCGCTCGGAGGCTGAGGCGCTGCTGCTCGAGAACAACCTGATCAAGGCGCTCGCGCCGCGCTACAACATCCTGTTTCGCGACGACAAGTCGTATCCGTACCTGAAGCTCACCGCGCACCGCTTTCCGCGCATGGCCTACTACCGCGGCTCGGTCGACAAGCAGAACCAGTATTTCGGACCGTTCCCCAGCGCGTGGGCCGTGCGCGAGAGCATCCAGATCCTGCAGCGCGTCTTCCAGTTGCGCACCTGCGAGGATTCCGTGTTCAACAACCGCACGCGGCCGTGCCTGCTGCATCAGATCGGGCGCTGCACGGCGCCGTGCGTCGGCGCGATTTCCGCGGACGACTACGCGATCGACGTGTCGAACGCCGCGCGCTTCCTGCTCGGCCGGCAGTCGGAAGTGATGAAGGAGCTCGAGCAGAAGATGCACGCGTTCGCGGCCGAGCTGAAGTTCGAGCAGGCGGCGGCCGTGCGCAACCAGATGAGTTCGCTCGCGACGGTGCTGCACCAGCAGGCGATCGAGGTCGGCAGCGACAGCGACGTCGACATCCTGGCGGTGGTCGCGCAGGGCGGCCGTGTGTGCGTGAACCTGGCGATGGTGCGCGGCGGCCGGCATCTTGGCGACAAGGCTTATTTCCCGGCGCATGTCGAAAGTGCGTTGACGCTTGCCGAAGGCGGGCTCGGCGACGAAGCCGACGGCGCGGATGGTGCGGACGAAGCCGCCGCGGCGTTGCCCGGCGAGCCCGCGGACGAAGCTGTCGCCGCGCGTGACGCGGCGTCGGCGGCGTCATCGGCATCGTCGGCATCGGTCGAGGCCGAGGTGCTCGATGCGTTCATCGCGCAGCACTATCTCGGCAATCGCGTGCCGCCCGTGCTGGTCGTGAGCCATGCGCCCGCAAGCCGCGACTTGCTCGAGCTGCTGTCCGAGCAGGCCGGTCACAAGGTATCGCTGGTGCGGCAGCCGCAGGGGCAGCGGCGCGCATGGCTGTCGATGGCTGAGCAGAATGCCCGGCTCGCGCTTGCGCGGCTGCTGTCCGAGCAGGGCTCGCAGCAGGCGCGCACGCGCGCTCTCGCGGAGACGCTCAGCTTCGAGTGCGACGATCTCGCAATGCTGCGGATCGAGTGTTTCGACATCAGTCACACGATGGGCGAGGCGACGCAGGCGTCGTGCGTGGTCTACCACCATCACAAGATGCAGTCGGGCGAGTACCGTCGCTACAACATCACCGGCATCACGCCGGGCGACGATTACGCAGCCATGCGGCAGGTGCTGACGCGCCGCTACGAGAAGATGGTCGAGCAGGCCGCGCAGGCGGCGGCCGCCGACGACGCGGCCGGCATCGATGGCGAATCGACGCGCCAGGCCGAGGCATCGAGTTTGTTGCCGAACATCGTGCTGATCGACGGCGGCAAGGGACAGGTCGAGATCGCGCGGCAGGTGTTCACCGAGCTTGGGCTCGACACATCGATGCTGGTTGGCGTCGCGAAGGGCGAGGGGCGCAAGGTCGGCCTCGAGACGCTCGTGTTCGCGGACGGCCGCACGCCGCTCGAACTCGGCAAGGAGAGCGCCGCGCTGATGCTCGTCGCGCAGATCCGCGACGAGGCGCACCGCTTTGCGATCACCGGGATGCGCGCGAAGCGGGCGAAGGCGCGCCAGACGTCGCGGCTCGAGGAGCTCGAAGGAGTCGGCGCGAAACGGCGTCAGCGGCTGCTCGCGCGGTTCGGCGGGCTGCGCGGGGTGGTCGCCGCGAGCGTCGAGGAACTGGCGAGCGTCGAGGGCATCTCGCACGCGCTCGCCGAGCAGATCTACAAGCAGCTTCACTGATCCGGGCCGTGCGACCGGCCGCGCCTGCCCGCGCTCTCGCGTCCTTGTAGCAGGCCGGTCGACACGGCACAATTGCGAATCCCTTACTGACCCGCATGCCATGCCGTTCAATTTCCCGATTTTCCTGACGTGGGTCCGGATCGTGCTGATTCCGCTCGTCGTCGGCGTGTTCTATCTGCCGGACACGGTGATGGGCGGCGCGCACCGCAACCTCGCGGCAGCGGCGATCTTCATCCTCGCCGCGCTGACCGACTGGTTCGACGGGTTTCTCGCCCGCAAGTGGAACCAGACGTCGTCGTTCGGCGCGTTCCTCGATCCGGTCGCGGACAAGCTGATGGTGACGGCCGCGCTGCTGATCCTCGTGCAGATTTCGCGGGTCGATGCGGCGATCGCGCTGGTGATCGTCGGTCGCGAGATCGCGATCTCGGCGCTGCGCGAGTGGATGGCCCAGATCGGCGCATCGAAGAGCGTCGCGGTGAACCAGCTCGGCAAGTTCAAGACCGCGTGCCAGATGGTCGCGATTCCGATGCTGCTGTACTACGGTCCGCTGCCCCTCGGCATCGCGACGATCGACACGCGCGTGTGGGGCGAGTGGCTGATGTATCTCGCGGCGGTGCTGACGATCTGGTCGATGCTGTACTACATGAAGCTCGCATGGCCGCAGATCCGCGAGCGCGGCGGCGCGTGACACGATGTGCCCATTCCATCGCACCGGTTTTTGTAAAAAGGGCTGGAAAAGCCCTTGACACACGAATGTGCCTTCGCCATAATCTCGCTTCTCCGCTGCACGACGAAGTAAGTGTGTGACGGAAGCAGTAGGCAGCAATACGCGGGAGTAGCTCAGTTGGTAGAGCGCAACCTTGCCAAGGTTGAGGTCGCGAGTTCGAGACTCGTCTCCCGCTCCAGATTTTTCTGGCAGCGTGTTGTACGGCAAAGCGCTGCAGATGCAGGACATATGCGGGAGTAGCTCAGTTGGTAGAGCGCAACCTTGCCAAGGTTGAGGTCGCGAGTTCGAGACTCGTCTCCCGCTCCAGATTTTCTGGCAGCGTGTTGTACGGCAAAGCGCTGCAGGTGCAGGACAATGCGGGAGTAGCTCAGTTGGTAGAGCGCAACCTTGCCAAGGTTGAGGTCGCGAGTTCGAGACTCGTCTCCCGCTCCAGGTAATGGGGAAGCCTCGCTTCCCTTTTTATTTGATGGACTGATGGTCCTCGAATAAAAATCTGTCGCTTGCCTTCACGGCATCCGGACAGTCCGCTTTTGGCGCGATAGCAAAGCGGTTATGCAGCGGCCTGCAAAGCCGTTTAGGCCGGTTCGACTCCGGCTCGCGCCTCCAAGTAAGAAAAGAAAAAGCCCTGAGAAATCAGGGCTTTTTCTTTTTCCGGCGCCGTTTTCATCCTTGGAAAGTCGCCCTGGGGTAGTGGGACAGGGTTTGTCATCGGTCGGACACGAAGTTGCTTTTTGCTGTTCGGGTTGTGGTCGGGTGCGCGCCGAGTGTTCAAATGTACCTGTCCGATTTAGTATGCGGAAACCACGCGCCGCACGATGGGCGCGGCTCCTTTTGCGCTGAGGACACCATGCATCGTCGTACGGCGGCCCCCTACGTCATCGTGGCGGTTGGCATCGTGATCGCGTGCGCACTGATGGGCCTGTGCGTGCTGCAGCTATTTCAGAGCCGGAACGACGCATTGGAGCGCGCAAGCGAAACCTCGCGCAATCTCGGTCTGATCGCCGAGCGCGACATCGAGCGCAACTTCGAACTCTACGACCTGTCGTTGCAGGCGGTGATTCAGGGTCTGCAACGGCCTGATGTGATGTCGGCAGCCCCGGCGCTGCGGCGCGGCGTGCTGTTCGATCATGCCATGAGTGCCCCCTTCATCGGTTCGCAACTGGTACTCGATGCGAACGGCGATATCGTTCTCGATTCGGCCAACGACGTGCCCCGCAAGGGCAATTTCGCCGATCGCAAATACTTCACCGTGCATCGCGATAATCCCGATGTTGGACTCTATGTGAGCGATCCGTTCGTGTCGCGCTTGCGCGCTGGCATGCTCTGCATTGTGCTGTCTCGGCGCATCTCGAACCCGGACGGATCGTTCGGCGGCGTCGCGCTGATTGCGATCAATCTCGAGTACTTCCACCAGCTGTTTGCGGGCCTGTCGCTGGGGCAGCACGGTTCGATGTCGCTGATCGGCAAGGACGGCATCATGGTGATGCGTCAACCGTACAACGTCAGCATCGTCGGTCGCGATATCAGCAAGGCTGCGACCTTTCGACGATTTCAGCGTGCGTCGGAGGGCGTATTCTCGGAGACAGCTTCAATCGACGGTGTGCGTCGCCTCTACTATTTCAAGCACCTGCCGAAGTTGCCGCTGATCATCATGGTTGCAGAAGGCGAGCAGGACGTTTATGCCGCGTGGCGGCACCGCGCAGTGACGATCGGCGCACTGGTGGCGACGTTTGGCGTCGCGTTCATCGCGCTGTCGTTCCTGCTCAGCGGGCAACTGCGCCGCCGGATGCGGGCCGAATCCGAGCTGGTGCTGCTGGCGCGTACCGACGGGCTCACCGGCCTGAACAATCGCCGCAGTTTCGGGGAAGTTCTGGATCGCGAATGGCGTCGCGCCAGGCGCACGCATTCCGTCTTCTCGCTGCTGTTCGTGGACGTCGATCGCTTCAAGGCTTACAACGACACCTACGGGCATCAGGCCGGGGACGACGCGCTGGCGGCGGTCGCCCGCTGCATCGGCGAAAACATCCGCCGGCCGGTCGATACCGCGGCGCGCTACGGCGGGGAGGAATTCGTCGTGCTGCTTCCCGATACGCCGCCGGCCGGCGCCGCCCAGATCGCCGAGCGGATTCGTGCGGCAATCGACGAACTGGCACTCGAACATGCCGGCAGCGAGTATGGGCGCGTCACGGCCAGTATTGGCCTCGCCAGCTGGACGCCGGAGCAGGACAATGAGCCCGACGCGGTAATCAAGGCGGCCGACGAGGCGCTGTACTATGCGAAAACGATCGGCCGGAACAGGGTTGCCGCGTTGCAGCCGTTGGACTGACGAGGGATTGCCGGTTTGCCGCTCCACAAACGCGAAAGCCCGCTGAAGGCGGGCTTTTTTGCGTGCTGCAAATTTGCTACGGCAAGGGGCGGGAGTCTTGCAGGATAAGGCTCGCGCTTACCGCGCGTACAAACTGACCATTGTGGATCCAGTTCGCAATCGACGCGCATTGACCAAGGCGTGGCTTTGGTGTCCGTGTGGACACATCATGCCGAATTTCTCTACTTCCGGACCAGACTATTTCTTGGCTCAGGGTCGGGGACAATGGCAGCGCAGGGCTTTGTATCCGCGCGTCATCCGATAAGGCACGCAGGTGCTGCTTGATCCTCGGCGTGACGTCTGCAGGTTATCGTCGGGGCCCTTTCATGGCTTCCGACTCCATGGCCGCGTTCCACTCCTCATTCGCCTCGATGGGATCCATCGCATCGTCAATCGATGCCGCTGCACGTTCGGCGGCGGCTCGCGCTTCGTCTGCCGGGGAGGCGACATCACCGTTCCCGTCCCCGTCTTCGTCCCCGTCACCCGGGGGATGAAGCATGTCCTCGAGCATCGCGCTCAACTCCGGCGTGTCCCAAGGCAGCCCGCGCCGAGTTCGATCGGTTATGTAGTGCTTCACTTCCGCGTCCTGCTCCACCGTAAGCGGCAGGCCTCGGAAAGTGCTTTGAGGGCCAGCGTCAATCATCACATTCTCCTGCTGCGATTGAATTTTCAGTGTACTCGCCAATTGCGGACGCGCGAACCGTGATCGCGACGCTTTCGCGTCGGATCGAACGTGTCGTCTCGGCAGGCACCAGGCGGGCATGAACCGCCGTCTGGGAACAGCGGAAGCCCTTCCATTGGAGCGACAGCTTTGCATCCGGAGCCCGACAGGCAAGCTGTACCGTGCGAAGCATCAAGGTCGCGATCGGTCGTTGCCGCGTGGTCGATCGTCGCGTCAAGACTGTCCGGCTCGCGCCTCCCGCCAAGGAAGAAAAAACCCCGCTTCGGCGGGGCTTTTCCTTTTCCAGCACGTCATTCACGCATCTATTCCACCGGATACGTCAACGTCACCAGCTCGCACTTGGACGTACTTTTGCCGTCGTAGTCGTAAATCACCAGCAGATGCTGGCCCTTGCTGTTCAAGATTGGCAGCGTGATCGCCCGGCGATTCGGGTTGTTGCCACCGGCCGGCTCGTCGGCACTCTGTTTGCGGATTTCGGACTCGAGATCCGACGGCGTGTTGATGCCATTCTCCGGGCCGCGGCTGCGCACCCGGCTGTAGAAGTGAAAACCATTGTCGGTCCAGCCGCGCGGCAGCATGTTGCGCCACTGGTTGTTGGTGACTTCCTTCCACAGTAGATCGGTGTTGCCGCTCAACACGAACGGCGTCGGACACGCGCCGGCCGCGAACGCTTGTCCGCAGAAAAGCGGAAGGGCGGCAAGCGAGCACGCAACGTAGCGGACCGCGCGTCGCGCGAGGCCGGCTTCGTGTCGCGAACCGGGATGGTACGGCAGGGCATGGGGCGTTTTCATACGGCATCCTCCGAGTGATGGATCGGTATGCGACCGCGCTGCGGCCGCTGGGGAATACCGTATCGCTGCCGTTCTCGCGCAAGAATGCGGCGAACGTCACACTCGTCGTCACGGGGCGAAGGTGCGGGGCCGGGGCCCGAGACGCGTAGGGAAAGCCTGGAGGCGTGGCGACAACGCGGGCTTGATCGCGTTATCGCTGCGAGGGCGGTGGTCGTCGTGGCGGGGGCGTCTGCATCGCCCGCGTCAGCGGGAGCCACCGAACCAAGGGCGGTGTCGTCGGGGCGCGCGCCGTCCGCATCGTCCGCGTCAGCGGGAGATCGCCGAACGCTCGGCGATGCCGATCAGTCATCCACCGGCTGCGCGGGCGTGTCGAGCGTCAACTGATAGAACGCCGCATCGAGCCAGCGGCCGAACTTGAAGCCCGCTTCGGTGATCGTGCCCGAGTGCACGAAGCCGAGGCGCGTATGCAGCGCGACGCTGCCGCCGTTGGTGGCGTCGATGCAACCGACGAGCACGTGCACGTCGGCTTCGCGTGCACGCCGGATCAATTCGCGCAGCAGCAGCTCCCCGAGCCCGCGGCCGCGATGGTCGCGGTGCACGTAGACGCTGTGTTCGACCGTGTACTTGAACGCCGGAAACGCGCGGAACGTGCCCCAGCTCGCGAAGCCGACCAGCGTGCCCGATTCATCGACCGCGCCGACGACCGGAAAGCCGTTGGCGCGTTTCGTCGCGAACCACGCGACCATCGCTTCGGGCGGCCGCGGCCGGTAGTCGTACAGCGCGGTCGAGTTCACGATTGCATCGTTCAGGATCTCGAGGATGGCCGCGGCGTGCTCGGCCTCGCTGCAATCGATCAGGCGCACGTCGTCACGCTGTTTCGGGGAATTCATACGGGCTCCTGCGCCTGGCGGCTTTGAACGGATGACACACTCCGCGCGCCGGCGGCGGCGGGAACATCGCAGATCGCGACGACATAGCGCGCGGCCTGCGACGACGGATTGCTGAAAATCAGCGGCTGATCGAGACGCATGGCCAGACAGTCGCCGGCGTGAAGTTCGTGAAGCTGGTCGCCCAGCGTGACGTCGACGCGTCCATCGACGACCCACACCTGTTGATGCAGTGCGCTTTCGCGCCCGCCGGAGTCGTACGCGACGCGCGCGCCGGGCGGGAAATCGACCTCGACGAGCTGGATCGGCGACGGCCAGCCGGGTGGCGACAGATTGCGCCGCACGTAACCGGACGCCGGATCGCGCCATTCCGCCTGTTGCGCGCGCCGCACCAGCGGCTGCGCGGGCGCGTCGTCGCGATCGCCGCCGAACAGACCGGCCAGCGACACGCCGAGACCCGCCGCGAGCTTGTCGAGTACGACGGCCGTCGGGCTTGCCGACGCGCGCTCGATGAGCGAGATCATCGAGCGGCTGACGCCGGAACGCGCGGCGAGCGCATCGAGCGTGTAGCCTCGTAGCGTGCGCAAGTCCCGCACGCGCCGGGCGATGCGTTCGTTGATGCCGGTCTCGTCGACAGGCGGGCGGTTGAATTCCGGCATGATGGATTTATTGTCCAGCAAGATGGAATTCGATGTCAACGGGGTTTCGGCGGAATCGGAACGCTTGCCCGTGCGCCGGCCGGAGCGTAATATACGAAACGACTACACTTCGTTTAATTAGGGTTATATGGGAATCATCAAGATATCCGAGCACATGCATGAACGGCTGCGCTCGACCAGTACCGCGCTGAGCCGTTCGATCAATGCGCAGGCGGAACACTGGCTGCGCGTCGGGATGCTGTCGGAACTCAATCCGTCGCTGTCCTACGGCGATATTTGCCGAATGCTGATCGAGATCGAAGCGCGCGGCGGCGATGCGGGACCGACCGAGTCGGTGGCGCGCGACATCGAGCAGGTGGCGTAATGGCGAAGCGAGAAATCCCGATCCGCGGCGCCGCGGAAATCGACAAGTCGCGCGAGGCCGCGAAGCTCGCGTCCCGGGTGCTGACGATGATCACCGAGCACGTGAAGCCGGGCGTCACCACGGACGAACTGGACGCCCGCTGCCGCGAATTCATCGTCGACGAACTCGGCGCGATCCCGGCGAACATCGGCTATCACGGTTATCCGAAAACCCTGTGCACGTCGGTCAACCATGTGGTCTGTCACGGTATTCCGTCGTCGCGGCCAATGCGCGACGGCGACATCGTGAATCTCGACATCGCGGTGATCAAGGACGGCTGGTTCGGCGACACGAGCCGCATGTACTTCGTCGGCGAGCCGGGTGAACTGGCGCGGCGCCTCGTCGCGACGACTTACGAGGCGATGCATGCGGGCATCCGCGCGGTGCGTCCGGGCGCGACGCTCGGCGACGTCGGCTATGCGATCCAGCAGGTCGCGCATCGCGAAGGGTTCAGCGTGGTTCGCGAGTACTGCGGGCACGGGATCGGCGACGTGTACCACGACGAGCCGCAGGTGCTGCACTATGGCCGCCCGGGCACCGGCGTGCCGCTGCGGCCGGGGATGATCTTCACGATCGAGCCGATGCTGAATGCGGGCAAGCGCGATACGCGCGTGCTGGCGGACGGCTGGACGGTCGTCACGCAAGATCATTCGCTGTCAGCGCAATGGGAGCACATGGTCGTGGTGACGGAGCAGGGCTTCGAGATCCTGTCGGACGACGTGAAGCCGCAGGCGTTCGCGGCGCTCTCCGGCACGCACGCGGCCTGACGCGCGGCAATCCGGACTCAAAGGCACAACGGAAACGGGCCCCGTCGTGGGGCCCGTGTCATTCGTTGGCAGTCGCGCGGGACGGTCGGCCAGGCCACCGTCCGCCGCGACCGGCAGCGTCACGCTGCGAACGCGGCTTAACCGCGCGCCTTCTGCCACGCGTGTTCGACGAACACGCGGCACAGCGCTTCCATCCCGTTGCGGTCCTCGTCGTCGAAACGTGCGGCAACGGGGCTGTCGACGTCCCACACGCCGATCAGCGTGCCGTCGGCGGCCACCAGCGGCACGACGATCTCCGATTCGGACGCGGCATCGCACGCGATATGGCCCGGGAATTCATGCACGTCGCGCACGACCTGCGTCTCGCGGGTCTGCGCGGCCGTGCCGCACACGCCCTTGCCGAGCGCGATCCGCACGCACGCGGGCTTGCCCTGGAACGGGCCGACCACGAGTTCCGATCCGTCGAAGAAATAGAAGCCGGCCCAGTTCAGGCGGTCGAGCGAGTGATAGACGAGCGCGGAGAAGTTCGCGGCGTTCGCGGTCAGGTCGCGTTCCGATTCGACGAGCGCGCGTGCCTGCTCGACGAGCGTCGCATAGTGTTCGGCCTTGGAGGCGTGAGGGTCGTTTGACAGCGTGAACATGGCTGAAATGCGATAAGGGTGGAGAACGGCAGGGTTGTGAAAAGCGCGATGCGCGTCCCGCAGTCTACGGCACGCGCGGCCCGTCTGCAGCGTCCGGTTCGTGGAGCGCGATGCCGAACGCCCCGCGCAGGAGCACGCGAGCCCGCTCAATCGGGTGCGAGTTCGGCGAACCGTTCGGTCAGGAAGTCGAGCAGCGAGCGCACCGCGGGCAACAGTCCGCGCCGCGACGCGAACACCGCGTGCACGATCTCGCGCCGCGGCGCCCAGTTCGGCAGCACGGTCACCAGATCGCCGCGCGCGACTTCGTCGCGCACCATCATCGTCGGCAGCTGCACGACGCCGACACCCGCGACGGCCGCCGCGCGCAGCGCGAGCATGCCGCCCGTCACGAGGCGCGGCTGGTGGTGGATTTCCGCCTGCGCGCCGTCGGGGCCGCGCAGCCGCCATACGTGCGCGGCCTGCGGCACGCCGTGATCGAGGCTCGGCAGGCGGGTCAGGTCGGCGGGAACGGCCGGCGTGCCGAGCTCGCGCAGCAACGCGGGGCTCGCGACGAGGCACTGGCCGCGCTCGGCCAGCACACGCAGCGCGAGATCGCTGTCCTCGAGCGGCGGCGGGCGCACGCGGATCGCGACGTCGATCCCTTCGCCGACCACGTCGACGCGCCGGTTGGTCGCCTCCAGGTGAATCTCGACGCGCGGGCACGCGACCATGAACGCGGCGATCATCGTGCCGACCAGCGAATCGAGCAGCACGACCGGGCAGCTCACGCGCACGATGCCGCGCGGTTCCTCGTGCAACAGCGCGATCGCTTCGTCGGCGGCGTCGGCTTCGACGAGCATCGCGCGACAGTGCGCGTAGTAGGTCTGGCCGACGTCGGTGACGGTGAAACGGCGCGTGGAGCGATGAATCAGCCGCATCCCGAGCCGCGCCTCGAGCAGCGCGATCCGGCGGCTCAGCTTCGATTTCGGCTGGTTGAGCGCGCGCCCGGCCGGCGCGAAGCCGCCGTGCTCGACCACCTGCACGAAGTAATAGAGATCGTTCAGATCCCGTTCTTGATCGTTCATCAAATAGAACGCTGAGTGCGATTTTCGCAGTCTACCGGATCGATCGTTCCATCTCTATATTCGTATTCAGGATGCGAAGCACGTGTTTCGCCGCAATTCGGAGAAGGCAAATGAAGAAGATCCAGGGTGTGTACAGTGCGCCGCGTGGCCATTGGGTCGGCGACGGTTTCCCGGTGCGTTCAATGTTCAGCTATCAGTCGCACGGGGCGCACCTGAGCCCGTTTCTGCTGCTCGACTACGCGGGCCCCGCGAACTTCGAGCCGGCTTCGGCGCCGCGCGGGGTCGGTCAGCATCCGCACCGCGGGTTCGAAACGGTGACGATCGTCTATGACGGCGAAGTCGCTCACCGCGATTCGACCGGCGCGGGCGGCGTGATCGGCCCGGGCGACGTGCAGTGGATGACGGCCGCGAGCGGGATCCTCCACGAGGAATTCCACTCGGAGGCCTTCACGAAGCGCGGCGGTCCGCTCGAGATGGTGCAGCTGTGGGTGAACCTGCCCGCCGCCGACAAGATGGGCACGCCCGGCTACCAGACGCTGCTGAACGCGGACATTCCGGTCGTCGAGCTGCCGGACGGTGCGGGGCGGGCGCGGATCATCGCGGGCGAATTCGACGGACGGCGCGGCCCGGCCCGCACGCACACGCCGATCGACGTGTGGGACGTGCGGCTCGCAGCCGGCGGCCGCGCGCGGTTCCCGATCGCAGACGGGCGGACGCTCGCGGTGGTGGTGCTCAACGGTACGCTGCTGGTGAACGGCGAGACGGTCGCCCGCGAAGCGCAGTTCGTGCAACTGAGCCGCGACGGCCGCGACGTCGAGATCGAAGCGAACGGCGACGCCAAGCTGTTGATTTTGAGCGGCGAGCCGATCGATGAGCCGGTCGTCGGTTACGGGCCGTTCGTGATGAACTCGCAAGAGGAAATCCGGACCGCGATCGACGATTTCAACAACGGCCGCTTCGGCCAGATGCCGGCATGACCGATAGGCCCCGCGCAATTGCGGGGCCTTTTTTCGTGCGCGGAAGGGCGCGTGCGTGTTGTGTGCGCTTCGAGGCATAATCGATGGTTGCCACGCGCCGGCCGGCGCGCCCGAATCAGGACGACCATGACCGCTTCCGCACCTGCCGCCTCCCCGCGCGCCGACGATCTCGACTGGCGCTGGAAATCATTCGACGCGCTGACCGCGCGTGAACTCTATGCGATCCTCGACGCGCGCAGCGCCGTGTTCGTCGTCGAGCAGAACTGCGTTTATCGCGACATCGACGATGCGGACCAGGCGGCGTGGCATCTGGCCGCGTACGCTCCGGCGGGCCGCCTCGCGGGCTATCTGCGCGTGCTGTTGCCGGATGCGCAGAACACCGACGTGCGCATCGGCCGCGTGCTGACGACCGCGCCGTTTCGCGGCGCGGGCCTCGGCAACGCGCTGATCTCGCGCGCGCTCGAGCACATCCGCGCGCAGTGGCCGGATACGCAGGTGAGCCTGCATGCGCAGGCGCACCTGCAGCGTTTCTACGGGGCATTCGGCTTCACGCCGAACTCGGACGTGCACGACGAGGACGGCATCCCGCACGTGTGGATGACCAGCGCGCGCGGCTGAAGCGCGGCGCGCCGTACCGTCAGTGGGCGGCGCGCGTCACCGACGGGTGCTCCGCGCGCCGGGCAGCAGCGCGCTCGTCGATCAGACGGCCGCGCGCGGACAGCCGCAGCCAGTGCCGCAGCGCGATCAGCGCGCCGATCACGCTCATCATCGAACCCGGAATCCACAGCAGCAAGCCGCCGATCTGCTGGTCACGCAGCGGGCTGAGCCACGTGAACGCGCGTCCGCAGATCGAATAGATCGGATACAGCTCGTGCGGCGTGAAGAAGATCAGCGCGCCGAGCGCGATCTGCGGCGGGATCGCCGCGACGACGATGAGGACCCGGCGGCCCGGCGACAGCCGCGCGGGCGGCGCGGGACGCGGATCGACGACGAGCCACCAGAACAGCAGCCCGTCGATCACCATGCTCCAGTTCATCACGCGATACAGGCGCCAGTCGAGCATCGCGACGAAGTGGATCGGCGACAGCAGCCAGAAATAGATCAGCCCGACGAACAGCACGACCGCGACGACCGGATGGAACACCACGTCGAGCGTCGCGCGCACGGGCGCCCACGCGAGCGCGGGGCGCACGAAGCGCTGCCGCCAGCGAAACGGAATGCCCGCGCGGATCGCCGCGCCCGGGTACGCCAGTGCGATGAAGAACGGCCCGAGATGATGCAGCACGAGGTGCTGCGCGCGGTGCATGAAGAATTCATGCTCGAAGAAGTAGTCGAGCCGCGTATGCAGCGCGATGTAGAGCGCCGTCAGACCGAACCAGAACGAGAACTGCCGCAGCGGCGACACCTTCGCCTTCTTCACGCCGCGCGCGAACAGCACGGCTGCCGTCAGCACCGCGATGACCACGGTCGGCGACGGTTCCCACGGATCGAGCCAGTACAGGACGTTCATCGCGCACGCATCACTTCGCCTGGGCCGGCGATTTCACGGCGAACGGCGTGTCGACCGTTTCGCCGTCGGAGAACTTCAGCCGCAGGCGCACGGTGTCGCCGGGCTTGATCGCGTGCTTCGGTTCCTCGAGCATGAAGTGATAGCCGCCCGGCGCGATGTCGACCTTGCCGCGCGCGGGGATCGTCAGCTTGTCGACCATTTCCATCTTCTGCGTCGAGCCGTTCGACACGGTCTGGTGCAGCATCGCCATCCCGTAGTCGGGGCTGTCGATGTCGACGAGATCGACCGGCTTGTCGCCCGTGTTGACGAGCGTCACGTAGCCGCCCGCGGGCAGCTGGTTCGGCAGCCAGCGCACCCACGCGTTCTGCGCGGTGATCGCGCCGGCGGCGCAGGCGTGCGCGCCGGTGCCCAGTGCGGCGAGGAGAGCGAACGTCTTGAGGGTCGTCTTCATGTCGGAGTTCGGGAGGGGGAGGCAGTGTCGATGATCCGGCGCACATCGGCGGCGATGGCGTCGGGCGAATCGCGGTCGGTCGCGAGCAGACGCGCGCGACCGTTCGCGTCGAAGATGTAGACGGCCGAGCTGTGCGTGACTTCGTAGCCGCCGGACGGATCGCGTTTTTCCATCTGGTACGCGACGCGATAGCGTTTCGCGAGCGATTCGATCTGGCCGTCGGTGCCGGTCAGCCCACGCGCGTGCGCGGCGTCGAACGCGGCGACGTACGACTGCATCGCCTGCGGCGTGTCGCGCGCGGGGTCGACCGAGACGAACAGGATGCGCACGTCGTTCGCCTGCGGGCCGAGCTTCGCGAGCACTTCCATCAGCCGCGCCATCGTTTCGGGGCAGACGTCCGGACAGTGCGTATAGCCGAAGTAGACGAGCGCGATGCGGCCGCGGAATGCGTTCGCGTCGACCGGATGCCCGTCGCCGCCGGTCAGCGTGAACGACAGGTCGGGCAGGTGGCCCGTGACGTTGGTCAGGTGCCAGTTCGGCTCGTCGTGCGTGCAGGCGGCGAGCGCGACGGCGGCGGTCAGCGCCGCAGCCGTGCGGACGAAGCGGGTGATGAGGCGGCGCCGGTGCGGCGCGGGACGGGCTGACGACATCCTGGGGCTCGATCGGACGGAACGGTCGTCGGCCGGCGCGGCGCCATGCGTCGCGCGGCCGGCGGTTGCCGACTGTAGCGCAATTCCCGCGCCTGCGTCCTTTCGAAACCCGTACGGTACGGGCGACCGGGGCAATATGTCGCAGTTGGCGCGCACGGTGGCGCGAGGTCCGCCATGCGCCGGTTTCGCCCATCTCGGTACGCAGGCGCGGTAAGATGCGCACAATTCCATTCTCGCAGCGGCGGCCGCGCGTGTGCAGGCCGCTCCTCAGACCATCGAATCGATGCAATCCGTTCCGGCTTCCCTGTCCCTGACCGATACCGCGTTCTTTTTCGACTTCGACGGTACGCTCGTCGAACTGGCGCCGACGCCCGACAGCATTCACGTGCCGCCGTCGCTGCTGACGCTGCTCGATGAACTGCGGCGCCGCTCGCATGGCGCGCTCGCCGTCGTGTCGGGTCGCGGCATCGACAACCTCGACGCGTTCCTGAACATGCCGGACCTGCCGATCGCCGGCCTGCACGGCGCCGAGCGTCGCGACGCGAACGGCGACACGCAGCGCATCGGCTTCAACGACGACCGGCTGCTGCGCATCGAGCGCGAACTCGCGTCCGTCGTCGACCGTCATCCGGGCATGCTGCTCGAAATCAAGGGGGCGGCCGTCGCGCTGCATTACCGAAATGCACCCGAGCGCGAGCCGGCCGCGCGCGAAGCGGCCGAGCGCCTCGTCGCCGAATATGCGGACGCGTACGTGCTGCAGCCGGGCAAGATGGTGTTCGAGATCAAGCCCAAGGGTGTCGACAAGGGGCGCGCGCTGGCCGCGTTCCTCGACGAGCCGCCGTTCGCGGGCCGCGTGCCGCTGTTCGCGGGCGACGACCTGACCGACGAGAAGGGCTTCGCGGTGGTCAACGCGCGTGGCGGTCTGTCGATCAAGGTCGGCGCGGGCGAGACGTCGGCGCGCATGCGGCTCGACTCGGTCGACGCGCTGCACGCGCAGATTGCCCGCTGGCTTGGCGCGGAGCAGCGGGGCGCATGAGTCGACTCATCATCGTTTCAAACCGTGTCGCGCCGATTTCGGAAGGCGAACCGGCGGCGGGTGGCCTCGCGATCGGCGTCTACGACGCGCTGAAGGAGACGGGCGGCATGTGGTTCGGCTGGAGCGGCGAAGTGGTCGCATCCGGTGCGCCGCAGATCCGCATCGAGGAGCGCGGCCCCGTGACGTTCGCGACCGTCGGGCTGTCGCGCCGCGATTACGACCAGTACTACCGCGGTTTCTCGAACGCGACGCTGTGGCCCGCGTTCCATTACCGCGCCGACCTGATCCAGTACGACCGCCACGAGTTCGACGGCTACCGCCGCGTGAACGTGTGGCTCGCGCAGCAGCTCGTGCCGCTGCTGCAGGACGACGACGTGATCTGGGTGCACGACTATCACCTGATCCCGTTCGCGCGTGCGCTGCGTGAGGCCGGCGTGAAGAACCGCATCGGCTTTTTCCTGCACATTCCGTTTCCGGCCGCGCAGGTGCTCGTCAACGTGCCGCCGCATCGCGAGCTCGTCGAGTCGCTGTGCGCGTTCGATTTGCTCGGCTTCCAGACCGAGCCCGACCTGCGCGCGTTCTGCGACTACATCGAGTTCGAGGCGGGCGGCGAAGTCGCGCGGGGAGGGCACACGGTGCGCGTGAACGCGTTCGGCAACACGCTGCGCGCGGCCGCCTATCCGATCGGCGTGTATCCGGACGAGATCGCGTCGCTCGCGCAGGCGGCCGAGAACGGCAAGGCCGTGCGCACGCTGGCGACGTCGCTGCGCGGGCGCCAGTTGATCATGAGCGTCGACCGGCTCGATTATTCGAAGGGGCTCGTCGAGCGGTTCCGTGCGTTCGAGAAGCTGCTGGAGCACCAGACGTCGATTCGCAATCGCGTGTCGTTCCTGCAGATCGCGCCGTCGACGCGCGCCGACCTGCGCGCGTACCAGGACATCCGCCTGCAGCTCGAAGCGGAGTCGGGGCGCATCAACGGCCGCTACGCGGAACTCGACTGGGCGCCGATCCTCTACATTCACCGCCAGTACGACCGGCAGGTGCTGGCCGCGCTGTACCGGCTGGCGCGCGTGGGTTTCGTCACGCCGTTGCGCGACGGCATGAACCTCGTCGCGAAGGAGTACGTGTCCGCGCAGAACCCGGACGATCCGGGCGTGCTGGTGCTGTCGCGCTTCGCGGGGGCCGCGCGCGAGCTGACGGGCGCGTTGATCGTCAATCCGATCGACATCGACGGGATGGCCGATGCGCTGTCGCAGGCGCTGACGATGCCGCTCGCCGAGCGGCGCGCGCGCTATGCGGACATGATTGCGCAGCTGCGCGAGAACAACGTGTCGGTGTGGCGCGACAACTTCCTGCGCGACCTGCAGCGCGTGTAGCGGGCGCGCTGCGCGGCGGATGCCGCGCGATGCCATGAAAAAAGCCGCCGTGCTTCGCAGGCGGCTTTTTTATCGGTTGCGTGCCCGTGGCGTCAGGCCACGCGTTCGCCGGTCGGCGCGGTGCCGTCGGGCGCATGATGGCGGCCGTGCTGCTTCGCGAGCAGGTCGCGGTACAGACCGGGACGGTTGCGCAGCACGTCGGGGCTGCCGTCGTCGATCACCTTGCCGTTGCTCATCACGATGATCCGGTCGAAGTTGCGCAGCGTCGACAGCCGGTGCGCGATCGCGATCACCGTGCGGCCGACCATCAGGCGGTCGAGCGCGCTCTGGATTGCTTCCTCGGACGAGCTGTCGAGTGCGGACGTCGCTTCGTCGAGCAGCAGGATCGGCGCGTCCTTCAGGATCGCGCGCGCGATCGCGATGCGCTGGCGTTGGCCGCCCGACAGCTTGACGCCGCGGTCGCCGACGATCGTGTCATAGCCTTCCGGCATCGCTTCGATGAACTCCGCGCAGCGCGCGTCGCGCGCGGCGGCGAGCACTTCCTCGCGGGTCGCGTCGGGGCGGCCATAGGCGATGTTGTCGTAGATCGTCCGGTGCAGCAGCGAGATGTCCTGCGGCACGAGCGCGATCGCATGGCGCAGGCTGTCCTGCGTGATCACCTTCACGTCCTGGCCGTCGACCTTCACGACGCCGTCCTGCGTGTCGTAGAAGCGCTGCAGCAGCGCGAGCACGGTCGACTTGCCGGCGCCCGACTTGCCGATCAGGCCGACACGCTGGCCCGGCTCGATATGGAGGTCGAAGTGGTCGAGGATCGCGCGGCGGTGCGGATACGCGAACGTCACGCGCTCGAAGTCGACGCGCCCGCCGGTGGCCGCCAGCGGCTTCGCGTCGGAGTGGTCGGGCATCCCGTGCGGTTCGAGCAGCGTCTTCACGGCTTCGGACAGGCGCGCGACGTGCTGCGTGACGTCGACGAGCGCGACCGCAAGGTCGCGCGTGCCGTGCAGGATCGTGAAGCCGAGCGAGCTGACGAGCACGATATCGCCCGACGTCGCGCGGCCCTGATCCCACAACCACAGCGCCCAGCCGAGCAGGCCGGCCGACAGCATCGCGGTGATCACCGCATGCAGCAGCCGCAGCTTCTCGAGATAGAACAGGCTCTGCTGGCGCGCGTCCATCTCCGCCTTGATCGTTGCGCTGAAGCGCTTCTGTTCGCGCACCGTCATCCCGAACGCACGCACGAGCCCCATGTTTCCGATCACGTCGACGAGCTCGCCGTCGACGGCCGCAGCCTTCGCCGCGAATGCATGGTGGCGCGCCGAGCCGCGCCCGGCCAGCTTGAACAGGATGATGGACAGCACGGCCGAGCAGCCGAGCAGGCCGGCGGCCATCAGCGGATTGACGACGATGATCATCAGGATCGCGCCCATCACCGCGATGCACGGCGGCAGCACGTTCCACGCCATCGTGTTCTCCGACGTATAGACGGCGTTCGACGTGGCCGTGATGCGGCTCGCGAGCGTGCCCGGCTGCTTTTCCGAGTAGTAGGTCGGCGAATGGCCGATCAGGTACTGGAACAGGTCGCGCCGCAGGTCGCCGGTGACCGCGACGAACGTGTGCGCGGCGGCCCAGCCGCCGACCCGCCACAGCAGGTTGTCGGCCGCGATCAGTCCGACGAGCAGCGCGAACGCACTCCACAGCGGCCCCGGATGATGGCGCCCGGTCGCCAGCACGTCGATCAGGTGCTTGATCGCGTATTGCGAGCCGAGCGCGCAGCCGACGGCAGCCAGCACGCTGCAGAGCACGACGAGGTGAGCAACGGGATGCAGGCGGATGTAGCGGAACAGGAACGCGATCGGCCGGTGCGCGTAGCTCGAGAGCTTCGCGTTGTGGGCGTTGCGCTGGGCGGGGGTAAGAGATTCCAAAATATGCGTGCGGTGATTCGGTGATTGAGCGTGGCGGCTGGATCGCATGCCGGCATGCGCTCGGACTGAATAATCCGGCATTGTAAACAAGGCCTGCGTCGCGCTGCGCGAATCTTGCCTGGGCCAGAGGCTCGCGAGCGATTTTGAGATAAAATCTGGCATCCCGTCCTGTTTCATGTGCCGGAATCACGCTGCCGGCCCTCACGGGTGACAAAGGATCGCCAAAAGGGCCTTCCACTCTAGAACGGACACCCGAGTCCGCGGGTTGCAAAGTGTTGCGCCTTTGTAACAAAGTAAAGTGTTTGAAATGTCGGGGGCCGTCTCGGGATTAACCCTAGATAATCGGCTCCGGGGTCGATCCCAGGTTTTTTTACGAACCCCTGTCAACGGGTCTTCGTTTCGAACGTTCTATGCCTGTCGCGTCGCCGACGCTCCTTGAGCAGCGCGGGTTCGACGCCCCGGCAGGCTGATTCGTCCGACCGTCGGACGAAATGCATCCAGCCCGACCGCTGGCAGGTTGCCGACCCATACTTTTAGCCGATTTTTTAGGAGTTACGCATGCGAATCGCCCAAATCGCTCCGTTGCATGAGGCAGTCCCCCCGAAGCTTTACGGTGGTACCGAGCGAGTGGTGTCCTATCTGACCGAAGCACTTGTCGAGATGGGGCATGACGTCACGCTCTTCGCGAGCGGCGATTCGCAGACCTCCGCGAAGCTCGAAGCGTGCTGGCCGCAGGCGCTGCGCCTCGACCCGACGATCCGCGACGTGATGGCCCCGCACATGCTGCTCCTCGAGCAGGTGCGCCGCCGCGCGGAAGAGTTCGACGTCCTGCACTGCCACATCGACTACTACCCGTTCTCGCTGTTCTCGCGCCAGCCGGTCCCGCATCTGACGACGATGCACGGCCGTCTCGACCTGCCGGAACTGCAGCCGATCTTCAACGCGTTCAGCGACGTGCCGGTCGTGTCGATCTCCGACAACCAGCGCATCCCGCTGCCGCAGGCGAACTGGCTGTCGACCGTGTATCACGGCCTGCCGGAAAACCTGCTGACGCCGATCCCGAACGTGAAGCCGAGCTATCTCGCGTTCCTCGGCCGCATCTCGCCGGAAAAGCGCGTCGACACCGCAATCCGCATCGCCGAGCAGGCCGGCCTGCCGATCAAGATCGCCGCGAAGCTCGACAAGGCCGACCGCGCGTACTACGAAGAGAAGATCAAGCCGCTGTTCGCGCTGCCGCACGTCGAGTACATCGGCGAAATCAGCGAGTCGGAAAAGACCGAATTCCTGGGCAACGCGCACGCGCTGCTGTTCCCGATCGACTGGCCGGAGCCGTTCGGCCTGGTGATGATCGAGGCGATGGCCTGCGGCACGCCGGTGATCGCGTTCAAGCGCGGCTCGGTGCCGGAAGTGATCGACAACGGCGTGTCGGGCTTCGTCGTCGAAGACGAACTCTCGGCCGTCGCGGCGCTCAACCGCCTCGATACGCTGCCGCGCGAGAAGGTACGGGCCGCGTTCGAAGCGCGCTTCTCGTCGAAGGTGATGGCGCAGAACTACGTGAAGGGCTACGAGGAACTGCTGCGCCAGAAGCGCCGCACGGTGCTGCGCGAAGTCAACGCCAACTGATGCCGGGCCGCCGGCCGCACTGCGGTCGAGGCACTCATCGACGCCCCGTCCGGGACCCCGGCGGGGCGTTGTCACATCTGCGGCGCGGATCTGTTGTATTCTCGCCGCGCCCGACGCTGCGAACGGCCCCGGAAGGAGGCCGGCACGCCATCCGGCCATCTGTCCAGACGGTAATGTCCCTATAATGGCCGTGCCGTGAAATCCGGCCCCGCACGAACATCGAGAGGAGAGCAGTCTTGGCGAGAACGAAAACGACGCGCGCAGCGCCGGCCCCCGGCGCCGGCGTGATCTTCGCATTGCGCGCGATCGGGCTCGTGCTGTTCGCGCGCTGGCTGTTCTCGATGTCCCAGATGGGCTATCGCGCGTCGCTGTCGGCGATGGTGTCGTCGCCCTGGGCGTTTGTCTATCTCGTGCTGATCTTCCTGCTGCTCGCGCTGCCGGGCGCCGCCGCGCGCGCCGAGCGGCCGTTCCATCCGCTGCCGCAGTGGCTGCGCCAGGCGCTGCGGGTGTTCGCGCTGATCGGTTTCCTGTTTGCCGTCTGGTCGATCGGCGCGTTCGCGTGGGCGGCCGGCTGGCGTCGTGCGCTGCACGCGGTGACGGCGACCAATGGCTGGCTGATCGCCGCGCCGGCGCTGTATGCGGCGATCGTGTGGATGTGCCGGCCGCGGCCGCTGTGGCGGACCAACGTGGCCGCGCGCCGTTTCGCGGTCGGCCGCTACGCGATCTCGCTCGATACGCTCACCCGTACCGCGATCGTCTGGATGGAGAGCCGCAAGGTCGGCCAGTACGATGCGCGCGAACTCTCCGTGCGCTGGCCCGGCCGGGTTGCGGCGGCAGCGGGCGAGCAGGGTGTGCAGCTGGCCGCCGTGCCGCCGCGTCGCGGCAGCCTGTTCCGGCGGCCGAAGGTCGAGCTGCTGTGGGATTCGCCGGCGGCCGTCGGCCATAACCGGCAGATCGTGATGCGCGCGCCGCTCGTGACCGAGGGCGACCGCGTCGCGGTGCTCGCGCTTGACGCGGCGCTCAAGCAGATCGTCTGACAACGCCTGCGCGGCGCGCGGGCAGGTTTTTCCCGCCCGGCGCCCGCCGATGCGCGGGCGAACCGGCGCATTGCCTTCGAGCCGGGCGAACCCGCCGCCCGGTTCGTCCCGCGCTCAGCGCACGAGGCAGGGGCGCTTGTTGTTGAACGTCCAACCCGGAATCAGATACTGCATCGCCGCCGCATCGTCGCGCGCGCCGAGCCCGTGCTGCTTGTACAGCTCGTGCGCGACCGCGACCGCATCCATGTCGATGTCGAGGCCGAGGCCCGGCCGCTTCGGCACTTCCACGAGCCCGTTCTCGATCTTCAGCGGTTCGCGCGTGAGCCGTTCGCCGTCCTGCCAGATCCAGTGCGTGTCGATCGCGGTGACTTGCCCGGGCGCCGCGGCCGCGACGTGCGTGAACATCGCGAGCGACACGTCGAAGTGGTTGTTCGAATGCGAACCCCACGTGAGGCCCCAGTCGCGGCACATCTGCGCGACGCGCACCGAGCCCTGCATCGTCCAGAAGTGCGGGTCGGCGAGCGGGATGTCGACGGCGTGCAGCTGCACCGCGTGGCCCATCTGGCGCCAGTCGGTCGCGATCATGTTGGTGGCCGTCGGCAGCCCGGTCGAGCGGCGGAATTCGGCCATCACCTCGCGGCCCGAGTAGCCGTTCTCCGCGCCGCACGGATCTTCCGCATAGGCGAGCACGTGGTGCAGGTCGCGGCACAGCCGCACGGCCTCGTCGAGCGACCACGCGCCGTTCGGATCGAGCGTCACGCGCGCTTCGGGGAAACGCTCGGCCAGCGCCGTCACGGCTTCGACCTCGCGCGCGCCTTCGAACACGCCGCCCTTCAGCTTGAAGTCGTTGAATCCGTAGCGCGCGTGCGCGGCTTCGGCGAGGCGCACGACCGCCTCGGGCGTCAGCGCGGCCTCGTCGCGCACGCGGGTCCAGTCGTCGGTCGCGCCGCGGCCGTCGCGATAGGGCAGCGCGGTCTTGCTGCGATCGCCGACGTAGAACAGGTAGCCGAGCATCTCGACGCGCTCGCGCTGCTGTCCTTCGCCGAGCAGCGCGGCCACGGGTACGCCGAGATGCTGGCCGAGCAGGTCGAGCAGCGCGGCCTCGAGCGCGGTGACCGCGTGGATCGTGGTGCGCAGGTCGAAGGTCTGCAGGCCGCGGCCGCTCACGTCGCGATCGGCAAAGGTGCGCCGTACGTCGTTGAGCACCGCGTGGTAGTTGCCGACCGGCTGGCCGACGACGAGCGCGCGCGCATCTTCGAGCGTGCGGCGGATGCTTTCGCCGCCCGGCACTTCGCCGACGCCGGTCCGGCCCGCGCTGTCCTTCAGGATCACGAGGTTGCGGGTGAAGAACGGACCGTGCGCGCCGCTCAGGTTGAGCAGCATGCTGTCGTGGCCGGCGACCGGAATGGCTTGCAGCTCGACGATGCGCGGCGTGTCATGGGAAGGCGAGGCAGTGACGGCGTTCATGGCGGCGATGGCGAAAGAGTGGGCGATGCCGTGCGGCAAAATCTTTGCCGTGCGCGGCGGGAGGTGCGATCATTCGACAACCGACGTGCGCGGCGCGCAAGCCCCGCATGTCGACAGCAACCCGAACGGGCGGGAGCGACCAGTTCGATGCCGATATCGCGCGGAAGCGCGAAGGTCGGTCGATCGCGAACCACGGGACCGAGTAGCGCCGATGTGGCAGCCTCGGTCAACAGGAGATCCGTGCCGCGATCATCAGTCGTCGGATGACTTGTGACGCAGTATAATGAATCATCGGCGTTCGCTCAAACCCCGCGTAAACCCTCGGCTCACATTACGATCATTCAAAAAGGAACCGGCCTCATGTCCGTGCCCACGCTTCCCGCTGCGCCGCGCCGTCGCGCACGCAGCCTTGCACAAGATGTCGTCGACGCGCTGACCGCGCAGATCGAAAACGGCACGCTGCGTCCCGGTGACAAGCTGCCGACCGAAACCGAAGTCATGGCGGCTCAGGGCGTCAGCCGCACGGTCGTGCGCGAAGCGATCTCGCGGATGCAGGCGAGCCACCTCATCGAGACGCGCCACGGCATCGGCAGCTTCGTGCTCGAACCGTCGCGCCGCCAGGCGCTCGGCATCGATCCCGCGACCATCATGACGCTGCGCGACGTGCTCGCGGTGCTCGAGCTGCGCATCAGCCTTGAAAGCGAATGCGCGAGCCTCGCCGCGCAGCGCGCGAACGACACCGACCTCGCCGCGCTGCGGCGTGCGCTCGATGCGATCGCGTCGGGGGCGGGCGGCGGACGCGACACGGCGCAGCTCGACTTCAACTTCCACCTGCAGATCGCGCAGTCCACCGGCAACCGCTACTTCGTCGACATCATGACGCAGCTCGGCGCGTCGATCATCCCGCGCACGCGCGTGAATTCGGCACGCTTCGCCGGCGACGACCTCGAGCGCTATGTCGGCCGGCTCAATCACGAGCACGAGGACATTTACGAGGCGATCGCGCGTCACGATCCGGAAGCCGCGCGCGCCGCGATGCGCACTCACCTGACCAACAGTCGCGAGCGGTTGCGCCGCGCGCACGAGGCGGCCGAGGCGGAACGCGACACGCAGGCGAGCTGACGGAGGCCGGCTGCACGGCCCGCGCGTCGCGACGGGCCGTCGCCTCAACATCAGACATCGTATGAGATCGACCCGAGCGCGCGCCGATCGTTTCGCGGGCGCAGCACCTTCGCCTGTTCCCGCGTCGTGTGAAGGCGGGCCGGGCGGCGTTCCCGCCGCCGCCCGTCGCGCCTAGGCGGCCTGGCTACCCAGGTCGCCCATCCGGTTCGATCAGCCTCCCTTCGTCACGATCGTCTTCCACGCGCCGTTCTTCACCTGATACAGCGTCGACATCCCGCTCTTCAGCGAACCGTCGTTCGCGAACGAGATCCGGCCGGTGATGCCCTCGAAGTCGATCTTCTTCAGCGCCGGACGGTAGACCTTCGGATCGGTCGAGTTGGCTGCCTGCATCGCCTTGATCGCGGCCCAGGTCGCGTCGTAGCCGAACTGCGCGTACGACAGCACGTCGACGCCGAAGCGCTTCTTGAACCGCTGCTCGAAATCCTTGCCCTGCGGCAGCTCGTCGAGCGGACGCCCGTATTCCCACGCCATCGCGCCTTCCGCGGCCGGGCCGGCGATCTTGATGAACTCGTTGTCCTTCACGCCGCCGCCGCCGACGAACTTCGCGTTCAGCCCGAGCTGGCGCATCTGCTTGACGAAGTTCGCGGCGAGCGAATCGAGACCGCCGAAGAAGATCAGGTCGGGGTTCTTGCCCTTCAGGCTCGTGATCTGCGCACGGAAATCGACCGCCTGGTTGCTGGTGAACTCGCGGCCGATGATGTTGCCGCCGGCCGCCTTCACGGCCTTCTCGAACTCGTCCGCCTCGCCCTGGCCGAACGCGGTGCGATCGTCGATGATCGCGATGCGCTTCGCCTTGGTCACGTCGACCGCATACTTGCCCGCGTTGCCGGCGTTCTGGCCGTCGGTCGCGATCACCATGAACATGTTCGCGAGCCCGCGCGACGTGAGCGTCGGGTTGGTCGCGGCCGGATCGATCACCGGGATGCCGGCCTTGTCGTAGACGACCGACGCCGGGATCGTCGTCCCGGAGTTGAAGTGGCCGACCACCACCGACACGTTCTGGTCGATCAGCGCCTGCGCGGCCTGCACGCCGATGCGCGGGTCGGCCTGGTCGTCCTGCACGACGAGGTTGAAGTGCGCGGGTTTGCCGGCGATCTGTATCTTCTGCGCGGCGGCGTCGTCGAGCGCGAGCTGCACGCCGTTCTGGAGATCCTTGCCGTAGCCGGCGTTCACGCCGGTGAGCGGCGCGGCGAAGCCGACCTTCACGTCGGTCGCGTCGGCGGCCCGGGCGGCTTGTTGCGAGAGGAGGGCAAAGGCGGATACGACCGACACCGACAGCAGGGAATGACGGAATTTCATGTTCGTTCCTCTTGTTCTACACCAGCGGGTGGATACCGCACGCAGCCGGCGGGCCGGACGCGTGCGACGGGTGGGCGGTTCGACCGCTTCTCGGAATCGGGCGGGGAGGTCGGCATGTTGATGATTCCCGGAAGAATCTCCCGTCAGGCTCGGCGAGGAGCCCCGATCGTCTCGATATATAGGTCGCCGATATGCACGGGTCTTGGCAATTTGCCGCGCATTCGATGCGGATTTGCGCACAGCTTCCGCGCGTGCGCGGGCGGCCGGTATCGGGAGTTTCCCGTCACGAGCGGACGGGAGGCAGGATGGGCGGCGCGGCCCCGGCGGGGCCGCGCCGCGTTCGACGTCGTCAGTCGGACAGGGCGTCCGATGCGGCTTCGGCGTCGTCGTGCGACGCGTTCGTGCGGATGGCCGGGTCGCTCGTGCTCGGGCGGCCGGTCTCGACGTGGCCAGCGAAGCGGCGCAGGAAGCCGAGCGGACGGCCGTCGCTGACGGTCAGGTCGTACCAGCCGTGACTGCCGCGCAGATCCCAGTAGTCGTCGACGTGCGCGCCCGGCGCGAGGTCGAACGTGCGCGCGCGGCCGTGGCCGTATGCGTTCGTCACCTTGAGCTGCACGGCCTTGTGGCCGCGGTTCATCAGGCGCAGCGTGATGTTGCCGTTCGCGACGTCGTAGCCGTAGATCACCTCGGGGTTCACGCTCGCGCTGCCGACGCCGGTCGCGAACGGGCCGCGGAAATGGCAGTAGAAGCCGTTCGGGCCGTACACGTCGAGGTCGTACAGGCCGAGCGATGCCGCGGCGCTCCACGTGTCGGCGACCCGCTTGCCGGCTTCGACCGTGTACGCCCACGGGCCGTCGACGCGGTTGCGCGACTGCACCTGGAATGCCGCGCCCGCGCGGCCGGTGTTCGCGAAGGTCAGCCGGAACAGGCCGTTCGTGGCTTCGACGCGGCCGTGCACGAACAGCTCGTACGGCAGCGCGCGCGCCGGACGCAGCCCGGCCTCCTGTTTCGGCAGCTTCTGCAGCACCGGCGGCACCGGGATGTAGTCGGGGTGGCGCACGCGGTCGGGCGGCGCATAGCCGCTCGTGTCGGGCAGCGTCGGCCATGCGGTGTCGGCGGTCGCGAATTCGAACGCCGACGTCAGGTCGCCGCACACCGCACGGCGCCACGGCGACACGTTGGCGGCCGTCACCGGATACTGCGCGCCGAAGCGCGCTTCGATGAATTGCAGCAGCGACGTGTGATCGAAGGTCTGCGAGCAGACCCAGCCGCCCTTGGTCCACGGCGACACGACCAGCATCGGCACGCGCGGCCCGAGCCCGTACGGGCCGGCCATGTGCGACGCGTCGCCGGCGAACACCTCGTTGGTCGTCGCGACCGTCGACAGCCCGTTGTCGCGCGACTGCGGCGCGAACGGCGGCGGCACGTGGTCGAAGAAGCCGTCGTTCTCGTCGTAGGTGATGAAGAGGGCGGTCTTGCTCCACACGTCCGGGTTCGACACGAGCACCTTCAGCACCTGCTCGATGTACCACGCGCCGTAGTTGGCCGGCCAGTTCGGGTGTTCCGAGTACGCTTCCGGCGCGCAGATCCACGACACCTGCGGCAGCGTGCCGTTCTTCACGTCCTGCTGCAGCACGTCGAACAGCGTACCGCCGGCGCTGATGTTGGTGCCGGTGCGCGCCTTGTCGTACAGCGGCGTGCCGGGCAGCGCGCTGCGGTACTGGTTGAAGTAGAGCAGCGCGTTGTCGCCGTAGTTGCCGATGTACGGGTTCTGCGTCCAGCCCCACGAGCCGTTCGCGTCGAGCCCGGTGCCGACGTCCTGGTAGATCTTCCACGACACGCCGGCCTGCTCGAGCACTTCCGGATAGGTCGTCCAGCCGTAGCCCTTTTCCTCGTTGCCGAGCACCGGGCCGCCGCCCGTGCCGTCGTTGCCGACGTAGCCCGTCCACATGTAGTAGCGGTTCGGGTCGGTCGAACTCGGGATCGCGCAGTGATACGCGTCGCAGATCGTGAATGCGTCGGCGAGCTGGTAGTGGAACGGGATGTCGTCGCGCTTCAGGTACGCCATCGTCGTGGTGCCCTTGTTCGGGACCCACTGGTCGTAGCGGCCCTTGTTCCACGCGGCGTGCATGTCCTGCCAGCCGTGCGGCAGGTCCTGCAGGAACTGCAGGCCGAGCTTGTCCGCGCCCGGGTGAAACGGCAGCAGCTCGGCCGGGCCGACCGGCTGATGGAACACCGACTTGCCGTTCGCGAGGCGCAGCGGGCGGGGATCGTCGAAGCCGCGCACGCCGCGCATCGTGCCGAAGTAGTGGTCGAACGAACGGTTCTCCTGCATCAGGATCACGATGTGTTCGATATCGCGGATGGTGCCGGTACGGCGGTTCGCCGGAATCGCAAGCGCATCGCGGATCACGGGCGGAAACAGGTTCAGCGCGGCGGCGCCGGCAGTGCCGGCGGCGACGCGCAGGAAGTCACGACGGTTCGATCGGGTCATGGTCGTTATCGTGGGTCAAGGAGGGGAGCCGATTGGCGGGACATGCGGGAAAAATTCGGCGCGTCCGGGCGCAGGATGCGGCTGCGCCCGTCGTGCCGTCGCGAGCATAGCGAGAAATCGGTGTCATTCATGTGAAGTCCGGAAACGTTTGCACGCACGGACCGCACAGAACCCGACCGGCATGGCGCCGGCGAGCGAACTGCGGGGGAGAGGCGAGGGCGGCAGCGCGCGCGGCACGCCGGAGAAGCGGGGGACACCGGGGATGCCGGGGGATTCGACGAGATTCGCAGGATTCGCGGCCGATGCGGGCGCATCACGCGTCGGTCACCCACGCGCCGAACCATTCGCTCGGGCGCGCGATTTCGTCCTGCGCGGCGACGAGTTCGAGCTCGTAGCGGCGCGCGTCGTAGGTCGCCTTCACGACCGCGTGCACGGCCGCGAGCGTGTGCTCGAACGCGGCGCGCACCGAGTCGCCGCGCAGCCGGCGCGCGACGAAAATGGCGCTGGTGAGATCGCCGACGCCGACCGGATGGCGCGGAAACGCATACAGCGGGCGCTGGCCGATCCACGCTTCGGTTTCGGTGACGGCGAGCATGTTGAAGCGGTCGGCCGGGCTGTTGCGATCGTGCAGGTGCTTGACGAGGACGATCTTCGGGCCGCGGCGGATCAGCGCGCGGCACGCGTCGACGGCTTCGGCGACGGTCTCGATGCGCCGCCCGGCGAGCTTCTGCAGCTCGGTGTGGTTCGGCGACATGCCGTCCGCGAGCGCCGGCATCTCCTGGACGATGAATTCCTCGACGCCGGGCTCGGGCCGTACGCCGCCCGTCTGGCCCATCGCCGGATCGCAGAAGTACCACGCGTTCGGGTTCATCGCCTTCACCGTGCGCACGATCTCGACCGTCGCGCGCGCCTGCGGCGGCGAGCCGACGAAGCCGGACAGCACCGCGTCGCAGCGCTTGAGCGCGCCGATCGCGGCGACGCCGTCGACGAGCTGCTCCATCTTCGCGGCGTCGATCGCGCTGCCGGCCCAGTGGCCGTACTGCATGTGATTCGACAGCTGGACGGTGTTGAGCGGCCAGACGTTGACGCCGAGGCGCTGCATCGGAAACACGGCCGCGCTGTTGCCGGCGTGTCCGTAGATCACGTGCGACTGAATGCTGAGGACGTTTTTCATGAGTGTTCGCCTGCAGGCGTTTCAGGGTCACGACACACGATACCCGAGTTCGTCGCGCGCGCGGAAGTCGCACGGCCATCGAGTGTTGCGCGCCGCCGTCAGCCCGACCGCGTAGAATCGCGGGGCGCGAAGCCGCCCGGTTGCGCGCGTGCAATTCCCCTTACCGTGATCGCCATGCTCTCGATTTGCAAGATGTTGTCCCTCGCGCGCGCCGCCGTGCTCGGCGCCGGCGTTGCCGCGGCATGCGCGACCTCGGCCGCGGCCGCCGCGCCGGCGCCGGCCGGCAACGACGGGCCCGCGTACGGCCCCCGCCTGGAAGGCTTCGCCTATCCGGAGCCGGTGCATCGCTACGCGTTCGTGTCGCAGCGCGAAACCCTCGAGATGATGTACATGGACGTGCAGCCGGCGCACCCGAACGGCCGCACGGTCGTGCTACTGCATGGGAAGAACTTCTGCGCGGCGACCTGGGAGGACACGATCGGCGTGCTGAGCCGCGCCGGCTATCGTGTGGTCGCGCCGGACCAGATCGGCTTCTGCAAGTCGTCGAAGCCCGAACGCTACCAGTACAGCTTCCAGCAGCTCGCGCGCAACACGCATGCGCTGCTCGAGTCGATCGGCGTGAAATCGGCGACGATCGTCGGCCATTCGACGGGCGGGATGCTCGCGATGCGCTATGCGCTGATGTATCCGAAGGCGACCGACCAGCTCGTGCTGGTGAACCCGATCGGCCTCGAGGACTGGAAGGCGCTCGGCGTGCCGCCGCTGCCGGTCGACTACTGGTATGCGCGCGAACAGAAGACGAATGCCGACGGCATCCGCCGCTACGAGCAGGCGACCTACTACGCAGGCAAGTGGTCGCCCGCCTACGAGCGCTGGGTGCAGATGCTCGCCGGCATGTATCGCGGCCCGGGCCGCGACGCGGTCGCGTGGAACTCGGCGCTGATCTACGACATGATCCTCACCCAGCCGGTGGTCTACGAACTCGGTGCGATCCGCGTGCCGACGCTGCTGCTGATCGGCGACAAGGACACGACCGCGATCGGCAAGGAGGTGGCGCCGCCCGACGTGCACGCGAAGCTCGGCCATTACCCGGAACTCGCGAAGCGTACGCAGGCGGCGATCCCCGGCGCGCAGCTCGTCGAATTCCCGTCGCTCGGCCACGCGCCGCAGATCCAGGATCCGGACGCGTTCCACAAGGCGCTGCTCGACGGGCTGGACGCGGTGCACCCGTAGTGACGTGACGGCGGGTGCCCGCGCCCGCCCGGTCAGCGGGTTTCGTTCGCCAGTTCGTCGCGGATCTGCGCCGCCAGCTCGAACGAGCGCACCCGCGCGGCGTGATCGTAGATCTGCGCGGTGATGATCACCTCGTCCGCACCCGTCTGTGCAATCCGGTCGCGGAGCTTATCGCGCACCGTGTCGCGCGAGCCGACGGCCGCGAACGACAGCGCGTGCGCGACGTTCGCGAGTTCGAATTCACTCGCCTCGAGCGCGTCGACGGGCGGCGGCAGCTTGCCCGGCGTGCCGCGGCGCAGGTTGATGAACTGCTGCTGCAGCGACGTGAAGAGGCGCCGCGCCTCGTCGTCGGTATCGGCCGCGAACACGTTGATGCCGACCATCGCATGCGGCTTCGGCCACGCGGCCGACGGCCGGTACTGCGCGCGATAGAGTTCGAGCGCGCGCATCAGGTAGTCCGGCGCGAAGTGCGACGCGAACGCGAATGGCAGCCCGAGCATCGCGGCGAGCTGCGCGCTGAACAGACTCGAACCCAGCAGCCACACGGGCACGTCCAGCCCCGCACCGGGCACCGCGCGCACGCGCTGGCCGGGCGCCGGTTCCGCGAAGTAGCGCTGCAGCTCGGCGACGTCGTCCGGAAACGAGTCGGCGCTGCCGATCAGGTCGCGGCGCAGCGCGCGCGACGTGGTCTGGTCGGTGCCCGGCGCACGGCCGAGCCCGAGATCGATGCGCCCCGGATACAGCGACGCGAGCGTGCCGAACTGTTCGGCGATCACGAGGGGCGCATGATTTGGCAGCATGATCCCGCCCGAGCCGACGCGGATCGTCTTCGTCGCGCCCGCGACATGACCGATCACGACGGCCGTCGCCGCGCTCGCGATACCGGGCATGTTGTGATGTTCGGCGAGCCAGTAGCGCCGGTAACCGAGGCGCTCCGCGTGCTGCGCGAGATCGACGGTGTTGCGGAAAGCCTGCGCGGCGTCCGCGCCGGCGGGAATGGGGGCGAGATCGAGTACGGAAAACGGAATCATCGGTGGCCTTCTAAAGGGAGGGGCGCGGTGATGCGCATGCGCAACAGATGTCGACGATTTTGCCAAAGGGTTCCGGAACGCGCTGGCGACGCACGGATACCCATGCGCCTTTCAGGGGTGCAAGGTTGCATAGGACGGGAGGTCGTCATCGTTGCATAAATCAATTCAATCCCCAAATAATGACCAAACTTTACGGGGATTGAGCATGTCTTCGCATCGACGTACAAATTTCCACGAAACGTCTGATTTTCAACACTGCAATACGCCTGCAAAGTGCTTACGCTAGCGTGAACGCAGTGGCACCAGAATGGTTTGCCGGCCGCACAGCTTTGCCGAAATCGCACAAGTCCGTTTCGCGTGCCGTCACGCGCGGGCCGGCTTGCACTGCTAAAATCCGGCGCCTGTCCATGTTGTGCCGATGTTCGCCATTCGAATCTTCCCCGCATCCCGTCCGGGCATTGCGCGGAAATGTGCTACGCGAAGCCGGTGCCGGTCGCATTCGGGGAATGGGCCGAGCCTCGCCATTACAGACGCTGCTGGAACAAGGAGTCGGGTCGTGCCCGCGTTCGTTGCTGTCGGAATACCCAATCGCGTTCAATCAGATTCAATCGATCGGCAGGGCGCCCGCGTCGCCGGGGAGGCTCGCGCATGACGCCGATCGTCACGCTGCTCGACTGGCTCCTGCTCGTGTTCACGCTGGCCGCAGCCGGCTACGCGCTCGCCGCGGCCTTCGCGCCGCGCCCGCGCACGCCGCGCACCGCGGCGCGCGACGGCTTCGCGCCCGTCAGCGTGCTCAAGCCGCTGTGCGGCGCGGAGCCGCACCTGTACGAGAACCTCGCGACGTTCTGCGAGCAGCGCCATCCGCGCCATGAAGTGCTGTTTGGCGTCGCGTCGGCGGCCGATCCGGCCGTCGCCGTCGTCGAGCGCTTGCGCGCCGACTATCCGGAGTGCGACATCACGCTCGTGATCGACGCGCGCGTGCACGGCAAGAACCTGAAGGTCAGCAACCTGATCAATCTGGCCGAACGCGCGAAGTACGGCCGCATCGTGATCGCGGACAGCGACATCGCGGTGAAGCCGGACTATCTGGAACGCGTGACGGCGCCGCTCGCCGACGCGTCCGTCGGGGTCGTCACGTGTCTGTATCATGCGCGCAGCGTCGGCGGGTTCTGGACGCGGATCGGCGCGCAGTTCGTCGATGCGTGGTTCGCGCCGTCCGTGCGGATCGCGCACCTCGGCCGCTCGAGCCGCTTCGGCTTCGGCGCGACGCTCGCGCTGACGCGCGACACGCTCGACCGGATCGGCGGCTTGCTCGCGCTGAAGGACGAGCTGGCCGACGATTTCTGGCTCGCCGAGCTGCCGCGCCGCCTCGGGCGACGCACCGTGCTGTCCGAGGTCGAGGTCGCGACCGACGTGATCGAGCCGTCGTTCGGGCCGCTCTGGCACCGCGAGACGCGCTGGCTGCGCACGATCCGTTCGCTGAACCCGGCCGGTTTCACGTTCCTGTTCATCACGTTTACCGCGCCGTGGCTCGCGATCGGCGCGGCGCTCGCGCTGCGTCTCGATGGCACCTTCGCCGGCACGCTGGCGGGCGGCGCGGCCGTCGTGGGCACGTTCGGGCGGCTGGTGCTGCATGCGCGCGGCGCGGACGGCTGGCGCGCGTTCTGGCGCGATCTGCCGCTCGTCGCGGTGCGCGACACGCTGCTCACGCTCGAATGGCTTGCGGCCGCGTTCGGCACGCACGTCGTGTGGCGCGGCGCGCGGATGACGGTCGTCGGCGGCGAGCGCGCGACGGCGGCGGTGGAAGGCGGGGACGGCCGTTAAGGCACGTTGCCCGAGGGAGCGGCCGTGCGCGCGTTCCCGATCGAATTCGGCCGGACGGCCGGGACGCGTCGCGCGGCCACGCCGCGCGACGCGACATGACAGAGCGGCGGGCGCCGGCACGGCGGCCCGCGGGTTATTGACTGAATCGTTGAAACGAATCGAACTATGCAGGCTACCGGAGCAATCATGAAAACGCTGTTCTTGCAGGCCCCTTCGTATGACGGCTTCGACGGCGGAGCCGGCTCGCGCTATCAGGCGAAGCGCGAAATCCGTTCCTTCTGGTACCCGACGTGGCTCGCGCAGCCGGCCGCGCTCGTGCCGGGCAGCCGCGTCGTCGACGCACCGGCCGACGGGCTGTCGGTCGACGAGACGTTGAAAATCGCCAACGACTACGACCTCGTGATCATCCACACGAGCACGCCGTCGTTCCCGACCGACGCGATGTTCGCGCAGGACCTGAAGAAGATGAAGCCGTCGATGCTGGTCGGCATGGTGGGCGCGAAGGTGATGGTCGATCCGCACAACTCGCTCACGGCGAGCGACGCAATCGACTTCGTGTGCCGCGAGGAATTCGACTTCACCTGCAAGGAAATCGCCGAAGGCCGGCCGTTCTCGCAGATCAAGGGCTTGAGCTGGCGCGCGAAGGACGGCTCGATCGAGCACAACGAAGCGCGTCCGATCCTCGAGAACATGGACGAGCTGCCGTTCGTCGCGCCCGTCTACAAGCGCGACCTGAAGATCGACAACTACTTCATCGGCTACCTCAACTATCCGTACGTATCGATCTACACGGGCCGCGGCTGCAAGTCGCGCTGCACGTTCTGCCTGTGGCCGCAGACGGTCAGCGGCCATCGCTACCGCACGCGCTCGGTCGAGAACGTGCTCGCGGAAGCAAAGTGGATCCGCGACAACATGCCGGAAGTGAAGGAACTGATGTTCGACGACGACACCTTCACCGACGACCTGCCGCGCGCCGAAGCCATCGCCATCGGTCTGGGCAAGCTCGGCATGACGTGGTCGTGCAACGCGAAGGCGAACGTGCCGTACAAGACGCTGAAGGTCATGAAGGAGAACGGCCTGCGCCTGCTGCTGGTCGGCTTCGAATCCGGCGACGACCAGATCCTCGTGAACATCAAGAAGGGCGTGCGCACCGATTTCGCGCGCCGCTTCAGCGCGGACTGCAAGAAGCTCGGCATCAAGATCCACGGCACCTTCATCCTCGGCCTGCCCGGCGAGACGCAGGAAACCATCAAGAAGACGATCGAGTACGCGAAGGAAATCAATCCGCACACGATCCAGGTGTCGCTCGCCGCGCCGTATCCGGGCACGACGCTGTACAAGCAGGCCGTCGAGAACGGCTGGATGGAAGAGAACAAGACCATCAACCTGGTGAGCAAGGAAGGCGTGCAGCTCGCGGCGATCGGCTATGCGCACCTGTCGCGCGACGAGATCTATCACCAGCTCGAGCAGTTCTATCGCCAGTTCTATTTCCGTCCGTCGAAGATCTGGGAGATCGTCCGCGAGATGCTGACGAGCTGGGACATGATGAAGCGCCGTCTGCGCGAAGGCGTCGAGTTCTTCCGCTTCCTGCGCGCGCACGAGGCCTGATTCGTGACGACGCAGCGGGCGGTGCGGGCGCTGATCTTCACCGCGGACGACTTCGGGCTGCATCCGCGCGTCAACGCGGCGGTCGAGCGCGCGCATCGCGACGGCGTGCTGAACGCCGCGAGCCTGATGGTCGGTGCGCCCGCGGCGCAGGATGCGATCGAACGCGCGCGGCGGCTGCCGTCGCTCGCGGTCGGCCTGCATCTCGTCCTCGCGGACGGGCCGGCCATGCTGCCCGCGCATGAGATTCCCGCACTCGTCGGCCCCGACGGGCGATTCGGCGACGCGATGGCCAAGGACGGCTGCAGATTCTTCTTCCTGCCGCACGTGCGTGCGCAACTGCGCCGCGAGATCCGCGCGCAGTTCGACGCGTTCGCGGCGAGCGGCCTGCCGCTCGATCACGTGAACGCGCACAAGCATTTCCACCTGCATCCGACCGTGCTGTCGCTGATCATCGAGATCGGCCGCGACTACGGACTGCGCGCGGTGCGGCTGCCGTATGAAACGAGCGCGCCCGCGCTGCTCAAGCCGTGGATCGCGCTCGTGCGAGCCCGGCTCGATCGCGCGGGGCTCGCGCACAACGACTACGTGGTCGGGATCGAGCATACGGGCGCGATGGACGAGGGCGTGCTGCTCGACACGCTCGCCGCGCTGCCGCCCGGTGTCGGCGAGATCTACTGTCATCCGGCCGAGGCCGGCGACGGCCCGATCACGCCGACGATGGCCGATTACCGCCCGGTCGACGAACTCGACGCGCTGCTGTCGCCGCGCGTCGCGTCCGCGCTGAAGGCGGCCGGTGTCGCGACCGGCGGGTTTGCGGACGTGTTCGGCCAGCTTGCGGGGCGCAGCGGCACGCGCGCGTCGCGCGTAGCGGGGGCACGCTCGTCATGACCCGGTGGATCAAATGGCTCGGCTGGCCGGTCGGCATCGGAATCCTGCTCGCGCTGGGGCTGCACGAAGGCATCGGCGACGTGTCGCGGATGCTCGAGCGCGCCGGCTTCGCGCTGCTATGGCTCGTGCCGTTCCACGCGCTGCCGCTGCTGCTCGACGCGTATGCGTGGCACCAGCTGCTCGACCGGCGCGCGTCGCTGCCGTTTTTGTGGTGGATCGCGACCGTGCGCGAAGCCGTGAACCGGCTGCTGCCCGTGGTCGGGATCGGCGGCGAGCTGGTCGGGATCCGGATCGCGCGCTGGCAGGTGCCCGACGCGAGCCGCGTGACTGCGTCGGTGATCGTCGAGGTGCTGGTGACGATCGTCGTCCAGTATGCGTTCGCGGCGCTCGGCCTCGTGCTGCTGCTCGCGACCACGCACGACATGGGCGGCGGCACGATCGGCCTTGCGCTGCTGCTGACGCTGCCGTTGCCGGTGCTCGGCGTCGTGCTGATGCGGCGCGGCGGCATCTTCCACGCGATCGAGCGGTTCGCGGGGCATCTGCTCGGCGATTCGCACCGGTTGCTGCAGGGCGTCGACGGCCGCCGGCTCGATGCCGACATCGACGCGCTGATGTCGCGCACGGCGCTGTTGTTCAGTGCGTTCTTCTGGCAGCTGGCCGGCTACGTGCTCGGCGCGCTCGAAATCTACTGGGCGCTCGCGCTGCTCGGGCATCCGGTCTCGATCGGCGGCGCGATCGCGATCGAGGCGATGACGCAGGCCGTGCGGCATGCGGCGTTCATGGTGCCGGGCGGCCTGGGCGTGCAGGAGGCGACCGTCGTGCTGCTCGCGCAGATGTTCGGCGTCGATCGCGAGACGGCGCTGTCGCTCGCGCTGGTCAAGCGCGGCCGCGAGGTGCTGTTCGGCTGTCTGGCGCTCGGTTCGTGGCAGCTTGCCGAACTCGTGCGCACGCGCCGCCACATCCGTGCGGTGCCGGCCGGGTCGGATGATGCACGGCCCGCGCGCCGCGCGGCCGACGCGCACACCGAAACGACGCATTGAACGCGAGACGGGCCGCGCGAGCCGTCTCGCGCTTTTGGCGTTGCGCGGGTATCCTTGGCGCGTGTTTTCTCGACGCGCAATTCTTCCGATGATTTTTCGTTTCCGGCTGCTCCCCGTCACGATGCTGGCCGCCGCGCTGGCGCTCACCGGCTGCGACGACAAGCAAGGCAATCTCGACGTGCAACGCATCAGGGACTTTTTCACCGCAATCAAGCCGGCGCCGCTGCTGCTCAAGGGGCTCAAGGTTGGCGTATCGACCGAGGCCGACGTGCGCGGCACGATGGGCAAGCCCGACACCGAGCGCACCTTCACTGACGGCTCGAAGCGTCTCGAATATCCGCGCGGCCCGATGGGCAATCAGACCTGGTTCGTCGATCTCGACGCGAGCGGCCACTACGCGGGCGCGACGCAGGTGCTGACCGCCGAGAACTTCGCGAAGGTGCGCCCCGGCATGGACGAGGACGAGGTGCGGCGCCTGCTCGGCAAGCCGGGCGACATCGCGCAATATCCGCTGAAGCCCGAGACGGTGTGGAGCTGGCGCTGGCTCGAGGATGGCGTGAACACCGACGCGTTCTTCAACGTCCATTTCGGCCCGGACGGGCTCGTCTATACGACTTCGCGCTCCGATATCCTGAAGGGGCGCTGAACCTGCGTCCCGGCGCTGGCGCTATATCGAAAAAGCGACCGGAAAATTGCAAAAAGCCCGCTTCCCTGCGTGTCATTCGACTGTCAGGAAGCGGGTTTTTTCCTTTTGAAACAGGGGCGTAGGCCGGCCCTGCAAATGATCGAGGGAATTGTTGCAATGCAACAGTCTCGCGCACGGTGATTTGAGGCAATCATTTTCGCTTGCGACTATCCGCGTCAGCCCGGCGCGACAGAGGTTTGCGTGCCGGTGTTCATTCAACACTGGAGACGCGCGTGTTCCTTTACGGCTTTGGTCCCGTCCTCTGGGCCGGCACCGTGCAGACCATCGAGCTGTCGGTGCTGTCGCTCGCTGCCGCGGTGGCGCTGGGACTGATCGGCGCGGTGGCGAAGCTGTCGCACAACCGGGTGCTGCGAGCGATCGCGACCGGTTATACGACACTGATCCGCTCGGTACCCGATCTCGTCCTGATGCTGCTGTTGTTCTACAGCATTCAGATCTGGCTGAACCAGTTCACCGACCTCGTCGGCTGGGAGCAGATCGATATCGATCCGTTCGTCGCCGGCGTGCTGACGCTCGGCTTCATCTACGGTGCGTACTTCACCGAGACGTTTCGCGGCGCGTTCCTGTCGGTGCCGCGCGGCCAGCTCGAGGCCGGCGCGGCGTACGGGATGAGCGGGATGCGCGTGTTCGTGCGGATCATGTTTCCGCAGATGATGCGCTTCGCGCTGCCGGGCATCGGCAACAACTGGCAGGTGCTCGTGAAGGCGACCGCGCTGGTGTCGATCATCGGCCTCGCGGATGTCGTGAAGGCCGCGCAGGACGCCGGCAAGAGCACGTTCAACATGTTCTTCTTCATCCTCATCGCGGCGCTGATCTACCTCGCGATCACGACCGTCTCCAACCTCGTGCTGATCCAGCTCGAGAAGCGTTATTCCATGGGCGTGCGCCACGCAGAACTATGATCGAGATCCTCCAGGAATTCGGCCGGGCGTTCCTTTACTGGGACGGCCAGCGCCTCTCCGGCCTTGCGGTGACGCTGTGGTTGCTCGTCGCGTCGATTTCGCTCGGCTTCGTATGCGCGGTGCCGCTTGCGGTCGCGCGCGTGTCGAAGAACAAGTGGCTGTCGATGCCGGTGCGGTTCTACACGTACGTGTTCCGCGGCACGCCGCTCTACGTGCAGCTGCTGCTGATGTACACGGGCATGTACAGCCTCGAGTTCGTGCGTTCGCACTCGCTGCTCGACGCGTTCTTCAGGAGCGGCTTCAACTGCGCGATTCTCGCGTTCGCGCTGAACACCTGCGCGTACACGACCGAGATCTTCGCGGGCGCGATTCGTGCGATTCCGCACGGCGAGGTCGAGGCGGCGCGTGCGTACGGGATGACGCCGTTCACGATGTACCGTCGGGTGATCCTGCCGTCGGCGCTGCGCCGCGCGCTGCCGCTGTACAGCAACGAGGTGATCCTGATGCTGCACGCGACCACCGTGGCGTTCACGGCGACCGTGCCCGACATCCTGAAGGTCGCGCGCGACGCCAATTCCGCGACCTACATGGCGTTCCAGTCGTTCGGGATCGCCGCGCTGATCTATCTTGCGGTATCGTTCGCACTCGTCGCGGCATTTCGCCGGGCGGAGCGCCACTGGCTCGCGTATCTCGCGGCCGGCCGTCATTGATTTCACTTCGAGGAGAGCCAGTTGGCCGAGATCACTCAAACGAGCGCGTCCGCTTCCACCAAGCTTGCCGCGGTCGACATTCACAAGCGCTACGGCGATAACGAGGTGCTCAAGGGCGTGTCGCTGAACGCGAAGGCCGGCGACGTCATCAGCATCATCGGCGCGAGCGGTTCGGGCAAGAGCACATTCCTGCGCTGCATCAATTTTCTCGAGCGGCCGAATGCGGGGCAGATCGTCGTCGACGGCGAGACCGTGCGCACGAAGCCCGACCGCGCGGGCGCGCTCGAGGTCGCCGATCACAAGCAGTTGCAGCGCATCCGCACGAAGCTCGCGATGGTGTTCCAGCACTTCAATCTGTGGGCGCACATGAACGTGCTCGAGAACGTGATGGAAGCGCCGGTGCACGTGCTCGGCATTTCGAAGCGGGAAGCCGAGGAGCGAGCGCGCGCGTACCTGGAGAAGGTCGGGCTGGCGCCGCGTGTCGAGAAGCAGTATCCGTCGCATCTGTCGGGTGGCCAGCAGCAGCGTGTCGCGATCGCGCGTGCGCTTGCGATGCATCCGGACGTGATGCTGTTCGACGAGCCGACGTCGGCGCTCGATCCGGAGCTCGTCGGTGAAGTGCTGAAGGTGATGCAGAAGCTGGCCGAGGAAGGCCGCACGATGATCGTCGTCACGCACGAGATGGGTTTTGCGCGCAACGTGTCGAACCACGTGATGTTCCTGCATCAGGGGCGGACCGAGGAAGAGGGCGATCCGAAGGAGGTGCTGGTGCGTCCGCAGAGCGAGCGTCTGAAGCAGTTCCTGTCGGGCAGCCTCAAGTAACGCGACGGGCGGGTTTTCATACGTGGTACCGGTGACTCGTCCCGCAGGCGCCACCCGCACGACGCAGGTGGCGATCGTTGCACTGCCGCCCGTGTCGATGTCGGGTGTGGGGCCGATCGTCGATGCGTTGAATCTCGCGAACGAGATCGACGGGCGCTTGCTGTATCGCTGGCAGGTGTGTTCGTGGGACGGGCGGCCCGTGCCGCTCGCCGGCGGCGCGCAGTGGCATGCCGATGCGGCGTTCAACGATGCGGTCGCGTGCGACTGGCTGATCGTCGTGTCGGAGCGGTTTCAGCAGTTCGCCGACTACCGGTTGTTTCTCGCGAGTCTCGCGCGCATTGGGCAGCGTACGCCGGTCGTCACGGGGATTCACCACGGCGTGTGGTGGCTCGCGATGGCCGGGCAGCTTTCCGGGTATCGCGTGAGCGTGAACTGGGAGACGTATCAGCAGTTCGCCGAGCAGTTCGAGCGGTCGATCGTCACGCAGCAGATCTTCGAGATCGATCGCGATCGGGCGACCTGTGCCGGTGGGCAGGCTACTGTCGATTTCATGCTGGCGATGATCGGCCGCGAACATGGGGCGGATCTCGCGGAGCGGATTGCCGATGCGCTCGGCGCCGGCACGCTGCGCAGCGGCGAGGAGCGGCAGCGGATTCCTTTCGTTACCGCGCCGGGCGAGCGGCATCCTCGGCTCAACGATGCGTTGCTTTTGATGGAGGCCAATGTCGAGGATCCGCTTACTACCGATGAGATCGCCGGGCTTGTCGGCGTTTCGCGGCGGCAACTCGAGCGGCTCTTTCGGCAGTATCTCGGGGCCATGCCCTCCAAGTATTACCTCAATCTTCGACTGCTCAAGGCGCGCACTCAACTGCAGCGGACCAGCAAGTCGGTGGTGCAAGTCAGTCTCGCCTGTGGGTTCTCTTCTGCGGCGCATTTTTCTAATGCCTATCGGGAGCGGTTTGGGGTTACGCCTCGGGAAGATCGGCGGGCATGGCTCGAGAAGCAGACTGGGGGCGGGAGTGAGCCTCGGGGGGGCGCTCTTGTCGAGCGGGGGAAGGATTGAGGTTCGGGTTTTTTGGTGGTGCGCGTAGGTTTTCGTGAAGCACCTGCAATCGTGTCGGTCCATTAGCGTCGCCCCTGCGCGGGGCGGCGGTTACTTTTCTTTGTCTTGCCAAAGAAAAGTAACCAAAAGAAAGGCGCTCAGATAACGCATGACTTCCCGGTGCCATAGCCAGCAGAGTGGCCCTCGCCTAAGTGTCGGCGCCAGTTGGGAACCCGGAGTGGTTCGAGCAAGCGGTCTGACACCTCTCACCACCCCGCAGAGTGGTATACCGCCCGCTAGCTCCGTCCTCGCTTCGCTCGGCCGATAGGTCCACTTCCTCCTTCTCAGCGCAATCGGGATTGGTTCACGCAATCGTCGCGCAGACCACATGCATGCAATTAATGAAATCCCCGTTGCTCCAGGGCGGACATGGATTGATTGGGGGACCTGATTAGTGGGGCGGGTGCGGAATGCGCAGGCGTGTAAATTGCGGTGAAATACCTTGCAGCCGAGCGAAGCGAGGATGGAGCTAGCGGGCGGTATACCGCTCCGCGGGGTGATGGTGGGTGTCAGAACTATTGCTCGAACCACTCCGGGTTCTTTACTGGCGCGGACACTTAGGCGAGTGCCACTCTGGTGGCCATGGCACCGGGAAGTCATGCGTTATCTGAGCGCCTTTCTTTTGGTTACTTTTCTTTGGCAAGACAAAGAAAAGTAACCGCCGCCCCGCGCAGGGGCGACGCTAATAGACCGACACGATTGCAGGTGCTTCACGAAAACGCGGGCGGACCACCAAACACAGATGCACCGAACGAAGGCACCCCCACCGTAGAAGAGTCAAAATAAAGCGAGCTATCCGCTTCCGATAGAACCCGTCGCAAATCCGCAAGACGCTTGCGTCACCCTTACCTAAACTTGATCCTGTTGAACCCTCTTACGAAACCGAAAGGAACGACCATGACGACCTCGACCGTGACCCGCCAGACATTCGACGAAGTGATGGTGCCGGTATTCTCCCCTGCGCCGTTCGTGCCGGACCGTGCAGAGGGCTCCCGCGTGTGGGACACGGCCGGCCGCGAATACGTGGATTTCGCGTGCGGCATTGCAGTGACGTCGCTGGGTCACGGCCACCCGGAACTGCTGAAGGTCCTCGACGAACAAGGCCGCAAGCTCTGGCACATCGGCAACGGCTACACGAACGAACCGGTGCTGCGCCTCGCGAAACGCCTCGAATCGCTGACCTTCGCCGACCGCGCATTCTTCGCGAACTCGGGCGCGGAAGCGAACGAAGCCGCACTGAAGCTCGCGCGTCGCGTCGCCTTCGACCGCCACGGCGCCGACAAGTACGAAATCGTGTCGTTCGTCCAGTCGTTCCACGGCCGCACGTTTTTCACGGTCAGCGTCGGCGGCCAGCCGAAATACTCGGAAGGCTTCGGCCCGGTGCCGGCCGGCATCAAGCACCTGCCGTTCAACGACATCGAAGCCGCCAAGGCCGCGATCGGCCCGCAAACCTGCGCGGTGATCGTCGAGCCGGTGCAGGGCGAAGGCGGCGTGATCCCGGCCGATCCGGCCTTCCTGAAGGCACTGCGCGAAGCGTGCGACGCGCACGACGCAGTGCTGATCTTCGACGAAGTGCAAACGGGCGTCGGCCGCACGGGCCAGTTCTACGCATACATGGACACGGGCGTCACGCCGGACATCCTCACGACCGCGAAAGCGCTCGGCAACGGCTTCCCGATCGGCGCGATGCTGACGACGAACGAACTGGCCGCGCACTTCAAGGTCGGCGTGCACGGCACGACGTACGGCGGCAACCCGCTCGCATCGGCAATCGCGGACAAGGTCGTCGAACTGATCGGCGACCCGGCCTTGCTCGAAGGCGTGCGCGAACGCAGCGTGCGACTGAAGGGCGCGCTCGAACGCATCAACGCACGCTTCGGCATCTTCAAGGACATCCGCGGCAAGGGCCTGCTGGTCGGCGCGGAACTGACCGCCGCCTTCGACGGCCGCGCGAAGGACTTCGTCACCGCCGCCGCCGAGAACGGCCTGATCATGCTGATCGCAGGCCCGAACGTGCTGCGTTTCGTGCCGTCGCTCGTGATTCCGTTCGACCTGCTCGACGAAGGCATGAAGCGCTTCGAGAAGGCAGTCGAACAGGTGCTCGCGCCCCAGGAAGCCACCGCGCGCTGATCGGCGCACCCATCGCAGACAGGAACGACGATGCTATTTGTTCGCCCCGGCAAACTCACGGATCTGGATGCGCTCGCGCACATGGCGCGCACCGCGCAGCCGGTCCTGCACTCGCTGCCGCATGACCGCGCGGCGCTCGAAGCGCGCGTGGCGCTCTCCGAGGATTCGTTTCGCGCGGACGTCGACTTCGCCGGCGAAGAGTTCTACCTCTTCGTGCTGGAAGACTCGTCGACGGGCAAGCTGCTCGGCACGGCGAGCATCGTGGCCGCGGCCGGCTACTCGGAACCGTTCTACGCGTTCCGCAACGACGCCCTGATCCACGCGTCGCGCGAGCTGCACGTGAACCGCAAGATCCACGCGCTCACGATGTCGCACGAGCTGACCGGCAAGAGCCGGCTGGCGGGCTTCTACGTCGATCCGTCGCTGCGCGGCGACGCGGCCGCGCACCTGATCTCGCGTGCGCGGATGATGTACATCGCCGCGAACCGCCGCCGCTTCACGCCGGAAGTATTCACGCTGCTGCTCGGCGTGAGCGACAACACCGGAGCATCGCCGTTCTGGGAAGCAGTGGGCCGCAAGTTCTTCGGGCGCGACTTCACCGACGTCGACATCGCGTCGGGCGGCCGCAGCCGCACGTTCATCGCGGAAGTGATGCCGGCCTATCCACTCTACGTGCCGCTGCTGCCGGAAGCCGCGCAGCGCGTGCTCGGCGAGCCGAACGAAACGGCGCTGCTCGCGTACGACATCCATCTCGAGGAAGGCTTCGAGCCGGACCGCTTCGTCGACATTTTCGACGCGGGCCCCGTGCTGACCGCGCAGGTCGACCGCACCGCATGCGTGAAGCACGCGGCGGAGCGCACCGTGCGCGAAGCCGCGCGGCAGCAGGGCGACGCCGCGTACATGGTGTCGACGGGCAGCGGCGAATCGTTCCGCTGCGTGCTGGCCGACCTGCCGGACGACGATGCGCACCGCGACGTGGCGCCGCTGTCGGGCGACGTGCGCGCGGCGCTCGATGTGAAGGATGGCGATGTCGTGCGCTGCGTGCCGCTGCACCGCCGCGACGATGAAGAAACGAAGGGAGGCGCAGCATGATCGTCGTTCGGGTCGTACAAACGGGCGACGTCGACGCGCTCGTGTCGCTCGCGCAGGAAACCGGGCCGGGCCTGACCACGTTCAAGCCCGATCGCGACGCGCTCGCCGCGCGCATCGAACGCTCGCGCCGCACGCTCGAGGGCAACGCCGCGCCGGGCGAAGCCGGCTACTTCTTCGTGATGGAAGAGTCGAAGACGGGCGACATCGCGGGCGTGTGCGGGATCGAGACGCAGGTCGGCCTCGAACAGCCGTTCTACAACTATCGCGTGAGCACGGTCGTGCACGCGAGCCAGGAGCTCGGCGTGTGGACGCGGATGTCCGCGCTCAACATCTCGCACGACCTGACGGGCTACGCGGAAGTGTGCTCGCTGTTCCTGAGCCCGCGCTATCGCACGGGCGGTGTCGGCGGCCTGCTGTCGCGCTCGCGCTTCATGTTCATCGCGCAGTTCCGCGACCGTTTCCCGGAACGCATCTGCGCGGAACTGCGCGGCCACTTCGACGAAGACGGCACGTCGCCGTTCTGGCGCGCGGTCGGTTCGCACTTCTACCAGATCGATTTCAACGCGGCGGACTACCTGAGCTCGCACGGCCGCAAGTCGTTCCTCGCGGAACTGATGCCGCGCTATCCGGTGTACGTCGACCTGCTGCCGCAGGACGCGCAGGACGCGGTCGGCCTCACGCACCGCGACACGCTGCCGGCGCGCAAGATGCTCGAGGCGGAAGGGCTGCGCTACCAGAACCACGTCGACATCTTCGACGCGGGCCCCGTGCTCGAATGCCACATCAACGACCTGCGCACGGTGCGCGAGAGCGTGGTCGTGCCGGTCACGATCGGCGAGCCGGGCACCGGTGACGCGCAGGGCGACCGTTCGCCGAAGTCGCTCGTGTCGAACACGTCGCTGAACGATTTCCGCGTCGGCGTCGCGCCTGGCGTGGTCGCGAACGGAGCGTTCGTGCTGTCGGCCGACGATGCCGCCGCGCTCGACGTGAAGGCCGGCGATCCGGTGCGCGTGCTGCCGCTCAAAGTCAAACAGGGATAAACGAATCATGACGGAACTCTTCATCGACGGCGCCTGGATCGCAGGCTCGGGCCCCGCCTTCGCTTCGCGCAACCCGGGCACCGACGCGATCGCGTGGCAGGGCGACAGCGCGTCGGCAGCCGACGTCGACCGCGCGGTCGCGAGCGCGCGCCACGCGTTCGCCGGCTGGTCGGCGCTCGACTTCGAAGCACGCTGCGCGATCGTCAAGCGTTTCGCGGCGTTGCTCACCGAGCGCAAGGAAGCGATCGCGACGGCGATCGGCCGCGAGACGGGCAAGCCGCTGTGGGAAGCGCGCACCGAAGTCGCGGCGATGGCCGCGAAGGTCGGCATCTCGATCCAGGCGTACCAGGAACGCACCGGCGAGAAGCGCCAGGACATGGCCGACGGCGTCGCGGTGCTGCGCCATCGTCCGCACGGGGTCGTCGCGGTGTTCGGCCCGTACAACTTCCCCGGCCACTTGCCGAACGGCCACATCGTGCCGGCGCTGATCGCGGGCAACACGGTCGTGTTCAAGCCGTCGGAGCTCGCGCCGGGAGTCGCGCGCGCGACGGTCGAGGTGTGGCAGGAAGCCGGCCTGCCGGCCGGCGTGCTGAACCTCGTGCAGGGCGAGAAGGACACCGGCATCGCGCTCGCGAATCACCGGCAGATCGACGGCCTGTTCTTCACCGGCAGCTCGGATACCGGCACGCTGCTGCACAAGCAGTTCGGCGGCCGTCCGGAGATCGTGCTCGCGCTCGAGATGGGCGGCAACAACCCGCTCGTGATCGGCGAAGTCGAGGACCTCGACGCGGCCGTGCACCACACGATCCAGTCGGCGTTTCTGTCGGCCGGCCAGCGCTGCACGTGCGCACGCCGCATCTTCGTGCCGCAGGGCGCGTTCGGCGAGCGCTTCCTCGCCCGCTTCGCCGACGTCACGTCGAAGATCACGGCCGACGTGTTCGACGCCGATCCCCAGCCGTTCATGGGCGCGGTGATCTCGGCGCGCGCGGCCGCGAAGCTCGTCGATGCGCAGTCGCGCCTGGTCGAGCAGGGCGCGAAGCCGATCATCGAGATGACGCAGCGCGATCCGCGCCTGGGTTTCGTGAACGCATCGATCATCGACGTGACCGGCGTGGCTAACCTGCCCGACGAAGAGCACTTCGGCCCGCTCGCGCAGATCGTCCGCTACGCGACGTTCGACGAAGCGATCGAGCGCGCGAACGACACGGCGTTCGGCCTGTCCGCCGGCCTGCTGGCCGACGACGCGCACGCCTGGGAGCACTTCCGCCGCACGATCCGGGCGGGGATCGTCAACTGGAACCGCCCGACCAACGGCGCATCGTCCGCCGCGCCGTTCGGCGGCACCGGTCGCTCGGGCAACCATCGTCCGAGCGCGTACTACGCCGCCGACTATTGCGCGTATCCGATGGCGTCGGTGGAAAGCACGCAACTGACCTTGCCCGCGAGCCTGTCGCCGGGCCTGCACTTCTGATCGAGGGAACGACGATGAACGCACAAGAAGCCAATTTCGACGGACTCGTCGGCCCGACCCACAACTACGCCGGGCTGTCGTTCGGCAACGTGGCGTCGCTCAACAACGAGAAGTCGGCCGCGAACCCGAAGGCGGCCGCGAAGCAGGGGCTGCGCAAGATGAAGCAGCTCGCGGATCTCGGCTTCGCGCAAGGCGTGCTGCCGCCGCAGGAGCGGCCGTCGCTGCGCCTGCTGCGCGAGCTGGGCTTCTCCGGCAAGGACGCGGACGTGATCGCGAAGGCCGCGAAGCAGGCGCCCGAACTGCTCGCCGCGGCGAGCTCGGCATCGGCGATGTGGACCGCGAACGCGGCGACCGTCAGCCCGTCGGCCGACACCGGCGACGGCCGTGTGCACTTCACGCCGGCCAACCTGTGCAGCAAGCTGCATCGCGCGATCGAGCACGAAGCGACGCGCCGGACGCTCTCGACGCTGTTCGCCGATCCCGCGCACTTCGCGGTGCACGAGGCGCTCACAGGCACAACGGCGCTCGGCGACGAGGGGGCCGCGAACCATACGCGCTTTTGCGCCGAATACGGCAAGCCGGGCGTCGAGTTCTTCGTGTACGGCCGTGCGGAATACCGCCGCGGCCCGGAGCCGAAGCGCTTTCCGGCGCGCCAGACCTTCGAGGCGAGCCGCGCGGTCGCGCAACGCCACGGCCTCGACGAAACGGCGACGGTCTATGCGCAGCAGGATCCGGACGTGATCGATGCGGGCGTGTTCCACAACGACGTGATCTCGGTCGGCAACCGCGACACGCTGTTCACGCACGAGCGCGCGTTCGTCAACAAGCAGGCGATCTACGACACGCTGACCGCCACGCTCGACGCGCGCGGCGCGCGGCTGAACGTGATCGAGGTGCCCGAGGCGGCCGTGAGCGTGAACGACGCGGTCACGTCGTACCTGTTCAACAGCCAGCTGCTGTCGCGCGCCGACGGCTCGCAGGTGCTCGTCGTGCCGCAGGAGTGTCGCGAGAACGCGAACGTCGCGGCCTATCTCGACGAGCTCGCGGCCGGCAACGGCCCGATCCGCGACGTTCTGGTGTTCGACCTGCGCGAAAGCATGAAGAACGGCGGCGGTCCTGCCTGCCTGCGCCTGCGCGTCGTGCTGAACGACGCCGAGCGTGCGGCCGTCACGTCGAACGTGTGGATGAACGACACGCTGTTCGCGTCGCTCGACGCGTGGATCGAAAAGCACTACCGCGACCGTCTCGCGCCGGAAGATCTCGCCGATCCGACGCTGCTCGACGAATCGCGCACGGCGCTCGACGAGCTCACGCAGATCCTGCGTGTGGGGTCGCTGTATGACTTCCAGCGCTGAGTCCCGCATGCCGGCCGCCGCGCTGCTCGACGACTTCCTCGCGTTTACGCTCGCTGGCGGCCCGCCGGCCGTGAAGGACGGCACATGCGCGGACGGCGCGGTGCGCTGGCAATGGCTCGGCGACGGGCTGCTCGCGTTCGAGCCGGCCGCACGCGATGCGGCGGGCGACGCAGACGCGTCGGCGCGCGCGAGCGTGCTCGTGTCGGCCGGCGTGCATGGTGACGAGACCGCGCCGATCGAGCTGCTGTCGATGCTCGTGCATGATCTCGCGGCGGGCACGCTGCCGCTCGCGTGCCGGCTGCTCGTCGTGCTCGGCAACGTGCCGGCGATGCGCGCGGGCGAGCGCTATCTCGACGACGACCTGAACCGCCTGTTCAGCGGCCGTCACACGCACGTGCCGACGAGCCGCGAAGCGCCGCGCGCGGCGCAGCTCGAAGCGGCGGCCGCCGCGTTCTTCGCGGCCGCGCCGGCGGGCGGTGCACGCTGGCACGTCGACATGCACACGGCGATTCGCGCATCGGTGTTCGAGCAGTTCGCGCTGCTGCCGCACACGGGCACGCCGCCGACCCGCGCGATGGTCGAATGGCTCGGCGAAGCGCGCATCGCGGCCGTGCTGCTGCATACCGCGAAGGGCAACACGTATTCGCACTTCACGGCCGAGCAGTGCGGCGCGCTCGCGTGCACGCTGGAACTCGGCAAGGTGCGGCCGTTCGGCCAGAACGATCTGTCGCGCTTCGCGCCGGCCGACCGCGCGGTGCGCAAGCTCGTGTCGGGCGCGCCGCGTGATGTCGATGCGCGAGGAGGCCATGCGCCGTTGCCGCGTGTGTTCACCGTGATCGACCAGATCACGAAGCAGAGCGACGCGCTCGAGCTGTTCGTCGCGGCCGACGTCGCGAACTTCACCGCGTTCGCGCGCGGCACCGTGCTCGCGCAGGACGGCGACTACCGCTATACGGTGAAGCACGACGAGGAGCGCATCGTGTTCCCGAATCCGTCGGTGAAGCCGGGCTTGCGCGCGGGCCTGCTCGTCGTCGACACGACGCGCGACACGCTCGCCGCGCTCGTCTGAGCGATGCGCGGTGGCGCGCGACTGCGGAGATCGGCAGCCCGCGCATCGTCGCGTCGCGTTCGCATTTTGGGGTTGACGTACGTCCGTCCGCCGCGCACGCGGCGGCCAGGCATCGGCCCTTGCGTATTTGCGACATCGTCTTGCAAGTTCGACGAACGGCCGGGCCGACGCCGGCGCACGCAACGCAGCATCGCGCGCTGGCGGCCGCTTTGCCGTATCGGGCCGTGCGGATTGGTACAATCGCCGCCTTGCGGCTGTTGCGCCGCATCAAGGCGCGGCATCGGGATTGTCGTGGTCATCCGGCCCGGCAATGATGCAAGCGCCCGTAGTTCCGGAACATTCGAGTATCGAGGAGAACACCTGATGAAGTTGGATTGGCGTAAAGTGGCCGCGCACGCGGTAGTGGCGGCAACGGCCGTGGCGGCAGGCAGCGCGATGGCGGCGGATCTGAAGGAGATCCGGTTCGGCGTGGAGGCCTCGTACGCGCCGTTCGAATACAAGACGCCCGACGGCAAGCTGACCGGCTTCGACATCGACATCGGCAACGCGGTGTGCGCGAAGCTGAACGTGAAGTGCGTGTGGGTCGAGAACGACTTCGACGGCCTGATCCCCGCGCTGCAGGCGCGCAAGTTCGATGCGATCAACTCGGACATGACGATCACCGACCAGCGCAAGCACGCGATCGCGTTCACCGATCCGATCTACACGATCCCGAACCAGCTGATCGCGAAGCAGGGCAGCGGCCTCCAGCCGACCCCGCAAGCGCTGAAGGGCAAGCGGGTCGGCGTGCTGCAGGGCACGATCCAGGAAGCGTACGCGAAGAAGAAGTGGGCGCCGGCCGGTGTCGAGGTCGTGCCGTACCAGACGCAGGACCTGGCCTACGCCGACCTGAAGTCGGGCCGTCTCGACGCGACGTTCCAGGATTCGGAAGCGGGCTCGAAGGGCTTCCTGTCGAAGCCGCAAGGCCAGGGCTTCGGCTTCGCCGGCGGCACGGTGGCCGATGCCGAGATCCTCGGCTCGGGCGTCGGCTTCGGCCTGCGCAAGAACGACGCGGCGCTGAAGACCGCGCTCGATCAGGCGCTGAAGGGGCTGAAGGCCGACGGCACGATCGACAACCTCGCGAAGAAGTACTTCAGCGTGCCGGTCACGCTCAAGTAAGCGTTTCGATCCGTCGCACGACGCAGCCGGCCGCTTTCGCGGCCGGTTTGCTTTTGGGGCGCCGCTTCTCGCGCACAAGGCGGCGTGCCGCGTGCGTCACGCGGGGAAGAACCGCCCCAGTTCGCGCGCGAGCTCGTTGAGCACGCTCATCTCCTGCTGCGTGATCTTGCGCGCGGGCTGCGCGCCGGCCCAGTCGCCGTACAGCAGGCCGACGGTCGTCGTGCCGACGCGCACCGGCAGCAGCACGAACGCGCGCGTGTCGGGAAGCGCATCGAGGTACCACGCGGGCAGGCGCTTCATCATCTTCGGCTCCTGCGCCTGCTCGATGAAGATGCCGACCGAGTTCGTGATCGCGAGATGGAACACGTCCGGCTCGAAGCGCTCGTCGAAGCACAGCCGGTCGAGCGCCGCATCGACGTCCGGCCCGAAGCCGAGGCGCGCGGCGAACATGCCGTCGTCGCGGCGCACGAACATCACGGTGCGCGTGAACGCGAGCCCCGCGAGCAGGCTTTCCGACGCAAGCGCGAGCACCGGCATCAGCACGTGCTCGGACGGCAGCGCGCGCAGGTCCGCGAGGCCGGCCTCGAGGCATGCCTCGGGTTCGGGCTGCGCCCGTGCGATCGCGTCGGCGTTCGCACGCAGCTCGACGATCTCGCGCATCACGGTGTCGCTCGCTTCCTCGCGTGCGAGCCGGTCGGCGATCTCCACCAGCGCGTCGGCATCGATCTCCAGCTCCTGCCCATAGCGCTGCGCGAGCACCGCGATGTGCGCGTCGCGCTGCGGGCCCGCGGGCATCGCGAGCGCACCGGCGAAATCGGTCGAGCAGCGGCTCACCGAACGCAGCCAGCGCACGCGGTCGGCGCCTTCGTCGGCACAGGCCGCGGGGCGCCGGCGGTCGTCGCGCTCGTCTTCGTCGTCTTCTTCGCGTTCGTCGCGGTGGGCGGCGTGCGCGGCGCGGCCGTCACCGTCGGCCATCCCGGCGCGGATCACGTCGGGCAAGCGCCAGCTCGCGGCGGCCTCCAGGCCGATTTCGTCGAAGCCGACGCCGAGCACGTCGATGCACGCGGCCGCGTCGTCGCCGTTCAGCTCGGCGGCGCGGCGGCGGATCCGGTCCCATTCGCTGTCGAGATAGCAGACCACGAGCAGCTTGCCGACCTGGCGCATCAGCGTGCAGACGACCGCTTCCTCGCCGCCGCGCAGTTCCGCATGCTCGGTCAGCTTGCGGGCGACGCAGCCGGACAGCAGCGCGCGGTTCAGCTCGAGCTTCGCGTCGATGCGGCGCGGCGTGCTGTGGTGGAAATGATCGACGAGCTTCAGCCCGACGACGAGATGGCCGACCGTGTCCATGCCGAGCACCATCAGGGCTCGCGTGACGGTCGTGATGTTGCCGCCGAACGCCATGTACATCGCGGAATTGGCGAGCCGCAGGACTTTCTGCGTGAGCGCGAAATCCGACAGTACGACGCGTACGAGCGCGGTGAAGTCGAGGTCGTCGTTCTTCATCGCGGCCATCGTCGCGCGCAGCGATTCCGACAGCAGCGGGAAGTCGCCCCGTTCGTTCATCCGGGCCCATAGCTTGTCGAGCAGCGCCGTGCGGGGCAGGTGTGCGGTGATTGACATTCGAATCTGTCCGGTTCGCTGCGCGCGTCAGGCGGCGTGCAGGCGCAACTGCTGCGCCTCGAAGCGCCGCGCGAGCTCCTCGGACGGCAGCGCCTGGCACACGAGCCAGCCCTGGATGTGGTTGCAGCCCATTTCGGTCAGCAGTTCGCGCTGCGCCTCGGTCTCGACGCCTTCCGCGACGAGCTCGAGATCGAGCGTCTGCGCGAGGCCGACCACCGCAGACACGATCGCGCGATCGTTGCGCGACGTCAGCAGGTTCTCGACGAAGCTGCGGTCGATCTTCAGCTTCGCGAGCGGGAAGCGCTGCAGGTACGCGAGGCTCGAATAGCCGGTGCCGAAATCGTCGATCGCGAAGCGGATGCCGAGCTCGGTCAGCTCCTCGAGCAGCATCTTCGCCTGCGCGGGATCGTGCATCAGCAGGCTTTCGGTGATTTCGAGCACGATGCGGCGCGGGTCGATGCCCGTCAGCGCGATCGCCTCGCGCACGCTCTGCGTGAAGCGCGGGTCGCGGAACTGCTGCGGCGACACGTTGACCGCCACGTACTGCAGCGCGAGCCCCTGGCGGTCCCACGCGACGAGCTGCATGCACGCGGCCTTGAGCACCCAGTTGCCGAGATAGTTGATCAGGCCGATCGATTCGGCGAGCGGAATGAAGGTGGCCGGCGGCACGAGGCCGTGCACCGGATGCCGCCAGCGGATCAGCGCCTCGACGCCGTCCACCGCGCCCGACTGGCTGCGCGTGATCGGCTGGAAGTGGAGCGAGAACTCGCCGTTGCGCACGCCGTCGTACAGGTCGGCCTCGAGCTTGAGCCGCTCCGCGTCGGCCGGGTCGTCGACCGGCTCGTGAAACGCGAGCGCATTGCCGCCCGACGCCTTCGCCTGCGCGAGCGCATGGTCGGCGCGGCGCAGCAGCGGGCTGTGGTGTTGCGCGCGATGGGGCGCCGCGCGCTCGTCCGGGTACAGCGCGATGCCGATGCTCGCGGACAAGTGCACGGTCTGTCCCTGAAAGACGTAAGGTTCGCGCACCGCGGCCTGCAGCCGGCGCGCGAGCGCATCAGCGGCATCGCTCGCGCGCGCGCGGTTCGGCGCGGTCAACACCACCGCGAACTTGTCGCTCGCGACCCGTGCGAGCTGCTCGCCGGGCGCGACGAGCGCCCGCAGCCGCTGCGCGGTGTCGCGCAGCAGCGTGTCGCCGGCGTCGTAGCCGAGCGCGCGGTTGATGCGCTGGTAATCGTCGAGGTCGAGCAGCAGCAGCGCCGCGCACGTGCCGCTCTCGTCGGCCGCCTGCTGCGCGCGCATCAGCGCGGGCACGAGCGCGGACAGGTTGTCGAGCCCCGTCATCGGATCGTGGTGCATCTCGTACGTCAGACGCGCTTCGAGCGCCCGCCAGGCCGTCACGTCGAACGCCGCGATCGCGAAGCCGTCGACGCCGTGGTGACGGCTCTTGAACGCGCGGATCTCGACGTCGAGCGGGTAGGTGAGCGACTTGACGATGCAGATCGTCGCTTTCTCGACCTGGCCGGAACGCGCGGCACGTGCGAGCAGGCCTTCGAGCGTCGCGGTATCCTGTTCGGCGATCAGGTCGCGCAGCGTCAGCGTGTGCAGGTAGTCGCGGTGATAACCGATGAAACGCAGGCTCGCGTCGGATACGTACAGAAAGCGCAGCTCGCGGTCGACATGGGCGAGGAAATCCACCGTGCCGACCGTCTGTTCCAGCCAGTTGCGCACGGTGTCGTCGCGGCGCGGCGCGCCGGCGCGCGCAGGCATCAGCGCGCCGCCCGACCAGGCGAAGCGGCGCAGCGTATGCAAGGCATTGCGCCAGGAGCCCTTGCGTGGCGTCTGTTTCCTGTTGGCTTCCATGTTTCTCGCTGACGTGAAGGGCTGGAACCGGTTGTCCGGAAGGAATAACGGCAAGTTGCGCGGAATCTTTAACCGGCCGGCCGGCAGCGGCTTGCGCTGCCGCCGGACCGGGTCGTGCATGCGGCGTTCGATGGTCGAACGCAGCATGGCCCACATCGAGGCTGACTGTATAAGAAATGAGGACACAGATGAAGCGAAAACTATTGGTGGGCGCCGCGGCGGCGCTGCTGGTGGCCGGTCATGCGCTGGTCGCGCAGGCGCAATTGAAGCCGGGCGCAACGGCGCCCGACTTCACGACGCAGGCGTCGCTGGGCGGCAAGACTTACACGTACTCGCTCGCCGATGCGCTGAAGCACGGGCCGGTCGTGCTGTATTTCTACCCGGCCGCGTTCACGAAGGGTTGCACCATCGAGGCGCATGCGTTCGCGGATGCGGTCGATCGTTACAAAGCTTACGGCGCGACGGTGATCGGCGTGTCGGCCGACAACATCGACACGCTGACCAAGTTCTCGGTGAGCGAGTGCCGCAGCAAATTCCCGGTCGCGGCCGATCCGGACGCGAAGATCATCCGCGAATATGACGCGAAGCTGCCCGCGCTCGATCGCGCGAACCGTGTGTCCTACGTGATTTCGCCGGAAGGGAAGGTGCTGTACGAGTACACGAGCCTGTCACCCGACAAGCACGTGGAGAATACGCTCGGCGCGGTCAAGGCGTGGGCCGACGCGCATCCGAAGCAATAAGCCGCAGGCGGGGAGCCCGCGGCAAGGCGGCCCGCCGCGGGGGCCGCAAGCACGATGAGAAACGCGCTGCCGGATGGCGGCGCGGGCGTGCAGGGTGTGCCGGACCTACGTTACGCGCGCAATGCCTGTTCGATCGGCACGCCGCCGCCGACGAAGCCGATGACCTTGCGCGAAATGCCCAGCTTGATCGCCTCGATCGCGGCCCATGCGACATCCTGGCGCGACACCGGCGGCGCCGCGTTCAGCGGCTCCTCGGTCAGTGCGATCTTGCCGACGCCCGGGCTGTCCGAGAGCGGGCCGGGGCGCAGGATCACGTAGTCGATGCCCGACGCGATCACGCGCTCGTCGCCTTCGCGTTTCATCTGCGAGTAGTGCCGCAGCGCGTCGCCGCTGCGCTCCGGCCAGTACGCGGTCAGCGAACTGATCACGACCAGCTTCTGCACGTTGTAGGCGAGCGCATGCTCGGCCGCGCGCGCGACCGCGTCGCGGTCGATCTGCTCCTCTTCGGCGGCGCCTTCCGATTCGGCCGAACCGGCCGCGTAGATCACGTGCGTGATGCCCTGGAATGCGTGCGAGAAATCGCCCGTCAGATCGGCCTCGACGACCTTCGCGCCCGGCAGCGCATAGCCGTGCCGGCGCACCAGCGCTGTCACCTCGAATTCCGGCTGCTTGAGCAGCAGATCCGCGCAGGCCTGGCCCGTGCGGCCGGTCGCACCAATCAGCAGTACCTTCGTCGTCATGAAACCGCTCCTTGCACGATGCGTCATCCTCCCAGATAGGGACGGACGACCGATACTCAAGTGTATGTCGATTTGGGCCGGCGGCGTGCAGGTAATGAGGGACGCACCGCTCGAGGCTTGCCGGCGCGACTCCGGAAGGCCTCCACCGGCACGTCATCGTGCGCATCGATTGCGGAATCGACCCGCTGACCGGCTATCATGTGCGCGATGCATTTTTCGCCGCGACGCAATGCAACGCGGCGACCAACCGGTTGGAGTACACATGGCATTACCCCTGGACAACGTCAGCATGGCCGTGTTCTGCGACTTCGAGAACGTCGCGCTCGGCGTGCGCGACGCGAAGTACGAGAAATTCGACATCCAGCCCGTGCTGGAGCGGCTGCTGCTGAAGGGCAGCATCGTCGTGAAGAAGGCATATTGCGACTGGGAGCGCTACAAGGGCTTCAAGGCGTCGATGCACGAGGCGAGCTTCGAGCTGATCGAGATTCCGCACGTGCGCCAGTCGGGCAAGAACTCGGCCGACATCCGGCTCGTCGTGGACGCGCTCGATCTCTGCTATACGAAGTCGCACGTCGACACGTTCGTCATCATCAGCGGCGACTCGGATTTTTCGCCGCTGGTGTCGAAGCTGCGCGAGAACGCGAAGAAGGTGATCGGGGTCGGCGTGAAGAAGTCGACGTCGGACCTGCTGGTAGCGAACTGCGACGAATTCATTTTCTACGACGACCTGGTGCGCGAGCAGCAGCGCGCGCAGGCGAAGCGCGAACAGCAGCACGCCGGTAACGGCGGCGCGAAGCGGCCGGACGAACCGTCGCGCAAGCCGGAGCTGGAAGCGCGCCGCAGCGAGGCGATCGCGCTCGCGGTCGAGACGTTCGATGCGTTGGCATCGGAGCGCGACGACGTCGGCAAGATCTGGGCGTCGGTGCTCAAGAGCGCGATCAAGCGCCGCAAGCCGGACTTCAACGAGTCGTATTACGGCTTCCGCGCGTTCGGCAACCTGCTCGACGAGGCGCAGGCGCGCGGGCTGCTCGAAGTGGGCCGCGACGACAAGTCGGGCGCGTTCGTGTCGCGGCCGCGCCAGTCGTCCGCGGTGGAGCAGGCGGCGGCACGCGATACGGGCGGCACGCACCATGGTCACGGCGCGCATCATGGTCACGGCGCACGCCACGCGGAAGCGGCACCGGCCGAGCGCCAGCCGCGGCGTCGCGGGCAGCGGGCGGGAGCAGCCGTGCAGGAAAGCGTGCAGGCCGACGCGCAGGAGGCGGCCGTCGTCGATGTCACGGACGAAGTGGCGCTCGTGCCGGCAGCGACGGCCGAGGCGACTGTAGTGACTGAAGCGACTGAAGTGGCCGACACGCACGGCGACGCGAAGGACGGCCGCAAGCGCGCGCGCAAGAGCGCGGCGAAGAAGACCGGCGCCAAGAAGGGCGGCGACGCGAAGGGCGCCGGCCGGCAGGCGGCGGCGAAGCCGGACGAGGCCGCGCACGGCGGTGCGAAGCATGGTGGCGACAAGCACGCGCAAGGCATGCCTGCCGAAGCGACGCATCGCGACATGGAGCATCGTGAGGAGCGGCACGTCGCGGCGCCGACGGCTGGCGAGTACGGCGCTCCGGCGGCTGCCGCGCAGCCCGCACCCGAAGCGGCACCGGCTGCCGAATCGACCGGTGAGGCGGCTGGCGAAGCTGCGGCTGCAAAGCCGAAAAAGCCGGCCCGCAAGACGGCTCCCCGCGCGCGTCGTCCGCGCAAGACGGCCACCGCTGCCGAGTAACGCTGGCCGCGTTGGCCGCGCGGGGCGGCGTCCGACCGCGGGCGCCGCTTGTCTCACCTCGCCGGCCGGTGCAACGCCGGCCGACGCGTCCCGTTATCCGTTCAGCACGTACGGCTGCGTCATCACTTCGAGGAAGTGACCGTCCGGATCGTCGAAATACACGCCGCGTCCGCCGTGATGGCGGTAGATCTCACCGGTCTGCCGCTTCGCCGGATCGGCCCAGTGCGGCAGACCGCGCTCGCGAATGCGCGCGTACACGCGATCGAAGCCGGCCTCGTCGGTCAGGAATGCGTAGTGCTGGGACGCGATCTCTCCCTCCTTTTCATAAAAATCGAGCGACACGCCGTTCTCGAGCGGCACGACCAGCATCGGGCCGAACGGCGTCGGAGCCGGCAACTCCAGAAGTTCGGTGAGGAAGCGGCTCGACGCGTGCTTGTCGCGACACCAGACGATCGTATGGTTGAGCTGGACGTTCATGGCGGGCTCCCGGGAACGGGCGCGAGGGTGGGCATGGACACACGATAGTCGATCGCCGTCGGCGCGCAAGCCTCGACCCCGGGGCGAACGCGGCAGCCTCTGCGTCGGCGGCCCCGGCGGACGCACGTGAATCGTCGGCTGAAACGATCTGGACGATCGGCTACTTTTTCGGGAGCCAAGGTCATTGGCGCGGCTTTTTGCGCCGCCAAGCATCGCCGCGCCGCTCCACGCTCCACGCCGCGTCGCCCCGCATCCCGCCGCGTGCCGCTACACGTTACTCCCCGGCCACCGCCGGCCCGCCCGAATTGCCGCGGCGGTTGCGGCGCTTCTCGCCCCACACGCGCAGCCGGTCCATGTACAGATAGACGACCGGCGTCGTATAGAGCGTCAGCACCTGCGACATGATCAGGCCGCCGGCGATCGCGATCCCGAGCGGCGCGCGCAGCTCGGCGCCGTCGCCATGGCCGAACGCGAGCGGCAGCGCGCCGAGGAGCGCCGCCATCGTTGTCATCATGATCGGCCGGAAGCGCAGCAGGCACGCCTCGTGGATCGCATCGAACGACGACTTGTTGCCGTGGCGCGTCTGGTCGATCGCGAAGTCGACCATCATGATCGCGTTCTTCTTCACGATGCCGATCAGCAGGATCACGCCGATCAGCGCGATGATGCTGAATTCCGTCTTGAACAGCAGCAGCGCGAGCAGTGCGCCGACGCCGGCCGACGGCAGCGTCGACAGGATCGTGATCGGATGGATGTAGCTCTCGTACAGGATCCCGAGCACGATGTAGACGGCCAGCAGCGCCGCGAGGATCAGGATCGGCTGGTTGTTCAGCGATTGCTGGAACGCCTGCGCGGTGCCCTGGAAGCTGCCGACGATCGTCGGCGGCACGCCGATCTGCGCCATCGTCTGGTAGATCGCCTGGGTCGCCTGCGACAGCGACACGCCCGGCGGCAGGTTGAACGAGATCGTCGTCGCGACGAAGAGGCCCTGGTGGTTGACCGACAGCGGTGTCGTGCTCGGGCCGAAGGTCGCGATCGCGGACAGCGGGATCATCGTCGACTTCGACGTCGACACCGCCGCGCCCGACGACGCGCTCGACTTGCCGCTCGACGCGATCGAGTTCAACGCCTGGTTGCGCGCGGAATCGGACGCGATCGCCGCGGCGCTGGTGGCGGCCGTGCCGGCGCTCGACGTGCCGGCCGAGGTCGCGACGAAGGTGCCGGCCGCCGCGTTGGTCGACTGCGAGCCGTTCGCGCTGCCGCCCGACGTGCTGATCCACACTTCGTTCAGCATTTGCGGGCTCTGCCAGTATTTCGGCGCGACTTCCATTACCACGTGGTACTGGTTCAGCGGGTTGTAGATCGTCGAGACCTGGCGCTGGCCGAACGCGTCGTACAGCGTGTTGTCGATCTGCGCGGGCTTGATGCCGAGCCGCGCGGCGGTCGCGCGGTCGATCGTCACCATCGCCTCCAGCCCGCCTTGCTGCTGGTCCGAGTTGACGTCGGTCAGCTCGGCGCGCTTCTGCAGCGCCTCGGTCAGCAGCGGCCCCCACTTGTACAGGTCGGCGCTCGAATCGCCGAGCAGCGTGAACTGGTATTGCGCGTTGCTCTGCCGGCCGCCGACGCGGATGTCCTGAGCCGCCTGCAGGAACGTGCTCGCGCCGGCGACATCCGCCAGCGGCTTGCGCAGCTGCTGGATCACCTGGTCGGCCGACAGCTTGCGCTCGGTGCGGTCCTTCAGCGTGACGAACATGAAGCCCGAATTGGTCTGCGTGCCGCCGGTAAAGCCCGCGGCGCTCTGCACGTTCGGGTTGCTCTGCACGATCCGCATCATCTCGGTGAACTTCTGTTTCATGGCCTGGAACGACGTGGACTGGTCGGCCCGAATGCCGCCGATCATCAGCCCGGTGTCCTGCTGCGGAAAGAAGCCCTTCGGCACGATGATGTACAGATAGACATTCAGCCCGATCGTCGCGAACAGGATCAGCAGGACCAGCAGCGGGCGGCGCAGCGCCCACGACAGCGAGTGCTCGTAGCCACGCTGCATCCGCGTGAAGAAGCGCTCCAGGAACCGGCCGAGGCGGCCTTCCTCGTGCGCGTCGTGCGGCTCGCGCAGCAGCCGCGCGCACATCATCGGCGTGACCGTCAGCGAGACCGCGAGCGATACCGCGATCGCGAGCGACAGCGTCAGCGCGAATTCGCGGAACAGGCGCCCGACAATGCCGCCCATCAGCAGGATCGGCAGGAACACCGCGACGAGCGAGATGCTCATCGACAGGACCGTGAAGCCGACCTCGCGCGCGCCGTCGAACGCGGCCTGCAGCCGCGGCTTGCCGTTCTCGATGTGACGCGTGATGTTCTCGAGCACGACGATCGCATCGTCGACGACGAAACCGGTTGCGACGATCAGCGCCATCAGCGACAGATTGTCGATCGAGAAGCCGAGCAGGTACATCGCGCCGAACGTGCCGATGATCGAGATCGGCACCGCGACGCTCGGAATCAGCGTCGCGCGCCAGTTGCGCAGGAACAGGAACACGACCATCACGACGAGGCTGATCGCGATCAGCAGCGTGTGCTCGGTGTCCTTCAGCGACGCCCGGATCGTCGTCGAACGGTCGAGCACCGGCGTCACCGTGATGTCGGCCGGCAGCGACGCGGTGAGCTGCGGCAGCGCGGTGCGCACGCGGTCGATCGTCTCGATGATGTTCGCGCCGGGCGAGCGGTAGAGGATCACGAGCACCGCGCGCTTGCCGTTCGACAGGCCGAGGTTGCGCAGGTCCTCGACCGAGTCGACGACCTCCGACAGGTCGGACAGCCGCACGGCCGCGCCGTTGCGGTACGCGACGACCAGGTCGCTGTACTGCGACGCATGCGACGCCTGGTCGTTCGTATAGAGCTGGTAGTGCTTCGGGCCGAATTCGATCGCGCCCTTCGGGCTGTTCGCGTTCGCGGACGCGAGCGCGGCCCGCACGTCCTCGAGGCCGATCCCGTAGTGGAACAGCGCATGCGGTTCGAGCTCGACGCGCACGGCCGGGTTCGCGGAGCCGCTCACCGACACCTGGCCGATCCCGTCGATCTGCGACAGCGACTGCTGCAGCACCGTCGACGCGGCGTCGTACAGCTTCGCCGGCGACGACGTTTCCGACGTGAGCGACACGATCATGATCGGCGAGTCGGCCGGGTTGACCTTGCGGTACGTCGGGTTGCTTTTGAGCGAGGCGGGCAGGTCGGCGCGCGCCGCGTTGATCGCGGCCTGCACGTCGCGCGCGGCGCCGTCGATGTCGCGGTTCAGACCGAACTGCAGGATGATCCGCGCGTTGCCGACCGTGCTGGTCGACGTCATTTCGCTGACGTCGGCGATCGAGCCCAAGTGCCGCTCGAGCGGGCTCGTCACGCTGGTCGCGACGGTCTCGGGGCTCGCGCCGGGCAGCGACGCCTGCACCGAGATGGTCGGGAAGTCGACCTGCGGCAGCGGCGACACCGGCAGCTTGATGAACGCGAACAGGCCGGCGAGCGCGACGCCGAGCGCGAGCAGCGTCGTCGCGACGGGGCGGGTGATGAAGGGGCGCGACAGGTTCATCGCTTAGGCACCCGTGTGCTTGCCGGAATCGGCGCCGGGGCCGTACCGCTCGAACCAGCCGCGCGCGCGGCGTGCGAGGCTGTCGAAGCCGAGATAGATCACCGGCGTCGTGAACAGCGTCAGCACCTGCGACACGATCAGGCCGCCGGCGATCGCGATCCCGAGCGGCTGGCGCAGCTCGGAGCCCGCGCCCGCGCCGACGATCAGCGGCACCGCGCCGAGCAGCGCGGCGAGCGTCGTCATCAGGATCGGCCGGAAGCGCAGCAGGCACGCCTGGTAGATCGCCTCGCGCGGCGGCTTGCCTTCGACCCGTTCGGCCTCGAGCGCGAAGTCGATCATCATGATCGCGTTCTTCTTCACGATGCCGATCAGCAGCACGATCCCGATGATCCCGATGATGTCGAGGTCGTGCCCGGTGATCATCAGCGCGAGCAGCGCGCCGACGCCGGCTGACGGCAGCGTCGACAGGATCGTGATCGGGTGGATGTAGCTCTCGTACAGCACGCCGAGCACGATGTACATCGTGACGACCGCCGCGAGGATCAGGAACAGCTGGTTCGACAGCGACGCCTGGAACGCGAGCGCCGCGCCCTGGAAGCGCGTCTGGAACGAGCCGGGCAGGCCGATGTCCTTCTCGGCGGCGCCGATCGCCTTCACGGCCTCGCCGAGCGACGCGCCCGGCGCGAGGTTGAACGAGATCGTCGTCGACGGAAACTGCGACAGGTGCGCGATCAGCAGCGGCGACGGCCGTTCGTGGAACGACGCGATCGACGACAGCGGCACCTGGCCGCCGCCGGCGGACGGCAGGTAGATGTCGTTCAGCGATTCGGCGTAATGCTGCTCCTTCGGCTCCGACTCGAGAATCACGCGGTACTGGTTCGACTGCGTGAAGATCGTCGACACGATGCGCTGGCCGAACGCGTCGTACAGCGCGTTGTCGACGGTCGCCGGCGTGATGCCGAAGCGCGCGGCGCTGGCGCGGTCGATCTCGATGTACACCGACTGGCCGTTGCTCTGCAGGTCGGTCGCGACGTCGGCGAGCGACGGCTCCTTCTGCAGCCGCGTGACGAGCTTCGGCACCCAGGTCGCGAACTCGTCGGGGTTCGGGCTCGTCAGCATGAACTGGTACTGCGTCGGGCTCACGGTGGAGTCGATCGTCAGATCCTGCACCGACTGCATGAACAGCGTGATGCCGGTCACGTTCGCGACGCGCTGCTGCAGGTCGCGGATGATCTGCGCGGACGACTCGGAGCGGTGGTCGCGCGCCTTCAGGTTGATCAGCATCCGGCCGCTGTTCAGCGTGATGTTGCTGCCGTCGACGCCGATGAACGACGTGAGGCTCTCGACGTTCGGATCCTTCAGGATCTCGGCCGCGAGCGCCTGCTGGCGTTCGGCCATCGCGCCGTACGAGATCGACTGCGGCGCCTGCGTGATCGCCTGGATCACGCCGGTATCCTGCGCGGGGAAGAAGCCCTTCGGTATGTACACGTAGAGCAGGGCGGTCAGCGCGAGCGTCAGCAGCGCGACGACGAGCGTCGAGCCCTGGCGGTTCAGCACCCATTCGAGCGCGACCCCGTAGCGCGCGATCACCCGGTCGATCACGCGGTGCACGCGTGCCTCGAAGCGGTGGCTTTCCGGCGGCGGCGAATGGCGCAGGAGCTTTGCGCACATCATCGGCACGAGCGTGAGCGACACGATCGCCGAGATCACGATCGTCACCGCGAGCGTGATCGCGAATTCGTGGAACAGGCGGCCGACCACGTCGCCCATGAACAGCAGCGGGATCAGCACCGCGATCAGCGACACCGTCAGCGAGATGATCGTGAAGCCGATCTGCCTCGATCCCTTCAGCGCGGCCTCGAGGCCCGTGTGGCCTTCCTCGACGTAGCGGGCGATGTTCTCGATCATCACGATCGCGTCGTCGACGACGAAGCCGGTCGCGATGGTGAGCGCCATCAGCGACAGGTTGTTCAGCGAGAAGCCTGCCAGGTACATCACCGCGAGCGTGCCGATCAGCGACAGCGGCACCGACAGGCTCGGGATGATCGTCGCGTAGACGTTCGCGAGAAACAGGTACATCACCAGCACGACCAGCGCGACCGCGAGCAGCAGCTCGAACTGCACGTCGCGCACGGCGGCGCGGATCATCGTAGTGCGGTCGGTGACGATCTGCACGTCGAGCGCCGCGGGCAGCGTCTCCTGCAGCTTCGGCAACTGCGCCTTGATCGCGTCGACGGTCGCGATCACGTTCGCGCCCGGCTGGCGCTGCACGTTCAGGATGATCGCGGGCTCCGCGTTCACCCACGCGCCGAGCTTGGTGTTCTCCGAGCCGGCGACCACCTTCGCGACGTCGGTCAGCATCACCGGGCGGCCGCTCTTGTATGCGACGACCGCGGAGTTGTACTGGTCGGCGCTGGTGAGCTGGTCGTTGGCGTTGATCGTGTACGCGCGCGTCGGGCCGTCGAAGTTCCCCTTCGGCGTGTTCACGTTCAGGTTCGAGATCGTCGTGCGCAGGTCGTCGAGGTTCATCCCGTACTGCGCGAGCGCGGTCGGGTTTGCCTGGATCCGCACGGCCGGCCGGTTGCCGCCCGACAGGCTGACGAGGCCGACGCCGGCGATCTGCGAGATCTTCATCGCGAGGCGCGTATCGGTCAGGTCCTGCACCTGCGTGAGCGGCAAGGTCTTCGACGTGATGGCGAGCGTCAGCACCGGCGCGTCGGCCGGATTGACCTTCGCGTAGATCGGCGGGGCCGGGAGGTCGGACGGCAGCAGGTTGCCGGCCGCGTTGATCGCGGCCTGGACTTCCTGCTCGGCGATGTCGAGCGGCAGGTCGAGCGAGAACTGCAGCGTGATCACCGACGCGCCGGCCGAGCTTTGCGACGACATCTGGTTCAGCGACGGCATCTGCCCGAATTGCCGCTCGAGCGGCGCCGTGACCGACGACGTCATCACCTCCGGGCTCGCGCCCGGGTAGAAGGTCTGAACCTGGATCGTCGGGTAGTCGACTTCGGGCAGCGCCGCGAGCGGCAGGAAGCGCAGCGCGACGAGACCGGCCAGCATGATCGCCGCCATCAGGAGGGCGGTGCCGACCGGCCGGAGAATGAAGAGGCGGGATGGATTCATCGAGCGGCCCGCGCGTTACTGGACCGCGGGGGCCGCGGCCTGCGACGCGCCGTGCTTGTGTCCGCCGCGGTGGCCGGCCGTACCCGATGCACCCGATGCACCCGATGCACCCGATGCACCCGATGCACCCGATGCACCCGATGCACCCGACGCCGCGCCGGCGCCGTGCGCGCCCGACGCGCCTTTGGGTTTGTCGGCCGGGATCGTGATCTTCGCGCCTTCGCGCAGCCGGTCGGAGCCGTCGGTGACCACGCGCTCGCCGAGCGCGACGCCGCTGACGATGCTGGTGCGTTCGCCGTCGACCGGGCCGATCGTGACCTTGCGCACCGTCACCGTGTTGTCGGGTTTCACGATGTACACGAACTGGCCGATCGAGCCCGTCAGCACCGCGGCCGTCGGCACGATCGTCGCATTGCGCAACACGTCGACGAGCAGGCGCGTGTTCACGAACTGATTCGGGAACAGCAGGCCTTCCTTGTTATCGAACGTCGCGCGCAGCTTGACCGTGCCGGTGCTCGTGTCGATCTGGTTGTCGAGCGTTTCGAGCGAGCCCGTCTCGAGCGGCACCGTGTTGTTGCGGTTGTACGCGGTGACCGACAGCTTCTTGCCCGCGTTCACCTGCTTGAGGATCTGTGACAGGTTGTCTTCCGACGTCGTGAAGATCACGCTCATCGGCTGCATCTGCGTGATCACGACGATGCCGTTCGTGTCGCCCGCCGTCACGTAGTTGCCGGGGTCGACCTGGCGCAGGCCGACGCGGCCCGACACCGGTGCCGTGATGCGTGCGTACGTGAGGTTCAGCTTCGCGGAATCGATCGCCGCCTGGTCGGTCTTCACCGTTCCTTCGTATTGCTTGACGAGCGACGCCTGCGTGTCGACCGTCTGCGATGCGATCGAGTCCTGCGACAGCAGTGTCTGGTAGCGCTTCAGGTCGAGGCGGGCCGTCGCGAGCAATGCCGCGTCGCGGGCGTGCGTGCCTTCGGCGTTTTCGAGCGCGACCTGGTACGGACGCGGGTCGATCTGCGCGAGCAGGTCGCCCTTCTTGACGAGCTGGCCTTCCTGGAACGCGACGGACTGCAGATAGCCCGACAGCTGCGTCTTGACCGTCACGTTCGCGAGCGGCGTCACGGTGCCGAGCGCGGACAGCACGATCGGCATCTCGCCTTGCGTCGCGGTCGCGACCGACACGGGCTGCGGAATGTTCGCCATCGCGGCCGGGCCGCCGCGGCCGCGATGACCGCCGCCGGCGCTCGCACCGGAGGCCGCGCTGCCTGCGGCCTGCGTGCCGGCCGGCGTGCGGCTCCACGGGTGCCACCACAGCAGGCCGCCGATGACGACTGCGAGCGTCCCGATCACCAGCGTGCGGCGCGGGCGACGGGCGGCAGGGGAGGCGGGATCCTTCGAAGGGGGCGTGGGCTTTTGTTGGTTGTCCATCGTGTTCTGTCAGGAAGACGGCGCGGCGTGCCGGAAAACGGGGGTGGAGCGGCGCGTGGGCATGCGATGCCGCGAGGGCCGGCTCGGTACGGCCCTGGCGGTCCGCGCGGGAAAGAGCGGTGCGCACCGCGAATGCGGCACGACGATGGGCATGATGCTACGTCCCGTCCCCGTTACAGTCCAGCGGTCTATCTTTCAACGGGTTACGGTCGTTACATAACGCGACGGGACGGTGACGGATCGATTACACGGCGCTGCGCCGGGCCGGCGCGCCGCCGATTTCGCGGGTGATTTTCGCGATGCATTCGTGCAGCGCCGGCACCACGTGTTCCTGCAGCCATTCGGCCGAACACTGGCTCGATGCGCCGCCGCAGTTCACCGAGTAGCGCTGGCCCGACGGGCCGACGAAGCCGGCCGCGACCGCGTTCAGCCCTTCGCGCCATTCGCCGATCGCGATCGCGTGGCCCGCGCGCATCGCGTCCTCGAGACCGGGGTTCAGGCGCGCCGACACGTGCGGCCAGTCGTCGCCGGCCGTCGCGCGCAGCGCGTCGAGCAGCGTGCGACGCTCGTCGTCCTCCAGCGCCGCAAGATACGCGCGGCCGACCGCGGTGCGCGCGATGTCCATCCGCGAGCCGATCTCGAGGCGCGTGACGAGCACGGCCGAGCGCGGCCGGATCACGTCGATCGCGACCATGTCGAGCCGGTCGCGCACCGCCAGGTGCACCGACAGCGACGTGCGTTCGGCGAGTTCGATCATGAACGGCCGAGAGCGCGCGCGGATATCGAAGTTGCGCAGGAACCCGTGGCTCAGCTCCAGCACCGACGCGGTCAGCACGAAGCGCTCGCTGTCGGGCAGCTGGAACAGGAAGCCGGCGCTGACGAGCGTCGCCGTGATGCGCGACACGGTCGGTTTCGGGATGCCCGTCAATTCGGTCAGCTCGCGGTTGCTGACGGGGGCGTCGGCGGCCGCGATGCGGCGCAGCACGGCGAGGCCGCGCGCGAGCGCGGTGATCTCGTCCGGCGCCGATTCACGGTCCCGGGGTGCGGGAGGCGTTACAGATGTCGACACGGGGAATTCTCTCTATTTCCGAAACTCGATTTCAATTTTGTTGGTATCGTAAGATGATTGTCAAAAGATGCATGTTCCGTGGGTGAATCGTTCATCGTATGGGATTTTACGGGTTCACCCTTGGTTTATTAGGAAAGTCCTCAAATGACCATTGCCGGAAAGTGCAGGAGCCGGTGCAAATACCGCTTGACTTGTCGGGCGGAAACGGAAAGAATGTCTCACGTTTTCGAAACATTGTTTCAGGAGTTTAACCGGCAACGGTGTTTCGCGCAGTCTCTCAGGTTCTAGCACGGCCCTCGGAATGGCTAGAACTTTTTTAGCGCCACGGTCTCCGTGGCGCTTTTTTTTGCCCGTTATCGGCGCGCAACGAAGTTTGCAGCAGCTAGCAAGAGCGGTTTCAAAAACGTCAAAGTATGCCGCATTGCCGAAGGTTGTTGTTCGGCGCCCGATCTGGAGCGCTATTTCCTCATCCACGTGATGTGCGGCGGTTTGACTGCCTGGGGCTATCTGAAACGAATGATGGCGCGAGGTGGGGCGCGCGTGCTGATGCGCGGCGCGCCGTGTGCAACGCATTACCAGAGTGGTCACGTCGATCCCATGATGCGCGTACCCAGTGAAATACCGAGCGCCGATAGCGAAGCGTTGATCTTCTGCTGATCGCGTTCCCAACGCGACAGTGCGGCATCGAACGCCGTGCCTCGCGCGAAAGCCTGCATCGCTTCGGCGAGTCCAACCGCATTGTCCGCCGCCTTTGCCACGCCGGCCGCGGTATGGGGGCGGACAAGGCAAGCCGCGTCGCCAAGCAGTACCGCGCGGCCGAACACCATTCGCTCGACGACAAGATCCCGAATTGCCTGTGCGAATGGCGCGTGCGTTGCATCGACGAGCGCGGCGAGCGTCGGCCCGAGCAGGTTGCGGGCCGCGTCGACGAGTTCCGACCGATGGTCGTCGCGCATTGCACCGGGCGGCAGCGATCCGTCTCGCTGTGTGCCGTCCCGGGAACGAAACAGTTCAGGTAGCTTGTCGTACGAGAGACGCCGGTACCACACCCAGTTCACGCGCCGTTTGCCGGGCTCGACGGTGCCGTCGCGACCTGGCACCAGGTAGGTCAGGAACAGATGTGCGTCACCCTGCTGAAACGTAAAGCGGTTGCGCAGCACGCGAAGTACCTGATCGGGCAGGTCATGTTCGTCGACGAGCCCGCGCCACGCAACGTAACCCGCATAGGTGGGTTGCGTATCGGGTAGCAGTTGCGCGCGCACGCCGGAGCGCCCGCCATCCGCGCCGACGAGCAGATCCGCGTGTTCTATCCGGCCGCTCGCGAAATGCGCGGTGACGCGCGCGCCATCGGAATCGAGTCGCTCGAACGTCTCGCCTGCATGGACGACGCCCGCTGGCAGCGCGCGCTTCAGCGCCGTATAGATCACATTCCACGCAGTCTGGGTTTGCGGCATGCGCATTTGCTGCACGATCCGGTCACCCTCGTCGAGATAGATCCGCTCGCTCGAATCCACGCCGGTATCGCCCGGCATCGGTACTCCGCCGAATGCGAACGCGCGGACGATCGGCGGCTGCAGGACGATGCCTCCGCCGCGGCTATCGAGCTCGCTCGGCGACTGTTCGAACACGCTGACGCGCCATCCAGCCGCACGCAGCGCAGTTGCCGTGAAGAGTCCGCCTACCGATCCGCCGATCACGAGTGCCCGCGGCCTCGATACGTCATTCATGAAGTGCTCCTGTCAACCAGTGAATCGCGCGACCGCGCGTCCAATTTCCTGCTGCTTCGATGCCGGTGCGCCGCGGATTCAACCTTCCCAGCTCTTCAGGAAATCGAGCAGCAGCGCGTTGACGCGTTCCGGCTGTTCTTCCTGCGGAAGGTGGCCGCATTGCGCGATGGGCTCGGCCCGAAGATGTGTCGCCATGCTTTCCCAGACGGATTTCATGTCGAACATCTTGCCGACCGCGTAAAAATCCTCACCCCAGATCGCCATGGTCGGGCATGCGATCTTCACATCGGCGTCGGCGAGATCCTGTTGGACGTCTTCCGCGTTCGCGCGGTAGTCGGCGAGTGCGCCACGGACGGCGCCGGGACGGCGATAGGCCCGGACATACGTGTCGAACGCCTCGCCGGAAATGGCGTGCGGGTTGTAGCACCAGTCGGAGAAGAAGTGGCCGAGCCACTCGGCCTCCTTGCCGGCGATCAGTGCTTCGGGCAGGTCCGCTACCTGATGAAACAGGAAGAACCAGTACGCGCGTGCCGTCTGGGCGGTCATGTTCTGCGCGACGATGCGGGTCGGCACGTTGTCCATCACGACAAGGCGCTCGAGGCGCTCGGGGAAGTCCTTCGCGAAGCGTGTCGCGACGCGTGCGCCGCGATCGTGCCCGACCAGCGCGATTCGGCCGATGCCAAGCGTGTCGAGCAAGGCGACGAGATCGCGGGCCATGTTGCGTTTGTCGTAGCCGGCGGCCGGCTTGTCGGTTTCGCCGTAGCCGCGCAGGTCGGGCACGATGACGCGGTAGCGTTGCGCCAGGACGGGAATCTGGAAGCGCCATGCGAAGCTGGTTTCCGGGAAACCGTGCAGCAGGACCACGACAGGTCCGCTGCCCGCGTCGATGAAATGTTGTCGAATTCCGTTCGCAGTGACGGTGTGGTGAACGATCGAAGGCGTGGTGGTGGACATGTGTCGGTTCCCATTTCGGTTCGGACGACGCGCCATCGGAGCGACGTGCGCGCGAGTGCTGTCCGAGCATAGGCGAAGCGACATGGCCAGTCGCATGAATTGTTCTGAATGACGATTAAGTTGTTCCTCGGAGGAGGGCGACCTCCAATGCCCGATGTGAGCAGTGCGGCGGGTGGCGTCGGTGCGGCGTGCGCGCAAAAAAAGCGCGACGCCCGCAATGGGCATCGCGCATGAACCGGCGTGGAGCGCCGACGAATGAAACGTGATGAAGAGAAAGGGGGCGGGTCAGTACCCCCGGCCGCTCAGGCCTTCGCGAGCTTGATGCTGGTCGGCTCGGCCGTCAGGTAGCCGACGCAGGCGCCGAAGCGGTCCTTGTAGTTCGCGCGTACGAGCGGGTCGAGCGTCGACTTGACCTTGTCGTGCAGCGGCGTCTCCCAGTCGCCCACGTGCTGGAAGTTGCTCATGACGTAGGTCCAGCCGTTGATCTCGTCGACCGCGTGCAGGCCCGTCGATTCGGCGCCGGCCGGGCACGACAGCACGCGTGCGAGCGACTTCGTGTCGACGTTGTACGCCCACAGGAAGTTGTTGACGTGCATGCCCGAGTCTTCGCCGATGAAGAGCGTGCGCAGCTTTTCGGAGAACTTCAGGTTGTCGGGGTTCGCGATCTTGTCCGGGTTCGCGAGGTTGCCGAGCGCGTCGGCCGCGGCGAGGTCCTCGCCGACGAGCGCAGCCGGCGCAGCCATGTCGATCGGCACCCATTCGCTGTCGATCGCGCCGCCCGACGTGTCGCGCTGGCCGGCCTTCAGGTTCAGCGCATAGACGGCGCCCGCGGCGATCTTCTTGTCCACCGCGACATCGCGCGACACCGCGTTGCCCTTGACCATCGACGTCTCGATCCGCGACATCGCCGTGTAGACGATCTTGTCCTTCGCGTTCACCGTCGTGCCTTCGAGCTTCGTGAACGCCATGCTGCCGCCGATCAGCGCCGCATAGCGGTGCGTCTCGAGGAATGCGGCCGCCTTTTCCATCCCCGGCTTCACGCGCATCCAGTTGAACTTGCCGCCGAAATGGATCTTCGTGTAGCTCGCGTCGTTCGGGTCGGTCGTCGTCAGGTCCATGATGTCCGATGCCTTCAGCGTGTTCGCGAGCGTCTCGATCTCGCTGCTCGTCGCGTGGCCGATCCGGATCCACGTCAGCGTCGCGCTGCCGGCGCCGGCGGACGACGTCTGCGTCCACTTCGCGACGTACAGCGTGCCGGCCGACAGGTCGGCCGCCTTGTCGGCGACGAACATGAACAGGCCGCCGTTGGTGGCGTCGTCACCCATCATCACGGTGCGCTGGTCCGGCATCACCTGGATCAGCTCGTGCGAGATGCGGCCGAGGCAGTAGTGCTTCTTCACCGTGCCGGTGCCGTCCGGGTTCACCGTGATCTCGGGCAGGTGGCCGTAGTGATAGGGGTTCGCCTTCGTCTCGTCGCCGAACGTGTTCTTGCTGAATGCCTTGAACTGCGCGTCGGTCGCGGCCTTCGTCGCGTCCGGCTCGTATTCCTCGCTCGACAGGTGCGTGCCCCACGGCGACAGGCTCGCGCCGCAGGTGATCCACAGGCCGTGCGCGCTCGACGTGTCGACGTTGTGGTACTTGACGACCTTCAGCGCGCCGCTGGACGGATCCTGATCGAGCGTGATCACCGCGATCGGCGACGGCAGCTGGCCGTACTGCGATGCGCTTGCCTGGTCGCGCGTCGTGTATTCGAACTGCACGACCGCGAACACCGTGTTGCCCTTCACGCCGGCGACGTTCGCGTTCTTCAGCGTCAGCAGCGAGCTGCCGTCCGGGCAGTCCGAATAGAACTGGCGCTCCTTGCCGGCCACCGAGCGGTCGATGATCGGCTGGTTGTTGATGTCGTAGTAGCCGCCCGCGAGCGTCGTGCCGCCCTTGCCGTCCGGCACCATGTCGCCCGTCACGAAGAACGGCCGGTACGCCAGCTTGAAGTTGCGCGACGAGCCGTCCGAGAACGACACCGACAGCGTCGAGCCGACCGTCGTCGTGGCCATCGCGGCCGCGTTGTCGAGCGAGGGCGCGGCCATCGCCGAGAACGCCGCCGACGTGTATGCGGCGGCGGCCGGCGTCGCCGTCGGATTGTCGTCGCCGCCGCAACCGGTCAGCAGGGCCGGCAGCGCGAGGCCGGAGAGGGGCAGCATCGGCGCGCCTGCGAGGATCTTCAGGGCCTGACGACGGGAAGCATTGGGCAACGCGGGCATGTGGAGTCCAGTTTCAGATGTTGGAAGAATGGCCGTCGCGAAGCAGGCACGCAGCAAGCAAGGCGAAGGCAAGTTGAAAACTGGACCGAAGTGTAGGGATGCTAGATGAAAGTTTTTTGAATCGAAAACGTAATGACGCACCGGGCGTCCGTCAGGTGGGCTGGCGGACGCCGGTTTCGTGCTTGATGGTGTTCAATCGCGCTCGGGCGTCGCCGAGATGCGGTGGATCGACAGGTCGGCGCCGTCGAATTCGGCTTCGCGATCGAGGCGCAGCCCGACCGTCGCCTTCAGCGCGCCATACACGAGCGTGCCGCCCGCGGTGGCGATCGCGATGCCGCCGAGCGTGCCGATGAGCTGCGACACGAACGACACGCCGCCGAGGCCGCCGAACACGGGCTGCCCGAACACCCCGGCCGCGACGCCGCCGAGCGCGCCGCACAATCCGTGCAGCGGCCACACGCCGAGCACGTCGTCGATGCGCCATTTGTTCTGCACGCAGGTGAACATCGCGACGAATACCGCGCCGGCCGCGGCACCCGTGACGAGCGCGCCGATCGGGTGCATCACGTCGGAGCCCGCGCACACCGCGACGAGGCCCGCGAGCGGGCCGTTGTACGTGAAGCCCGGATCGTTGCGGCCGGCCATCCACGCGGCGAGCGTGCCGCCGACCATTGCCATCAGCGAGTTCACGGCGACGAGGCCGCTGATCTTGTCGAGCGTCTGCGCGCTCATCACGTTGAAGCCGAACCAGCCGACCGCGAGCACCCACGCGCCGAGCGCGAGGAACGGAATGTTCGACGGCGGATGCGCGGCGATCCGGCCGTCCTTCGCATAGCGGCCGTGGCGTGCGCCGAGCAGCAGCACGGCCGGCAGCGCGACCCAGCCGCCGAATGCGTGCACGACGACCGAGCCCGCGAAATCGTGGAACGGCGCGCCGAACGCATGCGTAAGCCAGTCCTGCACGCCGAAGCGGTCGTTCCATGCGATCCCTTCGAAGAACGGATAGATGAAGCCGACGATGATCAGCGTCGCGACGAGCTGCGGATTGAATTTCGCGCGCTCCGCGATGCCGCCGGACACGATCGCGGGGATGGCCGCCGCGAACGTCAGCAGGAAGAAGAAGCGCACGAGCGCGTAGCCGTTGTGCTGCGACAGCGTGCCGATGTCGTCGAAGAACTCGACGCCGTACGCGATCGTGTAGCCGATGAAGAAGTACGCGAGCGTCGACACCGAGAAGTCGACCAGTATCTTCACGAGCGCGTTGACCTGGTTCTTCTTGCGGACCGTGCCGAGCTCGAGGAATGCAAAGCCCGCGTGCATCGCGAGCACCATGACGGCGCCGATCAACAGGAACAGTGTATCGACGCCGGATTTCAGACCATCCATGCCGTGGCTTCCTTGCGCAAAAAATGCGCGAGGAATGCAAGTATCGAGCCAACTTGGTGAATCGCTGCGTGTAAATGGTGCGAAAGGCCGCGCGGTGCGGCATTCCGGTGAAGCATGCACAGTCGCGGGGCGGGCTGGATGCGGCGAGAGGAGCGCACCTTGTGCACGAACGTGGTGCGAAGCGTGCGCAACTGGTGCGTGCGACGCTCGGCGCGGTGCCGCGTGGTGCGCCGCGATGCACCGGTCTGGCGCGTCAGCGGCGCGCGAACAGCGTGCGCGGCCGCCGCAGCCGCAGCGCGCACGCGCACCAGTAGGCGGCGACGGCCGCGAGCCCAAGTGCCGCGAACGCGAGCGCGGCGACGCCCGCGTGCGACTGGCCGTCGCCGTCGGGGCCGAGGATGCCTTGCGCGACGATCAGCGCGGCCGTCCAGAAGCCGATCACCGCTTGAACGAGCAGGCGCGCGCACGCGACCCGGCGCGGACGCCCGACGGCACGCAGGCGCGTCGCGGACGGCGAGCGAAGACACAGGAACAGGGTGGTGGCGAGCACGGCGGCCAGCGCGATGAACCAGTCGATGAGGAAAGCCATGGAGAAGCGGGAAGCGGACGGAGCGGATGGAAGGCTGCCCACTTTAGTGTCGGCGCGCGTGCGATTGAATCAGACGAGTCCGAAATTGAAAGGGATTTTTAAGCGGGAGTGGTCAGTGGCCCTGTTCCACAAGCGGTATCATCGGCATCGGTCCAACCATTCAGGCCGTGCAGTGCACGGCCGGAGATTGCTGATGAAGATGAAGACTTCGCGGGCGCGTCGCGCGCCCGGGTTCATGCTGGCGGCCGCGGCCGCGGCCGTCGGTACGGTGCTGTTGCTCGCAGGCTGCGAGAAGTCCGGCACGCCGGCCCAGCAAGCCGATACGGCCGCGAGCGCGGCCACCGACGCCGCCAACAGCGCGGCCAAGGCGCTCGACCAGATGGCGAGCACCGTCAACCAGCAGCTCAATGCCGCGAAGGCCGGCATCGCCAGCGCGGCCTCGGCCGTGCCGCCGCTGTCCGCGAGCGGTCTCGCGTCGGCCGCGCAGGCACAGCTCGATGCGGCCGCTTCCGCGGTCGTCGCGCATGCGGCGTCCGAAGCGGGCGCGAAAATGGCGGAAGCCGGCAAGAAGCTGCAGCAGTGGAGCCAGCAGAATGCGTCCGGCGCGAAGCCTGCCAGCGGCGAGTAAGCCGGCACTTGCGCAATCCGAGAAATGTAATTATAGTGGTTACACATTGTCGCCGGCTGCCGTTCGGGCCGGCGTCGCCAGGTGAGTGAGGAATGAATACCAGCAGCCGGTTCGCGTTTGCCGTTCACGTGCTTGCCTTGCTGTCGATGCAGGAAGGCGCGCCGCTGTCGTCCGACATCATCGCGGGCAGCGTGAACACGAATCCGGCGCTGATTCGCCGTCTGCTGTCGATGCTGGCGGCCGCCGGGCTGACCACGTCGCAGCTCGGCGCGGGCGGCGGCGCGCTGCTGGCGCGCGAGCCGGGCGAGATCACGCTGCTCGACGTGTATCGCGCGGTCGACGATGCGCAGTTGTTCGCACTGCATCGCGAGGCGCCGAATCCCGCGTGTCTCGTCGGGCGGCACATCCAGGGCGTGCTGATCGACTACATCGGCGACGCGCAGCGCGCGATGGAAGCATCGCTTGCCACGCGCACGCTCGCGGATGTCACGGCCGACGTGCTCGAATCGGAGCACCGCAGCCGGCCCGCGGGAAGCGCCGGCGGGTGAGCTTGGGCGAGGGATGACGCAGGGTAGGAGGCCGGACGGCGCGCACGCGCGGCGGCCGGCACGACGGAGTTTCGCTCCGTTTTTTTTCGGTCTTATATGTAATCGCTTTAGTTACTTTTTCTTTCTGGAGAATCGACATGACGCAACGTACCCTGAACATCGCACTGTTTGGCGCCACCGGGATGATCGGTTCGCGCATCGCAGCGGAAGCCGCGCGCCGCGGCCATCGCGTGACCGCGCTGTCGCGCCACCCGGGCGCGTCCGCCGACGGCATCGTCGCGAAGGCGGCCGACCTGTTCGATGCGGCCAGCATCGCGGCCGCGCTGCCCGGTCACGACGTCGTCGCGAGCGCGTACGGTCCGAAGCAGGACGACGCCGCGAAGGTCGTCGCGGCGGCAAAGGCACTCGTGGCCGGCACGCGTCAGGCAGGCCTGAAGCGGCTCGTGGTGGTGGGCGGCGCCGGTTCGCTCGAAGTCGCGCCGGGCAAGCAGCTGGTCGACACCGAAGGCTTCCCGGACGCGTACAAGGCGGTCGCGCTCGCGCACCGCGATGCGCTCGACTATCTGCAAACGGTCGGTGATCTCGACTGGACGTTCTTCGCGCCGGCCGCGCTGATCGCGCCGGGCGAGCGCACGGGCACGTTCCGCACGGGCGTCGGCAAGCTGATCGTCGACGCGCAGGGCAACAGCAAGATATCGGCGGAAGACTACGCGGTCGCGTTCGTCGATGCGCTCGAGCAAGACAGCTTCGTGCGCGAGATCTCGACGGTCGCGTATTGAGCGACATCGCGACGTCACGGCGAGGCGGCGCGTGCGTGGCGCGTTTTCCGTGAACGTCCGTGAGCATCCGTAAGCGCCCGGCAGCCAGCGCGGTCGCAACGACTTCAGGCGATTCCACCTCGACGGGCGGAATCGCCTGTTTCGTTTGGGGTGCCGCTCACTGACAGGCAACCGCGCGCGGGATTCCGCGCATCGCGGCGTATCCCCAGCTGATTGGTATTTATCCCGGTCGACGCCGCGCAGCGGTTTCCATATCGTTCCCCGTCATGCACGATGTATAGAAAAAATTTCTATCTACGAAGGACTGGGGAAATGGATGCCATCGATCGCAAGCTGCTGGAGCTGTTGCAGGCAGATGCCACATTGCCGATCGCGGAACTCGCGCAGCGCGTGAACCTGTCGCAGACGCCCTGCTGGAAGCGCGTGCAGCGGCTCAAGGAAACCGGCGCGATCCGCGCGCAGGTCGCGCTGTGCGATCCACGCAAGCTCGGGGTCGGCACGACCGTGTTCGTCGCGATTCGGACGAACCAGCACACCGAGGAGTGGGCGCAGCGTTTCACGCAGGCCGTGCGCGACATGCCGGAAGTCGTCGAGGTGTACCGGATGAGCGGCGAGACCGACTATCTGCTGCGGGTCGTGGTGGCCGGCATCGACGATTACGATCGCGTCTACAAGCAGCTGATCCGCGCGGTGCCGCTGTTCGACGTGAGCTCGTCGTTCGCGATGGAGCAGATCAAGTATTCGACCGCGCTGCCGGTGCGCGATCTGTCCGAGCCGGCGTAGCGCGGTACGGCGGCTCGCACACAGCGCGCCGTCGTCGTCATCGCGCTCAGCGGCCGCGCGCCAGCGCCCGGGCGCGTTCGTCCGCCAGCGCGTCGCTGCGCACGAATTCCGCGACGAACGGGCTGGCCGGATGATGGTGCAGCGCGTACGGCGTGTCCCATTGCGCGAGCCGGCCATCCTTCATCACGCCGATCCGGTCGGCGATCGCGAACGCTTCCGCCTGGTTGTGCGTGACGAGGATCGCGGTGTGACCCGTGCGCTTCAGGATGTCGCGCAGCTCGAACGCGAGGCGCTCGCGCGTATCGACATCGAGATTCGAGAACGGCTCGTCGAGCAGCAGCAGCTCCGGCGACGGCGCGAGCGCGCGGGCGAGGGCGACGCGCTGCTGCTGGCCGCCCGACAGTTCGTGCGGATACGCGCTGCCCGCATCGGCGAGACCGACGAGTTCGAGCATGTCCGCGACGCGGGTGCGCTGCTCGGCCTTCGACATGCGCCGCAGGCCGAACGCGACGTTGTCGGCCGTGCTCAGGTGCGGGAACAGCGCATAGTCCTGGAACATCATCCCGATGCGTCGCCGCTCGGGCGGCACGTCGAGCGACGGCGCCGCGACGGGCGTGCCGTCCAGCACGATGCGCCCCATGCGCACCGGCTCGAAGCCCGCGATCGCGCGCAGCACCGTGGTCTTGCCGCAGCCCGAGGCGCCGAGCAGGCAACCGATGTCGCCGCGCGGCAGTGCGAGGCTCAGCCCGTCGACCACCGTGCGGCGGCCGTGCGGCGTGTCGTAGGCGACGCAGAGGTCGTCGAGTTCGAGCAGGTTCACGATGTCAGGCTCCGATCTTGTGACGGGTGCGCGCGAGCAGGATCACGGGCACGAGCCCGGCCAGCACGATCGCGAGCGCGGCGACCGCGCCTTCCTCATAGGTGCCGCGCGCGGCTTCCGCATACAGCCAGGTCGCGAGCGTGTCGAAATTCAGTGGGCGCAGCAGCAGCGTCGCCGGCAGCTCCTTCATCGCGTCGACGAAGACGAGCAGCGCGCTCGTCGTAAGCGCGGGTCGCAGCAGCGGCAGGTGCACGCGGCGCAGCGTGCCGCCGGCCGTTTCGCCGAGCGAGCGCGCGGCCTGTTCGAGCGACGGCGGAATGCGCGCGAGGCCCGCTTCGATGCTGCCGGTCGAGATCGCGAGAAAGCGCACGGTGTACGCGATCACGAGCGCGGCCGCCGAACCCATCAGCAGCAGCCCGTCGCGGCCGAGCGCCGCGCCGAGCAGCCGGTCGGCCGCCGCGAACGGGATCAGCAGGCCGATCGCGAGCACGGTGCCCGGCACCGCGTAGCCGAGGCAGGCGATGCGGGCACACGCGCGGGCCGGGCCCGCATGGGCGCTGTCGCGCCGCGCGCGTGCCGCCCAGGCGACGACGAGCCCGCAGGCAAGGGTGGTGACGGTCGCGGCGGCGGCGATCGTCAGCGTGTTCGCGAGCCCGGTCAGCAATTGCGCCGACACGCCGCCGACGAGATGCAGCCGCTTGCCGGTCTCGACCGCGAGGTACGCGGCCGGCGCGCCGAAGCCGATGAGCACCGGCAGCCAGCCGGCCACGGCGGCGCTCCACGCGGCCGCGCCGGTCAGCTTGCGCGGCGCGAGCGGACGCATGCGCCGGCCGTGCGCGTAGCGCTGGCGGCGACGCCCATAGCGCTCGAGCACGATCATGCCGACGACGATCGCGAGCATCGCGAGCGCGATCTGCGCGGCGCCGGCGAGATCGGAGCGCGTGATCCACGTCGTGTAGACCGAGACGGTCAGCGTCTGCACGCCGAGGAATTCCGACGCGCCGATGTCGTTCAGCGTTTCGAGCAGCGCGAGGCTCACGCCGACGGCGATCGCGGGCCGCGCGAGCGGCACGACGACGCGCCAGAATGTCGCGATACGTCCCGCGCCGAGCGTGCGCGCGGCTTCGAGCAGGCTCGCGGACTGCGTGACGAACATCGCGCGGGTGCTCAGGTATACGTACGGATACAGCACGAAGCCGAGCACGAAGATTGCACCGGGCAGCGAGCGCAGGTCGGGCAGGCGGAACTGGCGCGGGCTGTCGAAGCCGAGCAGCCAGCGGATCGCGCCCTGCACGGGGCCGATCGGGTGGAGCAGGTCGAGATACGCGAACGCGACGATATAGGTGGGCACCGCCAGCGGCAGCAGCAGCGCCCACGTCAGTATCCGGCGGCCGGGAAAGTCGTACGCGGTGACGAGCCATGCGCAGCCGGTACCGACCACCGTGACGATCGCGCCGACGCCGGCGAGCAGCAGCAGCGTATTGGCGAGCGCCTGCGGCAACACGAACGCGCCGAGATGTTTCCAGTGCGCGAGATCGGCGCCGAACGCGGCAGCCACCAGCACCGCGAGCGGCGCCGCGACCGCCGCGGCGATCGCGACGGCCGCGCCGAGCCAGAGGCTGCCCGCGCGCGAACGCAACGACCGGCGGCGCGCGCGGACGAACGATGCGTCAGTTGTCAAAGCCGACCTTGTCGACGAGCTGGCTGGCCGCCTTGCGATGCTTCGCGATGTCGGCCAGCGGCAGCGGATCGACCTTCAGCGTGCCGAAGCTCGCGATCACCGGATCGAGCTTCACGTTCGCGCGCACCGGGTATTCGTAGTTCGCCTGCGCATAGAGCGCCTGTGCTTGCGGCGACACGAGGTATTCGAGCAGCTTCACCGCGTTGGCCTTGTTCGGCGCGTGCTTCGCGACCGTCGCGCCGCTGATGTTGACGTGCGTGCCGCCGCTCTTCGCGTTCGCGAACGTCGGCCGCACGACCTTGATCGCGTCGCCCCACTTGCGCGCATCGGTGCCCGGCTCCGCGTTCTTCATGTGACCCACGTAGTACGCGTTGGCGAGGCCCACGTCGCAGATCCCGCCGAGAATGTCGCGCGCGACGTCGCGGTCGCCGCCCGTCGCCTTGCGCGCGAGGTTCGCCTTCACGCCGCGCAGCCACTTTTCGGTCGCGGCTTCGCCGTCGTGCGCGATCATAGCCGCGACGAGCGCCGTGTTGTACGGATGCTGCCCCGAGCGGATGCAGACCTTGCCCTTCCATTTCGGATCGGCGAGATCCTCGTAGCGGAACGCGTCGACCTTCAGGTCCTTCTCCACATACAGCACGCGATCGCGCAGCGACAGCGCGTACCAGTCGCCCTGCGCGCCGCGCAGGTTCGCGGGAATCGCGTCGTCGAGCACCTTCGAGCGCACCGGCTGCGCGAGCCCACCGTCGACGAGGTCGAGCAGGTTGCCGATGTCGACCGTCATCAGCACGTCGGCCGGCGACTGCGCGCCTTCCGCCTTCACACGCTCGAGCAGGCCGTCCTTCACGAATACCGTGTTGACCTTGACGCCGCTCTGCTGCGTGAACGCGTCGATCAGCGGCTGGATCAGCTTCGGTTCGCGGGTGGTGTACAGGCTCACTTCCTCGGCGGCGTGGGCCAGCGGCGCGAATGCGGCGACGGCAACGGCGAGGGCGCCGACGAGCGGCAGCAGGCGGGTGCGCGGATTCGACATGGAGACTCCGGTGAGGCAGGCGGACGAAGAGGCGTTCCGGGGCGTGCCTGCCACCCGAGCGACCCGAAACATTACAAAGCGAAAGATTCTGGATTCTAGATCGAAATGGGAATGATTATCAAATGAAAGGTGTCGGAAGGCTGGACGGAAGGCGGGACGAGGGGGACGTAACGGGGCGTCGCGGCGCGGGCGCAAGCGCGTAGAATGCCCGCTTCAACGAATTCGACGGAGCCGGACCGACCATGAACGATCAGCGCAAGAAGAACCCTGTCCGCAACGTGAGCATCCTGATCGTCGTGGCCGTGCTGCTCGTGATCGGGACGATCGCGTACAACGCGATCTCGCAGAAGCACGCGTACGACGAGGCCCATCCGGCCGAGGCCGCGAGCGCCGCGTCGCACTGACGCCGGCACGGCGGGCCTGATCGCTGCGGCCTGGTTGGCTGGGTGCGCAAGCGACGTTGGGGAACAGCAGGAGGAGCGGCGGGCGACGCAATGCGTCGCGCCGGGACAGACGCGGGCGCCGGACCCGGCGCGCCGCATGGGAAGGTCAGTCGTGCGTCAACGTGACGCAGCCGCGAACTTCGGGCGGATCCGTGCGTAGAACACGACCGCGAGCAGCACGAGCCATCCCGCGCCGACGTAGAGCGCGACCCGCGTGTCATCGAACCACCCGAGCATCACGATCACGAAACCCATGAACGCGATCGTCAGCGCGGGCGCGACCGGCCACAGCGGCACCTTGAACTTTAGCGCGGCGAGTTCCGCGCTCGACAGGCGACGGCGCATCGCGACCTGCGACAGCAGGATCATCAGCCATACCCACACGGTCGCGAACGTCGCGATCGCGGCGACCACCAGGAACACGTCCTTCGGCATCAGATAGTTGAGCACCACGCCGACCAGCAGCGCGCCGGCCATCACGAGCACCGTGACCCACGGCACGCCGTGCCGCGACGTTGTCGTCAGCACGCGCGGCGCCTGACCCTGCCGCGCCATCCCGAACATCATCCGGCCCGCGCCGAAGATGTCGCTGTTGATCGCCGAGATCGCCGCGCTGATCACCACGAGGTTGAGGATCGTCGCGGCCGACTTCACGCCGAGCGCCGAGAAGATCTGCACGAACGGGCTGCCGTCGCTGCCGACGCCGGTCCACGGGCTGATCGACATCAGCACGACCATCGTCAGCACGTAGAACAGCAGGATCCGCACGGGTACCGCGTTGATCGCGCGCGGAATCACGCGCTCCGGATCCTTCGCCTCGCCGGCGCTCATCCCGATCACCTCGATGCCGCCGTACGCGAAGATCACGACCGACAGCGACGCGATGAGGCCGCCGATCCCGTTCGGGAAGAAGCCTCCATGGTTCCACAGGTTCGCGAATGTCGGCACGTCGGCCGAATGGCCGAAGTGCATGCCGGTCAGCAGGATCGCGACGCCGCCGCCGATCATCGCGACGATCGCGCCGACCTTGATGATCGACAGCCAGAATTCGAGCTCGCCGAACACCTTCACGTGGCACAGGTTCAGCCCGCAGATGACCGCGACGACGCCGAGCACCCAGATCCATTGCGGCACGTCCGGAAACCAGAAGCTCATGTAGATGCCGAACGCGGTGATGTCGGCGATCGCGACGATCACCATTTCGAGCGTGTAGGTCCAGCCGGTGACGAAGCCGGCGAACGGGCCGAGGTTTTCGGTCGCGTAGTGGCCGAACGAGCCGGCGACGGGTTCGCGCACGGCCATCTCGCCGAGCGCGCGCATCACCATGTAGACGGCCGCGCCGCCCAGGATGTAGGCCAGGATCACCGCCGGGCCCGCGAGCTGGATCGCGGACGCCGAGCCGTAGAACAGGCCGGTACCGATCGCCGAGCCCAGCGCGAGAAAGCGGATGTGCCGTGCGCCCAGATGGCGCTGCAGGTTCTTCATCGAGTCTCCGATATCGTTATGCGACGGACCGGGCGAGCAGGGCCGGCCCGGTCGGCTCAAGTTGTATATACAACTTGAATGTGAACGAATGATAACAAGCCCGGCCATGTGACCGGAATCGGGTATTCCCTGACTGGCGCAACCGGTTGAATCGCGGGTGGGGCAATCGCGCGGCGCGCGCACGGGCCGCGTGGGGCGGGCGGGTCATGCTATGGAACGGTATTGCGGGAGCGGGAAAGCGGTGGAGCGCCGCCGGTCGGCTCGCTTGCATGCGCGGCCGGCCGGCGGCGGGAACGACGTCATGCGGTCATGCAGGAAGGCGGATCACGCTCGCGTCCTTGCGGATCAGCAACGACGACGCGAGCATCTGCTTGCACTGGTGCGCGAGCACCTTCAGGTCGTGCGTGAGCTCGGCGCCCACCGCGTCGGATTTTTCCGCGGACACGACCATCGCGTCGAGGTCGCGCGTGATCTGCTTCGTCGCATCGAGCCGGTCGGCCGGCGGCGGCTCGCCGGCTTCCGCCTTCTCGAGGTTCTCCAGCACGGCGGACAGGCCGCGGTGCAGCGCGTCGTCGTGGACGAGGGTCTCGTCGGCCGCGCATGCGCTGCGGATCAGCGGCGCGGCGGCGGTGATCTGCGCGCCGAGGACATGCGTCTGCACGAGCAGGTCGTTCAGCTCCGGCACGAAGCGCTGATGCGCCTTCGGCTCGATCATCATCCGCTGGAACGCCTGGCCGAGGTTCGCGAACGCGATATGCACGTCCTTGCGCGCGAGGCGGTAGCGGTAGTCGTCGTCGAGGGCGGTGGTGGGCGCTTCGATCGCCGCGGCGACGACCGGCACGACCGCCGCGCCGTCGGCAGTCGGCACGGGCGGCGGCGATGCGCCCCGTCCGGCGCGCCACACGGCCTCGAAATACTTGCGGGTCGACGTCAGCATGTCGGTGACGAGCTTGCCCATCAGCCGGTATTCCCAGTACGGGAACAGGCGGCTCGCGGCGATCGCGATCATGCAGCCGACCACGGTGTCGATCGCGCGCTCGCCGATGATCCGCATGCTGCCCGGCGCGAGCAGGTGGAACATCAGCAGCACGTACGACGACGTGAACACGACGCTCGCCGCGTAGTTGAACAGCAGCAGGCTGTAGCTCATCACCATCGAGCCGAACATGATCGCGATCAGCAGGTGCGGCTCCTTCACCGTGTAGATCAGCGCGATGCTCGCCGCGCAGCCGATCAGCGTGCCGACGATACGCTGCGCATTGCGCTGCTTGGTGAGCGAGTAGCCGGGCTTCAGGATGATGATGGTCGTCATCACGATCCAGTATGCGTTCGTGAGCGGCAGCAGCCGGCCGAGCCAGAAGCCGACCGCCACCGCGATCGTCACGCGCAGCGCGTGGCGAAAGCTCGGCGAGCGCATGTTCAGGTTCGAGAAGATCAGCAGCGGCGACATCCGGCGCCGCTGCAGGAAGCGCGTGAGCGCCTTGTCGATCTTCAGTTCCATCTGCTGCGGGTCGGCATGGCCCGACAGGTTGCGGCGCATCCGGTCGATCAGGCGCGTCGCGCTCCAGATGCGCCGGAACGTCGCGAGCACGGCCGCGTACGCTTCCGCATTGCTGGCCGGGAAGTTCTTCTTGCGCATCAGCTCGATCTCGTACTCGATCGCGCGCAGTTCGGCCTTCACGCTGATTCGCGAATGCGGCGCGCGGTTTTCGAGCACCGCGAGGCCGATCTGCTCGAGATCGGCGGCTGCCTTGCGGATCAGGTCGCGGTAGAAAATGATCAGATCCGAGCCGCCGAAGGTGTTACGCACGAGCGGATAGTCGGTGTGCGCGCCCACGAACAGCTCGTGCAGGTCGACGCTGTTGATGAACAGGTTGTACATCGTCGCGCGGCCGGGATCGAGCTTGCCGCGACGCAGCTTCGGCAGATTGCGCAACACGATGTCGCGCGCGGTTTCCTGCGTTTCGACCGCGGTGATCTGCTTCGCGACGAGGTTGCGGTAGCACTCGTCGAGATCGGCGTCGAGATCGTAGAACTGCGCGCGCGCGAGCAGGTAGTCGGCGCAGGCGAACAGGCTTTCGGCGAGCGCCTGCTGTTCGATCCGGCGCGCCTGCCATTGCGACACGAGCGTCGCCCAGTACGTGTACCAGAGGCCGCCCGCGAGAATCCAGCCCGCGTTGACGAACGCCTCCAGCGGCGTGAACTTCTCCTCGAGCGTCATCACCATCATGAACAGCGTCGCGAAGCTGATCTGCGGCCAGCGGTTGCCGTAGACGACGATCAGCGACAGCACGAACGTGAGCGGCACGATCGTCAGCCACAGCCCGAAGATGTTCGGCGTGGCGAGGCCGGTTGCGAGCGCGGCCAGGAAGCCGATCACGCTGCACGCGAGCATTTCGTTGTGCTTGTACTTCAGCGGGCCCGGCATGTCGACGACGCACGCGCCGAGCGCGCCGGTCGAGATCGTGAAGCCGAGCTCCCGGTTGTGAAACACGATCAGGCACAGTACGGCCGGCAGCGACACGCCGACCGCGATCCGCAGGCCGCCGAAAAAGTACTGGCTGTAGAGAAACTTTCTGATTTCGACCGAATAGCGCATCGATGGGCTGAATGACAGACGAAGACGCCGGGGCGGCGTATTGACTGGCGACGAGTCTATCGTATTTCGCGGTCCGCAAAACCTGGCCGTTCGGACGAGCTTCGTGGTGCCGGGCCTTTTGCTATCCTTGGTGCTTCTGTTCGCCCGGCCCGGCCGGCGCGACGCTTCGACACCCGCTTGATGCTCCATCTCTTCTATTCGAACCGTCACGAAACGCTCGCCGACGCACTGCTCGACGACCTCGCCGCGTTCCCGGCCCGCAACGGCCCGTGGGCGCCGCAGCAGGTCATCGTGCCGAGCGCGGCGCTCCGCCGCCGGCTCGAGCTCGACATCGCCGCGCGCCACGGCGTGTGCGCGAACGTCGAGTTCACGTATCTCGCGCAATGGCTGTGGGCGCAGATCGGCCGCGTGCTGACGGTGCCCGCGCGTTCGCCGTTCGCACCCGACCGCCTCGTATGGCGCTGCTACCGGTTGTTCGCGCAGGCCGAGGGGGACGCGCCGTGGCTCGCGTCGCCGCGGCTGGCCGCGTATCTGTCCGCATCCGACGACGCGATGCGCTACGAGCTGGCGCAGCGCGTCGCGGCCGTGCTCGATCATTACCTGACCTATCGGCCCGAATGGCTGGCCGCGTGGCAGGCCGGCGAGTCGGTGCTCGCGGGCGACGCCGCGCCGCGCGGGATCAGCGATGCCGCACGCGACGACGAGCACTGGCAGGCCGCGCTGTGGCGCGCGCTGCTCGCCGAGCTGAGCGACAGCGGCACGCCGCCCGCGCATCGCTTCCTCGTGGAGGCGCGCAACCTCGATCCCGAAACCGTCGCGCGCGCCGACTGGCCGGAATCGGTCAGCGTGTTCGCGCTGCCGACGATGCCGCCGCTGCACGTCGCGCTGCTGCGCGAGCTGTCGCGCTGGATCGACGTGCGCGTCTATGCGCTCAACCCGTGCCGCGAATTCTGGTTCGACATCGTCACCGCCGCGCATGCCGAGGCGCTCGATGCGGCCGGCCGGCTCGACTATCAGCAAGTCGGCCATCCGTTGCTCGCGGAGTGGGGCCGGCAGACGCAGGCGCAACTGCACATGCTGCACGAACTGACCGAGAGCGCCGCATTAGGCGACGCGTCGCGCTTCGTCGGCAATCCCGCGCCGACCTGGCTCGCGCGCGTGCAGAACGCGATCCTCGACCTGCAGCCGGAGGCCGAACTCGGCGAAGCGCCGGCCGAGCACGGGATCGAGGTGCACGTGTGCCACAGTCTCGCGCGTCAGCTCGAAGTGCTGCATGACCGCCTGCTCGCGTGGTTCGACGCCGACGCGACGCTGCAGCCGTCCGATGTGCTGGTGGCGGTCGCCGATCTTGCGGCGGCCGGGCCGCTGATCGATGCGGTGTTCGGCACGGCGGGCGCCGGCGGAGCGCGCGTGCCTTACCGGATCACCGGCCTGCCGCCGTCGCAGGCGAACCCGGTCGCGCGCGTGCTGCTCGAATGGCTCGCGTTGCCGGAGCGGCAGGTAGGCGCGCCGGAGCTGGTCGAATGGCTGCGCGTCGACGCGGTCGCGGCCCGTTACGGCATCGACGCCGCCGCGCTCGAGACAGTGCAGACCTGGCTCGCGGCCGCCGGCGCGCGGCGCGGGCTGTCGCCGACGGCGAGCGACGATGCGGCGGTGCCGGCGCCGCGCCATACATTCTCCGATGCGCTCGCGCGGCTCTTTCTCGGCTATGCGATGCCCGAAGGCGCGGCCCCGGTCGGCGCGTGGCTGCCGATCGAGGCGGCCACCGGCAGCGAGGCCGAACTGCTCGGCCGGCTCGCGCGCTTTACCGACGATCTCGATGGCTTTTCGCGGCGGCTCGCCAGCGCGCATACGCCGCGCGCATGGAGCGAACTGTTCGCCGACACCCTCGCGCGCTTCTTCGATTCCGGCGCCGCGTATGCCGATGCGCTCGCGGGCGTGCGCGACGCGCTCGACGCGATGCTCGCCGCGATGACGGAAGGCGCGCCCGACGAGGCGTTGCCGGCGGCCGTCGTGCGCGCGGGTCTGACGGCCGCGCTCGACGATCCGGCGCGCGGCGGGGTGCCGTGGGGCGGCGTCACGTTCTCGTCACTGACGAGCTTGCGCGGCTTGCCGTACCGCGTCGTGTGCCTGCTCGGCATGGACGACGGCGTGCTGCCGAGCCTCGCGCGCGCGGACGAGTTCGACCTGATGGCCGTCCTGCCGAAGCTCGGCGATCGCCAGCGCCGCGACGACGAGCGCAACCTGTTTCTCGACCTGCTGCTCGCCGCGCGCGACCGGCTGCTGATTGCCTATACGGGGCGAAGCATTCGCGACAACGCGCCGTTGCCGCCCGCGGCGCTCGTCGACGAACTGCTCGACCATCTCGCGCTCGTCACGGCCGGCGCGGACACCGCACCGGGCGCGGTCGATGCCGCGCGGCGCGCGTTTATCGTCGAGCATCCGCTGCAACCGTTCGCGGCCGAGTATTTCCGGCCCGGCAGCGAACTGGCGTCGTACGACGCCGAGCGCGCGACGCTCGCGTCGCTGCTGGCGGCCGAAGCCGCGCGCGACGCAACGCGCGAGCAGCCGTTCTTCGCGCAGCCGCTGCCGGCCGAGCCGGTCGAGCCCATTGCATTCAACGAATTCGAACGTTTCTGGCGCCATCCGGCCCGCGCGCTGCTGCGCGCGCGGCTCGGCATCGTGTTGTCCGACGCGCAGGCCGAACTGCTCGACACGGAGCCGTTCGCACTCGACTTCGCCGGCAGCGACGCGCTCGCCGAGCGCGTGCTGCCGCTCCTGATCGAATCGGACGAAGGCGGCGTGCACGATCATGCGCTGCGCATCGCGGACACCAGCCCCGAACTGCCCGGCGGCGCGACGGGTGCCGTCTGGCGCGACCAGGCGCTCGGCTCGATGATGCAGCTTGCGTCGAACGTGCGCCGTGCGCTGGCCGACGGCATGGAGCGGCGGCCGTTCACGCTCGCGATCACGCCCGCATGGCCCGACACCGACCAGGCGCTGTTCGGTGCCGATGACGCGATGCTGTCGGGCGACGCGCTGAGTGCGCCGCTCGAATTGCACGGCACGCTGAACAGGGTGACGCCGGCGGGCCAGATCATCTATCGCTATGCGCGGCCGAGCGCGCGTGACTACCTGTCCGCGTGGCTTGCGCACCTCGTCTATTGCGCGGTGGAGCCCGACGGCCCGCGCCGCACTATGTGGTTCGGCAGTGGCGGCGCATTCGAGCTCACGCCGGTCGCGACGCCGCTCGAGCGGCTCGCGCCGCTCGCCGCGCTGTTTCGCGCGGGGCGGCGCATGCCGCTGCGGTTTTTCCCGCGCAGCGCATGGGCGCGCGTTTCCGACGGCGAGGCAAAGGCAGCGAGCGTCTGGATCAACGAGCGCGTGGTGAGCGAGGCGGACGATCCGGCCATCGCGATCGCGTGGCGCGGCGCCCATCCGTCGCTCGACGAGCCGTTCGGCACACTTGCGCGGATCGTGTTCGAGCCGATGCTGGAACATCTGAAGGAGATCGCATGAGCGCCGCATCGCAGCCGCAGGCGGCGCTCGAACTCGACGTGTTCGCGTGTCCGCTCGGCGGCGTCAACCAGATCGAGGCGTCGGCCGGTACCGGCAAGACGTGGAACATCTGCGCGCTGTACGTGCGCCTGCTGCTCGAGAAGGATCTCGGCGCGGACGAAATCCTCGTCGTGACCTTCACGAAGGCCGCGACCGCCGAACTGCACGAGCGGATCCGCGGGCGGCTCGCGCAGCTCGCGCATGCACTCGATACCGGTGACGACGGCGGCGATCCGTTCGTCGCGCGCCTGCTCGAGACGACACTCGGCGACGCCGGCACGCTCGACCCCGAGACCGCCGCGAAGCGGATCCGGCGCGCGTTGCGTGCCTTCGACCAGGCGGCGATCCACACGATCCACGCGTTCTGCCAGCGTGCGCTGCAGGAAGCGCCGTTCGCGGCCGCGATGCCATTCGCGTTCGACATGCAGGCCGACGATGCGGCGCTGCGCTTCGAACTCGCGGCGGACTTCTGGCGCACGCGCGTCGAACCAATGGCCGCGCGCTGGCCCGGCTTCGCGACGTGGCTCGTCGATTCGGGCGCGGGCCCGGCCGCGCTCGACGCCCAGCTTGCGCGCCGGTTGAAGAAGCCGCTCGCCGCGCTGCGCTGGGACGGCGTCGTCGAACCGGACGAATCGGCGGAGGCCGCTGCCGCCGAGTGCTTTGCGGAGGCGGCGCGGCTGTGGGCCGACGAGCGCGATGCGATCGACGCGTTGCTGCGCACTGCGCAGCCCGCGCTCAACCAGCGCTCGCACAAGCCCGACGCGCTCGCCGATGCGCTCGCCGCGTGGAGCGCGCATTTCGCGCAGGGCGATGCCGCGGCCGCGCTGCCGAAGGCGGCGCTCAAGCTCACGCGCACCGCGCTCGCGAAGGCGACGAAAAAGGGCGGCGTGACGCCCGAGCACGCGTTCTTCGACGTGGCCGACGCGCTCGAAGCGGCGGTGGCCGCGGCCGAGGCCACGCAGCGCGCCCGCTGGCTCGCGCTGATCGCCGACTGGCTCGACACCGCGCCGGGCGAGCTGGCCGAACGCAAGCGTACGCGGCGCGTCGTGTCGTTCGACGATCTACTCGCGAACCTGTATCACGCGCTGCATGCGCACCCGTGGCTTGCCGAGACGCTGCGCGCGCGCTATCCGGCCGCGCTGATCGACGAATTCCAGGATACCGACCCGCTGCAGTTCGCGATCTTCAACCGGATCTTCGCGCCGGGCGGGCCGCTCTTTCTCGTCGGGGACCCGAAGCAGGCGATCTACAGCTTCCGCGCGGCGGATCTGCATACCTATCTCGCCGCACGGGCAAGCGCGAGCGCGTGCTATACGCTCGCGGTCAACCAGCGCTCGACGCCGGCGATCGTCGACGCGTGCAACCGCTTCTTCATGTCGAACCCGCGCGCGTTCGTGCTCGACGGGCTCGACTATTACGCGGTGCGCGCCGGCACGCGCGTGCGCGCACCGTTCGTCGACGCAACGGATCCGGGCCCGGCCGGCGATTTCCGGATCTGGTCGCTGCCGGGCGGCGATGGCACGCTGCTCAAGCGCGAGGCGCAGGCGCAGGCCGCCCAGGCGTGCGCGGCCGAGATTGCCCGGCTGATGCGCGGCGCGCGCGAGGGCCATGCGCGGCTCGGCGATACGCCGCTGTCGCCGGGCGACATCGCAGTGCTGGTGCAGACACACCGGCAGGGCAGTCTCGTGAAGCGCGTGCTCGCCACGTGGGGTATCGGCAGCGTCGAGCTCGCGCAGGCGTCGGTGTTTTCGACCGGCGATGCGGAGCAGCTCGAGCGCGTGCTGGCGGCGATCGACGCGCCGGGCGACTTGCGGCGCTTGCGTTCGGCGCTGGCCGCCGACTGGTTCGGCCTCGATGCCGGTGCGCTGTGGCGGATGGAGCAGGGCGACGGCGACGCGTCGCGCGAAGCGGCTGACAGCGCGGACGCGATGAGCTGGGTCGAGCGCTTCTCGCGCTATCGGCTGCTGTGGCGCGAACGCGGCTTCGCGGTGATGTGGCGCACGTTCACGCGCGAGCTGCGCATCGCCGAGCGGCTGATGGCGGGTGCGGACGGCGAGCGCCGCGTGACCGACATCAACCATCTGGCCGAACTGACGCAGGCGCGCGCGTCCGCGCAGCCGGGCATCGCACCGACGCTGCGCTGGCTCGCCGCGCAACGGCTCGACGGTGGCGGCGAGGAAGCCCAACTGCGCCTGGAATCCGATCGCAACCTCGTGCAGATCGTGACCGTGCACAAGTCGAAGGGCCTCGAATACGCGGTCGTGTTCTGTCCGTTCCTGAACGACGGCGGGCTGCGCGAGCCGCCCGCGTCGGGGTTGCCGGACGCGCGCGAGTATCACGACGACGCGGGCGACGCCGTGCTGCATTACGGGTGCGACGACGAAGCCGCCGAGCATGCCGCGCGCCAGGCGCTGCGCGAACAGGCGGCGGAACGCGCGCGGCTCGTCTACGTGGCGCTCACGCGCGCGGTGTATCGGTGCTATCTCGTCGCCGGGCCTTATCTGTCGTCGCGCTCGACCCGCGAGGCACGGCGCAGCGTGCTGAACTGGCTCGTGGCCGGCGCCGGCCAGTCGTTCGACGCTTGGCTCGACGAGCCGCCCGACGAAGCGGTGCTCGACTCGGCGTGGCAAGCACTGGCCGGCGGCCCGGTGAGCGTTGCACCGTTGCCGGTGCCGGCTCGGCGCGAACGGCTCGCGGCCGGCCACGATGCAACGCAGACGCTCGCGGCGCGCCATGCGACGCGCGTGCTGCGCGACGCGTGGCGGATGGCGAGCTTCAGTTCGCTGACGTCGTCGATGGCACGCGAGGAGGCGGGCGTCGCGGTCGTGCCGGACGACGAGCTTCGGCCTGATCACGATGCGCTTGCCGCCGTGGCGCCGGATGGTGCGTTCGTCGCGGCCGACACGGTTGCATCCGAGCCGCCGGACGACGACATCCTCCGGTTTCCGCGCGGTGCGGCAGCGGGCGAGTGCCTGCACCGCCTGTTCGAACTCAGCCGCTTCACGGAGCCCGATTCGTGGTACCAGGCAGCGCTCGGCGCGCTGCACGACCGGCCGGTCGAGGCCGAGCCCGAACTCGCGACGCGTCTGCCGGCGATGATGGCGCGGCTCGTCGACGATGTCGTGCGTACGGAGCTCGTGCCGGGCATGCGGCTTGCGGATCTCGACCCAACCAGGCGGCTCGACGAAATGGGTTTCCTGTTCCCGGCGCCCTCGCTCGAGCTGGGCGCGCTGCGCCGGCTGCTGGTGGCGCACGGCTATCCGGACGTTGCGCTCGACTCGGGCATGCTCGCCGGTTTCATCAAGGGTTTCATCGACATGATCCTCGAACACGACGGCCGGTTCTGGATCGTCGACTGGAAGTCGAACCATCTCGGCAATACGCCGGATGCGTATGGCCCGCGCGCGCTCGACGTCGCGATGTCCGATCACGCGTATCACCTGCAGGCGCTGCTCTATACGGTCGCGCTGCATCGCTATCTGCGCGGGCGGCTGCCCGACTACGACTACGACACGCATATGGCGGGCTACCTGTACCTGTTCGTGCGTGGCGTGCGGCCCGACTGGCGCAGCGGCGGCGAACCGGCCGGCGTGCATGCGCGGCGGCCCGCGCGCGAACTCGTCGACGCACTCGACCGGATGATGGAAGGGGGCCGCGCATGAACGCGTCCGACGATACGCTCGAATTCACCGGCGGCCTCGTCGCGCGCCTGCCCGAGCCCGCGGATTTCGGCATCGCGCTCGCGGAAGGATTCGCGCGCCGCATGGGTGACCTGTCGCGCCGCGCGGGTGCGCCGGCCGTGGCCGCGCGCTGGGCGGCGCGTGCCGCGTTCGCGGCGAGCCGTGCGACCGCGGGCGGCCACGTGTGCGTGTCGCTCGGCGCGCTCGCGCAGCGCTACGAGGAGCCGGTCGACGACGTGCGCGCGGCGCTTGCCGCGAGCGGCGTGGTGGCGTTCGGTACGCTCGCGCGCGGCGACGAGCGGCCGCTGATCGTCGACCGGCTCGACCATCTGTATCTGTCGCGCTATTTCGACTACGAACGGCGGCTCGCCGATGCGCTCGTCGCGCAGGCCGGCGTCGCCGCACCGGGCGACGCGCTGTCGCCCGAGCGCTTGCGCGACAGTCTTGCGCGTTACTTCGGGCCCGCGACCGGCGAGGTGGACTGGCAGCGCGTCGCCGCGATCGTTGCGCTGACCGGGCGTGTGACGATCGTCAGCGGCGGCCCCGGCACCGGCAAGACGACGACCGTCGTCGGCGTGCTGGCTTGTCTGCTCGACGCGCATCCGGGGCTGCGCATCGCGCTGGCGGCGCCGACCGGCAAGGCCGCGCAGCGGATGCAGGAAGCGCTGCACGCGCGGGCGGGCGATCTGCCGCCGGAACTTGCCGCGCGCCTGCCCGACACGTCGTACACGCTGCATCGCCTGCTGGGCGGCGGCGGGGCGGCGGGCTTCCGCCATCACCGCGACAATCCGTTGCCGTATGACCTGATCGTCGTCGACGAGGCGTCGATGATCGACGTCGCGCTCGCCGCGCATCTGCTCGATGCGCTCGCGCCCGGCGCACGGCTCGTGCTGCTGGGCGACAAGGATCAGCTCGCCGCGGTCGAGGCCGGCGCCGTGTTCGCCGAGCTCAGCGCACGGCCGACGTTTACCGCCGCGGCACGCACGCGCATCGCGGGTGCACTCGGGATCGACGAAGCGGCTTTCGTCGCGGCGTTGCCGGTGCCCGACGGCGAGGCGGCGGCGGTTGCGGCGACCACTCAAGCTCCGGCCCCAGCGCCGGCTCCGGCATCCGCGCCGGTGTCGACGAGCGCTGCGCGCAGGCCGCCGGCGCGGCGGAACGTGGATACGCGCCAGGCGTCGCTGTTCGACGACGATCCGCAGGACGAAGCGATGTCCGCTGCCGATGTCGCCGCGCCGCCGGCCGCTTCGTTGTCACCTGCGGCGGCCGCGCCGACCGACATCGATAGTGTTGGCGCTTCCGCCGATCCAGCATGGATCGAGGCCGACGAACTCGCGTGGCTCGACGCGATCGAGCTCGCGCCATTCGATCCGGCCGATGCAGCCGATGCGGCAAATGCGTCGCTTGCATCCACCGCCGCAACGCAAGCCGACGACCCCGCCGCAGCGTCACCCGCACCCGCACCGCTTGCAGACTGCGTCGTATGGCTCGAACGCAATTACCGTTTCGGTCTCGATTCGCCGATCGGCCGCCTGTCGCTGGCGATCCGCCGCGGCGACGTGCAGGCCGCGCTCGATGCGTTGCCGGCGGACGATGCCGCTGCCGCGTCGTTTCATGACGACGCGGGCGATACGCTTGCGGCGTCGACGGTCGAGCGGCTCGCGCGCCGGTTCGCCGCGTACCTCGACGCATTGCGTACCGCGTTGTCCGAGCCGGTGCCCGATCCGTTGCCGCTGTTCGATGCGCTCAATCGCTTCCGGATCCTGTGCGCGACGCGCACCGGATCGCGCGGCGCCGAGCACGTCAATGCGCTGGTGGCCACGCACGTGCGACAGGCCGCGCGCGTGCCGCTCGCAGTCGGTGCACACTGGTTCACCGGGCGGCCGATCATGGTCACGCGTAACGACTATGCGCTCGGACTGTTCAACGGCGACATCGGCATCGCATTGCCGGACGCGCACGGCGTGCTGCGCGTGTGGTTCCGGCGCGCGGACGGCACTGCGCGCGCCGTGTCGCCCGCCGCGCTGCCGCCGCACGAAACGGCGTTCGCGCTGACGGTCCACAAGTCGCAGGGCTCCGAATTCGACGAGGCCGCGCTCGTGCTGCCGGCGTCGTTCGGGCGCGTGCTCACGCGCGAACTCGTCTATACGGCCGTCACGCGCGCACGCACGCGCGTGCAGGTGATCGGTCTGCGGCGCGTGCTCGCGCAGGCAGTCGCGACGCGCACGCAACGCGATTCGGGCCTTGCGGCCCGCGTCGACGAGGCGCTCGCGCGGCGTCGCAAGGAGCCGTCGCGATGATGATCCGCTACACGCTCGATCCGGCCGAAGTCGAATGGACCGCCGTGCGCGCGCAGGGCGCTGGCGGACAGAACGTCAACAAGGTCTCGAGCGCGATTCATCTGCGCTTCGACATTCGCGCGTCGTCGCTGCCGCCCGTCATCAAGGAGCGGCTCCTCGCGCTGTCCGACCAGCGCATCACGCGCGACGGCATCGTCGTGATCAAGTCGCAGGAATACCGCACGCAGGAGAAGAACCGCGACGCGGCGCTCGCGCGGCTCGATGCGTTGATCGGCAGCGTCGCGTACACGCCGCGTGCGCGGGTCGCGACACGCCCGACGCGTGCATCGAAGGAGCGGCGGCTGGAACACAAGTCGCGTCGCAGCGCGGTGAAGTCGGGAAGAGGGAAGGTGACGGACTGACGAAGGGCCGTGCCGGTCGGCGTGGCGGACGGTTCCGGGCCGCCGCGCGCGCTACCGCATCACGGTGCCCGCGCTGTCCAGCACGAAGTCGACGCAGAACACGACGAGGCGGCTTTGCGCGCGAATCGCCACCGCCGCGGTATAGCAGTCGCGGCCTTCGGTGAGCGAGAAGTGCGGGCCCATCAGCGCGACGCGGCCCGGCGCCGCGATCGCGCGCTGGAAGTAGGGGCGTCGCGACCAGTTGCTGTGTGTTTCCGGGAACAGCGGCGAGAGCCGGGTGCCGCCCGCCTGGCCGTCCTCGGCGGGCGCGCCGATCGACGGCAGGAACTGTTCGCCGATCTCGTCGGTGACGAACACGCGGCGCGCGGCCGGCACCGCGAATACGCGCTGCGCGGCGTCGTTCAGGTTGCCGCTCGCGGAAAACGCGGCCGCGCCGGCGAGCACGAGCCGCTCGATCGCGTCGAAGCCCGGCTGCTCGGCGCTCCCCGGCGTATGCCGCTGCGCGATGAAACGCTGCCACGCGGCATCGAGCATCGCGGGCGCCGCGGCGCTCGCATGTGCGATCGATCCATCGGGCTGGCCGAACTGGAAGCCCTGGACGAAATCGATATCGGCGTCCATCAGCGCCTGCAGCGCGTCGTCGTTTTCGACACCCTCGGCGAGCACCATCGCGCCGGCCTGGTGGAGCATCGATACCAGGTGATGCATGATGCGGCGATCCTCGCCCGACCCGGTCGCGCGTTCGACGAGCGAGCGGTCGAGCTTCACGATATCCGGCCGTGCGCGCCACACGCGGTCGAAATTCGAGAATCCGGTGCCGAAATCGTCGATCGCGATCAGGAAGTCGCGATGCTGGATCATGTCGATCGTGCGGGCGAGCGCGGCTTCGTCGCGCGACGGCTGCTCGACGACTTCCAGCACGATGCGGTTCGGCGGGAGTGCGAAATGCCGGCACAGCGCCTCGACGAATTCGCGCTGCACGAGGCCCGAATCGAGCACGCGCGGCGTCACGTTCAGGAACAGCCAGCCGTCGCCGATGCCTTGCGCGACGAAGTTGGCCGTATGCAGGCAGCGCGCGAGCCGGTCGAGCAGCAACGCGTCGGCGACCGCGCGCGTCTTGTCGAACAGTGCGACCGGCGACACCAACGTGCCGTTCGCGTCCACGACGCGCAGCAGCGCTTCGTAGCCGACCACGCGTTTGTGCGTGATCGACAGCACGGGTTGGAACACGCTGCGCAGCGTCGTCTCGCGATACGTGGCGATCCAGCCGCTGGGCGTCGGCGTCAGGCGTTCGAGCAGGGATTCGAGCGAGAGCTCGCGGGAGGCCTTCATGTCAGTGGTGCGCTGGCGCGCTCCGGGGGGCCGTGTCGTGCCGCCACGCCGAAGCCGTCGCACGCGCAGGTGGACGCGAAAGAACGTGGCGCATCGTGACCGCCTTCTGCGGATGAGTGTCCCGAGTGTAACGGGAATGGCGCGGCGCGCGTATCAGGGTAACTCCAGACGCAAACGCTACACAGCACGTGGGCGGCGTTTTGCGGCCGCGAGCATGCACCCCGCGAGGGCGCCGGTCGAGCTCGCGGCGACAGCGCAGCGTGGCCCGCATGCATTGCGTGCGAAGAATGCGGCGGGGTTCGGAAAGCGGGGGGCCGGAAGGCGGCGTACCGCGCGCGGTCGTCGGCCTTGGACGAAAGACGCCGTGCTTCCGCGCGTATCGGTGGACGCGCGGTGTTCGAAGAAGACCGAGAACTGACAACGGGCGCGTCACGCGAAACCGACAACCGGCGGGGCGCCGGCCGCCACGCTCACCGCCGTTCAGTTCGCTCAGGCTGCTCAGTCCGCTCACACCGCTCACACCGCTCACACCGCTCACACCGCTCACACCGCTCAGGCAACTCCGGCCGCTCAGGCAGCTTCCTCCCCCCGCGGACGGACCCCGGGAATCCGCTTGATCACGCCAGTCGCAAGCGCGGTGCCGACGAGCACGATCGCGCAGCCTTCGAGCATCACGACCGATACGTGTTCACTGAGGAACAACGCACCCCACAGCAGCCCGAACACCGGGATCACGAACGTCACGGTAATCGCGCGGGCCGGGCCGACATGCGCGATCAGGTAGAAGAAGATGAAGTACGCGATGCCCGTGCACGCGATGCCGAGCGCGAGCACGGCGCCCCATGCATGTGCACTGACCGCCGCCGCGGGCCAGGTCGCGATTGCGAACGGCAGCAGCAGCACGGTCGAGCCGATCATGCTGCCGGTCGCGTTGACGAGCGGATCGACGCCGCTGAGCTTGCGCTTCGTATAGTTGGCCGCGATGCCGTACAGCAGCGTCGCGCCGAGCGCGGCGACGGCGGCCAGCGCGGTCGCGCTGGCGCCGGTGCTGCCGTGCGCGTTCGCGATCTGATCCCACACGAGCGTGAGCACGCCGGCAAAGCCGATCACGAGGCCGAGTGCGCGCGGCAGCGACAGCTTGTCCTTCAGCCATACGTAGGCGACGAGCGCGCCCCACAGCGGCGTGGTCGCGTTGATCACCGAGGTCACGCCGGCCGACAGCGTCAGTTCGGCATAGGCGAACAGGCAGAACGGTGCGCCCGAGTTCAGTAGTCCGACGACGAACAATGGCCACGCATGCCGACGCAGCCGCGCGGCGAGGTCGGCGGGCTTGAAACGCGTCAGCGCGAGCCCCGTCAGGAACAGCGCGCCGATCCCCACGCGCAGCGCCATGAGCGGCGCGACGCCGAATTCGGCGACGCCGATCCGGATGAACAGGAACGACGCGCCCCACAGGGCGGCGAGTACGGTCAGCAGAAAGGCGTTCTTGGGCGACATCGAGGGCGGCGGGCGAGGGGAGGGGATGCGCTGAATCTTACACCGCGCTACCACGCCGTCGTTTCACGATCGGATGAAACGACAAGAAACGGGAAATCCGCTCGCTGCCGCCGCGAACCGGCCGGATGGCCGGCTCGGTGGCTCAGTGATGGCGATGGCCGCCGCGTCCGCCGAAACCGAAGTTCAGCGACAGCGCGGGGCCCCAATAGCCGCCCCATGCCGGCGCATACGCGGGGGCCGGATAGTAGTACGCGGGGCCGGGCTCGACATACACCGGCGCGGTCTGTACCGGCGCCGCTGCGTAATAGCCGGACGGATAGTAGCCGTAAGGGTAGTAACAACCAGCGAGTGTCGCGCACGCGAGCGCCGCGGCGACGAGGGTCCTGTTCATGATGTTTCTCCGGCGGGGCCGGCAATCGGCAGATGCTTAAAGCTTAGGCCGCGCGGCGATGACACGGTGCGCAAAACGGTAACGGATCATTTCCGGGCGTCGGCGGCGTCGGCCGCGCCGGATGCGAAAACGGCGCTTCCGCACTGCGGAAACGCCGTCTGGTCAAAACTGAAACGTGCCGCGCGTCGCACGGCACGCGTGGGGCCGGCTTACTTGCCGACCTGGTTGCCGATGAGGCCGCCGGCTGCCGCGCCGCCGAGCGTCGACAGTGCGTTGCCGCCGATCGCCGCGCCGGCTACGCCGCCGACACCCGCACCGATTGCCGTATCGCGCTGGCGCCGTGACATCGAATCGCAGGCCGACAGGCTGGCCACCGTCGCGACGAGGAGCGCGTATACCCCAAAACGCCGAATCGAGTTCATGATCGTTGTCCTTGTGGTAGTGGGCGGAAGTCGCGCGACCCCCGGGTCGCGCATGACCCCAATCTACGCGCCGTACCCCCATGCTGCTGTAAGGACTTGTTAAGCGTGGTACGGTTTCGTAATCAATTGTTTCCCGCCCCCGAGCAGGCATGCGTGATGCGGGCGCAAAAAAGCCCGCTCGAAAGCGGGCTTCCTGCAGGGCGTCACGAGGCGGTGCGTGCGGATCGCCATGCGCGCTTACTGACGGTGATAGATCTCGGCGCCGGTCTTCACGAACTCGACCGCCTTGACTTCCATCCCCTTCTTCAGCGCCTCGGTTTCCGACACGCCCTGCTGCGCGGCGAACTCGCGCACGTCCTGCGTGATCTTCATCGAGCAGAAGTGCGGGCCGCACATCGAGCAGAAGTGGGCGACCTTAGCCGAATCCTTCGGCAGCGTCTCGTCGTGGAATTCGCGCGCCTTGTCCGGATCGAGGCCGATGTTGAACTGGTCTTCCCAGCGGAACTCGAAACGCGCCTTCGACAGCGCGTTGTCGCGCACCTGCGCGCCGGGGTGACCCTTGGCGAGGTCGGCCGCGTGCGCGGCGAGCTTGTACGTGATGATGCCTTCCTTCACGTCGTCCTTGTTCGGCAGTCCGAGGTGTTCCTTCGGCGTCACGTAGCACAGCATCGCGGTGCCGAACCAGCCGATCATCGCGGCGCCGATGCCCGACGTGATGTGGTCGTAGCCCGGTGCGATATCGGTGGTCAGCGGCCCGAGCGTGTAGAACGGCGCTTCCTTGCACCAGTCGAGCTGGAGATCCATGTTCTCCTTGATCAGCTGCATCGGCACGTGGCCGGGGCCTTCGATCATCACCTGCACGTCGTGCTTCCATGCGATCTGCGTGAGCTCGCCGAGCGTCTTCAGTTCGCCGAGCTGCGCTTCGTCGTTCGCGTCGTAGATCGAGCCGGGGCGCAGGCCGTCGCCGAGCGAGAAGCTCACGTCGTACGCCTTCATGATCTCGCAGATCTCTTCGAAGTGTTCGTACAGGAAGCTTTCCTTGTGATGCGCGAGGCACCACTTCGCCATGATCGAGCCGCCGCGCGACACGATGCCCGTCATCCGGTTCGCGGTGAGCGGCACGTACTGCAGCCGCACGCCCGCATGGATCGTGAAGTAGTCGACGCCTTGCTCGGCCTGCTCGATCAGCGTGTCGCGGAAGATTTCCCAGGTGAGATCCTCGGCCTTGCCGTTGACCTTTTCGAGCGCCTGGTAGATCGGCACCGTGCCGATCGGCACCGGGCTGTTGCGGATGATCCACTCGCGCGTTTCATGGATGTGCTTGCCGGTCGACAGGTCCATCACGGTGTCGCCGCCCCAGCGGATCGCCCACGTCATCTTGTCGACTTCCTCGCCGATCGACGACGTGACGGCCGAGTTGCCGATGTTCGCGTTGATCTTCACGAGGAAGTTGCGGCCGATGATCATCGGCTCGGATTCCGGGTGGTTGATGTTCGCGGGGATGATCGCGCGGCCGCGTGCCACTTCGTCGCGCACGAACTCGGGGGTGATCTCGGCGAGCGCGTTCGCGCCGAAGGCCGCGGCGCCGAACGCCTGGCCCGGGTGCTGGCGGCCCATCATCGCGGCGAGCTTCGCGCCGTTCGGGCCGCTCGACTTCAGGCTCTCGATGTACTCGGCGCGGCGCTGGTTCTCGCGGATCGCGATGTATTCCATTTCCGGCGTGATGATGCCCTGACGCGCGTAGTGCATCTGCGTGACGTTCTTGCCCGGCTGCGCACGGCGCGGGTTGCGGTGCAGGCCCGGAAAACGCAGGTCGGCGGTGGCCGGGTCGGCCGCGCGCTCGAGGCCGTACTGGCTCGACAGGCCGTCGAGCACTTCGGTGTCGCCGCGCGCTTCGATCCAGCCCTGGCGCAGCGCGGGCAGGCCCGCGCGGATGTCGATCTTGGCGTCCGGATCGGTGTACGGGCCCGACGTGTCGTACACGTAGATCGGCGGATTCTTTTCGCCGCCGAAGCCGGTCGGCGTGTCGGCCTGCGTGATTTCACGCATCGGCACGCGGATGTCGGGCTGCGAGCCGGTTACATAAACCTTTCGCGAATTGGGCAGCGGCGCGACGGCAGCGGCATCGACGTGGGCGTCGGCGGACAGAAACTTCGGATTGGCGTTCATGCAATCTCCTGTGTGAGCGCCGGGCACGCGCTGCGGCGCTTGCCCGGAGCCCTTGACGAATGTGGGGCTCGAGCTAAGCAGGAGACGAGGTTTGGTGAGGCGGCGGATTTCGTCAGAAGGAAGGCGGCGAAATCCGTACGCTTCCCTGCGCTGGCATTATCCAGATCAGGTTCAAAGGGTATTTCTCACCCGCAATGCCGGTTTGTTTGACCGAACGCATTGCAGGACCCCCGCGTTAGCAAGGGCACACGATACACCGGCTTCGCGGCGGTTTCAACCGGGGGGCGGAACTTAGGCGAGGGTGCGGCCGCGGCATCGCGGGCCGCGCGCGCGGCCGTCGCCCGGGCCGCCAGCACGGCCGCCGCGGCGAAGCGGTGCGGCATCGCGGCCATTCGATTCCTGCCGGAAACCCCGATCGAAAAAAAATATTCAACCGGCTGTCATTTCCAGGCTCATGCTGCGTCTATTCGGCTCCTTAAACCCATGTACCGGAGAGATGTCATGAAAAATGGACTGCTGGCTGCCTGTGTCGCCGCTTTCGCGATGGTTGCCGTGAGCGCGCATGCGCAGAACGATGCGATGTCGAAGGACGGCACGTCGATGTCGAAGGACGCGATGGGCCACGACGCGATGGCGAAGGACGGCGCGATGAAGAAGGGCACCATGAAGAAGCATGCGATGAAGAAGGATGCGATGGGCCACGACGCAATGGGCAAGACGACGCCGAGCGACAAGATGGCGCCGTCGAACTGACGCCGGCGGGCGCGGCAGGCGGTGCGTGCATTGCATCGCCCGCCGCGCCGTATGAGTGCGTTTGCGTCATTCCCGCATCTCCGGAGGTTTCATCATGCAAACCGTTCCCGCCACCGGGCGTGCGGCCGCCACGCCGCCCGCGCGGCCGATCCATCCGCTGTGGGTACGCGCGAGCCACTGGCTCAACGCACTCGCGGCCGTGCTGATGGCGCTATCCGGCTGGCGCATCTACGACGCGTCGCCGATCTATCCGCCGTTCACGTTTCCTCACGGCATCACGCTCGGCGGCTGGCTGGGCGGCGCGCTGCAATGGCATTTCGCGGCGATGTGGCTGCTCGTCGGCAACGGGCTGTTCTACCTGACGATGTCGCTGGCGACCGGGCGCCTGGTGCGCAAGATGCTGCCGGTCACGCCGGCGTCCGTGTGGCGCGACGTGCGCGCGGCGCTCCGCGGGCGGCTGTCGCATGCCGACCTGAGCGTCTACAACGCGGTGCAGCGCGCGGCATACCTGACCGCGATCGTCGATCTCGTCGTGCTGGTGCTGTCGGGGCTCGCGATCTGGAAATCCGTGCAGTTCCCGCTGCTGCGCGAACTGTTCGGCGGTTACGACAACGCGCGCGTCGTGCATTTCTGGGCGATGTCGCTGCTCGTCGCGTTCTTCGTCGTGCATGTCGCGATGGCGCTGCTGGTGCCGCGCTCGCTGCTCGCGATGCTGCGCGGCCGCTGACCCGCGAGCCGCGGGCGAAGGAAATCATCATGTCGGAATCCGAAAACAGGCGCGGCCAGCCGCGCTGGACCCTCGACCGGAAGTCGCTCGAACTCGATGTGCGCCGCGAGCTCGAGATGCCGTCGCGGCGGCTCTTCAACCGGCGCGTGCTGACGCTCGGCGGCCTGACGATGCTGACCGGCTGCACGCTGCAGGACGACGCGTCGGTCAACACGTTCCTCGAGAAAGTGTCGCGCATGAACGATCGCGTGCAGGCGTGGCTGTTCAGCCCCGACCGGCTCGCGCCGACCTACACCGAAGCCGACATCACGCGGCCGTTCCCGTTCAACGCGTACTACGGGATCGACGACGTGCCGCACGTCGATGAATCGACCTATCGGCTCGTGCTGTCCGGCCGCGTGACGGGCAAGCGCGTGTGGACGCTCGACGAGCTTCGCGCGCTGCCGCACGCGGAGCAGATCACGCGGCATATCTGCGTGGAAGGGTGGAGCGCGATCGGCCGTTGGGGCGGCACGCCGTTTGGCGCATTCCTCGCGCGCGCGGGCGCCGATACGCATGCGAAATACGTCGGCTTCAAATGCGCGGACGATTACTACGAAAGCATCGACATGCCGACCGCGCTGCATCCGCAGACGCTGCTCACTTTCGACTACGACGGCCAGCGCCTGCCGCCGGAATTCGGCTTTCCGATGAAGCTGCGGATGCCGACCAAGCTCGGCTACAAGAATCCGAAGCACATCATGGAAATCTTCGTGACCGATACGTTTCCGGGCGGCTACTGGGTCGACCAGGGGTACAACTGGTTCGGCGGATCGTGAGCCCGGCGATTCACGTCGATCGACGCGCCGCGCAATGCGGCGCGCACGCATGACGGCGGCCGTTGCCGGCTCAGCCGAGTACGACACACAGTCAGAATATTTCGGACGCGTCCCATTGCTGGTGAATCGTACCGAACCGTAACATTTGTCCGATGGCACGTCGCCATATGCACGACATGCCGGTGCCGCGGACTGCCGCGGCACGCGTCGACGGACCCGCGTCGGGACGCAGCAAGAGGCGTCCTGTTTCTATGCACTCCGAACCGAACGCCGGGCGCCAGGCCGGATGCTTCGTACGCGGGTCTCCTGTCAATCCCGTTCGTGATGAAGTGTCGAAGATGAATCCATTCGTATCACGGCGCGCTGTAGCGCCGGCTTTGCTGTGCGCGCTTGTTTTGGTGCTGTCCGCGTGCGGGGGCGACGATTCCGGCGCACCCGCGATCGTCGTGCAGGAGCAGCAGGGCGAGTCCGGAGAGCACGTGAAACCGGCGCCGGAAATCGTCGCGGACGGTGTGGCGGTTTCCGATGAGCCGGGCGCGCCGCCCGATCCCTCGTATCCGCGGCCGCCGGTCGCGCCGGAGCCGGGAGAGCCGCCTGCGACGATCGAACCGCCGTCGCCCCGGCCGCCCGCGATCGTCGAGCCCGCGCCGCCGGAGCCCGCGCCCGAGCCGCCCGCGATCGTCGAGCCCGCGCCGCCGGAGCCCGCGCCCGAGCCACCCGCGATCGTCGAGCCCGCGCCGCCCGACCCGCCTCCGGCGCTCGACACGAGCCTGGCGATCAGGAATCTGGCCACGGGCGAAGCGCTCTGTCTGGGGATGTCGACCGGCAACGGGACCTATGTCGGCTTCCAGTCCTGCAACGGGTCGGATGCGCAGCGCTGGCGCATGGTGCGTGCCGCGAGCCCTTACTTCAACGTGAAGAACGTGCTGGCCGAAGCGCAGGGCAGGGACGTCTGCCTGCGTGCGGCGCCATCGGGCCAGAGCCCGGCCAACCTGGCGCCGTGCGGCGGCGCCGATTACCCGACCACGCGGATGTGGCGTGCCAGCATCGGCGCAAGTGGCGCGTTCACGCTGCAGAACAAGCACTGGGTCGATACCGGCCGCCGCGCGACGCTTCAGGCGATGGACCGTACCCTCGCGATGCTGCCCGAGATCGACGCGCCTGCCGCGCGCTGGACCTACGACGGCGAACTCCCGTCGCCGAGACGCGTCGTGACCGGCGCGCGCAGCGTGCTGCTGGTGTCCGGGCATTTCACGGGACAGCGGGCGAATCCGGCGGAGCCGGTGCGCAAGGCCGTCTTCGGCGACGGCGACGATTTCGCGTCGCTCGCGCACTACCTGAAGCTGGCGTCGCGCGGCAAGCTGACGTTGAGCGGCACGATGCTGACGAACGTCGATCTCGGCGCGTTTCCGGCAGGTTGCCAGTCGGGCGCGATCCTCGCTCAGGCGAGGGCTGCCGCGCAGGCGCGCGGCGTCGATGCGAACGGATTCGATTACCTGTTCGTCGATTATCCGCGCTCGAGCGAATGCAAATTCGCGGGGCTGGCGGCGCGGCCCGGGCAATGGATTCTGTCGAACGGCGCCGGCACCGGCTACTGGATGTGGACGCATGAATTCGGTCATGGGCTCGGCGCGGGGCATCCCGATTCGCTGCGGAACTGTCCGGTGGCGGACGGCGCGGTCGTGCTCGGCAGCCTTTGCGTGACAGGCGGCATCGACGATCCGACCGACACGGTGGGCGGCGGCGGGCGGCGGATGTACCCGGTCGACTATCAGCTGTTCGCCGGCTGGCTCGACGATGAAGACGTGCCGACGCTCGTCAAGCCGGGCACGTATCGCATCGCGCCGCTGTGGAGCGCGCTGCCGGGCAAGCAGGGCTATCGTCTGCCGCGCGCGGACGGCTCCACGCTGCTGCTCGAATTCCGGCGGCCGATGGGCGCGAAGGGCACGTTCGAGGACTGGCCCGACACGTCGCCGTTCGTCAATGGCGTGACGGTGCGCATCGTCCGCTATCCGGGCAACGCCATTCAGAACACGCTCGTCGACGCGACGCCGGGCAGCCAGGACGGTATGAAGGATGCGCCGCTGATGCCGGGCCAGTCGCTCGTCGACACGTTGTCCGGGCGACGCATCACCGTGCTGTCGGCCGACGGAAGCGGCGCGGTGGTCCGGATCGAGCCGGCGTCGTGACGCGGCGCGGCGCTGGCGGCTATCCGGTCGGCGCCGCGTTGCGCGCGCCCGGTCGAGGCGGCCGCGGGCGCAGTGTCGCGCCGAAACGTCAGTCGATATCCTTTCAGACAGGTCCGACGATGCTTTCGAATCCTTGATGCCATAATGCCGAGCATTGCGTGGACGAAGCCGTTCACGCACGTTTTCGTGACCCTCTGCCGCCGCTCGCCGGTTCTTATTCGTCGCCGTTCGCACCGCCATGTCGTTCCGCACGTTCGTCTGCGCCTTCCCGGTCCCGTCAGGGCCGTTTGCCGGTTTCTCCGGCGTCTTTCAGCGCAGCGCGCGACACGTCGTGCAGGCAGGCTGACCGATGACACCGCTCGACCGCCTCCTCGATTTCCTCGCCCGCCTGCCGTTCCGGATCCGTCTGCCGCAAAGCCGCGGCGGCCGTGTCGCGCTGGCGCTGGTATTCATCTATTTCGTCTGGGGTTCGACCTACAGCGGCCTGCATTTCGCGCTGCAGTCGTTCCCGCCACTGCTGCTCTCGGGGCTGCGCAACCTGCTCGGCGGGATCGGCCTGTTCATCTTCGCGCTGCGGCGCAAGCCCGAATGGCCGACGCTGCTGGAAATCCGCAACTCGGCGATCGTCGGCACGATGCTGGTCGCGCTGTCGTCCGGCACGATCGCGCTCGGGATGCGCACGGTCAGCAGCGGCTCGGCCGCGGTGATGGTCGCCACGGTGCCGCTGTTCGCGACCGTGATCGCGGCGGTCGCCGGGCGCCCGGTGACGAAGGGCGAGTGGTCCGCCGTCGCGCTCGGGATGGTCGGCATCGTCGTGCTGAATTCGGGCGGTGCGGCCGCCGCAAACTCCGCGCTCGGCACGATCAGCGTGCTGGCCGGCGCGCTGTTCTGGGCGGGCGGCGCGCATCTGTCGACGCGGCTCAAGCTGCCGTCGGACCTGTTCCTGTCCACGTCGCTGCAGATCGGTCTCGGCGGGCTGATGTCCACGCTGGCCGCGTGGCTGCTCGGCGAGCGCATCGAGCAGGTCGCGGCGGCGCCGGTGTTCGCGTTCCTGTACCTGATGGTGTTCTGCACGATGGCGGCGTACGTCGCGTACGGCTACCTGATTCGCCACACGAGCCCGATCATCGCGAGCAGCTGCATGTACGTGAACCCGATCGTCGCGGTCGCGCTCGGCGCGCTGATGCTCGGCGAGCCCGTGACGATGGCGACCGTGATCGCGACGGTCGCGATTCTCGGCAGCGTCGGGCTGTCGTTCCTGTTCGATCCCGCGCGCCGTCCCGCGGCGCGCGCGGCGGTCGACGTTTCGCCGGCCGTGGCGACCGGCTCGGCGGCGGCGCCTGCACCGGTACCTCCACCGGATCAGGCCGCGGTGCCGGATTCGGCGCCGATCCTCACGCCTTCCGCGATACCGCTTGCGGTGCCGACCCCGGCCGCCGTCGTGGACCCGGCCGCGGTCATGGATCCCGCGCAGGCATTCACGCCGCCACCCGCCGACGAACCGGCCGAGTCGCGCGCCCGCGCGTGATGCCGCTGCGCGCGGCGGCGGTCAGGCGCGCTGCGCGCCGCGATGGTGGAACCAGCCGGCGAGTGCGGTAAACAGCAGGCCGGCCGCGCACATGCCGATCCAGCCGAATGCATGCCACGCGGCGACGCCGACCGACGAGCCGAGCGCGCCGCCGATGAAGTAGCACACCATGTACACGGTGTTCACGCGACTGCGCGCGTCGGGCTTCAGCGCGTAGATGCGCGACTGGTTCGAGATCTGCGCGGCCTGCACGCCGACATCCAGCACGATCACGCCGATCACGAGCCCGACGAGGCTCGTCCCCGACAGCGCAAAAATCACGAACGACGCCGCGAGCAGCGCGATCGCGAGCGAGATGATCGCGCGCGGGCCGCGCTTGTCGGCGAAACGGCCCGCGTAAGGCGCGGCCAGCGCACCGGCCGCGCCGACGATGCCGAACAGCCCGGCGGCCTGCGGGCCGAGATGAAACGGCGCGCCGGCGAGCAGCAGCGTGAGCACCGGCCAGAACGCGCTGAACGCGGCGAACAGCGCGGCGCCCGTGAGCGACGCCTCGCGCAGCCCGCGCAGTTCGACCACCAGATGCCACATCGAGCCGAGCAGCTTGCCGTACGACAGCGTCGACGTCGGCGAACTGCGCGGCAGCCGCAGCACGATCACCGCGGCCAGCGCGGCGAGCGCCGCGACCGATGCACCGAATACCGCCCGCCAGCCGAAATATTCGGCGACGAAGCCGGCCGCCGTGCGCGCCAGCAGGATGCCGAGCAGCAGGCCGCTCATCACGGTGCCGACTGCATGCCCGCGCTCGGCGGGCGGCGCGATCTCGGCCGCGAACGGCACGGCCTGCTGCGCGATCGTCGCGAGCACGCCGATCGCCAGGCTCGCCGCGGCGAGCACCGCCAGCGATGGCGCGGCCGCGGCCACGATCAGCGCGATCGACAGGCCCGCGATCTGCAGCAGGATCAGCCCGCGGCGATCGAAACGGTCGCCGAGCGGTGCGAGCAGGAACATGCCGGCCGCATAGCCAAGCTGGGTCGCGGTCGGCACCGCGCCGATCCACGACGCGCTGTGGGGAAAGGCCGAGCGGAAGCTGTCGAGCAGCGGCTGGTTGTAGTAGATGTTCGCGACCGACACGCCCGCGATCGTCGCGAGCAGCAACAGCAGGCTGCGCGAGTAGTGGGGCGAGGCGGCGTCGGTCGGACGGTCGGTGGAGGCGGCGGACATGGCGGCAACGGAACGGAGTGGGACGGCGTGGCGCGCGGCGCGGCGTCGGCTGCGCAGGCGGCCGGGCGCCGATCGAGCGTGCCGATCATACCGGAGCACCGTGAATCATGCCGGGAGGGCAGTCACGCGGCCAGGCGGCCAAGCGGCCGGCGTGAGCGTGGCTCGACCGGCCGCTATCGGCGCCGCTCGGCCGCAGCGGGCGCCGACGGGCCGCCGCCCGTCATGCGCTCGCGATGCGCATCGTCAGTCGACAAGTTCCCCGCTCGGTTCATAGAACGGATAAGGCCCGTCGCCTTCGTCCACGTACACGTGATGGGACGTCATCCCCGTCTGCGGCGTATGGACGTGCACCGCGAACGCGGGCGGCTCGAGCCGGAACGCCGACGGCGCGTCCGCGCGCAGGTCGAACGCCACCTGGTGCGCGGGCGCCGGCACGGCAGACGCGAGCGTGCCGCCGAAGCGCGTGAACATCGTCCGGTGCACGTGGCCGCACAGCACGCGTTCGACGTTCGGATAGCCGCGCAGCAGCGCATCGAGCTTCGCGGCGGCGGCGGGCGCGAGGCGCAGCGCGTCCATGTGCCCGATTCCGGACACGAACGGCGGATGATGCAGCGCGACGATCACCGGCCGGTCGCGCGCGGCGTCGAGCCGAGCGGCGAGCCACGCGAGGCGCGCGTCGCACAGGTCGCCGTGGCTCGCGCCGGGCACCTGCGAGTCGAGCGCGAGCACGCGCACCGCGCCGACGTCGAGCGCGTATTGCACGAACTCGCCGTCCTGCAATTCGGGGCGATCGGCGAATGCGCGGCGCAGCCCCGCGCGATCGTCGTGATTGCCGACCATCAGGTAATACGGAATCTCGAGCGGCGCGAGCAGGTCGCGCAGATGGCGGTATTCGTCGTCGTGGCCGAAATCGGTCAGGTCGCCGGTGACGAGCACCGCATCGGGGCGCGGCAGCAGCGCATTCAGCTTCGCGATGCAGCGCGCGAGCGCGGCGGCCGTGTCGACGCGCCGGTACGCGAGCTGGCCCGGACGCTTGATGTGGAGATCGCTGATTTGAGCAAGCAGCATCGTCGTTCCTCGGAATGTCGGGTTATCGTGGGGCGCTGTCATGCGGCGAGCGCGATCAGGCCTTCCGCCGCGATCGCGATGCCGACCGCCGTGCCGCGTGCGAGCTCGATGCGGCCCGGCACGTCGATCACGAGCGCGTCGGGCGCGGCATGCTCGATCGTGAGCCGCGTGCGCTCGCCGAGGAACGCGCACGCGCCGATCGCACCGCGCAGCGGCGCATGCGCGGGATCGGCGAGCTGCGCGTCTTCCGGGCGGAAGAACCACTCGTCGGCGGCGTGCGGCGTGACGATCGCGCCACCCGTCGTCACGAGCGCGCCGTCACGCCATTGTCCTGCAAGCCGGTTCAGCGTGCCGATGAACTGCGCGACCGTGCGGTTCGCCGGACGGTAGTAGATGTCGCGCGGCGTGCCGATCTGTTCGATGCGGCCCGCGCCCATCACGACGATCCGGTCGCCGAGCTCCATCGCCTCGGCCTGGTCGTGCGTCACGTACACGGTCGTCACGCCGAGCTCGCGCAACAGCGCATTCATCTCGCGGCGCAGCACGTCGCGCAGCTTCGCGTCGAGCGCGGTCAGCGGTTCGTCGAGCAGCAGCACGCGCGGGCGCACCGCGAGCGCGCGCGCCAGTGCGACACGCTGGCGCTGGCCGCCCGACAGCTGATCGACCGGTTTGTCCGCGTGCGCGTCGAGCCGCATCATCGCGAGCAATTCGTCGACGCGTTCGCGCAGCGCGCGCGGCTCGGTCTTGCGGATCTTCAGTCCATAGCCGACGTTGCCGCGCACCGTCAGGTTCGGAAACAGCGCGTAGTTCTGGAACACCATGCCGACCTGGCGGCGTTCGATCGGAAGCGCGGTCACGTCGTCGCCGCCGAATGCGATCGTGCCGCCGGCGTCCGGCGTGTCGAGGCCGGCGACCAGGCGCAGCGTCGTCGTCTTGCCGCAGCCCGACGGGCCGAGCAGCACGAGCGTCTCGCCCGCGCCGATCGACAGGTCGAGCGGTTCGAGCACGCGCGTGCCGCGGAACGTCTTCGCGCAGCGGGTCAGGGTGATGGGCGTGGAATCGAGTTTCATGGGATCGGTAAAGTCAGCACAGGGTCAGCGCGGGCGGCGCTTGAGCGCGCGCGTGCCGGACGGATCGACGCCGAGCCACTGCATCGCGACGAGGAGCGGCAGCGTCATCAGCAGGAACACGATCGTGTAGGCGCTGCCGACTTCGAGACGCAGCGATGCATAGGTATCGGCGAGTCCGACGGGCAGCGTCTTCGTGTCGGGCGTGTGCAGCATCCACGTCAGGTTGAATTCGCCGATCGACAGCGTGAGCACCGCGAGCGCGCCCGCGACGATGCCGGGGCGCAGGTTCGGCAGCACGATCGTCACGAAGCGCGTGACGAACGACGCGCCGAGGCTCGCCGCGCCTTCCTCGAGCGTGCGCAGATCGGCGCCGGCCGCGACGGCCGCGACCGCGCGCACCATGAACGGCAGCGTGAACACGACGTGGCCGACGACGATGAACCACAGGCTCATCCGGAACGCGGTGAAGCCGCCGTACACGACCAGCAGCGCGAGCGCCGACGCGAGGCCCGGCAGCGCGACCGGCAGCACCAGCGCTTCCTCGATCGCGCGGGCGACGCGGCTCTTGCTGCGCGCGAGCGCATAGCCGGCCGGCACGCCGACGGCGAGCACGATCGCGAGCGTCGCGAACGCGACGCCGAGCGACAGTGCGACCGAGCCCTGATATTGCTGCCACACCTGTTCGAGCCAGCGCAGCGTCAGGCCGCTCGACAGCCCGCGGAAATAGTTGACGGTGAGGCCCGCGAGCACCGACATCACGACGGGCACGATCAGGAATGCGCACAGCAGCAGCGTGACGCTCCATTGCAGCGCGGCGATCGCGCGCGCGCCCGTGACGCGCGGCGCGCGTCGTGCGACGCCGTTCGCATGCGACGGAGCGGGCGCCGGCGACGGCGCGGACGAACCGGAAAGCGATTGCATTAAGGAATCCTCAGGCCGCGGCGGTGGCGGTATGGCCGGTGAACCGGCGCGCGAGCGCGAGCACGGCCCACGTGACGATGCCGAGCACGATCGACAGGCCGGCCGCCGTCGCGATGTTCGCGTTCAGCGTGAACTCGGTGTAGATGGTCATCGGCAGCACGTTCAGGTCGGTGGCGAGCGTAAACGCGGTGCCGAACGCGCCCATCGCGGTCGCGAAGCAGATCGCGCCGGCCGCGATCAGGCCCGGTGCGAGCGCCGGCAGCACGATGTCGACGAAGATGCGCCACGGCGACGCGCCGAGCGAGCGCGCGGCTTCCTCGAGCGATGCATCGAGCTTCGACGCGGCCGCGATCACGGTGACGATCACGCGCGGAATCGAGAAGTACAGGTAGCCGACGAACAGCCCGGCAACCGAATACGCGAACACCCACTTGTCGCCGGTCAGCTTCGCGGACAGCATGCCGACCAGCCCCTGCCGCCCGGCGAGCATGATCACCATGAAGCCGACCACGACGCCCGGGAACGCGAGCGGAAACGTGAGCAGCGCGAGCAGCACGCGCTTGCCCGCGAATTCGCGGCGCGCGAGCAGCAGGCCCGAGATCGTCGACAATGCGAGCGTCGCGAGCGTGACGCCGGCCGACAACGCAACCGTTTCGCCGAGGCTTTTCATGTAGCGCGCATTGCCGAGCAGCGTCGCGTACTGCGTGAAGAACGCGCCGTCGGCGGACACGTGCACGAGCGCCGCCATCGGCAGCAGCCAGAACGCGGCGAACACCGCGAGCGCCGGCGCGACGAGTGCAACGCGCCAGCGCAGCGGGAAAGTCAGATCGAGCATCGCGTGGTTCCGGCCGCTTACTGCATCACCTGCAGGTATTGCAGGCCGAACGCTTGCTGGCCGGCCGCCATCTTGCCGAAGTCGACCGGTTTCGCGCGCGCGTATTCGCTTGCCGGCAGGAATTTCGCGGCGACGTCGGCGCCGAGCGTCTGCGCGCGCACCGGACGCAGATACGCGTTGGCCCACAGTTTCTGGCCTTCGTCGGACAGCACGAAGTCGAGCACCTTCCTGCCGTTCGCGTCGTGCGGCGCGCCCTTCACGAGGCTCATCACGTACGGCACCGCGATCGTGCCTTCCTGCGGAATCACGAACTCTACGTTCGCGTGATCCTTGTACTTCGCGCGATACGCGTCGAAGTCGTAGTCGAGCAGGATCGGAATCTCGCCGGACAGCACGCGCGCATACGCGGTCTGCTTCGGCACGATCGGCGCGTTCGCCTTCAGCTTGCGGAACCAGTCGAGCGCCGGCTTGAAGTTATCGAGGCTGCCGCCGAGCGCCTGATTCACGGCGACCGCACCCGCATAGCCGACGAACGCGCTCGACGGGTCGAGGTAGCCGACCATGCCCTTGTATTCGGGCTTCAGCAGATCGGCCCACGAGCGCGGCACCGGCTTGCCGTCGAGCGCGTCCTTGTTCACGAAGAAGCCGAGCGTGCCCGAGTGGATCGCGAACCAGTAGCCTTGCGGGTCCTTCAGGTTCGCGGGAATGTCGTTCCAGTGCGCGGGCTTGTACGGTGCGATCACGCCCTTGTCCTTCGCCTGGAACGCCGACGACACGCCGAGATAGACGACATCGGCGACCGGGCTCTTCTGTTCGGCGATCAGTTGCGCAATCGCCTGGCCGGAGTTCTTGTTGTCGAACGGCACGCGGATACCGGTTTTCTGCTTGATCGCCGCGATTTGCGCGGCCCAGTCGGCCCATTCGGGCGGGCAGTTGTAGCAGATCGCGGATTCGTCGGCATGGGCAGCGGGCGCGAACGCGACGAGCGCGGCGCAGGCAACGGGCGCGGCGAGCACGCGCAGCAGCGAGGTCAGGCGAAAGGACACGGTAGGTCTCCGGGCGGGGTAAGGGTATGTCGCCGCGCGCTCGCGCGGCACATGCATTCAGGCTTGGTGTAATTGCAGATTGGCGGCCGGCGGCGCGACCGTCGCGCCGTCGCGCACCGTGTGCGGCAGGATCAGCGACGTGCGCTCGATCGTCGCGCCGCCGATACATTCGACGAGGCGTCGCCATGCATGACGGCCGATGTCCTGGTTCGGCGTCGCGACGCTCGCGAGCGGTGGCGCGAGCAGCTCGCCGATCGCGATGCCGTCGAAGCCGAGTACAGACAGGTCGTCGGGAATCGAGAAGCCCGCGCGGCGCAGGCCGCGCATCACGACCATCGCGAGCAGGTCGTTGCTGCAGAACAGGGCAGTGGGGCGCGTGGCTTGCGCGGTGAGGTGCGCGAGCACCGCGTCGGGCAGCTCGGCCGCGTTGAAGTCGACTTCGACCGGCGGCAGCGTCGCGACGCCGGCTTCCTCGAGCGCCTGCGCGTAGCCGAGATGACGCTGGCGTGCGCGGTCCGACGCGGCGAGCGAGCCGGCCAGCATCAGCACGCGGCGATGGCCGCGCGCGGTCAGCAGACGGACGCCGTCGTAAGCGGCGCGGCGGTTGTCGACCGACACCGACGGGCGGCGTTGCGTGTCGTTGTGCATCAGCACGTAGTGCGGGCCGTCGCGGTCGAGCATGTCGAGCAGCGGATGCGTGTCCGCGTCGGCGACGGTCAGGATCAGTCCTTCGACGCGCTGCTCGCGCAGCGTCTCGATCGCGTGGCGCTCGCGGGCTTCGTCGTATTCGGTCGTCATCAGGATCAGCTTGAAGCCGGCCGCGGTCGCGAGTGCGTCGATGCCTTGCAGGCAGTCGGCGAACACCGGATTCGACAGCGTCGGCACGACCACGCCCACGAGGCGCGTGCGCTCGCCGCGCAACTGCCGGCCGAGCGGGCTCGGGCGGAACTGCAGCGTGTCGATGGCGGTGCGGATGGTCGTCAGCGTGGCGGGGCTGACGGTGTGCGGCGCGTTGATCGCGCGCGAGACGGTGGCGATCGAAAAGCCGGCGAGGGCGGCGACATCCTTGATGGTCGGGGTCATGAAATTACGCGATGTAAACGTTTTCGACCGATGGATTATCGAAAATGTTTGTGACTTCGCGATGACTCACCAGACATCTGTTTCGTAAAAAGTACGATACAAACATCAGACGTTTTGCGTCCCGAGAATGGGGCGCAGTGATTGTATCGGGGGATATTGCGGCGCGGCATGAAATCGATGACGCTGTGGCGGCGAAGTCGATGTCCGGATATGAATTCGGCCGCGAATGGCGCAGGCAGGCATGCCGCGTCGCGATGCATAACGCGTGAATCAGGGAACGCATGCGCGAAGCAATGGTAGAATCGCGTCCCGCCCTTTTGCCGGGGTGATGAAATTGGTAAACATAGCGGACTTAAACGATTGAGTGCCCGACCGGAAACGGTCGGTGCAGAACCCTTCAAATTCGGCGAAACCCCTGATGCGCGCATCGAGGCAACGCCGAGCCAAGCCTCGCGGCGAGATTGCAGCGAGGAAGGTGTAGAGACTAGACGGGGGGCGCCTAAGGCGCATGGGCGGCGACCACGCCCGCGCGCGACGGTGAAGGCATAGTCCAGCGCACGAACGGCGTCGTTTCGACGAGGCCGGCTTCGAAAGAAGCAGTGTGACGAAAATCCGCCGCCTTAATTGGCTTGCCGGTTCAAGTCCGGTCCCCGGCACCAACATCGCTTCCGTGTGATTCCACGAAGCTTCAAAGACCCGCGAGAAACAAGCGTCTCTCGCGGGTTTTTTGTTTTCACGGCGTGCCGTCGGGTGCATTTTGCCATCCGGGGCTACCGTGCCGATCCCGCGCAAGCGCAGTTCCTTGACCGACCGACTCTGACACGCAGAGAAACACGCGCGCTTGTTTCAGCGCGGATACACCGGAACCGTTCCCGGTGCGTTGCGCGGCCGCGCGTATCGCAGTCCGCATGTCGGCCGGCATCCGACGCGTGCGTGTGCAACGGTGCTGGACGAGAGTCGGTTGCCGGCTCTGCCGTCCGTTGCACGGCCCGTGCGCCGCCCGAGCCGCGCGCGCAAACGGCCCCGTCCGCTCCGGCAAATCAGCGCGCGCCCGACACGGCACGTAGCAGGTTTGAAACGAAAACGCGTTTTTGCGTCGCGATTCTCATGCGCGCGGCCCGGTATCCCTCAAAGGGGCTGGATTTCCGATGGGTGGCACGCTTCTCGCTGGCGCTCGGAGGCAAGGCCAACGCCGACGCATATGAGCGCTGTGCCTGCATGGCAGCGGCTCGCCCTCTGAAGGGTGAGCGCTCACGCGTCCGCACTGCATTGCGCGGAACGCTGCGGCCCTTGCGATCGTATGAATGGCCGGTGCCCGCATACACGCAACCTCGGCAGTGGTGCTCATGCATTGCTGCCTCGATACGAAGAGGTATGACGCGATGTTACATAATCGACGTGAACGGGCGAAAGCGCCGGGGCTCGAATCCGGCGGCAGGACGGCTGCTTGTCGGCCAGTGGCCGCCGTGGCAGCGGGCACGTCGTGGCTGGCGGTCCTGACGATCGCGGCGGTCGTGCTGAACGGATGCACGCTGGCGCCGGGCATGAGCTTCAGCGACAGTTCGGCAGGGGGCGCCGCGCCCACGGCACGGTTTGGCGACGCGTCGCGGGCGGTCCACGATGCCAGAGGCACTGGCGGGAAGGGCTCGGCTGCATCCGGACGCGATGCGGCCCCCGCGGGCTCGCTGATCGAGATCAATGACGAGCTCATCCGTACCGAACGCGCCGCCGTCGAACCGGGCATTCCGACGAACGTGCGCAAACTGTTTGCCCGGCCCGGCCCCTATACGCTCGGTCCCGGCGATGTGTTGAGCATCGTCGTCTGGGATCATCCGGAGCTCAACATGCCGCCCCCGACGATCGGCGCCGGCGTGGACGCAGCCGGATCGAACTCGGTCGTCGCCGGCTACACGGTCGATTCCGGTGGCAACGTGCAATTTGCCTATGCAGGCCCGATCAAGCTGAGCGGCCTGACCGAGATGAAAGCGCGCGACCTGCTGGCGTCGAAGATCGCGCGCTATATCCGCAACCCGCAGGTGACGCTGCGCATACAGGCATATCGCAGCAAGCGCGTCTATCTCGACGGAGAAGTGCGCAACCCGGGCATCCAGATCCTCAACGACCTGCCGATGACGTTGCCCGAGGCGATCAACCGGGCGGGTGGCTTTACCGCCAACGGCGATCGTGCGGCGGTCGCGGTGACGCGTGGCGACGATACCGCCGTCGTCGACATCGCCGCGATGATCGAAAAGGGCATCAATCCGGACAAGATCCTGCTGCGCGACGGCGACCTCGTGCGCGTGTACTCCGTGAACGACCGAAAGGTGTTCGTGCTGGGCGAGGTTGGGCGCGCGACCTCGCTGCCGCTCAACAACGGACGGCTGTCGCTGAACGAGGCCCTCGGGTCCGCCGGCGGGGTCAGCCAATACTCGGGCGATGCCGGGCAGGTGTATGTCGTGCGCAACAAGCGTCCTGGCAAACCGGAAATTTTCCATCTCGACGCTCGATCGCCGGTTGCAATGGCGCTGGCCAACGACTTCGAACTGAAGCCGAACGATGTCGTGTTCGTCGATGCGTCGCCGCTCGTTCGCTGGAGCCGCGTCATCAACATGCTCCTGCCGAGCGCGCAGACCCTCGCCACCGGTCGAAACGCTGCGTACTGACGGCGGGCGGGACCCTGTAACCCTTCGTTTTCCGATCATTCAGCGCGCCGCCCCGGCGGCGCGCTGAATGATCGCGTCCATCCCATCGATCATGTTGTTGGAACGACGAAGCGTACGCGTCATGCCATTGGTTGTTCATACACCTATATCGACGAATCTCTCAAGACTTGGTCTCGCATCGCCGCTCGTATGCGAGTGTGCTCTAACACACCGTAACGGAGGCAACGTGCGCATAACCTTCTTCATTGAGATGCGTCACCTGATTCGATTCATCGAGTCCGGGCCATTTGCCGATGCGCACGAAGGCGTTTCCCCGTCGACCGATGCGCATGCCGGGCTTTGACGAACACGAAAGGGGTGCCGACGGGATTCGGCGGATGAAAGACACAATCGATGGAGACGTTTCCATGTCGCACGCATACGATTCTGACCAGAAGGTCGCGGTTGTCGTGGTCGGCTGCTCGCTCAACGGGCTGGGCGTTGTCCGCTCGCTCGCCCGCGAGCGGGTTCCGATCGTCGCGGTGGATTGCAAACGAATCGGGCCGGCCTTGTGGTCGCGCCATGTCCGCGGGCATTTGATCCGAAGCTTCGTGGGGCGGAAGTTTGTCGACGACATGGCCCGTCTCGGCGCGATGTTCGAGCGTCCCCCGGTGCTCCTGCTGACGGACGAGGATGCCGTTCATTCCGTTTCCGAGAACCGCGACGAGCTGGCGAAATGGTTCTGCTTCTGTCTACCCGAGGATCGCAACGTCAAGCTCCTGAGCAGCAAGTCGTCGTTTCATGAATTTGCGTGGCAGCACGGTTTCCCGGTCCCGCGCTCCGTCATTCTGCAGACGCAGGCCGACCTCGGGCTGCTCGCCGAGTTGCGCTTTCCGTGCGTGCTGAAGCCCGACGACAAGCGCTACGTACTGACGGGGAAGAAAGAGCGGGCGGTGCGCGTGCGGACTTTGAGCGAGGCGCGTGAACACGCGGTCGTCATGCTCAGTTCACCGGGCGGCATCGTCGCGCAGGAATGGATCGAGGGGCCAGGCAGCAATATCCATTTCACACTCTTCTATCGCGGAGCGGGCGGCGAAGTCGTCAGCGTGTTCACCGGCCGCAAGCTCCTGAGCGATCCCCCCGACATCGGCAATACGGCGATTTGCGTCGCCGCGGATGAAGCGCGCGACGTCCTCGAGCCAATGACGCTGGACTTCGCGGAGCGTGCGGGCATGGTCGGCATGGGCAGCATGGAATACAAATGGGACGACAACTACAAGGAATTCGTGATGATCGAGCCGACCGTCGGAAGGACGGATTGGCAGGAGGAAATCGCGACGCTGTGCGGGGTCAATATTCCCGCGGCCGCGTATCGATACGAACTCGGCTTTCCGCCATTGCCCGATCAAACGAATCATGCAGCGGTCGCGTGGCGCGCGACCTTCCTCGACCGGCCTCCGCCCCGCCTGACGGGTGCCGATACGAGGATGATCGACGGCTACTTCCGATGGAACGATCCGTTGCCGGCGTTGCAGTTTTACTGCGCGATCGGTCCTCTGCGCCGCGTAGTCAGAGGATGGCGGGAAAAAAAGCGTACGCGGATTGCTCGACAAATACTCAGGGAGGCAAAGAATGCCATCGACTGACACGGTAATCATTGGCGCAGGTCCGTACGGCTTGTCGCTCGCGACACATCTGAAGGCCGCCGGCGTGCCGCATCAAATCCTCGGTCAGCCGATGTGCGCGTGGCGAAACTACATGCCGCCCGGCATGCTCATGCGCTCGGAGGCATTTGCTTCGAATCTCTGTGCGCCGCGACGCGGTTATACGCTGAAGGACTATTGCCGGGTGAAGGGCATCCCGTATCAGCCGGTGGGCATGAAGGTGACATTGGAAACCTTCGTGGACTACGGGCTTTGGTTTCAATCTGCCCTGGCCGTCGAGACCCGGCCTGTCGAAGTCGTCGACCTGCGCCGCAGCGACGATGGCTTCAGCCTGAGCCTGAGCGACGGCAGCACGCTGGACGCGCGCAGGGTGGTGATGGCGCTGGGCCTCAAGGGATTTGCCCACACACCGCCGGCGCTGCAGGGATTGCCGGATACCTACGTGTCGCATTCCGAAAAGTACGGCAGCCTGACGTGGGCCGCTGGACGGGACATCGTCATCGTCGGTGGCGGGCAATCGGCGCTCGGGCTGGCTGCACTTCTGAACGAAGTGGGCGCAACCGTTCGCGTGCTGGTGCGAGATCAGTCGGTGGACTGGAATCCGACGCCGGAAACCGAGCGCTCGTTCGTGTCGAAAATGCGGAGTCCGGACGCAGGCCTGGGCCGTGGCTGGCGAACGCATGTGCTCTGCGAATATCCGCGGGTCTTTCACGCGCTGAGCCCGCGATTGCGCAAGCATCTAATCGAACGATTGCATGGCCCGTCCGGCGCGTGGTGGCTGCATGATCGCGTCGTCGACAAAATCCCGATCGCCGTCGGCACGGAAGTGCGAAGCGCGGCAATCGACGACGACAAGGTGGCGCTGCGGGTCGCGAACGGGAACGGAGAGTCGACCGTCACGGCTTCGCATGTCATTGTCGCCACCGGATTCAAGACCGACATGACGCGGCACACGTTCATTTCGAAAGAAATCATGGAGTCGATTTCGCTCTTCAGCGGCGGGCCGGAGCTGACGAGCCACTTCGAGACGACGGTGCGCGGACTTTACGTGATCGGCCCGGCTTCCGCGCAATCCTTTGGTCCGGTGATGCGCTTCGTCTACGGGGCAAAACACGCCGCTCCGCACGTGGCATCGCACATCGGCGACGCGCACCGAAGCGAGACGGCGAAGATCGGATGGCGCGGCGCGCCAGGCCAACTCCTCGAGCCGACGAGCGAGCGAGACGGTTCGTTATAGGAAACCGGCACCAGCGCACCGTGGCTGAACGAAACCATTCGAATCGGTTGCCCGAATGCAACGATACGGAGAGTCGACGATGATCTCGGGTAAAGCAATATTGAAAGAGATCCTTTCGCGATGTGTGATGATGTTCGGCATCGACCATATGGTTCGCGTGTTGCTATGGCGCGATCGCGTGGCGATCCTGCTCTACCACGACCCCGATCCGGCGACGCTGGATCGACACCTCACCTACCTGAAAACCATTTGCGATCTCGTGCCGCTCGACGCACGCGGTTTGCCGGGGAACGGGCGTCCGCGCGCGGCCATCACGTTCGACGACGGACTGGCCGGGAATGCCCGCCTGCTGCCGATCTTCATCAAGCACAAGGTGCGGCCGACGATTTTCCTGTGCAGCCGTATTGTCTGCCGAGCGCGCAGACACTGGTGGTTGCATCCAGCCGCGGAGCGGCTTGGCGTCGAGCGCCTGAAGCGACTCGCGAACGATCAACGCCTCGCCGAGCTACGTGTGCACGGCTTTGATCAGGATGGCGACGACGAGCCGACGGGGCTGAACCTGGAGCAGCTCGAAGCGATGCGTCCATTCGTGGATTTTCAGGCGCATACGCGCTTTCACCCGATACTGACGCGCTGCGGCGATAGCGAATGCAAAGAGGAAATCATCGAATCCCGGCGTGAAGTCGAGGCGTTGACCGGCACCCGTTGCGAACACTTCGCCTATCCGAACGGCAATTACGGCAAGCGGGAAATCAATCTGCTGAAGGCGGCGGGGTACAAGAGTGCGCGAACCTGCGATGTCGGCTGGAACGATCACCGTAGCGACGCGTTTCGTCTGAAAACCATCATCATCGACGATCGCGCATCGCTCAGGTGGTTCATCTGCAATTTGACGGGCATCCCGCCGTTTCTGGGTTATCTGCGCAAGGGCGGCGGTTTGCGCGGGCATTTTCCCCAGTTCTGATCCGGCCGCGACCCTGTCGATACGCCAGCGCCCCCGCGATATGGAACGTGCAATGTGCGCTGGTGAACATACACGGCGCCAGCCGATGACAGACTACGGATATCGCAAGACGGACGACGTGGCTTGCAGATATTTCGGATTTCGAAAGAGTCGTGCATAAGGAGTATTCGACATGATTGCCCGACAGCTTGAAATGGGGACGATCGATGCCAGCGATGAAACCGGCGGTTCGTCTCCGAAGGAGATGATGCGTTTCGTCATCGACAATATCTGGACCGTCATCCTCATCGCCGCGGCGGTGACGATAGCGGCGAGCCTTTACTGCGTGTTCGCCACGCGCGTTTACTCCGCCGATGCGGTTCTGCAGGTCGATCGATCGAATTCCGGCGGGCTGGGCATCGCTGCGCAGCCGACCGCGCAGACCCAGCAGCCAGCCACGCCGATGGCGCAGCTGAGCCAGACCGAAATACAAATCATCCGCAGCCGCTCGGTGCTGACGCCGATCATCGAGCAATACCGGTTGTTCGTGTCCGTTACGCCGCGTACGGTGCCGGTGCTCGGCCAGATTGCCGAGCGATTTGCGACGCCCGGCCATCTCGCCGCGCCCTGGCTGGGACTGAGCGACTACGGCTGGGGCGGAGAGCGAGCCGATATTGCCGTCCTGGATGTGCCGGCCAGTCTCGAGAGCAAGGAACTGGAATTGATCGCGCTGCAACATGGCGGCTATCGGCTTGCCGATCCGAATGGACGGGTGCTGGTGGAAGGGACGGTGGGCAAGGAGGCGTCCGGCAATGGCGTGCGGATCCTGATTACGCAACTGGTGGCACGGTCGGGGATGCGCTTCGGCGTCGTCCGTTATAACGACATCGACGCCATGCAGCGCTTCTTGCGCGATCTGCGGGTGAGCGAGCAGGGCGCGGATACCGGCCTCATCAAGGTTTCCTACGAAAGTGCCGACCCCGCGCGTGCCACCGCGGTCGCCAACGATATCGCGCAGAACTACATGGCCTCGCATATTGCGTACCGTCAGGACGAGGCCACCCGGATGCTGGCCTTCGTCAACGGCGAGCTGCCGCGCCTGCGTACCGAGATGAAGGAGGCGGAAGACAAGCTCACCAAGCATCAGGCGACGACCGCTTCGCTGCAGCCGGCCAGCGAGAGCCAGGTCTATCTGCAAGGGATCATGGACTTCGACCGACAGATCGCGACGCTCTCGATTCAGCGCACGCAAATGCTCGAGCGCTTCACGACGGAGAGCGCCCAAGTCCGGACTATCGATCAGCAGCTCGGCCAGCTCAACATGGCGAAGCGCAATTTCGAGGCCCGCTTTGCCAGCATGCCTGCCGCCGCGCGCCAGTCGGCCGATCTGACACGCGATGCGAAAGTGGCCGAGCAGATCTACGTGGCAATGGTCGGCAAGGCAAACGAGTTGTCGGTCACGCGTGCGGGCACGATCGGCAACGCGCACATTCTCGATGCCGCCGTGCGACCCGCGGCGCCGATCAAGCCGCAGAGCGCCTTCATCATCCCCATAGGCGGCGTGCTGGGGCTCATGTGCGGCGTGTTGTTCGTCACCGTTCCGCGCCGGTTCTCGTCGAAGATCGAAGATCCGGTTGCCGTGGAGCGGCGCTTCCGGCTATCCGGTCTGGGCGTGATCCCGTTCAGCGAAGAACAGGTCAGGCTTTCGCGTTGCCTGCAGCAGGTCGATGCAATGCAACGCGAGCCGGAGTCGTGCGGCGATGCGTCGGCTCCCCGGATTCCGGACGGACGTGCAGGCGTCCCGGATGAAGCCGCGCCGCCGATGTGCGACTTGCGCGCCACGCTGCTGGCGATGCGGTGCCCTCAGGATGTCTCGGTCGAGGCGCTGCGCTGCGTGCGCACCGCGGTCGTCAGCGAGATGGCGGAGTTGCCCAGCAAGGTGCTGGTGATCACGAGCCCGACGCCGTCGACCGGCAAGAGCTTCGTCGCGTCCAACCTTGCCGTGCTCCTGGCGGAAACGGGCAGTCGGGTGCTTCTGATCGACGCCGACTTGCGGCGCGGCAATCTCGCTGCGCGCTTCGGGCAGCCGCGCGCATGCGGTCTTGCCGATCTGCTGGCCGGGCACATCGAAGCACGTCAGGCGATTCGGCCGATCATCGACGGCAGGTTGTCGTTCATCTCGACGGGGCCGTATACCGCCAATCCGTCGGTATTGCTGTCGACGCCGCGGATGAACGAATTGCTGAACGAGTTCCGTGCCGGTTTCGACTTCGTCATCGTCGATTCCCCGCCGGTGCTGGCCGTCAGCGATGCGTCGATGGCAGCGGGCAGCGCCGACGCGACGATTCTCGTGCTGCGTGCAAACGTGCAGACCGAGCGCGAGATCGAGGAAACACTGAGCCGCCTCGAGCGGGCAGGCGCGCGCGTGATCGGCCCGGTGTTCAATGCCGTCGCGATCCGGCGCAGCGACAAGCGCCTTTACCAATACACGAGCGCCTATATCGCCGACGAGCCGGCCAGGTGGCAAATCACGTAACGACGTCGCCGGCGCCCCAAGGGCGCCGGTGAGAACACTATCCGACACCATTCGAGCTGCTTCCCGTGGTCTACATCACGCTCCTCGCGCTGCTTTTCAGCATCACGAACTTCATCCCGGTCAGTGCGATCGGCTTCGCGCCGATTTGCCTCTGCGCGTGGCGCTTGTTCGACCGGCGCTATCCGCCGTTCGTGACATGCTTGTCAGTCTTCGGGCTGTTGGCGTTGGGATCGACGCTGCTTTACGACCCGCAAGCGTTGCTGTCGTACGACTTCTACCGCCACGACGGCAACTTCTTCGTGTCTTATGCGCCGATTCTTGCCGGTTGCCTGTATTCGCACGAGCTGGATCTCGACAAGGCGCTGAGACGCTTCTTCGTGTTTGCCGTGCTCGCGAACCTGCCGCCCTATGCCGTCTATGTCGCGCAAAACGGCCTGTTGGCGATATTCTCGAACGCCAACGACTCGTTCGGCAGCTACTTCATTGCCCGTAACGCCGCCGGCGGTTTCCTCGCGATGCTGTTCTGTCTCGGCCTGTCCTGTTACGTGAAGCGCCACGACAAGCTCGTGCTCGGGTTGCTGGTCCTCAACGCGATGTTCGTGTTTTCCACCTACAGTCGCGGATCGATGCTGGGGATGGCGACCGCAATCGCGTACCTGTTGCTGGGCCGCAAGCGCTGGTTGGTCGCGGTGCTGATGGCCGCGGCAGTGGCGTTCTCCTTCGGCGCGGCCTGGAATCACACGCAATCGGCAGTCGACTACATGGCCCACGAGCACACGGTGCGGGATGTGGACGCGAAAACGGCCAACGTGGACGTGCGCTTCGGATGGCTGTGGCCGCGGGCATTGGCGTATTTCGAGGCAAGCCCGATCATCGGGATGGGTGTCGGGTCGTTCGACGACGAAGTGCATGACGTCGTGAACTATTTCGGTGTGGTCGGCCAGCCGCGGGACGTCTCCGTGTTCCATACCGATGCGCATGCACACAATTCCTACCTGCATATCGCCGCGGAGCTGGGCGTGATCGGTCTCGCGCTGATGTTGGCCTTCTATTGGCATCTCGTCAAATGGGCAGTGGAAGGCGCCGCATCGACACTGCCTGCGCGCCGCAGCAGTGTCGGCGCGTATACGTTCGTCGAGTTGTCATCGGTGTGTCTGCTCGCGATGGGCACGACGGAGCACCGCCTGACCACGCCGTCGAATGTCCTGATTCTCGCGCTGGTCGTGTCGTTGCTGCTGTCCTGGCGCGTGCGGCGCGCGGGTGCGGTGGCAAAAGTGGCGCGTCCCGCGACGCGCGGCGTGGCGCTTACGGCAGCGGCGTCACGACGAGATAGCCAAGACACGGGCACGGTTTGTCGTCAGCGCCGGGTCGCGGCTCCGGTACGTAGAAGCTGATCGACAGGTGACTGCCGGCCCAGGACGACACGAGACGCGGTTCCGGAATCGGCGTGCCGAGGATGGCATCGACGTAATCGATGCGAAACCGGCCCGATGCCGGTGCCGGCAGGCCGTCGACCGAAAGCCATCTGCGCCCGGGTGTGCCGCCGACCTGGAACACGATGCTGTCGCCGGAGATCAGCGCGTTGCCGGACAGTTCGGGACTGAATTCGATCCGGTGATGAAACGCAGCGAGCGGGCCCGACAAGACGGACCTGAGCGTGATCAGTGAGCGCCCCGACGCGTTATAGACGCGCGTCGACCCGCGATGCGTGAGCCGGTACGGCTCGCTGCCATCCCAGTGATAGATCATCGACACGTATTTGTCGGGGTCGTCCCAATTCCGGTCGAGCGCCCACGCGGCAAGATCGAAAAAGTACGTGGGCAGGTAATTCGGATTGTCGATGTAGGTATCGCCCATCTCGGTCTGCCACAAGCCGCGCACCTTGCCGGTGGCAACGTAGCGCTGGTAAAGCCGGTCGAGGCTGTCGAGGCCGAGATAATGGACGTCGAGATAGTCGACCCAATCGAGCATTCGCGCGTGAGCGGTGGGGCTGGTGTATTCGAGCCAGCGCATGTAGTTGTCGAGGCCGCCCTGGTCGGGCCAGCCGCCGTAGACGACGTACGCGTGATACTTGCGGATGATTCGGGCGGCCGGTATGTGAATCCGCTCGACATAGTCGCGCATCGCGTCGGGGTACGGGCGGGCCAGCGCCGGATTGCGGTTGTTGCCCGGTCCATGCCAGAACGACGCTTGAGGCGAGCCGCCCGAAAGCGGGCCGGCTGCCTCATTCCAGATCTGGAAGTACTTGACGTTGTACGGCGGTGCCGAATACTTCTTCACGACGGCCTCGACATACCGTTCCCACACCGCGACGTCCTTCGGCGCGGAAAACCCGTCTCCGGGCACGGACGCATTCCATGCCGGGGTATAGCCGACGAACAGCAGGGACTTGATGCCGTTGCGGTTGTTGCGCAACAGGATCGGCGGCAATTCCGCGCCGTAGCTCGGGCCGGTCCGGTCAATATCGATCCGGCCGTCGTGCGGGCCGGGTTGCCCCGGGCCGACGGAATCGCGTCCCCAGCGGAGGCCCATGCGTTGCCAGTACGGAATATCTTCGTCCGAGCCCGGCCATCCATTGGCGCCGATCAGCTCCGTGATCCGGTGTCGCGCCGGCGACGTGCGCGGCGCAGGATTCGTGTCGGCTCCGCTCCATGCCGGCAGCGCGTTCCCCAGTAGCGCCAGCGCAAACGCAACGCACGCGCCGCGCGCCGCGCGCGTCATTTCAACGGGACGGCACATGGGCGGGCGCTCCGTTCGCGACTGGATCGTGCGCTTCGGGGAGCAGCGCGGTGTTCGGCTCGCCGAGCGACAAGTGACGCATCACCTCGCACGCGTAACGCGACTTCGTGTACAAGCCCACGTCGTACGACAGCTGCGCGTTCGCGAGATGATCGGCGAGCGCATCGAGTGCTGCCGTGAGGCTGGCGGGGTTCGACGAGTATTTGATCTTGTTGCCGATTTCGTCACCGAAGGTCGACATGCTGCCGAGATCATGAACCAGGATCGGCATGCCGAGCGCGGCCGCTTCGACGATCACCAGCGGCGCGTTCTCGCCGCAAATCGACGGGAGCACCAGCGCGTCGAGTCCGCGCGCACGCGGAAACAGCTCGGCGTGCGGCAGACTGCCTGCGAACGACACACGTCCTGCGTCGATCAGCGAAGCGTACTGGCTTTCCAGCCGGCGTCTGTCGGGACCGTCGCCGAACAGCGTGATGCACCGCACGCCGTGAAATTGCGTGGCCGCCAGCAGCTCGAGGAACTGGCCGATGCCCTTTTCCGCCGAAATTCGCCCGATGAACGCGAGTTGCAGGCCTGAATCGCGTCGGCCGGCGCGCCGTGGATGACATTCCGGAATCGCGACGGGATTGGGGACGAACACGCTGTTCGTGATGCCGCGCCGGCGCAGCGCTTCGCGCATGAACACGCTCGGGCACAGGAACAGATCGAAGGCGCTGCGCGGATCGGTCAGCCGGTCCATGGTCAGCCAGTGCATTTTCCTGAGCGTGTCGTAGACGAAGCCGCGCGGGCTCGAGCGTGTCATCAGCGGACGCAGCGTGCCGATATCATCGAGCGCGACCGGCACCACGCGCCCGCGTGGGTAATAGAGCATCAGCGGGTTATGAAACACGAGGTGGTAGTCGTGGCAGGTCAGATAGGTCCTGTAGCCGAACCGCTGCCTGTTTCGCCTGATCACGCCGAGAATCGACGAAGACATGTAGCCGTGATAGTTGTGGACCCAGATGCGATCCGGCATGAACCGTTGAATCGTCCTGTCAAGCGCCAGCGCGGCACGAATGTTCCATACGGGATGGGCGGTCAGACTGACCTCCGCGACATCGCCCTTGTCGAATTTCTCGACCACGACATCGGGCATCTCCCGCAACGTCTCCACCGACAACCGATAGACCTGCTCGGCCCCGCCGAAGGCATCGTAGTCGTTCACGATCAGCACGCGATTGTTTTGCATAAGAGGCCTCGGAGCGTGCCGATCCGCCATAGGTCAGGACGCGATGGTTTCGGGGCGCATCGCGATGGATGAATGGAATGGCTTCGATCCGGAACGGATCGATTTCGAGTGGTGCCGCCATTGATTCACGAATACGCGCCGGATTTTCCCGATCCACTTGTCAGCATGCGGTATGCCAGCAGTGAAAGAAACGAGGCGTGCCAAGGGTAAGCGCGGAGAGGCGGCATTTTTAAATGCCTAATTCGATGAAAAACGTTGCAGGAGTGAATCGTCGGCGCGTGGAACCAGCGTGTGGTGGGCATCCGTGGTTTCAAGTGAGAAACGTTGCGCGGGATAACGGCGCGATCGCTCGTTCGATGATCGTATGAATTTCGCCCGCCCGATTCGATATGAACATTTGAATTAATTAAAAGGAGCCGTCCAGAGACGCTTTGCGGAATTACGGTATTTCTTTGTGGGTTTCATAACAGAGCACGCGTGCTTCCTTCAGTACGATCGATCATGAATCGGGGTGGCGGGCGACAGACGCCGAGTAGCGAAGGGACGCGGGCCAGCGGCCATTTCCAGTCCTCGGTCGGTGCTGTCGTCATAAGCGGAAGGACCGGCTACGTCGGCGGTTTCGTGGCACGACCGTCGCGGTGGCTGCAATGCTGGGGGAAGCTGAAATGCCTGGATATTTCCACAGAGCGATCGACGTCACGTTGATCGTGTTGGGCGCGGTCGGAACATCCCATGTCGGTATGGCCGATATCGGCAGTCCACCCCGACTGGATCCCTCGTTGGTCGCATTCGTCGCCGCGCTTGCGCTGTCGGTGTTCCCCGCTTGCGGCACCTACTCGGCGCGATGCACGAAGTCGCTCGCAAGCGCGATCAGCCGCACGACGCTCGCGTGGTTCGTCGTGCAGCTGTGCGGCCTCGTATTGCTGTTCATGATTCATCGCAGCGCGCCGCCGTTGTTGCCGTGGTTCATCTACTGGACCCTGGTGAGCGGGATTTCGCTTCTCGTTTCACATACGGCCGCCCTCGTTGCATTGTCTGTCGCGCGGCCGGCATGGCTCGGCCATGGGCAGACGGCACATGGCTACGGAATCGGCGGCGCCGCCCCGGCATCGGCCGGCGAAGCGCGCCCGTCCGTGCCGGCGCGGTACATCGTGAAGCGCTGTTTCGACGTGGTCGGCGGTGCGTTGCTGCTCGTCGTGCTGTCGCCGCTGCTGATCACGCTGATGGTCGTCGTATGGTGCGACGGCGGGCCGGCGTTCTACGGACACGTTCGCGTCGGGCAGCATGGCCGCAAATTTCGCTGCATGAAGTTCCGCTCGATGGTCGTGAACGCGGACCAGATGCTCAAGCAGCTTCTGGACACGGATCCTCAGGCTCGCGCCGAGTGGGAGAGTGGCTTCAAGCTCAAGAACGATGTCCGCGTGACACGTATCGGCCGCTTTCTGCGCCGCACGAGCCTGGACGAGCTGCCGCAGCTGTGGAACGTGATGCGCGGAGAGATGAGTCTGGTGGGGCCGCGGCCGATCGTCGATGAAGAGCTTGCGCGTTACGGCGCCGACGTCAAGTACTACCTGCAGGTCAGGCCCGGCATGACGGGGCTTTGGCAGGTCAGCGGCCGCAGCAATACCGACTATGCGACGCGCGTGTCGCTGGATGTGGACTATGTGAAGAACTGGTCGGTCCTTCGGGACGTGGTGATCCTGTTCAAGACGATCAAGGTGGTCGTCAAGGGCCACGGCGCGTACTGATCACCCGGGCGCGATCCCGTCGCCGGGATCGATTACCTCACGCACATACTGAAGAGATGTCGACATGGCTCATGTGATGCAAAGCGATACGGCCGTCAGCGATTCAACGCGCTTCGGCAGGGTGGCGATCGTGCACGACTGGCTGACGACGTATGCCGGATCCGAACGCGTGCTGGAGCAGATCATCCGGATCTGGCCTGACGCGGACTTGTTCAGCATCGTCGACTTCTTCCCCGAAGAGCATCGCGCCGCGCTGGGCGGCAAGCATGCGAAGACCTCGTTCATCCAGCATCTGCCTCGGGCGAGAACGGCTTTTCGCACGTACTTGCCGCTCATGCCGCTGGCCGTCGAACAGTTCGATCTCTCCGCGTACGACCTCGTGATTTCGTCGAGCCATGCGGTTGCGAAGGGGGTCATTACCGGGCCCGACCAGGTCCATGTCAGCTACGTGCATTCGCCTATCCGCTACGCGTGGGATCTTCAGCACCAGTACCTGATGCAGGCCGGCGTGACGAAGGGGCCGAAGAGCTGGCTCGCACGCAGCGTGCTGCATTACATGCGCATCTGGGATCAGCGCACCGCGCATGGTGTCGATGCGTTCGTCGCGAACTCGGAATTTATCGGCCGCCGGATTCGCAAGATCTATGGAGCCGGCTCGACGGTCGTGTATCCGCCGGTAGACGTCGATCGTTTCGACCTCGGCATACACCGTGAGGATTTCTATCTGATCGCGTCGCGGATGGTGCCGTACAAGCGTATCCCGTTGATCGTCGAGGCGTTCGCGAGCCTCCCCAATCGACGTCTGGTCGTCGTCGGCGACGGGCCCGACTTCAAGCGGGCGAAGGCGCTGGCGGGGCCGAACGTCACGTTGCTCGGGTATCAGCCGACCCCCGTGCTGATCGACCTGATGCGGCGCACGCGCGCGTTCGTGTTCGCCGCGGAAGAGGATTTCGGCATCACGCTCGTGGAGGCGCAGGCCTGCGGCGCGCCGGTCATCGCGTACGGCCGCGGCGGGGCGCTCGAAACGGTCATCGAGTCGCAGGATCCGAACTACGGCACGGGCCTGTTTTTCATGCAGCAGAGCGTGCCGGCGATCGTCGATGCGATCGCGCGCTTCGAAGCGCATGAGCCGATGCGTCCGGAGGTGTGTCGCGGCAATGCGGTTCGCTTTACCGCGGAGCGCTTCAGAGCCGAGTTTCTGCAGGTCGTCGAGAACGCCATATGCGAGGCGCGCGCGCGATGTTCGCCACACGGTGCATTCGAGGGAGCATGAATTGATCGCACAGATCGCAGCGTGGCGGAGCCGCCTGTCCCGGCTTCACCCCGACCATCTGCGGATCGCGCGGGGCGCGATCTGGATTTCGACGTTTGTCTTGCTCGGCAAAGTCGCGGCCGCGCTGCGGGAAATGGCGATCGCCTACCACTACGGCATCAGCCCGGTCGTCGATGCCTACCAGCTCACGTTCAACCTGATTACCTTTCTGCCGGCGGCATTCGTCGTCGGGCTTCAGATCATGCTGGTGCCCACGCTGGTCGGATTACGCACGCAGCCCGTGCGCGAGCAGGCCCGCTTTCTGGGCGAATTGCAGATGGTGGCGCTGGTGTTCGGCAGCGTCTGCGCAACGGCGTTGCTGGCTGCGTGGCCCTGGGTGCTCGGACTGTTCGAGCGCAACCTGTCCGGCGAGACGCGCGAGATGTCTCGCGCGATGATGATGACGATGAGCCCGATCGGCATCCTGATGATGACGATCTGCGTGTTCGCCGCGCGCCTGCAGGCGCGCGAGCGCCACATCAACACGTTGCTGGAGGCCCTGCCTGCCGTCGTGGTGCTGCTCTTCCTGGTCGTCTGGCAGCAAGGGAATTCGCCCGCGCCGCTGATGTGGGGTACGACGATCGGTTTCCTGCTGCAAGCGGCGTGGCTCGCCGCGCTGGCGCGCGCCACCGACGGTGTGCAAACCCGATTCTTTTTTTCGCTGCGTTCGCCGCAATGGTCGCGCAACTATCGCACGGTCGGCATGTTCATGCTGTGTCAACTCGTGTTGAGCCTTGCGGTGCCCCTCGATCAGTATTTCGTCGCGGGCCTCGGCGATGGCGCGATCGCGACGCTCTCCTATTCGGGCCGGCTGATCGCGCTGCTCGAGGGCGTCGGCGCGATGGCCATCGGCCGCGCGACATTGCCGGTGTTCTCGGATATCCAGAGCAACGGCGAGCCGGCGAGGGCACGCGAGATGGCGCTCAAGTGGTCGTTCCTGATGCTGGGCGTTGGCGTGCTGGTGACGGCGATCGTCTGGCCGCTCGCGCCGATCGTCATCAAGCTGATCTTTCAACACGGCGCGTTCACGGACGCGGACACGGCCACCGTCGCCCATCTGGTGCGCTGGAGTCTCGTGAAGTTGCCGTTTTATTTCGCACAACTGGTGCTGCTGCAACTGTTCGCGAGCGAAGGGCGCCTGAAGGCATTGGCCGGCATGGCCATCGTGTGCTTCATCGTCAAGGCGCTCGCCAATGTCGTGTTGATCCAGTGGCTCGGCATCGTCGGTATCGTGCTCGCATCGGCGGCATCCGCCGCGAGCGCGTTCGCCTACCATCTATCGCTCATGGGTTGGGATCGGCACGTTCGAACGGTCACCCGGAGCGGCAAACGAAAGTCATGATCGTCGTCCGTTCACTGCGCGGCCGTGGAGCGGCGGCGACGACATGATGAACCACGCATGTCGCGAATCGAACGTCCAGTGTGTCGTTACGCACGGTCTGCGAAATCGATGCGACTTAGAGTGAATGCATGAAAGGGCGGGCGCGATCGTCCGGAAAGCATCGCGCGTCCGAATGCGCTTCAGTCGCGGGAGACAGCGGCGCGTTCCTCGACAGCGGAGCGATACCATGTCATCACTGCAAGTAGAGACGTGCGACCTCGACGAAGGCCGGCAGCCGGAGTGCGGTCCGGTCGTCGATCAGTCGACGGCGCCGGTGCGTACGCGGATTCTGCCGGTCATTCTGGCCGGCGGTTCGGGCACACGCCTATGGCCGGTTTCGCGCGAGCATTATCCGAAGCAACTGATCGACGTCGTCGGATCGGATTCGTTGCTGCAAGCCACCGCGACGCGAATGACCGATCTCCCGGCCGGCTGGCAGGTGTCGGGCTCACCTGTCGTCGTGTGCGGCGCCGACCTTCAATTCCTGATCGCCGAGCAGCTGCGCGCGGGCGGGATCGACGCTCGGTTCATCGTCGAGCCCGTGCGGCGCGATACCGCGCCCGCGTTGACACTGGCGGCCTCGTTCGCATGCGCGGCCGGCGACGACGCGATCCTGGTCGTCATGCCGTCCGACCAGTTGATCAAGGACACGCCGGCGCTCAAGCGGGCCGTTGCCCTGGCCGCGCGCCATGCGGAAGCGGGAGCGATCGCGACGCTCGGTGTGCCGCCGACCCATGCCGCGACTGCTTTCGGGTACATCTGCGTCGGTGCCGCGATTGGCGACGGCGCGCACCGGATCGAGCGGTTCGTCGAGAAGCCATCGGCGGAGCGCGCCGCCGAGTACCTCGCGGCGGGCGGCTACTGGTGGAACAGCGGCATCTTCGTGTTGCGCGCGTCGGTCTGGCTCGCGACGTTGCAACGCCTGCAGCCGGACATGCACGAGTCGTGTCTTGCTGCGTTCGTCGCCGGCGCGTCCAGCGGCAGCGTCTTCAATCCCGAGCCCGGTGCGTTCGCCCGCGTCGACGCGAACTCGATCGATTATGCGGTCATGGAGCGCATCGGCATGCCCGAATCGGAGTGCGACGGAGTTGTCATACCGCTCGACGCCGGCTGGTCGGACCTCGGTTCGTGGGATGGCGTGTGGGACGCGCTCGACAAGGACGATTGCGGCAATGTGGGACGCGGACGCGTCATGTTCGAAGGCGCGGCTTCCACGTACGCTCATTCGAACGGACGCCTCGTGGCATGCGTGGGTACCACCAATGTCGTCGTGGTGGAAACGGCCGATGCGGTGCTCGTGGCCGACCGGGCGCACGTGCAGGACGTGAAGCGGCTCGTGGCGCGCATCAAGGCGGAGCGGGCGCCCGAGGCCGATTCGCATCGCAAGGTGCATCGTCCATGGGGCTTCTATGATTCGATCGATCGCGGCGAGCGTTTTCAGGTGAAGCATATTGTCGTATCGCCCGGTGGGCGGCTGTCGTTGCAGATGCATCACCACCGTGCGGAGCATTGGGTCGTCGTGCGTGGCACCGCGCTCGTCACGCGCGGTGACGAGCAGCTGCTGCTTACCGAAAACGAGTCGGCTTTTATCCCGGTCGGCGTGCGTCACCGGCTCGAGAATCCGGGTAAAGTCCCGCTCGAGATCATCGAGGTTCAATCGGGCACGTATCTGGGCGAAGACGACATCGTTCGTTTCGATGACAGCTATGGGCGCTGCGACTCGCACGCGTGATGCCGAATGAAGCGCGTGCGACGTCCGCCGCATCGGCGTTGCCCGCCTTATCCTGGTGCCGCGCCTGCCGGGGCATCGCTTCGTCGCGTCGGTTCATCGCGGCACGGCACGGCAACCCGCGCCGACGCGCGTTCGCGGCGCGGCGCACCGCTGCCGCATTTCGCATGCGGGGTTAGAGAGAGGGGCTGGGCAACGGGGTAAGGCTGCAAACCGCTTCGCCCTCCGGCCGCCCGACCGTACCTGCGTCGGGCAGGGCCGCGCGGTGCCGATGCGGAAACAAGCGGTCGAACTCGCGCTTGACGAGTCCATAGCATTCGCAGGCGTTCGCTTCGAGACCGTTGCGATCCAGCACCCGGATATGGCCGCGGCGATGGAGGATGAGGCCTTCGCGATGCAGCTTTCCGGCCGCTTCGGTGACGCCCTCGCGCCGCACGCCGAGCATTTCCGAGATCAGTTGCTGGGTGACCGCCAGTTCGTACGAGTCGACCCGGTCGACCTCGATCAGCAGCCACCGGCAAAGTTGCTTGTTCAATGAATGGTGCCGGTTGCACGCGGCCATCTGTGCGATCTGGGTGAGCAGTGCGTGCATGTAGAGCAGCATCAGGCGCTGCATGCGCTCGGATCGCGCGAAATGGAGCCGGAGCGCCTGCGCGCTCATTCGATACGCGAAGCCGGCGTACTGCACCTGGACGCGGTTCGGCATCGCTTCGCCGCCGGTCAGGACGGGCACGCCGGTCATGCCTTCGCGGCCGACTGCGGCAACCTCGACGGAGCCGCCGTTTTCCATCGTGTAGAGGATGGAGATGACTGCCGTGGTCGGGAAGTAGACGTGATGGATCCGCTGCCCCGAGTCATACAGCAGTTGTTCCGCGCGCAAACGAACGAGTTCGAGGTGGGGTGCGAGCGCTTGCCATTCATCGTATGGCAAAGCGCTGAGGAGGTGGTTGCCGTGAAGATCCGATTGCAGCGCCAACATGTCAAGTTCTCCATCCGAAGCCGCATGTGACGCAGCTTGTTGCATCCACATCCGATTTGCGCGCCTAGCCATGATCTGCCGGATGAACGGCGAGCAGGGGAAGTACCGGCGTGTCGATTCAACGCTATGCGGCCCGGATGCAGATGCTGAATTTATCGAGCAAGTGGCTAGGTTTAAAGCTAGAAACATGCCAATCGAACGGAAAGCAAGCGCTGATATGGTGCAACCAGTTGTCCGTGCGAGCGCTTGCGGAAATACGTACACCGACGATTGAGTTGTGTTTCAATTTCGAACGCCGTTTTCGGCGAGCGGCCCGGCGGTCTTCCCGATGATTCAACCGAGGTGGTTGATTCGATTGGGTTTCCATGGCCAAGACCCGCGCACGTCCGCTGCGCATCGCACGTCAGGCGGCTGCATCTGCGGCAAATCGGCATCCCGCCGGGATCGAATTGTTTCAGAAGTGTTCACGGTGGTTTCCCTATGGCGGCCCGCACAAGGTCGCCGAACGTCAGCCTCGCTCGCGGGTTTTTTGTTTTCACGGCGTGCCCGTCGGGTGCGTTCGTGGCCACCTTGCTAGGCGATACCCCAATGCCTTTCACCGGCGCCTCAACGCACACTGGTTCTCGTCGCTCGAGGAATGCCGGCGGCCACGTCCAGTACCGGATCCGATTCGCATGAAGTTCGTTCAACCGTCGTCCAGCATCCGGGTTCAGCTCAGGTGGGGAGGCCAAATGGGACAGTGCCGTCGCATCTATTCACGTTTCGTCGTCGCTAGCTCGATCGCCGGTCTGGCGATTCTGGCAGGCGTTGGCCACGCGCATGCAGAGGACGGTCCCGCGAGCTCACCGACCGCGTTCAAGCCATCGGAAAGAACGATCAACGCTTATGCGGTGTATGGCGACGGACGCGCGACCGACGGCGGCGATATGCATTGGCGCGCCTACGAAGTCGGCTTCGGCGACGTGTTGAACGACTACTTCTCGATCTACCTCGCCTATTTGAACGAGGGGCATCCGGTGGATCACCACCGTGACGGCTTCGCCGCGCTGGGTTCGTTTCGTTGGCCGCTTGGCAATCGCGTGGCGGTCGAATTGTCGGCGGGGCCGTATTTCGGCATCGACACGACCCATGTCGACAACCAGGCGCGCAATGAAAAGCGCTGGGGTGTGCGCGCGTCAGCAGCCGTGCGGTATTACATCGTTCCCGATCGCTTCTTCCTCAAGCTGCAGTACAACCACGTCCAGATGATTGGCGGATTCAATTCCGACGCGGTGCTGTTCGGCATCGGTTCGGATTTCGGCGGCGATCCCGGCCCGGCGTTGTCGGACGGCAAGACGCAGGTCAGCGTGTGGGCGGGGACGTCGCAGACGAACCGTCCGCAAGTGCCGATCGAAAAGGGCTATATGGTCGAAGTCAAGCGGCCGCTCGGCAATGCGTGGGCCTATTCGGCGAGCTTCGTCTACGAAGGCAACAATGGCGTCGCCGGCCGAAGAGGTGTGGCGGCGCAACTCTGGTACGTCGCGCCGATCAAGACCAAATGGACGCTTTCGGCAGGGGCAGGTCCGTATCTCTCGCACGATCGGGACGAAGTGTCGAGCAAAACGAGAGTCAATGCGTTGCTCAGCGCGCAGGTGAGTTACCAGCTCACGAACGATTGGGCGGCGAGCTTGCGCTTCAATCGCGTCGCAACCGGCAACGACAAGGACCAGGACATGTTCATGGTCGGCTTGGCCCGCAATTTCTAGGGCTTCATTCTCACGCGCAGTTTCGCGGCGCAACTTGAAATTCATGGGTGGTGCGGCACAAGCGTCGCACCTCGAGCGGTGCTGCCGGATTCCAGCGTGCCGGGGGAGCGGCAGCGCCTGCTTGGGGCAGGCACGAAAATCGCTGCGACACGCAAACAAACGTTGCACTGACAACCGGTCGGGGTGCCGGTTGCCTGCGTCGGTAAAAATCTCCCACCCATCACGGAATCGCGTGCAGCGTTGAAAAGGAGCGGCTACGAAGCACAGGGTCGCGCAATACGGGTCCAAGGCGCTCCAATTGTCGATTTCGCGATCTATTGTTAAGGGGCAACGCCATGCACATATTCACGAACTTGAGCCCGTTGGTCTCGCTGATCGCTGGCATTCTGATTCTGGTGGTGCCGCGCTTGCTGAATTTCATCGTTGCGATCTACCTGATCATCATAGGATTGCTCGGACTGTTCGCAGGACATATACACTGACGAGCCCGTTTCGGCCTCTGTCCCCGATTCGACGGGCACCGATCGCTTGAATACGGATCCAATGACGATTTGAAAAAACCGCGAGCGAGAAAACGAATGAAGCGCTCGCGGTTTTTTGATGTTGCATGCCACATGCATCGGCGCTGCTACGTAGCGCGCGACCGTACCCTCACTGCAACGAAACCGACCCCATGTGATACTTGGCGCGCACATCGCACCGCACATCGTTGCTGCCCCCTCGGCACACGCGCGCCGGTCGATGGACTTCAACGCAGTTTGCCTGCCTCGACATCAACCGCCATGACCGACTCGACCCATCACTATTACGAACCCTCGCAAGGCCACGGCCTGCCGCACGATCCGCTGAACGCGATCGTGGGCCCGCGCCCGATCGGCTGGATCTCTTCCCGCGGCAGCGACGGCACGATCAACCTCGCGCCGTACAGCTTCTTCAACGCATTCAACTATCGTCCGCCGATCATCGGCTTTTCGAGCACGGCCGCGAAGGACAGCCTGCGCAACGTGCAGGAGACCGGCGAGTTCGTCTGGAACCTCGCGACGCGCGATCTCGCCGACAGGATGAACCAGACCTGTGCGGCCGTGCCGTACGGCGTCGACGAATTCGAACTCGGCGGCCTGACCGCGATCCCGTCGCGCCTCGTGAATGTGCCGCGCGTCGCGGAAAGCGGCGTCAACTTCGAATGCAAGGTGACCGACGTGATTCCGCTGCGCGATCACCAAGGCGTCGCCACGCCGGCCACGCTGGTGCTCGGCGAAGTCATCGCGGTGCACATTCGCCACGACCTGCTGAAGGACGGCATCTTCGACACGTTCGGCGCGGGCATCATTCTTCGCGCGGGCGGCCCGTCGGCCTACGTGCACGTCAGGCCCGACAGCCGCTTCGATATCGCGCGCCCCGACGCGTAACCCATCGCGCCGGCACGAGCCGGCAAGCGTCCCGAATCCACTGAGACCCCGCCGAGATCCCGGATTTCGCGGGGTCTCGTGCTTCGTATCGTCCGACATGATCGACGCCGAGCGAGACCGGCGCGGCCTCGATCCAAAAGCTCCCAGCCGTTGACGCATCGCAGCACACGCGGCCTTCATTCACCGCGCCGGCGGCGCCGATCGCCCGCCGAAACCCGCCATGGCAAATCTGCTCACCGCAATCGAGCGGCTTGGTCATCGACGTCGCGCGCCGCGAGGCATAGATTTCCAAGGTTGGCGTGCTTATCCGTGCGCCAGCCCGCGCGTGAGCCGGCAACCGGCCGCGCGTTTCCAACAGCGTGAGACACAATCGAGCGTGGAGACGACACGATGAGCCTGTCAGAGCCATTGCGTCTGCATGTGCCGGAGCCCACCGGGCGTCCGGGCTGCAGGACGGATTTTTCCTATCTGCATCTATCGCCGGCCGGCGCGGTTCGTCGCCCGCCGATCGACGTTGCTCCCGCGGACACCGCCCATCTCGCCCGCAGCCTCGTGCGCGTGCTCGACGACCACGGCGCGGCCCTCGGCCCATGGGCGCCGGACCTCGACGATGCGCGCCTGATCGCCGGGATGCGCGCGATGCTGAAGACGCGCATCTTCGACGCGCGCATGATGATCGCGCAGCGTCAGAAGAAAATCTCCTTCTACATGGTGAGCCTCGGCGAAGAGGCGATCGGCGCCGCGCACGCGATGGCGCTGCGTCACGGCGACATGTGCTTCCCGACCTATCGCCAGCAAAGCATCCTGATCGCGCGCGACGTGCCGCTCGAACGGATGATCTGCCAGCTGATGTCGAACGAAGGCGACCCGCTGAAGGGGCGCCAGCTTCCGGTGATGTACTCGGACCGCGAAGCCGGCTTCTTCTCGATCTCCGGCAATCTCGCGACGCAGTTCATCCAGGCGGTGGGCTGGGCGATGGCGTCGGCGATCAAGGGCGACACGAAGATCGCGTCCGCTTGGATCGGCGACGGCGCGACCGCGGAAGCCGACTTCCACACCGCGCTGACGTTCGCGCACGTGTATCGCGCGCCGGTCGTGCTGAACGTCGTCAACAACCAGTGGGCGATCTCGACGTTCCAGGCGATAGCGGGCGGCGAGGGTACCACCTTCGCCGGGCGCGGCGTCGGCTGCGGCATCGCTTCACTGCGCGTCGACGGCAACGACTTCCTCGCGATCTACGCGGCATCGGCCTGGGCCGCGGAACGCGCGCGCCGCAATCTCGGCCCGACGCTGATCGAATGGGTCACCTACCGCGCGGGCGCGCATTCGACGTCCGACGATCCGACGAAATACCGGCCGGCCGACGACTGGGCCCATTTCCCGCTCGGCGATCCGATCGCGCGCTTCAAGCAGCATCTGATCGCGAAAGGCATCTGGTCGGACAGCGCGCACGATGCGCTCACGGCCGAGCTGGAAGCCGAAGTGATCGCCGCGCAGAAGGAAGCGGAGAAGTTCGGCACGCTGGCCGACGACCGGATTCCGTCGCCGGCCTCGATGTTCGACGACGTGTACAAGGAGCTGCCCGCGCACCTGCGCCGTCAGCGTCAGGAACTGGGAGCGTGATCATGGCGCAACGGGAAACGACGACGGCATCGGCGCAGCCGATGACGATGATCCAGGCGCTGCGCTCCGCGATGGACGTGATGCTCGAGCGCGACGGCGACGTGGTGGTGTTCGGGCAGGACGTCGGCTACTTCGGCGGCGTGTTCCGCTGCACCGAAGGGCTGCAGGCCAAGTACGGCAAGTCGCGCGTGTTCGATGCGCCGATCTCGGAAGGCGGGATCGTCGGCGCGGCGGTCGGGATGGGCGCGTATGGATTGCGGCCGGTCTGCGAGATCCAGTTCGCGGACTACTTCTATCCGGCGTCCGACCAGATCGTGTCGGAAGGCGCACGGCTGCGCTATCGCTCCGCGGGCCAGTTCACCGCGCCGATGACGATCCGGATGCCGTGCGGCGGCGGCATCTACGGCGGCCAGACGCACAGCCAGAGCCCGGAGGCGATGTTCACGCAGGTCTGCGGGTTGCGCACGGTGATGCCGTCGAATCCGTACGATGCGAAAGGGTTGCTGATCGCGTCGATCGAGAACGACGATCCGGTGATCTTCCTCGAGCCGAAACGGCTGTACAACGGGCCGTTCGACGGCCATCACGAGCGTCCGGTCACGTCGTGGCTCAAGCATCCGGGCAGCGTGGTGCCGGACGGCTATTACACGGTGCCGCTCGATACGGCGGCCGTGGTGCGGCCCGGCAACGACCTGACGGTGCTGACGTACGGCACGACCGTGCACGTGTCGCTCGCCGCGGCCGAGGAGACCGGCATCGACGCGGAAGTGATCGATTTGCGCACGCTGTGGCCTGTCGACCTCGACACGATCGTCGCGTCGGTGCGCAAGACCGGCCGCTGCGTGGTGGTGCACGAAGCGACGCGCACCTGCGGCTACGGCGCGGAACTGGTATCGCTCGTCCAGGAGCACTGCTTCTACCATCTGGAAGCACCGGTCGAGCGGACGACGGGCTGGGACACGCCGTATCCGCACGCGCAGGAATGGGCGTATTTCCCCGGCCCGGCCCGGGTTGGCGAAGCATTGCGACGCGTGATGGAGGCCTGAGATGGGGATTCATGTGATCAAGATGCCGGATATCGGCGAAGGGATCGCCGAGGTCGAGCTGGTGGCCTGGCACGTGGAAGTCGGGCAGACGATCAAGGAGGACCAGCCGCTCGCCGACGTGATGACCGACAAGGCCGCGGTGGAGATTCCGTCGCCGGTGGCGGGCAAGGTGCTGGCGCTCGGCGGCCGGATCGGCGAGATGATGGCGGTCGGCAGCGAGCTGATTCGTGTCGAGGTCGAAGGCGACGGCAACCTGAAGCCGGGCGCGAAGGCACGCGATGCCGAAGCGGATGCGACGCCGCGTCCGGCGGCGGTCGACACGCCTGCCAGGTCATCGAAAGTCACCGAAGCCACCGAAGCACGTCACACCGCTGAGCGTGCACCGGCCGAGCCGCGTCGCGCGGAACACGCGGCGCCGCCGCGCGCGGCCTTCGCGCCCGGCGAACGGCCGCTCGCGTCGCCGGCGGTGCGCCAGCGCGCCTGGGACATGGGCATCGAGCTGCGCTACGTGCGCGGCACCGGCGAGGCCGGCCGGATCCTGCATGCGGACCTCGATGCGTACGCACGCACGGGCGGCACGGCGGCGGGTGGCTCGCAAGCGCGCGGTTACGACGAGCGCAATGATGAAACCGAGGTGCCGGTGATCGGCCTGCGCCGCGCCATCGCGCGCAAGATGCAGGAAGCGAAGCGCCGCATTCCGCACTTCAGCTACGTCGAGGAGATCGACGTCACCGAGCTCGAATCGCTGCGCAGCGAGCTGAACCGACGCCACGGCGACGCGCGTGGCCGGCTCACGCCGCTGCCGCTGCTGATCCGCGCGATGGTGATCGCGCTGCGCGACTTCCCGCAGATCAACGCGCGCTACGACGACGAAGCCGGTGTCGTCACGCGTTACGGGGCGGTGCACATGGGCGTCGCGACGCAGACGGACAGCGGCCTCACGGTGCCGGTGCTGCGTCATGCGGAAGCGCGCGACGTGTGGTCGATCTCGGCGGAAATCGCGCGGCTCGCCGACGCCGTGCGCGCGAACCGCGCGCAGCGCGACGAGCTGACCGGCTCGACGATCACGATCTCGAGCCTCGGCGCGCTCGGCGGCATCATGTCGACGCCGGTCATCAACCATCCGGAGGTCGGCATCGTCGGCGTGAACCGGATCGTCGAGCGGCCGATGATCCGCGACGGCGCGATCGTCGCGCGCAAGCTGATGAACCTGTCGTCGTCGTTCGACCATCGCGTCGTCGACGGCGCGGACGCGGCCGAATTCATCCAGGCCGTGCGCGGGTTGCTCGAGCGCCCGGCGCTGCTGTTCGTGGAGTGAGTGCGATGCCGAACGAACACACCACGCTGCTCGTGGTCGGCGGTGGGCCGGGCGGTTACGTCGCCGCGATTCGCGCGGGGCAGCTCGGCATTCCGACGGTGCTGGTCGAGCGCGAACGGCTCGGCGGCACATGCCTGAACATCGGCTGCATTCCGTCGAAGGCGCTGATCCATGTCGCCGACGCGTTCGAGCAGGCGTGCGCGCAGGCCGGCGAAGGCATGCTCGGGATTCGCGTGCGCGCGCCGGAGATCGACATCGCGAAAAGCGTCGCATGGAAGGACGGGATCGTCGACCGCCTCACGCGCGGCGTCGGCGCGCTGCTGAAGAAGCACGGCGTGCGCGTGCTGCAGGGCGACGCGCGCGTCGTCGACGGCAAGACGGTCGATATCGTCGCCGGCGGCCACACGACGCGCATCGCATGCGAACACCTGTTGCTCGCGACCGGTTCGGAACCGGTCGCGCTGCCGTCGATGCCGTTCGGCGGGCACGTCGTATCGTCGACCGACGCACTGTCGCCCGCGTCGTTGCCGACGCGGCTGGTCGTCGTCGGCGCCGGATACATCGGGCTCGAACTCGGGACCGTCTATCGCAAGCTCGGCGTCGAGGTCAGCATTGTCGAGGCGGCGGAGCGCGTGCTGCCCGCGTACGACGCGGAACTCGCGAAGCCGGTGGCCGATTCGCTCGCGCGGCTCGGCGTCGGCTTGTGGCTGGGCCACACGGTGCTCGGTTTGGCGAGCGACGGCGCGGTGCGCGTGCAGGCGCCCGACGGCGCGCAGAAGACGCTGCCGGCCGATCGCGTGCTGGTCGCGGTCGGCCGCCGGCCGCGCGTGGACGGCTTCGGGCTCGAAGCGCTGCCGCTCGATCGCAACGGCCGCGCGCTGCGCATCGACGACGCATGCCGGACCTCGATGCGCAACGTGTGGGCGATCGGCGACGTCGCTGGCGAGCCGATGCTCGCGCATCGCGCGATGGCGCAGGGCGAGATGGTGGCCGAGCTGATCGCAGGGCGGCGCCGCAAGTTCACGCCCGCATCGATCCCCGCGGTGTGCTTCACCGATCCCGAGGTCGTCACGTCCGGCTGGTCGCCCGACGATGCGAAGGCGGCCGGCGTCGACTGCATCAGCGCGTCGTTCCCGTTCGCGGCGAACGGGCGCGCGATGACGCTGCAGGCGACCGACGGTTTCGTGCGCGTCGTCGCGCGGCGCGACACGCATCTGATCGTCGGCTGGCAGGCGGTCGGGCGCGGCGTGTCGGAACTGGCCGCGGCGTTCTCGCAGTCGCTCGAGATGGGCGCGCGGCTCGAGGACATCGGCGGCACGATCCACGCGCATCCGACGCTCGGCGAAGCGATGCAGGAGGCGGCATTGCGCGCGCTGGGACACGCGTTGCACGTGTGAACGGGCGGCGGCGTCCGTTGCCATCCGTCGCCGTCCGGAGCATCGCTGCGGCGCCGATCCGGACGACTGGTGCGATCGCGCTCGAGCGTGCGCGCCTCGCGGGTCGTTGTTGACCCTCTCGCGTGAACCGTTCATCGTGTCGGTATCCCGTCCGATTCATCGGCTTCGAACGGGCGGCTCCGGCGCGATGCGGCATTGGGATGTTCAGCGTACGCGCGGCTGCCGCTCACGGCTGGCCTGCACCGGCCATACACGGAACAACCGCACATGAAACTGCTGCTCGTCGGCGCGACCGGACTCGTGGGGCGCCACGTCCTCGACCTCGCGCTGGCCGACGCGCGGGTGGACCAGGTCGTCGTGCTCGCGCGCCGGCCGTTGTCGCCGCATCCGAAGATGCGCGCCGTGACGGTCGACTTCGATCACCTGCCCGAGGCGGCCGACTGGTGGCAGGCCGACGCGGTGATCTGCACGCTCGGCACCACGATGCGGGTCGCGGGCTCGCAGGCCGCATTCCGCCGCGTCGATCACGACTATCCGCTCGCGGTCGCGCGTCTCGCGCACCGGTCCGGCACGCCGACCTACGTGCTGAATTCCGCGCTCGGCGCGGACCCGGCGTCGCGCATCTTCTACAACCGCGTGAAGGGCGAAGTCGAGCGTGCGCTCGCGGGCATCGGGTTCACCTCGCTCACCTGCGTCCGGCCGGGCCTGATCGGGGGCAGCCGCGACGAGTTCCGGTTCGGCGAACGGATGATGGCGCTGGCGCTCGGTACCGCCGGGCCGCTGTTGCCGCCGAAGTGGCGCGTGAATCCCGCGCCGCGCATCGCCCGCGCGCTGCTCGATGCGGCGATCGATGCGCGCCCGGGCGTGCATGTCATCGGATCGGAACGGCTTGCGTGAACCGGCGCGGGCGACGTGCCGCCGACGTTGCGGGACGGATGAACGAACGGACGTCAGAAAGAAGAACGCGTCCGGTGCTTCGCCGTCGCCGCCGTCGCGAGGCGTCGCGAGCTGGAATTCGACCGTATGGCTCAGCTTGCTCGCGAGCAGCCTGCGCATCTTGTTGACGGCAAGTGGAAGCAATGACCAATCGACGCTCCGATGCACTTGCACCCGCAAGACTGTTTCGTCATACCAACCGATTGCACGAACACGGCGTGCACGCTGACCTACGATGAAGACATCGCGTCCTTCGTCTGCCGAACCGTGTGTACTCACTACCGCGCCCCCGATGAAGACCCGGGCATCAGCGAGCTGAAGCTCGGCATCGGCGACCTGTTTCGCCGCGATCCGTGGGAACCCGACGTGTATCCCGATTACGCGGCGCCCATCGCGCGTGCCGACGGCGACGGCCTCGCGGTCGTCAGCGCGGTGTTCGGCTTCTGGCCGAAGTTCATGCAGCCCGTGCGTCTCGACGAGAACGGCCGCAAGCGAAAGAAGCTCGATACGGTGAACGCGCGCGCGGAAACGGTCGGCTCGTCGCGGCTCTACAGCACCGCCTGGCGCAACGGCCAGCGTTGCCTGATTCCGGTGCGCTGGATCTTCGAGCCGTGCTACGAGACGGGCCGCAACGTGTGGCACCGGATCGGCGTCGACGGCTGGCAGCCGTGCTGCGTCGCCGGTATCTGGCGCAGCTTCGTCACCGCCGACGGCCGCGAGCGAATCGGCATGACGATGCTCACGGTCAACGCCGACGATCACCCGGTGTTCGCGCGCATGCATCGGCCCGGCGACGAGAAGCGGGGCGTCGTGATCCTGCGCCGCGACGACTACGACGCATGGCTCCACGCACGCGACGTCGAGGCCGTGCGGCGCTTGCTGACACTCCTTCCCGCCGACGACCTGGTGGCCGAGCCCGAGCAGGCGTCGCCCGCCGGCACCTGAGCTTTCATTTTTCCTACGTCCAGCCAGCGACTCGCAGGTCGCACGTATGCGGTTTTCCGACACGATTTCATAAATCGTCGGATACCGGGTAATCCCCGATATCACCCAAGTTGTATATACAAGATCATCCACTGGCAATGTCGGCACACGTCGTGCCGCTTGCGCGCCAGCGTGCAGACCGTGCGTGCGTGGCGCATGCCGGCGATCCACGGCGCACCGCATCCCACGAGCCGAACGGGCATCTCGTCAAAACCATTTGTGATCCTCAGTATCTTGGAGATTTTCTCGTGTCAACGAATCCCAGTGGAAAAGCCGGCGGCCTGATCGAGGTACGCTCGATCGATTTCATTCCCGACGCCGAACGCCACGGCGGGCTGCTGAGCCAGTTCACGCTGTGGCTGTCGGCGAACATGCAGATCACGGCCATCGTCACGGGGGCGCTCGCGGTCGTGCTCGGCGGCGACGTGTTCTGGTCGCTGGTCGCGCTGCTGCTCGGCCAGCTCGTCGGCGGCGCGGTGATGGCGCTGCACGGCGCGCAGGGGCCGCAGCTCGGTTTACCGCAGATGATCTCGAGCCGCGTACAGTTCGGCGTCTACGGCGCGATGATCCCGATCGTGCTCGTGTGCCTCATGTACATCGGCTTTTCCGCCAGCGGCTCGGTGCTTGCCGGGCAGGCCGTCGCGCAACTGCTGCACGTCGACGACGCGGCCGGCATCCTGCTGTTCGCGGCCGTGATCGTCGTGCTGACGGTGTTCGGCTATCGCGCGATCCACTTCGTCGGCCGGATCGCGAGCGTGGTCGGCATCATCGCGTTCGTGTACATGTTCGCGCAGCTGTTCGCGAACCATGACGTCGGCGCGCTGCTCGCGAACAAGCACTTCTCGCTCGCGAGCTTCCTGCTGTCGATGTCGCTGTCCGCGTCGTGGCAGATCGCGTTCGGCCCGTACGTCGCCGACTATTCGCGCTACCTGCCGCGCTCGACGTCGTCGGTCGCCACGTTCCTCGCGGTCGGCCTGGGCGCGGTGATCGGCGCGCAGGCCGCAATGGTGTTCGGCGTGTTCGCGGCCGCGCTGGCCGGCAACCAGTTCGCACACCACGAGGTGTCGTACATCGTCGGTCTCGGCTCGACGGGGGCCGTCGCCGCACTGCTGTACTTCAGCATCGCGTTCGGCAAGGTGACCGTGACCACGCTCAATGCCTACGGCAGTTTCATGTCGATGGCGACGATCGTCAGCGGCTTTCGCGGCAAGCATGCGGTGTCGTCAAAGAGCCGTCTCGTCTACATCTTCGGGATGATCTGCGTGTCGACGCTGATCGCGCTCGCCGGCCGTCATTCGTTCCTGAAGGAATTCACCGCGTTCATCCTGTTCCTGCTCGCGTTCTTCACGCCGTGGAGCGCGATCAACCTGGTCGACTATTACTGCTTCACGCGCTCGCGCTACGACGTGCCGGCGCTGTCCGATCCGGATGGCCGCTACGGCCGCTGGAACAGGATGGCGATCACGATCTACGTGGTCGGCATCCTGGTGCAGTTGCCGTTCATGTCGACGCACATCTACACGGGCGCGCTCGTCGACGCACTCGGCGGCACCGACATCTCGTGGATCCTCGGTCTCATCGTGCCGGCCGTGCTGTACTACGTCGGTGCGCGTGCGTCGCGACGCAGCATCCCCGAGCGTCTGATCCTGCCGCTCGAGCGCGGCGAGGTTCAGCACTGACGCATCGTTTCGCCCGTCGGGCTGGCCTTCCGCCGGCCTGAGCGGCTCCGCCGCGCCGAACCCGGCGCCACCGGAAGCCGCGCTGCACACACCTTCGTTATCCGCGATGCCGGCATGGCAGACCACCGTGCCCGGCATCGCTCCATTCTCTTTTCATTGAATAGTATGACTAAGCAAATGAACGCGCGAGACAATCGTTCCCGGGCGCGATCGGCGCATGCCGGTCTTCGCGTGGCCGTCGCGGCCGCATGCATGGGTGGATCGGGCGCCGCGCTCGCGCAGGACGGCGTCACGCTGTACGGCGTGATCGACGAATTCGCGCAGTACGTGAATACCGGCAACGGCTATACCGCAGCGATCGGCTCGGGTGGACAGTGGGGCAGCCGCTTCGGGATGAAGGGCGGCGAGGATCTCGGCGGCGGCCAGAAGATCGAGTTCGCGCTCGAGAACGGCTTCAACCCGAACGACGGTTCGCTCGCAAGTTCGGGCAGCATGTTCAATCGCCAGGCGTGGGTCGGCATCGCGGGGCAGTGGGGCAAGGTACGCGCGGGCCGCCAGAATTCGCCGCTGTTCAACGACCAGGGTGGGCAGGATGCGTTCGGCGGCGTCACGCAGGCGTCCGGCATGGACAACCTGACCGTATTCGCGTTCCGCACGAGCAATACGCTGTCGTACCAGAGCCCGGAGATCGGCGGCTTCCAGGGCGGGTTGTATTTCGGGTTCGGCGATGCGGGCGGCGTGCGCTCGGCGGGCTCCAGCCGGCAGTTCGACCTGACCTACGAGCACGGGCCGTTCGCGGCGTTCGTCGCGGGGCAGTGGCTGAAGAGCACGACCACGACCGATCGCACGATCATGGCCGGCGCATCGTACGCGATCGGCAAGGCAACCGTGTACGGCGGTTTTTCGGCGGTGAAGTGGGCCGATCTCGGGATCGATTCGCGCGTGTACGGGTTGTCGCTCAAGTATCAGGTCAATCCGGCGAACTATGTCGCGCTCGGCTATGCGTATCTGCATGACCAGACGTCGCAAGGCAACAACGCGGACCAGCTCGGGCTGATGTACGAATACGACCTGTCGAAGCGCACGAGCTTCTATGGCGCGCTGTCGTACCTGCGCAACCGCAACCAGGCCGGCTACACGCTCGCGGGCGCGGCGAATCCCGGCCTGCCGCTCGCGTATCCGGGCGCGAATGCGCGCGGCGTGCAGCTCGGCATCGTTCACCGCTTCTGACGGTGTATCGGGCGCCGGGCCGTGCGGGCCGGCGCCTGCCTCCTTCCTTTCGCGCAGGCGCGCAAGCGCGCGCCTACGTCCCCAGCCGTTCCGCGAGCGAGTGCTGCTGCATGCAGCGCTCCATCGCGTCGAGGAACGCGTGCTCGGCCGCGTTCATCTTGCGGTCGCGATGCCACAGCAGGAACACGTCGACGTCGACGAGGCCGTCGTCGGGCGGCAGCCGCCACAGCCGTTGCTGCGCGATGTCGTCGCGCACAATGTGCTCGGGCAGGCAGCCGATCCCGTAACCGGCGAAGATCAGCCGCCGCACTTCCTCGAGGCTCGGCGACGACGCGACGATGCGCCCGGTGAAACCCTTCTGGTCGCGGAACACGGTGAGCGGCGACAGGCTGTCGCCGATCTGGTCGCTCGTGAACGATACGAAGTTCTCCGCGAGCAGATCCTCCATTCGCAACTGCGTTTGCCCGAACAGCCGGTGATGGCGGCCGCAGTAGATCGCGTAGCGCTGGCGCAGGAAGCAGCGCATCTCCAGCTTGTCGTGCGGCGTGCGGCACAGCCCGAGCCCGGCGGTGGCCGTCTTCTGCAGCAGCGACGACAGGATGTCCGACGAGCGCATCACTTCGATCTGCAGATCGATGCGCGGATACGCGCGATGGAAGTCGGCGAGGAATGCGTCGTAGACGGGCGACTCGATGCGGCTCACCGTCAGCAGCCGGATCGAACCGGTGAGGTCGGCCGTGCTGTCGTCGAGTTCCGTTTCGAGCCGCGACACGCCGCCGTAGATGTCGCTCGCGATCCGGTACACGGCTTCGCCCGCGGGAGTGGGCGCGAAGTGCGCGCCGCGCCGCTCGATCAGCTTTCGCTCCAGTGTGTCTTCCAGCCGCCGCAGCGCCTGGCTCACGGCCGGCTGCGTCACGTGCAGGCGCGCGGCCGCCCGGCTCACGCTGCGTTCCTGCATGATCACCAGATAGGTGCGCAGCAGGTTCCAGTCGAGGCGGTCGTTGAGGAAGGGCGTGAGGTCGGCGCGCATCGGGTCTCCGGGCGAAGCATCGGGGCGGTCATTAGCTGGATTTATACGCTGAATAATAACTTGAAATTTGACTAATGATTTGCGGTCGCCGATAAAGGAGGGGCGCCGCACCGTGCGGCGCGAGGCCGCGACAGACGGCCGGCCACCACGATATCGCGCGTGCCGCGGCGCGCGTCAGGAGCCCGCATGACCCAGTCCCTTCCTTCCGCCCGCCAGCCGGCGCGTGCCGCGACGGCCGCGTTCGTCGGCACGATGATCGAGTGGTACGACTTCTACATCTACGCGACCGCCGCCGCGCTCGTGTTCGGCGAACTCTATTTCCCGTCGCATGACCGCTTCGTCAGCACGATGGCGTCGTTCGCGACGTTCGCGGTCGGCTTCTTCGCGCGCCCGCTCGGCGGCATCGTGTTCGGCCATCTCGGCGACCGCATCGGCCGCAAGAAGGCGCTGATGACGACGCTGATGATGATGGGCGTCGCGACCGTGTGCGTCGGGCTGCTGCCCGACTATTCGCAGGTCGGCATGCTCGCGCCGGTGCTGCTGATCGTGCTGCGCGTCGTGCAGGGGATCGCCGTCGGCGGGGAATGGGGCGGCGCGGTGCTGATGGCGGGCGAACACGCGCCGCAGGGCCGCCGCACGTTCTTCGCGTCGTTCGCGCAGCTTGGCAGCCCGGCCGGGCTGATCCTGTCGCTGATCGCGTTTCGCGCGGTCACGTCGATGGACAAGGCCGATTTCCTCGCATGGGGCTGGCGCCTGCCGTTTCTCGCGAGCTCGGTGCTGCTCGTCGTCGGCATCCTGATCCGGCTCGGCGTGAACGAGTCACCGGAATTCGCGCGCGTGAAGGAGGCGAACCGCACCGTGAAGCTGCCGGTCGCCGAAGTGCTGCGCTCCGCGTCGGGGCTCGTGCTGCTCTGCATCGGCGCGAACACGATCGGGATCGCGGGCGTCTATTTCACCAACACGTTCATGATCGCGTACACCACGCAGTACGTCGGCGTGTCCCGCTCGCTGATCCTCGACAGCCTGTTCGCGGTCGCGATCATCCAGTTCATCGCGCAGCCGCTCGCCGCTTGGATCGCCGAGCGTATAGGCGGCGTGCGTTTCCTGAAGATCGCCGCGCTGCTCGCGATGCTGTCGCCGTACCCGATGTTCATGCTCGTGCAGGGCGGCACGTCCGGGTCGCTCGTCGCCGGCATCGCGCTTGCGGTCGTGTGCATGGCCGGCTTCTATTCGGTGATCGCCGGCTTCGTGAGCGGCGTGTTTCCCGCGCACGTGCGCTATTCGGCGATCTCGCTCGCGTACCAGGTTTGCGGCGCGATCGCGGGCGGCCTGACGCCGCTCGTCGGCACCTGGCTCGCGCATCGCTTCGCGGGCCAGTGGTGGCCGCTCGCGGTGTTCTACACGTGTCTCGCCGGCATCTCGCTGCTTTGCATCGTCGCGCTCGACGCGCGACGCGCGGGGCGGCCGGCCGCGGCCGAAGCGCTCGGCTCGCACTGACCCTCGACGAACGAATTCATCGGAGTGCAAATGAAAGACCTGCTGGAAATCGACGGTGCCCGCCTGTGGCGGAGCCTGGCCGACATGGCGCGCATCGGTGCGACGCCGCGCGGCGGCGTGCGGCGCCTCGCGCTGACCGACGACGACCGGCGCGGCCGCGACCTGTTCGCGCAGTGGTGCCGCGACGCGGGGATGACGGTAAGCGTCGACGCGGTCGGCAACCTGTTCGCGCGGCGCGACGGCGCCGATGCGCAGGCCGCGCCGGTGCTGATCGGCAGCCATCTCGACACGCAGCCCGAAGGCGGGCGCTTCGACGGCGTGTACGGCGTGCTCGCCGGGCTCGAAGTCGTGCGCACGCTGAACGATGCGGGCATCGTGACCGACAAGCCGCTCGAGATCGTGTCGTGGACCAACGAGGAGGGCGCGCGTTTCGCGCCGGCGATGCTCGGCTCGGCCGTGTTCACGGGCGCGCTGCCGCTCGACGACGCGCTCGCGAAGCAGGATGCCGAGGGCATCACGCTCGGCGCCGCGCTGGACGCATGCGGCTGTCGCGGCACGCGCGCGCCGGGCGGCGCGGTCGACGCGTATTTCGAAGCGCATATCGAACAGGGGCCCGTGCTCGAGGCGAACGGCACGACGATCGGCATCGTCACGGGCGGGCAGGCGATCCGCTGGCTCGACGTGCGCGTGACGGGCGTGGCCGCGCATGCGGGCACGATGCCGATGCCGTATCGCAAGGACGCGTATTTCGCGAGCGCGCAGATGGCGCTCGAACTGGAACGCATCGTCGCCGGCCACGCGCCGCGCGGGCTCGCGACGATCGGGCAGGTCGGCATCCGCAACGCGTCGCGCAACACGATCGCCGGCGACGTGACGTTCACCGTCGACCTGCGCCATCACGACGATGCGCAAGTCGATGCGATGGAGCGCGCGCTGCGCGACGCATGCGCGCGCGTGGCCGCTGCGCGCGGCGTGCAGGTCGCGATCGATACCTGCTGGCGCAGCCCCGCGACGCCGTTCGACCGCGGCTGCGTCGAGCTGGTCGCGCGGGCCGCGGAGGCATTTGGTTATACGAACGAACGGATCGTCAGCGGCGCCGGTCACGATGCGATCCTGCTCGCGCGTCGCGTACCGACCGCGATGGTGTTCATCCCGTGCGTCGACGGGCTGTCGCACAACGAGGCCGAGGACGCGCTGCCCGACGACGTGACGCGCGGCACCAACGTGCTGCTCAACGCGGTGCTCGCGCGGGCGGGCGTCGCGACGCGCGTGGCGGCAGCGGCAGCCGCGCACGATGCATGACGCGACGAATCGACGAGGACCGACGATGAAAACCTATTTCCACCCCGAACAGTTGCTGCACCATCCGCGCACCTACCTGTCGCGCGGCAGGATGCGCGAGCCGCAGGAAGTGCCCGAGCGCGCGGCTCGGCTGGTGGCGGCGGTGCGTTCGCTCGACTTCGACGTGCGCGAGCCGGCCGACCGCGGCACCGCGCCGATCGCAGCCGTGCACGACATGAACTACCTGCGCTTTCTGGAGGAAGCGCACCGTGACTGGAAACGGATGCCCGACGACTGGGGCGACGAAGTGATGTCGAACGTGTTCGTGCGCGATCCGAATCCGCTGCGCGGCGTGCTCGCGAAAGCCGCGCGCTATCTCGCCGACGGCAGCTGCCCGGTCGGCGCGAACACGTGGCGCGCCGCGTACTGGTCGGCACAGAGCGCGCTCGCGGCCGCGGCGGACGTCAACGACGGCGCGCGCGACGCGTACGCGCTGTGCCGCCCGCCCGGCCATCACGCGCGCCCCGATGCGGCCGGCGGCTTCTGCTACCTGAACAACGCGGCAATCGCCGCGCAGGCGCTGCTCGGCCGGCATCGGCGGGTCGCGATCCTCGATACCGACATGCATCACGGGCAGGGCGTGCAGGAGATCTTCTACGGCCGCGACGACGTGCTGTACGTGTCGATCCACGGCGACCCGACCAATTTCTATCCGGTCGTCGCCGGCTACGAGGAAGAGACGGGCGCGGGGCCCGGCGACGGCTACAACCTGAACTTGCCGATGCCGCACGGTGCACCCGAGTCGACCTTCTTCGAGCGACTCGACGACGCGCTGCGCGCGCTCGCGCGGTTCCAGCCGGATGCGCTCGTGCTCGCGCTCGGCTTCGACATCTACAAGGACGACCCGCAATCGCAGGTGGCCGTCACGACCGACGGGTTCGGCCGGCTCGGCGGCGCGATCGGTGCGCCCGGCTTGCCGACGGTGATCGTGCAGGAGGGCGGTTATCACCTCGAGAGCCTCGATGCGAATGCGCGTGCGTTCTTCGGCGGGTTCGCCGCCGCGCGCTGATACGTCGAGAAGGCGGCCGCCATGCGCGGCCCGTCAGCGACAACGCCCGCGTCGGCATCCCGGCGCGGGCGTTGTTCAATTGGGGTGCCGCGTATCGGCACCCTGCGGATCGCGGTGCGCTTACGAGTTCGCGGCAACCGGCGCGCGACGGCGTTGCATCCTCTGCATTGCGACCAGCGCGAGCCCGGCGGCGGCGATCAACCCGCCGACGAGCGGCACGGCCGCGTAGCCGAAGCCGGCCGAGATCGCCGCGCCGCCGGCTGCCGCGCCGAGCGCATTGCCAAGGTTGAACGCGCCGATGTTGACGGCCGACGCGAGGCCGGGCGCTTCGTGCGCGGCACGCATCACGCGCATCTGCAGCGGCGGGACCACCGCGAACGTCGCGACACCCCACACCAGCAGCGTGGCCGCCGCGCCGACATGCGTGCGGGCGAGCAGCGGGAACCCGGCCATCGTCACGATCAGCAGCACCAGGAAGCCGATCAGCGTGGCGTCGAGCGAGCGGTCGGCGAGGCGGCCGCCGGCGATGTTGCCGATCGAGAAGCCGACGCCGATCAGCACGAGCATCGCGGTCACGAAGCCGGGCGTCGCGCCGGTCACGTGTTCGAGCGTCGGGGCGACGTACGTGTAGAGCGTGAACATCGCGCCGGCGCCGAGTACCGTGGTCGCGAGCGCGCCGAGCACGACGGGGCGCGTGAGCACCGACAGTTCGGCACGCAGGTTCGGCATCTTGCCGGCCTCGCCCCTCGGCAGCGCGGCGAACAGGCCGGCGATCGCGATCAGGCCGAGCGCGGCGGTGGCCGCGAACGACATGCGCCAGCCGATCATCTGGCCGAGCCAGGTCGCGGCCGGCACGCCGCCGACGTTCGCGATCGTGAGGCCCATGAACATCGTCGCGACCGCGCTGGCCTGCCGTTCACGCGGCACGAGGCCGGCCGCGACCACCGAGCCGAGCCCGAAGAACGCGCCGTGGTTCAGGCTCGTGACGAGTCGGGCGAGCAGAAGCGTCGTGTAGTCGGGCGCGATGGCCGACAGCAGGTTGCCGATCGTGAAGATCGACATCAGCGCGATCAGCGCCGAGCGGCGCGACCAGCGCGCGAGCAGCAGGGTCATCAGCGGCGCGCCGACCATCACGCCGATCGCATACGCGCTGATCAGCATGCCGGCCTGCGGAATCGACACGTGTACGCCGTCGGCGATCACGGGCAGCAGGCCCATCGGCGAGAACTCGGTCGTGCCGATGCCGAACGCACCGGCGGCGAGCGCCAGCAGCGGCAGCGCGGCGCTGCCGCCCGGGCGGGGAGGAGAAGAGGTCGTGGGGTTCACGCGATGCGCTCCTGTAAGCATTGGGCAACGGCATCGGCCGTTGTGCACAGGGTGAAGTGTGCCTGCATGACTTTTGCGGGAAAAGCCGCATCCGGGCGAAATTATCTTGATTTCATGTCAACAATGCGGGGTTGGGGGGGCGCGGCTGGCAGCGTCAGGCCGCTCGGGCGACGGGGTAGGCCCCCGGCCCGTGCTGACGCAAATGCACGATCCCTCCCGCCGATCCTGCACCGAAGCGCTCCCGGACAAAAAAAGCCCCGGTCACAGGGGGACCGTGACCGGGGCGAGAAGGCATCCTCTCTTTGGCACGAGGGTTGGATGCGGGCGCAGTATATTTCGGGGCATAACGATTCGAAATGACGTTAAACGGTCGTTTTTGGCGTCAATTTAAAAATAGCGACGCGGCAGCGCCGATTGTCATGAATCTGAAAGAATTTTCGTGCGTTCCAGCCGATGTTTACGTGGGATGACGGCGAAGCCGGCCGTCGTCACGCGACGCTACGGAATCCGTCGCAGGTGCGCCGGTTGAGTTCGCCGGCGCTCGGTCAATCCGCGTGGCCGGCCGCGTCGCGCACGGCATCGAGAAACCGTGCGACGACGGGGGAAGCGGGCGCCGCCGCGCCGTCGAACACGAACTCGATGTCGAAGCGGCTCGCGAGTTCGTCGAGCGCGACGAGCCGGACCGTGCGCGGGCACGTCGGCGACGCGCTTTCCGGCACGAATGCGCAACCCATGCCGGCCGCGACGAGCCCGATCAGCGTCGGGATATCGCTGCCGACCTGCGCGATGCGCGGCGTGAAGCTCGCGCGTTCGCACTGCGCCATCAGGAAGCGATGGTGCGCGGCGGAGCGCTGCGCGTCGAACCACACGAACGGTTCGTGCGCGACGTCGGCGAGCGTGCGCGGCGCGTGAAAGCGCCCGCCGGGCGGTGCGGGCATCGCCAGCACGAAGCGGTCGCTCAGCAGCCGCACGCCCGACAGATGCGGTGCCTCGTCGCGGCGCCACGCCATGATGCCGCCGTCGAGCTGGCCGCGCATCAGCGCCGCCGCCTGCTCGGCCGACAGCATCGGCGCGATCGACAGCTTCACGTCCGGACACGCGTCGCGAAACGCCTTGAGCACGTTCGCGACGACCGGCAGCGGCAGGCAGTTCGGCAGCGCGCCGAGCCGCAGTTCGCCGAGCTGGCCGGCGGCGCTGCGCAACGCGCGTTCGCGGCTGTCCTGCAACGTCGCAAGCAGGCCCGTCGCATCGTCCAGGAAACTCGCGCCGGCCGCCGTGAGCGTGACGCCCGTCGTGCGGCGGATCAGCAGCGGTGTCCCGATCGCGTCCTCGAGCTCGCGGATCTGCCGCGACAGCGCAGGCTGGACGATGCCGGCCGCGCGGGCGCCGGCCATCACGCTGCCGGCTTGCGCGACCGCCACGAAGTAACGCAGGTGACGCAGTTCGATCTGGCGCATGCGGTGTCGGCTCCGGTTTCGATTCAGTTGGTATGCCTGTCAAGCATAACAATGGTTATCCGTTGGTATTGGAAAGCATGGCCCGCGTGCCGTACGATGGGCACCGTTGCCGGGCCTGTTCACAGGCCGCGTGCGTTTCCCTTGTCCCCACCGTGTCCCGCACCATGCCGCTTCATATCCCGACCCCCTACATCCGTTCGCAAATCGCGTCGCGCCGCCTCGGCACGAACATTCGGCTGAAGCTCGACGCGCTGCAGCCGTCCGGTTCGTTCAAGTTGCGCGGCATCGGCGCGGTTTGCGAAGCGCGGCATGCGGCCGGCGCGCGCCGGTTCGTGTCGTCGTCGGGCGGCAATGCGGGCATCGCGGTCGCGTATTGCGGTCGTGAACTCGGTGTGCCGGTGCTCGTCGTCGTGCCGGAAACCGCGTCGGCCCGCGCGCGCGAGCTGATTCGTGTCGAAGGCGCGGAGGTGATCGTGCACGGCGCGAGCTGGGTGGAGGCGAACGCGTTCGCGCTGGCGGCAGTCGGCGCGCAGGACGCGTTCGTGCATCCGTTCGACGACCCGGTGCTGTGGCAAGGGCACGCGACGATGATCGACGAGATGGCGCTGACCGGCCCGAAGCCCGACGCGGTCGTGCTGTCGGTCGGCGGCGGCGGGCTGCTGTGCGGCGTGCTCGAGGGGCTCGCGCGCAACGGCTGGCACGACGTGCCGGTGGTCGCGGTCGAGACGGAGGGCGCCGACAGCTATGCGCGCTCGGTCGCGCACGGGCGCCCGGTCGAATTGCCGGCGATCACGAGTATCGCGACGACGCTCGGCGCGAAGCGGCCGTGCGACGCGGCGGTCGAATGGGCGACGCGGCATGCGATTCATCCGGTCGTCGTGTCGGATGCGCAGGCGGTGGCGGCGTCGTTGCGGTTCCTGGACGAGCACCGGATCGTCGTCGAGCCGGCGTGCGGCGCGGCGCTGGCCGCGCTCGAGCAGTCGGTGCCGGTGCTCGCGTCGGCGTCGGACATCGCGGTGATCGTGTGCGGCGGCGTGACGGCGACAGTCGAGCAACTGCAGACGTTGAACGCGACGTTGCGGTAACGCGCTGACGCCCCAGCCTACGTCACGCGGCGCAGCGGGACGACGCTGCAGAAGAAGCCGTAACGGCGCCTGTGCAGTCAGTTCGCGGCGGGCGCGCTGGCGCCGGACGGCGCGGACGAGGCGAGGGGAGCGGCAGCCGCCGGCGCAGGCGCTTTGTCTGCTGCCGTCGAAGCGGCGCTCGACGCCACAGGTGCGGATGCCGCGGATACGGGCGTAGCCGATACCTGCGTTGCGGCCACCGTCGTGGCAGCCACAGGCGTCGCAGCAGCCGGCGTCGAAGCAGCAAGCGTCGAAGCAGAAGCGGGCGTCGGAGCGGCAGACGCAGGTGCTGAAGCCGGCACCGGACCCGAAGCCGGCGCGGCCCCCGGCACGACCCCGCGCATCGCCCCCGGCGCGACCACGGCCGATGCCGGTGCGGGCACGGCCGGCACGACGGGCGTGCCCGGCGTCGGCGCGACGCTCGGCACCGACAGCGGCACGGGCGCCGCCGGCGGCGTCGGCACGACGGGCGTCGTCATCTTCATCGGCTCGCCCTGCGGCGTCGGCGCGGGTTCGGGCAGCGGCGCGACGGGTTCCTTCTCGGCCGCCTTCACGGTGGCGCGGTCGCGGCGGGCGGGATCGATCTTCAGGAAATGCTCGACCAGATTGAAGAAGCGCTCGTAGAACACGCCGGCGGGAATCGTCTCGCTCGCGGTCTTCACGAGCGCGTCGTCGCTCGAGCCGATCGGCAGCGACAGCGACCCGAACACGCTGAGCCCGACGCTGGCCGACGTATTCGACTTCTTCAGCGTGTAGCGGTCCTGCACCGCGTTCACGTACGCGATGCTCGACGTGCCGTCCGCGTTCGCGTCCGCGCACACGACGTGAAACTCGATCACGACGTGCATGTCGTTGTTCGGCTGGAAATTCTTGCTGCCGTCGACCGCATCGTTGCGCGACGACGACACGACATAGCCCTGGCTCAGCAGCGCGCGACGCGCGGCCTCGCAGGCCGCGTCGGATTTCGAGCGAAAGGTGTGCGCATACGGGCTGCTCGTCGCGTCGAACTGTTCCTGCTGGTAGATCGGCTTGGGCGGCGACGAGCACGCCGCCAGCACGGCCGCGGCCGCGAGCGCGCACGAAACGGAAAACAGGCGAAATCGGTTGTGCATGGCGTCTTTCAAAAGGCTCGGCGAAATACCGTGCGGGGCGGCGGGCGCCGCCCACGCGATGCCGCGCAACGGCTGTGCCGGTGCACGGCGCTTGGCAATCTCGTATGGCCGGGGCGTCATTATAGTTTCGTTTGATGTCGCGCTTGCTTCAGCCGGCCGGCGCCGGCGGCGCGACGGCGAGCAGTTGCGACACGAGCGGATGGTGTTCGCCGCGCCGCGAGCGGATCGCGTGGATTTCCTCGGTCACGTCACCCCCACGGCCGAGCCGGCGCAGCCCGCGCAACAGCGACGCGTCGTTCGCGCCGAGTTCGCTGAGCGGAAACACGCCGAGGCCGCGGGCCGCGAACACGGCCATCAGCGCGCTGTCCTCGAATTCCCCGGCCACGCGGGGCATGATCCGTTCCCGTTCCAGCCACAGGTCCAAGCGTGCGCGCAGCGCCGAATGGGCGGTCGGCAGCAGCACCGGCAGCTCGGCGAGGCAGTGGGGGAAGCGCTGCCGCGCGGCGGGCGTGACAAGCGCCGCGGGGCCGTACCAGTCGACCGGCGACGCGACGAGCCGCTCGCTCGTCACGCGCAGATTCGACCCCGAAGGCGCGCCCTGTCCGGCCAGCACGAGATCGAGATGATGCAGCGCCAGTTCCGCGAGCAGCGCGTCGTGCTCGCCCTCGTGACACAGCAGCCGAAGCGTGGGCGTGTCGAGCACCGGCGCGAGGATCGCATGCGCGGCCAGCTTCGAGATCCCATCCGCGAGACCGACCGCAAGCCGAACCGTCGGCTGGCTGGCCGCCGCGCGTACTTCGTCGGGGATCAGCCGGCCCATCTCGAAGATGACCTCCGCGCGTGCATACGCGGCTTGGCCCGCGTCGGTCATCGTGACGCCGCGCCCGGCCGGGCGCAGCAACTGGTGGCCGAGCGACTTCTCCAGGTCGCGGACCTGCGCGCTGATCGTCTGCACGGCCATGCCGAGCCGCTCGGCGGCGCGCGCGAAGCCGCCTTCCTTCACGACGACCCAGAAATAGTACAGATGGCGAAAATTCAGCATCGAATCGATATTTCGGAAAAAACGAACCAAAGATCAGATTCTCGCTGATTTTTCCGAAGCGATGGAAGGCCTATCATCGGACTTTCCAACATTCGAATCGGCCCTATTCATGGACTATCTGCTGACGCTTGCCGCCGACCCCGCCGTCTGGGCCGCGCTCCTGACGCTCGTCGTGATGGAAGTCGTGCTCGGCATCGACAACCTGATCTTCATCTCGATCCTCAGCAACAAGCTGCCGGAAGCGCAGCGCGCCCGCACGCAGCGCCTGGGCATCGGGCTCGCGCTCGTGATGCGCCTCGCGCTGCTCGGCAGCGTTGCGTGGATCGCGAGCCTCACCGAACCGGTGTTCACGCTGTTCGATCACGCGTTCTCGTGGCGCGACATGATCCTGCTGTCGGGCGGCCTGTTCCTCGTGTGGAAGGCGACCACCGAGATCCATCATCACGTGTCGCATGACGCCGACGGCTCGGGCGCGTCCGGCGGCGCGGCCGGCCTGACGGTCTGGGCCGCGATCGGCCAGATCGTGATGCTCGACATCGTGTTCTCGATCGACAGCATCGTGACCGCGATCGGCATGACCGAGCACGTGCCGATCATGTTCGTCGCGGTGATCGTCGCGGTGAGCGTGATGCTGTTCGCCGCCCAGCCGCTCGCACGCTTCATCGACCGCAACCCGACCATCGTGATGCTCGCGCTGTCGTTCCTGGTCGTGATCGGCATGACGCTGATCGCGGAAGGTTTCGGTTCGCACGTGCCGAAGGGTTACATCTATGCGGCGATGGCGTTCTCGGCGTTCGTCGAGGGTATGAACATGCTGGCGCGTCGTGCGAAGGCCAAGCGCGCGGCACGCGGCGAAGCTCACTGAGCAAGCGGGCGGGCGAGGGCCCGCCCTCGATTCGGAATTCTCAACGAAAGGAGAAACGCGATGAAATGTCCGGTCTGCAAGACACCCGACCTCCTGATGGCCGAGCGCCAGTCGATCGAGATCGACTACTGTCCGACGTGCCGCGGCGTGTGGCTCGATCGTGGCGAACTCGACAAGCTGATCGCACGCGAAACCGGCGAGGTGCCGGCACGCCGCGACGAGCCGCCGGTGCGGCACGACGCACACGCGCCGCGCGGGCGTGACGACGGCTGGGGGCGCGACGGCCGCCCGCACGACGACCGTTACCGGCGCGACGGCCAGCGTCGCAAGAAGTCGATGTTCGACCTGTTCGATTTCGATTGAACGCGACGGCGCGCGGCTATCACGCCGCACGTTGCAAAAAGCCCCGCCAGGTGTGATGCCTGGCGGGGCTTTGTCATGCGCGTGACGTGCTGAACACGCGCCGGCGCTTACGCGTTGCCGGCCGTCACGTCGATGCGGCGCGGGCGCGTTTCCTCGCGGCGCGGAATCGTCAGCGTGAGCACGCCGTCGCGCAGGCTCGCATCGATTTTCGACGTGTCGAGATCAGGGCTCAGCACGAACGTGCGCACGAAGCGCGGCGCGCGGACTTCGGCATGGCGCACGCGCAGGTCGGCCGGCGTGTCGATGCGCGTGTCGGCTTCGATCGTCAGCGTGTTGTCGTGCACCTTCACGTCGAGGTTCTCGCGCGGCACGCCGGGCAGGTCGGCGCGCAGCGTGACGCGCCGCGCGTCCTCGACGATATCGACGGCCGGCGTGAGCGCGGGCCCGCGTGCGGCTTCCGCGGCTGCCGCGTGGATGGCACCGTTCCGGCGTTCGGTCACGTTCTGGCTCTGGCTCGTATTCATGTCGTTCTCCTGAAGGTTACTGAACGGTGATCGCACGCGGCTTCGCTGCCTCGCGCCGGCCGACGCGAATCAGCAGGCAGCCGTTTTCATAGCGGGCGCTGACGTTGTCGGCGTCGGCGTTCTGCGGCAGCTCGACGACGCGACGGAACGCACCGTGAAAGCGCTCCTGCGCGTAGGTGCGCAGGTCGTCGCCGGCGTCGTGCGGCACGGGCTTGCGCTCGCCGCTGATCGTCAGCAGGTCCTTGTCGATCGATACGTCGAAGTCGGCCGCGGCCATGCCGGGGGCGAATGCGACGATCTCGATCGCGTCGTCGGTCGCGCCGACGTTCAGCGCGGGAAACGCGTTCGGCCGCACCGCGCGGATGCCGGCCGGATGCTCGCCGAACAGGCTCGCCACCTGCCGCTGCACGCGGGCGAATTCGTCGAACAGGTCGTAGCCGTAATGGATGCCGCTCATGAAGGTCCTCCGGAACATGAGTGCGAAAGACGCGACGACGCGACGCCGACGGCGTGTGCGATGCGCGGTTTTCCGCTGAGTCGAAACGGGGGCAGTGCGCGTGACGGGCACTGCCTGGCAACGGGTAATTAGAGGTCGCCGCGGCGGTTTTCAAGAGGGAAATTGCAACCGGCATCAATGCGTGGCGATGCGAATCGATGCGACAATCGTCGCGCTATCCACAGACCACGGAGACGGGACGGAAATGGACATTCAACGCATCGCGATCGTCGGCGCCGGCGTGATCGGCGCGAGCTGGGCGGCTTTCTATCTGTCGCAGGGCTTCGACGTCGTCGCGACCGATCCCGCGCCGCAGGCCGACGCGCGGCTGCGCGACGCACTCGCCGCGTTTCTCGGCGAACGCGCCGCCGAACTTTCCGCGCGGCTGTCGTTCGACGCCGATCTCGTGCGCGCGCTCGACGGCGTCGATTTCGTGCAGGAGAACGGCCCCGAGCGGCTCGACCTGAAGCGCGCGTTGTACCGGCAGATGGACGACGTGCTGCCCGCGCGCGTGCCGATCGCGTCGAGTTCGTCGGGCCTGAAGATGTCGGAGATCCAGACCGCGTGCGACAAGCATCCGGAACGCTGCCTGATCGCGCATCCGTTCAACCCGCCGCATCTGATTCCGCTCGTCGAGCTGGTCGGCGGCGACGCGACCGACCCGGGCGTGATCGCGCGCGTGAAGGCGTTCTACGACGCGCTCGGCAAGCAGACGATCGTGCTCAACAAGGAAATGACCGGCCACGTCGCGAACCGGCTCGCCGCCGCGCTGTTTCGCGAGGTGTATCACCTGGTAGGCGAAGGCGTGGTGAGCGTCGCCGATGCGGACAAGGCCGTCGCGTGGGGCCCGGGCCTGCGCTGGGGGCTGATGGGGCAGTGCCTGACCTATCACCTCGGCGGTGGCGCGGGTGGGATCGCGCACTTCCTCGAACACCTGTCGGGGCCGATCACGACGTGGTGGGACGACCTCGGCACGCCGTCGTTCGATCCGGCCGTCGATCGCAAGCTGAACGACGAACTGCGCGCGATCCAGGGCGAGCGTTCGATGCAGGAGCTGGCGGCCGAGCGCGACCGGCTGCTCGTCGAGCTGATCGACGCGCGGCGGCGCAGCTTCCTGCCCTGAGCGCTCGCTACAGTTCGGCGGCCGCCGCGATCAGCGTCGCCTCGAGCGCGAGCGTCGAGCGTGACGCAGCCGCGGGCCGGTCGATCACGTATTCGAGTTCGCCGAGTTCGGGCAGCCCCGCGTCGAGCCGTGCGAGCCCGGCCGGAATCACGTAGCCGGCGAACGCGCTGACCCCGAGCCCCGCGCTCGCGGCCGCGCGCAGCACCGCGATGCTGCTGCTCACCACGGCGATCCGGTAAGGGCGGCTGACTGCCTCGAGCGACTCGAGCACGCGGCGGCGCGACACGCTCGGCTCCGGATGCAGTGCGAGCGGCAGCACGGTCTCGTGGCCGGTGATCCGCGAATCGGGGCCAGTGCACCAGTACAGCGGTTCGCTGCGGATCACGCGGCCGCGCCGGCTGCCCGCGACGCGCTTCGCGAACACCAGATCGTGGCGGCCTTCGTCGAGCGCATCGAACAGGTCGCCCGACAGCCCCGTCGAGATCGCCAGCTCGACATCCGGATTGCGCTGCACGAAGCTCGCGAGCGCGGCCGTCAGGTGCGCGCTCGCGAAATCCTCCGACATCGCGAGCCGCACCTTGCCCGACAGCGGCGGCCCGCACACCGACGTGACGGCCTCGTCCATCAGTTCGAGAATGCGCACCGCGTAGCGGAACAGCGCGTCGCCGTGCTGCGACAGGTGCACGTTGCGAGTATCGCGCTCGAACAGCGGCCGGTCGAGCAGCTCCTCGAGGCGGCGGATGTGCTGGCTGACGGTCGACTGCGACAGGCTCACGCGCTCGGACGCGGCGGTGAAACTGCCGGACTGGGCGACGGCGACGAAGCTGCGCAGCAACTCGGGCGGTAAGGGACGCATTGCTAAATCCACTGAATCGGTTTCGACAACTTCATAAATGGCCGGATTTTGCGGCGCTAGTATCGGATCACGCGCTGGTGCGGCCCATGCAAGGGGGCACATCGGACGCGTAGCCCGTGTCGCGCCGCCAGCTCCATCGGTCAGTCTAAGCCATCCGGCGTCCGGCCCGAAACCGCATCATCCCATCGACCGCCCGAGAACGCGCTCGCACGACGAGCCGCCGGGTCGCGGCGCCCCGCCGCAGGAGACAGACTGTCCGCGCCCGGGACCGGCGTGCGGGCCTGGCTTCCGCACGCGTCAGGCGCCCGTCACGAAGAGACTGGAGACGACTTATGATCATCTACGGAACCGCGCTGCTGGCGTTCTGCCATCTGGCCGGGCTGTTCCTCGGCGACCTGCTGGGCGCCGCGATCGGCGTGAAGACCAACGTCGGCGGCGTCGGCATCGCGATGCTGCTGCTGATCTGCCTGCGCCTGTGGCTGCACCGGCGCGGCTGGCTGCCGAAGGAGACCGAGGCGGGCGTCGGTTTCTGGGGCGCGATGTACATCCCGGTCGTCGTCGCGATGGCCGCGAACCAGAACGTCGTCGCCGCGCTGAAGGGCGGCCCGGTCGCGCTGCTGGCCGCCGTCGGCGCGGTCGCGATCTGCGCATGCTGCATCGCGGTACTCGTGCGCACCGGGCGCGACGACACGGCCTTCATGGGCGTGCCGCAATTCGAAGAACAGTGAAGGAGGCCGCCATGTTGCAGATGCTCGAAAAAACCGTCGCCCACAACGGGCTCGTCGCGTCGTTCGCGCTGGTCGGCCTGATCATGTGGGTGTCGTCGATCGCGTCGCGCAAGCTCACGTTCGGCCGCGTACACGGCTCCGCGATCGCGATCGTGATCGGCCTTGTGCTCGCCTATGTCGGCGGCGCGTTCACCGGCGGCGAGAAGGGGCTCGCCGACGTGCGGCTGTTCGCCGGTGTCGGCCTGATGGGCGGCGCGATGCTGCGCGATTTCGCGATCGTCGCGACCGCGTTCGAAGTGCAGCCGACCGAGGCGCGCAAGGCCGGCCTCGTCGGCGTCGTGTCGCTGCTGCTCGGCACCGTGCTGCCGTTCATCGTCGGCGCGAGCATCGCGCGCGCGTTCGGCTACACCGATGCGGTCAGCATGACGACCATCGGCGCGGGCGCCGTCACCTACATCGTCGGCCCCGTCACGGGCGCGGCGATCGGCGCGAGCTCCGACGTGATCGCGCTCAGCATCGCGACGGGGCTGGTCAAGGCGATCATCGTGATGGTCGGCACGCCGGTCGCGGCCAACTTCATGGGCCTGAAGACGCCACGCTCCGCGATGATCTTCGGCGGCCTCGCCGGCACCGTCAGCGGCGTGAGCGCGGGCCTCGCCGCGACCGACCGCCGGCTCGTGCCGTATGGCGCGCTTGTCGCGACGTTCCATACGGGCGTCGGCTGCCTGCTCGGCCCGTCGCTGCTGTTCTTCACGACGCGCGCGCTGGTCGGCGCATAGCCGCCGCCTGCGATTCGGGCGGGCCGCGCGCGCAGCCGGTGTGCGCGGTTTCGGCCGCGCCGAATCCATCGCGGCGCCCTCTGAGTCGCATTCTTCAACATCATCAATCGACGGCGGCGCCAGGCTTAGAATGCCGCTGGACCATCGAAGCGGGAGAACTGTTCATGACGGGATGGAATCACGCGCGGCAGGCGCGCGATGCACGCCTCGCGGCCGGCGCGGCGTACGCGCAGGGCAAGCGGGTCGATGCGCGCGACACCGTCGCGTTGCTCGAAGCGGTGCTGCGGCCCGGCGACCGCGTTTGCCTCGAAGGCGACAACCAGAAACAGGCCGACCTGCTCGCGACGGCGCTCGCCGACGTCGACAACGCGAAGATCCACGACCTGCACATGGTGCAGTCGGGTGTCGTGCTGCCCGAGCATCTCGACGTGTTCGAGCGCGGCATCGCGAAGCGTCTCGACTTCGCGTATTCGGGCCCGCAGTCGCAGCGGATCGCGAAGCTGCTGTTCGGCGGCAAGATCGCGCTCGGCGCGGTGCACACGTATCTCGAGCTGTTCGCTCGCTACTTCATCGACCTCACGCCGCAGGTCGCGCTGATCGCGGCGGTCAGTGCCGATCGTGACGGCAACCTCTACACCGGCCCGAACACGGAAGACACGCCGACCGTCGTCGAGGCCACCGCGTTCAAGGACGGCATCGTGATAGCGCAGGTCGACCGCATCGTCGACAAGGTGCCGCGCGTCGACATTCCCGGCGACCGCGTGCATTTCGTCGTCGAGGCCGGCCGGCCGTTCTACGTCGAGCCGCTGTTCACGCGCGACCCGGCCGCGATCACCGAAACGCAGATCCTGACCGCGATGCTCGCGATCAAGGGCATCTACGAACCGTACGGGATCAGGCGCCTGAACCACGGGATCGGCTTCAACACGGCCGCGATCGAGCTGCTGCTGCCGACCTACGGCGCGAAGCTCGGGCTCAAGGGCAAGGTCTGCACGCACTGGGCGCTCAACCCGCACCCGACGCTGATCCCCGCGATCGAGTCGGGCTGGGTCGAGCAGATTCACTGCTTCGGTTCCGAAGTGGGGATGGACGACTACATCCGCGCGCGCTCCGACGTGTGGTTCACGGGCCCCGACGGGTCGCTGCGCTCGAACCGCGCGTTCTGCCAGACCGCGGGCCTCTATGCGTGCGACATGTTCATCGGCTCGACGCTGCAGATCGACCTGGCGGGCCATTCGTCGACGGTCACGGCCGAGCGGATCGCCGGCTTCGGCGGCGCGCCGAACATGGGCAGCGACGCGCGCGGCCGGCGTCATCCGAGCGAGCCGTGGCTGAAGGCCGGCGCGCAAGCCGACCCCGACACGCCGGCGGCGCTCAGGCGCGGCCGCAAGCTGGTCGTGCAGATCGGCGAGACGTTCGGCGACAAGAACGTGCCGATGTTCGTCGAGAAGCTCGACGCGCTGAAGCTCGCCGACAAGCTGCAGCTCGACCTCGCGCCGATCATGGTCTACGGCGACGACGTCACGCACATCGTCACCGAGGAAGGGATCGCGAATCTGCTGATGTGCCGCGACAAGGATGAGCGCGAGCACGCGATCCGCGGCGTGGCCGGGTATACCGAGGTCGGCCGCGGCCGCGACCGCCGGATGGTCGAGCGGCTGCGCGAGCGCGGCGTGATCCGGCGTCCGGAGGATCTCGGCATCGATCCGCTCGACGCCGACCGCCGCTGGCTCGCCGCGCGCTCGATCAAGGATCTCGTGCACTGGTCGGGCGGCCTCTATGCGCCGCCGGCCCGGTTCCGCAACTGGTGAGGAAGAGGGCATGGAACAGTTGAACTACCGCTTCACCGCGCGCGAGCGCGCGCAGGGCGAACGGGCCACGGCGCTCGTCGGCGTGGTCGCGTCCGGCAATCTCGAGGTGCTCGTCGAGCGCGTGCTGCCGGGCAATGAATGCGAGATCGACATCCGCACCGCGGCGGTCGGTTTCGGCGCGGTGTGGCAGGCCGTCGTGTCGGACTTCGTCGAACGGCGCGCGCCGGGCGGCCTGAAGCTGTCGATCAACGACGGCGGCGCGCGGCCCGACATGGTGTCGCTGCGGCTCGCGCAGGCCGTGCGCGCGATCGAGGGGGACGCATGACGACCGACATGATTCATGACGCGCCCGCGTTCGTCGCGAACGGCGCGAGCTGGTACGAAGCGTCGGCGCGCCAGCGCGTCGACGGGCTGCTCGACGCGGGCAGCTTCACGGAATTTCTCGGGCCGGGCGAACGCGTGACGAGCCCGCATCTGCCGCTGTTCGACCTGCCGCAGCAGTTCGACGACGGGATGGTGGTCGGCCACGGCCGGCTCGATGGCAAGCCGGTGTTCGTCGCCGCGCAGGAAGGCCGCTTCATGGGCGGCGCGTTCGGTGAAGTGCACGGCGCGAAGCTCACGGGGCTGCTGCGGGCGGCGCGCGAAGTCGGCACGCCGGTGCTGATCCTGTTCGATACGGGCGGCGTGCGGCTGCAGGAAGCGAACGCGGGCGAGCTCGCGATCGCCGAGATCATGCGGGCGCTCGTCGACGCGCGTGCGGCCGGCGTGCCGGTGATCGGACTGATCGGCGGACGCTCCGGCTGCTACGGCGGCGGCGGGCTGCTCGCCGCGTGCTGCTCGGCGCTCGCGGTGTCCGAGCAGGGGCGCATCAGCGTGTCGGGCCCCGAGGTGATCGAGACCAATCGCGGTGTCGAGGAGTTCGACGCGAAGGATCGCGCGCTGATTTGGCGCACGATGGGCGGCAAGCATCGACGGCTGATCGGCGGCGCGGATCGTTACGTGGCCGACACGCCCGACGCGTTTCGCGCGGCGGCGCTCGAGCTGCTCGAGCGTGCGCCGACATTCGACGTGGCGATGCTGCGCGCGGAGCAGGCGCGTCTCGAAGCCCGCGTCGAACGGTTCGGTGGCTGCAAGGACGCGCTCGACGTGTGGCGCGCGCTCGGCGCGGACACGCCCGAAGCGATCCCCGGGTTGCCCGACGACGAATTCGCGAAGCTCGCCGACCAACTGCAGGAGCAGAAATGAAACGACCCTCACGCTCACTTCGTTCGCTGTCGACCGGAGTTGGCGCTTCAGCGCTTACTCCGGTCCCATGCATGGCTCCCCCCGAGGGGGCGCCTGCCTTCCCTGGGGCGGCCCGGCGGGAGGCAGCATGACGCTCGATGAAGTCCTGACCTCGCTGTTTCCCAAAGGCCATTCGATTACGCGCAGCGGCGGCCTGCTGACGGGCCACGCGCAGCCGACCGGCACGCGCGTCGACGTGATTGGCGTGGCCGACCGCTTGCCATTCGGCATCGACGAAGCGCTGACGCTCGCGTCGCAGGTGCTCGACACGATGGAGCGCGGCGGCGACACGCCGATTCTCGTGCTCGTCGACAGCGACAGCCAGCGCATGAGCAAGCGCGACGAACTGCTCGGCCTGAACGAAGGGCTGTCGCATCTCGCGAAATGCCTGATGCAGGCGGAGCTCGCCGGGCACCGGACGATCGGCGTGCTGTACGGCCATACGGCCGCGGGTGCGTTCATCGCGACCGCGCTCGCGACGCGTACGCTGCTCGCGGTGCCGGGCGCCGAGCCGGAGGTGATGGACCTGCCGTCGATGTCGCGCGTGACGAAGCTGCCGATCGACGTGCTGAAGGAGATGGCGCGCTCGACGCCGGTGTTCGCGCCGGGGCTCGACAATCTCGTGAAGATGGGCGCCGTCGACGCCGTGCTCGACCCGGCCCGCGCGCTCGACGCGCAGGTCGGCGAATGGCTCGGCAGGCCGGCCGAGCGCGGCGATGGTCGTGCGGCGCGCGGCCGGCCGGTCGCGGCCGACGTCGCGCGTCGCGTCGAGGCACTCGCGCGTGCCGCACGCTGACACACCGCTGCGCCGCCACACGCTCGTCACGCTGACGGCGGCCGGGTGGGGCGCGGCATGGGCGCGCGATCCCGCGCTGGCGGCCGATCCGCTCGTGCAGGCGTGGGCCGCGACCGGCCGGCCGCTGATCGTGCGCCGCGCGTCGCCCGACGAGGCCGACGCGGGTCGCATTCCGCTCGGCTTGCCGCTGCCGCCTTCCGCGGGCAAGCGGCGCATCGCGCTGAACGTCGCCGCCGACGCGGTGGCGGCCATCGGCCCATTGCCTGCGCTGGCCGACGTGCTCGCCGTCGCACCTGACGCATGGCACGCGACGTTGCGCGAGCTGGACGCGCTCGGCGCGCGCTGCGGCGTGCCGGGCCGCGTGTTCGGCAGCCTCGCGTGGCAGGCGCTGACGGGCGAGCGCTACCTGAGCGCGTCCTCCGATCTCGATATCGTGTTTCCGCTGCCGGCCGCCGCGTCGCTCGCCGCGCTGCTCGACGGCCTGGCGGCGCTGGATGCGCGTGCGCCGATGCGTATCGACGGCGAACTGCTGCGCGACGACGGCGCCGGCGTGAACTGGCGCGAACTGCATGCGCGGCTGCCCGAAGTCGCGGTCAAGACGGCGATCGCCGTCGAATTGATGTCCGCCGACGCATTCACGGGAGGCGAGCGATGAGTGCGGGAGCCGCCCGCCGCGCAACGGCGCCGTCCGACGCCGAGCGCATCGCCGCGCTGGCCGAGCACAGCCTCGTGCTCGAAATCGACACGTATCCGAAACCGGGGCTCGTCAGTCACGTCGACACCGGCAGCCATGCGGACATGGACGCCGCGACGTTCGCTCGCAGCGCGGCCGTGCTGCGGCCGTATTTCGCGGAGCTCGCCGAAGCCGGCGCGCGCGACGCGGACATGGCCGTGCTGCGCAAGATCGGGCTGCGCGCGGAGCACGCGATGCTCGCCGCGACCGGCGGCGTCAACACGCATCGCGGCGCGATCTTCGGGCTCGGGCTGCTGTGCGCGGCTGCCGGCCGCCGCACGGTGCCCGGCACGGCGGCATGCGCGATGACGCTCGGCGCGTTCGTCGCGCGGCGCTGGGGCGCCGAGATTCTCGGCGGCCCGCGGCTGCCCGACAGTCACGGCGAGCGTGCGAGCCGCCGTTACGGCGTCGGCGGCGCGCGTCGCGAGGCGGCCGACGGGTTCGCGACCGTGTACGGCGTCGGGTTGCCGGCCCTGCGTCGCGCGCGGCGCAGTGTCCCGGGCGATCCGGAAGCCGCGCGTGTCGACGCGTGCTTCGCGCTGATCGCCGCGCTCGACGATACGAATCTGCTGCACCGGGGCGGGCAGGCCGGACTCGACTTCGCGCGAGCCACGGCACGCGCGTTCGTCGCCCGCGGCGGTATACGCGCCCGCGGCTGGCGCTTGCGCGCGGCGGCCGCGCACCGCGCGTTCGTTGCCCGCCGGCTGAGCCCGGGCGGCGCGGCCGACCTGCTGGCGATGAGCGTGTTCGTCGATGCGCTCGAAGGGGACGAGGAGGCGCGATGACGCTTGCGATCCTGTGTTCGGGGCAAGGCGCGCAGCGCGCCGACATGTTCGAGCTGACCGGCGCGGTGCCGCAGGCCGATGCGCTGTTCGCGCACGCCGGCCGGCTCCTCGGCGACGATCCGCGCAACTGGGTCCGGCACGCCGAACCGGACGCGCTGCACGAGAACCGCGCCGCGCAGCTCCTCTGCACGCTGCAGGCGCTCGCGGCGGCCGCGTTGCTCGATACTGTGTGGCCGCGGCGTCGCTGTGTCGCGGGATACAGCGTCGGCGAAGTCGCGTCGTGGAGCGTCGCAGGGATGATCGATCCGCACGACACGCTGGATCTTGCCGATGCACGCGCGCGCGCAATGGACGCCGCGAGCGGCGGCGATGAGCGGATGGCGTTCGTGCGCGGGCTGACGCGCGCGCGGCTCGCGCAGCTCTGCGACGGACGCGATGCCGCGATCGCGATCGCCAATCCCGGCGACGCGTTCGTCGTGGCCGGGCGGCAGGCCGACGTCGCCGCGGTGGCCGACGACGCCGCCCGCGACGGGGCGCTGCGAGTGGCGCCCGTGTGCGTGCGGATCGCGTCGCACACGCGCCGGCTCGCGGCGGCGGTCCCCGCGTTTCGCGCATCGCTGGCCGCCGTGAACGTGCGCCGGCCACCGCCCGGGACGCGACTGTTTTCGGGGATCGATGGCGCGTCGGTGCTCGATGTCGGCGCGGGGCTCGACAAGCTCGCGCGGCAGATCGCGGAGCCGGTCGAGTGGGCGGCTTGCCTCGCCGCATGCGTCGAGGCCGGCGCGACCGCGTTTCTCGAACTCGGCCCTGGTCGCGCACTGGCCGAGATGGCGGGTGGAGCGTATCCGGCGCTGCCGGCGCGCAGCGTCGCGGATTTCCGTTCCGTCGACGGTATCGCGAGCTGGCTCGCGCGCATCGCGGCCGGCTGACCGGCGGCGCGCAAGCGTCGGCAAGCGCCCCGCAGGCACTACGCAGCCACCGCGCAGCCACACGCAGCCACATGCAGCCACACGCAGGGTGCCCCGCACGGCGTCCCACAAGCGCCCCGACAACGCGGCAAATCGACTCGGAAACCGCTCGGTTAGATAGCCATTCCGCCGCGGGTGTTGCGCCGGCGCAGCACCCTTTCAGCAGGTGCTTGCCACGCGAATTGGCGTCGCTACAATGGCGCCCGCCATGAGACCAGCCGCCTTCCTCCTCGCCGCGCTCGGCTGCGCGGCGAGCGCCCACGCCAGCCCGATTCCGTCCGACGCCGCGTCGGTCGGCACGTACTTTTCGTATGACAATGCGGCGGCCGACGCGACCGTCGACCTGATCGGGCAAGCGCAGCGCCGCGTGCTGCTGGCCGGCTATGCGTACGTGCCGCCCGCGGTCGCAGCCGCGCTGCGTACGGCGCGCTCGCGCGGGATCGAAGTGCGGGTCGTGCTGGTGCGTTCGTCGCGTGCCGGCAAGTACAGCGGCGCAGGCTATCTGAAATCGGCCGGCATCGATGTCGCGATCGACTCGCGCCACGGCGATCCGGCGCCGCGCTTCGTGATCGTCGACGACAGCGTCGCGCTGACGACGCTGTCCGACGATGCCGCCGCGCGCGCGGAAACGGTGAACGTGTTCCAGCGCGCGCCGGAGCTCGCGCAATCGTACGCGCAGTCGTTCTGGCGGCTGTACCGGCAGGCCGGCGGCCTCTGACCGGCGAGCCCGCCCGGGCGAACTCCACCGTCCCTTTCCGCGCGGCCAGCCCCGGCCGCAATCCGCACGCCACCGACGCCGGTGTGACCCCGCTTGCATCGGCGCGTCCGATGAACCATGCTCGTTGGACAGGCGCCGGCGCGGGTATCACGCATGCGGCGCCACGCAGGGAGCCGATCGTGACCGAGTGTTTTGCCGATCGCGCCGACGCGGGTCGCCGGCTTGCGGACGCGCTGCACGACTATGCGGGGCGTCGCGACGTCGTCGTGCTCGCGCTGCCGCGCGGCGGCGTGCCGGTGGCATACCAGGTCGCGCTGGCGCTGCACGCGCCGCTCGACGTGCTGGTCGTGCGCAAGCTCGGCATGCCGTCCGATCCCGAATTCGCGATCGGCGCGATCGCGACCGGCGGGGCGATCCATCTGCAACACGCGGCGATTCGCGCGATGGGCGTGACCGATGGCCAACTGGCCGACGTGATCGCGCGCGAAACCGTCGAACTGGAGCGCCGCGACGCGCTGTATCGCGGCGGCCGGGCGCCGCTGCCGGTCGACGGCCGCGTCGCGATCGTCGTCGACGACGGCGTCGCGACCGGCGCATCGATGCGCGTCGCGCTGCAGGCGCTGCGCGAGCGCCATCCCGCGCGCATCGTGGCCGCCGCACCGGTCGCGCCGGCCGGCGCGCGGCACGTGTTCGACGACGGTCTGGCCGACGCGTTCGTGACGGTGTCGCAGCCGTATCTTTTCTTCGGGATCAGCCAGTTCTATGCGCGTTTCGACCAGACCGGGGACGACGAGGTGCGTGCGCTGCTCGAGGCGTCCCGCGCGCAGGACGACGACATCACGTCCGCCTGACCCGGCGCCGGCGCGCTGCCGGCCGAGCGGCTTCGGCCTGCGCGAACACCCGCTGCAGCGCCGGATGGACGTCACCGCGCCAGCGGTCGCCCGTGAACAGCCCGTAGTGATCGCAATCGTCGATATCGACACGATGGCGCTCGCCCGCCGCGAGGCCGCCGCACATGTCGAGCGCCGCATGCGTCTGGCCGGCGCCGGTGACGGCGTCGCAACGGCCTTCCACCGTCAGCAGCAAAACGCCGCGCAGCGCGGCCGGCTCGACGTGCCGGCCGCCGACGTCCCACGTGCCGTTCGGCAAACACATTCGCTGGAACACAATATCGACGGTATCGAGAAAGTATTCGGCCGGCATGTCGAGCAGCGCCGTGTATTCGCGCAGCGCGCGCCGCGCGTCCGCCAGCGCCGTCAGGTCAAAGCGCGACGCGGCGCGCGCGTACTCCTCGATCAGCGTCAGCAAGCGTTGCGGATACAGCAGCGCGATTTCGCCTTGCTGGAGATAGGTCGGGAACACATGCCGGCCGCGGCCGGGGAAGCAGGGCGGCACGATGTCGATCAGATGGCGGCGGCACCACGTGAGCGAACGCGACGCGGCGGTCGTGCCGAGCGCGCTCGGGTTGACGCGTGCGTCGAGCGGGCCGCCGATCAGCGTGACGCTCGCGGGCGGCGCGAGGCCGCGCGCGGCGCGCAGCGCGAGGGCGCCGAGCGCGGGCACGGTGGCCTGGCACACGGCGACGACGTGCAGCGGCCGGGCGGCGCGGGCGAGCGCGTCGACGAAGCCGTCGAGCGTCGCCACGTATTCGTCGAGCCCGAAGCGGCCGGCCGCGAGCGGCACGTCGCGCGCATTGACCCAGTCGGTCACGCACACGTCGCCGTCCGCGAGCAGCGCCTCGACGGTCTCCCGCATCACCACGGCCGCGTGACCGGCGAGCGGCGCGCACAGCAACATCGTGCGCCGGGTGTCGTCGCGCGCGAAGCGCCGCAACTGGCAGAACGGCGTGCGCGCGATGATCCGCTCGTCGACGGCCGGCCGCCGGATCTCGAAGCGCGGCGGCCCCACGGCCGGCCCGAGCAGCGGCTCGAACAGGTCGTCGTAGCACGACGACGCGGCGTGCGGCAGCGTCGCGGCAGGCCACACGTCGAACGCGTGACGCGTCGCTTCGCGCCACGCGCGCATCCATTCCCGCTGCTGCTCGACGACGGCATACCACATGGCAAACCTGGCGCGGAAGGGGCGTGAATCTGCATTATGGTCACTCCGGCCGCACAGCGGGTGTCGAAAAAATCGTCACCGGGTGACGTGGATCAAGCATGCAGCGGGGCATGCGTCGCGCTAGGCGACGACGCACGGCGCTGCTACAGTCGTCGCTCCCATTCCCCTCAAGCGGAGCTTTGCAATGAAGCTGATCGGCATGCTGGATTCCCCGTTCGTGCGCCGTGTCGCCATATCGGCGAGGCTGCTCGACCTGCCGTTCGAACACGAGTCGGTCTCGGTGTTCCGCCACTTCGACCGGTTCCGGACGTTCAGCCCGGTCGTGAAGGCGCCGACGCTCGTGACCGACGACGGCACGACGCTGATCGATTCGTCGCTGATCGTCGATTACCTCGACCATTGCGTCGCGCCGGAGCGGCGCCTGCTGCCCGACGCCGCCGACGCGCGGCTGCGCGCGCTCGTGCCGGTCGGTTTCGCGCTGGCGGCGGCCGAGAAGACGGTGCAGGTCGTGTACGAGCAGGCGCTGCGGCCGGCCGACAAGCAGCACGCACCGTGGCTCGAGCGGGTGCTGAGCCAGCTCGAGGCCGCGTACGGCGAACTCGAGCCGCTCGTCGCGGCCGCGAACGGCTGGCTCGGCGGCGCGCGCCTGCTGCAGTCCGACGTGACCGTCGCCGTCGCATGGCGTTTCACGCAGTTCATGACCGCCGATTACCCGGCGCTCGCGCGGATCGATCCGGCCCGTTATCCGGCGCTCGCCGCGCATTCGGCGCGCGCGGAATTGCTGCCGGCGTTCGTCGAGACGCCGCTCGACTGAAGCCGGCGTCGCTCGCGGCGGCGCGGGATCGACGGGGCGGGGCGCGACCGGCGTGCGTGGGGCCGCATCGGGACCTGGGCCGGCGTCCGGCGCGGCTCGCCCCGGGCGGTCCTTGACTGCCAGGCCGGCCGTTTTCCCCGGCCGTTCGTCGCAGCGTACGCAAAACCACGGCGCGTGCGTCCGTTTTATGGTCCCCCGATCGCCCCTCGCGACCCGCTCGGCCCCGTCCGGCAAGGCCCGGCCGATTGTTCTCGGCCGCTGACAAGTGACTTCGCATTCGTGCCGTTTATCCGGAGGCACCCGGTCCCTAGAATCCACTCCATCGAATACGCATTGCCTGATGGAGCCGAAGATGAGAGCCCTGATCGAATCGAGCCTGTACCACCCGTCCGTCGTGTTGCCGCTTGCCGCGCTGACGCAGCTGATGGTCGAGCGCGATTTCAATCTCGGCCAGGTCGGCCTGATTGTCGCCGCGCGCGGCGCGCAGGCTGCCATGTCGCGTTCGCGCGCACTGATCTTCTCCGGCAACGGCGAAGCGCACGCATGAACGCCGGTGCGCCGCACAGGCGAAAAAAAAAGCCCGGCCGGCGCAAGCGCCGGTCGGGCCGATCGGATTCGATCGAGCCCCGGCTTCGGCCGGGGCTTTTTCATTCATGGCGCTCAGGCACGGGCGGCCGACACGACGCCGTAGATCTCCGTGTCCTCTTCCTCGCGCAGCTGGCGCACCAGCTGGTGGGCTTCACGATGCGACGCGACGGCCGGCGGCGAGCCCTTGAGCGGCTGGCGCGCGGTTTCGGCGAGCGCGACGACCGACACGATGCCGATCACGGCGGCGCCCATCATGTAGTACGCGGGCATCATCAGGTTGTGGGTCACGTCGACGAGCCACGCGGTGACGAGCGGCGTCGTGCCGCCGAAGAGCGACACCGACACGTTGAAGCCGATCGCGAGCGCGCCGTAGCGGATCTCGGTCGGGAACAGCGCCGGCAGTGCCGACGGCATCACGCCGGTGAAGCACGACAGCAGCACGCCGAGGATCAGCAGCCCGCTGAACACCGACGCGGTGGTGCCCGCATGGATCAGCATCATCGACGGGATCGACAGCACCAGCAGGCCGACGCAGCCGGCCAGCATCACGGGCTTGCGGCCGATCTTGTCCGACAGGCGGCCGGCGGCGAGCGTCAGCGGCATCATCAGCACCATCACGATCAGCACCAGCACGAGGCTGTGCGATTCGTCGAAGTGCAGCGTCGACGACATGAAGCTCGGCAGGTACGACAGCACCATGTAGTCGGTCACGTTGAAGATCAGCACGAGGCCGACGCAGAGCAGCAGCGCGCGCCAGTTGCGCAGCAGCGTTTCGCGAAAGCGCGTCTTCGGCACGGCCTTGTCCTGCGCTTCGCGCTCTTCGGCCTGGCGCTTGAACGCCGGCGTCTCCTCGAGCTTCATCCGGATGTACAGGCCGATCAGGCCGAGCGGGCCCGCGATCAGGAACGGCACGCGCCAGCCCCACGACAGCAGCGCTTCCTGCGACAGCGACGCGGTGAGCAGCGCGACCACGCCGGCCCCCATCACATAGCCGATCAGCGTGCCGAACTCGAGGAAGCTGCCCATGAAGCCGCGGCGCTTGTCGGTCGAGAATTCGGCGATGAAGGTGGCGGCGCCGCCGTATTCGCCGCCGGTCGAGAAGCCCTGCACGAGGCGGGCGACGAGCAGCAGCACGGGCGCCATGATGCCGATCGACGCGTAGCTGGGGATCAGGCCGATCGCGAAGGTGCCGACGGCCATCATGATCATCGTCGCGGCGAGCACGCGCTGGCGGCCGATGCGGTCGCCCAGCGGGCCGAACACCATGCCCCCGAGCGGGCGCACGAGGAACGCGGCTGCGAACGTGCCGAAGGTCGCGAGCAGCTGCGCGGACGGGCTGCTCGACGGGAAGAACACCTTGCCGAGCGTGACGGCGATATAGCTGTAGACGCCGAAGTCGAACCATTCCATCGCATTGCCGATGGCCATCGCGCTGACGGCGCGCTTGAGCAGGCTCTGGTCGACGACGGTAATGTCGTCCGCGGCGAGCGGGGCCTCGGACGAAGCGGAGGAAGAAGCAGCGGTCGGGCTGACGTGTGTTGCGGTCAAGGTCATGCACTCCTTTGACTGCGCCGGAACGGGCGAGCCGTCCGACACGGTTTGCCGGCGAGCGCGATGTCGTGTGCTGCGCGTCGGGGCAAGCCTTTAAGCGCTTACTGCACTGGGGGCAGCAAGAGGCCGTAAGGGATTGCTTCGACGCGGGCCCGATGGGCCGTCGCGACGGTGCGCTCATGAAGAATGGGCCGCGTGATGCGAGCGGCGGATGCCGGTGCGGACGGGGTCCGGCGTTCCGGCAACTGCCCCGGAGGGGCAACGAAACGAGAAAAGCGGGCCTGTCGGGCGGGCTTTCCTGTGGATGCAATTCCGGTCGAAGCACCGGCCCGCAACGCGCGGGCGGACTTCTCTCGAAATCGAATAGACAGAGATTGAATGTTGAAACAGGCGACATGATAGCACGATGACAGACGATCGTGCAAATTGCCCGGAATCCCCCGTGGGGCGGGGGTTCCGGCGCGCTCGGCTCCGGTATGATCGGCGGCGCGCGGCGGCGTCGCGCGGCCCGCCGGGCGACAGGAGAATTCACGAGGAACCGGATGACCGAATTGATGAAGATCGCGGCGCTGTTCGCCGTCACCGCGCTGGCCGAAATCGTCGGCTGCTACCTGCCGTGGCTCGTGCTGAAGGGCGGGCGGCCCGTGTGGCTGCTGGTGCCGGCCGCGTTGTCGCTCGCGCTGTTCGCGTGGCTGCTGACGCTGCACCCGAGCGCCGCGGGGCGCACGTACGCGGCGTACGGCGGCGTGTATATCGCGGTGGCGCTGATCTGGCTGCGGGTGGTCGACGGCGTCGCGCTGACGCGCTGGGATGCGGCGGGCGCGGTGCTCGCGCTCGGCGGGATGGCTGTCATCGCGCTGCAGCCGCGCGCGTAAGCGCGGCTGCAGGCGGGACTTTCGAGACTTTCGAGACGCGGAGGACGCCGCGTCAGGCGGCTTCGGCGGTATCCACCTCGGTGGACTGGCGCCACACGCAGGTGCCCTTGACCGACTTGTCGAGCTCGTCGAGCTGGGTCTGGTGGGCGGCGAGCTCGTCGTCGCTTGCCGCGAGAACCGGCAGGGCGAGCGACGCGAGCGACACGCGCTGGCCGTTCGCCGCGCCGCCATCGGCGCCTGCGTCGTCGAGCATGTCGATCACGAGGCTGTCCTGGCCGCGCGTCATCGCGAGATAGACCTCGGCGAGCAGCTCCGAGTCGAGCAGTGCGCCGTGCAGCGTACGGTGCGCGTTGCTGATGCCGAACCGGTCGCACAGCGCGTCGAGCGAGTTGCGCTTGCCGGGGAACATCTGCTTGGCCTGCACGAGCGTGTCGATCACGCCGCCGCAATGCTCGGTGAACGGCGGCAGGTCGAGCCGTGCGAATTCGGCGTCGAGAAATCCGAGGTCGAACGGCGCGTTATGGATGATCAGCTCGGCGCCTTTCACGAAGTCGCGAATCTGGTCGACGACTTCCGCGAACTTCGGCTTGTCGCTCAGGAACTCGGTGGTGAGGCCGTGCACGGCCAGTGCGCCCGGATCGCTGTCGCGCTCGGGGTTCACGTAGATGTGCAGGTTGTTGCCGGTGAGCCGCCGGTTCAGCAGCTCGACGCAGCCGATTTCGATCAGGCGGTCGCCCGTGCGGGGGTTCAGGCCGGTGGTTTCGGTATCGAGAATGATCTGGCGCATGTCGGATAAATCGGGAAAGACAATAGGGTGGCCTGGATTCAGGCCACGAGCGATTCGACGCCGCGATTCGCGAGCGCGTCCGCACGTTCGTTTTCGGGATGGCCGGCGTGGCCCTTCACCCAGCGCCACTCGATCTCGTGTTGTACGACGAGCGCGTCGAGCCGCTTCCACAGGTCGGCGTTCTTCACCGGCGTCTTCGCCGCGGTGACCCAGCCTTTTTTCTTCCAGCCGTGGATCCACTCGCTGATGCCTTTCTGCACGTACTGCGAGTCGGTATGGACGATCACGCGGCACGGCCGCTTGAGCGCTTCGAGCGCGCCGATCACGCCCATCAGCTCCATGCGGTTGTTGGTCGTGTTGGGCTCGCCGCCGAACAGCTCTTTTTCGCGGTCGCCGTAGCGCAGCAGGGCGCCCCAGCCGCCGGGGCCGGGGTTGCCCTTGCAGGCGCCGTCGGTATAAATGTCGATGGTGTCGGTGGTCATGAGTGTTCTTGATGGGTGGTCGGGGTGGCCGCCGGCGTGAGGCCCGGCGCGAGCACGGGCTTTTTCATCTTGATCTGGCCGACGAGGCGCATGCCGCGCACGCGCTTGACGGCCGTGACCATGTAGACCGCGCCGAAGATCGGCCACCAGCGGTCGCCGGCGGCTTCCATGAAGCCGTAGCGGGCGAGCCATTTGTCGGTGACGAGCGGCGGCCGGTAGCAGCCGAAGCGGCCGCGCTCGAGATCGAAGCCGAGCAGCTTGATCCAGTCCTTGAGCCGGATGAACGCGATCTGGTCGCGCGCGGCCGGCACGAACGGGCGGTTCGCCATGCGCCCGAACGATTGCCGCATGCCCCACAGGCTCAGCGAATTGAACCCGGTGATCACGAGCTGGCCTTCCGGCATCAGCACGCGCTCGGCCTCGCGCAGCAGGCGGTGAGGGTCGGACGTGAATTCGAGCGTGTGCGGCATCACGATCAGGTCGACGCTCTGCGACTCGAACGGCAGGTCGAGCAGGTCGCACCACGTCGTGCTGCGATCGGCCGGCGCATGTTCGGGCCCGCGCGCCTCGCGCGCCCATGGATACTGGTAGGGCGCGCTCGCGCCGCTCGCCGGATCGAGCACGAGGCCGCGATACGGCATGCGGTTCTCGCGCAGCGCGTCGAGCTGCGGCAGGCCGAGCTGGAGCGCGTGAAACCCGAATACGTCGGACACGATCCGGTCGAGCTGCGCCTGCTCCCAGCCCAGCACGTAGCGGCCGGGCGGCGAGTCGGTCCAGGCGGGCCAGTCTATAATTTGTGGATCGGACATAACGTTGATTGCGCGCCCATGAACGAGCTGGAATACGTGCCGGTGCCGGCATTCGAAGACAACTACATCTGGCTCGTGTCGGACGGCCGCGATGCGATCGCCGTCGATCCGGGTGAAGCCGCGCCGGTACGCCGTGTTCTTGCGGAACGCGGCTGGCGGTTGACCGCTATTTTACTCACGCACCACCACGCCGACCATGTCGGCGGTGTCGCCGCACTGCGAGATAGCCAACCGGACGATGCGCCGCTCGTGGTTTACGGCCCCGCAGCCGAGGCGATCGGCGTGGTCACGCGGCCGCTCGCGGGCGGCGATCGCGTGACGCTCGACGCACCGGCGCTCGCGTTCGACGTGCTCGACGTGCCCGGTCACACGCGCGGCCACATCGCGTATTTCCAGGCGGCCGGCGCAGGCGCGGCCGGCGCAGGCGCGGCCGGCGCAGGCAAGGCCGGCCAAGGCGCGGCCACGCCGCACGTGTTCTGCGGCGACACACTGTTCTCGTGCGGCTGCGGCCGCCTGTTCGAAGGCACGCCCGCGCAGATGCTCGCATCGCTCGACGCGCTCGCGGCGCTGCCCGGCGACACGCGCGTGCATTGCGCACACGAATACACACTGTCGAACATCCGCTTCGCGCTCGCGTGCGAGCCGGGCAATGCAGCGCTCGCCGCGTGGCGCGACGACGCGCAGGCGCTGCGCGCGCGTGGCGTGCCGACGCTCCCCACCACGATCGCGCACGAACGTGCCGTGAACCCGTTCATGCGCGCGGACAGCGCGGCGATCCATGCGACGCTCGAGGCCGAGCTGCACGAAAGGGTGCCGGATCGTCTGGCGGCATTCAGGCTGATGCGCGAGTGGAAAAATCGTTTCCGATGACGCATTCCGGAGGACTCCAAACCTCAGGTGGCGCCTGTAAAAATTGCTCCAAATGTAGGATTTCGCTGAGTTTTCGGTGTTTTTATTGACGTGAAGCACGCACTTCCGTAGTATCGCCTGCAATTTCCAGCCGTCGGAAGCCGAGATTTTCATGCGACTTATATTGAGTGCGATGGTGGTCCTGCTGCTCGCCGCTTGTGCGAGCCAGGCTCCTGTCGCCAACAACGCCGCCGATTCGCAGGCGACGTCCACCTACCTCCGTAAATCAGCCACTGCCAAAGAAACTGTCGACGTCGACAAGCAATCCGTCGGCGACCTGACCAGTGCGGACTCCGATCTCTGGGGCCGCATCCGTCGCGGCTTCCAGATGCCCGACCTGCAGAGCGACCTCGTCGACATGCAGACGACGTGGTACACGCAGCGTCCCGATTACGTGCAGCGCATGACCGAGCGCTCGCAGAAGTACCTGTATCACATCGTCGAGGAACTTGAGGCGCGCCACATGCCGACCGAGCTCGCGCTGCTGCCGTTCATCGAATCCGCGTACAACCCGCAGGCGCTGTCGGTCGCGAAGGCGGCCGGCATGTGGCAGTTCATGCCGGGCACGGGCCGCACGTACAACCTGAAGCGCAACATGTGGCAGGACGAGCGCCGCGACGTGCTCGCGTCGACGAGCGCCGCGCTCGACTATCTGTCGCGTCTGCATGACATGTTCGGCGACTGGTATCTGGCGCTGGCCGCCTACAACTGGGGCGAGGGCAACGTGCAGCGCGCGATCGCGCGCAACCAGGCGGCCGGCCTGCCGACCGACTACCAGAGCCTGCGGATGCCGAACGAGACGCGCAACTACGTGCCGAAGCTGCAGGCGGTGAAGAACATCATCGCAAGCCCGCAGCAGTACGGCCTCGCGCTGCCGGACATCCCGAACCACCCGTATTTCGTGACGGTCACGACGTCGCGCGACATCGACGTGGCGGTGGCCGCGAAGCTCGCGAACCTGTCGCTCGACGAATTCCGCTCGCTGAACCCGTCGTTCTCGAAGCCGGTGATCCTCGGCGCGACCGAGCCGCAGATCCTGCTGCCGTTCGACAATGCAGCGGCGTTCGAGAAGAACCTGAAGGCGCACAACGGCCAGCTGTCGTCGTGGACCACCTACACGGTCAGCGAGCGCGCGCGTCCGGCCGCGATCGCCGAGAAGATCGGTGTCGACGCCGATACGCTGATGTCGATCAACAAGATTCCGGCCGGCATGCGCCTGAAACCGGGTTCGACGATCGTCGTGCCGCGTGGCGACGACGACGACGAGGACATCAGCGCGGACGTCGCCGAAAATGGCGTGCTCGCGATGGAGCCGGACGTGCCCGACACGCGCAAGATGCTGATCCGCGTGCGCCGCAAGCAGTCGATGGCCGCACTCGCCGGCCGCTACGGCGTGTCGGTCGGCCAGCTGAAGGCATGGAACCGCACGCATCGCGATATGGTGATGCCGGGCCAGGCGCTCGTGCTGCACGTGCCGGTCGGTCGCGCGGTGCCGGCCGAGCCGGGTCCGGAGCGGATCGCGACGTCGGCGGCCGGTGCGCATATCGAGCGCGCGAGCCTGTCCGTCGGCGGCAAGTCGCGTGGCGCGAAGCACGCTGCCGCGAAGCCGGCGGCCCGCGCGGCGAAGGCGGCCCCCGCGAGGGCGGCCCCCGCGAAGGCGGCGCCGGCCAAGGCTGCTGCCAGCAAGAGCAAGAAGAAGTAACGCGATCGCGGTCGCAACGCGGCGGTCCAACCGGGCCGCGCGATTGCGTTATCATCCGACGAAACGCGAGGCAACGCCGTCACCGAGGTGACGGCGTTTTCATTTGTGCGCGGCGGCGCGGCCGCTGTCGCGCGGGACGTGGAATAACAAGGAGAGGCGATGTCATCGGTGCAGGCGAGGGTGCTCGCGCTGTTTGCGCTCGGGTATTTCGTGTCGTACGTGTTCCGCGGCGTCAATCTCGGCTTCGCGCCGTTCGTCACGCACGAGCTCGGGCTGTCGGCCGCCGATCTCGGGCTGCTCACCAGCCTCTATTTCCTCGGCTTCGCCGGCGCGCAGATTCCGGCCGGCGTGCTGCTCGACCATTTCGGCCCGCGCCGCGTGACGGCCGGGATGCTGCTGTTCGCAGCCGCCGGTGCCGCGGTGTTCGGCGTCGCGCACGACCTCGGCACGATGATGATCGGCCGGCTCCTGATCGGCGTTGGCGTATCGGTGTGCCTCGGTGCGGCGTTCAAGGCGCTCGCGCAGCATTTTCCCGTCGGCCGGTTGCCGCTCCTCAACGGTCTCGTGATGGCGGTCGGCGGCCTCGGCGGCGTCGCGGTCGGCTCGCCGCTGACCTGGCTGCTCGGGCTCGTGAGCTGGCGCGCGATCTGCGGTGGCCTCTCGGTGCTGACGATCATCGTCGCCGCGGCGATCGGCTTCGGCGCGCCGGAAGCCGAACAGCCACGCCACCAGGGCGGGCTCGTCAGCCAGTTCAAGGGCACCTGGCACATCCTGAGCAGCCGCGCATTCTGGAAGATCTCGTCGTTCTCGGTCGTCACGCAGGGCGTGTTCTACGCGATGCAGTCGCTGTGGGTCGGGCCGTACCTGCGCGATGTCGCGGGGTTCGATGCGCAGCACGCTGCGCAGCTCGTGTCGGTGCTCGGCTTCGCGATGATGGCCGGCTGCGTCGGCTTCGGCGCGGCGGCGCGCATGCTCGAGCGGCGCGGGGTGTCCGTCCAGGCGTTTTGCGGCGTCGGCATGGCGCTGTTCGTCGCGACGCAAGCGGCAATCGTCGCACGCGTCCCGCTGCCGCCGGCCGTACTATGGGCGGCGTACGGAATGTTCGGCGGCGTCGGGATTCTGACCTATGCGGTGCTGGCCCGTCATTTCCCGGCCCATCTGATCGGCCGCGCGAACACGACGCTCACGCTCGTGATCTTCGTGCTGATCTTTGCGTTCCAGATCGGCATCGGCGCGGTGCTGTCGTACTGGCCGGCGATCGACGGCCATTACCCGGCCACCGCGCACGTCAGCGCGTGGAGCGCGCTGCTCGCGCTGCAACTCGCGAGCGCGGTCTGGTACGCGTGGCCCGAGCGCGGCGCTGGCAAGCAGGGTGATCCGGCGGTACGCTGACGGGTAGGGCGGCCTGCGCAAACGGGGCCGCAGCAGCGCGCGCGGCACGCGGTCGCCGCAGTGTCAGACGCGCCGCATGCATGATCGGACGGCCATATCAATTGAAGATAGGGCCATTTTCGGGCTATAATTTGAAAGTTTGTGCTGATCAACCTCGCACCCTAGCGCCTACCTCACTCATCCCGTTCATCCGCCGCACGCCGCCTGTCGGGCGATGCCGCGAAGCCTCGTGCGCCACGCGCCGGGTTCGCGTCTCGACAACGCAGGTCGCGTCCAGCTAGCGACTCCGCGCGCCCACGCAGCGCGGCGCTCGCGCGGCAGGGTAAACAGGTCGGCAGCAGGGTGTTCCCCAAGGAGCCTCCCGTGTTGCCGTCTTTTTCTCCCGCCTTGCTTGCACTCGCCGACGGCACGGTCTTTCGTGGTTATTCGATCGGGGCCGAAGGCCATACGATCGGTGAAGTCGTGTTCAATACCGCGATTACCGGCTATCAGGAAATCCTGACCGATCCGAGCTACGCGCGTCAGATCGTCACGCTCACCTACCCGCATATCGGCAACGTCGGCATCAATGCCGAAGACGTCGAAGCCACGAAAGTCCATGCCGCCGGCCTGATCATCCGTGATCTGCCCACGCTCGCATCGAACTTCCGCATGGACCGCACGCTCGGCGACTACCTGCGCGACGAAGGCGTCGTCGCGATCGCCGGCATCGATACCCGCAAGCTGACCCGTATCCTGCGCGACAAGGGCGCGCAGAACGGCTGCATCCTGGCCGGTTCGGACGACGAGGCGAAGGCGATCGAGCTCGCGCGCTCGTTCCCGGGCCTCGCCGGCATGGATCTCGCGAAGGTCGTGTCGACTACCAAGCCGTTCGAGTGGAAGCAGACCGAATGGCGCCTCGAAGGCGGCTACGGGATGCAGGAATCGCCGAAGTACCGCGTCGTCGCGTACGATTTCGGCGTCAAGTACAACATCCTGCGCATGCTCGCGGAGCGCGGCTGCCAGGTGACGGTGCTGCCGGCGCAGGCCAGCGCGGCCGACGCGCTCGCGCTGAATCCGGACGGCATCTTCCTGTCGAACGGCCCCGGCGATCCGGAGCCGTGCGACTACGCGATCGCGGCCACGAAGGAATTCATCGAGCGCGGCGTGCCGACCTTCGGCATCTGCCTCGGCCACCAGATCATGGGCCTCGCGGTCGGCGCCAAGACGCTGAAGATGAAGACGGGCCACCACGGCGCGAACCATCCGGTGAAGGATCTCGGCGACGGCCGCGTGGTCATCACGTCGCAGAACCACGGCTTCGCGGTCGACGCGGATTCGCTGCCGGCCAACGCGCGCGTGACGCACGTGTCGCTGTTCGACGGCACGCTGCAGGGCTTCGAGCTGACCGACAAGCCGGCATTCTGCTTCCAGGGCCACCCGGAAGCGTCGCCCGGCCCGCACGACATCGGCTATCTGTTCGACCGTTTCACCGCCCTGATGGACGCGGCGCAGCAGCGCAACGCCTGACGCCACTGAAGCAACCGAAGAACGGGAGATTCGCATCATGTTCGGCCACGCACTCGGCATCACGGATATCTGGACCTACGTGTTCGGCGTGATCTTCATCATCCTGCTGCCGGGGCCGAACTCGATGTACGTGCTGTCGCTCGCCGCGCAGCGCGGCGTGAAGGCCGGCTATCGCGCGGCCTGCGGCGTGTTCGTCGGCGATACGGTGCTGATGGTGCTGTCCGCCGCGGGCGTCGCGTCGCTGCTGAAGGCGAATCCGCTGCTGTTCTCCGTCGTCAAGTACGGCGGCGCAGCGTATCTGCTGTACATCGGCGCCGGGATGCTGCGCGGCGCGTGGCGCAAGCTGCGCGCACGCGCCGATGCGCCGGCCGACGCGCCGCTCGGGGTCGACGGCGAGCGGTCTTTCGACCAGCCGTTCCGCAAGGCGCTGATCGTGAGCCTCCTGAATCCAAAGGCGATCCTGTTCTTCATCTCGTTCTTCATCCAGTTCGTCGACCCGGCATTCCCGCATCCCGCGCTGTCGTTCGTCGTGCTCGGGGCGATCGCGCAATGCGCGAGCTTCCTGTACCTGAGCACGCTGATCTTCGCGGGCGCGCGGCTCGCCGAGCATTTCCGCCGCCGCCGCAAGCTCGCGGCGGGCGCGGCGAGCAGCGTGGGCGGCCTGTTCATCGGTTTCTCGGTGAAGCTCGCGCTCGCCACCATGAGTTGAGCGCAGCCGGCCGACCCGCGACAACGCCACGACAAAGATTACTTACTGAATTCACAAGCCATGCCAAAACGCACAGACATCAAAAGCATCCTCATCATCGGCGCCGGCCCGATCATCATCGGCCAGGCTTGCGAGTTCGACTATTCGGGCGCGCAGGCTTGCAAGGCGCTGCGTGAAGAGGGCTACAAGGTCGTCCTCGTGAACAGCAACCCGGCGACGATCATGACCGACCCGAACACGGCCGACGTCACGTACATCGAGCCGATCACGTGGGAAGTCGTCGCGCGCATCATCGAGAAGGAGCGCCCGGACGCGATCCTGCCGACGATGGGCGGCCAGACCGCGCTGAACTGCGCGCTCGACCTGCATCACCACGGCGTGCTCGAGAAATTCGGCGTCGAGCTGATCGGCGCGTCGCCGGAAGCGATCGACAAGGCGGAAGACCGCCAGAAGTTCAAGGACGCGATGACCAAGATCGGTCTCGGCTCCGCGAAGTCGGGCATCGCGCACTCGATGGAAGAAGCGACCCAGGTGCACGCCGAGATCATGGCGTACACCGGCGGCAGCGGCTATCCGGTCGTGATCCGTCCGTCGTTCACGCTCGGCGGCTCGGGCGGCGGCATCGCGTACAACCGCGAAGAGTTCGAAGAGATCTGCAAGCGCGGCCTCGACCTGTCGCCCACGCGCGAACTGCTGATCGAGGAGTCGCTGCTCGGCTGGAAGGAATACGAGATGGAAGTCGTGCGCGACCGCGCCGACAACTGCATCATCGTGTGCTCGATCGAAAACCTCGACCCGATGGGCGTGCACACCGGCGACTCGATCACGGTCGCGCCGGCGCAGACGCTCACCGACAAGGAATACCAGATCCTGCGCAACGCATCGCTCGCGGTGCTGCGCGAGATCGGCGTCGACACGGGCGGCTCGAACGTGCAGTTCTCGATCAACCCGAAGGACGGCCGCATGGTCGTCATCGAGATGAACCCGCGCGTGTCGCGTTCGTCGGCGCTCGCGTCGAAGGCGACCGGCTTCCCGATCGCGAAGGTCGCGGCGAAGCTGGCGGTCGGCTACACGCTCGACGAGCTGAAGAACGAAATCACCGGTGGCCAGACGCCGGCGTCGTTCGAGCCGACGATCGACTACGTCGTCACGAAGATTCCGCGTTTCGCGTTCGAGAAGTTCCGTGAAGCCGATTCGCGCCTGACCACGCAGATGAAGTCGGTCGGCGAAGTGATGGCCATCGGCCGCACGTTCCAGGAATCGTTCCAGAAGGCGCTGCGCGGCCTCGAAGTCGGCGTCGACGGTCTCGACGAGAAGTCGACAGACCGCGACGAGATCGCGATCGAGATCCACGAGCCGGGCCCGGATCGCATCTGGTACGTCGGCGATGCATTCCGTATCGGCATGACGGCCGAAGAGATCTTCGCGGAAACCGCGATCGATCCGTGGTTCCTCGCGCAGATCGAGCAGATCATCCTGAAGGAAAAGGCGCTGTCGGGCCGCACGCTCGCGTCGCTGACGTTCGACGAGCTGCGCTTCCTGAAGCAGAGCGGCTTCTCCGACCGACGCCTCGCGAAGCTGCTCGGCGCGACGCCGGAAGACGTCCGCAAGCGCCGCGTGGAACTGAACGTGCGCCCGGTCTACAAGCGCGTCGACACCTGCGCGGCCGAGTTCGCGACGAAAACCGCGTACATGTACTCGACCTACGAGGAAGAGTGCGAGGCGCAGCCGACCACCAACAAGAAGATCATGGTGCTGGGCGGCGGCCCGAACCGGATCGGCCAGGGCATCGAGTTCGACTACTGCTGCGTGCACGCGGCCCTCGCGATGCGCGAGGACGGCTACGAAACGATCATGGTCAACTGCAACCCGGAAACGGTGTCGACCGACTATGACACGTCCGACCGCCTGTACTTCGAGCCGCTGACGCTCGAGGACGTGCTGGAAATCGTCGACAAGGAAAAGCCGGTCGGCGTGATCGTCCAGTACGGCGGCCAGACGCCGCTGAAGCTCGCGCTCGACCTCGAGGCGCATGGCGTGCCGATCGTCGGCACGTCGCCGGACATGATCGACGCGGCCGAAGACCGCGAACGCTTCCAGAAGCTGCTGCAGGACCTCGGCCTGCGCCAGCCGCCGAACCGCACCGCGCGCGCCGAAGAAGAAGCGCTCGCGCTGGCGGCCGAAATCGGCTACCCGCTCGTCGTGCGCCCGTCGTACGTGCTGGGCGGCCGCGCGATGGAAATCGTCCACGAGCCGCGCGACCTCGAGCGCTACATGCGCGAGGCCGTGAAGGTGTCGAACGATTCGCCGGTGCTGCTCGACCGCTTCCTGAACGACGCGATCGAATGCGACGTCGACTGCATCTGCGACGGTGAAGCGGTATTCATCGGCGGCGTGATGGAGCACATCGAGCAGGCGGGCGTCCACTCGGGCGACTCGGCATGCTCGCTGCCGCCGTACTCGCTGTCGAAGGAAACCGTGGCCGAGCTGAAGCGCCAGACGGGTGCGATGGCGAAGGCGTTGAACGTGGTCGGCCTGATGAACGTACAGTTCGCGATCCAGCAGGTACCGCAGGCGGACGGTTCGAAGCAGGACATCATCTACGTGCTCGAAGTGAACCCGCGCGCCTCGCGCACGGTGCCGTACGTGTCGAAGGCGACCAGCCTGCCGCTCGCGAAGATCGCGGCGCGCGCGATGGTCGGCCAGAAGCTCGCGCAGCAGGGCGTGACGAAGGAAGTCGAGCCGCCGTACTTCAGCGTGAAGGAAGCGGTGTTCCCGTTCGTCAAGTTCCCGACCGTCGATCCGGTCCTCGGGCCTGAAATGCGTTCGACCGGCGAAGTGATGGGTGTCGGCCAGACGTTCGGCGAAGCGCTGTTCAAGTCGCAGCTCGCGGCCGGTTCGCGCCTGCCGGAGTCGGGCACGGTGCTGCTGACCGTGATGGACGCCGACAAGCCGAAGGCGGTCGAAGTCGCGCGCATGCTGCACGACCTCGGCTACCCGATCGTCGCGACCAAGGGCACGGCTGCCGCAATCGAAGCGGCCGGCGTGCCGGTGAAGGTCGTCAACAAGGTGAAGGACGGCCGTCCGCACATCGTCGACATGATCAAGAACGGCGAGATCGCACTCGTGTTCACGACGGTCGACGAGACGCGCCAGGCGATCGCCGATTCGCGTTCGATCCGCATGAGCGCGCAGGCGCACAAGGTCACGTACTACACGACGATGTCGGGCGCGCGCGCGGCCGTCGAAGGCTTGCGCTACCTGAAGGATCTGGAAGTCTATGATTTACAAGGTCTTCACGCTCGCCTAAACTAAGCAGTCAGTTTCCTGTCGAAGCAACACGTGCCGCGGTTAAGCGGTGTTTCCGGTTCACCGGAAATGCGCTTAATCGCGGTGATTTTTTTTATAGCCGTTATTATCGATTGAGCCGTTTATGAGCACCATTCCGTTGACAAAGCGTGGCGCAGAGCAACTGCGCGATGAATTGCAGCGCCTCAAGTCCGTCGAGCGGCCGGCCGTGATCAACGCGATCGCGGAGGCCCGCGCACAGGGTGATCTGTCCGAAAACGCCGAATACGACGCAGCGAAGGAAAAGCAGGGCTTCATCGAGGGCCGTATCGCGGAACTCGAATCGAAGCTGTCCGCCGCGCAGGTCATCGACCCCACCGTGCTCGATGCCGAGGGCCGCGTGGTCTTCGCGTCGACGGTCGAACTCGAGGATCTCGAGTCGGGCGACACCGTCAAGTATCAGATCGTCGGCGACGACGAAGCCGATATCGATCACGGCCTGATCTCGGTCAGCTCGCCGATCGCACGCGCGCTGATCGGCAAGTCCGAAGGCGACGTCGCGGCCGTGCAGGCGCCGAGCGGCGTGCGCGAGTACGAAATCATTTCCGTCAGCTACATCTGAAGCCGGGCGACGTGATGCCGCATCGCGTGTTCCGTCTGCTGTCGGCCGTGTGGGTCGGCAGCCTGCTGACGATCGGGTATGCGGTCGCACCCGTGTTGTTCAAGACGCTGGAGCGGATGACGGCCGGTTCGGTCGCCGCCCAGCTGTTTCGCATCGAGGCGATCCTCGGTGTCGTGTGCGGCGTGCTGCTGCTCGCGCTGTCGAATCAGCAGGTGCGGCGCGGCAGCGGCGATTATCGTCGCGTGCGCTGGATCGTCGCGGCGATGGTCGCGTGCGTGCTGGTCGGGTATTTTGCGCTGCAGCCGTTCATGAACGCGCTGCGCGTGGCCGCGATGGAAGCGGGCACCGATATCGCGAACTCGCCTTACGCGAGCCGCTTCGGGATGCTGCACGGCGTCTCGAGCCTGTTCTATCTCGTCGAGAGCGTGCTGGGGCTGATGCTGATCTGGCGTCTGCCGGCGCGCGACGCCTGAACGGCCTGAACAGCCTGAGCGCCGCACGGGCAGGGCACGGGATGCCCCGTGCCGCCCGGCAGGATTACTTGTCCTGGTGCGGCCGCTTCGTGCTCGCCTGACGCTTTTTCGCGCGCTTCACCGTGCCGCCCGCCGTCACGCGCTCGTTGCCGCGCACGACGACCTTGGTCGGCTTCGGGCGACGCACGGGGCTCGCGTTCGGCGACACCTTGACGACCTTGACGGTGCGCGGTGCGCGGCCTTTCCTGTCGTCGCTCGCTTCGGCCGCGCTCGGCAGCGTGCCGGCACGACGGCCGCGGGCCGGGGTTGCCACGGCGGCCTCGGGCTTCCAGATCACCAGCAGCTTGCCGATGTGCTGGATCGGCGCGGCGCTCAGGCGGTCGCAGATCTCGTCGTAAATGGCGACGCGCTCGTCGCGCTCGTCACCGAATACGCGGATCTTGATCAGCTGGTGCGCGGCGAGGTGCACCTTGATTTCCTTCAGCACTGCGTCGGTGAGCCCTTCGGCGCCGATCAGCACGACGGGCTTGAGCGCATGGGCCTGGGAGCGCAGCGCGGAGCGCTCGGCGGGGGAAAGCGAAAGGGCGGGCATGGAAATGTCGAAATCTAGATAAGGGGCGCTGCGTCAGAAGCGAATCGCGGGAAGTTACCGCATCAGCCGCGCGCCGAAACCACGTAAAATCGCGGCTTGGGCCTCGAAAGGGGCCGCAGCCGCGCGAAGAAGACGCGTATTATCCGCCAAAAGCACGGCTTCACGAAGCAAATAGCAGCAATCTCTCTCTCGAATGGCAAAAAACCGCTTCAACCAGCACTGGCTGCACGACCACATCAACGACCCGTACGTCAAAATGGCGCAGCGGGAGGGCTATCGCGCGCGCGCCGCGTACAAGCTGAAGGAAATCGACGAGCAGGACAAGCTGATCCGTCCGGGCCAGGTGATCGTCGACCTCGGCGCGACGCCGGGCAGCTGGAGCCAGTATGCCCGCAACAAGCTCGCGCAGGGCAAGAAGCGCGACACGCAACGCGAAGGCGGCATCGACGGCACGATCATCGCGCTTGACCTGCTGCCGATGGAGCCGATCGCCGACGTCCACTTCATCCAGGGCGATTTCCGCGAGGACGACGTCCTCCGGCAGCTCGAAGATGTTCTCGAAGGTCGCGCGGTGGACCTTGTTATTTCCGACATGGCCCCCAACCTCTCCGGCGTAGCCTCGGCGGACGCAGCACGCATCGAGCATCTGTGCGATCTGGCGCTCGAATTCGCGCAGAACCATCTGAAGCCGGATGGTGCGCTGCTCGTGAAATGCTTTCACGGCAGCGGCTACAGCCAGATCGTCGAGAAGTTCAAGCAGCAGTTTAAGGTGGTCGCGCCCCGCAAGCCGAAGGCGTCGCGCGACAAATCGTCCGAAACATTCATTTTGGGCCGGCAGCTGAAGCAACCGCGGTGAACGCGGAGCGCGGTGCCGCAAACGGGCTCCGGCCCTTGCCAGACAAGCGAAGCGCTATCGCGGCGGTTGTCAATGCTTATGGCAGGGGTGGTCGGACTGGATTAGAATGACCGAGGAGCGCCGCAAGGAAAATGTAGGCGCTCGTCTACGAGTGAAGGAGTGGTGCTTTGAACAACAATATGTTTTCGAAGGCAGCAGTGTGGCTGGTGATCGCACTGGTGCTGTTTACGGTGTTCAAGCAGTTCGACAAGCCCCGCGTCCAGGAAGGTGTGTCCTATTCGCAGTTCATGGACGACGCCAAGAACGGCAAGGTCAAGAACGTCATCGTGCAGGGGCGCAACCTCACCGTCACTCCGTCTGATGGCCAGAAATACCAGATCGTGTCGCCCGGCGACATCTGGATGGTCGGTGACCTGATGAAGTACGGCGTGCAGGTCAGCGGCAAGGCGGACGACGAGCCGAACGCACTGATGTCCGCGCTGTATTACCTCGGGCCGACGATCCTGATCATCGTGTTCTGGTTCTACATGATGAGGCAGATGCAGGGGGGCGGCAAAGGCGGCGCATTCTCGTTCGGGAAATCGCGCGCGCGGCTGATCGACGAGAACAACAACGCGGTCAACTTCTCCGACGTCGCGGGCTGCGACGAAGCGAAGGAAGAAGTGTCCGAGCTCGTCGACTTCCTGCGCGATCCGCAGAAATTCCAGAAGCTGGGCGGGCGCATCCCGCGCGGCGTGCTGCTCGTCGGCCCTCCGGGTACCGGCAAGACGCTGCTCGCCCGTGCGATCGCCGGTGAAGCGAAGGTGCCGTTCTTCAGCATCTCGGGTTCTGATTTCGTCGAAATGTTCGTCGGTGTCGGCGCGGCCCGTGTGCGCGACATGTTCGAGCAGGCGAAGAAGCACGCACCGTGCATCGTGTTCATCGACGAAATCGACGCGGTCGGTCGTCATCGCGGCGCCGGCATGGGCGGCGGCAACGACGAGCGCGAGCAGACGCTGAACCAGATGCTGGTCGAGATGGACGGCTTCGAGGCGAACTCCGGCGTGATCGTGATCGCCGCGACCAACCGTTCCGACGTACTCGACAAGGCGCTGCTGCGTCCGGGGCGTTTCGACCGCCAGGTCTATGTCGGCCTGCCGGACATCCGCGGCCGCGAGCAGATCATGCGCGTGCACCTGCGCAAGGTGCCGATCGCGAACGACGTCGATGCAGCGGTCATCGCGCGCGGCACGCCGGGTTTCTCGGGCGCCGATCTCGCGAACCTCGTGAACGAAGCGGCGCTGTTCGCCGCACGTCGCGGCAAGCGCATCGTCGAGATGCAGGATTTCGAGGACGCGAAGGACAAGATCTTCATGGGTCCGGAGCGCAAGTCGGCGGTGATTCGCGAAGAAGCGAAGCGCGCGACGGCTTACCACGAGTCGGGTCACGCGGTGATCGCGAAGCTGCTGCCGAAGGCCGACCCGGTACACAAGGTCACGATCATCCCGCGCGGCCGCGCGCTGGGCGTCACGTGGCAGCTGCCCGAGCATGACAACGAGACGTACTCGAAGGACTACCTGCTCGATCGCCTGGCGATCCTGTTCGGTGGCCGCGTGGCCGAGGAGCTGTTCCTTAACCTGATCAGCACCGGCGCGTCGGACGACTTCAACAAGGCGACGCAGACGGCACGCGCGATGGTGGCCCGTTTCGGCATGACCGACGCCCTCGGGCCGATGGTCTACGTCGACGACGAGAGCGACAACGGTCCGTTCGGCCGCGGCTTCACGCGCACGATCTCGGAAGCGACGCAGCAGAAGGTCGATGGTGAAATCCGTCGCGTGCTCGACGAACAGTACAACCTTGCGCGCCGCCTGCTCGAAGAGAACCGCGACAAGGTCGAGGCAATGACGGCCGCACTGATGGAGTGGGAAACGATCGACGCCGATCAGATCAACGACATCATGGAAGGGCGTCCGCCGCGCTCGCCGAAGAGCTCGCCGGCTGTCGGCGGCGACTCGTCGGGTGGTGGCACGACCGCCGAAGTGAAGCCGGCCAACGCGCCGGCGCCTGCTTCGCCGGCCTGAGCGCCGCTGTAGCACCGTTCACGGGCTGGTGTGGCTTCACACCGGCCCGTTTTGCATTCATCAACGCCTCCCGCCCGTGTCCGATTCCGCTGTTTCCGCGTTCATCCCCGCGCCGCTCCAGTGCGGCCGTTTCTCGCTGACGTTCGAACGCCCGCTCGTGATGGGCATCCTGAACGCAACCCCCGATTCGTTTTCCGATGGCGGCCGCTTCCTCGCGCGCGACGATGCGTTGCGCCAGGCCGAGCGGATGATCGCCGAAGGCGTCGACCTGATCGACATCGGCGGTGAGTCGACGCGTCCCGGCGCGCCGCCGGTGCCGCTCGACGAGGAACTCGCGCGCGTGATCCCGCTCGTCGAAGCGCTGCGGCCGCTGAACGTGCCGCTGTCGATCGACACCTACAAGCCGGCCGTGATGCGCGCGGCGCTCGCGGCCGGCGCCGACCTGATCAACGACATCTGGGGGTTTCGCCAGCCGGGTGCGATCGACGCGGTGCGCGAGGGCAACAGCGGGCTGTGCGCGATGCACATGCTCGGCGAGCCGCAGACGATGCAGGTCGGCGAGCCCGATTACGGCGACGTCGTGACCGACGTACGCGACTTTCTCGCCGGGCGCGCGCAGGCGCTGCGCGACGCGGGCATCGCGCCGGAGCGGATCTGCGTCGATCCGGGCTTCGGCTTCGGCAAGGCGGTGGTCGACGACAACTACGCGCTGCTGGCCGCATTGCCGGACACGGCGCCCGCGCGGCCCGACGGGCGCGCGTATCCGATTCTCGCGGGCATGTCGCGCAAGTCGATGCTCGGCGCGGTGATCGGCGGCAAGCCGCCGACGGAACGCGTCGCGGCAAGCGTGGCGGCCGCGCTGTGCGCAGTCGGGCGCGGCGCCGCGATCGTGCGTGTGCACGACGTCGCGGCGACGGTCGACGCGCTGAAGGTCTGGAACGCCGTGCGCGAAGCCGCGCGGCAACGATAAGTCAGAATTCAGAAAGACGAAGGAGGAAGATTCGCCATGGGACGTCGATATTTCGGCACGGACGGCATTCGCGGCACGGTAGGCGAGGCGCCCATCACGCCTGATTTCGTGTTGCGTCTCGGCTATGCGGCCGGCAAGGTACTGGCCGGCACGGCCGACGTCGCGGCCGGTGCGCGTCCGACGGTGCTGATCGGCAAGGACACGCGCGTGTCGGGCTACATGCTCGAGGCCGCACTCGAGGCCGGGTTCTCGGCGGCCGGCGTCGACGTGATGCTGGCCGGCCCGATGCCGACGCCGGGCGTCGCATACCTGACGCGCGCGCTGCGCCTGTCGGCCGGCGTCGTGATCAGCGCATCGCACAACCCGTATCAGGACAACGGCATCAAGTTCTTCTCCGCGGACGGCAACAAGCTGCCCGACGATACCGAAGCCGCGATCGAAGCGTGGCTCGACAAGCCGCTCGAATGCGCATCGTCGGACCGGCTAGGCAAGGCGCGCCGCCTGGAGGACGCCGCCGGCCGCTACATCGAGTTCTGCAAGAGCACGTTCCCGGCCGCGTACGATCTGCGCGGGCTGAAGCTCGTGATCGATTGCGCGCACGGCGCCGCGTACCAGATCGCGCCGCACGTGTTCCACGAACTCGGCGCGGACGTGATCCCGATCGGCGTCGCGCCGAACGGCTTCAACATCAACGATGGCGTCGGCGCGACGGCGCCCGACGCGCTCGTGCGCGCGGTGCGTGCGAACCATGCGGATCTCGGCATCGCGCTCGACGGCGATGCGGACCGCCTGCAGGTCGTCGATTCGACGGGCCGGCTGTACAACGGCGACGAGCTGCTCTACGTGCTCGTGAAGGACCGCATCGCGACGGCCGGCAAGGTCGACGGCGCGGTGGGCACGCTGATGACGAACCTCGCGGTCGAGGTCGCGTTGCAGCGCGAGGGCGTGCCGTTCGTGCGCGCGGCGGTCGGCGACCGCTACGTGCTCGAGCAGTTGCGCGAACGCGGCTGGCAGCTCGGCGCGGAAGGCTCGGGCCACATCCTGTCGCTCGACCGCCATTCGACCGGCGACGGCATCGTGTCGGCGCTGCTCGTGCTCGCCGCGCTCAAGCGCAGCGACCGCACGCTCGCGCAGATGCTGGACGGCGTCACGCTGTTCCCGCAGAAGCTGATCAACGTGCGGATGAAGCCGGGCGCGGACTGGAAGGGCAGCGCGTCGATTCGCGCGGCGATCGACGCGGCCGAAGGCGCGCTCGCCGGCAGCGGCCGCGTGCTGATCCGCGCGTCGGGCACCGAGCCCGTGCTGCGCGTGATGGTGGAGGCGCAGCAGGCGGCCGACGCGACCCGCCACGCGGAAGCGATCGCCGACGCGGTGCGGATCGCGACGAGCTGAGCCGAACCTGCGACAGCGCGCGACGCTCCGGGCGAGCGCGCGCTGCCGCTGCGATGAATCGACCTGCGGCGCCTTCGGGTGCCGCAATTCATCAGACGCAAAGGTTTGCGCTATTAAATAGAAGGGGCTTCGGCGCGGATTTCATCTGACAGAAGAAATCATCCGACCCTGAGCAGAAGCGACGTGCAGAGCAGGGCATGGCCCGCCTGTTTTTCGCCGCGCGACATGATCGCCCGCACACTCGTCCGAAGGGTGTCCACACCGTCCTTGCCGGACCGGCAATTCTTGCCGCCGTCCCCGCCGCGCGTGGCCTCCGCGGCCCATCGCACCACCCCGACTACACCCTTTCAACCAGTCATGTTACTGTCACGCCAGTTTCATCGTTTGTCACATTATCGTCATGAGGAGCCCCTAACCTTCGCGGTGCCGTAGTCATCCGCTCACACACTGGAGGTCTCATGAAATTGATGCAAACCGCGATTGCCGGCCTGGCTGGCGCGCTTTTCGCCGTTGCCGCGCACGCTGCCGACATCACGGGCGCAGGTAGCACGTTCGCCATGCCGATCTATACGAAATGGGCTGCCGACTACCAGCAGTCCGGCGGCGCGAAGGTGAACTACCAGGGTATCGGTTCGTCGGGCGGCCTGAAGCAGATCAATGCGAAGACGGTCGATTTTGCCGGTTCGGACGCTCCGCTGAAGGATGAAGAGCTCGCGAAGGAAGGCCTGTTCCAGTTCCCGACGGTGGTCGGCGGCGTGGTGCCGGTCGTCAACGTGCCGGGCGTTAAGGCCGGCGAACTGACGCTGTCGGGCCCGGTGCTCGGCGACATCTACCTCGGCAAGATCAAGAAGTGGAACGATCCGGCGATCGTTGCACTGAACCCGAAGGTCAAGCTGCCGGACACGGACATCGCGGTCGTTCGCCGCGCTGACGGCTCGGGCACGAGCTTCATCTGGACGAACTACCTGTCCAAGGTGAACGACGAGTGGAAGTCGAAGGTCGGCGAAGGCACGACGGTCAACTGGCCGACGGGCACGGGCGGCAAGGGCAACGACGGCGTCGCGGCCTTCGTGCAGCGCCTGCCGGGCGCGGTCGGCTACGTCGAGTGGGCGTACGCAAAGAAGAACAACATGGTCTACACCGCGCTGAAGAATTCGACGGGCACGGTGGTCGAGCCGAAGACGGAAACGTTCAAGGCCGCCGCGGCCGGCGCGAACTGGTCGAAGTCGTTCTACCAGATCCTGACGAACCAGCCGGGCAAGGATGCATGGCCGGTCGTCGGCGCGACGTTCGTGCTGCTGCACGCGAAGCAGGACAAGCCGGAGCAGGGCGCCGAAACGCTGAAGTTCTTCAGCTGGGCGTTCAAGAACGGCGAGAAGGCGGCCGACAGCCTGGACTACATCTCGCTGCCGCCGGCAGTCGAGGCGGAAATCCGCAAGCAGTGGAAGACGAAGGTCACGGACGCATCGGGCAAGCCGGTCGCCGCGGAGTAAGCATTGCAGCGGTTCACTGCCCGGCCGTGCCGGTCGGGCAGTGTGTGCGGTAAGGCCGGGCGTCACGGCGCCCGGCGATCCAGAACAGGCACCCATGTCTGAAATTTCCTACACGTCCTCCCGGTCCCCCGACGCCGCGTCGCAACGCGCGCCGAGCCGCCTCGGCGACGTTCTGTTCGGCGGCCTCGCATGGCTTGCCGCGATCGTGACCCTGCTGTTGCTGGGCGGGATCATCGTTTCCCTGATCATTGCGTCGATGCCGACCATCCAGAAGTTCGGCCTCGGCTTCCTGTTCCAATCCGAGTGGGATCCGAACTCGGATATCTACGGCGCGCTCGTGCCGATCTACGGCACGCTCGTGACGTCGATCATCGCGCTCGTGATCGCGGTGCCGGTCAGCTTCGGCATCGCGCTGTTCCTCACCGAGCTGTCGCCCGTGTGGCTGCGCCGCCCGCTCGGCATCGCGATCGAGCTGCTCGCCGCGATTCCGTCGATCGTGTACGGCATGTGGGGCCTGCTCGTGTTCGCGCCGATCTTCGCCGAATACTTCCAGAAGCCGATCGGCCGCATCTTCAAGGACGTGTGGGTGGTCGGTCCGCTGACGTCCGGCGCGCCGATCGGCATCGGCATCCTCGCGGCCGGCGTGATCCTCGCGATCATGATCATCCCGTACATCGCGTCGGTGATGCGCGACGTGTTCGAAGTCACGCCCGTGCTGCTGAAGGAATCGGCGTACGGGATCGGCTGCACGACATGGGAAGTGATGTGGAAGGTCGTGCTGCCCTATACGAAGACCGGCGTGATCGGCGGCGTGATGCTCGGCCTCGGCCGCGCGCTCGGCGAAACGATGGCCGTGACCTTCGTGATCGGCAACACGAACCTGCTCGACAGCGTGTCGCTGTTCGCGCCGGGCAACAGCATCACGTCGGCGCTCGCGAACGAATTCGCGGAAGCGCAACCGGGCCTGCATACGTCCGCGCTGATGGAACTGGGCCTGATCCTGTTCGTGATCACGTTCATCGTGCTGTCCGTCTCCAAACTGCTGCTGCTTCGTCTCGAGAAGGGAGAGGGCAAGAAATGAGCGAGCCCATCATGAATTTCCCCGGGCCGAACGGCGCCGCGCTCGACGCGATGCGCAACCGGCTGCAACGCAGGCGCAAGGTTACCAACGCGATCGCGCTCACCGCGTCGCTCGGCGCGATGGCATTCGGCCTGCTGTGGCTCGTGTGGATTCTCTACACGACCGTGCACCTCGGCGTCGGCGGCCTGTCGCTGCAGTTGTTCACCGAGTCGACGCCGGCACCGAACACGGAAGGCGGCGGTCTGGCGAACGCGATCGTCGGCAGCCTGCTGCTGTGCGGTTTCGGTACGCTGGTCGGCACGCCGATCGGCATCCTCGCGGGCGTCTATCTCGCCGAATACGGCCAGAAGAACCTGCTGGCGAGCACGATCCGCTTCATCAACGACATCCTGCTGTCGGCGCCGTCGATCGTCATCGGCCTGTTCGTGTACGCGATCGTCGTCGCGAAGTCGGGACGCTTCTCGGGCTGGGCCGGCGTGATTGCGCTCGCGCTGCTGCAGATTCCGATCGTGATCCGCACGACCGAGAACATGCTGAAGCTCGTGCCGAACGCACTGCGTGAAGCGGCCGTCGCGCTCGGCACGCCGAAGTGGCGCATGGTGCTGAAGATCACGCTGCGCGCGTCGGTCGGCGGGATCGTGACGGGCGTGCTGCTCGCGATCGCGCGGATCGCCGGCGAAACGGCGCCGCTGCTGTTCACGGCGCTGTCGAACCAGTTCTTCTCGTGGGACATGAGCCAGCCGATGGCGAACCTGCCCGTCACGATCTACAAGTTCGCGATGAGCCCGTTCGCCGAATGGCAGTCGCTTGCATGGGCGGGCGTGTTTCTGATTACGCTTGGGGTGCTCGGACTCAACGTCCTGGCGCGCTCGATCTTCTCGAAAAAGTAACGGCGGAGCGATCCGATGAATATGGCAGAAAGCCACCTGAATTCCGTCGAGCGCACCGCTGCGCCCGCCGGCACGCACGACGCGGTGCATGGCAGCCCGCTTGCGCCGCTGAACGCGAAGATCGAGGTCAACGACCTCAACTTTTTCTACAACAAGTTCCACGCGCTGAAGAACATCAACCTGCGCATTCCCGAAGGGAAGGTGACGGCGTTCATCGGCCCGTCGGGCTGCGGCAAGTCGACGCTCCTGCGCACGTTCAACAAGATGTACGCGCTCTATCCGGAGCAGCGCGCCGAAGGCGAAATCCTGATGGACGGCGAGAACCTGCTGACCACCAAGCGCGACATCTCGCTGCTGCGCGCGCGCATCGGCATGGTGTTCCAGAAGCCGACTCCGTTCCCGATGTCGATCTACGACAACATCGCGTTCGGCGTGAAGATGTTCGAAAAGCTCACGCGCTCGGAGATGGACGACCGCGTCGAGTGGGCGCTGTCGAAGGCCGCGCTGTGGAACGAAGTGAAGGACAAGCTGAACCAGAGCGGTTACGGGTTGTCCGGCGGCCAGCAGCAGCGACTGTGCATCGCGCGCGGCATCGCGATCCGTCCGGAAGTGCTGCTGCTCGACGAGCCGTGCTCGGCGCTCGACCCGATCTCGACCGGCCGCATCGAGGAGCTGATCGCGGAGCTGAAGAGCGACTACACGGTCGTGATCGTCACGCACAACATGCAGCAGGCCGCGCGCTGCTCGGACTTCACGGCCTACATGTACCTGGGCGAGCTGATCGAATTCGGCGAAACCGAAAAGATCTTCATCAAGCCGGTGCGCAAGGAAACGGAAGACTACATCACTGGCCGTTTCGGCTGATGACGGAGAACAACAACCATGTCGGATAAACATCTGTCGAGCCAGTTCGACGCGGACCTGAATGCCGTGTCGTCGAAAGTGCTGGAAATGGGCGGACTCGTCGAGTCGCAGATCGTCGGCGCGATGCATGCGCTGAACGAATTCGACCGCGACGCGGCCGAGAAGGTGATCACGGCCGAGGAAACGCTGAACGCGATGGAAGTCGACATCGACCAGGAGTGCGGCAACATCATCGCGCGGAGGCAGCCTGCCGCGCGCGACCTGCGCCTTCTGATGTCGATTTCGAAAACGATTACGAACCTCGAGCGCGCCGGCGACGAGGCCGAGAAGATCGCGAAGCGCGTGCGCCGCCTGGTCGACGAACCGGCCGCGCGCACGGTGAACATCGCCGAGATCAAGGTGTCGGGCGAGATGGCCGTGACGATCCTGCGCCGCGCGCTCGACGCATTCGCGCGCCTCGATACCGTGGCCGCCGCGCAGATCGTCAAGGACGACAAGGAAATCGACCTTGAATTCCGCGCGTTCGTGCGCAAGCTCGTGTCGTACATGCAGGAAGATCCGCGCACGATCTCGGTCGGCCTCGAATACCTGTTCATCGCGAAGGCGATCGAGCGGATCGGCGACCACGCGAAGAACATCGCGGAGTTCATCATCTACATCGTGAAGGGCACGGACGTGCGGCATCAGCCGCGCGACACGCTCGAGCGCGAAGCCAACAGTTAACACCACGCACAGGAAGAACAGAGGTGCCGATGCCCAGCAACATTCTCGTCGTTGAAGATGAGCCCGCGATTTCCGAACTGATCTCGGTGAATCTCCAGCATGCCGGTCACTGCCCGATCCGCGCGTACAACGCGGAGCAGGCGCAGAACCTGATCAGCGATGTACTGCCCGATCTCGTGCTGCTCGACTGGATGCTGCCGGGCAAGTCCGGCATCGCGTTCGCGCGCGACCTGCGCAACAACGAACGGACCAAGCACATCCCGATCATCATGCTGACCGCGCGTGGCGACGAGCAGGACAAGGTGCTCGGCCTCGAAATCGGTGCGGACGACTACGTGACCAAGCCGTTCTCGCCGAAGGAACTGATGGCGCGCATCAAGGCCGTGCTGCGCCGCCGCGCGCCGCAGCTGACCGAGGACGTCGTGTCGATCAACGGGCTGCGCCTCGATCCGGCCACGCATCGCGTCGCCGCGCACGGCGACGGCAGCGAGATCAAGCTCGATCTCGGCCCGACCGAATTCCGCCTGCTGCATTTCTTCATGACGCATCCGGAGCGCGTGCACAGCCGCACGCAACTGCTCGACCAGGTGTGGGGCGATCACGTGTTCGTCGAGGAGCGCACCGTCGACGTGCACATCAAACGATTGCGCGCGGCCTTGAAACCGGCCGGCTGCGATGCGATGATCGAGACCGTGCGCGGTAGCGGCTACCGGCTCGCCAAGCACGCGTAACGTATTCGCGCATGCCGTGTGCCACGGCATGCCGTTCATTCTTTCGGGCGCTGAATCATGAACATCATCTGGGCGCGCTTTCTCGTGTCGCTCGTGCTGCTCGTGCTGATCAGCGTATTGGTCGGCGTGTTCGCCGGCCCGACCGCGGCCTGCGCGTTCGCGGCCGTGATGCTGGTCGCGCAGGGCTTCTTCAGTACCTTCCATACGCAACGCCTGTGGCGTCTGCTCGATGCGCCCGTCTATGGCGAGGTGCCGAGCGCACCGGGCATCTGGGGTGAAATCTATTACCGGCTGCACAAGCTCGCGAAGCAGTGGCATGCGCAGGTGCGCCAGGTCGAGCAGCAGCATTCGCGGTTCATCCAGGCGATCCAGGCGTCGCCGAACGGCGTCGCGATGCTCGACGACCACGACCAGATCGAGTGGTGCAACGCGATCGCCGAGGTGCATTTCGGCCTCGATGCGAAACGTGACCTGCGCCAGCACATCACGAACCTCGTGCGTCATCCGGAATTCGTCCGCTACCTGAACGCGCAGCACTACGATGAAACGCTCGTGATGCGCGGGATGGGCGACTCGCGGCAGAACGTGCTGGAGGTGCAGGTATTTCCGTACGGCGAGAACCGCAAGCTGCTGCTCACGCAGGACATCACGGAGCTCGAGCGGACCGATGCGATGCGCCGCGACTTCGTCGCGAACGTGTCGCACGAACTGAAGACGCCGCTCACCGTGCTGTCGGGTTTTCTCGAGACGATGCGCGAGCTGCCGCTGAACGAGGAAGATCGCGCGCGCTATCTCGAGATGATGGAGCAGCAGGCGTCGCGGATGCGGCACATCGTCACCGACCTGCTGGTGCTCGCGAAGCTCGAGGGCGAAAGCAGGCCGCCGGTGGATCACGCGATCGACATGCGCGCCGTGTTCGACCATCTGAAGGAGGATGCGCAGACGCTGTCGAACGGGCATCACGAGATCGCGTTCGCGATCGACGAGACGCTCGGCGTCACGGGCGCGCAGACCGAAGTGTTCAGCGCGTTCGCGAATCTCGTCACCAACGCGATCCGCTATACGCCGGACGGCGGCAAGATATTCGTGTCGTGGCGGCGCGAGGGCGCGCAGGGCGTGTTTTCCGTCACCGACAGTGGCTTCGGCATTCCGGCCGCCGACCTGCCGCGGCTGACGGAGCGCTTCTATCGCGTCGATCGCAGCCGTTCGCGCGATACGGGCGGCACGGGGCTCGGCCTCGCGATCGTCAAGCACGTGCTGCAGCGGCACGACTCGCACCTGTACGTGCAGAGCGAGGAAGGGCGCGGCAGCACGTTCACTGCGCGCTTCCCGGCGTCGCGGATCATCGCGATCCGGCCGGCGGCGTTCGAAGCTTGAGCGCGTGATCGTCTGATACGGTTCGTGCGCATCGCATCCGCGCACGACCGAAAACGAAAAAGGCACAGCCCGCGTGAGCTGTGCCTTTTTCGTTTGATGCGCGCCGCGCGCCGCCTGCCTACGAACAGAACTTCGCGAGCAGACCGAGTTGCGCGTTGCGCAGCGTCTTGCCCGCGCGGCGGCGCCGATAGTGACCGTCGCTTTGCATCAGCCATGCCGACTGGTTGTCGCCGAGGCAGACCGACAGCCCTTCGGCGATCACGCGACGCTTGAGCTTGCGCTCGCGGATCGGGAACGCGACTTCGACGCGGCGGAACAGGTTGCGGTCCATCCAGTCCGCGCTCGACAGATAGACTTCCTCGGCGCCGTCCGCGTGGAAATAGTAGATGCGGTGGTGTTCGAGGAAGCGCCCGACGATCGAGCGCACCGTGATGTTTTCCGACAGCCCCGGCACGCCCGGCTTCAGCGCGCACACGCCGCGCACGATCAGGTCGACCTTGACGCCTGCCTGCGACGCTTCGTACAGCGCGGCGATCACCGTCGGCTCCAGCAGCGCGTTCATCTTCGCGACCACGCGCGCGCGCTTGCCGGCGCGCGCATTGTCGATCTCCGCGCGAATCGATTCGATGATGCGCGGATGTAGCGTGAACGGCGACTGCCACAGCTCGTGCAGCGTCAGCTCGCCGCCGATTCCGGTCAGTTGCTGGAACACGTGGTGGACGTCCTCGCAGATCTTCTGGTCGGCCGTCATCAGCCCGAAGTCGGTGTAGAGGCGCGCGGTGCGCGGGTGATAGTTGCCGGTGCCGAGGTGCACGTAGCGGCGCAGCGTCGCCTTGCCGCTCTCCACGACGCGGCGCACGATCAGCATCATCTTCGCGTGGCACTTGTGACCGACCACGCCATACACCACATGCGCGCCGACGGCTTCGAGCTGCGACGCCCAGTTGATGTTGGTTTCCTCGTCGAAGCGCGCGAGCAGTTCGACGACGACGGTCACTTCCTTGCCGTTGCGCGCGGCGGCCATCAGCGCGTCCATCAGCGGCGAATCGGTGCCGGTGCGGTAGATCGTCTGCTTGATCGCGACGACGCTCGGGTCCTTCGCGGCCTGCTGCAGCAGTTCGAGCACCGGCTGGAAACTTTCGTACGGGTGGTGCAGCAGGATGTCGCCGTCGTCGATCGCGTCGAACATCGCCGGTGCATTGGCGATCACGGGCGGGATCGATGCGGTGAACGGCGCGAACTTCAGGTCGGGGCGATCGACGAGATCGGGGATCTGCATCAGTCGCACGAGGTTCACGGAGCCGGCCACGCGATAGCAGTCCTTCTCGTCGAGCAGGCTTTCCTCGAGCAGGCGGCGCACGATATGTGCCGGCGTGTCGGCCGACACTTCGAGCCGCACCGCGTTGCCGAGGTGGCGCGCGGGCAGTTCGCCCTGCAGCGCGACGCGCAGATTGGTGATTTCGTCTTCGTCGACGAACAGCTCGCTGTTGCGCGTGATGCGGAACTGGTTGCAGCTCTTCACGACGAGTTGCGGGAACAGTTCGCCGACGAAGCGCTGCATGAACGTGCTGAGCAGCACGAAACCGTGCTCGAAGCCCGACAGCGCCTGCGGCATGCGCACCACGCGCGGCAGCGCGCGCGGCGCCTGCACGATGCCCATTACCGCCTGGCGGCCGAACGCGTCGCGGCCTTCGAGCTCGACGACGAAGTTCAGGCTCTTGTTCAGCACGCGCGGGAACGGGTGCGCCGGATCGAGGCCGATCGGCGTCAGCACCGGCAGCAGTTCGTCGAGGAAGTAGCGGCGCGCCCATTCGAGCTGCTCGTCGTTCCACGTGTCGCTCGCGTGGAAGTAGATGCCTTCCTGTTCGAGCGCCGGCAGCACCGTTTCGTGCAGCATCGTGTACTGGCGGTGCACGAGCCGCTGCGCGCGCTCGACGACGAGGTCGTAAGCGTGCTGTAACGACATGCCGTCGGGCGTCAGGGCGCCGGGGTTGTCGCGGATCTGTTCCTGAAGGCCGGCCATCCGGACTTCGAAGAATTCGTCGAGATTGCTGCTGGTGATGCAGATGAAGCGCAGGCGTTCGAGCAACGGGACTTGCGGGTCGGCAGCCTGGGCCAGCACGCGCTCGTTGAACCCGAGGATGCCGAGTTCACGATTGAGAAGCGGATAACGGACGGACATCGGCAGAGTAGGGGATGATTCGGGCGATGATTCGAAAGGACGCTCGGAAACTCTCACGGTACGATGACGTGCTGATGACGATTATGTATTTATATCGGGAAATTCTACGCCGCAACCGTTTCATCTCATAAATGTTTCGGCCATATACAATCTACCCGGGTACATGCCCGTGAAGCGTGGCTAAGGCAAGCGTTCCACGCTTAAAATATCGCCTTTGATTGATCGTCCAGCGTGGCCGCAGCGGCTGCCGCGGGCGAACGCGCACGGAGCCCCCTTCTGATGGTTACATCCCCCCACTTGCTGGCTGCCGTCGATCTCGGCTCGAACAGCTTCCGGCTGATCGTCGGGCGCGTCGAGGAAACCCCGGCGGGCAGCCAGATCTATCCCGTCGATGCGCTGCGCGAGCCCGTTCGACTGGCCGCGGGCCTGTCGAGCGACAAGATGCTCGATCGCGCGTCGCAGGAGCGTGGCTGGGAGGCGCTCAAGCGGTTCGGCGAGCGCCTGCGCGATTTCCACCCCGATCACGTGCGGGCGGTGGCGACCAACACGCTGCGCGTCGCGAAGAACGCGGCCGAATTCCTCGGCGAGGCCGAAGCGGCGCTCGGTTTTCCGATCGAAGTGATTGCCGGCCGCGAAGAGGCGCGCCTGATCTACGCGGGTGCCGCGCATTCGGTGCCGGCGAGCGCCGGCAAGCGGCTCGTCGTCGACATCGGCGGCGGCTCGACCGAATTCATCATCGGCTCGCACTACACGCCGATCGTGATGGAGAGCCTCTACATCGGCTGCGTAAGCCACAGCCGTGCGTTCTTTCCGGCCGGCAACGTCGACGAATATACGATGCGGCAAGCCGAACTCGCAGCCAAGCGCGAGATCCAGATCATTTCCAGCGAGTACAAGAGGGCCGGATGGGACCAGGCGATCGGTTCGTCCGGCACCGCGCGTGCGCTCGCGGAGCTCGTCGAGGCGAACGGCTTCAACGACGCGGGCATCACGCACGGCATTTCGCGTGGCGGGCTCGAACGCCTGAAGCGCGCGCTGATCAAGTCCGAGAACGTGAACCGGCTCAAGCTGATCGCACTGAAGCCCGACCGCGTGCCGGTGCTCGCCGGCGGCCTCGCGATCATGCTCGCGGTATTCGAGGAGCTGGGTGTCGACTATGTCGATACCACCGATGGTGCGCTGCGTCTGGGCGTGCTGTACGACCTGCTCGGCCGGACCCAGCACGAGGACATGCGCGCGGTGACCGTCGAGGGTTTCACGCGCCGCTACGGCGTGGATCGCGCGCAGGCCGAGCGCATTGGTGCGCTTGCGGTGCGGTTCTACGACGAGCTCGATGAAGCCGACGACGAAGCGCGCGAGGAAGGCCGGATGTTCCTCGGCTGGGCCGCCGCGTTGCATGAGATCGGGCTGTCGATCTCGCACAGTTCGTATCACAAGCATTCGGCCTATATCGCGAGCAACGCCGACATGCCGGGTTTCTCGCGCACCGACCAGGCGCGCCTTGCCGCGCTCGTGCTCGGGCACGCGGGCAAGCTCGGCAAGCTGTCGCAGGCGCGCGACGTCGAATGGCCGCTGTTGTTCTGCCTGCGGCTCGCGGCGCTGCTGTGCCGGCGCCGGACCGATGCCGGGCTGCCGGACATTTCCGTGTCGCAGATGAAGAAGGGCGGGTATGAAGTGCGCCTGCCGAGCGCATGGGTCGAGCAGAACCCGCTGACCGACTACAGCCTCAGCCAGGAAGCGGCCGAGTGGGAGAAGGTCGGCATTCCGTATCGCGTGGTTTATACGGGCGCGTAACGAGGCGCGCTTCCGGCGAGCGGCATCGGCGCGACGCGCTCAGTCCGAGCACACGATCGCGGTCAGGAACGGGAACGCCTGCTTGACGGTCGCGTCGCTGCCAGCCTTGCGCACGGCCTGTTCGACGGCACTCTTCGTGCCGCGTACCACGACGCCATACGCCCAGTTGCCGATCGGCGTGCCGTCGCCCGGCTGGAAGATCGGGTCGTTCGCCTGGTAGCCAAGCACGACGTAGACGCCGAAGCCGTAGGCGGTCAGCGGATGGTTCGTGCGGAATGCGTTCACCGAATTCGCTTCGACGTGCATCGGCTCCGACTGGATGTCGCCGGCCGCGAGCAGCGGCGCGACGAACTTGTGGCCGTTCGAATGGCAGTCGAGCGCGTCGTCGAGCGACTTGGCCGACGCGGCGCCAGACGCGCCGAATGCGAGCAGCGCGCCGAACAGGGCGGTCTTGAGAACGTTGTTTTTCATGCTCGGTTGCGGGTTGGTCACGGATATTATCGCGTGTTCTCGCAAGATTCGTGCGTGGGGGGAAAGGCGGCGACGATGGGAAAGCGTGGGGGCACGTTGGAAAGGCGGTGTAGGAGCGGTCGATTGCAGAGCTTTGTTTGCGACGGTTCGTTTCGAGTTCGTACATGCCGTATCGAAGTTGACATCGTTGAAGGATCGGATTGTCAAAAATGGCATGAATAAAGGCCAGACACCCAATGAAAAACTCCACAAGGACCACCTGCACATTCCTGCAAATGATCCGGAAATTTATTAACGCGAGTCAAATCGTGAAGCGCGCATGCGGATTAGGTGCACTGCTGTTTGGGCTCGGTGTATTGAGCTTGCCGGCGATCGGTGCGGCGCAGGACCTCGAGAGAGCAGGATGCCACGCAATTCGCCTGAAGCGAGCTATTACGCTCTCGGGGCAGTACGCGGTCGACTACGATGACGAGGCTATCGGCTCCGACATTTGGTTCGCGTGACCTGCCCCCGGTTTTAGTCCGGACTGCAGTTAGAGTCCGAGGTTAAAAGCTGCTGCTTTGCATCGTGCGCCCGAGCGAACTGCACTGGCGTCAGATAGCCGAGCGAACTGGACCTATCCGTGATTTCGTGGGCGGGGCATATCATGAGGTGTAAAAGTCATGGATATGCCAATGAAGAAGAAAAGGCAAACTGTAGCGCGTCAGGCAGCGGCCCGAGGGCCGCTGCCTGAACTGCCCAAGGAACTGCTGGACCAGTTGGTCAAGGGGCCGATGTCGCCGGCTGAGGTGCAGGATCTGATGCTGGCCTTCAACAAGGCGGTCATCGAGCGTGCAATGGGCGCCGAGATGAATCTGCATCTGGGCTACCCACCGGGCCGGCCTAAGCCGCCCGGTCAGGACAACGAGCGCAACGGCGCCAGCGGCAAGACGGTCATCACCGATCGTGGCCCGGTTCGGGTCGATGTCCCCCGCGATCGAGACGGCAGCTTCGAACCAATCCTGATTCCCAAGCACGAGCGCCGCTTCACCGGCTTCGACGAACGCATCATCGCGATGTACGCCCGCGGCATGAGCGTGTGCGAGATTCAGGGATTTCTGGCCGAGCACTATGGCACCGAGGTCTCGCCCGACTTCATCAGCTCGGTCACCGACGAGGTGATGGCCGAGGCGCTGAGCTGGCAGAACCGTCCGCTTGAGCCGATGTATCCAGTGGTGTTCTTCGACGCTTTGCGGGTCAAGATCCGCGACGACGGCGTGGTCAGCAACAAGGCTGTCTATCTGGCCTTGGGCATCCAGGCCGACGGCCAGCGAGACGTACTGGGCCTCTGGATCGAGCAGACCGAGGGGGCCAAGTTCTGGCTCAAGGTGTTCAACGAACTGAAGACGCGCGGCTGCCAGGACATCCTGATCGCCGTGGTCGACGGCTTGAAGGGGTTGACCGAGGCCATCAGCGCAGCCTATCCGCGGACAACCGTTCAGACCTGCATCGTGCATCTGATCCGCAATAGTCTCGAGTACGCCAGCTACAAGGACCGCAAGGCGCTCGCCGCGGCGCTGCGTCCGATCTACGCAGCCGCTAGCGAAGAGGCGGCAAGGCAGGCGTTACAGGACTTCGCTGATGGCCCGTGGGGCGAGAAATATCCGACCATCGTGCAATCGTGGCAGCGCGCCTGGGAGCACGTCGTGCCGTTCTACGTGTTCCCTCCGGAGATTCGGCGCGTTGTGTACACAACGAATGCCATTGAAAGTCTGAACATGCAACTGCGCAAGATCATCAAGACGCGTGGTCACTTCCCGAATGACGAGGCGGCGATCAAACTGCTCTGGCTGGCGCTGCGCAACGTGCTGGCCAAGACCGTGCGGGCCGCCTTCGACTGGAAATCAGCGATGAATCAGTTTGCTATCCTGTTCGGCGAGCGATTTATGCAGGCGCGTGGATAACCCGTGTTGTTCAACCGCCTCACCCACAAAAATGCGGGCAGGTTCAGCGAACTATGAGGCCGCTCGGTGTTGTACTCGATACGCCATTCCTCAATCAGCCGCTTGGCGTGGCGCATCGAGACGAACCAGTGCTCGTTCAGGCATTCATCGCGGAACCGCCCGTTGAAGCTCTCGATATAGGCATTCTCCACCGGCCTGCCAGGCCGAATGAACGATAGCGTCACGCCGGCTTCGTAGGCCCATGCATCCAGCACCTTACCAGCGAACTCCGGCCCGTAGTACATGCAGAATGTCAGCCATCAGGGGTAACGGGCATTGTCGACCGTGATGGATGCGGGTAAGCCTCGCATCTCCTTGAGCCGCTCGAGCACTTGCTGCACTCGTAAGCCCGGCAGCGATGTATCGACCTCGATGACCAAGCACTCGCGCGTGTAGTCGTCAACCACGTTCAGGCATCGAAACCGCCGACCATAGGCCAGCCCGTCAGAAACGAAGTCCATCGACCAGCTCTGATTCGGGCCTGTTGGCAACGGCAGCGGCGTGCGCTCGACAGCCGCAATACGCTTGCGTCGCCGCTTGCGCACGCTCAGTCCCGCCTTGCTGTACAGGCGCCAGATGCGCTTGTGGTTGGCGAAGCAGCCATCCCGCTGCAACAACACGTGAATTCGGCGATAGCCGTAACGGCGCTTTTGCGCGGCGATGGCCATCATCCGGCCAGTCAGCGCTTCGTCGTCAACTCGGCGGCGTGATTCGTAGTGGAACAGCGAGCGCGAAATCCCTACCAGCCCGCAGGCCCGGGTAACACCCATGGCGCGTTCGGTCATCAAGATTCGGACCGCTTCGCGCTTGGCCTGCGGGCTTGCTACTTTCGGGCCAACAGGTCCTTCAGCGCGGCGTTGTCGAGCATTGATTCGGCCAACAGGCGCTTGAGCTTGTTGTTCTCCTGCTCCAGTTCCTTCAAGCGCTGCGCTTCGGAGACCGTCATCCCGCCGAACTTCGCTTTCCAGTTGTAGTAGGTCGCTTCCGATATGCCGTACTTGCGGCACTGCTCCGCCGGCTTCAGGCCAGCCTCGGCTTCCTTCAAGATGCCGATGATTTGTTCTTCGGTGAATCGCTTTTTCATTGACGTTCCTCTCTGGAACGGACTCTACACCGTCACCGTACTAAACGCGGGGAGCAGGTCAGAACCACAAGTACTCGTCAGTTGCGGCGCGCCCACCCGTTACTGCTATTTGTGGGGTGTATGGTTCCGGGCCGCTGGTTCGATGGTGTGCGACCCGCTGCAGCGAGCCATGAGGTGCTGACGCTTCGCGCGCAGCTTCTCCGCTTTAATGCGATTGCCATATTTACCGGCGAGTTCCGCTTTTGCTTCTATTATGTGTATTTTTTTCTCGTAGCCGTAGCTGTCGCACTGGCCGGCGAATACCGGAACGGCGGCCGACAAAAGAAGAATCGTGGGAATCTTTTTCACTATCCTAACCAACATAAATTGTTAAATTTAAGATTAAGGGAGTAGGAATCAAATTTGACTCCGGGAGCTCGGATTCTCACAACCATCCAGGCAGAGACACGTAAGGCGAGTCCGTCCTCCGCCATAAATATTGATGCCTGACAATTCTCGTGAAAATAAGAATAGGCCTAAATTGGTGGGCACTACCGAAGCGAGCGGGTCAGAGCCGGAAAAGTTTCGGTAAGGGATGGTTGCGGAACCGCGAAAGGTCAAGTAAGTGGTTTGGTCGGGAGCTGAATCTCTTGGATTTCTTGGGCAGCGCCGAACTCTCGTCTTCGGTCTTTCATGAGCCTCCGGCCGTAGGCTGCATTGCAGAGTAGATTTGCTCGGCGTTCGAGGCTTGAGCGCCACGAGCGATCGCGCCTCGATTTAATCAACTCACCCAATGACCGTTACGCCGTAAGCGTCGATGTAAGGCCGTCTGGACTTCGAGGGAAGAACGGCAAAGATGCTTGCACTCAATGGGGGCCGAGCTTGACCGGCACATCCCGAGGCCATGTCCCGCCCCCAGGGCGGCTACGCTATAGCTCGCTCCATCACGATGACGTCACCGATGAATCTCGGAATGCTTGTGCGATACATGACTTCGAAACCCTCCCGGTGCCAGAACGCGAAAGCTCGCGGATTCGTCGAAATCGAGGCTAGCTGCATCTTCGAGCAGTTCCAGCCTCGCGCCATTTCCTCGATAACGTTCAACGCGATCTTTCCGTAACCCCGACCCTGGTGCGCTTGCGAGAACAGCAGCAATCCAATGAATGCACAGTCGTTCGCGGGATGTGATCGAATCACGTCAGCGCAGCCCACCATGTCTGTGTCGACATAGAATCCAATCGTGAATTTATCTGTCGCCACCTTTCCAGCGAGCATACCGTTGAAAAAGTCATCGACGTCGGCGTTAGAGGGTGGGCGACCTTCGACTAGAACGGTGTACGAAGGCGCCTCCATAAAGACGCGCAAAACATCGGCTAAATCGCTCGCTGAGTCGCGGGTGATGGCACGAATGGTAAGCATAAGAGCCTTATAAATTACTGGTCGCCGCTGATTCTAGACTGCCGCGCAGTCATGTATGGTGTTCGGCGCCTAGCTCCGCAGCGACGTGCCGTGACAGGAGTTGATCGATGCGATTGATCGGGTGCTCGGCGATGCACGCCAGTACATAACGCAGATATGCTTCCGGATCGATGTCGTTCAACTTCGCCGTGCCAATCAAGCTGTAGATCGCCGCAGCACGTTCGCCGCCGGAATCCGCGCCCGCGAAGAGGTAATTGCGGCGGCCAATGGCCACGCCGCGCAGCGCGCGCTCGACGGGCAGGTTGTCGATTTCTCACGCGCCGTCGTCGATTCATCACCAGTTCGAGCTGTTGGGGCGGGCCAAAAACTGGCCCGAACCCCACCGATCGTGCGCGACCTGGGTCCAAGCATCGCAGTCACCGACGCCAACGGCACACCGCTCGCCGCGATCCTGACTGGCGCGAACGTCAACGATGTCACGCAGTTGCTGCCGCTGATCGACGCGATTCCATCGATTCGCGTCCTGCGCGGCCACCCGATTCAACGGCCTCGCGTGGTCTATGCCGATCGCGGATATGGCTCCGAGCGACATCGGTGAGCCCTGCGCAATCGAGGTATCCAACCGGTGATCGCAAAGCGCCGGACCGAACGCGGCAGCGGACTCGGCAAATATCGTTAGTTCGTTGAACGCACGCACTCCTGATTCCACAATTTTCGTTGTCTACGCACTCGCTTCGAGCGACGTGCTGACTTTCACGAAGCACTCCTGAAACTTGGTTGCTCGCTTGTCTGTTGGGACATCTTCAGGCGTATCGTGCCCCTTTTTGAACTGGCCTCTTAGCGCCAATCAGCACGTACGCGGACTTCGCCGCTGGCCGAAACGGTACCAAACCAGGGCGCGCCTGACGTGTCGGTCGCTAGTTGCTTTGGATCGAGCGGGAAGCGCAGGTCCATATCGAGGGCCCCCTCGTACGCGAATGCGCCGCCGAGGGTCTCGCGCCACCTTAGCGTGGCGACGTCATACACGGTGCCGGCGCAATTGTCCGGGCGGTCGTCGAGCCCAGTGCCGTCATAAAAGCGGACGATTGACGGCACTGCAACCACTGTTGCACCACTCTTGTCGACGAATTTGCAACGTAGCCCGTCGGCGGTTTGCACACTGGGCGCGAGCACGTCTACCGACACCTTGGTCGCCTTCGACGCGCCATACTGGCGGATTGTGAGCGGCACGACGATCTCTGCATCCTGGCCGATCGAACCGGAATATTTGCCCATCGCGGCGGGGTCGCGCTCGTCGATCGCGACGCCGAATGTGAGACGTTTCAATTCCGTATCTTCGAAAAAAGACACCCGCATGTCGACGGCCGTTCCACCCGTAGATTGCACGATCGCGCCGATGGTTTCGCCGAGCGGCTTCGCTTCGGCGTCGCCCAGCAGCGAATCCAGCAGATTCGACGTGACCACCAGTTTCGTTGTGCCTAAGGCAGTCGCAGAGACCTTCGACAACTTCTGCCCGCCAGCCGTCTTGAACCATACATCGGATTGCTGAGAAGGCGGTACGATGAACGATATGTTGTCCATCGTGGCCGTGGAGTTGGCGGATATCGGGCATTCCATGTTGCCGTCCGTGATACGGCATACGGGCGGAACGGATACGAGCATTTTGCCGTTCGACACGCTGATGGTGCCGCTGATCGGTGACAGCGTGAGCGTCCGGGAGGCGGTAGGCGTCACCGTCGTTCTGTAAAGGAACTGGCTGGAGTATCCGCAAAGGCCCATGTTCGAGAAGTTTCCATTCAACCACCAATCCGAAAGCTGCTGACCGCGGTCTCCAAGCATGATAGAGGAGTAGAACATATGCGCACCGAACGTCATCGGTGACTGGTTCAGGAAGGCGTCCGCCACCATCTTTCTGGCGGTCTGATCTTGCACTTGAGTACCCGGCCCGCGAACGAACTGCCCCAGCGAGTTGCTGGTTTGCTGCGTAAATTGATCAATTGACGCGATTTGCATGCCGTTGATGATGTAGTCCGCGCTGAGACGATTCAGTGTGTTCTTGCTCGAATAGGGAAGATTGGGGAAGCGCACATCCTGGCTATTCGGAACAACGATCGAGCGCAAGCCGCCGCTCGCCGACAGCCATGCGCCGACAGCGACGTCCGGGAAAGAGTCCCAGGTGGTAGCTTCCTTGAAGATGATTGCCAGCTGCGTCAGTTGGGGATTCGTTTTGTGAATGCGCCCGACGAGTGCGCCCGTCGTACCAGCGGGAATGTCAGGCAAATAAAGATAATCGCCCACCTCAATCACTAACGGCGCATAAGAGTGGTCGGAAATCGTCGGCGAACGGCTGCACGGAACGCTGAACGGGTCGTCGGCCGCGGCATGGGCAGAGACAGCATGACCGAGCGCCAGCGCGCCGCTCAAGCAAAAGCGAATCGCAGCGCGTAGAAAAAGTGGTTTGAGATTTGACATTTCAATGCAATGGCGAGGAGAGGAGTAGACACATTCGGTGGAGCGCACATGATTTATTGCCGCCATCCGGATTCAGGTCGACACGCAACGCACGTTCGACCACGAGCGGTTGAGCGGAGGGGGCTGCGATGAGGACCGGATAACCGAGTCGTCCCGCTAATCACACGCAAAATGGCTTTCGTATGCTAACGGAGGGGCGCGCGATCAGAATATGAGAACCGTCCTAAATGCATCCCGCGGATATCCGCGCAATGCCCGCTCGGCCTGCCGGCGGAGTCGGGGAAGGTCTCGACGATAGCTGCTGAATCGTTGCGAGAGAACGCACGGAGCGTACGCCTTCCGCGCTCGCGCTACTGGAGCGTCGATCAGTTGTATCAGTCTGCGATTGAGCGCGAGGCCGTGTGAATGTTCTCGCGCGGACTACCGCGACGCGTTCGTTCGCGCCCGGATCCGTGCAGACCGGCCGTTGTGCAATGGCACCTGCAGGCGTCGGGCATGTCTTCTGGCTTGACGATCCGTAGAGACCGCGCACACGGCGCGGCACTCACGTTGCATACCGGCATCTTGTGCGCCCTCGAGCGACGCACGCCGGGACCGGCCAAGGCGTATCGCACCCATCGCCGTGTGGCCCATTCAGCGCAGGTGAAAACACACGCGGACGTGTTTCGGCGGCGCGTTGCGGGTGCGCCGCGAAATGCACCGACCATCGTGGTCGTGATGCGTGTTGTCTTCGGTTCCGGCGCACCTGCCGGTTTCGCACGTCCAAATCATCGCGTCCTCGGCAAACCTTTTTCTGTTGGCTTACTTGCCGGAGAGGGATGCGCTCGGGTGTGACTGTCATCCGTCAGCACGGGTGCTGGGCCGCATGAGCGTGTGCCGTTCGAAGCGGGTCAAGGATTTTTTTAGGCCCATTCTTATATTACATTGGCCTTTCAATTGAAATAATTCGTTTCGCCGCCGTGATCTGGCAAACCCATTGAACCGGCAGTTGGTAGGACGGGCGGTCCAGAAGCATCCCCGGGTATGGGATGTCGTCTGGTCATCCAAGTTAATTGATGAACACCTTTGAGAGATCGATATGAAGAAAACTGCATTCCGCCTCGCAGTGGCATCCGCACTCGCAGTCGCGTTCGCGGTTCCGGCCATCGCCGCAACCGTGGGCCCGGAAGAAGCACGCGTCAAGTGGACGGCATCCGTTGTCAAGAAGTCCGACGTGACGCTGAGCGTCTTCGCGGAAGGTAGCACGACGCTCGATTTCGAGTGGAACCCGTCGAGCGAAGCATTCTCGACGCAGGACCGCACGCTGACCGTTCTCGCGGCGGGTTACGAAGGTGGCACGGGCTACAAGATCCAGGCGCAAGTCACGAAGAACACGCTGAATGCCGTTGCAGGTGGCGTGAAGGATTCGCTGAAGGTCGGCGTCGATCTCGGTGGCGTCGAGCTGAGCGAAACCCTCACCGACATCCTGTCGGGCACTGGCGGTGACGCGGCGCCGTCGATCGCGGCAAATGGCCTGCAGAACATGAATCTGTCGAAGGTCGGCCCGAACAAGACGCCGAACGGCTCGTACCACCAGGCGAATGGCGTGCCGGTGAAGTTCTCGATCGCAGAAGGCACCGACAAGGACGGAAACGCGCTGACTGGCACAGGTCTGTCTGGCGTCTCCGACGGCCGTTACAACGGCGACGTCGAAGTGCGTTTCGTCGCGAGCTGGGAAACGCCGACCGCGTAAGTTGCGCCGAATGCCTGCGTAGATTCGGTCGAAGCAGGCATTGACTCCGGTAATGCCGGACCTCGCGGTCTAGGGGTTCGGCATTTTCTTTTTCTTTTCTTTCGGAGGACACGATGAAGCCACTCAAACTCTTGGCGCTGGCGGCCGCGCTGATGGGCGCGCAGCATGCATCGGCCATTGGCATCGGATCGTTGACGACCGAAATGCAGGAAAACGAGTTCTACGTCGTCAAGCAGATCAAGAACGACGACTCGGTAGCCAAATTCGTGTCGACGGAAGTCCAGGAGATTACCAATCCGCGGCAATTGAAGGTGCTGCATGAGCAGAAAAAGGATGTGCTGATCTCGCCCGCAACGGTGTTTCTGCCGCCGCATCGAACGGCGGACGTCAAGATCTACTACCAGGGCAAGCGGGACGACAAGGAGCGCTACTACCAGTTGTCGTTCATTGAACAGGCCGTGTCGTCGCAATCGAACATCAGTGATGGCGTCAGCTTGTCCGCGAAGCAGCGCATTCGGTTGAGTTCGATCCTCGTCGTGCGCCCACGAACGATCCACTTCAAATTCGAACACGACGGCAACGGGCGTGTGAAGAACATCGGAAATACCTTCGTCCATGTCACGGCCACGGGGAAGTGCGAAGAAAAGGCCGCGACCGAACCGAAGGCTTGCAGCCGATCCACTTTCCTGCTCCCGGGCGAGTCGGGAGACATGCGCAAGGAAAAGGGCTTGGTATCCCTTCAAGGCATTGGCGTCTGGAAAGGCAGCGACTACCAGTATTTCCCGATGAATGCCGCACCGTCGAAGGTCGTAGCGAAGTAACCGAATCACGGTTATGTGACTTGGATAAACAGAGATTCAATTTGGACTGCGAATGAAAAAGTCGACAATGACAGCAATTAACGTCGCCGTATCCCTTGCGGGAGGATGGGTGTCGTCGGCTGTGCTTGCGGCGGATCATTCGGTGATGTTCGATCGGAGGGCGCGGGCAGTCGAGACGCCCGAAGCTGACAGGGGGCGCGACGAGTCCGCATACGCCGTCGATGTCGACGCGATCACGGCCTCGGAATACGCATCGGTGTCCGTGCCAGCGTCGGACATGGAACCAGGCCGCGATGCTCGCTCGTTGAATCCGGAAATTGCCGATCGCGCGCCCGATCCTGCGGAGGGTGCACATGCCGATGGCACATTGGCTGCTGGTCAGTACGCCTTTCCTGACAACCTGCTCGGTGCACTCGAGCAGGGTGTCGACGTGCCGGTGCGGCTCAAGATCGATAGCGGTTCGGAGGAAGCGGGCCGGGCGACCGTCAAGTACGATGGTCGCACGCTGAAGCTGGTGGACTTCAGCCTCGCGAAGATCGCCATCACGGATGCCGCGAAGCAAAGGATTGCGGATCGCTACGGCAAGCCGCTGCGCATGGTCGCGGAAACGTCGAGCGCACGCGAGGACGTATCTGACGTCCAACTGGAATTCAATCTCCGGACGTTCGAACTGGTTGCACAACTGCCGAGGGATGCCTATGCAAGCGAAGGCGCGCCGCGCTTGCATATGCTGCCCGACAGTACCGAGAAGCATCCGAGCGGTGTGCTGAATTACGACATGTCGGTCGTGAAGAACGCCAGAGCCGATGCGAACGGCTACCTCCACATGCAGTCGGTCAGCGCAATTGGTGTCAATCACGCGTATGTTGAGGGCGACATTCGCAGCGGTGACGATTTCAACCTGTATGAAGCGCGGCTGGAACGTGACTACCGCGGCGTATCGATCACGGCCGGCTATCTGAGCACCTGGTCGATGAATGCGCTGGGGCAGACAACGTTCCTTCCGGGCGGGCGCTTTCTTGGCGTCAGCGCAGGCACCGCAAGCCGCTCGGAGTTGAACGACGGCTCGCTGGCGCGCACGCCAATCTTCGCGTTCATGCCTGCATCGGGTGAAGTGCAGATTCATCGCGACGGCAAGCTGATCAACGTTCAGCATCTTCCCCTCGGCAACCAGGAAATCGATACGCGCCAGTTGCCAGTCGGGACTTACCCGATTCGCGTGGACGTCGTTGTCAACGGTCGTGTGGTGTCGTCCCGCAATGAGCAAGTGTACAAGCCGAGTAACGGCGGAACCGGTGCGGACACGCAGTATCAGTTCTATGTCGGCCAGTATGTTGCGAACAACGTTGGGGGACGTGGTGCGATCAGCCGACAGCTCGTCGGCGCGAGCGGCAAGATGGCGACTCGGTTCGGCACGTTTAACGGCAGTGCATATTATTTTGACGGTCTGGCCGCCGCCGAACTGCGTTATCAACGGGGTTTCAAGCACGGTAACGTAGGCATCGACACGGGAGCGACGAGCGACGGCGGTTTTCGCGTGAATGCGAATGGCGCGGCGAACATCGGGCCTGTCGGCGCGTGGGCGAACTACATGCTGACGACGGGCAGCACCGCGAAGAACGGCGTATACAATCAGCGCACACTGAGCTTCGGTTCGAACGTGAACGTTGCGCGTATGTTCGGCTGGACCAACAACGCGACGCTCAACGTGAGCGGCAGCGTATACGGCGGCGGTGGTCAGGACTACCGCATCGACTGGAGCCAGGACATTTACTCGAACAAATGGGTGCGCGTGATGCTCAATGGCGGCCAGATGTTCAGCCGGAATAGCGGCGGCATGGGCCGTAAGTGGAACAACGCGTTCTACGTCGGCCTGAATGCGACGTTCTCGTTCGGCGACGCAGGCATCGACTATTCGCGCTCGCTCGATACTGAGCAGATCGGCGCGCACGTCGGCTGGCGGCCGGAGCGTATCCCGGGCGTCGACTATCTGTCGGCAGGGGTCAACCGCTCGCGTTCGCTGTCGAGCGACTATGGCAATCCGTCGAGCACCCAAGCGAACCTTGGCGCGCAGGGCCACAACCGCTGGTTCGGCTGGCAAGGTAACGTGAACATCGACGATACCGGCGACGCCAGCGGCACCGCCGCGATGCAGGGCAGTGTCGGGTGGAACACGCGCGGCATCGGGTTCAACAGCAAGAAGGGCGAAAGCGGCGTGATCGTCGGCGTGGACAAGTCGGCGCGTGGCAACCTCGAGATGGTGTCCACGAATGGGGCGTTGGCGCTCGATTCGCGTTCCACGTTCGTTCCGCTTACGGGATACCGCGAACACCGCGTGACGATCCGCACGCGTCGTGACACGCCGGAAAACTTCGATATCCAGGAAGGCGACGCCAAGCTCGTGCTGTATCCGGGCAACGTCGCGTCGATGATGCCGAAGGTCCGACGGCTGGTAACGGTGTTCGGCGTGCTGACCGAGAACGGTTTGGTGAAGCCGAACACCGAGATTCGCAACCACATCGGCAAGGCAACGACTGCGGCCGACGGCGGTTTCGTGATCGACGTCGATACCGCCTATCCGGTCATTCAATACGAGACGGGCACCGGCGGAACGTGCGAGATCGACTTTGACCTCAGCAAGGCGCAAGGCGCGCTGTGGGTTGATCAGATCGAGTGCAAACCGAAAAGCGTGGCCGATGCGCGCCCGGTTCGGCGTCGCGAAGGCTGATACCAGACCAAAATGGAGGAGACGTATCCATATGCGCGGCCGACGCAGTCGGTCGCGCGTCTATTTTTGTCGGGTAACGCGCGATGCCGGGCCGACCGGCTGAGTTGTAGCGGGTGAGATGCGTATGCGCGGACCAGTAACCAGTGAGGAATCGATTGAGGCAATTCGCAGCGTTCGTGATGTTGGTCTGGTCTTGCATAGCGCAGGCATTGTCCGTTGGCGACATGACCTATTTCATGGGGTCCGGGAAAGACTATCTCGTTCGCGAGGTCGTGAACGACAGCGACCAGACGCGCGTGTACGGCGTGTCAGTGGAGGAAAGCGCTCCGCCGTATGGCGACGTCGCGACCTGGAAGCCGAAAGGCGGCGATCTGATGTACGCACCGAAGCAGCTCGTGTTACGCCCGAACAAGAGTGGGTGGTTGCGTCTCTATTTCAAAGGTGTAAGTGACGACTCGCCACGCTATTTTCGCGTGACGTTCCGCGAGGAGCGCGCGGTTTCGATCGATACAAATGCGGTCAAGGTGAAACCGCGTCTCGAGTTGCAGACAATCCTGGTCGTGCAGCCGAGGTCACCACGGCAGGCTTATCGGGTCGATGGGACGCTATTCGTTAATACGGGGAACACGGTCATGCTGGCAACCGCGCATGGCGAATGTGCGCTTTTGATTGACTGCATGCGAGACCGCTATTTGTCGCCTGGCGAATCACTCGATCTGGTCGGGTTGAATCCAGTGGGCGGCTCAGTCAGGGTCGTCTTGGCAAACGGGACAGATACGCATGAAGTGAAAGTGGTGCCGGTGAATTAATTTTCCCCGTGTCGTCTCATTCGCAAATTGGCCTTCCCCTGTTCTCCCGGACGGGTTCACTAGCCCGCAATACCATGGTGGAACTGAAACGGGCTAAGGAAGTTCAGCGTTTGGCCGTTGACACGGCGTGCACTCGCGCCTGCATGTTCACCGTCTCCAGCAATGAAATCGCCTGTTTCGGCAACGTGGCGTCCGACGCGTTTTAGGACAAATCTTATGTCGAGCGATGCCCAAGGTCCGTACGATATAAACCGCTCACGCCGTCTCTTGTTCCAATTCTGGTGTTCCTTGCGTCGAGACCGGGTCTGGGACCATTCGTCCATATGCAATTCCGGGCTGTACGGACACACCTTCGCGCTTTGAGGCTCGGCGCTCATTCGTTACGCGGACTACTTGTTTAGGTGAACATGGGGCCTAGATGAATCAGATTTTTCGAGTCATATGCAACAGATAGTCTGGGTCAGGAGTGGAGATACCGCAGGTCGCACACGCTGGCGCGGACTGCGTGGCGTTGCATGCGCGGGAATCGTAGCGACGCGCATGACGAAAAACTTCATCGCTTTTTGTGCGAGTTGGTCAATGCTTGGTTGTGCCGTGCTGCTTGCGTGCGTCATGGGATCGCGCGAAGCAAGTGCAGCAAACGCCTGCTGGAAGCCGTCCCTGACCGAAGAGGAGCGCCAGTGGATCAGTGCGCACCCCGTCGTAAACATCGCTGTCGAAGCCAACTGGCATCCGATCGAGTACATGCACAACGGGAAACAAGCGGGTCTCGTCGCCGGCTACCTTAGTGCGATCTCGAAGATGACCGGTTTGGTATTCAAGACAGTGCCGGGTACGGAATGGGGGTATGCGTACGACGCGCTCTCAGCCGGCAAGGTTGATCTGTTGCCGGGCGTATGGCGTGAACTGGTGCCGGATCGCATTGGCTCTGGTGCGCTCGTTAGTTTGCCGTACTTGGTTGGCCGCTTGACTGCCGTCACGCGCAACGATTCCGCGATGATCTTCAGTCTCAAGCGCCTCGAGGGCCGCCGTGTTGCGATCAAGGGGCGCGGCGCCGTCGAGTATTTCACGCGCCACAGCAGCGTGATGCTCGATATTCAGACGTACGAAAGCGAGGAGGAGGCGCTCGCCGCCGTCGCCAGTGGCGCGGCCGATGCGGCGCTCGGCGTCGACGTCACGATCCTGCCGATCGTGCGCCGACAATTCCCCGGCAAGCTCTACATGTCCGGCATGCTTGCCGATCGTCCCGTATCGCTTGCGATGCTTACACGCAGTGATCTGCCGATACTTGCGTCAATTATCGACAAGTCGCTCGCGGCGATTCCGGTAAGCGAATCGGCGGAAATTACGCGGGACTGGGTGGAACTGGGCGACTATGGTAAGCCGACAATCCGCTCGATTATTTATTACCGCGCGCCGCAGGTACTTGCGCTTGGAATGGCACTGCTCACGTTGTTGGCGCTCGCATATCTAGCGTTGAGGTCCCGTGCCGCAGCGATCCGCAGCAAGCGCGACAAGGCGATGTTTCTCGCGTTTGTCAGTCACGAGATCCGCACGCCGATGTATACGGTTCTGTCGTCGCTGGAATTGCTGCAGCGTTCGCGGCTGACTGGGAAGCAGGCGAATCGCGCCGATGCGGCGATTTCGGCATCCGAGACGCTGTTGACGCTGCTCGATGACATTCTCGAATACTCGCGCCTCGAATCGAGCAAGGTACGGCTGGCGCCGCAAACGGTCGAGCTCGGGACGTGGGCACGGCAGACTATCGACATGGTGCGCTGCCGGGCCGACGCGAAGGGCCTGGCACTTGTGCTCGACGTGGCATGCGAACCGGCGCTGCGGCTTGTGCTCGATCCAGTTCGCGTGCGCCAAATCGTGTTGAATCTGCTTGTCAACGCGATCAAATTTACCGCCGCTGGGTCGGTCATGCTGTATGTAGACTTCCTACCTGACCCGCAGGGAAAACGCGGCACGCTTACTTTGGAGGTGCGCGACAACGGCATCGGCATCGCCCCCGAGCGGCTAAAGCGAATTTTCGACGCGTACTGGCAGGCGGCGCACTTGCCTCACGTCGAAGTCAATGGGAGTGGGCTGGGTCTGGCGATCTGCCGCGAACTCGTCAAATTGATGCGCGGGACGATCGCCGTCGAAAGCTCGCCATACGTTGAAACGAAAATGACTGTGCAATTGCCAATTGCGATAGTGGATGATGCCGTAGTTGAACGTCAGGTGATGGTTGCGCCGGTGGCGACCGATATGAGCAATGTACGCTCGCATATCGACGCACCGCGTATTTTGATTGTGGACGATCACGAGACAGTGCGGCGAGCGATCGTGCAGCAATGCGACGAACTGGGCTGTATCGGGATCGTAGCCGCGACGGGTGAAGAGGCCATGCAGCGAATCGCGCAAGGCCGTATCGATCTCATACTGCTCGACTGCAATCTACCAGACATCGATGGATATGCGCTGACACAGATGATCCGTCAGCATGAGTCGATGGTATGGTCCAAACACGTTCCCATCATCGCGATCTCGGCGGCTTCAGATGATGCGCACAAGGTGCGATGCTTCGACAGTGGCATGGATGGTGTGCTCGGCAAGCCGCTGCGGCTGCAGGCATTACGTCAAATGATCACGAGCTGGTGTACGTCGTATGTAGACGCTCCCGATGTGGTGCCGGCCGACCCTCGCGCCGACGATCTCGTAGATCTGCGGTCGACGTTCGAGGGCGAGATCGGGCGGGATTTCGACTCGCTCATTTCCGCGTTGCTGGCGAACGATTTGCACGACGCGCTGCACGCCGTGCATCGAATTAAGGGCGTGTCACTGGTGGCAGGCGCGGACGCGATGGTCGAAATTGCGACGGGCATTGAGGAACGCCTTCGAAGACTCGGTGACTCGAAGGCGTTGCGCGGTTGATTTTCGGCGCCACCTATGCGGATGCGTCGCCGAGACGCCGTTCGTCTGCAGCGCGGTTATCCATATCGGTGCGATGCTGGTGCGACAGGACGTCGTACAGTGCGTAAACGTCGGGCGCAATGCCACCAGAGCTCGCTTGCAACCGCCGTTCGATTTTAGACGCCAACTCGCTGGTTGCACTATGACCGGCGATTGATGCGGCGCCTTTGATGCGATGAGCCGCGTGAAGCGCGCGCGCGGAATCGCCGGCTGACAACGCGTCGCCGAGCGCGTCGAGATCGGCGTCAACGCAGTGTAGGTAGGTCTTGCGGAAGTCGGAGTGTACCGATTGCGAAGGAGTGGTGGGCGCGGTGCACCGCTCCAGGTCTAAAGTGGGGCACCACAGGTCGATGATCTGAAGCAGCGCGTCGAGTCGCAAAGGCTTGCTGAGCACGCCGTCCATGCCATTGTCGAAGCAGCGTTCACTATGTGCGCCGTCCGTCGATGCCGAAATCGCGATGATCGGAGTGCGCGACCGCTCGCGTCGCTGTTCGCTGGCGCGCATGCGTTGCGCGACTGTATAGCCGTCGATGTCTGGCAGGTCGCAGTCTAGCAGCACCATGTCGTAGTGAGCACACTCGAAGCGTTCGAGTGCTTGCCCGCCGTTGGCGGCAACAGCTGAACGGCATCCAAGCGCTTCAAGCTGATGCTCGATGGCGTGCTGTACGGCCTCGTGATCGTCAACGACGAGAATCATGGGGCCTTTGGCGCTTCGCACCGGTGCTTCGACGGCGAGCGGACTAGCGACGCGCGGAAGTGACGGCGTGCCGGGTGTTGCCGGCATGGTAGTGCCGGGCTTTGGGGTGGCCCGAACACGCCGCGCAGGCAAGATTACCGTGAAGACTGTGCCCTTGTCGGAACTGCTGTCAACAGTAATCTCGCCTTTCATCAGATCGACAAGTTCGCGGCAGATTGACAGACCGAGCCCGCTTCCGGTCACGCGTCGGCCGCCGGGTTCTTCGACGCGCTGGTACGGTTCGAAGATGTAGCGTTGACGTTCGGAAGGGATGCCGACCCCAGTATCACGGACTTCAAGTAGGAGCGAGCCGCCGCTTTCGGGATTGCCTTCGAGGTAATCGACGTGCACTTCCACCGAGCCGGTCGACGTGAACTTGATCGCGTTTACGAGCAAGTTCAGCACGATCTGCCGAGTGCGCACTGGATCGATTAGCAGGCATAGTTCGGCCGCACACTCGAGTTCGAGCGAGAAGTCGAGGTGCTTCTCGTCGATGCGCCAGCGGACCATTTCGACGCTGTCCCTTATCCACGGGCCGACCTGCGTGGGTTCGAGTGCGAGGGCTACATTGCGCGACTCGAGCCGGGAATAGTCGAGTATGTCGTCGAGGAGCGTGAGTAGCGATTCCGATGCCGCAACCGCGGCGTCGGCCTGACTTGCTTGTTTTGGCGCAAGCTTTGCGCGCTGCAGCAACTCCAATGACGATAGGATCGTATGCATCGGCGTGCGGATTTCGTGACTGATGAACGCGAAGAACATGGCTTTTTCGCGCGCGTTGCCGATAGCGGCGGCGCGCGCACGCCATGATCCCACTGCGATCGCCACCAACGCGAACAGCAAGGCGCAGCCGGTAGCGACTTGCCAGCGGTGGTAGTAAAGGATCGACTGAAAGGTTGGTTTGCCATAGTCGGCTGATTGGAGCCATCCGCGTGGGATACTCTCAGTTTCGCGCGCGGGGATTGCCGCGATTGATTTGTCGAGTATCGATGCGAGTATCGGATTGTCTCGGCGCGTCGCCAGGGACAGCGCGTAGGGCCGATCTGGCAAGCCACCTGACAGAAACAACTCGCCTTGGAATTGCCGGCGGACCAGCGGTAGGATCGACATGTCGGGACCGATGGCGACGTCGGCCTTTCCATCGGCGACGGCGGCGAGAGCGCTGTACTCGTTGTTGTAGCTCAGCAACGTCACTGGAACGCCGCTATTCCGTATCGCGTATTCCAGCGCGCCGCCGCGTTTGATTGCAATACGGCGGCCGGCGAGACTCTCAAAATCGGTGAACAAGTTGAGGCTGGCAGGAGCGACCACGACCACAGTGCCCACAAAATAGGGCCGGCTCAGGCTGGTCGTGTTGCGATAGCGCGAAGAGTCTGCGCTTGCCGACACATCTGGAACCATGTCGATGTCTCCAGACAACAATGCACTATAGGCATTGGGCCACGCTACACTTTCGACATATTCGAAACGCAATCCGCTAATGCGGGACACGGCGTCGAGATACGACGGCACGATGCCGACTGCTTTCCCGTGTTCACGAAACTCGAACGGGCGCCAGTCGGGATCGACGTAGGTTCGCACCGTCGGGTGCGCTGCAATCCATGTTTTTTCCTCAGCCGTGAACTGTGGCTCCGGGGCCGCCCAGCCGAGCGAGGAAAGCAGCCAGGCCATTACGCCAGCCAATATTGCACATCGCTTCAACTTCACGTTGATCACGTTCTCCACCGAATTGTTGGCCGGACGAACGCGTGATGGTTCGTGGATCTTTGTCGGACCCGGTGCACGTCGCGATACTCCGGAAAACGAACCCACCATCATATGTCCGTCGTTGCGCGAACGCAACGCAGCCGGCGGCCGAGGCAGATATGTCTGCTTTCGCTGCTTGGCTCGGAGGCTTAAAAATTGTTTCTAAACCCTGTAAACTTGCAGAACAAACATAGCGGCATGGCGCGGACGGGAGGGGTTTAATCGCTCGTCGCCGCATTGCGACGATTTAAGGGGTAACAATGAGGTCAGAGCAGCAGCCGATCCAAGTCGTGATCCTCGACGACCATGCGGTCGTTCAGCTCGGGATCGCCAGTTACCTGACCGGGAAGGCCGACATCAATGTCGCAGGGAGCTTTGCAAGATCGCGTGACTTGATCCGCTGGCTCGAGGCGAATCACGCAGATGTTGTCCTGCTCGACTACTCGCTTGGCCCGGGTGAGATCGATGGCCTCAATCTCGTCACGCTAGTCAATCGGCGCTTTCCGGACTGTCGAATTTTAATGACATCCAGCAGCGATACGCCGGCAACAGTGACCATGACGATGCGCGCTGGCGCGCTTGGTTTTTTCGGCAAGAGCGAGAGTCTCAGAGAACTTGCGAACGCTATCCGCGTCGTTGCAAGCGGTCGTTCCTATATTAGTGCCGAGCTGGCGAACCGCATTATGTCGGGTGCGGCGCCGGATCCGCGCGTGGCCGACCCAGCAAGCTCAAGTGAAGTTAGCGGACCACGATCGGATTCCGGCCCGTCAGCCGACTTGCGCCTCAGCCCGCGGGAGCATGAGGTGCTGCGTTGTTATCTCGCGGGCATGTCCGTGTCCGACATCGCGTTGAAATTCTCCCGAAGCCGCAAGACGATCAGTGCGCAAAAGCAATCGGCGTTTCGCAAGCTTGGTATCCGCAGCGATGCTGAGCTGTTCGCGTCCCGCAAGCTGCTCGAGGAGACCTGAGCGCCGACCGACCACCGGGCGGCATTGCCGCGTGACATCCAGGCCCGCCCCAAGCAAGGGGACATTCGCGGACGCTACTGGGAGCGTGTGACGAAGTCCGACGATCGGTTGGTCGAGGGGCAGCGGAAGGTCCAGTCGCTAGCCTCGAATGCCGAGGCGTTGCGGCTGCCCACCGGCTGGGTCAACTGGTTGAGCGTAGGTCTTGGCGTAGCTTTGTCCGCCGAGCCTTGTCAGATAGGGCGCAGGTACTGTTGCATCATCGGAGTGTGGGCTGAGATAGTGTTGGGTTGTCTAGTTCCGGGGCGGTCAGCCGTCTTGGTGTCACTGGCCCGGAACGCGCTCTCGCTCTGCTGGCGACCATTGTATCCGGCCCCATAAGCAGTGACATCACATCGAAACCTTAGCTGGATCGTCGCTGAATGGAAGTAGGGATGCGAAACTGGGAGGGGCGAGATGGATCGATGTGGATCGACCTAGGCTGAATCGGGTTACATGATGGTTACATGAACCGAATAAAGAAAAAGGGGTTACACGCTTTTGGCATGTAACCCCTTGATTCCTTTGGTCGGAGCGATAGGATTCGAACCTACGACCCTCTGATCCCAAATCAGATGCGCTACCAGGCTGCGCTACGCTCCGACGAGCCAAAGATTCTATCGTCTAATGGGTGACCGGGTCAATCAAGTTATGCATATCGCGCACATCATCACGAACCGTTCACCATTGGCGACAATTCAGAGTGTGTGAGCGTCCGGCACGCACCTGCGCGACCGGATCGTTCGCCGATGCATGGAGAGACATCATGATGAACCTGATCCTGTGGCGCCACGCCGAAGCCGAAGACTACGCGGCAAACGACCTCGCGCGCCAGCTGACGAGCCGCGGGCGCAAGGAAGCGCAGACAATGGCCAAATGGCTGCGCGGCCGGCTCGAGTCGAACAGCGTGATTCTCGCGAGCCCGGCGGCACGTACCGTGCAGACCGTCGAGGCGCTGACCGACCAGTACCGGACCGTCGATGCGCTCGCGCCGGGCGGTAACGTCGACGACGTGCTGACCGCCGCCGGCTGGCCGGACGGCATCGCGCCCACGGTCATGATCGTCGGACACCAGCCGACGCTCGGCAGCGTCGTCGCGCACCTGATCGCCGGCAACGGTGACAGCTGGAGCATCAAGAAGGGCGGCATCGTGTGGATCGCAAGCCGTACGCGCGACGGCAGTCGTCAGGCCGTGCTGCGTGCGTTGTTGCCGCCGGACCTTGTGTGAAGGGGTTTTGCGGCATTGATCATACGGTTTCGCAAGCTTTCTGCTAAAGTCAATTCGGCGACACGTCATTGAATGGACACGGTCGTGCCACAGAATGGTAACGGCCGGTTACTACATTGGCTGGCATGTCGTCCTATTCCTTACGATCAGGAAAGCCTAATGCGAGAACTGCCGACGCCTACGCTCCCTTTTGCCTCGCTTCCCCTCGACACGACGCGGCGTCACCTGCCGCGCGCTGCTGAAACCGTCACATCCGAGTACCGTCTGCGTGCCGCATGGGCGCGCACGGAAGACGAACTGCGCGAGGCACAGCGCCTGCGTTACACCGTCTTCGCCGAAGAGATGGGCGCGCAACTCAGCGGCCCCTCCGGTCTCGATGTCGATCCGTTCGATGCCTATTGCGACCACTTGCTGGTGCGCGATCTCGACACGCTGAAGGTGGTCGGCACGTACCGCGTGCTGCCGCCGCACGAGGCCGCGCGTGTCGGGCGTCTGTACGCGGAAGGCGAATTCGACCTGTCGCGCCTGACTCACCTGCGCGGCAAGATGGTCGAGGTCGGCCGGTCATGCGTGCACAGCGACTACCGCAGCGGCGCCGTGATCATGGCGCTGTGGGGCGGCCTCGGCGCCTACATGATGCAGAATGGCTACGAGACGATGCTCGGCTGCGCGAGCGTGTCGATGGCCGATGGCGGCCACTATGCGGCGAACCTGTATCAGTCGCTGTCGGCCAACGCGCTGACGGCGCCCGAATACCGCGCGTTCCCGCATACGGCGCTGCCGGTCGACGAACTGCAGACGGGCACCGTCGTCGCGCCGCCGCCGCTGATCAAGGGCTATCTGCGCCTCGGTGCGAAGATTTGCGGCGCGCCGGCCTGGGATCCCGACTTCAACTGCGCGGATTTCCTGACGCTGTTCCGGCTGTCGGACATCAACGCCCGTTACGCTCGTCACTTCCTGGGCTGAGCAGACCGTATCGCGCGCCGCGCCCGTCGCGGCGCGCACGCATGCGAACGCCGTCGCGTGGCACCCCGCCACCCGACGGCGTTCGGCTATTCGGACGATGTCGGCCTATCCGGCCCTGTTAATTTGAACGGTACGCGGTGACCACCGTGCGAGCGGGCGCACGTTCGGGGCGGGTCCCGCAGGCGGCGACCCGGACGACAGGGCGGCTTGCCTAGTGCTTGCGCCGCCAGTCGAGCAGATGGTGTTCGGCCATCCAGTGATGGACCATCCCTTCGCCGCCGTGGCTGCGCTTGTATTCGCGCGATTCGAAGTACGACAGGGCGACGAGCACCATCAGGCCGACGAACAGGCCGATCAGGCCAGCGATCTCTTCAGACGACATGGCAGCCTCCTTTCAACGGGCACAGCGCCATGGCTTCATAATAGAACATCCGCGGGGCGACCCCTAACCCGGAATTCCGCTAGACTCGGCGCGGTCCCGGCGCGCGATGGGCGCGCCGTTTTCCGGAGAGCCTTCCCGATGACTCGTTTCATGCTGGCCGTGCTGGCCGCGTCCATTCTTGCCGGCTGTTCCAGCGATCCGCACCAGGCCCGTCGCGGCCACCCGCCGCAAGATCCGGCCGATTACCACGGCGTGCCGACCGACATGACGCCGCCGTCGATGCTGGGCGCGCCGGCGCCGGCACCCGCACCCGCGCAATAACGTCCGGCCCGCGTGGCCGTCAGGCGCCGGCCGCGGGCGCGTCGGCGCCGATTCGCCGCACGAGCGCCGGCAGATAGCGTGCGAGCGTCGCGCCGCGCGCGACCATGAACAACAGCAGCGCGAACCACAGCCCGTGATTGCCGAACGGGCCGACGATGGTCAGCGTCGCCGCGATGAAGATCGCGAACGACGCGACCATCGCGCGCATCAGCGATTGCGTCTGCGTCGCGCCGATGAACACGCCGTCGAGCAGGAATCCCCACACGGACACGATCGGCGAGATCGCCGCCCACGGCAGGTATTGCAGCGCGACCGCGCGGATCTCGGCCTGGTCGGTCAGCTGCGCGACGATCCATCCGCCGGCCGCCCAGTAGACGAGCGCGAACAGCAGCGCACCGAGCGCGGACCACAGCAACGTGACGCGCACGGCCTGCCGGAATGCGGCGCGGTCGCGCGCGCCGGCCGCGGCGCCGACGAGCGCCTCGGCCGCATGCGCGAAACCGTCGAGCCCGTACGCCATGAACGTCTGAAAATTCAGCAGCAAAGCGTTGGCCGCGAGCGTCGCATCGCCCTGTTTCGCGCCGAGATGCGCGAACCACCCGAACGCGCCGAGCAGGCACATCGTGCGCAGGAAGATGTCGCGATTGAGTACGATCAGCCGCTTGAGCGCCGCACGGTCCGCCAGCGCACGCGCGGCGATGGGCGCGAGGCCCCGCGGCCGCAGCTGCCACAGCATCCAGGCGCCGAGCGCGAAGCCGCATGCGTCGGCGGTCGCGGTCGCCGCACCGATCCCGGCAATGCCCCAGCCGAAGCCGTACACATACAACAGCACGGCACCGATGTTCACCGCATTGATGAAGACCTGCGCGATGAGCGCGAGCCGCACGCGCTGCACGCCGAGCAGGTAGCCGAGCACGACGTAGTTCGCGAGCGCGAACGGCGCGCTCCAGATCCGCGCGTGGCCGTAGGCCAGCGCGGTTGCGCGAACCGCGTCGCTGCCGCCCAGCGCGGACAGCGCGAACGACAGCAGCGGCACCTGCAGCGCGAGCACCGCGGCGCCGAGGGCGAACGCGACGATCAGCGCGCGCAGCACGTTCAGGCGGATGCCGGCGGCGTCGCCGGCGCCGTGCGCCTGCGCGACGAGGCCGGTCGTGCCCATGCGCAGGAAGCCGAAGCCCCAGAACACGAAATTGAAGAACAGTCCGCCGAGCGCGACGCCGCCGAGATACTGCGCGCCGTCGAGGTGGCCGGCGACGGCCGTGTCGACCGCGCCGAGGATCGGCTGGGTCAGGTTCGCCAGGACGATCGGGAACGCGAGCGCGAGGACGCGCCGGTGCGAGACGGCGCCCGATCCGGTGCCGACTGCGTGCGGTAATGCGGAATCGGACATGGCGGACGCGTCAGGCGCGTTCCTGCACGCAGACCCACGGCGACACGACGACCGCCCACAGCTCGGGATTGCGCGCCGCGAAGTCGGCGGCCGTTTCCGCTGGCATGCGCGCGACGAGGCCGGACGACAGCCAGCGCGTGACCTGTTGCGCATCGTCGCTGGCAATCGCTTCCGCGACGCTGACGAGATCGAGATCGCGCGCGACCGACAGCAGCTTGCCCTGCGCGAAGAAGCGCTCGAGATCGCACCAGTCGATCTTGGCGGTTTCGCCGAGGAGTTTGGCGTAGAGCGGGCTGTGCGACGCGCCCGCGGCGGATTCGTGTTGGTGGGAGGACATCGTTGTGCGTTGGAAAGACTGCGTGGCGCCACTATAAACCATCCGGACGACCGGCCGGCGGCCCGGCGCGGCCCACGCGGTTCAAGCGTCGCGCAACGCGCGGCGGACGATCTTGCCGGTCGCCGTCATCGGCAGGCTGTCGACGAACGCGATCGCCCGCGGGTACTCGTGCGCGGCCAGGCGCGTGCGCACGTGCGCCTGCAGCGCCTGGACGAGCGCGTCGTCGCCGACATGGCCGGGGTTCAGCACGACGAACGCCTTGACGATCTCGGTGCGCGTCGGGTCGCGCACGCCGACGACGGCCGCCATCCGCACCGCCGGATGCGTGAGCAGGCAGTCCTCGATCGGCCCCGGGCCGATCCGGTAGCCGGCGCTCGTGATCACGTCGTCATCGCGGCCGACGAAGCGCACGAACCCGTCCGCGTCGATCGTGCCGGTGTCGCCGGTGAGCAGGTAGTCACCCGCGAACTTGTCGCGCGTCGCGGCGGGATTGCGCCAGTATTCGATGAACATCACCGGGTCGGGGCGGCGCACCGCGATGCGTCCCTCGACGCCCGGCGGCAGCGGCGTGCCGTGCTCGTCGACGATCGCGACCGTATGGCCGGGCACGGCCTTGCCGATCGCACCGGGCTGCGCGTCGAACAGCGCGGCGCACGACGATAGCACCATGTTGCATTCGGTCTGTCCGTAGAACTCGTTGATCGTCACGCCGAGCGCGTCGCGTCCCCAGGCCGTCAGTTCGGTGCCGAGCGATTCCCCGCCGCTCGCGACCGATTTCAGCGCCAGCGTGTAGCGCTCGCGCGGTGCCGGCACCGCGCGCATCAGCTTCAGCGCGGTGGGCGGCAGGAACGCGTGAGTCACGCCGTGCCGCGCCATCAGCGCGAACGCGGCCTCGCCGTCGAACTTCTCGAAGCGGCGCGCGAGCACGGGCACGCCGTGATGCCACGACGGCAGCAGCACGTCGAGCAGGCCGCCGATCCACGCCCAGTCGGCGGGCGTCCAGAACAGGCGCGCGTCGCGCGGAAAGCATTGCTGCGACATCTCGACGCCCGGCAGGTGACCGAGCAGCACGCGATGGGCGTGCAGCGCGCCTTTCGGCTTGCCGGTCGTGCCGGACGTATAGATGATCACCGCCGGATCGTCGGCGGCGGTGTCGGCCGGCACGAAGTCCGGCGATTCGGCCGCGAGGGCCGCGTCGTAGCGAAGCACGCCCGGCGCGTCGGGCACGTCGTCGCCGATGCAGTAGCACGTGCGCAGCGTCGGCAGTTGCGCGCGCAGCGGCGCGATCTTCGCGTAGCCGGCCGCGTCGGTGACGAGCGCGGCGGCTTCGCTGTTCGCGAGCCGGTATTCGAGCGCGTCGGTGCCGAACAGCGTGAACAGCGGCACCGCGATCGCGCCGAGCTTGTACGCGGCGAGATGGGCAATCGCCGTTTCGGGACCCTGCGCGAGGAAGATGGCGATCCGGTCGCCGCGTTGCAAACCCGCACGCGCAAAGCTGTTCGCGAGCCGGTTAGAAGCATTCCTCAGGTCGTCGAATGTGATGCGCGACACGTCGCCTCGCGACGTTTCGTGGATCAGCGCGAGGCGTCCGCGGCCGTCGGCCCACTTGTCGCAGACGTCCACCGCGATGTTGTAGCGGGCCGGAACCTCCCACCGGAAGCGGGAGAGCAGGTCGTCGTAGCGCTCGGCGGCGGGCAGCATCGCGGGTCTCCTTCATGTCGATCGACGGATCCGGTCGATGGTTTACATCAACATTTCACGCGACCTAACCACAATGGCGTGCGAGAGATAGGGAATGTGCGGACTCGTCCAACGGGTGCGGCTCAGTGCACGATTCCGCAATGACGCATAAGATCACGACAAAACAGTGATGTAACCATGGATTTGCTTTTGATAGCTGCGGGGTTCAGCCTGTTCGGAATCGGGGCGCTGGTGGTGTTTGCCAGCCGCGTCGATCCGTTGTCCGGCCGTTTCACCGGCCGTCTGCGCAAGCGCTGACACAACCTTCCCGATTCTCCTCGCGACGACATGCGATGCATGCCGCCATCGCGTGTCGTCCTGTCGATGCCGGGCGCGTTCAGCGCGCCGGCAGGTAGCGTGCCGGATCGATCGAGCGGCCGCCGTAACGCAGCTCGAAATGCAGCGCGACGCGATCGCTGTCGCTGTTGCCCATCTCCGCGATCGTCTGCCCCTGGGTGACCGACTGACCTTCCTTCACGAGCAGCGCACGGTTGTGTGCGTACGCCGTCAGGTAATCGGCGTTGTGCTTGAGGATGATCAGGTTGCCGTAGCCGCGCAATCCGTTACCCGCATAGACTACCGTGCCTGGCGCGGCGGCCAGCACCGGCGAGCCTGCGGCGTTCGCGATATCGATGCCCTTGGATTTCGAACCGTCGAACGTGCGCACCACGTTGCCGGCGGCCGGCCAGATCAGCGCGATGCTGCTGGCCGGCTTGACGGCCGATTCGACCGGCGCGGAAGGCGCGGGGCGACTGCGCCCCGCGCTGCCGGTGCCGGTGGTCGACGCGGTCGTGGTGCCGGGCGGCGGCGCGACGCGCAACACCTGGCCGACCTCGATCGCATCGGGGTTCGTGATCTGGTTCCAGCGCACGATGTTCGCCATCGACGTGCGATTCTCGCGCGCGATCTTGTAGAGCGTGTCGCCGCGCTCGACGCGGTAGTAACCGGGGCCGACGGGCGCGGAGCCGCACGCGACGAGCAGCGCGGCGCAGGCGGCCGCGACGAGTCGCTTCGTTGTTGTTCCGAACATTGAACCTCGCAAAACCCTGCCGCGTGATGCGGCAGGCAATACAAAACGTCAGATTTTAACGGGTTCGACCCGAGCGCCGCAGTTTCGCACCCTCGCGCGCCGTTTCGGCGCGCGAGGGCATCAGCCCGCGAGCGGCAGCACGCGGATGCGCAGCGTGGCCGTTTCGGTCGCGCCCTGCGCGAGCATGCGCAGCCCGAGACCGTTGTGGATCGCGTCCGGCAGGCCGAGCCATGGCTCGACGCAGTAGAAGTCCGATTCCGGCTTTTCGGTCCAGGTCGTGACCGCGTACCACGGGATCGAGCCCGGTACGTCGAGCGCGATCTCGATCGTGCGGCGGCGACCCGGCATCACGATGCGCACCGGCCTGGACGGCGCGCCGTCCAGGCAGTGGAAGCGGTCGAGGATGTCCGGATCGTCGAGCGTGTAACGCGCGTCGCCGCGTTCGGGCGCGCTGATGGAGCCGTCGGCGTTCTGCGCGCAGCGGTGCGTGGGCGGCAGCTCGAGCGTGGTTTGCGCGCGCTCGCCGTGCGGCAGCGCGAAATAGAAATGGTGGCCCGCGTAGTAGGGCAGCGGCGCGTCGCCGCGGTTGGTCGTGGTGAGTGCGACCTCCAGCGTGTGCGCGTCGGCGAGCCGGTAGGTCGTTTCGAAGCGGAAATCGAACGGGTAGCTCGCGTGCAGCGCTTCATTGCCTTCCAGCGTCATCGTGAGTGCGGCGCCGTCGGCCGACGGTTGTGCCGCGAACGGCAGGTCACGCGCGAAACCGTGCATCGGCAGGTCGCGGACCACGCCGGCGGCATCGCGCCAGCGGCCCAGTTCGCCGTCGACGCGGTGGCGGCCGAGGAACGGGAACAGCAGCGGATTGCCGCCGCGCACGCGCGCGAGGTTGCTCCAGTCGGCCGTTTCCGGCCAGAAGATGATCGGCTCGCCGTCGACGTGCCACGACAGCAGGCGGCCGCCGAATTGCGGGGCGACCCGAACGAGCGACGGGCCGGCGTGAAGTTCGTGAATGTCGTGCTGCTGGAAGATCGGCATGGCGAATCGGTATGAACAGGGTGGGTGGCGGGCGCGATGGCGCGCTCCATTATCGGGCCGCGACGCGGTCGGGGAAAACCCTTCTCGGGGAAATCGCGAGTTTTTCAGATTGTCAGCTGTCGGGATAATGCCTCTAAACCGGTGAGGTTGCCGGGTCATGACACTTCGAGGAGCGGCCATGGATCTGGCAATGGCAATGGGAATCGCACTGTTCGGCATGTTCACCGGCAGCACGGTATTGTTTTTCTACCAGCTCGGCCGCTGACGGCAATTTCTGCCGGAATCGAAAGGCCCGCCATGCAAATGGCGGGCTTTTTGCTTTCCGAACGCTTACAAATTGCAAGCGTTTGTGTGCATTGCCGCAATAAGCTGCCAAATGCCTTGGCGCGGTAATCCTGGCTGGGCATAATCGGGGCGCGTTTTTTCGGACGCGCGCTGCGTCGTCCGCTTGTTCACCCGATTGCTCATCACTAAAAGGACCGACGCGTGAGTCTCTGGTTTCTGGTATTCCTGAGCGTCCTGCAGGGCGTTACCGAACTCTTCCCCGTCAGCAGTCTCGGCCACACGCTGCTCGTGCCGGCGTTGTTCGGCATGCACATCGACAAGCATGCGCCGCAGTTGTTGCCGTTCCTCGTCGCGCTGCACCTCGGCACCGCGCTCGCGCTGTTGTGGTATTTCCGTGCGCGCTGGATTGCGCTGATCAGCGGCTTCTTCGCGCAACTCGGCGGGCGCAAGAACGACGACGGGCACCTGATGTGGGCGCTGATCATCGGCACGATCCCGACCGGGATCGTCGGTTTGCTGCTCGAGAAGCGCCTCGAGCGCGTGTTCCACGATCTGCGGATCGTCGCGGTCGCGCTGATCATCAACGGCGTGCTGCTGTGGGTCGGTGATCGCATCCAGCGCAGTCGGGCGCACCAGGCACCTGAGAAGATGACGTTCAAGCAGGCGTTCTTCGTGGGCCTCGCGCAGATCGGCGCGCTGATTCCGGGTTTCTCGCGCAGCGGTCTGACGATGATCGCCGGCAATGTGGCCGGGCTGACGGCGGAGAAGGCGGCGGAGTTTTCATTCCTGCTCGGCACGCCGATCATTTTTGCCGCGGGCGTGCTCGAGTTGCCGAAGCTCTTTCATGCGCGCGACCAGTTCATGGACGCGCTGCTCGGCGGCGTGCTGACGGCGATTGCCGCTTATCTGAGCGTGCGGTTTCTGATGCGCTATTTTGAAGGGCGCGGGCGGTTGGCTTCGTTCGGCGTGTATTGCGTGATCGCCGGCGTGTTCTTCCTCGGCTGGTTCATGCTGCATCCGCAGCCGGTTTGACGGTTGCGGCGCCGGTGTCGCGTGATATGGCGCGATGATCGGGTATAATTTCGGGCTCGGCTTCATGCCGGGCCCGTTTCGTTTCGGGGCTTTGAGTTCGTGGTTGTTGGGGGGGCTCGAAGCTTCGTGCGTCAAATGCGGCCCGGGTTTTGTGGCCGTGTCTTGTTCCCTCGACCGCCCTTAGCTCAGTTGGATAGAGCAACGGCCTTCTAAGCCGTAGGTCACACGTTCGAATCGTGTAGGGCGGGCCAATGGAATCAATGAGTTAGCCCGGTTTTTTGGACCGGGCTTTTTGCTTCTGCGGATGGCCGGAACCAATCCGGAACCTAGTTCGCTCAACGTTGCGGTCTAACCGACTTTACGAATGCGGCATAGGGATTTTCAGCGGGCAAGGGCGGCGGCGCGTCAATGGCTTGTCGTCCGCGCGGACTAAGGCCGAACGCATCGAGTAGCCGGGCCGATTGGGCGCGCGCGTCGCTCAGTGCGCGCAGCGCCGGATGTGCTTTGCTTCCGCCCGACCCGGTCGCAATCGTCAACCCTTCACGGTCCAGCGTCTCGCGTAACTGCGCCTCCGTTGCCAAGGTTTCGGCCAGCAACTCAAGCGCGCGCAGGTCGGACGCGCTCAATAGACCCAAGCTCACGACGAGCGGCGCGACGCGGACCCATTCCGCAGCCGCACGCGATGACATGCCAGCCGGCGGTGGCGGCGCAACGGTCAATTGATCGACCGTGATGCCCTTGAGCCGGTCGGCACGCAACGTACCCGAAAGCGCCTTCGCGGCGTTCGATTTCTGCGGCATGATTCGCTCCCGAAAAATGGTTTTGGTGCTGACGTTGCAAAAATTCGCGTTGCGCCACGATCACTGACGCGATTACGCTAGAGATTACCTACCCCCTACCCATCCTCATACGACCGCACGACCGGCCCGAAAAGACCGTCAACACGGCTCGCTCGCGTCAGCCAAGGCAAAGTGCCAGCGCGCACGCCAACCGCTCAAAACGCCCGCAATTGCTCCGCTACGTTGCGCTCGGTCTCAGCCACCTGTATCCGCAAAATTAGAGCCGCTAGACCCAACGCCGCTACCCAATTACTTGCTCCACGCTACGCCTGCGGCGCGTCCGTCGAACGTTCTCGGGGACGCCCGCCTTGCCTTGCACTGGTGGCTCAATATGGTCCAGCCCCCATCGAGCTTTGGCCGCCGCCCTGCGTAATGCGCGATGCGTGTGCCACTTACATGCTCAGCCCGTCCGGCGTTCGCACATGACGACGTGCAGTTGTGTCGGTCACCACATACGACACCCATACGGCCGGCCCATTATGCGCAATTGCCCCGGCGATATCACCCGACGAAATCACAATTAATCAATAAAATCAATTACTTGCATTGAGGTTAACTTGAATCGCTCCAATCTTGATTCATTGCGGCTTTCCAGGGAGCGCTGCAAAGATCGTAAGGAATATTCGGCGATGTTCGTTCTGGCCGCGAGAGGAGCGTTGTCCGTGTTCGGTCAGGACATTCAATTTTGAACCAGGGTTCCTTCATCGGCCAAAGTGGCAGTCCGCATTTCACTCTTCGATGGAAATTTGTGCCTTCTGCATTTCCCTTAGAGAGTTGCCACGCCATGGCAAGGGTGCTGGCTGGTGCGATGTTCCGCATCTATCGGTAACATATCGGGCAAGCAGGCTGATAGAAACAGACTGCCCCTGGCGGACCCGCAATGTGGCGCTGCAGGCATGGGGTTAACCGCGCAGGAGACCATGAAGGAACACTTATATGTATATCCAAAGAGTAAAAATAAAGAATTTCCGATCATTGACGGATGTCGAAATAAACCTTAAGGATTATACCGCGGTCGTTGGACTTAATGACTCTGGGAAAAGCAACTTTCTTCGCGCATTAAATCTTTTCTTTAATGATCAAACCGATGTTGGAAGTGCGCTTCTCTTCGAAAAAGACTTCAGTCAGCAAGCTAAAATAATTGGGAAAAAGGCGAGGCAAATTGAAATTGAAGTTGAATTTTCGCCACCCAATAACTATGCCGACAGCGATCCGGTTATATGGCAAAAAATTTATCGAGCTGACCTGTTGACGCCATTCCAAGAATCAATATTTCGAACGTCGGGGAAGGATTTTTCAAAAGGATCTCGGACGGAATATTGGGTAAGGCATATCGCATTTGAATACGTTCCGGCGATTCGAGGGAAGGCATTCTTCGCAACCCTGAAACGTCGTCTGTACAACACGTTGGCAGAAACTGTCGCGCCGAAGCTCACTCTTGCGTCGGGTACTTTTTTAGCGGACCTCCGTAAGGAGGTTAAAAAGATTGAATCCGAATCACATCGATTGTTACAGCTGAAAACGGAATTTTCGCTGCCGGTCGATCTAGGTGATTTCTTCGAAATGCTCGATTTTGATTCTGCCGACGATCATTCGAGCACGGCGCTGCAATATCGCGGAGATGGAATTCAAGGGCGGCACATTCCCCTGATACTGAAATTTCTCGCGGACCAAAGGAAAAGCAATTCCGCAAAGGGTAAGCCTCCGTCGGAAACAATATGGGGATTCGAGGAGCCCGAAAATAATCTCGAGCTAACAAAGCAGATTGAAACTGCTGACGAGTTCGCCGAGTACGCAAAATCCGTTCAAATTTTAGTTACTACACATTCTCCTGCGTTTTACGGAAAAGCTAAGCAGGCAGGCGGAATATGTGTTGCCTCCAGAGAGGCTGGAAAAACGTCATTTTCTGAGAATATTTCGGCCGAGAAGATGGACGCTCATCTTGGGCTCATGCCGTTCATTCAGCCATACATCGAAAAGGCAGTCGAAGAGAGAAAAAAATTAATCGCGACCGTTAAGGAGCTAAAAGCCCAATCGCTTGTTCTAGATAAACCTGTGCTATACGTCGAGGGTTCGAGCGACAAATTGATCATCGACGCAGTTTTGAACGCTACTGCCGGCGAGCACAAGGATGCGTTCGAGGTGGTCGCGAAGGATGGCCTTGGTGGTGGCGTAAACTGGATAGTCGGGTGCTGCGTTGCTAGGGCCGCGATGATCGATTTGAATCGCAAGACAGCGGCGTTACTCGACGATGATTCGGCCGGTCAGGAAGGGGCCAAAAAAATCGACGAATATGGGCACGCTATCAATCGTCACGGAAAGATTAAGTGCATTTTCGTTGGAAAGAGCAATGCGGATGATGAGATAAGAAAAATCAAGAAGAGTGGAATTGTTGTTCCGTTTGCAATTGACGAGCTCTGCGGTGCATCTGCTTGGGAATTTGCGGAGACCAAAGGCTGGTTAATTGAACGGGGGGAGGAAATGCTGGTGAGTAACGTTAAACTTTTGAAAAAAGACAAAACGTTTTCCGATGTAATATCCGGAAAAATTGATGATCCACATGCGCGAAGGCTAATCGAATACAAGCTCGACGGAATCAGAAAAGGCAGTTTTGCGAAGCACGTCGCGAAAGCGATTGATGACGGAGCGGAGATCCCGAAGTCGCTCATGGTATTGGTCCAGCAGATTCGAGATTATTTTGGAAATTGATAATGGATGGCGTTGATTCTTGCATTATTGCCCTCAGGGTGCTGCGAAAATAGAAGCCTGGCCGATAAAGACGTTGGATTTTCTCGGCGGTTTGGCGGGAGCGCCAGCGTGAGCAAGTGGCCGTTGCCGTGATTCTATTGACGGCAACGTGCCGATACACAACTTTGCGCGTTAATTCTAGAGGGATCTAAGATTTTAGTTCGTTTCGAAATCAATCGTGGGTGAAGGGGCAGCATCCATGAACGGAAAGTGCCGCCGATGCTGATTCCCACGGCAAGCGTTAGTATTCGCAAGGGTACACTCCAACGTATTCGTAGAGATTGCTCGCAAAAGAAGCGCATTAGCGCGGGACCGAAGCGACGTAACCTTTCGGGCTGAACTTCAGTGGGGCATTTCACGGGGGTGGGCTTTACGACTTGGTACGGCGTCCTTCCCCCGCACCGAATCAAAAGAGAATGCTATAGCTGCCACGCGCCTCGACAAGATACAGGCACTCCAAAAGTCCTTTCGGCGAAGATGCTTACATGATTGGCGCTCCTACTTACATAAGTAAAACGCCTTCTCGATTCGGCCTGCCCCGTGCCTACAAATCGTCCTGCATGTCCGACATGTCGCCGCTGTAGAACGCCGCCGCCCGTCAGGCACCGTCCATAGCAGGGTCTCCGTTCCCGCGTTCGTCGCCGTCGTTCGCACCTTGGACGGCGGCGCGCTTACGCTTGACGTGATATGCCGTCGTAACTGCATGCGCGACCATGTCGAGCGCCGGTTTAGCGTCGCCGTTGCGGTCGGTCCAAACCTTCGGGGTCAGCGTACCGGCCAGCGCGACGGAATCGCCGTCGTCGAGCGCCAACAGCGCGGCCTTCGCGCCGTCCGAGAATGCAATCACGTTCACGAACAGCGCTTCAACGTCGCCTACGGGTACGCGCACCTTCGCGACGACGAACGCCTTGCCGCTCGGGCCGATACGCTCCGTCGGCTTGTTGTACAGCTTCCCGTTTAGGAGGCCGTCAATCATGTGCGCCTCCCGTCGCCCATTCCTCGAACGTCCCGCCGAACACGTCTCGCATTGCGGCATCTACGCCAGGCTTGGCTTCGTCGGTAGCCATCCAGTCGAGCATCACGAAGCTGACTGCCCAATACAACGGCGCGGAGTCGAACTCGATGTGCCCATCGCCACGGCGCATGGCCGACCATTCGAGACTGTACCCCCACAGCAAATGCAGCATCGAATCACGTCCTGGCTCTACATCCCGCGCATCAGCCGGATTCGCACCGATCAGCATCAGTCGCTGTTCCAGCGTTGTGCATGCGTCGATTTCGTCGAAGGCGCACATCAGCCGCTCACCGACTAAGCTGAGCCGATAACGCATGTGTGGCTCGCCCCCGGCGATGATTCGCCGGGCTTCGCGGCGGCACCGCGCCATCAGGTTGCCGAAATGGAGCACGTTAGATGCCCCACCACTGATGAGACCGTTAATCATTTAGCACCTCGCACCATGGAAAAGACGCTTTCCCGAAAACTCCCGAATTGTCCCGAAACGGGAATTTCCGGGAGGTCCACGTTTCCCGAAATTTCCCACCGCCCCTATAAGGGGCGGGGGATTTCGGGAAGGACGGCCGGGACGCGGCACACAGGTCACTTGCGCCATAACCAACCGTCCTTTAGGCCGTAGATCCGGCCCGCGACCAGACCGGTAATCGCCGCCTTTGCGCGCTCCTTTCGTCGCTTGGAATCAACCGGCATGTGCGCGGCCACAATGGATACCGCAGCGTCGAATTCGATGCATGGGCGTCCGAATGGTGCGCCGCCCTTATTGAAATCGCGGGATTCTCGCAGCGGCTGCGCCAGGGCATCCATAGCGATGCGTTGATTGTTGCCTTGGGGCAGCTTCACGCACTCCACCGTGACGGCGCTATCGTCGCGCGTGACGACACAGGACGTAATCGGCTCACCGTCTTCATCCTCGCCTACATCGATTACGCGAAGCGAGAACGCATACCGCTCGCCGTCCGCGCCATCCTTGACCTTCGCGGCCGACCATGCGCGCCCGCCGTCGCGTTTCACTTCGATAGCGGCGTCGAGCGCTGCGATCAAACTGGAATGACCGCGCAATCCCTTGGTCGTGTCCTTACCGGTGTGATGCACTACGAGAACCGTACCGCCGATACTGTCTTGCAGGATTTTCAGGTTCGTGATGATTTCGTTCATATCCTTCGAACTATTCTCATCGGCACCGGGCGCGGCGCGATTCAACGTATCGATGACGAGCAATCCCGCGCCGCCGCCGGCCCGAATAGCGTCCACAAGGTCGGACACATCGGACAGGTCGCGCACGTCGAATGATTGCGTAATGAAGTGCAAGCCGTCCGGCAGCGGGCGATGGTTGCGTGCGCTCCACGCCTTCACACGTTTGCTCAGGCCGGCTTCCCCTTCAAGGGCGACATAAACGACGCGCGTCGATGCGACGCGTTGACCGAACCACTCGGAACCTTCGGCGATGGCGGTGCAGAGGTCGAGCACGAGGAATGATTTTCCCGAACCGCTCGGGCCGTATACACAGACCGTTCCGCCGGCAGGAATCACATCGCGCACAAGCCAGCGTTGCGGCGGCGCATTCATGAGGTCGTCAGCCGATTGCAGCCGGTAGCGCATGGGCGGCGTCTTGGCGGCGCGCAGCAAGTCCGCGAGTGCGTCGCTACCGTACTCGGCTTCAAGGTCGTTCGCGTCGTAGTTCGCCGGCTTGTCGGCCGGCATCTCGACCCATGCACCGCCGATTTCTCGGGCGATAGCTTCGGATTCCGGCTCTTTGCCACGGTCAGACACAATTACGACGCGCGCGGCCGGGTAGCGCTCGCGCAACGACTTCGCAACCGTGCCGATGCGACCGGCACCGAACGCGACTACGGCAGCGGCTTGATAGTCGGCTTTCGCACAGGCCCAAGCCTGCCCGATACCCTCGCCGACATAAACCACGCCGTCCGGGACAATTTCCCCGATGACGAACATGCCGTCGCTCTGGAACGACGCGCCCGGCGCGCTCAGTTTCTTGCCTTGACCTGGCGGCGGCACGTATTGAACCGTGCGCAATTGGCCGTCCAACGAATACGCGGGCACGACGAGATAGCCGCCGATGCGTTGACCGGCGACCGTTTGCGAATCATCGACCGGGACGACGCGCAACGCGGCCGGATTTCCGCGTTTTGCGACGATGTAGGGATGCTCCGCGCTCGCGGGCGGGTAACTCGCGAACGCGGCAGCAACGTCAAAGCGCGCCTTTGGGGCGTTCGGTTGGACCGTTATCGCTTGACTCGATACGAGCGCCTTTTGCACGCCGTTAACGCGCGTCCGCTCGTCGTTCCAGCCGGCCTCCTTCGCCATCGAGAACAACGTCCCCGCGCCGATACCGCCGTCGGGCTTGATGCTCTTCCAGACGGAGCGGGCGTCACGTTCGCCGCCAAAGTTGTCGCCGGTCGCCGACCACTCAAGGAAGTCATCTTCCGACAGCCCGGCTGCCTTTGCAGCCATGCCAGCGCGCACCCACTCGTTGCGCTCGCAACTTGCGTCGAGCGCGAACAGTGCCGCGCGCGCGCGGCCCGGTTCGTCGTATCGATTCATCGCGCGCCACCTTCCGCGCGCGTGCGCAGCCAGCGGACGACCTTCCGGCGGTCGGATGTCGTGAGGTGATAAACGCCGCGCTGCACTTCGATTCCATCACGGTCGATGCAAGCGACGCGCACGCAGGGCAAGGCGAGCCCCTTTGCGCGCAGGCTCGCGATAAGGTCCGGGCCGTTGCTGCACCCTGCGAAGGCGTCCAATTCTTCGCGCGACATCGGACGGCGTTGCAGCATGGTCAGCGCGCGAAGCTGACGGAGGTTAGCGGTTCCGGTAAACTCGCTTCGACGTTTGGCGCTCGATTCGGCTTTGCTGGGTCGGGCGTTTTTCATTATTGGCCCCCGACCAGCTTTTCGATGGCATCTGCGGGCCACATGAGGCGACCGTTCGGCAGTTTGACGGGGCGCACCGTGAAGTACGCGCCGGTTTGGCAATAGCGCTTGCGGATAGATTGCGGCCGGATCGACAGGAGTGCTGCCAGTTCCTCCGTCGTAAGCGGGCGGTTCGCCTGAGTCGCCGCGAGAAGGGTAGTCGTCATTTTCGTATCACCATCCCACCGTCGTAAACGGCATAGAGTTGAGGTGATACGGATTTTTTTACGTGCTTCCGGATTTCCCGATAGGCGCGCGCTCTCACGCGCTTCTACGCGCCTTAACGCGCCTTACCGAGTCATTTCGCGCGTCTCCGCGCCCCGCTCATTCGGTCGCGCAGATTCTTCTTCGTGAAAACGTCAGGTACTTGGGACGCTTCGTACCGTTTCCCACGATATTGCACGCCATCCGATGAATAGCCGACCAGAATTCCCCATCCTTCTTCGGCCATCTTCGTGAGCGCTCCCCATACGCTTTCTGGGCTATTGGATCGGGGCGCGCGCCTCTTGGCTTCTTCAATCTCCGCAGATAGAGGCGTAACACGGGTTCCGATTCGGCAGATTGTCGCCGGCGGGCGAGCGGTCCCTTCTTCAAGCGCACGTCGAGGCTCAACGGGCGGGAGGGCGTTCGAGATTTCGGGGCGCTCGGCAACGACACGCGCGGCGAACTCTCGCAGGCCGGCGGCGCTCATGCCGACCGACGACAAAGTGATGGTTAACGCTTGCTCTGGCGGTTCGATGAACACATATTCGCCCGGCCGTCCGTAATCGTCTTCGGGTCGCTCCGCTACAGAAATAGTGGCTTCGCCCGCCTTGAGCAGGTCGTCTACCTGAGCAGGATAGAGGGCTACGGTTTGATACGGCGCGGCGCACACATACACGAACGGATTACTCGGCGTCCCGTTCTCCGCATCCCACGTGTACCGAGCGAACTTGGTGCCGTGCGGCGGTGCGCATCGCAGGCAGGTCGGCGGCGTCTTGCCTTGTGGAGCGCGATACATGTCTAGCACGTCGCTCAGAATGCGGTGCGGCGTCCATGCTTCGCCGGTCAGTTCCATAAGCAACGATGCGGCGTCGTCGAGCGTATTCCAACGCAATACCTTATCGAACGGACGCGTGCCGCTTGTAAAATCGAACGTAGCCATGCCGCGCCTCCATGAAGGCCGTTCTTGGTTAGGCGGGTTCGATGCGCGAACATCGTTCCCGCCGCTTCGTTTGATTCTACCGGCTAGGCACTGCGCGGCGAGAGTCCGGCGTCATCAGGGCGCTATTTGACGGCGTGCAAGTTAGGCTGCGCGGCCTTCGCATCGAATTCGATGCAGGCCTGTTCCAACATCCACGCTTCGATTTTGTCGTGCCACTTGCGTAGCAGGTCGAGCGGGCGGCGGCGGTAGTGCTTTTCCGCGATAGCGGATGGCTTGTGACCTTGAATTTGGGCGATGACACCGACCGGAACCTCAACCCACTCGGCCAGCGTTCCGAACGAGCGCCGAAGGCCGTGCAGGCTCAGATGAGGAAGGCCGGCTACTGCTAGCGCTTGGTTATGCGCGATGCGCGGCTCGGCGATTTTTCCGTCGGCCGATTTTTTGCTCGCGAAAACCCAAGGGGAAGGCGACCATGATTCGCCCTTGGCGGTCAGGTCACGCATTTGACGGACGTTCGGCGGCGTGTCGTTCAAGCGTTTGAGTTCCCGCAGGATGCCCGCGAGGTACGGCGTGAGGGGGATGACGCGCGAACCTTCGACCTTGTCGGCGATGGACAGGCTGCGCCACTGGAAATCCACGTCGGCCCATTTGAGCGCGGCCATTTCCTCGCGGCGCGCGCCCGTAATGAGCAGCGCTTGCAGATAAGTCGCAATGACCGGGTTACCTAGCGTGCGGACGGCGTCGAACCAAGCTGATAGCTGCTCCCGTTGCAGGCAATCATCTTTCGCCTTGGTGCGCGGCACAGCGGCGCGCACGGCGCGAGCAGCGTATGCGTTCGATGCAATAAGCCCGGAATATTCCGGCTTGTCGCTGCACCAACGGATGAAGGCACGCAGCTTGCGGTAGCTTTGCTCCGCGTTCGTCGGGCGCGTCTGCGCCTCGGTTTCGAGCCATGACGTGATGACCGCAGCGGTCAGGCGCGACAGCTTCACCTCCATGAGCGCGGCGAGCGGCCCGGCAACCGTCACGCCTTTTCCGCGCTTTCTCGGCGCACCCCCAGCATGGGCCAGATTCTCATGGTCGAATAGATGGCGCTCGCTCCATCGCGACCGGTTTGCGTCAAGATAAGCCACCCACGCTTGGCGCATGGTCACATCTTGTCGCTTGGCTTCGGCTTTTCGCGCTTCGTAGGCGGCGGCCTGTTCTGCCGCCTGTTCACGCGGATCTACGCCACTGTCGAGAAGCGTTTTCAGGCGGCGTGCTTCAACGCGTGCTTTCTCGATGCTCCACGCGGATGGGTCGCCAATCGAGATGCGCACAAGAGAGCCGCGCAACTTCGCTTGGAGCACATACCGTTTTGTGCCGCCTGCGTTTGCGCGGAGACCAAGACCGGGCGCGCCGCTGTCCCACAGGAAGGCTTCGGATTTTCCTTCGGGGCAGGTGTGTGCTGCTATCTTGCCCGCCGTGAAATTGACCTTTGCCATTGTCGCTTCCCTTGCTTAGGGTAGATTCCGGAACCCATCCGGAACCCGATTCTGGCAATTCTGGTCAACCTGTGTCAACGGGCAGGTGAGGTGATAATTTGATGAAATCCTTATCTGGAGCGGGTTTGGAGGATTTTTTGCAACGTTCGTCAACGCCGAGAAATGTCCACTTTTTCGGCCTTCTAAGCCGTAGGTCACACGTTCGAATCGTGTAGGGCGGGCCAGAATTCTTCGCTTATTCAAGCGCTTATCCACGAGAGCGACTGCGGTTAAGTTGGCCCCATTCGCTGTTCGCAGTGAATGGAGTGTGAATGAATTCTACCTTCTGCGGCCGGGTCGGCCGCTGAGATGCAGCGCCGTTATTATTTCCCGAGTGCTTGGGTGATGAGAGTCCCCCCAACGCCCAATGCAGCACCCATGACGGCCGCGAGTAGGTTGACGAGGATGTCATCGCGCTTGCGCAACCAGAACGATTTCCGACCATCGCGGCGGATACCATAAAAGACGGTATCCCTCTTTCGGTGCGGCCTAAATGTGTCAAAAGCCATCGCCATGCCGACACAGGCTAGAGCGGCGGAGGGCACCGCGAGCCACGACTTGTAGTGAACCACGGCCTCAGTGACGCCAAGCAAAGGTAGGCCACCAGATGCAGCCGCATACCATACTCGATCTCGACCCGGGAGAAAACGTTAGGACCACTCCGCTGGCGTGCAGCCCGGCGCCGGATCGGCAATGCTCGCATCCATTCAAAATTGCCGCTGAACTGTCACTTCGGTCATCCGTCGCTCACTGCAGGTAGCGGGCGCGCTGCTTTGCGACATTGCATGGTTCATTACCCGATCCAAGCGCAAGTGCGTACGTGCGAGCCGATTCCGAGAGACGGTAGCTTGCCGTGACACCGACGAAGCTCACGTCGAGGATCGACTTTTCGACCAGTTGCGCAATGCAGTCGAGCGCGGTCGTGCGGTCGACACTGTCGTCGCAAACGACGGAGTACATCGAATCCAGCGTGAACGCATGGTCAAACCGTGCGATGCGACGAACGACGGCCTGTTCGTTGTGCGTGAGCCGCTGGAAACTCCAGTCAAATGCGGCGCGCAATGTTCGGTGTCGCGGTTGCGCCGTGCGATAACCGCCTGCGAGAAGCAGAAAGCGTTCTTCGAGACGCTGGTGCACCCCTTCGATACCCAACACGGACGCACGCCCGGCGGCGAGCTCGATCGCAAGAGGAAGCCCGTCGAGCCGGCGACAGATTTCAGCGACGAGTCTGAGTTGATGCTCGTCGTCAACTCGCACGCCGCATCGGCTTGCGCGCTCAAGAAACAGCTCGACGGCAGGCGACTGCATCAGCTTGTCGCGGCACGACTCGTCTGCCGGTAGCGCTAGCGGTTCGACGCGGAACACAGTCTCGGGCGCGATGCGAAGGCGCTCGCGGCTCGTGAGCAGCACGCGCAAGCTATGCCATTGGCCGATCAGCCGTTCCACGAGGTCCGCCACCTCGTCAACGATGTGCTCTGCATTGTCCAGTACGAGCAGTGTACCGGCGGGCCGCGAGGGCGCGGGCCCGATCTGCGAGACGGCCGCGAGCGATCCCGCTTCCTCGAGGTCGATGAATACGACATCTGACGTGCCGGCGGCGGTCGTGCGGTGCGCATGTTCAATGGCGAGGCAAGTCTTGCCGACGCCACCTGGCCCCGTCAGCGTGACCACGCGGCTGAGCGCAAAGCGACCCTCGATTTCATCAAGAGCCGTGGCGCGACCGAGCAGCGTTCTTCTGCCCGGCAATCGATGCCTCGGCGGGGTCATTGTATCCGCGTTGCGGAAGAGCGGCGCATGCCGCTCATTCGGTACGTCGCGTCCGGGCTCCGCTGACATGCCGTCGAATACCTTGAATCGGTAGCCGCGCCCCGGTACGGTGTCGATCAGTTGACGATGGTCGCCGAGCGCTTTACGGACCGCGCTCAGATGCACATGGATGTTGTTTTCTTCGACGAACACACCGGGCCATACGGTGTCCATCAGTTCGTCCTTGGACACGATGCGCCCGGATGCAAGCACGATCACCGATAGAATGTCGAACGCGCGCGAGCCGAGCGGCACTTCGCGTCCCGCCTTGTACAGCGCACGCATGCCGAGGTTCAGTTCGAATTCCCCCAGCGCGATGACGGAATGCTCGGGGGTACTTCGATACTGCGGCCTGGCCGGCTGTTCCATCACCGTGTTCATAAGCATCGTCTTACAAAGTGTGAATGGGTTGCACCTGCCGGCGGGACTCGGTGCGCGTGAGTTTCGCACCGTCATCTTATGAAGCGGCGGCTTTTCGGAGCGTTGCGATACCGTTAACGTTTGTTAATGTGCGCGGTCGGATGCCGCCGAGCCCCGCTGGCAAAGGGCGGCAGGTAGCCCACGCGCGCCTTGATTAAAAAAATTTAATACGGGGCGGTCGCTTCGTCTGTCCCGACGAGGCGATAATGAAAGGTCAGCGCGACGGTGCACTATTTCGCCCGACCTGCACACGTCGGCGGCCTTTCTGTCAGGTCGCACACGACGCGTGACCGACGGGCCGCGAATCCAGAAATGAAAATCCTCTTGGTCGAAGACAATCAGCAGGTGGCGGGCTTTCTGAAGAAAGGCCTGCTTGAAACCGGCCACGTCGTCGATTGGGCCGACAACGGCCGCGACGGCATGGCGCTCGCGATCGGGGAATCCTACGACGCGATCGTGCTCGACCGCATGCTGCCGGGCGGTATCGACGGACTCAAGATCGTCGCGGCGCTGCGCGCGGCGGGCAGCAAGGTTCCCGTGCTGATCCTCAGCGCACTCGACGAAGTCGACGAACGGATTCGCGGGCTGAAGGCGGGCGGCGACGATTACGTCGTCAAGCCATTTTCGTTCGGCGAGGTCGTTGCGCGGCTCGAAGCGCTCGCGCGGCGTTCGCAGGACAACGGCTTCGACACGAAGCTCAAGGTCGGCGATCTCTGCATCGACCTGCTGTCGCGGAAAGTGGCGCGCGCGGGCAATGCGATCCTGCTCAAGCCGCGCGAGTTTAAGCTGCTCGAATATCTGATGCGCCACGCGGAGCAGGTCGTCACCCGCACGATGCTGCTCGAAAACATCTGGGAATACCATTTCGATCCGCAAACGAACGTCATCGACGTGCACGTGAGCAAGCTGCGCCAGAAGATCGACACGGGCTTTGACCGCTCGCTGCTGCGGACCATCCGCAACGCGGGCTACATGCTCACTGCCGCCGACTGACCCAGAGCGTCTCGCGAGATAGGAACCATGATGCTGACGGGCTACGACGTAACGACATTGAGCGACGATGGTCAGTTCGTGCTGTCGCGCCTGACGAGCCCGGGGGCGTCGGACAGCTGGCTGACGGTCACGTTGTCGGCATCGCAGCCGCAGCCGGAAAGCCACGAGCGTCTGGAGCACGCGTATCAGTTGCGCGGCATGCTCGACGGCGCGCATGTCACGCGGCCTCACGCGCTGCTGCGCGACGAGCGCAACGCGACGCTCGTGCTCGAGGATCCGGGCGGCAGATCGCTTCGCGTGGCGCAAGCGGGGCCGTTGCCGATAGGCCTGTTCCTTACCCTTGCCGTCAACCTCGCGTCGGCGCTGCGCTCCCTGCACAGCCGCGGCCTCACGCACAACGACATTCGGCCGGGCAACATTCTCATCGACGATGCGACCCAGGCCATCGCGCTGACGGGTCTCGGCCTTGTCTCCCGTGCGCCGCGCGAGCGTCCGCGCGACGGCCCGCCCGCGATCGCCGTCGAAGCGCTTCCCTATCTGTCGCCCGAACGCACGGGGCTGATGAACCGCTGGTCTGACTCGCGTGCCGATCTGTACTCGCTCGGCGTCGTGTTGTACGAAATGATGACGGGGAAGTTGCCGTATCGGGCCGCTTCGGCGGCGGAATGGCTGCATTGCCATACGGCGCAAGTGCCCATTCCGGTGGCCGAATGCATCGACGGCGTGCCCGCGCAACTGAGCGCGATCGTTGCACGCCTGCTGTCGAAGGACGCCGCGCAGCGCTATCAGACCGCAGCAGGGCTCGAACACGATCTGCGGCGCTGTCTCGACGCATGGCGCACATCGGGCAACGTCGAGGCGTTCGCGTCGGGTGCCTCCGATGCGCCCGATCAGCTGCAACGGCCGTTTCGTCTTTATGGACGCCAGAAGCAGCAGCACAAGCTCGAAGCCGCGCTGGAGCGCGTCGTGCAGAGTGGCGAGACTGGCGTGGCGTTGGTGTCGGGATATTCGGGCATCGGCAAATCGACGCTCGTGAGCGGGTTGCGCATGACGCCTGCTGCGTCACGCGGATGGTTCGCATCGGGCAAGTTCGAACGCTACAAGCGCGACATTCCGTACGCCACGCTCGCGCAGGCGTTCCAGACGCTGATCCGCGAGCTGATCGACGACGGCATGCGCACACACGCGGACCTGCGCCAGCGCCTGCACGATGCGCTCGGCGCGAACGGCCAGCTGATCGTCGATCTGATTCCCGAGCTGGAGGCGATCGTCGGGCCGCAGCCGCCCGTGCCCGAACTCGCGCCGCAGGAAGCACGCATGCGCTTTCTCGCCGTGTTCACGCGTTTCATCGCTGCGTTCCCGTGCGACGGCCAGCCGCTCGTGCTGTTTCTCGACGACCTGCAATGGAGCGACGCGGGCACGTTCAGCGTACTCGAACAGCTGTGCGGGCCGGGCGCGCGCAACGTGTTCGTGGTCGGCGCGTATCGCGACAACGAAGTGGGTGTCGCGCATCCGCTCAGACGCACAGTCGATCTGATCCGGCAGACGGGCACGCGCGTCGACGAAATCATGCTGACGCCGCTGCAACCTGACGACGTCGCGCATCTGATCGGCGACGCCCTCACGACCACGCGGCCCGAACTGGAGGGCCTGAGCCGTCTCGTGTTTGAGCGCACGGGCGGCAATCCGTTCTACGTCGTGCAGTTTCTGCAATTTCTCGCCGACGAGCGTTTCCTCGCGTTCGATCTCGACTGCCGCATCTGGACGTGGGACAACGAAAGGCTGCGCGAAGCGCGTTTCGCGGACACCATCGTCGATTTGATGGTCGGCAAGATCGAACGGTTGCCGCGCGGCACGCAGGCGTTGCTCGAACAGTTCGCGTGTCTGGGCGGCCGCGCGACGTCGCCGCTGCTCGCGCGCATCAGCGGCCTGGACGAGGCGCAGGTGGCCACGACCCTCGCCGATGGCGTCGAGGCCGGCCTGCTGTACCGCAGCCGCGAAGGCTATGCGTTCGTGCACGACCGCGTGCACGAGGCGGCGTATGAACTGATCCCGCCGCAGTTGCGTGCGCAGGCGCATCTGCGGATCGGCCGGATTCTCGCGGCGCAGCCGGCTACGGACGAAGCGCGCAGCATCTTCGAGATCGTCAACCAGTACAACCGCGTCATTCCTCTACTCGACGATCCCGCCGAACGCGCGCGGGTGGTGGACTTCAATCTCGAGGCGGGCCAGCGCGCACGCGCGTCGGCGGCGTACGGCTCGGCGCTCGCGTACCTCTCGACGGGCAGCGAACTGCTCGGCGAAGCAGGCTGGGACGCGGACTATGCCCGCAAATTCCAGCTGGAATGCCAGCTCGCCGAATGCGAGTTTCTGACGGGCGCCATGGAAAGCAGCGAACGACGGCTGTCGATGCTCGACACGCGCGCGCGCACGCTGGCCGACCGCGCGGCCGTCACGTTTCTGCGCGTCACGCTCTACACGGCGCTCGATCGGATGAACCTCGCGGTGCAGACGTGCCTCGACTATCTGCGGCACGTCGGCATCGGCTGGGATCCGCATCCGGGCCGCGACGCGGCGCGCGCAGAATACGACACGCTGTTGCAGGGCATCGGCGGCGCGCCGATCGAAACGCTGGTCGATCTGCCCTTGCTCGACGACGCGGGACTCGCCGCGACGATGAACGTGCTGACGGCCGTGTTGCCGCCCGCGTTCTTCAGCGATGAAAACCTCGTGTGCCTCGTGCTGTGCCGGATGGCGAACCTGAGCCTGCTGTACGGCAACAGCGATGCGTCGTCGCTCGGCTATGCGTATCTCGGCATGGTCGCGGGTCCGCTGTTCGACGACTACGATGCGGGCTACCGCTTCGGCCAGCTCGGCCTCGCGCTCGTGGACAAGCGCGGGCTGGACCGTTTCAAGGCGCGTGTCTACATGTGCTTCGCGTATCACGTGACGCCGTGGACGCGGCCGATCCGTACCGGTTTGCCCTTGCTGCGCCGCGCGTTCGAAGTCGCGAGCGAAGGCGGGGACCTGACCTACATCGGTTTCAGCAGCTGCTGTACGGTCACGACGCTGATCGCCGCGGGCGAGCCGCTCGCGGAAGTCGAGCAGGAAGCGCAGCGTCGCCTGCAGATCGTTCAGGCCGCGAAGTTCGGCCTCATCGTCGACATCATCACCGCGCAACTCGCGCTGATTCAATCGTTGCGCGGCAACCTCGACGCGCATGACACGCTTCCCGATCGCTTCGATGACGCGGCGTTCGAGCAGCGCCTCGACGGCGATCCGAGTCTCGCGATCGCGGCGTGCTGGTACTGGATCCGCAAGCTGCAGGCGCGCTATCTGGCCGGCGATATCGAAGGCGCGATGCATGCGGACAGCAAGGCGTCGCCGTTGCTGTGGACATCGTCGGGTCATTTCGAAATCGCCGAGTATCAGTTCTTTGCGGGGCTCACGCGCGCAAGCTGGCACGACGGCGCGCCGGAAATCGCCAAGGCCGGGAATCTGGACAAGCTCGCCGCGCATCAGCGGCAGCTGGCGCTGTGGGCCGAGCACTGCCCGAGCAACTTCAGCAGCCGCGCGGCGTTGATGAGCGGCGAAATCGCTCGCATCGCGGGCCGCGAGTTCGAAGCGATGAACAGCTACGAAGAAGCGATCCGTCTCGCGCGCAAGCATGATTTCCCGCACGACGAAGCGCTCGCGCACGAGATTGCCGCGAAGTTCTATCTGGCGCGCGGCTTTACGACGACGGCGGCCGCGTATGTCCGCAACGCGCGCCGCGCGTGGTTGCGCTGGGGCGCGATCGCGCGCGTGAAGTCGCTCGATCGGCGTTATGCCGAGCTGCTGCGCGAGCTCGTCGAGCAGGCGCCGGCGCCCGGCGTCGTCGCCGAACAACTCGACGTCGATACCGTGGTGAAGGCGTCGCAGGCGATCTCCGGCGAACTGGTTCCCGAGCGTCTGATGCGCACGCTGATGACGATCATGCTCGAACACGCGGGCGCGCGGCGCGCGCTGCTCGTGCTGCCGCGCGCCGACGCGTTGTGGATCGAAGCAACGGCGGTGGCGGGGCGCGAAGGACCGGAAGTGCACTTCGACAGCAGACCGGTGAATGCGCAGGATCTGTCGAGTGCCGTGCTGCTCGAAAGCATTCGCACGCAACGCGCGTTGCTGATCGACGATGCGATCTTCGACCAGACCTGGTCGGCCGACGAGCATTTCGCCGCGCAGCATTCGCGTTCGGTGCTGTCGCTGCCGCTCGTCAAGCAGTCGAAGCTGATCGGCGTGCTGTATCTGGAGAACGAACTCGCGCCTGGCGTGTTCACGCCCGCGCGTCTCGCCGTGCTCAGGCTGCTTGCGTCACAGGCGGCCGTGTCGCTCGAAAATGCGTCGCTCGAAGAGAAACATGCGTTGCTTGCCGAGAAAGATGCACTGCTGCATGAAGTGCATCATCGCGTGAAGAACAATCTGCAATTGATCAGCAGCCTGCTGAATCTTCAGGCGGAGCGCGTGACGAACAAGGCCGTTGCCGAACTGTTCGCCGACAGCCGCAACCGCGTACGCTCGATGGCGATGGTGCACGAGAACCTCTATCGCGCGGGCAACTTCGCGCGCATCGCGATGACGGCGCACGTGAAGACCTTATGCGGTCATCTGGCGCGCGTCTACGACATGGGGCGACTAGGCGTCGACCTGCAGATCGACGTCGACGACATTCAACTCGACATGAACCGCGCGGTGTCGTGCGGTCTCGTCATCAACGAACTGGTGTCGAATGCGCTCAAGCATGCATTTCCGGATCAGCGCGGCGGCGTGCTCAAGGTCGAACTCAAGGCGATCGACGACCAGCGCTGCGCGTTGATCGTCGCCGACGACGGCGTCGGCCTCGCGCCCGGCTTTTCGTTCGAACGCGATGAAACGCTCGGCTTGCGCCTCGTTCACGACCTCGTGCTGCAATTGCGCGGCCGCATCGATATCGCGCAGCAGCACGGCACCACTTTCACCATTCAATTCAATGCAGCAGAACGTTGACAGCCACACGCCATGACCAGCGCGCAGATCTTGATCGTCGAGGATGACCGCATTGTCGCACGCGATATCGCGCAACAGATGAGCCGCGCGGGCTATGTCGTGGTCGGCAGCACGGGTAGCGGCGAAGAAGCGCTCGCGCTGGTCGAGACGCTGCCCGCAGGCAGCAAGCCGGATTTGGTGCTGATGGACGTGCGGCTCGAGGGCGAACTGGACGGCATCGACACCGCGCGGTGTATCCGCGAAGCGCGCGACATTCCCGTCGTGTTTCTCACCGCCTACGCGGACGAAGAGACGATCCGCCGCGCGACGGCAGCGGAACCGTACGGCTACGTGCTCAAGCCATTCGACGACATGCAATTGCGTACCGTCGTCGAAATGGCGCTTTACAAGCACGGCGCCGAGCGGCGTTTGCGCGAGAGCGAGCAGCGCTATGCGATCACGCTGTCGAGTATCGGCGACGGTGTGCTGTCGACGGATGTGGATGGCTTCGTCACCTTCGTCAATCTCGCCGGCGAAGCGCTGACGGGCTGGTCGCGCAGCGAAGCGACGGGACGGCGGCTGGGCGAGGTCTTCAGTCTGCACGATGAGAACACGCACGCACCGATCGAGGATCCGATGGCCGCCGTGCTGCAAACCGGGAGCGACGGCGGGCTGCCCGCGCGCGCCATTCTGCGCGCGCGCGGCGGCAGCGACCTGCCGGTCGAATGCACGGGCACGCCGATGACGGACGAACGCGGCGTGCGGCAGGGCATCGTGATTGTGTTTCGCGACGTGACGCAAAAGCGCCGCGCGCAGGAAGCGGAAATTCTTCGTGAGACCAATGCGCGACTCGAAATGGCGATGTACGGCTCGAATGTCGGCGTGTGGGAAATCGACATGCCCGAAGGCGATCACAAGCGCGGCTTCGCTCGCTATTCGAACATCTACGAGTGGCTCGGCTTCGACACGCCGCAAGCGCGCCTCGATTACGAAGCGTACATGAGCGTGCTGCATCCCGATCATCGCGACAGCACGGATCGCGCGGTCGCATCGTTCCTCGAAAGCGGCGACGGCCTGTTCGAGCTGGAGAACCGGCTGCGGCATCGCGACGGCACCGACCGCTGGGTGCTGGTGCGCGGCACCGCGCGCCGCGACGCGATGGGCAAGCCGGTGCGCTTCGTCGGCAGTCTGGTCGACATCACGGAACTGAAAATGACCGAGCAGGCGCTGCGCGCGAGCGAGGAGCGCTTTCGCGGCACCTTCGAAAACGCCGCGGTCGGCGTCGCGCATTGCGATCTCGATGGGCGCTTTCTGCGTGTGAATCATCGGTCGGGCGAGATCGTCGGCTGGCCGCGGGACGCGTTGCAGCACCGACGGCTTCACGATCTGATTCATGCCGATTTCAGCGTGGCGAGCATTGAGCGGTTCCGCCTGCTGACGGAAGGCAAGCTCAAGCATTATTCGGAGGAAGTGCCGCTCGTCAGGTTCGACGGGGAGCGCGTGTGGGTAACGCTGTCGGTTGCGCTTCAGCACGACGCGTCAGGTCAGACGGCTCACGTCATCGTCATCATTCAGGACATCTCCGAGCGCAAGGCGCTGGAAGAAACGGTGCGCGTCGCGAAGGATGCGGCGGAAGCGGCCAGCCGCGCGAAGGACCAGTTCCTCGCCAACATCAGCCATGAGCTGCGCACGCCGCTCAACGGCATTCTCGGCTATGCGCAGATACTCCAGCGTGACGTGCGGCTCGACACGCGCCAGCTGGCGAGCGTCGGCGTGATCGAGCAGAGCGGGCAGCATCTGCTGACGCTGATCAACGATATTCTCGACTTCGCACGTCTGGGCGCCGGCAAGCTGGAACTGCAGGTCGGCGAAGTGCCGCTGCGCGGGTTTCTCGAGACGATCGCGGAAATCGTCGCCGTGCGCGCGCAGCAAAAGCGCCTCGTGCTGAACTATGTGGCGGCGCCGGATCTGCCTGCCGTGGTCCGTGTCGATGAGCGCCGGCTACGCCAGGTGCTGCTCAATCTGCTCGCGAATGCCGTCCAGTTCACCGACCGCGGCGAGGTCACGCTGTCGGTCAGCCGAGGCGCGGCCGGGCGCCTGCGCTTCGAGGTGCGCGATACCGGTATCGGCGTGAGCGCCGACCGGCTGGAAGCGATCTTTCAACCGTTCGAACAGGCGGGCGATCACACGCGACGCAGCGGCGGGGCTGGGCTGGGTCTCGCGATCAGCCAGCAACTCGTGCGCATGATGGGCGGCGAGATCGAAGTCACGAGTTCGGCCGGAGAGGGCAGCGTGTTCGGTTTTGAACTGGATGCGCCCGCGTCGGCGGCGTGGCCGTGCGAGCGCATACCGCGTCTCCAGGCGGACCGCCTTGATGGCGCGCGCCGCGTCATTCTGGTGGTCGACGATGTCCCCGCGAACCGCACGCTTCTGGCGGAAGTGCTGGGACAGGCGGGCTTTCGGGTGATCGAAAGCAGCGATGGGCGCGATGCGCTCGACAAGGCTGCAGCGTGCGCGCCCGACCTGATCGTTCTCGACACGGTGATGCCCGTGATGGGCGGCATAGAGACGCTGCGCCATCTGCGCCGTTCGCAAACATTGGGAGCGACGCCCGTGATCGTCGTATCCGCCGACGCTTCCGAACAGAACGCACGCGCGAACATCGACGCGGGCGCAAACGTGTTTCTGGAAAAGCCGCTCAATCTCGACCGCCTGTTGGGCTCGATCGCAATGCTGCTCGGCCTGGCGACACTGCAGGGAGCCGGCCCGGCCTGCGAAGCTAACCGGCCGATGATCATCCCGCCGCGCGAGGACATGGCGGCGCTGCACCGCTATGCACTGCTCGGCTCGATGCGCGACATCAGCCGGCACGCCGATCGTCTTGCGAGTTCGCATGAAAAGTATGAACCGTTCGCCGCGCGTTTGCGGCACCTTGCCATGACCTACGAATCGCAGGCCCTGCTTTCGTTGATCGAACATCATCTGAACAACGAAGGGAGTTGACGATGCGAGAGCACAACAAAGACGCGCCCGTCGTGCTCGTGGTCGACGACACGGCGGCGAATCTGGCGCTCGTCGTCGATACGCTGGAAGCCGAAGGGCTGAGCGTGGCCGTCGCGCGCGACGGCCACGAAGCGCTGCGCCGCGCCGAACTGGTCAAGCCCGACCTGATCCTGCTCGACGTGATGATGCCCGGTCTCGACGGTTTCCAGACCTGCCGCGCGCTCAAGGACAATCCCGTCACGCGGGATATCCCCGTGATTTTCATGACCTCGCTGACGCAGACCGAGGACAAGATCACGGGTTTCCGCGTCGGCGCGATGGACTTCGTGACCAAGCCGCTGCAAATGGAAGAAGTGGCCGTGCGCGTGCAGATGCATCTGAAGCTGCATGCATTGCAACGCTTGCAGCAGGAACAGAACGCGAGGCTCGAAGAAGAGATCAAGACGCGCGTCCAGGCGCAGGACGCGTTGATCGAAGTGCTGGACGGCGTTCGCAATGTGTCGAACGCGATTGCGCACGATCTGCGCACGCCGCTCACCGAACTGCGTTCGAGACTCGAGGTGCTGCTGCTCGGGCTGCGCAAGAAGGGCGACGAAGACACGCTGGGCCAGCTCGAAGTGGCGATGGCCGACGTGGACCGCGTGATCGGTATTTTCAATGCGCTGCTTCGTCTCGCCGAGATCGATGCGGGCGTGCGGCGCTCGGGTTTTGTCAAAATCGACGTCGTGACTATCCTGTCGGATGCCGTCGAGTTCTATCAGCCCGTCGCGGAGTTGCGCGGCATTTCGCTGACGCTGTTGCTATGTTCGGAAAGGGAGGTGCTGGCCGACGTCGACCCGTTGCTGCTTGCGCAAGCGATTGGTAACCTGATCGACAACGCGCTGAAGTACGCGCAGGACAACGGCGAGGTCGAGGTGTCGCTGTGTGAGCGTGACGACCGTATCGACGTCACGGTGTCGGATGACGGACCCGGTATCCCGCTCGCCGAACGGTCCAAGGTGACAGAGCGGTTCTATCGCGGCGACCGAAGCCGGGGAACCCCTGGCGTCGGACTCGGGCTCGCGCTCGTCAAAGCGGTGGCGACGCTGCACCATGGTTTTTTGGAGTTCGCTGACAACGAGCCAGGCCTTGCTGCCACCATGACGATCCTCCGGTTCAGCTAGTTGGGAGCCACGGGGTTCAAGAGGGCCATTTCAGAAAATGTGTACCCCGCTGCGGTACAAGTGCCACCGGCAGGCCGCAACATCGATCAGTTCAGTCGCTCCCGCGGACGTCTGCAAACCGACACATTGCTGACGTAGAAGCGAGCCTCGTCGAACGGCGGCGATGGGTCGATCTGCGCGGGTCGCGTGCGCCGGGCGGCGGCCGGCCGAATTCGGCCAGAAGCCGCCGGTTGCCGTAGCAGGGGATACGGTCAAGGCCGGTGTGACAAAGGGTTCGCTCATGAACAGAGTGCCGTCTCTAGGCACGGTGTAGTATTCCTGACTAACAACAATCGGGGATGCCGTGAACCTGCGACAAATTGAATACAGCATTGCGCTGTATCTATCAGCAGCCCTCGCATCTGCCCCATGCGTGGCGCACGTAATGGAATTTCAGCCGCACGTTGAGGAGCCAGGAAACAGGTTCATTGACAAGCCCGAAATCAACCCTTCTCCTGAGCACGTTCTTGTCATTCGCGGCCTCAAGAGCCGGAATTTTCCAACTAAGACCGGGACGGAAATTGGGTCAGCCTCAGTCCATTTGTGTCACTAATCGCTGACCAGCAATAGTCTCTCTTTTGGGGAGCTGTCTCGCATCCGCGGAGAGGCTGCCGAATGGGCACGCCAACTGAGACAGTACTCAGATGAAACGCTATATGGTCCTAACGGACGACAAGACAACAGCGGCCGGTACGGTACAGGCTAAGGCCACCCACGCTCTGCAGTGGACCAATGTCCACGTTGCACATGAGAGATGACGTTGTGTGCCAGCCTGCCATTCGACCGGACCGCCGGGTCAGTGCGGCGACAACGTGCTCGCCACGCAATGAGCCGTCGACTTCAACGAACAGGTATTCCTGCGGGTAGTTGTCCACGATCGTGAGCGTAGCGATCACTCAAATCATCGATCCACATGCGCCGACGCAACGTCGCAATCAAACCAGCCGATCACACCGCTCACCAACCAAACGCAACGCCGCCTGATTTCACAGACCCTCGCATGGTTCGTCCCTGCAGCAGTCCTGCCGAATTTCCGGCAAGGCCGTCGCGCATCCATTCCCGGGAGAACATCATGCGATATCCGTTGCAGTACTCCGACGCACACGCGTCTGCGCCGCATCCATCCGACCTCGAACCCGACCCACACTCACCGGCGCCGCGGCCGGACATCGAGGAGGCGTGAGCCATGAGCAACGAAGCACTTGACCCGCTGCTGCGGCAGTTCGCGGAAAAGCGACTGGGGCGGCCACTCGAGCCGGGCGAAGAACAGGCACTGCTGGAGCGACTGCCGAGCAGGCACACCAACCAGCTGGCGCCAACCGCCGGCACCGCCATACAGGCACCCGCCGCGAACCCGCCGCAGTCGCAGCCACAGCCGCAGCCGAAAACCCGCCAGGAGGCGCGCGAGCAGATCAAGCATTTCCTGCAGCTCAACCAGCAAAAGGCGTACGAGAAGATGCGCGGCATCCTGCAGACAATCGATGCGCAGAACGAAACAACCCTCGGCATGCTGGCGTCGGAACAGCGAAAGGTGTCCGGGGTACTCGACGCGCACGAGCTGCCGCCCGACGCTCAGGCATCCGGCGCGGCCGACATCCAGGACAGCACACGCGAGGCAATGGCGTTGATTGGCGAACAACTGACGGGTCTCATCCGGCAGGAAATCGATGCGTGCTTCCGGCAATACGTCGACGTACTCGCCGTCCGGCTCGACGCGATATACGACCGCCTCCAAAGTATCGGCGCCAGTCCGACCGAATTGTCGGAAAAAACCGCGCCGGATGCCGCCGCCAGCGCGATCGTTCACGACACCCCCGGCCCAGCGTCCATGTAGTAGCACACGGGTCATGCGGCTGAACGCGAAAAACGGCCAGCCCCGATGTGCGCCTTCTCAACTACGTGAACCAAGGAGCAACAAATGACTGAAAAGTGTCAAGTGTGCCAAGTCAATCCCGCGATTACGGATGCGGTCACACAGGTCAACGTCAAGGTGGTCGCCGAAGCGCCGGCAATGGCGATGGGCTCGCTGTACCAGGCCCAAAGTCATTCGCTGAGCATCCTGTTCGAGAACGCGGTGCAGCAGCAGTCGCAGGCCGCGATCCAGTCGCAGACGTCGACGAACGTGGGGACGATGCAGCTCTACACGATCGGGCCGGAAAGCGCAGGCGCGGCCGCCACGGAAATCGGCTCGAACGGGATCATCTCGCTGCTGGCCGACGTGATCGCGATCGGCAAGGCGGTGGCTCGTCCGTAAGGCGCCGTCGCAACACCGTGGTTGAGCGGCGGCGCAAGCGGTACGAACCGCCAAGGCCGCCGCGCCGCGGATCCGCAGCACGGCCGCCGCGCGCAGCACAGCGGTGCCGTGTGGTGTTCCGGAGCAACTGACAGAACTGACAGAACGGGCAGAGCCGATTCGATGCGGCGCCCAATCGCAAACCAGGAGAAACTCGATGGGAAACGAAAACGATACGACCATTGGCGACCCGACCGACGCCTGCGACTGCAAGACCTGCGCGGTCAATGCCGCGATCACCGACGCGGTCACGCAGACCAACGTCAAGGTGGTGGGCGAAGCGCCCGCGATGGCGACGGGCTCGCTGTACCAGGCCCAGAGCCATTCGCTCAGCGTGCTGTTCGAAAACGCCGTGCAGCAGCAGTCGCAGTCCGCGGTGCAACTGCCGACGTCGACGAACGTGGGGACGATGCAGCTCTACACGCTGGGGCCGGCGAGCGCAGGCGCCGCCGCGACGGAAATCGGCTCGAGCGGCGTGCTTTCCGTGCTGGCTGACGTGCTCGCGATCGGCAAGGCGCTCGCCTGACGCGCAACCCGGCGTTGACGCCTGGCGGCCGCCGCGGTGGCGGCCGCCAGGCACCCGACGTCGTGCCGACGCCCGCGAAGGCGGGCGCCCGCGCCGCATCGACGGCCGCGCGGCGCGCTTCGCCGACCGACCCACTCATGCTTTCGCCGTGACCGCGTCGACTGCGCCGCTGCGGCGAGCAACAACAGGAGTAACGACATGCCGGAACAGGCCTCCGCCGCGATTGCCGATGCAGTCACGCAAGCCAACGTCAAGGTGGTGGGCGAAGCGCCCGCCGTGGCCTTGGGCACGCTCATGCAGTCGAACAGCCACGCGTCCGCGATCCTGCTTCACAACGCGGTGCAGATGCAGGCGAACCAGGCGGCGTCCAACCTCGCCGCCACGACCGTCGGCATCATGCAGCTCTATGCCGGCTCGCCGGCGGCGGCGGCTGCCGCGGCACGATCGTCGAACGACAGTTTCGTGTCGCAACTGGCCGCCGTCGCGCAGTTGATGAACGCCATCGGTCACTGGCGCGGCTGATCTGCACCGCGCGCCGCGTAATCCTGCGCGCAACCTCCTCACGCCGCGGCGCCGCACGACGACGTGCGCGCCGCGGCATCAATTGGCGTCGGCGATATACCGGAGCCGCTCCGGTTTCTCGATCGTCACACCGTGTGCGTGAAGCCGGATCAGGCCGTCGCGCTGCATCTTCTGCAGCGTGCCGTTCAATCGCGGACGGCTGACGTTGAGCATCGCGGCCAGGATGCTCTGATTCTCCGGCAGCGGCACCTCGACGTCGTTCCCTTGCATGCGATTCAACAGATGGCGCGCGAGCCTTGCCTCGAGCCGGTACAGGCACGCCGACTCGGCGAAGTCGCTCAGCTGGTGGATGTGCAGGCACAGCTGCTCGTAGATGCGCTCCATGAAATCGGCGTTGGCGCGCAGCGGTGCGAAGTGCTGGCGATGCAGCAGCGAAATGCGGCAGTCGTGACTCAACTGGGCGGTGAAGCTGCGCCGGTGCGCGCGAAGGAGGGTGCTTTCACCGATGAGTTCTCCCGGCACCGAATGGCCGAGAATGATTTCGCGTCCGCCGGGTTCGTGCAGTGTCTTGTAGACGCGGCCGCGGTGTACGAAGGCGACGAAATCTTCCGGGTCGCCCTTGAAGAACAACATTCGGTTGCCGTGTTCGGGCCAGGGCATGAGATGCCGCTCGACGTGGGCGAGCAGGCTTTCCGGAAGATCGGTGAGTATCCGTATAGTGCGCAGCGTTTGAGCGTTAGCAAGGGCAGGCATGTTTTCCGTGCGAGGTTGTTTGACGATGCGGCCACCTAGCGGAAAACGCTGCTTCCGGTACTGCGTGAAAAAATAATGAAGATACCGAAATAATCGACGATCAGTCCGGAAGCGACGGCACTTTGGCGGCAATGACGTTCGGGCGACCGACATCGATAGCGGCGTGCCGGCGCGCGAACGCGTCGCGACGCTAGTCGTTCTTTTTTCATCGCAATGCCGTTATTTACGCCCGGGCGGAGTGCCTGATACGGCGGAACGGGCGACGCTCGTGGGTTAAAAATTTCCGTTCACAATAATCAAGAAAATTGACCAAAACGATTATCTCAATAACGGTGTTACGCGGGTAACAGCGCCGTTCTCGGCATCAAATCGATTCTGTGTTTTCCATAAAAACGGAGGGCACGGAATGACAACCTCGAACCCGCACGCTGCCCCGCCGGCCGCGTCACAGGCGCAGCAGCTCGATCGTACGTGGCGTGAAATGCAGGGGAAATTGCGGCGCCGCGCGCGCCTCTTGTGCAAGGGGGATATTTACCGTGCCGACGAATTGCTTTCGGATACCGCACTCAAGGTTCACATTTACCTGCAGCGTTCGCCCGAGCGCGTTCGGAACCTGGCCGGCTTTCTCTTTCTGGCGCTGAACCACGCATTCCTCTCTGGCGCGCGCCAGCGTCAGCGCGAAAACGGCATGCTCGAATACGACTCCAGCTGGGACGACGATCACATCGCCGAGCTGGCGGGCCACGCACCGTCGATGGAGCAGCAGTTGCTGCTCCGACAGCAACTGCTGCGTCTCGACCAGGCGCTGTCGATGCTCCCGCAGCAGCAGCAAATCCTGTTCACGCTGAAGTTCGAGGAGGACATGCCCTATCCGCATATCGCGGCGACGCTCGGCATCAACGAGCCGCTTGCCAGAAAGCGCGTCGAGCTGCTGCGCAAGAAATTGCGCGACGGACTCGCTTGAGCGCGTTCACGAATGCGGGGACGCAGCGTTCCTAACGGCATACGCGGTGTCGATGGCCTGCCAGCCCGCCCGTTCCTTCAACCGCATGCCGGAGCCGAGATTCGAGGAGGCCTCGTGGCAGACAAAGTCAATGAGCAGGTTACCGACGCACTGACGCAGACCAATGTCAACGTCGTGGCCGGATCCCCGGCCCAGGCGCTGGGCACGCTTTACCAGATGTTCAGCCAGGCGGTCGGCATCTCCGCACAGAACATGACGCAGCAGCAGGCGGCGCTGAACCAGATTTCGAACGCCGTCGTGTCGAAAGCGGTGGCGATGATCCTGTCCGTCGAAGCGTCGCCGAAGGCGGCGTCGGGCGGCTCATCGGGCGGCGCGCCGCATGCCGCGACGGGCGGACCGCAGACGGGTTCCACGCATTAGCACGTGCAGACTCTCGGGATACCTGAACCATGAATATGAAAGGCCTTTTGGGCGGGCGCGGCGACGACGCGCCGCAGACGCCGCGCGATGTCGACGACGCCGCAGCCGAAGCCGAAGCCGAAGCCACGACGCCAGCCGATGTCGCGCCGGTTCCCGCGGCGTCGAAGGTCGGCGCGCGCGCGTGGCCGGTCAACCGGCTGCGCAGGTTCACCGATGCGTTGAAGGCGCCGAACCAGATCGCGGGCGGGCCTGGGCCAGGCGGCTCCGCGCTGCAGACCGTGCAGGCGATCAACGCGGAGGCGGCGTCCTACGCGACGACGCAGATCGCGGTCGGCCCGAACATGTTGATCACGCAGGCGGGCGGCATGGTTGCGCAGGCGGCGGCCAACTACTTCGAGGCGTCGACGTCGCTGGCGATCGCGGGCAAGAGCGTGCTGATGAAGGATCTCGCGCAGAAGACCATCGACGAGAACGTGTCCGGAATGGCGATGGATGCGATGGGCCTGCTGTTGACGGACCTGTTCGTCGCGACCGCGGCACTCGTGGCGGGTGCCGCGGAAGCGATCGAAGGAGAGGCCGCGAGCGTCGCGCTCGACAAGATCGACGAGAGCTTGCAGAAGTATCAGGCGCTGTTGGACAAGAAGGGCGCGTAGTGCGAGCCGGTGGCGGCGGACTTCCAGCCTGCCGATCCTCGGGAGCGAGCGGAGAAACAATAAGTAGATCGACAGATCAAGAAATGGCTACCGTGTGCACCAGCGCGATCGCCTGCATGAACGACGACGGAGAAGCGGCCCGCGTCGGCCACGATAGGCCGATCCATTACCGAGTCGAAGACGAACGTCCCGGGCAATCATCCCCGTGAACACAGATCGATTGACTCCGGTATGCGCAGCGACAAAGAATCAATCGACACGATCCGCCGCGCCGTCAGCCCGGAGGCGGGAAGTGAGCAGCGGGGCCGACGCACGTCCGCTTCCCGAACACGTCGCGGCTCCGCCACCAGCAGTCCCATCGAGTCATGCGAGGAACCCATGCCCTACATCATTCAGAACGTACAAGGTCCCGCGCCGCTGTCGGTTGGCGAGCGCATCTGGGGTGACGCGACGGAAATCGATTTTGGCGCGATGACGAGCTGCATCGCGCTCGTCGAGCAGACGCCGGGCAAACCGGCGTCGGTGCGCGCGATCCATCTGTCGATCGTCAGCGGAGATGGCACGCCGGTCTACGATCCAGCGTCGAACGTGGCCGGACAGGTCGGCGCGATCATGCAGCCGACCGGCAACCTGCGTGCGTGCCTCGGGCGCATCGAAGTCTGGCAGGGCAGCGAGTCGCAACAGCTGCGGGATTTCTTCGCCGGGCTGATGCAGAGCCTCGACATGACGACCTGGGTTCCGCTGCCCGATGGCAACCTGCGGGTGCGGTTCAACGGCGGTGTGATCCAGTATCGGGAGGGCAGCGGCGCGTGGATCGACGTGTAGGCGGCCGGCGCCCGCCACGCGAAAAGGGCACCGGCCGATGCCATTCAGGTGATCGTGGCGAAACTCAAGGAAACGACGTCCGCGAGTCGCACGCTCACGTCTGCGTTCGCAGATCGAATATGCGGGTCATCGGTGTCCACTTCAGACCGGCCGGTGTCCACGGCGTCGGGGCCTGAAATGTCCACATCACGTCTTCCCAAGCACGAACCGTAGGATTTGCTTCCGCTGCTTTGGCCATGCGTTCGGCATCGAACACCGCGTCATCGGTATCCATCACCATCGTCATGCGCGTGCCGAGGCGGAAAATTTCCATACCGCGTACCCCATGCTCGCGTAGATGCCGCAGCACGTCGGGCCATACGGCACGGTGATGCTCCTCGTAGCGAGCGATCAGATCAGGATCGTCTTTCAGATCCAGTGCGAGACAGTAGCGCATAGCGACCTCATGTTGGAAAACGCCCGAAGAGCGTGAACCGTCGACTGTTCAGGATCACGCATCAACGGGTAACGAAATACGTGCCGCGCGTTTGCCCGGCACGGCGCCGCCTTGACGGCGACAGACCTGAGCCGCAATGTCCAGCGCGTGCGAGCGCATGTCGATCAGGAGCGAGAGCGCCTCGTCGAGCAGATCTTGTTGCTGCGCCGATAGCTGCAATTCGCTTGTGCGATCGCGCGGCGCCGATTGGGGCGGGTTCATGTTCATGGGTGACGATTTCCGGAGATGTGTGGGAGCAGGGCGGAATATCACATGATCGGGCCGCGCAGCCACGGCACGAACTCGCGGTCGCCCATGCCGTTCTGCTCGCTGCAGGTGCGCGCGCCCGACGCGACGTCCAGCATCAACCGGAATAGTTGCGCCCCCGCCTGCCCGACGGAAAGCGAACCGTCGACGATCTCGCCGCCATTGAAATCCATATCCGTGCGCATCCGCTCGAACAGTCCGGTGGTCGTCGCCAGCTTGATGGTGGGAACCGGCTTGGAGCCGAACACTGAGCCGCGCCCCGTCGTAAAGCACACCAGATTGGCGCCTCCGGCGATCTGTCCGGTGGCGGATACCGGGTCGTAGCCGGGCGTGTCCATGAAGACCAGGCCCGATTCCGATACGCGGTCGGCGTAGTCATAGACGGCGTTGAGCGTGCTGCTGCCGCCCTTCGAAACCGCGCCGAGCGACTTTTCGAGAATGGTCGTGATGCCGCCGGCCTTGTTGCCGGGCGAGGGGTTGTTGTTCATGTCGCCGCCCGATTCGCCCGCATACCGTTCCCACCAGCGCAGCTTGTCGAGGAGCCGCTCGGCTACGACGCCGGACGCGCGTGCGGTCAGCAAATGTTCGGCGCCGTAGATTTCCGGTGTCTCGGAAAGGATGGCGGTGCCACCGTGGCGAACGAGCAGATCGACGGCTGCCCCGAGCGCGGGATTCGCGGTGATCCCCGAGTAACCGTCCGAGCCGCCGCATTGCAGGCCCACTTTCAGCCGCGCGGCGGGAACTTCGGTACGCGTCATGCGATTGGCTGCCGTCAGCATTTCCCGGACGATCGCGACGCCGCGCGCGACGGTTTCACGCACGCCGCCTTCATTCTGGACGACGAGGGTCCTGACCGGGGAAGCGTTCGTCGTTTCAACGGACGTTGCAAGGTCACCGACCTGGTTCACCTCGCAACCGAGGCCCACCAGCAGCACGGCCGCGAAGTTCGGATTGCACGCGTAGCCGGTCAGCGTGCGGCGAAGTACGGCGATGCCGTCTCCGGTTGCGGACATCCCGCAGCCGCTCTGATGCGTGATCGCGACCACACCGTCCACCGATTCGAACGGAGCCATCGCGTCGCCCTTGAACGCGTCCGCAATCGCGTGACAGACGCTGGCGGAACAGTTGACGCTGGCGATGACCCCGATGTAGTTGCGTGTGCCAACCTGTCCGTCCGCCCGCACGAAACCCTGAAACGTCTCCAATCGGTCTGCTGGCGCGAGCGCGTGACCGGCATCGATGTGCGCGGCACGATGCGCGTGATGCTCGGGCATGCCGACGTTGTGAACGTGAACGTGCTCGCCGGGCGCAATATCGTTCAGCGCGACACCGATCGTTTGCCGGTACTTGATCACCGGACTGCCTCGCACGATGCGACGGGTCGCTATCTTGTGGCCCGCCGGAATGGAGGTCACAGCGATGGTCGACACGCCATTCACTTCAATCGACGTGCCGGCCTCGAGCGTTCTCAATGCCACCGCTACGTTGTCGTCGCCATGAAGCATGACGACCATCCGATCATTCATGATGCATTTGCCTCTTTGGTTGAGGGTGTCACGCCATGCCGCGCGAGCGTATCGCGTAGCCGAGTCTGATCAGGCGCGACCCCGAGCGAATCGCCCAGTTCGATCAGCGGCAGAATTCGCCGCCGGACCTTTTCGACATGGTTGCCGGCAATGTCCGCGATGTGATGGTCGAGATACGGATTGAGAAACCGTTCGCGCACGCTTGCAACGTACTGTTCTGCGCGAACGCGCATCCCGAGCGCATCGAACACGGGCAAGACTTCCTCGCCCCAGACGCCCTCGATGCCCTCGCGCAGCGTCGTGTCGTTCATCGCGTCGAATACGGTCTGCGCGCTGCTGCGGCGCTGCACGAGCCATTGGTCGGCGAGCCACGTATGCCCGACGTTCAGGAAGAACAGCTTGAGCCGCTCGTGGCTGAGCAGGTCGTCGGTCACGACGATATGTTCATGCGTGCACGGCAATTCCATGCCCGGATGTCGTTCGATGGCCCAGAGCGCGTAGGGCTCGGCCACGGCGCCCACCGGTTCGATCGGTTCGGACACGATCCGGTCGACCAGCGAGTTGACCCAGATGCATCGTTGCGACAGATACGTGACGAAGGGCGCGGGCAGCGCCCATTGTTCAGCGAGGTCGATGACCAGCGCGCGTAGCGTGTCGCCGTTGCGCGCGACGAGTTCGCACGGAAAGATCGACATGCCCGTACCGGGCCGTGCGCGCCATCGTGCATGCAGCAGCGTGAGCAGCTTGGCGGGGAAGCTGCGCGGGACATGACTCTCCAGCGCGAGCAGGGCAGGCGAATCGCGCTCGTCGAGACGATAGCCTGCATCGCCGGTGTTCGACACAATGACGCGGACGTCATGCATCACCGCATGCCGGATCATCCCCCAGTCGCGGTCGGCGATCCACGCGGCGCGCACGGCGCGGCAGTGGACGACCGTATCCACGATCGCGCCGTGTTCCCTGCCGCGGATCTTCACCGGATAACTACCTGACTGGGCCAGTGCGGCGATGCGCGCATGGTTTGCCGGGTTGTCGGTGGTCTGCACCATGCGGATCCCGCCGATCGCATCGCCGCGCTCCAGCGCCTGCGATACGAACAGGGCAACGTGGGCCTGGAGAAACCGGCTGGTGCCAAACTGAAGAATCGGTTCACTCATCTCGAACGGTTCCCGCGAATTCGGTCAGCACTCGACCAGCGCCTTGACGACGGTCTGCCCGGGCTCCAACAGTTTCGGGAACTCGACGGGAACGTCCGACAGGCTCATCCGATGCGTATTGAGCGCCTTGTCCGGAATGCGGCCGGCGCGCATCGCGTCGAGGACGGTCTCGAAGTCTTCGGCGGTGGCGTTGCGGCTGCCGAGCAGCGTTGCTTCGCGCTTGTGAAACTCCGGATCGGAGAACGTGATCTCGCCCGGGACAATCGAAATCAGCACGTACTTGCCGCCGTGCGCAATGAACTCGAAACCGCGATTCATGGCCTTGACGTTACCCGTCGCATCGAACACAACGTCGAAAAACTCGCCGTTGGTCATCGTCGACAATTCGTCGACGTCGTTCGGCCCCGTCTGCACCGTCGCAACGGCGAAGTGTTCGCGGCAGAACGCAAGGCGATCGGCGCGTGTGTCCAGACAGGTGACGTGTGCGTCTCTCAGCTGGGCGAACAGCATCGCCGCCATGCCGATCGGCCCTGCACCCACCACGAGGATCCTTTGGCCTGCGGACACGGCGGCACGCCGCACCGCGTGCGCGCCGATGGCCAGGAATTCGATCATCGCCGCCTGGTCCAGCGTCACTCCTTCGGCCTTGTGCACGAACTGCGCGGGCACCGACAGATATTCGGTCAATGCGCCGTCACGATGCACCCCGAGCACCTTGATGTTGACGCAGCAGTTGGTCTTGCCCTGTCGGCACGCGATGCACTGTCCGCACGACAGGTAGGGCATCACGTAGACCGCGTCTCCAGGCGCGACATGCGCGCCGGGATCGGCCTCGGCGACGATGGCGGACAGTTCATGGCCCATGACGCGCGGATATTGCAGGTAGGGTTGATTGCCCGAATAGATGTGCATGTCGGTGCCGCAAATACCGACTCGTTGCACGCGCAACAATATCTCCCCTTCGGCGCGGGAAGGCGGCGCGCGATCTTCGTGGCGAAGTATGCCGGGCGATTCGCAAATGATGCTGAGCATGGTGACGTCCTCGTTATTGAGCGTGTTGATCGCCGGACGGCCGATCGATTCTGTAGAAGTGGCATGCATTGCCGCCGAAAACGCGCGCGCGTGCGTCGGGCCCGAGGAAGCGGTCGCAGCATTGTTCGCACCATGCGAGCCAGGCCCCGTAGTCACCAAATTGACCGGCAAGGCGCGAGACGGGCCAGTCGCTGCCCCAGATCAGCCGGGACGCGCCGAACCAGTCGCAGACCGCGCGCACGTACGGCTCGACGCGCAGGAGATCGGGATGCGGGCCGGCTTCCGTCCACATTCCGGAGAGCTTGCAGTGCACGTTCGGATGCGCGGCGAGTTCGCTCATCGCGGCGTGCCACGCTTCACTTCGGCCCGATGCGATGGGTGGCTTGGCGGCGTGGTCGATCACGATGCGCAGGCGAGGGTAGCGGCGCGCGAATGCGAGCAGCGCGGGCAGATGGCGCGGCGTGACCAGTGCATCGAAAGCGAGATCGTTCGCGAGCATGGCGTCGATGGCCGGCTCGAGAATTGGATCGTCGATCCAGTCGTCATCGGCAAGATCCTGCAGCATCGGACGAATGCCACGGAATTTCGGATCACGGGCGAGCGACGCGATATCGGCCGGCGCGCCCGCGGATTTGAGGTCCACCCATCCGACGACGGCCGACACGAAGCTCGTCCGGGATGCAACGTCGAGCAGATAGCGCGTGTCTTCTTGAGTCGGTAGCGACTGGACAACAACAGTCCGCTGCACACCGGACTGCGCAAGCAGCGGTTCGAGATCCTGCGGACCGAAGTCCCGATAGATGGCATCCAGCGTTTGCGGGGGCCAATAACCGTCGCGACTGGCCATCTGCCAGAAGTGCTGATGAGCGTCGATCCGGAATATCACGCGCACACCTCCGGAACCGGCGCGGCTGCGGCGATCAGCCCATCGCGTTGCAACGCAGTCCAGAGCTCCGGCGGGAGCGGTGTGTCGAGCCAGGCGATGTTCTTCTGCAACTGCTCGATACTGCGCGCCCCGACCACGCAGGACACCACGGCCGGGTGGGCCAGCGGAAACTGAAGTGCGGCCGCGGCAAGCGGTACGCCGAAGCCGGCACATACGTCGGCGAGACGCGCGACCTTTCGGACCACTTCGGCCGGCGCATCCGCATAGTTGAACTTGCCGTTTCCGACCAGCACGCCCGAGTTGAAGACGCCTCCGGCGACGATCCGAACATCGTTGCGCACGCATCTATCGAGCAACGGCGAAAGCGCCTCCTGTTCGAGCAGCGTGTAGCGGCCCGCGAGGAGCACGACGTCGAGATCCGCCTCCTGCATCGCGTCGACGGCAACTTCCCACTCATTGACGCCGAGTCCGATGGCGGAAACGGCACGCGCATCGCTCAGTTCGGCGAGCGCCCGGAATCCGCCTCCGCGGGTCAGCTGTTCCCAGTAGTGGGCATGCCGATCGCCGTGCGTGGCGGCGCCGATGTCGTGAACATAGAGGATGTCGATCGTCCGCATGCCGAGGCGTTGCTGGCTGTCCTCGTACGAGCGCATGATGCCGTCGAACGTGTAGTCGAAGTGAGGCCGGAAGGGCAGAGGGTGCGCCCAACCGTCGTCGCCGGGTTGAACCGTATCGTCGGGCCGCATGAGCCGGCCGACCTTGGTGCTCAGTACATATCGTTCGCGCGCCCGCGTCTGCAGCGATTGTCCGATGCGCCGCTCCGACAGCGTGTAACCGTAGAACGGCGCGGTGTCGAAATAACGGATGCCGGCCTCCCACGCCCAGTCGACGAGCGCATCGGCCTCGGCGGTCGACATCGACTTGTAGAGGCCGCCCAGTTGCGAGCAACCGAAGCCCAGTGTGCTCATGACCAATCCGCTACGGGGTAGCGCGTGCGTTGCAATGGCTTTCATGGCGTGTATGTGAATGGAGGAGGTGCCGACGGGCGGCCCGGCAGAGCGCCGCCGCGACGGCGCGTTCGTCAGTACAGGACGTTCTTCGCTGCGGGCGAGTCGAGATTCTGCTTTTCGACCATCAGCACGCCCGTATCCACCTGCTTGGAAACAGGCTTGCGCCCGATCACGTTGACGAGGGTCTCGATGCCCTTGTAGCCCATCTGGTACGAGCTCTGAACGGCGATGGCCTGAATCGTGCCGTCTCGAACGAATCCCTGGAGGTCCTGATTGCCGTCGAAGCCGATCGCCACGACCTTGCCGCCTTTGCCCGACTGCTGCAGCGCGCGTCCCATCCCGACGGCGGTCGGTTCATTGGCGCCGAAGATGCCCTTGAGGTCCGGGTTCGCCGACAGGACGTCGGTCGTCTGGTTCAGCGCATTCGCCATCTGCGACTGCGAATAGAACGGCCCCACCACCTGCAGCTTCGAATGCGCGGCGATGTACTTGCGGAATCCGCCGACGCGGCCGACTTCCGAACCGGCGCCCGGCACGTACGACATGACCGCGACCTTGCCGGTCTGCCCGACCCGGTCGATCATCGCTTTCGCACAGAGTTCGCCGGCTTTCGCGTTGTCGGTCGACAGGAACGACTGGTAGTACTGCTTGCCGGCATCGGATACGGTCGAGTCGATCAACACCACCGGAATATGCGCTTCCCATGCTTTCTTCATGGCCGGCACGAGTGCGTCCGGATCCGACGGCGCGAGGACGATGCCGGCGACATGCCGGTTCACCGCGTTCTCGACCATGTTGACTTCGTCGGCGATCGCCGATTCCGCGGCGGGGCCCTGGAACGTCATCGTGTATCCCTTCGCATTGGCCATGGCGGCGGTGGCGCCTTTCTGCACGTTCTGCCAGTAGTTCGAATTGGCCGTCTTCACGATCACCGCAATTTCGCCTCCGGCGGCCTGCGCATGCGCGCCGAACATCGCGCACAAGATTGCCGCCGCTGCCAGTACGGATAGTTTTTTCATGTCTCGCTCCTTGATGGTGGTTGGAACTTCGTCTTGTGACTACAACTTCCGGTTGCGGAGTTGATCGATCCACACGGTGCCGAGAATGACGACGCCGATGATGATCTGCTGGATGAAGCTCGACACGCCGTTCATGTTCAGGCCGTTGCGCAGCACGCCGATCACGAATGCGCCGATGGCGGTGCCGGAGATCGTGCCGACGCCGCCCATCAGCGACGTGCCGCCGATCACCGCGCTGGCGATGGCGTCGAGTTCGTACATCACGCCTTCGTTCGGCTGGGCCGTGACGAGACGCGACATCAGTACGCAACCCGTGGCGCCTGCGAGCAGGCCGGACAGGACGTAGGTAAACAGCTTGACGCCTTGCACGTTCACGCCGGACAGACGTGCCGCTTCCGCATTCGATCCGACCGCGTAGATGTGGCGGCCCAGCGACGTTCGCGACAGCAGCACCGACACCGCCACGAACAGCACCACCATGATGACGACGGGGTAAGGAATGCCGGGAAAGATCGTGTCGGGAAAGCCGTCGGCCCCGATGTGCGAAATTTTGAAGAGGGCGCCGTTGCCGAGTTCGCCGAACGCGTCGCCGAGCCCCGACACGGGTCTGGCGCCGGTAATCTGCAACGCGAGCCCGCGGGCGACCAGCATCATGCCGAGGGTGGCGATGAACGGCGGCAGCCCCATGTGCGTGACGCAGATCCCGTTGACCCAACCGCATGCAGCGCCGACCAGCATGCCGCCCAGCATCGCGACGGGTACCGGAATGCCGGCCTTGACGAGCAGCGCGGCCGCGACGCCGGCCAGTGCGAGGACCGATCCGACCGACAGATCGATGCCGCCGGTAATGATGACGCACGTCGCGGCCACGCCGAGATACGCGATCGACGTCACCTGAAGCGAGACGGTCATCAGGTTGCCGACGGAGAAGAATGCGGCGCTGGTCAGCGAAAACGCGACGATCAGCACGACCAGGCTGCCCAGCGCGGCAAATTTCTGGATCAGGTCGCGGCGTCGCTGCCGTGCCTGTTTATCGACGGCTGGCGTGCGGCCCGATGTGATGTCAAGCATGACTTCTTCCTGATGCATGATGCAAGATCTCCTCCTGATTGGTCTTTCCGGTTTCAAGCACCGCGGCGATACGTCCTTCGTGAAACACGGCAATGCGATCGGTCATGCCGAGCAACTCGGGCAGTTCCGAACTGATAAGGACGACGCCGACGCCATCGGCCGCCAGGCGGTCCATCAGCCCGTAAATCGCGTATTTCGCGCCGACGTCGATGCCGCGCGTCGGCTCGTCGAAAAAGAGGATGCGCGAGCCGCGGTATAGCCATTTGCCGATGACGATCTTTTGCTGATTCCCGCCGGACAGGTTCCGCGCGATCTGCGCGACCGTCGGTGTGCGGATGCCCAGTTCGCGCACGTAACGCTCGGCGATGGCCGCTTCGTCGGAGAACCGCAGGAAGCCGCGCGACGAGATCGCCGCGACGTTGGCCAGCGTGATGTTTGCGGCGACCGGCATCGCCAGCGCGAGGCCGTCCTTTTTCCGGTCTTCGGACAGGTAGGCAATCCCGTGGCGAATGGCCTCGCGCGGCGAGTTGATCTCGACCGGCGTATCGCCCAGCAGGATCGAGCCGGCATCGGGCCGCTCCGCGCCGAAGATCGCGCGGGCGACTTCGGTGCGTCCCGCACCCATCAGCCCTGCGAAGCCGAGAATTTCACCCTTGCGAAGTTCGAACGACACGGGGCCGAACGTGCCGGTTCGTTGCAGGTCGCGCACCTTCAGCAGCACGTGATCCGTGGGCGTGGATCGGCGCGGCGGGTAGGCATCGTCGAGTGGACGGCCCACCATTCGGGCGACGATCTCGTTCACCGACGTCGATGCAAAATCGCTCGTGGCAATGTGGCGCCCGTCGCGCAGCACCGTGACGCGATCCACGATTTCGGCCATCTCGTCGAGTCGGTGCGAGATGTACAGGATGGCGACGCCTTCGCTGCGAAGCTCCTTGATGATGCGAAACAGCTGCACTGTTTCCGATTCGGTCAGCGACGACGTGGGTTCGTCCATGATGAGCACCCGCGCGTCGAGTGACAGCGCCTTCGCAATTTCCACCATCTGCTGCTGCGCGATCGAGAGCGCGCCGACCAGCGTCGTCGGCGACACGTTCAAGCCGATTCGTTGCAGACACAACTGTGCGGCGCGGTTCAGCGCGCGGTAGTCGACGAACGGGCCGCGCTTGGGCTCGCGCGCCAGGTAGATGTTCTCCGCCACTGACAAGTGGGGCACCAGGTTCAGCTCCTGATGAATGATCGCGATGCCTGCGGCTTGTGCGTCGGTGGCGGACGAAAACTGCACGGGCGCCCCGTCGTAGAGGACGACGCCGTCGTCCGCGCGGTATTGCCCGCTGATGATTTTCATCAGCGTCGACTTGCCCGCGCCGTTCTCGCCGCAAACGGCATGAACCTCTCCCGCTCGTAGATCCAGATCGATGCCGTCGAGCGCCACGACGCCGGGGAAGCGCTTGCCCACGCCCTGCAGCTGCAGGATGGTTCGAGCAGTCGGCCCGCCGCGCGAAAGGGGGGGCGATGGCCGCAAGTCGGCAGGGGTCATGCGTGTCTCCGTTGGTCACTGGCGCAGGCATCGAGCGGCAACTGGTCAGTCCAGTTGCGATGAATTCAAGGATGGAGCGCACATCTGGTCAAGCCAATTGTGATTATGTTGAAGTGACCATACCAATGGTGTAAACCCTTGTTCCGGGTCTATCCCATGCTGGCCGGGCGTTTCGCCGCCGTGGTAGACTCCGCGTGAACGCGAAGCTCCGGCCATTTCGGTCGACCATTTTTCGGATCATGAAGCAGACAGAACCAAAGCGGCTTTACCAATCCGTGGCCGCGCAAATCCTCGCATTGATCCGTCAGGGTGGAATTCCTGCTGGTGGGCGACTGCCGCCCGAGCGCGAGCTCGCGACCACGCTCGGCGTCTCGCGCCCGTCGTTGCGCGAGGCCTTGATCGCCCTCGAAATCGGCGGGCAGATCGAGATACGGCTTGGCTCGGGGGTCTACGTTCGCGATCCTGGCGAGACCGACGGTGGCGGGGTGCCCGCGTTGGGTGAGAGCCCGTCGGAGCTGATGCAGGCGCGCGGTGCCATAGAGGGTTCGGTGGTTGTGCTGGCCACCGCGCGATTCTCGGCAGCTACGCTGGACCGTTTGCGTCGCACGGTGGAGCGCATGAAGCGGCTCGCCGTCGCGGGCAAATCGCCCGTCGACGCGGACCGGCAGTTTCATATGCTCATTGCGGAGGTGGCAGGCAACTCCGTGTTGAGCCGCTTCGTGGGCGAGTTGTTCGATAGCCGACACGACCCGATTGCCGCCGCGATTCGCGGACATTCGGAAAGCCCGGAAACCTGGGCCGCCGCGGTGCGGGAGCACGAGCAGATCCTGAAGGCGTTGCAAGCGGGAGATCCGATCGCGGCGCAAACGGCGATGCGCGCCCATCTTCAAGCGTCGGAGGAGCGCTGGATCGGCGGCGCATTGCAGCACGGGATTGCGCCCTGACGACGCCGATGCCGGTCCCGCGAAAGCGCTGACGTCCAGCCCGCGCAGGCATGCGCGCAATGCCGAAACGCGTGCATTCATCTCGCGTTCGGCAGGCTCGCGGAATCCCCCTGTCGCCCCCAAGCCGCCCCGTTCTGACGACAAAGCGCAATTCATCTGATAATACGCGCGGCGATCCACGCGAACGAGCAGTCGCGCGAATCCCGCCGAACCGTTGCACAGGCAACCAGGCGGCAGCATCGCCCCAATTGCGTCGTCACCCGCCGCAATCCGGAAAACGAAACGGCGTCAGGCCCACCTGGTCGTTCGGAATGTGCCCAGCGCCGTTCAAATCCCCACACGACGCCCGCGCGACGCGGCGTCGCAACCAGGAGGTGAACGATGATCACGCTGACCGTCAACGGTGGCGAACGGCATTTCGACGGCAATCCCGACATGCCGTTGCTCTGGTATCTGCGCGATGTCCTCGGGCACACGGGCACCAAGTTCGGCTGCGGGATGGCGCTGTGCGGCGCCTGCACCGTGCATCTCGACGGCGTCGCGATCCGGTCGTGCATTACACCCGTCGCGGCCGCCGCGGGCAAGAAGGTGACGACGATCGAGGGTCTGTCGACGGACGTGAACCATCCGCTGCAGCAAGCGTGGCAGGAACTGAACGTCGCGCAATGCGGCTACTGTCAGTCCGGGCAGATCATGCAGGCCGCGTCGCTGCTGAAGACGAATCCCCATCCGAGCGACGCCGACATCGACGACGCGATGTCCGGCAACATCTGCCGCTGCGGGACCTATACGCGCATCCGCGCGGCGATCCGGCTGGCGGTGCGCCGCGGAGGTGCCGCATGAACGCGCCGGAACTCTCCGTCCACAATGAAAGCCGCCGCGCATTGCTGCTCGGCTTCGCATCCGGCGGACTGCTGCTCGCGTTCGGCGTGCCGTCGCTTGCGCGCGCGGCCGCGCCCGTGCAGCCGCCGGTCAGCCCGAATCCGCAGTACGGCGGCGCGGGCATGCCGCACGGCTTGCGTGACGATCCGCACCTGTTCGTCGCGATCGCGCCCGACGGCACGGTGACGGTGACCTGCATTCGCTCGGAGATGGGGCAAGGCGTGCGCACGAGCGTCGCGCTCGTGGTTGCCGACGAGCTGGGCGCGGACTGGGCACGCGTGAAGGTCGCGCAGGCCGTCGGCGACGAGCCGCGCTACGGCAACCAGAACACCGACGGTTCGCGCAGCCTGCGCCAGAGTTTCGCGGCGCTGCGCCGCGCGGGGGCGGCCGCGCGCACGATGCTCGAGCAGGCCGCGGCGGCGACCTGGGGCGTCGACGTGCGTCAAGTGAAGGCGACGGTGCACGAGGTCGTCGATACGAAAACCGGGCGCAAGCTCGGCTTCGGTGAACTGGCCGCGAAGGCGGCCGCGCTGCCCGTACCCGATACGCAGAGCGTGGCATTGAAGGCGCCGGCCGAGTTCCGCTACATCGGCAAGGGCGAAACGGCATTGATCGACGGACGCGACATCGTCGGCGGCCGCGCGCACTACGGGATCGACACGCGGCTCGACGGCATGCTGTATGCGGTCGTCGCGCGTCCGCCGGCCTATGGCGATACGGTCGCATCGTTCGACGCGTCCGCCGCGGAAAAGCTGCCGGGTGTCGTCAAGGTCGTGCAGCTCGCGTCTGCGCCGCTGCCGTCCGGGTTCCAGCCGCTCGGCGGCGTGGCCGTGATCGCACGCGACACGTGGACGGCCATCCAGGCACGCGCCCGACTGAAGATCGACTGGAAGCGCGGGCCGCACGCAGGCTACGATTCGGCGGCCTACCGCAAGACGCTCGAAGCGGCGGCCGCGCAGCCGGGCGACGTGATCCGCGATGACGGCGATACGGCCGCGGCGCTCGCGGGCGCCGCGAAGCGGGTGCGTGCGACGTACTACATTCCGCATCTCGCGCACGCGACGATGGAGCCGCCCGCGGCCGTCGCGCGCGTGGCCGACGGCCGCTGCGAAGTCTGGACCTGCACGCAGGCGCCGCAGACCACGCGCGACGAAATCGCGAAGGCGCTCGCGCTGCCGAGCGAGCGCGTCGCGGTCAACGTGACGCTGCTCGGCGGCGGCTTTGGCCGCAAGTCGAAACCGGACTACGTGGTGGAGGCCGCGCTGCTGTCGAAGGCGGTGGGGGCACCCGTCAAGCTGACGTTCACGCGCGAGGACGACATCGCGCACGACTATTTCCACGCGGTGTCGCTGGAAGCGTTCGATGGCGGCCTCGATGCGGCGGGGAAGGTGGTCGCGTGGCAACATCGCACGGTCGCGCCGTCGATCCAGTCGACCTTCAGGGCCGGCGTCGTGCACGAGCAGCCGGGCGAGCTCGCGCAAGGCATCGCCGATCTTCCGTTCGCAGTCCCGAACGTGCGGATCGAGAACCCGGCCGCGCAGGCGCATACGCGGATCGGCTGGTTCCGTTCGGTGTACAACATTCCGCATGCGTTCGGGATCCAGAGCTTCGTGTCGGAACTCGCGCACGCGGCGGGCCGCGACCCGAAGGATTTCCTGCTCGACCTGATTGGGCCGGCGCGGCGTTTCGAGCCGCACATCACGGTGAAGAACGTGAACTACGGCGAGGATCCGGCGTTGTATCCGGTCGATACCGGACGGCTGCGGCGCGTGATCGAGACGGTTGCGCGCGAAGCCGGCTGGGGCCGCAAGCTGCCGAAGGGGCGCGGGCAGGGGATCGCCGCGCATCGCAGCTTCGTGTCGTACACGGCGGTCGTGTGCGAAGTGCAGGTGTCCGCGGACGGCGCGATTTCGGTGCCGCGCGTCGACATCGCGATCGACTGCGGGCCGCAGGTCAACCCGGAGCGCGTGCGCTCGCAGCTCGAAGGCGCGGTGGTGATGGGGCTCGGCATCGCGCTGCACGGCGAGATCACGTTCAAGGACGGGCAACCGGAGCAGAGCAATTTCAACGGCTTCCAGGTGCTCCGGATGAACGAGGCGCCGCGTGAAATCCGCGTGCATCTGGTCGCGCCGGACGACTATGCGACACCGCTGGGCGGCGTGGGCGAGCCGGGCCTGCCGCCGGTCGCGCCGGCGCTGACCAACGCGATCTTCGCGGCAACCGGCACGCGGATTCGCAGTCTGCCCATCGCCGATCAGCTCGCGAAGCAGAAGGCCGGTTGATACGCTGTCGCGCGCCGGGTGCGGCGCGCGCACGGCTTTGCGGCGCCGCTGGCGCCGCGCACCGATCGAACGCCTGAGCTCGCCGCACGGCGGCGCGAAGCCGGAGCATTGTTGTTTGCGAACGATCGTGCTAAATTCTGCGCCAGCACTTGCAGTCACCGACCCAATCATCCGGGCCGGCAACCGGCGCCCACGCGCGCGCCGGCGCGCCGCCCGACCGCGAAGCATGGGACCAGAGTAGGCGCTAAAGCGCTAACTCTGGTCGACCGCGAAGCATGGGACCAGAGTAAGCGCTAAAGCGCTAACTCTGGTCGACAGGAGACAGACGTGATGGAGCATGCATCGATCGAGCGAGCGCCGATCGACCGGATCGCGCACGCGCGGCCGTCGGCGATGGGGAAAACGCAGGCCATGCGGAGGGCGTCACGATGAGCCTGCTGATGTCGCGACGCGATCTCGCGTTCCTGCTGTACGACTGGCTCGATGCCGACGCGCTCGGCGCGCTGCCGCGCTATGCGGAGCACAGCCGCGAGACCTTCGACGCGGTGCTCGATACCAGCGAGCGGATCGCGGCTGACCTGTTCGCGCCGCATGCGGCGCGCGGCGACCGCGAGGAGCCGCGGTTCGACGGCGAGCGCGTGACGCTGATCCCCGAAGTCGAGCCGGCCGTGCGGGCCTTCGCGGCGGCCGGCCTGATCGCCGCGGGCCAGGACGAAGCGTTCGGCGGGATGCGGTTGCCGAAGCTCGTCGAAGCCGCATCGTTCCTGTTCTTCCAGGCCGCGAACATCGCGACCGCCGCGTATCCGTTCCTCACCGTCGCGAACGCCAACCTGCTGCTCGCGCACGGCAGCCCCGCGCAGATCGACGCGTTCGCGCGTCCCGAGCTGGAAGGGCGCTTCTTCGGCACGATGTGCCTGTCGGAGCCGCAGGCCGGCTCGTCGCTGTCCGACATCGTCACGCGCGCCGATTTCGAGTGCGCGTCGCCGCTCGGCCCGCGCTACCGGATCACCGGCAACAAGATGTGGATTTCCGGCGGCGAGCACGAGCTGGCGGAGAACATCGTCCACCTCGTGCTCGCGAAGATTCCCGACGAACAGGGCCGGCTTCCGCCCGGCACGCGCGGCATCTCGCTGTTCATCGTCCCCAAGTACCTGCCGACCGACGACGGCGCCGCGCGCGGCGAGCGCAACGACGTGGTGCTGGCCGGCCTGAATCACAAGATGGGCTATCGCGGCACGACCAACTGCCTGCTCAACTTCGGCGAAGGCACGCGTCATCGTCCGCAGGGTCGCGCCGGCGCGATCGGCTATCTGGTCGGCGAACCGAATCACGGCCTCGCGTACATGTTCCACATGATGAACGAGGCGCGCATCGGCGTCGGCGCGGGCGCGGTGGCGCTCGGCTACACCGGTTACCTGCACGCGCTGGACTACGCGCGCAACCGGCCGCAGGGGCGTGCGCTCGGACCGGCCGGCAAGGACGCGGCCGCGCCGCAGGCGCCGATCGTCGCGCATCCGGACGTGCGGCGCATGCTGCTCGCGCAGAAGGCGTACGTCGAAGGCGGGCTCGCGCTGATCCTGTACTGCGCGCGGCTCGTCGACGAAGCGCGCGCGCACGGCGATGCGGCAGTGCGCGCCGAGGCCGCGCAGCTGCTGGACATCCTGACGCCGATCGCGAAAAGCTGGCCGTCGCAGTGGTGCCTCGCGGCCAACGATCTCGCGATCCAGGTGCATGGCGGCTATGGCTATACGCGCGACTATCCCGTCGAGCGACTGTATCGCGACAACCGCCTGAACCCGATCCACGAAGGCACGCATGGCATCCAGGCGCTCGACCTGCTGGGCCGCAAGGTCGGCCAGGACGACGGTGCGCTGCTGCGCACGCTCGATGCGCGAATCGGCGCGACGGTCCAACGCGCACGGGCCGCGGACGGCGACGCGCGCTCGCATGCCGATGCGCTCGCGCAGCGCTGGGCGCGGCTCGTCGAGCTCACGCGCGCGCTGGCCGCGCTTGACGATCCGCAGGTGCGGCTCGCGAATGCCAGCGTCTACCTGGAGGCGTTCGGCCATCTGGTCGTCGCGTGGCTGTGGCTTGACGTGACGCTTGCCGCGCACGGGCACGACGGCGATTTCCACGACGGCAAGCGCGCCGCCGCGCGTTACTTCTTTCGCTGGGAACTGCCGAAGGTGGATGCGCAGCTCGATCTGCTGGCGAGCGTCGATACGACGACGCTCGAGATGCGCGACGCGTGGTTCTGAGCGTCGCGATGCACGGATGACGGTGCCGCGGTGCAGGCCGGTGTGCGTGCGCCGCGCGTTGCTCGCGCGGGCGTGTCCCGCTGCCGTATCGATGCGCGGCGACGTCGCGCAAGGAGAGAGGAAAGCATGAAAGCCCTGATGTGTACCGCATTCGGCCCGATCGACCGCTTGCGTATCGACGACGTCGCGATTCCCGAACCGGCCGCGGGCCAGGTGCGGATTCGCGTGAAGGCGGCGTCGCTCAATTTCCCCGATGCGCTGATCGTCCAGGGGCTGTATCAGGTGAAGCCGGCGCTCCCGTTCTCGCCCGGTGCGGAATTCGCCGGCGTGATCGACGCGGTCGGCGACGGCGTGAGCGCATGGCGGCCGGGCGACGAGGTGGTCGCGTTCACCGGTCACGGCGGCTTCGCCGAGCAGTGCGTGGCCGACGTGCACCAGATCGCGGCGCTGCCGCCGGGGATGACGTTCGAGCAGGGCGCGGCGCTGGTGCTGGCCTACGGAACGTCGCTGCATGCGCTGCAGCAGCGCGCGCGTCTGCAGCAGGGCGAGACGCTGCTGGTGCTGGGTGCGGCGGGCGGTGTCGGGCTGGCGGCGATCGAGATCGCGAAGGCGCTGGGCGCGCGCGTGATCGCGGCCGCGTCGAGCGCGGACAAGCTCGCGCTGTGCCGCGACGCCGGCGCCGACGACACGATCGACTATGCGTCCGAGGACCTGCGGCGCCGTGTCGACGAACTGACGGGCGGGCGCGGCGCGGACGTCGTCTACGATCCGGTCGGCGGCGCGTACAGCGAGGCGGCGCTGCGCGCGACCGCGTGGCGCGGCCGGTTCCTCGTGGTCGGTTTCGCGGCCGGCGAGATTCCGAAGATCGCGCTGAATCTGGCGCTGCTCAAGGAGCGCGATATTCTCGGCGTGTTCTGGGGCGATGCGGTGCGGCGCGATCCCGCGGAGCACGCGGTGAACATGCGCCAGCTGGCGCAATGGTTCGCGGCCGGCAAGGTGCGGCCGGCGATCACCGAGCGCGTGCCGCTGTCGAGTGCGGCGGACGCGATCACGCGCATGGCGAACCGGCAGGTCAAGGGCAAGGTCGTGATCCTGCCGGACGCGTGATTACGCTGACAACGGACCATGCGGCGGCGGTCCGATGCGCGGCGGGCGGGAGTGCGGCGGTGCGTCATGTGCCGCCGTGCACCTCGCCACCGCTCCGCCGCGCACCCGCTCAGCGGAGCAATGAAGCCACGCTGGCCAGATCGGCCCGGCCGCATGCCGGACTCGCCTGCGCGTTGCCCAGGAAGTCCGGCAAGGTCCGCGCCGGCAGCGAAATCACGAAGCGTGCGCCGCCGAGCGGCGAATCCTCGAGTCGCACGTTGCCGCCGTGCACGAGCGCGACGCGCCGCACGATCGCCAGCCCGAGGCCGAACCCCCCGGTCTGCCGGTCGCGGCTCGAATCGAGCCGCTGGAACGGTTCGAACACGCGCGCGCGCTCGGCGGCCGGAATGCCGGGGCCGTCGTCGTCGACGCTCAGCACCAGCGCCCCTGACGCATCGTGCGTCGCGGACAGCAGGACCGTGCGCGCCGCATAGCGCGCGCTGTTGCGGATCAGGTTGAGCAGCGCGCGAGCGACGAGTTTCGGGTCGCACACGTGGGTGGCGGGCGCGCCGGTGGTCGACACGCCGAGCGTGATGCCGCGGTCGGCGAGGTCGTTCGCGACGTTGCCGGCGACGCTGTCGATCAGCGCATCGACGACGACGTCCATCGGCGCGAGCTCGCTGGCGCCTTGTTCGAGCCGCCCGATCGTCAGCAGCTCGGTCACCAGCTCGTCGAGTTCGCGCACGTCGCGCCGCAGTTCGTCGCGGCGTTCGCGCATCCGGCCGCTCTCGTCGGATTCGGCGAGCAGCGCGAGCCCGAATTCGAGGCGCGCGAGCGGCGTCTTCAGCTCGTGCGAGATCCCGTGCATCATCTCGCGCTGCTGCTTGATCGACGCCTCGATCCGCTCGGCCATGTCGTTGAATTGCTGCGACAGCTCGTAGATGTTCGACCGGCCGGACAGCTTCACGCGGGTCGACAGGCGGCCCGCGCCGAACGCATGGGCGGCGGCCTGCAGCCTGCGCAGGTCGCGCCAGTGATACGAGATCCACAGCACGACCGCGAACAGCGCGGCGAGCGCAAGCAGCAAGTAGGCGTAGATCTTGATGTCGAGGTCGAAGGGCTGGATCGGGCGCGCATGCAGCACGGAACCGTCCGCGAGCGGCATGTAGTAATCCTTGCCGTCGTAGCCGATCGCGATCTTGCCGGCGTCGAGGTCGCGCAGTGGCGCGCCGCTCAATTGGGCGCGGGCTTCCGCCATCGTCACGAAGTCGAATCCTTCCTTGCCGTGCTTCGCGAGCTCGCGCAGCGCGAGCGTGCGCTGCGCGCCCGGATGGCGTTCGAGATAATCGTTCAGCACGAACGCGTAGGTCGTCAGCGAGTCTCGCTGCGCCTGCGCCGCGCGTTCGTAGAAGATCCGGTCGAACGAGAACTGGATGAACGCGATCGATCCGGCACCGCACAGGATCACGATGAGGTACAGCCTGATCAACGGGCGCAGCATTTATTCGTCCCACGCGGAAGGGCTGAACAGGTAGCCGCGGCCCCAGATCGTCTTGATCTTGTGCGGCTCCGACGACGCATCCTCGAAACGGCGCCGCAGCTTCGAGATGCCGGAATCGACCGAGCGGTCGAGCCCGTCGAACTCGATCCCGCGCAACTGCTTCAGGATGTCGTCGCGGCTCAGCACGGTGCCGGCCGCGCGCGCGAGGATCAGCAGCAGGTTGAATTCGGCCGTCTTCAGGTCGACCGGTTCGCCGCGCCACGTGACCGTGCGGTTCGGCGGCGAGATCGTCAGTTCGCCGAAGATCAGCGCGTCGGGTGCGGCGGCGCGGGTTTCCGTCGCGGCCGGCCGTGCCCGGCGCAGCAGCGCGCGGGCGCGTGCGACCAGCACGCGCGGCTCGATCGGCTTCGTCACGTAGTCGTCGGCGCCGGTTTCGAGGCCCGCGACCTGGTCGTAGACGTCCGCGCGCGCAGTGAGAATCAGCACCGGGACGTTGGTGAATGCGCGAATGCGCCGGCACACTTCCATTCCGTCGAGATTCGGCAGCATCAAATCGAGTATCACGAGCGCGGGCTCGTGCTCGCGCACCGCCGCGACGGCCAGGTCGCCACGCCGCACGACCGTCACCGTGAATTCATAGTTGTCGAGGTATTCGCGCACGAGCTGCGCGAGGCGGTCGTCGTCCTCGATCAGCAGCACACGGTATTTGAGCGGATTGTCGTACATGGTCTCCTCGATATGCGCGCGTCGTCCCGGCTCCCGGCACGCGGGCGCGCGGCGCGGCACGCGAATTCTAGCCGGCGTTACGGCGCGCCGGGCAGCAGGACGACAATCGCGAACAATCAAACACAATTGAGCACAGATTCCCCGGAGATTACGGACAACACCGCTGCACGGCGGAACCTAGACTGCGGGCTCCGTCACTCATATCTCAATATTGTGCGCTCAACCCTTCGCCGTTCCCGCTATTGCGTGCCGCTTGCCGGCCTGACCCTTGCCGCGGCCGCTCACGCGGAAAACCAGTATTCGATTTCGCTCGGCGGCGGGTTCGCGCCGCGCTACCCGGGCAGCAACCAGTATCGCGGCGTCGTCGCACCGGGGCTTTCCGCGAAGTTCGGCAAAGGCTTCTTCATCGATAGTCGCGAAGGCGCCGGCTACCGGCTGGACCTGCCGCACGGTGCGTTCGTGTCGGCGGCGGTCAGCTACGACCCGGGCCGCGCGGACGAGAACCGCTTCGACCTGGCGGGTTCCGACTACCTGAAGGGGATGGGCCGGATTCCGGGCTCGGTGCTCATCGGCGTGCGGGCCGGCGTGACGCTGCTCGACGCGGCCGAACTGAGCGTCACGGTCGACACGCCGGTGACGCATACGTCGCGCGGCGTGTCCGGGCATGTCGACCTCGCGGTGCCGGTGTTCAAGACCGCGCAGCACGAGATCGTCGTGACGGGCAGCGTGCATGCCGGCACCGGCCGCTATACGCAGACGTTCTACGGCGTGACCGATGCGCAGTCGATGACGAGCCGCTTCCGGCCATATTCGACGAGCGGCGGGATCGACAGCGCGACGGTGTCGGTCGCATGGAACTGGAACCTGTCGCGGCACTGGTCGGTGCTCGCGACGGGCGGCGTGACGCGGCTGCTCGGGCGCTACGGCGACAGCCCGATCGTCCAGTCGCGCAGCAACTACTACGGGATGGCCGGCGCGACCTACAAGTTCTGAACGAAAGGCCGGCGCGCGCTTGCCGCACGCGATGCGTGGGCGTCGCGCCGTTGCCGCGCATCGCGTGCGGTAACATGCAGGCGGCTTCGGCACCACGCCGGGCTCGCGACGCCGGTGCGCCGAATCGATTCGAACGCGTCGCGCAACGCCGCCGTGTGCCGGCCGGCATCCGTCAGGAAGCGGCCGGTGACGCGCGACACCCATCACGCATGCAATGCCCGGCCGTGCGCGACTGCCGTACATGGATCGCCTGGCCGCGACAAGGAGAAGCCAGTGAAGAACACGATCGCGATGCTCGTTGCACTCGTTGCGAGCGCAACCTTTGCAGGATGTGCGGACATGAACACGAAGCACCCCAACGCGACCGCCGGCGGCGCGGCGCGAAACGCCGCGCCGATGTGCAGCGCAGACGGCGCGCCGGACGATGCGCTGATCGGCAAGACAGAAGCCGAGGCGACCGCGCTGCTCGACGGGTGCCTGTGGCGCGTGCTCGAGCGCGACGGCAAGTCGTTGCCGGGCACGATGGACTATCGCGAGGAGCGCCGCGACCTCGGCATTCGCGACGGCAAGGTGATCTGGGTGCGGCGCGGATGATCGATGAGGCCGGCGGGGCCGGCCAAGCCGCATGCCGTTTGCCGGCCGCGATGGGCGTGCGAATCCGTGCGCGTTACTTCGAGATATACCAGAGCGCGTCGGTGCTGACGCGCGCGGCCGGCGCCTGAGGTGTGGCGGCCGGCGGTGGCGTGTTCGACGTCACCGCGGTGGGCCACGTGGCCGGTGTGTTCGACGACGGCGACGAGGTTGACGCCGGTGCGGTATTTGCCGTGTTCGCCGTCGCTGCCGCGCCCGACGTCGACGGCGTGTTCAGATACCACAGCGCGTCGGCCGACGCCGTGCGCTTGGCCGATGCATTCGCGTGCGGTTTGCCCGCAGGCGTCGTGGCAGCCGTTGTCGCCGCCGAACGTGATGCTCCCGCCGCGGTTCCAGCCCCTGCCTGCGTCGTTGCGCCCGCCGCGCCGCGCTGCGCGCGCGCCTCGAACGGCCCGAGCTGGAAGATCAACGTTTGCGCGGGGCGCGTCAGAACGGCATACGGGAATTGCAGCTCCCACGACATCAGCACGCGGCCCGACGACGTTTCGGTGAAGATCGCCGGCACATGCTTCATGTCGCTGAACTGCACGTAGATCCGCGCGCCGTCGTCGAACACCTGGATCGGCTTGGCCTGGTCGGCGCCCGTGACGGTCCAGCCGAAGTTGTACGTGCCGGCCGGGCCGGCGGGGCCGCCTTGCGGTGGCGGCGGCGGGGCGGCCGGTGACAGCGTGCGGGCCCGCGCGGCCGGCGGCGCGGATACGCTCAGGCTCGCGAATGGGTTGTACGCCTGCACCTGCTGCGGCGGCGTAAAGGAGGGAGGCAGGATGGGCATGGGAGTATCCGGCGAATCCGGCATGGTCCGGATTGCATCATAGACCTTGCGGGCATACGCGAGGCGCTTGTCGGGCGACGCGGCGTTGTACGCGCCGATCGCGGTCCAGTTGGCGCCGAGCTGGCGGATGTTCTGCGACAGGATCCACGCGCCGACGTACGCGTTGGTGCACGCATCGAACAGGCTTTCCCGCGTGATGCCTTCGCGCGCGAGCGTCGGCAGCCAGGTGCTGTTGATCTGCATCAGCCCGATGTCGACGGTGCCGTTCGTGTTGGTGTTGACCGCGTTCGGATTCATCCCCGATTCGACCTGCGCGATGCCGCGCAGCAGGCTCACGCTCACGTGCTGGAACGTGGCTGCATCGTCGAGGCAGTCGGCCCACGCGGCTCCGTGTAGCGCGCACGACAGCGCGATCGTCGCGGCGATCTTCGGCGTGGCGTGGCTGAGCGAACGGGCAGTATGACGCGGCATGGCAGGATGGGGCGGGATCCGGCCGCCCGGTGCAAGGAAATTACGCAGACGCGAAGTGTGCCATAGCGCGCAGTCAAATGGCTCGCGTCAAACTTTCCTTTGCATTTGCCGCTGCGTTTATCGCGCATTTTCCGCTGGGCGGGGATCGTCGCGCGACCGAATGGGATCGGTAAAAACGGCTGATTTTCGCGCGCATGCCGACGCCCGAGCGGAGTCGCAATACTGACGCCGCGCGTCAGTTGTGCCGTGAATGCGGAATACGGTGATGAATCGTGCAGCGATGTGAAACGAACATGGCGCGGCCGCCGCTGCGCGGCCCGGAAACGGCGGCGGCGGCCGTAGCCGCCGTCCTGGCGAATCCGTGATCTGGAATCCGCGAGGCGACACCGACCGGCCAGCCGCGTGACACCGCGACACCGCGCCACCGCCCGCAGCCGGCCCCCGTCGCTCAGAAGCGGTGACGCAGCCCGAGGTTGACCATCGTCTGCGAACTCGTGCCCGCATAGCCGTACGACGCGATCGACGCCTGCGCGGCCATCGATCCGCCTTTGCCGTCGCCGGTCTGGCCGCTCGCATGCTGGTACGCGGCGCTCAGGTACACGTCGGTGCGCTTCGACAGGCTGTAGTCCGCGCCGGCCGACACCTGGTGATAGGTCGCCGACGTATCGCCGCCCGAGCGCGTATAGCTGTAGCCGACGCCGACGAGCAGCGCATCGGTTGCCTGGTAGTTCACGAAGCCTTGCCCGGTGTTGTAGTGCTCATTCGAGTCGAACGCCGAGCTTGCGTCGCGACGGTACTGCGCGTTGCTGTAGCCGAGGCCGAACGTGAACGGGCCGGCGACGTACTGGCCCGCGATGCGGGCGATGCCGATCGAGTGCGCGCTTGCATAGCCGCTGTTGATCGGGCCGTCGAAGGTGCCGTCCGACGAGCTGGTCCAGCCGTCGCGCAGGCCGTTCGACGCGGGGCTGTTGGTCGCGTGGAAGTAGCCGCCGGCGACGCTGAACGGCCCGTTGTTGTACGACACGGCTGCCGAATACGACTGCGCGGCGCCGGTGCTGCCGGCGATGCCGCCGAACGAGTACATCGCGGAGAACTGCAACCCCGAATACACGGCCGACGTGTACTTCACCGCGTTGTCGACGCGGAAGCTGTTGTCGTAGTTGTCGACGTCGCCCGGCGTCGCGAACACGCTGCCGAGATAGTTGTCGGCGGTGATGCCCTGCACGAGGTCGACGAGCGGATCGTACTGGCGGCCGAACGTGAGGGTGCCGTAGCGCTCGCTCGTCAGCCCGACGAATGCCTGCCGGCCGAACAGGCGGCCGCCCTGGCCCTGCCGGCCGTTGCTCGGGTCGAAGCCGTTCTCGAGCTGGAACAGCGCCTTCAGCCCGCCGCCGAGATCTTCGGTGCCTTTCACGCCCCAGCGGCTGCCGGAGAGGTTGCCCGCGCTGCTGTTGCCGAGCATCCATGCGTTGTCCTTGCCCTGCGCGTGATTCACGTACGTGATCGACGTGTCGATCACGCCGTACAGCGCCACGCTCGACTGCGCGTGCGCGCCGGGGATCGCGGCGAACGACGCGAGCGAAATCAGCGAGAGGGTCGTGCGTTTCATTTCATCTCCTTGCCATGGGGTGCTGGAACCGGAATGGCAGGAGACTACAGAGCCGCCGTCGAACGGCAAAAATGGAATTCTCCGATGTGACCTAAAGCAGACAGGTGCATGCTGCGCAAAGGCCTGTTGAGAGATTCAGATTATTGAGCGCTGTGTGCTAATCGACGTGAATTTCAAGATAGTGCGATCCGCGTATTGCCGGATTCGTGATAATTCCAGGGGATTTTCGATGGGATTTCGCTAAAACCGCGTTTGTCATGGATTCGTCAATTCATTATTTAATGGAATCGAATCGCGCGATGCGGCCCGAATATGCTATTGCACGCGTCCCACTCGTTTCATGCAATCGTCGCGCGTCGCGCTCGCTCGCCGGTGTGGTGTTCGCCTGGGCGCGGGCCTGTCGGCCAGCGCCCGACACGTTCGTGAACCTGTCCCCGGCCGGGCTCGCGCTGTTCGACGCGGCGCTCGACTGGGCAGCGGGGCGGCGCTGATGCAGCGCGGCGCGGCGGCGTGTGCCGGGCGGTGCGCGCGCAGCGTCGGCGGCAATCGGCATTGAGTGCGAGAATTCGCGCTTCGGCCGGCGCGCGCCGCGCCGCTCACCAGGGAACCCGCATGGACAGTCACATCGCGCCGGTGGCGCTGCAGAAAGCCTACCGTCTCCTCAACCACGGCCCGACCGTGCTCGTGTCGGCCCGCCACGACGGTGTCGACAACGTGATGGCCGCCGCGTGGGCCTGCGCGCTCGATTTCCTGCCGCCGAAGCTGACGGTCGTGCTCGACAAGTCCGCGAAGACGCGCGAGCTCGTCGAGCGCAGCGGCAGGTTCATGATCCAGGTGCCGACGGCCGCGCAGCTGCAGCTCACGCATGAAGTCGGCAGTCACAGTCTCGCCGAGCGGCCCGACAAGCTGCGCGACGCGGGCGTCACGCTGTTCGACGTGCAAGGCCACGACCTGCCGTTCGTCGCCGGCTGCTCCGGCTGGCTCGCGTGCAAACTCATTCCCGAGCCGCACAACCAGCAGACCTACGACCTGTTCATCGGCGAGGTGGTCGGCGCGTGGTCCGACACGCGCGTGTTCCGCGACGGTCACTGGTATTTCGAATCGGCCGATCCGGCGCTGCGCAGCCTGCATTACATCGCGGGCGGCAACTTCTATGCGATCGGCGAATCGCTGCACGTCGATCCGGGTCAGCCGGACCCGCAGTAAGCCGCCGGCCGGCGGTCGGCCGCAGTTCCAGGCGCGCGGCTCACGCGCGCTTTGTCAATGCCGCGAGCATTGCGTCGGCGAACGCCTGCGTGACGCGCGGCAGCGTGCGCCCGCGCTTCACGACGAGCGCGATCGGCCGCACGAACGCGGGATCGTCGATCGGCTTCGCGACGAGGTCGGGCTCGGCGCGTACCTCGCGCGCGGTCGCCGGCAGGATCGTCACGCCGAGCCCGCCGCGCACCATCGCGACGGCCGTCATCATGTAGGTCGGTTCGCACGCGATGTCGGGCGTGCAGCCGGCCGCGTCCAGTGCGGCATCGACCACGCCGCGCACGCTCGTGCCGCGCGCGGTCAGCACGAGCGGCACGGCGGCGACGTCGGCGGTGCGCACGCGCCGCTTGCGCGCGAGCGGATGATCCTTCGGGCACACGGCGACGAGCCGGTCGGCGCCCACGTACAGCACCTCCAGCGACGCATCGAACGCATCGCCGCCCGTCAGGCCGAGATCGGCTTCCTCGTTGCGCACCAGCGCGGTGACGAGGCTCGCGACACCGTCGCGAATCTCGAAACCCGCACGCGGCACGTCGTGCCGGAACGACTGGATCAGCTCCGGCAGCAGGCTCGACGCGAAGGTCGGCAGGCACGCGAGCCGCACCGTGCCGCTCGCGCCTTCGCCGAGCGCGCGCGCATCGCGCAGCACGCGCTCCATGTCGTCGAGCGAGCGCTGCAGCAGCGGCAGCAGTTCGCGCCCGGTCTGCGTGAGCGCCACGCTGCGGCTGTTGCGGTCGAACAGCCGCGCGCCGACGATTTCCTCGAGCCGCCGGATCTGCACGGTCAGCGCCGGCTGCGACAGGTGCAGCCGCGCGGCCGCCCGCGTGAAGTTGCCGGCGTGGGCGACGGTGACGAACGCGCGAATGTCGCGAAGATTCAGATCCATAACGATTCGTGATTGCTGCGATCAAATCATTTCAATTGTGCTATCGCTGCGCCGACCTTACGCTCGTCTCCAACAAAAGACAAGGTAGGAGACACGGATGCTGCCGTTACTCGGGCTTGGCACGATCGTCGTGCTGCTGGCCGCGATTCTGTCGAAGCGGATGTCGCCGCTCGTCGCGCTCATCATCGTGCCGATCGCGGCGTCGCTGATCGGCGGCTTCGGGCTGCATACGAGCAAATTCGTGATCGACGGGCTGAAGGGCCTCGCGCCCGTGGTCGGGATGTTCGTCTTCGCGATCCTCTATTTCGGGACGATCACCGACGCCGGCACGCTCGATCCGATCATCGACCGCATCCTGCGCGCGGTCGGCACGCGGCCCACGCGCATCGTGATGGGCACGACGCTGCTCGCGCTGCTGATCCACCTCGACGGCTCGGGCGCCGTCTGCTTTCTCGTGACGATTCCCGCGGTGCTGCCGCTGTACGACCGCCTGAAGATGGACCGGCGCGTGCTGGCCGCGGCCGTGTCGATGGCCGCGGGGATCAACTTCCTGCCGTGGACGGGGCCGATGATCCGCGCGTCGGCGTCGCTGCACCTGCCGGTGTCGGCGCTGTTCAATCCGCTGATTCCGGTGCAGGCGATCGGGCTCGTGTTCGTGTTCGGCGTCGCGTACTGGCTCGGCCGGCGCGAGGAGAAGCGGCTTGGCCTGTCGCGCGACGATGCGTCGATTCCGCTGCCCAAACGCGAGCTGACGCCCGACGAGCAGGCGCTGCGCCGGCCGCACCTGTTCTGGTTCAACCTGGTGCTGACGCTCGTCGTACTCGGCACGATGGTCGTGATGGGCGAGAAGATTCCGCCGGCGATCATGTTCATGGTCGGGCTGTGCGTCGCGCTGATGGTGAACTACCCGAACGTCGACATGCAGCGAAAGCGCATCGACGCGCACGCGCGCGCGGCGCTGATGATGGCCGGCATCCTGCTCGCGGCCGGGGTGTTTACCGGGATCATGCAGGGCAGCGGCATGCTGAAGGCGATGGCGCAGGCGGCGGTCGGCTTCGTGCCGCCGTCGATGGCCGGCCACATTCCTGTCGCGCTCGGCCTCGCGTCGATGCCGCTCAGCATGCTGTTCGATCCCGATTCGTTCTACTTCGGCGTGCTGCCGGTGATCGCGGAGGTGGCCGGCCAGTTCGGCGTGCCGGCCGTGCATGTCGGGCAGGCCGCGTTGCTCGGCCAGATGACGACCGGCTTTCCGGTCAGCCCGCTGACGCCCGCGACGTTCCTGGTCGTCGGCCTGTGCGGGATCGAGCTGGCCGAGCACCAGAAGTTCACGTTCCCGCTGCTGTTCGGCGCCTCGATCGTGATGACGATCGCGTGCGTCGTGCTGGGCGTTTTTTGATTGTTCCCGGCGCGCGCGCCGGATGACGGTACCGACATGACAGCAAAGCCACCACACGAACGGCGCGTGCGCATCGGCGCGGGCGCCGGCTACTCGGGCGACCGGATCGAGCCGGCGGTCGAACTGGCCGAACACGGGCAGCTCGACTATCTCGTATTCGAATGCCTGGCCGAGCGCACGATCGCGATCGCGCAGCAGGCGCGGCGCAAGGATCCGTCGCTCGGCTACGATCCGCTGCTCGACGCGCGCATGCAGGCCGTGCTGCCGGTGGCCGCGGCCAAGGGCGCGCGGATCGTGTCGAACATGGGCGCGGCCAACCCGCGCGCGGCCGCGCGGCGCACCGCGCAGATCGCGCGGTCGCTCGGCCTCGCGGAGCTGAAGGTCGCGGCGGTCGAAGGCGACGACGTGCTCGACGTCGTGCTGCGCGGCGCGTTGCGTTTCGAGGAGTCGGGCGACGAAGTCGCCGCGTATCGCGAGCGCATCGTATCCGCGAATGCGTATCTCGGCGCCGCCCCGATCGTCGACGCGCTCGCGGCCGGCGCGGACGTCGTGCTGACCGGGCGCGTCGCCGATCCGTCGCTGTTCGCCGCGCCGCTGATCCATGCGTTCGGCTGGCGGCTGGACGACTGGGACACGCTGGGGGCCGCGACGGTCGTCGGCCATTTGCTCGAATGCGCGGGGCAGGTGACGGGCGGCTATTTCGCCGACCCCGGCTACAAGGACGTGCCGGATCTCGCGCGGCTCGGCTTCCCGATCGGCGAGGTCGCGGCCGACGGCTCGGTCGTGATCACCAAGGTGCCGCACGCGGGCGGCCGCGTGAGCGCGGCGACCTGCAAGGAACAGCTGCTGTACGAGATCCACGATCCGGCGCACTACCTGCAGCCCGACGTCGTCGCGGATTTCACGCGCGTGGCCGTCGTAGAGGAGGCGCCGGACCGCGTGCGCGTGACGGGCGGGCGCGGCACCGCGCGCCCCGACACCCTGAAGGTATCGGTCGCGTATGTCGACGGCCATATCGGCGAAGGGCAGATCTCGTACGGCGGGCCGGGGGCGCTGGCGCGCGCGCGGCTCGCGCTCGACATCGTCCGCGAGCGGCTCGCGCTGACCGGCGTGGCCGCGACCGAGTTGCGCTTCGATCTGATCGGCGTCGACGCGCTGTACGGCGACGCGACGCCCGCCGTGCGCGGCGAGCCGGCCGAAGTCCGCGTGCGGGTGGCCGGCCGGGCGACGACTGCCGACGAGGCCGCGCGGATCGGCAACGAAGTCGAGACGCTGTATACGAACGGGCCGGCCGGCGGCGGCGGCGCGTTCAAGTCGACGCGCGAGGTGATCGCGGTGCAGTCGGTGCTGCTGCCGCGCGCGGCCGTGACGCCGTCGTTTTCATTCGTGGAGGCCTGATGCAACTGCGTGAACTCGCGCATGCGCGCACCGGCGACAAGGGCAATACGCTGAACGTGTCGGTCATCTGCCGCGATCCGCGTCACTACGAACACCTGCGCGCGCATCTCGATGCGCGGGCGGTGAAGACGTGGCTCGCGGGCATCGTGCACGGCGACGTCGTGCGCTACGAACTGCCGGCGCTCGCCGCGTTCAACTTCGTGCTGCGCGATGCGCTCGGCGGCGGCGTCACGCGCTCGCTCGCGCTCGACGCGCACGGCAAGTCGGTCAGTTCGGCGCTGCTGGCTATCGAGGTGCCGGAGCCGGCGTGATGATGTGACGGGGTGCGTCGCGGGCGGCGCGTACGCTCATGGTCACGTTCGCGGTTGCGGAAATCGGCCGTTCGCGGCGCCGCGCCTGCGTGCTCGACTGGTTCGCCCGGGACGTGCAGGCGTGGCTCGGCGCGAGAGTCCGGAGGCCGAAGCCGTTGCATCCGCAAACTTTTTTTTGCATGGTCTGACCAGTCTAACCTCAAGTTGCCGCACGGCCGGTCGTTAAACCCGTTTGCGTACTCATTTGACTGTCCGATAACAACGCGCAACCGGAGATCGTCGTCATCATGCTGTCATCAATTCGCGCCCGGATCGTGGCGACCTGCGTCGCCATCGTCGTCACGGCGCTCGCCGTCACCGGCGGCCTCGTGTACGACGTCGTCAAGCGACACAACGACGAAACCATCGACCGGAACCTGCAGTCGGTGCTGGCCGGCCACGCGCTGGCGCTCGACGAGTGGGTCGCCGGCCGCGCGCAGCAGACGCAGGCGCTCGCGGATACGCTGGCGATCGGCGAAGGCGATCCGCTGCCGGCACTGACGCTGCTCGGCAAGTCGGGCGGGTTCCAGGTGCTGACGCTCGGCCTGCCGGACCACACGGCCTTCTCGAACATCCCGCTCGCGCCCGGTTACGATCCGACCGCGCGCCCGTGGTACAAGCAGGCGGTCGAGGCCGGTCGGCTCGTCGTCACCGCGTTGTATCAGGACGCGTCGACCGGCAAGCCGGCGTTTGCATTCGCGGTGCCGATCATGCGCGGCGGTGCGCTGAAGGGCGTGCTGGCGGCGAGTCTCTACATGGAACGAGCGAGCGCGATCGTCGCGTCGATGCACCCGACGCCGGCGAGTTTCGCGTTTCTCGTCGACCGCGGCGGGCGCCTCATCGCGGGCGCGAAGACCGACCTGATCATGAAACCGGCCGTGCAGCTGTCGCCGGAACTGACGCCCGAGCGCCTCGCGAGCCTGCAGAGCGCGAGCGAGCCGGTGGCGATCGCGGTGGACGGCGTGACCAAGCTGTTGCGCGCGCAACCGATCGCCGGTACCGACTGGTCGCTCGTGATGGCGCTCGACCGGTCGGACGTGACGGCCGGCATGCGGGCCGTCGCGACGACGACGCTCGTGGCCATCGTCATCGTGGCCTGTATCGCGGCCGCGCTCGTCGGCGCGCTGACGAACGCGGCATTCAAGCGCGTGCTGCTGGTGCGCGATGCGCTGACCGACGTCGCCAGCGGCAGCGGCGACCTGACGAAGCGGCTGCGTGCGGACGGCCACGACGAGGCCGCGCAGATCGCGCGCGCGTTCAACCTGTTTGCGGAAAAGATTTCGGCGATCCTGCTGCAGATCCGCGGGTTCAGCGAATCCGTGAGCGTGGCGAGCGCGGAGATCGCGCAGGGCAACCAGGACCTGTCGGGCCGCACCGAGCATGCGGCGTCGAGCCTCCAGGAAACCGCGGCGGCGCTCGAGCAGATTGCCGGCACGGCGCGCAACTCGGCCGATGCCGCGACGCAGGTGAACCGGCTCGCGGAATCGGCGTCGGGCGTCGCGATGCGCGGCGGCGAGGTGGTGAGCCAGGTGGTCGCGACGATGGGCGAGATCACGGCGGCCTCGAACGAAATCTCGAACATCATCGGCGTGATCGACGGCATCGCGTTCCAGACCAACATCCTCGCATTGAATGCGGCCGTCGAGGCGGCACGCGCGAACGAGCACGGGCGAGGCTTCGCGGTCGTCGCGGGCGAGGTGCGCACGCTCGCGCAACGCAGTGCGCAGGCGGCCAAGGAAATCAAGCAGCTGATCCAGGCATCCGTCGACAAGATCGAGGGCGGGTCGGGGCTCGTGCACACGGCGGGCGCCACGATGGACGAGATCGTCGAGGGCGTGCGCGGCATCACGAGCGTGATCGCGGAAATGACGGTGGCGGCGAACGAGCAGAGCACCGGCCTCGCGCAGGTGAACCAGGCGGTGTCGCAGCTCGATCATTCGACGCAGCAGAACGCGGCGCTCGTCGAGGAGTCCGCCGCGGCCGCGGCGCTGTTGCGCGAACAGGCGGCGCAGCTCGCGCAAATAGTGGGTGAGTTCAAGCTGGCGCAGCCGCAAACGGCCGATACCGCGCGAGTGTGATGCGGCGTGCGCTTGCGATGCCGTGCCGTGCGTGTACGCTACGGCCTCGCGGGCATCGCCCGCGCGTGCGGCAGGGGCCGCGCGCATCGACCGGATCCTGGAATGAAGAACGAGATCGTAACGCCTGAGGGCGTGAAGGGCGCGGCCATGCGCGGTGGATGGTTCGCGGCGACCCTCGCCGCACTGTCCGCCGTCGCGGCATTCACCGCGCTCGTCGCGGCATCGCCGGCCCATGCCGCCGAGCCGGTGCATCCCGAGCGTCAGCTGCAAAAGTTCATCCACGACACCTACGGCAAGTGGCGCACCGATCGCAAGGGCTGGCAGTCGGACGCGGGTGATTTCATTTACGCGTCGTGCGGATCGCTGCGCGTCGCGACGGCCGACGGCCCGCGCACGCTGCTCGCGATGTGCGGCGAGACCGAGGACGCCGTGCAGAACGGCATGCCGGGGATGGATTCCGATGCGACGCCGGGCACCATCGACCTGTACGTGCTTCGGCCTTCGCAGGACGGCACGACGCTCGAACCGGCGCTGCAGAAGACGGGCATCGTGTCCGGCGGGCGCGGCGAGCCGGGCACGGTGAGCATCCAGCGGCTCGGGCCGCACCTGTTCGGTTTCGTCGTCGGCAACAGCGACTCGCGGCAAGGCTATACGCAACGCATGCGCTCGATCTGGCTGCCGTACGGCGACGCGCTGGTGCTGGCGGCAGCGCGCATCGACGAAGCGCTCGACAATGCGGAATCGACCGAATGCGCGAACGATCCGGCACGCTGCGAGGAACGCCGTTTCGTGATCGCGCCGGACACGAGCGTCAACGACAGCGTCTATCCGCTGATCGTGACCGAGACCGGCATGCGCGGCAATCGCGCGATTCACGCGCGCCATACGGTGAAGTTCGACGCGGCGCGCGGCCGCTACATCGTGCCGAAGGCCGTGCGCGACGGGTATTGAGCGGTCCATGCTGGGTACTGCGGAACCGCGGATCCGGGCGGCGTCGCGCCGCCCGCCCGTCACACGTACACGTAGCGCACCAGGTGGAAGAACACCGGCGCCGCGAAGCAGATCGAGTCGACGCGATCGAGCATCCCGCCGTGGCCCGCGATCATCGAGCCCCAGTCCTTGGTGCCGAGCGAGCGCTTCACGGCCGACAGCACGAGGCCGCCGACGAAGCCCGCGATCACGATCGCGAGCGAGATCCCGAACGCCGCGCCGAAGCTGAACGGCGTCACGCGATACAGCGACGCGCCGCACAGCGTCGCGAGCAGGCCGCCGCCGATGAAGCCTTCGACCGTCTTCGACGGCGACAGGCGCGGCGCGATCTTGCGGCGCCCGCACAGCTTGCCGACCACGTACTGCAGCACGTCGCTGATCTGCACGACGAACAGGAAGAAGAACAGCAGCAGCGCGTTCTGCCCCGCGTAGCGCGGAATGTCGAGGATCAGCACGGCCGGCGCATGGCTCAGCCCGTACACGCATACCATCAGCGCCCAGTTGATCTTCGCGTTGCGGCTCAGGAATTCGCGCGTGTCCTGCGTGAGTGCCGACACCAGCGACATCGCGAAGAACAGGTGCACCGGCACGAAGATCGAGTACATCCCGTACCAGTTGATCCCGAGCAGCACGTACTGCACCGGAATCGCGACGAAGAACGCGATGAAGAGCGTCGTATGGTCGCTCGCGGTGGTCGGCGTGAGCGTGATGAATTCGCGCAGCGTCAGGTACGACAGCAGCGCGAACACCAGGTACGTGACGTTGTTGCCGAGGCTGATCGCGATGACCATGATCGCGATCATCGCCCACCACGCGCGGATGCGCTGATTCAGGTTGACGACGGTCGCGCTGGCGCCGCCGCTGCGCGCGCCGAGGATCGCGCCGATGACCGTCGCGAGCACCAGCACGCCGGTGACGCCCGCGACCAGTTCCCAGAAGAGAGTTCGCATGAAGAGGTCCGGAAAAGGAAGAGAAGGGCGCCGCGATCAGCCGGCCGGCCGCTGCGGCGGCGCGAGCGCGACGATCGCGTCGCGCATGCGGGTGAGAAAGGTCGGCTTGTCTTCGCCGGCGCCGAGCGCGTCGTTCGCACCGAAGTGCACCTTGCAGATCAGCGGCACGGGCCAGATCGCGCCCTTCGGCATGATGCGCTGCAGGTTCTCGAGATAGACCGGCGCGAGCGCGACGTTCGGAAATTCCGTCGCGAGATGGAACAGGCCGCTCTTGAATGGCTGCGGCAACACGTCGGCGCCGCGCGTGCCTTCCGGGAAGATGATGATCGAGTGGCCTTGCCGCAGCGCGTCGCGCACCGGGTCGAGCGGGTGGCCGCCCCGAGGATTGCCGCCGTTTTCGCGATGCCGGTCGATCAGCACGACGTTCAGCAGCTTCTGCGCGATATGGCGCTTCAGGTCGCTGCTGTCCCAGTAGTCGCGCGCGGCGACCGGCCGCACGACCGCGCGCACGTCGCGCGGCAGCGCGGCGAGAATCGCGAGCGTGTCGATGTGGCTCGTGTGGTTCGAGAAGTAGATTTTCTGCGTCGGCGACGGCGGCGCCCGATGCCAGACCGGATACGCGCCGGCGACGAGCCGGACGATCGACAGCAGGAAATCGCGCTGCCAGACGTTCAGGATGTTCATCGGCGCCGCGCCTCCTGCCTGCATGCCCGCGCGGCCGCGCAGGCGCGGCAGGCGGAATCCCGGAATGCCGGCGCGGCAGGATGCGCACCGGACGGCCATTGTTTAAGTTTTTTCAAATTCGTGGCTGCCTGTCGCAGGGCCGCGATAATCGGACGATGCGCCGGCGGACGTCGCGGCGCGGTCGCCGGTCGGCGGCGTGATAATCGGCTGTTGCACGAGCGCCCGTTTGCAGTTTGAATGGATCTTGCTGCGATCGGGCCAGCGGATTATCGCGAGTTTCCGTCAAAAACGCCAGATTGCAGCGGCGCGGCGCCAGCGGCGTGCTGCTTGACGCGTCGGGGCCGCTCGGCGACGATGACGGCCACCTGTCGAAAGCCGTCGATGCCGACGGTTGCGCCGCCCGGGGCATGGCGGCTGGAAACGTGTCCGAATGAGCAGAACCAATAAAACGATGAGCCTCTACGCACTCAAACCGAAATTCCAGAACCGTCTGCGTCCGTTCGCGGATTCGCTTGCCGAACGCGGCGTCACCGCCAACCAGGTCACGCTGTTCGCGGCCGGCGGCTCGATCGTCGTCGGCGCGCTCGCGGGGCTCGGCGTGTTCGCCCGCGTGCTGTTCCTGCTGATCCCGATCTGGCTGTTCGCGCGGATGGCGCTCAACGCGATCGACGGCATGCTCGCCCGCGAACACGGGCAGAAGAGCACGCTCGGCGCGTACCTGAACGAGCTCGGAGACGTCGTGTCCGATGTCGCGCTCGTGCTGCCGTTCCTCGCGATTCCCGCGTTCGCTCCGGCGGACGTCTGGCTGTTCGCGCTGATGGCGGTCATCGTCGAATGCGCGGGGCTGATCGGCCCGCTCGCTGGTGCGACGCGCCGCTACGACGGCCCGTTCGGCAAGAGCGACCGCGCGCTCGCGCTCGGCGCGTTCGCGCTGTGGATCGGCTTCGGCCTGCCGGTCGGCAGCGTCGCCGCGTGGCTGTGGCGCGTGCTGATCGTGCTGTCGATCGTGACGGTGGTGCGGCGCGTGCAGGCCGGCGTCGCCGAAGCGGGCGGCTGACGGCCAACGGGTGGGCCGGCGCCTGAGGGCGGCGCCGCATGATTCGAACAACGAAACGAGAGAAACGCATGAGCGCACGCACGGCCCGCGAGGCCGACTTCATCACGCACGACGGCGAAACGCTGTTCTATCGTCACTGGCCCGCGACGGGCCCGCGCTGCCGCGGCGCGATCGTGCTGCTGCATCGCGGCCACGAACATTCCGCGCGCGTCGCGCATCTCGTCGACGAGCTCGACCTGCCGGACTTCGCGTTCTTCGCATGGGATGCACGCGGCCACGGCCGCTCGCCCGGCGCGCGCGGCTACAGCCCGAGCGCAGCTGCATCGGTGCGCGACCTGCAGATCTTCGTCGAGCATATCCGCGACACGCACGGCATCGCGATCGAGGACATGGCCGTGGTCGGGCAGAGCGTCGGCGCGGTGCTCGCCGCCACCTGGGTACACGATTACGCGCCGCCGATCCGCTGCCTCGTGGTCGCGTCGCCGGCGTTCCACATCAAGCTCTACGTGCCGTTCGCGCGGCCGGGGCTGCGGCTGATGCACAAGCTGCGCGGGCTGTTCTACGTGAACAGCTACGTGAAACCGAAATTCCTTACGCACGACCCTGAACGGATCGCGAGCTATGCGGCCGATCCACTGATCACGCGGCCGATCGCCGTGAACATGCTGCTCGAGCTGCACGACACCGCCAAGCGGATCGTCGCCGATGCGGCCGCGATCACCGTGCCGACGCAGCTGCTGATCTCGGGCGCCGACTGGGTCGTCCATCGCGGCCCGCAGGACCGCTTCTTCGAGCGGCTCGGCGCCGTGCGCAAGGAGCGCATCGTGCTGCCCGGCTTCTATCACGACACGCTCGGCGAGCGCGACCGCGCGCAGGCGCTCGCGCCGCTGCGCACGTTCGTGCTGCGCGAGTTCGATACGCCGAGCCCGCGCGTGTCGCTCGCCGACGCCGACCGGCGCGGCGCATTCCACGACGAATACGCGGCGCTCGGCCGGCCGCCCGCGAACCCGTTCGCCCGCGCGTACTGGGCGATCACGCGGGCCGGGCTGAAGGCCGGCGGCGCGCTGTCGGACGGCATCGCGCTCGGGCTGCGGCTCGGCTTCGATTCGGGCTCGACGCTCGACTACGTGTACCGCAACCGCGCGCAGGGCCGGCTCGGCGTCGGCGCGCTGATCGACCGCACCTATCTCGATTCGCCGGGCTGGGTCGGCATCCGTCAGCGCAAGGTGCATCTGCAGGAGCTGATCGGCGCGGCGATCGGCCGGCTGCGCGGCCTCGGCGAACCCGTGCGGATCGTCGACATCGCGGCCGGGCACGGACGCTATGTGCTCGACGCGATCGCGACCGCCGCCGAACGCGACGGCGCGGCGCCCGACGACATCACGCTGCGCGACTACAGCCCGCCGAACGTCGAGGCCGGACGCGTGCTGATCGCGCAGCGCGGCCTCGAGCCGATCGCGCGCTTCGAGCGCGGCGACGCGTTCGACGAGGCGTCGCTCGCGACGCTCGAGCCGCGCCCGACGCTCGCGATCGTGTCGGGGCTGTATGAACTGTTCGGCGAGAACGCGCTGATCGAGCGCTCGCTGCGCGGGCTCGCGCAGGCGGTGCCGCCCGGCGGCTATCTCGTCTATACGGGGCAGCCGTGGCATCCGCAGCTCGAATTCATCGCGCGTGCGCTGAACAACCACCGCGGCGATGCGACCTGGGTGATGCGCCGCCGCTCGCAGGCCGAGATGGACGAGCTCGTCGCGCGCGCCGGTTTCCGCAAGCTCGACCAGCGCATCGACGAGATGGGCATCTTCACGGTGAGCCTCGCGCAGCGGGTCGACGCGTCGTGAGCGCGCTCGGCGGCGGCGCGGGCGGCGGCCTGGCCGAGCCGGCGGCCGGCGCGCGCGATGCGTCGTTCGCGCTGCGAGTCGGCTGGCTCGCGGCGATGGGTGCGGTGTTCTTCTCGACCTACGGCTTCGCGAACTGGCTCGCCGCGCGCCGCGCCGAGGTGCCGAGCTTCGCGTTCGGCTGGGAGCACGCGATTCCGTTCGTGCCGTGGACCATCGTGCCGTACTGGTCGATCGACCTGCTGTACGCGCTGTCGTTCTTTTTCTGGACCCGCCGCGACGATCTGCTCGATCACGTGAAGCGGCTGTTGACCGTGCAGCTGATCTCGGTCGCGTGCTTCATCGCATGGCCGCTGCGCTTCGGCTTCGAGCGGCCCGATGCGGGCGGCGTGGCCGGCGCGCTGTTCACGCTGCTGATGGGGTTCGACAAGCCGTTCAACCAGGCGCCGTCGCTGCACATCGGCCTGCTCGTCGTGTTGTGGGCCGTCTATGCGAAGCATCTGCGCGGCACCGCCGCGCGCATCGTGCTGCATGCGTGGTTCGCGGCGATCGGCGTGTCGGTGCTGACGACTTATCAGCATCACATGATCGACGTGCCGACCGGCGCGGCCGTCGGCTGTCTCGCGTTGTTCCTGTTTCCATTGCGTGACGGCGCCGGACGGTTGCCCGGTGCGGCCGCTTTCCCGTCCTCCGCCGGACGCGCGCTGGCGCGCCGCTACGCGCTCGGCGCTGCACTGGTCGCGCTCGCGGCGCTTTGCTTCGTGTCGCGTGCGCCGGGCCTGGCGCTTGCGGTCGGGTGGGGTGCGCTGGCGCTCGCGTGCGTTGCGTGGATCTATTGGCGCGGCGCGCCGGGCGCGTTCCAGAAGGACGATGCGGGCAGCGTGCCGGTGTCCGTCCGCTGGCTGCTCGCGCCGACGATCGCCGCGGCGTTCGTCAATTCGCGGTTGTGGACGTTCCGGCAGCCGGCGCCGGCGCGGATCGACGAGCGCGTGTCGATCGGCCGCACGCCGACCACGCGCGACGTGCGGCGCCACGGCTTCACGGCGCTCGTCGACCTGACGGCCGAGATGCCGCGCTGGGCCGCGGCCGACGCGTCTCTCGCGTATGCGGCGGTGCCGCAACTCGACCTCGTCGCGCCCACGCCCGCGCAGCTCGCGGCGGCCGTCGGGGCACTCGAGCGCCTGCATGCCGAAGGGCGCGACGTGCTGGTCTGCTGCGCGCTCGGCTACGGGCGCAGCGTGTTGTGCGCGGCCGCGTGGCTCGCCGCGCGGCGGGGGCTCGGCGATGCGCGCGACGCGCTCGCGGCGGTACGGGCGGTGCGGCCGCGCGCGGTATGGTCGGACGACGGCGTGGCCGTGCTGCAGGACTGGATCGACCGCCGGCGCGTGACGGGAGGGCCGTGATGCGCGACCTGTCCGCACCGTTCCGGATCGCCGCTGCCCGCGGTGCGCTCGATGCGGGCGCGTGGGCGATCGCGGCCGCGCTGGCCGCGGCCGGCGCCGGCTGGTGGATCGCGTCGGGCTGGGCGCCGTCGACGCTCGCGCGCGTGCTGCTGGCCGTGGTCAGCACCGGGTCGGGGATTGCCGCGCTGTGGTATGCGGTGCGCATCGAGATCGACCGGCGGCTGTTCGCCGCGCTGGCGCGGGCGGCGTCGTGCGATGCGTCGGTCGCCGAGGGGCTCGCCGCGCTCGATCGCGCGCTTGTCGAACTCGGCTGGATCGATGCAGGGAAGGCTGGACGCGCTTTGGACGACCGTGTGCGTGGCGCGGTCGGGCTGTGCCGTGCCGCCGTGCTGGTCGCGATCGTGCAGTGGATCGTGGTCGGGCTGGCGATCGCGGTGCCGTGGGTCGGTTAGGCGTGCGTGCGCGAGGCGGCGGAGTGTGCCACCGAGCGAGAGCCACGCATGGAAGAAGGTGCGTGTCGGGTAATGATTGCCGAATCAAAGCCAAAATACGGAATATCGGAAATATTTACCCGTTGATTGTTGCTTTGAACCTGACAATATTCAAAGACTGTCGGCTAATCGAATTTATTGTGAAAGGTATTTATAATATCGGCTCGGCAGAAATCCCGCCTTAATACAATCAAGGGCATGCTGCATGGGCCATACCGCACTTTATAAGACGTTGCGTCTGGGCGACGCGCAATACAATCGTCTTGTCAAACTGGATACGCCACTCGGCGTCGACTGGTTACTGCCTCTGTACGTTAAAGGAACGGCCAGATTAGGACGTGACTATGAATTCGTGATCGACGTCGTGTCGCCGCGCGGTGGCCAGATCGAACTCAAGGCGCTGCTGGCCAAGCCGGTGACGCTCTGGATTCAGCAGGTCGACGGTACGTACATGCCGATTCACGGTTACGTTCACCGCTTCAGCCGGCTGGGATCCGATGGCCCGCTCACGTACTACAAGCTGGCCTTTTCCTCGTGGCTTTACTTCCTGTGCCTGCGTCGCGACATGCGCGACTGGCAGGAGCAGAACGGTGAACAGATTCTCACCGACGTATTCAACGAGCATGCGCAGGCACGCGGAGCGTTCCGCTTCGACCTGCATGGTGCGTTACCGTCGTATTCGAATCGCGTGCAATGGGAATACGATCTGAATTTCGTCCACCGGAGCATGGAAGAGGCGGGTGTATTTCCCTACTTCGAACAAGCGGACGACGGCCGATCCCACACGATGGTCGTGACGGACGACGCCTACTTCGTTCCGCCGCTCAGGCAACCGGTCGTCGAGTTCGGCCGCATGGAAATCGGCGGCGAGCTGGACGGATTCGCTCAATGGAAGGAACAGCTTCAGATCGAGAGTGCGCAACTGACGTCGCGCTCGTTCGACTACAAGCGGCCCGATCTTCCCCGGCAGGTTCAAGGCGTGACCGACGTCCACGGCAATTTGCCGACCGACGGCGAGGTCTACGACTATCCGGGTGCCTACATGTGGTCCGATCGGGAGCAGGGCGAACGCCTCGCGCGGATTCGTCTTGAAGAGAAGATGTCGCGAATGAAGCGCTTTCACGGTGTGGGCGGCTTGCGCTGCGCGATGCCGGGAAGGCGTTTCGAACTTCGCGGTCATCCGGTTCACGATGCGGGCAACCAGGCCGATCGAGAGTTCGTGCTGCTTGGAGTCGACTGGTTGATATGCAACAACGTGCCGGGTCTCGATGGTGTGGAGGCCTTTCCCGATGGGCTGGCTGCCGAGGTTTCCGAGGCGAAGGCCGGAGCGACCGTGCGTCATGCGGACGGCAGCGAAGGCTTCTTTCAGGTGAAGGTCGAGGCACAGCCGCGCAACGTTCCGTTTCGCAGTCCGTTCGAGCACAAGAAGCCGGTCATGCAGTTGCAGAACGCGATCGTTGCCGGACCGGGTGGTGAAGAGGTGTACACCGACTCGCTGAATCGCGTGAAGGTGTGGTTTCACTGGAACCGCCGCAATGACCAGGACGAACGCGCGTCGTGTTGGGTGCGGCCGACTTTTCTCGATGCCGGTGCGAACCGCGGTGGCATCCAGCCATTGCGCAAGGGCGATGAGGTCGTCGTCGGTTTCATGGAAGGCGATTGCGACCGGCCCGTCATCATTGCAAGGATGTACGGGGGCGCGACCCAACCGGTGTGGCACTCGAACGGACTGCTGTCGGGCTACCGGTCGCGCGAGTACGGCGGGACGGGCTACAACCAGCTCGTCATGGACGACTCGACGCAGCAGAATCGCGTTCACCTCTATTCCAGCAGCTATCAGTCTCATCTGCATCTCGGCTACCTGATCCAGCATACGGACAATGCACGCGGCGCATTCCTCGGCAATGGCTTCGATCTCAAATCGGACGCGTATGGCGCCATTCGTGCGGGGCAGGGGCTGTTCGTTTCGACGCATTCGGCAACGGCTCACCAGCCTCTGAACGTGACTGCCGCGACCGAGCAATTGGCGAGTGCGGAGAGCGTGGTGGAACTGACGTCCCAGGCGAGTGCGGCAAATCAGGCCGAGAGCCTGGACGAAGGGCACGACGCGCTGAAGCGATTCACCGATGCAACGCAGTACAACGTGGCCGGCGGCGCAGGCAGCGGCGGTCGAACGGGAGGTGGCGGCACGGGTAGCGCAAACGGGTTCTCGTCGCCGATCATGCTGATTGCGAGCCCCGCGGGCGTGGGCGTGTCCACGCAGGACTCGGCGCAGCTCACCGCGAACCAGCAAGTCAATATCGTCAGCGGCAGAAGTACGCACGTCGCCGCCGGGAAATCGCTGATCGCGAGCGTGATGGAAAAGATCAGCCTGTTTGCTCAGAACGCGGGGATCAAGCTCTTCGCCGCCAAGGGGAAGGTCGAGATTCAGGCGCAGAGCGACGAGATGAAGCTTGCGGCGCTCAACGACGTGACGATCACGAGTTCGAGCGGGCGTGTCGTGATCTCCGCGGAAAAGGAGATCTGGATCGGCGCCGGCGGCTCCTATATCAAGATCGCGCCCGACCTGATCGAGAACGGCACGAGCGGCCAGATCCTCGAGAAATGTGCATCGTGGGACAAGCCCGGTGCGTCATCGATGCGCCTGCCGTCGCCGATTGCGAGTGTACAGAAAGGGTGCGCGTGGAAGACGGCGTCGGCGGCGGCCGACAGTGCGTCGAGCGTCGTGCTGGAGTAGTCATGATGAATACTCCGAACAATCGTGTCGCGGATCGTGCGGATGGCCTGAGTGCGTCTAGCGAGAACGCAGTGATCGACGCCACCGCCAGTGTGCTGCACGCCTATTTCGACAAGCATCCTGAAATGCGTTGTCTTCTGGTTGTCGATCCGTCGCAGCGCGATGTGCCGTCAGACGACGGATCGGCATTCAGCGATCTGAAGCGCACGATCGTGACGATCGCGCACGACGGATTTCCGGCTGAACAGCACCCTTACCTCGTTGAACTGGATTTGCGGTCGCCGGCAGGCGCCACGCTGCTGAAGGAAAGCGTGCGGCTCGCATTCGAAGACCGGCGTACTGCGTCGATGGCGCAGGGCCTCGGACAGCGAATCGGCGGATGGTTGGCGAGCACTGCTTCCGCCGACGAAGTCGCCGGACACTGGTCGACGCAAGTGTTGCAGTACGACGAGCGCGGACGGCTGTGTGCGCTGCGCTTTTACGACACGCGCGCGCTGGGTTTGATCTGGCCGCTGTTGACCGAGCAACAGCAGCAGGCGCTACTCGGGCCGGTGACTGTCTGGCATGCGCTCGACGTATGCGCGAAACCGCGAGCGTATGGCCGTGGCGTTGGATCGAGCCGGGCGTGTTCGCTTACCGCCGCGCAATGGCCGGAAGTGCATCGCCACGGCCTCGTCAACCGTGCGCTCGCATTGCACGCGTTGGCGGCAGGCCGTCAGCCGACGCCTGCGGAAGTGGACGCGGCCGTTGCGGCCGCGGCGCGAGCGGAGCAATACGGGCTGCAGGATCGTGACGACCTGATCGCGTTCATCGGGCACGCGCTCGACTGGCATCCGCAGTTCGATCGGCATCCCGAGATTGAGAAGGTGTTGAAGCAGTTTTCGCCGGACGATTTTTATACCGCGGCGATCGGCCACCTTCAGCCTGACGACATCGACGAAATTCGACAAGGGGCGTGGTACGGACAGGCGGCCTCGCTATCCAACCCGCAACGCCGACCGAGCCCCGATACGAGATACGAATAAAAGAAATGGCGACCACTGAACGAGAATGCGCGAATTGCCAGAAGACCGGGCTGCCGATCCTGCCTGTCCGCTATACCGTTTTGCCGAACAAGGTTCCGGCAAAGCTGCCGGATGGCATTGGCGGGAAAGGCATCACCGATGTTCCACTGACGACGCACCGTTACGGGCTGCGTACCCTGCGCGATGGATGGGTGTACCTGTATTACGTCCAGAGTGCCCGAGGTCCCAAGCGGTGGGAGGTGTACAAGGTGACGGAAGACGGGCGCCTGTGGAAACAATCGCGTCCGCTGCCTGACGAACCGTCTACGCATCCCGCGTGCGCCCAGTGCGCGATTGCGGTGCCGATGGACTTGATCGCGATCGAGCGTCCGGAAAAATGCACGGACCGTGTCTACATCGCATTTTCCGAGCACGCATGGGTCGAGGATACGTTCAAGCGATACGAGGAAAATCCGGCATTGCGCGAGCAGCGCATGCAATGGATCGAGCCGTCCAAATGGATCAACGGCGGCAACGACCCGAAGAAGCATGCGGTCGTTGCAACGCGTGAGCGGATCGATGATGTCGTCGAGTACATGCCGGCGCTGGACCCCAAACTGCTCGTCCCGCAGGACCAGCGATTGACCGACGAGACCGGCGCTTACGACCCGAAGCTGATGGGACGGGAGTCGACCCGCTACCCGCTGCATATCCGACAGGCGTCGCCACTGTCGACGAGCGAAGCGCTGGTCAAACTGATGAACACGATCGGCTCGACCGGGAAAGGGCAATCTCATCCGCCCATGATGCTCGCGTTGTGGGACGGCATCGGCAACGTTCACGAACTGAACGATTTTCGTAACGATGCAGGCAGCATGTTGTCGCTGTACGTGAAGGAGCAGGGCCGGCAGATCGACGCGATGCTCTCGATCGATGCAGCCGAGGTGGCCGTGCGCAACGGTGCGGTTGCGTTCAAGAGCCGCATGCGCTCCGCCCTGCGGGCCGGCTGGGAAGGCATGCTGAACAACCCTGGCGCGATGGACGGCATTCCGAGTTACGCCGTCGTCTCGCCCGAGCAGCAGGCGGCGTCGGACCGGCGGATCGAGCAAGCGGGCGTGATCAGCCCCGAGGAAGCGAAGACGATCGGCGATGCCGAGTGGCCCAAGTACGAGGGCAAACTGAATCTGCGCAAGCTCGGCGCCTTCCGGCCATGGTTCACGTCTGTTCAGGATGCGGTCAAGGCAATTCAGGCGCGCCGTACACCCGACGTGAAGGCATGGCTGAAGGCGCCCACGTTCATCGCTGCGCTGCACGACTATCACGAAGAAAACGCGGACGACGGCCGGGCGTTCGAGAAAGTCGTGATCGAGGCGATCAACGGATTGCCGTCGGAGGATCGTGGTGCGGCCGTCGTCGAGGAACTGGTCAACAACATGGATCCGACTTTGCCGACCAGTCTCGTGTGGCGTGCGTTCGCCTACAACCAGAAGCAACCGAAGGTCGAGATCAAGCAGCTGCTGGCCGAGGCGATTGCGAACAAGACGACCAAGGCCGACACGGTCAGCGACATTGCCGACAAGGTCAGCAAGGTTCTGGAGCAGTTGAAGAACTTCGTCGATTTCCGTGACAAGATGCAGGAGGTGCATGAGCATCAGAGTCCCGTATCGGTATCGGAAAAGTATTTGAAAAGCCTTCAGGGCGATGCGCTCGTCATCACGATGGGCAATGCACTGTTCAAATGGACGGGGCTTGGCGTTCTCGGCGATTGCGCCGGTACGTTCATGATTCGCGGTGCGCTGATGTTGCGCATCGGCATCAGCAAGGCGGACACGATCGATCTCGTCAGGCAGGCGATCAAGGTCGAACCTGAGTTGCGTCTGAGGTTGCAGCAGGGATATCGGACGTTGCGCAGTCAGGGCGTCGCGGCGAAAGACGCGTTCGTCAGGACGATTCAGTCGCTCGCCGAACACGAAGGCGGGCAGCTCTATCGCGCAAAATGGAATGCGGTCAAGTTGACGCAGGAAGGCAAGGCGGTCAATCTCGGTGTGCGGATCGGCGGCACGCTGGCCGTGATCGAGTTGCTGAGCTTCGGGTGCGCCCTTGCGAAGGCGGACAAGAAGGGCGAAGACTACGCGATGTTGGTGGCGGGGGGATTCTCGTCGATGTCCGCTTGCCTGCAGGCTTCGACGAAGCTGATGACGGGATTGTCGAAGGACGCGGGGCGGACGTTGAGCAATCTGAAGGCGATTACCGGGTATTTTGGCGGGGCGTCTTCGATGATTGGGATGGTGCTGGATGCAGGGAAGGGATTTGAAAGCACCGGAAAGAGGCAATATGGTTTGATGTCGGCATACTTCTTTAAGGCGATGCTCGGACTCGGTGCGACAGGAGCAAATTTCCTTACGGCATTGACCTCATCTGCTCCGTTGATCGCCCGTATTACCGGTGGACGCGGCGTAGTGTTTATCGCGAAAGTTGGAGTAGGTATTGCGGGCGCGACGGCTCGATCGGGCGCAATGGCTGCGGGTGGTGCGGGGCGGGCGGCAGCCAATGCTGTCGGTAGGGCAGCCGTCGGAGCAGCTGCAGAAGAAGCCGGAATTATAGTTACGGAGCGTGCTGCCCTTCTATTGATCGGTCGTGGGGTTCTATTTCTCGCTGGCTGGGAAGTTGCTGTGGCACTTGTGGTGCTACAACTTTTAATCGCGTATTTTTCAGATAACGACCTCCAAGCATGGTTTGAGAAGTGCTCGTTTGGCAAAGGGCAGGATAATCCGCCATGGGCGATAGATAAGCAACGTGAGGAGTTTGAGAAGGCTCTCGCTGCTGTTGGTTTGAAGTCGAACTCCGGAGTGCAATAAATATGATCGAATTGAAAGATTCATCTGTTGTCAAAATGCGCGGTCGTATTGAAAACCTGCGTAAGACGCGAGGTGGCAGTGATTTTATTTTCAGCAAAGTTGATCGCACTGAAATGGGCGCAACTGCGATTGCAGCCGGGCTGGTCGGTTTGGGAGGTGTTGCAGTAGGGCTGAGCGGGATGGCAATGGATACCACCGAAGAGGCTGATCTGCTCGAGTTTGATCTTGATGGGAAGCCAGTGAAGGCATGGGTATGGTGGTCTGTGTTTGCAGAGGGAGATGAGGTAGAGGTTGTTGCTGAGCGTTTGGGGGATGTCTGGCAGGTCTTTGGTATTCGACGACTTTCAGACAAAATTGTGGCGCTCCATCCGCACTGTAGTCGAGGCCGATTCGCACACTATCGAGCTTCATTTAGATGGGGTGGGATGATTTTTTTATCGATGCTGATGATCATGTATTTCATTTTTGCATGCTTTGCAATTTTCAAGGGTGGTGTCCCAATTGAAAATCTGATAATCGGATGCCTGATATCCAGCCTGGTGTCGGCGGCCGGTTTTGCATTTATAACGTATCGGATCTCGAGAAAAATGATGGGCTTTGTTCGTCTGGCCGAGGGAATCTTTGAGGGATTTGGGTGGAAAGATGTTAAAAATATCGATCTCCCGGCCATCACGAAGAAGAATAAGCAACCGGGCGAGCCGGGCGCATTGGGGGTGCTGTATTTCCGCTACTAATGTCACGTCACGAATGCAGTCGAAATTGCTGCGCGGGCGTATCTGCAACCTGCGCAAAATGCGTTGCAGTCAGGATTTCTTCTTTACCGATGCGGACCGCACCAAGATGGGCGCGACGGCAGTTGCAGCCAGTTTGGTCGGCCTCGGTGGAGTTGCCGTCGGACTAAGTGGTATGGCAATGGATACTACCGAAGACGCTGACCTGCTTGAGTTCGAGCTTGAAGGGAGGTCGGTGAAGGCTTGGGTTTGGTGGTCAGTATTTTCAGAAGGTGACGAGGTCGAGATTGTGGCTGAGCGTTGGGGTGATACTTGGCAGGCATTCGGCATCCGGCGATTGTCGGACAAAATTGTGGCGCTTCATCCGCATTGTAGTCGAGGTCGCTTTGCTCATTATCGAGCTTCATTTAAATGGGGCGGGGCATTTTTTGCGGCTGCGATCTTTTTTGCATATTTTATAATTGCGTGCTTCGCTATTTTTAAAGGCGGCGTGCCAATTGAGAATTTGATCATATCATGCGCGCTGGGGACTTTGGTGTCGGCGCTGGGCTACGGGTTCATTACTTATCGCGTTGCCCGTAAGATGGTGGGCTTCGTTCGGCTGGCCGAAGGAATTTTTGAGGGATTTGGCTGGAAGGACGTTAAAAATATCGATCTCCCGGCCATCACGAAGAAGAATAAGCAACCAGGCGAGCCGGGCGCATTAGGGGTGCTGTATTTCCGCTACTAATGTCACGTCGCGAATGCAGTCGAAGTTGCTGCGCGGGCGTATCTGCAACCTGCGCAAAATGCGTTGCAGTCAGGATTTCTTCTTTACCGATGCGGACCGCACCAAGATGGGCGCGACGGCAGTTGCAGCCAGTTTGGTCGGCCTCGGTGGAGTTGCCGTCGGACTAAGTGGTATGGCAATGGATACTACCGAAGACGCTGACCTGCTTGAGTTCGAGCTTGAAGGGAGGTCGGTGAAGGCTTGGGTTTGGTGGTCAGTATTTTCAGAAGGTGACGAGGTCGAGATTGTGGCTGAGCGTTGGGGTGATACTTGGCAGGCATTCGGCATCCGGCGATTGTCGGACAAAATTGTGGCGCTTCATCCGCATTGTAGTCGAGGTCGCTTTGCTCATTATCGAGCTTCATTTAAATGGGGCGGGGCATTTTTTGCGGCTGCGATCTTTTTTGCATATTTTATAATTGCGTGCTTCGCTATTTTTAAAGGCGGCGTGCCAATTGAGAATTTGATCATATCATGCGCGCTGGGGACTTTGGTGTCGGCGCTGGGCTACGGGTTCATTACTTATCGCGTTGCCCGTAAGATGGTGGGCTTCGTTCGGCTGGCCGAAGGAATTTTTGAGGGATTTGGCTGGAAGGACGTTAAAAATATCGATCTCCCGGCCATCACGAAGAAGAATAAGCAACCAGGCGAGCCGGGCGCATTAGGGGTGCTGTATTTCCGCTACTAATGTCACGTCGCGAATGCAGTCGAAGTTGCTACGCGGGCGCATCTGCAATTTGCGCAAAACGCGTTGTAGCCAAGACTTCTTCTTTACCGATGTGGACCGCACCAAGATCGGGGCGACGGCCATTGCGGTCGGTCAGGTTGGGTTGAGCGGAGTTGCTGTTGGGCTGGGTGGTATGGCAATGGATACTGCTGAAGAGGCGGATTTTCTCGAATTCGATCTCGAAGGAGAACCTGTTAAAGCATGGGTTTGGTGGTCAATATTTTCAGCAGGTGACGAGGTCGAGGTTGTCGCTGAGCGTTGGGATAATTCGTGGCAAGCTTTTGGAATCCGTAGAATCTCGGACAAAATTGTTGCCCTTCATCCGCATTGTAGCCGGGGGCGTTATGCGCACTATCGAGCGTCGTTCAAATGGGGAGGCATATTTCTCGCGTCGGCACTGGTCGTGGCATATTTTATGATTGCTTGCTTTGCGATCTTCAAAGGTGGAGCTCCAATCGATAGTTTGCTTATAGGGTGCGCACTGGGGAGCCTGGGAACTGCTGCAATTTTCTCGCTGATCACTTATCGTGTTTCGCGAAAAATGATGGGCTTCGTTCGGTTAGCCGAGGTAATCTTCGAGGGATTCGGCTGGAAGGATGTTAAAAACATCGATCTCCCAGCCATCACGAAGAAGAATAAGCAACCAGGCGAGTCGGGCGCATTGGGGGTGCTGTATTTCCGCTACTAACTTCATATCACGACCGCAGTCTCAGTTGCTGCGCGGGCGCCTCTGCAACCTTCGCAAGACTCGCTGCAGTCAAGACTTCTTCTTTAGCGATGCGGACCGCGCCAAGATGGGCGCGACCGCGATTGCTGCTGGCGTGGCCGGTCTAGGCACTGTTGCAGTCGGGTTGAGTGGTATGGCGATGGACACTACTGAGGAAGCAGATTTGCTTGAATTTGATCTTAATGGTGATTCGATCAGGGCCTGGGTGTGGTGGTCGATATTTTCGGAAGGTGATGAAGTAGAGGTTGTTGCAGAGCGTTTCGGTGGTACGTGGCAGGCGTTTGGTATACGGCGACTCTCGGATAAAATCGTTGCACTTCATCCGCATTGTAGTAGAGGTCGCTTTGCACATTATCGTGCGTCGTTTAAGTGGGGTGGGATCTTCTTTGTGTCGGCAATGGCTGTACTATATTTTATATCGGCATGTTTTTTGATGTTGAGGGGTGGAATGCCGGTTGAAAATCTTCTTATATCGATTTCGCTGGGAACTCTGGTGTCGGCGCTGGGTTATGGGTTCATTACCTATCGCGTTGCCCGAAAAATGATGGGCTTCGTTCGTCTGGCCGAAGGAATCTTTGAAGGATTCGGCTGGAAGGACGTCAAAAATATCGATCTCCCGGCCATCACGAAGAAGGACAAGAAACCCGGCGACCCCGCCGCGCTGGGCATCCTGTATTTCCGCTACTGACCAGCATCCGGATCACGTTACGAGCAAGGACTCGAATTCATGATGAATCTCATCCGTGTCGGCGACGACACCGACCATGGCGGCAAGGTAATCACCGGTTCGTCGAAGATGCGCTTCGACGGCCGATTCGTGGCGCGCAAGGGCGACGAAGTGACGTGTCCGCAGCATCCCGAGATCAAACCGAACCTGATCGTCGAGGGCGACGAATCGATGACTGACGATGGCATTCCGATTGCCCGGCACGGCCATCGCGCGACTTGTGGATGTTGTTTGATTTCGAGCCTCGTCTGATCGGCATAGGTGACCGTTCGACCGTTCCGCAAGACTTGTCGCACCGCGGCGAGATCAGACGAGCGGCGTCGCTCCCGGTCGTGGCGCACAACGCCAAATTTCCCTGCCGTTGTTGGCGGACATGACGACCAACTGCACGAAATTCGTTGCGGACATATGTGCAGTGAAAAAACGCTCCATCACACCGACGAACGCATTCAGACTCGTTGCCGCGAACGCCTGTTCGTCAACGGTCAGCGTCACCTCCAGGCCGCGTACAAAGCTCGGCATCGGCTCTCCCGACAGCCAGAGTTGCCTGACGCGATGACCCAGGTTCGTCAATCCATCGATCAGGTTCGCGTGCGTGCCCGACTGCACCGCAAATTGGCGGAGCAGACGTTTCAATTCTGCAAGCCCCGAACGGGTCAGTTCGATCGAATGCGGCGCGAGTTGCGCGATGAGCCGCCATACGGCGTCGCCTTCTTGCGGTAGACGGGCAACCGCAGTGGGCGAGTCGAGCATGTCGATGCGCGACACGATTGCGCCTTGTTCGTTGACGAGATCGCCATTGGGCGCACTCGCCCGTATCGTCCGGGGGAGATCGCCGTTCGTGCACGTCATGTTCGCGGTGATCTGCTCGATCCCGGTGTCGGACGCAGGGCGACCATCGAGTCCGACCAGACTGATCGCAGCCTCGGCTTTTCCCGAAGAAGTCGTCGCTGCGCGTTGGACGGAAATCCAGTAGGGGCCGGTCGGCCCGCTGACACCGCCATGCATGAGCGACGTGAACGGCGGAATGACAGCCGCCCTCGACACGTCTGTCGTGGCGCGTACCGTGTCGACAGACCAGATCGCGACCTGCGCTGCATCGGTGTTCTGCGACTGCACCGGATACGTGCCGGTCAGCGAGTCTCGTTTGAGCGGCACCGACGTTAGCCGGAACAAATTGACGATCGGCGTGCAGAAGAGCTTCAGGTTATCTGCCGACAACGCGCCCAGCCGCTGGGCTTCCCGGGAGTCCGGATGTACGCCGCGGATCGCGAGGTGCAGCGTCAGTTTGTGATCCGGGCCTGCTGCATCGGTCAACGCACCGAGATCGACGTCAACGAAATCGAACTTTTTCGAGTATGCGAAGTATTCGCCGAGCAATCGCAGGGCCGGGGCTCCGTCGTCCTCCTCGATCAGCCGCTCGGTGTCGTCGTGGCCTACCGGTGCAAGCGGCGAAGCGTGCAATGCGGTCCACCGCTGTTGCGCGTCTTCGACGAACGCTGCCGCGGTCCGCATTGTCATCGAATCGAGGATCGTGGCGACGACGTCCTCAGCACCGTGGATATGCACACGCAGCGGACTCGGAATGGACGCGATACGAAAATCAGGCCGCGTAACCGCGAAAGTGATCGAGAGCAGACCGGATGTGCTCGGTGGCAATACCGCATAAGACGGAACGCTGGTTGCCGGCCCGTACCGCGCGTGCTCGATGCGTATGGGCGCAAGCGTAACGTCGTAGACAGTACGGAAGCGGCAGTCCTCCGCTTTGCTCGAGAGTTCGGTGTTGCGGCGAATCGACGACGGTTCGGTCAGCTTGTCGAACACGTCGCCGATGTCGAACCGGGCAATCGCACATGCCGGGACCGGTCGCAGGTATTGCGGGCACAGCATGCCTGCGAGCGACGTGGTGAATTCGGGATACTCGTCACTGAGCCGAGTGCCGATATTCGCGGCAAGAAGCGCGAATGACTGCAGCATTCGCTCGATATGCGGATCTTCAGAGCGGTCTCCGTTGATCCCGAGGCGGACGGCAATTTTGGGATAGCGCGCCGAGAAGGAGGCAATTGATGCGCGCAGCAGGCCAAGCTCTCGTTCGTAGTGCGGAAGCAGATGATCCATTGCGTGAAGTGGCGAACCGATCGAGCGACAAAGGCGCGTACTCTTTGCCTGCTCGGTTGCGCCACATGATGTCGGGCGTGTCGGTGCTTGGGATCGCAATGATAACCATAAAATTACATATTGCTGTCATCGCATGTCGATCTGCTTTCTGTTTCGCCGGATGCCGAAACGGGCGACGCGACATTCCGCCTTCGCATCACACCTGCGCCGCCCGCCGCGTCCGCGTGCGCTTCACCTCATACATCTCCCGATCCGCATGTTCGATCAGCGCGTTCATGTCGGTGCCGTCGTCGGGCAGCATCGCGATGCCGACGCTGACGCCGAGCCGCAGCGGATGCCCGTCGAATTCGAACGGCTCGCCGACCTTCCGCGCGAGCCGGGCGCGTTGCGCATCGACGTCGTCGCGGCCGCCGACGTTCGGCAGGATCACCGCGAACTCGTCGCCGCCCACGCGCGCAACCGTATCCGAGCGCCGCACGGCGCCGAGCATCCGCATCGCGATCTCGCGCAGCGCGGCGTCACCGGCGCGGTGGCCGAGGCCGTCGTTGATCGGCTTGAGCCCGTCCATGTCGATGTTGAGGATGCCGAGCCGGCCGTTCGCGCGCAGCGCCGTGTGCATCGACTGGCGCAGGCGGTCGTAGAACAGTGCGCGGTTCGGCAGGCCGGTGAGCGCGTCGTGCGTCGCGCGCAGGTACAGCTCGTTGGCTTCGTTGCGCGCCGCGTGGAACATCGCGGCGGCGATCAGGTCGGCCATCAGCCGCAGCGTGCCGGCGTCGGCGGCCGAAAAACCGTCGACGTCCGGCGACATCACCTTCAGCACACCGACCGTCGTGTCCGCATGCGTGAGCGGCATCACCAGCATCGAGCGCAGCCCGACCCGGCGGCACGCGTCGCGATCGACGCGCGGGTCGGTTTCCGAATCCGTGCAGCGCAGCAATTCACCGCGCGTCACGCACAGGCCGGACAGGCTGCCCGAGCGGCGCAGCCGCAGCCCGAGCATCCCGGCTGCGGAGCCCGACGCGGCGCGGTACACCATGTCGTCGCCTTCGGCGAATTCGACCGCCGCGCCGCTCGCGCCCGTGAGCTGCGGCACCTGTTCGGTCACGTAAGCCATCACGCTGCCGAGATCGAGGCCGAGTTTCGCGATCTCGGCCTGCGCGGCAATGATGCGCAGCAGCGTGTCGGGGGACGGCGTGGCGGTGTCGACGAATTGATCCAAGTCAGTTTTCCATGAAGAAAGCGCGGCACTCGGCGCGAGCTTGCGGTAGCATACGCGCCGCTCGCGCGGCAGCGCATTCCGGGCGGCCCGCAAGGGGTCGCAACCGGCATTCGGCCGGTAGTCGGGTGTTCGACCGGCCAGTCCGGCGCGCCGGCAGTATGCCGGTCGGTCCGGCAGGCAGCAACGGCGTAATTCTTGCCATTCAATCGCGGCGCGCAGCATTTCCGACCGAATTGAGTTGTTTTTCGCTTCGTCAGCGCGAATCACGGTGAGTTTCGCCCTGATTTTGAGATAGTGTGACGAATGTGCGAGCGCCTGTGCCAGGCGCGCGCACCGTCTGACGAACCGGCAGCCCAAGAGTTCGCCGCGTCGTTTCGATAATTGCATTCAGGCCAGACATTGAGGGGAAGCAGTGGGGATGTGCACTCGCGGGCATAGCTGCTGTGCGCGCGTCGGTCGCGACGCGCTTGATAACCGGATGATCACGACGATGCGGAGCCGCGCATGAAGCCGGCCGTTTCGCTGTTCGTCCTGTCGGTGGCTACGTTCGGCGCGCTCCATGCAGCCGCGCTGTCGGCCGCACCGATGCCGGCGGTGCCTGCCGCCGCGTCGGCGTCCGCCGGGACTCCGGCCGCGCCGTCGCCCGCCAGCGGCGCGGTCGTGCCGAGCGCCGCCAGCGCAGTGTCCGCCGGGCAGCCGACGACGACCGTGCACCTGCCGTTCGCGTCGCTCGGCGCATTCGATCCGATGCGCCTGCGCGGCGCCGACGACGCGCGCACGATCAACGCGGGCGTGCGGCTCGACCGCGTGGTCACCGGCGCGCGGCTGCGTCTGACCTACGCGTATTCGCCGTCGCTGGTGTTCCCGATGTCGCACCTGAAGGTGTCGATGAACGGCGAGGTGATCGCGACGGTCCCGTTCGACGCGACGCGCGCGGGCCGCACGGTTACGCAGGACATCCCGATCGATCCGCGCTACTTCTCCGATTTCAACCAGATCGGCCTGCGCCTGATCGCGCATTACACGCTCGATCACTGCGAGGACCCGTCGAACTCGGCGCTGTGGGCCGACGTGAGCCCGACGAGCGAACTGATCCTCGACGAATCGCCGCTGCGCCTGCCGAACGATCTCGCGCTGCTGCCCGCGCCGTTCTTCGACCGGCGCGACAACGGGCTGCTGCGGCTGCCGTTCGTGCTGCCGGCCTCGCCCGATTCGGCGACGCTGCGCAGCGCCGGCGTGCTCGCGTCGTGGTTCGGCGCGCAGGCCGACTACCGGCAGGCTCGCTTCCCGGTCGCGACGACGCTGCCGGCCGACGATCAGGCGGTGGTGGTCGGCACGGCCGCGACGCTGCCTGCCGGCCTCGCGCTGCCGTCGGTCAACGGCCCGCTGCTCGCGGTGGCCGACAACCCGGCCGCGCCAGGCCGCAAGCTGCTGGTCGTGACGGGCCGCACGGCGGCCGAGGTCGACGACGCGGTCGCGGCGCTGGTGCTCGGCCGTGCGGCGCTGTCGGGCCCGGCGGCCACCGTCGCGCACGTCGATCTCGGCGCGCCCCGCAAACCGTACGACGCGCCGCGCTGGCTGCCGGTGAACCGGCCGATCACGTTCCGCGAGCTCGTGTCGGACCCGCGCGAGCTCGAAGTGCGCGGCACGACGCCCGACGCGATCCGCCTGAACCTGCGCGTGCCGGCCGATCTCCATTCGTGGAACGGCTCGGGCGTGCCGATCACGCTGCGCTACCGCTATACGGCGCCGACGGTGCAGGACGACTCGACGCTCGCCGTCGAGATCAACGAACAGCTCGTGAAGTCGTACCGGCTCGGGCCGGCCCATGCGGAAGACGCGCGCGGGCGGATGCAGCTGCCGCTGCTCGCGGTGCCGGAAGGGCGCGTGACGAGCGATGTGGACATCCCGGCGTTTCGCGTCGGCAGCGGCAATCAGCTGCAGTTCCGCTTCACGCTCGATTCGCAGAAGACGGGGCTCTGCTCGAGCACCGCGACCGGGCCGCAGCGCGCGGCGATCGATCCCGATTCGACGATCGACTTCTCGCACTTCGTCCACTACGCGCAATTGCCGAACCTCGCGTTCTTCGCGAACAGCGGCTTCCCGTTCACGCGCTTCGCCGACCTGTCGCAGACGGCCGTCGTGATCCCGGACCGACCGTCGCCGCAGGAGCTCGAAGCCTACCTGACGATGCTCGGCCACATGGGCCAGTGGACCGGTTTCCCGGCGCTGCGCGTGGAGGTTGCGCGGCCCGGCGACGTCGCCGCGCTGGCGGGCCGCAAGGACCTGCTCGTGATCGACGGCTCGCCCGCGTCGCCGCTGCTGTCGCACTGGCGCGCGGCGCTGCCGCTGACGATCGACCAGCAGGGCGGCACGGGCGCGACGCGGGTCGCCTTCTCGGTGAAGGAACGCTGGCGCAACGGCATCGGCATGGCCGACGGCGGCGCGCATATCGAGCAGACGGGCTCGCTCGCCGCGCTCGCCGGCTTCGAGCTGCCGGGCAGCCATGGACGCAGCGTCGTCGCGCTGACGGCGACCGACCAGACGCGCCTGGCCGATCTGCTCGACGTATTCGAGAAGCCGGGCCTCGTGTCGCAGCTGCAGGGCGACCTCGCGCTGGTGCGGCCGGGGCAGGTCGACAGCCTCCGTGTGGGCGAGCCGTACGTGGTCGGCTTCGTGCCGTGGTATGCGCGCGTGTGGACGCAGGCGGCGCGGCACCCGGTCGTGCTCGGCGTGGTCGGCGTCGCCGCGGGGCTGCTGCTCGCGCTCGGCGTGTTCAGCGTGCTGCAGAGAATCGCCGCGCGTCGACGGGGGATGTAACGGATGGCGTGGGCATTCGCAAGGCGACGGGCAACGCGGCCGGCGCGGCGCGTCGGCACGACACTCGTGCTGGCCGTCGCGGCGGCGTGCGCGGCGACCGCGACCGCCGGGCGCGCGCAGGCGGCGCAAAGCGGCGCGGCCGACGCGCAGTGCGGCGCGGCGTGGCCGCGCTGGGACGCGTTCAAGCGCGATTTCGTGTCGGCCGACGGCCGGGTGATCGACGTCGGCTCGGCCGATTCGCGCACGGTATCGGAGGGGCAGGCGTATGGACTGTTCTTCGCGCTGGTCGCGAACGACCGGCGCACGTTCGACACGATCCTCGCATGGACCGAGAACAATCTCGCGCAGGGCGACCTGAGCGCCCGTCTGCCGGCGTGGCTGTGGGGCCGCGCGCCGGACGGCGCATGGCGCGTGCTCGATGCGAACGCGGCGTCGGACGCCGACCTGTGGATCGCGTACACGCTCGTCGAAGCCGGCCGGCTGTGGCGCGAGCGCAGCTACACGGCGCGCGGCGCGCTGCTCGCGAAGCGCGTGCTGGACGACGAGACGGCCAGCGTGCCGGGCCTCGGCCTCACGCTGCTGCCCGGGCCGACCGGCTTCAAGCTGGCCAACGGTCAATGGCGCGTGAACCCGAGCTATTCGCCGCCGCAGTTGATCCGCGGGCTCGCCGCGCGCCTGCCCGACGATCGGCGCTGGGCCGCGCTCTCGGCCAGCACCGGCCGCGTGCTGCTCGACACCGCGCCGAAGGGCTTTTCGCCGGACTGGGCGCTGTATCGCGCGGGCGCCGGCTTCGGGCCCGATCCGCAAACCCGCGCGGAAAGCGCGTACAACGCGATCCGCGTGTACTTGTGGGCCGGCATGCTCGATCGCGCCGATCCGCTCGCCGCGCCGCTGCTCGCGCGGTTCGCACCGTTTGCCGACTACATCGCCGCGCATGGCGCGCCGCCGGAGAAGGTCGACACGACGACCGGCGTCGCGGGGCCGAACGACGGCAACGGCGGCTTCTCCGCGGCGGCCGTGCCGTTCCTCGACGCGCGCGGCCAGCGTGCGCTCGCCGATGCGCAGGCCGCGCGGGTCGATACGCTCGCGCGCCAGTCGGCGCCCGGCTACTACACGAGCGTGCTGACGCTGTTCGGCCTCGGCTGGCGCGAGGGCCGCTACCGGTTCGGCGCGGACGGATCGCTCGACGCGCGCTGGGAGGGGCGTCCATGCGTGGCCCGATGAAGCGCACCGCACCGCGCGTCGCGGGGTTCGCGTGGCTCGCGTCGTCGGTCTGCGCGGCGGCGCCGGCCGCGGCTGCCGGCACCGCCGCCGCCGTTGCTCCGCCGCCGAAAACCGTCGCGCCGAAAGCCGCGCCGGCCACGGCGGCAGCCACGATCGATCGGGCCGACGCGCAGCGCCAGCTCTCGACCGCCCGCATGTGGGGCGCGAAGCATCGCGACGACCTCGCGCGCGACGCGCTGCGCAAGGGGCTCCTGATCGCGCCGGACGATCCCGAACTGCTCGCGGAGCAGATGCGCGTGCTGTTGAGGCTCGGCGATGCGCAAGGCGCGCAGGCCGCGCTGGCACGCCTGCAGGCGCGGGCGCCCGCGGCGCCCGGCACGCGGCGGGCGGCCGACGAATACCGCGTCGCGACGAGCGGGCGCGGCGAGATGGCGCAGATCCGCCTGCTCGCGCGCAGCGGCCGCGCCGACGAAGCGGCCCGGCGGATCGTCGCGCTGTTTCCGAACGGCGCGCCGTCCGGCGCGCTCGGCGCCGAGTACTACCAGATCGTGTCGAATGCGCCGGGCGGACGCGAGCCGGCGATCGCCGCGCTGCGCCGCGCGGTCGCGGCCGACCCGCAGGACGTGAGCGCGGCGCTGGCGCTCGCGCGACTGCTGAACCAGCACGACGACACGCGCGCGGAAGCGAACCGGATCGCGTGGTCGCTCGCGACGCGGGCGGACACCGACCATACGGAAGCGATGGCGCTGTGGCGCCGCGTGCTGCAGTCCGCGGGCGCCGATCCCGCGTATCTCGACGCGTTGCATGCGTATCTGGCGCTCGTGCCGGACGACACCGAATTCCGCGATCGCGCTGCCACCCTCGACCGGCAGCGCGACGCGCAACGCCGGCTCGAACGCGATCCCGACTACATCGCGCAGCAGCGCGGCCTGCAGGCGCTCGCGCGCGGCGATCTGGCCGGCGCCGATCCGCTGCTCGCGCGCGCCGCGCAGGCGCGTGCCGACGACGCCGATGCGCTCGGCGGGCTCGGCCTGCTGCGCCTGCGCGAAGGCCGGCACGACGAAGCGCGTGCGCTGTTCACGCGCGCCGCGGCGCGCTCGACCGACCAGCGCGGCAAGTGGCAGGGCCTCGCGCGCACCGCGCAGTTCTGGGGGCTGCTCGCGCAGGGCCGCGCGGCGGCTTCGGCGGGGCGGCCGCAGGATGCCGAGCGCGCGGCGCGCGCCGCACTCGCGATGCAGCCCGACAGCCCCGACGCGAAGCTGCAACTCGTCGATGCGCTGCTCGCGCAGCGCGACTGGGCGCGCGCGGAGCCGTTGCTGCGCGAACTGCTGGCTGCACGTTCGCCGACCCTGTCGGCGGTGCGCGGCACCGCGATGCTGTATGAGAACACCGGCCGCGCGGATCGCGTCGGCCCGCTGCTCGATGCGCTTCAGGGTCGCGTGACGGGTCGCGACGATCGCCGCGTGCTCGACGGGCTGCGCGCCGACCTGCTCGCCAGCCAGGCGCGCGCGCTCGCCGACAAGGGCGAACGCGGGCCGGCCGCGCAACGCTACGAAGCCGCGGTGCGTGCGGCGCCCGATGCGCCGTGGACGCGTTTCGCGCTCGCGCGGCTGTATCGCGACATGGGGCTGCCGCAGCTCGGCCGCACGGTGATGGACGACGGGCTCGCGCAGAGCGACACGCCCGAGATGCGCTATGCGACCGCGCTGTATCGCAACTCGCTCGACGACATCGCCGGCGCGCAGGCCGCGCTCGCGGGCGTCGACGACGCGCACCGCTCCGACGGCATGCGTGCGCTCGCGCGCAAGCTCGACGCGGAAGGTGCGCTGGCCGACGCGCGCGGCGCGCTCGGCCGCGGCGATCGCGCGGCGTTCGCCGCGTCGCTCGCGCATGCGCAGGCGAGCGCGCCGGACGATCCCGACATGCTCGCGGCGATCGGCGCGCAGTGGATCGACGCGGGCGACCCCGAGCGCGGCCTCGCGCCGTTGCGCGTCTGGATCGCCGCGCATCCCCGCGAGGCCGATACCGACGTCCGGTTGCGCTACGGCGATCTGCTCGGCAGCGCCGGGCGCGACGACGCGCTCGCCGCGTGGCTCGACGCGCTGCGCCGCGAGCCGGCGCTGACAGCCGCACAGACCGCGCGCATCGAGGATCAGTCGCTGCGGCTCGTGCTGCGACAGACGGACGACGCGATCGCGCGGCAGGACTATGCGCGCGCCCGCACGCTGCTCGATCGTGCGAGCGAGGCCGGCCGCGCGGACAAGCGCTACGCACTGGAACTGGCCGACCTCGAACGCGCGCAGGGGCACTACGACGCGGCGCGCGACGCGCTCGCGCCCGTCGTCGCGCGCACGCCGGACGATGCCGATGCGCAGCTCGCGCTCGCACGGATCGACGAGGAAAGCGGTCATCGCGCGGCGGCGCTCGCGCGCGTGCAGAGCGTGCTCGCGCGCACGCCGGACGACGACGTCGACACGCGGCTGTCGGTCGTGCGCCGCCTGAACGCGCTGCGCCGCCCGGACGAAGCCGCGCAGGTGACCGGCCCGCTACAGGCCGCGTATCCGGCGCGCGCCGACGTGACGGTGGCAGCCGGGCGCGTGGCCGAGGCGCAGGGCCGCTACGACGATGCCGCGTCGCTGTACCGGCTGTCGCTGTCGCAGGAACGCACGAGCGGCGTCACCCCGGGCCGCGACGGCCGCACGCCCGCGCAGGCCGCGTTCGCGGATCTCGAGCAGCGGCGCGACCCGGAGATCGAGACCGGCTGGCTGCCCGCGTACAAGTCGGGCGACGAAGGGGTGTCCGCGTACCGCGCGCAGCAGGTGCCGATCTACGTGCAGGTGCCGGTGCGCTACGACGGCCATGCGTTCCTGCAGCTCGACACCGTGCATCTGGACGCGGGCACGCTCGATACGAGCGACCCGAACGCGTATTCGCTGAAGACCTTCGGAACCTATGCCGCGCTCAACGCGCCGCTCGGGCTGCCTGCGCCGTTCGCGCCGAATCCGTCGGCCGCCGACTTGATTGCGCATCCGCGCGGCGACCTGCACCAGCCGACGACGGGCGTCGCGCTCGGCGCCGGCTATCGCACGGACGCGTGGCGTGTCGATCTCGGCACGTCGCCGCTCGGTTTCCCGGTGCATTACCTGGTCGGCGGCGTGCGCTACCGCTTCGACGCGGGCCCGGCGAGCTTCACCGTGAACGCGTCGCGCCGGCCGGAAACGAGCAGCGTGCTGTCGTATGCGGGGATGCGCGACCCGTGGACCGGTGCGGTATGGGGCGGCGTGCGCCGCGACGGCGTGAACCTGCGTGCGGCGGTCGACGTCGGCCGCGTGAACCTGTTCGCGGAACTCGGCGCGGGCGTGCTGTCCGGCCGCAACGTCGAGCGCAACGCGGAAGTCACACTGCGCTCCGGCTTCACGGTGCCCGTGTACGAACGCGCGACGATGCGGGTGAGCACGGGGCTCGTCGGCAATGCGTGGCATTACGCGCAGAACCTGCGCTACTACACGTACGGGCAGGGCGGCTACTACAGCCCGCAGCGCTACCTGTCGCTCGGCGTGCCGATCGAGTGGGCGGGGCGGCGCGACGCGCTGTCGTGGGACCTGACCGTCACGGCCGGGATCTCGAACAGCTATGAAAAGGATTCGCTGTTCTACCCGACCTTCGCGGGCCAGCGCGCCGCGCAGGAGGCCGCCGGGCTGGTCTACACGGGCAGTTCGACGCGCGGCGTGTCGTTTTCCTACGGCGTGAACGGCATCGTCGAGTATCGCGTGAATCCGCACCTGAGCGTCGGCGCGCAACTGCATGTCGACCGGTCGCACGACTATGCGCCGAGTTCGGCGCTCGTGTACCTGCGCTATGCGTTCGACGCTCGCGCGCAGCGCAGCTGGCTCGTCACGCCGACGCCGGTGCGGCTTTATTCGGATTACTAGGGTCTGCTTGCTTATGGAACGCGTGAATACGGAAATCGATGCAACCCGTCCCGCGCTCGGCGCCGCCGGCCTGCTGGGCCGCCTGCGCGCGCTGCTGCGCACGGGCACGGCCGGCGGCCGCGCCGGCCCGCTGAGCCGGCTCGCGATCGACGGGCTGCCCGATGCGTGGACGCAACTGGAAGCGGGCGGCCTGTACGCGGTCTATGCGGCCACCGGCACGCCGGCGTGCGACGCGCTGGTATGGGAAAGCGCGCGGCAGTCGCGTACGCGCGACGTGACGGTCGTGCTGTCACGCGACGCGGCGCGCGTGGCCGCGCAGATGCAGGCGCGCGGTTTCGCGGGCGGCGCGCAGCCGGCCGGCTGGCCGCGTAACCTCAACGTGTTGGCGATGCCGCCCGCCTCGGTGCCCGCGGCAGCCGACGGCGATGCCGCGATCGAACCGGGCGCGCCGCGCCATGCGGCGCCCGCGCCGTTCGCACGGCTCGCGGGCGGCTTGCGCGCGATGAAGCGCTACGGCTTTCGCACGCGCTCGCTGTATTTCATCGAAGGCGCGCAACGCTGGTTCAGCTGGGACGATCCGGCCGCGCTCGCGGAAGAGGCGCACGCGCTCGCCGACTGGTGCCGCACGCACCGGATCGCGCTGGTGCTGCTGGTCGATCCCGAGATCGCGCGCACCGGCGCCGCTCCCGACACCGACGATCCGCCGCTCGTGCGCGTCGCGAATCGCGCGCCGCGCAGCGGCTTTCACGGCGTGTGCTCGGGCGTCGCGCAGTTGCAGCGCACGCACGGCGAGCTGCTGTGGGTCGTCGATTTCTGGCGCGCGGGCGACACGCTCGCGGCCGGCGAAGTGCGGCCGCTGCGCTTCGCGCCGGGCGGCCGGCTCGCGGCAATCGTCGACGGCGGTGCCGTCCAGCCGTCGCGCGGAATGAAGCTCGCGACCGACGAGGATCGCGTCGTCGCCAGCCGTGCGGCGCTCGACGATGCGGGCCGCGTGCCCGCCGGCTGGGAAATCGTCGAGGATAACGCAGCGGTCGTCGCTGCCTGTGCGCACGCGCAGGCAGCGACCGCGGTGCTCGCGTTCCGCTCGCATCCGCAGCTCGAGGCGTTGTGCGCGGCCGTGCACGCGCTGCGACGCCAATGCGGCGGCGCGCTGAAGATCGCCATCGTCGAACGCGGCGAGGTGCTGCGCCAGCAGTTCGAGATGCTGTTGCTGAGCGTCGGCGCGAACCGCGTCGTCGCGCGCGACCTGCCGCTGTCGCGGATGCAGGCCGCGGTGAACGCGCTGCACGGGCAGCTCTATGCGCGGCCCGTCGCACCCGACTATCGCGCGGCGCTCGCGGCCGCGCTCGGCGATTCGGTGCTCGGCTATTTGCCGGTCGGCGCGTTCTGCCTGCGCATTCGCGCGGTGCTCGATCGCGGCGCCGTGCTCGCGCTGCCGCATACGCTCGCGAAGATCGCGCTGCTGCCCGGCGTGTCGCACGTCGACGCGCTGCGGCACTGCCGGCCGCGCCGTGCCGGTGACGTCGTGACCGCCGACGCCGCGCATCTGTACGTGTTCCTGTTCGCGTGCGAACCGGTCGATGCCGAGGACGCGCTCGCGCGGATCTTCGACGTGCCGGTCGATACGCTGTCCGATCGCGTCGTGTGTCTCGGGGCAGGCAGCATCGACACCGAGCTCGATGCGCTGAAGACCGAAAACCGGCGCGCGCCGATCGCCGACTACAGCGACCTGTTCGCGACGGCGAAGCCAGCGGGCGCGACGCGCGTGCCGGCCGAACGCGCGGGCGAGGGCGTGGGCGCGGAGAATGCCGAACCGGGTGGCATGACCGATCGGAACATCGATATATCGCCGCAGCCCGTGCGCGACGAAGAAACCGTGCCGGCCGCCGCGGCGCAAGCACCGTCTGCCGACATTCCCGCCGCGCGGGCGCGCGGCGCCATCCGCAGCGCGATGCCGCTGCGCAAGCCGGAGGGCGCATGATCGCCGAACTCGTCATCGGATTCATCGTCGGCATCGCGATCGCGGTGCCGGTGTGGATCGTCGCGCAGCACCTCGGCATCGGCCGCGGCTTTCATGCGCCGCGCGGACTGCACCGGCGCGACGCGGTGCCGTGCGAACTCGTGCCGATCGCGCTGCGCGGACGCCTGCTGCCCGACGCCGAGCGCGCCGACGAGGTCGCGCGATGAAGACGATCGCCATCACGTCGACCACCGGCGGCGCGGGCCGCACGACGCTCGCCGGCGCGCTCGCGGTGCTGCTCGCGCGCCGCGGCCGGCCGGTCGTCGCAGTCGAGTTCGACGCGCAGAACCTGATGGGCGCGACGCTCGGGCTCGACACGCTGGCCGAACACGGGCTCGCGCACAGCCTGCTCGCGGACCCTGCTGACGCCGCGCCGTGGCACGCGCATACGTGGCGCAATGCCGACGGCGTGCTGTTCGTGCCGTACGGGCAGGTCGACGCGGCAGGCGCCGCCGCGTGCGATGCGCGGCTCGCGGCGGAGCCGGACTGGCTGTCGCGTGCGCTCGACGAGATCGCGCTGCCGGCCGAGGGCGTCGTGCTGGTCGACACGGCCCGCTATCCGTCGCCGCAGGCCGAGCAGGCGATTCGCCGTGCCGACCTGACGCTCGTCGTCGTGCCGCCCGAACCGGCCGCGTGCGCGACCGTCGCCGCGCGCCTGGACGCGCTGCGTGCCGGCCGCGGCGACCTGCAGATCGTCGTGAACCGGCTGAACCCCGCGCGCGACATGCAGCGCGATGCGCTCGCGATGCTGCGCGCGGTTGCGGGACCGGAGTCGATGCTCGAACAGCGCATTCACGTCGACGCGGCCGTGCCCGAAACGCTCGCGCGCGGCAGCTGGATCTTCGACGACGCACCGTATTCGCAGGCGTCGCACGACCTGAACGGCGTCGCGAACTGGGTCGATACGTGGCTCACGGCGGCCGCGGCCGGCCGTGCGGGAGCGTCGCGATGAAAGCCGCGTTCGCGTCGCGCTGGCGCGCCAAGGTCCGACGCGCGACCGACTGGTGCGCGCGCGGAATCGGGCTGCCTGCCGAGCGCACGCTGCTCGACTGGCTCGTGCGGCTGTTCTTCCATGCGCCGCCGCCCGGCCGGCCCGACCCGGTCCGCCGCCGGGCGCGCACCGCGTTCCTCTGGCTCGCGCGCGAGTGGGGCGTGCTGCAGCCGCTGAGCCCGCGTGAATGGCTGTGGCGCGCGATCGTGCGCGCGCCGCGCGCGGCCGGCGAGCAGCCCGCGCGCGATCCGCTCGCGTGGTTCGACACGTTCGTCGTGCCGGTCTACGTCGCGGTGCGCGCGCTAGGCGCACGCATCGGCGCACAGCTCGAGCGTTTGCCGTGGGCGCGCTGGGGCGGCTGGCTCGACGCGCGCGCGAACGGCGTCGGCCGGCACCGCTGGCTCGCGCCGCTGCTGCTGAGCGCGGGCGGCCTCATGTGGGCCGCGGCCGCGATGTCGCCGCTGATGCCCGGCGCGCAGTTCGCGTTCTTCGCGATCGTCGCGGTGCTGGCGCTCGCGCTGCGCCGCCTGCCGGGCCATCTGCCGACCCTCGCGCTGGCGTCGCTCGCGCTGCTCGCCACGCTTCGCTACGTGTGGTGGCGCACGACCCAGACGCTCGATTTCCGCAGCCCGGTCGAGGCGGTCGCCGGCTACCTGCTGTACGGCGCCGAAGCCTATACGTGGATGATCCTGCTGCTCGGCTTCGTGCAGACCGCGTGGCCGCTCGACCGGCCGATCGTGCCGCTGCCCGACGACCCGGACAGCTGGCCGAGCGTCGACATCTACATCCCGACCTACAACGAGCCGCTGTCGGTCGTGAAGCCGACCGTGTTCGCCGCGCAGAGCATCGACTGGCCGACCGGCAAGCTGCGCGTGTACCTGCTCGACGACGGCAAGCGCCCCGAGTTCGCGGCGTTCGCGCGCGAGGCCGGCATCGGCTACCTGACGCGCGACGACAACCTGCACGCGAAGGCCGGCAACATCAACCGCGCGCTGCCGAAGACGCACGGCGAATACATCGCGATCTTCGACTGCGATCACGTGCCGACGCGCTCGTTCCTGCAGACCACGATGGGCGTGTTCCTGCGCGACCCGAAATGCGCGCTGGTGCAGACGCCGCACCATTTTTTCTCGCCCGATCCGTTCGAGCGCAACCTCGGCACGTTCCGCGAGATCCCGAACGAGGGCAATCTGTTCTACGGGCTCGTGCAGTCGGGCAACGACCTGTGGAACGCGACGTTCTTCTGCGGATCGTGCGCGGTGCTCAAGCGCACCGCGCTGGAGGAGGTAGGCGGCGTCGCGGTCGAGACCGTGACCGAGGACGCGCACACCGCGCTCAAGCTGCATCGCCGCGGCTATACGTCGGCGTACCTGCCGACCGTGCAGGCGGCCGGCCTCGCGACCGAGAGCCTCGCGGGCCACGTGAAGCAGCGCACGCGCTGGGCGCGCGGGATGGCGCAGATCTTCCGCATCGACAACCCGTTCCTCGGGCGCGGGCTCGGCTTCATCCAGCGGATCTGCTACGGCAACGCGATGCTGCATTTCTTCTACGGGATCCCGCGGCTCGTGTTCCTGACAATTCCGCTCGCGTACCTGTTCTTCCACCTGTACTTCATCAACGCGTCGTCGATTGCGCTCGCGAGCTACGTGATCCCGTACCTGGTGCTCGCGAACGTCGCGAACTCGCGGATGCAGGGGCGCTATCGCCATTCGTTCTGGGCCGAGGTCTACGAATCGGTGCTCGCGTGGTACATCGCGCTGCCGACCACCGTCGCGTTCTTCAGCCCGAAGCACGGCAAGTTCAATGTGACCGACAAGGGCGGCAAGATCGACGAAGGCTACGTCGACTGGTCGACGTCGAAGCCGTATCTCGTGCTGTTCGCGCTGAACGTGCTCGCGATCGCGGCCGGGCTGTGGCGGCTCGTGGCCGACCAGGGCGACGAGGCGTCGACGATCCTGATCACGCTCGGCTGGACCGTCTACAACCTCGCGATGCTCGGCGCGGCGCTGGCGGTTGCGCGCGAGACCAGGCAGGTGCGCGTCACGCACCGGATCGCGATGCGCGTGCCGGCGACGCTGCTGCTCGCCGACGGCTCGACGGCCGCGTGCTTCACGAGCGACTACTCGACCGGCGGCCTCGGCCTCGAAGCGGTGCCGGGGCTGCCGCTCGCGATCGGCGACACGCTGACGGTGTGCGTGACGCGCGGCGACCGGCCGTTCCCGTTCCCGGTGCGCGTGAGCCGCGTGACGCCGACCCACGTCGGCGTGAGCTTCGAGGCGCTGACGCTCGAGCAGGAGCGCCAGCTCGTGCAGTGCACGTTCGGCCGCGCGGACGCGTGGCTCGACTGGCACGCGAGCACGCGCACGGACACGCCGCTGCGCGGGCTGAAGGAAGTGCTGCGCGTGGGCCTGGACGGTTACGTACGGATGTGGAAGGGTGTGGCGCGCGGCGTGCAGTCGATGCTGGCACCGAAGCTCGATCGGGCGCGCGACTGACGCGACGCCCATCACGGAGTGGTTTAGATGACGTTCTGGAATCTGTATTTCATCCTGAAGTTCGCGCTGTTCGCGACCGGCCACCTGCAGCCGCTGTGGCTCGCGAACCTCGCGTTCGCGCTGGCGCTCGCGGCGAGCGCGCCGGTCCGGCAGCGCGGATGGCGCATCGTGCGGCAGCTCGTCGCGATCGCGATCGCGGTGCCGCTGCTCGCGCGCGAACTGCATGCGCCGCCGCTCGCGCGTCTCGCCGAAGCCGCGCGCGAGGTCAGCACGTTCCGCCTCGACTACTGGATGGAGCTGTTGCCGCGCCTGTTGCCGCCGGTGCTCGTGCTGACGGTGGTGGGCGTGCTGATCGTCTATTTCATCGTCAACCGCTGGGTGCGCGTCGCGACCTTCGTGCTCGCCGTGCTGATCGTGATGCCGATGTGGCAGGCCGGCAACGGGCTGATGGCGCGCGTCGTCGCGCCGCAGCAGCAGGTCGGCGCGACGGGCGGGCGCTCCGACCAGCCCGAGGATCACAACGCGGCACTCGCGACGTTCCGCGCGCAGGAGTCGCAGCGGCAGGTCGCGTTCGGCCATCTCCCGGGCGATCCGTCCGCGCAGTTCGACGTGATCGTGCTGCACATCTGCTCGCTGTCGTGGGACGATCTCGATGCGGCGAAGGTGCGCAACCATCCGATGCTGAGTCACTTCGACTATCTGTTCAACAACTTCAGCACGGCCGCGAGCTACAGCGGCCCGGCCGCGATCCGCGTGCTGCGCGCGAGCTGCGGGCAGGAAGCGCACGCGGACCTGTACAAGAGCGCGCCGCAGCAGTGCTACCTGTTCTCGCAGCTCGCGTCCGCCGGCTATACGGTGCAGTCGCTGCTGAACCACGACGGCCACTTCGACAACTTCCTGCAGGTCATTCACGACAACATCGGCGTGCCCGACGCGCCGATGATCCCGAACGCGGCCGCGCCGGTTGCGATGCATGCGTTCGACGGCACGGCGATCAAGGACGACTACGGCACGCTCGCGAACTGGTACGCGCAGCGCGCGTCGGTGCCGGGCCCGGTCGCGCTGTACTACAACACGATCAGCCTGCACGACGGCAACCGCGTGGTGGGCAGCCCGCTCGCCAGCATCGATTCGTATCCGCAGCGCGCCAACAAGCTGATGAGCGACTTTGACCGCCTCGCCGATCTGATCGCGCAGTCGGGCCGGCGCGCGGTGATCGTGTTCGTGCCCGAGCACGGCGCCGCGCTGCGCGGCGACAAGAACCAGGTGGCCGGCCTGCGCGAGATTCCGACGCCGCGCATCGTGCACGGCCCGGTCGGCGTGCGGCTCGTCGGCTTCGCCGGCAACCATGGCCAGACGACCGTGATCGACCAGCCGACCAGTTTCCTCGCGCTCTCGCAGCTGCTGTCGAACCTTGTATCGAACAGCCCGTTCAAGCCCGGCGCGACGCTCGCGCAATACGCGGCCGACCTGCCGCGCACGCGGATGGTGGGTGAGAACGAAGGCACGGTGACGATGCAGACGAGCGCGGGTTACGCGGTCAAGACTCCGGATGGCGTATGGATCGACGAACAGTGATCAACATCGGCGAAGGTGACGACGATCGCCTGTCGCAGCCGAACGACGTGCTCGGCCTCGCGCGGCATCTGCCCGCGCTGGACCCGGCCCGTTATGTCGACGAGCAGGCGCGCCGCGCGTTCGTCGAATCGCTCGAGCGCTGGCCGACGCTTGCGAAGCTGATGGGATTGAAGCGGTGAGCGCTCGGCGGCCGGCGTGAATGCCGGCCGCCGTGTGTGGATGGGGATGGACCGACCGGTGCCGGCTTACTGCGCCTTGCGCGCCGGCTGGCGTGTCCACTCGTTTTCCTCGCCCGGCACCTTGCCGAAGGTCTGCTCGGCCCACGCGTTGCGGGCCGCCTCGATCTTCGCGCGCTCGCTCGACACGAAATTCCATTCGATGAACCGCTCGCCCGGCAGGTGCGCACCGCCGAGCAGCATCACGCGCGCGCCGTTCGCGCTCGCGAGCGACACGTTCGCGCCGGGTTCGAGCACGGCCATCGTCGCCGGCGCGAGCGGCGCGCCGTCGATCGTGAGGTCGCCATCGACGAGATACACGCCGCGCTCGTCGTGCTCCGCGTCGAGCGCGAGTTGGCCGCCCGCCGCGAATTCCGCATACGCATAGAGCGTCGGCGAGAACACGGCGACCGGCGACGTGAGCCCGAACGCGGTGCCCGCGATCACGCGCACGCTCGCGCCGTCGCGCGTGAACGATGGCAGCGTGTCGGCCGCGTGATGCGCGAACGCGGGCGCCGTGTCCTCGTGCTCGACCGGCAGCGCGACCCAGGTCTGGATCCCGTGCACGGGTTGCTCGAGCGGCCGATCCTCGTCGGGCGAACGCTCCGAATGGACGATGCCGCGTCCGGCTGTCATCCAGTTCACGTCGCCGGGCACGATCTTCTGCCGGAAGCCGAGGCTGTCGTGATGCATCAGCGTGCCGTCGAACAGATAGGTGACGGTCGCGAGACCGATGTGCGGATGCGGCAGCACGTCGATGCCGCTGCCGGCGGGCAGCACGGCCGGCCCCATTTCGTCGAAGAAGATGAACGGGCCGACGAGGCGCGCGGCGCGCGCGGGCAGCACGCGGCGCACGACGAGGTTGCCGATGTCGCTTTCGCGCGGCGTGAGTACGGTCTTGATCGATGCGGACATGGTGAGACTCTCGTGTTCGGTGGGTCAGGCGATCGCCGTGTCGATCGCGATCGGGTGCGTGAGGATCTTGTGCACCGGGCATGCGTTCGCGATCTGCAGCAGGCGCTCGCGCTGCTCGTCCGACAGGTCGCCGTCGAGCGTGATGCGCCGCACGATCGTGCTGCCCGCGCTGCCGGCTTCGTGCGCGAGCTTCACGTGCACTTCGGCGAGCGGCCAGCCCTTGCGTTGCGCGTACATCTTCAGCGTGATCGCGGTGCATGCGCCGAGGCTCGACAGCAGCAGCGCGACCGGCGCCGGCGCGGCGTCGCCGCCGCCAAGCGCAGCCGGTTCGTCGGCGCGCCATTGATGAACGCCGTCGGTGAAATGGACCAGGTAATCGACCGAGCCGATGCTCGCTTCGACGGACAGTTCGCTCATTGCAAATCCAGGTTGGGAAAGGGGAGGCGGGCCGGCAGCCGGCCCGGCATTACGGTTCGAGCAGACGCTGCAGCCGCAGTTCCTCGAAATCCAGCTCCGATTCTATGCGGTGCAGCACCGCGTCGTCGACCCGCCCGTCGCGGTGCAGGTCGAGCAGCGCGTCGCGCGACACGCCGACCAGCTCGAGCTCCACGCGCAGCATCCGCGCACGCACGCCCGCCGGTTCCGCGCCGTCGCGATGCGCGCTTTCGTTGAACGCGACGCGGCTTCGATATTCGGTCAGCAGCCGGTCGAGCGATGCGGGTTCGAGGTCCGAGCCGCGCTGCTCGCGTGCGTCGAGCTCGGCGAGCGCCGCGCCGAACGTATGCGCGCGCACCGCGTGCTCGGACATCGTCTGCCGGGTGGCCGGGCGCAGCTTCAGCACGCGGATCAGCGGCGCGAGCGTGCCGCCCTGGACGACCAGCGTCGCGATGATCAGCAGGAACGTGCTGAACAGGATCAGGTCGCGGCCGGGGAAATCGCTCGGCAGCGCGATCGCGGCGGCGAGGCTCACGACACCGCGCATGCCGGACCAGCCGAGCACGACGGCCTCGCGCCACGACCACGGCGGATGGCCCGCGCGCCGTGCGCGCAGACGGCCCGGCAGCCACATCGCGACGAACACCCACACGACACGCGCGGCGATCGCGGCGGCCGTCGCCGGCAGCGCGACGCGCAGGCCGGCCATCAGCATCGCGCCTTCGTGGTTCACGCGCGCGAGGATCGCGTGCAGCGCGAGGCCGATCAGGATGAACACGAGCGCATCGAGCACGAACACGATCGCTTCCCAGGTCGCCTTCGCCTTGATCCGCATGTCGGCGTCGAACACGCGATGCTGGCGCACGCCGAGCACGAGGCCGCAGGTGACGACCGACAGCACGCCGGAGCCGTGCACGGCTTCCGCGATCCCGTAGCTGCCCCACGCCATCGCGAAGGTCACGACGATCCCGAGCATCGGCTCGCGCAGGCGCTGCAGCACCCAGCACATCGCATGGCCGCACGCGAGGCCGACCGCGATGCCGATCAGCGTGAGCGAGAAGAACAGGCCGGTGGCGCTCGCGGTCGTGATCGAGACGGCAAGTGCGGCCGACACGGCCATCTGATACAGCAGCAGGCCCGACGCATCGTTGACGAGGCTTTCGCCTTCGAGCACCGCGACGAGCCGCGCGGGCAGCGGGTGACGCTGCAGGATCGCCTTCGCGGCGACCGCGTCGGGCGGCGACACGATCGCGCCGAGCGTGAAGCACGCGGGCCAAGGCAATGCCGGGTTCACCGCATGCACGGCGAGCGCGACCGCCACCGTCGTGAACACTACCGCGCCGAGCGCGAGCGATGCGATCGACGCGAGCTCGTGCCGGAATTCCTTCCACGCGGTGTAGAAGCCGCTCGACATCAGAAGCGGCGGCAGCACGGCCGCGAGCAGCAGCGCCGGGTCCATGTCGGGCACGCGCTTGCCGGCAACGGCCACGACACAGCCGCCGAGCAGCAGCACGACGGCCGGCGGAATCGAGATCCGTTCGGCGAGCCATGTGAGCGCGCCCGCGCCGCAGATCAACAGCAGCAGGTAATGGAACAGCTCGACGTTGCTCATGCGCGGTGCGTGCGGGAAGCGTGCATCAGGACGGCGTGCGTTCGTTCGTGCTGCCGCCCGGCAGCGGGCCGAACATGTGCTGGCTGCACTTCGCGTCGCGCCATGCGGCGTTCAGCCGATGGCCCGCGAGCATGCGCCGCGCGACGGGCAGGATCTGTTCGCCGGCCAGCATGCCGAGCAGGCCGATGAGCGCGATGACCGGCGGCGCGGGCGAGTTCACGCCGATCACGCCGTAGATGACGCCGGCGAGGATGCCGGCGAACAGCGAGAGGACATACGGTTTCATGGTGGAGCGTCCGGTGATGGCGAGCGACGCCGCAACGGCGCCGTCAAAGTCTTGAGAGCGTATCGGGTTTGCGTGAAGAAAAAAAGAGCGAGGGGCCCCGAACGCACGTCGTTTCCGGAATCGCATCGATTCCGTTTCTTGGGTGGTCACGCCGAGCGTTTGCCGATTAAATACGTCGCGCCGGGTCCGATCCGGCGTGATGCATTTGCGGCTCCTCCCGTTCTCACGGCCGAGGCAGGCCTCCTTTTTTTCGTTCACAGGACTCCACGCGCCATGAGCAATCCGAAACTTGAAGTTCTCACCCCCCAGAACAGCCAGCTGATCTTCATCGACCAGCAGCCGCAGATGGCGTTCGGCGTGCAGTCGATCGATCGCCAGGTGCTGAAGAACAACGTCGTGGGCCTGGCGAAGGCCGCGAAGGTATTCAACATCCCGACCACGATCACGACGGTCGAAAGCGACAGCTTCTCGGGCCACACCTATCCCGAGCTGCTCGACGTGTTCCCGAACCAGAAGACGCTCGAACGCACGTCGATGAACTCGTGGGACGACCAGAAGGTGCGCGACGCACTGGCCGCGAACGGCCGCAAGAAGGTGGTCGTGTCGGGCCTGTGGACGGAAGTCTGCAACACGACGTTCGCACTGTGCGCGATGCTCGAAGGCGACTACGAAATCTACATGGTCGCCGACGCATCGGGCGGCACGTCGCAGGCCGCGCACGACATCGCGATGCAGCGCATGGTGCAGGCCGGCGTGGTGCCGGTCACGTGGCAGCAGGTGCTGCTCGAATGGCAACGCGACTGGGCACGCCGCGACAGCTACGACGCGGTGATGGCGATCGCGAAGGAGCATTCGGGCGCGTACGGGATGGGTGTCGACTACGCGTACACGATGGTCCACAAGGCGCCGCAACGCACCGCGACGCCGCACGAGTCGATTCCGCCCGTGCCGGCGAAGTAACGGACGATCGGCCGCGTTCGCCGCGGCCGACGCATGCGGCGGCCGCGGTGTTTAGCCGGCCGCCGCTCGCTCAGGCTACGGGCAACGCCCACGGCGCGTGCGCGAAGTGATCGGCGAGGAAATCGAGCAGCACCGTCACGCGTGCGGCGCGCAGCAGCCCGGGCGGCGTGACGAGATTGACGTTGACATCGGCGATTTTCCACTCGGGCATCACTTCCTCGAGGTCGCCGCTCTGCAGCGCGTCCCACGCGAGGAACTCGGGCTGCAGCGCGAGGCCGTGACCGGCGAGGAGCGCGGGGGCGATCACGTCGGCATTGTTGGTGCGGATGCGTCCGTGCACGGACACGCCGACATCCTCGCCCGAAGCCGGATTGCGAAAGTGCCAGTGCTCGGGCGTCGGCAGGTTCGTGTACGTGAGGCACACGTGCTGTTCGATGTCGCGGGGATGCGTGGGACGGCCATGCCGGTCGAGATATGCGGGCGATGCGACGAGCGGACGGCGCACCGCGCACAGGCGGCGCGAGCGCAGCGATGAATCGCTCAGCTCGGCGATGCGGATCGCGACGTCGAACCCGCCGGACACGATGTCGACGATGTGGTCGGTCAGCACGAGGTCGATGTCGACGCGCGGATAGCGCTCGAGAAACGCGGGCAGCAGCGGCGACAGATGGCGCAGCCCGAACGACATCGGCGCGTTCACGCGCACGAGACCGTGCGGTTCGAGCGCTTGCGCGCAGGCCTCGCTCTCGATCAGTTCCGCATCGGCGAGCAGGCGGATCGCGCGGTCGCGCAGCAGCTCGCCGGTCGGTGTGAGCGACAGTTTGCGCGACGTGCGGTACAGCAGCATCGCGCCGAGGCGCTTTTCGAGGCGCGCGATGGCCTTCGACACGGTCGGTTGCGAGATGCCGAGCAGTTCCGCGGCTTTCGCGAACGAACCGGTCTCCGCGACGCGCGCGAAGATGGCCCAGGCTTCGAGATCAGGAAGATGTTGCATGGCCGGACAGGGTGACAGGGAAGCGAAGTGGAAGCGAAGGTAGCGAAGCATGCGGCCGACGCGATGCGGGTCATTCTAATCCGGTCGGGAGAAAAATCGTTATGGAATCTTATCTATCGTCGCTGGCGGCCGGCCTGTTGATCGGCGTCGTGTACAGCGTGATCAAGGTGCGCTCGCCGGCGCCGCCGCTGATCGCGCTGATCGGCCTTGCCGGCATGCTGGTCGGCGCGCAGGCCATCGGGCCCGTGCGTCACTGGCTCGGCTTCTGACTGTTTCGAGGACATGTTAATGACCGCAACCGATACCCAACCGGATCTGATCCTGCACAACGGGCGCATCACGACGCTCGATCGTGCGAACCCCGTCGCCGCCGCGGTGGCGATCAAGGACGGCCGCTTCGTCGCGGTCGGCAGCAACGCGGACGTGATGCCGCTCGCGGGCCGCGCAACGAAAGTGATCGATCTCGACGGCCGCGCGGTGCTGCCGGGCCTGACCGACAACCATACGCACGTGATTCGCGGCGGCCTGAACTACAACATGGAGCTGCGCTGGGACGGCGTGCGCTCGCTCGCCGTCGCGATGGAGATGCTGCGGCAGCAGGTCGCGATCACGCCCGCGCCGCAATGGGTGCGCGTGGTCGGCGGCTTCACCGAGCATCAGTTTGCCGAGAAGCGCCTGCCGACGATCGACGAGCTCAACGCGGCCGCGCCCGATACGCCGGTGTTCATCCTGCACCTGTACGATCGCGCGCTGCTGAACGCGGCCGCGCTGCGCGTCGTCGGCTATACGAAGGACACGCCGGAGCCGCCGGGCGGCACGATCCTGCGCGATGCCGCGGGCAACCCGACCGGCCTGCTGCTCGCGAACCCGAACGCGACGATCCTCTACGCGACGCTCGCGAAGGGCCCGAAGCTGCCGTTCGAGTACCAGTACAACTCGACGCGCCACTTCATGCGCGAGCTGAACCGGCTCGGCGTGACGGGCGTGATCGACGCGGGCGGCGGCTCGCAGAACTACCCCGACGATTACGAAGTGATCCGCCAGCTGCACGACGCGGGCGAGATGACGATCCGCATCGCGTACAACCTGTTCACGCAGAAGCCGAACGCGGAGAAGGAAGACTTCGTGAACTGGACCAAGAGCGTCAAGTATCACGACGGCACCGACTACTTCCGCCACAACGGCGCGGGCGAGATGCTGGTGTTTTCCGCGGCCGACTTCGAGGACTTCCGCGTCGCGCGTCCGGACCTGCCCGCGCAGATGGAGGACGATCTCGAAGGCGTGGTGCGCGTGCTCGCGCAGAACCGCTGGCCGTGGCGCATGCATGCGACGTACGACGAGACGATCAGCCGCGCGCTCGACGTGTTCGAGAAGGTCAACGAGGACATCCCGCTCGAAGGGCTGAACTGGTTCTTCGATCACGCGGAGACGATCTCCGAGCGATCGATGGACCGGATCGCGGCGCTCGGCGGTGGCATCGCGGTGCAGCACCGGATGGCGTATCAGGGCGAGTACTTCGTCGAGCGCTATGGCGCGCAGGCGGCCGAGGCGACGCCGCCGGTCGCGAAGATGCTGTCCAAGGGCATCAAGGTGTCGGCCGGCACGGACGCGACGCGGGTGGCGTCGTACAACCCGTGGGTGTCGCTCGCCTGGCTCGTGACGGGCAAGACGGTCGGCGGCACGCGCCTGTATCCGCAGCGCAACCTGCTCGATCGTGAAACCGCGCTGCGCATGTGGACCGAGTACGTGACGTGGTTCTCGAACGAAGTGGGCAAGAAGGGCCGCATCGCAGTCGGTCAGCTCGCGGACCTGATGGTCCCCGATCGTGATTTCTTCACCTGCGCGGAGGACGATATCGCCGACACGACCGCGTTGCTGACGGTGGTGGGCGGCCGGATCGTGTGGGGTGCCGGGCCGTTCGCGTCGCACGATATGCCGATTCCGCCCGCGATGCCGGACTGGTCGCCGGTGCGCACCTACGGCGGCTATGGCGGCTGGGGCGCGACGCAGCGCGAGGGCGCGCCGCTGCAGCGCGCAGCAGCGGCCGCTGCCGCGTGCGGTTGTTCTACCGCGTGCGGCATGCACGGCCACGCGCATGCGAGCGCGTGGGGCCGCACGTTGCCGACGTCGGACGCGAAGGGCTTCTGGGGCGCGTTCGGCTGTTCGTGCTGGGCGGTCTGACATGACGACCCTGACCGGCCGGTGCAGCCCCGCGTGGATTCGCGCGCTCCTGTCGCAGGCGTGGGTCGGATCGCTGGTCCGGCTCGCGCTCGTTTCGGCGTTCCTGATCGGCGGGGTGAACAAGGCGATGCACTTCGGCGATGCGGTCGCGGAGCAGGCGCATTTCGGCCTGCACCCGCCCGCGCTGTGGGCGGCGCTGGCGATTGCGGTCGAGATCGGCGGCTCGCTGTGCGTGGTGTTTCGCCGCTTCACGTGGCTCGGCGCGGGCAGCCTCGGGATGCTGACGCTCGTCGCGATGGTCGTGGCGAACGATTTCTGGAATCGCTCGGGCGCTGAACACTTCATGGCGCTGAACAGCTTTTTCGAGCATCTGGGCTTGATTGCGGCGCTCGTGCTCGCGACCATCGTCGACGATGCGCGGCAACCGGCCGCCGACGGCCATGTGTGACCGGGATTGCCCGAGTCGATCCATCCTCTGATGAAACAACAAGGACCTCCGTTATGAAAACCCTTCGTTCCGCGCTGCTGGCGCTGACGATTGCTTGCGGTCTCGTCGCCGCGCCCGCCGCGTTCGCGAAACCGCCGGTGCCGCCCGCGGTCACGCCGACGCTGGCCGTCGGTCCGCAGTACGACACCACGCACGTCTGCGTCGCGCCGGAAGATTTCGACCGCTTTACCGACAGCTTCGTCGCGACGTTCGGCGGCAAGAAGTCGAAGCAGGGCGTGTTCCAGGTCACGCCGACGCCGAGCCAGACGATGTCGCAGCTCGTGCTCACGCCGGTCGGCACGGTGTCGGTGTTCGGCTTCAAGACGCCGATTCCGTATCCGTTCTGCGAGGAGCGCACCGGTTATCTCGTCACCGACATGGACGTCGCGGTGAAGTCGGCGCGTGAGCACGGCGCGGACGTGATCGTCGATACGTTCCCGGACCCGATCGGCCGCGATGCGATCATCGCGTGGACGGGCGGCGTGAAGATGCAGCTCTACTGGCATACCCAGGCGCCGCACTACGACGCGTTGCAGACCATCCCCGAGAATCGCGTCTACGTGTCGCCGCAAAGCGTGCGCAAGTTCGTGCACGACTTCGTCAAGTTCTCGAAGGGCAAGGTGGTGTCCGACAACCTGAAGGCGCCGGGCGTCGAGATCGGTCGCCCGAACGACACGTACCGCCGCATCCGCATCGAATCGGGCTTCGGCAAGATGACCGTGCTCGTGACGGATGGCAGCCTGCCGTACCCGTTCGGGCGCGAGATGACCGGCTACGAAGTGCCCGATCTCGGCGCGACGCTGAAGCGGGCCGAAGCCGCCGGCGTGACCGTGCTCGTGCCGGCGTTTACCGCCGACGGCCGCGACGCGGCGCTCGTGCAGTTCCCGGGCGGCTACGTCGCCGAGATCCACGCGAGCGCGGCGCGATGAAGCACGAGGACACGATCCTTGCGGCGGTGGCCGGGTTCGTCGATACGCTGAGCTTCGTCGCGCTGTTCGGCCTGTTCACCGCACATGTGACGGGTAACTTCGTGCTGATCGGCGCGGGCATCGCGGGCTTCGGCCAGGGCGTGGTGCTGAAGCTCAGCGTGTTTCCCGCGTTCGTGTGCGGCGTCGTCGCGGCGAGCCTGATCGCGCGGTCGATGTCCGGGCGGCCCGAGTGGCAGGGCACGCGCGCACTGCACACGGTGCAGGCCGTGCTGCTGCTCGGCTTCTGCGCGGCCGGCCTGTGGGCGACGCCCGTCACGCAATCCGATAGCCTGCCGGTGCTCGTGGCCGGCATCGTCGGCACGTTCGCGATGGGCGTGCAGAACGCGCATCCGCGCGTGATGGCGCGCGCCGGCGTGCCGAACACGGTGATGACGGGCAACGTCACGCAGGCGATCCTCGATGTCGTCGACCTGTTGTCGGCCGGCACGACGGACAGCGTCCGAGCGGTGGCACGCGCGCGCTTCGGCAAGATGCTGCCGGCGATCGTCGCGTTTGCGCTCGGCGCGGCCGGCGGTGCGCTCGGGTTCCGTTACGTCGGCTTTGCGGCGCTGCTCGCGCCTGTCTGTGCGCTGGCGATGCTTGCGCTGGGTTCGTCCCAAGCGGCCGTACCGGCCACGCAGGAGCGCGCATGATCGGGCGGAGGCCGGGCAGGCAACGGACACATCACGGCTGCCGCTTCGAGCGGGCCGCACGCCTGTCGATCGTCGCGGGGCTGTTGGTCGCGGGCGCCGACGCGGCGTTCGCGCAGACGCCGGCAGCATCGACTTCGACGCCGGCGCAAGAACCGGCGCCGGCTTCGACTGCGCCATCGGTTTCTACATCGGCAACGACGCCCGTGGCGACCACTGCAACGACGTGCACCGCCAAGCGCCCGACGGTGCTGTTCAACCGCTGGCAGGAAGACTGGTCGGTGCTCGCGAATCCATGCGTGCCGCGCGCGCCGCTCGACGGGCTGAAATACATCCCGCTCGGCAATGATCCGGCATCCTATCTTTCGATCGGCGTGAACCTGCGCGAGCGGCTGGAGACCAACGACGCGCCGCTGTTCGGGATCGGCTCCGCGCAATCGGATACGTACCTGATCCAGCGCGTCGAAGTGCATGCCGATGCGCATCTCGGCCAGCACTGGCAGTTCTTCGTGCAGCTGCAGGATGCGCGCGCGTTCGGCAAGAACACGGTGTCGCCGGTCGACCGGAACCCGCTCGATCTCGAGCAGGCGTTCGCGACCTACACGGGCGCGCTCGGCGGCGGCACGGTCAAGGTCCGCGTCGGCCGACAGGAGATGGCGTTCGACTTGCAGCGCTTCATCGCCGCGCGCGACGGCCCGAACGTGCGGCAGGCTTTCGATGCGGTGTGGGCCGATTACGAATACGGGAAGTGGCGCTTCATCGGCTATGCGACGCAGCCGGTGCAGAACCGCAACGCCTCCGATTTCGACGACGTGTCCAATCGCAATCTCACGTTCAGCGGCGTGCGCTTCGAGCGGCAGTCGGTCGGGCCGGGCGACCTGTCCGGCTACTGGTCGCGGTACAACCGCAAGAACGCGCGCTTTCTCGATGCGAGCGGCCCCGAGCATCGCGACGTGTGGGACCTGCGTTACTCGGGCACGCAGGGCCGTTTCGACTGGGATCTCGAGACGATGCTGCAGAGCGGGACGGTCGGCAGCAATACGATCGGCGCGTGGGCCGTCGGCTCGATCGCCGGCTACCGGCTCGACGCGCCGTGGTCGCCGCGCATCGCGCTGCAGGTCGATGCGGCATCGGGCGACCGGCATCCGCACGACGGCCGCGTCGGCACCTTCAACCCGCTGTTTCCGAACGGCTATTACTTCACGTTGGCCGGCTTCACGGGCTACTCGAACCTGATTCACGTGAAGCCGTCGGTGACGCTGAAGCCGGCGCCGAACCTGTCGCTGCTCGGCGCGCTCGGCTTCCAGTGGCGCGAGACGACCGGCGACGCCGTCTATCAACAGGCGAACGTCGCGGTGCCTGGCACCGCGGGCAAGGGCGGCTCATGGACGGGGATGTACGTGCAGCTGCGCGCGGACTGGACGATCGCCGCGAACCTGATCGGCGCGGTCGAGGCCGTGCATTTCCAGGTCGGCGACGCGATCCGGCAGGCGGGCGGGCACAACGCGGACTACGTCGGCGTCGAACTGAAGTATGGGTGGTAGCGCGCGGCGGCCACGTGTTCTGCCCGAGCGGGCGGCCGCCGCTGCCGAATGCGGGCGCGACGATGCTGGCGATCGCGCTCGATGACGCCGGCCGCGCGCGCACGAGCAGGCGGCGCATGAAAAAGGGCGACCCCGCGTGAGCAGGGCCGCCCTTCGTTCGTCGGGGCCGGCGGCATGGCCGCCCCGTTCGCGGTGATGGCGATGCCGTTACAGGTTCGGCGACAGCGCGAGCGCGTTCGTCAGGTCGCCCATCGGCTGCGCGCCGTTCGCTTTCAGCGCGTCGTCGCGTTGCTGCAGCCCCGCGAGGCGCGGCAGCGAGAAGCGGCGCGTGATGAAGCGCAGGATCGAACCCGTGTCGTACTGCGTGTGGTCGACGAAACCCTTCTTCGCATACGGCGACACGATCAGCGCCGGAATGCGGGTGCCCGGGCCCCAGCGATCGGCGGTCGGCGGCGTGGCATGATCCCAGAAGCCGCCGTTCTCGTCGTACGTGACGACGACGACCATGTTCTTCCACTGCGGGCTTGCCTGCAGGTGCGCGATCACATCGGCGATGTGCTGATCGCCGGAGGCGACGTCCGTGTAGCCAGGATGTTCGTTCAGGTTGCCCTGCGGCTTGTAGAACGCAACCTGCGGCAGCGTGCCCGCGTCGACCGCCTTGATGAACTCGGCACCGTTCGCGCCGCCGTCGAGCAGGTGCTGCGCGCGGTTCGCGGTGCCCGGCGCCTGGTTCGCGAAGTAGTTGAACGGCTGATGGTGCGGCTGGAAGTTCGGCGTGGACAGATCGGCGCCGTAGATCACGTTCGACGTGCCGTTCTGGCTCGCCTGCAGCGCCTGGCCCCATGCGCCGCCATACCATGCCCACGAGACGCCCGCGTTGGTCATCAGGTCGCCGATGTTGGTCGCCGTCTGCGGCGGCATCGTCGACGGATTGGCCGGATCGGCGAGCAGCGGGTCGCCGCCCGTGGCGGCCTTGTTGCCGCTCGGCTGGTACGCCGGCTGCATCGTGTTGACGCCATAGAAGTCAGGCGTCAGCGCGCCGTCGTTGACGAACTTCGGCGGGCCGCTCAGTGCGGAGGCCGGCGAGTTCGTGGCGACCTTCAGCGACTTGCCGTCGGCGTTCAGGACTGCGATCTTGCCGGCCGCCGGGCTCTTGTCGGCATTGGCGTAGAACGGCGCGCACGCGCAGATCAGGTACTGGTGGTTCAGGAACGAGCCGCCGAACGCGCCCATGAAGAAGTTGTCGGCCAGCACGTACTGCTGCGCGATCTTCCACAGCGGCAGCTTCGACGGATCCGCCGTGTAGTGGCCCATCGTCAGGCCGCCCGCATCGGTCCATGCGGCATACATGTCGTTCTTGCCGCCGTCGATCTGCATCTGGTCCTGGTAGAAGCGGTGCACGATGTCGCGCGTCGCGATGCTCATCGACTGGTTGAAGCCGTTCGGATCGTCGATCGCGAACGGCGCGTTCGGCAGGTTCGCCGTCATCGCCTCGGTGACGGCCGGCGTGATGCCGGTCGCGGTCAGGCCGCCCCAGATCTTCGGCAGCGTCGCCATCGTCGAACCGTCGCGATCCTTCTGCACCGAGTTCGCGGCCGTCGCGTTCTGCAGACCGTTCGCACCCGGGAAGTTGCCGTACAGGTTGTCGAAGCTGCGGTTTTCCGCGTAGATGACGACGACGTTCTTGACTGCCGACAGGCCTTGTTGCGTGACATCGTCGCCGCCGCAGGCGGTCAGGCTGAGCGCGGCCGCGAGGGCGATTGGTGTGTAGCGAATCCAGGCGTGCTTCTTCATGCGATGTTCTCTCTTTCGTCGTTTGTCGCGTGTGGGAACCGGTTGGCGCAGGGCCGGCGCATGATCTTCGAGGCATCGGCCGGCTGCGCGCATTATCGGGAATCGATTTGACAGGCAGGTGTAGGGGTGCTTTCGATTAACTGTCGGTCGAACGTCATGTAACAGTCACGGAACTGACATAAGCTCCGGCCGATTGCCCACCGCTACAAGAACGACGATGCACACCCTTCTGAAATCCGTCGCGTCCGCGCGAGCGCTGATCTCTGCCGCGGCAACGCTGACACTCATTGCGGGATGCGCGGCGCTCGCCGGTTGCGATGCGCGGCCCGGCGCGAATGCGCCGGCCGTGCCCGTCGTCCCGGCGGCACAGGCTGCTCCGGCCGCTCCGGCCGCTCCGGCGGTCGCGCCCGCCGGTCAGCCGCAAACGCGCGCGCAGGTATTCGAGGGCGTCAAGCAGATGACGGCACTCGGCAAGCAGTTGTTCTTCGATCCGTCGCTGTCGGGGTCCGGCAAGCTCGCGTGCGCGTCGTGCCATAGCGCCGAGCACGCGTTCGGGCCGCCGAACGCGCTGTCGGTACAACTCGGCGGCGACGACATGCACCGCACGGGCTTTCGCGCGGTGCCGTCGCTGAAGTACCTGCGCGGCATTCCCCCGTTCAGCGAGCACTTCCACGATTCACCGGACGAGGGTGACGAAAGCATCGACGCGGGGCCGACCGGTGGGCTGACCTGGGATGGCCGCGTCGACACGCGCGATGCGCAGGCGCGCATTCCTCTCACGTCGCCATTCGAGATGAGCAGCTCGCCGGCGCGGGTTGCGAAGGCAGTTCGCGCCGCACCCTATGCCGATGCGTTCCGCCACGCGTTCGGCGACCGGGTCCTCGCCGACGACCAGGCGACCTTCGGCGCGGTGCTGCGCGCGCTCGACGCATTCCAGCAGCAGCCGGCGCTGTTCGATCCGTACACGAGCAAGTACGACGCGTATCTCGCCGGCCACGCGCAGCTCACGCCTGCGGAGCTGCACGGGCTGCAACTGTTCAACGACGAGAAGAAGGGCAACTGCGCGAGTTGCCACGTGAGCCAGCGCACGCTCGAAGGCGGTCCGCCGCAGTTCAGCGATTTCGGCCTGATCGCGATCGCGGTGCCGCGCAACCGCGCGCTGCCGGTCAATCGCGATCCGCGCTTCCACGATCTCGGCGCGTGCGGCCCCGAGCGCACCGACCTGAAGGGCCGCGACGAATTCTGCGGGTTGTTCCGCACGCCGTCGCTGCGCAACGTCGCGTTGCGCAAGACGTTCTTCCACAACGGCGTGTACCACTCGCTCGAGGACGTGATGCGCTTCTACGTCGAGCGCGACATTCATCCGGAGAAGTTCTATCCGGTCGTGCACGGCAAGGTGCAGATCTACGACGATCTGCCGAAGCGCTACTGGCCGAACATCAACCGCGAGCCGCCGTTCGACCGCAAGCGCGGCGACGCGCCCGCGCTGAACGCGACCGAGATCAAGGACGTGATCGCGTTCCTGGGCACGCTGACTGACGGATATCAACCGGCGGCCGCGTCGGCTGCGCGCTAGAAGGCGTTCCTGGCGGCACGCATGCTATGCTCGCTCGCTGACGGGCGTGGCGCGTGCCGGATGGCCGGCCCCCGGATGGCCGTCCCCCCGATTCGCCGGCCGCGCGCCGCGCCTTCGATCGAACATCCAAGGAGAACAACACATGTCGATGCGTGCATCCCTTTCCATCGTCACGCGCGTGCTGGCCGGCGCCGCGTGCGCAGCCGCGATGCTGCCCGCCCACGCACAAAGCAACCTGGGCTTCCTGAACGACACGCCGCTGACCTACTTCAGCAAGACCGACCGCGCGTCGCTGACCAAGGCCGTCGCGCAGGTGCGCGACGAAGGCAAGGACGGCGAAACCACGACGTGGCAGAGCAACGGCCGCGGCACGCAGATCGATGCGAAGCTCACGCCGTCGACGTCCGAAACGGATGGCAAGACCTGCCGCGAAATCGCGACCGAAATCTCTGCGAAGGGCCAGTCGATGATGCTCAAGCCGATCTTCTGCAAGACCGCCGCGGGCAAATGGCAACTGCAGAAACGCTGAGCTCGGTGCGATGAAGCGCAGCGGTGCGCCGCGCACGGTATCGTGCGGCGTCGTGATTCTCGACGGGGCCGGCCGCGTATTCCTCGCGCATGCGACGGATACCACGCACTGGGACATCCCGAAGGGGCAGGGCGAGCCCGGCGAGTCGCCGGCCGACGCGGCGCTGCGGGAGCTGCGCGAGGAAACCGGCATCGAGTTCCCTCCGGCGCGCCTCGTCGATCTCGGCCGCTTCGCGTACCGCCACGACAAGGACCTGCACCTGTTCGCGGTGCAGGTCGCCGACGACGAGATCGATCCCGCGCACTGCACGTGCACGTCGCTGTTCCCGAGCCGTCGCGACGGCTCGCTGATTCCCGAGATGGACGCGTATCGCTGGACGGCACCCGCCGACGTCGATACGTATGCGAGCCGCAGCCTCGCGCGGCTGTTTCGGACGACGCTGTCGCTTGCGGATCTGCACCGGCGGTTGACGGGCGGGTGAGCGTTATGGCTTCGATGCCGTGCACGCAATAAAAAACCGACCGCGAGGGTCGGTTTTTTTCATCATCGCGCGACGTCGGCGCGAAGCCGCACGCCGCGCGCGCCGCAGGCCGTCAGGCCGGCTTGCCCCAGCTGTCGCGCAGCCCGACGATCCGGTTGAACACGGGCTTGCCCGGTTTCGAATCGACCCGGTCGGCAACGAAATAGCCGTGACGCTCGAACTGCAAGCGCGTTTCCGGCGCGACATCGCCGGCGCCCGGCTCGACGTAAGCCTGCGTGATCTTCTTCGAATCCGGGTTCAGCGCCTCGAGGAAGTTCGCGCCGCCCGCGTCCGGGTGCGGCTCCTTGAACAGCCGGTCGTAGATCCGCACTTCGGCCGGCTGCGCATGCTTCGCGCTGACCCAGTGGATGTTGCCCTTGACCTTGTACGTGTTCGCGCCTTCCGTGCCCGACTTGCTGTCCGGGAAGTAGTTGCAGTGCACGGCCGTCACGTTGCCGTCGGCGTCCTTGTCGAAGCCCGTGCATTCGATCACGTAGCCGTAGCGCAGGCGCACCTTGTTGCCCGGGAACAGGCGGAAATAGCCCTTCGGCGGGGTCTCGACGAAGTCCTCGCGTTCGATCCACAGCTCGCGCGAGATCGGGAACGTGCGCACGCCGCGCTCCGGATGATGCGGATGCACGGGGGCCGTGCACGCTTCCTCGAGGTCTTCCGGATAGTTGTCGATCACGAGCTTCAGCGGATCGAGCACGGCGACCGAGCGCGGCGCCTTGTCGTCGAGATCGTCGCGCAGCGCACCTTCGAACACGCTCATGTCGATCCACGAATCGACCTTCGTCACGCCGATCCGCTCGCAGAACAGGTGGATGCTCTCCGGCGTGAAGCCGCGGCGGCGGATCCCGACGATCGTCGGCATGCGCGGATCGTCCCAGCCTTCGACGTGACCTTCGGTGACGAGCTGCAGCAGCTTGCGCTTGCTGGTGATCGCGTACGTGAGGTTCAGGCGCGAGAATTCGATCTGTTGCGGCAGCGGCCGCGTGAACACGCCGGCATCCGCGAGTTCGTTCAGCACCCAGTCGTACAGCGGGCGGTGATCCTCGAACTCGAGCGTGCAGAGCGAGTGCGTGATGCCCTCGAGCGCATCCGAGATGCAGTGCGTGTAGTCGTACATCGGATACACGCACCATGCGTCGCCGGTGCGGTAGTGGTGCGCGTAGCGGATCCGGTAGATCACCGGGTCGCGCATGTTCATGTTCGGCGACGCCATGTCGATCTTCGCGCGCAGCACGTGCTCGCCTTCCTTGAACTCGCCGGCCTTCATCCGGCGGAACAGGTCGAGGTTGTCCTCGGGCGAACGGTCGCGGTACGGCGACGGCTTGCCGCCTTCGGTCAGCGAGCCGCGGTTCGCGCGCATTTCGTCGGCGCTCTGGCTGTCGACGTACGCCTTGCCGCGCTGGATCAGCAGCTCGGCGAATTCGTACAGCTTGTCGTAGTAGTCGCTCGCGAAATACTGATGATCGACCGCATCCTTGCGCCAGTCGAAGCCGAGCCAGCGCACCGCGTCGACGATCGAGTCGACGTACTCGACGCTTTCCTTTTCCGGATTCGTGTCGTCGAAGCGCAGGTGGCACACGCCGCCGTAGTCGCGCGCGACGCTGAAGTTCAGGCAGATGCTCTTCGCATGGCCGATGTGCAGATAGCCGTTCGGCTCGGGCGGGAAGCGCGTTTCGACGCGGCCGCCCCATTTGCCGGTGCGGTTGTCGTCGTCGATGATGTTGCGGATGAAGTTGGAAGCCGCGGGGGCGTCGTTACGTTCGGTGCTCATGCGGTTGGCGTCAGGTTGTGTCGGCGCGTCGCGCCGGTTTAATCCCGTAATTCTACCTGAGCGGGGTCCGTCCCGCGCGGGTTGCCGCGCTGCAAGGCGCGGGGAGCGCTGCGTCCCGCAATATCTCGATAATGTGTCCGCTGTAACACGACGTAAATCGGATTGCCCGGCGCATTCGGCTTTTCCTATGATGGCTTCACCGATTCAATGCCGTCGGCGGCCTTTTTGCTGGCGGGAGGAAGCCAATAATCCATGATGAAGAAGACCACTTTTCTCGTTCGTACCGCGGTGATCGTCGCGGCCCTGTCGCAACTCGGCGCATGCGCGATGACGCATACGCAACGTAATGCCGGTATCGGCGCGGCCGCGGGCGGCGCGCTCGGCTATCTGATCACGGGCGGCCCGGTCGGCACGGTGGCCGGCGCCGCGGCAGGCGGCCTGGTCGGCGCCGGCGTGCGCTGATCGACGCCGGCGCGCATGCGCGCCGGCCGGTCGTGACGGCGTTCGCCGCGCGTCCCGACCTTGCACATCCCTTCCGCGATTCGACAGGCAACATCAGGGAGGAGCGGGTGTGCGACACTTCGTCGACGTCACATAACGACTTCATGCGTCGACGAACCCTCCATGAGCAACTTTCCCGTTTTCGTGCTGCCGGGCTACGGCAACTCCGGTCCGTTCCACTGGCAAAGCCGCTGGGAGCGCGCCGACGCGCGTTTCGTGCGCATCGCGATGCCCGACTGGGACCATGCGTTCCGCAACGGCTGGTGTCTCGCGCTCGATCGCGCGGTCGAGGCCGCGCCGGGCCCGGTGTTGATCGCCGCGCATAGCCTCGGCACGCTGACAACCGCATGGTGGGCGACCCGCTACGCGCGGCCGGCCGCGCTCGCGAAGGTGCGCGGCGCGCTGCTCGTCGCGCTGCCCGATCCGGCCGGGCCCGGGTTTCCGCCGGACGCGCACGGCTTCGGGCCGGTGCCGCACGAACGGCTGCCGTTTCCGACCTGCGTGGTCGCGAGCAGCGACGATTCGTACGGCTCGCTCGCGTTCGCGCGCGGCTGCGCGCACGCGTGGGGTAGTGCGTTCCATGACCTCGGCCCGCGCGGCCACCTCAACGCGGACAGCGGGCTCGGCGACTGGCTTGAAGCGCGCGGCTGGCTCGACGCGATGGGGACGACGGACTGACCGCCGGTTGTGGTTCATCGAATCGGACACCTTTGTTAACCAAGTGCGAATTTCATGCGATGCCTCGCGGCCCGGTGTGCGCCTTGCTGCCCGTACGATTGGCTTGGGCGCGGCGTGCAACCGACTGCGTTTTGTGACCAACCCCATGACTTTCTGATCGGCCGGGCCGATAAAGTGACGGCCTGTTCAATTCGATTGGAAGGAGGGGCCATGTCGAGCGGCTCGAGGCGGAATCAGCAGGTCGGTGGAAAAAAATCGTCGGCGACGAAACGAATCGTCGTCGATCTCTCGAGTCAGCGCGTGGAGGCGTTTGAGGGGGCAGCGCGGGTGTTCCGCTTCGATTGTGTGACGGGAGACAGCGAGCATCCGACCGATCGTGGGGCGTTCCGCATCAGGGAGAAATACCCGTCCTATCGCAGTCGTGCCTATAACGTGCAAATGGATTACGCGATGTTCTTCACGGAAGACGGCAAAGCGCTTCACCAGTACCACGGGCCGATGCCGCTGTCGCTCGTGAGAATGGCGCGCAATACCGTCAGCGACTGGTTCGGATCGCACGGCTGCGTGCGCCTGGCCGAGGCCGATGCGAAGCAACTGTTCGACTGGGCTCCGAGGGGAACTGTGGTGCAGGTATTATGAAGATCGCATCGGCAACGCGATTCGTGATCCCGTGTCTGGCGATGCTGGTCGGTCTGCTCGCCGGTTTCGGCTGGCGCAGCGTCGCCGACTGGACCGACAGCCCCATACGGATCGATCCCGGCACCGACTTGCTCAGCGTGCTGCCCGACGAGGTGATGTCGCTGACCTATACGACCGCCGCGCTGACGCTGACCGCGCAGCGCTCACAGCCCGCGGCGCGGTTCGCCGTACAGGTGACTTATGCGGACGGCCGTGCCCCCCGGCAATGCGTGGCGTCGCCGGATCTGGCCGCGCATCTGGAGTCCCTTTCGACGATCGTCGCGCAACGACAGGTCGATCTGGCCGACGTCGCGCGCGAATTTCCACGGCAGATCGGGCGGCTGGATATCCGTGGTCGCATCGCGTCCGAGCCGCCGCCGGTCGTCTTCCTGGCCGCGGCGGATTCGGACGCGGTCGCCGTCGCCGTCGACGGTGTGTGGGTTGGGCACGGCGGTTACGCGGCAGTCGTGCGTTCGCCATCGCGTGCGGCGCTTGCGGCGCTGGCCGGCGGATGCGATACGCTGGCCCGGCGCTGACCGGACGGCGGGCGCCCTCCGTTCCAGCCCGCCGCCGCGTCGCTCAAATCGCCTGTTTCGCCTTCAACGCGGCAATCCGCTCGTCGTCGTAGCCGAGCATGTCGCGCAGCACGTCCTCCGTCTGCGCGCCGAGCAGCGGCGGGGCCGTGCGCGCATCGGGCGGCGTCGCGCTCATCCGGATCGGATTGCGCACGAGCTTCACGTCCGCGCCGCACGGATGCGGCAGCGACACCTGCATCCCGCGCGCGATCACCTGCTCGTTGTCGAACACTTCATCGAGATCGTTGATCGGCCCGCACGGCACGCCGGCCGCTTCGAGCGCGGCGATCCAGTCGGCCTTGGCGCGCGCCTTCACCATCTCCGCGAGGATCGGCACCAGCGTGTCGCGATGGCGCACGCGCGACGGATTGGTCGCGAACCGTTCGTCGTCGGCCAGCTCGGCGCGGCCGCCGGCCTCGACGAACTTGCGGAACTGCCCGTCGTTGCCGACCGCGACGATGATCCAGCCGTCGCTCGTCTGGAAGGTTTGATACGGCACGATGTTCGGGTGCGCGTTGCCCCAGCGCACCGGCGGCTTGCCGCTCGCGAGGAAGTTGGTATTCATGTTCGCGAGCAGCGCGACCTGCACGTCGAGCAGCGCCATGTCGATGTACTGGCCTTCGCCCGTGCGGTCGCGGTGCGCGAGCGCGGCGAGCACCGCGATCGTCGAATAGAGGCCGGTCGCGAGATCGGCGATCGCGACGCCGGCCTTCTGCGGGCCGCCGCCCGGCTCGCTGTCGCGCTCGCCGGTGATGCTCATGAAACCGCCGATGCCCTGGACGATGAAGTCGTAGCCCGCGCGATGCGCGTACGGGCCCGTCTGGCCGAAACCCGTGACCGAGCAGTAGACGAGATCGGGCTTCACCGCGCGCAGCGATTCGTAGTCGAGCCCGTATTTCGCGAGCTGCCCGACCTTGTAGTTCTCGAGCACGACGTCGCTTTGCGCGGCGAGCTCGCGCACGATCTGCTGGCCTTCGGGCGTCGCGATGTCGACCGTGACCGAGCGCTTGTTGCGGTTCGCCGCGAGGTAGTAGGCGGCCTCGGCGGTGTCGGCGCCGGCTGCGTCCTTCAGGTACGGCGGCCCCCAATGGCGTGTGTCGTCGCCGGCGCCGGGGCGCTCGATCTTGATCACGTCCGCGCCGAAATCGGCAAGGGTCTGCGCGCACCACGGGCCCGCGAGCACGCGGGTGAGGTCCAGCACGCGGATATGGCTCAGGGCACCCATCGTCGAATCGTCTCCTTTCATGGCTTGGCGTCGCCCGGAGAAGCCGCGGCGCATGCCGCGTATCTTACGGCGAATCGGCAGCGGCAGTGCCCCGGCAGTGCCGGCCGGATCGCCGCGCCACTTTGCGGGGATTCTCCGGGCGCACGGCGATCGCAAGCGAATCTACACGGCATGACACCTGTTCTTTCGAGCCGCACGGCCACGTTTTTTAACCAAGTGCGGATTTCATGCGATCGCCTCGGGTGCGGCGAGTGGCTTGCTGCTCATACGATTGCCGTGGGGGCAACATGCGGCCTGCTGCTTTGGGCGACAAACGCCATGGCCTTGCGATTGGTCGGGTCAGTAAAGTTATGGCCTGTTCAATTCGATGGGAAGGAGGGTGCTGTGACCTGTCCTAGCTTTTACGCCACGTTCCGCGAAAATATGACGGCCTTGGGTTTGGACGCTCCGGCCAGCTTCTTTGGCACGTACCAAACGGCCGTTGGCACGCTTACGTTGATGCTTCAACCGCTTGCAACGCTGGGTGCCGACGCGACTGTCGCCGAATTGATCGGCGCCACGGTGGGACTCGAAAAGCTCATGGTCGTGGGTGCAATCGGTGCGTCGTTCTATATCGGGGCCGTGATCGGCAGCCTGATCGTGGCGACTGATAAGGCGATGGTCTGTACGAGCGGCATCGACGCGCGCCGAAGGGCGGGGATGTGGGCGGCACGACATGGCTTGTCGATTCCCCTCGCTGTGTCCACGGTGCTATTTCGCCACCCGGAAGTGATGCAGCCGGGATCGCGGCAGTGGCCGTACGCGCCACTTTCCCGCGCGCGGGTGGTCGCATGAAGTGGCTCGCGGACAAGGCTGCCTTGTTTGCATCGGCGCTCGTACTTGCTGGCCTGGCATGGGCGGTCTTGCATTTCGCCGGGCAGTGGTATTTCGCGATCGGAACCACGCTTGCCGTTGCGCTGCTGTTCATCGACAACCACAGGCTCAGGACACGCTTGCGCGAACTGGGCGACAAGCCGCGCGGTCGGTAAGGGGCCGCGGCCGATTCTCTCGCGGCCTGGCGCGGCGGCTATGCGGCGAGCGTGAGTTCGCCGTCGCTCGCCGCGCTTGCAACGTTGGCCGGCGGCCGCGATATGGTGGCCCGGTGCTGACCAGGCGCGCAGAGGGGCACGACGCGGGCCAAATACGGCCAAATTCGGGCCCCGGCCGGACCGAACCGGCCCCGCGCGGGCCCGTCGGCCGCGCCCCCGGATCTATCCCGTATAATCGATCGTTTAAGAAACCTGCCGTCGCGCGCCCCGCCTGGGGTGCCGGCGTTTGAAGCCGTCCTAGCCGACTGTCCCCGCACGCCATGAAAGCTGCCGAAATCCGCGAGAAATTCCTCAAATTCTTCGAATCGAAGGGCCACACGATCGTCCGCTCGTCGAGCCTCGTGCCCGGTAACGACCCCACGCTGATGTTCACGAACTCGGGCATGGTCCAGTTCAAGGACGTGTTCCTCGGCACGGACCCGCGTCCGTACTCGCGCGCCACGACGGCGCAGCGCAGCGTGCGCGCGGGCGGCAAGCACAACGACCTCGAGAACGTCGGCTACACGGCGCGCCACCACACGTTCTTCGAGATGCTCGGCAACTTCTCGTTCGGCGACTATTTCAAGCACGACGCGATCCGCTTCGCGTGGGAGCTGCTGACCACGGTCTACCAGCTGCCGAAGGAAAAGCTGTGGGTTACCGTCTACCAGGAAGACGACGAAGCCTACGACATCTGGGCGAAGGAAGTCGGCGTGCCGACCGAGCGGATCATCCGGATCGGTGACAACAAGGGCGCGCGCTACGCGTCGGACAACTTCTGGACGATGGGCGACACCGGCCCGTGCGGCCCGTGCACGGAAATCTTCTACGACCACGGCCCGGAAGTGTGGGGCGGCCCGCCGGGGTCGCCTGAGGAAGACGGCGACCGCTACATCGAGATCTGGAACCTCGTGTTCATGCAGTTCAACCGCGACGCGCAGGGCAACATGACGCGCCTGCCGAAGCAGTCGGTCGACACCGGCATGGGCCTCGAGCGCCTCGCCGCGGTGCTGCAGCACGTGCACAGCAACTACGAGATCGACCTGTTCCAGAACCTGATCAAGGCCGCCGCGCGCGTGACGGAGATCAGCGACCTCACCAACAACTCGCTGAAGGTGATCGCCGATCACATCCGCGCGTGCTCGTTCCTGATCGTCGACGGCGTGATTCCGGGCAACGAAGGCCGCGGCTACGTGCTGCGCCGGATCGTGCGCCGCGCGATCCGCCACGGCTACAAGCTCGGCCGCAAGGGCTCGTTCTTCCACAAGCTGGTGGCCGACCTCGTCGCCGAGATGGGCGCGGCCTATCCGGAGCTGAAGGAAGCCGAGCAGCGCGTGACCGACGTGCTGCGCCAGGAAGAAGAGCGCTTCTTCGAAACCATCGAGCACGGGATGTCGATCCTCGAGGCGGCACTCGCCGACGTCGAGGCAAAGGGCGGCAAGGTGCTCGACGGCGAACTCGCGTTCAAGCTGCACGACACCTACGGCTTCCCGCTCGACCTCACGGCCGACGTGTGCCGCGAGCGCGGGATGACGGTCGACGAGCCGGCATTCGACGACGCGATGGCGCGCCAGCGCGAGCAGGCACGCGCGGCCGGCAAGTTCAAGGCCACGCAGGGCCTCGAATACACGGGCGCGAAAACCACCTTCCACGGTTACGAGGAAATCGCGTTCGACGATGCGAAGGTCGTCGCGCTGTACGTCGACGGTTCGGCCGTCAATGAAGTGAAGGCCGGCCAGGATGCGGTCGTCGTGCTCGACCACACGCCGTTCTACGCGGAATCGGGCGGCCAGGTCGGCGACCAGGGCGTGCTCGCGAACGCCGCGACGCGCTTCGCGGTGGCCGACACGCTGAAGGTGCAGGCCGACGTGGTCGGCCATCACGGCACGCTGGAGCAGGGCACGCTGAAGCTCGGCGACGTGCTGCGCGCGGAAATCGACGCGCACCGCCGCGCCCGCACGCAGCGCAACCACTCGGCCACCCACCTGATGCACAAGGCGCTGCGTGAAGTGCTCGGCGCGCACGTGCAGCAGAAGGGCTCGCTGGTCGACGCCGAAAAAACCCGTTTCGACTTCGCGCACAACGCGCCGATGACCGACGACGAAATCCGTCGCGTCGAGCAGATCGTCAACAACGAAATCCTCGCGAACGCGCCGGGCATCGTGCGCGTGATGCCGTACGACGAAGCGGTGAAGGGCGGCGCGATGGCGTTGTTCGGCGAGAAGTACGGCGACGAAGTGCGCGTGCTCGACCTCGGCTTCTCGCGCGAACTGTGCGGCGGCACGCACGTGCATCGCACCGGCGACATCGGCTTCTTCAAGATCGTCGTCGAAGGCGGCGTCGCGGCCGGCATCCGCCGGGTCGAGGCGATCACCGGCGACAACGCGGTGCGTTACGTGCAGGAACTCGATGCGCGCGTGAACGAAGCCGCGGCCGCGCTGAAGGCGCAGCCGTCGGAACTCACGCAGCGCATCGCGCAGGTGCAGGACCAGGTGAAGTCGCTCGAGAAGGAGCTGGGCGCGCTGAAGTCGAAGCTCGCGTCGAGCCAGGGCGACGAGCTCGCGCAGCAGGCCACCGAAGTCGGCGGCGTGTACGTGCTGGCCGCGACGCTCGACGGCGCGGACGCGAAGACGCTGCGCGAAACGGTCGACAAGCTGAAGGACAAGCTGAAGAGCGCGGCGATCGTGCTGGCGGCCGTCGAAGGCGGCAAGGTCAGCCTGATCGCGGGCGTCACGCCCGATGCGAGCAAGAAGGTCAAGGCCGGCGAGCTCGTGAACTTCGTCGCGCAGCAGGTCGGCGGCAAGGGCGGCGGCCGTCCGGACATGGCGCAGGCAGGCGGCACGGACCCGGCGAACCTGCCGGGCGCGCTCGCGGGCGTCAAGGGCTGGGTCGAAGAACGTCTTTGATCGTCACGCTTGATGCGATGCGGGCTTGCCGGCCCCATCGCATTGCATGAAAAAAACGACCCGATCGGCGTTGGCCGGTCGGGTCGTTTTGCTTTGTGCTGGCGCTGCCGGTCAAGGCCCGGCTCAGGCTGGCGCTACCAGCGGCGCCTTGGCTCCATCTCCAGGCTGCCGTGCGGCGGGCTCGCCCAGCGCATCGCGCAGCGCGGCGAGCGCCGCCGACGCGTAACCCTGCCGCCACGCGAGCAGCGTGTCGATCCCTTCGAGTTCGGCGATCGTGTGGGCCGTGACGTTGCCGGTCTCGGGCTGCAGATCGAGCACCGACCTCGGCGCGACCGCGACGCCCGCGCCGGCCGCGACGCACGCGACGATCGCGTGATACGAACCGAGCTCGAGCACGCGCGCGGCTTTCACCCCGTGCGCCGCATACCACTGCTCGACGTATTTCCGATACGTGCAGCCGCGCTCGAACGCGATCAGCGTCGGCAGGATCACGTCGCGCGGCGTGCGCACCGGCGGATGGCCGCGCGGTGTGAGCAGCACGAGATCCTCGCGGTAGACCGGCACCGTCTCGAACGTGTCCGGCAGCGTGTCCGGTGAGGGCGGACGCGCGAACAGCGCCGCGTCGACCTCGAAGTCGCGCACCCTGTCGATCAGCCAGCCGGTCGTGCCGGTCACGAGTTCCAGCGATACGTCGGGCCACGCATGGTGATAGCGCGCGAGCACGGTCGGCAGCCGGCTCGCGGCCGTGCTTTCCATCGTGCCGAGCCGCAGCCGCCCGCGCGGCGTGTCCTCGCGCACCGCGTCGCGCGCCTCGTCGGCAAGCGCGAGCAGCCGCTCCGCGTACGGCAGCAGCGTGTGCCCGGCCGGCGTTAGCACGAGCCGGCGGCCGTCGCGCACGAACAGCGCCGCGCCGAGTTCCTCCTCCAGCTGCTTGATGCGCGTCGTCACGTTCGACTGCACGCGATGGAGCTTCGCCGCCGCGCGCGTCACGCCGTTCTCGCGCACGACGGCCCGGAAAATCGCCAGCGCCGCCAGGTCCATGATTCTCTCCGGGAGATATGTGGATTCTGAATTATTCATTTTTAGAGAACGTTTGGTCAAGCTACGATACAACCGTTCCGATTTCCATTCCGGCCGGCGCGCACCGCGCGCGGCCCATGCCGCCATGTCCCGTTCCGATGCGCCGAGTGCCGCCGCCGACACCCACTTCTCCGATGACGCCGACCGCCGCGCCCGCGCGGCCGCGCTCGCCTGCATGATCGGGCTCGCGGTCGCGCTCGGCGTCGGCCGCTTCGCGTTCACGCCGCTGCTGCCGTTGATGCTCGCCGACGGCTCGATCGGCCTGAAGGCCGGCAGCTGGCTCGCGTCGGCGAACTACGCGGGCTATTTCGTCGGCGCGGTCAGTTGCGCGGCGGTGCGGGTCGCGCCCGCGCGGATGGTGCGCTTCGGGCTCGCCGCCACCGTGCTGCTGACCGCCGCCATGGGCGTCGGCCATCTGCTTTCGGCGTGGCTCGTCGTGCGCTTCGTCGCGGGTGTCGTCAGTGCATGGACGTTCGTGTTCGTGTCGCAATGGGGGCTGCGGCGGCTCACCGAGCTGCACGCGCCCGAGTGGAGCGGGGTGATCTACGCGGGGCCCGGTGTCGGCATCGTGCTGACGGGGTTGATCGGCGGCGCGCTCGCCGGCCATCGCGCGGCGCCCGGCTGGCTCGGCTTCGCGGCGCTGTCGGCGGTGCTGTCGGTCGCGATCTGGCGCATATTCGGCACCGCGCCGGCGCAGGCAATTGCGCCGCAGGCCGCGCACGCCCGGCATGCGGCGACCGCCGCGGCACCGCACGACGTGCGGCGCCATCGGGCCGACGCCGCGTGGCTCGTCGTGCTGTACGGGATGCCGGGCTTCGGCTACATCATCACCGCGACGTTCCTGCCGGTGATCGCGCGCGCCGCGCTGCCGGCCGGCTCGCCGTGGCCGGACCTGTTCTGGCCGATGTTCGGCGCGGCGCTGATCGTCGGCGCGATCGCCGCCGCGCGGCTGCCCGGCCATTGGGACAATCGGCTGCTGCTCGCCGCCGGCTGCACGACGCAGGCGCTCGGGATCGCGGCGGGCATCGTCTGGCCGAACGCGGCCGGCTTCTCGGTCGGCAGCGCGCTGCTCGGCCTGCCGTTCACGGCGATCACGCTGTTCGCGATGCGCGAGGCGCGGCGGCTGCACGGCGAGCGCGCGGCCGGGCTGATGGGCTATGCGACCGCGTCGTACGGGGTCGGGCAGATTCTCGGTCCGCTCGTCGCCGCGCCGCTGACCGCGCGTTTCGGGTCGTTCTCGCCGGCGCTGTGGGTCGCGGCGGGCGCGTTGCTCGTCGGGGCCGCCGGCTTCGCGGCGACCGCCGCACGTGGGCGCGCGCGACCCTGACGCGATCGGGGCCGGATCGTCTGCGGCGCGGGCAAACTCGCTAGAATGAAGCCTTTCCCGCGCCGAGCGGGCGTGAGGCGGCCCGCGGGCCGCCGCCGGCGTCCGCCAGATCCCCATCGATGACCACCGCCGACTACCGTTTTTGCCCGCGCTGCGCGAACCCGCTCACCGAGCGCGCCGATCCCGAACACGAGGGCGGCCGGGTCCGCCGGGCCTGCCCGGACGACGCATGCGGCTACGTGCACTGGAACAACCCGCTGCCGGTGGTGGCCGCGATCGTCGAACTCGACGGCAAGATCCTGCTCGCGCGCAACGCGGCCTGGCCGGAAGGGATGTTCGCGCTGATCACCGGCTTCCTCGAGAACGGCGAGACGCCCGAGGACGGCATCGCGCGCGAGGTGTTCGAGGAAACCGCGCTGAAGGCCGAGCAGGTCACGCTCGTCGGCGTCTATGAATTCATCCGCAAGAACGAGCTGATCATCGCGTACCACGTGCGTGCATCGGGCACCGTCGCGCTGTCGCCGGAACTGCTCGAATACCGGCTCGTCGATCCGCCGCTGCTGCGCCCGTGGCGCGCCGGTACCGGCTACGCGCTGGCCGACTGGATGCGCGCGCGCGGCCTCGATTTCGAATTTGTCGATCGAGCGGGGCAGTGACGGCCCGCGCCGCTCCCGGTAGTTCACCCGCCGCGGCGCGCACGGTCGCGTCGCGGCATCTCGCCGTTTCCCGGCGTGCCATCCCGCGCGGCCGCCGCGCGGCGTCCCACTCGTCCTGACCGCCATCGCCATGTCCGACAAGCCGCAGCCGCGTCCACGCGACGCCTATCGCCACTTCCTGCCGATCACGACCCGCTGGATGGACAACGACGTCTACGGGCACGTGAACAACGTTGTCTATTACAGCTACTTCGACACCGTCGTGAACGAATACCTGATCCGCGCGGGCGTGCTCGACGTCGAGCACGGGCAGACGATCGGGCTCGTGGTCGACACGCAATGCAACTACTTCGCGCCGCTCGTGTTTCCGCAGTCGGTCGACGCGGGGCTGCGCGTCGCGAAGCTCGGCACGTCGAGCGTGCGCTACGAGGTCGGGCTGTTCGCGGCAGGGGAGTCCTCGCCGGCGGCGCAGGGGCATTTCGTGCACGTGTACGTCGATCGCGGCACGCGCCGCCCGGTGCCGTTGCCGGACGCGCTGCGCGCGGCGCTCGAACCGCTCGCCGGCTGACAGGCGCGTGGCGGTGCACGCGTTCGCGCTCCAGGCGTTCAACGGCCTCAGCTACGGGTTGTTGCTGTTCATGCTGTCGGCCGGCCTGACGCTGATCTTCAGCGTGCAGGGCGTGCTCAACTTCGCGCATGCGAGCTTCTACATGCTCGGCGCATACGTCGGCTACAGCATCGCGGCCGGTGCGGGTTTCTGGCCCGCGCTCGTGCTCGCGCCGCTCGCGGTCGGGCTGCTGGGCGCCGGCTGCGAGCGCTGGCTGCTGCGCCGCGTGCAGGCGCGCGGCGGCCACACGAGCGAACTGCTGCTGACCTTCGGCCTCGCCTACCTGATCGGCGAGGGCGCGAAACTCGTATGGGGCCTCACGCCGCTGCCGGCCCCGGTGCCGCCGCTGTTCGACGGCGCGCCCGTGACCGCGTTCGGCCTCGCGCTGCCACGCTACCGGCTCTTCATGATGGCGATGTCCGCGGCGATGCTGGTCGCGCTCGGCGTGCTGCTGCGCGCGTCGCGCATCGGGCTCGTCGTGCGTGCCGCACTCACGCACCGCGCGGCCGTCGAAGCGCTCGGCTACGACGTGCCGCGCGTGATGACGGGCCTGTTCGGCGCGGGCACCGCACTCGCGGCGCTGGCCGGCGTGATCGGCGCGCCGCTCGCGGTGATCGAACCGGCGCTGGCCGAGACGGTCGGGTCGGTGGTGTTCGCGGTCGTCGTGATCGGCGGGCTCGGCTCGCTCGGCGGCGCGTTCGTCGCGTCGCTCGCGGTCGGCTTCGCGCAGACCTTCGCGGCGTCCAGCGACACGTCGCTGCGCGACCTCGCGCAACGGGCGGGCGTCGCGCTGCCCGACAGCGTCGCGGCCGTATCGATCGCACAACTCGCGCCGCTGGTCCCGTATCTGCTGCTCGTCGCGGTGCTGGTCGCCCGTCCGCGCGGCTTGTTCGGCGAGCGTGTCGATGGGTAGCCGCGCGCGGGCCGGCGCGCGGCGCTGGGTGCTGTTCGCCGCGTGCGTCGCGCTGCCCGCGTGGCTGTGGCCGCATGGCGCGATGCTCGGCTATCTCGCGCAGACGGCCGCGCTCGTCGTGCTCGCACTGTCGTACAACCTGCAGCTCGGCACGACCGGGCTGCTGTCGTTCGGTCACGCCGCGTTCGCGGGCCTCGGCGCGTTCGCCGCCGCGCACTGGTTCAATCATGTCGGCGGCCCGCTGCCGCTGCTGCCGCTCGTCGGCGGCGTGGCCGGCGCCGGCTTCGGGTTCATCGCCGGGCTCCTCGCGACACGCCGCGCGGGCACCGTGTTCGCGATGATCACGCTCGGTCTCGCCGAATGCGTCGCGGCCGCCGCGTGGAGCGTGCCCGCGTGGTTCGGCGGCCTCGGCGGCGTGCCGATCGACCGCGCGAGCGGCACGCCCTGGGGTGGCTGGCATTTCGGCGCGCCGGCGCAGGCCTACACGGTGATCGCCGCGTGGTGCATCGTGTCGGCGATGGCGATGCACGCGCTGACGCGCACACCGCTCGCGCGGCTCGCGAACGCGGTGCGCGACAACCCCGCGCGCGTGGCGGCGCTCGGCACCGAGCCGCGCCGCGTGCGGCTCGCGATGGTCACCTGCGCGTCGTTCTTCGCGGGTATCGCCGGCACGCTGACACTGATCGACGTCGAGATCGCGACGCCCGACAGCTTGTCGATGGCGCGCTCGGCGACCGTACTGATCGCCGCGGTGATCGGCGGCACCGGCACGTTCTTCGGGCCGGCGGCCGGTGCCGTGGTGCTGACCGCGCTGAGCGTGGTCGTCGCGGGCGTGTCGCGTGCATGGGCGTTGTATCTCGGCGTGCTGTTCGTCGCGGTCGTCGTCGCGGCGCCCGGCGGGATCGCCGGCGTCGCGCAGACGCTCGTGCATGCGTTGCGCCGCGACGCGCTGGCCGCCGAGCGCTGGCGCGTACTGTGCGGCGTCGGCGCCTGCATGTTCTGGGGCGTCGCGATCATCTGCGCGGCCGAGCTCGGCTATGCGTGGCGCTTCGCGCAGGACGACGGCGCCGGCATTGCGTTCGGCGCGTGGGGCATCGACGCCGATGCGCCGGCCGGGTGGATCGTCGCGTGCTCGGCGGCCGGCATCGGCACGCTGCTGTGGGGCTGGCGCGCGCGCTTGATGCACCCCGGGCACGGCAAGCGGGAGGACGGGCGATGAACGGCAACGCGATCGCGCTCCATGGGATCGTGCAGCGCTTCGGCGCGCAGACGGTGCTCGACGGTATCGAGCTGAGCGTCTGCGCCGGCGAGCGTCACGCGCTGATCGGGCCGAACGGGGCGGGCAAGTCGACGCTGTTCGGCGTGATTGCCGGCGCGACGCGGCCGACGCGCGGGCGCGTCGTGCTGCACGGCGTCGAGCTGCGCGGACGCGGGCCGGTCGTCGCGAGCCGGCTCGGCATCGGCCGCAGTTTCCAGCAGACGAGTGCGTTCGCGCGGCTCTCCGTGTTCGACAACCTGCGCTGCGCGGCCCTGCATGCGCCGGACGAGCGGCGGCGCTGGTGGAACCGGCTGCGCGAATCGGCGTCGGTCGATCGCGCGGCCACGCGCGTCCTGCACGACATCGGCCTCGCTGCACGGCGCGACGCGCCGGCCGGCGAACTCGGCTACGCGGAACAGCGCGCGCTCGATCTCGGCATCGCGCTCGCGAGCGGCGCGCGCACGCTGCTGCTCGACGAGCCGACGGCCGGCATGAACCGCGACCAGGCCGCGCGGATGATCGCGCTGATCCGCGCGACGACGCAGGGCCGCACGGTGCTGATGATCGAGCACGACATGGATGCGGTGTTCGGCTTCGCCGAGCGCGTGACGGTGCTGGTGCGCGGCGCGGTGGTCGCGACCGGTGCGCCCGACGCGATCCGCGCGGACCCGGCCGTGCGCGCCGCCTATCTCGGCGACGGCGCATGAGCGCGCTGCTCGACATTCGCGGCCTGCGCGCGTGGTACGGGATGCAGCCCGTGCTCGACGGCGTCGATCTCGCGCTCGCGCCGGGCGAGACGCTCGCGCTGCTGGGCCGCAACGGCTCGGGCCGCTCGACGCTCGCGAAGGCCGTGATGGGGCTCGTGCGCACCGCGGGCTCGGTGCGCATCGGGGGCGCCGAATGCGCGGGCGCCCGAACGTTCGAAATCGCGCGGCGCGGCGTGGCTTACGTCGCCGAAAGCCGTGACGTGTTCTCGCTGCTGAGCGTGCGCGAGAATCTGCGGCTCGGGCTGCGCGGTGCGCGCGGCGCGGCCGAACGCGCCGCGCTCGACCGGCTGCTCGCGCGCTTTCCGCTGCTGGCCGCGCGGATCGACGTGAAGGCCGGGCGGCTGTCGGGCGGCGAGCAGCAGGTGCTCGCGCTGGTGCGTGCGCTTGCCGGCCGCCCGCGCGTGTTGATCGTCGACGAACCGGCCGAAGGGCTCGCGCCGCTCGCGGTCGACGAGGTCGGTGCGTGCCTCGCCGCGCTGCAGGCCGACGGCGTCGCGATCCTGCTGATCGAGCAGCGATTGCAGCTCGCGCCGCGGCTCGCGCAGCGCGTCGCGGTGATGGGGCGGGGACGGATCGTCTACGACGGCGCGCTCGAAGGGCTCGGCGGCGACGTCGTCAGTGCGTGGCTGAGCGCCGGCTGAGGGCAGGCTGAGCGCAAGCCCGCCGATTGTTCGGCAAACCCCGCCAGTCAATTCGTGTCGAGCCGCTTTATCGCTGCGGCGCAGCACCTTACATTGCCAGTCATGCCGGTGCGCCGCCACCGCGCGGCAACCGGCTCCCATCCATCGAAAGTCTTCCGACTGAGGAATGAAATCATGAGCAAGCTGACAGGCAAGGTTGCGATCGTCACCGGCGGGTCCAAGGGCATCGGCGCCGCGATCGCGAAGGCGCTGGCCGCCGAAGGCGCGTCGGTCGTCGTGAACTACGCGAGCAGCAAGGCCGGTGCCGACACCGTCGTGAGCGCGATCGTCGAAGCGGGCGGCCGCGCGGTCGCGGTGGGCGGCGACGTGTCGAAGGCAGCGGACGCGCAGCGCATCGTCGATGCCGCGATCGAGAACTATGGCCGTCTCGACGTGCTGGTGAACAATTCCGGTGTCTACGAATTCTCGCCGATCGAGGCGATCACCGAAGAGCACTATCGCCGGCAGTTCGATACGAACGTGTTCGGCGTGCTGCTGACGACGCAGGCCGCCGTCAAGCACCTCGGCGAAGGCGCGAGCATCATCAACATCAGCTCGGTCGTGACGAGCATCACGCCGCCCGCGAGCGCCGTGTACAGCGGCACCAAGGGCGCCGTCGACGCGATCACCGGCGTGCTCGCGCTCGAGCTCGGCCCGCGCAAGATTCGCGTGAACGCGATCAACCCGGGGATGATCGTGACCGAAGGCACGCACAGCGCGGGCATCATCGGTTCGGATCTCGAAACGCAGGTGCGCAGCCAGACGCCGCTCGGCCGCCTCGGCGAGCCGGACGACATCGCGTCGGTCGCCGTGTTCCTCGCGTCGGACGATGCGCGCTGGCTGACCGGCGAGCGCCTCGTCGCGAGCGGCGGGCTGCACTGACGCGCCAGGTCGGCGCGCGCCGCTACGCGATCATCGCGAGCGCGTTCGCGCCGACATGCCAGCGCAGGCTCTCGACGACGAGCGCGTGATCGTGTTCGTCGTCGAGCCCCGCGATCGTCATCGCGCCGACGAGTGCACTGCCGATTGCGCCGCCGGCAACCCGCAACGGCACGCCGCCGCCGTCGAGCGCATAGTCGGCGTCCGACAATCCCTGTGACTGCAACGACCAGCCGGCACGGCGAAAGCGCGCGCCGACCTCGAGCGAGCTGACGCCGAAACGCAATACCGTGTTCTGTCGGCGCCGGATCGCATCGCTGTGGTGCACGCGGCTGCCGTCGAGCGCGCAATAGAACAGCGGTGCGGCTTCACCGACGATGCCGACCGCGATCGGCAGCCCGCGCCGTGACGCGAGATTGATTGCGATGTCGCCGAGCCGGCGCGCGACGTCGGCATCGAAGTGCGGCAGCATCGGCGCCGACGCGGTGTCGCCGAAAGGCGCGGATGCGAAGCGCGGGAAGGGGATGGCCATGGCAGCTCCGTGTCGTCGCAAGTCCGGCTCGTGCGCGCGCGTGCCGCGTCGCGCCGGCCGTCGATCGTTCATCGCATCAACGTGTCAGCGCTTGGGCGCCGCGTCGAGCATCCACTCGTGCGCGGGATCGTTCCTGAACGCCCATGCGCGGCTCGGCCCGGCCATCACGTTCAGGTAGTACAGGTTGTAGCCGTGCGGCGCGACCACCGGGTGATAGCCGCGCGGCACCATCACGACGTCGTGGTTCTCGACCGCGCACGCTTCGTCGAGGCTGCGATCGTCCGTGTACACGCGCTGGAACGCGAAACCTTGCGGTGGATCGATCCGGTGGTAATAGGTTTCCTCGAGCGAGGTTTCGTCGGGCGCCGCGTCGCGATCGTGCTTGTGCGGCGGGTAGCTGCTCGAATGGCTCGCGGGCGTGATCACTTCGACCACCAGCAAACGGTCGGCAGCCGGGTTGTCGCCCATCAGGATGTCGCACACGTAGCGCGTGTTGGTGCCTTGCCCGCGCACCGCGCGGCGCATCCGTTCGCCGTCGAGGCGCTGCACGCGCTTGTCGCCGCTCGCGTAGGGCGCGATGCATAGCGCAACTTCCGCGTCGCGCGTCGCGACCAGCGTGACGGTCTTGCCGCCCGGCACGTACAGCGCGTCCGGCGACACCTCCTCGAACACGCTGTCGCGCTTGCCGAGCGCATCGTAGGTTTCGCCGTCGACTTGTGCGCGCAGCGTGCCCGTGAGCACGACGACGCACAGTTCGCGCGTGCCCGTGTCGAGCGTTTCGGTGTCGCCGGCCTTCAGGCGCAGCGCGCGAAAGCCGACGTGTTTCCAGCCGGCCGACTCGGGCGTCACGTTGCAGATTTCGCGGCCGGCGGATGCCTTGACCAGCAGGGGAGAAATCGTCATGGAACCGGGCTCCACAATGGGGTGATAGCGGGGGTGGAAGGGCTCACGCGCTCAACCGGTCGACGATCGCGCGCAGCGACTCGTAGCCCTTCTTCGCATACTGATAGCTCGGTGCGACGGCCGGGTCCTGCTCGGCCTCGACGACGAGCCAGCCTTCGTAGCCGGCATCCTTCAGCGTGCGCAGCGTCGCTTCGTAGTCGAGCGCGCCGTCGCCCGGTACCGTGAAGGTGCCGTTGATCACGCCGTTCAGGAAGCTCCAGCCGCCGTTGCGCGCCTGCGTGACGACCTGCGGCCGCACGTCCTTGCAGTGCACGTGCACGACGCGCGACACATGCTTCCTCAGCAGTGCGACCGGATCGGCCGCGCCGCCGAAATACGCGTGCCCCGTGTCGAACAGCAGGAACACCTTCGCGGGATCGGTCAGCGCCATCAGGCGGTCGACGTCGGCCGGCGATTCGACGTAGGCGCCCATGTGGTGATGGTAGGCGAGCTTGATCCCGTAGGTCTCGAGCAGGTGCGCGCCGAATGCGTCGAGGCGCGCCGCGTAGCGCCGCCAGCTTTCATCGTCGACGAAGCGCGGCCGCTTCGCGACCGGCGTGTCGATGCTGCCCTGGATCGTCCCCGCGCATTCGCCGTACACCACGACCTTCACGTCGTTCACCTGCAGCTTCGTCATGTGCGCGCGGCAGCGCTCGATCTCGGCGGCGACCGCGTCGGCATCGCTCATGCCCGGCTCGACTTCCGCGAGGAAGCCCGAATACCAGCCCGACACGCACACGAGCCCGAACTCGGCAAGCTTCGCCTTCAGCTCGGGGCCCGTCTTCGGAAACTTGTTGCCGAGCTCGAAGCCCGCATAGCCGATCTCGGCGCCTTCCTTCAGCGCCGTCTCGAGCGGCGTCTCGCCGCCGAGCGACGGCAGGTCGTCGTTCATCCACGACAGGGGATTGATACCGATGCGAACGTTCCAGCTCATGACGTGCTTCCTTGGTTCGGTTGTTGTTTTCGCGGGGCGGCCCATGGAAAGGGGAAAACGGTTCAGCGCCGCTGCCGGGTTTTTTCGTCGAGATACGCGTGGTGCGCGCGTTCGACGCCGGCGCGCGCGGACACCTGCGGCACCGCGACTTCCCACCACGCGCCGCCGTCCGCGGTCGTGCGCTCGTGCGTCGTGTCGATCACGAGCACCTGGCTCGTCGTGGCCGCGCGCGCACGCTTCATCTCGCGGCGCAGCTCACCGACGTCGCGCACGTGCACGGCTTCGGCGCCCATCGCGCGCGCATGCATCGCGAAGTCGATCGTCGAGCGCTCGCCGCCTTCCGGCACGCAGTCGTCGAGCATGTTGTTGAAGCTCGCGCCGCCGCAATTCAGTTGCAGCCGCTCGATGCAGCCGTAGCCGCGGTTGTCGAGGATCACGACGATGAGCTTGCGGCCGAGCATCACGGAGGTCGCGAGTTCCGCGTTGAGCATCATGTACGAGCCGTCGCCGACGATCACGATCACTTCGCGCTCCGGCCGCGCGAGCTTCGCGCCGAGGCCGCCCGCGATCTCGTAGCCCATGCACGAGTACGCATAGTCCATGTGGTAGTTGCCCGGCACGCCGCTGCGCCACAGCTTGTGCAGCTCGGCCGGCAGCGTGCCGGCCGCGCACACGACGAGATCGTCGCGCGCGCTGTCGCGTCCCGCGTCGGCCGCGGAGTCGCGCACCGCGCCGATCACTTCCGCGTCGTACGGCAGCGTGTCGGTCGGCACGCGCGTGGTCAACTCGGTCACGCGCGCGTTCCACGCGGCGGCCTGGTCGCGGTTCGCGGCGGTCCATCCCGCATCCGCGCGCCAGCCCGCGAGCGCGGCGGACAACTGGCCGAGGCCGGTGCGCGCATCGGCGATCAATTGCCGGCCGCGCTTCTTGCCTGCGTCGAACGGCTGCACGTTCAGGCTCAGCAGCGTGGCATGGCCGAACAGCGCGTGCGAGCCGGTCGTGAAGTCCTGCAGGCGCGTGCCGACCGCGAACACCACGTCGGCCTGCGCGGCCGCGCGGTTCGCGGCGGGCGAGCCCGTCACGCCGATCGACCCGAGGTTCAGCGGGTGGTCCCACGCGAGGCTGCCCTTGCCGGCCTGCGATTCGGCGACCGGCACGCCGTGCGTGTCGGCGAACGTGCGCAGCGCGTCCCATGCCTGGCTGTACAGCACGCCGCCGCCGGCGACGATCAGCGGCTTCTTCGCGGCCTTCAGCACGTCGAGCGCGTCCGCGAGTTCGAGCGCGTCGGCCGGCGGCCGGCGCATCCGGATCACCGGCGGCGCGAAGAAGTCCTCGGGCCAGTCGTAAGCGAAGGTCTGCACGTCCTGCGGCAGCGCGAGACACACGGGGCCGCACTGCGCGGGATCGGTCATCACCTGGATCGCGCGCGGCAGCGCGACGAGCAGCTGCTCGGGCGACGTGATCCGGTCGAAGTAGCGCGTCACCGGCCGGAAGCAGTCGTTCGCGCTGACGTCGCCTTGTTCGAAGTCCTCGACCTGCTGCAGCACCGGGTCGGGCAGCCGCGACACGAACACGTCGCCGGGCAGCAGCAACAGCGGCAGCCGGGCGACGTGCGCGAGCGCGGCCGAGGTCAGCATGTTGGTCGCGCCGGGGCCGATGCTCGACGTCGCGGCCATCATCCGCTGGCGGAAATTCGCCTTCGCGAACGCGATGGCCGCATTCGCCATGCCTTGCTCGTTGTGCGCGCGGAACGTCGGCAGCCGCTCCCGTTCGGAGTAGAGCGCCTCGCCGAGCCCGGCGACGTTGCCGTGGCCGAAGATCGCGAACACGCCGCCGCAGTACGGCAGGATCCCGGTGCGGCCGTCCGGCTGGACGACTTCGGCGCGCAGGGCGGCCAGGTAGCGCACGAGCGCCTGGCTGACGGTCAGTCTCACGGTGGTGGTCATCGTCTGTCGATAGGAAAGAGTCGGGTGGTCGTCACAGGCGCCGGCATCAGGCCGCGGCGGCGCGCGCGGCGGCACGGCGGCCGAGCCACGCGTCGACCAGCTGCGTGAAATTGCCGGCCACTTCGTCGATCAGCGCCTGGTCGTCGCTCTGGCCGGCGAGCCAGCGCAGCGACGCATCGGCCCACAGCGTGCGCCCGACCATGAAGCCCTTGACGATCGGGTTGGTCGCCGAGCGGAAGCTGTCGACCAGGTATTGGAGCGGCTGGTTCAGCCCGAGGATCACCGCGCCGCGGCAGTGATGGTCGCGCTCGGCCACGAGCGTCTCGAGCCGCGCCCAGCCGTCGGCGCTCAGCGGCGGGAGCTTCCACCACTCGGGCATCACGCCGAGGTTGTAGAACCGCGCGACCGTGCGCAGCACCGCGTCGTCCTCGGTGCCGGCCGGCGTGACCGCGCGCGGCGGAATCATTTCGAGCAGCAGCTCGTTGCCGCTTTCGCGCGTGGCTTCCCACAATTCCAGCACGCGCTGCTCCTGCTCGACGCGCAGGTCGACGTCGTCGTCGGGGTGGTAGTGGACGAGGCACTTCACGACCTGTTCGGTCGGCCAGTGCGTGAGCGACGAGCCGACCGAGCGCGTGTCGTCGAAACGCAGCGGCCGCGAGCCCGGCAGCTCGACCGGCCGGCCGACCCACCAGCCGCGGCCGGTGGCCTGCGCGAGCGCGTCGCGGCCGTAGGCGCCGCCGTCGATCAGCACGCCGACGTGGCCTTCGAGATGACGATCGCGCTCGACCTGTTCGACCGCGCGCACGAGCAGGCGCTTGAGCGTCTTGATTTGAGCTTCGTCCGCGCCGGCCTGCACCGCGAGTTCGTAGAACTGGCTGCGATGGTCGAACGCCATCACGCACAGCTCGTCCCATTCGCGGCGCGGCACCGTCACGCGATGCAGGTGCGCGAGCGTGCGATCGGCGTCGACCTGCGGGTGGCGGCTGCCGCCGAACCAGTGAGCGAGCTCGGCCGGCGTCGGCATCGCGGCCGAGCACGCATGGCGCGACACGACGATCGCGCCGCACGCATTCGCGATGCGTGTGGCTTCCGTCCAGTCGCGCCCGCGCAGCAGGCCTGACAGCAGACCCGACAGGAACGCGTCGCCCGCGCCGAGCACGTTCAGGACTTCGACGCGTTCGCCGTGGAAAGTCGGTGCATCGTCGATGCGCGCGGGGATGTCGCCCTCGATCACGCAGCAGCCGAGCGCGCCGCGCTTGACCACCAGCACCGCGCCGCTCGCGCGGCGCACGGCCTGAAGCGACGCGATCAGGTCGTGCGGCACGCCGCCCGCGATCAGGAATTCCTCCTCGGTGCCGACCAGCAGGTCGAATTCGCCGAGCACCTGCTGCAGCTGCCGCGTGACCTGCGCGTCCGGCACGTAGCGGTTCTCGCCCGCGCCGCGCGCGGTCAGCCCCCACAGCACCGGCCGGTAATCGATGTCGAGGATGCGCACGACGCCGTGGCGGCGCGCGTAGCCGAGCGCGGTCAGCGACGCTTCGCGCGTGGCCGGCGTCGAAAGATGGGTGCCGGTGATCGCGAGCGCGCGGCAGCCGGCGATGAAGTCCTCGCGAATCTCGTCGGCGCGCACGGCCATGTCCGCGCAGTTCTCGCGCACGAACAGCAGCGGGAACGTGTCGCGGTCCTTCAGCCCGAGCAGCACGAGCGCGGTCAGGCGTTCCGGATCGGTCTGCAGCTGGCTCGTATCGCAACCTTCGCGCTCGAGCGTCTCGCGCACGAAGCGGCCCATCTGCTCGTCGCCGACGCGCGAGATCATCGCGGTCTTCAGCCCGAGCCGCGCGACGCCGAACGCGACGTTGCCCGACGAGCCGCCGAGATACATCTGGAAGCTGCGTGCGTCCTCCAGGCGGCTGCCGTACTGCTGCGCGTAAAGATCCACGGCGACGCGGCCGAGGCAAGCGAGATCGATGGGGCGGTCAGTCGGAAAGTTCAACGGGCTCATGTCAGGTATCACGCTCGCGGCCGGCGTTCGACCTGGCCGGCGGATTGATGGGACCGATTCCGCGACGGTTCCGCGTCACGTATGCCGCACGGCACGAGAACGCCTGCCGCAAGGAATCGGGCTACGGAACGGAGTCTAGACTTTTTGGAAATCCAGTTCCCTAGGTGAAATCACGTAGAAATAAATTTCCAAATTCTCGAGGAAGTGATCTACAGTTTCATCCGGATGCTTCGGTCCGTATCGGACGCGATGCCGACGGCGCGCAACGCGCCGCTTTCCGCCCCCGGAGATGAGGAGACAGAGTGATCATGAAGACCAAGCTGATGGCCGCCGCGGCCGCCGCGATCCTGACCATGCCGCTCGCGCACGCCGAGAAGATCGGCGTGACGATGGCATCGTTCGACGACACGTTCCTGACGATCCTGCGCAACAGCATCGGCGACGCGGCGAAGAAGGACGGCGCGACCGTGCAGATCGAGGATGGCGGCAACGACGTCGGCAAGCAGTTGAGCCAGGTCCAGAACATGATCGCGCAGAAGGTCGACGCGATCATCGTGAATGCGGTCGACACCGACGCGACGCCGAAGATCACGAAGATGGTGAGCGCCGCGAAGATTCCGCTCGTCTACGTGAACCGCAAGCCGGTCGACTTCGACAAGCTGCCGGCCGGCGTCGCGGTGGTCGCGTCCGACGAGAAGCAGTCGGGCACGCTGCAGGCCCGCCAGGTGTGCAAGCTGCTCGGCGGCAAGGGCGACATCCTCGTGCTGATGGGCGAGTTGTCCAACGAGTCGGCACGTGCGCGCACCAAGGACATCGAGGACGTGATCGCGACCAAGGACTGTTCCGGCATGAAGATCGTCGACAAGCGCGAAGGCAAGTGGAGCCGCACGCAGGGCCAGGACATCACGATGAACTGGCTGAGTTCCGGCACGAAGTTCGACGCGATCGTGTCGAACAACGACGAAATGGCGATCGGCGCGATCAATGCGCTGAAGGCCGCGCGCAAGCTGACGCCGAAGACGGTCGTCGCGGGCATCGACGCGACGCCGGACGGGCTCGCGGCGATGAAGAGCGGCGAGCTGAAGGTGTCCGTGTACCAGAACGCGGCCGGGCAGGGCGCGCAGGCCGTCGCGACCGCGCTGAAGCTGGCGAGGAAGCAGCCGGTCGAGCGCTACGTGAACGTGCCGTTCGAGCTCGTCACGCCGGAGAACATGAACCAGTACGCGAAGCACTGACCGGTTTTTCCGCTGAACTGCGCGGGCCCGGCGCGTCCGGGTTCGCGTGCGACTTTCGAGGAACGTCCATGTTTACTGCCAGGATGGCGCGCCCGATGGCCAACGAAAGCGCGCCGGCCGCGTCGTTCGCCGCGCCGGGTTCGTCCGGTGCGCCCGTCGCCGACTGCCTGCTCGAGGTGCGCGGCGTCGGCAAGTCGTTTCCCGGCGTCGTCGCGCTCGACGGCGTGCAGTTCCGCGTGCGTCGCGGCACCGTGCATGCGCTGATGGGCGAGAACGGCGCCGGCAAGTCGACGCTGATGAAGATCATCGCCGGCGTCTACACGCCCGACCAGGGCGAGATCCTGATCAACGGCGAGCCCGTCGTGCTGAGCGGCCCGCTCGACGCGCTCGATCGCGGGATCGCGATGATTCACCAGGAACTCAACCTGATGCCGTACATGACGGTCGCGGAGAACATCTGGATCCGTCGCGAACCGAAGAACCGCTTCGGCCTGATCGATCACGCCGCGCTGCGCAGCCGCACCGCCGCGCTGTTCGAGCGGCTGTCGATCGACATCGATCCGGAAGCCGACGTGCGCACGCTGACGGTCGCGAGCCGCCAGATGGTCGAGATCGCGAAGGCCGTGTCGTTCGACTCCGACGTGCTGATCATGGACGAGCCGACTTCCGCGCTGACCGACAAGGAGGTGTCGCACCTGTTCCGGATCATTCGCCAGCTGCGCGAGCAGGGCAAGGGCATCGTCTACATCACGCACAAGATGAACGAGCTGTTCGAGATCGCCGACGAGTTCTCGGTGTTCCGCGACGGCAAGTACATCGGCACGCACGCGTCGACCGACGTCACGCGCGACGACATCATCCGGATGATGGTCGGCCGCGAGATCACGCAGATGTTCCCGAAGGAGGAAGTGCCGATCGGCGACGTCGTGCTGGCCGTGAAGAACCTCGGCGTCGACGGCGTGTTCCGCGACGTCAGCTTCGAGCTGCGCGCGGGCGAGATCCTCGGCGTCGCGGGCCTGGTCGGCTCGGGGCGCTCGAACGTCGCGGAGGCGCTGTTCGGCGTCGTGCCGGCGACCTCCGGCGAGATCCGCATCGACGGCAAGCCGGTGCGCATAGCCACGCCCGCGCAGGCGATGAAGCACGGGATGGCGTTTCTCACCGAGGACCGCAAGGACACCGGCTGCTTCCTGAATCTCGACCTGCTCGCGAACATGGAAGCGGCCGTGCTCAGCAACCGCTACGTGAAGTTCAATTTCGTGCGGCAGGCGCAGTTGAAACGCGACTGCGAGGCAATGAGCCGGATGCTGCGCGTGAAGACGCCCGGGCTGCACGAGGAAATCCAGAACCTGTCGGGCGGCAACCAGCAGAAGGTGCTGATCGGCCGCTGGCTGCTGACGCAGCCGCGCATCCTGATCCTCGACGAACCGACGCGCGGGATCGACGTCGGCGCGAAGGCCGAGATCCACCGCCTCGTCAGCGCGCTCGCCGGCAAGGGCGTCGCGGTCCTGATGATCTCGTCGGAGATGCCGGAAGTGCTCGGCATGAGCGACCGCGTGATGGTGATGCACGAAGGCCGGATGACCGGCATCGTCGAACGCAAGGACGCCGACCAGGTCCGCATCATGGACCTGGCCTCGCGCTGAGCCGAAACAAGATTGGAGACAAAGCAATGGGCAACCTGAACCCGGTCGCGGACGCGCAGTCCCTGACGATCAAGACGCGGCACGCGAAGTGGCCGCCCGAACTGAGCATCTTCCTGGTGCTGGTGGGCATCAGCCTGTTCTTCGAGGTGATCGGCTGGCTCGTCGTCGGCCAGAGCTTCCTGTTCAACGCGGAGCGGCTCGAGATCATCGTGCTGCAGATGGCCGTGATCGGCATCATCGCGGTCGGCGTGAACCTCGTGATCATCACCAGCGGGATCGACCTGTCGTCGGGCTCGGTCGTCGCCGCGGCGGCCGTCGTGTCGGCCAGCCTCGCGCAGGTGTCCGATTTTCCGCGCGCGGTGTTCCCGCACCTGACCGACCTGCCGGTCATCTGGCCGGTGCTGGCCGGCGTGTGCGTCGGGCTGCTGGTCGGCCTGCTGAACGGCTCGCTGATCGCGTTGACCGGCATCCCGCCGTTCATCGCGACGCTCGGCACGATGGTCGCCGCGCGCGGCTTTGCGAAGTGGTTCACCAACGGCATGCCGGTGTCGATGCTGACCGACCAGTTCGCGGCGATCGGCGCGGGCGCGAACCCGGTGATCATCTTTCTCGTGGTGGCCGCGATCTTCCACGTCGTGCTGCGCTATACGCGCTTCGGCAAGTACACGTATGCGATCGGCGCGAACCGCCACGCGGCCGTCGTGTCGGGCATCAACGTGACGCGCCACCTGGTGTTCGTCTATGCGATCGCGGGCCTGTTGAGCGGCATCGCCGGCACCGTGACGGCCGCGCGCGCGATTTCCGGCCAGTCGGGCATGGGCGTGATGTACGAGCTCGACGCGATCGCGGCCGTCGTGATCGGCGGTACGTCGCTGTCAGGCGGCCTCGGGCGCGTGACGGGCACCGTGATCGGCGTGCTGATTCTCGGCGTGATGACCTCGGGCTTCACGTTCATCCGGATCGACGCGTACTACCAGGAGATGGTCAAGGGCGCGATCATCGTCGCGGCCGTGATCGCCGATCAGTACCGCAACAAGAAGTCGCGCCGCTGAGCGGCCGAGACCGATACCCACTTCGCCCGGAAAGAAGATGAAGATCGCTCTGGATCCCTACATGATTCGCCACCTGCCGCTCGACCGGTTGCCGCATGCGGTCGCCGAGCTCGGCTACGACCAGATCGAGTTGTCGCCGCGCAGCGATTTTCTCGACTGGTGGGTGATGCCGCGCGCGACGCGCGCGCGCATGACCGCGTTCCGCCACGCGTTGCGCGCAAGCGGCGTGGGGCTCGCGTCGCTGCAGCCGATGTACCGCTGGGCCAGCCCGTTCGAGGACGAGCGGCAATGGGCGGTGCGCTGCTGGAAGAAGGCGATCGAGGTTGCCATCGAGATGGAATGCGCGCTGATGGTGTCCGAGTTCGGGCGCGGCGCGTCGCCGGAGCGCTCGGTCGGCGAGCGCCCGGGCGCGAACCCGAAGGAGCTGTGCGAAGCCGCATGGTTCCGTTCGATGGACGAGCTGCTGCCGATCCTCGAGCGCGAACGCATCGTGCTGTCGGTCGAGCCGCATCCGGAGGACTGGATCGAGCAGCTGCAGCCGGCGATCGACATCGTCACGAACCTCGGCTCGCCGTCGCTGAAGCTGTCGTACATCGCGCCGCACACGTTCTACTACGGCGACGACATGGCCGCGATGATCGCGCAGGCCGCGCCGATCCTCGCGCACGTGCGCGTGGCCGACACCTTCGACCACCGCAAGAGCAGCCAGCTGCGCTACATCGTCAACCCGCCCGGCTCGAACCAGATCCGCGTGCACCAGCATCTCGACATCGGGCAGGGCGAGATCGACTGGGACATATTTTTCCGCGCGCTCGGCGACGCCGGCTTCGACGGCGTGATGTCATCGTGCGTGTTCGCGTGGGAGGACCGCGCGGAAGCGTCGTCACGCTACATGCGCGACACGATCCAGCGCTACGTCGAGCGCCATTTCGATCGCGCGGCGGCGCGCTGACCCAATACTGACCGGCGCGGCACCGGCCGCGCCATGGATGAACGACAGACTGGAGATATCCGGATGACCTTGCAAATCGGCGTGATCGGCTGCGGCGCGATCGGCCAGGACCATATCCGCAGGCTGACGCGCACGCTGTCCGGCGCGCGCGTGGTGGCCGTCAACGACATCGATCCGCAGCAGGCGCGCGATGCGGTGACGAAGTACGGGCTCGATGCGGAAATCTACGGCGACGGCCACGAGGTGGTCGCGGCCGCCGACGTGCAGGCCGTGCTCGTCACGTCGTGGGGGCCGACGCACGAAGCGTTCGTGCTCGACGCGATCGCGCACGGCAAGCCGGTGTTCTGCGAGAAGCCGCTCGCGGTGACCGCGCAAGGCTGCATGCGGATCGTCGAGGCCGAGGTCGCGCATGGCCGCCGGCTCGTGCAGGTCGGCTTCATGCGGCCGTACGACGAAGGCTATCGCGCGCTCAAGCACGTGATCGACAGCGGAGGGATCGGCGCGCCGCTGATGCTGCATTGCGCGCACCGCAACCAGTCGGTCGGTGAGCGCTACACGACCGACATGGCGATCACCGACACGCTGATCCACGAGCTCGACGTGCTGCGCTGGCTGCTCGGCGAGGACTACACGAGCGCGCAGGTCGTCTACCCGAAGAAGACGCGCCACGCGAGCGCGCATCTCGCCGATCCGCAGATCGTGCTGCTCGAAACCGCGAGCGGCGTGCGCATCGACGTCGAGATCTTCGTCAACTGCCAGTACGGCTACGACATCCAGTGCGAGGTCGTGGGCGAGAACGGCATCGCGAAGCTGCCCGATCCGCCGGCCGTCGGGCTCAAGCACGCGGCGCGGCAATCGGTCGAGATCATGACCGACTGGAAGGAGCGCTTCATCGCGTCGTACGACGTCGAGCTGCAGGCGTTCATCGACGGCGTGCGGCAGGGTGCGCTGACCGGCCCGTCCGCGTGGGACGGCTACGCGGCGGCGGTCGCGGCCGACGCGTGCGTGCGCGCGCAGCAGAGCGGGGCGGTCGAGCCGATCGCGATGGCCGAACGCCCGGCGTTCTATCGCGGCTGAGCCACGGCCGCGCCACCCCCACGCGGCACCGCGCCGCTTTTCTGCCGGACTGACCGACATGACGATGAAGATTGGCTGCGCGCCCTGCTGCTGGGGCGTCGACGACGTGAACAACCCGCACCTGCCGTCGTGGCGGCACGTGCTCGCCGAGGCCGCGCAGGCCGGCTACTCGGGCATCGAGCTCGGGCCCTACGGCTATATCCCGCTCGAACTCGACGTGGTGAGCGCGGAGCTCGAACGGCAGCGCCTGAGCATCACCGCCGGCACGATCTTCGACGATCTGGTGTCGCCGGAGAACCTGCCGGACCTGCTGCGCCAGACGCGCGAGATCTGCGCGTTGATCACGCGACTGCCGAAGCTGCCGACGCAGCACGGCCAGCGCTACGCGGCGCCGTACCTGGTCGTGATGGACTGGGGGCACGAGGAGCGCGACTACGCGGCCGGCCATACGGCGCGCGCGCCGCGCCTGTGCGCCGAACGCTGGGCGCGGATGGTCGACCACATCCGCCGGATCGCGACGATCGCGCGCGACGAATTCGGCGTGCGCGCGGTGATCCATCCGCATGCGGGCGGCTACATCGAGTTCGCGGACGAGATCGACCGGATCGTCGCCGATATCGCGGCCGACACGGCCGGCCTGTGTCTCGACACCGGCCACCTGTACTACTCGGGGATGGATCCCGAGACCTGGCTGCGTCGCCATGCGGCGCGGCTCGACTACGTGCATTTCAAGGATATCGACGCGGCCGTGTACGACGCGGTGATGGGCGAGCACATCGCGTTCTTCGCGGCCTGCGCGCGCGGCGTGATGTGCCCGATCGGCACCGGCGCGCTCGACTACCGCGCGATCCGCCGCGCGCTCGACGACATCGGCTATGCCGGCTACATCACGATCGAACAGGAGCGCGATCCGCGCAACGCCGGCACGAGCCTGCGCGACGTCGCGGCGAGCCGCGCGTTTCTCGCGTCGGCCGGGTTCGCATGAACGATCGACCGCCTGAACCTTTGAACATCTGAACACCTGAACACGGACAGGAGCACGACAATCATGATCGACGGACAGATGCTGCTCGGACATTCGATTCCCTGGGGCATGGTCGGTGGCGGGCTTGGCAGCCAGATCGGCTACAGCCACCGGTCGGCCGCGTTGCGCGACGGCAGCTTCCGGCTGGTCGCCGGTGCGTTCGATATCGATGCCGAGCGCGGCCGGCAGTTCGGCGTGAAGCTCGGCGTCGACGCCGGGCGCTGCTATCCCGACTACCGCGCGATGTTCGACGCCGAGGCACGCCGCGCCGACGGCATCCGCGCGGTGTCGATCGCGACGCCGAACAACACGCACTTCGAGATCTGCCGCGCGGCGCTCAACGCCGGGCTGCATGTGGTCTGCGAGAAGCCGTTGTGCTTCACGACCGCGGAGGCCGAGGCGCTGCAGCGGCTGTCGGTCGAGAAGAACCGCATCGTCGGCGTCGCGTACGGCTATTCGGGCCACCAGATGATCGAGCAGGCGCGCGAGATGATCGCGCGCGGCGATCTCGGCGAGATCCGCATCGTGCAGATGCAGTTCGCGCACGGTTTTCACAGCGAGGGTGTCGAGGCCGCCAGCGCGGCCGCGCGCTGGCGCGTCGATCCGACGTTCGCGGGCCCGAGCTACGTGCTCGGCGACATCGGCACGCACCCGCTGTACATCTCGGAGGTGATGGCGCCCGAGCTGAAGATCCGCCGGCTGATGTGCTCGCGGCAGAGCTTCGTGAAAAGCCGCGCGCCGCTCGAGGACAACGCGTTCACGATCATGGAATACGACACGGGCGCGATCGGCTACGTATGGTCGAGCGCGGTGAACGCGGGCTCGATGCACGGGCAGAAGGTGCGCGTGATCGGCTCGAAGGCGAGCGTCGAATGGTGGGACGAGCATCCGAACCAGTTGCGCTACGAAATCCAGGGGCAGCCCGCGCAGGTGCTCGATCGCGGGATGGGCTATCTGCATCCGCGCGCATTGCGCGAGGATCGCATCGGCGCCGGGCATCCGGAAGGGCTGTTCGAAGCGTGGTCGAACCTGTATGCGCGCTTCGCGCTTGCGATGGACGCGGCCGATCGCGGCGACACGCAAGCATTGCAGAACATCCGCTTTCCGGACGTTCACGCAGGCGTCGAAGGCGTGCGCTGGGTCGAGAACTGCGTGCGCTCCGCCGATGCGGGCGGCGTGTGGGTCGACTATCGTTGAGCCATGGCGGCCGATGCGCGGCGTCGGTAGCGGCCCTGATCTTTACGGCGCGGCGAGCGCATTGGAGAATGGGCTCCGGTACGGTTCCAGTATCGCCGTGGAGCGTGTGCAGGTGATGATCGAGCGCGTGGGAGCGAGCAGGCGGCACGGGCCGTGCCGCAAACGTGATTAAATTCGCCCTTCATGCATGTATTCAGGGGAGTCCCGGGCCGCGCCCACAGGCCGCGCGCGCATCGGGGCCGTCAACTTCGCGCTATCCGATGAGCTCATCCGAGAAACCTCCCGCCACCGTCGAGGAGTTCCTGCAGCATCTGACGCAGGAGTACGACGGCCTCAGCAATCGCCTGAAGGTGATTGCGCGTCACGTGGAAACGCATCGCGACCAGCTCGGCCTGGAGGGCATCCAGTCGCTCGCGGAGGCCTGCGGCGTCCAGCCGTCGGCCGTCGTGCGGTTCGCGAAGCATTTCGGCTTCTCCGGCTTCTCCGAGATGCAGCGGCTGTTCCGCGAGGGCCTGGCCCAGCAGATCGCGCCGGGCCGCGCGTACAACCTGCGGTTGCGCGACGTGATCGAATCGGGCTCGTCGAGCCTGCAGCCCGAGCAGATCGCCGACGAATTCATCAAGGGCAGTATCGCCGGGATGCAGCAGCTGCGGCAGACGCTCGATGCGCAGGCGCTCGCGCAGGCCGTCGACCTGCTCGCCGACACGCAGGCAATCTGGATCGCCGGCTCGCGCCGCGCGTTTCCGATCGCCGTGTATCTCGACTATGCGCTGCAGCACACCGACAAGCGCATCGGCCTGTTCAGCGCGCTCGGCAGCATGCATCTCGGCCAGATCCGCTCGGTGCGCGAAGGCGACGTGATGATCGTGATCTCGTTCATGCCGTATGCGGAAGAGACGGTGCAGGTCGCGCAGCAGGCCGTGCAGCGCGGCGCGCGCCTGATCGCGATCACCGACAGCCGAATGAGCCCACTCGCGCGGGAGGCCGAGGTGACGCTGATGGTGCAGGACAGCGCGACGTTCGGGTTTCGCGCGCTGACCGCGACGATGGGCCTCGCGCAGAGCCTGTTCGTCGCGCTCGCGTACCGCCTCGAGCTGTCGTACCTGCCGACCGCCGACGGCGCGCACGGCACGAAGGCCGGCTGACGCCGGCCATGTGCTTGCCCGCCGCCCGCGGGATTGCCCGGCGGGCGGCGCACGGGCTGCTTACTTCGCGGTCGGCATCGCGAACTCGGCGCCCTTGCCGATGCTCGACGACCAGCGCTGCATCACCGACTTCTGGCGCGTGTAGAAACGCACGCCTTCCTCGCCGTACGCATGCATGTCGCCGAACAGGCTCTTCTTCCAGCCGCCGAAGCCGTGCCATGCCATCGGCACCGGAATCGGCACGTTGATGCCGACCATGCCGACCTGGATGCGCCGCGCGAATTCGCGTGCGATGCCGCCGTCGCTCGTGAAGCAGGCGACGCCGTTGCCGAACTCGTGCGCGTTGATGAGGTCGACGGCTTCGCCGAAGTCCTTCACGCGCACGCAGCCGAGCACCGGCCCGAAGATTTCTTCCTTGTAGATGCGCATGTCGGGGCTCACGTGATCGAACAGCGTGCCGCCGGTGAAGAAGCCTTCCTCGCGGCCCGGCACGCGCAGCCCGCGCCCGTCGACCACCAGTTGCGCGCCTTCGCTGACGCCTTGTTCGATATAGCCTTCGATGCGCTTGAGCGCTTCGCCGGTGACGATCGGGCCCATCTCGACTTCCGGCGACATCCCGTCGCCGATCACCAGCTTGCGCGCGCGCTCGGCGACCGCCGGCACGATCCGGTCGGCCACGTCGCCGACCAGCACCGCGATGCTGATCGCCATGCAGCGTTCGCCGGCCGAGCCGTACGCCGCGCCGATCAGCGCATCGACCGCCTGCTCGATGTTCGCGTCCGGCATCACGACGAGGTGGTTCTTCGCACCGCCGAGCGCCTGCACGCGCTTGCCCGACTGCACCGCGCGCTGCTGCACGTAGGCCGCGATCGGCGTCGAGCCGACGAAGCTGACGGCCTGCACGTCCGGGTGGTCGAGCAGCGCGTCGACCGCGCCCTTGTCGCCTTGCACGACGTTGAACACGCCGGCGGGGAGGCCGGCCTGCGTGAGCAGGTCGGCGATGAACAGCGCCGCCGACGGGTCGCGCTCGCTCGGCTTGAGCACGAACGTGTTGCCCGTCGCGAGCGCGACCGGAAACATCCAGCACGGCACCATGCACGGGAAGTTGAACGGCGTGATGCCCGCGACGACGCCGAGCGGCTGGCGCATCGTCCAGTTGTCGATGCCGGTGCTGACCTGGTCGGTGAAGTCACCCTTCAGCAGTTGCGGCACGCCGCATGCGAATTCGATGATGTCGATGCCGCGCGCGACTTCGCCCTGCGCGTCGGAAAACACCTTGCCGTGCTCGGCCGTGATGATCGCCGCGAGGGTGTCGCGATGCTCGTTCATCAGTTGCAGGAAGCGGTGCAGCACGCGTGCGCGGCGGATCGGCGGCGTGTCGGCCCAGGCCGGGAACGCGGCATGGGCGGACGCGACGGCGCGCTGCACTTCGTCGCCGTCGGCGAGCGCGACGCGGCGCACCGCGCGGCCGAGCGCCGGGTTGAGGACGTCCTGGAAGCGGCCGCTGCGGCCGGCAACGGGCGCGCCGTCGAGGTAATGGCCGACGTCGGCGTCGGACGTGTACGCGGGAACCGGGTTCATCGTGTCTCCTGGGGATGGGGCGAATGGAGCCTAGTCTAGGCAAAGCGGCGGGGCGGGAGAAGGCCGCGCAGCTTGATTCACTGTTTAGAATTCTGAATAATCGATGGATGAATCAGCAAAATGTCCAGGCGCTCTGGCCGCATATCCATTCGCTGACGGTGCTCGCCGCGGCCGGCAGTTTCACGGCCGCCGCGCAGCGGCTCGGCATCAGCAAGGCCGCGATGAGCCAGCGCATCGCCGATCTCGAGAAGGCGGCCGGCGTGCCGCTCGTGCGGCGCACCACCCGCAGCGTGCGGCTCACCGACGCGGGGCAGACGCTGGTCGACAGCACGCGCGACGCGTTCGAGTCGATCGGCCAGCATTTCGCGCGCGTGAAGGAGCTGGCCGGCGAACCGCGCGGGCTGCTGCGCGTGACGGCGCCCGTCGCGCTCGGGCGCCAGCAGGTGGTGCCGCACCTGCCCGATTTCCTGCGGCAGCATCCGGGCGTGCATATCGAGCTCGACCTGTCCGACCGGCTGCATTCGCTGACGCAGGAGGGCTTCGATCTCGCGATTCGCCATACGACGACTGCGCCGCAGACCCACGTCGCGTGGAAGCTGTGCGACACGCGTTCGCTGCTGGTCGCGAGCCGCGACTACCTCGATGCGCGCGGCGCGCCGCGTCACCCGAGCGAGCTCGTCGATCATAGCTGCCTGTGCTATCTGCGCGACAACGAGCCGGCCGCCTGGAGCTTCGAGCCCGACGGCCGGCGCCGCCAGCGCGTGAGCGTGCCGGTGCGCGGCAGCTTCGCGGCCAACAACAGCGAGGCGATGCGCGAGGCCGCGCTCGGCGGGCTCGGCATTGCGCTGCTGCCGGATTTCAGCGCGCAGCGCGATCTCGACGCAGGCCGGCTCGTCGCGCTGCTCGACGGCTGGCGACCGTCGGGCGCGTTCGGCGACCATATCTTCGCGATCCGGCCGTACAGCCCGGTCGTGCCGAGCGCGGTGCGCGCGCTGGTGCGGCACCTGCGCGAGCGGCTCGCGGGCGGCTTTTCGGGCGCCTGAGCGGCGCGCGCGGCATGCCTGCCTGCCCGCATGGCCGTGCTTCGGCGGCGCCGGGCAGGCCCGGCCGCACTGCGGTAAAATCGCCGCTTCCTCCCGCGCCCGTGTGGCGCGTCACTCGAAGGTCGACAGCCGATGCAGATTCACAAGGAAGTGGACGCGCGCGGGCTTAACTGCCCGTTGCCGATCCTGCGCGCCAAGAAAGCGCTCGCCGATATGGAGAGCGGGCAGATCCTCAAGGTGCTCGCGACCGATCCGGGCTCGCAGCGCGATTTCGCCGCGTTCGCGAAGCAGACGGGCAACGAGATCGTCGAAGTCACGACCCAGGACAAAACCTTCGTATTCCTGATGCGCCGCCGCTGACGGCCCGCATCACGCGCCTCTCGCGGCACCCGGCCGGGCAGTGCCCGTGGCGGGCCCCCGCACCTTCGCTGCCTCTGACAATTCTTAAACCTCGTCGCACGACCGGCTGCGTATACTGACCCGGCCGGTCGTCCGTCTCGGATGGATGCGCCGGCCACGGTACGTCATACGAGGCGGGCACGGGGGCCATGCCTGACGCTACCGTCGTACAAACGGGGAGAGGACATGTCCTTCAGACAAGGAACCATTCGAAGTCCGTCCGCGGCGGAACGCACCGCGCCCGCCCGCGCGGCGGGGTCGAGCCGGATCGAGCTCGACCCGCAACAGGATCGCCACGCGCGTGCCGCGCTGGAGGCCTATGCCGATTCGGCGGCGGCCGAGATGCCGTGGCTGGCCGAATCGCTCGACGAACGGCTGCGCGACGCCGCGCACGGCGACGGCGCGGCCATCACGTATTGCGGTGCGACGGTCGAGCGCGTGTTCGATCTCGCGCACGCGTGGGCGGCGAGCCAGCCCGACTATGCGGCGCCGGCGTGGGAGCGCGTGCGCGGCCAGCTGGAGCGGATGCTGCGGCAGCCGATGCTGCGGCAGCCGACGCTGCGGCAGCCGGAGTAGGCGTCGCTCGCGCGGCGGCGGGGTGTGCCGACCGACGATTTTGCCGAGCCGATGGCCGGCCTGGCAGGCGCCGACCAGGGCGCGTAATCGCGCGATGGGCAGGATTATTCGAATAAAGGACCGTAGTCCGCGCAATTTCTTGGCGAATTTCATACTACTATGATGAAATCGCCGGTTCGTCCGTGCCCCGTTTTTGAGATATTGGCCGGGGCGCCGTGTCACGCAGGGTGCGCGAGCGGCCAAACGGCGGCTCGCCGGCCGGCTTCGGAAGCCGTGCCCGTGTCCGGCGCGGCGGAGTGAGCGCGGGGAGCTGAACTGGACGAATCGATTTCGATTTGCGGGGTGCTATGAGAATTGCTGTACTGGATGACGATCCGGCCCAGACGGATTTCGTCAGTCAAACGCTGACGGCCGCCGGCCACACGTGCTATGCGTTCAAGGAAGGCAAGGCCCTGAAGAAGCGTCTGCAGCGCGAGACGTTCGATCTGCTCGTGCTCGACTGGAACGTGCCCGACATGTCCGGCGAGGAAGTGCTGAAGTGGGTCCGTGCGAACCAGTCCGAGCACAGCCTGCCGATCATCTTCATGACCAGTCGCGACGACGAGGCGGGGATCACGCAGATCCTCAACGCCGGCGCCGACGATTACGTGGTCAAGCCCGTGTCGGGCCCGATCCTGCGCGCACGCATCGGCTCGCTGCTGCGCCGCGCGTATCCGGTCAATCCGGAGGCGACCGTTCGCGAGTTCGACCAGTTCCGCTTCGACGTGAACCTGAAGCAGGCGTATGTCGGCGACAAGGCCGTGAGCCTCACGCAGAAGGAATTCGAGCTCGCGCTGCTGCTGTTCCAGCATCTCGACCGGCCGCTGTCGCGCGCGCACATTCTCGATCTCGTGTGGAAGCAGGCGACCGACATTCCGTCGCGCACGATGGACACGCACATCTCGATGCTGCGCACGAAGCTTGGCCTGCGGCCGGAAAACGGCTATCGTCTCGCGCCGATCTACGGCTATGGCTACCGGCTCGAGCGCGTCGGCCAGGGAGAACCGGAGTGATCGCGCGCATTACGCAGCGCACGCCGGGCCTGCGCACGGCGGCACTGCGCGCGGCGTGTGCGGTCGCGCTTGCGTGCGCGGCACAGCAGGCCGCCGCGCGGCCGCCGGCGGCCGCGGGCAAGACGATCGTCTACCGCACGCAAGCCGGCGACACGCTGTACGACGTCGCCGCGCGGTACCTGCAGGGCCCGGACGACTGGCAACTGCTGCAGCAGATCAACGGCGTGCCCGCCCCGAAGCACCTGCAGCCCGGCATCGCGCTGAAGCTGCCGGTCGCGCGGCTGCGCAAGGAAAAGCTGACCGCGCGCGTCGTCGCGGTGCAGGGGGCGGCCGAGCGCACGTCCGGCGACGCCTACGTGCCGCTCGCCGACGATGCGACGCTCAACGAGGGCGACCGCGTGCGTACCGGCGCGAACGGTTTCGTGACGATCGAGCTCGCCGACGGCACGCACATGAGCCTGCCGCCCGACAGCCAGCTCGACCTGAAGACGCTGCGCCGTACCGTGCTGACCGGCACGCTCGATCGCGAGTTCGAGCTCACGCGCGGCTCGGTCGACAGCGAAGTCACGCATCTGAAGAAACGCGACGACCGCTTCCAGATCCGCTCGCCGTCGGTCGTGGCCGGCGTGCGCGGCACGCGCTTTCGCGTGAACTACGATGCGGCCGGCAACGCGACGACGCGCGTCGAAGTGCTCGACGGTACCGTCGGCGTCGCCGGCAAGCGGCAACCGGCCGACCCGACGCTCGTGCACGCGAACTTCGGCAGCATCGCGACGTCGTCCGGCGCGATCGGCGCGCCCGTCCAGCTGCTGCCCGCACCGGCGCTCACGCATCCGGACAAGGTGCAGGACGAGCCCGACGTCGCGTTCGACATCGCGCCGCTCGCCGCTGCGCACGCATATCACCTGCAGCTCGCGCACGACGCGGGCATGCTCGACCTGTTCCGCGAAACCCGCACCGATACGCCGAGCGCGGTGTTTCGCGACGTGCCGAACGGCACGTATTTCGTGCGGGTCGCCGCGATCGACACCAACGGCCTCGAAGGTATGCCGCGCACCTATGCGTTCGAGCGGCGCCAGATGGGGCTCGACGCGAGCGCGTCGCCGGGCGCCGGCGGCTACGAGTTCCGCTGGTCGCCGAACGGCGCGGGCAAGGATGCGCGCTACCGGTTCGTGCTGTCGCGCTCGAAGGACCTGAGCGCGCCGGTCGTCGACCAGGTCGGCCTGCACGCGCGCAAGATCACCGTCGCGCACCTGCCGCCCGGCGACTACTACTGGGCCGTGACGGTCGAGGAGTTCGAAGGCGGCAAGTTCTACCAGAAGACGAGTCCGGTCAGCGCGTTCACGTTGTCGCGCTGATCCGCGGCAGATGAAAACCGACTCCGTTTCCCCGCGGCGGCGCCTCGGCCGCCGCTTCCTGATCGAATGGATCGCGATCGGCTGCCTCGGCATCGCGGTGATCCTCGCGTGCGCGCTCGGCCGGCTGTCGTCGAGCGTTGACGGGCTGATCTACGACCGGCTGCTGATGCTGCGCAGCCTGCCGCTGTCGCCCGACGTCGTCGTCGTCGACATCGACAACCAGAGCGTGTCCGCGCTCGGCCGCTGGCCGTGGCCGCGCAGCGTGCATGCGCGGCTGCTCGACACGCTGGCGCGTGCGCAGCCGGCCGCGGTCGTCTACGACGTGCTGTTTACCGAGCAGTCGCCCGAGGATCGTCCGTTCGCGGACGCGATGGCCCACGTGCCGACGTTCCTCGCCGTGCTGCTGAGCCCCGAGCAGGCGGACGGCACGCGCACCGTCGATCCGCCGGTCGCGGAGCTTGCGGCCCGCGCGACGGGGCTCGGCCACATCAATCTCGAAGTCGATCCCGACGGCATCGTGCGCAGCGTCGCGCTGTTCGAAAGCGACGGCCGCGTGCGCTGGCCGCAACTGATGGTGCCCGTCTACCGCGCGCTCGAGGCCGGCCGGCTGCATCCGGTCGGCGGGGCGCCCGGCGCGCATGCGCACGACCTGTCGCGCGACCTGACAGGCGAGGGCCGCTACCTGATCCCGTTCAGCCGCAACACCCCCGCGTATCCGACGCTGTCGTTCGACGACGTGCTCGAAGGGCGCGTGAAACCCGACGCGCTGCGCGGCAAGATCGTTGTCGTCGGCGTGACCGCTTCGGGCCTCTACGACCGCTTCGCGACTCCGGTGTCGGGCGAGTTCGGCCCGCTCGCGGGCGTGTACATCCATGCGAACGTGCTCGACATGCTGACGACCGGCAGCGCGATCCTGCCCGTGTCGCGCGCGGGGCTGTGCGCCGCGTCGCTGCTGCCGCTCGCGGTGCTGCTGGCCGGTTTCCTGATGCTGTCGCCGTGGCGCGGCCTGCTGCTGACGCTGAGCCTGGCGGCGGCGGCCGTCGTCGCGAGCGTCGCGCTGTTGTTCGAGGCGCGCGTGTGGCTGTCGCCCGCGCCCGCGATCTTCGGGCTGATCGCCGTGTACCCGATCTGGAACTGGCGGCGCCTCGAAATGACGATGTCGTACCTGCGCCGCGAGCTGCAGCGGCTCGCCGACGAGCCGCACCTGCTGCCCGAGGCGCCGCGCACGCGCAGCGTCGGCGGCGACGTGCTCGAACGGCAGATGGCGCTGATGGCGCAGGCCGCGCAGCGCGTGCAGGACATGAAGCGCTTCGTATGGGACAGCCTTGACAGCATGCCGGAGCCGATCTTCGTCACCGACCTGGCCGGCACCGTGCTGATCGCGAACCACGCGGCGAAGCGCTACGGGGCGCGGCTCGCGCTGCCGTTGCCGGAAGGGAGGCCGCTGCGCGCCGCGCTCGGCGAGCTGACCTTCATGAAGACCGTCGACGGCAACGTCGAACACGACGTCGCGATCCGCGAGCACTGGCCGGCCGCGCTCGACCCGACGCTCGAGGCCGAGCACGATGCGATGGCGCGCGGCATCGAGGTGCGCGACCGCGACGGGCTCGACCATCTGCTACGCTACGCGGCATGTACGAACGCGCAGGGCCACGTGACGGGCTGGATCGCCGGCCTCGTCGACGTGACCGAGCTGCATGCGGCCGAGCGGCAGCGCGAGGAGGCGCTGCACCTGCTGTCGCACGACATGCGCTCGCCGCAGTCGTCGATCCTCGCGCTCGTCGAGATCGAGCGCGAACGCGTCGAGACCGACGCGACGCGCCGGCTGCTCGCGCGAATCGAGCGGTATGCGCATCGTGCGCTGTCGCTCGCCGACGAATTCGTGCAACTGGCGCGCGCGGAGTCGCAGGCGTACCAGCTCGAGCCGACGAGCCTCGTCGACGTGCTGATCGACGCGAGCGACGAAGTCTGGCCGCAGGCGCAGGCCAAGCGCATCCGCATCGATACCGACGTCGGCACCGACATGGGCTGGACGCGCGCCGACCGCTCGCTGATCACGCGCGCGTTCGTCAACGTGCTGAACAACGCGGTCAAATACAGTCCGTCCGACACGGTGATCACGTGTACGCTGACGATCGAGCACGCATCGAGGCGGATGTTCTGTACGATTCGCGATCAGGGGTACGGCATCGCGCCGGAAGATCAGCGGCATCTGTTCGAGCGTTTCAAGCGGTTCCATGCCGGCGAGCGGCCCGAAATCTCGGGCTCCGGGCTCGGCATGGCATTCGTGAAGACGGTCGTCACGCGCCACGGCGGCAGCGTGACGGTCGACAGCGAAGTGGGTGTCGGCACCGCGGTGACGGTGTCGCTGCCCGCGATCGACGAGCCGTCCGCCTGACAGGGCCGGGCACGACGGCAGGCATTTGGGGGAAGTCATGAGAAAGGAATGGGCAGCGACCGCATTGGCGGCGTCGCTGTTGACGGGTTGCGCCGGCGTCACGACCGGCGTGAGCGCGCTCGGGCAGCCGAATGCGTTCGCGTCCGGTGCGCACGGCTACGATTTCGTCCGCACGGCCGCTCAGGCCGACGATGCCGAATACCGGCGGATCGAGACGCTCGTGCGCGACGAACTCGCGCATCGCGGCTTCGACGCGCAAGCCGGCAAGGACGCGCGCTACCGGCTATCGATCGCGTATGCGACGCAGCCGGCGTCGGTCGCGGCGACGGCCGACCAGTGCGGCGCCGCGAGCAGCGCGTGCGTGACCGTCGACGGGCCGGCGCCGTTCGCGCTGCCGTTCGCGGGCCAGGTGTACCGCCACGTGCTGACGCTGCGTTTCGTCGACGCGAGCTCCGGCGCGGATGTCTATCGCGTGTCGGCGTCGCTGCGCGATCGCGATCCGGGCACGCAGCAGGCCGCGCCGACGCTCGTGCGGAGCGCGCTCGCGAAGCTGCCGTTCGAGCAGGGTGACGGCTGGCTCGTGAAGACGAAAAAAGACGACGCGGGCGCAATGCCGGGCGTCGTCTCGGTGAAGCAGGCCGCCGCGCGCTGACGCGCCGGCCGTGAGGTGAGGGCGGGCCCGCCGGAAAGGCGAGGCCGGCCCGGGCCGCGTTCAGGCGGCCGGATGCGCGTTGCCGCGCGTGCGCAGGTACGCGTCGAACTCGGTGCCGACTTCCGGGTGGCGCAGCGCGAATTCGACCGTCGCCTTCAGGTAGCCGAGCTTGCTGCCGCAGTCGTAGCGCGTGCCCTGGTACTTGTAGGCCAGCACCTGTTCGTCGGCGAGCAGCGCCTGGATCGCGTCGGTGAGCTGCAGCTCGCCGCCCGCGCCCGGCTTCAGCGCACGCAGGTGTTCGAAGATGCGCGGCTTCAGGATGTAGCGGCCGACCACGCCGAGATTCGACGGCGCGACTTCCGGCGCCGGCTTCTCGACGATCGCCGACATCTTGACGATCGACTCTTCCCACTCCTTGCCGTCGACGATCCCGTACGACTTCGTCTCCGACGGCGGAATCTCTTCCACGCCGATCACCGAGCTGTGATAGTGGTCGAACACGTCGACCATCTGCTTCATCACCGGCGGGTTGCCGTCGAGCAGGTCGTCGGCGAGGATCACCGCGAACGGGTTGTCCGCCACGAGCTTTTCCGCGCACAGCACCGCATGGCCGAGGCCGAGCGCTTCCGGCTGGCGCACGTAGAAGCAGTCGACGTGGCTCGGCTTGATGCTGCGCACGAGCTCGAGCAGCTTTGCCTTGCCGCGCGCCTCGAGTTCGGCCTCGACCTCGTACGACTTGTCGAAGTGATCCTCGATCGCACGCTTGCTGCGCCCGGTCACGAAGATCATCTCGGTGATGCCCGCGGCGATCGCTTCCTCGACCGCGTACTGGATCAGCGGCTTGTCGACGACCGGCAGCATTTCCTTCGGGCTCGCCTTCGTTGCAGGGAGGAACCGCGTGCCGAGACCGGCAACGGGGAATACCGCCTTGTTGACTTTCAACATGATCGAACCTTTATTCCTGTAATCGTCTTGTCAGACGGTCTATGTTCACGTTCCGATTATAGTGAACGCAAACGACCTTACCGTTTGTTACGCAGGCAACCGATCGAGCTGGGCACGCAGTTTTTCCAGCGTACTACCGAACTCGGCGACGCGCTTCTGCTCCTGTTCGACCACGGCCGGCGGGGCTTTCGCGACGAATGCCTCGTTGCCGAGCTTCGCGTTGCACTTCGCGATCTCGCCCGTCAGGCGCGCGATTTCCTTCGACAGGCGCTCGCGTTCGGCCGCGACGTCGATCTCCACCTTCAGTACCAGCTTGTTCGGGCCCACGATCGCGATCGGCGCGCCGTGCGCTTCCTTGTCGAGCGTCGCTTCGTCCGCGAGGATCTGAACTTCCGACAGGCGGGCGAGGGCCTGGACGTACGGCGCGAACGAGCGCAGGCGCTCGGCGTCGCCGGCCGCGAGCAGCGGCACCTTGGTCGCCGGCGACAGGTTCATCTCGCCGCGCAGGTTGCGGCACGCATCGACGATCGCCTTCAGGTCGGCCGCCCATTGCTCGGACGTCTCGTCGATCTTCTGCAGGTTCGCGACCGGATACGCCTGCGTCATCAGCGATGCCTCGCCCTCGGCCTTGCCTTGCGGATAACGGCCGGCGAGCGGCGCGACCTTCTGCCAGAGCGCCTCGGTGATGAACGGGATGATCGGGTGCGCGAGGCGCAGCACCGTCTCGAGCACGCGCAGCAGCGTGCGGCGCGTCGCGCGCTGCTGTTCCGGCGTGCCGTTCTGGATCTGCACCTTCGCGAGTTCGAGGTACCAGTCGCAGTACTCGTCCCACACGAACTTGTAGATGCTGGTCGCGATGTTGTCGAAGCGGTAATCGGCGAATCCCTTCGCGATGTCGGCCTCGGTGCGCTGCAGCAGCGACACGATCCAGCGGTCGGCCGCCGAGAAGTCGAGGTAGCCGCCGGGGCCGCAGTCGCCCGCGGCGCACACTTCCGGCTTGTCGTTGCCGCAGTCGTGGCCTTCGCAGTTCATCAGCACGAAGCGCGTCGCGTTCCACAGCTTGTTGCAGAAGTTGCGATAGCCTTCGCAGCGCGCGAGGTCGAAGTTCACGTTGCGGCCGAGCGTCGCCATCGACGCCATCGTGAAGCGCAGCGCGTCGGTGCCGAACGCGGCGATGCCGTCCGGGAATTCCTTGCGCGTCTTCTTCTCGATGGTGGCGGCCTGCTTCGGGTTCATCAGGCCCGTCGTGCGCTTCGCGACCAGCGTTTCGAGGTCGATGCCGTCGACGATGTCGATCGGGTCGAGCGTGTTGCCCTTGCTCTTCGACATCTTCTGGCCTTCCGCGTCGCGCACGAGGCCGTGCACGTAGACGGTATGGAACGGCACCTTGCCGGTGAAGTGCGTGGTCATCATCACCATCCGGGCGACCCAGAAGAAGATGATGTCGAAGCCCGTGACGAGCACCGACGACGGCAGGAAGTGCTGCAGTTCAGGCGTTTCGTTCGGCCAGCCGAGCGACGAGAACGGCACGAGAGCCGACGAGAACCACGTGTCGAGCACGTCCTCGTCGCGCTTGAGCGCGCCGGCATAGCCCTTCGCGGCGGCCTGCGCGCGCGCTTCTTCCTCGTTGCGCGCGACGAACACCTCGCCGTTCTCGCCGTACCACGCCGGAATCTGGTGACCCCACCACAGCTGGCGCGAGATGCACCAGTCCTGGATGTTCTCGAGCCACTGGTAGTAGGTGGTCGTCCAGTTTTCCGGCACGAACTTGATCTGGCCGCTGCGCACGACGTCGAGCGACGTTTCGGTGATCGACTTGCCCGGGTTGAACGTGCCTTCCGGCGCCGCCTTCGTCATCGCGACGAACCACTGGTCGGTCAGCATCGGCTCGATCACGACGCCCGTGCGGTCGCCGCGCGGCACCATCAGCTTGTGCGGCTTCACGGAGTCGAGGAAGCCCTGCGCGTCGAGGTCGGCGACGATCGCCTTGCGTGCGTCGAAGCGGTCGAGGCCGCGATACTGCTCGGGGCCGTTGTCGTTGATCTTCGCGTCGAGCGTCAGGATCTCGATCGGCGCGAGGTTGTGGCGCAGGCCGACCTGGTAGTCGTTGAAGTCGTGCGCGGGCGTGACCTTCACGACGCCCGTGCCGAACTCGCGATCGACGTAGTCGTCGGCGATCACCGGGATCTCGCGGCCCGTCAGCGGCAGCGTGACGAGCTTGCCGATCAGGTGCGCGTAGCGCTCGTCTTCCGGGTGGACCATCAGCGCGACGTCGCCGAGCATCGTCTCGGGACGCGTCGTCGCGACGGTCAGCGACCCCGAACCGTCGACGAGCGGGTAGCGGATGTGCCACAGGTGGCCGTTTTCCTCTTCGCTCGCGACCTCGAGATCGGACACCGCGGTGAGCAGCACCGGATCCCAGTTGACGAGGCGTTTGCCGCGGTAGATCAGGCCCTGTTCGTAGAGCGTGACGAACACGTCGCGCACGGCGGCCGACATCTTGTCGTCCATCGTGAAATATTCGCGTGACCAGTCGGTCGACGCGCCGAGGCGGCGCACCTGGCCGGTGATCGTCGAGCCGGACTGCTGCTTCCACTCCCACACGCGCTCGACGAACTTCTCGCGGCCGAGGTCATGGCGCGACACGCCCTGCGCATCGAGCTGGCGCTCGACGACGATCTGGGTCGCGATCCCAGCGTGGTCGGTGCCGGGCACCCACAGCGTGTTCTCGCCGAGCATCCGGTGATAGCGCGCGAGGCCGTCCATGATCGTCTGGTTGAACGCGTGGCCCATGTGCAGCGTGCCGGTGACGTTCGGCGGCGGCAGCTGGATCGCGAAATCGGGGCGCGCCGGGTCGAAGGCCGGGGCGGCATAGCCGCGTTTTTCCCACTCCGGCCCCCATTGGGACTCGATGGTGTGGGGTTCGAAACTCTTCGCAAGCGTGCTGTCGCTCATGGTTGGAAATCTGCCGAAAAATGCGTGAATTGGATGCCGAATCCGGCAATTATAAATGGATGCACATCGGCCAGCCATTGCAGGGTCCGCGCCGGCCCGTCGGGTGGCCCTCACTGCGCCGCGGCGGCGCGAGGCCGAACGGATCGGAAACGGCATCGCGCCGCCGACTTATAATGTCGGGTCCGCATTTTTCTCGCACGCCCGCTGCCGCTCCATGCCCGATCTGCTCGCCAATCTGAACCCTGAACAATACGCCGCCGTCACGTTGCCGAACGAACCGGCGCTGATCCTCGCGGGGGCGGGCAGCGGCAAGACCCGCGTGCTGATCACCCGCATCGCGTGGCTGATCCAGCAGGGCTACGCGTCGCCGCCCACCGTGCTGGCCGTCACCTTCACGAACAAGGCCGCGCGCGAGATGATGGCGCGCTTGTCAGCGATGATGCCGATCGACACGCGCGGGATGTGGATCGGCACGTTCCACGGGCTGTGCAACCGGATGCTGCGCACCCACTGGCGCGACGCCGGCCTGCCGCAGACCTTCCAGATCCTCGACACGGCCGATCAGTTGTCCGCGATCAAGCGGCTGATGAAGGCGGCGAACGTCGACGACGAGAAGTACCCGCCGAAGAATGTCCAGTACTTCATCAACAACGCGAAGGAGCAGGGGCTGCGTCCCGACAAGGTCGACGCGACCGACAACTTCAACCGCAAGTTCGTCGAGCTGTACCAGGCGTACGACCAGCAGTGCCAGCGCGAGGGCGTGGTCGACTTCCCCGAGCTGCTGCTGCGCTGCTACGAGCTGCTCGCGTACAACGCACCGCTGCGCGCGCACTACCAGGCACGCTTCAGGCACATCCTCGTCGACGAGTTCCAGGACACCAACAAGCTGCAGTACGCGTGGCTGAAGATGCTCGCGGGCGGCGAGAACGCGATCTTCGCGGTCGGCGACGACGACCAGTCGATCTACGCGTTCCGCGGCGCGAACGTCGGCAACATGCGCGACTTCGAAGACGAATTCCGCGTGCGCAACCTGATCAAGCTCGAGCAGAACTACCGGTCGCACGGCAACATCCTCGACGCGGCGAACCAGCTGATCTCGAACAACGCGCACCGCCTCGGCAAGAACCTGCGCACCGACGCCGGCCACGGCGAGCCCGTGCGCGTGTACGAGGCGAGCACCGATGCGCAGGAAGCCGGCTGGATCGTCGAGGAGATCCGCTCGCTGATCAACACCGGGATGTCGCGCAGCGAAGTCGCGGTCCTGTATCGCAGCAACGCTCAATCGCGCGCGATCGAGCACACGCTGATGACTTCGGGCATTCCGTATCGCGTGTACGGCGGCCTGCGCTTCTTCGAGCGCCAGGAAGTGAAGCATGCGCTCGCGTACCTGCGCCTGATCGACAACCCGAACGACGACACCGCGTTCGCCCGCGTCGTGAACTTCCCGACGCGCGGGATCGGCGCGCGCTCCATCGAGCAGCTCGCGGATGCCGCGCGCCTGTACGACTGCTCGATGGCCGCCGCGATTCCGTACGTGACCGGCAAGGCCGGCACGAGCCTCGGCGGGTTCGCGACGCTGATCGCGAAGATGCGCGCCGAGACGCAGCAGATGAGCCTGCCCGAGACGGTCGAGTACGTCGTGCGCGCGAGCGGCCTCGCCGATTTCTACCAGGGCGAGCGCGAAGGCCAGGACCGCCTCGAGAACTTGCAGGAACTCGTGAACGCGGCCACCGCGTTCGTCAGCGAGGAAGGCTACGGGCTCGACGCGCCGGCCCGCTCGATCCCGCTGCGCGCGGGGGCGATCGCGGCGCCGGAGCTCGGCGTGGACGCGAACGATCCGTCGGTCGACGTGCTGGATCCGGCGCCGCTCGACGACCCCGCGCAGAACCCCGACACGATGACGCCGCTCGCGGGCTTCCTGTCGCACGCCTCGCTCGAAGCCGGCGATAACCAGGCGCAGGCCGGCCAGGACGCCGTGCAGCTGATGACGGTGCACGCGGCGAAGGGCCTCGAATTCTCGGCCGTGTTCATCACCGGCCTCGAGGAAGGGCTGTTCCCGCACGAGAACAGCGTGCTCGAATCGGACGGCCTCGAGGAAGAGCGCCGGCTGATGTACGTCGCGATCACGCGCGCGAAGGAGCGGCTCTACCTGTCGTTCGCGCAGAGCCGGATGCTGCACGGCCAGACGCGCTACAACGTGCGCTCGCGCTTCTTCGACGAATTGCCGGAGCACGTGCTGAAGTGGCTCACGCCGAAGGTCGAGGCGGGCGCACGCTGGGGCGGCCGCTCGGACAACGCCGGCTGGGGGCGCGATTGGTTCTCGCGGCCGGGTGGCGGCAGTCGCGAGCAGGTCGTCGACGCGGCGGTTTCCGCGCCGCTGCCGGCGTTCGCGAACAAGCAGCGCGCGGCCGACACCGGCTTTCGCGTCGGCCAGCAGGTGTTTCATACCAAGTTCGGCGAAGGCACGGTCACCGCGCTCGAAGGCAACGGAGCCGACGCGAAGGCGCAGGTGAAGTTCAAGCGGCACGGCGAGAAGTGGCTCGCGCTGGCAGTCGCGAAACTGCAGGCGGTGGAATGATGAGCATCGACATGGTCGGAACGGTTTCGATGCGCCCGCTCGGCATTCTGGCCGCGCTGCCCGAGGAGCTCGGCGACCTGATCGCCGCGATGCGCGCCGAGGGCGTGATGAAGACGATCACGCTCGGCCGCCGCGACTACCACCTCGGCACGGTGCACGGCGCGGCCTGCGTCGTCACGCTCGCGCGGGTCGGCAAGGTCGCGGCCGCCGCGACGGTCAGTGCACTGATCCATGTGTTCGGCGTGTCCGGCGTCGTGTTCACCGGGGTCGCCGGCGGCGTGTCGCGCACCGTGCGCGTCGGCGATGTTGTCGTCGCAGATACGCTGCTGCAGCATGACCTCGATGCGTCGCCGCTGTTTCCGCGCTACGAGGTGCCGCTGCTCGGCATCACGCGGTTCGCGACCGACCTGGAACTGACGGCCCGCCTGAAGGCCGCATGCACGCTGTTCGTCGCCGAGGAGGGCGCGCAGTTCGCCGAGCGTTTCGGGCTGGCCGGCGCGTCGCTGCACGGCGGGCTGATCATCAGCGGCGACCGCTTCGTGTCGAGCGAGCGCGAGGTCGTCGCGCTGCGCGATGCGTTGCCCGACGCGCTCGCGGTCGAGATGGAAGGCGCGGCGATCGCGCAGGTGTGCGCCGAACACGATGTGCCGTTCGCTCTCGTGCGCACGATCTCCGATACTGCCGACGACCACGCGACGCAGTCGTTCTCGCACTTCCTGTCGGCGATCGCGAGCAGCTATTCGACCGGCATCCTCAAGCGTTTCCTGACGCTGCATGCGACGACGGCGGCCTGAAGCCGCCGTCGTCGTTTTCTCTTCAAGCCGGTCGACCAGCCGCGGCACGCATGCCGCGGCCGCCCGTCACGCCTTCTTGCGGCGCGCGCTTTCGAGGTTCGGCAGGAACACCGTCAGCACGCCGATCAGCGGCAGGAACGAGCACACCTTGTAGACGAACGTGATGCTCGTCGCGTCCGCGAGCTGGCCCAGCACGGCAGCGCCCACGCCGCCCAGGCCGAACGCGAAGCCGAAGAACAGGCCTGCGACCATCCCGACCTTGCCCGGCATCAGCTCCGTCGCATAGACGAGGATCGCGGCGAACGCCGACGCCAGCACGATGCCGATGATCACGCTCAGCACGCTCGTCCAGAACAGGTTCGCGTACGGCAGCAGCAGCGTGAACGGCGCGACGCCGAGGATCGACACCCAGATCACGTACTTGCGGCCGATCCGGTCGCCGACCGGCCCGCCGATCAGCGTGCCGGCCGCCACGGCCGCGAGGAACACGAACAGGTGGATCTGCGCGGCCTGCACCGACAGGTGGAACTTGTCGATCAGATAGAACGTGAAATAGCTGTTGATGCTCGCGAGATAGAAGTACTTCGAGAACACCAGCAGCACCAGCACGCCGATCGCGGCGAGCACGCGGCGCGGCGACAGCGTCGGATGGCCGGCCGCGGCGGCCTTCTTCTTCATCGACGGATGCTTCTTGTACCAGTGGCCGATCTGCGTGAGCACGACCATCGCGACGAGCGCGGCCGCCGAGAACCACGCGATGCTGTGCTGACCGTGCGGAATGATCACCAGCGCGGCGAGCAGCGGCCCGAGCGCCGAGCCGGCGTTGCCGCCGACCTGGAACAGCGACTGCGCGAGCCCGTGCTGGCCCCCCGACGCCATCCGCGCGACCCGCGACGATTCCGGATGGAACACCGACGAGCCGCAGCCGACCAGGGCCGCCGCCACCAGCAGCGTCGGGAAGTTCTGCGCGGCCGACATCAGCAGCAGCCCCGCGAGCGTGAAGCCCATCCCGACCGGCAGCGAATAGGGCTTGGGCCGCTTGTCCGTGTAGAGCCCGATGAGCGGCTGCAGCAGCGATGCGGTGATCTGGTAGGTCAGCGTGATCAGGCCGATCTGCGCGAACGACAGCGCGAACTGGCTCTTGAGCATCGGATAGATCGCGAGGATCAACGACTGGATCATGTCGTTGAGCATGTGCGAGAAGCTGATCGCGCCGAGCACCGGGTAGACGGTGCGCGCGGCGGGTGGAGCAGACGGCTGGGCTGCGGCGGCGTTGCCGGCACCCGTATCGAGGCTTGTTTCCATGTGAGCTGAGCGAGTTGAGGTGACGGGACGCGCTCTGATGGGGATCGGCGCGTTCGAATCGTTGTTGCGTCAAAGAAGTGTAATGTGGCGTATCGAGAATGTCCGGCCAAGTTTTATCGCGATTCGGACATCGCCGCCAGCCGCGGGGCCAGCTGATCGGCCATTCCGCCCTTTTTTGGCCGGGTATAACGCAGGCAGCGCGTCTGCCGTGAGCGCGGGCACACAGGGCTCGGCTCGGTGTTTGTCCGGACTCAAGGAATGGCGAGGGCGGCCGTAGAACGACGCAACGGCAACAGAGGCGCGCCGCGCACCGCACCGGCCACGAGCCGGGCGGGCATCACGGTGACCGCCGGGCCCGACCTGTCCGGTGGTGGGATCAATACGGGGAATATCGATGAAAGCAGCATCATTGCATCCGCGGCCGGGTGCGGCCACCAGCGCATCCGGTGCGGCCGCGAGGCCCGCCGCCGCACGACGTCCGCGCGCGGCCCGGCGCGAACGCCGGCCTTGGACGGTCAAGGCGACGTTGCGCGCGGCGTTCGCGATCCTGCTGGCCGGCACGCTCGCGATCGGCGTGTTTTCGCTGTGGCAGATCAGCCGGCTGAACGCGTCGATCGCGTCGGTCTACGAGCAGGGGCACGTCGCGAGCCGCGCGGCGGAGGAAGTGCGCGCCGAGGTGCTGCGTGCGAGCCGCGCGCAGAAGATGCTGCTGACCGCGACCACAGCGAAGGAGCGCGACGACCTGGGCGCCGAGATTCGCGCGGGGCTCGCGTCGATCGGCCAGGCGCTCGCGACGCTGCAGCATTACGCGGATCCGGCCGATGCGGACGATTCCGCGCGCCTGCGCGCGTTCTCGATGGCGGTCGGCACGTGGAGCGGCCATCTGCGCGATTTCGTCGCGCTCGTGCAGGCGCAGCCGCTCGACCTGTCGCAGATGAACTGGCAGGTCGGCACGCAGGACGTGTCGCTGCTGGTCGAGACCGCCAAGCTCGAGAAGTTGGTCGCCATGCTCGTGAAGACGCGCGGCGCGAAGTCGAAGGCGACACTCGATGCGTCCGCAACGATCTTTTCATCGTCGTTCGCGATGATCGCGGCGATGACGGCCGCGCTGTTCGTGCTGGCGATCGTGATCGCCGAACGGGTCGTGCGCCGCCTCGCGTCGCAGCTCGGCGGCGAGCCCGCCGATGCGAAGGCGATCGCAGCCGACATCGCGCGCGGCGACCTCACGCGGCCGATCCCGCTCGGCCGCCACGACCGCGACAGCATGGTGCGTGCGCTGTCCGACATGCAGACCGGGCTCGCGGCGACCGTCGGCGAGATCGCCGTGAGCGCCGAGGCGATCGCGGCTGCGTCCGGCGAGATCTCGACCGGCAATCTCGACCTGTCGCGGCGTACCGAGCAGCAGGCCGTCGCGCTCGAGCGCACCGCGGCCAGCATGGAGCAGCTCACGTCGACCGTGCGGCAGAACGCCGAAAACGCGCGGCAGGCGAGCGCGCTCGCAGCTAATGCGTCGGCCGTCGCGGAAGCCGGCGGCGAAGTCGTCGGGCGCGTGGTCGCGACGATGAGCGAGATCGACGACAGCGCGAAGAACATCCGCGACATCATCGGCACGATCGAGGGAATCGCGTTCCAGACCAACATCCTCGCGTTGAACGCGGCGGTCGAGGCGGCGCGCGCGGGTGAGCAGGGCCGTGGTTTTTCGGTGGTCGCGGGCGAAGTGCGGCTGCTCGCGCAGCGGGCGGCGAGCGCGGCGAAGGAGATCCGTACGCTGATCGGCGCGTCGGTCGAGCGCGTCGCGAACGGGGCGGCGCTCGCGCACGACGCGGGCCGCACGATGGACGACGTGGTGCGGGCGGTCAAGCGCGTGACCGACATCATCGGCGAAATCTCCGCGGCGTCGGACGAGCAGAGCGCCGGGATCGACGAGATCGGCCGAGCGGTGATGCAGATGGATTCCGGCACCCAGCAGAACGCGGCGCTCGTCGAACAGGCGGCCGCCGCGGCGAATGCGCTCGACGAGCAGGCGCAGGCGCTCAAGTTGCTGGTCGGGCGCTTTCGCATCGCGGCGTAAGCGCCCCGCCGCCGGCGCTTAGGACTTCTTCTTCTGCTTGTCCGGGTCGATGATGACCGTGCAGGTCGTGCCCGCCGACAGCACCACGTCGGCCGGCACTTCGTCGATCCGGATGCGGACCGGCACGCGCTGCGCGAGGCGCACCCAGTTGAAGGTCGGGTTCACGTCCGCGACGAGGTCGCGGCTTTGCGGGTTGTCGCGATCGTAGATGCCGCGCGAGATGCTCTCGACGTGGCCTTTCATCACGCCGCCGCTCATCAGCCGCATCTCGGCGGGCGCGCCGATCTTCACGCGCGGCAGCTTGGTTTCCTCGAAGTAGCCGTAGACCCAGAACGAGTGGCTGTCGACGATCGCGAGCTTCGCCTGGCCGGCTACCGCGTAGTTGCCCTTGAACGTCTGCAGGTTCGTCACGTAGCCGTCGACCGGCGCGACCACGCGCGTGCGTTCGAGATTGAGCTTCGCGGCGTCGAGCGCGGCGATCGCCTGCTGGTACTGCGCGTCGGCGCTTGACGCGCTGTGCGCCGCGTTCTCGCGGTTTTCCTTCGACACGACGAGCGCGTCGAGGTCGGCGCGACGGGCCGCGTCGTCGCGGCGCATCTGCAGTTCCGCGCGGCGGGCGGCGACTGCCGCCTGGGCCTGCTCGACCGCGATCTGGTAGTGCGACGGGTCGATCTGCATGATCAGGTCGCCCTTTTTCACGAGCTGGTTGTCATGCACGGGCAGCTCGACGATCGCGCCCGACACGTCCGGCGCGACGTTGACGATCTCGGCGCGCACGCGCCCGTCGCGGGTCCAGGGATCGTCCATGTAGTGCACCCACAGCGAGCGCCCGATCAGGATCGCGACGAGAAGGATGACGGCGGTCGCGACGAAGCCGAAGAGTTTTCTGAGCATCATGATGGTTCGGAATCAACGGTAAACGGCAAGACTCAGTCCGCCGCAAATGCAGACGAGAAGGCACGCGCGGAACAATGACGGGTGCCAGACGTGACGGTAGAGGCCCGTATAGGCGAGCACGCGGTCGACGGCCCAGGTTGCCAGCGCACCCAGGACGAACATCAGGACCACCGTGGGCATGTAGGCATCGAGAATGGCGATTTCACGCGGCATCATGACGAGGCTCCTTGTTGGGGACGCACGGGGCGGTTGCGGTTGAGCGGCTCGAGCGGCGATTCCGGATCGAGCAGCGCCGTGCGTACGAAATGCAGATGGCTCAGGATGCGCTGCAGCCGGTGGCGCTCGTCGCGCGACGGCGTGACGGCATCGAGCGTGTGCCGGGTTGCGTCGATGGCGGCATTGACCGCCGCGAGCGTCGCGTCGAAGCGCGCTGCGTCCGGCTTGCTGAACAGCCTGGACAGCGCGGTGCGCATCGTCTCGATCGCGCGTCGCCACGGCGTCGTCGGCGCATGGCGCGGGTCGGACGGCAGCGCCGCCAGCTCGGCGCGCAGGTCGAGCACCGCGTTGCCCGTTTCCAGCACCGCGAACATCCAGCGCAGCGCGTCGCGCTGCACGTCGGGCTGGTCGGCCGACAGCGTGTGCGCCTGATACATCAGGTCGCGCGCGCCGCTCTCGAAGCGCGTGCGCAAGCCGGCGAGCCGGGCGTGGCACGCGGCGACCACCTGATGGCGCAGGTCGGCGAACAGCCGCTTCTTCAGCCACGGCGCGGTCGGCGGGAACAGCACCGCGAACGCGATCGCCGACACCACCATCGACAGCACCAGCGCGAGCGCATCGTTCATGAAGCTCGTCGGATCGTAGTGGGTGATGTTGTCGGGGCCGGCGAGGAAGCAGAAGAAGATCAGGTAGCCCATCCCGTAGCCCGCGAGCTTCGGCTTCATTGTCATGTAGATGCCGATCGCGAGCAGCGGCGCGAGCGCCACACACAGCAGCGGGAAGCCGTCGATGTGCGGGTAGATGCCGAACATCAGCAGGAAACCCGTGCAGACGGCCAGGGCCGTCCCGATGCCCATCTGTGCGGACATCGCGGTCGGGCGCGGCGTCGACGACGCGAGCGCGCAGGTGGCCGCCGCCGTCAGCGTCATCGTCACGCCGCTCGGCCACGCGGTCTCGATCCAGAACCAGCCGAGCACGAGGATCACGGTCGCTGTGCGGATCGCGGCGATCACCATCGCCGTCACGTTGGTGCGCGGCTCGTAGCGCTCGATCCAGCGTTCGCGCTCGTGCGTCGCGGTCGACAGCGACGCGTAGGTCGCCGCGTATTCGTGCAGGTCGGTGATGAAGCGGTACAGCAACTCGGCGGCCGTGTCGAAGTCGAGCAGCGGAAAATCCGGCTGCGTTTCGAGCGCCGCGCGCGTGGCGCGAATGCGCCGCGGCAGCGCGTCGCGCCATGCGAGCAGCTGTTCGGCCGCGCGCGCCGCGTCGGTCGACGTGCGCACGGGTTCGCCGTTGCGGGTCAGGAGCGGCGCGATCTCGCGGAAGTACGGCTCGATCGCATCGATCGCGGCCTGTGCGCCGGCCGCGCGCAGCCGGTTCATCAGCTGGTGCAGCGCATGGAAGCGGCTCGACACGCTCATGAACTCGCTGTTCAGTCGCGCGAGGCGGCCGCTGCGCATCCGCGTGTCCGGGTCCTCGAACACGGCCATGCTGCGCGCGGCCTCGAAACCGACCACGTCGGCGACGAAGCGCGTATGGATCGTTTCGATGTGCGCACGGTCGAGCTTGCCCGACAGGGCCGCCGCGACGTAGTCGACGAAGCCGCCGAAGCGCGTGCGTACCGTCGTGCGCATCTGCTCGCCCGTGTACTGCGGAAACACCAGCGCGCTGACGACGCCGGCCGACACGATCCCGATGATGACCTCGGACACGCGCGTCATGGCGCTCATGAACGCGCCGTCCGGATGCTGCGACGCGGGCAGGCCGATCAGCGCGGTCGTATAGCCGGCGAGCAGGAAGCCGTAGCTGCGGAAGTTGCGGTTGCGCGCGGCGCCGGCCGTGCACAGCGCGATCCACAGCGCGACCGCCAGCAGGAACAGCTGCGGCTGCTGCGGGAACAGCCCGACGAACGTGAGCGTCGCGATCAGCCCGAAGATCGTGCCGGCGACCCGGTAGAAGCTCTTCGCGAGCACGGCGCCGCTTTGCGGCTGCATCACGATGAACACCGTGGTCATCGCCGTCTTCGGCGCCGGCAGGTCGAGCCGCATCGACACGCCGGTCGCGATGAACGCGGCGAGCAGTGCCTTGAACAGATAGAGCCATGCGGCGCCGTCGTTGCGGGCCCAGTCGCCGAACGCGGCGTACCAGGCCGCGAGCGGGCCGCCGGCGGGCGTGGAAGCGGGGGAGGAGGCTGACATGACGGTCACTCCGCGTTACCGTGCGGCCGGCGTGGCGCTCGCACCGGCCGTCGCGACCTGCGCGGGCCGGGCCATGGCGGCGACGGGCTTCGTACCCGATGCGGCCGCCGGCGCGGCGGCACCCGCGGCGGATTCGTCGCGCGACGGATGGTCGCCCGACGGATGGCCGTCCCGTCCGTCCTCGCCCGTTTCGACGCCGCCGCCGAGCGCGGCCATCAGCTGCGCGTGCGCGGCGAGGCGTTCCGCGTCGATGCGGGCCGCCGTCTCCTGCGCGCGCAGCAGCTGCTGTTGCGCGATCAGCACGTTCACGTAATCGGTCAGCCCGCGGCGGAAGCCTTCGCGCGACAGCTGGTAGCTGCGGTCGTTGGCGGCCACCGAGCGCGCGGCGTCCTTCTTCTGCGTATCGAGCGAGCGGATCCGCACGACCTGGTCGGCGATGTCCTTCAGCGCGCCGACGACCGTCTGGTTGTAACGCTCGACCGCCTGGTCGTAGCCGGCATCGGCCGCACCGAGTTGCGCGCGCAGGCGGCCGCCTTCGAAGATCGGCAGCGACAGCGCGGGGCCGGCCGTCCAGCCGCCGTTCATCGCGCGCAGGAAGTCGGTGAACGGCGCGGTCACGCCGAAGCCGCCGACCGTCGCGAGCAGGTCGATGTTCGGGTAGAACGCGGCCTTCGCGACATCGATGCCGCGGGCTTGCGCGTCGACCGTCCAGCGGGCCGCGACGACATCCGGGCGGCGGCCGAGCAGGTCGGCCGGCATCGCGGACGGCAGGCCGGCCGGCGCGTCGAGCGTGAGGCTCGGCCGCTTGATCGCGTCACCGGCGCCCGGGCCCTTGCCCGCGAGCGCGGCGAGCTGATGGCGCGCGAGCTGGATGGCTTCTTCGTAGCTGTCGATCTGGCGCTCGTAGTCGGGCAGCGTCGATTCGGCCTGGCTGACTTCGAGCTGCGTGCCAATCCCGGCCTGCAGACGCTTGCGCGCGAGATCGGCCAGCGCGCGCTGGCGTTCGAACGTCTCGTGCGCGAGGTCGAGCAGCGCGTAGTTCATCGACATGCCGACATACGCGCGCACCACGTTGACCTCCAGCTCGAGCTTCGCGGCTCGTGCGTCGGCCGCGGTTGCATGCGCGGTGTCGAGCGCGCGCTCGGTCGCGTTCTTGTCCTTGCCCCACAGGTCGAGGTGATACGACAGGCCGAGCGTGCCGGTGTTGTTCCACGTGTCGGTGTCGGCGAGCGGCCCCGGGCCGTAGTAGACGTTATCGGGCCAGTGCTGGCGCATCAGCGACAGGTTGCCGTTGATCTGCGGCAGCTCCGCCGACCGGGCCACGCGCGCCATTGCCTGCGCTTCGCGCACGCGGGCCTCGGCCGCCGCGAGGGTCGGGTTGCCGGCCTGGGCGGCGGCGATCCACGCGTCGAGCTGCGGATCGCGATACGCGCGCCACCAGTCGGACGCGGGCCAGCCCGCGTCGCGGTCGGCCGCGCGGATGGCCGCGCCGGCGTCGAGCGCGTTCGCTTCGATGCGGGTGGACTTAGGCTTGTTGTCGCCCATGCTCGCGCAGCCGGTCATTATTAATGAGACTGCAAGAACCGCCAGTGCCAGCGTCCCTTTTGTTGCCGGAGACCGCACGATTTTCTCCCTTTCGGATATAGATGAGTCGGCTGCGATTATATTTTTCAGTGATTCCTGAATAAACGGACAACGGTGCAAGTCATTTTTACGAATCCTGAGATAATATTTGTTGGCCCCTGTGCAACAATCCACCCGGATTCAAAGGGGTAATGGGATGGATACGTTACAAAACATGCGGGTATTCGTCCGCGTGGTCGATGCGGGAAGCTTTACCGCCGCCGCTCAGCAGATGAATTCGACGACCGCCTATGCGTCGCGCGCCGTGTCGGATCTCGAGGCGCACTTGCGCACGCGCCTTCTCAACCGGACGACACGCCGGATCGCGCTGACCGAAGCGGGCGAGCGCTACCTGCAGCGCTGCGAGCAGATCCTCGCGTATGTCGATCAGGCCGAAGCCGAAGCGGGCGACGCGCACGCGCGCCCGTCGGGCAAGCTGAAGGTCCATTGCTTCACGAGCCTCGGGCAGCACTATCTGGTGCCGGCCATTGCGCGCTACCGGCAGCGCTATCCGGACGTGCACGTCGAGCTGACGCTCGCGCAGCGGATGCCCGACCTGCTCGACGAGGGGTACGACGTCGCGATCGTCGTCGGGCGCGACCTGCCGGATTCGGGGCTCGTGTCGCAGCGGCTCGGCGAGAGCTACAGCGTGGTGTGCGCGTCGCCCGGCTATGTCGACGCGCACGGCGCGCCGCATACGCCGGCGGATCTCGAGCAGCACATTTGTCTCGGGATGGTCGCGCCGGGCTTTCACTTCGACGAGTGGGCGCTGTCGGGGCCGCACGGCGACGAGGTGATTCCGATCACGGCGCCGCCGTTCCGCGTGAACGTCGCGGAGGCGCTCGCGGTGGCCGTGCGGGAAGGGATGGGGATCGGCGGGTTGCCGCTCTATTCGGCGATCGGCGGGCTGCGCAGCGGCAACATCGTGCGCGTGTTGCCCGAATACCGGTCGCACGTGATGAACATCTACGCGCTGTATCCGTCGCGCCAGTACCTCGACGCGAAAATCCGCACCTGGGTCGATTTCCTGCGCGACGAGTTGCCGGCGACGCTCGAAGCCGACGAAGCCGTGCTCGCGCAGTTCAGGGCTGCGACATGACGGCGCGCTCCACGCCGATCTGACGAGATTTGTCGTTCGTGCAACATTTTTTTACCATCGGCCGGCAGACAGTTTGATACTGTTGGATCATAGAGACATGGATCTGCCCACACCCGGAGTCGCAATGGATACCCAATTGATGATCGGCCTTGGCGTTCTGCTTGGCGCGGCCGCCGCCGCCGCGGCTACGCGGGATCTGCTGCGCGCGATGAAGGCACGCATGAAGCCGGTACCGGTGCGGGTGCGCGCGTCGTCGACCGGATCGCGCCGCGCCGAGCGCTGATCGGGCGGTATGCCGGATCGGAAAGGGCCGCATCGCGCGGCCACAGGGCCCGGCGTTTAGCCGAGCTCGACCACTTTGTCCCACGCAAACGCGGGATTTTCCAGCTCCCCGGTGCGCCGGAAGATATAGCCGCGCGGGTTGCACACCACGCGCGTGCCGCTGTCGGTCACGTAATCGAATGAAGTATGCGTGTGGCCGTGGATCCACAGATCCACGGGCGGCCGCACGAGTTCCGCCATGTCCGTGACGAATCCCGCCGACGCCAGGTCATCCGCGTAACGCTCCGCCAGCGAGCGCAGGTGCGGTGCATGATGGGTGACGACGATCGTGCGCCCCGCGAACGGCGTCGCGAGGCGCGCTTCCAGCCACGCGCGGCCGTGCCGGTGCAGCGCGATCGCGTCGGCAGGCGCGAAGTCCCGCTCCGGCGTGCCGCCCGCATGCAGCGCGGCTTCATGCGGCCACGTCACCTGGATCAATCCCTTGAAATCGAGCATCACGCGCCTGCCGGCCTCGATCGCGCGCGCGACGCTCGCATCGTCCGCGCCGAACAGCGTGAAATCGCTCCACAGCGTCGTGCCCAGCACGCGAAAGCGCCGCGCCGGATCGACGTACACGCCGTTGTTCAGATAATGCACGTTGTCGAGCGTATGCGCGGCGTCGCGCATCGCGGTTTCGAGCGCGCCGAATTCCCCGTCGTAGTACTCGTGGTTGCCCGGCACATAGACTACCGGCATGGCGGGATCGAACGTCTCGGCGGCCCAGCGCAGGCCTTCCGCGTGATTGTGGATGTCGCCGGCCAGCACGACGAGATCCGCGTCGGCATGGACGATCGTGTCGGGCGCGTTGCATTCGAGATGCAGGTCGGACAGCACGCGGATTCTCATGGCCATCGCTCCGGGGTAGGTGGCTTCAGCGCAGGACCTTGCCGGGATTCATCAGCCCGCGCGGGTCGAGCGCCGTCTTCAGCGTGCGCATGAGCGCCGTTTCGACCGGCGACTTGTAGCGCTGCGCGTCGTCGATCTTCAACTGGCCGATCCCGTGTTCCGCGCTGATCGTGCCGTGGTGGCGATGCACGTTGTCGTAGACGATCCGGTTGATCGGCTTCTGGAATTCCGTGAGGAACGCCTTCGGGTCGCCGCCTTCGGGCGTCTGCACGTTGTAGTGCAGGTTGCCGTCGCCGAGATGGCCGAACGTGACCATCCGCGCGCCCGGCGCGGCCTGCTGGATCGCCGCGTCGGTTTCGTCGATGAAGCGCGCGATCGACGAGATCGGCACCGCGATGTCGTGCTTGATGTTGAGCCCTTCGTCGGCCTGGGCGAGCGGAATGTGTTCGCGCAGGCCCCAGAACGCGCGCGATTGCGCGAGATTTTCCGCGACCACCGCGTCGACCACGAGCCCGGCCTCGAACGCCTCTTCCATCAGCTTCTCGAACAGCGCGCGCGCATGCGCCTCGCTCTCGTTGTCCGACAGCTCGAGCAGCACCGTCTGCGCATGGGGGTGGTCGAACGGGTAGCGCAGCTGCGGATAGTGCTTGCCGACGAGTTTCATGCAGAAGTCCGACATCAGCTCGAAGCCGGTCAGCAGCGGGCCGGCCGCGCGCTGCGCGAGCGCGAGGAAGTCGAGCGCCGCGTGCGGCGACTCGAGCGCGGCCAGCGCGGTGACTTGCGCGGCGGGCAGCGGATGCAGCTTCATCACGGCGGCCGTGATGATCCCGAGCGTGCCCTCCGCGCCGATGAACAGGTCGCGCAGGTCGTAGCCGGTGTTGTCCTTGCGCAGCCCGCGCAGGCCGTCCCAGATCTCGCCCTGCGGCGTCACGACCTCGAGCCCGAGGCACAGTTCGCGCGCGTTGCCGTAGCGCAGCACCGCGGTGCCGCCCGCGTTGGTCGACAGGTTGCCGCCGATCGTGCAGCTGCCTTCGGCGGCGAGGCTCAGCGCGAACAGGCGGCCGCCTTCGCGGGCGCGCGCCTGCACGTCGGCGAGGATCACGCCGGCTTCGACCGTGATCGTATTGTTGTGCGGATCGAGCGCGCGCACGCGGTTCAGGCGCGCGAGGCTCAGCACGGCCTGGCCGCCGCTCGCGTCGGGCGTCGCGCCGCCGGCGAGGCCCGTGTTGCCGCCCTGCGGCACGAGCGCGACGCCGTGCACGTTCGCGAGCCGGACGAGCGCGGCGACTTCCGCCGTATCGGCCGGTTTCAGCACCGCACACGCGCTGCCCTTGTAGCGGCGGCGCCAGTCGGTCAGGAACGGTTCGGTGTCGTGCGGATCGGTCAGCACGCCGGCGGCGCCGATCGCGTCGCGGCAGGCGGATACGAAGGCTTCGGAAGAAATCATCACGGTCGGTCGCGTAAGGGTCAGGACGCAGCGCGCTGCTTTTTCGCCGCGCGCTTGAACGGCGCGACGTAGGCAAGCGCGGCCACGAAGAAGCCGACGGCGAGCGCGGTCTCGCACCAGCCGAGCATCGCGGACAGCCCGCGGTCGGACATGCCGCGCACGATGCCTTCGGCAAGATAGACGAGGATCAGCATGCTCGCCCACTGCATCGTATAGATGTTACGCCGCCAGACGCCGGGCAGCGCGAGCGCGAGCGGCACCGCCTTGAGCATCAGCGCCGAGCCGCCCGGGCGCAGCGGCGCGAGCCACAGCTCCCAGGCGAGCGACAGCGCGATCAGCGCCGCGAGGCACGCGGCGGCGGCCAGCGCATAGCGCGGCCGGCCGGCGACGGCGGGGCGGGCGGGCGCGTTCATGCGGCGTCGGTCGGCTGGGCGGCGGACAGCGCGGCCGCCGCGCGGGCGAGCCGCACGCCGAGCGCGGCTGCAAGCGCCTTTTCGTCGGCCGACAGTCCGGCGGACGCGCTGCGATCGTGCTGCGACACGTGCGACGCGCCGTAAGGCGTGCCGCCCGTGCGCGTCGTGCTGAGCGCGGCTTCCGTGTATGGGATCCCGACGATCATCATCCCGTGATGCAGCAGCGGCAGCATCATCGACAGCAGCGTGGATTCCTGGCCGCCGTGCAGGCTGCCGGTCGACGTGAACACGCTCGCCGGCTTGCCGGTCAGCGCGCCCGACAGCCATTGCGGGGTCGTGCCGTCGAGGAAATACTTGAGGGAGGCGGCCATGTTGCCGAAGCGGGTGGGCGAGCCGAGCGCGAGGCCCGCGCATTCCTCGAGATCGCGCAGCTCCGCGTATGGCGGGCCGTCGGCGGGGATGTCGGGGGCGGTGGCTTCGCAGACCGTCGAGACGGACGGCACGGTGCGGATGCGCGCCTGCATGCCGGGTACGCTGTCGACGCCGTTCGCGATCGCGAGCGCGAGATCGCGCGTGGCGCCGTGACGGCTGTAATAGAGGACGAGAATGTCTTTCATGGGCGGCGGGGCCGCGTGCGGCCGCGCGGATGCCCGGTGCAGTCGGCCCCTGCTGGATCGAGCGGCTATTATAGGGGCTGAAGTCGTCGCGCAGCGCGGCGGCGGCGCGCCGTCGGGCGCGCGGCATCAAGAAGGAGAAACCGTTTGCCGAAGTTGAGCGTCGATCTCGACACCATCAAGCGCCTCGCGCAGTTCGCGGCCCGGCGCAGCGCCGAGGATCGCATCCCGCAAGTGGCGGGCAGCCTTACGTTCACGACGATGCTGGCACTCGTGCCGCTCGTGACGGTCGCGTTCGCGCTGTTCACCGCGTTCCCGATGTTCTCGTCGTTCCAGATCTCGCTGCAGGGGTTCCTCGCTGACCACCTGATGCCCGCGCAGTTCAACGTCCAGATCTTCAAGTACCTGAACCAGTTCGCCGCGAAAGCCAAGGGGCTGACGACGGCCGGCCTGATCGTGCTCGTCGTCACGTCGGTGATGACGATGATGACGATCGAATCCGCGTTCAACCTGATCTGGCGCGTGCGCAAGCCGCGGCCGTTCGCGCAGCGCGTGCTCGCATACTGGGCGCTGATCACGCTCGGCCCGCTGCTGTTCGGCGTGAGCCTGTCGATTTCGTCGTACCTGTTTACGCAGTCGCTCGCGTTCACAGGCGCCGCGCCGTCGACGTCGATCGTCGAGTGGCTGCTCGCGCTCGTGTCGCTGCCGCTGACCGTGCTCGCGTTCACGCTGCTGTACGTGTACCTGCCGAACTGCACGGTCGCGTGGCGCGACGCGGTGATCGGCGGCCTGTTCGCGGCCATCGCGTTCGAACTCGCGAAGCGCGGCTTCGGCTATTACGTGCGGCGCATTCCGACCTATACGGCCGTATACGGCGCGTTCGCGGCGCTACCGGTGTTCCTCCTGTGGGTGTACCTGAGCTGGTTCATCGCGCTGCTCGGCGCGATGGTCGCGTCCGCGCTGCCGGCGATCCGCGTCGGCCAGTTCCATCGCATCCACTATCCGGGCAGCGACCTGCTCGACGCGCTCGAACTGCTCGCGCGGCTCGCCGAGGCGCATGAGGTCGGCAAGGCGGGCTATACGGCAACGCGGCTCGCGACCATGTTGCGCTGCGACATGGAAACCGCGCAGCGGCTGCTGCTGACGATGGAGGAGCGGGAATGGATCGCGCGGCTGGATGGCGGTGAAGTCGGGCCGCGCTACATCCTGCTGGCGAACCCGGCGCGCCTGACGCTCGCGCAGCTGTTCGACGTGCTGGTGATAGACCGCACGGAGCTGACCTACCAGCTGCAGCGGCGCCGCAGCCACGTCGATGGCGCGGCGTTGCTCGACGTGCTGACGAACGACCGGTTCGACGTATCGCTCGCGTCGCTGATCGCCGCGCACCGGCTGACGGGTGCGCAGCCGGAGGAAAGCGTGCCCGGGCCGGTGCCCGGCGCGGCGCCCGACCCGCACGCGCGGCCGCCGAAAACGGCGTGACGCGGTGCCGGGCGGGCGTTACAGCCCGATCTTGCCGGTGCAGATGTCCTTGAACATCACCCAGTCGCCCATCAGGCTGTAGATCGGGTGCCGGAACGTGGCGGGGCGATTCTTCTCGAAGAAGAAGTGTCCGACCCACGCGAATCCGTAGCCGCACACGACCGCGGCCGGCAGCCACAGCCAGTAGCCCGTCGCGATCGCCATCGCGACGCAGCCGATCACGCCGAGCGAGCCGATGAAATGCAGCCGTCGCGACGTCAGGTTCTGGTGCTCGTTCAGGTAGTACGGGTAGAAATCAGCGAAGCTGGCGAATTGCTCCGTATGCGTATGCGCCATGGCCGTCTCCTCGGGCCGCCGTCCATGCAGCCATTGTGCGGCGGGCGGCCCGCGTCCGCAAGCGCTGGCGGCCGCGCCGCGCGGGCCCGCGCTTTCCTTTTGACAGGCTTTCCGATAGGATCGAAAGCGATTTGCATTCAAGCATGAGGGGACTACGATGCGCGTCAGCGATATTCTGAAAGTGAAGGGCAACACGCTGTTTACGGTGACGCCCGATAAGCCGCTGCGCGAAGCGGTCGATACGATGGCCGAACACGATATCGGTTCGCTCGTCGTGATGGAGTACGGCGATCTCGTCGGCATGCTGACGTTCCGCGAGATCATCCTGCGGCTGCACGTGAACGGCGGCGCGATCGGCGACGTGCAGGTGCGCAAGGTGATGGACGAGCCGCTCACCTGCACGCCGGAAACCGACGTCAACGAAGTGCGCCGGATGATGCTCGAGCGCCATGCGCGCTACATGCCGGTGCTCGACAAGAAGGTGCTGATGGGCGTCATCTCGTTCTACGACGTCGCGAAGACGGTCGTCGAGGCGCAAAGCTTCGAGAACCGGATGTTGAAGGCGTACATCCGCGACTGGCCGGAATCGGAAGCCGAAGCGCACAAATCGTGATGCACGCCGCGCCCGGTGCCATGTCGCGCGGGCGCTGCCATTCGACGGCCGGCGGCGCAGGTTCAGCCTGCGCCGCCGTTTTTTCAACAACAACAACACGAGGCCCGCGCAGCTTCGCCCAGACGATGCGCGCGTATTCCGCATGAGCGATCACACGCAAGTCTCTTCCGCGTCGCGCGACGAACGGCGCGCCCACGCGTCGCAGTTCGATCTGTTGCGCCAGCGCCGTTTCGCACCGTTCTTCACGACCCAGTTCCTGGGCGCGCTGAACGACAACGTGTTCAAGATCGGTTTCACGTCGCTCGTCACCTATCACACCGCGCGCTTCTCCGGCGTCGATGCGAAGACGGCCGCGTTCCTGATTTCCGCGATCTTCATTTTGCCGTTCGTGCTGTTCTCGGCCACGTCCGGCCAGATCGCCGACAAATACGACAAGGCGACGCTCACGCGTTTCGTGAAGACCTTCGAGATCGGGCTGATGCTGGTCGGCGCGGCCGGGTTCGTCACGCACAGCGCGACGCTGCTGTATCTGTGCACGTTCATGATGGGGATGCACTCGACGCTGTTCGGCCCCGTCAAGTATTCGTACCTGCCGCAGCATCTCGGCGAGCATGAACTCGTCGGTGGCAACGGCCTCGTCGAGATGGGCACGTTCATCGCGATCCTGATCGGCACGATCATCGGCGGCGCGGCCGCGGGCATCGAAGGCAGCGGCGAGCGCGTGCTCGCCGTCAGCGTGGTCGTCATCGCGCTGGCGGGGCGGCTCGTCGCGCAACGCGTGCCGCCGACGCCGGCGCCGCAGCCCGATCTCGTGATCAACTGGAACCCGTTCAGCGAGACGTGGCGCAACCTCGGCCTCGCGAAGCAGAATCGCACCGTGTTCCTGAGCCTGCTCGGCATCTCGTGGCTGTGGTTCGTCGGCGCGACGTTCCTCACGTCGTTCTTCAATTTCGCGAAGGACGTGCTGTCCGCGAGTCCCGACGTCGTCACGGTCCTGCTCGCGACGTTCTCCGTCGGGATCGGCCTCGGCTCGCTGCTGTGCGAGCGGCTGTCGCAGCGGCGCGTCGAGATCGGCCTCGTGCCGCTCGGCTCGATCGGCATCAGCGTGTTCGCGATCGAGCTGTATTTCGCGAGCCGCTCGCTGCCGTCGCCCGGCCATCTGCTGTCGGTGGGGGAATTCCTGGCCGGTGCGCGCCACTGGCGCATCCTGGCCGACCTGTTCCTGCTCGCGATGTTCGGCGGTTTCTACAGCGTGCCGCTGTATGCGCTGATCCAGAGCCGCAGCGCGCCCACCCACCGCGCGCGGATCATCGCCGCGAACAACATCCTGAACGCGCTGTTCATGATCCTGTCGGCCCTGATGGCGATGGGGCTGACCCACGCCGGCGTCGACATCCCGGGCCTGTTCCTCGTCACCGCGCTGTTGAACGTCGTCGTCGCGACGTACATCTACCTGCTCGTTCCCGAGTTCCTGCTGCGCTTCGTCGCGTGGGTGCTGGTGCATACGTTCTACCGGATTCGCCTCGTGCATGCGGAGCGCATCCCGGCGGAGGGCGCGGCCGTGCTCGTGTGCAACCACGTGAGCTACGTCGATGCGCTCGTGCTGGCCGCCGCGAGCCCGCGGCCGATCCGGTTCGTAATGGATCACCGGATCTTCAAGGCACGTTTTGCGAGCTGGGTGTTCCGGCATGCGAAGGCGATCCCGATCGCACCACGCCACGAGGATCCCGACATGCTCGCGCGTGCGTACGACGCGTGCGAGGCCGCGCTGAAGGACGGCGAACTCGTGTGCATCTTCCCCGAAGGCAAGCTGACCAAGACGGGCGACATCAACACGTTCCACCGCGGCATCACCGAAATCCTGGGCCGCACGCCGGCGCCCGTGATTCCGATGGCGCTGCGCGGGCTGTGGGGCAGCTATTTCTCGCGCCATTCCGATGCGCGGATGCCGCGGCCGATCAAGCGCGGCGTGATGAGCCGCCTGACGCTCGCGGTCGGCGAGCCGATGCCGGCGTCGGTCGCTACACCCGAGGCGCTGCAGGCCGCGGTGACCGAACTGCGCGGCGCGCGCAAGTAAGCGCGGCGGGCCCGGCGGCATCGCGCCGGGCCGGAGAGACGGCCGGCCCGTGTGGTCTGAACGGTTCACACGGCCCGCCGGCCCGGGACGGCTGGCATAATAGCGGTTTACCTCTTTTTCTCGACCGGCAAACGATCGGCCTGCCCGCGGCCCCGGCAGCGCATCGGTTTGTCCATTTCTCTTTGGGCGGTTCCATCATGTCCGGCAATACCCTCGGCACGCTTTTCACTGTCACGACCTTCGGCGAATCGCACGGTCCCGCGATCGGCTGCGTGATCGACGGCTGCCCGCCGGGAATGGGGCTGACCGAAGCCGACATCCAGGTCGAGCTCGACCGCCGCAAGCCCGGCACGTCGCGGCACGTGACGCAGCGCCAGGAGGCCGACGAGGTCGAGATCCTGTCGGGCGTGTTCGAAGGCGTGACGACCGGCACGCCGATCGCGCTGCTGATCCGCAACACCGACCAGCGCAGCAAGGACTACGGCAACATCGTCGAGACGTTCCGTCCCGGCCATGCCGACTACACCTACTGGCAGAAGTACGGCATCCGCGATTACCGCGGCGGCGGCCGTTCGTCCGCACGCCTGACCGCGCCGATCGTCGGCGCGGGCGCGGTCGCGAAGAAGTGGCTGCGCGAGCGTTTCGGCGTCGAGGTGCGCGGCTACATGAGCTGCCTCGGCGACATCGACGTGCCGTTCGTCGACTGGTCGCATGTGCGCGAGAACCCGTTCTTCTCGCCGAACGCGGCGATCGTGCCGGAGCTGGAAGCCTACATGGACGCGCTGCGCAAGGACGGCGACTCGATCGGCGCGCGCATCGACGTCGTGGCGTCGGGCGTGCCGGTCGGCTGGGGCGAGCCGGTATTCGACCGTCTCGACGCGGACATCGCGAAGGCGATGATGAGCATCAACGCGGTGAAGGGCGTCGAGATCGGCGCGGGCTTCGACAGCGTCGCGCAGCGCGGCTCGGTGCACGGCGACGAACTGACGCCGGCCGGCTTCATCGGCAACCATGCGGGCGGCGTGCTCGGCGGGATTTCGACCGGGCAGGACATCACCGTGTCGATCGCGATCAAGCCGACGTCGAGCATCCGCACGCCGCGCCGTTCGATCACGAAGGCCGGCGACGAGGCGACGGTCGAAACCTTCGGCCGCCACGACCCGTGCGTCGGCATCCGCGCGACGCCGATCGCCGAGTCGATGCTCGCGCTGGTGCTGATCGATCATGCGCTGCGCCATCGCGCGCAGTGCGGCGACGTCGAGACGTCGACGCCGAAAATCTCCGGCAGCGCGACCTGATCCGCGCGGAGCCGGCACTCGCCGGCTCGACCGATACGATGCGAAACGGGGCGCCTCGAGCGCCCCGTTTTCATTGGGCTGCCGGTGCCCGCGCCGGCGGTGGCGGCGCGGCCGATTCACGCACCCGCAGTTCCGGCTGTACCGCGTAACCGGGCCCGGTTTCGCCGTTCCCGAGCGCGTCGAGCAACGCGTGCGCGGCCTTGCGCCCGATCGCAGCGGTGTCGACCCACATCGTCGTCAGTGACGGCCGGATTTCGCGCGCCAGCGCGACGTCGTCGAAGCCGGTGATCGACAATTGCGACGGCACGTCGAGCCCCAGTGCCTGCGCCTCGAGCAGCGCCCCGAGCGCGAGAGCGTCGTTGCCGCAAATCACGGCTGTCGGGCGCGTCGCGCCGCTGTCGGCAATCGCGCGCAGGCTCGCCCGGCCGAACGCGATCGTTGCCGCGCCTTCGTGCTGGTGGACCGGGCGCACCGCGAGGCCACGCGCGGCAAGCGTGTCGTGAATGCCGCGCAGGCGGGCCTGCACGCGGTCGTTGTCCGCGGAAGGCTGCATGATGATCGCGAAATCGCGATGGCCGAGGTCGAGCAGATGCGTGGTCAGCCGTGCGAATGCCGCGCGATTGTCGAAGCCGATGCAGCAGTGCGGGCTGTCGTCGCGATACGCGTAGGTCACGACATACGGCACGCGATGCTGGTGCAGCAGTTCGAAGACTTCCGGCGGATACGCTTCACCGACCAGCGACACGGCTTCCACGCCGCGCGACAGCATCGCGCGCACCTGCGCCAGCGCTTGCGCGGGGTCGTAATTCGAGCAGCCGAGAAAGAGGGTGATGCCGTGTTCGGCCATGACCGCCTGCATTCCCGCGACCTGCGACGCGAACACCTGGTCGTCGAGCGTCGGGATGATCGCGCCCGTGATGTGGGTGCGCGTGGACGCGAGTGCGCGGCCGGCGGCGTTCGGAATCCAGTTCAGCGCGCGCGCGGCGTCGCGCACGCGCTGCTGTACGTCGGCCGATACCTTGCCGGGATCGTTGTACACCCGCGAAACGGTCGCGGTCGACACGCCGGCGAGTTTCGCGACATCGCCGAGCACCGACCGGCCGCTGCCGCGGCGTGCGCGCGCCGCGCCGCCGCCGGAAGGAGGCGTACTCATCGGGCCCCCCTGGCCGCGGCTGTCGCGCGGACGCCGCCCGTTCTGAAAAGCGCCATCGTTTACCCTCGATTCATCGTGGTCCCGCTTGCATTTCCAATCCGGCCTGTGAGAATGTAAGCGCTATCTTGATGCGAATCCGTATTATGTCAGACATAGATTGCTGCTGTATTGCGAAGTTTTCGTCGACGTCGGCCTTTCCGGCCATTTTGTTTGTCTCAAATGTAAGCGGTTACATTCGATGATGAATCCTGTAAAGCCACCGCGAATCGCCGTCGTCGGCAGCGTCAACGTCGATCTCGTCACGCGCGCGCCGCGTCTGCCCGTCCCGGGCGAAACACTGCTTGGCACCTCGTTCCAGACCGTCCACGGCGGCAAGGGGGCGAACCAGGCGGTGGCCGCCGCGCGCCTCGGTGCGTCGGTCGCGATGATCGGCTGCGTCGGCAACGACGCGTTCGGCGCACGCCTGCACGACGCGCTCGCGGCGGAGCGTATCGACGTCACGCACCTGCGCCGGATCGACGGCGAGGCCACCGGCGTCGCCACGATCACGGTCGACGCACACGGCGCGAACAGCATCGTCGTCGTGCCCGGTGCGAACGCCTGCGTCGATGCCGCATTGATCGACGCGTCGCGCGACGTGATCGCCGGCGCGGCGCTGATGGTGTGCCAGCTCGAGGTGCCGATCGAGACCGTCGCGCGCGCCATCGGCAGCGCCATCGCCCATCGGACGCCCGTGCTGCTCAATCCGGCGCCCGCCCGGCCGCTGTTCGACGCATTGCTGGCCCGCATCGACTACCTCGTCGTCAACGAAACGGAAGCGGAGTCGCTGACCGGCATCGCCGTCGGCGACGACGCATCAGCGGTGCGCGCCGCCGATGCGCTGTGCGCGAAGGGCGTGGGCAACGTGCTGGTCACGCTCGGCGCGCGCGGCGTCTGCTGGCGAGGGTTTGCGGGGGAGGGCCGCCTTGGGGCGAGGGCGGTGGTCGCCGTCGATACGACGGCGGCCGGCGACACCTTCGTCGGCGGCTTCGCGGCGGCCCGTGCGAGGGGTGCGTCGATGGATGACGCGATTGCATTCGGCCAGCACGCGGCCGCGATCAGCGTGACGCGCCACGGCGCGCAGACCTCGATTCCGACACGCGAAGAAGTGGAGCGTGCGGCCGTATAGATTCCGCGACGACGGAACGGGCAGCAGCCCGGCCAACCATTCAGGACAATGGAGACAGACGCAATGAACGAGAATCACGCAGTTCCGACGGCGCCGCCACGCATCCGGCGCGGACAACGTATCGCGCTCGCGCTGCTGATGGTGAGCGGGATCGTCAACTATCTCGACCGCGGCACGCTGGCCGTCGCGAGTTCGGCCATCCGCAGCGATCTTGGTCTGTCGCTCTCCGAGATGGGCTTGCTGCTGTCGGCATTTTCGTGGAGCTATGCGTTATGCCAGTTCCCGGTCGGCGGACTCGTCGATCGCATCGGGCCGCGCCGCTTGCTGGGCGTCGGGCTGATCGTCTGGTCGCTCGCGCAGGCGGCGGGCGGCATCGTCTCCACCTTCGGCTGGTTCATCGTCGCGCGTATCGTGCTCGGCATCGGCGAGGCGCCGCAGTTCCCGTCGGCGGCGCGGGTGGTGAGCAACTGGTTTCCGCTGCGCGCGCGCGGGACGCCGACCGGCATCTTCAACGCGGCATCGCCGCTCGGCACCGCGCTCGCGCCGTTGCTGCTGGCGGTGCTCGTCGCGTCGTTCAACTGGCGCTGGGCGTTCATCGCGACGGGGGCGCTCGGCCTCGTCGTCGCCGTCATCTGGTTCGCCCTGTACCGCGATCCGGCGCGTGCGCAATTGACGGCGTCGGAACGTGCGTATCTCGACGCCGATGCGCAGACTGCCATCGCGATGCCGAAGCTGACCTTCGCCGACTGGCGCAGCCTGTTCTCGCACGGCACGACCTGGGGCATGCTGATCGGATTCTTCGGGTCGGTGTATCTGAACTGGGTCTACCTGACCTGGTTGCCGGGGTACCTGACGATGGAGCGTCACATGAGCCTCATTCGCACCGGGTTTGCGGCGTCGGTGCCGTTCCTGTGCGGATTCGTCGGCTCGCTGGTCGCCGGCTGGCTGTCGGATGTGGTCACGCGCCGCAGCCGCTCGCCGGTCGTGAGCCGGCGCAACGCGGTGGTCGTCGCGATGCTCGGGATGGTCGCATTCACGATTCCGGCCGCGCTCGTGCAGAGCAACACGGTCGCGCTCGCGTGCATTTCGGTCGTGATCTTTCTCGCCAATGCGGCATCGGCGTGTTCGTGGGCGCTCGCAACGGCGGCCGCGCCGCCGAGCCGCATCGCATCGCTCGGCGCGATCCAGAATTTCGGCGGTTTCATCGGCGGGGCGCTCGCGCCTATCCTGACGGGTGTGATCGCGCAGAAGTGGTCGTTCGTGCCCGCGCTGCTGACGGCAGCGGCAATCGCATTCGCCGGTGCGATGGCCTACCTGCTGCTGGTTCGCAAGCCGATTCCCGAGCAGGCCGCGAGCACCGCGTCCGGCGCGCTGCCGGCCTGAGCGCCGCGGCGACATCACGTATTCAAGAAAGCAAGGAGAAACAGATGCAACACCATCAGCAGTCGAGCGCGACCATCGAGGGGATCGTACCGGTGATGTTGACGCCGTTCGACGACGCCGGGGCCATCGATTACGCGGGGCTCGAGCGACTCATCGAATGGTATCTGGCGCACGGTGCGGATGCGCTGTTCGCGGTCGCGCAATCGAGCGAGATGCAATTCCTGAGTCTGGCCGAACGGGCGGAACTCGCGCGTTTCGTGGTCGAACGCGTGGCCGGGCGCGTGCCCGTCGTCGCGTCCGGGCACCTCAGCGACGATCTCGATGCGCAGGTCGCCGAGCTGCGCGCAGCGGCGGAGTCGGGCGCACAGGGCGTCGTGCTCGTGACCAACCGGCTCGATCCGCAGCGCAAAGGCAGCGCCGCGTTGCTCGACCATCTTCACAAGCTGCTTGCGCGCCTACCGTCGGATTTGCCGCTCGGCTTGTATGAATGCCCGGCGCCATACCGCCGATTGCTGTCCGACGACGAACTGCGTGCGTGCATCGACACCGGCCGCTTCGTGATGCTCAAGGACGTGAGTTGCGACCTCGAGACGGTGAAGCGGCGCGTGGCGCTCGCCGCGGGGTCGCCGCTGAAGATCCTGAATGCGAACGCCGCGATCGCATGGGATGCGATGAAGGCGGGCTCCGCCGGGTTCAACGGCGTGTTTACCAACTTTCATCCGGATCTGTATCGATGGTTGCGCACGCAGGGCGACTCGGATCCGGCCCTCGCTGACGAGTTGTCGACGTTCCTGGTGGTCTCGGCCGTGTCGGAAGCACTGGGCTACCCGGCGCTGGCGAAGATCTATCACCAGCGGATCGGCACGTTCGCGTCGATTCGCTGCCGCGCGATCGACTACGACGTGCGCGAGCGGTTCTGGGCGCTCGATGCGGTGCTCGACAAGATCGTGTCCGGTACCGAGCACTTCCGTCGGCGGATCGCGGCGCGCTGACCGGGCAGCGCCGACTATCGAACGGGCGAAAAAAACGCCGCGCGAGGCGGCGTTTTCCGGCAGGTTACATGTTCGGGTAATTCGGGCCGCCACCGCCTTCCGGCGTGACCCACACGATGTTCTGCGTCGGGTCCTTGATGTCGCAGGTCTTGCAGTGCACGCAGTTCTGCGCGTTGATCACCAAGCGATCGCCGCCGTCGTCGTTCTTCACGAACTCGTACACGGCCGCCGGGCAGAAGCGCGCCTCCGGCCCCGCGTACGTGCGCAGATTCACGTTCACCGGCACGTTCGCATCTTTCAACGTCAGATGCGCCGGCTGGTTCTCCTCGTGGTTCGTGTTCGAGATGAACACCGACGACAGCCGGTCGAACGTCAGCTTGCCGTCCGGCTTCGGATACTCGATCGGCGTGCATTGCGATGCCGGCTTCAGCATCTCGTGGTCCGCATGCTTGTGATGTAGCGTCCACGGCACGTTGCCGCCCATCACCTTCTGTTCGAGCCCGACCATCAGCGTGCCGAGATACAGCCCCTTGGCCATCCACTGCTTGAAGTTGCGCGCGCGGTACAGCTCCGTGTACAGCCACGATTGCTTGAAGGCGTCCGGATACGCGTTGAGCTCGTCGCTCTGACGGCCGGCCTGCACCGCGTCGAACGCGGCGTCCGCCGCCAGCATGCCGGTCTTGATCGCCGCGTGGCTGCCCTTGATTCGCGATGCGTTCAGGAAGCCCGCGTCATCGCCGATCAGCGCGCCGCCCGGGAACACCGTCTTCGGCAGCGACAGCAGCCCGCCCGCCGTGATCGCGCGCGCGCCGTACGACACGCGCTTGCCGCCTTCGAGGAACGCGCGGATCGACGGATGCGTCTTGTAGCGCTGGAATTCCTCGAACGGCGACAGGTACGGGTTCGTGTAGCCCAGGCCCACCACGAAGCCGACCACCACCTGGTTGTTGTCCATGTGATACAGGAACGAGCCGCCGTACGTATCGGACTTCAGCGGCCAGCCGGCCGTGTGGATCACGAGGCCCGGCTTGTGCTTGGCCGGATCGATTTCCCACAGCTCCTTGATGCCGATCCCGTATGCCTGCGGATCGGCGTTCGCGTCGAGCTTGAACTTCGAGATCAGCTGGCGGCCGAGGTGGCCGCGGCAGCCTTCGGCGAACAACGTGTACTTCGCGTGCAGCTCCATGCCGAGCTGGAAGTTCTCGGTCGGCTCGCCGTCCTTGCCCACGCCCATGTTGCCGGTCGCGACGCCCTTCACCGAGCCGTCGTCGTTGTAGAGAATCTCCGCAGCGGGGAAGCCCGGGAAGATCTCGACGCCCAGCGCTTCGGCCTGTGCCCCCAGCCAGCGCGTGACGTTGCCCAGCGAGATCACGTAGTTGCCGTGGTTCTGGAAGTTGGCGGGCAGCGCCCAGTTGGGCGTCGTGACCGCGCCCGTCTCGGACAGAAACAGGAAGCGGTCTTCCGTCACCGCGACGTCGAGCGGCGCGCCGCGTTCCTTCCAGTCGGGGAACAGCTCGGTGATCGCGCGCGGATCCATCACCGCGCCTGACAGGATGTGCGCGCCGATCTCGGAACCCTTCTCGAGCACGCACACGCCGATCTCGGTGCCTTTCTCGGCGGCCAGCTGCTTGAGCCGGATCGCCGCCGACAGCCCGGCGGGGCCGCCGCCGACGATCACGACGTCGTATTCCATCGATTCGCGCGGGCCGTATTGCTCGATGAGGCTTGCGGGGGTCATTGGCGTTCCTCTAACCGTTAGAATGCTTTTATTCGGGAGCGTATTGTCTGCGAAACGAAACGCTTGCCGCAACAGCATGCGAATAGATTAGCACGATCGTTCTATTTTTTGTGCCAGGGTTATGCTGCGTGGGGCAGGGCGCCCGTCGCGGCGAAACGATATCGAAAGGGGATGTGCAATGGGTCGATCGATCAATCTGGAAGGCAAGGTCGCGCTGGTCACGGGCGCATCGAGCGGTCTCGGGCAGCGCTTCGCGCAGGTGCTGTCGCAGGCCGGCGCGAAGGTCGTGCTCGCGAGCCGCCGCGTCGAGCGCCTGAAGGAACTGCGCGCGGAGATCGAGGCGGCGGGCGGTGCCGCACACGTCGTGTCGCTCGACGTCACCGACGTGCAGAGCATCAAGGCGGCCATCGCGCACGCGGAGACGGAAGCCGGTACGATCGACATCCTCGTGAACAATTCGGGCGTCTCGACGATGCAGAAGCTCGTCGACGTGACGCCGGCCGATTTCGAATTCGTGTTCGACACCAACACCCGCGGCGCGTTTTTCGTCGCGCAGGAAGTCGCGAAACGGATGATGATGCGCGCGAACGGCAACGGCAAGCCGCCGTACCGGATCATCAACATCGCGTCGGTGGCCGGCCTGCGCGTGTTTCCGCAGATCGGGCTGTATGCGATGAGCAAGTCGGCGGTCGTGCAGATGACGCGCGCGATGGCGCTCGAATGGGGCCGCCACGGGATCAACGTCAACGCGATCTGTCCGGGCTATATCGATACCGAAATCAATCATTACCTGTGGGAAACCGAGCAGGGCCAGAAGCTGCAGTCGATGCTGCCGCGCCGGCGCGTCGGCAAGCCGCAGGATCTCGACGGGCTGTTGTTGCTGCTCGCGGCCGACGAGTCGCAGTTCATCAACGGCTCGATTATCTCCGCCGACGACGGCTTCGGCCTCGCCTGAGTGGATGACATTCAGCAACAAAGAAGACTGCAATGAGCGAATATTCCCCCGTATTTGAAATGTCGATGCCGATCCGCTGGGGCGACATGGATGCGTTCGGCCATGTGAACAACACGGTCTATTTCCGCTACATGGAACAAGCGCGGATCTCGTGGTTCGAGGAACTCGGCATCGCGGGCGGCAACGGCGAGGGGCAGGGGCCCGTGATCGTCACGGCGTCGATGGAGTTCCTGAAGCAACTGCACTATCCGGGCGACGTGATCGCGCGGATGTCGGCCGCGAAGCCGGGCCGCAGCAGCTTCGACACCGGTTTCGAGTTGACGCGCGCGGACGATCCGCAGCACGTCTATGCACGCGGCAACGCGCGCTGCGTGTGGGTCGACTATGCGCTCGGCAAGTCGGTGCCGCTGCCGCAACTGCTGCGCGATACGATCGAGCGCGCGCTCGCCGCGAAGGTCGGTTGAGCGCCGCGGCATCGACGCCGGTGCACGGGCGCCGGTGTGTCGCCATTTCCTGAAGTTTTCCCGAATCGGCCGCGTCACGCGGCCGATTGCCATTGCGGCGCGCGTGTCACTGGCCGAGCAGGCGTTGCAGCAGCTCCGGCGTATTGTTCGTGCCGTACTTGCGCATCAGCCGCGCGCGGTAGATGTCGACCGTGCGCGAACTGATGTCGAGCATGCGCCCGATCTGCTTGCTGGTCTTGCCGGTCGCGAGCTGCGCGGCGATCTCGCGTTCGCGCGGCGTCAGCTCGACGGCGACGCGGCGTGTCGCGCTCAGGTCCTCGAAGGTCCAGATGCCGGCCGCGAGCGGTGCGGTGCGGTCGAGCGCGCGGCCCGTCACGTGGCACCAGAACAGCTCGCCGTCGGCCCGTTTCATGATTCTGTCATCGGCGTAGATGCCGTTCGCGATCATCACGCGCGAAATGCGTTCGCCGATTCGCTGGAATTCGCCCGGCGACGGATAGAGCACCTCGTACGACTTCCCGAGCAGGTCGGCGCGCGCGCAGCGGAAGATCGACGCGAGGGCGTCGTTGCAGTCCTCGATCACGCGGTCGCGCGACATCACGAGGCCGAGCGGCGCGAGGTGAAAGGCAGTCTGGTAATCGAGAGCGGGCATGGCGCAGGCAAGCGGAGGGAAATGCTTATGTATTTTTGCGTATTGTGCCGTATCCGCGCCGCATCGTACCCTTTCAGGCATCTCGCGGCGGTTTGTCGCGATATAAAAACAGCGCGCCTCGACGCAGGTATCGCCGTGCATGCATAGAATGATGCGGCGGGCTTGCGGCCCAGTGGGCGCGTGAACCGGTTTTGCTGGTTTCCATAGAGGAAGGGACATACAGATGAACAAAGTCTATCCAAGCGCGGCCGCCGCGCTGGAAGGGATCGTCCGTGACGGACAGACCTTCGCGGTGGGCGGCTTCGGCCTGTGCGGGATTCCCGAGGCGCTGATCGCGGCACTGCGCGATTCGGCCGTCAAGGGCATCACCTGCATCAGCAACAACGCGGGTGTCGACGGCTTCGGTCTCGGCCTGCTGCTGGAAACGCGCCAGATCAAGAAGATGATCTCGTCGTACGTCGGCGAGAACAAGGAGTTCGAGCGCCAGTACCTGGCCGGCGAACTCGAGCTCGAATTCACGCCGCAGGGCACGCTCGCCGAGAAGCTGCGCGCGGGCGGCGCCGGCATTCCCGCCTTCTTCACGAACACCGGCTACGGCACCGTGATCGCCGAAGGCAAGGAAACGCGCCAGTTCGGCGATCGCCACTACGTGCTCGAGCCGTCGCTGACGGCCGACGTCGCGCTCGTGAAGGCGTGGAAGGCCGACAAGTCCGGCAACCTGATCTATCGCCGCACCGCGCGCAACTTCAACCCGATGTGCGCGATGGCGGGCAAGATCACCGTCGCGGAAGTCGAGGAGATCGTCGAGAACGGCACGCTCGATCCGGACCAGGTCCACACGCCGGGCATTTTCGTGCAGCGCATCGTGCTGAACGCGACGCCCGAGAAACGCATCGAACAACGCGTCGTACGCGCGAAAGGAGACTGACATGGCCTGGAATCGTGACCAGATGGCCGCGCGCGCGGCGAAGGAACTGCAGGACGGCTTCTACGTGAACCTCGGCATCGGCCTGCCGACGCTCGTCGCGAACCACGTGCCGGAAGGCGTCGAGGTGTGGCTGCAGTCGGAGAACGGCCTGCTCGGCATCGGCCCGTCGCCGACCGAGGACGAAGTCGACGCCGACCTCATCAACGCCGGCAAGCAGACCGTCACGACGCTGCCGGGCTCGTCGATCTTCTCGTCGGCCGATTCGTTCGCGATGATTCGCGGCGGCCACATCAACCTCGCGATTCTCGGGGCGATGCAGGTCAGCAAGACAGGCGACCTCGCGAACTGGATGATCCCGGGCAAGATGATCAAGGGCATGGGCGGCGCGATGGATCTGGTCGCGGGCGTGAAGCGCGTCGTCGTGCTGATGGAGCACGTCGCGAAGGGCGACCAGCACAAGATTCTCGACGAATGCAACCTGCCGCTGACGGGTGTCGGCGTGGTCGACCTGATCATCACCGATCTCGGTGTGATCGAAGTGACGCCGACCGGCCTGAAGGTGCTCGAACTCGCCGACGGCGTGAGCGCGGAAGAGATCCAGGCGAAGACGGGCGCACCGCTCGATGTGAGCGCGGTCGCCTGAGCATCGTTCTTTCCGCATGACCCTCGACGCCCCGCGTTCCGTCAGGAGCGCGGGGCGTTTTGCCATCACCGCATGCGTCACGCGATCGCGCCGCCGCCGTCGATCAGCACCGTCGAACCGGTCGCGTAAGGCGTCGTGGCCAGGTAGACGATCGCGTTCGCGACGTCCTCGGGCTGGCCCACGCGGCGTGCGGGGAGGCGCTGGGCGGCGCCCGCGTACATCGCATCGCGCACGTCGGGGGCGAGCTTGTCCCACAGCGGCGTCGCGATCAGACCCGGCGACACGGTGTTCACCCGCACGGGCGCCAGTTCGAGCGCAAGGCCGCGAGCGAGCGCCTCGAGCGCTGCGTTGATCGCACCCTGCAGCACCGACGACGCGCTCGGCCGCACGCTGAGGTAACCCGACACGAATGTCAGCGAACCGCCGGGTGCGATGTCGATCGAGCGGGCGATGCGGTATGCGCCCCAGAACTTGCTGTCCATCGCCGCCTGCGCGTCGGCAAGCGGCAGTGCGCGCAGCGGGCCCGTGGCTGTCTTCGCGGCCGAAATCACGACGTGGTCGAACTGGCCGACGCGCGCGCAGAACGCATCGACGGCCGCCGTATCGGTGATGTCGAGCGCTTCGGTGCGCACGTGCCCGTCCGGCGCGACATCTGCACCGGCCCTGGCCGGGTCGCGCGATGCGATCGTGACGACAGCGCCGCGTTGCGCGAAGGCTTTCGCGGCCGCGGCGCCGATTCCCGAGCTGCCGCCGACGACAAGTACTTTCTTTCCGTGGAGTGGATCGTTCATGGTGTTGCTCCGATAAGAGGAGGTGAGCGGAATCCGGTCAGATCGTTTCGGCTTCGCGCAGCGTCGACGGACTGCGCAGCGCGAAGCGGGCGATGTCGTCCTTGCGCATGAAGGCCACCCCAGGATGCGATCGGGCGTAGCGCAGGAAAGCATCCCAGGCGCGGACCATCTGCGGCGTGCCGCTGATCCGGTCGTGCGCGCTGATCGACATCAATCTGCGCCGCTGCCCGGCTTCAGCGTACAGCTGGTCGAAATCGAGCTTGATCTGCTCGAGAAACATCGTCGGCGAGTAGTTGCGGCCCTCGATCAGCAGGATGTCGTTGTTGCGCAGCGTGTACGGGACGACCACGAAATCGCGACCGCCGACGGTCTCGATGAACGGCTCGTCCCGGCTGACGTCGTCGATGTGATACACGTAACCGAGTTCCTGCAGCAGCGGCAGCGTGTGCGGCCCGCGCCGCAGCCAGTTGCAGTTGTAGCCGACCGGGCGCTGTCCCGTCACCGCTTCGACCATGTCGCGGGCCTCGGTGAGGAAGCGACGCTCGTCGTCGCGGGTCATCGCGAATTGCGAGCGCCATGTCGGGCCGTGCGCGGCCGCTTCGTGGCCGCGCGACACGATCTCGCGCGCCAGTTCGGGGTGCCGGCGTGCGGCCTCCCCGATCATGTGCGACGTGACTTTCACGCCGTGCCGATCCCACAGGTCAAGCAGGCGCGGAATCCCTTCACGATAGCCATACGCGAACCACGTGGCCGACGCCAGATCGACCGGCACCGACGATGGAAATTCGACGGGCGGGAACGGGCTGTCCGCGCCCTTGGGCGGTTGTCCGCCGGCCTCGAATTGCATCGAGATCGAGATGACGAGCCGCGTATCGTTCGGCCAGAATCCGCCGGCGCGCGTGTCTTCCGGCTGCGATGCCGGCGCGGCGGCGGCCGGCTGCGAGACGCCCGCGACCATCGCGACGCCGGCCGCGAGCCCGGCGCCGGCCTGTGCCAGAAACGTGCGGCGCGCCGGAGGCGTCGCCGAATGGGAGTCGTTGTAGGTCATCGTCACCTCCCTCAGCCGACGAGCCCGAGCTGGCGCATCAGCGTCAGGTTGTCCTCGATGTGCCAGTTTTCCGCAATCCGGCCATGGTCGATCCGGTAGATGTCGGTCGCGATGAAGTCGACCGCCTGCCCGCTGCCGGCCGTGCCATTGAACGTGCCGGTGAAGTGCCCGCGAAAGTGCAGGTGCACGACGACCCGGTCGCCCGCAACGATCATCTGCTCGATGTCGCAACGCAGGTCCGGGATGGCCGCGCGCATCGTTTGGGATGCCGCGAGCGGCCCCGGGACGCCCTGTGCGCGGCCTGCCGGAAGCGTCCGGTCGATGAAGCCGGCGGCGAGTGCCGTTTGGGCGAGGCTGGCGTCGCCGGTATCCCAGAACGTGCCGTAGCGACGCGCGGCGAGGATCTGCGCGCGTGCCTGCGGGGCCGGCAGGTCGGCCGCGACGGTCAGGCTGTGCGGCTCGACGAGACCGGCCGCGTGGGAGGTGGCCGGCGACAGCGCAACGACGCAGGTGGCCGCGGCGATGACACGGGTGAGCGGGCGAGCGGCCGAAAGAAGGCGAATCGACATGGTTTCGGGTGTCCTGTGGATGGCGTCGTGCGACGACGCGGAACAGGTATGGTAGGTTTTCGATTTCCATCTAAATACGGTCGGAAATCGAATGGATTATTCGAAAAAAGGAAAGGATTGCTCGGGGTCGAGGCCAGGATGCTGATCGACGATCTCCCGGCGCTCGATACCTTCGCGAGGATCGTGTCGGCAGGCAGCCTGTCGGCGGCGGCGCGCGAACTCGACCTGTCGCTGTCCGTCGTCAGCAAGCGGCTTGCGCATCTCGAGTCACAGCTCGGCGTGCGTCTGCTGCACCGGACGACGCGGCAGCAGACGCTGACCGACGACGGTGCGCAGTTTCACGCGCAGGTGCTGCGCATCCTCGCCGAAGTCGAGCGCGCCGAAACGCTGATGAGCGATCGCCGCGGCACGGTCGGCGGTGTGCTGCGCGTGACGGCGCCGGGCGAGCTCGGCCGGCTGCGGATCGCGCCGCTCATCGCGGCGTTTCAGCGGCGGCATCCCGAGCTGATCGTGCAACTGATGCTGACCGATGCGATCGTCGATCTGCTCGCGCACGACATCGATATCGCCGTGCGGATCGGCAGCCTCGCCGATTCGACGATGATCGCGCGCGAGCTGGCGCCCAATCATCGCGTGCTTTGCGCGTCGCCGAGCTATGTCGCCGAGCACGGTTTGCCGGCTGAACCGGCCGAGCTTCGTGCGCACCGATGCATCGTGATGGGCGACCAGCCGCGTGCCGAGTGGCGGTTCGACGGCGCACACGGCGTGGTTGCGGTCGAGGTGACGGCCGCGCTGCTGACGAACGACGGCGGCGCGGCGCGTACGTTGGCGCTGGAGGGCGCGGGCATCGCGCTGAAGTCGATCTGGGACGTCGGTGCCGATCTCGATGCCGGTCGACTGGTCCGCGTGCTGCCGGCATTCGCGGCGCCGGCGGCGCCGCTTCATGCGGTTTATCCCGGTGGTCGTCACGTACCGTTGCGCGTGCGCGCATTCGTCGATTTCCTGCGCGAGCAGTTGCGCGGCGCATGGGGCCGCGGCGGCTGAGCACGCTGCGAACGATGGGCGTGCGTGACGACCCGCGTTGACGAAGCGGTTTACAATCGTTTGCATCGGGCGGCGCACGCGTTGCCCGCCGCGCCGCCTCCGTTCGACAGGATCCCAACGATGCCGATCACCTCAGCGAATCCCCCGGTTCCCCGTCAGCGACGCGTGCAGTGTGCAAGCGCCGCCGGCCTTCACCACGTCGCCTATACCGAATGGGGCGACCCGGCCAATCCGCGCGTGCTGGTCTGCGTGCACGGCCTGACCCGTTCGGGGCGCGACTTCGACCGGCTCGCCGCCGCGCTCTCCGATACGTATCGCGTCGTCTGCCCCGACGTCGTCGGGCGCGGTCGCTCCGACTGGCTCGCCGATCCGCGGCATTACGCGATTCCGCAATACGTCGCCGACATGGTCACGCTGATCGCGCGGCTCGACGTCGAGTCGGTCGACTGGTTCGGCACGTCGATGGGCGGGCTGATCGGCATGGCGCTCGCGGGGCTGCCCGGTTCGCCGCTGCGACGGATGATCGTGAACGACGTCGGCCCGCGCATCGAACCCGATTCGCTGACGCGCATCGGCGAATACCTCGGCGTGCAGCCGCGCTTCGCGACCGAGCAGGAAGGCGTCGACTATCTGACGTCGCTGTCGCTGCCGTTCGGTGAGTTGACCGCCGATGAATGGCGCGGGATCAACCGGCCGCTGCTGCGCGAGCTGCCCGACGGCGGCTGGACGATGCGCTACGATCCGCGCATCGCCGAGCCGTTCAAGGCGACGACACCTGAACTGGCCGCGCTCGGTGAGGCCACCCTGTGGCGCGCGATCGAGACGACCGATGCGTCGCTGCTCGTCGTGCGCGGCGCCGAGTCGGACTTGTTGTCGCGCGAGACCGCGGCCGAGATGGTGCGCCGCGGCCGGCATGTGGCGCAGGCGGAAATTCCCGGCACGGGGCACGCGCCGGCGTTCCTGAACGCCGACCAGATTGCGCTCGCGCGGCGGTTTTTCGTCGAAGGCGCCTCATAAACGCGTCATAATATGCGGTTCGGCGGCACGCGGGCCGCGTCGTCGCCGATTCTTCACCCACTCAAACGACCGGAACATTCCATGGCAGTCATTCGTCACCACGTCGGAGCCCGCCTCTCCGAAACCGCGATCCACAACGGTACCGTGTATCTGGCTGGCCAGATCGCCGAAGACACCACCCAGGACATCAGGGGCCAGACGCGCGAAGTGCTGGGCCACATCGACCGCCTGCTCGCCGAAGCGAACAGCGACAAGGCGCATCTGCTGTCGGTGCAGATCTACATTTCGGATCTCGCGAACTTCGAAGGCATGAACGCGGAGTGGGACGCGTGGGTCGCGCCGGGCAACACGCCGCCGCGCGCGACCGTCGAGGCGAAGCTCGCGGATCCGGCGCTGCTGGTCGAGATCGTCGTCGTCGCCGCGCAGCGGAGCTGAGCGAAGCATCACGATGACCGCAATACGCCAGGCTGTGCGATGACCGAGTCCGTTACCGCTTCTTCCGTCGCGGCGCCGTCGTTCGACGACGTGCTCGCGTTCGTGCGCGAGCGGGCCGGCGACGCGCGCCTGTCGACGGGCGAACTGCTCGCCGATCACTCGGCGGGCACCGCGTCGATCATGCGCACGTTGAACGTCGACCCGCACGCGATGCAGGCGGCCGCGCTGTTCGTGCTGACGCCGCACCTGAACGATCCCGAGCGGGAACTGACCGAACGGTTCGGCGAAGAAGTCGCGCGGCTCGTGTCCGACGTGCGCAAGCTGCTGCGGCTCGGCACCGTCAGCCTGCGCGCCCAGAATGCGATGCCTGAAGCCGGGCGCGACGCGGCGGAAGAGCGGCGCACGCAGATCGAGGCGCTGCGCAAGATGCTGCTGGCGTTCGCGCAGGACATCCGCGTGGTGCTGATCCGGCTGGCGTCGCGGTTGCAGTCGCTGCGGTATTACGCGGCGGCGAAGATCGATCCGCCGCCCGACGTCGCGCGCGAGACACTCGAGATCTACGCGCCGCTCGCGAACCGTCTCGGCATCTGGCAACTGAAGTGGGAACTCGAGGATCTCGCGTTCCGCTTCGAGGATCCGGTCACCTACAAGCGCATCGCCAAGCTGCTCGACGAGAAGCGCGTCGAGCGCGAGGCCTACGTCGCCCAGGCGATCGAGCGGCTCCAGCACGAGCTGGCGGAGGCGCACATCCCGGCCGACGTAAGCGGCCGGCCGAAACATATCTACAGCATCTGGCGCAAGATGCGCGGCAAGGAGCTCGACTTCGCCGAGCTGTACGACGTGCGGGCGTTCCGCGTGATCGTGCCGGACATCAAGGATTGCTACGCGGTGCTCGGCATCGTGCATCACCTGTGGCAGCCGGTGCCGAAGGAATTCGACGACTACATCTCGCGCCCGAAGCCGAACGGCTACAAGTCGCTGCATACGGTCGTGATCGGCGACGACGGCCGCGCGTTCGAGGTGCAGATCCGCACGCAGGAAATGCACCGCTTCGCGGAGTACGGCATCGCCGCGCACTGGCGCTACAAGGAAGCCGGCGCGCGCGGCTATGGCGGCCAGTTCTCGGCGAGCGACAAGTACGACGAGAAGATCGCGTGGCTGCGCCAGCTGCTCGCATGGAAGGACGACGTCGAGGTATCGGGCGACCAGGCGTGGGCCCAGCTGCGCGAGACGTCGCTCGACGACGACCACATCTACGTGCTGACGCCGCAGGCGCGCGTGATCGCGCTGCCGCAGGGTGCGACGCCGGTCGATTTCGCGTACCACCTGCACAGCGAACTCGGCCATCGCTGCCGCGGCGCGCGCGTCGACGGCGTGATGGTGCCGCTGAACACGTCGCTCGCGAACGGCCAGACGGTCGAGATCGTCGCGGTGAAGGAGGGCGGCCCGTCGCGCGACTGGCTGAACCTGCAGCTCGGCTACCTGAAGAGTTCGCGCGCGCGACAGAAGGTGCGGGCGTGGTTCAACTCGATCGAGCAGGAAGAGAACATCGCGCATGGCCGCGCGCTCGTCGAAAAGACGCTGCAGCGCGAGGGCAAGACGTCGGTCAATCTCGACAACCTCGCCGCGAAGCTCGGCTTCAAGTCGCCCGACGAACTGTTCTCGGTCGTCGGCAAGGAAGAATTCAGTCTGCGCAACGTCGAGCACGCGCTGTCCGATGCGCCGCCGCCCGAGCATGCGCCCGAGGCGCCCGCCGATTTCGAGAAGCGCAGCAGCGGCGCGAGTGTCGCGCACGGCGCGTCGACCGGCGTGCTGGTGGTCGGCGTCGATGCGCTCTTGACCCAGCTTGCGCGCTGCTGCCGTCCGGCGCCGCCCGACCCGATCAGCGGTTTCGTCACGCGCGGCAAGGGGATGTCGATCCACCGCAGCGACTGCCCGACGTTCCGGCGGATGGCCGAACGGGCGCCGGAGCGCGTGCTGCAGACGACATGGTCGGCCGACGTGCTGGGCGGACGCGGCGCGTCCGTCTATCCGGTCGACCTGATGATCGAGGCGAGCGACCGGCAAGGCTTGCTGCGCGACATCTCCGAAGTGTTCGCGCGCGAGAAAATGAACGTGGTGGGCGTGAAGACGCAGAGCCGGCGCAATGCGGCGTTCATGCAGTTCACGGTCGAGGTGTCGAATTCGGCGCAGGTGCAGCGTGCGTGCACGCTGCTTGGCGAAGTGCCGGGCGTCGTGCGGGCGGGGCGCAAGACATGACGCCCCGTAATGGGGGCGGAACGCTATCGTTTTGCTGCGGCCGCATAAAACACTTGCCAAGTCAGCATTAGCTCCATATAATCTTAGCTTCTCTAGGCTCGTAGCTCAGCTGGTTAGAGCACCACCTTGACATGGTGGGGGTCGTTGGTTCGAGTCCAATCGAGCCTACCAACGAATTGAGAATGCCCGGTTTCCGGGTATTCGATGCAGTAGATAACTCAACGCGAACAGGGCGAATACGGTTATGACACCGCGAACGTTGACCGAAACCTTTTCGGAGCGACGCTAGTCGAGGAACGTTTTCGCCCTTTCAGCCTGAGTGAAGTATCGAATGCGGCCCCTCGAAAGCGGGGCCGCATTTTTTTTGTCGCGAAATTTCGCGCGCGACTTTTATATCGCGTACCTGGTTTGCCGCCCACTGTCGGCATCACGGAGATTGCTATGGTTTCGATACGCTTGCCTGACGGCTCAGTTCGACAATACGAGCATCCGGTGACAGTTGCCGAGGTTGCGGCCTCGATCGGTCCCGGCCTCGCGAAGGCTGCGCTTGGAGGCAAGCTCGACGGCGAGCTCGTCGACACGTCCACGGTCATCGATCGCGACGCAGCGCTCGCGATCATCACGGACAAGGATGCCGACGGTCTCGACATCATCCGTCACTCGACCGCGCACTTGCTCGCGTACGCGGTGAAGGAACTGTATCCGGATGCGCAAGTGACGATCGGTCCCGTGATCGACAACGGCTTCTACTACGACTTCTCGTATAACCGCCCGTTTACGCCCGAAGATCTGGAAAAGATCGAAAAGCGCATGCAGGAAATCGCGAAGAAGGACGAGCCGGTGACACGCCGCGTCGTGTCGCGCGACGAGGCGGCCGGCTATTTCCGCAGCATCGGCGAGAAGTACAAGGCCGAGATCATCGAATCGATTCCGCAAACCGACGAAATCAAGCTGTACTCGCACGGCGGCTTCACGGATCTGTGCCGCGGCCCGCACGTGCCGTCGACCGGCAAGCTGAAGGTCTTCAAGCTGATGAAGGTCGCGGGCGCGTACTGGCGCGGCGACTCGAAGAACGAGCAGCTGCAGCGCATCTACGGTACGGCCTGGACGAAGAAGGAAGACCAGGATCAATACCTGCACATGCTCGAGGAAGCGGAAAAGCGCGACCACCGCAAGCTCGGCAAGCAGCTCGACCTGTTCCACATGCAGGAAGAGTCGCCGGGCATGGTGTTCTGGCATCCGAAGGGCTGGGCGCTGTGGCAGCAGGTCGAGCAGTACATGCGCCGCCGCGTGAACGACGCCGGCTACCTCGAGATCAAGACGCCGATGATCATGGACCGCTCGCTGTGGGAAGCGTCGGGCCACTGGCAGAACTACCGCGAGAACATGTTCACGACGGAGTCGGAGAAGCGCGACTACGCGATCAAGCCGATGAACTGTCCGGGCCACGTTCAGGTGTTCAAGCACGGCCTGCGCTCGTACCGCGACCTGCCGCTGCGCTACGCGGAATTCGGTTCGTGCCACCGCAACGAGGCATCGGGCGCGCTGCATGGCCTGATGCGCGTGCGCGGCTTCGTGCAGGACGACGCGCACATCTTCTGTACGGAAGAGCAGTTCATCGCCGAGTCGATCGCGTTCAATACGCTGGCGATGAGCGTGTACAAGGATTTCGGGTTCGATCACATCGACATCAAGCTGTCGCTGCGCCCCGAACAGCGTGCGGGCACGGATGAAACGTGGGACCGTGCCGAGCAGGGCCTGCGCGACGCGCTGACGGCGTGCGGCCTGTCGTGGGAAGAGCTGCCGGGCGAGGGTGCGTTCTACGGTCCGAAGATCGAGTACCACATCAAGGATGCACTCGGCCGTTCGTGGCAGTGCGGCACGCTGCAGCTCGACATGGTGCTGCCGGAGCGCCTCGGTGCCGAGTATGTCGCGGAGGACAACAGCCGCCGCCGGCCGGTGATGCTGCACCGTGCGATCGTCGGTTCGATGGAGCGATTCCTCGGCATTCTGATCGAGCACCATGCCGGCGCGATGCCGGCCTGGCTCGCGCCGTTCCAGGCAGTTGTGCTCAATATCGCCGAAAGTCAGGTGGAATATGCACACTCTCTGACCCAAACGTTGCAAAAACAAGGGGTTAGGGTGGCGGGCGATTTGCGCAACGAGAAGATTAGCTATAAAATACGCGAGCACACGCTGGAAAAGGTGCCTTATCTCCTCGTCGTGGGTGATAAGGAGCGTGATGCGCAAACGGTAGCCGTGCGTGCCCGTGGCGGCGTCGATCTTGGCGTTATGCCGATCGAAGCCTTCGTTGAGCGTCTGCAGGAAGACCTGCGCTCGTTCAAGTAACCGCCCTGGCAGCGCGGCTCGTTTTTTTAATTTTTAGAGGAAACGTAACATCGCTACTGATAAGTCGTCGCATCGCATCAACGGTGAAATCTCTGCGCCGGAAGTGCGTCTGGTCGGGCTCGAGAACGAACCGCTCGGTATCGTAAAACTCGCTGATGCGTTCCGTAAATCGGAAGAACTGGATGTCGACCTGGTGGAAATCGCGCCGCAAGCGGTTCCTCCGGTCTGCCGCCTGATGGACTACGGCAAGTTCAAGTATCAGGAGTCCAAGAAGCAGCACGAAGCGAAGCTGAAGCAGAAGGTCATCCAGGTGAAGGAAGTCAAATTCCGCCCGGGTACCGATGACGGTGACTACAACGTCAAGCTCCGCAATCTCGTGCGCTTCCTCGAAGAGGGCGACAAGACGAAGATCACGTTGCGTTTCCGCGGCCGCGAAATGGCTCACCAAGAGATCGGCATGCGGATGCTGGAACGTCTGCGCACGGATCTCGAGGAAGTCGGCCAGGTCGAGCAAATGCCGAAGATGGAAGGGCGCCAGATGATCATGGTGCTCTCGCCGAAGAAAAAGAAGTAACGGGCCCGCGCGCACGGCGCGCAGGTTCGCAAGTGGTTCGGTGCGTTGCCCGGTGAGGGCGGCGCGCCAGCAATGACGGCGGCTGCGCAAGCGGTTCGCCGTACACAAGTGGACTGGGTTTCGAAGGGCGGGTCAAGGGCGCATGCCAACCGCACACCCATCGCCATCTAATAAACTGGAGTTGTTCGTCATGCCTAAGATGAAGACCAAGAAGAGTGCTGCAAAGCGCTTCGTGGTGCGTCCGGGCGGTACCGTCAAGCGCGGTCAAGCCTTCAAGCGTCACATCCTGACCAAGAAAACCACGAAGAACAAGCGTCACCTGCGCGGCGCAACGGCAGTTCATGATTCCGATCTGAACTCCGTCCGCGCAATGCTGCCGTTCGCGTAACCCCTCAACTGATACTCTAAGGAGAGAAACATGCCTCGAGTCAAACGTGGGGTAACCGCACGGGCCCGCCACAAGAAGATCATCAAGCTGGCCAAGGGTTATCGCGGCCGTCGCAATAACGTCTACCGCATCGCCAAGCAGGCGGTGATGCGCGCTGGTCAGTACGCGTACCGCGATCGCCGCAACAAGAAGCGTGTGTTCCGCGCACTGTGGATCACGCGTATCAACGCGGCAGTTCGCCAGCACGACATGACCTACAGCGTGTTCATCAACGGCCTGAAGAAGGCGTCGATCGAACTCGACCGCAAGGTCCTGGCCGACATGGCGGTGTTCGACAAGGCTGCTTTTGCTGCGATCGTCCAGCAGGTGAAAGCCGCCGTTGCAGCCTAATTGCGAAATTAGCACTGCGTGGTGAGTTGCAGCGATGCTCCGGTAGTTTCGGCCGCTGCAGCGAAAACGGGGCTCTTCCGAGCCCCTTTTTTGTTTGGTGGGCAGATTTGCTCGCCAAGACCGAATGACGTTGGAAATGATGGGATCTATGGATCTGGACCAGATTGTCGCCGACGCGCAGCAGTCCTTCGAACAGGCTGCCGACATCACCACGCTCGAAAACGAGAAAGCACGATTTCTCGGCAAGTCGGGTGCGCTGACCGAGTTGCTCAAGGGCCTCGGCAAGCTCGATCCCGAAGCACGCAAGACCGAAGGCGCACGCATCAACGTCGCGAAGCAGCAGGTTGAAGCCGCGCTGAACGCACGTCGCCAGGCGCTCGCCGACGCGCTGTTGAGCCAGCGCCTCGCCGCAGAGGCGATCGACGTCACGCTGCCGGGTCGCGGCGCCGGTGCAGGCAGCCTGCACCCGGTGATGCGCACGTGGGAGCGCGTCGAACAGATTTTCCGCTCGATCGGCTTCGACGTGGCCGACGGTCCCGAAATCGAGACCGACTGGTACAACTTCACGTCGCTGAACAGCCCGGAGAACCATCCGGCGCGTTCGATGCAGGACACCTTCTACGTCGAAGGCAAGGATGCCGACGGCCGCCAGCTGCTGCTGCGCACGCACACGAGCCCGATGCAGGTGCGTTACGCGCGCATGAACCGTCCGCCGATCAAGGTCATCGCGCCGGGCCGCACGTATCGCGTGGACAGCGATGCGACGCACTCGCCGATGTTCAATCAGGTCGAGGGGCTGTGGATCGACGAAAACATCAGCTTCGCCGACCTCAAGGGCGTCTATACCGATTTCCTGAAGAAATTCTTCGAGCGCGACGACATCCTCGTGCGCTTCCGTCCGTCGTATTTCCCGTTCACGGAACCGTCGGCCGAGATCGACATGATGTTCGAGCACGGCAAGAACGCCGGCAAATGGCTCGAGATCTCGGGCTCGGGGCAGGTGCATCCGACCGTGATCCGCAACATGGGCCTCGATCCCGAGCGCTACATCGGCTTTGCGTTCGGCAGCGGCCTCGAGCGCCTGACGATGCTGCGCTACGGTGTGCAGGATCTCCGGCTGTTCTTCGAGAACGATCTGCGTTTCCTGCGCCAGTTCGCATAACGCACGCGCCGCGCCGACATGTGCCCGCGCACGCCCCGCCGGACGGTTCCGACGGGGCCCGGGCGTCGATCTAACCTGTTTCGAACGTAGACATCCATGCAATTCCCTGAATCCTGGTTGAGAACCTTTGTCGACCCGCAGCTGACGACCGACGAGCTGTCGCACGCGCTGACGATGGCGGGGCTCGAAGTCGAATCGCTGAGCAAGGCTGCGCCGCCGACGTCGAAGATCGTCGTCGGCCGCGTGCTCGAAGTCGTCAAGCATCCGGATGCGGACAAGCTCAATGTCTGCCAGGTCGACGCCGGCACCGGCGCGACGCTGAACATCGTTTGCGGCGCACCGAACGTGGCGCCCGGCATCAAGGTGCCGGTCGCGCTGGTCGGCGCGGAGCTGCCGCCGGCGGAAGAGGGCGGCAAGCCGTTCGCGATCAAGCTGTCGAAGCTGCGCGGCGTCGAGAGCCAGGGGATGCTGTGCTCGGCGCGCGAGCTGAAGCTGTCCGAAGACCACAGCGGCCTGCTGATCCTGCCGGAAGACACGCCGGTCGGCCAGGACATCCGCGACACGCTCAATCTCGACGACACGATCTTCGAAATCAAGCTGACGCCGAACAAGGCCGATTGCCTGTCCGTGTTCGGCATCGCGCGCGAGACGGCCGCGATCACCGGTGCTCCGCTGACGCCGGTCGACATCCGCACGGTGCGCGTCGAGCTCGACGAGACGCTGCCCGTGCGCATTGCCGCGCCCGATCTGTGCGGCCGTTTCTCCGGCCGCGTGATCCGCGGCGTGAACGCGCACGCGAAGACGCCGCAATGGATGGTCGAGCGCCTCGAGCGTTCGGGCCAGCGCAGCGTGTCGGCGCTCGTCGACATCTCGAACTACGTGATGTTCGAGCTTGGCCGTCCGTCGCACGTGTTCGACCTGGACAAGATCCACGGCGGCATCGAGGTGCGCTGGGGCAAGCGCGGCGAGTCGCTGAAGCTGCTGAACGGCAATACGGTCGAACTCGACGAAACGGTCGGCGTGATCGCGGACGACCGCCACGTGGAAAGCCTCGCGGGCATCATGGGCGGCGACAGCACGGCCGTCACGCTCGACACGACCAACATCTATCTGGAAGCCGCGTTCTGGTGGCCGGACAGCATCCGTGGCCGCGCGCGCAAGTACAACTTCTCGACCGATGCGGCCCATCGCTTCGAGCGCGGCGTCGACTACGCAACCACTGTCGAGCACGTCGAGCGCATTACTCAACTGATTCTCGAGATCTGCGGCGGCAAGGCCGGCCCGATCGACGATCAGGCGGTCAACCTGCCGCAGCGCGCGCCGGTGAAGATGCGCGTATCGCGCGCGAACCGCATCATCGGCGTGAAGATCGACGCCGACGAGATCGCGGACATCTTCACGCGCCTCGGCCTGCCGTTCGAGCGTGACGACGACGCATTCCTGGTCACGCCGCCGTCGCACCGCTTCGACATCGAGATCGAGGAAGACCTGATCGAGGAAGTCGCGCGCATTTACGGCTTCGAGAAGATTCCGGCGCGTCCGCCGGTCGCGACGAGCGAGATGCGCGCGACCAACGAGACGCAGCGTTCGATCCACGACATCCGTCATGCGCTCGCGGCGCGGGACTACGCGGAAACGGTCAACTTCAGCTTCGTCGATGCGGAGTGGGAGCACGATTTCGCCGGCAACGACAACCCGATTCGCCTGCTGAATCCGATCGCCAGCCAGCTGTCGGTGATGCGTACGACGCTGTTCGGCAGCCTGATCTCGGTGCTGCGCCACAACCTGAACCGTCGCGCGGATCGCGTGCGCGTGTTCGAGGCCGGCCGCGTGTTCCTTGCCGATTCGTCGGTGAAGGCCGGCGAGCTGACCGTCGAAGGCTACACGCAGCCGAAACGTGTCGGCGCGCTCGCGTACGGCCCGGCGGTCGACGAGCAGTGGGGCGTGGCCACGCGCGCAGTCGATTTCTTCGACGTGAAGGGCGATCTCGAGGCGCTGCTCGCGCCGGCCGCCGCGCGCTTCGTGAAGGCCGAACATCCGGCCCTTCATCCGGGCCGCAGCGCGCGCATCGAGGTCGATGGCCGCGCGGTCGGTTGGATCGGCGAGCTGCATCCGCGCCTGATGCAGAAGTACGAGCTGCCGCACGCGCCGGTGATGTTCGAAATCGACACGGACGCGCTCACCGCGCGTGCGCTGCCGGCACCGACCGACGTGTCGAAATTCCCGCCGGTACGGCGCGATATCGCTGTCGTGGTCGATCAGGCGGTCGAGGTTCAGGCACTTTTCGACGAAATGAAGAAGGCGCTGGCCGAAGACGCCTGCCGATTCGTTCAGAAGGTTGTACTCTTCGACGAATTTCGTGCAAAATCAAATACTTCCGGTGGCCTTGCCGCGCACGAGAAGAGCCTTGCCTTCCGCGTGACGCTGCAGGATCCGGCTGGCACGCTACAGGACGAGGTCGTCGATCAGGCGATCCAGACGCTGGTCGAGCGGATGGCTCGCGCCGGTGCCCGCCTGCGCGGCTAAGGAGAGGGGCCGCCCGTTGGCGGGCGGCTTTTTCCCCTCGCAAGTTTTGGTTTAACGCGCTGTATGGCAGATATGAACGACATGACCTCGAGTGAATTCGAAGCCCTCCTGACGGCGCAACGGAGCGCCATGAACCGCGACGCTTCGGCGCCGGCGTCCACCGAGACGCCGACGCTGACGAAAGCGGAACTGGCGGAGCTGCTGTTCGACAGCGTCGGGCTGAACAAGCGTGAAGCGAAGGACATGGTCGAGGCTTTTTTCGAAGTGATCCGCGACGCGCTCGAAAACGGTGAAAGCGTCAAGCTGTCGGGATTCGGCAATTTTCAGCTGCGCGACAAGCCGCAGCGTCCGGGCCGCAATCCGAAGACGGGCGAGGCGATTCCGATCGCGGCCCGCCGGGTGGTAACCTTCCACGCGAGCCAGAAGCTGAAGGCGCTGGTCGAAAACGGCGTGGAATGACGCCCGCGCGTTGACGTCTCCGCGCGGCCGCCGCGCACCCTTTACCGACGGTTAACCGACGATGACCACTACGGTTGAGAAAGTCGTCTTGCCTCCGATTCCCGCGAAGCGCTACTTCACGATCGGTGAGGTCAGTGAGCTGTGCGGGGTCAAGCCGCACGTGCTGCGTTACTGGGAACAGGAGTTCACGCAGCTGCGGCCGGTGAAGCGGCGAGGCAATCGCCGGTATTACCAGCATCACGAAGTACTGCTGATCCGGCGGATTCGCGAGCTGCTGTACGAACAGGGGTTCACGATCAACGGGGCGCGCAACCGGCTCGATTCGCCGGGCAGCGAACGCGGCGCCGCGGCACCGGCCGAGCCGGACGTGCCGGGAGCCGATGAGCGTGCGGCGGGCCAGCAGGGTGAGACGGTCGACGTGAATGCGCTGCGGCAGGCGCTCCTCGACGTGATCGACGGATTGAAGCGCGACTGAGCGTCACTGAGCGCGACGCTCGAAACAAGGAAAGCCCGGTTGGCGAAGCGCCACCGGGCTTTTTTCATGCGCGCGGGCCCGCACTGTCAGCGCGATGCGAGCGGATTCGGCTTGCCCATGTCGACGACCAGCGTGCCGTCCGGCAGCATCCGCACCGAGCCCTGCGCGACCTGGCTGCGGTAGCCGTACAGGTCGAAACGCATCGGGCCGGCTTCGGCAGAGTTCCGGATCAGTGCGCGCACATTCAGTTCGAGCACGTTGAACATCTTCATGTCGCCGCCTTCCATCCACATGTAGCTCGGCGCGTCGATCTGCGGCCGCTTCGGCACGGGTGCGTCGGAGGCACGCCGGAACGTGAGGCGCAGCCCGTCGCGTTCGACCGTCGCCTGGGCGAGTTTTCCGTTCAGCACCGGCGGCGGAAATACGGTGTACTGATCGAGCACGAGCGTGTCGCCGCGCAATTCCGCGCCGCGGCGCTGCAGCGGCGTCAGCGACGCGAGTTCGATGCCGAGCGAACGCAGCAGCTTCGCCTGCGGAATGCCGAGCACCGACACCTGCGACGGCTTGAACGCGAGATGCCGGTCGTCGAGCACCGACAACGAGCCTTTCATGTCGGTCGGTAGCCACACGCCGGGCACGTGATTCCAGAGCTTGATGCCGCCCTGGACGCGCAGGTCCTGGCCGTCCGCGCTCAGTTGCAGATCGTTCAGCGAGCGCGGCGAATAGTCGAGCAGATAGTTGTTGAAGAGCGCCGACATCGCCTTCCACGATTCGACGACCGTTCCGCCGAGAATGCGGATGTCGTACTGGTTCGGATCGTCGAGGTCGACCGGCTCGCCCGGCCGTTTCGCGATGAGCTGCACGTCGAGATCCTCGACATGGAAGCCGATGTCGCCGGCCAGGTTGAAGTCGACGTCGTGCAGGTGGATCGTCGGGTTGCGGTTCGACACGTGCCGTTCGTTGAACGGCGTGGTCGACGAGCGCCGCATCGCGACTTTCCGCATGCCGGGCTGCGCCGCGGCGGCCGCGAGCGCAAACGCTTCCCAGTGCTGGCGCAAGTCGCGCAACGCGTTCTGCTGCGCGGCGAGGAAGCTGTCGTTCAGGCGGGCGGCCGCATTGCCCAGCGCGGCGCCGCTCGCGACGCCCGCATACGACGGCATCCGGATCGCCATCGCGCCGCTTTCATCGAAATTGAAATAGCCGGCCGATACCTGGTCGCGATAGTGATACAGGTCGAACACGAATTTCTGGTCGCGCTTCGCCGGATCGACGGGGCTGATCAGGATGTCGGCGTTCATCGGCATCGAGCGCATGAATTTCACGTCGCCGCCGCGAATGTACATCGCCTGTTGCGGCGCGTTCGCGGGCAGCGCGAAGCCGGCGTGCGAGCCGTCGTCGAGCGTCAGGTCGAGCCCGGCCGGCGTCACGCGCAGCGCGGTGATCCGGATCTTCAGCCGCGGCGGCGGCATCAGCTTGTCGACCGACATCACGAGGTCGTCGCCGACGAGCCGCGCGATCGGTGTCTCGACCTTCAGCAGGTCGGCCATCTTCACGTTGGCCGCGCGCATCACCGGCTGCGCATTGATGCCCGATACGCGCACGCCGCTCGGGTGGAACACGAGCTGACTGCCGTCGCGGATCGCCAGCGTGCCGGTCAGCGAGAACGGCACCCAGCCGTCGCGCTGCATCTCGCCTTGCAGATGGATCACGCCGTCACCGGCCGAGACGGCGAGCTTGCGCAGCGGTGCGTTGCGGTAACCGAAGATGTAGGTGTCGAAGAGTGCGGTCAGCTTCGTGTTGTCGAGCGTGACCGTGCCTTCGTGTACGTCGATCTCGAAGCTCGTCGGATCATCGAACACGATCGGCGCGCCGGCCTGCGTCGGCACGAGTGTCGCGGACAACTGATGGATGAAGAAACCGAGGTTGTTGACGATGCGGAAATCGACATCGCGCAGAAACGTCATCGCACCGTTCTGGCCCGAGTCGCGCAGCGTGAACGGGCGCGGCTGCGTGAGGCTGATCGATGCGAGCGACGGCACGGTGCGGGCGATCTGCCGTTCATGGGCCAGGCGTTCGGCCTTCGCGCGCTCGATCTTCGTCGAGGCGACCGACGCGTTGCCGTCACGCTGCGCGGCTGGTTCCGCGCAGCCGGCGCAGAGCAGCGCGAGCGCCAGCGTGCCGCAGCCGAGTGCGCGGGAGGTGCCGTGTGAGACCGAGGCCGCCGCGCGTCGCGGGGCAGTCATCCAGTCGAGAATTGCCAAAGGCATGCGATGGCCGCGCCGGACCGCATTCCGCATCGTCTGTCTCCAGGTCTTGTCGTGATCGACGAGGGCGCGCGGTTCGTGCGCAGCGCGGACGTCGATGCCGTGCAGTGTGGCATAGCGCGCTAGAGCGGCGTCACCAAACAACGGGCGTGCGGGCAAGGCCGGGCGACGCACGACAGGACAATGGATTCCCGGTGGCAGGGCGGCAAGATCAAACGCTCGTTTGGTTTTGCGGGCGGGGCGGGCGCCGCGCTGAACCGATCGTCAAACCCGGCGCCGACATGGGCTGACGCGGGTTTTCGTGCGGGGCGGGGCGGCGACGGACGCGGTATCGCTGTCGTCGCCGGCACGGCCGATCAGACCAGCATGTGCAGTCGGACGATGTGCCGTGCGCGTCGATTCCGCGTCGATCTCGCGCCGGGCAAGCGCACGGTAGCGATCCGCGGCGAAACGGCCATCGTCCTTTTCGATTAGGACGCGACGCGGGTTGCCGGCGCGATTCGCGCAACTTGCCGTGGGTGCGCCGGCCGAGGCGCGGTAAGATCGGCATCAGTGGCTGGATGGATCAGCATGGTGGCCGACACGGGGGAGGCGTCATGGATCTGAAGGAACTCGACGTATTGGGAGCGGATGTAGGCGATCACTGGTACTACGCGTCGAAGGCGCGCGCGATCCGTCGGTTCCTGGGCTCGCCGGATGCGAGCCGGATCCTCGACGTCGGCGCGGGCTCGGGATTCTTTTCCAAGCATTTGCTCGAGCGCACGCGGGCGACCGAAGCATGGTGTGTCGATACGAGCTACCCCGACGATACCGACGGGGAGGCGGCCGGCAAGCCCGTCCATTTTCGGCGCGCCGTCGATCGATTCGATGCCGATCTCGTATTGCTGATGGATGTCCTCGAGCACGTCGATGACGATGTCGGGCTGCTTGCGCGATATGTGCAGGGTGCGCCGAAGGGCAGCCGGTTCCTGATCACGGTTCCCGCGTTTCAGTTCCTCTGGAGCGCGCACGACGATTTTCTCGAGCACAAGCGCAGGTACACGCTCGACGGTCTTGAAGACGTCGCGCGTCGCGCGGGGCTGGAGGTCGAGCACGGCGCATACTACTTCGGCCTCACGTTTCCGCTCGCGGCGGCAATGCGGCTGAGCGAACGCGCGCGTCGGCAACCGCGCGAACCGGCGTCGCAATTGCGCCGGCATCATCCGGTCGTCAATGGTTTGCTCAAGCTGATCTGCCGGGCCGAGTTGCCGATGTTCCGGTTCAATCGGATCGGAGGCCTCACGGTCATCTGTGTCGCGCGCAAGCGGTGAGCATCGGGCGGATCGCATCGACGGCGCATGGGCGCGGCAGGATGCGCGTTGCCGCGCCGGTCGAGGTCGTCACATGCAGTCACAGCAGCTCGAAAAAAATTCGCAGGAACATTCACAAAATGCATGCGACCCGTTCTAAACCGGCGAACTGTCTGTTATAATTTTTTTCTTTCGGGGCGTAGCGCAGCCTGGTAGCGTACCTGCATGGGGTGCAGGTGGTCGGAGGTTCAAATCCTCTCGCCCCGACCAGATAAAGAACCCGCGTCAGTTCAGGCTGACGCGGGTTTTTTCTTGGCCGTCGCTTTTTTGCACATCCCGGCGCGGCCCCGGTAAAATGCAAGGTTGATCCACGGAAAGCGCCGTGATTTAGCGGAAGAGGATTCCCCGAACATGACTGATCTTCGTCTTACCATGCGGTTCGCTGCAGTGCTCGCCACTGGCGCGCTCGTCGCCGGTTGCGGTACGTCGTCGCCCACGAAAGTGGACTACAAGAGCGATTCGAAATCGAAGGAAGCGTCGCTCGCAGTGCCGCCCAACATGCTTGACGAGACGGCCGATCAGCGTTCGCTGCCGCCGCAGGGCGGCGCGACTTCCCTGTCTGCGCTTCAGCAGGTCCAGCACGCGGCACCCGCGCTGGACACCGTCGCGCCCGCCGTGTCCGGCATGCATATCCAGCGCGACGGCACCGAGAGCTGGCTCGTGATCGACGGCAAGAAGCCCGCCGACATCTGGCCGCAGGTTCGCCGCTTCTGGCAGGAACAGGGTTTCCTGCTCGTCGTGGACCAGCGCGACAAGGGCGTGATGGAAACCGACTGGAACGAAACTCACCCGCAGATCAACGACGGCCTGATCCGTAGCGTGATCTCGAAGGCGATGGGCAACTCGTATGTGACAGCCGAGCGCAACAAGTACCGCACGCGCCTCGATTCGGCGCCGAACGGCGGCACCTACGTGTTCATCAGCCAGAAGGGCATGCGCGAGGCGATCACCGGTGCGAACAACGATTCGAGCAAGTGGGAAGCGAAGCCGAACGATCCGGCGCTCGAGACGGAATACCTGAAGCGGCTGATGGCAGTGCTCGCCCAGAACGAGCAGCGCGCGAAGAACGGCGAGCCGCCGATCGCGAACATCAACGACAACACGGTGCCGAAGGACAAGAAGGCGGATACCGACGCATCGAAGGCTGCCGCCGCGGCGATCGCCGCGCAGAATGTCGCGCGTACGTCGTCGCAAGCGAACGACGTCGATTCGGCTTCGGTGCCGTCCGAAGTCACGCTCGGCGAGCCGTACGACCGTTCGTGGCTGCACGTCGGCCTCGCGCTCGATCGTGCGAACTTCACGGTCGACGATCGCGATCGCACGAAGGGCCTGTATTTCGTGCGTTATGTCGATCCGAAAGACATCAGCGCGGCCGAGCAGGGCTTCTGGAGCCAGCTGTTCCACGGCAAGAAGGAAAAGCAGGCGAAGCAGTATCGCGTTAACGTGAAGGCGCTGTCGTCCGACCAGACGCGCGTCGCGGTCGTCGACGATTCGGGTGCGATCGATACGTCGTCGCCCGCTCGCCAGATCATGGGGCTGCTCGTGAATCAGCTGCGCTGATCGCGGCACGATCCCGGCCTTCGAAAAGCCCGCCTTCCGGCGGGCTTTTTTCATTGTCGCGCGCGCTGGCGGCGGCGCGTGCGGGACGTTCGATTCCTTCTCGTGACGTTACGTAACATCCGCGCGTTACGGCCGCAGGACGGGTGTTACATCGTCATGACCGCAGTAAATATCCTTACGGATCAATGGTGTACTTTCGTAAATGTGCCTGGCACACAAACTGCTTTATAAGGTGGAATCGTGAAGACAGGGGGTAGCGTCCGAGTGCGGGCGGCGTCTCGACCGTCCGACCGACGGTATCCACGTCTTCAGATGCCGGTGCTGCGAGCGCCGGCGCAAAACCGATGACGATCCGCGCGATGTGCGGATCCCGATGGCCCCGTCGCCTTTCCTCGTAGGGCGACGGTTTCGCCCGCGCTTCTTCTGGAGCGCGGGCAATTTTTTTGTGGGGCGGCAAAGCGAGTGCGTGCCGATCCAGCCGCGGGTATTCGTATTGGTCGAGCGCTGGGAGGGTGGGGCTACGTTGGCCGTGCATGTGCGTTTGACACACATTCCGGCTTGCCGCGGAGCGGTCGCGGACGGATCGATCGTTCCCGGATCCGCGTGCTGTGGAGGTTCGTTTGAGCGGGGCAAGGCGGCCGGACGCATTGCCGGCCGCTGCGATCCGTCAGTGCGACGTGCTGGGTACGTCGAGAATCAGGATGATCGTCCAGTCGGCATCGCCGTCGTGATGATACTGACGCTCGGCGACGATGAACGGTTGCTGCTTGCCTTGCGGGCCGAGGAAAAGCACGTCGCCCTCCATCGGCAGGCACTCGATCGGCGGCAGCGCGAGGAACGCGTCGGTCGAGCCGCGCGGCATCAGTTGCTTGATCTTGCGAGTGGCTTCTTCGGTCCACTCGATGTCGAGTTGAATGTTGCTCATGCTGTCCTCCGCACCGGGGTGCGCACGGGTGGAAAATTTCGGTGCGCGACTTTAGCACAACGCGCGGGCGCCGCAACCAAAAAAGCCGAACCCGGTTGCCCGGATTCGGCTTTTCGCTTGTGCGGTGCCGCCGAACTTACTGGCTGGCAGCTTCTGCCGGAGCCGCCTTCTTGGCGGCCTTCTTCGCTGCCTTGTGATGCATCGCCTTCTTGACGTGGTGATGCTCTTCCTGCGCCGCCGGCTGTGCAGCCTCGGCTGCTTGCTGCTGTTGCAGTGCCTGTGCGCGCTGCTCGATCTCGGCGATCTTTGCCGGATCGGTGATGGTCTGGATTTGCGTGCTCTCTTGCGCATACGCTGCGCCAGTCAGCGCCGACATCGCGACCAGAATAGCCAGGGACGTCTTCTTCATTGCTTTACCTCCGCTAAGTGGTGATGAACCCGAATGTTGCCGTTTTGTCTGGCGACTGCAATCGAGTGCGTGTCGAGTGTAACAAAAGTGACGGATCAATGTGCACCGGATCGAGGCGCAGCGCAAGGCCCCGTTGAAGTCGCGCAACACTTCGTGCGTTCCGTCACGCGCCTGCCATCCGGGGCGATACCGTCGCTTTCGCCTCCGGTGCCCGTGGCGCCGTCAGAACCAGCCGAGCCATCGATACACGTGAAATTGCGCGATGCCGACCAGCTCGTGCAACGCCCGGTTCGCGTTTTCCAGGTTGTCTCGGCGGGGCAGCCAGCCCAGTTGAGCGCGCCGGCGATTCGAATAAACGGGCTGCGGATCGATGCCGAAGTGGCGGAAGTCGAGCAATGCGCGGCGCATCTGGTACGACGACGCGACGAGAATGCGCGTGTCGTCATGTTGTGAGCGTAGTATAGAAGCAGTGAATTTCGCGTTTTCGTAGGTTGTACGGCTGTTCGGCTCGAGCACCAGGTCGCCCGGAGCGACACCTTCCGCCACCAGCCGGCGTCCGTAGACGGCCGCCTCGGTTTCGCCGTGATGTTGCGGGTCGCCGCCCGACATCACCACGGTGCAGCGGGTGGCCTGCTGCACGCACGTGCGATAGAGCGCGGCGGTCGTGCGGATGCGCGCTTCGCCGTCGGGCGGCGCCTGCAGGCCGGTTTCGCCGCGCCGCGTGCCGATGCCGAGGGTGATCAGCGTGGTCCGGCCGTGCATGGCGGGGTGCTCGACCGGCGTCACGCCGGCCTCGGTCCACGCGATGAGCGGCGCCGCGAGCCAGCCGGTCGCAAGCAGCCAGAACACCGCGGCGCCGGCGATCGCGATCTGTCGCCGCCGCTTGCGGCAGAGCATGAAACAGATGAAGAGAAGTACAAACGAATCGAACAGAATCAATTTGATTGGGGTATGGTGTCTTTTTATGGACGGCTGACGATCTGGCCCTAACGCGACGCCGAACGTCGGCCTCCAGAATCGGTGGCGGTATCGGCGGGCGGAGCTCCCGCCCGGCACGCCGCTTCGCATTGTCGCTGCACTTTAAGAAAGAATCGAGATGGCCACGTATTCCAACGAAGCGGTGCTCGACGCATTGAGACGAGTGCAGTACCGCCAGGTACCGTGGGCGCGCCGCCCGGGCGTGTTCGAGTATCTCCGGTCGCTAGGACTGATGGACACGGTCAGGCAGAAGACCGTTGCGCCCGCACCGGGTTTTCATGCGCCGGTCGACATCGCGGTGCTGACCGACAACGGTCGAGCCGAATGCGCGCGCCTCGAGCGCGACGAGAAATTACTTTCCTGGACCGATCGCCGCATGGACGACTACGCATTGAGCGAAGCCAGCGCCGTGGCGATTCTCGAAAGCCGCCTGTAGCGGCGCGCGCCTGTCCTCGCGCAGCCCTGCGCGACACGCCGAAAAAAAGCCCGTATCGCGAGGATACGGGCGTACCGGATACTTTTGCTGTTGCCATGCTGTGCTCATGGCAACGAATGTGACTCGTCGCATATCGAGCAGTTCCCGAATCGGGGAATTTTCTTTGACGAAAACCAGCAGGTTGCCGGGCTACGGATGGCGCGGCAGCTCGGTCGGCTGCGAGCCGATGCGCGCGCGTGCGTTGCTGGCGATGTCGCCGCGCAAGTCGCCGCGCGGCACGGTCTGCCGATTGGACGCCGTGGCGGGCGGTTGCTGGCGAAGGGAATTGCGGTGCTCTTGCTGGCGGTGAGGCTGCTTGCCGCGATCATCGGCGCGAGCGGGGGCGGTCAGCGCCAGTGAAATGACAATGCCGCATGCGACGAGCAGTGACATTGGTTTCATGGCGGGGGCTCCCTTCAAGCCGCCGGCGCAGCTTGTTGATATGACGCTAAGGTAAGCGCGGGAGTGCAGGTTTGCTGTAAATAATAGTAAAGAGATGTATCGCAGCACGACAGCGGGGATCGACGACGACGCGAGCGCCGCGCAATGAACGGGGCGCTGAAAGAAACCGGGCGGCCGAAGCCGCCCGATCGAGCATGCGTTACGCCATCTTCACGGGGGCGCGCCAGGATTCCGGGTTGGTCCAGAAGGCGCCGCGCAGCCGGTCACGGCTCGGCGGTGCAGGCGGCTTCGCCGCGCTGGCCCCGATGCGACCGCGCAACGAGATCTGGCGGCCGCTCGTGCCGAGTCGCTTGACGATTTCGGCGAGCGTACCGTCTGCCTGCCATTCGTCGAAGCGACGGCGGCAGGTCGGCGGCGACGGATAGCGGCCCGGCAGTTTGGACCAGCCTTCACCCGTCGACAGTACCCACAGCACGGCATTGACCACGGAACGGGCCTCCACGCGGGGACGGCCGCGCCGTTCGCTTCGTGCGGGTTCCGAGCAAAACAGACCTTCGACCAGCGCCCACTCGTTATCTCTCAAATCGTCGAACAGCATCATGTCCTCACCTCAGCGAAGCTAACTCCGGTGCGCTGCCCTGCGCCGCGCACTCTTCAGGCACTCGAACGTCGAGTGCCGGGTGGGGGCGTCCGGTTGGCCGGCAGCGGCGTTTCTGCCTTCCCGTCCGACGAAAACCTGCGCCCTGTGCGTCAGATAAAGCACGATGTGTGCCACGTCGGAGGCGATTCCCTCGAGAGCCGCTTGGCAGCGGGCTAACGGCTAAGTCAGCTAGGGGCGTATAAGACGCCAAAATAACCCGGCAGCAAATCGGGACAATCACCAATCTTGTGCAATTCGCCCGTACCGCGTGCGTTCGCGCGAATATTGCACCGCAGCGAAACATGGGTGGTCGATACCGGATTCGCACCTCGAAGCGTGTTTCGCGCATTAAAATCGCGCATCGGTATCCACGATTGATGAGGTGAAGGGATGAACGTAACGCTGCGCCAGCTTCGCGTGTTCATCGAGGTAGCGCGGCTCAGGAGCTTCAGCCGCGCGGGCGATGAGATCGGGCTCACGCAGTCCGCGGTGAGCCGTTGCGTGCGTGAGCTCGAGACGGAGCTCGGGCTGAAGCTGATCGACCGGACCACGCGCGACGTGCAGTTGACCGATGTCGGCGCAAACCTGATCGCGAGCGTGTCCCGGCTGATCGACGATCTCGACGACACGCTGCGCGAGATTCGCGAGATCGGCGAGCAGCGGCGGGGGCGCGTGATCGTCGCCGCGAGCCCGACGATCGCGTGCCGGCTGATGCCGCGCGTCGTCGCGTCGTGCGAGCGCCAGTTCCCGTTCGTCACGCTTGGCTTGCGCGACGACGTGCAGAGCGACGTACTGCGCAAGGTGAAGTCGAGCGAGGTCGATTTTGGCGTCGTCATCGGCCCGCTTACCGTGGCCGATCTCGTGTGCGAACCGTTGATGACCGACTCGTTCTGCCTGGTCGCGCGCGCCGATCATCCGCTTGCGGCGCGGCCCGAGGTGCCGTGGACGGCACTCGACGGCGAGCGCCTCGTGCTGCTCGACCATGCGTCCGGAAGCCGGCCGCTGATCGACGCTGCGCTGGCCACCCATCGGGTGAACGCGACGGTCATGCAGGAACTCGGCCATTCGGCGACGGTATTCGGGCTCGTCGAGGCCGGGGTCGGCGTGAGCGTGCAGCCGTGGCTGTCGCTACCGCTGCCGGCAGGATCGACGCTGGTCGCGCGGCCGCTGACGCCGCGTACCGAGCGCACCGTCGAGCTGGTGCGCCGCCGCGACCGGTCGCTGTCGCCCGCCGCGCAGGCGATCTGGGAGCTCGCGCGCCAGATGCCGGCGCGGGCGGAGGACCTCGACTGACGGTGCGGATCCGGCGCGCACGCCGGTACACTACGCGGATCGTGTTCCACGGGGGCAGTTCTCGATGACGCATTCCGCAGATGCCCGCCCGGCGACGGGCGCGCCGGCGGCACGCAGCGCGGTCCAGGCGCTGCGTCCGTCGCTGATCAGGGAAGTGGCGAACGCCGGCTTCGACGTGCCCGACGTGCTGCCGTTCTGGTTCGGCGAATCCGATCGCGTGACGCCGGCATTCATTCGCGACGCGGCCGCGGCGGCGCTGCGCGACGGCGCAACCTTCTATACGCAGAACCTCGGCACCGTCCCGCTGCGCCGCGCGATCGCGGCCTACGTGAGCGCGCGCCACGGCGCGACGCCGGTCGATACAGTCGCCGTGACGAGTTCGGGCGTGAGCGCGCTGATGCTGGCTGCGCAACTGCTGGTCGGTCCCGGCGATCGCGTCGTGGCGGTCACGCCGCTCTGGCCGAACCTCGTCGAAATCCCGAAGATCCTCGGTGCACAGGTCGAATGCGTGCCACTCGGCCATGGCGATGCGGGCTGGCGGCTCGATGTCGACCGGCTGCTCGCGGCGCTGACGCCCGACACGCGGATGCTGTTTGTCAATTCGCCGAACAATCCGACCGGCTGGACGATGTCCCGCGACGACCAGCAGGCCGTGCTCGCGCATTGCCGAAGGCACGGCATCTGGGTGGTCGCCGACGAAGTGTACGAACGACTCGCGTTCGGTGCGGCCGGCGCGCCGTCGTTCCTCGACATCGCGTCGCGCGACGAGCGGCTGATCGTCGTGAATTCGTTCTCGAAGGCGTGGGCGATGACGGGCTGGCGGCTCGGATGGCTGGTCGCGCCGGCGCAGGTCATGGGCGATCTGTCGAAGCTGGTCGAATACAACACGTCGTGCGCGCCCGCGTTCATCCAGGCCGCGGGCGAAGTCGCGCTGCGCGATGGCGAGCCGTTCGTGCAGTCGTTCGTCGCGGCGCTGCGCGGTGCGCGTGACCATATCGTTGCCGCGCTGCGCACGCTGCCGGGCGTCGACGTGCCGCCTCCATCGGGCGCGATGTATCTGTTCCTGCGCTTGCCCGGCGCGGACGACAGCCTCGCGTTCTGCAAGTCGCTGGTCCGTGAGACAGGGCTCGGACTGGCGCCGGGGCGCGCATTCGGCCCGGAGGGGGAAGGGTTCGTGCGCTGGTGCTATGCATGCGATCCGGCGCGGCTCGATGCGGGCGTCGAGCGCTTGCGCCGCTTCCTCGCGCGCGGCGCGGGTGCGCGCTGAAGCGGGGACGGAGCGCCGCGGGGCCCGCGGAACGGCGGCCCGTTCGGCTCATCTTTACGCACCGGGCGAATTTGCGTAATATGGCGCTCAGTCACGCGGTTCCGTCGTTGAGCCGTGCTGTTCCGTCCGGTTTGGGCCTGGCTTGAAGTTGGTTCGCCGCCCCCGGTTCGTGCTCCCATCAATATGACCGATCAGAATCGGGCGAGCGCGTCTTCCGTTACTTTCGTCTGTTTGATCCGGTTCGTTTGACCACAGGGTCTGGCCTAGCTGCATGAATACCCAAGAGGCGAAGATCGTCCTCGAGACTGCTTTGATCTGCGCGCAGGAACCGCTGAAGCTCGGCGATTTGCGCAAGCTCTTTGCCGACGGCGTGTCGGCTGACACGGTCCGCACGTTGCTCGAAGATCTGAAACAGGAATGGTCCGGCCGCGGTGTCGAACTGGTGGCGCTGGCAACCGGATGGCGCTTTCAGAGCAAGCCGGCGATGCGTCACTACCTGGATCGACTGCATCCCGAGAAGCCGCCGAAATATTCGCGCGCGGTGCTCGAAACGCTCGCGATCATTGCGTATCGGCAACCCGTCACGCGCGGCGACATCGAAGAGATTCGCGGCGTCACGGTCAATACTCAGGTGGTCAAGCAGCTCGAGGACCGCGGCTGGATCGAGGTGATCGGGCATCGCGACGTGCCGGGGCGTCCGGCGCTGTATGCGACGACCAAGCAGTTCCTCGACGATCTCGGCCTGAAGGCGCTCGACGACCTGCCCGCGCTCGAGGAGCCCGCCGCGAACATCGAGGCCGCGCTGCTCGCGCAGCAGGCGATGGATTTCGACGGTGACGTACCGGCGGTGGAAGCGGCGCCGGAAGCCGGCGAAGCGGCGGCCGACGAACCACACGCGCAGCCTGACGAATTGCCGGGCGACGCGGCGACGGACGTCGCGTCGACGCACGAAATACCGAACCGCGATACGCTGGAAGCTGATCGCGTTCAAACCGAACAGGGCGGCGCCGACGCAGCGCCGGCCGGCGGGCAGTCCGAGCCGCCGCGCGCGGAGTGGAACGAGGAAGATCGCAAGCCGGCCGCCGACGCGGTTGCCGGAGACGGAGCGGAGGCGCTCGGCGACATGCCGGGCGAGCCTGGAAACGCCGGCGCCTCACGATCCGGTCCCGCGGATGGCGAGATGCTGGACGATACGTCCGACAGCCTTGCCGATGCCGTACGCAGTGCCAGTGCGCCCATCGGCGCCGACGCGCTACCGGACGACGAAGCAGAACCCGAACAGCGCCGCGCCTGATCGCGGCCGACTTCTTGCCGCGCCCGCGCCGGGCGCGAGACCTGACATTTTGAGGTTGTTTTGACAGATATCCACGATATTGAATCGTCCGCGCCTGCCGCACAGGCCGCGCGTGCCGACGATGCGCCGGAGCAGGACGCTCCGGCCGCGGGTGGTGACGAGCGTCCCCGCCGCGGCCTGCGGCGCGGTCCGCGCAGCCTGATCGCGCGTCGCCGCGCAGCGGCCAAGTCGAAGGGCGCCGAGGGCGAGTCGCAGGACGGCGAAGGCGCCGACGCGCAGCCGGCCGACGCCGCCGAAGCGCAGCCCGCGCGCGCGCCACGCAAGGAAGGCGCGGCCAGGGGCGGCCGCAAGCCGGCCGGCAAGCGTGAAGGTGCACCGAAGGGTGCGCAGGGCGGACAAGGCGGCCAGTCGCGGCGTGGCGGCCCGGCGAAAGCCGAGGGCGGCGCGGCGAAGGCCGACGGCGATGCAGCGTCGCAGGACGATCTGTTCGCCTATGTGACGTCGCCGGCGTTCGACGCGGACAACTCCGCGGGCGGCAGCGGCGTGCGTGCGCCGATGCTGCGGCGCGGTCGCGCGCAGCCGACGAACAAGCGCGTGCTGTCGCCGGACGACGACGCGCCGAAGCTTCACAAGGTGCTCGCGGAAGCCGGCATGGGCTCGCGTCGCGAAATGGAAGAGCTGATCGTCGCCGGCCGCGTGTCGGTGAACGGTGAGCCCGCGCACATCGGCCAGCGCATCATGCCGACCGACCAGGTCCGCATCAACGGCAAGCCGGTCAAGCGCAAGCTGCCGAACAAGCCGCCGCGCGTGCTGCTGTACCACAAGCCGACGGGCGAGATCGTCAGCCATGCGGATCCGGAAGGTCGTCCGTCGGTGTTCGATCGCCTGCCGCCGATGAAGACGGCGAAATGGCTCGCGGTGGGCCGCCTCGACTTCAACACCGAAGGTCTGCTGATGCTGACCACGTCCGGTGATCTCGCGAACCGCTTCATGCATCCGCGTTACAGCGTCGAGCGCGAGTATGCGGTGCGTGTTGTCGGCGAACTGTCCGAAGGGATGCGGCAGAAGCTGCTGCATGGCGTCGAGCTCGATGACGGCCCGGCGAACTTCCTGCGCATCCGCGACGGCGGCGGCGAAGGCACGAACCACTGGTATCACGTTGCGCTGGCCGAAGGCCGCAACCGCGAAGTGCGCCGTATGTTCGAGGCGGCCGGCCTGATGGTGAGCCGCCTGATCCGTACGCGCCACGGTCCGATCCCGCTGCCGCGCGGCCTGAAGCGCGGTCGTTGGGAAGAGCTCGACGAGGCGCAGGTGCGCAAGCTGATGGCGACCGTCGGCCTGAAGGCGCCGTCCGAGGAAAAGGGCAAGCGCGGTGGCAGTGGGCCGGCCGAGCGCCGCCAGCCGGATCCGATGCAGACGTCGATGGGCTTCATCAGCCGCGAGCCGGTGCTGACGACGCATGGTCAACTCGACCAGCCGCGTCGCGGCGGCGGTCGGCGCGGCGGCCCGGGCCTGCCGGGCCTGAGCGGCTACGGCAGCCTGCCGGTTTCGCCGTCGGGCCATGGCAACCGCTCGGGTGGCGGTCGCGATGTCGACGGCAATCGTGCGTCGTATGGCGCCGGTCCCAAGCGTGAAGGCGGCGCGGGCGCCAAGCGTGGCGGCGGCAAGGGCGGCGGTAACCGCAACCCGAACGGCAATCGCGCCGAAGGCGGCGGCAACGCCGGTGGTGGTGCGCGCGGCGGCCCGCGCCCGCAGCGCAATCGCTCGCGCGGTCGCTGAGCGTTTCTGGCGGACGGCGGCGTCAAGCCGCCGGCGCGCCGGCGAAATCGGCGTGAATCCGGTTGGGTCGGCACCGCGCGCTGCGTGACTTGCTTTCGACTGTATATATATCGCGCTGCCGGACTGTGCCTGGTCGGACAGTCCGGTTTCGCATTTTTGATCGGTAAATGCGGGCTGGGCGCTGCATTTACCGGCTGGCTTGGCGTTTGCGCCAAAAAACGCTATAATCGCAGAGTCGCTGGGCGTACGGATTCAATGTGCGGCTCAGGTGCGACCACCAGTAAGAAGATGGGCGTTCCGCCCATTTTTTTTTGCTGAAACGGTTAGGCATCTCGGGTAGCGCTTCCTGCGCCGGCTAAGGCGCGCGCCCGCGGGTGTAATCGCGAGCGGCGGGCGCGAACACCTGAGAGGACACTGTGCAACTGACGGAACTGATAGAAACCACGGTCACCGGGCTCGGCTACGAGCTGGTGGATCTCGAGCGCACCGGGCGCGGCATGCTTTGCATCTATATCGATCAGCTTGCCGGCATCTCGCTCGAAGATTGCGAAAAGGTCACGCGTCAGCTCCAGCACGTCTTGACGGTCGAAAACATCGATTACGAACGGCTCGAAGTCTCGTCTCCGGGGCTCGACCGCCCGTTGAAGAAACTGGCCGACTTCGAGCGCTTCGCCGGCAGCGAAGTTTCCGTGACCTTGAAAAAGCCGCTGGACGGGCGCAAGACGTACCGGGGCATTCTGCACGCGCCGAATGGCGAAACGATCGGTTTGGAATTTGAGGGGAAGAAGGGCGAGGCGGCCATGCTGGATTTCACGCTGGCAGACATCGACAAAGCCCGCCTGATTCCGCAAGTTGACTTTAGGAGCCGCAAATAATGAGTCGCGAAGTGTTGATGCTGGTGGATGCGCTGGCGCGCGAGAAAAACGTCGACAAGGATGTGGTGCTGGGCGCCCTCGAGGCTGCGCTCGCGTCCGCTTCCAAGAAGCTGTTCGACGAAGGCGCCGAAATCCGCGTCCATATCGATCGCGAAAGCGGCGAGCACGAAACCTTCCGTCGCTGGCTCGTCGTCCCTGACGAGGCAGGCTTGCAGGAGCCGGATCGCGAGATCCTGCTGTTCGAAGCGCGTGAGCAGAACCCCGACGTCGAAGTCGGCGAATTCGTCGAGGAGCCGGTGCCGTCGATCGAGTTCGGCCGTATCGGCGCGCAGGCCGCCAAGCAGGTGATCCTGCAGAAGGTGCGCGATGCCGAGCGCGAGCAGATCCTGAACGACTACCTCGAGCGCGGCGAAAAGATCATGACGGGCACGGTGAAGCGCCTCGACAAGGGCAACTTCATCGTCGAATCGGGCCGCGTCGAAGCGCTGCTGCGCCGCGACCAGCTGATTCCGAAGGAAAACCTGCGCGTGGGCGACCGCGTGCGTGCGTACATCGCGAAGGTCGACCGCACCGCGCGTGGTCCGCAGATCGAACTCTCGCGCACGGCGCCCGAGTTCCTGATGAAGCTGTTCGAGATGGAAGTGCCGGAAATCGAGCAGGGCCTGCTAGAGATCAAGGCAGCCGCTCGCGATCCGGGCGTGCGCGCGAAGATCGGCGTGATCGCCTACGACAAGCGGATCGATCCGATCGGTACCTGCGTCGGCATCCGCGGCTCCCGCGTGCAGGCCGTGCGCAACGAGCTTGGTGGCGAAAACATCGACATCGTGCTATGGTCCGAGGATCCCGCCCAGTTCGTGATCGGCGCGCTCGCGCCGGCAGCCGTCCAGTCGATCGTCGTCGATGAAGAAAAGCACTCGATGGACGTCGTCGTCGACGAGAACGAGCTGGCTGTCGCGATCGGGCGCAGCGGTCAGAACGTTCGCCTTGCCGGCGAACTGACCGGCTGGCAGATCAACATCATGACGCCGGACGAATCCGCCCTGAAGCAGGGTGAAGAGCGCGATCGACTGCGTGCGCTCTTCATGGCGCGTCTCGACGTCGACGAAGAAGTTGCCGATATCCTGATCGACGAAGGCTTCACGAGCCTCGAAGAGATCGCTTACGTGCCGCTCAACGAAATGCTCGAAATCGAGGCATTCGACGAGGACACCGTGCACGAGCTGCGCAACCGCGCACGCGACGCACTGTTGACGATGGCGATCGCCAACGAAGAAAAGGTCGAAAACGCAGCGCTGGATTTGAAGGGCCTCGACGGCGTCACGCCGGAGTTGCTCGCAAAGCTGGCCGAACACGGCATGCAGACGCGGGACGATCTCGCCGAGCTGGCTGTGGATGAACTGGTCGACATGACCGGGATGGAAGAGGATGCCGCTAAGGCGTTGATCATGAAAGCACGTGAACACTGGTTCCAGTGAGAAATGACCATGGCGCACTGATTTGATGGCGGCCGTATGGCCTGACCCGATGCTAACCGCAAGGAATCGGTCCTTGCACTAAGAGGAATGAATGGCGAGTAACAACGTAGCCCAATTTGCCGCGGAACTGAAAATGCCTGCTGGTGTGCTGCTCGAACAGCTGCAGGCAGCGGGCGTCCAGAAAGCGAGTGAAGACGATGCGCTGTCCGAGGCGGACAAGGCGCGTCTGCTCGATCATTTGCGCAAGTCGCACGGCGCAACCGACGGCGACAAGCGCAAGATCACGCTGACCCGCAAGCATACGTCGGAGATCAAGCAATCTGACGCGACGGGCAAGGCTCGCACCATTCAGGTCGAGGTCCGCAAGAAGCGTACGTTCGTCAAGCGCGACGACGTGGCCGAAGGTGCGGAACAGGGTCAGGCACAGGTCGCCGAAGCGGACGACGATGCGGAACTGAAGCGTCGCGAGGAAGAAGCGCGCCGCGAGGCCGAACTGCTCGAGAAGCAGGCGCAGGAACTGCGCGAGCGCCAGGAACGCCTCGAGCGCGAGGAAGCCGAGCGCCGCGCCCGCGAGGAAGCGGCCGAAGCCGAGCGCCGTCGTGCCGAGGAAGAAGCGGCAGCGAAGCGTGCCGCGGCTGCAGCCGTAGAGGCACAGCAGGCTGCTGCCCAGCAGGCCGCCGAGGCTCAGCAGGAAACGGCCGGTGCGCAGTCCGCGCAGGACGAAGCACGCGCGGCCGCCGAACGGGCGGCCCAGCGCGAAGCGGCGAAGAAGGCCGAGGACGCTGCCCGCGAGGCGGCGGACAAGACGCGCGCCGAGCAGGAAGAGATTCGCAAGCGTCGCGAGGCGGCCGAGGCCGAAGCGCGCGCGATCCGCGAAATGATGAACACGCCCCGCAAGGCCGTGGTCAAGGCAGTCGAGCCGCCGAAGCCGGTGGAACCGCCGAAGCCGGTCGAAGCGAAGGGCACGCTGCACAAGCCGGCAAAGCCGGCGGGCGCAAGCGCGGCACGTCCGGCCGTGAAGAAGCCGGCCGGCGCAGCGCCGGCGACCACGCAGGCACCGGCAGGTGCGGGCGACCGCAACAAGAAGCCGGGTGGCGGCAAGGGCGGCTGGCAGGACGACGCAGCCAAGCGCCGCGGCATCAAGACGCGCGGCGATTCGAGCGGCGGCGTCGACCGCGGTTGGCGCGGCGGCCCGAAGGGCCGTGGCCGTCACCAGGACAGCGCATCGACGTTCCAGGCACCGACCGAACCGATCGTACGTGAAGTGCACGTGCCGGAAACCGTCTCGGTTGCCGATCTCGCGCACAAGATGTCGATCAAGGCCTCGGAAGTCATCAAGGTGATGATGAAGATGGGCCAGATGGTCACGATCAACCAGGTGCTGGACCAGGAAACGGCGATGATCGTCGTCGAGGAACTGGGCCACCGCGCGGTTGCCGCGAAGCTGGACGATCCGGAAGCGCTGCTGGTCGAAGGCGAGGCCACCACCGATGCGGAGCAGCTGCCGCGTCCGCCGGTCGTCACCGTGATGGGCCACGTCGACCACGGCAAGACCTCGCTGCTCGACCACATCCGCCGCGCGAAGGTTGCAGCGGGCGAAGCGGGCGGCATTACGCAGCACATCGGCGCATACCACGTCGAAACGCCGCGCGGCGTCATCACGTTCCTCGATACGCCGGGTCACGAGGCGTTCACGGCAATGCGTGCACGCGGCGCGAAGGCGACCGACATCGTGGTGCTGGTGGTGGCTGCCGACGACGGCGTGATGCCGCAGACGAAGGAAGCCATCGCTCACGCGAAGGCGGGTGGCGTGCCGATCGTCGTGGCGATCAACAAGATCGACAAGCCGGAAGCGAACCCGGACCGCGTCAAGCAGGAACTGGTCGCGGAAGGCGTCGTGCCGGAAGAATACGGTGGCGATTCGCCGTTCGTGCCGGTGTCGGCGAAGACGGGCGTCGGTATCGACGACCTGCTCGAGAACGTGCTGCTGCAGGCCGAAGTGCTGGAACTGAAGGCACCGATCGAGGCGCCGGCCAAGGGCATCGTGATCGAAGCGAAGCTGGACAAGGGCAAGGGCCCGGTCGCGACGATCCTGGTGCAGTCGGGTACGCTGAACCGCGGCGACGTCGTGCTCGCAGGCTCGGCTTATGGCCGCGTGCGTGCGATGCTCGACGAGAACGGCAAGCCGACGAAGGAAGCCGGCCCGTCGATCCCGGTCGAAATCCAGGGTCTGTCGGAAGTGCCGGGTGCCGGTGAGGAAGTGATCGTTCTGCCGGACGAGCGCAAGGCGCGCGAAATCGCGCTGTTCCGCCAGGGCAAGTTCCGCGACGTCAAGCTGGCGAAGCAGCAGGCCGCGAAGCTGGAAAGCATGCTCGAGCAGATGGGCGAAGGCGAAGTGCAGAACCTGCCGCTCATCATCAAGGCGGACGTGCAGGGCTCGCAGGAAGCGCTCGTGCAGTCGCTGCTCAAGCTGTCGACCGACGAAGTGCGCGTGCAGATCGTGCACAGCGCGGTGGGTGGCATCAGCGAAAACGACGTCAACCTCGCGACGGCATCGAAGGCGGTCATCATCGGCTTCAACACGCGTGCGGATGCACAGGCGCGCAAGCTGGCCGAATCGAACGGTATCGACATCCGCTACTACAACATCATCTACGACGCAGTGGATGAGGTGAAGGCCGCGATGTCGGGCATGCTGGCGCCGGAGAAGCGCGAAGTCATCACCGGTATGGTCGAGGTACGCCAGGTGTTCAAGGTGCCGAAGATCGGCACGGTCGCCGGCTGTATGGTCACGGACGGTATCGTCAAGCGCTCGTCGTCGGTGCGCGTACTGCGCAACAACGTCGTGATCTTCACGGGCGAACTCGAATCGCTGAAGCGCTTCAAGGACGACGTGAAGGAAGTGAAGCAAGGCTTCGAGTGCGGTATGTCGGTGAAGAACTTCAACGACGTCATCGAAGGCGACCAGTTCGAAGTCTTCGAAGTGACCGAAGTCGCGCGTACGCTGTAATCGTCGCGTATCGGCTCGTGGGCGGGGCAGGCTTGTGGGCCTGTCCCGCCCATTTTCATGGCGGCGCGCCCGACGGCGGCCGCATTATCCTGATAAACGAATCAGGGATGGATCATGTCCAGGAAACGTACTTCCCCCAATCGCAACGTTCAGATCGCCGACCAGATTCAGCGCGATCTGTCCGAACTCATCATGCGCGAGGTCAAAGACCCGCGTATCGGTATCGTGACCATCCAGAGCGTGGAGCTCACGCCGGACTACGCGCACGCGAAGATCTATTTCACGGCGCTCACCGGCGATCCGGACAAGACGCAGGAAGCGCTGAACCACGCGTCGGGTCACCTTCACAACCTGCTGTTCAAGCGCCTGCATATTCATACGGTGCCGACGCTGCATTTCCATTACGACCAGACGATCGAGAAGGCCGTGGAAATGTCGCGGCTGATCAAGGAGGCCAACTCGACGCGCGCGAAGGACGACGACGAAGCCGACGCGCCCGCGAAGGACGATTGAGCGCGCGCGCCCTATGACGAATGCAGCCCCCCAGCGTCCGCGCGTGCCCCGGCGCGCACTGGACGGCGTCCTCCTGCTCGACAAGCCGGTCGGCCTATCGAGCAACGACGCCCTGATTCGCGCGAAGCGCCTGCTTCTCGCGAAGAAAGCCGGTCACACCGGCACGCTAGATCCGCTGGCCTCGGGCCTGTTGCCGCTGTGCTTCGGCGAGGCGACGAAGTTCTCGCAGGACTTGCTGGAAGCGGACAAGACCTACGAAGCGACGATGCGTCTCGGCGTGCGCACAACCACCGGCGACGCGGAAGGCGACGTGCTCGACACACGCGCGGTCGAATGCGACCGCGCGGCGGTGGAAGCCGCACTCGTGCGCTTTACCGGCGAGATCGTGCAGGTGCCGCCGATGTATTCGGCGCTCAAGCGCGACGGCAAGCCGCTGTACGAATATGCGCGCGCGGGCCAGACCGTCGAACGGGAAGGCCGCAACGTGACGATTCATGTACTCGACCTGCTGGCCTGCGAGCTGCCGGACGTGACGTTTCGCGTGACCTGCAGCAAGGGCACGTATGTGCGTACGCTGGCCGAAGATATCGGCGAAGCGCTCGGTTGCGGCGCGCATCTGACGATGTTGCGTCGTACGGGTGTCGGTGCGCTGACGCTCGAGCATGCGGTGACGCTCGACGCGCTGTCCGACGCCAACGAAGCGGCGCGCGATGCGTGGCTTCAGCCGGTCGACGCGCTGCTGTCGACGTTTCCGCTGGTGCGTCTCGACGAAGCCGGCGCGAAGCGGTTCCTGCATGGTCAGCGCTTGCCGCTGTCGGCGCTCGATCCGATCGATGCGGCGGAGGGCGAGCGTGTGCGCGTGTACGATGCGGCACGGCTGCTCGGCGTGGCGCGCAAGGCCAACGGCGTGCTCGCACCCGAACGCCTGGTCGTGACGGCTGCGTGATGCGCGGCGCGCAAGCGCCGCCGTCGGAATAAAAAAATAGCCCGGTCGGAGTCGACCGGGCTATTTTGTTTGGCGCGCTCGTTCGAGCGCGGTGCTCAATGTTCAGTGCGCAGCCGACGCCGCCGCGCCCGCATCGCCGCCGCCCGCGCGCTCGGGCTTCGTGATCCAGATCAGTCCGATCAGCAGCACGAAGATCGCCGCCGAGATATAGAACAGATCGTTCACGCCCAGTTGCGCGGCCTGCTGCGTGGCCATGTTGTTGATGAGGCCGTGCGCCTGGTTCTGTGTCAGCCCCAGGTTGCCCATCTGCGTGACGGCCTGGTTGAACGTCGGGTTGTACGGGTTCGCCTGCTCGACCAGTTGAGCGTGGTGGAAGTTGTTCCGGTGATCCCACGCGGTCTGGAAGATCGACGTGCCGATGCCGCCGCACATGATCCGCACGAAGTTCGACAGGCCGGATGCGGCAGGAATGCGATGGCCGGGCAGGCCGGACAGCGTGATCGACACGAGCGGGATGAAGAAGCCGGCCATCGCAATGCCTTGCACGAGCGTCGGCAGCGTCAGTGACCACTCGTCGACGCCGGTCGTATAGCGCGAGCGCATCCAGAAGCACAGCGCGAACGTCAGGAATGCGGCGGTCGCGATGTAGCGCGGGTCCGTGCGCGGCAGGAACTTGCCGGTCAGCGGCGACAGCAGGATCGCGAACAGCCCGACGGGCGCCATCACGAGACCCGCATCGGTGGCCGTGTAGCCGATCTGCGTCTGCAGCCACAGCGGCAGCAGCACGAGGTTGCCGAAGTAGAGCCCGTAGCCGACCGCGAGCGCGATCGTGCCGCCCGTGAAATTGCGCATCCGGAACAGCGACAGGTCGACGACCGGATGTTCGGCGGTCAGCTCCCAGATCACGAAGAACGCGAACGAAATGACCGCGATCAGCGCGAGCGCGATGATCGTCGTCGACGCGAACCAGTCGAGATCCTTGCCCTTGTCGAGCATGATCTGCAGCGAACCGACCCAAAGCACGAGCAGCGCGAGGCCGACGCCGTCGATCGGCGCGCGGCGCACCGTCGATTCGCGCGTGCGATAGATCGACCACGTGGCCAGCGCGGCGGCGATGCCGACCGGGATGTTCACGTAGAAAATCCACGGCCACGAATAGTTGTCGGAGATCCAGCCGCCGAGGATCGGGCCGGCGACCGGTGCGATCAGCGTCGTCATCGACCACAGCGCGAGCGCCATCGGCGCCTTCGCGCGCGGGTAGCTCGACAGCAGCAGCGATTGCGACAGCGGAATCATCGGGCCCGCTACCGCGCCCTGGAGCACGCGCGACGCGAGCAGGAACGGCAGGCTCGGCGCCAGCCCGCACATCCACGACGAGATGACGAACAGGATGATCGACGCGAGGAACAGGCGAACCTGTCCGAAGCGATCGGTCAGCCAGCCCGTCAGCGGCACGGAGATCGCGTTCGCGACCGCGAACGACGTGATGACCCACGTACCCTGGTCGGACGATACGCCGAGGTCGCCCGAGATGGTCGGGATCGCGACGTTCGCGATGGACGTGTCGAGCACGTTCATGAACACCGCGAGCGATACCGCGATCGTCCCGAGCACGAGTTGCCCGCCCTGCAGGGGCGGGTGGGAGACTGGAGCCTGTGCCATGTCGGTAGTTTTTCCGGAGTCGGAGTCGTTACATCATCTTGGCGGCGCCGCTCGCCTTCGCGGCGGCCGGTGCCGGCGCGTTGCCGCCCGCGTTCTCGGCGATGATGCGTGCGATTTCGGCGTCGGCTTCATCGCCGTACTTCGCGAACACATTGGTCTCGTAGACGGTGTTCTGCGCGTTGGCGAGCTGGTCGCCGCGCTCGTCCTTGATGTTGACGTCGACCTGCATCGACAGGCCGATGCGCAGCGGGTGCTTCTCGAGCTCCTTCGGATCGATCTCGATACGCACCGGCAGGCGTTGCACGACCTTGATCCAGTTGCCCGTCGCGTTCTGCGCCGGCAGCAGCGAGAACGCCGAGCCCGTCCCGGCCGAGAAGCCGACGACCTTGCCGTGGTAGACCGCCGACGAGCCGTAGATGTCGGCCGTCAGCTCGACCGGCTGTCCGATGCGCATGTGCTTGAGCTGGACTTCCTTGAAGTTCGCGTCGACCCACACCGCATTCAGCGGCACGACCGACATCAGCGGGTTGCCCGGCGACACGCGCTGGCCGACCTGCACCGAGCGCTTCGCGACATAGCCGGTGACCGGCGCGGGCAGCACGTTACGCGCGTTCGCGAGGTACGCGTCGCGCACCTTCGCCGCAGCAGCCATCACGTTCGGGTGCGACGCGATCGTCGTGTTCGCCGTCAGCGCGCGGTTCGATGCGAGCTGCTGTTGCGCCGCGTCGACCGACGCCTGGGCGGCGCGCACCGCGTCGCGTGCGTGGGAGATTTCTTCCTGCGACACGGCGCCCGTCTGCGCGACGGCCACGCGGCGGCGCAGGTCGTCCTGCGCCTTCGACAGGTCGGACTGGCGCAGCGCGACTTGCGCACGGTATTGATCGTCGTTGACGAACAGGCCGCGCACCTGGCGCACCGTCTGCGCGAGGTTGGCCTCGGCCTGCTGCAGCGCGACCTGCGAGTCGGCCGGATCGAGCACGACCAGCGGGTCGCCGGCCTTGACCGTCTGCGTATCGTCGGCCTTCACGGCGATCACGGTACCCGTGATCTGCGGCGTGATCTGCACGACGTTGCCGTTTACGTACGCGTCGTCGGTCTCTTCATGGAAGCGCGCGACGAGGAAGTAGTACAGGCCGTACGCGATGGCCGCGATCACGATGACCGCGATCAGCAGCGTCATCATCCGTTTGCGCTTCCCGTTGTTCTGCGGCTGTGCGCTGGCGGCGTTTTGTTGAGGGTCGCTCATGGCGATTTTCTCCGTCCGTTATTTCGAGTGTCTGCGTAGTGGTGGCGCCGGATCAGTTGGCGGCCTGTTTCGTCGGCTTGTCTGCGTCGGGCGCGGCGAGGCGCGTGCCGGTCGCGTCGAACCCGCCGCCGAGCGCCTTGATCAGCGCGAGCTGCATGTCGCGCCGGCGCATCTTCAGGTTGGTCACCGTCTGTTCCGATGCGAGGCGGTTGCTGTCCGCGGTCAGCACCTGGAGCTGGGGCGACAGGCCGGCCTTGTAGCGGATCACGGCGAGGTCGTACGCACGCGTCGACGCGTCGAGCGCACGCTGCGCGTCGTCCATCTGGCGATCGACCGCGCGGATCGACGCGACCTGCGTCGCGACGTCGTTCAGCGCGTTGATCAGCGTCTGGTTGTAGTTCGCGACCGACAGGTCGAAGTCCGCATAACGGCCCTTGAGCTGCGCGCGCAACGCGCCGGCATCGAAAATCGGCAGGTGGATGGCCGGGCCGAATTGCGCCTGGCGGCTCGCGAAATTCAGGAATTTGCCCCACCCGAACGCATCGAAGCCGAAGCCGGCCGCGAGGTTCACGTCCGGGAAGAACTCGGCCTTCGCTTCCTTCACGTCGTGCATCGCGGCCTCGACCTGCCAGCGCGCGGCGACGATGTCGGGGCGGCGCGACACGAGGTCGGCCGGCAGGTTGCCCGGCAGCGCGACGTCGCCGGCCGGGCTCATCACCGGCGCGGCGATCTGCAGCCCGCGGTCCGGACCCTTGCCGAGCAGCGCGGCGAGCTGGTAGCGCACGGTCGTGATCTGGCCGTCGAGGTCGGACAGCGACGCCTGGGTCGTCGCGATATTGCCTCGCGCGGTCTGGCGTTCGACGTTGGTGTCGAGGCCGGCCGACACGCGGCCGTCGGTGATCTTGCCGACCGTCTGGCGGTTGGTGATCTCGCGTTGCGCGATGTCGCGCAGCGCATACAGTTGCGCGAGCGAGTTGTAGGTGCGGGCGACCGACGCCGCGAGCGTGATGCGCGCCTGCTGCATGTCGGCTTCGGCGGCCTTTTCCTGCGACACGGCCGTGTGCAGGCGCTCGCGATTCTTGCCCCACAGGTCGAGATCCCACGACGCGCTCGCGAGCGCGTTGTTCTCGCTGTACCACTGGCCGCCGTACGGCGGCGGGAACAGCGCGTTCGACGAATACAGCTCGCGCGTCCACGAGTAGCTGGCTTCGGCCTTCGGCATCAGGTTCGAGCGCGACGATTCGATGTACGACGATGCTTTCGCGATGCGCGCCTGCGCCTGCGCGATCGACGGGCTGCCCTCGAGCGCCTCGTCGATCAGCTTCGGCAGCTGCGGATCGCCGAACTGGTTGGCCCAGTCGAGCGCCGGCCACTGGCCGCCCTGGGCCGGCAGGCTCTGGGCGGTGTCGAATTGCGACGCGGGAGCGATCTGCTTGTCGCTCTTGATGCCGATGTAGTTTGCGCAGCCCGCCAGCGCCAGCGCGGCAACTGCAGCGGCGACGGCGGCGCGGCACGACTTGGCGCGCACGGACAACGGGGTGGTTTTCATCGCGCTGTTCCCTGACTCGGAATGAATGATGGACACTGCAAGGATTTCCTTACATTAATCTGTCAAAATTAATTGTTATGGCAACTATTGCGGGGTGCCACCGCCGGCGTTCTCGCAATAGTTGCTGAGAATGCGGCGCAGCATGCTCTTGAGGAACCCGACTTCTTCCGGCGTAAATCCGCCGAGCAGCTCGTCGAGCACGCTGCGGAACACCGGCGGCAGCCGCTCGGCAAGCGCCCGGCCTTCGTCGGTCAGCTCGAGCCGAACGACCCGCCGATCCTCGATGCTGCGCACGCGGGACAGCAGCCCGCGCTTCTCGACGCGATCGAGCAGGCGCGTGACCGCGCTCGCGTCGATCCCGTATTCCCGCGCGAGTTCGGCGGCCGTCGAGCACTTGCCGACCGCGATCATGAACAGCATGCTCGCCTGCGTGCCGGTGATGCCGAGCTCTTCCTGCGTGCGTTGCGTGACGAGGTTGGTCATCACCGATTTCACGCGCGACATCAGATAACCGACGCTGTCGTTCATCTGATACGAGGACAGTGGCGAAACAGGCGGTTGGGAAGGAGAATCCGACATAAAACCCTGAGGCTGCAATAGTTGACTAGGCAGCAGTATAGGCACAATTGCTTGCCGCGGCAAATGTTAATCGAACGGGCGAGGGCGCGCTCCGCGCCCCCCAATCCCCTTGTCGCTGTCAGGGTCTTCGGTGTACCGCCGGGCTCGTCGATCCGGAGCGGGCAGCCGCAGCGCCGGTGGTTTGTTGCGCTGCAACGAACACTCCGGCTCCCGCCACGCTCACGTGCTATAATTTGTGGTTTCCAAGCTGCAACGCGCGCGCACGTGTCCCACGGACTGACGAGCGTGCGCGTTTGCGCGTTCAACGATTTCCAGGTTTCTATGACCCGCGCCCTTCGCAATATCGCCATCATCGCCCACGTCGACCACGGCAAGACCACGCTCGTCGACCAACTGCTCCGCCAGTCCGGCACCTTCCGCGAGAACCAGCAGATTGCCGAACGGGTGATGGACTCGAACGACATCGAAAAAGAGCGCGGGATCACGATTCTCGCGAAGAACTGCGCGGTCGAATACGAAGGCACGCACATCAACATCGTCGACACGCCGGGGCACGCGGACTTCGGCGGCGAAGTGGAGCGCGTGCTGTCGATGGTCGACTCGGTGCTGCTGCTGGTCGACGCGGTCGAAGGCCCGATGCCGCAGACCCGCTTCGTCACGAAGAAGGCGCTCGCGCTCGGCCTGAAGCCGATCGTCATCGTCAACAAGATCGATCGTCCGGGTGCGCGGATCGACTGGGTCATCAACCAGACCTTCGACCTGTTCGACAAGCTGGGCGCGACCGAAGAGCAGCTTGACTTCCCGATCGTCTACGCATCGGGCCTGAACGGCTATGCGTCGCTCGACCCGGCCGCGCGCGAGGGCGACATGCGCCCGCTGTTCGAGGCGGTCCTCCAGCACGTGCCGGTCCGTCCGGCCGATCCGGACGCGCCGCTGCAGCTGCAGATCACGTCGCTCGACTATTCGACGTACGTCGGCCGGATCGGCGTCGGCCGCATCACGCGCGGCCGCATCAAGCCGGGTCAGCCGGTCGCGATGCGCTTCGGCCCGGAAGGCGATGTGCTGAACCGCAAGATCAACCAGGTGCTGTCGTTCACGGGCCTCGAGCGCGTGCAGGTCGACTCCGCCGAAGCAGGCGACATCGTGCTGATCAACGGTATTGAAGATGTCGGCATCGGCGCGACGATCTGCGCGGTGGATACGCCGGAAGCGCTGCCGATGATCACCGTCGACGAGCCGACGCTGACGATGAACTTCCTGGTCAACTCGTCGCCGCTGGCCGGTCGCGAAGGCAAGTTCGTCACGAGCCGCCAGATCCGCGATCGCCTGATGAAGGAACTGAACCACAACGTCGCGCTGCGCGTGAAGGACACGGGCGACGAAACGGTGTTCGAAGTGTCGGGCCGCGGCGAACTGCACCTGACGATTCTCGTCGAAAACATGCGCCGTGAAGGCTATGAGCTGGCCGTGTCGCGTCCGCGCGTCGTGATGCAGGAAATCGACGGCGTGCGCCACGAGCCGTACGAGTTGCTGACCGTCGACGTCGAAGACGAGCACCAGGGCGGCGTGATGGAAGAGCTTGGCCGCCGCAAGGGCGAAATGCTCGACATGGCGTCGGACGGCCGCGGCCGCACGCGTCTGGAATACAAGATCTCGGCGCGTGGCCTGATCGGCTTCCAGAGCGAATTCCTGACGCTCACGCGCGGCACGGGCCTGATGAGCCACATCTTCGACTCGTACGCACCGGTCAAGGACGGCTCGGTCTTCGAGCGCCGCAACGGCGTGCTGATCTCGCAAGACGACGGCGCGGCAGTGGCATACGCACTGTGGAAGCTGCAGGATCGCGGCCGCATGTTCGTGAAGCCGGGCGACGCGCTGTATGAGGGCATGATCATCGGCATCCACAGCCGCGACAACGACCTCGTCGTGAACCCGATCAAGGGCAAGCAGCTGACCAACGTGCGTGCGTCGGGTACCGACGAAGCCGTGCGTCTCGTGCCGCCGGTCCAGATGTCGCTCGAATACGCGGTCGAATTCATCGACGACGACGAGCTCGTCGAAGTGACGCCGCAGTCGATCCGCCTGCGCAAGCGCTTCCTGAAGGAGCACGAGCGTCGCCGCGCGAGCCGCGAAGGCGCGGTCGACTAAGCATCGATCGTTCCCGTGCATGACGAAAAAGGCTGCCTGCGGGCGGTAATGCCGTTCAGTTAAGGGACAGTGATGTGCCGAACGGCGTAACGCTTGGGGCGAGCTTTAACCACACGGGGGCATTCACGCCCCCGTTGTTTTTCCACGGTCTCGAACGCAAGGCGAGCGTGCAGGCGGTCGAGCCACGCCGGTATCTTGCCGAAGGCCGGGGTGACGGCAGCCCACATCATTTCGTGCTGAAAGACGTGCAATGCCCGTACGAAGCTGATGTCGGTCGGATCGAGTTTCGCCTGCCATGCGGCAGTGGCCATCTCGCGGCGAATCAGATTGTAGGCAATCAATGCGCCCCAGATCTCCTGATAGACCCCTTCGACGGTCCGGCTACGCAAGCTCAGCTCCGCACCGAGCATCGACTGCTTCAATTCTCGGTAGCTGGTTTCGATTTGCCAGCGGCGCCCATAGCAGGCGACGATATCGGCCGGTTTGAAGCGTTGGCGATCATCCAGCGAGGTCAGCAGCACGCGTTCGCGCCCGCGCGCATCGATGGTGCGAATCGCACGGACCTGCCAGAACTCCGGCAGTTCGGGAGATTGTTTGCGCGCCTGCGGGGACACGCGCATGCGTACTGTCGCATCGTCCGGCGTGCCGTCGATCACGTCCCATCGGGTATGGGATTTGGCCGGAATCAGGAAGTGGCGGTTGTGCCCATTCATCGTCAGGCCGCACAAGATCCGAGCGGCCAGAAAGCCCTTGTCGAATACCGTCAGTGAATTGTCCGGTATCTGCGGCAGCAGATCCTGGGCGTACACCATTTCGTTGGTGCCATAAGCGCCGAAGTTGATATCGGCCACCAGATGCGTCGGAATGGCAGTCAGCGTCACGGCCCGCACCTGCGGGTAACTGGCGACCTTGCCGCTGGCATAGCGTTGCGCGCCAAAGTGCTCACGATTGGCCGGGCTGTCGGCCGTGCGCAGCGTGGTGCCGTCCATCGCCCATAGACTCAATCCCTTGAATGCATGGCGTGCCGCGTCCTGCGTGGTCCACGCCCAGGCTGTCCGTTCGAACAGCCACGCCAGCGGCGCTTCGCCAATACGCTGGCGCGCCTGCGCCACGGCACTCTTGCTGACGAAGGGGACGACCTCGTTGGGCAGCGCCAGATCGAGACTGTCGAGTACCTCATTGATCGACCAGTGCCGGTACATGGCCAAGGCAATCACCAGCCAAACCACTTGTTCGGCCGGCAAGCGCCGACGGCGGATACTCGCGGTGCCCGTCGCCTCGATCGCATGCTCGATCCATTCTTGCGGCAAATGTTCCGCCAGCCGGCTCAGGTCCGGCGTGGGCTGTTGGGCTGCACTTAGATAGGTGAGGTGGCTGGAAAGCATCGCGCCAGAAGTTAACACCTCTGCGCACCGTTTACAACCACTCCTCCCAAAAACAAAAATGCCGTTCAGTCGCTTAACTGAACGGCATTAGCCTGCGGGCGGCCTTTTTCGCATCCGCGCGCGGTGCAACCGGAGCGGTTGCAAAACACTGTTCCCCAGTGTCGTGGCAATCGGTCAAAACCCCGTCGTACGGTGCTTCCGGGCGCCTCTCGCCGTGAACTTCGATATCGGTTCTGTGATATGCTGCGCGCACGCAAGTTTTAGGTCCTTCCAAGCAAGACTTGATTCGCAATCCGCTAAACGGTCAGGCCGTGTCGCGGAAGGTTGAGTAACCCGCTATTTCTCGAGAAGCTCGAAGAAAGGTGAGCGTAAAATGTCAGATGTAATGAAGCAGTTTCAGCTGAACTCCTATCTGTTCGGCGGCAATGCTTCGTACGTTGAAGAACTGTACGATGCATACCTCAACAATCCGGCATCGGTGCCGGAGAACTGGCGAGAGTATTTCGACGCGCTGCAGAACGTGCCTGCAACCGACGGCTCGACCGCCAATGACGTCGCTCATTTTCCGATCGTCGAATCGTTCGCCGAGCGTGCGAAGGCCAATGCCTTCATCCCGCGCGAAAGCACCAGCAATCTGGCGACCGCGCGCAAGCAGGTGCACGTCCAGTCCCTCATCAGCGCATATCGCTTCCTCGGCTCGCAATGGGCCAATCTGGATCCGCTGAAGCGTCGCGAACGTCCCGCCATTCCCGAGCTCGAACCCGCGTTCTACGACTTCTCCGAAGGCGACCTCGACCAGACCTACAGCGCAAGCAACCTGTATTTCGGTTTCGACCAGGCTTCGCTGCGCGACATCGTCAAGGGCTTGCGTGACACGTACTGCGGCACGATCGGCGCCGAGTACATGTACATCAGCGATCCGGAGCAGAAGCGCTGGTGGCAGGAGCGCCTGGAATCGACCCGCGCGACGCCGGCCTTCTCGGCCGACAAGAAGAAGCACATCCTGAATCGCCTGACGGCAGCGGAAGGCCTCGAGCGCTATCTGCACACCAAGTACGTCGGCCAGAAGCGCTTCTCGCTCGAAGGCGGCGAAAGCTTCATCGCGGCGATGGACGAAGTCGTCCAGCACGCAGGCAAGAGCGGCGTGCAGGAAATCATCATCGGCATGGCGCACCGTGGGCGTCTGAACGTGCTGGTCAACACGCTGGGCAAGATGCCGGCCGACCTGTTCGCCGAATTCGAAGGCAAGCACGTCGACGACCTGCCGGCCGGCGACGTGAAGTATCACAAGGGCTTCTCGTCGGACGTGTCGACCGAAGGCGGCCCGGTCCACCTGTCACTCGCGTTCAACCCGTCGCACCTCGAAATCGTGAACCCGGTGGTCGAAGGTTCCGCGAAGGCGCGGATGGACCGTCGCGGCGACGAAGACGGCCTGCAGGTGCTGCCGGTGCAGATCCACGGCGACGCGGCCTTCGCCGGCCAGGGCGTCGTGATGGAAACGCTGAACCTCGCGCAGACGCGCGGTTACGGCACGCACGGCACGCTGCACATCGTCATCAACAACCAGATCGGCTTCACGACGTCCGACCCGCGCGACGCGCGCTCGACGCTGTACTGTACCGACGTGGTCAAGATGATCGAGGCGCCGGTGCTGCACGTGAACGGCGATGATCCCGAAGCCGTCGTGCTCGCGATCCAGATCGCGATCGACTACCGGATGCAGTTCCACAAGGATGTCGTGATCGACATCGTCTGCTTCCGCAAGCTGGGTCACAACGAGCAGGACACGCCGGCGGTCACGCAGCCGCTGATGTACAAGAAGATCGCGCAGCACCCGGGCACCCGTGCGCTGTACGCCGAGAAGCTCGTGCAGCAGGGCGTGATCACCGCGGAAGACGCCGACAACTACGTGAAGGCGTACCGCAAGGCGATGGACGACGGCCACCACACCGTCGATCCGGTCCTGTCGAACTACAAGAGCAAGTACGCGGTCGACTGGGTTCCGTTCCTGAACCGCAAGTGGACGGATGCAGCCGATACGGCCGTGCCGCTCGCCGAACTGAAGCGCCTCGGCGAACGCATCACGACGGTCCCGGAAAACTTCAAGGTTCACCCGCTCGTCGAGCGCGTGATCAACGACCGCCGCAACATGGCGCGCGGCGACCAGCCGCTCGACTGGGGCATGGGCGAACACCTCGCATTCGCGTCGCTCGTCGCATCGGGCTACTCGGTGCGCCTGACGGGCCAGGACTCGGGCCGCGGTACGTTCACGCACCGTCACGCGGTGCTGCACGACCAGAACCGCGAGCGCTGGAACGACGGCACGTACGTGCCGCTGCAGAACATTGCCGAAGGTCAGGCGAAGTTCACGGTGATCGACTCGGTGCTGTCGGAAGAAGCGGTGCTGGGCTTCGAATACGGTTACTCGACCGCCGAGCCGAACACGCTCGTGCTGTGGGAAGCCCAGTTCGGCGACTTCGTCAACGGTGCGCAGGTCGTGATCGACCAGTTCATTTCGTCGGGCGAAGTGAAGTGGGGCCGCGTGTCGGGTCTCACGATGCTGCTGCCGCACGGCTACGAAGGCCAGGGTCCGGAACACTCGTCGACCCGTATCGAGCGTTTCCTGCAACTGTGTGCCGATCACAACATGCAGGTCGTTCAGCCGACGACGCCGGCGCAGATTTTCCACCTGCTGCGTCGCCAGATGATCCGCCTGTTCCGCAAGCCGCTGATCGTCGCCACGCCGAAGTCGCTGCTGCGCCACAAGGAAGCGGTGTCGGATCTGTCGGAACTCGCGAAGGGTTCGTTCCAGCCGGTGCTGGGCGAAACCGACGGCGGCATCGACGCGAAGAAGGTCAAGCGCGTGCTGGCATGCTCGGGCCGCGTGTATTACGACCTCGTCGCACATCGCCGCGAAGCGAAGGCGAACGACGTCGCGATCATCCGTATCGAGCAGCTGTATCCGTTCGCGCACAAGCAGTTCGAAGCCGAAATGAAGAAGTACGAGAACGCGACTGAAGTGGTCTGGGTGCAGGACGAGCCGCAGAACCAGGGCCCCTGGTTCTACGTCGAGCACCACCTGAAGGAAGGCATGAAGGAAGGACAGAAGCTGGCATACAGCGGCCGTCCGGCTTCGGCCTCGCCGGCGGTTGGCTACTACGCGAAGCACTACGAGCAGCAGAAGGCACTGATCGAAGGTGCGTTCGGCCGCCTGAAGAGCGCATCGATCGCGAAATAACCGACGGAAGCGAAACGGGAAGGCGCGCGGCGCTTTCCCGTCTCTTTTGGCCCGCCGGGCGCGTCGCGCGCCGCTCCGGCCGAAGGAATCGCACGAACCTCGTCATTACCCAGATTAAGCATCCAGGAAAATCACATGGCTATCGTAGAAGTCAAAGTCCCCCAGCTTTCGGAGTCGGTGTCGGAAGCCACCATGCTGCAGTGGAAGAAGAAGCCGGGCGAAGCAGTCGCGCAGGACGAAATCCTGATCGAACTCGAGACCGACAAGGTCGTGCTCGAAGTGCCGGCACCGGCCGCGGGCGTGCTCGCGCAAGTGCTGCAGAACGACGGTGACACGGTCGTTGCCGACCAGATCATCGCGACGATCGACACCGAAGCGAAGGCAGGTGCCGCCGAAGCCGCGGCAGGTGCCGCCGAAGTGAAGCCGGCAGCAGCACCTGCCGCAGCCGCACCGGCAGCCCAGCCGGCTGCCGCCGTCGCATCGAGCTCGGCTGCTGCATCGCCGGCCGCATCGAAGCTGCTGGCCGAGAAGGGCCTGTCGGCAGGCGACGTCGCAGGTTCGGGCCGCGACGGCCGCGTCACGAAGGGCGACGCGCTCGCAGCTGGCAGCGCACCGAAGGCCGCTCCGGCCGCCGCACCGGCGAAGACCGCCGCTGCGAAGCCGGCACTGCCGGAAGTGAAGGTGCCGGCGTCGGCAGCGACGTGGCTGAACGACCGTCCGGAACAGCGCGTGCCGATGTCGCGCCTGCGTGCGCGTATCGCCGAGCGCCTGCTCGAGTCGCAGCAGACCAACGCGATCCTGACGACGTTCAACGAAGTGAACATGGCTCCGGTCATGGAGCTGCGTAACAAATACAAGGACAAGTTCGAGAAGGAACATGGCGTGAAGCTCGGCTTCATGTCGTTCTTCGTGAAGGCGGCCGTGCACGCGCTGAAGAAGTTCCCGCTGGTGAACGCGTCGATCGACGGTAACGACATCGTCTATCACGGCTACTTCGACATCGGTATCGCGGTCGGTTCGCCGCGTGGCCTGGTCGTGCCGATCCTGCGCAATGCGGATCAACTGAGCCTCGCCGAGATCGAGAAGAAGATTGCCGAATTCGGTCAGAAGGCGAAGGACGGCAAGCTGTCGATCGAGGAAATGACGGGCGGTACGTTCTCGATCTCGAACGGCGGTGTGTTCGGCTCGATGCTGTCGACCCCGATCATCAACCCGCCGCAGTCGGCCATCCTCGGCGTGCATGCGACGAAGGAGCGCCCGGTTGTCGAAAACGGCCAGATCGTGATCCGTCCGATCAACTACCTGGCGCTGTCGTATGACCACCGGATCATCGACGGCCGCGAAGCCGTGCTGTCGCTCGTCGCGATGAAGGATGCGCTGGAAGATCCGGCACGCCTGCTGCTCGATCTGTAAGCCGAGTCTCACTGCATTGACCCGCTCCGCACGCTCGCGCCACCGCGCGAGCGTGCGGACGTACAAGTAGAAAGGATTGTCATGTCCAAGGAATTTGACGTCGTCGTGATCGGCGCCGGCCCCGGTGGCTACATCGCCGCGATTCGCGCCGCGCAGCTCGGCAAGACCGTTGCCTGTATCGAGAAGTGGAAGAACCCGGCCGGCGCGCTGAAGCTCGGCGGCACCTGCCTGAACGTCGGCTGCATTCCGTCGAAGGCGCTGCTCGCGTCGTCGGAAGAGTTCGAGAACACGTCGCATCACCTGGCCGACCACGGCATCACGGTCGACGGCGTGAAGATCGACGTCGCGAAGATGCTCGGCCGCAAGGATGCGATCGTCGAGAAGATGACGAGCGGGATCGAGTTCCTGTTCAAGAAGAACAAGATCACCTGGCTGAAGGGCCATGGCAAGTTCACCGGCAAGACCGACGCCGGCGTGCAGATCGAAGTGAGCGGCGAAGGTGACACCGAAGTCGTCACCGCGAAGAACGTGATCATCGCGACGGGCTCGAAGGCGCGTCACCTGCCGAACGTGCCGGTCGACAACAAGATCGTGTCGGACAACGAAGGTGCGCTGACGTTCGACTCGGTGCCGAAGAAGCTTGCCGTGATCGGCGCAGGCGTGATCGGCCTCGAGCTCGGCTCGGTGTGGCGTCGCCTGGGTGCCGAAGTGACGGTGCTCGAAGCGCTGCCGGCGTTCCTCGGCGCGGCCGACGAAGCGCTCGCGAAGGAAGCGGCCAAGCTGTTCAAGAAGCAAGGCCTCGACATCCATCTCGGCGTGAAGATCGGTGACGTGAAGACGACCGCGAACGGCGTGTCGATCGCTTACACGGACAAGGACGGCAACGCGCAGACGCTCGACGCCGACCGCCTGATCGTGTCGGTCGGCCGCGTGCCGAACACCGACAACCTCGGCCTCGAGGCAATCGGCCTGAAGGCGAACGAGCGCGGCTTCATCGACGTGGACGACCACTGCCGTACGGCCGTGCCGAACGTCTACGCGATCGGCGACGTGGTGCGCGGCCCGATGCTCGCGCACAAGGCGGAGGACGAAGGCGTGCTGGTCGCGGAAGTGATCGACGGCCAGAAGCCGCACATCGACTACAACTGCATTCCGTGGGTGATCTACACGTACCCGGAAATTGCATGGGTCGGCAAGACGGAGCAGCAGTTGAAGGCCGAAGGCCGCGAGATCAAGTCGGGCAAGTTCCCGTTCTCGATCAACGGTCGCGCGCTCGGCATGAACGCGCCGGACGGTTTCGTGAAGATGATCGCGGACGCGAAGACCGACGAACTGCTCGGCGTGCACGTGATCGCGGCGAACGCGTCGGACCTGATCGCCGAAGCCGTGGTGGCGATGGAGTTCAAGGCGGCGTCGGAAGACATCGCACGCATCTGCCATCCGCACCCGTCGATGTCGGAAGTGATGCGCGAAGCGGCGCTCGCCGTCGACAAGCGCTCGCTGAACAGCTGAGTGCGGTATAGCGGCGGCCGGCCCTTGGCCGGTGCGGCCGTCTCATGACGAAGGCGGGCGGGAGTTTCCCGCTCGCCTTCGTTTTTTCCGGTTTGCCCGATGAACGTCACCGAATACTACACGCGCGAATTGACCACGCGCGGCTATCAGTCCGATCCCGCCCAGCGCGCGGCCGTCGATCGCCTGCAGCACTGCTTCGACGAGTGGGTCGACTACAAGGCGCGCCGCTCGAACGCGTTCAAGAAGCTCATCAATCATCCGGACCTGCCGCGTGGTGTCTACATGTGGGGCGGCGTCGGCCGCGGCAAGAGCTTCCTGATGGACAGCTTCTACGCGGTGGTGCCCGTGCAGCGTAAGACACGCCTGCACTTCCACGAATTCATGCGCGAAGTGCACCGCGAACTCGAGGAGCTGAAAGGGCAGGCCGATCCGCTCGACGAACTCGCGCGACGCATCGCGAAGCGCTACCGGCTGATCTGCTTCGACGAATTCCACGTGTCGGACATCGCGGACGCGATGATCCTGTACCGGCTGCTCGATCGCCTGTTCAACAACGGCGTGCAGTTCGTGATGACGTCCAATTACGATCCCGACGACCTGTATCCCGATGGCCTGCATCGCGACCGCATGCTGCCGGCGATCGCGCTGATCAAGGAAAAGCTCGACGTGCTGAACGTCGACGCGGGCGTCGACTATCGCCAGCGCACGCTCGCGCAGGTGCGGATGTATCACACGCCGCTCGGCGCGGACGCCGATCGCGAACTGCGTCATGCATTCGCGAAGCTCGCCGCGGTGCCCGACGAAAGCCCGATCCTGCACATCGAGAAGCGCGAGCTGAAGGCGTTGCGCAAGGCCGATGGGGTCGTCTGGTTCGATTTCGCGACGCTCTGCGGCGGCCCGCGTTCGCAGAACGACTATCTCGAGCTGGCGAGCCGTTTTCACGCGATCGTGCTGTCCGAAGTGCCGCAGATGTCGCCGCGCATGGCATCGGAGGCGCGGCGCTTCACGTGGCTCATCGACGTGCTGTACGACCACAAGGTCAAGCTGCTGATGTCGGCGGCGGTGCCGGCGGAGCAGTTGTACGTCGAAGGGCCGATGGCGAACGAGTTCGCGCGCACGGTGTCGCGGATCGTCGAGATGCAGTCGAAGGAATACATCGAAACGCCGCGTCGCATCGTCGATACTTCGCTGACCTGAGCGCAGTTTTCGATAAATGACGGGCTTTAAACGTCAATTCCGGTCAAATCATCGCGATCATCGGGTATTTTCGGACTTGTCTTATGTTCATCGTTGAGGTCGGCCGATATCGTTGTGTCATGGTTCCTAAGGCTGGAGATATCCATGACACCGTATCGCGATCTGACCGACCACCAGTGGCACTGCGTCGTGCCGCTTCTTCCTGAAATGCAGCCGCGCACCGAGTTGCGCGGCCGGCCGTTGGCCAACACGCGCGCCGTTCTGAACGGCGTTCTGTGGGTCATCTATAGCGGCGCGACCTGGTCCGCGATGCCGCGTCGTTACCCTTCATACCAGACATGCCATCGCCGCTTCAAGGTCTGGCACGAGACCGGCACGTTGATGCAGGTGATGCGCGAGCTGTATGGCGACGCAGGCGTGAATCTGTGCAACGAACTGTCCACGCGGATGCGCAAGCACACGCAATCGAAGGCGGCAGAGGCGCGGGGTGCCGCGGCGCCGGTATATCGTGCACCGGGCAGCTATGCGTCGGATGCGCTGAAGCACGCAGCGTGATGTCGCCCGGTTTCATTCACGCACGCACCCAAACAAAATCGGCCTGACTACGTCGCAGGCCGATTTTTCATTGCGCCGCGCGTATCGACGCGCGTCGCGTTATTGTGCGCGAACCCAGGTCTGCGACCGGCCGAGCAGCGATACGCCGATGTAGCCGCGCACGACGAGCTTCTGGCCGCCGTCTTCCAGCGACATCTTGCACTTGTAGACCTTGCCGTTTTCCGGGTCGAGAATGTTGCCGCCGTCCCAGTGGCCGCCGTCCTTCTTCATCGCCTTGATGATCGTCATGCCTTTGATGAGCTGATCCTTGCGCTCGTCCGTGCACGCGGTGCAGCGGCGATCGGGCGTGTCGTTGGCGCCGAGGCCCTTGACGACCTTGCCCGACAGCGTACCGTCGCCGTCTTCGGCGATCTGCACGAGTGCCTTCGGCTGATGCGTGTTGTCGTCGATCGTCTGCCACATGCCGACGGGGTTGTCGGCCTGCGCGTAGGTGGGGGCGGCGCAAGCGAGCAGTGCACTTGCGACGGTCAGTGCGCGCAACGGGCGGGTCAGTTGAATCATCGTCTTCCTCCTTGTTTCATGTCGTGTTCGATTCGCCCGCACGACCGCCTGCATGGGGCGTGGCATGTTGCGAGCTTTCCCAGAATACGTGAAACGGCGCGCTGCGTTTGATAGAGGGGGCTCTAATCCAAACAGCCCGCGAGACGCGAGCTGTCTGGTGACCGATCAGTTCAACTGATACGAGAATGCGGCATTCACGCGCGGGCTGCGCGATGCGCTTTCGACCGGTGCATCGCCCACCGGCTTCGCGATATTCAGGTCGAGACTGTAGTAGCGGCTGTCCGAAAATCGTACGCCGATACCGACCGACGACAAGCGGCTCGGCGACGGCGTGCCCGTATGCAGGTACACACGTGCCCTGTCATAAGCGATGTACGGCGTGATCGACTTCATGTACGTCCAGCCCGGCGTGAAGGCGCGATTGACCTCCAGCGACATCCCCCAACCCGAGTCGCCCGACGTTTCGCCGGGCTGGTAGCCGAGCGCATAGCGCGTCGAACCGAACGAGATCTGTTCGGACGTCGGCAGCGAATCGGGGCTGTACTGGCCGGTCAGCGACACCGACGTGCCGATCTTGAACGGCCATTCGTTGGTTTGCGTGAAGGTCGCGCCGGTGCGCACGAACGTCAGCGAAATCGGGCTGTCCACCGACGTCGTGTTCGAGCCGAGCGTGATGTCCTGCGATTTCGACGCGCCGAGAATGTTGAAGCCCTTCGCGACGTTGACGCTGAGTTTCTGAACCTGCTTGGCCGACACGCTCGTGTAGTCGAGCTGCATCTGCAGCACGCGGACCTGCGAGCGCGTGTCGATGCTGTTGCCGGTGATCGTGTTCTGGTAGCGGTCTTCGTTGTGCGACGCATAGCCCGACACGGTGCCGAGCAGGCTGCGCTGGTTGTTCAGCAGCAACGGATAGGATGCCGAAAGACCGAGCTTCTCGTTCTTGACCGTGCGCTCGACGGTCGACGGCAGGCCCGGGTTGTCGGTCGGCTTGCCGCGATACGTGCTGGCGTCGAGTCGCGTGACCAGGCCGCTGCTGCCGACCGGCACCGCGCCGCTGAATGCGACGTAGGTCTGCTTGTCGCGTCCGGGCGGCACCAGCGCGGAAATGCTCAATTGCTCGCCGAACGACGTGAGGCCGTTCTCCGTCGCGGTGATGAGCCCCTGGACGCCCGGGTGATTGAAATCGATGCCGGTGCTGATGTTGAATGCCTTGCGGTCGACGGCGAGTTCGAGCGTCGTCGCGCCGTCGGTCGTTTGCGGCGGCGGCACGTTGGCCTTCACCGTGACGCCGGGCAGGAGGCCGAAGGTGTTCACGTAGCGTTCGAACGTCGCGCGGCGCAGCGGGCGATCGGCCGTGATGTGCGCGGCGATCGCGCGGATCTTCGATTCCATCGCGCCGGGCTTGCCGGTGACCTTGACGTCCGACACGTAGCCTTCGACGACCGTGACGCGCACGACGCCGTTCTCGAACGTCTGCGCGGGAATGAACGCGAACGACAGCGCATAGCCGCGATCCTGGTACAGCCTGGTCACGCCGTTGGCGGTTTCGATCAGCTCGCCGATCGTGATGTCCTTGCCGACGAGGGGCGTGAAGCGACGCGAGATTTCGTCGAACGGCACCGACTTCACGCCTTCGACCTGGAACGTTGTCGGTGTCACGTGCCGCGACAGCAGCTCCTGCAACTGCGGTGCCTGCGGCGCGACCTGCACGGTGACGCTCGGGCCTTTCTTCGGCGCGTTGATCTGGGGGAGGGAGTCGAGGGGGTTGCCTGCTGCGCGCGTCTGTGCCTGTGCCGTGCCTGCTGCTGCGATGGCGAGCAGCATCATCCATGTATCGAATCTGGATTTCATTGTTCTTCCTCGTAGGCCTTTCTTTTCGTCTTCGTTCTAATGCGGGCGCGACATCGGAGTGTCGCGCGCCGCGTGCCGCATGGCCGGTTTGTTTTGTACGGCCGCGCCTCCTGCTCCGGCTGCAAAGGCGCGACCGTCCTCCTTACTTGCCGACGCTACCCAGCGTGCCCAGCAGCCCCGTTACCGGCGCCAGCAGGCCCGTCGAGCCGCCCGACGAGGCCGTCCCCGACACCCCGCCGACGAGCGACGTGACCGGCGCGAGCGGATTCGACGAAGCCCCGGATCCCGCCGCACCACCCACTGCTCCGGTGACAGTATTCAGCAAACCGGTGACCGGCGCGAGAGGGTTTGCCCCGCCTGCGCCACCCGTCGCGCCGCCGACCGCGCCCGTGAGCGAACCGAGCGGCGTCGAGCCGAGGCCGGACAGCAGGCCGCCGAGCGGGTTCGTCGAGCTGGAACCCGACGACGAGCCGTTCTGAACGGTCGTGGTCGAGCCGCCGACGAGGCTCGTGATCAGGCCGGGGATCGGTGCCGCGCCGTTCGGGCCGTTCGGATTCACGAGACCGCCCGCGTTGGTCACGGTGTTGCCGACCGCGGTGACGAGCTGGCCGACGTCGCCGACGAGCGGTTGATTCGACGTGCTACCCACTTGCTTGCCCGCCGAGCTGATCGCGCCGCCGACCTGGCCGAGCAGGCCCGAAACCGGTTGTCCGAGGCCCGTGGTCGTGCCGACCTGTTGCGTGACCTGACCCGCGGTGATCACCAGCGGCGTGATTGCGGAGCTGAGCGGTTGCGTCACTTGCTGCACGGCACCCGACGACAGCGTCGAGCCGATCGTCGTGCCGGCGGCCGTCAGACCGTTGGCGACGGTGTCGAGCACGGTGCCGACCGGCGTCGTCACAGGGGCGAGCGGCGAGAGCTGCCCCGTGCCGAGCGACTTGACCGTCGCGCTCAGCCCGGACACGGTGTTGCTCGTCGCGCCGACGACGTTCCCGAGGCCGGCGACCGTCGTGCCGACGGGGTCCTTGATCGTGCCGGTCTGTCCCAGCCCGTTGCTCAACGCATCGGCGGCCGCGCCGACGATCGTGCCGGTGCTCGAGATGGTGCTGCCGACGCCCTTCGTCACGCCGTCGCCGAGGCCCGGCACGCTGATGTTGCCGACCGTGCTGCCGAGGTCGGTCGCGGTCTGGCCGACCGTGCTGACGACGCCGTTGGTGCCGGTCGGCGTACCGCTGGTGCCACTCGTGCCGCTGGTACCGCTCGTCCCACTGGAGCCGCCGCCGTTGTTGGCGGTCGGCGGCGTGCTGACGCTGTTGCCGCCGCAGGCGGCCAGCAGGCACGCAGCGGCGAATACGGTGACGGGCATGCGCCACTGGCGCAGCGCGACTGTCGTGATGGAACGTTGCTGGGACATGATGGACTCCTCGCTGTCTTGTCGATGAATGGATGTCTGATTACTTGCCGTGCGTGCCGCCGAGCAGGCCGCCGATCAGCGACGTGACCGGTGCGAGCAGATTCGAACCCGAGCCCGAGTTCGTGACGGCGCCGGTGGTGCCGCTCAGTGACGGTGCGCCGCTCGTGCTGGTGACCGCGGTGACCGGAGCGGCGATTGGATTGCCACCGCCCGTTGCGCTGCCGAGCGCGCCGGTGACCGTGGAGAGGAGGCCCGTGACAGGGGCGAGCGGGCCGCCGCTCGTGCCGCCGGCCGCGCCACCGAGTGCACCAGTGACGGTGGAGACGAGGCCGGTGACCGGTGCAAGCGGGCCACCGCTGGTGCCGCCGGCTGCGCCGCCGAGTGCGCCGGTGACGGTGGAGACGAGGCCGGTGACCGGAGCGAGCGGTCCGCCGCTGGTGCCGCCCGCTGCGCCGCCGAGTGTGCCGGTGACGGTGGACACGAGGCCGGTGATCGGAGCGAGCGGTCCGCCGCTGGTGCCGCCCGTTGCGCCGCCGAGCGGGCCGCTGATCGTCGAGAGGAGGCCGGTGAGCGGTGCGAGCGGGTTGGTCGCGCCGCCCGTGCTGCCCGTGAGCAGGCCGCCGACAGCCTTCACGGCATTGCCGGTCGACGAGACGGTGTTGCCGAGGCCGGTCGTGACGGGGTTGCCGCCCGTCGAGGCGATCAGCGCGCCGCCCTGGTTCAGGCCGTTGCCGATCGTGCCGAGCAGCGTGTTGACCGGCGCGCCGAGGCCGGTGGCCGTCCCGATCGTCTGCGTCGTCTGACCGACCATCGTCGTGATCGGCGTGATGGCCGAGCTGACCGTCTGCGTGATCTGCTGGATCGGGCCGGTCGACAGCGCGTTGGACAGCGTGGTGCCACCGTTCGATACCGCGTTGCCGACTTGCGTCACGAGGCCGCCGACGGCGCCGGTGACGGGGGCGAGCGGCGACAGCGGGCCGCTGCCGAGGCTCGTGACGAGGTTGCCCGTCTGCGTGACCGCGCCGCCGAGCTGGTTGACGACGCCGCCCGTGCTCGCGACCGTGACGCCGACCGGGTCTTTCGTCGCGCCGAGCTGGCCGAGGCCGTCGCCCACGCCGGTGCCGAGCGCCGTGACCGCGCCGCCGACGTACTGGATGATGCCGCCGGCGGCCTGCGTCGTGGCCGGATCGACGCCGGGCAGCGACTGGTTCGCGACGGTGCTGCCGAGGCCCGACGCGGTTCCGCCGAGACTCGTGATGACGTTGCTGCCCTGTGCGAGGACACTCCCTACCGGGTTCGCCGACACACCCGAGGTGCCGCTCGTACCGCTGGACGTTCCACTCGTCGTTCCGCTGGTGCTGCCGCTCGTCGAACCGCTCGTGCTGCCGCTGGTCGAGCCGCTGGTGCTGCCCGAGGTGCCGCCGCTCGTCGAACCGGACGTGCCGCCCGAGGTGCCGCCGCCCGACGTGGAGATCGAGTCGCTGCCGCCGGAACCGGAGCCGCCACTGATCCCCTTGCTGATGGAACCCGAGCCGCCGCACGCGGAGAGGGAAAGCATGGCTGCCACGGTGGCCGCGATCATAGTCGTCCGAAGCATGCCATGAGGGATAACCTGAATGTCCATTTCGTCCTCGCATTGAAGCTGATGTTGTGTTGAGTGCTGCGAGGATTACTCTGCAACTGTCGTGCCATTTCGCGAGCCGTCGGCTCGACGATTGGCTTTAAACGACGCAATTCCTTGTCGGAAAAGGAATTTGGGGAAATTGAAAGATTGTTGAAATTATTTAAAAGCAGTCAGATGAGAACGGTTTCGGTCGTTTCGTAACGTAACGTCACAACATTGGCGTTACGCGTGCGGCGTAACGTAGGGCCGGTGCAGGCCCCGCGGGCGGTCTGTTGTTTTACTGGTGGATTAGGCGTGCACATCTAACCTATCGTAAATCCTATGTGTAAGTCGTACCGAAACGCCGTACAAATGCGTGGTGCTCCCGGAAAGTTTTTTCGACCCGTCTTGAAAGAGGTTGGAACTTAAATAGGAACGGATATAGAATCCGGAGCAGATGTAAGGAAATGTACGGATTGGTACACGACGTTCGAGGAGGGGCGCTATCGCGAATGTTAACTTCCATCAAATTGTGATACTCACCCCTCGGGGTGACATATAAAGAAAGCGCACCCGCTTGTCGTTACACAGATAACGAACGGCGCGGGGCACGGGCCAGATATACGGGGATGTACAACGTATAAAAGGCCAAAAAACACGTACATACAGGCACGAGGAATTAAAAAATGAAAGCACTTATCAAGCGCTTCCTCAAGGAAGAAGACGGGGTGACCGCGATCGAGTATGGGTTGATTGCGGGTCTGATTGCAGCCTTGATCATTACCAGCGTGACGACCATCGGCACGAAGATCGCGGCTCTGTTCTCCACGATTGCCAGTTCGCTGCCCTGACCATTGCGGTTCGTTGGGGGCGAGCGAGTCGCGGTCGCGGCTCGCTCGCCGTTACATCGGCATGCGCAGTCGTTCGCGATATGGCACATCTCCTCAGCACCAGCATTTTTTTTGCCTGGGCCGCTCTCGTTGCTGCCGGTGATATTCGATTTCGGCTCGTTCGGAATTCGCTTGTCATCTGCGGAGGCACTGCTGCGCTCGTCAGTTCACTGATACACGCAAATCCATTCGGTATTTCAACCGGGCAGGCATTGATCGGCATGCTGGTCGGTTTGGTCAGTTTCTTCCCGCTTTTTGCGATGCGCGTCATGGGCGCGGCGGACGTCAAGGTATTCGCGGTCCTCGGTGCGTGGTGCGGTTTGCCGATATTGCTTTGGCTGTGGGTGATTGCCAGCCTTGCCGCCGGCGTGCACGTCCTGGGATTGATGCTGCTCACTCGCACGCCGCTCGGCGCGTTATGGGTGCGCGGATTGCCGGCAATGGCGCTGGGCGGACGGCGCTCGACACCGTACGCGGCGTGTCTCGTCGTTCCCGCGGCCATTTGGCTGGGCTATCTGGTCGTTACCTGGAGCGGGCGATGAAACGACAGTATCGACCGGCCGCGTGCTCGAGGGAGCGAGGAGCGACTGCCGTCGAATTCGCGCTGGTATTTCCGCTGTTTTTCCTGATTCTGTACGCGATCGTGACGTTCGGGCTCATTTTCGCGGTTCAGCAGAGCCTCACGCTTGCGGCGACCGAGGGCGCGCGTTCGGCACTGAACTATGTGTATGAGGCCAACGGTTCGGGTTCGCAGGCGCTGACGGACCGGGCGAGCGCGGCAAAGACGACGGCTGCCGGCCTCACTTCATGGCTGGCCCATGTCCAGATCCCCACGCCGGTATCAGGAGCCTGCAGCTACGACCCGGCGATGTATTGCGTGACAGTTACGGTGACCTATCCGTACCAGGCGCATCCGCTGGTTCCGTCGCTGCCGTTGCTGGGTCTCGTCACGCCGGCGCAGCTTACCGGCACGGCCACCGTCCAGATCAATCCGGCAACCATCCTATGAGCCGGGCAGCATACACGGCGGGTCACATGCATACAGCGGTGTCCACGCGCGAACATAACAACATCAATCTACGGCACCGACATTCACCATGGCCAACAACTTGACGAAGATCATCGCCGGGCTGCTGATCGCAATCGCAGTTCTGCTCGGGATCTATGCATGGACGCTTGGTCGCGCGCCGGCTCATCCGCCGGTTGTGGCAACGCCGACCGTCGCGGCGCAATCGGTGCCGCTCGTCGTGGCCGCGCGCGTGCTGCCGGCCGGCCAGCCGATTCCCGCCGATGCTTTGAAGCTTGCACAGGTTCCGATGATGCCGACTGGCGGGTTCAGCGATCCGACGGCCCTTGTCGGTCGAGTGCCGGCGAACGACATTCTTGCCGCAGCACCGGTGCTCGAAGGCGGGTTGACCTCCGGACTGGCCGACCAGGTGGCGCTTGGTGAGCGGGCCATCGCCGTGAAGGTCGACGAATCGAACGCGGTCGGCAACCGGCTGCGTCCCGGCAACTTTGTCGACGTGTTCCTGAATCTGCGGCGTGACGGATCCGGCGGCGCCCAGGTGAATTCTGAGATTCCCGCTACGCAGGCGCGCCTGCTGCTGTCGAGGGTCCGTGTGCTGTCGTTCGGCGATGCGACTTCCGATCGCGACGGCGGTGGCGGACCGAGCGGCGCGGTGCGGACCGCGGTGCTCGCCGTGCCGACCGCACAGGTCGACGCGCTCACGCTCGCCGAGGCAAGCGGTCGTCTGACGCTCGCGCTGCGCAATCCGCGCGACACCGACATCGCGACACAGACGGTCGCGGTTCGTACGGGGGGCGGGGAGGCGACGCCGTCGGCGCAGGCCGCGAGCGGCGTATGGCTGGACGACCTGTCGGGCGGGCGTGCACGCGGGACGCCCCGCACGCCGGTTGTCCCGCGCGCGCCGGTGATGGCCCGGGGGAGCGGCAGCAGTATCGAAGTCATTCGTGGCGGGCGTGCCGAAACGGTTGCCTATTGACATCAACATACGATCATCGACAGCAGCTACGGAACAGAGAAGGCCGCGCGACGGCCCCGACACAATGACAAACAAACTGATTGCATACGCGCTTGCTATCTGGGCCATGACCTTTGGTGTCCTGACGGAGGCTGCCGGTACGAACGCGTCGATTGATCTTGCGGTCGGCTCGCAACGACAGGTCGCTGCCGGCCGCACGCTGCAACGGATCGCGGTTGGCGATCCCGCCGTCGTCGACGTGCTGGTCATGAAGGGGAGCCATGCCGGTTCCGTGCTGCTGGTTGCGAAGGCACCGGGTTCGACGAACGTGTTGCTGTGGGAGCGGGGCCGCGACGAGCCGACGGTGTGGAACGTCAATGTCGTCGATGCGGCCGCTCAGGCGGCACTGGATGGTTCGGGGCCGAAGGTCAAGGGATACGGCGGAGCCGCGGTCCTGTCCGGCTCCTCGGCGTCGCTCGACGCGCATGAACGGGCCGTGGCCGTCGGCAAGCGGATGGGCGGCAAGGACGGCACGGTAATCGATGCGTCGACGGTCGGTAACCGGAGCGTCGTGCAGGTCGACGTGCGCGTCGTCGAATTCAGCCGCTCGGTGCTGAAGGAAGCGGGGCTGAACTTCTTCAAGCAGAGCAACGGATTCGCGTTCGGTGCGTTTTCGCCGGGCGGTCTTCAGTCCGTGACGGGCGGCGCGACGTCGGCCTTCGCGGCGACGGGCGGCATTCCGATCGCGTCGGCGTTCAACCTGGTCGTGAATTCCGCTGGCCGCGGCATTTTCGGCAATATTTCGATTCTCGAAGCGAACAACCTGGCCCGCGTGCTTGCGCAGCCGACGCTGGTGGCGCTGTCGGGGCAGAGCGCGAGTTTTCTCGCGGGCGGCGAAATTCCGGTGCCGGTGCCGCAGGCACTCGGCGCGACGGCGATCGACTGGAAGCAGTACGGCGTTGGTCTCACGCTGACGCCGACCGTGCTGAGCCAGCATCGGATCGCGCTCAAGGTCGCGCCCGAATCGAGCCAGCTCGACTTTCAGCACGGCGTGACGATCAACAGCGTGTCGGTGCCGGCCATCACGACCCGGCGCGCGGATACGACGGTCGAACTGGGCGATGGCGAGAGCTTCGTGATCGGCGGCCTGATCGACCGCGAAACGATGTCGAACATCAGCAAGGTGCCGGTCCTGGGCGATCTGCCGATCATCGGTGCGTTCTTCAAATCGTTGAATTACCAGCAGAACGACAAGGAGCTGGTGATCATCGTGACACCGCATCTGGTGGCGCCCATCGCGAAGGGCGCACCGCTGCCCGCGACGCCGGGCGAACTGTCCGAGCAGCGCGACGGGCCTGTCTGGCGCTCGTATCTTGGCGGTATCGCGTCGCCGGATGCCGCGCCGGGATTTTCGAAATGACCGCACGGCGCGGCATCGCGCGATATGGATTAGGGGGTATTCAACATGAACGCGAGAACCCTTTCATTGGCTGAGCCCGCCGTGACTGATCATTTTGTATGCGCATCCCACCAGGACGAGCATCTGCGCTGGCTGCGGGATACGCTCGTCTCGGCCGGCATGGTGGAAGCGGTATCGCTGGAGCCCGGCGCGCTGGCCCAGCGCATCCTCGGGCTCAACCCGGCGATAGTCTTCATCGATTTTTCCCGTGCCCAGGCCGAAGCGAGTGCTGCCGCGGCGGCGGTGCGTCTTGCACACCCGAGCCTGCCGGTCGTCGCGCTCGGCACGCTGGCGCAGCCGGAAAGCGCGCTTGCGGCGCTCCGGGCCGGCGTGCGCGATTTCATTGACGTTTCCGGCGGTGCGGAAGACGCATTGCGCATCACGCGCGGACTGCTCGAGCATGCCGGCGCGGAACCGGCCAATCGCCACGGCAAGCTGGTCGCGCTGCTCGGTGCGCGCGCCGGGATGGGCGTGAGTACGCTCGCATCGAATCTCGCCGTATGGCTGCACAAGCGCGGCGCTGCCGGCATCGTCGCCGGCGACGCGCCTGCCTTCGGTGTTGCCACGCCGCATGCCCGGCAAACGGCGCTTGTGGATCTGGGTCTGCCGGCGGGCGATAGCGCACTCTTTCTCAACACGCGTTGCGAATTCCATTTCGTCGAGGCCGTGCGCAACCTGCGCCGCATCGACCGGACCTTCGTCAACACGGCGCTCGCCCGACACGCGAGCGGCGTCGCGTTGACGACGCTGCCGCCGAACCTCGCCGATTTGCGCGACGTGTCGTACGCGGCCTGCGTCGGCCTGCTGAACCGGCTGCGCGCATTCTTCGATCAGCAAATTGTCGATCTGGGCGGCTTTACCAACCTGGAGTTCGTCGCGCAGATCGCGGCGGTTGCCGACGAGGCGTGGCTGGTCTGCGATCAGGGCGTCGCGTCGATCGTCTCCGCGGTCGATCTGCTCGAGGGGCTGCGCGATGCGGGGATGGACCTCGGCAAGATGCGTCTCGTTGTCAACCAGTACGACGCGGCACTGAGCCTGACGCCGGCCCAGATCGCAGATCGGCTCGGCATCGCGTTGCTGACGACGCTGCCTGCGCGGCGCGTGTCGATCGGGCAGGCGGCCAACCAGGGGCGACTCATCGTCGACATGGCCGAGCGCGATCCGTATGTGCGTGCGCTCGAGCCGCTCGCGGAGCGACTGGCAGGCACGGTGGCGCCGGCAAAGAGCGCCGCTTCGGGCCTGTCCGTGCTCAAGCGTTTCATTCAACCTTCGTCCAAGCGTTCGTAAGCGATGGCACACGACATTCAATTTGCCGACGGCGCCGCGCCGTTCTCCCAGTCGCAGCAGTTCCATGACATCAAGAATGCCGCGCACGAACATTTGCTGACGCGCATCGAGGAACTGGGGGCCGAATTCGGTCGTTGGTCGCGCCAGGCAATCAATCAGTTCGTCGACCTGGAAATCGACAGCTTCGTGCGTTTGCGGCGCATCCCGCTCAACGAGAACGAGGTCAGGACGATTGCCGAGGCGCTGACCAAGGAGCTTGCCGGGTTCGGGCCGATCGAGGACTTGCTCGCCGATCCGCATGTCGAGGACATCCTGATCAACGGCTACAACGACATCTACGTGTCGCGCCACGGGATCCTGGCCAAGCTGCCGATCCGCTTTACCGATAACGCGCACCTGCTGCGTATCGTGCGACGCATCCTTGCGCCGATCGGCCGACGCCTGGACGAATCGAATCCGATGGTCGATGCGCGCCTGCCGGACGGCGGGCGTGTCAACGTGGTGATCGAGCCGTTGTCGATCGACGGGCCGGTCGTGTCGATCCGGAAATTCCGCAAGGATCCGCTCAAGCCGGCCGATCTGCTCGGCAACGGCACGTTCAATGCGGAGCTCGGCGCACTGCTCGAGGCGGCGGTCGAGGCACGCTGCAACATCCTCGTGTCGGGCGGCACGAGTTCGGGCAAGACTTCGCTGCTCAATGCGCTCGCGTTCCACATTCCCGAGCCGGAGCGCGTCGTGACGATCGAGGATACGGCCGAACTGTCGCTGAATCACCCCCATGTCGTGCGCCTCGAAAGCCGGCCCGGTGGCTTCGACGGGACCGGCGTCGTGTCGATTCGCGATTTGCTGCGCAATACGTTGCGGATGCGTCCGGACCGGATCATCGTCGGTGAAGTGCGCGGCGGCGAGGTGCTCGAAATGCTGCAGGCCATGAACACGGGCCATGACGGCTCGATGGGAACCGTGCATGCGAGTTCGCCGCGCGAGTGCCTCTATCGTCTCGAGATGCTGGCCGGCTTCGCCGGGTTCCAGGGCACCGAGTCGAGCCTGCGCCGGCAGATCGCGAACGCGATCGACTTCATCGTGCAGATTGGCCGTCTGTCCAACGGCCGGCGCCGGATCCTGTCGATTACCGAGGTAACCGGCCTGTCGGACAACATCATTGCGACGCAGGAACTGTATCGCTACGAGGCGCGCGTCACGCCCGAAGGCGAAGAAGTCGACACCTGGGAATCGCTCGGCATTCATCCGCACTCGCCGAAGCTCGCCCGCTTCCGTCAGACGCTGCAGGGCGGCTTCGGCGGTAGCGGCGGCGGTGGCGGTGGCGGGTTCGGCGGCGGATTCGGCCGCGGCGGCGGGGGTTTCAATGTATAGCGTGCTGGCAATGGCGCTTCTGCTCGTGGCCGCCGCGCTGATGCTGTGGCGGCACGGCGAGATGAAGCGCGATCGCGCCGACGTGCAGCGCTTCATCGACAGCCGGATCGAACCCGGCGCGCGAGCGGGCGGTGTGCATCAGCAGCAAGCCCGGCCGGCGGCGCCCGCCGCGGCGCGCGCGGCAGCCGGCGTACCCGCTTCGCAATGGGCACGCTGGCGCGCAGTCGCGACCGAGTATTTCGCCAACGTGGCAAGCCGCGCGGGAATCGAGGACGCGCGCGGCAAGGCGCTGCTTGCGCTGCTGGCGCTGATCGGGGCCGCGTTCGCCGCCGGCGATCGGGGCGGGTGGCTCGGCGGCATCGCCGCGCTCGTCTGCGGGGCCGCGCTGCTCGTGTTCTGGCTGGTGTCGCGCATACATCGGCGGCGCCAGATGATTGTTCGCCAGTTGCCGTCGTTTCTGGACGGCATCGTGCGGCTGGTGACGCTGGGCAATAGCGTGCCGGCCGCGTTCCAGGCCGCGCTGCAGACGACCGAGGCGCCGTTGCGCGGCTGCCTGGACCATGTGTCGAGGATGCTGCGCACGGGCGTCGAGATCGACCGCGCGATGATGCATATCGCGAACGTGTACCACACGAAGGAGTTCGAACTGGTCGGGTCGGTGCTGCGGCTGTCGGTGCGGTACGGCGGTCGCGCGGACATCATGCTCGACCGGATGTCGACGTTCATGCGCGATCTCGAACAGGCCGAGCGGGAACTGGAGGCGATGTCGTCGGAAACGCGTTTGTCTGCATGGGTGCTCGTGATGCTGCCGATCGCGATCGGCAGCTTCGTCATCGCGACCAATCCGCTCTATCTCCAGTCGATGTGGAACGATTACACCGGTCGCCAGTTGCTGGTCCTCGCTTTCATGCTGCAGGCAGCGGGCGGGATCTGGCTTTATCACATGGCCAAACTCAGGTGACGGCATGACAGCCAATCAACTTGGTTCGCTCGCACTGGTGCTTGGCGCACTGGGCATCCTGTTGCTGGCGTTGCTCGCGATCCGCAGCGCGAATGCGCAATTGCGCAGCGGCCGGACACTGACCGACGCACTCGAGCGGCGGCTTGCAGCGCTGGCGGCCGCGAGCGGGCGGGCGGCCCAGGATGCGGACGAATCGTCGCGGAAGGAGTCCGATGCCCGGCAGGCACCCGGTCAGCCGTCGCGACTCGCGCAAATGCAGGCGCGTCTGTCGGTGTTCGGGATGCGCTGGCTGGATACCGGTATCGGTCGGCTGGTCGTGGCCGAAGAGGATCGGCTGCTGCTCGAGCAATGCGGTTTTGTCGATACGCGCACGCGCGGCTTGTTCCTGAGTGCGCGGATCGCCTGCTCGATCGTCATTCCGCTCGCATACATCGGCGTGGTCGGGCCGCATGTGAGTGGCACGCAGTGGTGGCTGGGCGTGGGTATTTCGTTCATCGTCGGATTCATGGTGCCGAAGCTGTACCTGAGGCGCCGTGCCGCGAAGCGTCGACAAGCGGTGACCGACGAGTTGCCGCTGCTGGTCGACATGCTGCGTCTGCTTCAAGGAGTCGGTCTGTCGCTCGATCAGAGTATTCAGGTCGTCACCAACGACTTCAAGGGCATGATGCCCGTGCTCTCGTCGGAAATGGAAATCGCCCAACGGCAGTTCGCGGCGGGGCGAACACGCGAGCAGTCGTTGCAGCGCTTGTCGTCGGGCTTTGAAAACGAGGATCTGCGCGCCATCGTGCGATTGCTGATACAGGTCGACAAGCACGGCGGCGCGGTCCAGGAGCCGCTCAAGCAGTTCGGCGAGCGCTTGCGCGAGGCCCGTCGCGCGATGCTGCGCGAGCGCATCGGTCGATTGACGGTCAAGATGACGGGCGTGATGATCGTGACGCTTCTGCCCGCGCTGCTGATCGTGACGGCCGGGCCGGGGATGATTTCGGTGCTGCGTGCGCTGAACCAGGCGCAGCACTGATGCAGGGAAGGGAAAGGACGGAAAATGAAACGCATCGATGAAGTCGCGAAAGTGGCCGGCATGGTGGCGATGGCGGGCCTGCTCTGCGCGTGTTCGGCGTTCAAGGAAAGCGGGTACGGTGTTGGCCCGCAAGCCGAGCGTGCGGCATTGATGGACGCCGCGGCCCAGAAACAGTCAGCACCCGATACGCCCGGCATGTATCTGGGCCTGATCGAGCGGATGCAGTCGCAAGGACTGTATTACGCGTCGCTCGCGCATATCGATGCGTACGAGAGGCAGTACGGTGCGTCACCGCAGACCATCCTTCTGCGCGCCGATGCGTTGCGCATGACCGACCAGCCGGCCGCGAGCACGGCTGTCTATACGCAACTGCTCAACACGCCGCTGGCGTCGCGCGGGTATCGCGGGCTGGGGCTGATCGCCGGTGCGGCAGGCGATTTCCCGCGCGCCGCGCAGGCATTGGCGCAGGCGACGGTGCTGGCCCCGACCGATGCCGCGACGCTGTCGGATCTCGCCTATGCAAAATTGCGCGGCGGCGATATCGATGGTGCGCGCATCCCGCTGATGAAGGCGGCTGAACTCGACCAGAACAATCCAAAGATCATCAGCAACCTGGTGCTGTATTTGCTCGCGTCCGGCCGTACGCGCGACGCGCAGCGGCTCATGGCACAGCAGAAGCTGTCGGCGGACGTGCGCAACGACATCCGCGGCGACGCGATGAAAATCACGGCGGCAGCGCGTGCGTGGCGCCGCGCGGCACCGCTGCAGGCCTCGGTTGCGACGGTGACGCCGGTCGGCTCGGGCAGCGTGATCGACGTGTCGGGCGCCGATGTCTCACGGCGGCCGTCGCCCGTCGCAAACATTCAGGGATTCGATCCCACCGCGCCGCTACTGCAACGGTTCGCACAATGACAAGGCATTCGGGGAGAAGTGACATGACGAACGACAAACGTTTCAAGCGCCGCGTTGCATGGCTGCATCGCGGCATCACAGTGGTTGCATTGCTGGGGGGGGCGACTGCTGCACATTGCGCGGAATCGATGTCGTCGGCGGCGGAAGTCGGCCATGCGACCGACGCGCTGCTCGCGCTGCAGCGGGACAACCGTGCGGCCGGACCGGCGTTGCCGATGTTGGGCGATACCGCGTCGCTCAGTTACCAGCGCTATCTCGATTCGTTCAAGCACAAGATTCCGGAGTCGATGGGGTCGCCGGTCAACGCGAACGGCAGCGGCGGGGCCGGCGGACAGCATTCCATGCAATCGTATTGAGCGGGACGGTAATGATCGCGGCTCGCCATTCATCGAATCGAGTGACCGGACGGGGGCGCGCCGCGCCGCGGCGACAGCGCGGCGCGGTCGTCGTCATGGCGTCCGTATGGATACTGCTGGCGATGGTCATTCTCGGTTCGGTCGACATCGGCAACGTGTTCCTGGCCCGCCGCGACATGCAGCGCGTCGCCGATCTCGCGGCGTTGGCGGCGGTCCAGCGGCTGGACGATGCGTGTGCGAACGTGACGAGCGTGGCCACGAGCAACGCGTCGACGAACGGCTTTTCCGTCGGCGGCACCACGACCCTGTCGGCCGATTGCGGTTATTGGGCACCGACGGCCACCGGGACGTCGAGCAGTTTCTATTCGTCGAAGACATCGGTTCCCATGCTCACCCAGCTGAATGCGGTCCGGGTCACGATTTCCAAGTCGATGCCGTATTTCTTCTTCGGACCGACGCGCACCGTGATCGCCACGTCGACCGCGAAGGCGACCAACATCGACACGTTCTCGATCGGCGCGACGCTGGCCGCCGTCGGTGGAGTCGGCTGCTCGGGTGTGCCGACCGGCAATCCCGGTCTGGTGAATGCGCTACTGGGCGCGCTGCTGCAAGGCCAGGGAGGTACGCCGCTGACGCTCAATCTTGCGTCCTATCAGGGGCTTGCCTGCGCGAACGTCAAGCTGGGCGATATCGCCGTCGCACTGCAGTCGCTGTCGGTGGGCAACGGGACGATGGGCGGGCTGGTGAATGCGCAGGCATCGGTCGGCACGCTGCTCAAGGCGACGGTGGCGGCAGTCGGGAAGACCACCACCCTCGGCACCGCTCTGCAGTCGAGTGCTACCGGCGCACTGAACAATATCCTCAACCTGAGCCTGCTCAGCAATACCAGCATCAACGTCGCGCGCCTGACCGGACAGGGTGCCGCGTCGCTGCTCACGCTCGGCCTCGCGAATGCGCAGGCGGCGGCCGACGCGACCGTGAACGTGCTCGATCTCGTGATGGCGATGGCGCAGATCTCGCAGAGCGGCAAGCCGGGCGTCGTAATCGGCGCGAATGTGCCGCTTTCGCTGCCGAACGGCACTTCCGTATCGATCGCGCAGTTGCAGGTGCAGGTCATCAGTCCGCCGACCATTGCCGTGGGCGAAGGCGGGAAGGACGCGACCGGCGCATGGCGCACGGTCGCAACGAATGCGCAGATCGGCCTCTACCTCCTCGTCGACCTCGGTGTGAATCCGCTGCCGGTCGTGGCGTCCGCGAACGTGTATCTGCCGCTTTACGTGCAACTCGGCGCGGGCAGCGCAACGCTGTTGTCGACCAATTGCCGGACCTCGCCGAATTCGGCCACGATCAGCGCGCAACCGAGCGTCGCGAATCTGTGTATCGGCCAGCCGCCGCTCAGCGGCAACCTGCTCAACCTGCCGGCGACCTACAGCTGCTCGACGCCCGCCAAGGTGCTGGACGTGCAGCTACTGGCTGGCGCGGTCGAGGTGTCCGCGACCGTCTCCAACGTGTCGGTGGCTCTGGCCGGCAACACGGCGACCAATACGTTTTACGGGCGGGGCGGAAGCGATCCGTCCTACTACTGGACCACCAACACGAATGCGCTGGGTTCAGCCGTGAGCAATGCGTTGGCGGGTCTGAGCTCGGCCACGATCACGCCGAAAGTGGATCTGCTGTTCGGATTCGTCACCGTCCCGCTCACAGCGGATTTTGTTCCGAAACTGCTAGGGGTCCTGACCGGTGTTTTGAGCCCGCTGTTGAGCGCGCTGGACGGTATCATCGATCCACTGCTGGATCTGCTTGGCGTCCAGCTCGGTGCCGCCACGGTACATCAGATGTCGTTGACCTGCGGCGCTGCGCAAACTGTCAGTAATTAGAGAAGCAAGACCACCTGATGAGAAACACGCCCGCAATCGCAGAACTCGATCTGTACGTCTGGGAAGGCAAGGCGGACATTGTCGACCGCGTTGCCCGCTGCATGGCGAGCTTCGACGTCGAAGTGATCCGCGCCGACAATGCGGAAATCTCGCCGGAGCGCGCCGCATTGCGGCCCTCGCTCGCGATCATCAGCGTGACGATGATCGAGACCGGCGCGGCGTTCCTGCGCGACTGGCAAGCCAACATCGGCATGCCGGTCGTCTGGGTCGGCGCGGCGCGCGACCACGACGCATCGCAGTATCCGCCCGACTATTCGCACATTCTGCCGCTCGACTTCACCTGCGCCGAACTGCGCGGGATGATCGGCAAGCTCGTCACGCAGCTGCGCGCGCACGCGGCGGAAACGCTGCAGCCGTCCGAACTCGTCGCGCACTCGGAGTCGATGCAGGCGCTGCTGCACGAAGTCGACACGTTCGCCGACTGCGACACCAACGTGCTGCTGCACGGCGAAACCGGCGTCGGCAAGGAACGCATCGCGCAATTGCTCCACCAAAAGCATTCGCGCTATCGCAACGGCGAATTCGTGCCGGTCAACTGCGGCGCGATCCCCGACGGCCTGTTCGAATCGCTGTTCTTCGGGCATGCGAAAGGTTCGTTCACCGGCGCGGTTGTTGCGCATAAAGGCTATTTCGAACAGGCGGCGGGCGGCACGCTGTTCCTCGACGAAGTCGGTGACCTGCCGTTGTACCAGCAGGTCAAGCTGTTGCGCGTGCTCGAGGACGGCGCCGTGCTGCGGGTCGGCGCGACGTCGCCGATCAAGGTCGATTTCCGTCTCGTCGCGGCCAGCAACAAGAAGCTGCCGCAACTCGTGAAGGACGGCCTGTTCCGCGCGGATCTTTACTATCGGCTCGCAGTGATCGAGCTGAGCATTCCGTCGCTGGAGGAGCGCGGCGCGGTCGACAAGATCGCGCTGTTCAAGTCGTTCGTCGCGGAAGTGGTGGGCGACGAGCGGCTCGCGCAGCTGTCCGATCTGCCTTACTGGCTCGCGGACGCGGTCGCGGACAGCTATTTCCCCGGCAACGTGCGCGAACTGCGCAACCTCGCGGAGCGCGTCGGCGTGACGGTGCGGCAGACGGGCGGCTGGGACGCGGCGCGGCTGCAGCGGCTGGTGGCGCATGCGCGCAACTCGGCGCAGCCGGTGCCGGTGGAAAGCGCGGCGGAAGTCTTCGTCGACCGAAGCAAGTGGGACATGAACGAGCGCAGCCGCGTGATCGCGGCGCTCGACGCAAACGGCTGGCGGCGCCAGGATACGGCGCTGCAGCTCGGCATCAGCCGCAAGGTGTTGTGGGAAAAGATGCGCAAATATCAGATATTCGACGAAGAGCCCGAGACCCGCGAAAGCGAATAATTAATGAGATAAAATCGCGCTGCATTACAACGATACGGGCGGGGAATAAAAATTCATGAGCCATATGACGAGGTTGGCGCGGGCGTGTGTGTTGCTCGCGATGATGGGAGGCGTGCAGGGCGCGTACGCGCAGGGGCTGGCCGGCAATGGAGCGCCGGCGGTACAGCAGGCGTCGGCGCCGGTGGCGGCGATTCCGGTGCTGGATCAGCAGGTGCAAACGTCGGTGCAGCCGCAGGCGGGCGACACGACCGGCCCGAGCACGGTTGACGAGCTGCAGCGCCAGATCCAGGCGCATTCGCTGACGGAAATGCGCACGAGCTATAACGGCAGCTACGGCGCGAGCCTGCTGTTCAGCATGAAGGACGGTGCGTATTTCGTTGCGCTGTTCCAGCAGAAGGCGTTCTGGCGCGTGATCAAGAGTTACGACGAAACGCGGGCGGAAGCGATCTATCGCGATTTCTCGCATCAGGCGGAGCGGCTGGCCGTCAACGAATTGCGTGCGGCGAAGCTGGAATCGCAGAAGGCCCAGATGGACCGGCAGATCGCGCTCACGCAGGAGCGGGCGCGGCGTCTGCAGGCCGACATCTCGATCGCACGCGAGCAGCAGGCCGCGGTCGTGGATCGCCAGAAGAGCGTCCGCAATGAAACGGCGGCGCTGCAGGCGCAACAGGCGGAGCTTCAGTCGCAACTGCGCGCATTGCAGCAGCAGGTGCGTTCGCTGCAGCGCGAGGCCAACGCGGGTTTGCCGGCGACCGCACACTGAGCGATCACGGTACGCCCGGTGCGGCGACATGCCGCGCCGGCCCACGAGGAAAAAGGGCAAGCCGGTTGGCTTGCCCTTTTGTCTTACTGGCCGTCCGGCACGATTCGCCGGCGGCGCGTGACGATCACCGGCCCGTTGCCGCCGCGTGTATCGGACGGCGACGTGTTGCCCGATGCGTCGCCGGCGTCGCGCGGCGCGCTGTAGCCTTCACGCGGTTCACGCGGGGCGCTGTAACCCTCGCGGGGCGCGCCATAACCCTCGCGCGGTTCGCGGGAGCCATAGCTTTCGCGCGGTTCACGGGAGCCGTAGCCTTCACGCGGCTCGCGCGAGCCGTAGCCGCCGTCGCCGCGGGATTCGCGGGAGCCGCCGTGCGAGCCGTACGGGCTGTGACCGCCGCCTTCGCGGCCGCCCGGCCGACCGCCGGTGCGCGGGCCGCGGGGGCCGCCGCCGCCCGGGCGCGAGCCGCCCGTATCGAGCTGGATCGTGGAAATCGCACGCTTGTAGATGCCTTGCAGACCCACGGGGGTGCGCAGCATCACCAGATACTGGTCGAACGACTCGATACACCCCGTCAGACGAATGCCGTTGACGAGATAGATTTCAACACGCTTACGTTCCTTGCGCGCCGAATTGATGAAGTCGTTTTGCGGATGGGATTCTGCGGGATTGGCCATTGAGGTGCGGCAGGAGCCTGCGTCAGAGAATATGTTGTGCGTGTGGATGGCGTGGTCGCCCACCAAGTGTTTGGCGGGATTTTACCCTGTTCGTTCCACCAGCGCGCAGTCGTGATTGTGTCGAACCGTAACCCACTATAGACGTTCCAGCGCGTTTTCGCGATTCGGCCAAATGGCTGGCGCCGTTTCGTTACGTCGCGTTACGACTCTCGCAGCGGCGTAGCACCTGGCCCGGCGCGGCCGGCTTATCTTCATCGCGCGTGCCGGGCAGGCCGGCGGATCAGGGAAGGGAAACATGAACAAGAGGGGATGGGCGGTATCGATCGGGAGTGTGGCGTTGCTCGCTTCCGCCAGTGCAATGGCGCACGTCGACCTGTCGGTGGGCGTCGGTGTGCCGGTCGCGCCGGTCTATGTCGAACCGGAACCGGTCTATGTGGCGCCGCAGCCGGCGGTGGTCGCGTATCCGGGCTACGGATACGGTTACGACGGCGACGAGGACGACGACCGTTACCGGAAATGGCGCAAGCACTATTACAAGCGTTGGCACAAGCATCACCACGACGATGACGACGACTGAGCGCGACCTGCGGCGTGCCGTTGGCGCTCAGAACGCGTAGTCCGGGTTTTTCGGGTCGAACGCGGATTCGTCGAGCGTGGCCGGCGCGATCTTCTCGATGACGATCCGCTCGAAGATCCTGCCGTCGTTGTCATACGATTCGACGGTCCGGAAGTAGGGCGCGTGCAGGTCGAGACCGAGCGTTTCCTTCTTCGCGTAAAACTGCGGCCGGCCGGTCGGCGTCTCGTAGGTGAGCGCAACGACGCGCACACCGCCGATCGTCTTCGCTTCCACCTGCGTCGGCCGCTGCACGCCGGCCTCCTGGTATTTCTTCCCTTCGGTCAGGTACAGGTTCGTGATGAACTCGGTGCCGAGATCCTTTACCTGGTGATTCGACTGCGCGCGCGCGAGTGCGCCGTCGAGCGCCGTCCACAACGGAATCTTGCCGAGCAGGCCGCCGAGATGGCCGTACATCTCGTCCTTGCGCAGGGTCGTGTCGTAGATCGTCTCCTGTCCCGCATGCGCGCCGCCCGGCAGCCATTTCGCATAGACCCGCAGCGGCTCGCGGGTGGTCTTCACGAGCATGCGATCGGGCGTGTCGGACCATTTCCCGCTGATGCGCTCCTGCCGCACCATCGTGAACTGGTACGACGGATAACCGTTGGGACCATTGCGGATATAGAGCGGCACGGCGAGCGGATCGAGCGCCTTGAACAGCGTCGTCAGTGTCGCATCGTCGAGTTGGGCGAGCGTGCCGCGCTGGGCGGCCGTGCGCAGCCAGCGCGCCTGCTGCGCGGGCGGCTCGTGCGCGACCTTCGCCAGCTCCGCCGGCAGCGCGGCGGCCTGGGTCGCGCTCGCGGCTTCGGCCGTTTCCTGCGCATGCAGGCCCGACTGAGCGAGCAACAGCAACAGCATGCAGGCGACCGCAGCGGCCGCCTGCGGCGCGCGGCGCTTGTTTCCTTCGTTCATCGACAGTGTCTCCCGGAGCGATGCGTCGTTCAGCCTTGTTTCGCGGCCTTGATCCTGGCGAGCTCCTCGTCGCGCAGCGCGCGGCGCAGGATCTTGCCGACGTTGGTCTGCGGCAGCGCGTCGCGGAACTCGACGAACTTCGGCATCTTGTAGCCGGTCAGGTTCTTGCGGCAGTGCGCGAGCACGTCGTCCACCGTCAGCGTCGGGTCGCGGCGCACGACGAAGACCTTGATCCGTTCGCCCTGGACTTCGTCCGGGATACCGATGGCAGCGGCTTCGCTGATGCCCGGATGCGTCACCAGCACTTCCTCGATCTCGTTCGGATACACGTTGAAGCCCGACACGAGGATCATGTCCTTCTTGCGGTCGATGAGGCGGATGAAGCCGCGCTCGTCCATCACGCCGATGTCGCCGGTGGCGAGCCAGCCGTCGGCGTCGATCACCTTCGCGGTCTCGTCGGGCCGCCGCCAGTAGCCGCGCATCACCTGCGGCCCGTGCACGCACAGCTCGCCGGGTTCGCCGACGGCGGCCCAGGTGCCGTCCTCGCGGCGAAAGCGCACGAGCGTCGATGGCGCGGGCAGGCCGATGGAGCCGCTGAATTCGGCCATGTCGTTCAGGTTCACCGGATTCATCGTGACGATCGGCGAGCATTCGGTGAGGCCGTAGCCTTCGACGACCGGCCGCCCCGTGACCTGCTGGAAGCGCTCCGCGACCGCGCGCTGCATCGCCATCCCGCCCGCCATCGCGAGCTTGAGCTGCGAGAAGTCGCGCTTGCGGAATTCCTCGTTGTCGAGGAACGCGTTGTACAGCGTGTTGATGCCGGTGATCCCGGTAAACGTTTCGTTGCGGATGATCTTCATCACCATCTTCATGTCGCGCGGGTTCGCGATCAGGATGTTGCGCCCGCCGAGCCCCATGAAGATGAACGCGTTCACCGTCAGCGAATAGATGTGATAGAGCGGCAGCGGCGTCAGCACGGTCTCGACGTCGCCCGACACCTGATCGGCGATCCACGCCTTGGCCTGCAGCAGGTTCGCGATCAGGTTGCCGTGCGTGAGCATCGCGCCTTTCGCGACGCCGGTCGTGCCGCCGGTGTATTGCAGGAATGCGAGATCGTCGCGCGTCGTTGGCACCGGCTGCGGTTTGCCGCGCGCGCCGAGCGCGAGGGCGGAGCGCAGCCGGATCGCCTGCGGCAGGCTGTAGTCAGGCACCAGCTTCTTCACGTGCTTCAGCACGAAGTTGATCAGGCGTCCCTTCGCATTGAAACCGTCGGCGAGCAGGTCGCCGAGCGCGGTGACGACGATGTTCTTCACCTGCGTTTCCGGCAGCGCTTCCTGCAGCGTGCGTGCGAAGTTCTCGAACACGACGATCGTCTGCGCGCCGCTGTCCTTCAATTGGTGCGCGAGTTCGCGCGCGGTATAGAGCGGATTCACGTTGACGACGATCGCGCCGGCCTTCAGCGTGCCGAACAGCGCGACCGGATACTGGAACGTGTTCGGCAGCATGATCGCGACGCGGTCGCCGGGCTTTACGCCGATGCTTTGCAGATACGACGCGAACGCGTCGACTTTCTGCGCGAGCGTGCGGTAGGTCATCGATGCGCCTGCGCTCACGTACGCGACCCGCTCGGCGAAGCGCGTCGTGCATTCGTCGAAGAACTGCACGAGCGACGCGTATTGCGTGACGTCGATCTCGTGCGGCACGCCGGGCGGATACGACGCGTACCAGACGCCGTCGCTGTTCGGCGGGAGCTGGGCCGTTGCGGTTGCTGCGGATGAGGACATGATGTGTCTCCAATGCTGTGCGGTGGACGAGCGTCGGCGCTTCAGCGCGTTGCGCTCGTCCCATGCTTTTCGTCGACGAAAGCCGGCCAGCCTTGGCTCCCGCCGCATGACATTCGTACGGCCCGGGCCGGCGCATCAACGCCGGCCCGGGCCGCCCAAATCGTGAATCGCCGCCTGCGCGGCGTGACGCAATCAGCTCGCCGAATGTGCGGCCGCCGTATCGGCCGAGGCCGCGGCTGTGCCCGTACCCGGCGACAGCCCGAACGCTTCGCTCGCGCCCGCATCGTCGAGCACGGCCGCGAAGATCGACAACTGCGTGCTGTCGGGCATCGGCGCCTTCAGCGCGGCGACGATCAGCGACGACAGCCGCGCGATCATCTGCACGTCGTTCATCGTGCGGCGTTGCGAGAATTCGTCGATCAGGCTTTCGGTTTCGGCACCGGCCAGCGCGCCGGACAGCGCGCCGATCGCGAAGTGCAGCCGCCAGCCGAGCTCAGTGCGCGGCAGATGCGGCAGCGCGCGCTGGAACGCATCGAAGAAGCGGCCCGCGACGCTCGCATAGTGCGCGGTCAGGAAGTTGCGCACGAACGGCGACGGGTCGGTGTACGCACGGCCGATCAAGCGAAGGAACGCGGGGCCGCCGCGATCGGGGTCGCGCGACGCCTTCAATGCGGGAATGAACATCGCGCCGAGTACGTGCTCGCAGGTGATGTGCGCACCGAGCTGCGCATCGAAGCGGTCGAGGATGCCGAGGCGTTCCTGGTTGAGCTGGTCGAGCCGACGCGATAGCATCGCGTGGATCAACGCTTCCTTGCTGCCGAAGTGGTAGTTGACCGCGGCCAGGTTCACCGCCGCGCGCGACGTGATCTGCCTCATCGACATCGCTTCGAAGCCATGCTCGATGAACAGGTCCTCGGCCGCATCGAGGATGCGCGCCTTCGTTCCGCCGGCCTGCCGATTGCCGGGTGCCCGCGTCCCGGACGGCCGTCCCGCGGACGATCGTCCCTCCTGAATTACTGCCATGTCCCGCCTCCCTATGCCGGTCGCGCGGCCGCGAACAGGTGATTTGATTATGCAATTCAAACAGCCGTTTTTATTAAGATAAAAAAACGCAGGCGGCGCGGGCAAGCAGGGAATCTGGACAAATTCCTCTAGTTCGATGTGCGGCTGCGGGATACATCGCGTGCGGCCCCGGCGGGACGGGGCCTACGCGATGATGCAATGCGGCAACGCGCGGGTTCAGCCGACGGCGGTACGCGTATTGACCGATTGCGTCATGTCGATGCCGCGGCGTTCGCGGCTGAATATGATAAGCACGGCGATCACGACGGCGACGGTGCCGGCAACGAGCGCGAGCGCAAAACTGTAGTTGTTGCCCTGCGAAACCGCGAGCGACGCCTGCATCGTCGCGTTACCCGACGCCAGCAGGTTGCCGAGCTGGTAGACGACGCCCGGGAACGTCGCGCGGATCTCGTCGGGCGAGATCTCGTTCAGGTGGACGGGGATCACGCCCCACGCCCCCTGCACCGAGATCTGCATCAGGAACGCGCCGGCGGCGAGCGCGACCGGGCCGCTCGAGAACGCCCACAGCGGCAGCACCGGCAGCGCGATCAGCGCCGCGATGAAGATCGCGCGCCGGCGGCCGATCCGCTCCGAGATCGCGCCGAACGACAGGCCGCCGACGATCGCACCGAGGTTCAGCACGATCGTGATCCACGACACGGTGTGCGGATCGAAGTGATGCTGTTCGCGCAGGAAGGTCGGGTAGAGATCCTGCGTGCCGTGCGAGAAGAAGTTGAACGCGGTCATCAGCACGATCGCGTAGATCGTGAGCTTCCAGTTCTGCTGCAGCGTCGCGCCGAGGCTCGGCCGCGGACGCTTTTCCATCTGCTTCCAGGCAGGCGACTCGGGCACGTGCGCACGCACGTACAGCACGAGCAGCGCGGGCAGCACGCCGACCATGAACATCCCGCGCCAGCCGATGTATTGGTAGAGCAGGCCGAACACGACGGACGCGAGCAGATAGCCGCTCGGATAACCGGCCTGCAGCAAGCCCGACACGAAGCCGCGCGCATGGGTCGGCACGGTTTCCATCGTCAGCGCGGAGCCGACGCCCCATTCGCCGCCCATCGCGATGCCGAACAGCGCGCGCAGCACCAGCAGCGCGGTCAGGCTCGGCGCGAAGCCCGACGCGAGTTCGAACAGCGAATAGCACGCGATGTTGACCATCAGCGTCGGGCGGCGGCCGAAGCGATCGGCGAGCCGGCCGAAGATCAACGCACCGATCGGGCGCATCGCGAGCGTCAGCGTGAGCGCGAACGCGACGGCGGGGATCGTCGACGCGAATTCGGCGGCGATGTCCTTCAGCACGAAGACCATCAGGAAAAAGTCGAACGCGTCGAGCGTCCAGCCGAGGTAGGCGGCGATCGTGACGTTGCGTTGTTCGCGGGTCCAGCTCATGTCCGAGATCTCCTCGTTGGGCTTCTTGCGCTCACGATCTGAAGGCGGATGCCCGCCCGGCTGGCGCGCGGCACGGGGGCATGGGTCGAGTGTAGGCCGCGATGCCGTCCGATGTGGGGCGCGATAATCGTGAATCGGGAATAATCCCTACGAAATGATCTGTTGAGCAAGCGGAAACAACGGCGTGCGAGACAAGCGTCAGGCGCCTGTATTCTTCCGGAAGGCTTTTTGTAGTAGTTATGTAATGCGTGATGCGCACGATGCGCATCGCCCCCGCATCAGGAGTCCCGATGACCGAATCTTCCGTGGCCGCATTGCCTGTGCTCGAGACCGAGCGGTTGTGGCTGCGCCCGCGCGTGCTGGCCGATCTCGACGCGAGCATCGAGATGGATCGCGATCCGGAGGTCACGCGCTACATCGCGGGCCCGTGGCATGACCCGGACGAACATTGCCGCTTCGTCACGCACCGGATCACGCGCGACTATCCGCCGGGCCTCGGCTACTGGTCGATCTTCGAGAAGGCCGCGCCAGACACGTTCATCGGCTGGATCCTGCTGATTCCCGACTATGCGAACGGCGCGCGCGACGTCGAGATCGGCTGGCGGCTCGTGCGCGCGGCGTGGGGGCGCGGCATCGCGTGCGAGGCCGCCGCGGCCGTCGTGCGTCATGCGTTCGACACCGTGCGGCTGCCGCGCGTGATCGCCGATATCGCCGAGGCGAACACGGGCTCGCTGAACGTCGCACGCAAGCTCGGGATGCGGCGCGTGGGCGTCGTGCACGACGGGATTCCGTACGTGCGTCATCGTCTCGAGCGCGACGACCTGCGAGCATGACGCGGTGACGCGATGCGGTGCGATGGCGACGCCGGTTTGTTGGCGAAGGTCAAGCGCATGCTTATCCTCGTCGCGAGGGATTAGCAGTTCGCACGATCAGGAGTATCGTTGCCGGAAATTCCCAACATGGGGTACGACCATGGCACTCGGCAACGACGTTCATCTCATTCCCGTGCGGCTCGACGCATTGCGTCCGACGCAAATGACGGTCGGCTATCGCGAAGTGAAAGCGAAGCGCAGGCACTGGAAAGCGCTCGACAAGCGCGCGCGCAAGGCCGCGATCGACTCGCACTGGTTTCCGGCCGTCCTCGGCCCGGGCGGCCTCTACTACATCACCGATCATCACCATCTCGGGCTCGCGCTGATCGAGGAAGGGCAGACGCGCGTGAACGCGATGCTGCTCAAGGATCTGTCGTGGCTCGAGGACACGATCTTCTGGCGGATGATGGAACACAACCAGTGGGTGCATCCGTTCGGTCCGGACGGCTCGCGTCGCGACTACGCGAATCTGCCGAAGGTGTTGACGGCGCTCGAGGACGATCCGTACCGCAGCCTCGCCGGCGAACTGCGCACGGCGGGCGGCTATGCGAAGGATGCGACGCCGTTCAGCGAATTCCTGTGGGCCGACTACCTGCGCCAGCATGTGACGCTCGACCAGATCCGCAAGAACTTCTCGAAGGCGCTGGACGTCTCGCTGCGCCGGGCACACGACCAGGACGCGCGCTATCTGCCCGGCTGGTCGGGTGTCATCGCCGCCAAACCCTGACATGCGCACGGCGCCTACCGCCTCATGACGACCGCCTCGCCCCGTCCGGATGCCGGCCCGCAGCATCCCGAGCATTTCGCCGCACTCGATGCGGCAACGCCGCGGCCCACGCGGCGCATCGGCCTTGACGCGCTGGCCGGTCTGTCGATCGCCGGGCTGCTGATTCCGGAGGCGGTCGCGTATGCGGGGCTCGCCAACCTGCCGCCGCAGGCCGGTCTCATCGCACTGCTGTCGGGGCTCGTGGTGTATGCGCTGACCGGCAGCAGCCGCTTTGCAATCGTGTCGTCGACCTCGTCGTCGGCGGCCGTGCTCGCGGCGACCGTGCTGGCCGAATCGGGGATCGCGCTCGCCGCGCAACTCGCGCTGGCGGCCGCACTCGTCGCGATGACCGGCGTGCTGTTCATCCTGGCGGGCGCGGCACGGCTCGGCGGCATGTCGGATTTCGTCGCGCGGCCGGTCCTGCGCGGGTTCACGTTCGGACTGGCGCTGACGATCGTCCTCAAGCAACTCCCGAAGATCCTCGCGATTACCGTGCAGCACAGCGATGCGCCGCATGTCGCGCTCGACCTCGTCGCCGGTGCGCCGCGTGCGAACCTCGCGAGCGTCGCGCTCGGCGGGAGCGCGCTTGCGCTGCTGTTCCTGCTCGGGCGCAGCAAGCGGGTGCCGGCCACGCTCGTCGTGATCGTGCTGTCGATCGCGGCCGGCTATATGGTCGACTGGCAACACTACGGGATCGCGATCGTCGGACACATCGATTTCCAGCACCTCGCATTCGGGCTGCCGCAACTCGACCGCAACGCATGGATGCAGACGGTCGAGCTCGCTTTCGCGCTGATGCTGATCCTGTATGCGGAGTCGTACGGATCGATCCGCAACTTCGCGCTGAAGCACGGCGACAGCGTGTCGCCGAACCGCGACCTCGTCGCGCTCGGCTGCGCGAACCTCGTGTCGGGGCTGCTGCACGGGATGCCGGTCGGCGCCGGCTATTCGGCGACAGCGGCGAACGAGGCGGCCGGCGCGCAATCGCGTTTGTCGAGCCTGTGGGCGGCCGGCGTGGTCGCGCTGATCGTATGGCTGCTGCTGCCGCAGCTCGCGCGTACGCCGGAGCCCGTGCTCGCGGCTATCGTCATCTTCGCGGTCAGCCATTCGCTGCATCCGTCGGTGTTCCGGCCGTACTGGGTCTGGCATCGCGACCGGCTCGTCGTGGCCGCCGCGCTGTTCGCCGTGCTCGTGCTCGGCGTGCTGCACGGGCTGCTCGCGGCCATCGGCGTGAGCCTGCTGCTGACGCTGCGCAAGTTGTCGGAACCGAACGTCAGCGTGCTCGGCCGGCTGCGCGACGGGCACGACTTCGTCGACGTCGCGAATCACGCCGATGCGAAGCCGATACCCGGCGTGCTGATCGTGCGGCCCGAGGCGCAGCTGTTCTTCGCGAACGCCGACCGGATGCTCAATCGCGTGCGCGCGCTGCTGAAGGCCGCGCCCGATACGCATACCGTGATGCTGAGTCTCGAGGAAACGCCGGACGTCGACGGCACGACGATCGAGTCGTTGCGCACGTTCGCGGCCGAATGCGCGGCACGCGGGCTGCAGTTTGCGATCGTGCGGCTCAAGGAGCACGCGCTGCATGCGCTGAGTCGCGCGACCGACGATACGCTGCGTGACGCGGCGATGTCGGAGCTGAGCGTCGACGAGAGCCTGCAACTGCTGCAGGCGCGCGGCCATGTCGGGAAGGCCGGCGCGTGAGCCTGCGGGCACACGCGCGGGCTGGCTGCGGTGCCGCCTAGTGCGATAGCGCGGCGTCAGCTGCTTCGGCGCTCGCGCGGCCGGCGATGACGTCGGCGACTTCGGCAGCGGTCGGCGCATACGCGCCCGCATGCGCACAGGCGACCGCCGCGCAGGCTGCCGCGTAGCGTAGATGGTCGGCGGCCGATGCGCCGGGATGCATGAGCTGGCTGGCGAGCCAGCCGCCGATGCTGGCGTCGCCGCAGCCGACGGTGTCGGCGACGTCGGTCGCGAACGCCGGCTGAAACAGCTCGGTGTCGCGGTGCAGGAGTTGCATGCCGGCCGCGCCGCGCGTGACGAGCACGGTCGCATCGGGCGCCCAGGCGCACAATTGCGCGAGCGCGGCGGCTTCGTCGAGTTCGGGAAACAGGCCGCGCAAGTCCTCGTCGGATACCTTGATCCAGTCGGCGAGACCGGCCAGCGTGCGCAGCGTGTCGCGATACGACGGCGCGGCCATCGGCGCGCGATAGTTCGGGTCGAACGAGATCCGCTTGCCGGCCGCGCGGGCAGCCCGCACGACTTCGATCAGTCGCGGCGCGAGCGGCTCGCGCACGACGCCGAGCGAGCCCACATGCACGATCTCGGCCGCGTCGAGCGCGCCAGCGGGCAGGTCGGCCGGATCGAACGCGAGGTCGGCGCTGTTCTCGCCGATGAAGAAATAGTCGGGCGGCTGTTTCGACACGACCATCGCGAGCAGCGGCGGGCGATCGACCTGTCGCATGAAACGCAGGTCGAGCCCGGCATCGGCGCTGCGGCGCATCAGTTCGTCGCCGAAGATGTCGCGGCTGACCGTGCCGGCGAACGCGGTCGGCACGGTCAGCCGCGCGCCGACGCGCGCGACGTTCCAGCACGAGCCGCCGGCGACGCTGCGCCAGTGGTGCGCATCGTCGCGGATGAAATCGGTCAGCGCTTCGCCGAATACGATCAGGCGGGGGAACGTCGTCGTCATGTCGAAATCTCGTGCCGCGGCGTGTCGCGCGGCGGTGCGGCGGTTGAGTGGCCGGACGGGCAGGGCGCGCGTCGCACGCGGCGACGCGGCCCGGCGCCGCCCGGGGGCGCGGGTCGAGGGTTCCGCAGCGCGCTCAGCGCGGGCTGGTCCAGCCCTTGTAGCCCTTCACGTTGTCGCGCGTGACGAGCGTCGGCTCGATCAGGATCATCGGATTGGCCGGCTTCTGGCCGTTCATGATTCCGTAGCCGACATTGACGGCCTGCTGCGCCATCGCCCACGGATCCTGGCTCGACGATGCCTGCACGAGCGTGTTGGACTTGAGCGCCACCTCGATGTCGGGCGCGCCGTCGACCGACGTGATCACGATGTTCGGGCGATTCAGCTGTTTCGCCGCGAGATCGCTGCCGATCGCCTGCGGGTCGTTGATCGTGAACACGCCGTCGAGCTTCGGAAAGCGCGTCAGGTAGCCCTGCATCGAGTTCATCCCGCCTTCGCGCGAGCCCTTGCCGTCCTGGTCGCTCGACAGCAGCTTGATGCCAGGGTTCTTCGCGAGCACCGCCTTGCAGCCGTTCACGCGATCGATCACGGCCGACACTTGCGGGCCGTTCTCGATGATCACGTTACCCTTGCCGTTGAGTTTCTTCGCGAGATAGTCGCACGCCAGCTCGCCGGCCTTCACGTTGTTGGTCTGCACGGTCGCGTTCGCGCCGGCCGCCGCGACGTCCACCGCGACGACCGTGATGCCGGCCGCCTGCGCCTTCTTCACCGCCGGCTCGATCGCCTTCGGATCGGTCGCGTTGAGCAGGATCATGTCGACGTGCGCGGAGATGAAGTTGTCGATCTGCGTGAACTGCTTGTTCAGGTCGTAGTCGGCCGATACCGCGGTCACCTTCGCGTTCGGGTTGAGCTGTTTCGCGCGCGCTTCGGCGCCTTTCACGATCGTGACGAAGTACGGATTGCCGAGCGATCCGACCGTGACGCCGATCGATTTCAGCGGCTTGTCGGCTGCATGGGCGGCGGCAGCGCCGAATGCGAGCGTGCAGGCGACGGCGGTCAGGGCGGCTTTGTGCTTGAACATGTCGTTGTGTCTCCGGAAGGTCCGTTGGCGGACGGGCGCAGGAGGACCTGCCTGCGCCCTGATGGTTGAATGGTGAGGAAAGCGTTTCAGGTGCGGGCCGAGTCGCGCTGGCGATATCGGTCGAGCGCGACCGCGCCGATGATCACGAGGCCCTTGATGATGTACTGCCAGATGTCCGACACGCCGAGCAGCACGAGGCCGTTGGTCAGTACCGCGATGATCAGCGCGCCGATCAGCGTGCCGACGATCGAGCCGACGCCGCCGACGAAGCTCGTGCCGCCGAGGATCACCGCGGCAATCGCGTCGAGTTCGTACGACTGGCCGAGCTGCAGGCCGTTGGCCGCATAGAGCCGCGCGGACGACATCACCGCGCCGAGACCGGCGAGCAGCCCCGACGCCGCATAGACGAACAGCTGGATCGCCCGCACGTTGATGCCGGACAGCCGCGCGGCTTCCGGATTGCCGCCGACCGAATAGATCCGCATCCCGAGCACCGTGCGCCGCAGGATGAACCACGACAATGCGATCACCGCGCAGGCGATCACGACGAGCCACGGCACGCCGAGGATCGTGCCATTGCCGATGAACGCGAACGGCAGTTGCGGGTTGAAGAGGGTCGTGTCGTTGCCGATCAGGCGGGCGACCCCGCGCACGGCCGTCATCGCGCCGAGCGTGACGATGAACGGCGGCAGGCGCAGGAACGAGATCAGGCCGCCGTTGATCACGCCGAACGCGAGGCCGACGGCGAGCGCGATCGGCACGCCGAGCCAGCCCCAGCCGGGGATGGTCGACGCGAGCAGCGCGGCGACGGCCGATGCGGCGAGTACCGAGCCGACCGACAGGTCGATGCCGCCCGTCAGGATCACGAAGGTCATGCCGGCCGCGAGCACGATGTTGATCGACGCCTGCTGCGTGACGATCGACAGGTTCTGCAGCGTGAAGAAGCCGTCGGTCAGGAATCCGAAGCCGATGCAGAGGACCAGCAGCACCGGCAGCATGCCGGCGGTGCGCATCAGCGACTGCATGCGTGCGCGATGATCGGCGCCGCGCATCAGCGGCGTACGGGTGGCCACCGGATGGGCCGTCGCGGAAGCGAGGTTCCGCTGCTTGGTCGGGTTGATCATTTCGGTACCTTGAATGAAGAAGGAAATGAAAAGGCCGTGGTCAGTGCGCGTCGGCGAGTTCGGCCTGCGAGCCGGTCGCGAGCGCGATGATCGCTTCCTGCGTGATGGGCGTGTGCGTGTGGCCGCCGAGTTCGCCGGCGATCTCGCCTTCGCGCATCACGAGCACGCGGTCGGCGACACCGATGATTTCCGGCAGTTCGCTCGAGATCACGATCACGCCGACGCCCGCGCGGGCCAGTTCGTTGATGATCCGGTAGATCTCGGATTTCGCGCCGATGTCGACGCCGCGCGTCGGTTCGTCGAGAATCAGCACGCGCGGCTTCGTCTCGAGCAGGCGCGACAGCAGCACTTTCTGCTGGTTGCCCCCGGACAGCGCGCCGACGTTGACGTTGGCGTTCGGCACGCGGATCGACAGCGAGGCGATCGCGTCGCGTGCGCGTTGCGCACCGCGGGCGAGATCGAGCGCACCGAGCCGCGCATCGCGGTTGCACACCGAGATATTGATGTTGTCGCGTACGCTCATGTCGAGGAACAGGCCCTGGCGCTTGCGGTCTTCCGTCAGGTAGACGAGGCCGGCGTCGATCGCGTCGCGCGGCGAGTGCGCGCCGAACGCGCGGTCGCCGAGCTTCACGTCGCCGCGCGTGCGCGGTTCCGCGCCGAAGATCAGCCGCGCCAGTTCGGTGCGGCCCGCGCCGACGAGCCCGGCGATGCCGAGCACCTCGCCGGCGTGCAGGTCGAGGCTGCAGCCGCGCACGCGCTCGGCGTCAGCGATGTCGCGCACCGACAGCAGCAGGTGGCCGGGGTCGTACGGCGCATGTTCCTTCTTGTAGAAGCCGGAGATGTCGCGGCCCACCATCATCGCGACGAGCCGCTCGGCCGACAGCGATTCGCGCTCGAGCGTGCCGACGTACGAGCCGTCGCGCAGCACCGACACGCGGTCGGACAGTTCATAGATTTCCGCCATCCGGTGGCTGATGTAGATGATCGCGAGACCTTCCTCGCGCAGCTGGCGGATCAGGCCGAACAGATGCTCGGTCTCGCGCGACGACAGCGGCGTCGTCGGTTCGTCCATCACGAGGATGCGCGCGCGGGTGTGCACGGCGCGCGCGATCTCGACGAGCTGCTGCTCGGCGATCGACAGCGTGCCGACCAGCGTGTCCGGACCGAACGGCGCACCGAGACGGGCGAGCACGTCCTGGCAGCCGCGCGCCATCGCCGCGCGGTCGATGGTGCCCCAGCGCCGGTTGCCACGCCGCAGTTCGCGGCCGACGTAGATGTTTTCCGCGACGGTCAGGTTCGGCGCCAGGCACAGCTCCTGGTAGATCACCGCGACGCCCGCATCGCGCGCGGCGAGCGGGCCGTCGACGTCGATGCGCTCGCCGTCGATCAGGATCTCGCCGCCGGCGTCGGCGCGGTACGCACCGGACAGGATCTTCATCAGCGTCGACTTGCCTGCGCCGTTCTCGCCCATCAGCGAATGGATCTCGCCCGGATAGACGGTCAGGCTGACGTTGTCGAGCGCGCGCACGGCCGGGAACGTCTTGCTGATCCGGCGCATCTCGAGCAGCGGCCGGGACGACTCAGAACGCGACATGGTTGACCTCCTGCGATTCGGTGCGGGCGCCCTTGAGGATGCCGGCCCGCGGGGAGAAGTTAAAGAACATCGGCAGCGTCGCGGCGCCGATCGCGCCGGCGTCGGCGCCGAACGTGCCGCGCACGAGCGTCGGCGTGCCGCGCGCTTCCGGCGCGGTGGCGACGAGGGCCGCGCGCAGGCGGGTCGTCACCGCGTCGAGCAGGCCGGCGTCGGTATCGGCGTCGAGCACCACCACCGGCGCATCGACGACGCACAGCACCGCGCGCAATGCCGGTGCGAGCGCGTCGACGCAGTCGTCGATCCACTCGTCGACCGCCGGCAGGCCGCGCGCGATGCAGGCCTCGAGATCGGCGCGATTCTCGACCGTCTCGCCGTGATGGCGCAGGTGGCGCACGAGCGCATGCAGCGAAGCGCGGGCGAGCAGGATGTCCCACGGGCCGCGCGGCGGCGGTGCGGACGCCAGCCGGCTCGGCGGCACGGGAATCACGGCGATGTCGCCGGCATTGCCGGTCACGCCGCGCAGGCAGTCTCCGTCGACCGCGATGCCGCCGCCGATCGCGGGGCCGATGAACAGGTAGACGAAGTCGTCGCACTGCCGGCCGTACCCGTAGAACAGTTCGGCGATCGCGGCGGCGTTGCCGTCGTTTTCGCCGAACACGGGCAGCGACAGCATGCGCCCGAGATCGCTCGCGAAATCGACGTCTTCCCATGCGCGGAACGTGTCGGGCGCGAGGCCGAGCTCGCGCATCCACGCGCCGAGGTTGTACGGCTGGGCGACGCCGACGCCGGTGAGGCGTGCGCGCTCATGCGCGGGGAGCAGATCCTGCATCGCATCGATGTCGCGGCGCACGATGTCGAGCACGTCGGCGGGCGGGGGAAGCAGCGTGTCGTGCGAGCGGCGGCCGAGCACGTCGCCCGCGAAATTGACGAGCGCCGTCTCGATGCGCATCCGGTCGAGATGGACGCCGATGCCGAACGCACCGCGCGGATCGAGACGGATCAGCGATGCCGGCTGGCCGCGCTGGCCCTCGGTGCGGCCGGCGAATTCGATCAGCTTCGCGTCGGCGAGCGACGCGATGATGCTGCCGACCGCCGTGCCCGTCATGCTCGCGAGACGCGCAAGGTCGGCCTTCGACGCGCTGCCCGCACGGCGCAGCGTCTTCAACAGCAGGCGCTCGTTGTAACGGCGCACGTTGGCCGAGTTGCTTCCCTGGCCGATGTGCGGGCTTCTCATGGCGTCTCCTTCCATGGGCGCGTCGTCTGTCGACGCATTAAATAAATCACGTTGATTTATTTAACCGCGTGAGCGCCGACGTGTCAGCCTAGGGAAATCCCGGCTTCGGCCGGAGAGGCAGGCGGGGTGGGGGTTTGCGGGCATGGTGCGTTTTCAGGGTGCGTCATTGCTGGTGGCGACGAGGTGGGGGATCGGGCTGCCGGCCGACCTCGCGGTCGTGGTCGGCGCAACGTTTCAGCGCGATCCGGCGGATCGTTTGCTAGGCGCCGATGAGGCGCGTGAGCTCGTCGCGAAGGCCGAGGAGATTTGTCGTTGCGCGAAGATGACGAGGGAGGGAATGCGGTACGCCTGACGCGCGTATTCGGGAGGTGTGAGTCGCGATGTGAACGCGATATCGCGCTTCCGGAAGCGGAAATGAAAAAGGCCGGCATAAGCCGACCTTTTTAAAAACAGATGGTGCCCAGGAGAGGACTCGAACCTCCACGATGTTGCCACCGCTAGGACCTGAACCTAGTGCGTCTACCAATTCCGCCACCTGGGCACGTTTTGCAGTAGCTGCCTGCTGCAAAGAAGCGAAATTATAGCGCGTCAGAAGGATCTGTCAATGGGTTGCGAACGAAAATTATTTGATGGCTTGCCCGCGACGTTGGGCGAGGGCCTGGGCGGCAACGCATCGCCGATGCGTCGTGACGTCGGGTATGTGGACAGATGCCGCCGCGAGCGAGCGTATCAATCCGACGCCGGAAATGAAAAAAGGCCGGCATAAGCCGACCTTTTCAAAAAACAGTTGGTGCCCAGGAGAGGACTCGAACCTCCACGATGTTGCCACCGCTAGGACCTGAACCTAGTGCGTCTACCAATTCCGCCACCTGGGCACGTTTCGCTTGCTGCGATGCGAAGACCGCTATTTTAGCGTGTTCGAAGAGGCTGTCAACATAATTTGATCGACGGTGATAAAAATATCGTGCGTTGCATGTGCGAGGCATCAGGCGCCGATCGGCTCCGCGCGCTTGGCCGCGAAATTCCAGCGCAACGCATCGCCCGTGTCGACGCGGGTGGGCAGCAAGCCGGCTGCGAGGAACGTATCGGCGATCTTCTGCTGCTCACCGAAATTCTGCGTGACCACGGCGCGCACGAGGTAGCTGCGTCGCGCGTTGGCGCGCTCGATCGTCTTCGCGTCGAGTCCCCAGATCGGCGCGAGGGTATCGGCGGCTTCCCGCTGATGCTCGCGCAGCCACGCGCCGGCCTGCGACAGACGGTCGAAGACGATCTGGACGACGTCGGGGCGCGCGGCGGCAAAGCTGCTCGACGCGAGGTAATAGCGCTGGTACGAAGCAAGCCCGTTGCCGTCGGCCAGAATCCGCACGTCGGGGTTCGAGTCGACGGACGCGACATACGGATCCCACGCGATCCACGCATCGACGCTGCCGCGCTCGAACGCCGCGCGGCCGTCCGCCGGTGTCAGGTAGTGGATCGCGGTGTCGGTTGGGGCGACCTTGGCTCGCGCGAGGGCGGCAAGCAGCAGATAGTGGCTGCCGGCGGCCTTCGTGACGGCGATGCGCTTGGCTCTGAGGTCGGCGAGCGTGCGCAGCGTGCTGCCGGTCTTGACGATGACGGCCTGCGCTTTGGGCGACGGCGCTTCCTGTGCGACGTACACGAACCGCGCATGCGCGGCCTGTGCGAAGACGGGAACCGTGTCGGCCACGTCGGCGCTGAAATCGATCGCGCCGACGTTGAGCGCTTCGGTCAGCGGCAAGCCGCTCGCGAATTCATGCCACGACACGCTCAGGTCCAGCGGCGCGAGCGACTGCTCGAGCGTGCCGCGCGTCTTGAGCAGCGTGATGAGCGTCGACGATTTCTGATAACCGATACGCAGCGTGGATGGCGTGTTCTCGGCGTGCGTCCGGATGCCGGCGGCGCCCAGGCCGGCGGCCAGCATCGCCTGCACGAACGCGCGGCGGTTCATCGACGTCATGGAGCGGGTTCCCTGTTGGGTTCGGTGAAAGCAACGCGGCTAACGTACCAACGGGGAGGGCAATCGATAACCGATTAATTCTGCTATCGATCGGTGTGACGGGCATATGGCGCGGCCAGTGCGCGTCATGCCAGGCCGCAAATGAAAAAAGGCCGGCATAAGCCGACCTTTTTAAAAACAGATGGTGCCCAGGAGAGGACTCGAACCTCCACGATGTTGCCACCGCTAGGACCTGAACCTAGTGCGTCTACCAATTCCGCCACCTGGGCACGTTTTGCAGTAGCTGCCTGCTGCAAAGAAGTGAAATTATAGCGCCCCAATTTTCCGTGTCAACACATTTTTGCGATGCGCCGCGAACCGGCCGCCGTGGCGCCTGCAGGCGGCATTCGCGGTTATTTGGCGCCACTGTCGGATGATAGAATGACCCGCCGCCGTCACTATAGAACTGTCTGACGGACACTTCTATGTTGATGCCGTGCACCATCAGTCAACGCAACGAGAACAATCATCGACAAACCCTTGAGCAAATATCCGTACCCCATTCCGAGCCGTGAAGAAATTCTCGGCGTGCTGCGTACGAGCGACGCGCCGCTGGCCGCCAACGACATCGCCGAAGCGCTGTCGATCAAGCGCCAGGAACGCGAGGGGTTCTTCCGGCGTGTCGCCGCAATGGAACGCGACGGCCAGATCCGCCTCGACAAGCGCGGCCACTACCAGCTCACTCATCCGTCGAACTTCGTTGCCGGTCGCGTGCAAGGGCACCGCGACGGCTACGGCTTCGTGATCCGCGACGACGGCCAGGACGACCTGTTCTTGCCGAACGGCGAGATGCAGAAGGTGATGCACAACGACCGCGTGCTCGCGCGGATCGTCGGCTACGATCGCCGCGGCCGGCCGGAAGGCCATGTCGTCGAGGTCACCGAGCGCGCGAACAAGCGCGTGATCGGCCGCCTGCTCAACGAGAACGGCGCGCTGATCGTCGCGCCCGAAGACAAGCGCATCGGCCACGACATCCTGATCACGCAGAACGTGAAGAAGGCGAAGGTCGGGCAGGTCGTCGTCGTCGAACTGACCGACTTCCCGAGCCGCCATTCGCAACCGCTCGGTCGCGTTGTCGAAGTGCTCGGCGACATCGACGATCCAGGCATGGAAATCGAGATCGCCGTGCGCAAATACGGCGTGCCGCACGAATTCGGTCAGCGGGCGCTCGACGATGCCGCCGCGCTGCCGGACGCGGTACGTCCGGCCGACCTGCGCTTCCGCGTCGATTTGCGCGACGTGCCGCTCGTGACGATCGACGGCGAGGACGCCCGCGACTTCGACGATGCCGTCTACTGCGAGCCGACCAAGGTCGGGCGCGGCGACGGCTACCGCCTGATCGTCGCGATCGCCGACGTGTCGCACTACGTGCAGCCGGGCAGCGGCCTCGACGCCGACGCGCTGGAGCGCAGCACGTCGGTCTATTTCCCGCGGCGCGTGATCCCGATGCTGCCGGAGAAGCTGTCGAACGGGCTGTGCTCGCTGAATCCGCAGGTCGACCGCTGCGTGCTCGTGTGCGACATGGTGATTACCGCGCGCGGCGAGATCAAGGCGTACCAGTTCTATCCGGCGGTCATCCATTCGGCCGCGCGCCTGACGTACACCGAAGTCGCGGCCGTGCTGTCGAACACGAAGGGGCCGGAGGCCGCGCGCCGCGCGGACCTGCTGCCGCACCTGCAGGATCTGTACGGCGTCTACAAGTCGCTGTTCGCCGCACGCCAGAAGCGCGGCGCGATCGACTTCGACACGACCGAGACGTACATCGTCTGCAACTCGCAGGGCAAGATCGAACAGATCGTGCCGCGCCAGCGCAACGATGCGCACAAGCTGATCGAGGAATGCATGCTGGCCGCGAACGTCTGCGCGGCCGACTTCCTGAAGCGCAACAAGCATGCGGGCCTGTACCGCGTGCACGCGGGGCCGACGCCGGAAAAGCTCGAGAACCTGCGCGCGTTCCTGCGCGGCATGGGCCTGTCGCTCGGCGGCGGCGAGAAGCCGCATGCGAGCGACTATGCGGCGCTGATGGCGCAGATTCGCGACCGGCCCGACGCGCAGATGCTGCAGCCGATGCTGCTGCGCTCGATGCAGCAGGCCGTCTACAGCCCGGACAACATCGGCCACTTCGGTCTCGCGTATGAGGCGTACGCGCACTTCACGAGCCCGATCCGCCGCTATCCCGACCTGCTCACGCACCGCGCGATCTACGCGATCCTGTCGGGCAAGAAGTACACGCCGAAGGCACCGGACGGCTTCGAGCTGAACACCGCGCTGTCGCCGCGCGCCCGCGCGATGCAGCAGGCCGACGACGAAGCGCGCGGCCGTTCGCGCGTGAACACCGCGATCTGGGAAGAGCTCGGCCTGCATTGCTCGGCGAACGAGCGGCGTGCCGACGAAGCGTCGCGCGACGTCGAGGCCTGGCTCAAGTGCTACTTCATGCGCGACAAGCTCGGCGAGGAATACGGCGGGATGGTGAACGGCGTCACGTCGTTCGGCATCTTCGTGCAGCTCGACACGCTGTTCATCGAAGGGCTCGTGCACGTCACGGAACTCGGCTCGGACTACTTCCAGTACGACGAGATCAAGAACGAGCTGCGCGGCGAGCGCACGGGCATCCGTTATCGCCTGTCGGATCGCGTGCGCGTGCAGGTGAGCCGCGTCGATCTCGATGCGCGCAAGATCGACTTCCGCCTCGTGCGCGACACGCCGGTGAAGGCGCCGCGTCCCGCACCGGCGCCGGTTGCTGTCGGCAACGGCAACGATCGCGGCGGCCCGCGCGTGCGCTCGTTGCCGCCGGTGGAGGAAGCCGCGCCGCGTCGCAAGCGGACGGCCAGCGCACCGGCCGCCGCGGTGAACGACACGCGTGCGGCGAAGAAGAAGGGCGGCGCGCCGGCGAAGACGGCCGCGAAGAAGACACACGCCCGCAAGAAGTATTGAGCGTTCGGGGCGGCGCATGCGCACGCCCTTGCAGTATCGAGAGACGCCGCGTTCTACCGGTCACCGGCCGGCAACGCGGCGCTTTCCTTTTCCATGGATCGCGGCTGCGCGCGTTGCGCGGCCGCACGTTTGATCGAAGGTTGTTCCAGTCATGTCACGTCTGAAGGTTCTTTACGGTTTTCATGCGGTGACCGCACGTTTGCGGCACGATGCATCGACGGTTGCGGAGGTGCTGTACGACCAGACGCGCCGCGACCGCCGCATGCAGGACTTCCTGCACACCGCGAAGGAAGCGGGCGTGCGGCTGATCGCGGCCGACGAAACTCGCCTGTGGGGCCTCGCGCATACCGAGCGCCACCAGGGCGTCGTCGCGCGCGTCGAGGACGTCCCCCTCGCGCAGAATCTGTCCGAACTGCTCGACGGCATCCAGGGCCCGGCGCTTCTGCTGGTGCTCGACGGTGTCACCGATCCGCACAACCTGGGCGCATGCCTGCGTGTCGCCGATTCGGCAGGCGCGCATGCGGTGATCGCGCCGCGTGACCGCGCGGTCGGCCTGAACGCGACCGCGGCGAAGGTCGCGAGCGGCGCGGCCGACACGGTGCCGTACATCACGGTCACGAACCTCGCCCGCGCGCTGCGCGAGCTGAAGGAAGCGGGCGTATGGATCATCGGCACGTCGGACGACGCGTCGGCGACGCTGTACGACACGAAGCTCGACGGCCCCGTCGCCATCGTGATGGGCGCGGAAGGCGAAGGCATGCGCCGGCTCACGCGCGACACCTGCGACGACGTGATGAGCATCCCGATGGCCGGCAGCGTGGAAAGCCTGAACGTGTCGGTTGCAAGCGGCGTGTGCCTGTACGAAGCGGTGCGGCAGCGGCGCGTGAAGGGCTGATTCACCGGCTGATTCATCGGCCGACTCACGGGCAGACGCACGCGGTCTCGCGCGATGCGCGGGCCGCCACGACCCGAACGACGCGTGCCGCGATTGTGCGCGGCACGCGGCCCCGGAACTCGCGAACCATGACCCTGATTCGCCTCGGCGCATCGTGCGCCATCCTTGGCCTGCTGGCCGCCTGCACGTCGCCGTCGCTGATCGAGCGCGGCAGCTACTACGCCGACACGGGCCTGCACGCGCGCGGCGCCGATGCGCGGATCCGCTTTCTCGTGATGCATTACACCGAAAGCGACGAAGCGAAATCGCTGCGCACGCTGACCGGCGATTCGGTCAGCGTGCACTACGTCGTGCCGCCGCAACCGCGCATCGAACACGGGATGCCGGTCGTCTATCAGCTCGTTCCCGAATCGAAGCGCGCATGGCATGCGGGCATCAGCGAATGGCAGCGCACGACCGAACTCAATGCGGCGTCGATCGGCATCGAGAACGTGAATCGCGGCCCGCTCGATCCGCAAAACCTCACTTGGCAGCCGTATTCGCCCGAGCAGGTCGATGCGCTGATTCGTCTGTCGAAGGATATCGTCGCGCGCTACGGGATTGCGCCGACGCGCGTGGTCGGACACAGCGATATCGCACCGCAACGCAAGATCGATCCCGGTCCGCTGTTCCCGTGGCATGCGCTCGCGCAGGCCGGCGTCGGCGCATGGCCGGACGATGCGACCGTGGCCGCGCGGCTCGGCGATCGCGATCCGCACGCGCTCGTCGACGTGCGCGAATTGCAGCTGAAGCTCGCGCGCTACGGCTACGACGTGCCGACCGACGGCGTGCTCGACGCGCGCACGCGCCGCGTATTCGCCGCATTCCAGATGCACTTCCGGCCATCCGACTACGCAGGCAACCCGGACGCCGAGACCGACGCGATCGCACAGGCGCTGCTCGACAAGTATTTCCCTGCTGCGCCTGCCGGCAACGTGTCCGCCGACGGCACGCCGTGACCGTCGGCTTGTCCGGGGCCGACATCCGCGCGGAAAAAGCCCGGGGCGTGTTGCGAGTCCGGTAAACTGGCGGTTTTCCGCAATCCCGCTGTATTCCCACCTCATGACTCAAGACGAACTCAAACGCCTGGTCGGCCAGGCGGCCGCCGATTATGTGATCCAGAACGTGCCGGAAGGCGCCGTGATCGGCGTCGGCACCGGCTCGACCGCCAACTGCTTCATCGACGCGCTCGCGGCCGTCAAATCGCGCTATCGCGGCGCCGTGTCGAGCTCGGTCGCGACGACCGAACGCCTGAAATCGCACGGCATCAAGGTGTTCGACCTGAACGAGGTCGAGTCGCTGCAGGTGTACGTCGACGGGGCCGACGAGATCGACGCAAGCGGTGCAATGATCAAGGGTGGCGGCGGTGCGCTGACGCGCGAAAAGATCGTCGCGTCGGTGGCCGATACGTTCGTCTGCATCGCGGACGGCAGCAAGCGCGTGCCGGTGCTCGGCGCATTCCCGCTGCCGATCGAGGTCGTGCCGATGGCGCGCACGGCGATCGGCCGGCGCGTGACCGCGCTCGGCGGCGTGCCGGTGCTGCGCGTGACGCAGGACGGCGCGCCGTACATCACCGACAACGGCAACGAGATCATCGACGTGAAGGGGCTGCAGATCGTCGATCCGCGCGGTTTCGAAGCGCAAATCAATGCGTGGCCGGGCGTCGTGACGGTCGGCCTGTTCGCCGAGCGCGGCGCAAATCTGTGCCTGCTCGGCACACCGAACGGCGTCGAGACGATCGTTTATCCCGCTTAATCAAGACTGAATGAGAAGCAGTCCGTAATGGCGTCAACAAGCCGTAATGGATTGCATGGTTAAATCTTGTGGAAGTCCCGGCCCGGCAAGCGCAGCGCGCTTTCCGGGCTTTTTTTGAAGCCTTATAAATCACCTCTTCCAAAAGAGGGATAACCCTGTCAGGTGTTTACCAGATAGCGGAATATCCCCGAAATCATCAACTTATAGATCATAAGAACAGTCGTAACCAGGGCCGGCGGAACTGCGGAGCAGGTGTTCGCAAATCGACGCACGGGGAGGTGTCATGGAGCAGGGCAAAGACCGGTCACTGGTCGCCAAAGTGATGGATGGGCTTGTCGCGGGTATCGTCGAGGACAAGTACGGCGGCATTTTGCCGCCGCAGGACGTGCTGTCGAAAGAGTTCGACGTGAGCCGCACGGTGATGCGCGAAGCATTGTCGATGTTGCTTGCGCGCGACATGCTCGACGTGCGTCCGAAAGTCGGTACGCGCGTTCGACCGATGCGCGACTGGCGCATGATCGATGAAGACGTCGTGAGCTGGCGGTTTCGTGCGAAACCGGATCCGCAATTCATGCGCGACGTCATCGAATTCCGGATGCTGATCGAACCGCGCGCGACCGCGCAGGCGGCGGTGCGTGCAACGGCCGTCGACATCGCGGGTATCCGCGAGGCATTCGACGCGTTCAAGGTGCTGCAACCGGGCGACCCCGGCTACGACACGGCGGACGAACTGCTGCACACGCGGATCGTTCAAGCGAGCGGCAATCAGTTCTTCCAGCAGATGGCGGCGATCGTACGCGGCGCAGTGCGGCTCGTGAATCCGCGCGTCGTGCAGAAGGATGGCGCGCACGACATCGCGGTCAAGGCGCATGCACGCGTCGTCGATGCGATCGAACGCCGTGATCCGCGCGAAGCCGAAGCGGCATCGCTCGCCCTGATCGATTTCAGCGCCGACGAGATCTCGCGCGATTTCTCCGTCGACGTGCCCGCCCGCGCCTGAATCCACCCGCGTCGCTTAGCCGTGAGCCGGCGAGCCGTTTATCATGACGGCCGGCCGGCAGCGTGTCGGCCACCGCCATACGAACGACACGGAAGATCCGGATGAACGACCTCGACAACCGCCCGGTGCGCTTCGGCATCGTCGGCGCAGGCAGCATCGCACGCCGTTTCGCGCAAAGCCTCGCTCACGTGCCGGGTGCCGCGCTCGCCGGCGTGTGGGCACGCCGCGCCGACGCGGCAGCCGCCTTCTGCGACAGCTGCGGCGGCACGCCCGCGGCCAGCCTCGACGCGCTCCTCGCGAGCGACATCGACGCGATCTACATCGCGACCCTCCACGATAGCCATGCGCAGTACGCGCAGGCGGCGCTCGCCGCCGGCAAGGCCGTGCTGTGCGAAAAGCCGGCGACGCTGAACGCAGCGCAACTCGACGCGGTGCTGGACGCGGCGCGCGCTGCCGAACGGCTCTTCATGGAAGCGATGAAGCCGCCGTTCTTTCCGCTGTACCGGCAGTTACGTGCGCACCTGCGTGACGATCCGATCGGCGAGATCCGGCTCGTGCGCGCGGGCTGCGCGTCGTCGTCGGTGCCGGACGATCATTCCGTCTATCGACTCGACCGCGCCGGCGGCGCGCTGCTCGACATCGGGATCTACGAAGCGTTTCTCGCGGTCGACTGGCTCGGCGCCGCACTTGATGTGCAGACGCTCGGCCGTATCGGCGCGACGGGCGTCGACGTCTTCGCGAGCCTGAACAGCCGCCACGCGAATGGCGGCATCGCGCAGCTCTTTTGCGGGCTCGACGTGATGGGGCGCGGCGACGCGCTGATCGCCGCGGCGGGCGGACACGTGACGATTCACGAGAAGTGGTGGAACCCCATGCGGGCGACGATCCGCTATGCCGACGGACGTACCGTCGAACTCGATGCACCGTTCGACGGCGGCGGCCTGAACTACGAGACCGCGCATTTCTGCGACCTGCTGCGCGCGGGTGAACTGGAGAGCCCGATCATGACGCACGACCATTCACGACAGATGATCGCGATGACCGACGCGGCACGCGCGGCGCTCGGCGTGCGCTATTCGGGCGAGTAGGCGGGAAGGAAGGGGCCGGGCGCGCAGCCGCGGCCCGGAGAGCGATGCAGCGTGCTCAGTGCCGCGCGGGCAGCGACAGGCGCTTTTCGTACCAGCGCTGGACCCATTCGAGGATCTGGCACAGCACCCAGTAGACAGCGGCGGCGGCGAGGTACAGCGGCAACGGCTGATAGGTCGCCGCGATCACTTCCTGCGCGCTGCGCAGCAGCTCGGTCACGGTGATCACGGACACGAGCGACGTGTCCTTGATCAGGCTGATCAGGCTGTTCGACAGGCTCGGCACCGCGATGCGCAGCGCCTGCGGGCCGATCACGTAGCGCAGCGTCTGCCCCCACGACAGCCCGAGGCTGTAGGCGGCCAGCCATTGGCCGCGCGCGATCCCGTTGATCGCGCCGCGCATGCTTTCGGACATGTAAGCGGCGACGTTCGCGGACAGCGCGATGACGCCGGCCGGCGTCGGATCGAGCGAGATGCCGAGGCTCGGCAATCCGTAATAAATCACGAAGATCTGCACGAGCAGCGGCGTGCCGCGCATCAGGCTCACATACGCGCGTGCAAGCCACGCGAGCGCGTTGACCCAGATGCGTTCGAAGCCTTCGAGCGGTTCGCTTTGCCGGATGCCCATCATCGCGAGCATGACGGCGCCGAGCAGGCCGAACACCATCGACAGCACGGCGAACTTGACGGTCAGTACGGCACCCTGGGCGAGCACCGGCAGCGATTGGACGAGCAGGGACGTTGTCGACATGGAATACGAAGCGAGTGCGTGCGCGAAAGCGCAATCATAAACCGGACCGATAAAACAAAGGGCGGCATCGTTTCGGATGCCGCCCATTCCGGCCCGCCGTCAGGCGGGAAACAGAGGCGTGCTTACTTGATCGGCTTCGTCACGTCGATACCGAACCACTTGTCCGAGATCTTCGTGAACGTGCCGTCGGCCTCGAGTTGCGCCATGGCGTCGTCGATCGCCTTCTGGAACTTCGGGTTGCCCTTCCTGAACGGGATGCCCGACGGATTCGCCGAGCCGACGTTCGCGCCCGGGCGCAGCGGCAGTTGCGAGTTCTTCGTCAGGTACGCGAGCATCAGTCGGTCGTTCAGTGCTGCGTCGAGACGGCCCGCCGCGAGGTCGCGCAGATACTCGGGCGCGCCCGGGTACGTTTTCACGTCGATGCCGGGCACCGACTTCGCCATGTCCATGTAGTTCGTGCCGAGCGCGACGCCGAGCTTCTTGCCCTTCAGGTCTTCGAGCGACTTGAACTGGCGCGTATCGTCCTTGCGCTGGATCAGCTGCGCGGACGAGTACGTGTACGCCGGCGAGAAGTCGAGCGTTTCCTTGCGCTTGTCGGTGATGCCGACCTGGTTGGCGATCACGTCGAACTTGCCGGCCTGCAGGCCCGCGATGATGCCGCTCCATTCGGTCGTGACGAACTCGGCCTTCACGCCGAGCTTCGCGGCGACAGCCTTCGCGATGTCGACGTCGAAGCCGACCAGCTCGCCTTGCGGGTTCTTCGAGTTGAACGGCGGGAACGTGCCTTCGAGGCCGACGCGCAGCGTGCCGCGTTGCTTCACCTGGTCGAGGAGGTCGGCCGCATGCGCGGTGGCGGCGGCGAGCGACGTGCCGATCAGGCCGGCAACGAGCAGCTTCTTCAGCAGCGAAATTTTCATCGTGTGAGCTTCCTTGCCCCGGCGGGGCTTGAGTCTGACAATGGAGCCGATCATAGCAAAAACGCAATCGACCACTAAATATCGTTTGTTTATGACTATATTACGCGGTGCGTTCGCGCGCGATGGCCTTCACGCATTCGGCCACGAGCGCGGGGCCGCGATAGATGAAGCCCGTATACAGCTGGACGAGCGATGCGCCGGCCGCGAGCTTCACGCGGGCGTCCTCGCCCGAGAAAATGCCGCCGACGCCGATGATCGGCACCGCGCTGCCGACTTCGGCATGCAGCTTGCGGATCACTTCGTTCGACGCGTCGAACACCGGGCGGCCCGACAGGCCGCCGGCTTCGTCCGCATGCGGCAGGCCCTGCACGGCCGCGCGCGACAGCGTCGTGTTGGTGGCGATCACTGCCTCGATCTTGTGGCGCAGCAGCGTGTCGCCGATTTCCTTCACCTGTTCGTCGTCGAGATCGGGGGCGATCTTCAGCGCGAGCGGCACGAGCTTGCCGTGCAGGTCGGCGAGGCGTTGCTGCTTGTCCTTCAGCGCGGCGAGCAGCGCGTCGAGTTCGCCCGCGCCCTGCAGCTGGCGCAGGTTCTTCGTGTTCGGCGACGAAATATTGATCGTCACGTAGCTCGCGAACGGGTACACGCGCTCGAGGCAGTAGAGATAGTCTTCCGCCGCGCGCTCGATCGGCGTGTCGGCGTTCTTGCCGATGTTCAGGCCGAGGATGCCGCGATAGCGGGCTGCCTGGACGTTCTTCACGAACTGGTCGACACCGTGATTGTTGAAGCCCATCCGGTTGATCAGCGCGTCGGCCTGCGGCAGGCGGAACATCCGCGGGCGTGGATTGCCCGGCTGCGGGCGCGGCGTGACGGTGCCGACCTCGATGAAGCCGAAGCCGAGCGACGCGAGGCCGTCGATGGCTGCACCGTCCTTGTCGAGGCCGGCCGCGAGGCCGACCGGGTTGCGGAACGTGAGCCCCATCACGGTGCGCGGCGCATCGGGCACGCGCGCGGACAGCGCGCAGGCAAGGCCCGTGCGGCCGGCCGCGCCGAGCGCGCGCAGCGTGAGGTGGTGAGCGTCTTCCGCATCCATCTTGAACAGGGATGCGCGGGCCAGCGGATAGAGGGAACTGAACACGGGAATGGGGCGGACGGCCGGAATGAATGACAACCCGCTATTTTACCGGGAGTTGCGCGGCACGGGCGGGCTTTGCTTCGCGCGCGCCGGCGGGGGCGCGTCTCGTGCGGTGCGGCGGCGTATGCACGGGTGGAAATGGTGCCGGCTGCAGGCGCGAAGCCGCGCCGCGGAAGCGGATGGTCAACCCGACCCGGAATGTCCGCCCGGCAGCGGCGCGCGCGCCAGTGCCGCGTCGACCGGCGGCAGCTCGACACGATCGGGATCGAGTACTTTCCAGCGGCCGTCGAGCAATCCTTCGAGCGGATGGAAGTTCGCCTTGTAGGCCATCTTCGGGCTCTCGCGGATCCAGTAGCCGAGATACACGTACGGCAGGCCGAGGCTCTTCGCCTGTTCGATCTGCCACAGGATGTTGTAGGTGCCGTAGCTCGTGTGCTGGTCGTCGGGCTCGAAGAACGTGTAGACCGACGATAGCCCGTCGCCGAGGATGTCGATCATGCTGACCATGCGCAGCTTGCCCGGCTCGCCGCCCGGCGCGTCGAGGTCGCGGAATTCGACGAGGCGCGAATTGATCCGGCTCTGAAGCAGGAATTGCTCGTACTGGTCGCGGCTGTCGCGGTCCATGCCGCCGCCCGCGTGGCGCGCGGACTGGTAGCGCATGTAGAGCGCGTAGTGCTCCTCGTCGTAGTGCAGCGGCGAGACGGTCGCGACGAGCGCGCGGTGCCGCTTCCACATCCGGCGCTGCGTGCGCGACGGCGTGAACGCGCCGACCGGCACGCGCACCGGTACGCAGGCGCGGCAGCCGTCGCAGTACGGGCGATACGTGAAGACGCCCGAGCGCCGGAAGCCGGCCTTCACGAGCTCGGTATAGATGTCGGAGTTGATCAGGTGGCTCGGCGTCGCGACTTGCGAGCGCGCGATGCGGCCGTCCAGATAGCTGCACGGATAGGGCGCCGTTGCATAGAATTGCAGCGCCGAAAGCGGTGAAAGCGGCAGCTCAGTCGGGTGAGTCATGGGCAGCTCTCGATGCAGGGAAGGAGTGCCGCGCTAGCGCTCGATCCCGGAGGGCGCCGCCGGTTCGGCGGGGCCCGTCAGCGCGGCGAGCACGCGCTTGTCGAACTGCCACGGAATCGGCGGTTCGGCCACCGCGCGGCGCACGTGAGCAACAAAGGCCTTGCGTGCGATCTCGCGGCCACCGAGCGACGCTAGATGCGACGTATTCTGCTGGCAGTCTATCATCTCCAGCCCCTGCTCGCGAAGGTGGGCGACCAGCGTCGCCAGCGCGATTTTCGACGCATCGGTGGCATCCGCGTACATCGACTCGCCGAAGAACATCCGTCCGAACGCCACCCCGTAGAGGCCGCCGATGCGGCGCCCGTCGTGCCAGGTCTCGATGCTGTGCGCGTTGCCGGAGCGGTAGAGCGACGTATAGGCGTCGATGATCTCGGCTGTAATCCAGGTGCCGCGCTGCCCGCGGCGCGGCGCCTGCGCGCACGCGCGCATCACGCCCGCAAAGTCATGGTCGACGCGCACTTCCCACGCGGGTTCGCGCAGCACGCGCCGGAGCGTCTTGCGCAGCGACGGTGACACCTTGAATTCGGCCGGTGCGAGGATCATCCGCGGGTCGGGGCTCCACCAGAGCACGGGCTGGCCATCCGAATACCACGGGAAGATGCCGCGCAGGTAGGCCTCGATCAGGCGCGACGGCAGCAGGTCGGCACTCGCGGCGAGCAGGCCCGGCGCGCCGGTCGCGGGGCCCAGCGCACGTTCGACGGGCGGAAACGGATCGTCCGGGCCGAGCCAGGGGACCATGGGTGGCGTGCTCAGCCGTTGCGCAGCGAGCGGAAGATATCGCCGGTATGCACGCCGTAGTCGCCGGCGGCGCGATCGGCGAAGAAGAAGCGCAGGGTCTGGCTGACGGTCGGGAACGCGATCTCGTCCCACGGAATGTCGGCTTCGTCGAACAGCTTGACCTCGAGGCTTTCCTCGCCGGCCTCGTAAGCCGGATCGACGAGCCGCGCCAGGTAGAACAGGTGGACCTGATGCACGTGCGGCACGTTGAGCAGCGTGAACAGGTTCTGCACCTCGACACGCGCGCCGGCTTCCTCGAGCGTTTCGCGCGCGGCGGCCTCGGCCGTCGTCTCGCCCATTTCCATGAAGCCCGCCGGCAGCGTCCAGAACCCGTAGCGCGGTTCGATCGCGCGGCGGCACAGCAGCACCTGATCGCCCCAGACCGGCACCGTGCCGACCACGTTGCGCGGATTCTGATAATGGATCGTGCCGCAGTGATCGCAAATGAAGCGCTCGCGGTTATCGCCCGGAGGAATGCGTGCGATGACGTCGTGACCGCAGACGGAGCAGAATTTCATGTCGAGTGGAAGGGACGAGGTGAATGCGAGTGTATCACCGGGGCGCGGCATTCTCGAACGCGAGCGCATGCACGCGGCGTGCCGCGCGAAGCGCAACCGCAATGTGGGGGAACGGGCGCGGAAAAACAAAAAGCCCGGCGCGGAGCCGGGCTTTTTGCATGAATCGGGACGTTGGTTGCGGGGGTAGGATTTGAACCTACGACCTTCGGGTTATGAGCCCGACGAGCTGCCAGACTGCTCCACCCCGCGTCCGTCGAAGAAATGAATTATATGGACTATCCCAAACGCATGCAAGCACTTTTTGACAATCGCGGCGCAGGCGCGCGTTGGCAGCTTGTGGGGCCGGTACGGCGGGGGCGTGCGCTAGAATCGAACGGTTTGCTCGTGTCGTTCATTCCTGCAGCGAAGCCGTGCGCGATCGCATCGGTGCCGTTGCAATGCTCACCACTGTTGTTACTACTGCATCGACGGATTCATGGACATCGCTCACGATCTGCAATCGATCGGCGCGCAGGAACAGGCGCTCGTGTTTCCCCATTTCGACCCGGCCCGCGCGTGGGCGCTCGGCAACCGCATGCATGCGCTCGCGACGGCGCGCGGTCACGCGATCGCGATCGACATCGTCACGTTCGGCCAGCCGCTGTTCTACGCGGCGCTCGCCGGCGCGACGCCCGACAACGCCGACTGGGTGCGCCGCAAGCGCAACGTCGTCGCGCATTTCCGCCGCAGTTCGTATGCGATCGGCCTGCGCATGCAGCAGGCCGGCGCGTCGCTCGCGGACAAGCACGGGCTGCCCCTCTCCGACTATTCGCCGCATGGCGGTTCGTTTCCGCTGACCGTCGCGGGGGCCGGCGTGATCGGCTCGATCACCGCATCGGGGCTGCCGCAGCGCGCGGATCACGAGTTCGTCGTCGAAGCACTGTGCGCCGAGCTCGGGCAGGACTACGCCGCGCTCGCGCTTGCGAGGAGCTGAGCGATGCAGCTTCCGGGTTACGCATGGCTCGCGATCGCGATCGTCGCGGAAGTGGTCGGCACGTCCGCGCTGCGCGCGGCGGACGGCTTCACGCGCTTCTGGCCGTCGGCGCTCGTCGTGGCCGGTTACGGCATCGCGTTCTATTGTCTGTCGCTCACGCTGCGCACGATGCCGGTCGGCATCATCTATGCGGTGTGGTCGGGCGCCGGCATCGTGCTGATCACGCTCGTCGCGATGCTGCTCTATCGTCAGGTGCCGGACGTGCCGGCGGTGATCGGCCTCGGCCTGATCGTCGCGGGCGTCGTGGTGCTGAACCTGTTCTCGAAGATGCAGGCGCACTGAGCGTGCGCCCGCGATACGCCGGACGGCTCACATGACCGATTCCGCTTCCATTTCCGATTCCGCTTCCGCCGAACCCGCGCAGCCCGAGGTGCGCACGTATGTCGCGAACCGCATCGGCTATCTCGAACTGAACCGGCCGAAGGCGCTGAATGCGCTGTCGGTCGGGATGATCCGCGTGATGCAGCAGGCGCTCGATGCGTGGCGCGACGACGCCGACGTGCTGGCCGTCGTCGTGCACAGCCCGCACCCGCGCGCGTTCTGCGCGGGCGGCGACGTGCGCTTCTTCCACGACGCGTGGCAGCGCGGCGACCGCGATGCGATCGACGGGTTCTTTATCGACGAATACACGCTCAACCACACGATCTTCACCTATCCGAAACCGTACATCGCGCTGATGCACGGCGTCGTGATGGGCGGCGGCATGGGCATTTCGCAGGCCGCGCGGCATACGGGCGGCCTGCGCGTCGTCACCGATTCGACGAAGATGGCGATGCCCGAAACGCGCATCGGCCTGTTCCCGGACGTCGGGATGAGCTGGTTCCTCGCGCGCACGCCGGGCGCGATCGGCCGCTATCTCGCGGTGACCGGCGCGTCGCTCGACGCGGCCGGCGCCCTGTATGCGCAGCTCGCCGACGTCTATCTGCCCGATGCCGCGCTGCCGGCGCTGCTCGATACGCTGCGCAGCGCGCGCATCGACAGCGGCGCACAGGCGGTCGCGTGCGTGGCCGACGCGGCCGCCGCGCACAAGGTCGTGCCGACGCCCGACACGTCGGCGCTGGCCGACGCGCGCGCCGGGATCGATCGGCATTTCGCGCAACCCGATATCGGCGCGATCCTCGCGTCACTCGACGCCGAGCAGGATTGCGCGGCCGTCGACGGATGGGTCGAGAAGGCGACCCATGCGATGCGCAGCCAGTTGTCGCCGCTGTCGATGGCCGTGTCGCTCGAAGTCGTCGAACGGGCGCGTGGCGCGACGATGGCCGATTGCCTGCGGCGCGATCTCGACCTCACGCGCTCGACGTTCGCGCACGGCGACGTGATCGAAGGCGTGCGTGCGCTGATCGTCGACAAGGACCACCAGCCGCTCTGGCGCTTCAAGTCGGCCGCCGATATCGACCGCGCCGACGTGCTCGCGATGTTCGACAGCCCGTGGACGCCCGACACGCATCCGCTGCGCGACCTGAAGGACTGACGCGCGCGCTATCGGCGTGAAAAGCAAAAAGGCCGCCTGCAGGTGCAGGCGGCCTTTTCATTGGCGGATGCCGGTCGGGCTCGGCGGCAGCGGGCCGGGGCCTCGCCGCGAGACGTGCGTCAGTCGTCGCCGGCATCGTCCGACATGAACGCACGCATGAACACGAGCGCGCCGAAGCCCCAGACCGCGTTCGCGGCGAAGCCAGACGCGAGCACCGGCATCATGTTCCCCGACGGCCAGATTCCGCGCAGCGGATCGATCGCGAACACGCGGGCGGCCGTCAGCACGATGCCGCCGAACACCAGCGCGCCGATCCACGGCGCCTCGCGCTCCGGCGACACGCGCAGCAGCCACGCCATCGGGATCGCACAGCACGCGCTGATCAGCGCGTTCGCGACAAATTCAGGAATGCCGAGCGGTGCGAACGGTTGCGTGGAGAACCCGGCCGCGGCGATCAGGTCGGCCGTGTGCAGCAGCGCGAGCGTCGCTTCGCGAAAGAAGAGGGCGGCCAGGAAGCCGGACAGGAATGGCAGGATGACTTTCTGCATCGGTGAGTGCATTGCAGGCGCGGCTGGCCGGGGCCGTCCGCGCGAAGTTGTTCGGATTGGTGCGCCATTATAGGGCCCGGCCGCCGCGATATTCGCTGGAGCGTCGTGCTAATCACGAAAGCGGAAAACCTAAGCTCAAAAAAATCGTTCCAAAGCCCCGCACCGATCCATAGACTGATTTCCCAGAAACAGCCGTGCAATCGCGTACTCGCCCGCTGCACGGCCTGACCGGCGAGCCATCCCGATTCGAACGCACATCATGCATGCGTCGCTCATCCGCGACGCGAGCAGGGCCTCGTTTTATCCAGATTCCGGCAAGGACAGTCAAGCAGGAGCAGCAGATGAATGTTTTCTGGTTTATTCCCACGCACGGCGACAGCCGTTACCTCGGTACCGCCGAAGGTGCGCGCGCCGCGGATTACGATTACTTCAAGCAGATCGCCGTCGCGGCCGACACGCTCGGCTATGAAGGCGTGCTGCTGCCGACCGGCCGCTCCTGCGAGGATGCGTGGGTCGTCGCGTCGAGCCTGATTCCCGCGACGCGGCGCCTGAAGTTCCTGGTCGCCGTGCGCCCGGGCATCGCATCACCCGGCCTCGCGGCGCGGATGGCCGCGACGTTCGACCGCCTGTCGGGCGGCCGCCTGCTGATCAACGTCGTGACGGGCGGCGACGCCGCCGAGCTCGAGGGCGACGGACTGTTCGCCGATCACGACACGCGCTACGAGATCACCGACGATTTCCTGCACATCTGGCGCGGGCTGCTCGCCGCATCGCACGACAACGGCGGCTTCGACTACATCGGCAAGCACCTTCAGTCGAAGGGCGGCAAGGCGCTTTATCCGCCCGTGCAGCGCCCGCATCCGCCGTTGTGGTTCGGCGGGTCGTCGCCGGCCGCGCACACGATCGCCGCGGATCACATCGATACCTATCTGACCTGGGGCGAGCCGCCCGAGGCCGTCGCGAAGAAGATCGCCGACATCCGCGCGCGCGCCGAATCGCGCGGCCGCAAGATCCGCTTCGGCATCCGCATGCACGTCATCGTGCGCGAGACCGAGGACGAAGCGTGGCGCGATGCCGAGCGCCTCATCAGCCGGCTCGACGACGAGACGATCGCCCGCGCGCAGAAGGCATTCGCGAACATGGATTCGGAAGGCCAGCGCCGGATGGCCGCGCTGCACGGCGGCAAGCGCGGCGGCCGCGACGCGCTCGAGGTGTATCCGAACCTGTGGGCCGGTGTCGGGCTCGTCCGGGGCGGCGCCGGGACCGCGCTCGTCGGCAATCCCGAGCAGGTCGCCGAACGCATGCGCGAATACGCGGATCTCGGCATCGAAACGTTCATCCTGTCCGGCTATCCGCACCTCGAGGAGTCGTACCGTTTTGCCGAGCTCGTGTTCCCGCTGATCAAGGGTGAGGGCGCAAAGCGGCCGTCCGGCCCGCTGTCGGGGCCGTTCGGCGAGATCGTCGGCAACAACTACCTGCCCAAGGCTAGCCAGAGCTGAGAAGGAGGCCTGCGATGACAACGAAAACGTCGACGACGGGCGCCGCCGTGGCCGCCCGCGCGTGGCGCGCGATCGCGCCGTGGCTCGTGCCGCTCGCGCTGCTGGTCGTGTGGGAGGTCGGCGCGCGCGTCGGCTGGCTGTCGACCCGCGTGCTGCCCGAACCGGTGGCGGTCGTGCGCGCCGCATGGTCGCTCGTGACGTCGGGCGAAATGTGGGCGAATGTGAAGGTCAGTACCTGGCGCGCGCTGTTCGGTTTCGCGATCGGCGGTGGTGTCGGCCTGGCGCTGGGCCTTGCGACCGGCCTGTCGAAAGCGGCGGAGGTCGCGCTCGATTCGACGATCCAGATGATCCGCAACATCCCCGCGCTCGCGATGATTCCGCTCGTGATCCTGTGGTTCGGCATCGACGAGAAGGCGAAGCTGTTCCTCGTCGCGCTCGGTGTGTTCTTCCCCGTCTACATCAACACGTATCACGGGATCCGCTCGGTCGACGCAAACCTGATCGAGATGGCGAAGAGCTACGGCGTGCGCGGCTTCGCGCTGTATCGCGATGTGATCCTGCCCGGCGCGTTGCCGTCGATTCTCGTCGGCGTGCGCTTCGCGCTCGGGTTGATGTGGGTGATGCTGATCGTCGCGGAAACGATTTCCGCGCAGTCGGGCATCGGCTACATGACGATGAACGCGCGCGAATTCCTGCAAACCGATGTGGTGGTGGTCGGCATCCTGCTGTATGCGGTGCTCGGCAAGCTCGCCGACGTGCTGGCGAAATGGATCGAGCGCACGACGCTGCGTTGGCACCCCGCTTATCAATCAGGAGCAAAGGCATGAATGCGACCACTTCGGCGGCCGCCTACGGCCCGCTCGCCGGCGCGGACCTCGAGGCCGAACTGGCACAGGCACGCGTAACAGACGACGACGCACGGAATGCGGCGATCGTCGATCGGGACGGCGGTGCGTCCGTCGTTCCGCTCGCGCGGCGGCGCACCGGCAGCCCCGCACCCGACGATGCGGTGACGCTGTCGGGCGTCAGCAAGCGCTTCGGCACGCGTACCGTGCTCGACAACGTCGAACTCGGCATCGCGCGCGGCAGCTTCGTCGCCATCGTTGGCCGTAGCGGCTGCGGGAAATCCACGCTGCTGCGTCTCGTCGCCGGGCTCGAGACGCCGAGCAGCGGTGCGCTCGCGACGCGCGGCGAGGGCGGCGGCACGCTCGACACGCGGATCATGTACCAGGATGCACGGTTGCTGCCGTGGAAGACCGTGCTGCAGAACGTGATGCTGGGCCTCGGGCGCGGCGCGCGCGATCGGGCCCGCGCGGTGCTCGACGAAGTCGGACTGCTCGAGCGTGCGAACGACTGGCCCGCGCAGCTGTCGGGCGGCCAGCGGCAGCGCGTCGCGCTCGCCCGCGCACTGGTGCACCGGCCGCAACTGCTGCTGCTCGACGAGCCGCTCGGCGCGCTCGACGCGCTGACCCGCATCGAGATGCATGCGCTGATCGAGCGGTTGTGGCGCGAGCATCGGTTCACCGCGCTGCTCGTCACGCACGACGTGCAGGAAGCCGTCGCGCTCGGTGACCGCATCCTGCTGATCGAGCAGGGGCGTGTCGCCCTCGATCAGCAGGTACCGCTCGATCGGCCGCGTGCGCGCGCATCGGCCGCGTTCGCCGCGCTGGAGGACCGCGTGCTGCAACGCGTGCTCGCGGGCGGGCCGGGCGGCGCCGATCAGGAGGCGGCGCGTGAAGTCGATCACGTACGACCGGTCGGGCAGATTCGCTGGGCCGTTTAAATCCGGGCGGCGCAGGCCGCCCGTTCTCAGACTTTTTTGTTCGGAGCGATCAACCCGATGAGCATCACTGCAATCAACGTGCGTAACCAGTTCAAGGGCAAGGTGAAGGAGATCATTCGCGGGCCGGTGGTATCCGAGGTCGACGTCGAGACGCCGTTCGGCATCGTCACGTCGGTGATCACGACGCGTTCGGTCGACGAGCTCGAGCTGAAGGTCGGCGCCGAAGTCGTCGCGCTCGTGAAATCCACCGAAGTGTCGATCGCGCGCCTCTGAGCGCGGGTTGGCGCGCCGGCGCGGCGCGGGCGGTCTGACCGTACGCGACGCACCGGCTTTCGCGGCGCGCGTTTGCCTCCGTATTCGGCGTCCGGACGAAGTGCTAGGATGGAACGACACCGACGCCGGAGGCCAACGCATGACGCCCATCCTTTCTCCCGAAGCCATCGAGGTGCTGAAGTGGGTCGACCAGTTCGGCGACACCCGGGCGGTCCCCGCCGCGTTCGACGATGTCGTCTATGCGTTGTTGAACGAAGGGCTGATCTACCAGGCGGCCGCCAACCGCGTCGACCTGACCTCCGACGGCAAATCAGTTTTGTCTAACGAATACGATTGAGCGCGCGGCGCCGGCCGCCGAGGCGGCCTGGCGCTGCGTCGCCACGGAGCGAGCGATGGAACCGAGGGGCAGCGATCTCGGCGATTTCAGCGAGCCGTACCGCGGCTACGAGATCGAGGTGAAGACCGAGCAGGTGTGGGACGGCGAGCATGCGCACTACCGCGTGCTGCAAGGCGAGGCCGTGCGGATCGACTGGCGGCTCGTGAAGGTCGACGGGATGCTGCTCACCGAACGGCGCGTGATCGAGCGCGTACTCGACGAGGCGCGGCGGGCCGTCGACGCCGAACTCGGCGAGGGCGGGCCGGTCTAGTCAACCTGTCGGGCTGGGCTCGTCGCGTTGCGGTAAAATGCCGGGTTGTTCCCGCGCCGCTTGCTGCCCCGAATTCCATGTCCGCACCGTCCTCGCTTCCTCCCCGCCGCGTCTCCGTGGCGCCCATGCTCGACTGGACCGACCGCCATTGCCGGTCGTTTCATCGCACGCTGACGCGCGACACGTGGCTGTATACGGAAATGATCACCACGGGCGCGTTGCTGTTCGGCGATGCGCAGCGGCACCTCGCGTTCACGCCGAACGAATCGCCGGTCGCGCTGCAGTTGGGCGGCAGCGAGCGGGACGATCTCGCGCGCGCCGCGAAACTCGGCGAGCAATGGGGCTACGACGAGATCAACCTGAATTGCGGCTGCCCGTCCGAGCGCGTGCAGCGTGGCGCGTTCGGCGCGTGCCTGATGAACGAGCCGCAGCTCGTCGCCGACTGCGTGAAGGCGATGCGAGATGCGGTGTCGGTGCCGGTGACGGTCAAGCACCGGATCGGCGTCGACGCGGTCGAGGATTATGCGTTCGTGCGGGACTTCGTCGGCAAGGTGGCGGAAGCGGGCTGCGAGACGTTCGTCGTGCACGCGCGCAACGCGATCCTGAAGGGGCTGTCGCCGAAGGAGAACCGCGAGATCCCGCCGCTCAAGTACGACTATGCGTATCAACTGAAGCGCGATTTTCCGTCGCTGGAGATCGTGATCAACGGCGGGATCAAGACGCTCGACGAAGTCGCGCAGCATCTCGAACATGTCGACGGCGTGATGCTTGGCCGCGAGGCTTATCACAACCCGTATGTGCTCGCGGGCGTCGATGCGCGCTTCTATGGTTCGACCGCGGCGGTGCCGACCCGCGAAGAGGCCGAGGCGAAACTGATCGAATACTGCGCGGCGGAACTGAAGCGCGGCACGTATCTAGGCGCGATCGTCCGGCACGCACTCGGGCTGTATCGCGGCGTCGGCGGTGCACGCGGCTGGCGTCGCGTGCTGTCGGACAACAAGAAGCTCGCGCGCGGCGATCTGGCCGTGTTCGACGAGGCGCGCACGCATCTGAACGACGCGATCGAAAATTTCGAAAAAAATGCTTTGCAAGACGGGAAAGTGTTCGTATAATCTTGTTCTTCGCTGCTGAACACGAACGAAACGAAACAGCGAAGAAACAAAGCAGTATCAGTGGTGGCTGTAGCTCAGTTGGTAGAGTCCAGGATTGTGATTCCTGTCGTCGTGGGTTCGAGTCCCATCAGCCACCCCACCGAATTCAGGCACTTGCAGCAGAAACACGCTGACGTGTTACAAGTTTTGGAAGATGGATAATGAAGGCCCGCCAATGAGCGGGCCTTTTTGCGTCTAACAACATTGGCCAGAGGAGGCATCATGGCGCCGGGGCAGAAGCCGCTGATCTTTATCTCCCACATTCACGAGGAAGGGGCGCTCGCAAAACTGTTCAAGGACACGCTCGAGACTGAATTTGGCGGATTCGTTGAGGTGTTCGTCTCGTCCGACCATGAAGGTATTGCTCGCGGGCCCGGGATCTCGGCTGGGTCTCATTTCGTGGAAGCGGTCGAGTCAGGTCTCGTCAACTGCATCGCCGCGTTCTACCTGATTAGTCCGAAATCAGTGCGGCGTCCTTGGGTCAATTTCGAGTTGGGTGCGGTTTGGTGCCGAGGAGCAGTCCAGAAGGCCTCTGGAGGCGATCGGATTATGGCGCTGCCGGTCTGCCATTCTGGCGTGACCCCATCGGGACTTCCTGCGCCACTAAACGCCCTAAATGCAATCTCGGCGACCCGTGCCTCGGATTTGGAGTTCGCATTCAAGTCGCTGCAGCGCGCGCTTGGAGTCTCCGGTTCGCCGTTACGTACGGATTTCGACGGTTTTGCTGCAGGTACCAAGCGTTTTGAGGATCTGTATACGATCGGCGAAGTTCTTGCGAGAAACATGCTTGTGACGGTGCCGATCCGAGACGACGTCGAACGCGTAATCGATCATTGTCGGAATGAAGCAAAGCGTGGGGGCAAAAAGTTCACCATCAGTATTCCGGCGGCGCAGCAGGCAATCTCGGACGCATGGTCTGAAAGCGTCCGAGATCAGTTGTCGGGGAAAGTCTCAATTACGATCCAAAACGGCGGTTTGGGTTTAGGACCGACGGGCGCGTATAGCGTCTGTGACATTGCTTTGACGCTCGATCCCAACTTGATTGTGGAACACGCGGACACGATCTTGTCGATGTATAGGTGACGGCGGCGGCGGAGGTCCACTTCGGGTGGCTACCGCGTTGCGCGAACCCGGCGTTCCCGACGGCGATCGTACTTCTTCCGCACCATGCGCTCGTCTGCATGCCCGGTCGAATCGATAATCCGGTCGTCGCCTTCCTCCTGCCGATCGGTCACGGCCGCCGGTCGCATGTCTCGCAGCGCGAACCATTCGAACCGCACGCCGCGCGCCATTGCCTCCTTCTCACAGTGGCCCATCAGCCGCGACCAGTTGGTATTTCATCCGCTGCGCGTACCTGCCCAGCCGGCCGCGCGGTCGAGCGCCAGCAGCGCGCGGTGAATATCGACCTCCTGCAGGGGTGATTGCATGATCCTCGACATGATCATGACCTCGCCGAAGAAGATCGGCAGCATTACGGTGCAAGGCGCTGCGGATCCGGACGGCGTTCCAACCTACGAGGATTTGGGCATCGCGACTAAGGTATATTGGATGACCGGATAGACTTGAACAGTATGAGCGACGATAAAGAGCAGAAGGACCGGCTCGATTGGATCGAGAAATTGGCAATCGAGAATTTGAAGGCGCACCACGTCACGGCCGATACGATCGCCAAGGAGGCCTCCACAACCTTGACTGTATTACTTGCCGGTGCAGCCGGTGGTATGACATATGCCGCTAAGGCGCTAGACGCTCATAGTTGGACGTGGTTTTCATTTGGCGCTGCCGTCTTTACAGCTTGGATGACATGGCTATCCTATCGTTGCGTCAAGGAGTGCTTGATGATTTCGCCGATTCCGCAAATCTATAATGAGCCGCGGAATCTGGATGCCCCAGACTTGTCGTTCAATGAACTTCGAGAAGCGGAGATCCTTGGATTACAAGGCCGCATCGATGAGGCTGCGAAGAGAAATAGCGACTTGTCGAAGAAGATGAACAATATCAGGAGGCTGGCCGTAGCCAGCCCCTTGGTTTTCGCTATTTTTTCACTGGCGTGGGCGGTGGGTTACTCTTTGGGGGTGTCCGGTTGAACCCATCCTGTGACGGCGTGCGATAGACTGGCTGAGGATTTGGCCGCGGAGTCGCGGGCTTGTTGTTTGATGTAACCATGGTCTCTCTGGTTTATTACGGGTGTAGGAGCCGGTAAACATACCAGAGTCTCAGTGAACCCCGCTTCGGTGGGGTTTTTTATTGGATCTCGTCACAAATGAGCATTCAGCAGTTCGGCCGCAAGGTATCGCTGATCATCGGGCTCGACAGCGGCGAGGCGCTAGATCTGTCCGATCTGCGCATCGTGTTCCGAGTTCGGCGCGGCGACCTGCAGACGCCGAATTCGGCGCGGATCCGCGTCTACAACGTGTCCACGACAACGGCGCGACGCGCAGAAAGAGTCACGCGGGTCGTGTTGCAGGCTGGCTACGACGGCAACTGAGGTATCATCTTCGACCGTCTTATCAAGCCGGTGCGGCGCGGGCGCGAGAGCCAGACTGACACACTCCTCGACATCATCGTGGCTGACGGCGATTCCGCATACAACTTCGCCGTGGTGAATTCGACGCTCGCGGCCGGCTCGGCCGCGACGGATCATATGTCGATCGCAACGGCAGCCATGTATCCGTACGGCGTATTGGTCGGATACATGCCGCAGGTGACGTCGAACCCGCTGCAGGCGGCAGGGGATGGCGCGCGACCTCCTGCGAGGGATCGCGAAAACCGCGCCGGAAGTCTGATATAAGGATTGTGATTCCTGTCGTCGTGGGTTCGAGTCCCATCAGCCACCCCACCGAGTGCATTAACAAAACAGGCGCTTAGGCGCCTGTTTTGCTTTCCGTGGTATGAATTTCAAAATTCACGCCGTCGCGTCCGCTGATTCGATCTTCCGTCGATCGTAATGCCGATATGTCATTTCCGGATTCGCACGTGCCGCGAATCCGTGCACGTCGGCGCTTCGATTCCTGATCTTCGTCGTGATCGCGGTCGGCCATTTCTCGTCGCTGCGATGCGACGTTCTATTGAATACTTCCTGGCGGGACAAAACGCGGATTGCGCCAAGCCTGCACGCCATCCACGATCAACTCCGGTATCCAGTTCTTGACCTGATAGAAAGCCGGCCTCTCCATTTCGATCAGCCAGCCGGCGGGCGTCAGGATGTCGTAGAGTCGCCCTTCGATGTGCTTCGAGTGAGTGCCGATCAAAACGTAGGCGACCTTCTCATTGAGGAGCGACAGACACGATTCGATCAACGCAGCCTCGCCGCCTTGGATGTCGACATGCAAGAGATCAATGCGATCTCGATCGCCGATTGCCGACTCTAAAGAGATCATCGGCAAGATGTCGTGACTGCCGTTTGCCACGGCCTCGTCTTGCTGCTCTTTGGTCGCGCCGAAAACCGGCTCAAGCCCCCAGCAGTGGCCGGCATGCTCCTGACGAGGGAAGAGGGCGCTTCCCGCGCTCGCGGCTGCGACGCCGCGATACAGCGTATATTCGCCCTGCGCGAACCCGTTGCGCGCGAGTGCTTCTCGAGCGAATTCAAGGTGGCCTTCGTCGCCCTCGATGCCTATGACATGCACCTTTCGGCCGGTACGTTTGGCGGCCATGCCAGTGTTATTCATCCAGCAACCCCAGCCGCAACCCAGCTCGATCATGGTGAATGTATCGGGGCGCGCCAATTCCACGGCGTGCAATGCCGAGGCCCATTCCGCAATATCGGCATGCCAGTTGGCCGGCAGCGGAAAATGATCCAGTTTGCCGCCCTGATCTGCAAGAAAAGGCAGAATTTTCGGGTCCACCAGCACGCCAAGCCAGTTCGTCTGGAATCCAGGCGTCGGCTTTCTGTCGTGTACTTCATGACGACGCATACATTCAAGCGCGTCAAAATTGGCGTAATAGGCAAAGAAGGGCGTGCCGCGAGTCGCCTCCACTTGATTTTCCAGATCGCGAATCCTCTGTTCGGCGACTCGAAGCGCTTCCGCCAGTGCGTTACGGTTATCGTGGAGCTTGCGAATGGGACCGATCGAGCGGCCAAGACTTTTCATCAAGGTCATTCCTTCCACTCCTGCGTCTCGTGCTACGGCGATTGTTATCGTGGGATGCCGGCACGAACACTTCTCGCCCGGCGGAAGTACGCAACAAGCTTTCAGTGGGATCAAGATGATGCGCCATAGCATAGCGATCGAAGGCTTGGGGCGCTAGTCGAGCCACCATGGATATTGGATGGCCAGCCTTCTGAAGTTGGCTGGATTGTCGAGCGTGATATTGGCGGAATAAACCAGTGACTTGGCGCAACCCGCCAATGCTTAACATTCTTACATTCGTGTAATGTATCGATTCCTCGTGCTCTCGACTTTCCAGGGCCGTTCGGTCCCGTCGCCCGGAAGGCGCCGGGGCATTTTTTCGCCAGCTGCGGCGCCGTGCAACATCCGATGCGTTTAGCGACGCAATTCGCCGTTGAAAACATCGCGACTGCTACACTTTCCCGGCCTCGATTACGCAACGGAAGCGACCCCAGCATGCCGGAATCCCCAACCATCACGTTGCGCAGCGCGACGTCACACGACGCAGAGAACGTTGCGCGCTTGCACACGCTGAGCTGGCAGAGCGCATACAGCCATATCCTGCCCGCGGCCTACCTGTCCGACGAGGTGCCGACGGAACACGCGACGCGGTGGCGGCGCTATTTCGATCGCAACGAAGCGGAATGGGGCCTCGTGCTGATCGCGGAGTCCGACGGCGTGCCCATCGGTTTCGTGAGCGCCGAAAGACCGGTCGATCCGGCGCTGGGTGTCCTGCTCGATTGCCTTCACGTCCTTCCCGCATATCACGGAAGCGGTATCGGCAAGCACATGATCGAAGCCGTTCGCGCATGGACGCGAAATATCGGCGTGGACAAGGTTCATCTGTTGGTGCTCGAGGGCAACGTCCGCGCGATTGGCTTCTACGAGCACAACGGCTGGCGATTGGCGGGCGTCGAAACCAGCGTCATCGGCCGGACGGAAGTCGCCGACCGGATCTATATGATCGAGGCCTGACGGCCTGTCGGCATCGCATCGAATGGCTGCCTGCTGCACGATCCATTCCGCTATCGACCATGCGCCTGTGCGTCACTCGCCGCAATACCGCACGAGCAGATCCGCCTCCGTCTCATGCACCTCGACAGGCAGGCACGTCGCCCCCGCATACGCCAGATAGCGCGCGCGATGCTGACCGTTCCGGAAGGACGCGACGCCGACTTTCGACAGCCCCGGGATGCCGAGCAGCGTCCGCGTTCTCGTCTCGCGAAACGTGATGAAGGGCATATCGGGAATTCGCCGCTCGGCCGGGTCGAGGAATTCGCGGATGCCGGCGGCCTTGCCGGGCGCCCAGTACTGAACCGCCGGCAGCACGTAGTCGGTCGTGTCGCGATCGGCGCAGGCGAGCAGCTTCGTCAGGTCGACCGTCACGACACGATGCCGCGAGTCGTCAGACGCGAATACCCGCTTGAGATGCGTATAGGCATAGGCGGTGTGTCCCGGAAGCTGGACGATCCAGACATCGACGCCGTCATGTTGTGCCCGAGCGAGTGTCATTGTTTCCTTGGGTAGCGAAGCGATTTTGTGGCCGGAAGGCGTGGCAGCGCGCTCCTCGCGGCGGAGCCGGCAGATACTGATCGCGAAACATGATTTCACGAAAATCCGAAAAGACAAATCGCTGATTCAAGGAAAAACGGAATCATGCGGTTTTAGCTATGTAGGCGACATGCCAGAGGCTCCAGTGCGATATAAGAAATCGCCCGCATAAATCAAAAATCCGCACGCGAATCCTGAACACAGGAACGCTGCTGACTGTTGGCGCGATCGTCGCTGCCCGGCACACCTGTGTGCATGGCAGGGGCTTTCCGGTTGAAAGGGTGAGTTGCCGCACAGACGGTCGCATGGCCCACGATCACAATTTGACCGGTTGACCGTTCTACCCCGGCCCGGTCAACCGTTTCCCCGCTCGCTCGCGCAGGAGCGGGGCTTTTTGCCCGCCCGGCGCATGCAAGCCGCGTCGGCGAAACCGGACAGGCGTTCGGCACGCGGCCTTTCGCGCCCCCGGCATCCGCTCGCCCGATCCGCATGAATCGCTTTCCTCGTGCCTGAGCGGCCGCTCGGGCATATCGCCGGTTACGGCCGGCGATGCCTTGGTCCCGGCGGCGCGCGTTCGCGCTGCCGCGATGCTTTTTGTCCCGAAACCGTCAAGGCCCGGTCGCGCGCAACGCGCGTGTCGGCCGGATCAGCCGGCTTGCTCGACGCTGGTTTCCCAACCGTCGTATTCGCCGCCGAGCGAGCGTACCTCGCGATTGATCTCGAGCGTATGGTGCGTGATGTCGGCCAGCACCATCGTGCCTTCGTGCGCAAACCGCACGGCCGATTTGCCGTCCTCGGTCGGTGCGACCGATTCGACCAGATAGCCTTTCGACTCGGCCCAGTCGGCGAACTGGTGCGCGTCGCTCGGCTCCGGGAAGTAGGCCCAGTGCATCACGCGCCGGCTCACGTCGCTCACGTCGCCTTTCTGCCGCAGCGCGTCGAGCACGCGCATGTCGCGCATCAGTTGCCAGTCGTCGTCGGTCGGGTAGAGCGTGCGCCAGTACGTTTCCTTGTCCGGATCGTCCTGGTATGCGTACTGAAGTGCGTAGGTCGTCTGTTCGGCCAGCGAGTCGACGATCCCGCTCGCGGTTTCTTCGTCGAACGGCACGTAGAACAGGAAATCCTGGTGGCCGTCGACCGTGACGCGGCCCACCTGCACGCCGTTTTTCGCGGTCACGGCGGCGTCCAGCAGATCCTCGATCTTCGTGAGCTCGGCGAACTCGTCCCGGCTCGGCAGGCCTTCGGGCGTCGGATGCGCCAGCGTGACGCGTACGCTGAGCAGCGACGTGCGCGGATCGCTTTCGGCGAGTTCCGCAAAGCTCTGATTGAAGCTGATGAAAGCCTGATGGTCGCCCATTCTGGCAGGGAAGGTTCCCCAGGCGTCGGTCATGTGTTTCTCCCGTACACGATTGTCTGTTGACGGTTGCAAAGCGTCCCAATGTATCATCGAAAATCAGCGCTGGCAGATGCCGCGCCGATGATTGCCGGTCCGGCTGAGCCGGCCGGTCCGGTGGCAGTCGAATTCGCCTGCTATCGTGTAATCGTCGGCTTCCGTCGTCAGGCGTTCGCCCGGCCGCAACCGTTTCGAAGGAGATTCCGATGTCGATGTTCGCTGTGAATGGTGTCCGAATCGACGTGCTCAGTGCGCGCGTGACGCACGTGCGCTGGGCGGCCGTGAATCCGACGGATCGGTCGTGGGCGGCGACGCCGAGCGAGGCGTCGGTGGAGGAAGTGGCACGCGCGCTCGCGGCGGGCAACGACGTTCATGCCGTGTTTGACGAAGTGGACGGAACGGCGGTGGGGCCGAAACTGAAGCGCGTGCTGTATCGCGACGCGTCGGCAGGGATCGAGCTCGACATCGATGCGACGAACGAGTCGCGTACGTTGCGTGATCTTCCGCAGATCTGAAAGGCGATCGGCCCGTGTTTCCGCGAGCCGCCCACACATGAATCACGCTACCGCGCACGAAGCCATGTCCACATACGCCATTGCCCCGTTGGGAGCCGCATTCTGTCTGATGCTCGCGGCCTGTCAGACCGAATCCATACAGCCGTCGCCCGAGACCGCATCGGCCCCGGTTCCGCCGTCGTCGCCGGCGGCGCCGATTCGCGGCATCGGCGTTGCGCCGCACCTCGCCGCGCAGAGTCACTGGGCGGTCGGTCAATGCACGTCGAACGGCACGGTCAACGTGTGCAATTGACGGGAGCGGCCGAAACGGTGAGCGAAGCGAGCGAAACGGACGATTCCGGCTGGCATGTCGATCCGGTTGCCGGAACGGTGATCGGCGCGTTGCCGGTGGTCCTGCCGGTCGACGGCCGCAGTTTCAGGAGAAAGGCGATCGTCGGCGCGGTGCTGGCCGGGTTGGCCGCGTGCGGGTACGCGGTCGACCGCACGCTCTGGCCGGTTGCGGCACTGGCCGTGGTGCTGGCCCTCGCGAGCGGCGCCTTCTTCTTCGTGTCGCGCCGCAAGATGGCGCTGCATATCGACGAAACCGGCTTCAGGCTCGTCGGTTCCGTGCGCGAAAAGCCGGTGACGCGGTGGCGCGACGTGACCGAGTTCGGGATGATCAGCGTCGCGGGTAACCGTTATATCGGCTACCAGTTCTCGGCGCACTCGCCGCGCACCAGGGTGCCCGGCGGCGTGATGCTGCCGATCAACCGGTTCGCCGACCTTCCGCTCGACGCCGTTGCCGCGTTGCTCGAAGCGTGCCGCCGGCAGTTCGGCATGGCGGATGATCCGGTCGGCCGAACGGACTGATTCCACGCGTCGTGTGTGATCTGGCCGCCTTATCGCGAGCGATAAAAAATCCGGGCGTGCGTGTCGATTTCCATCGAGTCCGTCCGTCGTAGCGTTGGAGGCGTGCGCATCGTGCGTCCGTCCCGATTTCCGATACGACAACCGACTGAAGGAGCGATACCCATGGCCACGTCCGTCAACCCGATCCCGGAAGGAATGCGCACGCTGACGCCGCATCTGATCTGCGCCGGCGCAGCCGCAGCCATCGATTTCTACAAGCGTGCGTTCAACGCGACCGAACGGTTCCGATTGGCGACCCCGGACGGCCGGCTCGCGCACGCGTGCCTCGCAATCGGCGATTCGACACTGATGCTCGTGGATGAAATGCCGGAGCATGGCGCACTCGGTCCGAAGGCGCTGAAAGGCACGTCGGTCTGCCTGCACTTGTACGTGTCGGACACCGACGCGGCGATCGCGCAGGCCGTCGAGGCCGGCGCAACGGTCAAGATGCCGGCCGCCGACATGTTCTGGGGCGATCGCTATGGGCAAGTGGAGGATCCGTTCGGCCACCGCTGGTCGATCGCGACCCATCAGCGCGATCTGACGCCCGAGCAGATCGCGGAAGCGATGGCGAGCGCGCCGCCGTGCGGAAGCTGAGCTATCGGGGCTGAGCGCGGCTGGCGGGTGGCGGCTGAGGTTGCGGTTACGCCTGCGGTTGCGGTGGCGCGGATTGTCGCGTATCGGCGCGCGGTTCGTCTGCGCTCATGGGGCGGCGGCCTTGCCGCGCTGATCGTCCTCCTACCTGTGGAGATCGGGTAAGGCGAGCAGCGCGGCCACCGTATGATGCCGCGCAGGTTCGTAGGCGGCGTGACCGACACTGAACCGGATCGCATAGCCGCGTGCGTCGGACGGGTTGTGCTGCGCGAGCGCCGGCGTGACGCGCGCGAGATCGGCGCGCCGACGTCGGCCGGATCGTCGGCGCTCAAGAGCGCGATGAATGGTCGCTGCCGAGGCGGGCGAGTGCGCCGGCGCAGATTTCGCGCGGTCGCGAGTGCTGGTGGTTAGGCCGTTCGGCGCAGCGAGCGGCCTGCCTGCGTAGAAGCGGATGCCCGGCTGGCCCGTGACGAGCGGGTTGTCGTGGAAGCGATCGTCTTTGCGCGCGTCCGGGATCACCATCGGGTCGTTCGCGAGCAGTGCATGCGCCATACGCGGAGAACGATGCAGACGCTTCACGCATGCACGCGATGAATTTGTGTCCAGTGCCTCAAGCTGCCCGGTGCGATGCCGTAAACAGGGCGAGTCAATCGTTCATCTATCGCACCATGGTCCGAATTCTGTACGCGGGTTATCTCGCACTGGCGCTGTACCTGCTTTATCCGATGGTGCAGAACACGCTGACCTTCAGCTCGGACTGCGTACTGCGCGCGCTGCCGGGCGGCAATCGCGATCTGCCGAAATTTTCGTCAAGCGACGCGCATGCGGCCGCGAGCCGGTGTGTCGCGACCGCGCAAGTCGCGGAGCGATCGCCCAACATTCATTGATTTCATCGATGCTGCTGATCGCGGCACTGTCACGCTGCGTGTGCCGGCCATTCGGCCAGGTTGATGGGCGCGTCGTGCGCAGCGATCATTGACGACATCACGAAGCGAATGCATGCAACGACGCGCGTCGACCGCGCCGCATGCGAATGGCGATTGCGTTCGTGCGATGCGTCAGTACGACGAGTGGTACGGCGCGCCCTGGTCGAAGCGGCTTTGCCAATGCGCGAGGTAGCGCGACGCGAGCTGCGGATTGTTCCACACCACGACGACGTTTTCGGAATTGCGGCTGGCTGCCGAAGCGCTGTAGTTGAACGAGCCGGTCTCGACATGTTCGGCATCGATCACGAGGTACTTGTCGTGATGGATGGCATAGGCGTCGATCGTGCGCGTCGGAATGCCCGCGTTGACGAGCAGGTTCAGCGCCTGCTTGCTACTCTTGGCGCGATTGCCCTTGTCGTCCACGACGACCGCGACATTCACGCCGCGCCGCTTCGCGGCGAGCAGCGCGCGCGTGACGGGTGGCGAGGTGAACGAGTAGGCAGCCACGCGAATCGAGGTGCGCGCGGCGCCGATCGCCTTCAGCACGAGCGCCTCGGCGCCGCCGTCGGGCGAGAACGCCGATTCGACGGCTTGCGTGGCGGGTGCTTCATGGGTCGGCGTCGGCAGCAACTGCGCGATGAAGTCGATTGCCTGCTGCAGCAGCGATTCATTGTGCGTCTTGCCGAAGGCGGCGAAGGGCGTGGCAAGCAGGGAAGCGGCGAGGCAGGTGGCGGCTAGGCGTTTGCGCGACAACATCTTGGACAGCGAATGATTTCGAGACAGCGGGCCGTGAGTGTAACGCAGACACGGCGGCGCGGCCACGCCCGAATGCGAATGGAACGATGGCGTGACAGCCCGCAGCGGGCGGTGGGACGGTGCTCATCATGCCGGGTGGTTTCTGCAGCGGCCGGGTGATCGCGCCGGTTGACGGATGTCGATTGATCAGCGCGTGCGTGCGCAGGGGGAACGACAAGGCCACGCATGAAGAAATGCACGTACGTGCTGGTGCAGGTTCAATGCGCCGTGTGATTGACGAGAGGGGAACAGCAGGCCGGGCGCGGCGACCATGAATGCTCGGCAGGCATGAAACACATGCAACCATGCGCCCGCATGATGGCCGCGCCGCGCATGGCACGCGCGCTGCGTCCGGCATCGGGCATCAGACATCAGGCATCACGACTCGACCGGCCCCGCCGCCTCAGGCGCGACCCACCCTGGCCCGGGTTCCGGCTGCACGTCGTGCGCATCGAGCGGCTCGCCGCATGCCGAGCACACGGCGACTGCATGCATCAGCTCACCACAGTTGCGATGCCGCAATTGCAGGGGCGGCCCCTGGCCGTCATCCTTCCAGCGGTCGCCCCATGTCATCAGCGCGAGCAGGGCCGGATAAAGATCGAGGCCTTTTTCGGTCAACCGGTATTCGAAGCGCGGCGGGCGTTCCTGATACGCGCGCTTGACCAGCACGCCTTCGTCGACGAGGCGCGCGAGCCGCTCGGCGAGCACGTGGCGCGTGAGGCCCAGTTGCGTCTGGAATGCATCGAAGCGGCGGCAGCCGAGAAAGGCGTTGCGCAGGATCAGCATGGTCCAGCGATCGCCGAGCACGGCGAGCGTGCGCGCGACCGAACAGTTCAGCGTACCGATGTCATCCCATTTCATCGTCGAGTCTCGCGCGGCGGTTCATCAAAGAAGCGGGTTCGATTATAGAACTTACCTTCGACTGCAACGGCCATCGGCTGCGTTGACAAGCCCGGAGCAGTTGTCAATAATGAGTTCCAATTTAGAACTTACTAGCGCGGCGACGCGCCATCAACCTGGAGACAACCCGATGAATCCGCTTTCCCTGTCCGGTCTCGATCTGCTGCGTGCGGCCGCGGCCGGAGACGTGCCGCTCGCGTCGATTTCCGAAACGATCCCGATGCGTCCGCTGGGTGTCGAGCTCGGCTACGTGAAGTTTTCGGCGCGGGCGGACGGCCGGCACCTGAATCCGCTCGGCGGCGTGCACGGCGGGTTCGCCGCAGCGGTGCTCGACTCCGTCACGGGCTGCGCGGTGCATTCGATGCTCGACGCGGGCGTCGGCTACGGCACGGTCGACCTGCATGTGAAGATGCTGCGTCCCGTGCCGCGCGACGTCGACCTGATCGCCGAAGGGCGCGTGATTCACCTATCGCGTTCGCTCGGCGTCGCGGAAGGCACGCTGAAGACGCCGGACGACAAGATCGTCGCGCACGCATCGGCGACCTGCTTCATTCAGCGACCGCAGTGACACAGCGGGTGGCGGCGTCGCGGTGGCCCGGCGGCCGCCCGACGTCATCCGAACGACGCACACGCACACGCGGAGGCGGAGGCGGGCGCAATCCGCATGACCAAGTGCCGCGCACACGCCGAAGGCGGCCTGTAAGTATGCGGCTCGGCCATCTGAAGCGTTCGGTTCAATGTGATAGCGTTTCTGCTTTCCACTGACGTGACAGGAACAGCATGGAATACCGCACACTCGGCGATTCGGGCATCGAGGTCAGCCTGATTGGTCTCGGCACGATGACGTGGGGCGAGCAGAATTCGGAGCGCGACGCCCACGAGCAGATCGATTACGCGCTCGCGCAGGGCGTCACGCTGATCGACGCCGCGGAGATGTACCCGGTGCCGCCGAAGCCTGACACCCAGGGCCGCACGGAGCAGTACATCGGCACCTGGCTCGCGCAGCATCGCGCGCAACGCGACCGGATCGTGCTCGCGACGAAGATCGCGGGCCCGGCGCGGCAGCCGCACAATCCGCGCCACATTCGCGGCGAAGGCAATCAGTTCGACCGCAAGAACCTCACCGAAGCGCTCGACGGCAGCCTCAAGCGCCTGCAGACCGACTATGTCGACCTGTACCAGCTGCACTGGCCCGATCGCAGCACGACGACGTTCGGCCGTCCCGCGTATCCGTGGGTCGACGATGCGTATACGGTGCCGATCGAGGAAACGCTGGGCGTGCTCGCGGAATTCGTGAAGGCCGGCAAGGTCCGCGCGATCGGCGTGTCGAACGAAACGCCGTGGGGCGTCGCGCAATTCCTGCGCGCGGCCGAGAAGCTCGGGCTGCCGCGCATCGCGAGCATCCAGAACCCGTACAGCCTGCTGAACCGCACGTTCGAGAATGGCCTGTCCGAGTTCACGCATCGCGATGGCGTCGGCCTGCTCGCCTATTCGCCGCTCGCATTCGGCTGGCTGTCCGGCAAGTACGAGAACGGCGCGCGTCCGGCCGGCGCGCGCATCACGCTGTTCGAGCGCTTCCAGCGCTACAGCAAGCCTCACGCGGTCGAAGCGACGTCGCGCTATGTTGCGCTCGCGAAGCGCCACGGGCTGTCGCCCGCGCAGCTCGCGCTCGCGTTCGTCAACAGCCGGCCGTTCGTCCGCAGCAACCTGGTCGGCGCGACGTCGCTCGATCAGTTGAAGGAGAACATCGGCAGCATCGACGTGAAGCTGTCCGACGAGATCCTGGCCGAGATCGACGCGCTGCACGAACTGCAGCCGAACCCGGCGCCGTAAACGGCGAGCGGCCCGCGCGGCAGGGTTGCCGCGACGGGCCGCGTCCGACGCGCATCGTTACGCGCTCGTTTCCTTTGCGCGCGGTCAGCGCATTCCGAGCCGCGTGCGCGCGACCAACAGCGCGACGAGACTCAACACCGCGCAGCCCATCAGATACAGCGCGGGCGACAGCCGATTGCCGGTCGCGCTGATCAGCCACGTGATCATGAACGGCGCGAAGCCGCCGAACAGCGTGACGCCGGTGTTGTAGCTGACCGCGAGACCGGTCGCGCGGGTCTGTGCCGGGAACAGCTCGGCCATCAGCGCCGGCAGCGCGCCGCAGTACGTCGCCTTCAGCAGGCCGATCCAGATCAGCGCGGCGAGCATCGTCGAGAACGACGCGTGATGCGTGAGCCACACGAACGTCGGCCAGACGGTCGCGAGCATCAGCACGGCGGCCGCGGCCATCACGCGAATCCGCCCGGTGCGATCGGACAGATGGCCCACGAGCGGCGTGACGAGCGTCAGCACGAAGCCGGTCGCGAGCGTCGCCGCGAAGCCCGTCGAGGCCGGCAGCCCGAGCTGCTTGATTGCATACGTCGGCATGTACAGCACCATGTAGTTGATCGCGGTCGAGATCACGAGCACGCCGATCGACAGCAGCACGCGCATCTTCTGGTCCGCGAACAGCTCGCGCACGGGCGTTTCGGAGCGCGCCTGCGTCTTGAACTCGACCCCTTCGTCGACGTAGCGGCGGATATAGAGGCCGATCGGACCGATCGCGAGCCCGAACAGAAACGGCACGCGCCAGCCCCAGCTTTCGAGTTGCGCGGTGCTCAGCGTCGACGTCAGCAGCGCGCCGAAGCCCGACGCAAGCAGCGTCGCGAGCCCCTGGCTCGCGAACTGCCAGCTCGACATGAAGCCGCGCCGCTGCGGCGCATGTTCGACGAGAAACGCGGTCGAGCTCGCGAATTCGCCGCCGGCCGAAAAGCCCTGCATCAGCCGCGACAGCATGATCCCGAGCGGCGCGAGGACGCCGATCGACGCGTAGGTCGGCATCAGTGCGATCAACAGCGTGCCGACCATCATCATCGCGATCGACAGCAGCAGCGACGCCTTGCGGCCCGCGCGGTCGGCGTAGGCACCGAGCACGAAGCCGCCGATCGGCCGGATCAGGTAGGACAGCCCGAACGTGCCGAGCGTGAGCAGCAGCGACGTCGCCTCGCTGGTCGCGGGAAAGAACAGCTTGGCGATCGTCACCGCGAAAAAGCCGTAGACGATCAGGTCGAACCATTCGAGCGCATTGCCGATCGACGCGGCGAAGATGATGCGCCGGATCTTCGCGGCGCTGGGGTGCGCGGCGTCCTGCGAGGTCAGGGTGGTCGTATTCATCGTGTGAGCAGGTCCCGAGAAAGGGGCGAAGCGCGTTACAGGGCGGCGCCGGCCGCGGCGAGGGCCGCGCGGCGAACGGGCGGCGCGGCGTCGCCGAGATCCCAGAAGAGGCCGGCCATCATCTGCAGTCCCTCGCGCACGACGCTCGCGAGCAGGTGCTCGTCGGGCGCGTGCTGCGAGCAGGCCGGATACGAGTGCGGCACCCACAACGTCGGCAGCCCGAGCGTATCGGCGAACACTTCGTTCGGCAGCGTGCCGCCGAGGTTCGGCAGGATCGCGGGCTTCTTGCCGGTCGTGCGCGCGAGCGACGCGACGGCCCAGCGGACCCACGGATCGTCCGGCGGCAGGCGCGTCGCCGGCGCGCCGCGTTCGACGTCGATCTCGACGTCGGCGAAGCCATGCGCATCGAGATGCGCGCGCAGGTGCGCATGCAGCGCTTGCCAGTCGGTGCCGACCACGAAACGCAGTTGGCAGTGCGCATACGCGACGGGCGGAATCGCATTCACCGGATGGTCGGGATTGCCGGCCTTGAACGCGAGGATCTCGAACGCGTTCCAGCCGAACACGCGCTCGGCGGCAGAGAGGCCGGGCTCGCCCCAGTCGGCGTCGAGCGCCGGATCGCCCGGGCCGCCGCCGACGGACAGGTCGGCGAGCGCGGCGCGCACGGCGGCCGGAATCGGCGGCGGGCGCAGGCCCGCCACGCGGATCGCGCCGCGCGCGTCGACGAGGCTCGCGAGCGCGTTCGCGAGCACGGTCGCCGGGTTGCGCAGCAGGCCGCCCCAGTTGCCGGAGTGATGGCCGCCGTCGCGAGCGCGCAGGCTCAGCCTGAAGTTGACCGCGCCACGCGAGCCGAGGAACACGGTCGGGCGTTCGGCGGTCACGCGCGGCCCGTCGGACGCGATCAGCACGTCCGCCGCGAGCGCGTCGCGCTCCTGGCGGCACAACGCGTCGAGGCCTGGCGAACCCGCTTCCTCACCCATCTCGATCAGCAGTTTCGCGTTGAAGCCGAGCCGGCCGCCGCGCGCGTCGAGCACGCTCGCCAGCGCGGCCAGGTTGATCGTGTGCTGGCCCTTGTTGTCGGCGCTGCCGCGGCCGTACCAGCGATCGCCGTCGACGGTCAGCGTCCACGGCGACAGCGGCGCGCGCCATTGCGCGTCGTAGCCGCGCACGACGTCGCCGTGGCCGTAGATCAGGACGGTCGGCAGCGCGTCGTCCTCGTGGCGCGACGCGAGCAGAAACGGCCCGCCGCCGACGACAGGGTTCTCGACGATCCGCGATGTGAAGCCGAGTCGCGCGGCTTCCGGCGCGATCTCGTCGGTCAGGTACGCGCGCAACGCGGCGCCCGCGCCGCTGTCCTGGCTTTCGGTGCGCAGGCCGACGCGGCGGCTCAGGGTCGTGAAGAAGGCGCCCGATTCGAACTGGTTCAGCGCGTGCTGGATGGCGGCGGTACGGCTCAAGACGTGTCTCCTTGTCGGTTTTCCCGCAGGCGCGGCGCGCACGGCGGGGAGTGCGATCGATTCTAGGAAGCCGTTTTTTTTGTCACAATGATCGAATTTCGAACATTTCGTTGCCGAAAAGGCAAAGCAAAGGGGCCTGCTCAGCGGGCTGGGAGACAGAACGATGGCGGCTTTCCTGCATGGTCTTGCGCTGCGGTACTTCGTCGAAGTGGCGCGCACCGGGTCGATCAGCGACGCATCGGCGCGGCTGCACGTGGCTGTCTCGGCGATCAGCCGGCAGATCGCGAAGCTCGAGAGCGAGCTTGGCGCGCCGCTGTTCGAGCGGCGGCCGCGCGGGATGACGCTGTCGGAGGCCGGCGAACGGCTGCTGGGCTTCGCGCAGCGCAGCCTGCTGGAGGCCGAGCACGTGATGAAGGAAATAGGCGGGCTGGAGGCGCTGCACGGCAGCCTGCTGAAGATCGTCTGCTCGGAAGGGTTCGCGATCGATTTCCTGCCGGGCGCGCTCGCGGGCTTCAAGGCGCGCCACCCGGGCGTCGACTTCTCGGTGTGGGTCGTGTCGCCGGCGGAGGCGACGCGGCGCGTGCGCGACGGCGACGCCGACATCGGGCTGACGTTCAGCCTGGCGCCGGAGCAGGGCGTGCGCGTCGAACATGCGGAGCGTGCGCCGGTCTTCGCGCTCGTGCGGCGCGACCATCCGCTCGCGGCGCGCGACTCGGTATCGCTCGCCGAGGTCGCGCGGCACCCGCATGTGCTGCCGGAGGCCGGCACGACGGTGCGCCAGCTGATCGACATCGCGTGCGTGCTCGATGGGCTCATGCTCGAGCCGGAACTGACCAGCAACAACACCGCCGTGATGTACCGCTATGCGCAGCGTACCGGCGCGGTGATGTTCACGGGGCTGCTGTCGGTGCGCGACCGCTTCGACTCGGACGGTTTCGTCGTCGTGCCCGTGACGAACCCCCAGTTGCGCGAGCGCAGCATCCAGGTGCAGACCATGGCGGGGCGGGACCTGCCCGCGTCGGTACGCGCGTTTCGCGACCATCTGGTCGACGTGATGAGCGCTGCATCGCCCGCGCCAGCTGCCGCGCGCGGCCCGAGACGCCCGGGCATGAGATAATCGCGAATCCGCCTTCCATGCCCGTGCGGCTCACCGAGCCGCATCGCCCCTGTTCGACGCCAAATTGAAGAACCTGATTGTCACCCTCGATCGCGCTGGCGAGTTCGACGAGATCATCGACGTGCGTACGCCGCTCGAGTTCGCCGAAGATCATATTCCCGGCGCGCTGAACGCACCCGTGCTCAGCAACGAGGAGCGCGTGATCGTCGGCACGATGTACCGTCAGGTGTCGCCGTACGAAGCGACGCGCGTCGGCGCGGCGATGGTCGCACGCAACATCGCGCGCCATCTCGACACCACGTTCGCCGACCGTCCGCGCAACTGGCGGCCGCTAATCTACTGCTGGCGCGGCGGCAAGCGCTCGGGCTCGATGACGACCTGGTTCAACCTGATCGGCTGGCAGGCGCGGCAGCTCGACGGCGGCTACAAGGCATATCGCCGCTCGGTGTGCGCGACGCTCGATACGCTGCCCACGCGGTTCCGCTACATCGCGCTCGTTGGCCATACGGGCTGCGGCAAGACGCGGCTCTTGAACGCGCTGCGCGACGAAGGGGCGCAGACGCTCGATCTCGAGGCGCTCGCCTGCCACCGCGGCTCGCTGCTCGGCGCATTGCCGGGTGTGCCGCAGCCCGCGCAGAAGTCGTTCGATTCGGGCCTCGTCGGCACGCTGGAGCGTTTCGACCCCGCCTGGCCCGTCTTCGTCGAATCGGAAAGCCGCAAGATCGGGCTCGTGCAGCTGCCGCTCGCGCTGATGGACGCGTTTCGCGCGGGGCCGTGGGTGCAGGTCGAGGCCGAGCGTGACGAACGCATCGCGTTCCTGCTCGAGGACTACGCCCACCTGTTCGACGATCCGGCCGCGTTCAAGGCGCAGCTGCATCGCCTGATCGGCCTGCACAGCCGGGAAGAGGTCGCGCGCTGGAACGCACTGATCGACGCGAACGCGCGCGCCGAACTGTTCGGCACGCTGATCGACAAGCATTACGATCCTGCGTATGCACGCACCTATCGTTCGTCGTACGACAAATCGAACCGCGTGCTGACGTTCACGTTCCGGCCGAATGCGGCCGACGTGCGCCAGCAGGCGCGCGCGCTGCTCGACGCGCTCGCGCGCGCCGGGCTTCCGGCGTCGCCCGTCGCCGGCGACGCAGCAGGATCCAACACCGACACAAACCAATCGACCACCACACGATGACGACCACACGCACCCAACCCAATCCGGCGCTCGGCTGGATGACCTTCCTGCTGATCGCGGTCGCTGGACTGTTCTACGTGAAATGGTTCCCGTACTACAACAAGGCATTCATCGCCGCCGAGCATCATTCGATCGGCCAGTCGATCCTGATGGGCACGTCGGCGAGCGCGCCCGAGCCGTCGCTGAAGGCGGCGCTCGACTACGCATGGGCATACGGCAAGGCGATCTGGCAGGCGATGGTGCTCGGCCTGCTGCTCGGTTCTGCCGTGCAGGCGCTGCTGCCCGCGCACTGGATCGCACGCGTGCTCGGTCGCACGGGCTTCGGCAGTGTCGCCGCGGGCGGCCTGCTGTCGCTGCCCGGCATGATGTGCACGTGCTGCGCGGCGCCGGTCGTCGCCGGCCTGCGCGCGCGGCACGCGTCGCCGGGCGGCGCGGTCGCGTTCTGGCTCGGCAACACGGTGCTGAATCCGGCCGCGCTGGTGTTCATGGGCTTCGTGCTCGGCTGGCACTGGAGCGCGCTGCGGCTCGTGCTCGGCATCGCGATGGTGTTCGGGATCGGCTATCTGCTGAACCGCATCGCGCGTCCCGAGGACCGCAGCATCGACGACGCGCAACTTGCCGCACTGGCGGCCGGACAGGCCGCGGCCGGCAATCCGTTCGTCCGCTGGATCAAGCTGCTCGTGCGCATGGCCGTGCGGCTCGTGCCCGAATACATCGTGCTCGTGCTGCTGCTCGGCGCGGCACGCGCATGGCTGTTCCCGCATATCGGCCCGGACATCGGCAACCATCTCGGCTGGATCATCGCGTTCGCGGTCGCGGGCACGTTGTTCGTGATCCCGACGGCCGGCGAGGTGCCGATCATCCAGGCGATGCTGTCGCTCGGCATGGGCGTCGGTCCGGCCGCCGCGCTGCTGATGACGCTGCCGCCGATCAGCGTGCCGTCGCTCGCGATGCTCGCGCGTTCGTTCAAGCCGTACATGCTGGCGATCGTCACGGCCCTCGTGGTCGTGTTCGGGATCGCGAGCGGGCTGCTCGCGATCGCGTTCGGGTTCTGACGCAGGCGCACGGGACGGCCAGCCGGCGGGAACAAGCGCCGGGGCAGCCGGCGACCGGGCCTGCGGGATGGCCGCCGCGCCGCGCGCAGACCGATCCCGTCGCGTGATCGTCGTATTCATCCGGCGCCGCCGCTTCGCACGTGCGGCGCCCTTTACAAGAAGCAAACAGGAAAACGCATGACCCAACCGAAGATTCATCCTCGACTCGAAAAGGCGCTGACGCGCGGCGATCTCGCGATCCGCCAGGCCAATTCCGCGCGGGCGACTGCCGTGCTGAACGCGCTCGGCACGATGATCATCGAGGCCTCCGCCACGATCGGCGTCGAGGCCAGCATCGAGATTCCGCAGGGCGACCGCATTTACGATCCGGTAAACGGCCTGTGGCCGCAGAAGATGCTGGTGTCGTTCGACGGCCCGGTCGCCGAAGCCGACGCGGAAGAGCTGCGTGCGGTCTATCTGATCGCCGACGATCCGGGTACGCAATTCCGCGTCGAATGGCATCGTGCGGACGGCAAGCTCGGTCGCCAGGAAGGCGGCCCGCTGGCGACCGTCGCATTCCTGACCGACGTCGAAATCCCGTGGAGCGATGACGACGAGTAACGTCGGCCGAATGGCGTCTCAAAATCGTCGCATCGGGCCGGCGCCGGATGCGACGGCCGTCAGCGCATCATCCGCCGCCGGAACAGCCACGCGCAGACGAGGAATCCGCCGATCGCATAGCCGGCGAGCACCGCGAGATGCAGGCCGACGTCCGTCGCCGGCCGGCCGAGCATCGCGGGCCGGATCAGTTCGACCGCGTTCGCGAGCGGCAGCACGTGCGCCGCGCGCTGCGCGATCGACGGCAGCTGCGTGAGCGGGAAGAACACGCCCGACAGCAGCAGCATCGGCGTCAGCACGAGCGTCTGATAGAACATGAAGAAGTCGTAGGACGGCGCGAGCGCCGTGACGATCATCGCGGTGCTCGCGAACGCGAGGCCGGCGAGCGCGATCACGGGCAGCGCCGCGAGCATCGACGGAAAGTGCGCATAGCCGAGCAGGCCCGCGACGAGCATGATCGCGACGCCCGACAACAGCGCCTTGCTCGCGCCCCAGATAATCTCGCCGAGCACGATGTCGCCCAGCGAGAGCGGCGTGTGCATGATCGCTTCCCAGGTGCGCTGCACGTGCATCCGCGAGAAGCCCGAATACATCGACTCGAAGCTCGCGGACATCATCACGCTCGAACCGACCGTGCCGGCGGCGAGGAACGCGATATACGACACGCCGTCGACGTGGCCGAGCATCAGGCCGAGCCCGAATCCCAGCCCGAACAGGTAGATCATCGGATCGGCGAGATTGCCGAACATGGATGCGAGCGCGAGCTTGCGCCACACGAGGTAGTTGCGCCGCCACACGGCGATCCAGTTGGTCGCGTTCGCGGGCAGTGCGATCGCGAAGCGTGACTCGCGGGGCGGCGCGGACGGCGCCGTGGCGGAATAGTTGCGTGCGTCCATGATCGATCAGTCCTGCATTTCGCGGCCCGTGAGCCGCAGGAACACGTCTTCCAGATTGGCCGGGCGATGCAGATAGCGCAACCCCGTGCGTCCCTTGAGTCGCGCACTGAGCGGCTCGGGATCGGTCACGTAGCAGAACAGCGTTTCGCCGCTGATCTCGGTGTGCTTCGCGAACGGCGCCAGCTCGTCGCGCAACGCGACCGGCTCGGGCCCGTAGATCTCGATCACGTCGCAGCCGATCTCGGACTCGATCAGCGCATGCGGCGCACCTTCGGCGATCTTGCGGCCTTCCTCGATCACGCACAGCCGGTCGCACAGGCGTTCGGCTTCCTCCATGAAATGCGTGGTGATCAGGATCGTCTTGCCGCGAGCGAGCAGCGAGCGCAACCGCTCCCACATCAGGTGCCGCGCCTGCGGATCGAGGCCTGTGGTCGGCTCGTCGAGCACCAGCACGTCGGGATCGTTGACGAGCGCGCGGGCGAGCGTCAGACGCCGCTTCATCCCGCCCGACAGCTCGCCCACCTTGGCATCGGCCTTGTTTTCCAGCTTCGCGAATTCGAGCAGCGGCTGCACGAGCGCGCGCGCAGCCTGCGCCGACATCCCGAAATAGCGGCTGAACACGAGCAGGTTTTCGCGGACCGTGAAGTCCGGATCGAGGTTGTCGAACTGCGGGACGACACCGACGCGTCGGCGTGCATGCCGCGCGCGTGTCGGAACGGGTTCGCCGCACAGTGAAATGGCGCCGGCATCGGGATAGACGAGGCCGAGCAGCATCTTCAGAGTCGTGGTCTTGCCGGCGCCGTTCGGCCCGAGCAGGCCGTAGCATTCGCCGGCCTGCACGTGGAAGGAGAGGTCGTTGACGACGAGCTTGTCGCCATAGCGCTTTTCAACGTTCCGGAAATCGATCGGTGCAACGGACATGGGCAAGGTTGTCGTTGTAAGCGGGCGCGGACGCGTTTCGCGGCCGCCGGCTGGCTGGACATGCGGGCCGGCGAACGGAGCGGGCGAATGCGTGTCACATGGGCATGACCGGGGCGAACGCACGTCGAGGGCACGAACGGGCCATTCTAGTGCATCGGCTGCGTCTCTTCAGCGCATGCCGGCGCGGCATGGTGCGTCGGCGCACGGATCGTGCACCGCATCATCGCCGGCGCGCCCCGCGTGGCGAATCAGCGTTTTCCATCCCTTGCGTCCTCAATTGCGGCGCACCATGATGAGTGCATAGCGCACGTAGTCGCGATAGGGAGGTTTCATGGCTAGCTACAACAAGATTCTGCTGTGCTACGACGGCACGCTCGAGGGGCGCAAGGCATTGCGGTGCGGTGCCAACCTCGCGCTGGACCTGAAGGCGGAAACGCATTTGCTGTCGGTCGTCGACATGCGCTCGAGCATCGCGCAAAGCGCCGGGTTGCTGACCGACGTCGCGTGCGGCCGCTTCGAGGAAACCGCGCGCGAGATCCTGCAGGAAGGCGTGAACTGGCTGCGCGAGCGCGGCGTTCAGGCGGAAGGCCATTTCGCGTTCGGCTATCCGATCGACGAAATCGCGAATCTCGCGACGGAGTTGAAGGCCGACCTCGTCGTCGTCGGCCATCGGTGCCGCAGCGGGTTGTCGAGATGGTGGATGGGGTCGGGCAACACGCAACTGCTCGATCGCGTGAACTGCAGCATTCTGGTCGCATGTTCGTCGGCCGAAGAGCAAAAGGCCGAGATCGCGCGCGAACGCGAAGCGGCCATCTCGAACGGCAAGTAACGCAGCAATCGCGTGAACGGCTGGAAGGCCTGCGATTCCGGCGCAGTCGCGCGCAGTGCCGCATCAGCGGCATCGGGCGCGACCGTGACGACTGCGAGTGCTCAGGCGTGCAGGTCGATCGCGGACAGCTTCCACGAGAACAGGCCGAAGCGGCGGAATACCGCCGCATAGCGCGTGCCGTCGGCGCTGCGCTGGTAGGTCACGACGAATTCATCGATATTCCGGTAGCCGGCACTCGTTTGCTGCGGATGACCCGCGTCGCTCGGACTCGCCGGTGCCGGCGCGGGCGTGGGTGCGGGCCCCGGCGCAGATGCAGCCGACGCGTTGGCATTGCTGCCCGGCACGGGTGCGCTAGCCGGATTGGCCGGTGGCGCGGCCGGTGCGTTGCCGGGCGCACCGCCTGCCGGCGGGCCCGACCAGTCGGGTGGCCGCTCGCCCGGGTTACCGCGCGGCGGGATGCCGCTCATCAGCGCCGCCACCCCTTCCGGTGTCGCATACGCATCGACCAGCGGGCCGATCAACGCAGATCCGATCAGCGCGCCAATCACCGCGAACGGATTGTCCTTCTTCACCGCGTCGATCCGGCGCATCAATTCTTCCGTGACCTGCTGCTTCAGGCTGATGCGCAGCGACGGAAAGTCGACGTATTCGCTGACCGCCTGCGAATCGCGCGCGTCGATCGCCGATTTCAGGCGACCTAGCGCGACGTACGGCGACGCGTATGCATAGCCGACCGCCGCCAGGACGGCGACGGCCAGCACGACGATCAGCACGGGCTTGAGCCGCCACGCGCGGCCCGAAGATCCAGTCACGATGCCTCCGGTGCGAACGGGTTCCGCAATCAGAGACCGCCGTGCGTGGACGATCGTTCCTCGGCGATGCAGCGATCGATCATCCGGCACACGGCATCGATCGTCCCCACCATGATCAGCCGCGACCGACCGTGATAGACGCGCACCGGCGCACGGCGCGCCGGTTCCGCGTGATTCAGGCCGGCATTCAGCGAGACCCGCGCGAATGCGGGAAGCGCCGACGGCAGCAGCGACGCCTGCCGTTCAACTGCGACTTCTTGGCTCACCACGGGCGCCGCGGCGGACAGCGGCGCGCAGGGCGTGCGGCCGCGCAGGTGACGCAGGCGACCGAATTGACGGAAAGGCAGCAAACGGGAAAGGCGTTCCATGGTGTTCTCCTCAGCGAGACCGATTGTCAGAGTTCGCCCGAGCGGATCAGCCCGACGGCGATGCCTTCCAGCGCGAATTCCGCGCTGCCGGCCTTGACGAAGATGTTTTCGTAATCCGGGTTCTCCGCGATCAGCTCGAGGCCGCCGGGCCGGCGCATCAGGCGCTTGACCGTGACGTCGTCGCCCAGGCGCGCGACGATGATCTGGCCGTCCTTCGCTTCCGTGCGCTTCTGCACGGCGAGGAGGTCGCCATCGAGAATGCCGGCGTCGCGCATCGACAGGCCGCGCACCTTCAGCAGGTAGTCGGGCTTGCTCGTGAACAGCGCGGGATCGCACGCGTAATGCTGCGAGATGTGCTCCTGCGCGAGGATCGGGCTACCGGCCGCGACCCGGCCGACGAGCGGCAGCGACAGCTGCATCAGGCCGGCGTGCGGCAGCGTGAACTGGTGCGGCGCATCGTCGATGCCGAGCAGGCGAATGCCGCGCGACGCGCCGGCGGCCAGCTCGATCACGCCCTTGCGCGCGAGCGCCCGGAGGTGTTCCTCGGCCGCGTTCGGCGAGCTGAACCCCAGCTCGGCCGCGATCTCGGCACGCGTGGGCGGGAAACCGGAGCGCTCGATCGCCCGGCGGATCAAGTCGAACACTTGCTGCTGACGTGCGGTGAGTTTGGTCATGGCTTAACTGTATGGATAGACAGTGAGCTGTATTTTTATACAGTACTTCGCGAATTTCAAGTGTTACTTGAGGTTCGACGCGATCGCGCCGGTTCCGCCGCGATTTCGCGACGTCCGGACGCCGGTTTGTCTGCCGCAACCGTCCACCCAGTCTGCGTTAGCACTTTTGAGTATTAAAAAATGAAGAACGATTATTTTTAATCATGTAACCCGTTCGCTAGACTGGCCCGACATCGCAACATCGACAACACTGGAGAACCAAGGATGGCGAAGCGCAATACGGGTCTGGTGGGCGGAGCGGGCCGCCTGATCGCAACACTCGCGCTGGGCGCGGCGGCGGCGCTGGGCGTCGTCACGCACGCGCAGGCCGATACAACGTTCCTGAACGTGTCGTACGACCCGACGCGCGAGCTGTATCAGGACTTCAACCAGGCGTTCGGCAAGGCGTGGAAGGCGAAGACGGGCGAGACGGTCAACTTCAAGCAGTCGCACGGCGGCTCGGGCGCGCAGGCGCGCTCGGTGCTCGACGGCCTGCAGGCCGACGTCGTCACGCTGGCGCTCGCCTACGACATCGACGCGCTCGCCAACAAGGGGCTGGTGAACAAGGACTGGCAAAAGCGCCTGCCGGACAACGCATCGCCTTACACGTCGACGATCGTGTTCCTCGTGCGCAAGGGCAACCCGAAAGGGATCAAGGACTGGGACGACCTCACCAAGCCGGGCATCTCGATCGTCACGCCGAACCCGAAGACCTCGGGCGGTGCGCGCTGGAACTACCTGGCCGCGTGGTCGTATGCCGTGCACAAGCCGGGCGGCAGCGAGCAGGGCGCGAAGGAATTCGTGACGAAGCTCTACAAGAACGCAGGCGTGCTCGATTCGGGCGCGCGTGGCGCGACGACGAGCTTCGTGCAGCGCGGGATCGGCGACGTGCTGATCGCGTGGGAGAACGAGGCGTTCCTGTCGATCAAGGAATTCGGCACCGACAAGTTCGAGATCGTCGTGCCGTCGGTGAGCATCCTGGCCGAGCCGCCCGTCGCGGTGGTCGACAAGGTGGTGGACAAGAAGGGCACGCGCAAGCTGGCGGAGGCCTACCTGAATTTCCTGTACAGCCCGCAGGGCCAGGAGATCGCCGCGCGCAACTACTACCGTCCGCGTTCGAAGAACGTGCCGGCGGAGCTGACCAAGCAGTTCCCGAAGCTGAAGCTGTACACGGTCGACGACACGTTCGGCGGCTGGACGAATGCGCAGAAGACGCATTTCGCGGACGGCGGCGTGTTCGACTCGATCTACAAGCCGCAGTAACGCGAACAGTACCACCACGCAGCAAACCCATAACGACAGCGGTGCGCCACGACAGCGCGCCGCATCCCCGACGGCCGCCGGCGCGATTCCCCGCGCCGGCGTTTGCGTCGGACCCATGAGCAGCATCGACCCAGCAAGAGCATCCGATGACGACGTACACCTTTCGCAAGCCGAGCGCGCTGCCCGGCTTCGGCGTGACGCTCGGCATCACGGTGGCCTATTTGAGCCTCGTGGTGCTGATCCCGCTCGCCGCCACGTTCCTGAAGACCGCGACTTTGTCGTGGGACCAGTTCGTCACCGCCGTCACGTCGCCGCGCGTACTCGCGTCGTACCGGCTGACGTTTTCCGCCGCCCTGGGCGGCGCATTGATCAACGCCGTGTTCGGCTTTCTCGTCGCGTGGGTGCTGGTGCGCTACCGGTTCCCGTTGAAGCGCCTCGTCGACGCGATCGTCGACCTGCCGTTCGCGTTGCCGACGTCGGTCGCGGGCATTTCGCTTGCAGCCGTCTATGCGACCAACGGCTGGGTCGGCCAGTATCTCGCGCCGTTCGGCATCAAGATCGCGTTCACGCCCATCGGCGTGCTGGTGGCGCTGACCTTCATCGGGCTGCCGTTCGTCGTGCGCACCGTGCAGCCGGTGCTCGAGGATTTCGAGCGCGAGCAGGAGGAGGCCGCCGCGTGCCTCGGCGCATCGCGCTGGCTGACGTTCCGCCGCGTCGTGCTGCCGGCCGTGCTGCCGGCGCTGCTCACCGGCTTCGCGCTGGCGTTCGCGCGCGCGCTCGGCGAATACGGGTCGGTGATTTTCATCGCCGGCAACGTGCCGATGAAGTCCGAGATCACGTCGCTCCTGATCATCACGAAGCTCGAGCAGTACGACTACGCGGGCGCGACCGCGCTGGCGGTCGTGATGCTGGTCGTGTCGTTCCTGATGCTGCTCCTGATCAACACGCTGCAGTGGTATCTGCAGCGTCGTACGAGCAAGGGGGCGAGCGGCCCCGCGCCGTCGAGCGCAATCGCTGCCTCGACCGTCCAGGGAGGCCAGCAATGAGCCAGGAGTCCAGTGCCGTGCTGAACAACCCGTCCGCCGCGCGCGCGCGTGCCGCGAAACGGCCCGACCCCGTCAGCGAGTCGCGCGTCGTGCGCTGGCTGCTCACGGGCATCGCGCTGGCGTTCCTCGCGTTCTTCCTCGTCGTGCCGCTCGCCGCGGTGTTCTTCGAGGCGCTGCGCAAGGGCGTCGGCTTCTATCTCGAATCGCTCGCCGATCCGGACGCATGGTCGGCGATCAAGCTGACGCTGACGGTCGCCGTGATCGCCGTGCCGCTGAACCTCGTGTTCGGCGTGTGCGCGTCGTGGGCGATCGCGAAGTTCGAATTCCGCGGCAAGGCGTTGCTGACCACGCTGATCGACCTGCCGTTCTCCGTGTCGCCGGTGATCTCGGGCCTCGTCTACGTGCTGTTGTTCGGCGCGCAGGGCTGGCTCGGGCCGTGGCTGCAGAACCACGACGTGCAGATCATCTTCGCGGTGCCGGGCATCGTGCTCGCGACGATCTTCGTCACATTCCCGTTCGTCGCGCGCGAGCTGATCCCGCTGATGCAGGCGCAGGGCACCGACGAGGAAGAAGCCGCGCGCGTGCTCGGCGCGTCGGGCTGGCAGATCTTCCGGCGCGTGACGCTGCCGAACGTGAAGTGGGGCCTGCTGTACGGCGTGATCCTGTGCAATGCGCGCGCGATGGGCGAGTTCGGCGCGGTGTCGGTCGTGTCCGGCCACATTCGCGGCGTGACCGACACGATGCCGCTGCACGTCGAGATCCTGTACAACGAATACAACTTCGCGGCGGCGTTCGCGGTGGCGTCGGTGCTGGCGCTGCTGGCGCTCGTCACGCTCGCGCTGAAGCTGCTCGCCGAGCGTCATCTCGCCGCCGAACTGGCCGGCGCACGCGATGACGTTCCCGCTCATGCCGGCCCCGTCGCCGCCATTTCGTCGAAATCGTAAAGAGGCAACCAGAATGGGTATCACCGTCCGTCACCTTCAGAAGCGCTTCGGCGATTTCACCGCCCTCGACAACGTGTCGCTCGACTTCCCCGCGGGCGAGCTCGTCGCGCTGCTCGGGCCGTCCGGCTGCGGCAAGACCACGCTGCTGCGCGTGATCGCGGGCCTCGAGCACGCGGACGCCGGCCAGGTCGTGCTGCAGGGGCTCGACGTCGCGTCGGTCGGCGCGCGCGATCGCCAGGTCGGCTTCGTGTTCCAGCATTACGCGCTGTTTCGCCACATGACCGTGTTCGAGAACGTCGCGTTCGGGCTGCGCGTGAAGCCGCGCCGCGAGCGGCCGTCGGAAGCCGTGATCCGCGCCAAGGTGCACGAACTGCTGAAGCTCGTGCAGCTCGACTGGCTCGCGCAGCGCTATCCGTCCGAGCTGTCGGGCGGCCAGCGCCAGCGGATCGCGCTCGCCCGCGCGCTCGCGGTCGAGCCGAAGGTGCTGCTGCTCGACGAGCCGTTCGGCGCGCTCGACGCGAAGGTGCGCAAGGAACTGCGCGGCTGGCTGCGACGCCTGCACGACGACCTGCATATCTCGACGATCTTCGTCACGCACGACCAGGAAGAGGCGCTGGAAGTGGCCGACCGGATCGTCGTGCTGAACCGCGGGCACGTGGAGCAGGTCGGCAGCCCGCAGGACGTCTACGATCATCCGCAAAGCGCGTTCGTCTACGAGTTCCTCGGCGCGGCGAACCGCCTGCCGGGCACGGTCGCCGGCCGTGGCTTCGTCGCCGAGGGCGCGGCGGCGCCGATCGCGGTCGATGCCGATTTCGCGGGCCCCGCGAACGCGTACGTGCGGCCGCACGACCTGCAGCTGTGGCCGGCCGGCGACGGTCATCGCGACGGCATCGCGGTGGACGTGCGCCGCGTGATCCCGCTCGGCGGCTCGGTGCGGGTCGAACTCGAGGCGCGCACCGGCGGCGCACTCGAAGCGGAACTCGATCGCGACGCGTGGCGTGCGCTCGCGCTGCAGGTCGGCGACGGCGCGACGGCCGTGCCGCGCGCGGTCCGGGTATTTCCCGCACACTGACGCCGAACCCGGTAAAGAGAAGAGGGCGGATACCGCTCCGGAGCGACATTCGAACAACGACAGCCTAAGAGGCATACCCATGAATTTTCAGCAATTGCGTTTCGTGCGCGAAGCCGTGCGGCAGAACATGAACCTGACGGAAGTCGCGAACGTGCTGTACACGTCGCAGTCGGGCGTGTCGAAGCAGATCAAGGATCTCGAGGACGAACTGGGCGTCGACATCTTCATCCGGCGCGGCAAGCGGCTCACGGGGCTCACGGAGCCCGGCAAGGCCGTGCACCAGCTGATCGAGCGGATGCTGCTCGACGCCGAGAACCTGCGCCGCGTCGCGCGCCAGTTCGCCGACCAGGACAGCGGCCACCTCGTCGTCGCGACGACGCACACGCAGGCGCGCTACGCACTGCCGAAGGTGATCCGGCAGTTCACCGACGTGTTCCCGAAGGTGCATCTCGCGCTGCGCCAGGGCAGCCCGCAGCAGATCGCGCAGATGATCCTGAACGGCGAAGCCGATCTCGGCATCTCGACCGAGGCGCTCGACCGCTATCCGGACATCGTGACGTTCCCGTGCTATTCGTGGCACCACACGGTCGTCGTGCCGAAGGGGCATCCGCTCGTCGGCCGCGAGAACCTGACGCTCGACGAAATCGCCGAGTATCCGATCATCACGTATGACCAGGACTTCACGGGCCGCTCGCACATCGACCAGGCGTTCACGCAGGCCGGCGCGGTGCCCGACGTCGTGCTGACCGCGATCGACGCGGACGTGATCAAGACCTACGTCGAGCTGGGGATGGGGATCGGCGTCGTCGCGGCGATGGCCTTCGATCCGCAGCGCGACACCGGGCTCGTCGCGCTCGACACGCAGCACCTGTTCGAGGCGAGCACGACGCGCGTCGGGCTGCGCAAGGGCGCGTTCCTGCGCGCGTATGCGTACCGGCTGATCGAGATGTTTGCGCCGCAGCTGAACGAAGCGGAAATCGCCGCGCAGCTGCGCGAAACAGTCTGACGGCAGCGCGATGTTCCGCGGGCGCGGCCAGCGCCCGCCGGACGTGCTGCGCGATGGCTGACATGACGGCGGTTTCGCGTCGTCATGTCATGGCGTGCCGACGCGCCGGACCCGACGAAGGCCGATCATTGAACCGAAAACGGTTTCTCTTTTTCATCCATGGTCGCAACGAAGCGGCACGTCGAATTCGATGTAACGCGCCGCAATCCGCAAGCGTCGCAGCGTGCTCCGAATAAACCCTTAAATATTGATCAGACGGGTTGCGCGTCGAACCGAAACGGTACAGCATAGCTTTCACTCCGCCGGCTTCCCGCCGGCGGTGGCGTGTCGACGACAGCGCGCGCCAGGCAGTCGGCCGTCTGCCTGCTTCCATTCCTTGGTACCGACAAGCAGCATCGATGGCCAGTACCCGGGTAGTTGGGCGCAAACGTTTGCTTGCATTAAAACAACAACCAGACAACAATCGGCCCCACGGGCCAGTCGCCAGGAGATGTGTATGAATGTCCTCTTTCGCCGTCGTTTCCTGACCGCCGCGCTTGCCGCCGTCGCGGTCGCCGCCGCACCGGCCGTCCACGCGCAAGCGCCGGCCAAGCCGAAGGTCGCGCTCGTGATGAAGTCGCTCGCCAACGAGTTCTTCCTGACGATGGAAACCGGCGCGAAGGAATACCAGAAGCACAACGCCGGCCAGTTCGACCTGATCACGAACGGCATCAAGGACGAGACCGACACCGCGAACCAGATCCGCATCGTCGAGCAGATGATCGTGTCGAAGGTCGATGCGATCGTGCTCGCGCCGGCCGATTCGAAGGCGCTCGTGCCGGTCGTGAAAAAGGCGGTCGACGCGGGCATCATCGTCGTGAACATCGACAACCGGCTCGATCCGGACGTGCTGAAGTCGAAGAACCTGAACGTGCCGTTCGTCGGCCCCGACAACCGCAAGGGCGCGCGCAAGATCGGCGACTACCTCGCGAAGCGGCTGAAGGCGGGCGACCAGGTCGGCATCCTCGAAGGCGTGTCGACGACGACCAACGCGCAGCAGCGCACGGCCGGCTTCCAGGATGCGATGAAGGCGGGCGGGATGAAGGTCGTGTCGGTGCAGTCGGGCGAATGGGAGATCGACAAGGGCAATGCGGTCGCATCCGCGATGCTCAACGAATACCCGAACCTGCGCGCGCTGCTGTGCGGCAACGACAACATGGCGATCGGCGCGGTGTCGGCGGTGCGGGCCGCGGGCAAGCAGGGCAAGGTGTTCGTGGTTGGCTACGACAACATCAACGCGATCAAGCCGATGCTGAAGGACGGCCGCGTGCTCGCGACCGCCGACCAGTACGCGGCGAAGCAGGCCGTGTTCGGCATCGACACGGCGCTCAAGGCGATTGCCGAGCATCGCAAGCAGGCCGACATGACCGGTGTGGTCGAGACGCCGGTGGATCTCGTGACGAAGTAACGCCGCCCCGTCGCGGCCGCCGCCCTCAAGAATCCGGGCCGGCGGCCGTTATACGGAGTGAGCGCGATCACGGCCACTGCATGCACATGCACTTGTGAGCGTCATACCCGCGCGTCGCGTGCGCGCGGCCGCAATCAGGATCGCGATGGAACCGACCTTCCAACCCTCCCGTTCAGCCGTTCCCGTGCTGTCCGTCTCCGGCGTGGGCAAGACCTACGCCGAACCGGTGCTCGCCGACGTCACGCTGACGCTCGCACCGGGCGAGGCGCTTGCGCTGACGGGCGAGAACGGCGCAGGAAAGAGCACGCTGTCGAAGATCATCGGCGGGCTCGTCGACCCGACGACCGGCACGATGCAGCTCGGCGGCCAGGCCTATGCGCCGGCGAGCCGCACGCAGGCCGAAGCGCTCGGCGTGCGCATGGTGATGCAGGAGTTGAACCTGCTGCCGACGCTGACGGTCGCCGAAAACCTGTTTCTGAACCGTCTGCCGCGACGCTTCGGCATCATCGACCGCGCGCGGCTGCGTGACGACGCGCAGGCGGCGATGGCGCGTGTCGGGCTCGACGCGATCGACCCCGACACGCCGGTCGGTGCGCTCGGCATCGGCCACCAGCAGATGGTCGAGATCGCGCGCAACCTGATCGGCGACTGCCGCGTGCTGATCCTCGACGAGCCGACCGCGATGCTGACCGCGCGCGAGGTCGAGCTGCTGTTCGAGCAGATCGACCGGTTGAAGGCGCACGGCGTGGCGATCGTCTACATCTCGCACCGGCTCGACGAGCTCGCCCGCGTCGCCGAGCGCGTCGCGGTGCTGCGCGACGGCCGGCTCGTGCACGTCGGCGACATGGCCGCGACGACGTCCGACGGGCTCGTCACGCTGATGGTCGGGCGCGAGATCGGCGAGCACATCGATCTCGGCCCGCGCCGGATCGGCGCGCCGCGACTCGCCGTGTCGGGCATGACGCGCGGCACGGCCGTGCAGGACGTATCGCTCGAAGTGCGCTCGGGCGAAATCTTCGGCATCTCGGGGCTGATCGGCGCGGGGCGCACCGAATTGCTGCGGCTGATCTACGGCGCGGATACGCCGGACGCCGGGATGATCTCGGTCGGCGATCCGCTGACGCCGGCGCGCATCGCTTCGCCCGTCGACGCGGTGCGGCACGGCATCGCGCTGATCACCGAGGACCGCAAGGGCGAAGGGCTGCTGCTGTCGCAGTCGGTCACGTCGAACGTGTCGCTCGGCCAGCTCGAGCGGCTCGCGCGCGGCGGCATCGTCGATACGGCGCGCGAAACGGCGCTCGCCGAGCAGCAGATCGACGCGTTGCGGATCCGCACGCAGGGCGCCGCGCAAACGGTCGGCGAACTGTCGGGCGGCAACCAGCAGAAGGTCGTGATCGGCCGCTGGCTCGCGCGCGACATGGGCGTGCTGCTGTTCGACGAGCCGACCCGCGGAATCGACGTCGGCGCCAAATTCGAGATCTACACGCTGATGGGCGCGCTTGCGCGCGACGGCCGCGCGCTGGTGGTGGTCTCGAGCGACCTGCGCGAGCTGATGCTGATCTGCGACCGGATCGGCGTGATGTCGGCCGGCCGCATGACCGCCGTGTTCGAACGCGGCAACTGGACCCAGGATGCGCTGCTGGCCGCGGCGTTCGCCGGCTTCGGCCGCGATGCGCAGCCGGAAGGCACGCGCCACCCGGATGCGCAAGCGGCGCCGCGCGCGGCTTCCGGCACTTCGACCACAGGACGACAGCAATGACCCAGCCTCCCGTATCCCCGAGCGACGCAGGCGCGCAGCAGGACGTGACGGGGCGCCGCGCGCGCACGCTGTCCGGCACGCGGCTCGGCCTGTCGAACTATCTCGGGCTCGCCGGTGCGCTCGCCGCGATGATCGCGCTGTTTTCGGCGCTGAGCTCGCATTTCCTGACCTACGATACGTTCAGTACGATCGCGAACCAGATCCCCGATCTCGTCGTGATGTCGGTCGGGATGACCTTCGTGCTGATCATCGCCGGCATCGACCTGTCGGTCGGCTCGGTGCTCGCGCTGGCCGCGTCGATGGTCAGCGTGGCCGCGCTGAAATGGCAGTGGGGGCCGCTGCCGGCCGCGCTGATCGGAATCGCGGTCGCGACGGCGACCGGCTCGCTGACCGGCGCGATCACGGTTGGCTGGCGGATTCCGTCGTTCATCGTGTCGCTTGGCGTGCTCGAGGCCGCGCGCGGCGTCGCTTATCAACTGACGAATTCGCGCACGGCCTATATCGGCGACGCGTTCGATTTCCTGTCGAACCCGATCGCGCTCGGCATTTCGCCGGCGTTCCTGATCGCGGTCGCGGTGATGATCGCGGCACAGTTCGTGCTCACCCGTACCGTGTTCGGGCGCTATCTCGTCGGGATCGGTACGAACGAGGAGGCCGTGCGGCTCGCCGGGGTTAACCCGCGGCCGTATAAAATCCTCGTATTCGCATTGATGGGCGCGCTCGCCGGGCTCGCGTCGCTGTTCCAGATCTCGCGGCTCGAGGCCGCCGATCCGAACGCGGGCGCGGGCCTCGAACTGCAGGTGATCGCGGCCGTCGTGATCGGCGGCACGAGCCTGATGGGCGGGCGCGGCTCGGTGATCAGCACGTTCTTCGGCGTGTTGATCATCTCCGTGCTGGCCGCCGGGCTGGCGCAGATCGGCGCGAACGAGCCGACCAAACGGATCATCACCGGGGCGGTGATCGTGGTGGCGGTCGTGCTCGATACGTATCGCAGCCGGCGCGCGCGCGCCCGGTAAGAACTACACAGAAAGCAGACCAGAGAGAAACGGGAAATGGCGACGATCAAGGATGTGGCGGCCATGGCGGGCGTGTCGTTTACGACCGTCTCGCACGTGGTGAACAATTCGCGGCCGGTGTCCGCGGACGTGCGTGCGAAGGTCGAGGGCGCGATCCGTGAGCTGAATTACGTGCCGTCGGCCGTGGCGCGCTCGCTCAAGGCGCGTTCGACGGCGACCATCGGACTCGTCGTGCCGAACAGTACGAATCCGTACTTCGCGGAGCTCGCGCGCGGCATCGAGGATCAGTGCGCGGCCAACGGCTATTGCGTGTTCTTCTGCAACTCGGACGACGATCCCGTGAAGCAGCGCAACTACTTGCGCGTGCTGCAGGAAAAACGCATCGACGGGCTGATCGTCGCATCGGCCGGCGAGGACGCGGTGCTCGCGCAGACGCTCGCGCACGCGCATGCGCCGCTCGTCGTCGTCGACCGCAACATCGAGGGGCTCGCGGCCGACCTCGTGCAGATCGATCACGAACGCGGCGCGTACCTGGCGACGCGCCACCTGCTCGAACTCGGGCACGCGAAGATCGGCTGCATCACCGGGCCGACCGACACGGCCGTCAGCGCGATGCGCGTGCATGGCTTCATCCGCGCGATGGCCGAGCGCGGGATCGACATCGTGCCGGGCGCGATCGCGGAAAGCGATTTTTCGTGCCTCGGCGGCTATCACGCGGCGTCGCGGCTGTTCGAGTCGGTGCATCCGAGCGCGATTTTCGCGGGCAACGACCTGATGGGCGTCGGTGCGCTGCGCGCGGCGGCCGAGCGTGGATTGCGCGTGCCGGACGACTGCTCGATCATCGGCTTCGACGACATCGAATTCTCCCGCTACACGTATCCGGCGCTGTCGACGGTCGGCCAGTCGGTGCGCGCGCTCGGCGAAATGGCCGCGCAGACGCTGATCGAGCGGATCGGCGGCGGCTCGACCGCTGCGCCGAGCCGCCGCCGCGTCGTGTCGCCGCGCCTCGTGCTGCGCGAATCGACGGCGATCTACCGCGAGCCGGCCGCGCCCGGTGCTCGCGCATGACGGCGCGCACCGCGGGCGCCGGCCGCGTGACGGTGGTCGGCAGCCTCAACATGGATCTCGTCGTGCGGGCGCCGCGGCTGCCGCTGCCGGGCGAAACGCTCGCCGGCCATGCGTACGCTCAGGCGGCCGGCGGCAAGGGCGGCAACCAGGCCGTCGCGGCCGCGCGGCTCGGCGCGCGGGTCACGATGATCGGCTGCGTCGGCGCGGACGCGCATGGCGCGGCGCTGCGGGCGGGCCTCGAGGCCGAAGGCATCGATTGCGCGCGGCTCGCGACGAGCGCGGCGGCGTCGACCGGGGTTGCGCTGATCGTCGTCGACGACGCGAGCCAGAACACGATCGTGATCGTCGCCGGCGGCAACGGCGAAGTCACGCCGGAGACGGTGGCGCGGCACGACGCCGCGCTGGCCGCGACCGACGTGCTGATCTGTCAGCTCGAGACGCCGCCGGACGCCGTGTTCGCCGCGCTGTCGGCCGGACGGCGGCTCGGCCGCACCGTGGTGCTCAATCCGGCGCCGGCGGTCGCGCCGCTGCCGGACGGCTGGCTGCCGCTGGTCGATTACCTGATTCCGAACGAAGTGGAGGCGGCAGCGCTCACCGGGCTGCCGGTGCGCGACCCGGCCGACGCGGAAGCCGCGGCGCGGATGCTGCAGGCGGGCGGCGCGCGCAACGTGCTGATCACGCTCGGCGCGCGCGGCGTGCTCGCGCTGCCGGCCGACGGCGCGGCGCGCCACTATCCGGCGCCCGTCGTGCAGGCGATCGACACAACCGCGGCCGGCGATACCTTCATCGGCGGTTTCGCCGCGCGGCTCGCCGCGGGGGAAGACGTCGACACCGCGATCCGCTTCGCGCAACGCGCGGCGGCGCTGTCGGTCACGCGCGCGGGCGCGCAGCCGTCGATTCCCACCCTCGCCGAACTGGCCTGATCGGCTGCGGCGCGCATCGTGGCCGGCGCCTGCGACAGCAGGCAGCCGGCTGTCTGGCTGTCTCTTCCTGATCGGCCCGAACCCGACACTCGCTCTGCCATCTCCGAGCCCGGGCCGGCATGTTTCGCCCCTATTATTCAGCAGAATGCAATAAACCGATCAATTGCGGAGAAAATTGACGTCAATACCATCAAGTTGTGGGGCGAACGGTCGTAAATGCATCGGGGCGAAACACTGTTTCGAAAAACGGGCGCGGCCCGTTCATGACGACGCAACACAGGAAGAATGATGGTGATCGGAAACCTGACGATACGTGCGCGCATCGGTCTGACGATGGCGTTTCTCGCGGTGCTGCTGGGGTTGATCGGCGTGCTGGGCGTGTACGGGATGACGCGCTCGAACGACGCGACACGCGAAATCTTCACGAACCAGATGCCGAGCGCGGTCGACGTGGCCGTAGCGGAAATGTACGCGGCGCGCGAGCGCCTGGCGCTCGATCGCGCCGCGCTGCTGGCCGGCTCGCCCGACTCCGCTGCAGCGGTGGAGCGCAGCCGCGCAATGCGCACGCAGTCCGACGCGTGGTGGCAGAAGTACCTCGCGCTGCCGCGCGGCCCGGAGGAAGACCGCCTCGCACAGGACGTCGCCGCGAAGCGGCTGGCGTTGCAGCGCAGCTGCGACGCGTTCGGCGGCGCGATCGCGACGGGCGACCACGACCGGATCGGCGAGGGCGCCAAGCAGCTCCAGATGCTGTACAACGAGCTTTCGATCTCGGGCGAAGCGCTGCGCAATTTCCAGTTCAGCTCCGCGCAGGCGGACTTCGACCGCGCGGAATCGGTGTACGACACGCTGCGCGTGCTGTCGATCGTCGTGCTGGTGGCCGGCCTGGTCGCCGCGGCGCTGTCGTGGCTGACGCTCAGCCGTGCGATCGGCCGTCCGCTGGCCGACGCGCTCGCGCATTTCGACGCGATGGCCGCAGGTGACCTGCGCCGCTCGATCGTTGTGCATCGGCGCGACGAAATGGGCCAGCTGCTCGACGGCCTTGCGCGGATGCAGCGCGGCTTCGTCGATACGGTGCGCACCGTGCGCGGCGGCAGCGAATCGATCGCGACCGCGGCGCGGCAGATCGCCGCCGGCAACATCGACCTGTCGTCGCGCACGGAAGAACAGGCGTCGGCGCTGCAGGAAACCGCGTCGAGCATGGAGCAGCTGACCGGCACGGTGAAACAGAACGCGGACAATGCGCGGCAGGCAAGCTCGCTGGCCGCGAACGCGTCGGAGATTGCAAACAAGGGCAATACGGTGGTCGGCCAGGTGGTCGGCACGATGGGCGAGATCAACGACAGCTCCGCGAAGATCGCGGACATCATCGCGATCATCGAGGGAATCGCGTTCCAGACCAACATCCTGGCGCTGAACGCGGCCGTCGAAGCCGCGCGTGCCGGCGAGGAAGGGCGCGGCTTCGCGGTCGTCGCGGGCGAGGTGCGCAGCCTCGCGCAGCGTTCGTCGAGCGCGGCCAAGGAGATCAAGGCGCTGATCGACGCGTCGGTGGACCGCATCCGCACGGGCTCGACGCTGGTCGACGAGGCCGGTCGCACGATGAGCGACGTGATCGCGGCCGTGCAGCGCGTGACGGACATCATGGGTGAAATCGCGGCGGCATCGGAGGAGCAGAGCGGCGGCATCGATCAGGTCGCGCGCGCGGTCGCGCAGATGGATGAAGTCACGCAGCAGAACGCCGCGCTCGTCGAGGAAGCGGCGGCCGCCGCGCAGTCGCTCGACGAACAGGCCGCGCGCCTGCGCGACACGGCGGCGGTCTTCCGGATCGACGACGATGCGGCGCAGCCGGCAGCCGCTCCCGCCGCACGTCAGGCGCCGCGCGCGGTGTCCGCGCCGGCTGCCGTGCCGGTGAGCTCGCCCGCACCGGCCGCGGCGCGCGACGATCGCGACGCAGCGCCCAAGCGTGCGGCGCCGGTGCGCAAGCCGGCGGGCGCGTCCGTGGCATCCGCACCGGCTGCCGCGACTGCTGGCGGGGACGACTGGGAGACGTTCTGATTCGGGCGCCGCGCCGCTATTCCTAGCGCATCTATCCCTATTTGGCAGCACACGACGCCCGCTACTGCGGGCGTTGTCGTTTCGGCCACCGATCGAATGTGACAGCGCGTATGAACGTTCGCACAACGTCGCGTGTCGCAGGCGCGCATCGGCGCTACGGGTATCTCCGGACGATGCGAAAAAAATTTGTAACGGTGCTCGCCGCATGTCGTCGTAAACGTGCGCTCGAACGTCTAGTGATGAAGGAGGAGTGAAGGGCGCGGCGACGACGGAGGTGGCCAACGCGTGAGACGTTCCGATGCTGGACGAGACGCCGCGGATGCAGTTTCTGCGGCACGGGAGATCCATTGTAAAGCGTCAAAATGCGTTGTCCAAGCGGTGTTGCGGAGAATGACGCACTTCATACGAAGAGTTCGTGAAAAAAAATAAGAAAGGGTTTAGGATGAATTCGAACGCGCTTGCTTCTGCGCAGTCATACGAAGGCAAGCACGTCTTCAGACTCAGGCGAGGGAGGTAGCATGGATATTTACAGCAGCTTCGCGAACCGCTTCGAAAAAACGCGAGAGGAAGAGCTCTCGCTGGAGGAGTACCTCGCGCTCTGCAAGAACGATCCGTCAGCGTATGCCACGGCAGGCGAACGCATGCTGGCTGCAATCGGGGAACCCGAACAAGTCGACACCCGCAACGAACCGCGCCTGTCGCGGATCTTCGCGAACAAGGTGATCAAGGTCTATCCCGCATTCCGTGAGTTCTACGGAATGGAGGAAGTGATCGAGCAGGTGGTCGCGTATTTCCGCCACGCTGCGCAAGGGCTCGAAGAGAAGAAGCAGATTCTCTACCTGCTTGGCCCGGTGGGCGGCGGCAAGTCGTCGATCGCCGAGCGTCTGAAGCAACTGATGGAGCGCGTGCCGTTCTATGCGCTGAAGGGCTCGCCCGTCAACGAATCGCCGCTCGGGCTGTTCGACTACGACGAAGACGGCCCGATTCTCGAGGAGCAATACGGCATTCCTCGCCGCTACCTGAAGAGCATCCTGAGTCCGTGGGCCGTCAAGCGCCTGCACGAATACAACGGCGACATCCGCCAGTTCCGCGTCGTGCGCCGTTATCCGTCGATCCTGCGTCAGGTCGGCATCGCGAAGACCGAGCCGGGCGACGAGAACAACCAGGATATTTCGTCGCTCGTCGGCAAGGTCGACATCCGCAAGCTCGAGCAGTACGCGCAGGACGATGCCGATGCGTACAGCTATTCGGGCGGCCTGTGCCTTGCGAACCAGGGCCTGCTCGAGTTCGTCGAAATGTTCAAGGCGCCGATCAAGGTGCTGCACCCGCTGCTCACCGCGACGCAGGAAGGCAACTTCAAGGGCACCGAAGGATTCGGCGCGATTCCGTTCGACGGGGTGATCCTCGCGCACTCGAACGAGTCGGAGTGGAAGGCGTTCCGCAACAACCGCAACAATGAGGCACTGCTCGACCGGATCTTCGTCGTGAAGGTGCCGTACTGCCTGCGTGTGTCGGAAGAGACGAAGATCTACGAGAAGCTGATCCGCAATTCGTCGCTGGCCGAAGCCGTGTGCGCGCCGGGCACGCTGAAGATGATGTCGCAGTTCTCGGTGCTGTCGCGCCTGCACGAGCCGGAGAACTCGAGCCTGTTCTCGAAGATGCAGGTCTACGACGGCGAAAACCTGAAGGACACCGATCCGAAGGCGAAGTCGTATCAGGAGTATCGCGACTACGCGGGCGTGGACGAAGGGATGACGGGCGTGTCGACACGGTTCGCGTTCAAGATCCTGTCGCGCGTGTTCAACTTCGATTCGAGCGAGGTCGCGGCGAACCCCGTGCACCTGATGTACGTGCTCGAACAGCAGATCGAACGCGAGCAGTTCCCGCCGGAAACCGAGCAGAAGTACCTGTCCTTCGTGAAGGACGTGCTCGCGTCGCGTTACGCGGACTTCATCGGCAAGGAGATCCAGACGGCCTACCTCGAATCGTATTCGGAGTACGGGCAGAACATCTTCGACCGCTACGTCACGTATGCGGACTTCTGGATCCAGGACCAGGAATTCCGCGATCACGACACGGGCGAGAGCTTCGACCGCGCCGCGCTGAACGCGGAACTGGAGAAGATCGAGAAGCCGGCCGGGATCAGCAATCCGAAGGATTACCGCAACGAGATCGTGAACTTCGTGCTGCGCGCGCGGGCGGCGAATGCCGGGAAGAACCCCGTGTGGACGAGCTACGAGAAGTTGCGCGTCGTGATCGAGAAGAAGATGTTCTCGAATACCGAGGAACTGTTGCCGGTCATTTCGTTCAACGCGAAGGGCTCGGCGGAGGAGCAACGCAAGCATGAGGACTTTGTGAACCGGATGGTCGCGAAGGGCTATACGCCGAAGCAGGTGAGGCTGCTTTGCGACTGGTACCTGCGCGTGCGCAAGTCGTCATGACGCGCGCGGTACCGCGCCCGTGCGGTTCGTCCGCACGGGCGCCCTCAGAGACGCCGCCCGCATGACGGCAGACGGCATGTGCGGCGAGCGTCCCGGCATATCGACTTTCGAGCGGGAGACCGGGAGTGCTTCATCAAATCATCGACCGCAGGCTGGCCGGCAAGAACAAGAGCATCGCCAACCGCGAACGCTTTCTGCGTCGCGTCAAGAACTACATTCGTCGTGCCGTCTCCGACGCGGTGCGCGACCGTAGCATCAAGGATATCCAGAGCACGCAAAGCATCACGATCCCGCGCAAGGACATCGCGGAGCCGAATTTCCGGCACGCGCCGGGCGGGCGTCGTGAGTACGTGCACCCGGGCAACGAGGACTACGTCCGCGGCGACAAGATTCCGCGTCCGCAGGGCGGCTCGGGCGGCGGCGGCAGTCAGGCGAGCAACGAGGGCGAAGGGCAGGACGACTTCGTGTTCGAGCTGTCGCGCGACGAATTCATGCAGTACTTCTTCGACGATCTCGAACTGCCGCGCCTCGTGAAGACGCACCTGCTGACGGTGCCGAGCTGGAAGAACGTGCGCGCGGGCTGGTCGGCGGAAGGCACGCCGAACAACATCGACGTCGTGCGCTCGCTGAGAAGCGCGCTCGGCCGGCGCATCGCGCTCGGCTCGCCGCTCGTCAACGAATTGCGCGAGCTCGAAGCACAGCTCGAGGTGCTGAAGCTCGACCCCGAAGACCGTCGCGCGGACATCGCGACGCTCGAGGCCGAGATCCATCACCTGAAGGGGCGCATCTGGCGGATCCCGTTCATCGATCCGTTCGATCTGCGCTACATCAATCGCGTGAAGCAGCCGCAGCCGTCGAGCCAGGCCGTGATGTTCTGCCTGATGGACGTGTCGGGTTCGATGGACGAGCAGCGCAAGGATCTCGCGAAGCGCTTCTTCATCCTGTTGTATCTGTTCCTGAAGCGCAACTACGAGCGCATCGAGGTCGTGTTCATCCGTCACCACACGCGCGCCGAGGAGGTGGACGAAGACACGTTCTTCCATTCGACCGAAAGCGGCGGCACCGTCGTGTCGAGCGCGCTCGAACTGATGCGCAAGGTGATGAACGAGCGCTACTCGCCGAGCGAGTGGAACATCTACGGCGCGCAGGCGTCCGACGGCGACAACTGGACCGACGATTCGCCGAAGTGTCGCAAAATCCTGGAAGAGGATATCCTCACGAAGACGCGCTATTTCGCGTATATCCAGGTTGCCCCGGAAGAGCAGAATCTGTGGCTGGAGTACGCGCAGCTGGCGTTGTCGCAACCGCACCTCGCGATGAAGAAAGCCGAATCGGCTGCCGACATTTACCCGGTGTTTCGCGAATTGTTCGAAAAGCAGGTGGAAATGTCATGACGACCCGCCACCTGCACAACGAGTCGCGCGGCTACGCGCCGCGCCCTTCCGGCGACGCCACGGCCGGTCCTGCCGCATCGCAGCAAAGCGGCCGGGTCGAACCGGCGCCGCTGGCCGCCGACTTGCCCGGCTCCGGGCAGAAGGAAGCGCGTATGAACGTTGCCGAACGCAAGCCGCTGCCGTGCCCGTCCGACTGGACGTTCGAACTGCTCGAGGAATACGACACGCACATCTCGCAGGTCGCCGAGCAATACGAGCTCGATATCTATCCGATCCAGCTCGAACTGATCAGCGCCGAGCAGATGATGGACGCGTACGCATCGGTCGGGATGCCGGTCAACTATCGCCACTGGTCGTTCGGCAAGCACTTCCTCGCCACCGAAAAGAGCTATCGCCGCGGCCAGATGGGCCTCGCGTACGAAATCGTCATCAACTCGAACCCGTGCATCGCGTATCTGATGGAAGAGAACACGATGACGATGCAGGCGCTCGTCATCGCGCACGCGGCATACGGGCACAACTCCTTCTTCAAGGGCAACTACCTGTTCCGGCTGTGGACCGACGCGCACGCGATCATCGACTACCTCGTGTACGCGAAGAACTACGTCGCCGAATGCGAGGAGCGCTACGGCCTCGATCGCGTCGAGGAACTGCTCGATTCGTGCCATGCGCTGATGAACTATGGCGTCGACCGCTACAAGCGGCCGCAGAAACCGTCGCTGTCGAAGGAGGCCGCGCTGCGGCGCGAGCGCGAGGCGTATCTGCAGTCGCAGGTCAACGAGCTGTGGCGCACGCTGCCGGGCAAGAAGCCCGAGCAGATGGAGGAGCAGGAGGAACGCTATCCGCCGGAGCCGCAGGAGAACCTGCTGTATTTCGCGGAGAAGAACGCGCCGCTGCTCGAGCCGTGGGAGCGGGAAGTGATCCGCATCGTGCGCAAGATCGGCCAGTACTTCTATCCGCAGCGGCAGACGCAGGTGATGAACGAGGGTTGGGCGACGTTCTGGCACTACACGCTGCTGAACACGCTGTACAACCAGGGCAAGCTGGAAGACGGCTTCATGATGGAGTTCCTGCATTCGCACAGCAACGTGGTCTACCAGCCGCCCGTGACGAAGCCGTACTACAACGGGATCAACCCGTATGCGCTCGGCTTCTCGATGATGAGCGACATCCGCCGGATCTGCGAAGCACCGACGGAAGAGGACTACAAGTGGTTTCCGGAGATCGCGGGCACCCCGTGGCTGCCGGCGATGCACTACGCGATGCGCAACTTCAAGGACGAGAGCTTCATCGCGCAGTACCTGTCGCCGAACCTGATCCGCGAGATGCGGCTGTTCTCGGTGCTCGACGACGACATGCGCGATTCGCTCGAGGTGTCGGCGATCCACGACGAGGCCGGTTATCAATACGTGCGCCAGGCGCTGTCGCGGCAGTACGACATCCATCATCGCGAGCCGAACATCCAGGTCTGGGCCGTGAACACGCGCGGCGACCGTAGCCTCACGCTGCGCCACTTCATGACCGACAACCGCCATCTGTCGAACGACAGCGAAGAAGTGCTCAAGCACATGGCGCGACTCTGGCAGTTCGACGTGTTCCTGGAAAGCGTCGACGAGGCCGGTACCGTGCGCAAGCGCTACGAGTGCCGCTACGTGCCGCCCGAGGTGCGGATCTGAATCGCTCGCCTCCACAGAGCTTGCACCGGACGCCAGCCTCAGGGCTGGCGTTTTCATATGACGAACGGGAAAGCGCGAGAAAATTTTTCTACATCCGGACGAACCCGGAAAGCCTGTTACTTTACATTTCGCTAAAATCCCGTAGCGCCGTGGCACCGGAACCGGTGCCACGGCGACCGCACGCGGCGGCCCCTGGTCGTCTCGCCCAGAAAGCACTAAAAGGAACAGACCAACCCATGGACGTCCAGACCGACCAAGCTGCGCTGTCCGCGCATGACACCCGGCGGCGCGTGTTCGCCATCGTCGGCGCCTCATCGGGCAACCTCGTCGAGTGGTTCGACTTCTACATCTACTCATTCTGCGCGCTGTACTTCGCGCCGGCGTTCTTCCCGAGCGGCAACTCGACGACGCAGCTGCTGAACACGGCCGGCGTGTTCGCGGCCGGCTTCCTGATGCGTCCGATCGGCGGCTGGCTGTTCGGCCGCATCGCCGACCGTCACGGCCGCCGCGCGGCGATGATGATCTCCGTGCTGATGATGTGCGGCGGCTCGCTCGTGATCGCGGTCCTGCCGACCTATGCGCAGATCGGTGCGCTCGCACCGGCGCTGCTGCTGGTCGCGCGTTTGTTCCAGGGGCTGTCGGTGGGCGGCGAATACGGCACCAGCGCGACCTACATGAGCGAGGTCGCGCTGAAGGGGCGGCGCGGCTTCTTCGCGTCGTTCCAGTACGTGACGCTGATCGGCGGCCAGCTGTGCGCGCTGCTGGTGCTCGTGATCCTGCAGCAGACGCTGTCGAACGACGAACTGAAGGCGTGGGGCTGGCGCATTCCGTTCGTCTGCGGTGCGGCGGCCGCGCTGATCTCGCTGTACCTGCGCAAATCGCTCGACGAGACGTCGACGAGCGCGTCGCGCGACAAGAAGGACGCGGGCACGATCCGCGGCGTGTGGCAGCACAAGGGCGCATTCTTCACGGTGGTCGGCTTCACGGCCGGCGGCTCGCTGATCTTCTACACGTTCACGACGTACATGCAGAAGTACCTGGTGAACACGGCCGGCATGCATGCGAAGACGGCCAGCAATGTGATGACCGTCGCGCTGCTCGTCTACATGCTGATACAGCCGGTGTTCGGCGCGCTGTCCGACAAGATCGGCCGACGCACGTCGATGATCCTGTTCGGCACGTTCGCGGTGATCGGCACGGTGCCGCTGATGCACACGCTGAAGACAGTGACGAGCCCGACGGCCGCGTTCGTGCTGATCACGATCGCGCTGGCGATCGTCAGCTTCTACACGTCGATCAGCGGCCTCATCAAGGCCGAGATGTTCCCGCCCGAAGTGCGCGCGATGGGCGTCGGCCTGTCGTATGCGGTCGCGAATGCGCTTTTCGGCGGCTCGGCCGAGTACGTCGCGCTGTGGTTCAAGTCGGTCGGCAGCGAGGAAACCTTCTACTGGTACGTGACGGCGCTGTGCGCGGTGTCGCTGATCGTGTCGTGGCGGATGCGCGACCCGAGCAAGGAAGGGTATCTGCGTCACGAGCCGTGATCCGCGGGGCAACCCGGCTGCCGCTTCGAGCGGCTTGAAACAATGGAACGGCGCTCCGCCACGCAGGCGGCGCGCCGTTTTTTCATGGGCGGCACGTTCGCGTCGCCGCGTGCAAGCGCATTGCGCATCCCGCGCCGCGCGATATCGATATCGCAATCGCTTCGTTGTCCGCCGCCGGCGATGCTTTTATTCTGAACCCGTAGTTCGTGTGACACCTCCTTGACTGGGATTCGCGCCCGCTGCGTGCAGCGGGCGTTTTTTTATTCCCGGTTCGCCGACCGGCTTCGTCACACGCTCGTTGCTTGCGGGACGCGAAATATAATGGCGCTCGCGCGGCTCACGCGCGATAACCCATACCAAGATCCCGATGAGAGAACAACATTCTTCCAGGCCGTGGTTGACCATTCTGCTGGCCGTCGTCAATACCGTGATATTCGTGCTGATGTGGCGACAGGCGTCGTACGGTTCGCTATCGAACCCGCTGCTGCTCGACTGGGGCGCGAACTTCGCGCCGTACACGCTCACCGGGCAGCCGTGGCGGCTGCTGACCAGCGCGTTCCTGCACGGCAGCTGGACACATCTCGCGCTGAACATGTACATGCTGGTCGTGCTCGGCATCGTGCTCGAACGCGCGGGCGGCACGCTGCGGTTCGGCGTCGCGTATCTTCTGTCCGCGCTCGGCGGCTCGCTGCTGAGCGCGCTCTGGCATGGTTATCACGAAGTCGGCAGCACCAGCTTCGCGTTCGGCGTCGCGCTGGAGTCCAGCGGGATCCGGCCGGTCGTGAGTGTCGGTGCGTCGGGCGCGCTGATGGGACTGGCGGGCGCGGCCGCGGCATTCGCGCTGCAACGCCGGCGCGACAGCGCAGGCGATGCGCCGGTCGCCATCAACCTCGGCGCGCTCGGGCAGGTGATCGCGATCAACCTGGGCTCGGGCTTCCTCATCTCCGGCATCGATCAGGCCGCGCATCTCGGCGGCGTGGTCGTCGGCTTCATCGTCGGCTGGCTGATGTACGGGGCCGGCCGCTCGATGCGCGTCGCCGTGCCGGTCGTGCTCGCGGTGCTCGGCAGCGCTGCGATGTTGTTCGCCGCGCAGCGGGCCGGCAGCGAGGAACTGCAAGGCTGGCGTGACGCGACCCGCCGCGACGTCGAGCGCGACGCCGCGAAGCGCCACGCGCAACAGCAGGCGGCCGCGATTGCCGAGCAGATCCGCGACGACGAGCAGCACCGTCCGGCGCCCGTGTCGGCCGAGCAGGCGGCAGGCACCGTCGTACCAATCGGCAAGTGGCCATACACGATGGTGCTGGGCGCGTCGGGCAAACGCCTGTACGTGACCGACAACGACCGGAACACGCTCGTCGTCGTCGACGTCGAGCGGCACGAGGTCGTGCGCACGATCGCAGGCGAGCCGTTCGCGACGGGACTCGACGGCTGCCCGGGCAACATGTGCCGCGGCCGCGGCGCGAGCGGCGTGTACGTGAGCCCCGACGAGCGCTACGCGTATGTTGCATCGATGCGCGAGAACGGCCTCGCGCGCATCGACCTGAACAGCGGTGCGATCGTCGATGGCGTGACGCTCGGACGCTTTCCGCGCGCGATCGTCGCGTCCGCGTCCAACGACAGGCTGTACGTGTTGAACAGCGTCGACGACACGATTTCCGTCGTCAGTCTCGCGCACTGGCCGCAGGTCATCGCGACGCTGCCGCTCGGCGATCACGATGCATCGGGTGTCGAGTTCGGCCGTGCGTTGTCGATGTGGCTGTCGCCCGACGGCCGGCGGCTGTATGCGTACGCGATGCAGAAGGGTGCGATCGTCGCGTTCGATACGGCGACGAATGCGCAGGTACAGACCTATCCGGTCGATGCGGATTTCATCCAGGCTCAGCCTGGCGAGAAGGGCGCGGGCATCTGGGTCTACAACAAGTCGTCGGTTCAGTGGCGGGATGCGTCGAGCCTTGCCGTACGCGACAGTTATCCGGTCTGCCAGGAGTCGATGCACAGCTTCGACGGCAGCGGCGACGGTTCGCTGATCGCCGTGACCGGCTATGACGACAAGCCGATGCGCGTGATCAAGACCTCCACGCGCCGCACCGTGGGCGAGTTTCCGGTCGCGGGCGGCGTGTCGCAGGTGATCTTCGCGCCGGATCACAACACGCTGTTCGCGCTCGGCGCAGCGGGCACGCTCTCGTTCCTGCGCATGGACCGTTCGCTCGATTATCTGCAGGACGGCGGTGACGGCGAGTTCCTGTGCGCGGCGTCCGCGGCCGCCACCGACGACGATAGCGAATGACCGCGAGCGCGGGTGCGCGTCATCACGAAACCCGCAGAGCAAAGCACCATTTGTTGGTTCGGAATCGCCGCACGCGCTGATACGTTAGCGGCTTCGCGACGACACACACCGTCGCGATGTTCCTCGAACCGGGCCGCCGCGCGATCCGCGGCGGCCTTCATAACAAATCAGGTCGTGCTCATGAAAATCCACACTCTCGCCACGTGGCTCGTCGGGGCCGCACTCGTCACGGCAGGCACGGTCGCGCACGCGGACCGGCTCGACGACATCAGGAAGGCCGGCGTGCTGCGCGTCGCGACCTTCGACAGCAATCCGCCGTTCGGCTATGTCGACGCCAAGAGCAACCACATCGTCGGTCTCGACGTCGACTATGCGAAGGCGCTGGCCGACAAGCTCGGCGTGAAACTGCAACTGCAACCGACCAACCCCGCGAACCGCATTCCGTTCCTGACCTCCGGCAAGGTCGACCTGGTGCTCGCCAACTTCACGATTACCGACGAGCGCGCGAAGCAGGTCGACTTCAGCATCCCGTACTTCTCGTCGGGCCAGCAGTTTCTCGCGAAGAAGGGCGTGCTGAAATCGGCCGACCAGTTGAACAATCTGCGCGTCGGTGCGGACAAGGGCACGACGAACGAGATCACGCTGCGCGAGAAGTATCCGAAGGCGACGATCGTCGCGTACGACGACACGCCGTTCGCGTTCGCCGCGCTGCGTGCCGGCAACGTGCAGGCGATCACGCAGGACGGCCCGAAGCTGATCGGCCTGCTCGCGAACGTGCCCGACAAGCAGAACTACGAGATCCCCGCTTTCACGATCTCGAACGACTACATGGGCGTCGGTGTGCCGAAGGGCGAGACGCGCCTGCTCGGCTTCGTGAACGACACGCTGAAGGGGCTCGAGGCGAGCGGCCGCGCGGGACAGATCTACGACGCGTGGTTCGGGCCGGCGACGAAGACGCCGCTCACGCGCATCTTCCGGATCGGCGACCGGAGCTGAATTGTGCGGCCGGTGCGCCGCGTGCGCCATCTGCGCCGCGATCCGCCGCCGGCTGTGCCGGTAGGCGCGGGGCGCAGCGCTCTCCACTTGCTTCCGTCTTCTTTCGCATCTTTCGATCGCGCTTCGCGCCCGCACACCACAGCATGCTCGGCTTGGCTCCCAAATATCTGTCCTGGCTCTGGCAGGGCTTCCTGCTCACGCTCGTCCTTGCGGCAGCGTCGGCGCTCGCCGCGACCGTCGGCGGGCTGCTGCTCGCCGTCATGCGGCATGCACGCGGCACGGCAGTGCGCACGGTGGCGGCCGGCTACGTCGTCGCGTTCCGCAACACGCCGCTGCTCGTGCAATTGCTGTTCTGGTACTTCGGCGTCGCGTCGTTGCTGCCCGATACGTGGATCACGTGGCTGAACGCGCGTCATGAACTGAGCGCGGGCCCGCTCACGCTCGCGTGGCCGTCGTTCGAGTTCGTCGCCGGCTGGGTCGGCTTGAGCGCATATACCGCCGCGTTCGTCGCGGAGGAATGCGAAGCCGGGCTGCGCGGCGTGCGCCGTGCGCAACACGACGCGGCCGCGGCGCTCGGCCTCACGCCGATGCAGTCGCTGCGCTACGTGGTGCTGCCGCAGGCCGTGCGCATCGCGTTGCCGCCGCTGTTCGGCCAATACATGAATCTCGTGAAGAACTCGTCGCTCGCGATGGCGATCGGCGTCGCCGAGCTGTCGTATGCGTCGCGGCAGGTCGAGACGGAGACGTTCAAGACCTTTGCCGCGTTCGGTGTCGCGACCGTGCTGTACGTCGCCGCAGTGGCCGCGATCGAGGCCGGCGCCTACGCGGCCACGCAATGGCGCGACCGGCTCGGGGCGGGGCGTTGACGATGGATGTGTCGCTGCTGCTCGACAACCTGCCGTACCTGCTCGTCGGTGCGTTCCCGGACGGCCCGCTCGGCGGCGCCGCGCTGTCGCTCGTGCTGGCGATCGCGTCGGCCGTCGCGTCGGCGGTGCTGGGGGTGGCGCTCGGCGTCGCGATGGCGCTCGCGCGCGGCCCGCTGCGCGTGCTGCTGCTCGCGTTCATCGGCTTCTTTCGCGCGATTCCGGTGCTGATGCTGATCTTCTGGACGTACTTCCTGCTGCCGATGCTGCTGCACGTGGACGTGCCGGGCCTCGCGACGGTCGTGTGTGCGCTGGCGCTGATCGGTGGCGCGTATCTCGCTCATGCGGTGCATGCGGGCATCGCCGCGGCCGGCGACGGGCAGTGGCAGGCCGGGCTGTCGCTTGGGCTCACGCGCTGGCAGACGGTGCGTTACGTGCTGCTGCCGCAGGCGATCCGGATCATGACGCCGTCGTTCGTCAACCAGTGGGTCGCGCTCGTGAAGGACACGTCGCTCGCGTATATCGTGGGCGTGCCGGAACTGTCGTTCGTTGCGACGCAGGTGAACAACCGGCTGATGGTGTATCCGGCGCCGATCTTCCTGTTCGTCGCGGCGCTTTACCTGGTGCTGTGCACGTCGCTCGACGGCGCGGCACGCTGGCTGCTGTTACGTCGCCCGCGTGCGGCGCGCATCGCGCAGGCCGCGGCCGAACGCACGGAACCCGTGCGGTGACGGTGGGCCGCGTCGCCGCTGCGGCGAGCGGCCAGCGGCGACGGGCGTGACGGTGCTTCGCAGCGTCGGCGTCAGGACGCGCTGTAGTGCGTGTTGAAGACCGCGCGCAGCGTCGACGAGTCGGTCGCGAAGTCGCCCCACAGCGGGCCGTCGTTTTGCGCGAACGCGAACGGCGACGTCTTGATCGACGCGAGGCGGAAGCGCCATTGCGCGGCTTCCTGACGGAACGCGGTGCGCTGCATGTCGGACAGCCCCGTCTGCGCGTTCGCGAGCGCGACGAGCGGATCGACCGGATCGTTCGCGACGCGCACCTCGAAGTGCAGGTGCGGGCCGGTGGCCGCGCCGGTCATGCCGACCGAGCCGATGCGCTGGCCTTGCTTCACGGTTTCGCCCGTCTTCAGCCCGCGCGCATATGCGGACAGATGGGCGTAGTAGGTCGAATAGCCGTCCGCGTGATCGACGATCACGTAGCGGCCGTAGCCGTCCGGATCGGTGCCGACGAACGACACGATGCCATCGGCCGCCGCGTTGACGGGCGTGCCGGACGGCGCGGCGAGATCGACGCCCGTATGGAACGCCATCGCCTGCGACAGCGGGTGCACGCGTTCGCCGAAGAACGAGCTGATGCGCGTCCACTTGACGGGCATCGTGAACGCGGCCGCCTCGAGCGGTGCGCCGTCGAGCGTGTAGTACGCGCCGTGGTCGGCGCCCGGTGCGCGGAACCAGATCGCACCGAACGTGCGGCCCGCGACGCGCAGCTCGAGCGCGGTGAGGTGCGGCGTGCCGTTGTTCGTGTCATACGCGATGCGGTAGTAGTCGCCGCGCTGCGCGCTGGCGCGCAGCGCGACCTTGCCGGTGACGAGATCGCCGAGCTGGATGCGCACCTCGGGCGGCACGTCGAGGCGGTTCAGCGTATCGGACAGCGTGAGCTCGATGTCGCCGGCACGCGTCCCGTGCTGGGTTTCGGGCGCCGCGAACTGGAACAGGCTCGCATAGCCGAGCATGTCGTTGCGGTGCGCGCTGAGCGGCGCGAACAGGCCCGGCTGCGGGCTGCGGTCGCCGTGTTCGTCGAGTTCGCTGCGCTCGCCCAGCGTGCGCGCGAGCTCGCTCGTCACGAAATGCTGCGCGGTCGGAAACGGCGTGTCGGACAGCACGCGCTGCGGCAGCGCGGCCGTGCCCGAATCGACGGCGCCCGGCAGTTGCGAGACGGCGGGCAGCGCGGCGGCGAGACCGAAGGCGGCGAGGGCGCCGAGCACGGCGGCCGGCACGAGCGCGCGCACGAGGCGCTGCGCGCGCCCGGGCGCGAAAGCATCAGGAATTGCGGCAGGCTTGACCAAAAGTGTCCACATCCAGGAAAACGGTTCAAAGAGGTGTGGGCAGGAGCCATCGGCGGCACATCCGTCGGGTGACGACGGCGGCGGGCGACGGGCGTGCAACAAAACAGGCCCCGCCAGGGGCCTGTGTCGTTTCCGTTCGACCCAACTCGCGGGGGTGCCCGCTTCGAACGGCGGCGTGAGCTTTCCGGGTCGAACCCGGATTATCACGAAGACGCTAAAGAAAGATGACAGCGTCAGTCTACCGATGTTCCGCGAAATGTTAAAAATTTTAAAGAGGGTCAGCGTATTCGTTTCGCACTGCGGTAAATCGGGTTAAATCAGCATTTATTGCGCGGCTTTTCGTCAGGCAGGCAATTTTTGCGCGCGCACGCGCAGTGCGCCGGAGGTCCTGACCGCGTCGAAACCGGCGTCGAGCATCGCCTCCGCGTCGTTCCACAGATTGCCGCGCAGGCGGTTGGTCCAGATCATCGACGCGAACACGCCTTCGAGCAGCGACACGAGGTGGACAGCCGCCAGGTGCACGTCGAGATCGGCGGCGATTTCGCCGGCCGCGATCGCACGGCGCAGCAACGCCTTCGTGATGCGCAGCATCTGCAGCTCGAGCAGCATGCGGCGCCGCTGCAGCGCGCCGTTCTCCTCGCTCTGCTCGCACTTCGTATAGAGGATCACCAGCACGCGCTGCATCGAGCCCGGCTCCCCGCATTGCTGCAGGTAGTGCGACGCCGCGCGGCGCAGCGTGGCGAACGCGGGCAGGCTGTCGACCGCGTCGAAGCCTTCCGAGGTTCGCGCGAACGCGCGGTCGCACAGCGCGAGACACACTTCCATCTTGTTGCGGTAGTGGCCGTAGACGGCGCCCCGCGACATCCCGGCGGCCTCGGCGAGGTCCGCCATCGCGGTTTGCGCGACGCCTTTTTCGAGCAGGACGAGCTCGGCGGCGTCGAGGATCCGGTGCTTGATGGCGAGCGATTCTTCCCGGGTCTTGCGGGCCATGGCGTGAATTTCCTTACAGTTCGCTGTCGCTTTATTGAGACAGTGTGGCGGTTGCAGGGCAACCGGATGTATTTAATCAGTCATGACTGATTATAATCGGCCACCCTGAGCCGCCGCATTGTATCGGCGGCGAACGTTTCCGAGGTCACACATGAATAACAAACGCTCCCTCGCGCGCCGCCTCCGGCTGGCGCCCGTCGCGCTCGCGGCCATGCTGGCCGTGGCCGGATGCGGAAAGGGCGACAAGGACAAGGCGCCGGAGGCGATTCAGAACGCGACGGTCGTGACGGTGCGTCCGACGGCCGTGCCGATGACCGTCGAATTGCCGGGCCGGCTCGACGCGTATCGGCAAGCGCAGGTGCGCGCACGGGTCGCGGGCATCGTCACCGCGCGGACTTACGAGGAAGGCCAGGAAGTGAAGCAGGGCGCGGTGCTGTTCCGCATCGATCCGGCGCCGCTGAAGGCCGCGCGCGATGCCGCGCAGGGTGCGCTCGCGAAGGCGCAGGCCGCCGCGCTCGCGGCGAGCGACAAGCGCCGCCGTTACGACGACCTGGTGCGCGACCGCGCGGTCAGCGAGCGCGATCACACCGAGGCCGTCGCCGACGACACGCGCGCGAAGGCCGACGTCGCGTCCGCGAAGGCCGAGCTCGCGCGCGCGCAGCTGCAGCTCGACTATGCGACCGTCACCGCGCCGATTGCGGGCCGCGCACGACGCGCGCTCGTCACCGAGGGCGCGCTCGTCGGCCAGGACCAGGCAACGCCGCTCACGACCGTCGAGCAGCTCGATCCGATCTACGTGAATTTCTCGCAGCCGGCGGCCGACGTCGACGCGTTGCGTCGCGCGGTGAAGAGCGGGCACGCGACGGGGATCGCGCAGCACGACGTCACGGTGACGCTGCGGCGCGCCGACGGCACCGCGTATCCGCTGAAGGGCAAGCTGCTGTTCAGCGATCTCGCGGTCGATCCGACCACCGATACCGTCGCGATGCGCGCGCTGTTCCCCAACCCCGAGCGCGAGCTGCTGCCCGGCGCGTATGTGCGGATCGCGCTCGATGCGGCCGTCGACCAGCGGGCGATCCTCGTGCCGCGCGATGCGCTGCTGCGCACCGCCGAGCGCACGTCGGTGCGCGTGGTCGGCACGAATGGCAAGGTGAAGGACGTCGAGGTCGTCGCCGACCAGATGAGCGGACGCGACTGGCGCATCACGCGGGGCCTGTCGGGCGGCGAGCGCGTGATCGTCGACAACGCCGCGCAGTTCGCGCCCGATACCGCCGTCAAGCCCGTCGAGCAGGCATCGCCGACGAAGGCCGCGTCAGCCGCGGCCGCCCGTCAAACCTGACCGGTTCAATAGATCAACATGGCACGTTTCTTCATCGATCGCCCCGTCTTCGCGTGGGTGATCGCACTCTTCATCATGCTCGGCGGCGCGTTCGCGATCCGCGCGCTGCCCGTCGCGCAATATCCGGACATCGCGCCGCCCGTCGTCAGCATCTATGCGACGTATCCGGGCGCGTCCGCGCAGGTCGTCGAGGAATCGGTGACCGCGCTGATCGAGCGCGAAATGAACGGCGCGCCGGGGCTGCTGTATACGTCCGCGACGAGCAGCGCCGGGGCCGCGTCGCTGTACCTGACGTTCAAGCAGGGCGTCAACGCCGATCTCGCGGCCGTCGAAGTGCAGAACCGGCTGAAGACGGTCGAGGCGCGGCTGCCCGAACCGGTGCGGCGCGACGGCATCCAGGTCGAGAAGGCCGCGGACAACATCCAGCTCGTCGTGTCGCTGACGTCGGACGACGGCCGGATGACCGCCGTGCAGCTCGGCGAATACGCGTCGGCGAACGTCGTGCAGGCGCTGCGCCGCGTCGACGGCGTCGGCAAGGTGCAGTTCTGGGGCGCCGAATATGCGATGCGGATCTGGCCCGACCCGGTGAAGCTGGCCGGTCACGGCCTCACCGCGTCGGACATCGCGTCGGCCGTGCGCGCGCACAACGCGCGCGTGACGGTGGGCGACATCGGCCGCAGCGCGGTGCCGGACAGCGCACCGATCGCGGCGACCGTGTTCGCCGATGCGCCGCTGAAGACGCCGGCCGATTTCGGCGCGATCGCGCTGCGCACGCAGCCGGACGGCTCCGCGCTCCACCTGCGCGACGTCGCGCGCATCGAGTTCGGCGGCAACGACTACAACTATCCGTCGTACGTGAACGGCAAGGTCGCGACCGGCATGGGCATCAAGCTCGCGCCGGGCTCGAACGCGGTGGCGACCGAGAAGCGCGTGCGCGCGACGATGGACGAGCTGTCCGCGTATTTCCCGCCGGGCGTGAAATACCAGATCCCGTACGAGACGTCGTCGTTCGTGCGCGTGTCGATGAACAAGGTCGTCACGACGCTGATCGAGGCCGGCGTGCTGGTGTTCCTCGTGATGTTCCTGTTCATGCAGAACCTGCGCGCGACGCTGATCCCGACGCTCGTCGTGCCGGTCGCGCTCGCGGGCACGTTCGGCGTGATGTACGCGGCCGGCTTCTCGATCAACGTGCTGACGATGTTCGGGATGGTGCTCGCGATAGGCATCCTCGTCGACGATGCGATCGTCGTCGTCGAGAACGTCGAGCGGCTGATGGTCGAGGAGGGGCTCGCGCCCTACGACGCGACCGTCAAGGCGATGCGGCAGATCAGCGGCGCGATCGTCGGGATCACCGTGGTGCTGACGTCGGTATTCGTGCCGATGGCGTTCTTCGGCGGCGCGGTGGGCAACATCTACCGGCAGTTCGCGCTGTCGCTCGCGGTGTCGATCGGCTTCTCGGCGTTTCTCGCGCTGTCGCTCACGCCCGCGCTGTGCGCGACGCTGCTCAAGCCGGTGTCCGGCGACCATCACGAGAAGCGCGGCTTCTTCGGCTGGTTCAACGGCTTCGTCGCGCGCTCGACGCAGCGTTATGCGACGCGCGTCGGCGCGATGCTGAAGAAGCCGCTGCGCTGGCTGGTCGTGTACGGCGCGCTGACCGCGGCCGCGGCGCTGATGCTCACGCAACTGCCGAGCGCGTTCCTGCCCGACGAGGACCAGGGCAACTTCATGGTGATGGTGATCCGGCCGCAGGGCACGCCGCTCGCGGAAACGATGCAGAGCGTGCGCGAGGTCGAATCGTATATTCGCCGCGATGAGCCGGCCGCGTACACGTTCGCACTCGGCGGCTTCAACCTGTACGGCGAAGGGCCGAACGGCGGGATGATCTTCGTCACGCTGAAGAACTGGAAGGAGCGCAAGGCCGAGCGCGATCACGTGCAGGCGATCGTCGCGCGCATCAACGAGCGCTTCGCGGGCACGGCGAACACCACGGTGTTTGCGATGAACTCGCCGGCGCTGCCCGATCTCGGCTCGACGAGCGGCTTCGACTTCCGGCTGCAGAACCGCGGCGGGCTCGACTACGCCGCGTTCAGCGCCGCGCGCGAGCAACTGCTCGCGGCGAGCGGCAAGGATCCGGCGCTCACCGACGTGATGTTCGCGGGCACGCAGGACGCGCCGCAGCTGAAGCTCGACATCGATCGCGCGAAGGCGTCGGCGCTCGGCGTGTCGATGGACGAGATCAACACGACGCTCGCGGTGATGTTCGGCTCCGACTATATCGGCGACTTCATGCACGGCACGCAGGTGCGTCGCGTGATCGTGCAGGCCGACGGGCTGCACCGGCTCGATCCGGCCGACGTGCAGAAGCTGCGCGTGCGCAACGCGGGCGGCGAGATGGTGCCGCTCGCGGCGTTCGCGACGCTGCACTGGACGCTCGGGCCGCCGCAGCTCACGCGCTACAACGGTTATCCGTCGTTCACGATCAACGGCTCGGCCGCGCCCGGCCACAGCAGCGGCGAAGCGATGGCCGCGATCGAACGGATCGCCGCGAAGCTGCCGGCCGGCATCGGCCACGCGTGGTCGGGGCAGTCGTTCGAGGAGCGGTTGTCGGGCGCGCAGGCGCCGATGCTGTTCGCGCTGTCGGTGCTCGTCGTGTTCCTCGCGCTCGCGGCGCTGTACGAGAGCTGGTCGATCCCGTTCGCGGTGATGCTGGTCGTCCCGCTCGGCGTGATCGGCGCGGTGCTCGGCGTCACGCTGCGCGCGATGCCGAACGACATTTATTTCAAGGTGGGGCTGATCGCGACGATCGGGTTGTCCGCGAAGAACGCGATCCTGATCGTCGAGGTCGCGAAGGACCTGGTCGCGCAGCGCATGTCGCTCGTCGACGCCGCGCTCGAGGCCGCACGCCTGCGGCTGCGGCCGATCGTGATGACGTCGCTCGCGTTCGGCGTCGGCGTGCTGCCGCTCGCGTTCGCGTCGGGCGCCGCGTCCGGCGCGCAGATGGCGATCGGCACCGGCGTGCTCGGCGGCATGATCACGGCGACGGTGCTCGCGGTGTTTCTCGTCCCGCTGTTTTTCGTGATCGTCGGCCGCCTGTTCGACGTCGGCCCGCGCCGGCGCGGCGGCGCGCAGCCGGCGACGATGGAGGGTTCGCAGTGATGTTTGCATTGAATGCATGGGCCGAACCGAGGCTTCAGCTCGCGTTGGCCGCGGCGCTCGCGCTCGCGGGCTGCTCGCTCGCGCCGCGTTACGAGCGGCCGGTGGCGCCGGTGCCGGCCAGCTATGCGACGGTCGATGGCGACACGCAGCAGGGTGCCGGGCCGGCTTCGACGGCCGACGCCGCGCTGCTCGACGACTGGCGCGCGTATTTCACCGATTCGGCGCTGCAGGCGTGGATCGATGCCGCGCTCGCCAACAATCGCGACCTGCGGATCGCGGCCGGCCGGCTCGACGAAGCGCGCGCGCTGTACGGCGTGCAGCGCGCGGACCTGATGCCGTCGGTCGACGCGAATCTCGGCTACGAACGCACGCGCCAGTACGATCCGGTCGTGCGCGAGAGCGCGGTGAGCGGGCTGTATCGCGCGGGCGTCGGCGTCAGTGCGTACGAGCTCGACCTGTTCGGCCGCGTGCGTAGCCTGTCGGATGCGGCGCTCGCCGAGTATTTCGCGACGGCCGACGCGCAGCGCACGGTGCGCATCGGCGTGATTGCCGAAGTCGCGGGGGCGTACGTGTCGGAGCGATCGTTGCGCGAGCAACTGGCGCTGGCCCAGCGCACGCTCGACGCGCGCGAGCGCATCGCCGCGCTCACGCAGCGCCGCTACGCGGCCGGCACGAGCGACGCGATCGAACTGCGCTCGGCCGAGATGCTGGTCGCGTCCTCGCGCGCATCGCAGGCCGCGCTGCAGCGCGAGCATGCGCAATCGGTGCGCGCGCTGCAATTGCTCGCCGGCGATTTCGCACGCAGCGTGCCCGCCGACGGCACCGCGCTCGACACGCTCGCGATCGCGCCGGTGGCGCCCGGCGCGCCGAGCGCGCTGCTCGAACGGCGGCCCGACATCCGGCAGGCCGAGTCGCGGCTCAAGGCCGCGAACGCGCAGATCGGCGCGGCGCGCGCGGCATTCTTCCCGCGCGTCGCGCTGACCACCGACTACGGCTCGGTCAGCGATGCGTTCTCGAGCCTGTTCGCGGCCGGAACGAGCGTGTGGACGTTCGCGCCGCGCATCACGCTGCCGATTTTCGCGGGCGGTCGCAATCGCGCGAATCTCGACGTCGCGAATGCGCGCAAGCACATCGCGGTCGCCGAGTACGAGAAGACCGTGCAGACCGCGTTCCGCGAAGTGGCCGATGCGTTCGCCGCGCGCGACTGGATCGATCGCCAGCTCGCCGCGCAGCAGGACGTCTACGCGGCCGACGGCGCGCGGCTGAAACTCGCGGAGCGCCGGTATGCGGGCGGCGTCGCGACGTATCTCGAACTGCTCGACGCGCAGCGCAGCACGTACGAGTCCGGACACGAGCTGATCCGGCTCAAGGCGCTGCGGCTCGCGAATGCGATCGCGCTGTATCGCGCGCTCGGCGGCGGCTGGGCGCCGGCCACCGCTGGCGAAGCCGCCGCGTGATGTCTTGAGCGGGGCCGGCCAGGTGGCGGCGGCGCATCGCGATGCGTCGCCGCTGCCGCGGTCGGTGTCGCTGCTGTCGGGTTTCCGGCCATGATCGACGATACGTGCATGCGCGCTTCGTCGACTCCGTTTTTCCTCCACGCAGTCGGGTTGTAGGGCCGCCTTCCACTCGACTCGCATCCCGGCGACCGATCGCGTCGCCGCCGGCCTCCGATCGTGCCGGACTTCCTCTTATTCCGACTCCATCCAGTGCCGCGGATGTCCTTTGGGCGCGCACGGCTTTACACGCCGCTTTAATCACGGGTTGACGATTCGATTAATTCTCGCATTGCGCACAATAAGGAGCGACAAAGTGTCGCGGTAAAACGTTTGTGCGAATTTCGCAATCGTTTGCGTGAAAGTTTCGCAGCGTTGAATATCGCCCGTTAATTTCCCGTCAGTTGAAAATCATCGAATGCTTTCGTTGCGATCGGACAACGATGGCGGGATAGGGCAGAGTTTTGTCATTTCGTACCGGGTATCTCGAAAGTCCATGTCCAGCAAGGAGAAGCGAGGCTCACTCAAACCTGAAAGGGAAATGTCTTTAATTTTCAGTCGGTTCCGTAAAATAAAAAAGGACTGCGGACGAAAATATCGGAATTGACGGCCGGCAGAAAGGATTGGGTTTTGAATCCCATAAAACGAAGATTGTCATTGAGATTTGACAATGATTTACAAAACCCCTTCACTCTTATCTCGATAATGCCGCCTCGTGACGGACGGGAGCCAACCACATGCTGCCTTTTGTATCCGCCACGTCGTCCATTCCCTTTGCAATTCTCACGGAAAACGTCATGAAAAAATCCCTCCTGAGCGCGGTCGCACTCGCAGCCCTGTCCACCTCGGCCTTCGCAGCGGGCACCGGCACGATCAACTTCACGGGCGAGATCGTCGCGGGCGCATGCGGCATCGATTCGAACTCCGTCAACCAGACCGTGCAGCTCGGCAAGGTGCCGACCAACAAGTTCAAGCAAGCTGGCGACAAGTCGGACGCGGTGTCGTTCGACATCAAGCTGACCGACTGCGACACCAGCATCGCGCAGAACGCGTACTTCACGTTCACGGGCACGTCGAGCGCGGGTCAGCCGAAGCTGCTCGCGACGATCGGTTCGGCAACCAATGTGGGCATCCGCCTGCAGTCCGCATCGGGCGAATACCTCGACAACGGCGCCGAACAGAAGGCGCCGACCCTGCTGCAAAACGGCACCAACATCGCGCGCTTCGCGGCGATGTACGAAGCCACGGCCGCCGGCGTGACGCCGGGTACGGCCGACGGCGTCGCGAACTTCACGGTCCGCTACCAGTAAGCGGCCGTAGCGGAGAAGGGGTGTGCGCACCCTTTCTCCGTATTCCTTGCCTTCACGTCTCTACTTCCCCGGATTTCCGGTAGCGCCGCGTGCGAATCAGACATTCCTTCCTTTGCGTCTGCGTGCTGGTCGTCGTCAGCCCGAGCCATGCGACGGAATTCAATTCGTCGTTCCTCGACATCGACGGCACCAGCAATGTCGACCTGTCGCAGTTCTCGCAGCCCGACTTCACGCTGCCGGGCGAGTACATGCTCGATGTGCAGGTCAACGACCTGTTCTACGGGCTGCAGGCGATCCAGTTCATCGCGCTCGACGCATCCGGCGCGGGCAAGCCGTGCCTGCCGCCGGAACTCGTCGCGCGGTTCGGGCTGAAACCGTCGCTCGCGAAGGACCTGCCGCGCTTGCAGGGCGGACGTTGCGTCGATCTCGGCGCGATCGAGGGCACGACCGTCCGTTACCTGAAGAGCGACGGACGGCTGAAGATCACGATTCCTCAGGCCGCGCTCGAATTCACCGATTCGACTTATCTGCCGCCGTCGAGCTGGTCCGACGGGATTGCGGGCGCGATGCTCGACTATCGCGTGATCGCGAACACGAACCGCAACTTCGGTTCGGGCGGCGGACAGACGAATTCGATCCAGGCCTACGGAACGATCGGCGCGAACTGGGATGCATGGCGCTTTCGCGGCGACTACCAGGCGCAGTCGAACGTGGGCAACACGGCGTACGCGGACCGCACGTTCCGCTTCAGCCGGCTTTACGCGTTTCGCGCGCTGCCGTCGATCCAGTCGACGGTGACGTTCGGCGACGACTACCTCAGCTCGGACATTTTCGACACGTTCGCGCTGACGGGTGCGTCGATCCGCAGCGACGATCGGATGCTGCCGCCTTCGCTGCGCGGCTATGCGCCGCTGATCTCGGGCGTCGCGCGCACCAACGCGACCGTGACCGTGTCCCAGGCGGGACGCGTGCTGTACGTGACACGCGTGTCGCCGGGCGCGTTCGCGCTGCAGAACATCAACACGAGCGTGCAGGGTACGCTCGACGTCACGGTCGATGAGGAAGACGGCAGCGTGCAGCGCTTCCAGGTAACGACGGCCGCCGTGCCGTTCCTCGCGCGTACCGGACAACTGCGCTACAAGGCCGCGGTCGGCAAGCCGCGGCAGTTCGGCGGTGCCGGCATCACGCCGTTCTTCGGGTTCGGCGAGGCCGCGTACGGGCTGCCGTTCGACATCACGCTGTACGGCGGCTTCATCGCCGCGTCGGGCTATACGTCGATCGCACTGGGCGTCGGCCGCGATTTCGGCACGTTCGGCGCGGTATCGGCCGATGTCACGCATGCGCGTGCGCACCTGTGGTGGAACGGCGCGACGCGCAACGGCAACTCGTATCGCATCAATTATTCGAAGCACTTCGACGGGCTCGACGCGGACGTGCGCTTCTTCGGCTATCGCTTCTCCGAACGCGAGTACACCAACTTCGCGCAGTTCTCGGGCGACCCGACCGCATACGGCCTCGTCAACAGCAAGCAACGCTACTCGGCGACGATGTCCAAGCGCGTCGGCGACACGTCGACCTATTTCTCGTACGACCAGACGACCTACTGGGCTCGCGCGTCGGAGCAGCGCGTCGGCCTCACGCTCACGCGCGCATTCTCGATCGGCGCATTGCGCAACCTGAACGTCAGCGTGTCGGCGTTCCGCACGCAAAGCGCGGGCGCGAGCGGCAACCAGTTCTCGGTGACCGCGACGCTGCCGATCGGCGGCCGCCACACCGTCACGTCGAACCTGACGACGGGCAGCGGCAGCACAAGCATGAACGCGGGCTACATCTACGACGATCCGGCCGGCCGCACGTACCAGATCAACGCGGGCGCGACCGACGGCCGCGCGTCGGCGAACGCGAGCTTCCGCCAGCGCACGTCGACCTACCAGCTGAGCGCGCAGGCGTCGACGCTCGCCAACGCGTACGCGGCCGCGTCGCTCGAAGTCGACGGCTCGCTCGTCGCGACGCAGTACGGCGTGTCGGCGCATGCGAACGGCAACGCGGGCGATACGCGGCTGCTGGTCTCGACCGACGGCGTGCCCGACGTGCCGCTGTCCGGCACGCTCACGCATACCGACTCGCGCGGCTACGCGGTGCTCGACGGGATCTCGCCGTACAACGTGTACGACGCGACCGTCAACGTCGAGAAGCTGCCGCTCGAGGTGCAGGTATCGAACCCGATCCAGCGCATGGTGCTGACCGACGGCGCGATCGGTTTCGTGAAGTTCTCCGCCGCGCGCGGCAGCAATCTGTACTTGACGCTGACCGATGCGGCCGGCAAGCCGCTGCCGTTCGGCGCATCCGTGCAGGACGCAGCGAACGGCAAGGAGCTCGGCATCGTCGGCGAAGCCGGCGCCGCGTTCCTGACCCAGGTGCAGCCGAAATCCGCGCTGGTGGTGCGGGCAGGCGAACGCACGCTGTGCGCGATCAATGCATTGCCGAACCAGCTTCAACTCGAAGGCACGCCGATTCCGGTGACGTGCCAGCCGCCCGGCGAGTCGCATGCAGCGGCCGCACGGGTCGACCGATGATTTCACGGATCCCGCATGAACCCTGTTTTCTCTCTTTTCTTCCCGCGCCGCGCGGCGTGCATGCTGGCCGTGGCCAGCGCGCTGCTCGCCGGCGCCGCGCACGCGGCGATCGTGCCGGACCGCACGCGCGTGATCTTCAACGAAGGCGAACCTGCCGCGATCGTCACGATCACCAACAAGAGCACGACCTATCCGTATCTCGTGCAGTCGTGGCTCGAGGACACGCGCGGCAACAAGATCACGTCGCCGCTGATGGTCGTGCCGCCGCTGCAGCGCGTCGAGGCGAACGAGCGCAACGTGCTGCGCATCGCGAAGCTGCCCGGCGCCGCACTGCCGGCCGATCGCGAATCGGTGTTCTATCTGAACATCCGCGAAGTGCCGCCGAAGACCGATACGCCGAACACGCTGCAGATCGCGCTGCATACGCAGATGAAGCTGTTCTACCGGCCGAAGGGCGTGCAGCCCGCACGTGACGAGGACTGGACGCTGCCGATGACGCTGCGCGTCGACGCGGCCGCGCACCGGCTCGTGCTCGACAATCCGACGCCGTACCACGTGACGGTGGTCGACGTGACGGCGGGCGCGCAGAAGACGCCGGTGCCGATCGAGCCCGTGATGGTGGACCCGATGAGCACGGCCGACGTGCCGTTCAAGGCCGCGACGCCGTCGACGCTGTTCATCACGCATATCGACGATTACGGCGGCCAGGTGGCGGTCGAATATGCGTGTGATGCGGGCGCTTGCAAGAGCGTGAAGCGATGAGCGGCGCCACGCGTGAACGGCACATGCCGGCGGCATGGTTGCGCTGGATCGTGCTCGCATTGTTCGTTGTGGCGGCGCAGCCCGCGTGGGCGTTGCGGTGCCTGACCAACAGCGGCGCGACTTCGCTGACCGAGCCGATCGGCGGCGTGGCGTCGTATCCGACCGACGCGCCGGATGGCTACGTGATCTGGGTTTCTCCGGTGCGCACGACGACGGGGTATTGCTACAAGGATCTCGGTGACGCGGGCAGCCTGAGAGTCGTCGACAACATCTATTTCTACGCGAACCCGAATCGCACGGACCCGGCCGCGTGGGGGCTCGAGATCGGCATCCGCTACCGCGGCATCGACTATTTCGACAAGACGAGCAATCGCGGCGGCGGCGTGTTTACCGGCTATTCGGTGCCGCCGTGCAGCCGGTACGATTTCGACCGCGGGCGTTGCCAGCAGACCCGCATCAGCATCGACTATCAGGTCGTCGTGCGCAAGAAGGGCAACTGGGTCCAGCCGCCGAGCGATATCTACACGGTCTTCCAGTTCGACGGCGAGTTCGGGCTGAATGCGTACAGCCCGAGCTTCCAGTACCGATTGAGCGGCCTGCGCAACCTCAAGCCGACGCCGTGTTTCGTCGACGTGCTCGTCACGCCCGAACCGGGCGTCGTCAATTTCGGGCAGGTGCAGGCGGCCGGTAACGGCTTCATGCCGGCGGTGCCGCGCAAGCGGTTCTCGTTGTCATTGACCAAGAAATGCAACGTCGCGGTGCGGGTCGACGGGTATTTCGAAACGAGCTTTCCGGTGCAGAACGGCTTGCTGGTGCCGGCGAAGGACAGCAATTTCGGTATCGGCATCGAGGACAGCCAGGGCAAGGCCATTCCGTTCAATCAGCAGTTCACGCTGGCGCAGTTCGCGTCCAACGTGATGAATCAAAGCGTGTTGATGGACGCGGTGCTGAAATCGTTCGGCCCGCCGAAGCTCGGGCGATTCGATGCGACCGCAACGATCCGGTTGTTCATCTACTGACGTGCGGATGCGCTGCGGCGATGGCCGGCCCGCACTCTGAATCGGCAAGTCGACCGTACGACCCCAAAATTTCGCGGGTAATAAATCTGCGACGGCAAATGATGGCCGTATGCTCGTCGTTAGAATCATGAAAGCTTGTGCCGGCACCATGCGGGCGCGGCGCGTCGGGTGAACGCACCGTGAACCCGACGCAGCGGCGCTCGCAGAAAGGATTCGGGCCGTTTTTGGCATTGGGCATCTTTCCTTTCATGTGGAAAGCTATCTGAATGCCGCAGCCTCCATGGCTCCGGCCCATCCTCCAAAGCACCGATTCCCACAATTGATCAGACAAATCCCGACAAGCGGAAGGGGCATTCGGTAATCGCATTGAGAATGATTTGCGTTTACGTTAAATTGCCCTATCTCGGAATTCGACGGAGCAGATCGATGGCAATGGCGGAAGTGCTCGAACGCCCGGCAGCGGCAATGGCGAACCCGTTCCTCGGCAGTTATCCGGACCTGCCGTCGCGCCTCGCGCCGCGTGCGCGTCGCGCCAAGGAACCGCGTGCGCAGGGCGCGCTGCTCGACGTGCTGATTGCCCATCGCGCGATGCTCGTCAACGTTGCGCGCGGCTTCGTCGGCTGCGCGAGCCGCGCCGAGGACGTCGTCCACGACGTATTCGTGAAGCTCGTCGAATTCCCGAACCAGGACGCGGTGCGCCAGCCGGTCGCGTACGTGACGCGGATGGTGCGCAACGCATCGATCGACGCGTGCCGCCGGCAAAGCCTCGAGAACGTCTATCACACGGAAGAGGACGACGGCTTCGACGTGCCGTCGCCGGAACCGACACCCGAGGCCGCGCTGATGACGCGCGACACGCTGCGCCGCGTGTGGGCCGCGCTCGACGATCTGCCGGCACGCAGCCGGGCCGCGTTCGAGATGGTGCGGCTGCGCGAGGAGACGCTGCAAACCGCGGCGCGCGCGTTGAACGTGTCGCAGACGCTGGTGCATTTCATGGTGCGCGACGCGGAGCGGCACTGCGCGGAGTGTCTCGACGCGTGCCATCGCGGTGTCGCGTGTCCGGTGTTTCTCGGCGGTCGCGCGCGGCGCCGGTAAAAAATCGCGCCGGCCAATCGTCTTCAAGACAGGAGCGGCCGATTCGACAGTTCGCCGCTTCGCTTCCTTCAACCGTCTCCCGCTTTTTTCCGATCATGACGCAAGCCACGACGCCTTCCGCCGACACCGACGACCTGGTTTACACGGTCGTCATCAACGACGAAGAACAGTATTCGATCTGGCCGACGTTCCGGCCCGTGCCGGCCGGTTGGCGCGAGGTCGGCGTGCGCGGCCCGAAGGCCGACTGCCTCGCGCACATCGAGACGGTCTGGACCGACATGCGACCCGCGAGCCTGCGCCGCGCGATGGACGGCGAGCGCGCGACGCGCGCGTCGTGACCCGTTGCGCCGCGCTTGGCGGCGCGCCACCTGAAGAGGACGTTGCATGACCCTGCTTTCGTTGCCGACGCTCGACGACCTGCGTATCGAGCCGGGGCTGCCCACCGTCGTGTCGCCGCGCGGCGCCGACGGCATGTCGATCGACGAAGTCGCGCCGCTGGCGCGTGCCATCGCGGCCGACACGCTCGAACGGGCGGGCGGTGTGCTGTTCACGGGCTTTCACGTGCCGTCGATCGATGCGTTCCAGCAGTTCGCGGCATCGTTCGGCGAGCCGCTGATCGGCTATGAATATGCGTCGACGCCGCGCAGCCAGGTCGAAGGCGCCGTCTACACGTCGACCGAATACCCGCCGCACCGCGCGATTCCGCTGCACAACGAGCAGTCGTACACGCGTGAGTGGCCGCTGCGGATCTGGTTCCACTGCGCGCTCGCGGCGCCGAAGGGCGGGGCGACGCCGATCGCCGACAGCCGCGCGGTTTATCGCGCGCTCGATCCGGCGCTCGTCGCGCGCTTCGAGCAGCGCGAGCTGCTGTACGTGCGCAATTTCGGCCAGGGGCTCGACCTGCCGTGGCAGCAGTCGTTCGGCACCGACGAGCCGGCCGAGGTCGAGCGGATGTGCGCGGCGCGCGGGATCGAATGCACGTGGCGCACCGACGACGACGGCGAACTGCTGCTGCGCACGCGCGAACGCTGCCAGGCCGTCGCGCGCCATCCGCGCACCGGCGACCGCGTGTGGTTCAACCAGGCGAACCTGTTTCACCTGTCCGCGCTCGACGACGACATGCAGGAAGCGCTCGTCGATGCGGTCGGGCTCGAGAACGTGCCGCGCAACGTGTACTACGGCGACGGCGCGCCGCTCGAGGCCGATGCGCTCGCGGAGATCCGCGGCGTGCTCGAGCGCCAGCGCATCGTATTCCCGTGGCGCACGGGCGACGTGCTGATGCTCGACAACATGCTGACCGCGCATGCGCGCGACCCGTTCGAAGGGCCACGCAAGGTGGTCGTGGCGATGGCGCAGAGCTACACGGTCCCGCGCGCGACCGAACGGAGGACCGATGACGCGTAGTACCGCCGCGCTTGCCGCGCGCGGATTGACGGTGGGCTATCGCGACCATGTCGTGATCGACGGGCTGGACCTGTCGATCGCGGCCGGCCGCGTCACGGCGCTGTGCGGCCCGAACGGCTGCGGCAAGAGCACGCTGCTGCGTACGCTCGCGGGCCTGCAGCCCGCGCGTGCGGGCCACGTCGACGTGAACGGCAAGCCGCTCGCGTCGTTTCGCCGTCGCGCGCTCGCGCGCGAGCTCACGATGCTCGCGCAGTTCAACCAGATCCCGTCGGGGCTGACCGTGCGCGAGCTCGTCGCGTACGGCCGCTACGCGTATGGCGGCTTCCTGCGCGGGCTGTCGCGTGCCGACCATGCGGCGATCGACGAGGCGCTCGACACGAGCGGCCTTGCCGGCGACGCCGAGCGTGACGTCGGCGCGCTGTCGGGCGGCGAGCGCCAGCGTGCGTGGATCGCGATGGCGCTCGCGCAGCAGGCGCCGATCGTGCTGCTCGACGAGCCGACGACCTATCTCGACATCCATCACCAGCTCGACATCCTCGACGCGCTGCGCGCGCTGAACCGCGCGCGCGGGCTGACGATCGTATGGGTCCTGCACGACCTGAACCAGGCGGCCGCGTACAGCGACGAGATCGTGCTGATGCGGGCCGGCCGCCTCGTGGCGCAAGGTTCGCCCGACGCGATGCTGGAGCCGGCGCAGCTGCGCGCCGCGTTCGGCGTCGACATGCTGAAGCTCGCGCATCCTCAGACGGGCGCGCCGATGTGCGTGCCGGCCTACGGGCCGCCGGCATCCGACACGCCGCCCGCGTTCGAGCATGCGGTCGATCGGGATATCGCCGTATGACGACGGTCGCGGGGCGCCAGCGGCTCGCGGCGAGCGGGCAGCGCACGGTATCCGGCCGCCGCGCCGGTGCGATCGCGCTCGGCCTCGTCGTGCTGATCGCCGTACTGGCGGTGCTGCGCGTCGCGCCGGACCTGCGCGTGTGGTGGAACGCCGTGCCGGGCAGCGACGCCGCCGCGCTCGCGGGCGTGTTCCTGTTCGATCTCAACCTGCCGCGCGTCGCGGCCGCGCTCGTCGCGGGCGGCTGTCTCGGCATCGCGGGCGCGCTGTTCCAGTCGCTCACCCGCAACCCGCTCGCGTCGCCCGACCTGCTCGGCGTGACGGGCGGCGCGCAGCTCGGCCTGCTCGCGGCGATGCTGGTGCCGGCGCTCGCCGGGGTCGCATCGGTGCCGCTGCTGTTCGTCTGCGGGCTGATCGCCGCCGCGTGCGCGATCGTCGCGGCCGGCGGCTGGCGCGCGACGCCGTTGCGGCTCGTGCTCGCGGGCAGTGTCTGCATGCTGCTGTTCGCGGCGCTGTCGACACTCGTGCTCGCATTCTTCGAGCAGAACATCGCCGGCGCCGCGCTGTGGACCAACGGCAGTCTCTATCAACCGGGCGCGACCGGGCTCGCGCTCGCCGCGCGCTGGCTCGTCGTGCCGCTCGTCGCGCTGCCGTTCGTGATCCGGCCGCTGAATCCGCTCGCGCTCGGCGACGAGGCGGCGGCCGCGGCCGGCGTGCGCGTCGATGCGACGCGGCTCGCCGCGACGATCGTCGCGGTCGCGTTCACGAGCGTCGCGGTCAGCATCGCGGGCCCGCTGTCGTATGTCGGGCTCGTCGCGCCGAACCTGCTGCGCCAGGTGCGCGGGGCCCGGGCGGCGCGGCTCGGCGTGCTGGTGCCGTTGTCGGCGCTCGCGGGCGGTGCGCTCGTGCTGGTCACCGACAGCGCGGTGCTCGCGTCGGGTCTCGACGCGACGCTGTCGACGGGTGTCGCGATCGCGCTCGTCGGCACGCCGCTGATGCTCGCGATGATCCGGCGCGGCGCCGCGTGGTCGGGCGTGCTGCATGCGCAAGCCGAACGCGCGGCCGGCAGCGGCCCGACGCGCCTGGTCGGCTGGCTCGAAGGGCTCGGCTGGCCGCTGCGCACCGTGCTGTTCGTCGCGGCCGGCGTGCTCGCGGTGTTCGTCGGCGTGTCGGCCGGCCCCGAATGGCTGTCGCCCGCGCGCTGGCTGGCCGCGCTGTCGGGCCACGATGCGCTCGCGCGGATGCTGATCGACCTGCGCATGCCGCGGCTGCTGTGCGCGCTCCTCGCGGGCGCGCTGTTGGCCGTGAGCGGCGTCGCGATGCAGAGCGTCGTGCGCAACCCGCTCGCCGGCCCCGAAGTGCTCGGCGTCACGCAGGGCGCGGGGCTCGTCACGCTGTTCGCGTTGTCGACGTGGCCGCTGATGGGCCACGTGACGCTCGCCGCGGCCGCGTTGACCGGCGGTGCGCTGTCGCTCGCGATCACGCTCGCGCTGAATCATCGGCATCGTTACGCACCGCTCGCGGTCGCGCTGACCGGTATCGCGATCGGCGCGCTGTGGACCACGCTCGCGCAATGGCTGATCACGCAGGAAAGCGTGCAGCCCGCGCGCTTCGTCGTCTGGCTCGTCGGCGGCACCTACGGCCGCAGCTGGGGTGAGGTATCGATGCTGCTGCCGTGGTGCGTGCTTGCGATCCCCGTATTCGCGTGGCTCGCGCGGCCGCTCGACATGCTCGCGCTCGGCGACGACCAGGCGGCCGCGCTCGGCCTGCCGGTCGCCGCGTTGCGGCCGCTCGCGCTGACGATCGCGACGCTCGCGGCTTGCGCGGCCGTCGCGGCGGTCGGGCCGGTCGGCTTCATCGGACTGATGGCGCCGCACGTCGCGACGATGCTCGGCGCACGCCGGCATCGCACGCGGCTGTGGCTCGCGGCCGCGTGTGGCGCGCTGATCCTCGGCCTCGCCGATCTGGCGGCGCGCACGGTCGTCGCGCCGCGCGAAGTGCCGGCCGGCGTGCTGACCGCGCTGATCGGCGCGCCGTACCTGCTCGGGCTGCTGATCGTCGAGGGGCGCCGCGCCCGGCGCACGGGGCGATGACAGCGGCGCTCGACGGCGCATGCGCCACGCGCTTTTCCACGTTCGCGCCGGAGCCGTTCGCCGGGTATCTCGACGTCGTATGGCTCGGGAGGCCCGACGACACGTACGCGCCGGGCCGTATCGTCGTGCCCGTGAGCGCGCTGCCCGAGCATCGCGACGCCGTGCTCGACGCGATGGTGCGCCACTACGGCGGCGATCCGGCGCAGCATGCGCGCGCGCTGATGTCGCAATGGAGCAAGTACTACTTCGGCCGCGCGGCGCCCGCCGGCGTGGTGGCCGCGCTGACGCTCGGCCGGCCGCTCGACATGGCGCCGGAACGCACATTCGTCGCGCTCGACGACGGGATGCCGGCCGCGCTGTATTTCGCGCCGGACGCGCTGGGCGCGCCGTGCAGCGAGCCCGCGCCGCGCTATGCGGGGCTCGTCGCGCATCTCGGCGCGGTGATCGACCTGCTCGCGGCAATGGGCCGCGTCACGCCGCGCGTGCTGTGGAGCAACGCGGGCAACCTGCTCGACTATCTGCTCGACACGTACCGGTCGCTGCCGTGCGTGGCGGATCCCGTTCGTGATGCGGACTGGCTGTTCGGCGCGTCCTGCGTGCACGGCGAGCCGAATCCGCTGCGCCTGCCGGTGCGCGATGCCGTGCCGCGCTCGCCGCTGCTGCCGACACCGTTTCGCGCACGCCGCGTGTGCTGCCTGCGCTATGAAATTCCTGGAGAAACGCAACTGTGTGGAAGCTGCCCCCTGCTATTGACGATGGACGACGCGGCGCTGGCCGGGCAGGACGCGATCCGGTGACGCGTGCCGGCCGCCGCCATGCGCTCGCCGCGCTGGCCGCGCTCGGCGCCGCGTGCTGCGGCGCGCTGGTTGCACCGGCCGTCGCATTCGCTGACGACGCGCACGGCGGGCCGGGCAGCACGGCCTCGCCACAGGGCCGCTGGCTCGCCGGCAACCCCGTCGTATCGCAGGCGAGCGCGACGATGCCCGTGCGGCCGCAACGCGTGGTCGCGCTCGACTTCATGTTCGCGGAAAGCGTGATCGCGCTCGACCTCGTGCCGGTCGGCATGGCCGATACGGCGCTCTATCCGGGCTGGCTCGGCTACGGGAGCGACCGGCTCGCGCATGTGACCGACATCGGCTCGCGCCAGGAGCCGGGGCTCGAGGCGATCGCCGCGGTGAAGCCCGATCTCATCATCGGCGTCGGCTTCCGGCATGCGCCGATCTTCGCCGCGCTCGACCGGATCGCGCCGACGATCCTGTTCCAGTTCAGCCCGAACGTGTCGGAAGACGGCGTGCCCGTCACGCAGCTCGACTGGATGCGGGAGATCTTCCGGACGATCGGCGCCGTCACCGGGCGCGACGCGCGTGCGAAAGCGATCGACTCGCAACTCGACGCGGGAATCGCACGCAATGCGGCGCGGCTCAGGGCGGCCGGGCGCAGTGGTGAACGCATCGCGCTGCTGCAGGATCTCGGTCTGCCCGACCGCTACTGGGCCTATACGGGCAACAGCACGTCGGCGGGGCTGGCGCGCGCGCTCGGGCTCGAGCCGTGGCCGAAGAAGCCGACGCGCGAAGGCACGCTCTACGTGACGTCCGCCGATCTGCTGCGGCAACGCGATCTCGCCGTGCTGTTCGTCACCGCAACGGGGATGGACGTGCCGCTGTCGTCGAAACTCGATTCGCCGGTGTGGCGGTTCGTGCCCGCGCTGCGCGACCACCGGATCGCGCTCATCGAGCGCAATATCTGGGGGTTCGGCGGGCCGATGTCGGCGCTCAAGCTGGCCGACGTGATGACCGATACGATGCTGAAGCTGCCGGCCGTCGTGCGTTGAACGGCAGCGCGCCGTGAGCGGGCGGGGCGGTGTGGTCGGGAACCGCGTTGCCGTCCGCATGCCGCCCGAACGGGCTGCAACATCTGCGTGGCGTCACGCGCACGCACGCCAAACCACATGTTCTTCCGGCTGTTCCGAATCTTCCCGATCCTTCCAACCTGATACCGCCCGCGCGCCGCAACCACTGCGCGCAGGCGGCCGGTGTTCACGACATGCTTACGCACTCAGCGCATCGACACCCGCTGGTGCGCGTGAACGCGCGGGCGTCGTGTCGCTGACGATCTGACCGTTGTCGAGCTTCAGCAGCCGATCGGCGAGATCGAAATAGCGGTCGTCGTGCGTGATCACGATCACGGCCTTGCCGCGTGCGCGCAGCTCGGGCAACAGCTGCTCGTAGAACACGGCCTTGAACGACGGATCCTGGTCGGCCGCCCATTCGTCGAACAGGTAGAACGGGCGGTCTTCCAGATACGCGACGACGAGCGCGAGCCGCTTGCGCTGCCCGGTCGACAGCGCACGGTTCGAGAACGCGCCGTCGACGACCTTCACCTTGTGATCGAGCGCGAGCTTCGCGACCAGCGCGTTCGCGCGCGCATCGGCCTGCGTGCGGGCGGGATCGTCCGGATCGACGATGCCGAGCAGCGCATCGAACAGGTGGAAGTCGTTGAACACCGCGCTGAAGCGCTGCCGGTACGCGGCGCGCTCGCGCCAGCCGATCGTGCGGCCGTCGACCTCGATCGTGCCTTCCTCCGGCTCGTAGAGCCCGGTCAGCACCTTCGCGAGCGTCGTCTTGCCGCTGCCGTTGCCGCCGACGATGAACACGAGCTCGCCCGGCCGGATCGTCAGGTCGATCGGCCCGATGCGGAACATCCGTTCGTCGCGCTCGTGGAAGTACGCATGCGTGACGCCGCGCAGCGTGACGGCGCCGGCCGGCGGCACGTCGGGCGCGTCGCTGGCCGGCGGCACCGTGCGCAGCGCGCCGAACTCGGCCATCACGCCTTCGATGCGCCCGAGCGACACGCGCGCCGCGTTGACGGTCGGCAGGTTGTTCAGCAGCCCGTCGAGCGGCACCAGCATGAACAGGAACACGACGACGTAGCCGGCCGCGGTACCGGCATCGGCATGCACGCCCAGCTGCGGCCAGAACGCGGCCGCGCCGAGGAACACGTAGAACAGGAAGATGATCCAGCCCACGCCGACCGCATACGCGCTGAACGCGCGGCGGCGGTGGTCGCGCACCTCGCCGATCGCGGCGCCGAGCTGGCCGTCGACGAACTGGCGTGCGCGCGCGTCGTGCAGCTTCAGTTCCTTCGCGCCGGAGAACAGCGAGCCGAGATAGCCGAACAGGCGGTCCTGCGCCTGGCCGGCCGCTTCGAGCGACGCGATCGCGCGGCGATCGCCGGTGTGATAGCCGAGCGAGCCCGCGATGATCGCGGTCAGCGCGAGCACGCACACGGGCCACGACAGCCACGCGAGATAGCCGAGGCAGCCGAACACGATCGAGCCGTGCATCACCAGGTTCGGCAGCGCGAAGAACAGCATCGACACGTTGGTCGCGTCGTCGGTCAGCACCGACTGCACGGGCGCCGCGCCGATCCGCTCGATGTCGCGCAGCTCGGCCGCGCCGACGCGCCGCGCGAGATGCACGCGCAGCCGCGCCATCGTGTCCTGCGACAGCCGGGCGAACAGCGTGCCCGACACGATTCGCGTGACGAGCGCGATCACCGCGCACAGCGCGAAGCGCCACGCGAGCGACGCATCGGCCGCGCCGGGCTGCGCGAGCGCGCGGTTCAGCGTCGCGACGAGCAGCACGCTCGCGACGCCGTTGAGCACGCAGGCGACGAGCGCCAGCGCGAGCGACGCGCGGCTTTCGCGCAGCAGCGCGAGGATCAGGCGGGCCGCGGGGCGGCCGGGGGAGGCGTCGAGGGACGGCGGGGAAGAAGGCTCGTGGGCAGCTGTCATCGGCAACGTCGGTAAATGAAGGGCAAGCAAACCGTGCGGAAACGGCAAGACTGACGTGAAAGCAGCGCGCGGGCCGGGCCCGGTTGCGGCTTTCCTTCCTGATAGACGAACGGGCCGCGCAAATATTTAGTCGCATCGCAAAAAAGTGCATTCGTTCGGACTTTGCACGCAAAACGGTAAAAAACCGGCCGCGCCGTTCGTCACACCAGTGAAGCCGCCCCTTGCGGCCCCGAGACTTGGCCGAAGCGGCCGGACCGAAGGACTTCACGCACATGACGAGTTTCCCGACTGCGTTGCACCACCGAATTCGCGAACTGGCGCGCCGTGCGCCCGACGCACCCGCGCTCGCCGCGCCTTTCCAGAACGACCTGCGCCTGTCGCGCGGCGCGCTCGACGCGCGTGCGTCGCACCTGGCCCGTCAACTGCGCGCGGCCGGGGTCGGCACGGAAGTGCGGGTCGGCGTCTGCGTCGAACGCTCGTGCGAGCTGTTCGTCGCGCTGCTGGCCGTGCTGAAGGCGGGCGGCGTGTTCGTGCCGCTCGATCCGCGTCATCCGGCCGCGCGCCTCGACTGGATCGTGCGCGATGCGCAGCTGCGTCACGGGATCGTCGATGCGGCAGGCCGCGCGGCGCTCGGCGCGCCGTTCGAACATGCGTTCGACGCGATGTCGGCCACCGGTGACGGCGCGAATGCCGTCGCGTTCGCCGACGACGAAGACGTGCCGGTGCATCCGCGCGCGGCCGCCTACATGATCTATACGTCGGGCTCGACCGGCACGCCGAAGGCGGTGGTCGTCGAGCACGGGCCGCTCGCCGCGCATTGCGACGCGCTCGCGGCCGCGCTGCCGATCGAAGGCGGCGACCGCCTGCTGCATTTCGCGTCGGTCAATTTCGACGCCGCGCACGAATGCTGGCTCGCGCCGCTCGCGGTCGGTGCGAGCGTGACGATTGCGCCGCCGCAGCCGTTCGCACCGGACGCCGCCCATGCGCTGATGGTGCGCGAATCGGTGAGCGTCGCCGCGTTTCCGCCGGCCTACCTGCGCGAATTCGCGGCGCTCGCCGCGCGCGACGGCGTGCCGCCGGCGCTGCGCGTGCTCGCGTTCGGAGGCGAAGCGCTGCCGCAGCAGGCATTCGAATTCGTGCGCCGCACCTTTCCGTCGGTGCGCCTGATCAACGGTTACGGGCCGACCGAGGCGGTGATCTCGCCGATGCTGTGGCCGGTCGAGCCGGGCGACACGCCCGAGCTGGCCGCCAACGATGCGTATGCGTCGCTGCCGATCGGCCGCGTGATCGGTCCGCGTGTCGCGCGCATCGATGGCGACGCGACCGGCGAGTCGGATGAGTCGGGCGGGGGCGGCGAGCTGCTCCTCGGCGGCGTGTGCATCGCGCGCGGCTATCACGGCCGCCCGGCGCTGACGGCCGAACGCTTCATTCCCGATGCGCACGGCGAGCCCGGTGCGCGCGTGTACCGCACCGGCGACCTCGCGCGCCTGCGCGCCGACGGCGCATTCGACTATCTCGGCCGTCTCGACGACCAGGTGCAGGTGCGCGGCGTGCGCGTGGAGCCCGCGGAAATCGCCGCGTGCCTGCGCACGCATCCGGCGGTGGCCGACGCGGCCGTGATCGCCGAAACCGGCAACGGGCCGACGCGGCTGATCGCGTGTGTCGCGCTGCGCGCGGCCGCCGACGATGCGGCGCTGAAGGCGCACGTGGGCGCGCAGTTGCCCGTCGCGTGGCAGCCGCACCGGTTCGTGCGCTGCGATGCGCTGCCGTATACGCTGAACGGCAAGATCGACCGTGCCGCGCTGCGCGAGCGCATTGCAGCCGCGCGCGACACCGAACAACAAGCGGGCGACGCTCCGCGCACGCCGACCGAAGCGCAGATCGCCGGCTTCTGGCAGACACTGCTCGGCCTCGACACGACGCCGTCGCGTGACGACCGCTTCTTCGCACTGGGCGCCGATTCGCTCGCCGCGATGCAACTGCAGGCCGCGATTCGCGCCGCGTTGCGCGTGAACCTGCGGCTCGACACGCTGTTCGCCGATCCGTCGCTGGCGGAGCTCGCCGCGCACGTCGATCGCGCGGAACGCGAAACGGGTGAACCGCTGGTCGCGATCGCCGCGCGCCGTGCGCCGGCTGATATGGATGTGCCGCATGTCGATCGCGCGGCATCGCTCGCCCAGCAACGCTTCTGGGTACTCGCGCAGACGCGCGACGCAAGCGCCGCCTATCACATCGCCGCGCACTGGACGATCGACGGCACGCTCGACCGCGCTGCGCTGCAGCGCGCGCTCGATCACGTGATCGGTCGGCACGACGCGTGGCGCACGACGCTCGTCGACAACGACGACGGCATCGTGATGCAGCGCATCCATGCACGCCTGCCGGTGACGATCACGACGCTCGACCTGCGCGAGCAACCGCCGGCGGCACGCGACGCGGAAGCCGCCCGCATTGCCGAGCGCGACGCGGGTGCGCCGTTCGATCTGTCGCGTGGGCCGCTGCTGCGCGCGACGCTCGTCGTGCTCGCTGACGATCGCCACCGGCTGCTGCTGACCGCGCACCACGCGATCACCGACGGCTGGAGCTCGCGCTGCGCATTCGACGAGCTGTCGGCCGCGTACCGCGCGTACGCGCAAGGCCGCGAGCCGTCGTTGCCCGAACTTCCGATCCAGTACGCCGACTACGCGGACTGGCAGCGCGACATGCTCGCCGGCGGCGAAGGCGAGCGTCAGCTCGACTACTGGCGCGGCGCATTGCGCGACGTACCGCGCCCGCTCGCGCTGCCGGTCGATCGTCAGCCGGGCGCGACGCGTACGCTGCAGGGCGCACGCGTGTCGGTCCGCCTGCCCGACGCAGTGGCGGCCGAGGTGCGGAGTCTTGCGCGTGACGCGCAGGCGACGGTCTTCACGGTGCTGCTGGCCGCGCTCGACGCATGGCTGTCGCGCCTGACCGGCGAGACGGACGTGGTCGTCGCGGTGCCGGTCGCGCATCGCCAGCGCCCGGAAACGCGCGCGCTGCTCGGCCTGTTCCTGAATACGGTCGCGCTGCGCGTGCGCGTGGCGCCGACGCTGCCGTTCCGCGCGCTGGTCGACGCGGCACGCACGGCGGCGCTCGACGCAGTCGCGCACCAGGACGTGCCGTTCGAGCGCGTCGTCGATGCGGTGAAGCCGCCCGTCAAGCGCGGCGACGAATGGCTGCGCGTGAAATTCGCGCAGCAGTTCGATGCGCGCCACGACAGCGTGCTGCCGGGCGCGACCGCGGTTGCGACGCCGGGCCCCGATCTCGCCGCGCGCTTCGACTTCGCGCTGGACTTCACCGACGACGCGAACGGGATCGAACTCGTCGCCGCCTACGCGACCGATTGCATCGACGCCGATACCGCGCGCGCGTGGCTCGACAGCTATGCGTCGCTGCTCGCGTGCGCCGCGCATGAACCGCAATGCGCGACGGCCGCGCTGCCGTGCGATGCGTCGCCGGCGACGCGCCAGCCGCGCGACGGCCGTGCGCTGAGCGTCGAACACGCGGACATCGTCGCCGCATTCGCGCGGCAGGCGGCGGCCTATCCGCACCGCGTCGCGCTGGCCGATGCGTCGGCGTCGCTGACGTTCGCCGAACTCGACGACGCGTCGAACCGCATCGCGCATGCCCTGAAGCTGCAGGGCGTGATGGCCGAGGCGCCCGTCATCGTCTGCATCGAGCGTTCGGCCCGCTTCGTCGTCGGCCTGCTCGGCGCGCTGAAGGCCGGCGCGCTGGCCGTGCTGCTCGACCCGGCGCAGCCGGCCGCGCGCCTGGCGGCCGCGGCCGCCGATTGCGGCGCACGCCGCGCGCTCGTCGCGGATCTGGCCGCGTGGCCGGCCGGCACCGACGCCCAGCCGCTCGAAGTCGACACGCTCGCGCAGGACGCGACGCTCGCCCATGCGGCCGGCGTGCGCGTCGCGCCGCATCCGGAACAGGGCGCCTATCTGATCTATACGTCGGGCTCGACCGGCACGCCGAAGGGTGTCGTCGTGTCGCACGGCGCACTGGCCGATTACGTGCAGGGGATGCTCGACGAACTCACGTTCGCGCCGGACGCGTCGTTCGCGATGGTGTCGACCGTCGCCGCGGACCTCGGCCACACGACGCTGTTCGGCGCGCTCTGCGCGGGCCGAACGCTGCATCTGCTACCGGCCGCGTGCGCGTTCGATCCGGACCTGTTCGCGCAGGAAATGCGCGGCCGCGACGTCGGCGTGCTGAAGATCGTGCCGAGCCATCTGCAGGCGCTGCTCGACGCGCGCGTGCCGGCCGACGTGCTGCCGCGCCACGCGCTCGTGACCGGCGGCGAAACGCTGACGTGGGCGCTTGTTGCGCGCGTGGCCGCGCTCGCGCCGGCCTGCCGCGTGATCAACCATTACGGGCCGACCGAAGCGACCGTCGGCGCGATTGCCTGCGACACCGCGTCGATCGCGGCCGACGCGCGCGATCCGGCGAGCGGCGTGCCGCTCGGCGTGCCGCTGCCGAATGCGCGCGCGCTGGTGCTGGACGCGTTCGGCGCGTGCGTGCCGGCCGGGGCGACGGGCGAGCTGTATCTGGGCGGGCCGGGCGTGGCGCGCGGCTACCTGAACCGGCCGGCGCAGACCGCCGAGCGCTTCGTGCCCGATCCGTTCACGCCTGGTGCGCGCCTGTATCGCACCGGCGACCGCGTGCGTCTGCGCACGGACGGCCGTCTCGCGTTCCTCGGCCGCATCGACGATCAAGTGAAAATTCGCGGCTATCGCGTCGAGCCGGGCGAGGTGAGCGCGGCGGTGCGCGCGGCCGGCCCGATCGCGCAGGCCGAAACGCTCGCGATCGAGCACGACGGCCGCCTGCGGCTCGCGACGTTCGTCGTGATGCGCGATGGCGCGGCATTCGACGAGGCCGCCGTGCGCGCGGCGCTCGGCGCGACGCTGCCCGACTACATGGTGCCCGCGCAGTTCGTCGCGCTCGCCGGCCTGCCGGTGACCGCGAACGGCAAGATCGATCGCGCGGCGCTGCGCGAACGGGCGGCCGCGCCGGTGGCGACGGCCTCCGGCGACGCGCCGCGGGGCCCGGCCGAGACGGCGCTCGCCGAAGTCTGGCAAGCGGTGCTGAAGGCGCCGCACGTCGGTCGCGACGACAACTTCTTCGAACTCGGCGGCGACTCGATCCTCGTGCTGCAGGTGATCGCGCGCGCCCGCAAGCGCGGCGTGCGCTTCACGCCGAAGCAGCTGTTCGACGGCCCGACGGTCGCCGAACTCGCGCGTATCGCGAAGACCGGGGAGGCCGCCGCTGCAACGCCGATGCCCGTGCCGGCGCAGTCCGCACCGGCTGCCGAGGCGATCCTGACGCCCGCGCAGCAGCGCTTCTTCGCGCTCGACGTGCCGCATCCGGGCCACTGGAACCAGTCGGTCGCGTTCGACGTGCGCGGCCCGTTCGACGCCGATGCGTTCGCGCGTGCGTTCGATGCGTTGCTGACCCATCACGACGCATTCCGTCAGCGCTTCGCGCGCGGCGCGGACGGCAAGTGGCACGCGAGCGATGCGGCGAAGCCGTACGACGCGCTGCCGTTCGTCGAAGTTGCCGCCCGCGACGAAGCCGACGCACTGGCGCGCTTCGACGCATTGCAGTGCCGCCTCGACCTCGGCCGCGGGCCGCTTGCCTGTGCGTGCGCGGCGCGGCTGCCGGACGGTTCGACGCAACTGTATCTGGCGATCCACCATGCGATCGTCGACGGCGTGTCGTGGCGCATCCTGCTCGACGACCTGGACGCCGCGTATCGCGCTGCATGCGAGGGCGCGCCGGCTCGTCTGTCGCAGCCGGGCCTGCGCGCGGATGCATGGGCCGCCCGCCTGGCGCGTGCCGCGACGCAGCCCGGATCGCCGTTCGCCGCTGAAACCGCATACTGGGCCGGCATGGCCCACGGCGACGACCTCGTGCCCGATCATCCCGACGCGCCGGCGACGAACGCCGATGCAGCCGTGGTCGTGCAGACGATCGACGCGGCATTGACCCGCGCCGCGCTGACCGACGCCCACGCCGCATATCGCACGCAGACGATCGAACTGCTGGGCGCGGCGCTCGCGCTGGCGCTGGCCGGTGCCGGCGGCGCCGCGTCGTGCCGCGTCGAACTCGAAGGACATGGCCGCGAGGCGCTGTTCGACGATGCGGACGCGAGCCGCACGATCGGCTGGCTGACGAGCCACTATCCGGTCACGCTGCCGGTCGAAGCCACCGCGCGCGACACGCTGTGCGCGGTGAAGGATGCGTTGCGCGCGGTGCCGCACAAGGGGCTCGGCTTCGGCGTGCTCGCGCACTACGGCGATGCGGCGACGCGTGCGGCGCTGGCCGCCGTGCCGCGTCCGCGCGTCACGTTCAACTATCTCGGCCAGTTCGACGCGCCGCGCGACGCGACGCTCGTGCCGCGCTTCGGCGGCACCGGCATCGAGCGCGATCGCCAAGGCCCGCTCGGCAACACGCTCGCGATCCATGCGTACCTCGATACCGATCGCGACGGCGCACGCACGCTGAAGGTTCACTGGGTCTACGGCGCGCCGCAGTTCGAGCGCGCGACGATCGATGCATTGGCGACGCGCTTTGCCGCCGCACTGCGCGAACTCGCCGATGCCTGCGCGTCGCGGGTCGCGCATCGCGGCGGCGGCGCGACGCCGGGCGATTTCCCGCTCGCGCAGGCCGCCGGCCTCACGCAGGCCGCGATCGAACGCGCGCCGCTCGACTGGCGCACGATCGACGACGTGTATCCGCTGTCGCCGATGCAGCAGGGGATCCTGTTCCATGCGCTGTTCGCGCCCGGTCACGCCAGCTACGTGAACCAGCTCGTCGCGACCGCGACGGCGCTCGACGCCGACCGGCTCGCGGCCGCGTTCGGCGCGTCCGTCGCGCGCCACGACATCCTGCGCACCAGCGTGATGCCCGACGAGGCCGCGCCGCTGCAATGCGTGCATCGCCATGCGCAGATGCCGGTCGAGCAGCTCGACTGGCGCACGCGCGGCGACACGCTCGACGCCGATTTCGACGCGTGGCTCGCGGCCGACCGCGCCCGCGGCTTCGACTGGCGCGAGCCGCCGCTGATGCGGCTCACGCTGATCCGCGTGACGGATGACGCGTGGCGCGTCGTCTGGACGCGTCACCACGTGCTGCTCGACGGCTGGAGCACCGCGCGGCTGCTCGCGGACGTGCTGCGCGACTATCGCGACCCCGATGCGGTGTCGCCGTTCGCGAGCCGCCCGGCGCTGCGCTATCGCGACTTCATCGCGTGGCTCGGCACCCGCGATCGCGCCGCGGACGAACGCTTCTGGACCGACCGGCTCGCGCGGCTCGACGCGCCGACACTGATCGCCGAACGCGTGGCCGATCGCGCCGACGCCGAGATGGTCACGTGGCGCGCGACGATCGACACGGCTGCGACGGCGCGCGTCGCACAAACGGCGCGTGCGCTGAAGCTGACCGTCAACACGCTGGTGCAGGGCGCGTGGGCGCTCGCGCTGCAGCGCATGACGCACCAGCCGGCCGTCGCGTTCGGCGCGACCGTCGCGGGCCGTCCCGATGCGCTCGCGGACGTCGACACGGTGCTCGGCCTCTTCATCAACACGCTGCCGGTGATCACGGCGCCGGCGCCACAGCAGCGCGCGGCCGACTGGCTGCAGGCGCTGCAACGTGAGAACGCGGCGGCCGCCGAGCATGCGCACACGCCGCTCGCCGATATCCAGCGCTGGGCGCGTGGCGCCGGCGGCGCACTGTTCGACACGCTGGTCGTATTCGAGAACTATCCGGTCGACGAGACGGTGCGCGACGCCGATCCGCGCGCGCTCGCGCTGAGCGACGTGCGCAGCATCGAAGCGACCGATTTCGCGCTGACCCTCGTGATCGAGAGCGGCACCGAGCTGACGATCGACTACGGCTACGACACCGCGCGCGTCGATGCGCACCAGGTCGAGACCTGGCACCGCGCGTTCGCATGCGCGCTCGACGCGCTGGCCCGCACGCCGGATGCGCTGCTCGGCACGCTGTCGATTGCCGACGACGCGGCGCGCGCCGCACTGGCGCGGGCGCAGGACACCGCGCGGACGTGGCCGCATGCGCAACGGCAACCGCTGCATCTGCAATTCGCGGCCGCCGCACAGGCGACGCCCGATGCGATCGCGCTCGAATACGCGGATGCCGACGGCGCCGTGCAACGCGCGACCTATCGCGAACTCGATCTGAACACGACGCGCGTTGCCGCCGCATTGCGCCGGTGCGGCGTGCGGCCCGATACGCCCGTGGCGTTGTGCGTCGAGCGTTCGTTCGACATGGTGACGGCGCTCGTCGGCGTGCTGAAGGCCGGCGCGGCATACCTGCCGGTCGATCCCGACTATCCGGCCGAGCGCATCGCATACCTGCTGCGCGATGCGCGGCCGGCGGTCGCGATCACGCAGGCGCATCTGCACGAGCAGGTCGAGGCCGCACTCGGCGACGACGCGACGACGCAGCTGCTGACGGTGGCCGATCTGCTCGCCGACGAAGCAGGCGAAGCGAACGGAGCGAACGAAGCCACGGCCGACACCGACATCGACATCGACGACGCCCGCCTCGCGTACCTGATCTATACGTCCGGCTCGACCGGCAAGCCGAAGGGCGCCGGCAACTCGCACGGCGCGCTCGCGAACCGGATCGCGTGGATGCAGCACGCGTACGGGCTCACGCGCGACGACGTCGTGCTGCACAAGACGCCGTTCGGCTTCGACGTGTCCGTATGGGAATTCGTGTGGCCGCTCGCGATCGGCGCGCGGCTCGCGATCGCCGCGCCCGGCGACCACCGCGATCCGGCCCGCCTCGCGGCCGCGATCCACGCGCACGGCGTGACGGTGCTGCACTTCGTGCCGTCGATGCTGGCCGCGTTCGCCGCGTATCTCGACGATTTCTCGGCCGCCGCGCAATGCGACAGCGTGCGCCTGATCGTCGCGAGCGGCGAAGCGCTCGCGCCCGAACTCGTCGCGAAGGTCGCACGGCTCATGCCGAACGCGACGCTCGTGAACCTGTACGGGCCGACGGAAGCCGCGATCGACGTGTCGCACTGGACCTGCGGCCCCGACGACGCGAGCGCCGTCGCGGTGCCGATCGGCCATCCGATCGCGAACCTGCAGCTGCACGTGCTCGACGCGGCATGGCAGCCGGTGCCGGCCGGCGCGACCGGCGAACTGTATCTGGCGGGCGCGGGCCTCGCGCGCGGCTATCTCGGCCGCCCGGGGCTGACCGCCGAGCGCTTCGTGCCCGATCCGTTCGTGCCGGGCGCGCGCATGTATCGCACCGGCGACCTCGCACGGCGCCGCGCCGATGGCGCGCTCGACTACCTCGGCCGCGTCGACACGCAGGTGAAGCTGCGCGGCCAGCGGATCGAGCCCGGTGAAATCGAGGCGCTGCTGCGCATGGCGCCGGGCGTGCACGACGCGGTCGTGATCGTGCGCGACGAGCAACTGATCGGCTATGTCGCACGTGGCGACGCGGCTTCGCTCGACCGCGCGGCACTGCTGGATTCGCTGCGCGCGCAGTTGCCGGCATACATGGTGCCGGCGCAGTTGATCGAGCTCGACGCGCTGCCGGTCACGCCGAACGGCAAGTGCGACCGCCATGCGTTGCCGGCGCCGGTGCGCGAGGCGGCCGCGGCCGTCGAACTCGCGACCGACACGGAGCGCGCGCTCGCGGCGATCTGGCAGCGCGTGCTGCATGTGGACGCGATCGGCCGCGACGACGATTTCTTCCTGCTCGGCGGCCACTCGCTGCTCGCGACGCAGGCCCATGCGCAGGCGAACCTGCACTGGGGTCTCGCGCTGCCGCTGCGCACGCTGTTCGACAACCGCACGCTCGCACGCTGCGCGGATGCGATCGACGCGGCCTGCGCGGCACAGGGCGAAACCGACGCGGCGAGCGCGATCGACGCGCTGCTCGGCGAACTGGAAACCCAATAAGGACGACGGATGACGAAGGTTCAACCCGACTGGCTCGCGCTCGCGACGCGTTTCGCGCAACTGCCCGACGCGCAGCGCGCGGTGTTCATCGACAAGCTCGGCGCGGCCGGCATCGATTTTCGCGTGCTGCCGATCCCGCCGCGCACGCCGCGCAGCGATCGCGTGCCGGCGTCGTTCGCGCAGACGCGGCTGTGGCTGCACGCCCGGCTGATCGACGCGCCGGACGCGTATCACATCACCGAGCGGCTCGCGCTGACCGGCCCGCTCGACGCGCACGCGCTGCGGCTCGCGTGCGATGCGCTGATCGCGCGCCATGAAGCGCTGCGTACGACCTTCGACGAAGCGGAGGACGGCGTCGCGCAGACGATTCATCCGCCGCTGCGCTGTCCGTGGCGCGAGACCGATCTCGAGGCAGTGCCCGCTGCGCAGCGCGTCGCGCGTGCCGAAAGCGTCGCCGCGGCCGACGAAGCCGTTGCGTTCGATCTCGGCGCGGCGCCGCTCGTGCGCGCACACCTGATCCGCTTCGACGCGACGCATCACTGGCTCGCGCTGACCGTGCACCACATCGTGTCGGATGGTTGGTCGTCGGGCGTGATGCTGGACGAGCTTGCTGCGTTCTATCGCGCGTATGCGTCGGGCAAGCCGGTGCCGCTCGCGCCGCTGCCGATCCAGTACGCGGACTATGCGTTGTGGCAGCGCCGCTGGCTCGATGCCGGCGAACGCGATCGCCAACTGGCGTTCTGGCGCGAACGGCTCGATCCGCAGCGCGGCGTGCTCACGCTGCCCGGTGCGGCTGCGCGGCCCGCACGCCGCAGCGCGCGCGGTGCACGTCATGTGTTTTCGCTCGACACCCGTATCGGCGCCCGGCTGCGCGCGTTCGCGGCCGCATCGGGCGCGACGCCGTTCGCGGGGCTGCTCGCGGCGCTCGACGCGCTGCTCGCGCGTGCGACCGGTGATGCGCGGATCTGCGTCGGCGTGCCGGCCGCGAACCGCGAGCGCGCGGAAACGGCCGGCCTGATCGGCTTCTTCGTCAACACGCTCGCGATCGACGTCGACGTGCCGGCACACGGCGATTTTGCGTCGCTGGTCGCGCGCACGCAGCGCGCACTCGTCGATGCGCAGATGCACCAGGACGTGCCGTTCGAGCAGGTGGTCGACGCGCTCGGCGTGCCGCGCAGCGCCAGCCACCATCCGCTGTTCCAGGTGATGGCCGCGTATGGCGAGCGCCGCGCGCTGCCGGCGCTCGGCGCGGCGTCGGCCGCATTGCTGCCGTCCGGCACGCCGTCCGCGAAATTCGACCTGACGCTTGCCGTCGAAGCGACGCCCGACGGCACGTTCGATGCTGCATTCATCTACGCGCTCGACCTGTTCGACGCGGACGCGATCGAGCGGCTCGCCGCACGCTTCGTCACGCTGCTCGGCGACGCGCTCGCTCGTCCCGAGTTGCCGATCGGCGATCTCGACTGGCTGCCGGCCGATGAACGCGCGCAACTGTTCGCATGGAACGCACCGGCGGGCGCGGCCGAAGCAGAGCCGTTCGTGCCGGTGCACGCGCGCATTGCCGCGCATGCGCAGGCACGGCCCGACGCACGCGGCGTCGCCGACATCGATCGCGCGCTGACGCGCGGCGAGGTCGACGCGCGCGCGGCACGCATCGCGCGCAATCTCGTCGCGGCCGGCGTGCGGCCCGAGATGCGCGTCGGCGTCGCGCTGCAGCGTTCGGTCGACCTGCTGGTCGCGCTGATCGCGGTGCTGAAGTCGGGCGCCGCGTTCGTGCCGCTCGACCCGGCTCATCCGCGCGAACGGCTCGCGCAGATCGTCGGCGATGCGGGCATCGCGCACGTGCTGACCGACGGCGCGAGTGTGGCATCGCTGCCCGAGCTGCCGGCACTGCGTATCTGGCGCGCGGACGAAGTCGACGCGCTCGACGCGGCGGCCGATGTCGCGCTGCCGGACGTGCTGCCCGGCCACGCGGCGTATGCGATCTACACGTCGGGATCGACCGGCAAGCCGAAGGGCGTGATCGTCGATCACGCGGCGTTCGCACGGCATTGCGTGGCGATTGCCGAGCGCTACGGCGCGGGCGAGAACGACGTGTTCCTGCTGTTCCAGTCGGTCAACTTCGACGGCGCGCACGAAGGCTGGTTTTCTCAATACCTGTCGGGTGCCGCCGTGTCGGTGACGGCCGACGTGCTGTGGCCGCCCGCGCAGACCTGCGCGATGATGGTCCGCGACGGCGTGACGATGACCTACGTGCCGCCCGGCTGCGCGGCCCAGCTCGCCGAATGGGCGCTCGCGCACGGGGCGCCGCCGACGCTGCGCTCGCTGACGGTCGGCGGCGAAGCGACGTCGCGCGAAGCGTTCGCGATGCTGCGCCGCGCGATGCCGAACGTGCGCGTGGTCAACGGCTACGGCCCGACCGAAACCGTGATCACGCCGACGCTGTGGATGTTCCGTCCCGGCGACGATCTCGCGAAGCTGGGCGACGCCGCCTATCTGCCGATCGGCACGCTGGTCGGCGCGCGCACCGCGCATGTGCTCGACGAGCGGCTGCATCCGCTGCCGGTCGGCGTGATCGGCGAACTGTACCTGGGCGGCGAGGGGATCGGCGTCGCGCGCGGCTACCTCGATCGTCCCGCGCTGACGGCCGAGCGCTTCGTGCCGGATCCGTACGGCGCGCCGGGTGCACGCCTGTACCGCACGGGCGATCTCGTGCGACGCCGCGCGGACGGCGTGTTCGACTTCATCGGTCGCGCCGATCACCAGGTGAAGCTGCGCGGGCTGCGCATCGAACTCGGCGAGATCGAGGCCCAGCTGGCCGCTCACGACGCGGTGCGCGAAGCGTGCGCGGTCGTGCACGGGCAGGGCGCGCACGCGCAGCTCGTCGCGTACGTCGAACTGAGCGCCGATGCGCAGGCGGCCGCCCAGCCGGTCGAGGCCGCGACGCTCGACGCGCACTTGCGCCGCACGCTGCCCGACTACATGGTGCCCGCGCAGCTGATCATGCTCGATGCGCTGCCGCGTAATGCGAACAGCAAGGTCGACCGTGCGCGGCTGCCGGCCCCGGTGCGCGTCGAACGCGCATACGAAGCGCCGCACGACGGCGACGAAACCGCGCTCGCGGCGATCTGGCGCGACGTGCTGAACGTCGAACGCGTCGGCCGCGGCGATCACTTCTTCGAACTCGGCGGGCATTCGCTGGCGGCGGTGCGCGTCGCGACGCGCGTCGCCGAGCGGCTCGGCCGCGACGTGCCGGTGCGGGCGCTGTTCGAAGCGCCGGTGCTCACGCAATACGCGCGCCAGGTGGCCGACGCGCCGCGCGCCGCGCACGCCGGGGCCGCTGCGCCGGGCGTCGCGGTGGTCAAACCCGATGCGCATGGCGTATGGCCGCTGTCGCCCGCGCAGCTCGGCCTATGGTTTCTGTGGCGCGCGCAGCCGGACAGCGCCGCTTACAACATCCCGGTCGCGCTGCGCGTGCGCGGTCCGCTCGACGTCGATGCGCTGCGCGCGGCGTTTTCGGCGGCGGCCGCCGCGCATCCGGCGTTGCGCACACGGCTCGTCGCGCGCGACGGCATGCTGCCGGGCCAGCGCATCGACGCCGCGGTGCCCGTCGCGCTGCCGCTCGTCGATCTGTCCGCGCAGCCCGACGCGCTCGCCCGCGCGGCGGCGCTGACCGACGCCGATGCGCTCGCGCCATTCGATCTCGCGGCCGATGCGCCATTGTGGCGCGCACGCGTGCTGCGGCTCGGCGCGGACGATCATGTGCTGTCGGTGACGATCCATCACATCGTGTCGGACGGCGAATCGATCGAGCTGTGGCTCGACGCGGTGCGTGCGCGCTATGTCGCGCTGGTTCGGGGCGACGCTTCGGCAGCGGAGGCACCGGCAGAGTCATCGACGGAAAACACGTCGCTGGTGCTGCCCGCGCAGTGCCATCCCGCCCGCGTCGCGTACTGGCGCGACGCGCTGGCCGACCTGCCGTCGTCCGTGCTGCCCCAGCGCGCCAACGCGCCGGCCGTCCCGCAATGGCATGCGGCGCGCATCGCGTTCGAATTCGACGCGGCGCTGATCCGCGCCGCGCGCGACGCCGCGTCGGCCGCGCACGCGACGTTGCCGATGCTGCTGCACGCGGCGCTCAACACCGCGCTGTTCCGCGTGACGGGCGCGGCCGACCAGCCGGTCGGCGTGCTCGCGTCGACGCGCGAGCTGACGGGCGACGCGGCGCGCGATGCGCTTGGCCTGTTCATCAATTCCGTGGTCGTGCGCACGCGGATCGATGCGGCGGCCAGCCGCACGGACGTGCTCGCGCAAGTGCGCGATACGGCGCTCGCCGCGTATGCGCATGCCGACGTGCCGTTCGCCGACGTCGTCGCGGCGCTGCGCGCGCCGCGTGCCGCGCACGCCAATCCGCTGTTTCAGGTGATGTTCAACTACCTGCGCCCGACCGGCGCCGCCGCGCGCGACTGGGCCGGCCTGTCGCTCGCCGAATTCGACGACGTGCGCCATCGCGTGGTGTTCACGCTGGAGCTGGACGTCGTCGAGCATCCGGACGGCCGCGTGAGCGCCGCGTTCTCCTATGCGGACGAACTGCTCGACGGCCGCTTCGTCGACGCGCTCGTCGATCTCTATCACGACGAAGTCGCGCGTTTTGCCGGTGCGCCGGAAGCGGCGCTCGGGGCGCCCGATGCGCTGTTCGCCGCGCATACGACGGCCGCGCCGGCCGGCGACGCGGCGCGCGTCACGGCATCGAGCGACGTCGCGCCGAACGCGGCAGCCGCGCTCGCCGCGCTGTGGTCGGACACGTTCGCGACGGCCGCGCCCGCACCCGACGCCGACCTGTTCGAGGCCGGTGCGACGTCGTTCGACGTCGTGCGCTTCGTCGACGCGGCGGGCCGCGCCGGTCATGCGCTGACGGTGGCCGACGTGTTCGCATCGCCGACGCTCGCGGCGCTCGGCGCGCGAATCGAGGCCTCGGTCGAAACGGAGCAGGAGGTGCGCGATGCTGGCTGAAGTGCGTCCGGACGGCTTCACGATGCCCGGCACCTGCCGTCTCGCGTTCGCGGACGGCCTGTTCGCCGCGCGCGACGACGCGGAGATCCGCGTCGCGCAGGGCGACGGCATCGGCGCGCAGCTGCTGCGCGCGCAACTCGCGGACGACGGCACGCTGCGCCTCGTCGCGTACAACCATCGCGCGGCGCCGGCCGACCAGCGCCGCGCGCTGCTGGCCGCGCTCGCCGCCGCGTTTTCCGACGACGTGCGCCGCGCGGCGATCCGGCTCGACCCGGCCGCGTGGCCGGCGGTCGCGCTCGATGCGCTGCGCGCGAGCGGCGTGCTCGCCGACGGCGGCCTGTGCATGCGCGAAGGCTGGGCGCAGCAGGCCGATCTGTGGCGCGTCGGCACGCCGCTGCCGTGCGCGACGCTGCCGATGCTGACCGACGGCCGGCGTCATCCGCGCCGGCCGCCCGCGCCGCGCGGCGACGTGTATGCGCGCGACCTGCCGGCCCTCGGCGTGCGCTTTACATTGCGCGGCTGGCAACCGGGCGAGGACACCGCACGCGTCGCGCGCTGGTTCGACGAGCCGCGCGTGCGCGACGGCTGGCCGGGCACGCAGCCCGGCGCCGACGGCACGGCGCCCGACGCCGATCCGCACGTCACGCCGCTCGTCGGTTGCTTCGACGGCGAGCCGTTCGCGTATGTCGAGGCGTTCTGGCTGAAGGAAGATGCGCTCGCGCCGCACGTCGGCGCGCGCGACTACGACCGCGGGCTGAGGATGCTGGTCGGTGAATCGCGCTGGCGCGGCCCGCATTGCGTGGCGGGCTGGCTGCCGTCCGTCGTGCATTACCTGTTTCTCGACGACCCGCGCACCGAAGCGGTCGGCTGCGCGGTCCCGGCCGGCCGCGCGCGGGTCGTCGACACGCTCGCGCGGCATGGCTTCGCGCGGCAGTGCCGTCTGGCGCTCGCCGACGCACAGCCGCTGTGGATGCGCACGTTGCGCGAGACATTCTTCTCCGGCCGTCACGTCTGACGGGCCGGTTTCACCGACAAGGGAGCTGAGAGACATGCAGAGAGAAACCGTATTCGACCTGATCGGCGTCGGCTTCGGGCCGTCGAATCTGGCGCTGGCTATCCGTCTGGAGGAGCGGCGTGCGGCGCGCCCGCTAGCCCATTGCTTCATCGAACGACAGCCGGAATTCGGCTGGCACCGCGGCATGCTGCTCGACGACTGCCGGATGCAGATCTCGTTTCTGAAGGATCTCGTCACGATGCGCGATCCGAAGAGCCGCTACACGTTCATCAACTACCTGTTCGAACGCGGCCGACTGAACGAATTCGTCAATCTGAAGAACTTCTATCCGACCCGCGTCGAATTCCACGACTACCTGAGCTGGGTCGCCGACGCATTCGACGCGCACGTCCATTACAGCGAGACCGTGATGGCGATCGAGCCGGTGCGCGGCGACGGCGCGCGGATCGATGCGCTGCGCGTGCTGTCGTGCGACGCGGCCGGCCGCGAGCGCCAGCGTGTGACGCGTGCGCTGTCGGTCGGCGTCGGCGGCACGCCGGCGGTGCCGGATGCGTTCGCCGCGCTCGGCCGCGACCGCGTGATCCATTCGTCGTCGTACCTGACCGACATCGACCGGCTGGTCGCTTCGCCGGACGGCGAACGCCGCCGTGTCGCGGTGATCGGCGCGGGGCAGAGCGCGGCCGAGGTGTTCATCGACCTCGCGCGCCGCTTCCCGCATGTCGACGCGAACCTCGTGATGCGCGCGGGTGCGTTGAAGCCGGCCGACGACAGCCCGTTCGTCAACGAGATCTTCAGCCCCGAGTTCACCGACGTCGTCTACGCGCAGCCGCACGATGCACGCCGCGCGCTGCTCGAGCGCTACCGCGACACCAACTACGCGGTGGTCGACCGGCCGCTGATCGAACAGATCTACGAAATGCTGTACCTGCAGCGCATCGACGGCACGCCGCGTCATGCGCTGCTCGCGAACAGCGCGGTCGAGGGCGCGGTGCACACCGCCGACGGCCGCATCGAGCTGACGCTGCGCGACCGGATGAACGGCGCGACGCGCGTCGAGCGCTTCGACGCGCTGGTGCTCGCGACCGGCTATCGGCGCGACACGCATTCGGCGCTGCTCGAAGGGCTCGCGCCGCACCTCGGCGATGCGCTCACGCGCGGCGACGTCACGCGCGACTACCTGCTCGCGACGCCCGAGCACTTCGCGCCGCGCATCTACCTGCAAGGCTGCTGCGAAGACAGCCACGGCCTGTCCGACACGCTGCTGTCGGTGCTGGCACGCCGCGCGGACGAGATCTGCGCGTCGCTCGAAGACGGGATCGCGCCCGCCCATGACGATGGCGCGGCCCGGGCACTGCATGAACAACGACATCAAAACGGGGCGAGCGCGGGCCGGATGGCTTTCGCTCTTTGACAAAGGCGGTCGGAGACCGCATCAAAAAAGTGGAGCAGAGAAAGATGGAGTGGGCAACAGGCACGCGTTTGCGTGCGATCGCGGCCGCGGCGAGCGTGACGTTCGGGATGGCGGCAGGGCACGCATTCGCGCAGACGGCCCCGGCCGTGAACGCGGGTGCGGCGGCGTCGGCCGACAGTGCGCGCAACGGTACGGCGGCTGGGTCGACCGGTTCGTCGACCGGCGCGCCGAACGGCCCGGCGACCGGCACGCTGCCGGCGATCAACGTCAACGCGGGCTCGGAAGGCGACGGCACGGTCGGTCTCGTCGCGAAGCGCAGCAGGACCGGCACCAAGACCGATACGTCGATCAATGAAATTCCGCAGACGATCAACGTCGTCACCGCGCAGCAGATCGAGATGACCGGCGCGACCGACGTGAACGCGGCGCTGCGCTACGTGCCGGGCTTCTCGTCGTACGGCTCGGACAACCGCTCCGACTGGTACGCGGCGCTGCGCGGCTTCACGCCGACGGCCTACGTGAACGGCCTGCAGGTGCCGAACACGCTGAACCTGTCGAGCTGGCGCGTTGATCCGTACATGATCGACAGCATTACCGTGCTGCGCGGGCCGACGTCGGTGCTGTACGGTGCGGGCGACCCCGGCGCGATCATCGACGTGCAGACCAAGACGGCCGACGGCGAGCGCGTGCGCGAAGCCGGCGTGCAGTTCGGCAACTATGCGCGCAAGCAGTTCATGATCGACGTCGGCGACAAGCTAGACGCGGACGGCAAGTATGCGTACCGGTTCGTCGGCGTCGCGCGCGACGGCAACGCGCTGACGGGCCCGAACAACGACCAGCGCGTCGCGCTCGCACCGACGTTCCGCTGGCGCCCCGACGCCGATACGTCGCTGACGCTGTCGGCCACCTACCTGCAGGACTGGGGCGACATCTCGTCGAACTTCCTGCCGGCGCAAGGCACGGTACTGCCGAACCCGAACGGGCAGCTCGACAAGGACGTCTACGGCGGCGACCCGAATTTCAACTACTACCGCAAGAAGCAGTGGTCGCTCGGCTATCAGTTCGAGCGCAACCTGAACTCGATGTGGACGTTCCGGCAGAACGTGCGCTGGATGCACCTGTCGCTCGACAACGGTTCGGTGTTCGGCGCGGGCTTCGCGGACGGCAGCCTGACCGACATCAACCGCTGGGCCGGCGTGTTCCAGACGAACTACAGCCGCTTCGACATCGACAACAACCTGCAGGGCCGCTTCGGCACCGGGCCGCTCGAGCACACGCTGCTGCTCGGCTTCCAGTACAACCGGCAGACCGCGACCGACAGCGAATGGCTGGCCGCCGCGCCGACGCTGAACATCTACAACCCGGTCTACACGCCGGTCACGCTGTCCGTGTTCTCGCCGCCGAACACCACGTACCGTACCAATACGTACACGACGATGAACACGTTCGGGCTGTACGTGCAGGACCAGGTCAAGTGGAACCGCTGGACGCTGACGCTCGGCGGCCGCGAGGACTGGGTCAACCAGCGGCTGGACGACCGCGAGGGCGGCACGCAGTCGAAGGCCGACATCACGGCGTTCACCGGCCGAGTGGGCCTCACGTACCAGGGCGACTACGGGCTGTCGCCGTACATCAGCTACGCGACGTCGTTCAACCCGGTGATCGGCGTGAACCTGTACGGCGGCGGCCTGCCGCAGCCCACGCGCGGCAAGCAGATCGAGGCCGGCCTGCGCTGGCAGCCGCCGGGCAAGAACCTGATGGTGAACGCGGCGATCTACCAGATCAACCAGACCAACGTGCTCACGTCGACGCCGCTGAATCTCGATCCGTCCGGTACGACGTCGATCCAGACCGGCGAAGTGCGCTCACGCGGGATCGAGCTGAGCGCGACCGGCAAGCTCACGCGGAACCTGTCGCTGATCGCGTCCTACGTGTACCAGGACGTGAAGAACGTGAAGGCCAACGACGCATCGCTGAACAACTGGCCGGTCGACATTCCGCGGCCGCGCCAGATGGCGTCGCTGTGGGCCGACTGGACATGGCACACGGGGCCGCTCACGGGCTTCGGCCTCGGCGGCGGCGTGCGTTACCAGAGCGCGTCGGCCGGTGCGGCGGACAACTCGCTGACGGTATCGAGCTACACGCTGTTCGACGCGGGCGTGCACTACGACACGCGCAACTGGCGCTTTGCCGTGAACGGGACGAACCTGTTCAACCGCCACTACATCAGCGGTTGCCAGTCGACGAGCGTGTGCATTTTCGGTACCGACCGTACGGTGATCGCCACCGCGAAATACAACTGGTGACGCCGCGCGCCGCGGCGCGCCGGCCGGCCTGCGGGCCGGTGCGGGCGGGCCGCGGCGCCGTCGTCCGCTTTTTCCACGACGCCTCCATGCCGAAGAAAAATCTCGTCTACATCCAGTCGCTGCGCAACGGCGCGGCCGATCGCGCCGGCCAGCCGGTCGCTTACCAGGGCGGCACGCGCTACATGAAGGCGCCGCTCGAATTCCTCGTCGAGCGCCTGAACGATTCGCCGCTCGGCGAGCGCTACACGCTCAAGGGCGTGATCGTCGACGACGACGAAGGCTCGCCCGCCGACCGCGCCAAGGTTGCCGACTACGGGTTCGCGCGCACGCCGGGTCGCCCGTGGATCCTGCCCGACGGGCTGACCGTGCAGGGCCGGCCGGTCGACGAACTGTTCTGCACGATCGCATCGACGTACCGCCGGCTGCCGCGCGACGCGCGCGAGCGCGTGACGGGCAAGCAGGCGTTCGAGCGCCGCCTGCTCGAACGCCTGCTCGAACTCGACGCCGACGTGGTCGTGCTCGACGGGCTGCTCGTGATCCTCGACGAGCTCGTGCGCCCTGGCGCGCGCTTTCACCGCCGCATCGCGAACATCCATCCCGGCATCACGGCCGACGATTCGCCGTACCAGCGGCGCGGCGCGTGGGCGACGCTCGATGCGCTGCACGGCGCGCGCGGCGAACGCGTCGACTGGGCGAACGGCACGACGTCGCGCGTCGATCCCGTGACGATGACCGGCGCATCGTTCCACTACGTCGACAACGGCATCGATTCCGGCGAGGTGATCTGCGACGTGCTCGACACGCCGATCGCGCCGGACGACACGATTCTCGAACTGCGCTGGAACAACTTCCAGCGCAGCCTGTTTCCGGCGCTCGAGCGGGGGCTGCACATCCTCGCCGACCGCCACGACGCGGGAGCACTGTGATGGTAGACACGCTCACGAAACCGGCCGGCACGGCGGACGCCGTCGAAGGCGAGGTGGCCGCGGCGCTCGACGGCGCCGCGCCCGCGCATGCAGCGGCCGCCGCCGAGCGCACGCTCGACGCGTGGCGGCCCGACGATCCGCCGGCCGCGCTGCTCGCGGAATTCGTCGCGCTGTTCAACACGGACACGCGGCACGACGCGGCGACGGTGTCGGTGCCGCTCGGCGGCGCCGAGCCGGCGGCCGTCGCGTCGTACGTCGCGCGCGCGGTGCGCGAGGGCGTGATCGACGGCGCGCAGGCCGCGGGCGACCGGCTGCGCCTGAGCGCATCGCGCGCGACGTTCTGGCAGAACCCGCGGCCGTGGTTGAAGGCGCCTGCATCGGGCGGGATGCCGCTGCGCTACGCGATCACGAACGGCCACCGGCATCCGGTGCGGCCGCCGTCGCCGGCCGGCGAGATCTATGCGCGCTACATGCCGCAGGTCGGAATGACGTTCAGCCTGCGTACCGTCGACATCGACGAACATGCGCAGCTGTTCAGCGACTGGATGAACCTCGATCGCGTCGCGCATTTCTGGGATCAGCGCGGCACGCGCGACGAGCACGCCGCGTATCTCGCGGAGCGGCTCGCCGATCCGCACATGCATCCGATGATCGGCTATTTCGACGACACGCCGTTCGGCTATTTCGAGTTCTACTGGGCGAAGGAGGATCGCCTCGCGCCGTTCTACGACGCGCACGACTACGATCGCGGGCTGCACCTGCTGATCGGCGACTCGCGCTTCCAGAGCGCGGGCAAGCTGCATGCATGGTGGAGCGGGGTGCTGCACTACATGTTCGTCGACGAGCCGCGCACGCAGCGGCTCGTCGGCGAGCCGCGCGTCGATCACGTGCGACATATCGCGTACATGCATCGGCTCGGGTTCTACACGCTGAAGGAGTTCGACTTCCCGCACAAGCGCGCGGCGCTCACCGTGATGGAGCGCGAAACGTTCTTCGACACTTTCCGGTTGCCGTGACGGGGTGGGGGCGCGAAGCGTCGATGCGCCGATGCGTCAATTCGCAAGCGACGACGTTTCGCGTGGCTTGATGGGCTGCGGACATCGGCCGTTCGGGATATGGATCGGGCGGGCGGCATGAGGAAGAATGGATTGCATCCTCATCACGGACAGGTCCCGCCTACATGACAAGCACGCACGCGATAGCATCGGGCGCGGTCCCCGCAGCACGTTCCCCGACATTGACATATGCCAGCATATGCTTAGAATGGGCGCATCGTACTCCTGTGGAGTGGCTCATGCGCACCGTTTCCATTTTCAAGAACGCCCGTAACCAGGCGATCCGCATCCCGAAGGACATGGAGTTCGAGGGTGTGACGGAACTCGAGATCCGCCGCGAGGGCGACACGTTGCTGCTGCGTCCGGTGCGGCCGACGTGGCTGTCGTTCGCGAGTGAACCACACGCCGATGCCGACTTCCTCGTCGAGCGCCCGGCGGTCGTCGAACCTGGTCGTTTCGACCTGCCCGGCGCCGATGACGATGCACGGACGGAGTCGGACCGGTGACGACGCTCTACATGCTCGATACGAACATCTGTTCGTTCATCATGCGCGAGCGGCCATCCGCGGTGTTGTCCCGGTTGCAGTCTTGCGTCAATGCGCAGCACCGGATCGTCGTGTCGGCGATCACCTATGCCGAAATGCGGTTCGGCGCAGTCGGCAAAAAGGCTTCGCCGAAGCATGCGGAACTCGTGACGGCCTTTGTTTCGCGGCTGGATGGCGTGCTGTCGTGGGATACCGCGGCGGTCGATGCAACGACCGCGATTCGCGTCGACCTGGCCGCACGTGGCACGCCGATCGGCGCGAACGACGCGTCGATCGCCGGTCACGCGATCGCGGCCGGTGCCGTGCTTGTAACGAACAACAGTCGCGAATTCAGCCGTGTCGCGGGGTTGTCGCTCGAAGACTGGGCAGCCTCGGTCTAGGGTTGCGAATGCACGATGGCGTTGCTGTCGCGCGGCAGCGCGTCACGCGCGAGAAATGGGCGGTTCTGCCAGGAAAGCACTGCGGAACGCGTCGAGATACCTGTCAGCGTCATCGTTGAATTCACCCGGCAACAGCGCGAATGCGCGGGCCTGCAGGTCCTGCGCGAGGGTCGCGTAAACCGCTTCGTCCGATAACAGCGCGCGGATCGCCTCGTGCGTTTGCGGCGAAGCGATCCGCTTCGCATCGCGCGCGAGCAACCCGGCCGCCGCCAGCTCCGGCTGGAAACCGTGCCGTTCGAGCAGATCGGGCGCGACGTCCCAGATGCGCTCGCGATTGCCCGCGTCGTGAAAATGGGTGAGCAGGAACAGCAGGTCGTACGCGTCGCTGTTCTGGCGCGCGCGCCGATCCTTCCACGCGAGCAACTTCAGCAGCGCGAGCGCGGGCAGGCTTGCCACCGGCACAGCGATATCGACGCCGATCGACACGGCCAGCGCAGTATCGACCGCCTCCTGAAAGCCCAGCACGTTCAGCACGAAATCGCCGCGCGGCGGCCACGCGATTTCGCCGGGCGGTGCTTCTAGCGGCCCGAACGGCACGAGATCGAGCTCCGTGCGAAATCCTCGCGTCCCGCTGTCGAACAGCAGTTTCTGCTGATGCTTCGGCGCGCGCGCGAATTGCCCGGTCGCGACGAGCGCATCGACGAGCCGCTCGTGAAACGGCCAGCTCACCGCGCACACCGCGACGTCGACGTCGCGCGTCGCACGCACCGGCCGGATGCCGTGGACATGCCACATCAGGATGTCGCGCGCGGTTGCGCCGGCGACGACGAATGCTGCATCGAGTTGCACGCAGGTCGTGCCGACCGCCTGCAGCAGCGCGGCGGCCGCCGGCTCGAGCGGCCGGCGCGCGTCGACTTCAAGCGGGCGGGTGGGCGAGGTATCGGTCATGGATGTGTTCGGCGGCGGCAAGATTGCGGCTGTCTCCGGACGAGACGAGATCCGCGTAGATCAGCAGCGGAGGCACGAGCGGCACGTCCTGCTCGCGCCAGTCGAGCGCCGGCGACGGCGGCCAGAACGCTTCGAGCAGCTCGACGTCGCCGCGCTCGTCCGGGCGCAGGCGCGCCTGGAGCAGCAGGCGGTTCGACACGGCGCCGTGCGTATAGACGGTGACCGCGGCTGGCTTCAGATCGTGCGTCAGCAGGTCGGCCGCCGGTTCACCGCCGAGCCGCGCATCGAATGCCGCGAAATCGAAGCCGCGCCACCAGTCGGGTGCGACGGCGGCGAACCGCCGGGCCGGCAGTTTCGCGCGCAGCCGGCTCGGATACAGCGCGACCCATTCCTGCACGAAGCGCGGCCAGTCGGGCATCAGGCGCTCGCCATTGCGCCGCTGCGCGACGAGGCCGCGCGCGAGCAGGTCGTCCATCGCGAGGTTGACCGTGCCGAGCGCGACGCCGGACGCGGCGGCGATCGCCCGGTACGGTTGCGCGACGAGGCCCGGCTGCGTCGCGAGCGCGAACATCACGGCGAGCCCCTTGGGCGTCGTCGCGCGCGACGCCTGCCGGCGCGGCGTGCGCGCAGGTTTCGGCCGGCCGGAGATCAGCACGGTCGCCTCCGGCACGAGCAGGCTCGCGTTGCCGGCGGTATCGAGAAACGGGATGCCTTGATCGGTCAGGCGGGCGGCTAGCTCGACCGACACGTACGGTGCGACAAGCATCAGCTGCCGCTCGCCGGGCAGCAGGGCGGCGCCGCGGCGAAGCAGCGCCGCGCGGGCGTCCTGTACCGATTCGACGCCAACGCTCACGGCGGCCGGCATCTCGAAGGTCTGCCCGCCAATGCCGAAGCGGATCATCGCATCGGCATGCGCGCGGGATGCGGCCGGCACGCGCACCGGCCGTGCGTTGAAGCGTCGGGTCGCGCGTTCGAACGCGGCGCAGGCTTCGTCGAGCACGTGCTGTTCCGCTATCGACAGGGTGGCGTTCTCGGGCATTGGGAGGATCGCTTGTTCACTTTTTTGTCAGCGTACACAAAAAATGTACGGCCGTCAAAAAATGAACAAGAACGCTCAACCCTTTGATGTGACGGAATTATTCCGGAATGGCGAACGGCAATCAACGCAACCTCCCACCTCAGAAATCGAGACTGAACATGCAGTGTCGCGAATTCGGCTCATGCGCGGCAGTCGCCCGGATGGCCGGTGTGCGAGGGCGGACGATCGTTCATGGTCGGCGATGATCGACCAGCAACCCCAGGTTGTCTCCACGACGACTTTCTGTCTGTCCGGTTGCCGCTCAACGGACTATCCTTGCCAGCACATTCCCCACTAAATCCAGGAGACGACACCGTGACGCACAGCGTGATCCCCGCAGGCCTCGCCGGCGAAATGATCGAAATCCGGCATCGCATTCACGCCCACCCCGAACTGGGCTTCGAGGAATTCGCGACCAGCGACCTCGTTGCCGAGCAGTTGCAGGCATGGGGCTACACGGTGCACCGCGGGCTCGGCGGCACGGGCGTGGTCGCGCAGCTGAAGGTCGGCAACGGCACGCAGCGCCTCGGCCTGCGCGCCGACATGGACGCGCTGCCGATCCACGAATCGACCGGCCTGCCGTACCAGAGCACGATCCCCGGCAAGATGCATGCATGCGGCCACGACGGCCACACGGCGATGCTGCTCGCGGCCGCGAAGCACCTCGCGCGCGAGCGGCGCTTTTCCGGCACGCTGAACCTGATTTTCCAGCCGGCCGAGGAAGGGCTCGGCGGCGCGAAGAAAATGCTCGACGACGGGCTGTTCGAGCAGTTCCCGTGCGACGCGATCTTCGCGATGCACAACATGCCGGGCTTCCCGACGGGCAAGTTCGGCTTCCTGCCGGGGCCGTTCATGGCGTCGTCGGACACCGTGATCGTCGACGTGCAGGGGCGCGGCGGACACGGCGCGGTGCCGCACAAGGCGATCGATTCGGTCGTGGTGTGCGCGCAGATCGTCATCGCGCTGCAGACGATCGTGTCGCGCAACGTGTCGCCGCTCGACATGGCGATCGTCACGGTCGGCGCGATCCACGCGGGCGACGCGCCGAACGTGATTCCCGATCGCGCACAGATGCGCCTGTCGGTGCGCGCGCTGAAGCCAGAGGTGCGCGACCTGCTCGAAGCGCGCATCAAGGAAGTCGTTCATGCGCAGGCGGCCGTGTTCGGCGCGACCGCGACGATCGACTACCAGCGCCGCTACCCGGTGCTCGTCAACGATGCGCGGATGACCACGTTCGCACGCGACGTCGCGCGCGAGTGGGTGGGCGAAGCGAACCTGATCGACGAGATGGTGCCGCTCACCGGCAGCGAGGATTTCGCGTTCCTGCTGGAGAAGCGGCCGGGCTGCTACCTGATCATCGGCAACGGTGACGGCGAGGGCGGCTGCATGGTGCATAACCCCGGCTATGACTTCAACGACGCGGTACTGCCGACCGGCGCGTCGTACTGGGTCAAGCTGGCCGAGACGTTTCTGGTGTGACGGTGAATGCGGGGAATCGATTCAATCGCGGCACGTGTCGAACCCGAACCCATCCCCGCTGAACAACGCCACCGCCGCATCCGGATTCGACGGCCAGTACATGTGCATGTACGTCGCGACGATCGAACCCGTGCGATACACGGCTTCGCCGCTGCCGGGTTCCCCGTCGGGCCGGGCGGCGGCCGCCACCGGCGCCAGCGGCGTGTCGAGCCGCGAATAATGAAACGTATGGCCGCGCATCGGCCCGCTGCGCGTGTCCAGTTGCTGCATGCCGAGCGCCGCGAACCGGCGCTGCATCGTCGCATGGCCTGACAGCAGCCCGAGCATCGATGTCGTCGCGCCTTCGACGTCGGTCAGCGACTCGCACAGATACACCATTCCCCCGCATTCCGCGACGATCGGCCGGCCGGCCGCCGCGTGCGCGCGAATCGTCCGCGCGGCCACGGCATTCGCCGCGAGCGTCGCCGCGTGCAGTTCCGGATAGCCGCCCGGCAGGAACAGCGCGTCGCACGCGTCGGGCACGGGCTCGTCGGCCAGTGGCGAAAAGAACCGCAGCTGCGCACCGAGCGCCTCGAGCAGCGCGAGATTGGCCGGATAGATGAACGAGAACGCCGCGTCGCGCGCGATCGCGATGCGCTTGCCGGCGAGCGCGCGCGGCAGCGGGGCGCGGGCTTCCGGTTCCGCGAACGACACGGCCGGCGGCAATTCGGCGAGCGCCGTCTGCGCGAGCACGTCGGCCGCACGCTCGAGCCGCGCGTCGAGATCGCCGATGTCGGCCGGCTGGTGCAGGCCGAGATGGCGTTCCGGCAGCGCGATGCCCGCATCGGCCGGCACGTGCCCGAGCCAGCGCAAGTCATCCGGCAGTGCCTGCCGCAACAGCTCCGCGTGTCGCGGCGACCCGACGCGGTTCGCGAGCACGCCGTGAAACGGCACCTCCGGCCGGAACCGCGCAAGCCCGAACGCGATCGCCGCGAACGTCTGCGCCATCGCCTTCGCGGAAATCACCGCGACGACCGGCACGCCGAACGCGGCCGCGAGATCGGCGCTGCTCGGCGTGCCGTCGAACAGCCCCATCACGCCTTCGATCAGGATCAGGTCCGCGTCGCGCGCGGCGTCGGCGAGCAGCGCGCGGCAGCCGGCTTCACCGACCATCCCGAGGTCGAGCGCGTGCACGGGCGCGCCGCTCGCGCGTTCGAGCAGCATCGGATCGAGAAAATCCGGCCCGGTCTTGAACACGCGCACGCGCCGGCCGAGCCGGCGGTGCAGCCGCGCGAGGCCGGCCGTCACCGACGTCTTGCCCTGGCCGGACGCGGGCGCGCTGACGAACAGCGCGGGGCAGGCCGGCATCGCTCAGAACTCCACGCCGGGCTGCGCCTTCACGCCTTGCTCCTTGTACGGATGCTTGACGAGCCGCATTTCCGTGACGAGGTCGGCCGCGTCGATCAGCGCATCGGGCGCATGCCGGCCGGTGACGACGACGTGCACCGAATCCGGCCGCGCGACGAGTGTCGCGAGCACTTCGTCGAGCGGCAGGTATTCGTACTTCAGCACGGTGTTCAGCTCGTCGAGGATCACCATCCGGTACTCGCCGCTTTCGATCATCCGGCGCGCCTCGTCCCAGCCCTTGCGCGCGGTTGCGACATCGGCGTCGCGGTTCTGCGTATTCCACGTATAGCCGTCGCCCATCGTCACGAAGTCGCATTGCGCGACCGCGCCGAGGAAATCGCGCTCGGACGTGTGCAGCGCGCCCTTGATGAACTGCACGACGCCGAGCCGCATGCCATGGCCGAGCACGCGCACGGCCATGCCGAAGGCGGCCGTGCTCTTGCCCTTGCCGTTGCCGGTGTTGACGATCAGCAGGCCCTTTTCCTGGGTGGCGGCAGCCTGCTTCTTTTCATGGCCGGCGCGGCGGCGTTCGGCCATCCGCTGATGGGATTCGGCATCGGTCTTCATCGGGAATCGTCCTGTCGAAAGCGAAACAAAGGGTTCAGAGCGGGCCGGCGAGCGCGACCGTCACGCCGTCCCGGCTGGATTTGGGGCCGAGCAGCCGGCCATGCGGCGCCGCGAGTTGCGCGCACGGCTCGGCCACGCCCGCGACGCCGAAACGCGCAAGCGCGGCAGCCGACGGGCCGCTCAATGCCGGTGCGGGGCAACACGCGAGCTGCGCCGCGTCGAACGCGACGAGCGACCAGCCGCGCCGCGCGCACAGCGTGCGCAGCGGCCGGGCACGCGCCTTGTCGGCGAGCGTTGCGACGACGGCCGGCTCGGCGCCCGGGTGGCTGGCCAGCGCCGCGCGGATCGCGGCATCGAGTTGCGCGGCCGTCACGCCCGCGCGGAAACCGACGCCGAGCGCGACGCGCATCATGCGCGGCCGCCAAGCGCCGCGCGCACCGCGGGATCGTCGGCGAGCGCCGCGACGCGGCCGATCACGACGATCGCCGGCGAACCGATACCGGTCGCGCCCACGCGTTCGACGATCGTGTCGAGCGTCGCGAGCACGTGCCGCTGGCCGTCACGCGTCGCGTTCTCGATCGCCGCGCACGGCGTGTCGCCGGCCACGCCGCCGTCACGCAGCGCGGCTGCAATTGTGTCGAGCCGGCGAATGCCCATGTAGATCACGATCGTCATCCGCGTCGCGGCCAGCGCGCGCCAGTCGGGTTCGTCCGCGCCCGCGCCGTGGCCCGTGACGAAGATCACGCCCTGCGCGTCGCCGCGATGCGTGACCGGAATGCCGAGCGCGGCCGGGGCGGCGATCCCGGCCGTGATGCCGTTCACGACCTCGACCGGAAACCCGGCCGCGCCGAGCGCGAGCAATTCCTCGCCGCCGCGGCCGAACACGAACGGATCGCCGCCCTTGAGCCGCGCGACGCTGCGGCCCGCGCGCAGATGCGCGAGCATCGTGGCGACGATCGTTTCCTGCGGCGTCGACGCATGGCCGCCGCGCTTGCCGACGTGCTCGATCAGTGCGTCGGCGCGCGCGTGGCGCAGCACGTCGGGGTTCACGAGATCGTCGACGAGCAGCACGTCGGCCGCTGCGATCGCGCGCACGGCCTTCAGCGTGAGCAGATCGGCGTCGCCGGGGCCGGCGCCGACGAGCCATGCGCGGCTCATCGGGCGCGGCACGGCGCGCACCGTGTCGTGGCAGTGGAAAGGGGACAGCGAGCGGCACATCGGCGGCCGGCGGACAGGCAATGCATGACGGATCGAGCGAAGCCCGCGCGAGCGCGGGCGGAAAGCGCACCCCATCCGTCCCCCGCGGATCGGGCGTTCGGCGAGCAGCGGGCTCGCCCCTTGCGTCGGCCGGTATCCGGGCTGGCCGCTTGCCAGGCCGCAGCCTTCCCGCCCGCTGAAGGGCAGTGGCATCGCGGGCGGCCTGGGCGCGTGCGGGGAACCGCGACGCGCGGGCGGCGTACCGTTGCGGGGACAGCACAGGCCGGGCGGACTTCCGCCTCCTGTTTCCCGTTTAACTGCGCGCGCCGGAGGAGCGCGCGCGAGCACCGAACGCGGCGCATACGATAGCACAGCGCCCGGCCCGCGCGAACCCGCCGTGCGGGCGCCTGGGGGTGGCCCCGGACGTGACCCTGGACGCGCTGCCGCGGCCATGCCGGACATCCCGCGGCAGCCCGTTTCACCTTGACGCTCCTCGCACCGCCGCCTACACTCGCACGCGTTTCGGTGCTCGCGCGCGCTTCCGGCGTGCGCAGTTAAACGGGAAGCAGGGAGCCTGCCTGCGCCGCAGTCGAGCCAACCTGTGCTGCCCCCGCAACGGTAAGCGAACGCGTCGCGCCCAGCGCGACGCAGCGCCACTTCGCCGCATGCCAGCCGCATGCGGACGACCGCCACTGGATGCCGCGCATCCGGGAAGGCGAAGCGGCGTGTTCGTCAGCCCGGATACCGGCCGAAACGTTGGGGTTCAGCGCCGCGGGGAGGCGGCGCATCGTCCACGGCCGCAGCACGCCCGACGCCAGAGCGTTTCCCCCTTTCCGCGCCAACCATCCGTCGCATGCACGCGCACGGACCAGGGCGGCGAGCGGCAGGCGGCGCGGGCAGGGCCGGCGGCGGCCGTGTTGGCATTCACATGTCGACCGTTCGCACAGGAGCATCATGCTCGACTCGTTCTTCCGTCTCTTCAACGACAGTCCGTCAGGGCTGCGCGGCAAAATCGTCGCGATCTACTCATTGCTCGTCGCGTTCAACGTCGGCGCGTGGATCTGGGCCTTCGTCGCGTTTCGCGACCAGCCCGTGCTGCTGGGCACCGCGCTGCTCGCCTACGTGTTCGGGCTGCGCCACGCGGTCGACGCCGATCATATCGCCGCGATCGACAACGTCACGCGCAAGCTGATGCAGGAAGGCCGCAGCCCGCTCGGCGCCGGCCTGTTCTTCTCGCTCGGCCATTCGACGGTCGTAATCGTGATGTCGGTCGCGGTCGCGCTGACCGCCGCGTCGCTCGCGCGCTTCGAGAGCATGAAGGCCTGGGGCGGCGTGATCAGCACCAGCGTGTCCGCGTTCTTCCTGCTGGTACTCGCGGCCGCAAACCTGCTGATCCTGATTTCCGTGTACCGGACGTTTCGCGCGGCGCGCCGTGGCGAGCCGATCGTCGACGCCGATCTCGACATGCTGATGAACCAGCGCGGCGTGCTGGCCCGGTTGTTCCGGCCGTTGTTCCGCCTCGTGTCGCGCAGCTGGCACCTGTATCCGGTCGGGTTCCTGTTCGGCTTCGGCTTCGATACGGCGACCGAGATCGCGCTGTTCGGCATTTCGGCCACGCAAGTCCAGGGCGGCATGTCGTTCTGGTCGGTGATGGCGCTGCCGGTGCTGTTCACCGCGGGCATGACGCTCGTCGACACGACCGACGGCATCCTGATGATGGGCGCGTACCGGTGGGCGTACGTGCGGCCGATTCGCAAGATCTACTACAACATGACGATCACGTTCGTGTCGGTTCTGGTCGCCGCGCTGATCGGCGGCATCGAGGTGCTCGCGCTGCTCGCGGACAAACTCTCGCTGCAGGGCCCCGTATGGAATTTCTCGACGATGGTCGCATCGCATTTCGGGATGCTCGGCTACGTCGTGATCGGCCTGTTCCTCGCGTGCTGGATGGTGTCGGCCGCGATCTATCGCATCAAACGCTACGACGAGATCGACGTGACGCTCTCGGCCTGACTCCCTCATTCGCCACAGGACCTACCATGACCCTACGCAAGCTTCCCGTCACGATCGTCACGGGCTTTCTCGGCAGCGGCAAGACTACGCTGATGCGCCACATCCTGCAGCACGCCGAAGGCCGCCGCATCGCGGTGATCGTCAACGAATTCGGCGAGCTCGGCATCGACGGCGAAATCCTCAAGGGCTGCGGGATCGGCTGCGACGATACGGAGGACGCGCAGGGCGAAGCGTCGGGCCAGCTGTACGAACTCGCGAACGGCTGCCTGTGCTGCACCGTGCAGGAAGAGTTCTATCCGGTGATGGAAGCGCTCGTGGAGCGCCGCGCCGACATCGACCACGTGCTGATCGAGACGTCGGGCCTCGCGCTGCCGAAGCCGCTCGTGCAGGCCTTCAACTGGCCGACGATCCGCAACAGCTTCACGGTCGACGCGGTCGTGACCGTCGTCGACGGGCCGGCCGCCGCGAGCGGCCAGTTCGCGGAGAACCCGCAGGCCGTCGACGCGCAGCGCCGCGCCGATCCGAACCTCGACCACGAATCGCCGCTGCACGAACTGTTCGCCGACCAGCTGTCGTCCGCCGATCTCGTGATCGTGAACAAGGCCGATCTCGTCGCCGACGCGCAGTTCGCCGAAGTCGAGGCCGCGATCCGCGAAGAGGTCCCGCCGCAGGTGAAGATCGTGCGCGCGACGCGCGGCGAACTGGATCTCGCGATGCTGCTCGGGCTCGAATCGGCGTCGGAGGAAACGATCCACCTGCGGCACGACCATCACGGCTCGGCCGACGATGGCGATCACGACCACCATCACGACGATTTCGATTCGGTGGTGGTGTCGGGCGACGCAGGCTCGCGAGAAGCGACGATCGCCGCGCTGCAGCGCGTCGTCGAGACGCACACGATCTACCGCGCGAAAGGCTTCGCGGCACTGCCCGAGGCGCCGATGCGGCTCGTGATCCAGGGTGTCGGCCGCCGCTTCGACAGCTATTTCGACCGTCGCTGGCAGGACGGCGAAACGCGCGCGAGCCGCTTCGTGCTGATCGGCGAGGATCTCGACGCGGCCGAACTGCAGCGCGCGTTCGATGCCGCGTGCGCGGCTCAGACGCAGCAGGCGTAACGCGCGATGCATCTGCTGCGCACCACGCCGGGCGGCTTCGTCGACGATACGCAGGGCGTCGTCCGGATCGACCAGCAGCCGGCCGACATCGTGATCCTGAGTTCGGCCGATACGACCTTGTCGCTGCTGGCCAGTGTCGTGCCGAAGCTGCCGGCCGGCTTTCCGAGCGTGCGGCTCGCGAACGTCACGTTTCTGCGGCAGCCGGCGTCGGTCGATTTCTATGTCGACGACGTGCTGCGTCATGCGAAGACGGTCGTGATCGATCATCTCGGCGGCGAAGCGTACTGGCCGTACGGGATCGAACAGGCCGTGTCGCTCGCGTCCAAGCGCCGGCAGCAGCTCGCGATGTTCTCGGGCGACCTGCAGGAAGACCCGAACCTCGTTGCGAAGAGCACGGTCGCGCCGGCGCTGTGCCGGCTGTGGTGGCGCTACCTGCGCGACGGCGGGATGCACAACGCCGAAGCGCTGCTGCGCAGCATCGCATTCCATACGCTCGGCTTCGGCGACGAACCCGAGCCGCCGCGTCCGCTGCCGGCCGCCGCGCTGTATCACCCGGCGCGCGACCCGGCGAGCGTCGACGACTGGCGCGCGCGCTGGACGCCCGGCGCACCCGTGGTCGCGATCCTGTTCTATCGCGCGCACTGGCAGGCCGCGAACACGGCCGTGTTCGACGCGCTGGCCGATGCGCTCGTGCGCGAAGGGCTCAATCCGCTGCCGATCGCGGTCACGTCGCTGAAGGACGCGGTGAGCCGCGAGGTCATCACGCAGCTCTGCGACACGCACGACGTCGCGCTCGTGCTGAACACCACGGCCTTCGCGGCCGGTGCGATCGACAGCCCCGAGCCCGACGTGCTCGCCGGCGACGCGCCGGTGCTGCAGGTGATCCTGTCCGGCGGCAACCGCGACGCATGGGTGGCCGACAACCAGGGCCTGCACGCGCGCGACATCGCGATGCACATCGCATTGCCTGAAGTCGACGGGCGCATCGTCACGCGCGCGGTGAGCTTCAAGGGGCTCGCGTATCGGTGTCCGCACACCGAAGTCGACGTCGTGCGCTACCAGCCGGATGCCGAACGCATCGCGTTCGTCGCGGCGCTCGCGCGCGGCTGGTGCCGGCTGCGCACGCTCGACAATGCCGACAAGCGCATCGCGCTGATTCTCGCGAACTATCCGCAAAGCGAAGGGCGGATCGGCAACGGCGTCGGGCTCGATACGCCGGCGTCCGCGCTGCGCGTGCTCGCGGCGCTGCGCGACGCGGGCTATGCGGTGGCCGACCTGCCGGCCGACGGCGACGCGCTGATCGCGCGGCTCACCGAAGGCGTGACCAACGACCCGGCCGTGCGCGCACTGCGCCCCGCGTTCCAGAGTTTCGCGCTGGCCGACTACGTCGCGCATTTCGCGCGGCTGCCGGCCGCCGTGCGCGATGCGCTGAACGAGCGCTGGGGGCCGCCCGACGCGGACCCGACGCTGCGCCAGGGGCGCTTTCCGATCGCCGGCTGGCGCGCGGGCAACGTGTTCGTCGGCATCCAGCCGTCGCGTTCGCGCGGCGAGAACGACTATGCGAGCTACCACGACGCGGACCTCGTGCCGCCGCATGCGTACCTCGCGTTCTATTTCTGGCTGCGCGATGCGTTCGGCATCGACGCGGTCATCCACCTCGGCAAGCACGGCAACCTCGAATGGCTGCCGGGCAAGAGCGTCGCGCTGTCCGACGCGTGCTGGCCGGACCTGACGCTCGGGCCGCTGCCGCATCTGTATCCGTTCATCGTCAACGATCCGGGCGAGGGCAGCCAGGCGAAGCGCCGCGCGCAGGCCGTGATCATCGATCACCTGATGCCGCCGCTCACGCGCGCGGAAAACTACGGCCCGCTGCAGGATCTCGAACGGCAGGTCGACGAATACTACGAAGCGCTGATGGTCGATGCGCGGCGCGCGAAGCTGCTGCGCAAGACGATCCTCGCGACGATTGCCGAACATCGGCTGCATGACGAGCTGAGCGTGTCGCCGCCGCGCGACGCCGGCGACGAGGACGCGCTGCTCACGCGTGTCGATGCCTGGCTGTGCGAATTGAAGGAAGCGCAGATTCGCGACGGGCTGCATGTGTTCGGCGCGTCGCCGATCGACCGCCAGCGGCGCGATACGCTGCTCGCGCTCGCACGCTTTCCGGTCGGCGACGGCAAGGGCGAACGCGCGGGGCTGATCGCCGCGCTCGCGCGCGATCTCGCGCTCGGCGACGATTTCGATCCGCTCGCGGCCGACTGGGCCGCGCCGTGGACGGGCCCGCGGCCGGCCGTGCTGCAGGCGCTCGACGCGTCGCCGTGGCGTCATGCGGGCGACACGCGCGAGCGGCTCGAGCGGCTCGCGCAGCGGTGGCTCGATGGACTGTGCGCGAATGTCGGCGGCGACGCCGGCATCGATGCGACGCCGCCGGGGGCATGGACGCACACGCTCGCCGTGCTCGAACGCGTGCGCGCGACGCTGCTGCCCGCGCTCGACGCGTGCGGCGGCGAGGAACTGCGCCAGCTGCTGCGCGGGCTCGACGGCCGCTTCGTGCCGCCGGGGCCGAGCGGCTCGCCGTCGCGCGGCCGTCCCGACGTGCTGCCGACGGGACGCAACTTCTATTCGGTCGATACGCGCGCGGTGCCGACGCAGGCCGCGTGGTCGCTCGGGCTGAAATCCGCGCAGCAGCTGATCGAACGTCATCTGCAGGATCACGGCGACTATCCGCGCGCGATCGGGCTGTCGGTCTGGGGCACGGCCACGATGCGCACCGGCGGCGACGATATCGCGCAGGCGTTCGCGCTCCTCGGCGTGCGGCCGAAATGGGCGCACGGCAGTCATCGCGTGACCGACTTCGAGATCCTGCCGATCGAGATCTTCGACCGGCCGCGCATCGACGTCACGCTGCGCGTGTCGGGCTTCTTCCGCGACGCGTTTCCGAACCTGATGCACCTGTTCGACGCGGCCGTGCAGGCCGTCGCCGCGCTCGACGAGCCCGAGGCGCTGAACCCGATCCGCGCGCGCATCGAGCGCGAACGGGCGACATGGATCGAGCGGGGCGTGGCGCCCGACGAAGCGCGACGCCGCGCCGGCTGGCGCGTGTTCGGCGCGCGGCCGGGCAGCTACGGTGCGGGCCTGCAGGACATGATCGACCAGCGCCGCTGGCAGACCGACGCCGATCTCGCCGACGCGTACCGCCAGTGGGGCGGCCACGCGTACGCGCAGAACAGCGCGGGCGACGCGGCCCCCGACGTGTTCGGCGAGCGGCTCGCGACGATCGACGTCGTCGTGCAGAACCAGGACAGCCGCGAACACGACATCCTCGATTCGAATGACTACTACCAGTTCCAGGGCGGGATGACGGCAGCCGTGCGCCACCTGTCCGGCCAGCAGCCGAGCATCTACCACGGCGACCATGCGAATCCGGTCGCGCCGAAGATGCGCACGCTGCGCGAGGAGATCGCACGCGTGATCCGCTCGCGCGTCGTCAACCCGAAATGGCTCGACGGCGTGAAGCGTCACGGCTACAAGGGCGCGGCCGAAATGGCCGCGACCGTCGACTACCTCTACGGCTATGACGCGACTGCCCGCGTGCTGTCGGACCACCAGTACGCGCTCGTCGCCGACGCGTACCTGTTCGACGACGACACGCGCGCGTTCCTCGAACGACACAACCCGAAGGCGCTGCACGGCATCTGCGAACGCTTCGTCGAAGCGATGCAGCGCGGGCTGTGGCAGCAGCCGGGCGACTATCGCGAGCGGATCGAAGCGGTCTGGCTCGACAGCGAACAACTCCAGGAAGGAGGACGGCGATGACCGATCCCACGACGCCCCGCGCACGCGCGGTGTTCCCGTTCGCTGCGCTGGTCGCGCAGCAACCGTTGCAGCAGGCGCTGCTGCTCGCCGCGATCGATCCGTCGCTCGGCGGCGTGCTCGTCAGCGGGCCGCGCGGCACCGCGAAATCGACCGCCGCGCGCGCGCTGGCGGAATTGCTGCCCGAAGGCGAATTCGTCACGCTGCCGCTGTCGGCGAGCGACGAGCAGGTCACGGGCACGCTCGACCTCGCCCATGCGCTCGCCGCCAACGGCGTGCGCTTCCGGCCGGGCCTGCTCGCCCGCGCGCATCGCGGCGTGCTGTACGTCGACGAGGTGAACCTGCTCGCCGACGGGCTCGTCGATACGCTGCTCGACGTCGCCGCGAGCGGCGTGAACGTGGTCGAGCGCGATGGCGTGTCGCACGCGCACGATGCGCGCTTCGTGCTGGTCGGCACGATGAATCCCGAGGAAGGCGAGCTGCGCCCGCAACTGCTCGACCGCTTCGGGCTGATGGTCGAGCTCGAGAACTGCTTCGACGCCGCGCAGCGCGAACGGATCGTGAAGGCGCGCCTCGCGTTCGATCTCGATCCGGACGCGTTTCGTGCGCGTCACGCAAGCGCGCAGCGAGCACTCGGCGACGCGATTCATGCGGCGCGCGCCCGGCTGTCGATGCTGGATTTCGACGATGCGGTTCACGCACGCGTGAGCGCGCTGTGCATCGACGCGGCCGTCGACGGCTTGCGCGCCGACCTCGTGATGCTGCGCGCCGCGCGCGCGCTCGCGGCGCTGGAGCACGCCGACGCGGTGACGGTGTCGCATGTCGAACGCGTGGCCGACGCGGTGCTGCGGCATCGGCGTCATGCGGGCGCGCCGCCGTCGTCGGGCGCGTCGCCATCGCGCGGCGGGGGCGAGCGCGACCGCGACGACCGTTCGCCGCCCGACACGCGCCGGCAGCCCGACGATCAACCGGGCGCGGCACGCAACGATGCGAGCGCATCGCAAGGCGAGTGGGGCTACCTGCCGCCCGAACCGGCCGGCTTGCGCGACGTGAAAAGCGTGGTGCCGCTGCCGCTAAAAAAACGCTGAGCCATCGGGCCGACGCCGCCGCGAACGCCGTTCGCGGTCCTCGATGGCAGCCAGGCGCCGCCGCGCGCGTGCCGGGAACGGCACGCGCCGGCACGGCCGTGGCGTGGCCGGCGACGCTTGCCGCGAAGCGCGGCGGCCCGCTGCACGCCGGCCATCTGCGTTTTCGCAAACAGGCCGGCGCCCCGCGCGCGCTCCATTGCTTCGTGCTCGACTGTTCGGCGTCGATGTTGTCGGACGAACGGCTCGCGCTCGCGAAAGGGTTGATCGTCGCGTACTTCGACCAGGCCGCGCGCGACCGTGTGGAAACCGCGCTGATCTGCTTCGGCGGCAACGGCGCCGCGCGGCGTTTCGGCCCAGCCGTGCCGCGCTGGTGGAACGCGCGCTGGCTCGAGCCGGTGGATGGCGGCGGCGGCACGCCGCTCGCGGACGGCATCGCGGCCGCCGCGCAATTGCTCGCGCGCGCCGCACGGCGTACGCCGGACCAGCAGCGCTGGCTGTGGGTGCTGTCCGACGGACGCACGCGCGAAACGGCACCGAAACCGGCGGCCGCCGATCACGTCGTGTTCGTCGATTTCGATGACGCGGCCGTGCGGATCGGGCAGGGCAGGCGGCTCGCCGACGCATGGGGCGCGCAATGGACGACGGCCGCGTCGCTGTGCGCCGGGCTGACCGGCTGATTGGCTGACCGATTGATCGGTTGATCGATTGATCGGAGCAGCGACCGCCCGGGACGATCGCCGGCGCTGCGCTATGATCGCGGTTTCTGCTCACCGGAACGTCTGCCATGCAAGTACTCGTCGATGCCGACGCGTGTCCCGCCGTCATCAAGGACATGCTGTTTCGCGCCGCGCGTCGTGCCGAGATCTGCGTGACGCTGGTCGCGAACCAGTTCCTGCGTACGCCGCCGTCGCCGTTCATCAAGTCGGTGCAGGTGCCGGCCGGCTTCGACGTCGCCGACGCGCGAATCGTCGAACTCGCGCAAGCCGGCGATCTCGTGATCACCGCCGACATCCCGCTGGCCGCGGCCGTCCTCGACAAGGGCGCGCACGCGCTCGACCCGCGCGGCAACTGGTTCAGCCGCGAGAACATCGAGGAACGCCTGTCGACGCGCGCGATGATGGATCAACTGCGCAGCTCGGGCGTCGACACCGGCGGCCCGGCCCCGTTCAGCGCGCGCGACGGCAAGGCGTTCGCGTCGCAGCTCGACCGGTTCCTGGCACGCCACGGCAAGCCCTGACGCCTAGGGCGCCGGCCGTGCGACGTGCGATGCGTCACCGGTTTCGCGTCGAATCGTCGGCTGCGGCAGAATACTGATTCGCCGCGACATGGGTATCGCTCCGCCAACGAACCATCGGAGGGCATGGATGTCACCAACCCAACTTCTCGTTCCGACGTTGACCCAGATGCTGCGCGCGCAATCCGCGTGGCTCGACAAGGCCGTCGCGCACCGGCAGGCCGCCGGCGACGCACCCGATGCGCTGCTGACGCTGAAGCTCGCGTCCGACATGTATCCGCTCGCCGCACAGGTGCGGTTCTCGTGCTTCCAGGCGATGGAGCCCGTCTACCGGCTGCGCGGCGAACCGCTGCCGGATGCGCTGCTCGCGCTGCGCGAAGCCGGCTGGCACGCCGATGCGCAGCCGGGCACGGTGAGCGACGCGCAAGGGATCCTGTCCGGCACGATCGCATTCCTCGGCGAACTCGCGCCCGACGCGCTCGATGGCGGCGCCGCGCGGCCGATCGCCCTCGAGCTGCCGAACGGCATCGCGTTCGACATGACGGGCGAGCAGTACGTGCGCGACTGGGCGCTGCCGCAGTTCTACTTTCACGCGATCGCCGCATACGCGATCCTGCGCCATTACGGCGTCGAGCTCGGCAAGGCCGACTACGTGCCGCACATGCTGGCGTACGTGCGGCCCGACACGATTCCGCAGGGTTGAACGGATGACCGGACAAGCCGGCCGCGGCGCGCCGGCATGACGCGGGCGCTCTTCATTTGCAGCCGCAACCGGCTGCGCAGCCCGACCGCCGAGGCGGTGTTCGCGGGATGGCCGGGTGTCGAAACCGACTCCGCGGGGCTGGCGCCCGACGCCGACACGCAAGTGTCCATTGAGCAGCTCGAATGGGCCGAGATCGTGTTCGTGATGGAGCGCGCGCACAAGGCGAAGCTCACCGCCCGGTTCGGCGCCCGACTGAAGCACAAGAAGATCGTCTGCCTCGACATTCCCGACCGCTACACGTACATGCAGCCCGAGCTGATCGCGCTGCTCGAACGCAAGGCCGGGCCGTTGCTGCGCGCATGACCGGGGCGTGATCGGCGCGGGGCCGCTTCAGCGCAGACGAAGCGGGCCGTCCGCGAGCGGGGAAAAGCGGTCGAGGTGCAGCAGCTCGATGATCTTGCGGGTCGGCACGCTCGCGCGCAGCGTCTCGAGGCGTTCGACGTCGAACCACTTGCAGCGCGCGATCTCGTTGCTCGCGCGCGGGACCAGATGTTTCGGCACGTCGGCCACGAACACGTGGTGGAGTTTCGTGAGGCCGCCGAACTGCACCGCATAGTCGAGTGCGAGCCCTTCGAGCCGCGTTTCCTCCGCCAGCTCCCGCTGCGCGGCCTCCAGCGGTGTCTCGCCGCGCCGGATCATGCCGCCCGGCAGCGTCCAGCGCGCCGCGGTGCGCGCGACCAGCAGCACGCTGCTGCGCTGGCGGCACACGATCGTGGCGCGCTCCTTGATGCTGGCGACGGTATCCGGCCCGGTATTCATGTTCGGCAAAACAAGTACTGAATCGTGGAATGAAATGCACATCGACCGGCGTTGCCGGCCAGTCGCCCGATGCTCGGGCACGACGGCATGCAAAGCCGCCGCGCCGATCATACCGGCCGTTCGTGACAGTTCCGTGCTTTGCCGCGCGCCACGCGCAACGCGTCACGCAGACGTCTCGATCACCGGGCGTACCGGCTTGCCGGACCGCCCGTGGCGCCGTTTGTGCAGCGCATGCCGGTGACGCGGCGGCGTCACGTGCCGATGCGCGGGCGCCGGCCGTGCAGTCGGCGCGGCAGCCCGCGGCTGTGATTGTCCCTCGCCAAAATGGTAGGTCTCGGTTTGCGCGCGGGCGACGCCCAACGTCGACGCGAGCACGAGGGCCGCGAGCAGCATGCGTTTCATGAAATTTCCGCCTTGGTTCGGATGAGCACTGTCCGCAGCTTAGCGAACCGCGGCCCGGCGCGGCAACCGGCGCGCGTTCGGGGTTGTCTCCCGGACTGCCGCATTCTCCAGAGGCTTACCGGCGCATGCCCGGCTTGACAATAAAATTCTCCAGTGTGAATATAAATTCACGCACAGGAATTATTATTCGAGCCAGGAAAAACCGCGCCGCAACGTCGGCATGGCGGAACCCGGCGGTCCGAACAACCGGAAGCAGGAGCGAGACGCATGGCGGAGCTGGAGCAGCAGGGCGCGTTGGCGGGGTTGCGCATCATCGATCTGTCGCGGGTGCTGGGCGGCCCGTACGCGACCCAGATTCTCGCCGACCACGGCGCGGAGGTGATCAAGGTCGAACCGCCGTCGGGCGACGAGACGCGCACCTGGGGGCCGCCGTTCGATGGCGACACCGCGTCGTATTTCCTCGGCGTGAACCGCAACAAGCTCGGCATCGCGCTCGACCTGACGAAGCCGGACGATCGCGAGAGGCTGCTCAGGCTGCTCGAGCACGCGGACGCGCTGGTCGAGAACTTCAAGATCGGCACGATGGAACGCTGGGGGCTCGGCTTCGACGCGCTGCATGCGCGCTTTCCGCGGCTTGTTTATTGCCGCGTGTCGGGCTTCGGCGCGGACGGCCCGCTCGGCGGGCTGCCCGGCTACGACGCGGCCGTGCAGGCGCTGGCCGGCTTGATGAGCGTGAACGGCGAAGCGGGCGGCGCGCCGCTGCGCGTGGGCGTGCCGATCGTCGATCTCGTCACCGGGCTGAACGCGGCGCTCGGCGTGCTGATGGCGCTGCGCGAACGCGATGCGAGCGGGCGCGGCCAGTTCGTCGAATCGACGCTGTTCGACTGCGCGCTGTCGATCCTGCATCCGCACACGCCGAATTTCTTCCACTCCGGGAAGGCGCCGGTGCGCACCGGCAACGCGCATCCGAACATCACGCCGTACGACAGCTTTCCGACCGCGAGCGTCGACATCTTTCTCGCGGTCGGCAACAACGGACAGTTCGCCGCGCTGTGCGACGTGCTCGGCACGCGCGACTGGCCCGACGACCCGCGCTTCGCCGACAACCGCGCGCGCAGCGCGAACCGCGCCGCATTGCGCACGCTGCTCGAAACGGCGCTGGCCGCACACGACGGCGCGGCGCTCGCCGAGCAGCTGATGCGCCGTGGCGTGCCATGCGCGCCCGTGCTCGGGCTGGACGCGGCGCTCGACCATCCGCACGTCGCGCATCGGCAGATGAAGGTCGAACTGGGGCGGCACCGCGGCATCGCGTCGCCGATCAAGCTCGGCCGCACGCCGGCCTCGTACCGGCGGCCGCCGCCCGCGCTGAACGAACACGCGGCGCAGGTGTTTGCCGACGCGCCACGAGACGACAACGGCAAGCAAGGCCACTGACACGCATCGCGGCCGGCGGCAATGCGATGGCGTCGCCCGCCGCCACACCGCGTCACGCCGCTTCGAACATCACGCCGCGCCCGACGCGCGCCGGCGCCAGAGGAGACACATCATGCTCGCATGGATCGGCGCGATCGCGATCGTCGCGCTGTTCGGCCTGATCATCACGAAGCGGCTGTCGCCGCTCGTCGCCTTGATCGTCGTGCCGGTGGCCGCGTCGGTCGCGGCCGGCTTCGGACTCTCGACCGGCAAGTTCATCGTGCACGGCGTGCAGAACATCGGCCCGATCGCCGGCATGTTCGTTTTTGCGATTCTATTTTTCGGAATCCTCACCGACGCGGGAATGCTCGACCCGATCATCGCGGGCGTGCTGCGCGTGATCGGCTGCCATCCGCCGCGCATCGTGATGGGCTCGGCGCTGCTCGCGCTGCTGATCCATCTGGACGGCTCGGGCGCCGTCACGTTTCTCGTCACGCTGCCCGCGATGATGCCGCTCTATACGCGGCTCGGGATGGACCGGCGAATTCTCGCGTGCGTCGCGTCGATGGCGGCCGGCGTCAACTTCCTGCCGTGGGTCGGGCCGATGCTGCGCGCGTCCGCGGCGCTGCATATTCCCGGCTCGGCGATCTTCATGCCGATGATCCCGGTGCAGATCGTCGGGCTCGTGTTCGTGTTCGGCACCGCGTACGTGCTCGGTGTGCGCGAGGCGAAGCGGCTCGGGCTCGATCGCGCCGGCGCGGCGTCGCTCGCGATCGCGCCGCGCGAGCTGACCGATGCCGAACGCGCGCTGCGCCGGCCCGGGCGTTTCCGGATCAACCTGGCGCTGACGCTCGTCGTGCTCGGCACGCTGGTGTCGGGCATCGTCGACCCGATGGTGATGTTCATGCTCGGCACGGTCGCCGCGCTCGTCATCAACTATCCGGACGTGCAGGCGCAGCGCGAGCGAATCGACGCGCATGCGAAGGCCGCGCTGATGATGGCGAGCGTGCTGCTCGCGGCCGGCGCGTTCACGGGAATCATGTCCGGAACCGGGATGCTGAAGGCGATGGCCGAGGTCGTCGTCGCGCACGTGCCGGTCGAACATGCGCGCCACATGCCGCTCGTGCTCGGCCTGCTGTCGATGCCGCTCAGCCTGTTGTTCGATCCCGATTCGTTCTACTTCGGCGTGCTGCCGGTGCTCGCGGAAAGCGGCAAGCTGCTCGGCGTGCCGCCGATCCAGATGGCTCAGGCCGCGCTGCTCGGCCAGATGACGACCGGTTTTCCGGTCAGCCCGCTCACGCCGGCGACGTTCCTGATCGTCGGCCTGACCGGCGTCGAGCTGGCCGAGCACCAGAAATTCACGATTCCGTTCCTGTTCGCCGCCACCGTGCTGATGGTGTTCGCCGCGGTGATCGTGGGCGTGTTTCCGTTGTGAGCGCGCCGGACGTGCCGCTTCGCGCCGATGTTCCGGGTGGCCCATCCCGCAAAGGGACGTTTTTCGAGGCGCAAGCCCTGGCGCCATCCGGCGTGTTGCTGAGAGCGGCGCGGCCGCTCGCCCATTTCCAGGAGAGCAATCCATGCAGTTCGACCTGACCGACGACCAGCGCGCGATCGAAAGCGCGATCGAGAAAATCTGCGAACGCTTCGGCGACGACTACTGGCTCGAACGCGATCGCGCGGGCGGGTTCCCGTCCGACTTTCACGCGGCGCTCGCCGAGGCCGGCTGGCTCGGCATCGCGATGGACCCGGCCCACGGCGGCGCCGGCCTCGGGATGACCGAGGCCGCGCTGATGATGCGCACGATCAGCGCGTCGGGCGCCGGCCTGTCGGGCGCCTCGGCCGTCCACATGAACATCTTCGGGCTGAACCCGGTGCAGGTGTTCGGCAACGACGCGCAGAAGGCGCGCTTCCTGCCGCCGCTGATCGCCGGGCGCGACAAGGCCTGCTTCGCGGTGACCGAGCCCGACGCGGGCCTCGACACGACACACCTGAGCACGCAGGCGCGCCGCGACGGCGACCACTACGTGCTGAGCGGGCGCAAGATCTGGATCTCGACCGCGCAGGTCGCGAACAAGATGCTGATCATCGCGCGCACGACGCCGCTCGACGCGGTCGCGAAGCCGACCGAGGGGCTCAGCCTGTTCTACACCGACCTCGACCGGTCGCGCGTCGAGGTGCGCGAGATCGAGAAGATGGGCCGCAAGGCCGTCGATTCGAACATGCTGTTCATCGACAACCTGCGCGTGCCGCGCGACGACCTGATCGGCAACGAGGGCGACGGCTTCCGTTATCTGCTGCACGGGCTGAACCCCGAGCGAATCCTGATCGCCGCCGAGGCGATCGGCCTCGGGCAGGCCGCGCTGCGGCGCGCGACGCAGTATGCGTGCGAGCGTGTCGTGTTCGGCCGCCCGATCGGGCAGAACCAGTCGATCCAGCATCCGCTCGCGCAGGCATGGATGCAGCTCGAGGCCGCGTGGCTGATGGTGATGAAGGCCGCGACGCGCTACGACGCGGGGCAGTCGTGCGGGGCGGAGGCGAACGCCGCGAAGTACCTCGGCGCGGAAGCCGCGTTCCAGGCGTGCCAGACGGCCATCGCGACGCACGGCGGGATGGGCTATGCGAAGGAATACCATGTCGAGCGCTACCTGCGCGAGTGTATGATTCCGAGGCTCGCGCCCGTGAGCCCGCAACTGATCCTCTGCTACATCGCGGAGAAGGTGCTCGGGCTGCCGAAGTCGTACTGACCGTACCGGCCCGGCGGCTCGCCCGGCGCGCGGCTTCCCGTTCCGATTCAAGCGCTCGTCATGGACGTCAAACTCGTTGCCCGCACGCTCGACCTGTTCGAGCTGTTCGCCGCCGAACGGCGGCCGCTGCCGCTCACCGAGCTCGCGCGCCTGCTCAATGTGCCGGCGTCGAGCTGCCTGGCGATGGCACGCACGCTCGTGAGCCGCGGCTATCTGTACGAGGTGCGCAAGCGCGGCGGCTACTACCCGACGCGGCGCCTGCAGACGATCGCCGCCGCGATCGACGCGACCGATCCGGTCGTCGACATCGTGCATCCGCATCTCGTCGCGCTGCGCGATGCGAGCCGCGAGACGGCCGTGCTCGGCAAGATCCAGGGCCCGTCGGTCACGTATCTCGACGTCGTCGAATCCGAGCAGGCGATCCGCTATACGCGCCAGCCGGGCGAGCTGCGCCCGCTGCATGCGAACTCGATCGGCAAGGCGATCTTCGCGGAGCTCGCGAGCGATGCGCAGCAGGCGCTCGGCGCGCAGCTTTCATTCGAACGCTTCACCGACGCGAGCGTCGCGGACCTGCCGGCGCTCGTCGCGCAAACCGCGCGGTTTCGCGAACTCGGCTGGGCCGAGAACTTTGGCGAGAGCGCGCCCGAGCTGTCGGCGATCGCGGTCGCGCTGACGCTCGACGGCGACTGGTACGGGCTGTCGGTCGTCGGCCCGACCGAGCGGATCCGCCAGCATCGCGACTCGCATGCGGCGCTGCTGGTCGATGCGAAGGCGCGGTTGCTGGCCGAGCAGGGGCGCGGGTAGCAAGGGCCGCGAAGCAACGCTCAGCGCCTGCTTCGGCGGCCGTTCGCCGCCGCGCCGGACAGCGCGCCGGGGAACGGCCGCGGCCGGCCCGTCACGCGCCGGCGATCACGACTTCACGACGTCACGACTTCACCCACACGCCGCCGGCGCTCGGGTTGTCGCCTTGCGTCCACCATTTCGCGCAGTATTTCGCGCCCTGATACATCACGCACGTGCCGCCCTGGTACGCGGTCGTTGCAGACCACGTCGCCGTGCCGCCGCCGATCGCTTTCCACACGCTCGCCTGGCCCGGCACGTCGCCCTGCGTCCACCATTGCGCCTGGTACGTCGTGCCCTGATAGGTGACCGTCGCGCCGGCCGTATAGACCTGGGCGGCCGACCAGGGCGCGCCGGGCTGCGGCGTTCCGCCGTTCGAGCCGCCGCCGTAGTTCGGGTCCTGCGTGACGCCCGCGCCCCACTTGCCGTCGAGCTTGCGGAAGATCGACGCGAACGCGTACGGCTGCTGCGCGATGCCCGAGCAGGTCGGCGACACATACGCGCCGTTGTTCGGGCACGGCTGGTCGCGGCCGACCGACCAGTTACCGAAGAAACCGTAACCGTTGTTGAGCGCCGTATTCAGCACGCTCTGCGCATTGGCGAGCGTGAAGGTTTCGCCCTGCACGTCGTTCATCCCGATCATCGGCGTGACCCCGACCATCTGCCAGAGTTGCGCGCCGGTCTTCGGCTGGCCGGCCGACTTGAACGCCGTGTCGAGCTGCGCGTAGAGCGCCTGCGCGGCGCTGATCGCCGCCGCGCCCATGTCGATGTTCGCGGGGCCGTAGTCCATCGTCATCAGGTTCACCGCGTCGAACGCGACCTTGTTCGCGATGGCCGCGGTCACGACGTTCACGCCATCCTGCGTGAGCCCGGTCGGCATCGTCGGCAGCGTCAGCGTGACGTGCAGCGGCCGGCCTTTCGCCGCGTAGTCGGACTGCAACTGCGCAACCGCCTGGAAGTTGCGGGCGACCGCGGCGCTGTCCTGCTGCGATGCGCCCTCGATGTCGAAGTCGACATGCGTGAGGCCGTAGGTGTCGATCACGGTCTGGTAGGCCGTCTTCAGCGCGGGGACGGTCGAGCACGCCTGCATCAGCGGCGTGCCGTTCGCGCCGCCGAACGAGACCGCGATCTCGCCGCCTTTCGCGCGATAGCTCGCGATCGACGTCGACAGCGACGCGAGCAGATCGCCGCTCGCACCGTTGCCGATCGGCTGCACGCCGCCCCAGGACGGCGCACAGCCGTTGCCCGCGGTCACGAACGCGAGCGTGAACTGCTGGATGCCTTGCTGGACGCCGATCCGGTCGACGAGCGGCGTCGGGTAGAGCGTCACGTCGACGAACGGCGCATAGACGCCGGCGCCGTGGGACACGCTCGCGACGGCGAGCAGGCAGCCCGCGACGAGCGCGCGCGGGTTGAATCGCGACAACACGGTGTTGTTCATTGTTTTCTCCAAGTGGAAGAGGGATACGCTGGCCCGCGTATCGCCGCCGGTCGGGCGGCTGCACATGCCCGCCCGGCGGCATGCACATCTTGAAGGATTAGTTCTGAACAATGAACGGTTGTGCGTTCTTTTTATTATTGCACTGTGCGTAAGTAACAATCTTGCCGATTCGAGCGAATATCGAAACGTAAAGCGGGCGATTTGTCCGCTTGGTCGTGCGATGAAGCGCAAGCGCTGGACGCTCGATACCGTGCCCACGGCGCGCGGCCGATGCGTGCATGGATGTGTCGCACCGGCACCGGCAACGACGGCCGGCATGCCGTGCCGTGCGCAGCGGTCTTCAGCGATACCAGCGCGGCGTATAGACCCACTCGCGGCCATCGCCGATCGCGAAACGCCGCGTCGTCGACGAACCGACGATCACCATCGTGCGCATGTCCACCTGGTCGCTGCGCAGCGCGCCGAGCGTCGTCGTCGCGAGCGTCGCGCCCGGCCGGCCGATATCGCGGCCGAGCACGACGACCGTGTCGGCCGCGCGGTGCGCGCGCACGACCTCGAGCGCACGATCGAGCTGCCACGGCCGCGCACGCGAGATCGGGTTGTAGAACGCCATCACGAGATCGGCTTGCGCCGCATGCCGCAGGCGCATCTCGATCACGTCCCACGGCTTCAGGTTGTCCGACAGCGAGATCGCGCAGAAATCGTGGCCGAGCGGCGCACCGGCCTGCGCGGCAGTCGCGAGCGACGCCGATACGCCGGGTTCGATGCGCAGCTCGACCGCCGCCCAGCGCGGGTCGCGCGCTTCGTCGAGCGCTTCCAGCACGGCCGCGGCCATCGCGAACACGCCCGGATCGCCCGACGACACGACCGCGACGCGCCGGCCCTCGGCCGCCAGTTCGAACGCATGGCGCGCCCGCTGCATTTCCTCGCGATTGTCGGTGCCGTGTACGCGCTGGTCCGCGCGGAACGGGCCCGCCATCGTCACGTAGGTCGTATAGCCGAGGATATCGGTCGCTTGCGCGAGCGCGTCGCGTGCGGCGGGCGTGAGCCACGCGGCATCGCCCGGGCCGAGGCCCAACACCGTCAGGCGGCCGCGCGCGCGGCCGAGCGTGGCGGGATCGACGGGTTGCGCCGCGACCGCGCAGGCGAGGCCGTCGGACGTTGCGCGCAGCGTGTGCGCGACGCGCAACGTAAGGCCGAGCAGTGCGGCGGCGTCGGTGTTGCGATCATCTTTGCCATCGCCATCGCCATCGCCATCGCCATCGCCATCGCCATCGCCATCGCCTTCGACATCGCCGAAGCGCAGCGGCACGCCCAGCGTGTGCGCCGCTGCTTCGACCCGCGCATCGCCGAGCAAGGTGGCCGGCGCGACGAGCGCGGCGAGCGCGAGCCGCGCGAGGCCGTGCGCATCGAGCAGCGCGTCGATGCGTTCGGCGAGCGATGGCGATGCGTCGGCCTGCACGCCGCGCGCGTCGATGCCGACCACCACGCTGCGCGGATGGATCACGAGTTCGTCGCGCGCGCCGCGCCACGCATCGGGCGTCACGCGGATCGCGTGCGCTGCCGCGTCGTCGCGCGGCAGCGCGACGTCGTCGAGCCACGGCGCCGCGCCGTCGACGCGCGTGGCCGCGCCCGCGAGCAGGTCGGACACGAAGCGCTTGCCCTGCTGGAGATCGGAGAGCGCATAGCCGTCGGGCGGATTGAGCACGCACGCGCCGAAGCGCAGTTCGCCGCTCGTCGTGATCGCCGGTGCAACGCCGAGGCACTCGGCGATTTCGCGCGCGATCAGGTTCACACCCGTCAAACCGCCGAGCAGCGGCACGACGGCCGAGCCGTCTTCCGCGACCGCGAGCACCGGCGGCTCGACACCCTTGTCGGCGAGCGCGGGCGCGACGCAACGGATCACGATGCCGGCCGCGCACAGCGCGACGATCGGCAGACCGCGCGCGTACAGCGCGCGCAGGTGCGCGCCGAGTTCGTCGAACGGCACGTCGGCCTCGACGCGCGACGCGAGCCCATGCACGCGAGCGCCCGGATAACGCGCCTGGATGCGCCGCGCGGTGTCGAGCGCGCCCGCGCCGAGAATCACGATCGCGGGCGGAGTCGTCATCCTTGCCATTTTTCCCCCGGCACGACGAGCAGCGAGAAATACGGTGACGCCATCGGATCGACTTCGTCGAGCGGCACGATGCGCTGGGCCGCCATCGTCGCGCGCTCGACGTACAGCGCGCGCTTCGCGAGCCCGAGTTCGTCGAGCACGCGCCGCACCTTGTCGAAGTTGCGGCCGAGCTTCATCACGACGGCCGCGTCGGCGTGCGCGAGCCGCGTGCGCAATTCGTCCTCCGGCAGCACGCCGGACAGCACCGACAGGCTCTGGTTGCGATAGACGAGCGGCTGGCCGAGCACGGCCGTGCCGCCGAGCATCGCGCACACGCCCGGGATCACTTCGGTGTCGTAGCGCGTCGCGAGGCGATCGTGCAGGTACATGTACGAGCCATAGAAGAACGGATCACCTTCGCAGATCACGGCGACGTCGCGCCCGGCGTCGAGATGCGCCGCGACGATCTCGGCGGCCGTGTCGTAGAAGTCGGCGATCACCGTCTCGTAGCACAGCGGCGGCGGCAGCGCCTCGGTCGTCACCGGATAGACGAGCGGCAGTTGCGTCTGCGCGTCGAGCAGGTGCGCTTCGACGATCCCGTACGCATTGCCTTTCTTGCCCTTCGCGACGAAATACGCGACAACCGGCGCGGCCTGCAGCACGCGCAGCGCCTTGATCGTCATCAGTTCAGGGTCGCCCGGGCCGACGCCGACCCCGAACAGGCGTCCGCGCGGGGCCGTCATTCGGCCTCCGTCGCGAGTGCGTTGACGGCGGCGGCCGCCATCGCGCTGCCGCCGCGCCGGCCGAGCAGCGTGACGTAGGGCACGCCGCGGCTCTCGGCGTCGAGCATCGCCTTCGATTCGGCCGCGCCGATGAAGCCGACCGGGAAGCCGAGGATCAGCGCGGGGCGCGGCGCGCCGGCGTCGATCATGTCGAGCAGGTGGAACAGCGCGGTCGGCGCATTGCCGATCACGACGACGCTGCCGGCCAGATGCGGGCGCCACAGCTCGAGCGCCGCGGCCGAACGCGTGTTGCCGAGATGCCGCGCGAGGTCGGGCACCTCCGGTTCGCCGAGTGTGCAGATCACGCGATTGCCGGCCGGCAGCCGCGCGCGCGTGATGCCTTCGGCGACCATCCGCGCGTCGCACAGGATCGGTGCGCCGGCCGCGAGTGCCGTGCGGCCCGCCGTGCCCGCGCCGGCCGAGAAGCGCAGGTCGTAGACGACATCGACCATCCCGCACGCGTGGATCACGCGCACCGCGAGTTTCTCGAGATCGGGCGGAACCTGCGACAGGTCGGCCTCGGCGCGGATCGTCGCGAACGACTGGCGGTAGATTTCCTGCCCGTCGCGAATGTAGTCAAGCATCGGTGGTGGTGTCCTGGCTATGCCGCAGGTCCGTCAATCGGACCGCGGCCTGTTCAATCGTCAGATGGCGCGCGAGCGGGGCGCCGAGGCCCGCGGCGGCGTCGCGCCGGTAAAGGTCGTAGCGGGCGGGCGCAACCGCAACGAGCGTGTACGTCGCGGGATGCGGCAGCGCGCAGTGGCGCTCGCAGCCGGTCAGGTGCACGTCGACCGGCTGGCCGACGCGCGCGGCCAGCGCGAGCGCATCGTGTTTCGTATCGGCGCGCGCCTTCGCGCAGCCCGCGCTGCCGGTGCAGGCAACCAGCGCCGCCAGCGGATCGGATGGCGCGCACACGAGACCGAGCGACGCGAGCGCATCGAGCACGGCCGGCGCGCGTTCGCACCGCACGCCGTGCACGAACACGCCTTGCCACGGCGTCATCGACAGCGTGGCGTCGCCTTCGGCGTCGGCGAGTGCCGCGAGCCGTTCCAGTTGCGCCGCGTCGAGCCGGCCGAGCACGAACTGCGCGCCGACGCTGCAGCGCGCCGCGTCGAGCGACGGCCGCGCGCCGAAACGCAGCGCGGCATCCGCGGGCATGCGCCGCCAGTCGATCAGGGCGGGATCGGCCTCGAGCGGGAAGGGTGCGTAGTGCTGCGCGCGGTCGCGCAACGCGCGTTCACCGCCGGTCGCGAGCAACGCGCGCATCCGCGTGACGTCGGCCGGCGCAAGATCGAGGAATGCGAGCAGCAACGCACGCACCAGCGCGACGGCCTGGTCCGGCGCCACGTCGAACGAAGCGGGCGAATCGTCGGACGAGACCGGCGGACAGCCGGCAAGGCCCGCGGTGATGCGCAGCGCGCCGTCGCCGCGGCGCCGCGCGGCAAGCCAGATGTCATGCGGATGATCGAGCGCCGCGACCGCTTCGCCGCCGTCGAGCTGGATCGAGAATTTCGGCGACAGTTCGCCGCGGCGCGGCTCGTGCGTCAGCATGTCGAGCAACGGCCGTGCGAGTGCGCGGCTGTCGAGCAGCGCGGCGGGGTCGACCCCGGCGAGCGGGCTGAGCATCAGGTTGCGGACGTCGTCGCTCGCGGCGAGCGCGGCCTTATCCTGCGCAGCATCGGCGGCATCGGCGGCATCGGCGGCATCGGCGGCATCGGCGGCGCTCGCACGCGGGCCGAGGCCCGCGTCGAGCAAGGCACCGGCCAGCAGATCGGCCGCGCCGTCGCGAATGCCGCGCAACTGGAGATTCGCGCGATTGGTCGCGTCGATCGCGCCGGAGCCGTAGCTGCGCGCCGCGGTGGCGATCGCGCGCGCCTGCCGCGCGTCGAGCCGGCCGCCCGGCAGCTTGATCCGGCACAGCCCGCCGTCGGCGGCCGCGACGACGCGCACGAGCCCCGGGCAAGCCGACGGGCGCACGACGGGCAACGCAGGAATCGAAACGGGGGCGGAACTCAACGGGATACCGGGGTAGTGTGGCGCCGCGGCCAACGCATCGGTACACCCCGCCCGACGCCGACTGGCACGCACGCACTTTCAGGCCGGCAGGTCTCCTGGCTGACAGGTCGGCGCCGGCTCCCGGCCTTCCCGGTGAAACCAGTGGCATGAGGGGGGAGATCGGCTCGCTGTCTACAGTTGCGGGGGCAGCCACAGCGGCGCGATGCGCGCCCTGTGTTCCCTCTTCGGCCCCGAAGGGCACCGGCGAACGAACGGCCGTAGGATACCCGATTTCACCGGCGCTTCGCGACCGTCGAGCGGGCGCCATGACCGAAGCGAAACGCGGCCCGGCGCGGGCAGTCCCGCAGATGAAACGCGCGGTGGAACACGGTACCATGCCGACTTTCGCAACGCGGACGGCCGCACCGGCGCCTTAACGGCCGCGGTACGGCGACTCGATGGAATCGGACGATGGGGAAGGGTGCATGACGGCGTGGCTGACGGTAGTGGGCATCGGCGACGACGGTTACGCGGGGCTCGGGCGCAGTGCGCGGCGCGCGCTGCTCGACGCGACGCGGGTCGTCGGCGCGAAGCGGCACCTCGACATGCTGCCCGCGCGGCTGCGGGCCGTGCGCGAGCCATGGCCGTCGCCGTTCGACGTGTCGGGCCTGCTCGCGCGGCGCGACGCGCCCGTCTGCGTGCTGGCAAGCGGCGACCCGATGCTGTTCGGCGTCGGCGCGACGCTCGCGCGCGAGCTATCCGCTGACGAATGGCGCGTGCTGCCCGCCCCGTCGTCGCTGTCGCTGGCGGCCGCACGGCTGGGTTGGGCGCTGCAGGACGTCGGCGCGGTGTCGCTCGTCGGCCGGCCGCTCGCGACGCTCGTGCGCCACCTGCTGCCGGGCCGGCGCCTGTTCGTGCTGAGCGCCGACGGCCGCACGCCGGCCACGGTCGCCGCCGAACTCACGGCGCGTGGCTTCGGCCCGACCCGCATCAGCGTGTTCGAGCATCTCGGCGGCCCGCTCGAGCGGCGTCTCGACGGCCTCGCGCAAGACTGGCCGATCGCCGAAACCGCCGCGCTCAACCTGATCGCGCTCGACTGCCGGGCCGGCCCCGATGCGCCGCGCCGCGCGCTCACGCCCGGCCTGCCCGACGACGCGTACCGCCACGACGGCCAGCTCACCAAGCGCGACATGCGGGCGTTGACGCTCGGGCGGCTCGCGCCCGCACCGGGCGAACTGTTGTGGGACGTCGGCGCGGGCAGCGGCTCGATCGGCATCGAATGGATGCGCGCGCATCCGTCGTGCCAGGCGGTCGCGATCGAGTCGCATGCGGAGCGCCAGCGCTTCATCGAGCACAACCGCGACGCGCTCGGCGTGCCGGGGCTGCAACTCGTCGCGGGGCGCGCGCCCGACGCGCTCGCGGGGCTCGCCGCGCCCGACGCGATCTTCATCGGCGGCGGCGCGAGCGCGCCCGGCGTGCTCGATGCGTGCTGGTCGGCGCTGAAGCCGGGCGGCCGGCTCGTCGCGAACGCGGTCACGCTGCAGGGCGAACTGGCGCTCGCGGCCTGGCGCGACGCGCATGGCGGCACGCTCACGCGCGTGTCGCTCGCGCATGCCGAGCCGCTCGGCCGCTTCGACACGTGGCGGCAGCCGTTGCCGGTCACGCTGTACGACGGGCGCAAGCCCGATCCCGCGGCGACGGAATTCACGGGCCCCGCGTGATGCGCGACGAAACCCCCGAACGAGCGGCGCCACTGCGGTTCGGCTATACGACCGGCAGCTGCGCGACCGCGACGTCGCTCGCCGCCGCGCGCCTGCTGGTCGCGGGTCACGCGGACGATGCGGTCGAGATCGTGCTGCCGAAGGGGCAGCGCGTAATGATGCGGCTCGAGTTCTGCCGGATCACCGCCGACGGCGCGGAGGCCGGCACCATCAAGGACGCCGGCGACGATCCGGACGTCACGCACGGTGCGCTGGTGTTCGCGCGCGTCGCGCTGTCCGCCGCGCCCGGCGTGCGGTTTCATGCGGGGCCGGGCGTCGGCACGGTCACGCGCGCGGGGCTCACGCTGCCGGTCGGCGAACCGGCAATCAATCCGGTGCCGCGCCAGATGATGACCACGCACCTCGACGCGCTCGCGGCCGAATATGGTTACGCAGGCGGCTTCGACGTGACGATCGGCGTGGAGGGCGGCGAGGCGCTCGCACTGAAGACGATGAACCCGCGCCTGGGCATCGTCGGCGGACTGTCGATCCTCGGCACGACAGGCATCGTACGGCCGTTCTCGTGCTCGGCGTACATCGCGTCGATCCACCAGGGCATCGACGTCGCACGCGCGAACGGCATCGCGCACATCGCCGCGTGCACCGGCAACACGAGCGAGGATGCGATGCGCGCGCACTACGGCCTGCCCGACATGGCGCTGATCGAAATGGGCGATTTCGCGGGCGCGGTGCTCAAGCACCTGCGCCGCGCGCCGGTCTCCCGCCTGTCGATGTGCGGCGGCTTCGGCAAGCTCAGCAAGCTCGCGGCCGGCCATCTCGACCTGCACAGCCGCCATTCGAGCATCGACCTGCCGCTGCTCGCGCAGTGGGCGGCCGAGGCCGGTGCGAGCGACGCGCTGCAGGCCGCGATGCGCGCGGCAAACACCAGCCAGGAAGCGCTGAAGCTCGCGCTCGCGGACGGTGTGCCGCTCGGCGACCTCGTCTGTGCGCACGCGCTGCGGGTCGCACGCGACATCGTGCCGGCCTCGGTGGCTGTCGAGATGTTCGCGATCGACCGGCAGGGCCGTTTCGTCGGAAGTGCACGATGAGCGTACGCATCCTGCTCCTCGGCGGCACCGGCGACGCACTGAAGGTCGCACGTGCGCTCGGCCGCGGGCACGTCTATAGCCTCGCGGGCCTCGGCAAGGTGCCCGACGACCTGCGCTGCGACGTGCGTGTCGGCGGGTTCGGCGGAGCGGCGGGGCTTGCTGCCTATTTGCGCAGCGCCGGCATCGGTCTCGTGATCGACGCGACGCATCCGTATGCCGCGCAAATCAGCGCGAACGCTGCGGCCGCCGCGCGCGACGCGGGCGTGCCGCTGTGGGCGCTGCGCCGCGCGCCGTGGACGCCGCGCCCCGACGACGACTGGCGGATGGTCGACGACTGGGCCGGCATCGAGGCCGCGCTCGCGCCGTTCCGGCGGCCGCTGTTCACGCTCGGGCGCGAACCGCTCGCGCATCTCGACGAGATTCCGCCACACCAGTTCTGGCTGGTGCGCTGCCTCGAGGCGCATCCCGGCAACGCGCGCGCGCAGATCGTCGCGACGCGCGGGCCGTTCACGCTCGACGGCGAACGCGCGCTGTTCGCGCTCGCGGGCATCGACGTCGTCGTCAGCAAGAACAGCGGCGGCGTCGCGACCGAAGCCAAGCTCGACGTCGCGCGCGAACGACGGCTGCCGGTCGTGATGCTGCGCCGGCCGCCGCTGCCCGACGCCGACCGCGAGTTCGACTCGGCCGCCGCGCTGCGAGAGGCGCTCGACGCGCTCGACCCGGCCGCGCGCACGTGATGCCGCGCGACCGGTTGCCCAATGAATGGATGGAGATTTCTGGATGACGGTGTATTTCATCGGCGCGGGCCCTGGCGACCCCGAACTGATCACGGTGAAGGGCCAGCGCCTCGTGCGCACGTGCCCGGTGATCCTGTATGCGGGCTCGCTCGTGCCGCCGGCCGTGCTCGACGGCCATCGCGCGGAGCAGGTCGTCAATACTGCCGAGCTCGATCTCGATGCGATCGTCGCGCTGCTCGCCGATGCGCATGCGAAAGGGCAGGACGTCGCGCGCGTGCATTCGGGCGATCCGTCGCTGTACGGGGCGATCGGCGAACAGATCCGCCGGCTGAAAGTGCTCGGGATTCCGTATGAAATCGTGCCGGGCGTGACGGCCACGGCCGCGTGCGCGGCGACGCTCGGCGTCGAGCTGACGCTGCCCGGTGTCGCGCAGACGGTGATCCTCACGCGCTTCGCGGGCAAGACGACGATGCCGGAAGGTGAAGCGCTCGGCGCGCTCGCCGCACACCGCGCGACGCTCGCGATCCATCTCGGCGTGCGCCATCTCGCGCGGATCGTCGACGAAGTGCTGCCGCATTACGGATCGGACTGCCCGGTCGCGGTGATCTATCGCGCGAGCTGGCCCGACGAGGAACGCGTGACCGGCACGCTGGCCGACATCGTCGGCAAGGTGCAGGGCACGCGGATCGAACGCACCGCGCTGATTCTGGTCGGGCGCGTGCTCGATGCGGAAGGGTTCGCGGATTCGACGCTGTATGCAAGCGGCGGCTGATTGCGCGTAAGCGAAACGCGATGCGGGCCGAGGCACACGCTCTACGCACGCGCGACGCGCCGCGCAAACTGCGGCGCGAAACCCGCCGCCAGCGCGAACAGCACGACACACAGGCAAGCCATCGCGACCCACGCGGGCGACAGATCCGCGAGACGCTGGCGCACGATGCCCGCCGCGAACGGAAACAGCCCCGCGACCAGATAGCCGACGCCCTGCACGAACCCGGTCAACGATGCGGCATCGGCCGGCGTCGCCGCATGATCGACCGTGACGATCAGCGACAGCGGAAACAGCGCGCCGATGCCCGCACCCAGCAGCAGCGCGGCCGGCAACGCGAGCGCCTGCGGCGCGGCCAGCATCACCAGCAGCCCGGCCAGCAGCGACGCGATCGCCGCGTGCAGCGCGGGCCGGCGATCGGGCAGGCGGTCGATCATCGCGGAGATCGTCAGGCCCGCGACGACTTCCGCGAGCGTCACGCCGCCGAGCAGGCCGCCAGCCGCGGTCGGCGACCAGCCGAGCCGCATGTAGTACGGCGGCAGCCACGCCAGCACGAGCGTGTAGGCGCCCGTCGCGATCCCGAAGAACACCGCGAGCCGCCATGCGCGCGGCGAGCGCGCCGGTCGCGCATGCGCCATCGATGTCGCGGCCGACGCCGGCAGCGCTCCGGACGCCGGCGCGTCGCCGTCACGACTGGCCAGCGGCCACGCGAGCGCTGCAAGGCCGGCCGGCAGCGCCCAGCCCGCGAGCGCGGCGAGCCAGCCCCAGCGGGCCGCGGCGAACGGCGCGACGACGCTCGCGAGCACCGCGCCGCCCATGATCGACGTCGAATAGACGCCCATCGCGCCGCCGATCCGCGTCGCGAAATGCGCCTTCACGAACCCTGGCAGCAACGCCTGCACCATGGCGATCCCGATGCCCGCGCAGCATGCGCTTGCCAGCAGCACCCACGCATGCTGCGCACCAATGCGCGACGCGCACGCGAACCCGATCAGCACGACGCCGAGCCACACGCCGCCCGCGATCCCCGTCACGCGTTGCAGCCGCCGCGCGCTCAGCGCACCCACGCCCATCAGCAGGATCGGGATCGTGGTCAGCAGGCTCGCCGCGCCGTCGCCGATGCCGGTCGCGCGCTGGATCATGTCGAGCAGCGGACCGGTCGCGGCCAGCGCCGGCCGCAGGTTCAGTCCGACCAGCACGATGGCGGCAAGCCGCCAGCCGGGGGAAATGCAGCGATTCATCAGAATTTGCTCCGAGAAACCCCGCTATTTCCCCCAAGGGGACTTCCTTCGGGGCGGATGGCGGGAAGGAAAGGCGTGCTATTGACAGGCAGCTTCTTCCACGGGTTAGGATCACCTGCATGATTCTTGTCTACCGCTACCGCGTGAAGTCGCTCAACGGACTGCTCAACAAGCAGAGCCGTGCGGTGAACTACGTCTGGAACTTCTGCAACGACACACAGAAGCACGCGCTCAAGTGGAGCAAGAAGTGGCCGACGGGATTCGATCTGAACGCACTGACAACGGGGAGCAGCAAGGCGCTCGGCATCCACTCCGGCACGATCAACGCGACGTGCGAGCAATATGCGAAGTCGCGCAGCCAGCACCGACGTCCCTACCTGCGCTATCGCGGCAGGAAATCGCTGGGCTGGGTGCCGCTGAAGGGGCGCGACCTGAAGCGCGAGGGTGACGCGTTCCGTTTCGCCGGCAACACCTTCCGCGTGTTCAACAGCCGACCGCTTCCCGAAGGCAAGATCAAGGACGGGACCAACTTTGCGCAGGATGCGAGGGGCAACTGGTTTCTGAACATCGTGATCGAGATGCCCGATGTTCAGGCCCGCCCGATCCGTTCCGGTGTCGGTATCGATCTTGGCCTGAAAGACTTCGCCACACTTTCGACCGGCGAGAAACTGCCCAACGACCAATTCGGCCGACGCGCGGCGGAGAAACTGGCGAAAGCGCAACGGGCGCGAAAGCACAAGCGGCATATCGCGAAGTTGCACGCCAAGGTCGCGAATGCCCGTGCCGATTTTCAGCACAAGCTCACCCTCGATCTGGTGCGACGGTTCGATTACCTCGCAGTCGGCAACGTGTCGGCCGCGAAGCTCGCCAGAACCAGGATGGCGAAAAGCGTCTACGACGCATCCTGGTCGTCCTTCCGAAACAAGCTCCGTTACAAAGCGATCGCGCACGGAGCCACATTCGAGGAAGTCGACGAAAGTGGTTCCACCCAGTCCTGTTCGTCGTGCGGGTCGAAAGACAGCACGACGCGGCCGAAAGGTATCGCGGGACTGCGAATGAGAGAGTGGGCCTGCGATGGCTGTGGTGTCGTGCATGATCGAGATACCAACGCTGCGCTGAACATTCTCCGATGCGGACGTGCATCGCCAGGTGTGGGAATCACCTGCCTTTAGGCGGGTGAGGACGTCAAGGAAGGCCCTCGATATCGGCGGGATGACCGCACGAATCGACCGGCTGCACAAGGCCGGCTGGGTCGAGCGCCGGCCGAATCCGGCCGACGGCCGCGGCACGCTCGTCGCGCTGACGGACGCGGGCCGCGCGCTGATCGACGAGGCGGTGGTCGCGCACGTCGACAATCAGCGCGCGATGCTGGCCGTGCTGTCGGAGGCGGAGCAGGCGCAGTTGTCGGCGCTGCTGGAAAAGCTGCTGGCGGGATTGGAGGAAGGGAAGCCGACGCCGGTCGAAAAGCAGCGGCGCGGATCTCACGCTGAGTCACGCTGAACGCGACGCACGAAACGAAGAAACGAAGAAACGCAGAAACGAAACCAGCAAACCGCCCGCCGCGCGAGGCGGCGGGCCGGTCACGCAGCGGGCCGCACACGGCGCGCCCGCTGCGCGAATCAGCCGCGTGCCGGGATAGTGAGCCCGCGCGCGACGGCCGGCCGCGCGACGAACGCGTCGAGCACTCGCTTGACGTTGCGGAATTCACTGAAGCCGACGAGATCGCCCGCTTCGTAGAACCCGACCAGGTTGCGCACCCACGGGAAGATCGAGATGTCGGCGATCGTGTACGTATCGCCCATCATCCACTTGCGGTTCGCGAGATGCGCGTCGAGCACGGCGAGCAGGCGCTTCGATTCGGCGGCGTAGCGGTCGCGCGGACGCTTGTCCTCGTAGTCGCGGCCGGCGAACTTGTGGAAGAAGCCGACCTGGCCGAACATCGGGCCGATGCCGCCCATCTGGAACATCACCCACTGAATCGTCTCGTAGCGGCCCGCGGCGTCCTTCGGCATCAACTGGCCTGTCTTGTCGGCGAGATAGAGCAGGATCGCGCCCGATTCGAACAGCGGCAGCGGCCGGCCGTCGGGGCCGTTCGGATCGATGATCGCCGGGATCTTGTTGTTCGGGTTCAGCGACAGGAATTCGGGCGACAGTTGGTCGTCCGTGTCGAAGCTCACGAGGTGCGGCTCGTACGGCAGGCCGGTCTCCTCGAGCATGATCGACACCTTGACGCCGTTGGGCGTCGGCAGCGAGTACAGCTGGAGACGGTCGGGATGCTGGGCCGGCCATTTTTTCGTGATCGGGAAGGCGGACAGGTCGGGCATGGAGATTCGCTCGTCAACGTGGAGGATCCGCGATCCGCCGGCCGGCCGTGCGCCACGGAGCGCCCCCCGGCACGGCGGCAGGGGCAGGACGAGCGCATCGGCAAGCGGGCGGGCCGCGCCGAAAACGCCCACTGTAGCCGATCCCCGCGATCGCTGCAGACGGCGGCCGCGCGTCGCGCGCGAGCGCCGCCGCGCGTCACTTCGTCGTCAGAAGTTGTGCCGCAGCCCGACCATCGCGGCCGTCGTGCCGACGCCGGGCGCGACCGGCTGCCCGTACACCAGCATCTGGTCCATCGTGCCGCGGTTGTTCACGTGGCCGGCCTGCGCATAGACCATCGTCCGCTTCGACAGGCTGTAGTCGGCCGTGAGCACGACGGCCGTCGACCGGTTCGTGGCGCGGTTGCGATCCTTCAGGTAGTACACGGCGGAGGCGACCTGCAGCGCGGGCGTGAAGCGATAGCCGACACCGGCCGACAGCATGTCGAGGTTCACGCGGTCCGCATGCGCGGGATTCCGGCCGTTGCCGTACGACGCCGACACCGAGAAATCGCGGACCGTGTATTTCGCGCCGACGTAGACGAAGCGGTTGTTGTCGACGCCGGTGGGCGCGACTCCCGGTGCCGGATTCGTGTCGTGGCCGTTGTAGTAGACGGCCGATGCATTGAGCCCGTAGTTCGAATACCGGAGCACGACCGACTCGCGCGTGCCGCCCTGAAACTGTCCGGCGACGCCGCCGGGTGCGTATTCGAGCGCGAGCGACACGCCCGCGAACGTCGGCGACTGATACACGAGCGCATTGCTGTCGTACAGCGCGCCGATCGCGCCGTTGGTGCTCGTCGCCGGCCAGCCGGCCGCGGTATTCAGGCCGAGCCACGCGGTCAGCACGCTGCCGAAGAACTGCGCGTTGCGCACGTCGGTGTCGGCCATCGCGTAGATCATCGGCACGATCTGGCGGCCGGCCGTCACCGTGCCGAACGGCCCCGATACGCCGAGCGACGCAATCTGGTTGAAGATCGCGACGGCGCCCGGCGTGTCGCTCAGCTGGAGCCGGCCGGTGCCGCTGTCGAACGAACCCTGCAGCTTGAAGTTGACCTTGTAGCCGCCGCCGAGGTCCTCGCTGCCCTTGATCCCCCAGAAGCTCGAATAGATGCCGCCGTCCTTCATCCGGAACACCTTGCCGGTGTTCGGCGCGTTCGGGCGGAACGAAGCGGCCGACGTGCTCTGGTACAGCAGGCCCGTGTCGACCACGCCGTACAGCGTGACGGAGGATTGCGCATGCGCGAACGCCGAACAGCCGGCAAGCGCCGCGAGCGCGGCCAGTTTCGTCTTCATCGAAGTCTCCAGGATCGTAATGGACCGCACGGGATCGAGCCCGGGCGGGGTGAAGCGAGTGAAGCGCGGCAGCATCGAGGCAGGCGGGAAGGCGCGCGAGGCGACGCCGGTGCGAACCGTGCGGAAAGACTACGCAACGGCGCGCGGCCGCTCCCCCCCATGCGCGGGGGGCAGGGTTGTGGAGAATCGAAAGGGGAGCGGCGAGGATGCCGCCGTCAACAGCCAGCAAAGCCGGCAACGCCGGCACACCCGGCAATCAAGGCGCGCTTTCGAGCAATCCGAGCACCAGCGCGCGGCGCACGACGTGCTTGCGTGAACTGGCGTCGAGCTTGCCGAACAGGTTCTTCAGGTGCCACTTCACGGTTTCCTCGCCGACGGCGAGCGCCACCGCGATCTCCTTGTTCGACAGGCTGCGCGCGAGCAGCTCGAGAATCGCGCGCTCCTTGGGCGTCAGCACGACGCTCGGCACCGCACGCGGGCTGGCCGTGCTGCGCGGCGCGGGCGGCACGATGCGCGGCTGTGGTTGCGCGGACCTTGCCGGAGCATCGCGTTCGATCGCCTCGTCGCCGATGCGGCGCGCCCAGTCGGCGACGGCCGGATGCGTATCGGCGAGCGTGCGCGTGAGGCCGAACATGTCCGCGAGGTTCATCGCCTCGTCGAGCCGCGCGCGGCCGTCGTGCCCCGACTGTTCGAGCGCGAACGCGCCGAGCGCCATGATCTCGATGCGCGCGCCCCCGAGGCTCATCTCCCGGGCCAGCACGGCCGCTTCGTCGAGTGCAGCGCACGCATCGTCCCAGCGGCGCGCGGCAAGCGCGGCACCCGCATGCGCGATCGCCTGCAGCAGCACGACGGGGCGCCGCCACAGCGGGCCATGCGACGGAAACTCGGCCGCGGCGATTGCATCGATCCGCTCGACGAGCGCATGGCAGGTCGCCTCGCGATAGCGCGCCGCGTGAATGCGCACCTGCTCGGCGAGACTCGCCACCGACAGCCGCGGCAGCCGGCGCGCGACGCCCAGCGCGTCGAGCGCCTCGAGCAGGTCGATCGCGCGATGCTCGACGCCGCGCAGCAGCGCGATGCGCGCGGCCGTCCGATAGCCGAGCAGCACGGTGTCGGGCGTGCCCGCGTGCTCGAGCACGTCGAGCCGGTTCGCGAGCAGCGCGGCGGCCTGGTCGACGCGATCGGCCTCGTAGGCGATCGCCGCGCACATCGCCGCCAACATGCAGGTCAGCGGATGGCGGCGCCCGAGGTCGGCTTCCGCGCGCGCGAGGGCCGGCGACAATGCGTCGTCGGCGAGCCGGATCTGGCCTTCGCACAGGTAGCTCAGGCCGGTGATCAGCTCGCCCCAGCGTGCAACGTAGCCGAAACCGGCAGCGGTGCCGCCGCGCGGCGCGGCTTGCTGGTAGCGGCGTGCCTGCGCCGGTTCGCCGACGATGATCGCGCGCGCCGACAGGCGGTTCGCGTGCATCTGCGCGAGCCACGAGGCCGCGGGCGGCGTGAAGTCGGCCCACGGCTCGAACAGCTCGACGAAACGGTCGATTTCGTCCGCGTAATAGGCCGCCGCGCTGAGGATCAGCGCACATTCGTAGCGCATCGCGGCCGGTGTGCCTGCGTCGGCGAGGATGCCGGCGATCTGGCGCTGCGCCTCCACATGGCGCTCGCCCAGCGCCAGCGCCCAGGCCACCGCGATCCGCAGCGTCGGACGCTTGTCGAGTTCCGCATCGGGCAGCAGCGCGAGCCAGTCGAGCACGTCGTTGATTCGGCCCTGCTTGATCGCATCCTCGAGGCAGCGCTGCGCAAGTGCGTACGCGGTCTCGACCTGGCCGGCCGCATACGCATGACGCGCGGCTTCCTCCGTCATCCCGTGCGCATCGAGCCACGCGGCCGCGCGTCCATGCAGCGCGCCGCGCTCCGCGGCCGGGCCCGCCGCTAGCCTGTCGCGCAGCGTATCGCGCACGAGCGGATGCAGCCGGCACCAGTCGGAGTCATCCGACGCGATGAACAGCGGCGTATCGCGCGCGAGCCGCGCGAGCCGGTCGGGCGCCTCCGCGTCGTCGAGCAGCGCGGCACACAGCGACGGATGCAGGCGGTCGGCGATGCTCGTGCGCGTCAGGAACGCGGTGTCGTCGGCGGACAGGTTCGCGAGCAGCAGCTCGACGAGCCGGTCGCGAGTGCCGTCCATGCGCGCGGCGAGCGCGTCGACGGCCTGGCGCGGATCGGCCGAGCGCGCCATCGCGGCCATCGCGAGCTGCAGCCCGAGCGGCCAGCCGTCGACGCGCTCGAACAGCCGCGCGCACGCATCGGCGTCGACCCGCTGCGCGAAGCGCGCACCGACCAGCGCAATCGTCTCGTCGAGCGTGAAGCGCAGCCACTCGGGCCCCGCGAGCGTGCATTGCCCGCCGGCGAGCAGGTCGCCGGCCGCGCGATCGAGCCCGCGCCGGCCCGCGACGATCACGCGCAGGTTCTGCGGCGCGTTGTGCAGCACATAGGTCAGCGCGTCGAGGCCAGCGGGCGGCAGCCGCTCCGCGTCGTCGACGATCAGCAGCGCGTCGATCGACAGTTGCGCGACTTCGGCGAGCCACGCGGTGAGCCCCTCCAGCGCGCGCGCCGCGCCGCCCGCGATCAGGCGCCCGAAGCCGGGCCGCGCGCAACCGGTGCGCACCGCCTGCACGAGCCCCTGCAGCAGCCGCGGCGCGTCGTCGCGCTCGTCGGCGGACAGCCATACGACCGCGCGGCCAAGCGCGAGCGATTCGCGCCGCCATTGCGCGAGCAGCGACGTCTTGCCGTAGCCGGCCGGCGCCTGCACGAGCATCACGGGCCGGGCGTCGAACGCCGGCGCGGCGAGGCTCAGCCGCGCACGCGCGAGCAACTGCGCCGGCACGCGCGGCGCGGTCGTCTTCAGCACGAGTTCGGTGGGGGGCGCGTCGGCGCGATCGGGTGGGTGGGCCATCGGGGCAGCAGTGGGATTCCGGCGATGCCGTGCGGGCCAGCGTCCGGGGTGGGCGTGGGGGAAGGATCGGTCGAACCGCGCTCGCGCGTCAATCCCCCCCGCGACGAGTGGGGCCGCGCCGCCGCGCGGTCGATAGCATGGGTTCCGAAGCATGGCGAATGCAACCGACCCATGCAACTGACGAATGCAATTCAACCATGCAACGAGGAGCAGACCATGAACAGCGTATCGACCGGCGCGCGACCCAGCGCGCCGAGCGCCGGATAAGCGGAGCGGCACGATGTATCGCCATCTGCTCGTGACGGTCGACGGCGTGCCCGGCGGCATCGACGCGATCGGCCATGCGCTCGAGCTGGCGCGTGCGGTCGGCGCGCGGGTCACGTTCGTGCTGTCGGGCGCCGCGCCCGACTCGCGTTTATCCGGAGCGCGGATGCCGCGACACGATGCGAAAGTGGAAGCCGCCGCGCGGGCGCAGGGCCTGTCCCATGTGATCGCGGGGGCCGGCCATCCGGGGGCCGGCGACGCGTCGCCCGCCACGCTCGCCGGCGAGCTCGGCTGCGATTTGATCGGCGTGGCGGCGCTGCCGCACGACGCGAATGCCGCGCCAGCCGCGCAACGGCTTGAACTGCTCGCGACCAGCAGCGTGCCGGTGCTCGTATGCCCGGCGCGGCATGGGCCGGCCGAGGCGCGCGTGATGGCCCGCTGTCTCGCCGCGCATCGTGCGCTCGGCGAGCGGTTGGAGGCGCTGATGATGGCAAGCGAGAGCCCGGATGCTGCCGGGCGGCCGACGGCCGACACGGGAGGCACGCAGGCCGCGCTGGCATCGCTCGCGGCGCTGCAGCACGCACGCTTCGGCACCGGCGCCGAAGCCCGTCTCTGCGCGGCATTGCGCATCCGGGCGCAGAGCACCGCGGCCGAACTCGACGAGCTCGATCGCCAGCGGCGCCGCGATGCGCACGCGCTCGACGCGCTGGCGCGGCTCGCCGCCGACGGGTTGCCGTCGAGCGCGTTCGATGCCGCGCTCGCCGTCTATGCGCGTGGGGCATTCGAGCAGATGGGACGCATGGAAGGCGTGATTTTCCCGGCCGCGCGGCGCTATCTGCTCGACGCCGACTGGAACGAACTGGACGCGCCCCCGGTGAGCGGCGCCGCCGCGACGCCACCGGGCGCGGACGAACCCGACGATGCGTGACGCGCATCCGACTGAATACCTACGGAGAACAAGATGGCACATGCAGTGCGATTCCACGAAACCGGCGGCCCTGACGTGCTGCGGTGGGAAGAAGTCGACGTCGGCGAGCCGGGCCCCGGCCAGGTGCGCCTGCGGCACGAGGCGGTCGGCCTGAACTTCGCCGACACGTATTTCCGCAGCGGCCTGTATCCGGTTGCGCTGCCGGCCGGCATCGGCGTCGAGGCGGCCGGCGTGGTCGAGGCCGTCGGGCCCGGCGTGACGAACGTCGCCGTGGGCGAGCACGTGACCTACACCGGCTTCCTGAACACGCTCGGCGCGTACAGCACCGAGCGGCTGATCGCGGCCGCGCCCCTCGTCAGGCTGCCGGCCGGCATCGCATGCGAAACGGCCGCGGCGATGACGATGCGCGGGCTCACGTCGGCCTACCTGCTGCGCCGCATCCATGCGTTCGCGCCGGGCGACACGATCCTGCTGCATGCGGCAGCGGGCGGCGTCGGGCTGATCGTGTCGCAATGGGCGAAGCTGCTGGGCCTCACGGTAATCGGCACCGTGTCGAGCGACCACAAGGCGGCGGTCGCCCGTGCGCACGGCTGCGACCACACGATCGACTACAGCCGCGAGGATGTCGCGAAGCGCGTGCGCGAACTGACCGGCGGCGCGGGCGTCGACGTCGTGTTCGACAGCGTCGGCAAGGACACCTTCGAAGGCTCGCTCGATTCGCTGAAGCGGCGCGGGCTGATGGTCTGTGTCGGCACCGCGTCGGGCCCGATCCCGCCGTTCGATCCGCAGCGCCTCGCGATGAAGGGCTCGCTGTACCTGACGCGCCCGGCGCTGGCCGACTACATCGCCGATCCGGCCGAGAAGAACGATCTCGCCGGCGAACTGTTCGCGCACGTCGCGGCCGGCCGCATCCGGATCGAAATCAACCAGCGCTATGCGCTGCAGGACGCGGCGCACGCGCACCGCGACCTCGAGTCGCGCAAGACGACCGGCTCGTCGGTATTCATCGTCTGAGGAGACGCGCATGCGAGTCGAACCCCTGACCTGTGCGATCGGCGCGGAACTGCTTGGCGTGAACCTCGCCGACGCCGTGCACGACGACGGCCTGTTCGCCGAGATCCGCACGCAGTTGCTGCGCCATCGGGTCCTGTTCCTGCGCGACCAGGACATCACGCGTGCCGAGCATGTCGCGTTCGCGCGCCGCTTCGGCGAACTGGAGGATCACCCGGTCGCCGGGAGCGACCCTGAGCACCCGGGGCTCGTGCGGATCTACAAGTCGCCCGACCAGCCGAACGACCGCTACGAGAATGCGTGGCACAGCGATGCGAGCTGGCGCGTGGCGCCGCCGTTCGGCTGTGTGCTGCGCTGCATCGACGGTCCGCCGGTTGGCGGCGACACGATGTGGGCGAACATGGTGCTCGCGTACGAGAACCTGCCGGACCACGTGAAGCAGCAGATCGCGGACCTGCGCGCCCGCCACAGCATCGAGGCGAGCTTCGGCGCGGCGATGCCGATCGACAAGCGCCTCGCGTTGAAGGCGCAGTATCCGGACGCCGAGCATCCGGTCGTGCGCACGCATCCCGAAACGGGCGAGAAAGTGCTGTACGTGAATGCGTTCACGACGCATTTCACCAACTTCCACACACCCGCGCGCGTGCGCGTCGGGCAGGACGCGAACCCCGGCGCCGGCCAGCTGCTGCACTACCTGATCGGCCAGGCGGCGATCCCCGAATACCAGGTGCGCTGGCGCTGGAAGAAGAACAGCGTCGCGATCTGGGACAACCGCGCCACGCAGCATTACGCGGTGATGGACTACCCGCCGTGCGTGCGCCGGATGGAGCGCGCGGGCATCGTCGGCGACGTGCCGTTCTGAGCACGCGCGCACCGTAACCGATCCGCAACCGATACAACGCGCCGGGCTCGCCGCCCGGCGCGACGGGATACGCACGCCCGTACGCCCGAACACAACGATTTCCACTGGAGGACGACATGCAATTTTTCGACGATTCGCTGCACCCGGAAAACCAGGACAAGGTAGTCATCACGGTCGCGCCGTACGGCCCCGAATGGATGCCCGCCGATTTTCCGGAAGACATTCCGGTGACGATGGACGAGCACGTGCAGAAGGCCGTCGACTGCTACAACGCGGGCGCGACAGTGCTGCACATGCATGTGCGCGAACTCGACGGGAAGGGCAGCAAGCGGCTGTCGAAATTCAACGAACTGCTGGGCCGGCTGCGCGAGGCGGTGCCCGACATGATCCTGCAGGTGGGCGGCTCGATCTCGTTCGCGCCGGAAGGCGAGGGCGCCGACGCGAAATGGCTGTCCGACGACACGCGCCACATGCTCGCCGAACTGATGCCGAAGCCCGACCAGGTGACGGTCGCGATCAACACCGTGCAGATGAACATCACCGAGCTGATGAACCGCCAGGACATCGCCGGCACGTCGCTGAACGAACCCGTGCTGTGGGACGCGTACCGCGAGATGACGGTGCCGGCCGGCCCCGGCTGGGTCGATGAACACCTGCGCCGGCTGCGGGCGGCCGGCATCCAGCCGCATTTCCAGCTCACCGGCATGCATGCGCTCGAGACGCTCGAACGGATCATCCGCCGGGGCGTTTATCGCGGCCCGCTGAACGTCACGTGGGTCGGCATCGGCGGCGGCTTCGACGGCCCGAATCCGTACAACTTCATGGAATTCGTGCGGCGCTGCCCGGACGGCGCGTGCATCACGCTCGAATCGCTGATGAAGAACGTGCTGCCGATCAACACGGTGGCAATGGCGCTGGGCCTGCATCCGCGCTGCGGGATCGAGGACACGATCATCGACCAGAAGGGCAACCGGATGACGTCCGTGCAGCAGGTCGAGCAGTGCGTGCGGATCGCGCGCGAACTCGGCCGCGACATCGCGACCGGCAAGGAGGCGAAGGCGATCTACAGGATCGGCGTGCAGTACGACGGCGTCGACGAGACGCTCGCGCAGCTCGGGATGGCGCCGAACCGCCGGCCGGGCCAGGCGAGCGTGCCGCTGCGCGCGGCCTGACGCGCCGCGCATCCGGGTAGCGGCCTTGGTGGCCGCCGCCCGCCGATCGTTGTGGCGTGGCACCCACCCCTGCGCACGGCGCGGGGGCTGACTCCGGTCAACGGAGCGGGGCCGCGCAAGCCGCGCCGGCGCGTTGCCGCACCGGTGCCGGAGGAGACACGCATGCTGATTCATCACGTCGAGCCGTCGCTGCAGGAGGCGGCCGCCACCGGCCGGCGCGCGCCGGCCTATGCCTGGCTCGTGTTCGGGCTGACCGTCGGCCTGCTGCTGTCGGACTACATGTCGCGGCAGGTGCTCAACGCCGTGTTTCCGCTGCTCAAGCACGCGTGGGGGCTGTCGGACACGCAGCTCGGCTCGCTGTCCGGCGTCGTCGCGCTGCTGGTCGGGCTGCTGACGTTTCCGTTGTCGGTGCTCGCCGACCGCTTCGGGCGCGTGCGCAGCATCGTGCTGATGGCCGCGCTGTGGAGCGTCGCGACGCTCGGCTGCGCGCTGTCGACCAACTACGCCGAAATGCTCGTGGCGCGCGGGCTCGTCGGGCTCGGCGAAGCCGCGTACGGCAGCGTCGGCGTTGCACTGATCCTCAGCATCTTTCCGGCCCGCCTGCGCGCGACGCTGACCGGCGCATTCATGGCCGGCGGCGCATTCGGCTCGGTGTTCGGGATGGCGCTCGGCGGGCTGGTCGGCGCGCATCTCGGCTGGCGTTGGTCGTTCGGCGTGATGGCCGCGCTCGGCATCGTGCTGCTGATCGCGTATCGCTGCGTGGTGACCGAACGGCGGCTCGCGACGTGCCGCGTCGAACCGTGCCGACCCCATCCCGATGCGCCGCGCGACCTGCGCGGCAGCGTGCGCATGCTGATGTCGGGGCTGTTCGCGTCGCGTTCGGTGATCTGCGCGTATGTCGGCAGCGGGCTGCATCTGTTCGTGCCCGGCGCGCTGTTCGCGTGGCTGCCGAGCTACCTGAACCGCTATTACGCGATGGCGCCCGACCGCGCCGCCGTGCTCGCGGCCGGCTTCGTGCTGCTGTCGGGCGTCGGAATGGTCGGCTGCGGGATCGTCACCGACCGCGTCGGGCGTGCCGACGGCGCGCACAAGTGGCTGACCGCGATCGCGTATTGCGTGCTGACGGGCGTGTGCCTCGCGATCGCGTTCCGGCTGCCGCCCGGACCGCCGCAGCTTGCGCTGATCTGCGCGGGCATGCTGGTCGGCGCGGGGGCGTCCGGCGCGTCGGGCGCGATGGTCGCGAACCTGACGCCGGCCGCGATCCATGCGTCGGCGTTCGCGACGCTCACGCTCGCCAACAACCTGCTCGGCATGGCTCCGGGCCCGCTGCTGACCGGGTGGGTCGCCGATCGCGCCGGTCTCGTCGGCGCGCTGCAATGGATTCCCGCCGTGCCGCTCGCGGCCGCCGTGCTGTTCGCGATCGGACGCGCGAGCTACGCGGCCGATATCGCGCGCGTCGAACGCGAACGGCGCGCATCCCGTCTTTCCTGAACCTTCCTGAACCGAATTCTCCCGGAGGCTGCATGACCCTGGCGACCGTGCCCACCATCCTGATCGTGCCCGGCTTGCGCGATCACGTCGAAGACCACTGGCAGACGCATCTGCAACGACGCCTGCCGAACGCGCGCGCCGTTGCGCCGCTCGAAGCCGACAAGCTGAGCCGCGCCGCGCGCGTCGCGGCGCTCGATGCGGCGCTGGCCGCGATCGACGGCCCCGTGATGCTCGTCGCGCACAGCGCGGGCGTGATGATCGTCGCGCATTGGGCGCTGCAGGCCACGCGTGCGATCGACGGCGCGCTGCTTGCCGCGCCGGCCGATCTCGATACGCCGATGCCCGCGGGTTATCCGACACCCGATGCGCTCGACGCGCACGGCTGGACGCCGGTGCCGACCCGGCCGCTGCCGTTCCCGAGCATCGTGGCCGCGAGCCGCAACGATCCGCTTGCTCGGTTCGAACGCGCCGAGGCGTTCGCGGCGGAGTGGGGCAGCAAGCTCGTCGATCTCGGCAAGGTCGGGCACCTGAACCCGGCGTCGGGGTACGGCGAGTGGCATGACGCGGAGCGGCTGATCGGGGAGGTGATCGCGCTCCGTGCAGCCTGAGCGGCCTGCGCGCGCACAACGCGTTGCAACACGGCGGGCAGGATTTCCTGCCTGCGCGTCCGCGTGAACCGATTCCATTTCAGGCATCGATTGATATACGACGTCCTAACACGCGGCTTGGCCGTTGCACCGTCGCGCCGCGAAATCGATCAATCAGCCAATCATTGGCGAACGGAAGGTTTTTGTTAGGGAAATTCCCGCCCCGCGCCGCTCGGTTTTTTGTTGACCGACATCGTATAACGCCGTCATGATTCCCCGAAAGAAAGGTCCCATCCACCGACCGAAGCGAGGAGACATGAACACCACCACGATCGCGCGCCGGGTCCGCCGGATCACCCTGGCGCTGGGCCTGACGCTGTCGGCCGCGGCCGCCGTCGCGGCCCCCGTGTCGCTGAATGTCGTCGACGTCGCGGGCAACCTGCAGCTCACGCGGGGGGCCATCGAGGCGTTCAGGGAGAAGAACCCGAATCTCGTATCGAACGTCACGTTCACGAACGCGCCCGCGCCGCAACTGCCGGGCAAGATCAAGGCGATGCAGGCGGCGGGGCGCTCCGATATCGACCTCGTGCTGACGGGCACCGACGCGCTCGCCGCCGGCATCGAGCAGAACCTGTGGATGAAGCTGCTGCCCGACAACGCGGGCGCCTTCCCCGGCGTGCTCGACAAGTACGCGCCCGGCCCGCGCAAGATGCAGGATGTCGCGCAGGGTTTCGGCCTCGAAGTCACCTACATGCCGGCCGGCCCGCTGCTCGAATACAACCCGGCGAAGGTCAGCGATCCGCCGAAGACGCCCGCCCAACTGCTCGCGTGGTGCAAGGCGCATCCGAACAAGCTGATCTACGCGCGCCCGGCGAACTCGGGCCCCGGCCGCACGTTCCTGATGGGGCTGCCGTACGTGCTGGGCGACAAGAACCCGCAGGATCCGATCAACGGCTGGGACAAGACCTGGGCATTCCTCAAGCAGCTCAACGACTGCATCCCGTATTACCCGGGCGGCACGTCGGCCGTGATGAAGGAGCTCGGCGAGGGCACGCGCGACATGACCGTGACCGTCACCGGCTGGGACCTCAACCCGCGCGCGCTCGGCATCGTGCCGGCCGACTTCCGGATCCAGGCGTTCGACGGGATGACGTGGGTCAACGACGCGCACTACATGGTGATCCCGAAGGGCGTGCCGAAGGAGAAGCTCGACGTGCTGTTCAAGCTGATGAACTTCCTGCTCGAACCGGCCCAGCAGGCGATGACCTACGACGACGGCTACTTCTATCCGGGCCCGGCGGTGAAGGGCGTGACGCTCGAGATGGCGCCGGCGCACAGCCAGGAGGTGATCAGGAAGTTCGGCCGCCCCGAGTACGCGAAGCTGCTCGCGGAACGTCCGCACGTGCAGCCGCTCAGTGCGCAGGCTATGGTCGCCGCGTTCCAGAAGTGGGACCGCGAGATCGGTTCGCAGAAGTCGAAATGACGCATGAACCCGCGGGCGCCCCCGCGCCCGCGCCGACGGAGTTCGCGTAATGAAGCACAGTTTCGAACGGTTGCGGCTCGACGGCGTGTGCCGCAGCTTCACCAATGCGGAAGGGGCGCAGGTCGCCGCACTGGACGGGCTCGATCTCGACATCAGGCGCGGCGAGTTCATCGCGCTGCTCGGCCCGTCGGGCTGCGGCAAGTCGACCGCGCTGAACTGCATCGCCGGGCTGCAGCCGCTCACGCGCGGCGGCATCTGGCTCGACGACACGCGCATCGACGTGCTGCCGCCCGAGCGCCGCGGCTTCGGGATGGTGTTCCAGAACTACGCGCTGTTTCCGCACATGTCGGTGCTCGACAACGTCGGCTTCGGGCTGAAGATGCGCGGCGTGCCGAAGCAGGAAACGCGGCGGCGCGCGCAGCAGGCGCTCGAGCTCGTGCAGCTCGTCGGCCACGAGGGCAAGCTGCCCGGACAGCTGTCGGGCGGGCAGCAGCAGCGCGTCGCGATCGCGCGCGCGATCGTCATCGAGCCGCCGCTGGTGCTGATGGACGAGCCGCTGTCGAACCTCGACACGAAGCTGCGCATCGAGATGCGCGCCGAGATCCGCCGCATCCACACGCAGCTCGAACGCGCGACGATCTACGTGACGCACGACCAGGACGAGGCGCTGTCGATGGCCGACCGGATCGTCGTGATGAAAGAGGGCGTCGTGCAGCAGGTCGCGTCGCCGAAGGACGTATATACGCGCCCGCACAACCTGCACGTCGCGCGCTTCATGGGCTATCGCAACGTGCTGCCGTTCACGCTCGAAGGGATGGCCGGCGACTACGTGAACGTCGCCGCCGCCGGCGTGCGCATCACCGGCGTGCCGATGGCCGGCTTCGACGGCAAGGACGTCGTGATCGCGCTGCGTCCCGACGACATCGAGCGCGCGGAAGCCGGCGCCGACAACGCGTTCGACGCGACCGTCGAAACGGTCGAGTACGGCGGCCGCGATTCGCTGATCCGTGCGATCACGCCGTTCGGCCCGATCTGGGCGCGGGTCGCCGGCGAATTCGTGGCAGGCGAGCGGCTGCGGCTGCGGGTGGCGGCGGCGCGCACGCTCGTCTATGCGGGAGACGTGCAATGAACGGCCGCCGCGCACCATGCGCGGCAGCGCGCCGGCGGGAGGCCGCATGAGCACGCTCACGACCGGCGCCACGCCGCGCGACGCGAAGGCGTGGCTCGTCACGCCCGCGCTCGCGTTCATCGTCGCGCTGTTCATCTACCCGTTCGCCTACGGCCTCGTGCTGTCGTTCCAGCCGATGAACGGCGGCGGCGCGCTCGCGAACTACGTGCTGTTCTTCACCGACACCGCGATGTGGCCGACCGTGCTTGTCACGCTGAAGCTCGCCGTGCCGGCGACGCTGCTCAACGTCGGCATCTCGGTGCCGGTCGCGTTCGCGCTGCGCCGCAACTCGCCGTACCAGAAGTTCGTCACGACGCTGCTCGTGATTCCGGTCACGCTCGGCACGGTGCTCGTCGCCGACGGGATGCTCACGTACTTCGGCCCGAACGGCTGGTTCCCGCAAGCGCTGCAGGGGCTGCACCTGTACACGGACGAAGTGCGCCTCACGCACAACTACTGGGGCGTGCTGCTGTCGCTGATCGTGTCGGGCTTTCCGTTCGCGTTCCTGCTGATGCTGTCGTATATCAGCGGCATCGACCCGACGCTCGCGCGCGCCGCGGCCACGCTCGGCGCGAACCCGTGGCAGCAGTTCCGGCAGATCTACCTGCCGCTGCTCGTGCCGGGGCTCACGATGGCCGCGTGCCTGTCGTTCGTGCAGGCATTCTCGGTGTTCCCGTCGGCCGTGCTGCTCGGCGCGCCGGCCGGGCCGACGCGCGTGATCTCGATCGCGGCCGCCGAAGCCGCGTTCGAGAGCTACGACTATTCGCTCGCGTCGGCGATCGCGATCGTGATGGGCTTCGTGCAGCTGCTGGTGGTCGCGTCGATGCTCGGCGCGCGCCGCTTCTTCTATACGGGGCCGGTGACAGGGGGCAAGGGCTGATGGCGACCGACGATCATGCCGCGCCGACCTGGCCGCCGAAGCAAGGCGCGCCCGATGCGCGCCCCGTCAACGCGAGGACACCGCAGAAGATGAGAAGCAACCTCGCCGGCCGGGCATGGAAGGCCCTCGTGTGGGGGCTGATGGCGTTCTTCCTGCTGAACGTGATGCTGCTGATCGCGACCGTCGCGGTGAACTCGGTCGCGACGCGCTGGTTCGGCACGCCGCTACCGCAGGGCTTCACGCTGCACTGGTACGCGAAGGCGTGGGAAGACTTCCAGCTCGCGAGCGTGCTGTGGGTGACGGTCGAGGTGGTCGGCGCGGTCGTGCTGCTGTCGGTCGCGCTCGGCGTGCCGGCCGCCTATGCGCTCGCGCGCGTGCGGTTCCGCGGCAAGCGCTTCGCGCTGCTGGTGTTCCTGCTGCCGCTGATGGTGCCGCCCGTCACGTACGGGATCCCGATGGCGACCGTGATGTACAAGGTCGGGCTCGCCGGCACGCTATCGGGCGTGATCCTCGCGAACCTCGTGCCGGCGCTGCCGTTCGTGATCCTTGTGATGACGCCGTTCATCGAGCAGATCGACCCGAATCTCGAGGCCGCCGCGCGCATCTTCGGCGCGAACACGTGGCGCTATTTCCGTTACGTGCTGCTGCCGCTGCTGGTGCCCGGCATGCTCGCGGCCGCGCTGCTCGTGCTGGTGCGTACGATCGGGATGTTCGAGTTGACCTTCTTCACCGCCGGCCCGAGCACGCAGACGCTCGTCGTCGCGCTGTATTACGCGGTGTTCTCGACCGGCGTGCGCGCGCCGCAGTCGATCGACGCGATGGCGATGATCTACATGGCCATCACGCTGATATGGGTCGTGATCGCGCTGCAGTTCGTGAGCCCGACGCAGCTCGTCAGCCGCGTGAAGCAGGAGCGGCAGTAAGCGCGGAGGAAGGCGGCGGGACCGCGCTTGTGCAAGCCCGCGTGCAATTCGTTACAAATGGATACCGCGAACGACGCGCTGACGTTGCAGACTACGCAGCGTACCGGCCCGGCGATGCGTTCACTGGCATCACCGCATGCCGCCCGACGCTCACCCGATTCACGGGAGTTCCATGAAGTTTCCCACGCTGCTGACGCTCGGCTGTGCGGCCACGCTGCTCGCCGCCTGCAACCTGCTCCACGACGGTCCCGGATCGAGCGACGTCGACGCCGCGGTGCGGCGCGCGCTCGAAGCGGAAAACCACGGCGGCCTGAACGCGCTGTTCGGCCAGCCGCTGCCCGTGTCGGCCGATGTGATTTCCGCGAAGCCGGAAGGCGACTGCAGGAAGGCCGGCGAGCGCACCTACGCGTGCGATGTCGTGGTCACGTGGCGCAATACCGACTACGCGCCGTCGCGAGCGAACCTGACGTTCGTGCAGGCCGCCGATGGATCGTGGCAGACCTCGGGCGTCGACGCAGCCATCGCGACCGGCGCCGCCAAGTCGCTGATCGACAGGATCGGCAACGCATGGCCCGGCAACGCGGCCAGCGGCGCATCGGCGCCGCGGTAAGTCCATCGCGCCGCTTCGCATCTTCTCGCACCTTCTCCCGAATTTTCCGATTCGCCGCCACGACGGGCTCCGGCCCGCTCGAACCGGTTCCGGCAACAACGCCCCGCATTGAGGACCGTATCGAAATTCCGCCAGCGCGATCCGGCGCCGCCGCGGCCCGCTCGCGCCGGGATGCTGCAGTGCACGGTTCGACGTGAACGGCATCGTTCGCTCCTCGCCTTGCAGTCCTAAGGGATGCAACCTATATATATGACTAATTGACGCGTACCACGGCAACGGTGCGGCGCACCATCAAATCGACAAAACCGGGTGCCGAAGGGGAACCCAGCATGGACGAGAGCGTGTCTGTCGCACGGATGTGTTCGGGTACCTTGTCTTCGAACGTGTTGCAGGGGCTTGCCCGTCACGGCTACCGACGCGCGCTTGCCCTCATCGCATGCTGCACCGCGATGGCCGGGTCCGCCGCCTGCATCGCGGCGGAGCCGGGCGTGAGCGCCGACACGATCCGCCTGGGCATGGTCAACGCGCAGTCGGGCAATTCCGCCGGGCTCGGACGCGGGCTGCTGATGGGTGCGCAGGCCGTATTCGACGATGTGAACGCGCACGGCGGCGTGCACGGCAGGAAGATCGAGCTCGTGGTCGCGGACGATCGCTACGAACCCGAGCGGACCGTCGACGACACGCTGGAGATGATCGAGCGGCGCAACGTGCTGGCGCTGTTCGGCTATGTGGGCACGCCGACGACCACCGCGGTGCTGCCGATCATCCGGGACGCCGGCATTCCGCTCGTCGGCACGTTCAGCGGCGCGATGGCGCTGCGCAGGCCGGTCACGCCGGAGGTATTCAACATCCGCGCGAGCTACGAAGACGAAACGCGCGCACTGGTCGAGCGTTTGCTCGCGCACGACCACGCCAGGCGATTCGCGGTGTTCTACCAGGACGACGGCTTCGGGCTCGCGGTGCTGGCGGGCACGCGGCTCGCGCTGCAGCGCCATGGCCTCGATGTGGTCGCGACGGGAACGTTCCGCCGCGGCACCACGGCCGTCGACACCGGCCTGGCGGCCGTGCTCGAAGGGCGGCCGGACGTCGTGATCATGGTCGGCCCGTATACGCCGGTGGCCGCGTTCATTCGCGCGGCGCACCGCGAAGGGCTGAACGCGCGGCTCGCGGCGGTGTCGTTCGTCGGCACCGACGACTTGCTGCGCCTGCTCGGCGAAGAAGGAAACGGCACGCTGATCTCGCAGGTCGTGCCGCTTCCGCAGAACGAGCGCCCCGTCATCCGCGACTGCGTCCGTCTGATCGAGCAACGCTTTCCGGGCGAACGGGCTGGTGTGGTGCACATCGAGGGCTGCCTCGACGCGAAGATCGCGCTGATCGGGCTGGAGCGCGCGGGCCCGGCGCCGACCCGCGCAACGCTGAAGCAGGCGCTCGAATCGATCCGGCATGTCGACCTGGGCGGCCTGGTGGCCGACCTGAATGCCGACGATCATCAGGCGTTCGACGACGTGTTCCTCACCGAAATCGCACACGGCCGCGTCACGCCGCTCGACGCACCGGCCAGATAACCGGCGGGACGGCCGCGCGCCGGCCGTCCCGCCCCTGGAGGGCTGCATGGACATCAAGGCGAAGCTCGTCACCAGCACCAGCCTGATGCTGCTCGGCGCGGTGGCGATTGCCATGACCAGCCTGATCGCCGTGCACGGTATCGCATCCGGCGTGCGCACGCTGACGACGGAATCGCTGCCGCTGCAGATGCACAGCAACGAGCTGCAGCGCGCGTACGCGGAACTCGCGGTGAATTTCGGCGAGCTCGAGCGGGCGCGGGACGCATCGGAGCGCGAGCAGTCGTCGTCGGAGATCGACACGCAATTGCAGCGCATCGCACGCATCACGGCGGCCGTGCGCGCGATCGACGGGCACGGCGGCATCGACGCGCCGTCCGCCGATCTGCGCACGATGCTCGGATCGATGAACGAAGGCGTCGACAAGCGCCTGCGGGGCGACGCGCAACTCGTCGCCGAACGCCAGCTGATCGAACGCGTGCAGGCACGGGGCACCACGCTGCTGAGCGAGATCGGCAAGGAAACCGAACGGCTGGGCGCCGACGCCGATGCGAGGGTGAACGACGCGCTCGCGGCCAATACCGCCTACAACCGGACGATTCATGCGCTCGACCAGGTCCGGACGAACGTCAAGGACGTCACGACCGTCGCCAGCCGCGTCGACGTCGCGCCGAACCGATATCGGCTCGCGCCGCTGCGCGAGCGCATGCAGGCGTCCGTCGACGGCGCGCGCAACGCGCTCGCGATCGCGGCGCCGAACCTCGATGCCGCGACCGCGCAGGGCATCACGAGCGCGCTCGGGCGCGTCGCGGCCGACATCTTCGACGGCAACGACGGGCTCGTCGCGCTGCGCGCCGGCATGTTCGCGCAACCGGCCGTCACGGCGCGCTACCGCGCGAAAGAGGACCAGGTGCTGCGCTCGCTCGACGCGCTGGATGTGAAGCTCGCGGAGATCGCCGATCCGTTCGCGTTGCGGATCGTCGCTGCGCGCCAGCGCCTCGACGAAGCGATCGCGTTCCGGGGCCGCGCCGCGCGGATTGCGTCGCTGTCGGCGGCCGTGAACGGCGGCATCAACGCACTGGCGTTCCACCTGCGCATGGTCGCGCAAAGCGAGACGGCCGAGCGTCTGAAGTATGCCGACGCCGAGCTGCACAAGCTTGCCGGCGCGCTCGCGCAGTCCGCGAGCGCACTGCGCGATGCCCTCGTCACGGACGGGCAGGGCAACGCGAAGCGCGCGCAGGCCGTGGTTGCGCTCACCACGGAACTCGCCGGCGCCGCGCGCCGCATCGTCGCGGTGAAGTCGGACATGCTGTCCAACGACGTGGCTATGCAGCGCATCGTCGCGGACGTCGACACCACCGCCAATCGCCTCGCGGCCTATACGGAACAGCAAGCGGTGCGCGTCGATCTGCAACAGCGCGGCATCGTGTCGGACGTGTACCGCGCCGTGACGAGCGCGTTCCTGATGATCGTGGTGGTCTCGTTCCTGCTCGCGATCGGCGGGTTCGTGATCAGTCATCGGCTCGGCACGTCGATCGCGCGCCCGCTGTCGAGCCTGACGCGCACGATGGCGCGCATCCGCAGCGGCAGCGACCTGTCGCTGCGCATGTCCCACAAAGGCCGCGACGAAATCGCGGCGCTGATCGCCGGCTTCAACATGATGCTCGATGAAATCGAGCGGCGCGACGTCGATCTGCAGGCGGCGATCGCGACGGCCGAAGCCGCGAATTCCGCGAAATCGGATTTTCTCGCGAGGATGAGCCACGAGATCCGCACGCCGATGAATGGCGTGCTCGGCATGACCGAGCTGCTGCAGCGCACACGGCTGACGTCGAAGCAACGCAAGTTCGTCGACACCGTGTATCGATCCGGACAGACGCTGCTCGTCATCATCGACGACATACTCGATTTTTCGAAGATCGAGGCGGGCAAGCTGACGCTGGAGCGCATCGATTTCAACCTGCATCAATTGCTCGACGATGTCGTCGCGCTGATGGAGCCCAACGCCCGGCGCAAGGAACTCGAGCTCGTGTACCAGCGCGCCGATTCCGTTCCGCAGCGGATGCGCGGCGACCCGGTCCGCCTGCGCCAGATCCTGACGAACCTGCTCGGCAATGCGATCAAGTTCACCGAGCACGGGCACGTCGCGCTGAGCGCCGCGTATTCGGACGACGGGCGCATCGTGTTCAAGATAGCCGACAGCGGCATCGGCATCGCGCCCGATGTCGCCGCGCAGCTGTTCCGGCCGTTCCAGCAGGCCGACAGTTCGACCGCGCGCAAATACGGCGGCACCGGCCTCGGGCTCGTGATTTCCCGCCAGCTGGCCGAGATGATGGGCGGCACGCTCGCGCTCGACTCGACGCCCGGCAAGGGCTCGGTATTCACCGTGACGACGCCGTTCGAGCCGGCATCCGGCGAGGTCGGCGTCGCGGCGCACGGAAGGCCGTCGCTCGCCGGCCTGAGGGTGCTGATCGTCGACGACAGCGAGACCGATCGCAGCGTGCTGCTCGAACATGCGATCGAATGGCACCTGTGCGTCGCCTCGGCGATCGGCGGCGACGATGCGTTGTCGCAGTTGCGGGCCGCCGTCGCCGACGGTGCGCCGTTCGACCTCGCGATCATCGATGTGCGGATGCCGGGCATGGACGGCATCTCGCTCGTGCAGCACATCCGCCGCGATCCGTCGCTGCGTGCGCTGCGGATCATCACGCTGACCGCGTTCGAGATGATGGACAGCATCCAGGTCGCGCACGAACTCGACATCGCCGCCCGGCTGACGAAACCGCTCCATGGCAACGATCTCTACACGGCGATCGCCGCGGCGGTGCACGTGATGCCGCCCCGGCTGGCGTCCGCCGCGCCGGTGTCGGATGAAGCCGGACCGAACCCGGGCAGGCCGCTCGACGAGATCGCCGCGCGCGTGCTGCTGGTGGAGGACAACGCGGTGAATCAGCAGATCGCGCTCGCGATGCTCGAAGACACCGACTATCGGGTCGCCGTGGCCGACGACGGCGAGCAGGCATTGAAGATGCTCGAGCAACACGCTTTCGACGTGGTGCTGATGGACTGCCAGATGCCGGTGCTGGACGGCTTCGAGGCGACGCGGCGGCTGCGTCGGCGCGAAGCCGAAGCGGGCGCGCCGCGTCTGCCGGTCATCGCGCTGACGGCCAATGCGCTCAGCGGCGACCGCGAGCGCTGCCTGGCCGCCGGCATGGACGACTATCTCGGCAAGCCGTTCCGCCGCGACGCACTGCTGCAGACGCTCGCACGTCATGTTCGCGGCGGCGCACACGTGCCGGCCGCCGCGAGCGAGCACGCGGAAGCGGTGGCCCGGACCGGTATCGAAACGAACCTCGAAGCAAGCATCGAAACGCCTCCCGCAACGAGCGCGGCCGCGGCCGCCGATCCGGACGAGGACGCAAATGTGATCGACCGCAAGGCGCTCGATGCATTGCGCGCGCTCCAGCGGCCCGGGCGCCCGGACGTGCTGACCCGGATCATCGATCAATTCACGATGGACGCGCCGCGGCTGATCCGCGACATGCACGCGGCGGTCGAAGCGGGCGACGCCGACGCGCTGAAGCTTGCCGCCCATACGCTGAAATCGAGCAGCGCGAACGTCGGCGCGCATCTGCTGTCGGCCCGCTGCCGCGAGATCGAGCGGCTGGCGCGCGCCGCCGACGTGAACGCGGCCGTCGAGCTCGTCGCCGGCACGGATGCGGAATTCGAACAGGCGCACGCCGCGCTGATCGCGGAGCGCGTCGAAAGTTGACTGGCCGCCGGCCGATCGCCACCGCGATCGCGAAGCGGCAGATACAGGAACAGGAGGACGGTCGTGAACCACGAACATGCCGATTTGCCGGCGATTCTGATCATCGATGACGACGCGATGACGCGGCTGCTGGTCGTGGAAACGCTGGAGCCCGATGGTTTTCGCGTCGAGGAGGCGACGGGGCCGCAGGAAGGCATCGAAGCGTTCCTGCGTCATCGTCCCGCCGTCGTGCTGCTCGATGTCGAGATGCCCGGCGGCGACGGCTTCGACTGCTGCCGCGCGCTGCGCGCGTTGCCGGAAGGCCGCCGCGTGCCGATCGTGATGCTCACCGGCAACGACGACGACGCATCGATCGCCAGCGCGTTCGACGCCGGCGCGACCGATTTCGTATCGAAGCCTATGCGATGGAAGCTGCTTGGCTACCGGATCCGGTATCTGCTGCGCGCCGCCGCCGCGGTCGAAAAGCTGGCGACCACCGAGGTCAGCCTGACGCACGCGCAAGCGCTCGCGCATGTCGGCAACTGGGAATTCCAGGCGGGCCGCACGGACGGCTACTGGTCGCCGGAGCTGTACCGGATCCTCGGGCTCGACGCGGCGCACGCGCCGCCGACGTTCGAGCGGCTGCTGCAGGCCGTGCCGGCCGACGAACAGCCGTTGCTCGTGCAGTCGTTCACGAGCCTGCGCACCGAAGGCGTGCCGTTCTCGCTCGAGCATCGGCTCGTTCACGCGGACGGCACCGAGCGCTGCGTGCTGCATCAGGCGGAGTCGGGGCGCGATCCGAATCACGCGATCATCCTGCGCGGCATCGTGCAGGACATCACCGAGCGCAAGATGCAGCAGGGCCGCATCGAATACCTTGCCAACCACGATGCGCTCACCGGCCTGCCCAATCGCAACCTGCTGAGCGACCGGATGGAGCAGGCGATGTCGCAGGCGCGCCGCACCGGGCAGCTGGTCGCGGTGATGGTGCTCGACCTGGACCGCTTCAAGCACATCAACGACAGCTTCGGTCACTCGGTCGGCGACGGGCTGCTGCGCGTGGTCGCCGCGCGGCTGAAGCGCTCCGTGCGCGACGGCGACACGGTCGCGCGGCTCGGCGGCGACGAGTTCGTCGTGATGCTCGTCAACCTCGCGACGCAAGCGGACGCGGACGTGATCGCCCGCAAGATCCTCGATACGTTCATCGAGCCGTTCACGCTCGACGAACACGACCTGCACGTGACGACCAGCGTCGGCGTGAGCCTCTGCCCGACCGACGGCGCCAACGCCGAAACGCTGCTGAAAACGGCCGACGCCGCGCTGTATGCGGCGAAGGAACACGGGCGCAACTGCTACCGCTTCTATACGCGCGAGCTCGGTGCGCGCGTCGAGGAGCAGACGATCCTCGAGAACGCGCTGCATCAGGCCGTCGCCAACCACGAGCTCGAGCTGTACTACCAGCCGAAGGTCGATCTCAAGACCGGCCAGATCAGCGGCGTCGAGGCGCTGATTCGCTGGCGGCGGCCGGGCATCGGCGTGATTCCGCCCGACCGCTTCATCCCGATCGCCGAAGACTGCGGGCTGATCTTGCCGATCGGCGAGTGGGTGTTGCGCACCGCGTGCATGCAGGCCGTCGCATGGCGCCGGGACGGCCATCCGCCGATCCGGATCGCCGTCAACCTGTCGGCGCGCCAGTTCCGGCAGCAGGACGTGGCCGCCATGGTGCGCACGACGCTCGAGGAGACCGGCCTGGCGCCGGACTCGCTCGAACTCGAACTCACCGAAAGCGTGCTGATGCAGGACTGCGACGCGATCGCGCACACGCTGCGCGAACTGAAGGCGCTCGGCGTCGTGCTGTCGCTCGACGATTTCGGCACCGGCTATTCGAGCCTGTCGTACCTGAAGGACTTGCCGATCGACGTCGTGAAGATCGACCGGTCGTTCCTCGACGACGTCACCACCAGCGCCGAAGGCGCTTCGCTGACGCGCTCGATCATCGCGATGGCCGAGTCGCTGCACATGGAGACGGTGGCCGAGGGCGTGGAGACCGAAGCGCAGCTGTCGTTCCTGAACCGGCATCGCTGCCATGCGATGCAGGGCTACTACTTCAGCCATCCGGTCACCGGCGATGAAATCGCCGACATGCTGTCCGCCGGCTCGCAGCTTCCCGAGCACTGCCGGCAGCGCGAACTGCTGCACCGGACGCTGCTGCTGGTGGACGACGACCGCGAGGTCCTGCGCAGGCTCAGGCGCGCGCTCGGCCGCGACGGCTACGAGATTCTCGACACGACGGATCCCGACGAAGCGCTCGTCCTGCTCGCGCAGCATCGCGTCGGCGTGATCGTGTCGGATTTCCGCATGCCGAGCCTGTCCGGCATCGACCTGCTGCAGCGTGTGAAGGCGCTGTACCCGGACATCGTGCGCATCCTGCTGTCGGGCTACGGGGAAGGGGACGCGCTCGCCGACGCGGCCGGCAACGGCTCCGTCCAGAAATTGCTGATCAAGCCGTGGGATGTCGCGCTGCTGCGCAAGCATATTGCGGAGTCGTTCCAGCGGTTCGAGCACAGCTCGCTGCAGAGCCGGGTGGGCCTCGGCGCGGGCCATCTCGGCATTCATCCGTCTCCGCTCAGGGCCGTCGACGTGGCGCAAGCGCCTGGGCGAACCTGAACGGCGGCGGTATCGCCGGATAAAAGGGGTACGACTGAGTGAGGTTCGGTATGCCGCCGCAGATATAGGGAAAACCCTTATTCTTCGTTATAATGTCGGCCTAGAAGAAAGGTCGAACCATGCCAGAACGTTTCCAACCCCTTGAAAAATTTGTGTTTTCCCTGGTCGTGATGTCCGCGGTCGTCTGCTCCGCCTTCCTGGCGTACGAGCGTCATCCCGAGATCAAGATCGCGCTGCACGAAGGCGAAGCGCTGATGCGCGAAAGCGCCAAGTATTCTGTCATCTGCTCGCCGTCCAAGGTCGATCCTTGCGTCGAGATGTCCGCTTACTGAAACCTCGCTGTCCACTGACCGCTCCACACTGATTCCCGCCGACGCGCGGCCGATGGCCGACATGCGTCGGCGGCGCGCATTGCGCATCCGCGCGCACCGGTTCGGGTCGCGCGTCGGCTGAACACCGTCTCCCCCGGTTGTCTGATCCCGCTGCGGCGTGCTGTCCGCAATGCGGCGTCACGTCTTCCTGTCTTCCTGTCGTCATGTCCCCCGAGCCGGCGCGTCGCTGCCGACGCCAGGCGCAGCACACTGCCGCCTAGCGCCTTCGCGCGTTCGCGGCCTGCCGTGCTCACCCCGCCGTCACCACATGCCGCGGCTCGCCGCGCGCAAACGCCGCGACGTTGTCGACGAGCTGATCGGCCAGCGCCTGCATCGCCTCGTCGCTCGCCCACGCGACATGCGGCGTCAGGATGAACGCCGGATGCGACAGGATCGCGTGGAACGGATGCAAGGCCGGCAGCGGCTCCTGCGTGAGCACGTCGAAGCCCGCGCCCGCGATCTGCCCCGACTGCAGCGCGTCGACGAGCGCGCGTTCATCCACGAGGCCGCCGCGCGCGGTGTTGATCAGCAGCGGCCGGCGTGCCATCCGCGCGAAGGCGGCCGCGTCGATCAGGTTCCGCGTCGCCGGCGTGAGCGGGCAGTGCAGCGTGATCACGTCGCTGTCGCGCAGCAGCGTGTCGAGCGGCACATGGTCGTCGCCCCGGGCGTCGCCGTGCGCGGCGAACAGCACGCGCATGCCGAGCGCGCGGGCGAGGGCGGCCACCGCTCGGCCGAGCACGCCGGCGCCGACGATGCCGAGCGTCGCGCCGGCCAGGTCGCGGATCGGATGATCGAAGAAGCAGAACTGTCCGCTGTCGAGCCAGCGTCCCGCGCGCACCGCGTCGCGATACGCGACGAGGCTGCGCCGCAGTGCGAAGATCAGCGCGAACGTGTGCTCCGGCACCGTGCGCGCCGCATATTCCCGAATGTTGCTGACGACGATGCCGCGCGCCGTGCACGCATCGAGATCGACGATATCGGTGCCCGTCGCGGCAATCGCGATCATCCGCACACGCGGCGCATCGCCGAGCACCACCGCGTCGAGCCTGACCTTGTTGGTCACGACGACGTCCGCGTCGCCGATACGCGCGGCCACTTCGTGCGCGGCCGTCCGTTCGAAGGTCTGGAGGCCGTGCGGAAACGGGAAGGGCTTCAGCACGGTCCGCGGCGACAGCGTCGCGCGGTCCAGAAACACGATCTTCGCGGGAGAGGAACAGGAAAACATGGCGGGTCTCGCTGACGGGCGCCCGGCGGGCGCGCAACGGCAACCATTCTGCCAAGCGCGCGCGTGATCGGGCTTGCGCATTGCGCGAGCGCACTTTCCCCCGCGGAAAGGCGGCGCGGCGTTCTACCGGTTGTCCGCCGTCCATGCCTTTCCGTTCGGGAAAGGCTCGTTGAGCATCGATCGATTTTCGCCAAGCGCGAACGCCGTCATGATCGCCGTCATCGACAACACGATTTCATCGGAGACAGTCATGACGCGACCCCTGGACGGTATCCGCGTGCTGGAACTCGGCCAACTGATCGCCGGGCCATTCGCGGGCCGGATGCTCGCGGAATTCGGCGCGGACGTAATCAAGGTCGAGCCGCCCGGCGTCGGCGACCCGCTGCGCAAATGGCGGCTGCTGCACGACGGCACGTCGGTCTGGTGGGCCGCGCAATCGCGCAACAAGACGTCGCTCACGCTCGACCTGCGCACGCCGGAAGGGCAGGACGTCGTGCGCCGCCTCGTCGCCGAGACCGACGTGCTGATCGAGAACTTCCGGCCCGGCACGCTCGAAGGCTGGGGGCTGGGCTGGGACACGCTGTCCGCGATCAACCCCGGGCTCGTGATGCTGCGCGTGTCGGGCTTTGGGCAGACCGGCCCGTATCGCGACCGGCCCGGCTTCGGCGTGATCGCCGAGGCAATGGGCGGCCTGCGCCATCTCACCGGCGAACCGGGCCGCACGCCGGTGCGCGTCGGCGTGTCGCTCGGCGATTCGCTGTCGGCGCTGCACGGCGTGATCGGCATCCTGCTCGCGCTGCGGCATCGCGAGCAGCAGGGCGGCAGCGGGCAGGTCGTCGACGTCGCGCTGTACGAATCCGTCTTCAACATGATGGAAAGCCTGCTGCCGGAATACTCGGCATTCGGCGCGGTGCGCGAGGCGGCCGGCAGCAGCCTGCCCGGCATCGCGCCGACCAACGCGTACCGTTGCCGCGACGGCAGGTACGCACTGATCGCCGGTAACGGCGACAGCATCTTCCGGCGCCTGATGGAGCTGATCGGGCGTCCCGACCTCGGCGGCGACCCCGCGCTCGCGCACAACGACGGGCGCGTCGCGCAGGTCGCGCGCATCGACGCGGCGATCGGCGAATGGAGCGCGCGGCACGACCTCGACGACGTGCTCGCCGCGCTGAACGACGCGCGCATTCCGTCCGGGCGCATCTACGACGTTGCGGACATCGCGGCCGATCCGCATTACCGCGCGCGCGACATGATCGTCGATGCCGCGCTGCCCGACGGCACGCCCGTGCTCGTGCCGGGCATCGTGCCGAAGCTCGGCGCGACGCCCGGGCGCATCGAGCGTCCCGCACCCGCGCTCGGCGCCGATACCGACGCGGTACTCGAATCGATCGGCATCGATGCCGCGACGCGCGACGCGTGGCGCACGCGCGGCGTGATCTGAACCGGCCAGCGGAGCGACGACATGAGCCAGCACCCCCAACGACTCTATATCCACGAAGTCGCGACACGCGACGGTTTCCAGAATGAAGCGGCGTTCGTCGACACCGACGACAAGATCGCGCTCGTCGACGCATTGAGCGCGTGCGGTTACGCGAAGATCGAGGTCACGTCGTTCACGTCGCCGAAGGCGATCCCCGGGCTGCGCGACGCGGAGGCCGTGATGCACGGCATCGTGCGCGCGCCGGGCGTCGTCTATACGGTGCTCGTGCCGAACGTGCGCGGCGCGCAGCGCGCGCTGTCGTGCGGCGTCGACGAGGTGAACCTCGTGATGTCGATGAGCGAGAGCCACAACCGCGCGAACCTGCGGATGACCCGCGAGCAGTCGTTCGCCCAGCTGCGCGACGTGATCGACGCGATGCGCGGCACTGGCGTCGCGATCAACGTGTCGCTGTCGACCGCGATGGGGTGTCCGATGGAAGGCGACGTGCGTGACGAAACCGTGCTCGCGTGGATGCAGCGCTTCGCGGATCTCGGCGTGCACGGCTTCACGCTGTGCGACACGACCGGCATGGCGTATCCGTCGCAGGTGCGCGCGTTGGCCGAACGCGCGCGCGAACGCTTCGGCGCGCTGCAGCTCACGCTTCATTTTCACAACACGCGCGGGATGGCGCTCGCGAACACGCTCGCCGCGCTCGACGCCGGCATCGACCGCTTCGACGCGTCGCTCGGCGGGCTCGGCGGCTGCCCGTACGCGCCGGGCGCGACCGGCAACGCATGCACCGAGGAGCTCGTGCACATGCTCGCGCTCGACGGCTACGATACCGGCATCGACCTCGCGGCCGTGCTCGCCGCCGCCGCACGGCTGCCTGGGCTGATCGGACATGACGTGCCGAGCCAGATCCTGAAGGCCGGGCGCCGCTCAGACCTGCATCCGGCGCCGCGCGCCGAAGCCGGCGACATGCCGGCGCAGCGGGCTTTTTCGTGAACAGTCGTCAACAGGAGCGAATCACATGGCGCTGATCGACCACCTCGATCACCTCGTCCTGACCTGCGTCGATCCGGAGCGGACGAAGCATTTCTATACGGAAGTGCTGCAGATGCAGCTCGAAACCTTCGGCGCGGGCCGGCTCGCGTTCCGCTTCGGCAACCAGAAGATCAACCTGCATGTGCGAGGCGCGGAGTTCGAGCCGAAGGCCCACGTGCCGGTGCCCGGCGCGCTCGACCTGTGCTTCATCGCGTCGGTGCCGCTCGACGATGTGATCGCGCATCTGCGACGCGTCGAATGGCCGATCGTCGAAGGGCCCGTCGAACGCACCGGGGCGACGCGGAAGATCCGGTCGGTGTACGTGCGCGACCCGGATCTGAACCTGATCGAGATCTCTGAATTGATTTGAGGGGCTCGTCGGGGCGCTTGGTCGAACCGCTTCGTCGTGCCGGTCCGCCCGTTTGCTCGCGCGCCGGCAGACGTGCCCACCGCGCGGCAGTCCTCCGCCGAAAGCGGACAGGCGCACGCCGCAGCCGCCGATTCCGGATAGCCGGCCCCGGTCGTGCTGCGGATAATGGTGCAACGGCGCCGGCTCGTCCGGCGCCTTCGCCGCGGGCACCGCGAATGTCCCGCATCATCTGCCTATCCGACCGGACACTTTCCGAATGACGATCCTCTATCGCGGCATGGACCGCGCGGCGCTCGACGCCGCCTACCTCAACACGAAGGCCGTTGCCGATTTCCCGGCCGTGCTCGCATCGTGCCAGGCACGCAGCAGGGCGCTTTACGACGCGACGCCCGGGCAGCGCGACCTGCGTTACGGCGAGCGCCCCGCGCAGCGCTTCGACTGGCTGCGCTGCGGCCGGCCCGACGCGCCGCTGTTCGTGTTCATTCACGGCGGCTACTGGCAGCACTGCGCGAAAGAGGATTTCGCGTACGCGGCCGCCGGGCCGCTTGCGCGCGGCTTCGACGTCGTGCTCGCTGAATACACGCTTGCCCCGGCCGCATCGATGACCGACATCGTTGGCGAGATCGGCGCGTTGCTCGACTACCTGTCGACCGATCCCGACGGCATCGGCACCGCACGGCGGCCGATCCACCTGAGCGGTCATTCGGCGGGCGGCCACCTGACGGCCGTGCATCGCGCACACCCGGCCGTCGTGTCGGCGCTCGCGATCAGCCCGCTCGTCGATCTCGAACCGATCTCGCTGTGCGTGCTTAACGACAGACTGCAGCTCACCGCGCGCGAAATCGCCGCGTACAGCCCGCTGCATCATATCGGGCCCGGCGCGCCGACCGTCGTCGCGGTCGGCGCGGCCGAGTTGCCGGAACTCGTGCGCCAGGCCCACGAATACGCGGACGCATGCGAGGCGGCCGGCGAGCGGACCGCGCGCGCGTGGGTGCCCGGCATGCAGCATTTCACGGTGCTGGACGACCTCGCGACGCCCGACAGCACGATGCTCGCAGCGTTGCAGGCGATCGCGCCGCGCTGAGCGCGACGTATTGCGCCGATTCGCACGAATCCGCACGGATTCGCCCCGAGTCACACCGGTTCGCGCCGCGCGGGGCCTGGCGTATGATCGGCATCGGGCCAGTCCGGTGCCGTTCGTCCGCGCCGCATGGCTTTTCCCAGGACCTCATCATGGTGAACCCGCTTCATTTCGATCTGCAATCGCTGCGCGTGTTCGCGCTCGTCGCCGAGCACGGCAGCCTGACCAAGGCGGCCGAACACGGCCAGCTCACGCTGTCCGCGGTCAGCAAGCGGATCGCCGAGCTCGAGAGCGTGACCGGCAGCGCGCTGTTCGTGCGGCATGCGCGCGGCGTCGAGCTGACGCCCGCGGGCCGCGCCCTGCTCGAGCATGCGGCGAAGGTCATCGAGCAGGTCAACCGGATGGCGCACGAGATGAGCGACTACGTCGCCGGCGTGCGCGGTCACATTCACGTGTGGACCAACACGTCGGCCATCGTCCAGTTCCTGCCGGCCGATCTCGCCGCGTTCCTCACCGACAACCCCGGCATCAAGATCAGCCTCGAGGAGCGGCTGAGCCACGAGATCGTCGACGCGCTCGGCTCCGGCAAGGCCAATCTCGGCGTGTTCGCGGACAACGTGCCCGCACCCGGCATCGAACGGCGGCTGTACCGGCGCGACGAGCTCGTGCTGCTCGTGCCGCGCGGGCATCGATTCGCCGCGCACGACAGCATCCGCTTCGCGGATACGCTCGATGAAGACTACGTCGGCCTGAGCGACGGCAGCTCGCTGCTGGCGCGAATGACCGACGCCGCGTTCGCGGCCGAGCGCTCGTTGAAACTGCGCATCCAGGTATCGAATTTCGACGGCGTGAGCCGGATGATCGAGGCCGGCCTCGGGATCGGCGTGCTGCCGCGCGACGCGGTGACCGGCGAGCGCGCGGCGCGGCTCGGAGTCGTGAAGCTCGACGACGCATGGGCGACGCGCACGCTGTGGGTCGGCGTGAAGGCCGGCACCGTGCTGACCACCGACATCGCGAGGCTGTTCGATTTCATGTCGGCACGCTGAACGAGCGGAACGCGCCACACGCGAAGCCCCGAGGCGCGCATGCGCACGCCCCGTGCATCGCATCGCGTCATACCGGGTTGATGTCGTCCTGGCTGCGCCGCGTGGTCAGCGGCCCGAGCACGCGCAACGTGACGGCGACGATGCCGAGCGCGACCGAGATCACGCCGAACATCGCACCCGCGCCGTGTGCGGCCAGCACCGGCAGCAGCACGAACGGCAGCGCGCCGCTGACGATGCGCGACAGTGCGTACGTGCTGCCGATCGCGGTCGACCGTACGCGCGCCGGGAAAATCTCCGCCTGGTACACGTGATAGGCGTTGCTGAACACGTTCGACGCGCAGGTCGTCAGAAAACCAAAGCAGACGATCAGCGCCGTATTGCCCGAATACGCGAAGCACAGCCCGAACGCGGCGATCGACAGGATCGACACGATCACGAGCGTGCGTCGCTCGATCCAGTTCAGCAGCGGAATCGACAGCAGCGAGCCGATCGGATAACCGATGAACGACAGCGCAATGAACAGCGTGCTGTCCGTCACGTCGAAACCGCGGCTCTTGACGACCGTGCCCGCGAGCGTGCCGAAGCCGTAATAGCCGAAGCCCTGGAGCAGGTGGAACACCGCGAGCATCAGGTAGCGCGCGCGGTAGGGCCGGCGGCGCAGCAGCGCGATGCGCTCGCCGAGACTCAGCGGCCGCTGCGGTTCGGCCGACGCCGCGAACTGCTCGGGCACGCGCACGCCGGCGCTCTGCGCGAAGCGCCGCGCCGCGGCATGCGCCTCCGCCGTGCGGCCCTGCGCGAGCAGCCAGCGCGGGCTCTCCGGCAGCCGGTGCTGGATCAACAGCACGTTTACGGCACCCAGACTGCCGATCGCGAGAATGATGCGCCAGCCGGCCACGCCCGCGACGTGAAGCGGGTTCAGCCAGAGCGCGAGGAAACCGACCAGCGGCACCGCGACGTAAGAAGTCGTATAGGCCCAGGCGGCGAGCCGCCCGCGCTTTTCCTTCGGCAGGATTTCCGACAGGAAGCTGTCGGCGACCGGGTAGATTGCACCGACACCGACGCCCGTCAGGAACCGGCATGCCACCAGCATGTCGGCATTCACCGAGAACGCGCCGATCAGCGAAAACGCGCTGTACCAGACGAGCGTCATCAGGAACGCCTTGCGCCGTCCGATGCGGTCGGCGAGGCTGCCGAGACACATCGCGCCGACGAACATCCCGATGAATGCCGAGGCCAGCAGCAGCTTGAAATCGGCGCTTTGCCGGCTCAGCCCGTATTCGTTCTGCAACGCGGAACCGATCGTGCTGACGAGGAAGATCTCGTACATGTCGAAGAACAGCCCGATGCCGATCACCCAGACGACGAACCGGTGCAGCGCACCGACTGGCAGGTCGTCCATGAATTCGCCGAGCGTGATGGCGCGGGCGGGCTGGGCCGTCGCATCGGCGCCGGCCCGGGCCGCGGGCGGTACGGCGGACGCGGGTCCACCCGCAGTGCCGCCAAGGTCGAGGGATTGGCTGTTCATCGTGTCTCCTGATTATCGATTTGCCGTGGCGCGACGCCCGGCCGTTCGCGGCCGGCCCTGTGGGCCCGGTCGCACGACGCGACGCACGTGCCCGCAAAGCCCGTGAAAGGCCGGATGCGCGGGTGGCGCCGATCGTCCGAAACATGGTGGGCGAATTTGCGCGGCGCGATAATTGCGGATGCCTCAAGCATCCTTTCCTGCGCAGAAAGGCTGCGGAACGGCCGCGGGACGGGCGTCGGAAGGTGCGGCGGCCGCTGCGGGAGCCCAAGGGCAGGGAAAACATCGGTGGTATGGCGTGTGTCTGGCGCTCCGTGATGCCGTAGCGCGCGGTTCGGTATCGGCCAGGTTGGCTCGGCGTCGCACAACGGAGCTGCGGACTCGGTTTCCCGCGTTCGTCGGCGTCCGGCGATTGATGGAGCACATAGGGCGCATAGGGCGCACATCGTTGCCGCTCATGGCGACGCGCACGGATCGGAACGCGCGGCCGTCGCGGTCGCATCAGTATCAGTATCAGTATCAGCATCAGCACCGGCCCCGGTACTGGTACTGGTACTGGTACTGGTACTGGTACTGGCACTGGCACTGGCACTGGCACTGGCACTGGTACTGGCACTACCGCCAGCATCGCCTTCGGCGTCGCCCCATTCACTCCGGACCGTATCGGACGCAACAGCCTGCAATCTTGCCGCCAGGTCGGGCGCGATGCCGAGTTGCGCGGCCGCTTGCTCGCGCGGTCCGAAGGTTCGGACGTCGACGCCGGCGATCCGCTGGAACAGCACGAGCGCGCTCAGATAAGCGCCCGACACGCCCGGATGCAGATAATCGGGGCGCGAGATCGGCGGGTCGTTCCGCGCACGCATGCCGTACCACAGCAGCGGCGCGCCGGACCGCACATACGGGTCGGGATCGGCAACACCGGTCGCCCATGCACGCTGCCACGCGCGGCCGACCGGCGCGACCGCGGCGATCGACGGATCGGTGCGGCGTGCGCGATCGAATGCATCGCGATACGCGGCGACGATGTCGGCGAGACGCTCGACGTAGCGTGCGTGAAAACCGTCGCTGCCCGGCTCGCCCGCGAGCGCTTTCGCGAGATCGGCGCGCGGCCAGGTTTCATACAGATAGACACGCGCTTGCGGGGCCGCCGCACGAATGCCGCGCGCCAGCTTCGCGACGCTCGCACAGAAACCGGCCGGATCGCTCGCGCGGCTGTGCGTGAGCGCGAATGGCAGCGGCTTGGCGCTCAGTTCCTGCAGGACGACCGCATCCCACGTGGGCCGATCGATCACGTCCGATGCCACGCGGTCATGTTTCGCGAGACTCGTCGCCGACATCGCCTCGAGGTGAACGTCGTAGTCGAGCCCGGCTTCGACGGCAAGGCGCGCGAAGATACCCGGAATTCCGCCCCACGGGCCCGGCTCGCGTTCCGCGCGGGCATCGGTCCGCCCGAAGTTTTCGTCGACGACCTGCGCGGTGCCGGCGCCTCCCTGGCTACCGCTGCGCATTGCGCCGTACGAACGCACGGGCGCGTAACGGCCGTGTGTGAGGCTATCGCCGACGAACAGGATGCGCCGCGGGGCGCGGACCGCCGGCGCGGGCGAGCCGCCCGGCGCGTCCGCGGCAAACGCGGCCGTCGCCGGCCCGGCGATCAGCAACACGGCGATGCACGTCCGCGCGCAACGCGTGACCCGGCAAAGTAACAAGGGTATGGCAGGCATGTCGGTCATCTCGGGGTTCCGGAAGGACGCGTGGCCGCAGTATTTCACGAAGCGGCGCGACCTGGCATCTGCCGTTCGGCCGACTTGGAGGCGGTTTCCAGGTCCGCTATCCTGAGCGCTGGATTTCTGAACCCCGGCCCGCCGGCCGCCTCGCGTGCCACCCGCGGCACGCTTCCCGTTTGCGTTCGCGCCGCCCACAGGAGACGCACGACATGATTCCCTCGACCGACAACCGGACGCTGTTGCGCACGCTCGGCATCCGCACCCCGATCATCCAGGCGCCGATGGCCGGCGTCAGCACCCCCGCGCTGGCGGCAGCCGTGTCGAACGCGGGCGGGCTCGGCTCGCTCGGCGTCGGCGCGACGAACGCCGACGGCGCGCGCAAGATGATCCGCGACACGCGCGCGCTCACCGACCGGCCGTTCAACATCAACCTGTTCTGCCACCAGCCGGCCCGTGCCGACGCCGCCGTCGAAAGCGCGTGGCTCGACTGGCTCGCGCCCGCATTCCGCGAACACGGCGCGACGCCGCCGGCGTCGCTATCGGAGATCTATACGAGCTTCGTCGCGGACGATGCGATGCTCGCGATGCTGGTCGAAGAAAAACCGGCCGTCGTGAGCTTTCATTTCGGCTTGCCGTCCGACGAGGCAATCGCGATGTTGAAGCGCGCGGGCGTCACGCTGTTCGCGACCGCGACGAATCCCGACGAAGCCCGGCAGATCGGCTCGGCCGGCATCGATGCGATCGTCGCGCAGGGCATCGAGGCCGGCGGGCACAGAGGCGTGTTCGACTCGACGGCGCACGACGATCGGCTCGGCACGTTCGCGCTCACGCGCCTGATCGTGCGCGACTGCGCGCTGCCGGTGATCGCCGCCGGCGGAATCATGGACGGCGACGGCATCGCCGCGGCGCTCGCGCTCGGCGCGCAGGCCGCGCAGCTCGGCACCGCCTTCGTCGCGTGCCCGGAGACATCGATCGACGACGGCTATCGCCGCGCGATCCTCGGCGACGCGGCGCGCCGCACGACGTTCACGAGCGCGATCTCCGGCCGGCTCGCGCGCGGCATCGCGAACCGGCTGACCGCGCTCGGCGACGATCCGCGCGCACCGGCCACGCCGGCCTATCCGATCGCGTACGACGCCGGCAAGGCACTGCATGCGGCCGCGAAGGCAACAGGCGAATTCGGCTACGGTGCGCAGTGGGCCGGGCAGGCGGCGCCCCTCGTCCGGTCGCTGCCCGCGGCCGAACTGTTCGCGACGCTCGAGCGCGAGACGCGAGCGGCCATCGCGCGGTTGCAGCACGTGCTGGACTGACTCCCGGGCCCACACCGCGCGCACCGGCGCCGGGCGAATGCGCCGCGATGCCACCGCAATGCGCAACGCGCGGCGCCGGCCACAAAATTGCAATGTTCTGTATCCGAGCGCCGCGCCGATACAGCGCGATACAAAGCATGGGCGCGGGCTCGCTATAAAGCAGACATGACCTCCTGAGGAGCACGACATGTCTGCAACATGGTTCAACGGATCCTGCCATTGCGGCGCCGTGAAATTCGAAGTCCGGACCGCGCTTGCGCCGGCGGCCCGCTGCAACTGCAGCCTCTGCCGCCGTCGCGGCGCGCTGATGAGCCCGATGTTCGACGCAAGCGAACTGAAGATCGTCGCAGGCGAGAGCGCGTTGACCAGCTACCGGTTCAACACGGGCACGGCACACCACTTTTTCTGCGGCCGGTGCGGCATCTATCCGTTCCACCAGACTCGCAAGGATCCCGCGTGCTGGCGTGTCAATCTCGGCTGCCTCGAGGGTGTCGATCCGTACGCGCTCGACGCGACGGTCGCCGACGGTGCAAGCCTTTCGGTCGTGGAGGACGCATGAAACGCTGGCTGATGATCCTGCTGTTCGCCGCGGGCGGCCTCGCGACCGAAATCGCCCATCCGGTGCAGTGTTCGCTGCTTTCGATCAGCCGGCAACGGGTCGGCACCCGCCGGGGTCGGAACGACGGCCAGTACTGAACATACAAGTACGGGGCGGGCGCCGCGCGTATCGCATCCTGTTGATCGGAAACGATAATCATGCTTCCGATAAGATCGCACGCGATATATAATCGGTTCATCTGCGACACGATCCCGTGTCGAGGGAGGACGCTCATGAAACCGACCGACGCACCATCGCCCGCCACGCCGAAACTGTCCGAGTTCCTGTGCTTTGCGATCTACTCGACGAACCTCGCGTTCGGCAAGGCATACAAGCCGATCCTCGAGGAGCTTGGCCTCACGTACACGCAATACATCACGATTATTGCGCTGTGGGAGGAGGGCAACCAGACGGTGGGGCAGCTCGGCGAAAAGCTGTTCCTCGAATCGAACACGCTGACGCCGATCCTGAAGAAACTCGAGGCGATGGGCTATCTGGAGCGGCACCGCGATCCGTCGGACGAGCGCCAGGTGCTCGTGAGCCTGACGAAAAGCGGCCGCCGCGTGCGCGAGAAGGGGCTCGACATGGATCTCGTCGAAGCCACCGGGTTGAAGCCCGACGAATTCGCGAAGATGCAGAAGGCGATCGTTACACTGCGCGGCAACCTGATCGATTCGATCGACGAATAGACACGAGCCGACGGCGCACCTGCCGCCGGCCATTGCGGAAACTTCCGCGATTTCCACCATCTCCACACACGTCCGGCGAGCGCGGCCGATGCACCGCCGCGACCACGTCGTTACGGCCGGCTCTCCGGCTGGCCCGTCCGGGTCTCGGCACGCTCCAGCACCAGCAAATGCATGTCGCGGCGCGTCACGAAGCCGAGTGCCCGATAGCGCTCGATCGCGACGTGATTCGACGTGAGCACGTGCAGGAACGGCGTTTCCGCGCGCGCACGGATGGTCGCGATCGATGACCGGATCAGTCCGGCAGCGAGGCCCTGGCCCCGAAACGCCGGATCCACGCACACGGCGCTGATCTCCGTATGGCCGCCGGCTCTGAGCCGTTGACCGGTCATCGCGACGAGCCGGTCATGCCTGCGCACACCGATATAGCCGCCGAATTCGATCGTGCGCGGGCCGAACGGGCCGGGTTCCGTCGCCGCGATCAGCGCGAGCATCTCCGGCACGTCGGCTTCGGTCAGCGGCACATGCTCCGAAGAATCGGCGTCGTCGAGCGTTCCCTCCCAGACCATCTGATGCAGCATCGCGCGCCGGACCACCGAAAGGCCGGCCGGCGTCGGAATCTCGTCCGGCGTGAACAGTGCGGCCGGCCCGTAGGCGTCGATCAATCCGCGCAACGCGTCGAACGCGGCCGGGCTGCGGTCGGCCATGCCGGCAAATGGCGCGAGCGCCGGCGGAAACCGCCGCGCACGCACATCGCCGAGCGCAAAACGGTGTTGCTCGCCGGCGAGCGCATGCCATACGGCGTTGTCGAGAGGATGCGATCCGCCTTCTTCGTGTCCCGCCATTGCTTCCCGCATCGCATGCTCCTTGATTGAACGCCGTCCGCCGCACAGCATAGACGCGATCGGTCACGCAGGGTGCAGGCAAACAAAAAGCGCACGCGATTACATCGCATACGCTTTATTTGGCGGGCGGTATCGCCGATTTCGTCGTGACGTTCAATGAGCGAAATAGATCGAGCGCTCGGCCATGCGAATCGTGCTGCGACCGCCGGATTGCGTCGTGCCGTCGGCGTTGCTGCCATAACCGGCTGCCTGCGTGTCGGCCGCCGTCGCGCCGTTGTCGCGAACCCGCTTCAGCGCGGCCTGCAGGTTGTCCGGATAGTTTGGATCGTTCGGGCGATTCGGCAGATAGCCGGCCTGCTGGAGCGCGGCCAGCTCCGCCCGCACTTGCGCGCGCGTCACGGTGGTTTCGGTGGCGAAAACCGGTGCGGCAACGGAAGCCGACACGGCGACGAGCAGGGCTGCAATCAGTTGAGTCTTCATCATTCACCTCGATAGAAAAGAGCGTATCCAGGGTTGTCCGGGCATGCCGGCAATCAATGTAGGTCGCGGTTTCGTTCAATGGCCGAAGTAGATCGAACGCTCGGCGACACGCGTGACGGCACGGCTGCCCGACTGCGTGACGGCGGCGGCGTCGCTGCCATAACCGGACGTCGCCGTATCGGCCGCGACGGCGTCGTTCGCGTGGATACGCGTCAGCGCAGCCTGCAGGTCGTCCGGATAGTGCGGATCGTTCGCGCGGCCCGGCGCATAGCCGGCCTGCTGCAACTGGACGAGTTCGGCACGCACTTGTGCACGCGTCACGACGCCTTCACTGGCAAAGGCCGGAGCGGCAACAGCGGCGGACACGGCAACGAGAACGGCAGCGATCAGTTGGGTTTTCATCATTTACCTCGACAAGAATAGGGTGGGTGATTCGTGAAGGCGGCACGTTGCCGCCAGATGCAATGCATCAGACGATGCGGATCTCGACATCGATGTTGCCGCGCGTCGCCTTCGAATACGGGCAGGTCTGATGCGCGGTAGCGACGATGTGCTGCACGACGTCGCGATCGAGCCCCGGCACGCTCACGTTCAGGCGAGCCTGCAGGAAGTACGCGTTGCCGCCCATGCCCAGGTCCACTTCGGTGTCCACCGCGAGATCGGCCGGCAGCGTCACCTTCGCCGCGCGCGCTGCAAGCTGCATCGCGCCGATGAAGCAGGCCGACCAGCCGGCCGCGAACAGTTGTTCCGGGTTGGTGCCGGTGCCGGCGCTGCCCGGCGACGACAGCTGGATGTCCAGGCGGCCGTCGGAACTGCGCGCCGCGCCGTCGCGGCCGCCGGAAGTCGTGTGCGTCTTGCCCGTGTACAGCACTTTTTCGATCTTGCTCATCATTCACTCCGTCAGGTTTGAAGGTCTTTTCAGATGCGATTCGATCGCATGCGATGCAGTTTCGTCGAGGCGCCGACTCACGTCAAGCGGATTCGATTAAATCGCGTGCGATATTTTGTATTTCAATGTATCTGAATCGTTTCGGGCCTTGCGGGGCAAGGCTTTTCGGCGATCAATCCCTTATATTGAAAAAGCGATGCGAAGGGAAAATTCGACGGCGGGCAGGGCAGACACGCGTCCCAATGGCCATCGACTTGGCGGCGGAAACCCCGTTACGCTTGACGGATTTCGGCGATCACGACCAGGATCACGGCAGCGTCCGCAGGCAACTGGCGCTGGGAAAAGGCCGAGCGAGCGTGTCCGGCCTTGTCGCCCAGCACCGCGGCGAACAGGTTGGAGGCACCGTCGATCACAGCTGGCTGGCCGTGGAAGCCATCGGCCGACGCGACGTGGCCCTCGACCCGCACGATGTGATGCAGTCGGTCGAACCCGCCGAGGTGCTTGCCGATTTGCGCGAGCACGTTCAGCGCCGCGAGCTGCGCCGCGTGCCGACCGTCATCGACGCTCAATTGTTCGCCGACGCGGCCCGTATAGGCCACCTTGCCGTCGGCGAGCGGCAGTTGCCCGGACACGAACAACAGGTTGCCGGCTTCGCTGACGGCCGTATAGCTGCCGAGCGGTTGCGGCGGTTCGGGTAGCGTGAAGCCGAGTCCGGCCAGTTTCTGTTCGATCGTCATCGCGTGCTCCTTCGGGGATGATTGACGGGTCTGTCAGTCACTCTAGTGAGGCGGTCGGCGCCGGTAAATATCGTTCGCACAATTGATTTGGCACACGATGTAACGAATCGCGCGCGGCATCGAACGACGCGAACGCGTGCCGGCGAAGCCGCGCGGTGCCGCCCGCCGTGTTCGCCGGTTCACTGGTTTGCCACCGGGGATTCATGCACACTCGTTGCTTCGCCGCCCCGCGACGCAAGCACCGGACACCGCAGGAGCCGCTTCATGCAACGAAAATTCGACGACCTCCTGCTCGGCAGCATCGAGCTGTTCTGCCTGGCAGCCGAACTCGGCAGCTTCACGCTCGCCGCGACGGCCGCGAGCGTCACGCCGGCCGCCGTCAGCCGGTCGGTCGCGCGGCTCGAGGAGCGTCTCGGCGTACGCCTGTTCGTCCGGACGACGCGGCAAATCCGCCTGACCGATTCCGGACGGCGCTACTTCGAACAATGCCGTGATGCGCTGTCTCAGCTCGTCGACGCGGAGCGCGAGGCAACGGGCCAGCAGGCAACGCCGGCGGGCGTGCTGCGCATCAGCATGCCGACGCCGTACGGACACTATCGGGTGCTGCCGCTGCTGCCCGCGTTTCGCGAGCGCTACCCGGACGTCCGCGTCGAAACGCACCTGAGCAACCGCAACATCGACTTCGCCGAGGAGGGTTTCGACCTTGCGATCCGCGGCCGCGCGCCGGCGGACTCGAGCCTCGTCGCGCGCAAGCTCGAGGACGCGGAACTCGTCGTCGTCGCGACGCCCGGCTACCTGAAGCGCGCCGGCGTGCCGCGCGCCGTCGACGATCTGCACGCGCACGAATGCATCCAGTTCGAGCTCCCGAGCAGCGGCCGGCCGATTCCGTGGCTGTTCAACGACGGTACGGCAGAAATCGAAATCGCGACGACCGGCGGCTACGGCACGTCGGGTGACGTCCTCGCAGGCGTCACGCTCGCGCGCAGCGGTGCAGGCCTGTTCCAGACCTACCGCTTCATCGTCGAACGGGATCTGCGGGAGGGCACGCTCGCGGAGGTGCTGTCCGGCCAGGGCGAGCGGTCGCGGCCGTTCATGCTGCTGTATCCGCATGCACGCTATCTGTCGTCGCGCGTGCGCGTCTTCGTCGACTTTCTCGTCGAACATCTGGAGCAGGCGCCCGACAGGCGGAAGCGCTAGCCGCGTGCGGCCGGTGCGCGGACGGCGCGGCTGGGCCGGTAGCGGGCCGGCTCGCGCCATCCGCACCGCCCGTTCTCACTACTTTGCCGCTCAGTGCCCGGCGCTCTGGCCGCCGTCCACGTGCAGGATCTCGCCGGTGACGAACGGCGCCGAATCGAGATACAGGATCGCGCCGACGATGTCGCTCATCTCGCCCATCCGGCCGACCGGATGCAGCGATGCGAGCGTTGCATGCGTGTCGGGCGCATGCATCGGCGAGTTGATGATGCCGGGCGACACCGCGTTCACGCGGATGCCGGCCTTCGCATACTCGATCGCGAGCGACTTCGTCGCCGCATTGAGCCCGCCTTTCGTCAGCGATGCGAGTGCCGACGGCACGTTGCTGTTCGCGTGGTCGACGAGGCTCGTCGTGATGCTGACCACGTGTCCGCCGCCGTGCCGCTGCATCGCCGCGATCGCGCGCTGCGTGACGTGGAAGAAGCCGTCCAGGTTCACGCGGGTGATGGCCGCATAGTCGTCCGCCGTGTATTGCGTGAACGGCTTCGCGATGAACACGCCGGCGTTGTTGACGAGCGTGTCGACCCGACCGAAGCGCTCGATTGCGGTGTCGACTACGCGCCGCGCGACCGCCGGATCGCCGATGTCGCCCGCGACCGTGACGAGATCGGGATCGTCCGACGGCCCGATCGAACGGGACGTCGCGACCACCCGATGACCCTGGGCGCGGAATGCGTTGACCGTTTCGGCACCGATGCCTTGCGATGCGCCGGTGACGATGATGACTTTGGACGTGCTCATGATATGCCTCGACAGGTGACTGGTTTTCGGCTTCGGTGCCGACCGGATCGATGAATCCGATGGACCAGACTCTAGGCGTGTCGGGCTGGAGTTCGAACACCCACCATGGAGCAACATTCTTGCGTCACGGGAACAAATGCGGGGAGGGTGGGCGGCTGCCGCGGCGATCGGTGCGGCGCGGCGGTGTTGGCGCAGGTGGATCGACGTGATCGTCAACGAGCCGGCAATCGGGTGACGACGCGCGTCGAATCGTCGTGATGCGGAGGTTTGCGCGGTCGAACACTGCGAACGCCGGGCGCTGGTTTGTTCGCAACACGGCGGGCACTTCGTCAATTTATTGGTGCTATCTGGATAACTTTTCTTATCACAATAGTTCGATTAAGAAGACAAACTCACTCGTTCCAAATTGCGTCTGACGGGGGCTCCGGTCGCTGGGGGCGTGGAAGAACCGAATGCACGCAGTCAATCCGGCGCGCTCACCACGCATGCAGCACCGTCAATACGTTTGCCGTCGCACGCGCGATGTCGTGAGCGGTGGTATCGACGGTCGCATGCGCGCATTCCCGATAGAGCGAGTCGCGCATGCGGTACGGCGCGGAGAGCGTTTGCCGCGGTTCTGCAACCTGGAGCCGCGACCGGCGCGAGTCGTCGCGCGCATCCGGCTCCGCATTAGAGAGATCCCGCAGATTCGGTAGTAACGGAGCAGCAGGGAACTGACGACTACCGCCCCGCGTTCCCACGCATCGCCCGTCCCCGACCGCCACGACGGATATCACCCGCGCTCGTCCGTTCGTCCCCGATCGTAGAACATCGCAAACAGCTCGGATTGCGATCCGACGCCCAGCTTCGCGTAGATGTGCTTCTTATGCGCACGCACGGTTTCGGCCCTTGGAACCATTTATAGGGCCCGATCATGAACCCCGATTTAATGTTGATAATTATGATTATGTCAAATAATAAATTGAGCCGAAAACATAGCTGATTCGAACGCAACCCAACCCGGCAACGCATGGATCGACAGCCCGCAACGCCCCCGACGGCGCCCGCCAGACGCCGTTCTCATTCATGCGACAAACCTCCCGCACCAACGCAATCAGGAAACCCACATCCCCTGCATCTTGTGCGAGAAATGCGCGCGCTCGGCCGTCTCCATCAGCGACAGGAATTCGTCCTGCGTCATGTGGATCAGCGCTTCGTGGTCGCCGGCCTCGAAATACACCTCAGGCTGCTGCGCGAGCTGTTCCTCGAGGAACGTCTTCATCCCGTACGCCATGCACACCGGCGGCAACGCGCCCAGGTCGCAATCCTTGAACAGTTCGCGCAGTTCCATTTCCCTGGCGAGCACGAGATGGCGGCCGGTCTTGACCCAGAGATCCGACAATCGCACCGCGTGCGACGTCGGCAGCACGGCGGCGACGTAGCCTTCGTCGTCCTCGAGCAGCACGGTTTTCGCGAGGCGATCGCCGGGGATATGCGCGGCGGCGGCCGTCTCCATGCTGGTATGGCTATACGGGTGGTACACGACTTCGTACCGCGATGACTTCTGGCGCAGGCAATCCTGCAGGGTGGCTGATACAGGCATGGCACACCTCGTCTGGGCGAATCGGGCGAACGGAGTTCGCTCCGGATTTGTTCAGCATAGGTCGCATTGCGGCCAATGGAAACGCCCTCCCGCGGCCCCCCGTACGGACGCCCCACACCGGGCTTCGGCCCCTTTTCCGATCACGCGACCGCCCTCGCCGGCATGTGAAATTCCGGCCCGGAATGCGCGTCCCATACGCTTGCCAAACTCACCTGCCTGAAGACAAACCAGCGATGAACCGTCCGGCGCGATGACGCAAAATCATGCGACGGCGGATTCGTGTCAGACCGTTAGTTGCATTAAAAGGAAGGGGAACGAGATACCGAAATCATCCCCCGACAGCCGCCAGCGTTCGCCCCGACAAAGCCCGAACCGCGCCCTATACTGAGCCCAAGCGCCCGCCATCCCGCGGCGGCCGATTCCGGGAGCGACCATGCATTACCAGCTGATCTACGAACTCGTCGACGATTACCTGTCCCGTCGCGAGCAATACCGCGCCGAGCACCTCGCGCTTGCGAAGGCGGCAACCGAACGCGGCGAACTCATGCTCGCCGGCGCGTTGCAGGATCCGGCCGACCAGGCCGTGCTCGTGTTCGAAGGCGATTCGCCGGAAGTCGCCGAATCATTCGCGCGCGCCGATCCGTACGTGCAGAACGGCCTCGTCAAGTCGTGGCGCGTGCGGCCGTGGCGCGTCGTGGTCGGCAAGCACGCACCGCACTAGGCATCGCGGCTACAGCCACCCGGCCCGCTTGAAGCGCCACCACAGCGCGAGATCGGCCGCGACCATCACCGCGATGCAGCCGTAGAAGCCGTACTTGAGGTGCAGTTCGGGCATGTTCGCGAAGTTCATCCCGTAGATGCCGGCGATCATCGTCGGGATCGCGAACAGCGCGGCGAACGAGCCGAGCCGCTTGGTCACCTCGTTCTCGGCTAGCGAGATCATCCCGAGGTTGACCTGGATCGCGGTCACGACCATCTCGCGGCGCCCTTCGATCGTCTTCACGATCCGCTGCAGGTGGTCGTACACGTCGCGGAAGTAATGCTGCATGCCGCTGCAGACCTGCGGAATGCGCCCGCCGGTGAGCTTCGCGAGCGGCTCCATCAGCGGCGCGGTGTGCTGGTACAGCATCACGAGCCGGCGTTTCAGCGAATAGAGGTCCTCGATGATCGCCCGCGACGATGCGAGCGAGGCCTTCGCGAAGATGCGATCCTCGAGTTCCTCCAGCTCGGTGCCGAGCGTCTCGAGGATCGGGAAATAACGGTCGACGACCTGGTCCATCAACGCATAGAAAACGAACGCCGAGCCTTCCTGCAGCAGATGCGGCTCGCGCTCGCAGCGCTTGCGCACCGCGCGGAAGTCCTGCTCGGTATGATTGCGGATCGACAGCACGTAGTTCGGGCCGACGAACACGTTCAGCTCGCCGACATTGAATTCGCCGTCTTCATCGAGCTCGACCGTATGCAGCACCGCGAACAGCGAATCGCCGTACTCCTCGATTTTCGGGCGTTGATGCCCCTTGCGGGCATCCTCCAGCGCGAGTTCGTGCAGCGCGAATTCCTCGCCCATCAGGTCGATCTCGTCCGGTGTCGGATCCTTCAGGGCGACCCACACGAAACACTCGGGCTTCGACACGTAGTCGCTGATGGCGTCGATATCGATATCGGCCAGTTTGCGGCCGTCCTGGTATGCAGCACAATTGATCAGCATGGTGTCTGTAATGTTGCGGTTTGCGCATCAGTTTACCGGTTTGACGCGCGGGCGGGCCCGGCTTGCGCGGCGCGCCGATATTGGTCATGATCGGGCTGCCTGCGCCGCGGCACGCGCGCGGCACCGCTTCGACAAACGCACGGCACGGCCGCGCGGCCCAACCATCAAGGAGACAGACCCATGTGGTATTTCTCGTGGATCCTCGGCATCGGCGTGGCGCTCGGCTTCGGCATCATCAACGTGATGTGGCTCGAGGCGGAAGTGTTCCCGCGCGAGGACAAGCGCACCGACGCTTCGCGCGCGGGCTCGGGGAGCCGGTATTCGTGACGCACCTGGTGTTCTTCTGCGGTCATGCCGGTACCGGCAAGACCACGCTCGCGAAGCGGCTGATCGGGCCGCTGATGCGCGTGACCGGCGAAGCCTTCTGCCTGCTCGACAAGGACACGCTCTACGGCCGCTACAGCTCGGCCGCGATGGGCGCCCTCACCTCCGATCCGAACGATCGCGACAGCCCGCTCTACCTGAAGCATCTGCGCGATCCCGAATATCAAGGCCTGCTCGACACGGCCCGCGAGAATCTCGCGCTCGGCATCGGCGCGCTCGTGGTCGGCCCGCTGTCGCGCGAAGTGCGTGACCGGCGCATCCTCGACCGCGCGTGGCTCGGCATCGGGCCGGAGATCGCGCTGACGGTCGTCTGGGTGCATACGGCGGAAGACGTCGCGCACCAGCGGATCGTCGCGCGCGGCAACCCGAACGACGCGTACAAGCTCGCGCACTGGGACGAATACCGGCAACGCCGCTTCGTGCCGACCGGCCATGAATGCGACGGCATCGTGATGTTCGACAACACCGCGCCGTCCGACGCGGACATCGATGCGCTGCTGTACCGCATCGTGCCGCCGGCGCCACAGGCAACGCTCGTCCCGCCGCTGCCGGCCTGAGCGGCCCGCCCCTTCCCGCTTCGATCAGTCTCAAAAAAAACGCCGGAAGCGCTGTTGCGCTCCCGGCGTTGCACGGCCCTCGTGCCGGAGATCCGTCAGGCGACTTCGTGCACGCGCTCCATCGTGCCACCTTCGTACAGCTTGCCGAAGCGGTTCGACAGGAACGCCTTCAGCGACACTTTCTCCTGCGGAATGAAGCCGCTCTGCGGCAGCTTCTTTTCGCGGAACAGATCCAGCACCGCGCACATCGCGCCGGCCGTCGTGATCTGGATCGCGCTCATGTGCATCCCGCACACGTCCTTCGCGAAGATCTTGCGCGTGAACACGTCCTGCACGAGCTGGCCGTCCTTCACGCCCGTTACCGTGACGAACACGAGCACGACGTCCTGCTTCGTCGACGGCACCGCGCGGCGCATGATCGACTTCAGCGTGTCGCGGTCGCTCGACAGGCGCAGGTCCTCGAGCAGGAACTGCACGAGTTCGCGGTGGCCCGGATAGCGCACCGACTTGTAATCGAGCGTCTCGACCTTGCCCGACAGCGTCTCGCACAACGTGCCCAGGCCGCCCGACGTGTTGAACGCCTCGTATTCGGTGCCGTCGAGCGAGAAGTGCTCGAGGCCTTCGAGCGGCTGCACCCACTGCTTGCGGCCGTCGCGAATCGCTTCGCACGGCTGACAGTATTCGTTGATCAGGCCGTCGACGCTCCACGTCAGGTTGTACTTCAGCGCGTTGGTCGGATACTCGGGCAGCGCGCCGACGCGCATCTTCACGTCGCGCACTTCGCTGAAGCCGTTCACGAGCTCATGCGCGGCGATGCCGATGAAGCCCGGTGCGAGCCCGCACTGCGGCATGAACGCACGGTCCGAACCGTCGGCGAGTTCGCGGATTGCGTGGGTGGCGCGCACGTCCTCGGTCAGGTCGAAGTAATGGACGCCGGCCGCCTTGGCCGCCGCGGCGACGTTGACCGCGAGGTAGTACGGCAGCGCGTTGACGAGCGCATCGAAGCCCTTCACGGCTTCACGGATCGCATTGGCGTCGGCCGAATCGACGCGTTGCGTCGCGATGCCTTCACGCGACAGCTTGGCGAGCGCATCCGCATCTCGGTCGAACGCGACGACTTCGTAGTCGCCCGTTTCACGCAGCATGTGAGCAATGGTGTGGCCGATCAGACCTGCGCCGACGATGGCGATTTTCATGCGCTTATCTCCTGATGATGGGTTTGGTGTTGGTGTACGGCGTCGAGCCATGAACACAGTTTAGGGACGCGCAAAATCAGTTCCAAGACGAAGAATGATGCGAAACGACGGGTAAATTCGACGAAATGACGAAACATTTCGTCACAACGACCAAAACATCTAAAAATTGCATATATCACGCGCCGCAAACGGGCCGCGATCGCCGCGTCTGGACGGACGGGGAGAAACGAGTAAATCGGGACAGGCGCAGGGGAAGGAATCGTTACGCGCGGCGGGCCGGCATTCGACCCGACGACCCTCAGGGTTCAAGGAACGGTAAAGGAGGAACAGCCTGCGCGACGATGCGCGAGAACGCCGCGCCCTCCGGCGAACGCAAACGGCGGCGGTTCAAGGAAAGGTAAAGGAGGAACAACCGGCGCGACGAATCGCGCCGCGGCGTCAAGCGCGACGCCGCATGCGGCGCATCATCCGCCGATCGTGCCGCGATCGATCTTGCGCGACAGAATGATCGACGTCGTCGTGCGCTCGACGCCCTCGAGCGTGCCGATCTGGTCGAGCAGGTCGTTGAGCCGCTCCGGCGAATCGGCACGCAGCCACGCGACATAGTCGTATTCGCCGCTCACCGCGCACAGCAGCTGCACTTCGGGCATCCGGTCGAGCCTGCGCAACACGTCCTTGCCGAACTTCGGCGTGAGGATGATGCCGACATACGCATAAATGCTCGCATCGAGCACATCCTGCCCGAGCCGCACGCTGTACCCGGCGATCACGTTCGTGCGCTCGAGCCGCGCGATGCGCGCGACGACCGTCGTGCGGGCGACGTCGAGCTGCCGCGCGAGATCGGCAACGCTTGCGCGCGCATCGGCTTGCAGCAGCGCAACGAGTTGCCGGTCGAGGTCGTCGAGTTGGTCGAGGCGAGGTGGACGCATGAGGCTGGGCCGGCGGGCAGCGCGCCGGCGAAATGGAACGTGACGCGATGATAGCGCCGAACGCCGGTGCGCCCAAACCGCGCCGCACGCCATCGCTGGTTCATGCGTTCGAACCGCGCTCCTCGCTCGCGTGAGACGCCCGGCGTGCCGACACACGCATAACCGAACGCCATCGCACGCCCATCGTCCGCCGCCCGTCCGCCATGCCCGTTCCCCTTCGATTTCGATTCGTTTCGGATGTAAGCAAGTGTCGCTTTCACCGCCGCGTGACACGCAACGTGCTACTAATAGCAGGCGACGCGAGATGCGTGCTCGCGGCACAGGCCGCGGCGCCCGCTCGCACGACACCACCCCGGAGAGCCAACCATGAAGAAAATCTCGCTCACCCTCGCGATGCTCGCCGTTGCAGCAGGCGCATTCGCGCAAACGCCGCCGCAACCGCAAACGCCCGCCTCGGCAGCGGCCGCGTCCGCGCCGAGCGCCGAACAGCGCGCGGCCCGCCACGAAGCGCGCATCGAGCAGCGCATCAAGTACCTGCACGATCAGCTGAAGATCACGTCGGCGCAGGAGTCGCAATGGAAGACGTTCGCCGACACGATGCGCGAGAACGGTGAAACGATGGGTCACCTGTATCGCGCACGGATGGAAAACCACAACGTGTCCGCGGTCGACGACATGAAGCAGTACGCGGAGCTCGCGCAGGCGAACGCGGACGGCGCGAAGAAGCTCGCCGACGCATTCGCGCCGTTGTACCAGAGCTTCCCGGCCGAACAGAAGGCGCTGGCCGACACGACGTTCCGCAGCTGGCTGCACCATGGCGGCGAACGCCGCGGCTCGGGCAAGGCCAAAAAGGAAGGCAAGGCAGCCGCCGCGCCGGCCGCCAGCGCGCCCGCGCAACCCTGACGTCCGCCTCGCCGGCGCCGCGTTGCCCGGACGGGCGAACGGCGTCGCGCATCCCGCGGGAATTCGGCGCGTCACACGGCGCGCCGAATTCGGGATAAGCTCCCGGCTTTTCCCGCACTTCCCCCGCCATGCTCGAACTCAAGCACATCGATCTGCGTACCGACCCGCAGGCCCGTCACGTCGTCAAGGACGAAACCGTCACGGTCGCGTTCGCGGATGCCGACGGCGAACTGATGAGCCTCGAAGGCCCGAACCGCTATGTCGCGGGCGACGCACTGATCACCGGCTCGACCGGCGACCGCTGGGTCGTGTCGCGCGCACGCTTCGACGCAAAATATCTGCCCGCCGACCCGGCGCTCGCGCACGGCACGCCGGGCGCGTACCGCAACCGGCCTGCCGTCGTGCTCGCCCGCCGCATGGACGAGCCGTTCACGATCGCCCGCTCGGAAAACGGCGACACGCTGCGCGGCGTCGCCGGCGACTGGGTGATGCAGTATGCGCCCGGCGACTACGGTGTCGTGCAGGCGCAGCGTTTCGCGCAGGTCTACCGCGACGCCTGACGCACCGCAGCGGCGTGACGCCGGCATCGCGCCGGCGCGCGCTCACGTTCAAGCGAAGTCTTCGTCGAGTTCGAGTTCCGCGTCACGCTCGACGGCCTCGCCGGCCGCGTGGCGCTCTTCCAGCGAGCCCAGCATCGCTTCCGTGTACGCATGCAGCACCGCATGACTGCGGGCGCGCTGCATCGGCTTCAGCGCCAGATAGCGCGCAAGCGCCGGCGGCACGATGCGAATGTCGAGCGTCATCCGTTTCGGCGTCGAGCCGAAACGCATCGCCAGCCAGTGCACGGACAGGAACCGCCCGCGCTCGTCACTGCTTTCGGCAAAGCGCGTCTGCTCCGGGAAGAGATCGCAGATCACTCGTGCGAGCGCGTCGAATTCGCTGCTCTGGCACTCGATCAGATAGTCGTCCATTCCGTCCTCCCGTCAGGCCGCCGCACGCGGCGACCGGCCTGCCTTCACGAGCACGGCGATCAGGATCGCAGCGAGCACGACATACACGGCCTCGAGCGATCCGGCCGGCAGCACACGTACCTGATACAGCAGCGCCGGCGCGACCGCCAGCGCATGCAGCACGATCGCGAGCGGCAGCACGCCCGCGCGGCCGGCGCGCACGCCGCGCCACACCAGCACGGACAGCGCGAGCTGCACCACGAACGCCGCACAGCGCTCGAGCAGCAACAGCAGGATCGACTGTGCCGACAGCGTGGCCAGCATCACGTGCAGCCGCACGACGGTATCCCCGGGGAGATCCGCGAGCTGCGTCTCGAGCTGCCCGCGGCTCGCGAGCCAAGCGAGATACGACCACTGGCCCCATACGAGCACGCCGACGAACCACGCTTCGGCGCCGGCATGGCCGATCCCGTAGCCGATGCCGCGCCCGTCGCCGGCCGACGCGCCGTAGCGGCGGTTCAGTATCCGCATCCCGAGATAGCGGCCGACTTCCTCGAATACAGCGGTGGCGAACGCGCTGTACGCGACGAACGCGAGCGGCTGCGTGAGCCAGCCGCCGGCGGGTGTCTGGCTCAGCACGAAGCCATGAAACGCGCGTTCGACGATCATCGCGAACAGCGTGAAGACGGCGACGCCGACGATCGTGTCGCGGCGGTCGAGCGCAAGCGGCTTGCGCAGGATACGGAAGAGAACGAACGGCAGTAGCGCGATGATCAGCGTGGCGGCGATCAGCACCGCCAGCGTGACGGGAGCGACAGTCATGAATTTCCTTGTTCGGGGCAGCGCACCTGGCGCGCTGCGTGCCCCGAATGATACTCAGCTTGCGGTCGACGCGCGCGCAATCAGCTCGCCGGGCAGCATCGCGACGCGCACGTCGCCGGCCGCGCCGTCGATGCGCTCGTGCACGAATTCGACGGCCTTGTAGCCGATCTCGTAGGTCGGCTGGCGGATCGTCGTGATGCCGATCAGTTCGGCCCATTCCGGATCGTCGATCGACAGCAGCGCGGCCTTTTCCTGCCATGCGGCGCCGAAACGCGCGCGCAGATGGCGCGCGATCGCGAGCGCGACTGGCGCGTTCGCGGCGAACAGCGCCGCACGCACGCCGCGTCGCGTCGCGTCGTCAAGGCGCGCGTCGAGGTCGGCGAGCGCCGCGGCAGCCGCCGCAGGCTCGTTCAGATCGAGCACGACCGTCGGCGGCACCGGCAGCCCGCGCGCGCCGAGCGCCGCGCGGAACGCGGCCTCGCGCAGGCGCCGCGAGCTGACGCGCTCGAACGGCTGCACGACGAAATGGATCGCATCGAAGCCGCGCGCGACCAGGTGCGCGAGCGCCATCTCGATCGCATCGGTGTTGTCGAGCCCGATCAGGTCGGCCTCGAAACCCTCCACCGTCCGGTCGACGAGCACCGCCGGGATGCCGGCGCCGCGCAGCGGGCGCAGCACGTCTTCCTCGGCGCCGAGCGCGTTGACGATCAGCCCCTCGACCCGGTAGGTCGTGAGCAGCTGCAGGAAGCGCCGCTCCATCTCGACTTCGTTCGCCGCGTGACAGATGAGCGGCATGTAGCCGAGCGCGTGGCACGCGGCCTCGACGCCCTGCAGCACTTCGATCGTGTATGGATTGGTCAGGTCGGCCGCGAGCATGCCGAGCAGCCGGTTGCGGCCGCGCTTCAGCCCGCGCGCCATCTGGTTCGGCCGGTAGTTCAGGCGCGCGATCGCCGTCTCGATCCGCTGGCGCAGATCGGCGGACAGCACGTGCGTCTCGCCGTTCAGATAGCGCGAAACGCTGGTCTTGCCCGTGCCGGCTTCGCGTGCGACGTCGCTGATCGTCGCGGGACGTTGCGTGGAAGGTTGCGAATCGCTCAAGTCGTGCCTCGCGACGTACGATCCGCGCCGCTTCGTGTGCGGACGGACCTTTGTTGTTGGAAACGAAAGCCACCGGGCGGACGCCGCCGATCCCCTGCTGCGCGCTCGCCCGAAGCCGGCGCACTCGCGCCCGCCCCGGTCGCCTGGCACGCACGGCGATCGGCCGCACCCGACCTGGCACGGATGCCCGTCGTCGAACGCTGCCGGCCGCGCGGCCGCGTCATCGATGCAACGAGCGGGCGATCATAACGCAGCCTGCCCTCCCGCACCAAGACCATCGACTCTAACCGCGCCTGCGGCCCCGCCGGCCGGCCAGCGCCGCTCAAGCGCGCGCGAGCGCGTCGGGATTGACGAGATTCGTGCGCAGCGTGCCGGCCAGCGCGCCGACCAGGTTTTCCGCCGCGCAGCGCGCCATCGCATGGCGCGTCTCGTGCGTCGCCGAGCCGATATGCGGCAGCGCGACCACGTTGTTCATCCGCAGCAGCGGCGAATCCGCCGGCAACGGCTCCTTCTCGAACACGTCGAGCCCCGCGCCGCGGATCGTGCCCACGCGCAGCGCGTCGATCAGCGCGGCCTCGTCGACCACCGGCCCGCGCGACGCGTTGATCAGGATCGCGCCGCGCTTCATCTTCGTGAATTCGGCCGCACCGATCAGGTGATGCGTTTCGGGCGACAGCGGCACCTGCAGGCACACGAAATCCGACTGCGCGAGCAGCTCGTCGAGCGTCACGCGGCGCGCGCCGTACTGCGTCTCGGCTTCGGCGTGCGCGGAACGGTTCGTGTACAGCACCTGCATCCGGAAACCGAGCACCGCGCGGCGCGCGACGGCGCCGCCGATCCGCCCGAGCCCGACGATGCCGAGCGTCTTGCCCTGCACGTCGGTGCCGTACAGATCGGGGCCGATGCTGCGATGCCAGTGGCCGGCCTTCACCCACTCGGCCAGTTCGACCACGCGCCGCGCGGACGCCAGGATCAGCGAGAACACAGTGTCGGCGGTCGATTCGGTCAGCACGTCGGGCGTATGCGCGAGCACGATCCCGCGCCGCGTGAGATCCGCGACGTCGAAGTTGTCGTAGCCGACCGAAATCGTCGACCAGGCCTTCAGCTTCGGCGCGCGATCGAGCATCTGCGGCGTGACCTTCAGGCTCGCGCCGATCGCGCCGTGCGCGTCGCCCAACGCATCGGCGAGCGCAGCGGGGCCGTCGGCCTGCACGACGTCCGCATGCTCGCGCAGGTACGCGAGAACATCATCGGGCAACGGCTTGTACGCGACGATACGAGGCTTCATCGTTTTCATTTTCCTTGCAGCGGCGCCGCGAGCGAGTGCGCATCGCGCGCCTGGGGTTTGACGGACAGCGTGAGGATCACCGCGGCGACGAGCGCGGCGCTCATGAACGCATACGACGCGACGGGCGACCCGGTCGCACCGTTCAGGTAGCCGACGAAATACGAGCCGACGAACGAGCCGAGCGCACCCATGCTGTTGATCAGCGCCATCGCGCCACCGGCGACGTTCTTCGGCAGCAGTTCCGGGACGATCGCGAAGAACGGGCCGTACGGCGCGTACATCGCGGCGCCCGCGACGACGAGGAGTGCATACGAGATCCAGAAATGCGACGAGCCGAGCGCATACGACGCGGCGAACGCGGCCGCCCCGATCAGCAGGAACGGCCATACGAAGCCGCGGCGCGAACCGACCTTGTCGGACGCCCACGACGCGACCAGCATCGCGATCGTCGCCGCGAGGTACGGCAGCGCCGACAGCCAGCCGGTCGCGACCATCCCGAGCTCGGAGCCGTTCTTGACGATCGACGGCAGCCACAGCACGAAGCCGTACACGCCGATGCTCCAGCAGAAGTATTGCGCACACAGCTTGATCACGGCCGGCGAACGGAACGCCTCGCCGTAATTGCGCACCGGCTTGATCGCCGCCTGCTCGGCCGCGAGCGCGGCGTCGAGGTCGCGCTTTTCCTGCGTGGTGAGCCACGGCGAATCGGCCGGCTTGTCCTGCACGAGGAACCACCAGCACACGGCCCAGATCACGGCCGGCACGCCTTCGGCGATGAACATGTGGCGCCAGCCGAATTCGTGCACCAGATAACCCGACACGATCGACATCCACAGCACGGTGACGGGGTTGCCGAGGATCAGGAACGTGTTCGCGCGCGAGCGCTCGCTCTTCGTGAACCAGTTGCTGATGTAGATCAGCATCGCCGGCATCACGGCCGCCTCGACCACGCCGAGCACGAAACGGATCACCATCAGCGACGGGATGTCGGCGACCACGCCCGTGAGCGCCGCGCAAGCGCCCCACAGCACGAGGCTGACGAACACGAGCTTCTTGACGCTGCGACGCTCCGCATAGATCGCGCCCGGAATCTGGAAGAAGAAGTAGCCGAGGAAGAACAGCGCACCGATCAGCGACGACAGGCCCTTGCTGATCCCGAGGTCCTGGTTGATGCCGGCCGCCGCCGCGAACCCGTAGTTCGCGCGATCGAGGTAGGCAAGGCTGTAGGTGATGAAGACGATCGGCATGATCGTCCACCAGCGTCGGACTGCGAGATTGGCTGCCATCAGAATGTCTCCTAGATAGGTTGGAGTGGCGAGTCGCCGCCTGGCTCCGCTCCCGTCCTGTCGGGAATCGACCGGCCTCGGCGTCTGGTCGCCTCGTCCGGCCTCATGCAAAACCGTGCGTGATGCACGAAATGGGTCCGCGGATTGTGCCGTGTCCGGCCTCTCATTGCGCGGTGACGGTTTCCTCTAAGCGATCGGCGCGATTGCTGACGTTTTCGAGCTGATCGAGTGCCGCACGGGTCGGCAGGCCTTCCGAATCGCCGATCACCTGAATCGCGAGCGCGCCGATGCGGTTGCCGCGCGCGACCGCCTGCTCGACGGAGCGCCCTTCCAGCAGCGCGCTGACCACGCCGACCGCGAAGCCGTCGCCGGCGCCGACCGTGTCGACCACCTTCGCGACGCGCTCGCCCGCCACCGTGCCCGCGCGGCCGTCGGCCGTGCGGAAATACGCGCCTTCGGGGCCCAGCTTGATCACCACGCCGCGCGCGCCGCGTGCCAGATAGAAGCCCGCGATGTCTGCCGGCGTGTCGTGCCCGGTGAGCTGCCGCCCTTCGGCGAGCCCCGGCAGCACCCAGTCCGCGAGCGTCGCGAGCGCGTTCAGCGTCTTCGCCATCACGTCCGCGGACGGCCACAGGGTCGGGCGCAGGTTCGGGTCGAACGAAATCGTCTTGCCGGCCGCGCGCATCTCGCGCGCCAGCTGGAACGCAAGCTCGCACGACGTCGCGGAGATCGCCGGCGCGACGCCCGTCAGGTGCAGGTGCCGTGCGGCGAGCACGTAATCGGCGACGTAGTCGTCGCACGACAGGTGGCTCGCGGCCGAGCCCTTGCGGAAATATTCGACGGTCGGGTCGCTGCCGTCGTCGTTGCGCGACTTCAGCTGGAAGCCGGTCGGATAGCGCGGATCGACGGTCACGCACGACGCGTCGATGCCTTCGCGCGCGAGCGTGTCGAGCACGTAGGTGCCGAACGAATCGCGGCCGACCCGGCTCATCCAGCCGACCCGGAAGCCGAGCCGCGACAGGCCGATCGCGACGTTCAGGTCCGCGCCCGCGATCCGCTTCGTGAATTGCGCGGCGTGCGCGAGGTGGCACGGCTCGGCGGCGACGAACATCGCCATCGCTTCGCCGTAGGTCACGACATCGAGTGCTGCTTTCATGAGTGCATTCCTCCGTATCCTTCCAGCGTCACGCGGCGGCGAGCCACGCGACGCGCCGCCCGGCATCGCCCGCCAGGTCGGCCGCATCGAACGGGAACTCGATCCCGCGCGGCACCGCTTGCGGCAGCGCCGCGAGCACGCCCGTGACGAGCGGATCGCCCGGCGCGGGCGCCATCGCGAAGCGGCGCGCGCCGTCGCCCGCGACCGCCTTGCAATGAATGTATTCCACATGCGGCGCGAGCGCGTGCGCGCACGCGAGCGGCGCTTCGCCCGGCCACTGCCAGTTGCCGATGTCGAACGTCATGCCGAGTGCATCCGGCGTGCCGGCGTCGGTGAGCGCATCGAACAGCCCGCAGAACTGCGCGAGCGCACCGCCGATCGGCAGCTGGCCGTTCTCGACTACCACGCGGGCACGCGCACCGCGCGACAGCGCGACGATCTGCGCCGCATGCGCGTCGCCGGCAAAGCCGCCGAGCTGGAACTTGACGAAGCGCGCGCCGAGCGCATCGGCTTCCACAAGCGTGTCGCGCAGCGCGTCGGCGTCGAGCGCGCCGGCTTCCGTGTACAACGTGGCCGGCGTCGAATAGACCGACCACAGCCCGTGTGCGGAAAGTGCCGTACCGAGTTCGGCCAGCGCGGCGGGCGTCGCGTCGTCGTCGGATGCGAACAACTCGCGGCGCACTTCGAAGCCGGTCGCGCCGGATGCCGCCGCGGTCGCGAGAAATGCCCGGTGGCCCTCCTGTCGCACGCGGTCCATCCCGAATGCGCTCGCCACGATCACGATGTCTGCCATTTCTGCCCTTTTTTCCCGGAATGGAACCGGTTCCATTTGCTTGAGACGGATGGTGCGCTTCGGTGCTGGTGCGCACCATAGAGGAAATCCCTAAGGCTGGCCGCCGCGCGAATCCGCGCCCGCGCAGTTGCATCCGGCATTCCCGGCAAGGGTTCGGCTGCTTATTGGGCGTCGTGCGTGAGGCTCATCTCGAGGAACCGGGCGGCTACGCGCGACGGCGCGGCGCCGTGCGGCACCAGGATCGAGAAATGGCGCGTGAGCGGCGCGGGGGCCAGTGAACGCGGCACGAGCGCCGCCTGCTCGTGACGCAATGACATCGCGGACACGAACCCGACGCCCATCCCCGCACGCACGGCCTCCTTCACGGCCTCGACGCCCGCGATCTCGAACGCGACGCGCATCGGCGCGCCGCCGTGCGCGAACGCGCGTTCGACGAGCTGCCGCACGCCGGAGCCCTCCTCGCGCAACACGAGCGGATGCGCGGCGAGTGCGTCGAGCGTGACGCCGGCTTCGTACTCCGGCGCAGCGAGCGGATGCCCGGCCGGCACGACCGCGACGATCTCGTCCTCGTGCCACGCATGCACGGCGGTGCCGGGCGGCAGCGCCTCGCCGGGCGGCCCTTCGATCATCGCGATGTCGAGCGACGCGAGCGCGGCGACCACGTCGGCCGTATTGCCGCTCATTGTGTGGATCGTCACCCGCGGCACGCGCGGCTGAAACGCCGCAATCAGGTACGGCAGCAGGTAGCTGGCCGGCGTCGTGCTCGCGCCGATCCGCAGCGTGCCGGCGTCGAGCCCGCGCACCGCGTCGCGAAACGCGCGCGCCTGCGCGAACGTGTCGCGCTGCGCCTTCGCGTACTCCGCGAGCTGTTCGCCGACGGGCGTGAGGCGGATGCCGCGACCGTCCCGCTGGTACAGCAGTTCGCCGAACTCGTCCTGCAGCAGGCGCAGCTGCCCCGACACGGCCGGCTGCGACAGATGCAGCGCCACCGCAGCACGGCTGATGTTCAGATGTTCGGCGACGGCCGCGAACGTTATCAGTTGATCCGGGGTCATGAGAGTGAATTATCTGATTTCCGGATAGTTTACGTCACAAATCACAATTTTTCATATCGATATATCCAAATTAGGATTAAGCCATCGCAACCTGCTTCGCCACGGTGCCCTTCATGTCCACTGCTCCGACTCCCCCTCTCAGCCACGCCGCGCCGTCGATGCGCGGCCAGTTGAACGGCGTGCTGTTCGTCGCGCTGTTCGCCGCCGCCGTCACGAGCCTGTCGGAACTGCCGGCGATCGCCGGGCTCGGCCTGTCGCCGCTGATCGTCGGGATCGTCGCCGGCGCGCTGTACGGCAACGCGCTGCGCGACGGCATGCCCGCGAGCTGGGCGGCCGGCGTCAATTTTTCCGCGCGCAAGCTGCTGCGCATCGCGGTCGCATTCTTCGGCTTGCGCGTGAGCCTGCAGGAAATCGCGCAGGTTGGCCTGCCGGGCCTGACGGTCTCGGTGCTGGTGGTCGTCAGCACGCTCGTGATCGGTACCTGGGTCGGCATGAAGGTGATGAAGCTCGACCGCGACGCGGCGCTGCTGACCGCCGCCGGCAGCGCGATCTGCGGCGCGGCCGCCGTGCTCGCGTTCGAGTCGACGCTGCAGTCGAAGCCGCACCAGAGCGCGATGGCCGTGGGCAGCGTGGTGCTGTTCGGCACGCTGTCGATGTTCCTGTACCCGCTCGCGTATCACGCCGGCCTGCTCGGCCTCGACCCGACCGGCCTCGGCCTGTTCTTCGGCGGCACGATCCACGAGGTCGCGCAGGTGGTCGGCGCGGCGAGCGACATCAGCCCGCAGGTCACGCACGTCGCGACCATCGTGAAGATGACCCGCGTGATGCTGCTGGTGCCGGTGCTGCTCGCGCTCGGCTGGTGGCTCGCCCGCTCCGCCCGCTCGGCCAGCGCGAGCGCCGACGGCGCGCACGGCAAGCGCAAGGTGGCGGTGCCGTGGTTCGCGCTCGGTTTCCTCGGCTTCGTGATCGTCAATTCGCTGAACGTGCTGCCCGCCGACGTCACGCATACGCTGAACCTGCTCGACACCTTCGCGCTGACCATGGCGATGACCGCGCTCGGCATCGAGACCCGCGTGTCGCAGATCCGCGAGGCCGGCCCCCGCGCCCTGACCACCGGCCTGATCCTGTACGTCTGGCTGATCGCCGGCGGCTACGGGATCACCTGGGCCGTGCAGCGCTGCGTTGGCTGAGCCGAACGTCCACGATGCGACGCGCGCCGCGCCCGACGGGAAGGTCCCGCGGGCGCGGCGCAGTGCTATGCTTCGCGTCGTTTTCCTTCGTCCTCTTCATCAATCTCTTTCAGCCGTGCTCTCGTTCCTGCTGAAGCTGCGCACTCGCGCCCAGACGCTGTTCCGCCTGTCGGACGCCCATACGATGCTGATCTGGTCGGCCGTCGTCGGCGTCGGCGGCGCCTTCGCCACCATGACGTTCCGCGAAGGCATCGACCTGATGCAGCACCTGATCTCCGGGCACAGCGGCAGCTTCGTGCAGATGGCGAGAAGCCTGCCGTGGTACGTGCGCTTCTGGATGCCGGCCGCGGGCGGCTTCCTGGCCGGCTGCGTGCTGCTGCTCGCGACGCGCGGCGACAGCAAGGCCGCCAAGACCGACTACATGGAAGCCGTCGCGCTCGGCGACGGCGTCGTGCCGGTGCGCCAGAGCCTGTGGCGCAGCGTGTCGTCGCTGCTGACGATCGGCAGCGGCGGCTCGATCGGCCGCGAAGGCCCGATGGTGCAGCTCGCGGCGCTGGCCGCGTCGCTGGTCGGCCGCTTCGTGCACTTCGACCCGCCGCGCCTGCGCCTGCTCGTCGCCTGCGGCGCGGCGGCCGGTATCACGTCCGCGTACAACGCGCCGATCGCCGGCGCGTTCTTCATCTCCGAAATCGTGCTCGGCACGATCGCGATGGAGAGCTTCGGGCCGATGGTCGTCGCATCCGTCGTCGCGAACATCGTAATGCGGGAATTCGCCGGCTACCGGCCGCCGTACGAGATGCCGGTGTTCCCGGCCGTGACGGGCCCCGAGGTGCTGCTGTTCGTCGTGCTCGGCGCGCTGTGCGGCGTGCTCGCGCCGCAGTTCCTGCATCTGCTCGATGCGTCGAAGAACCAGTTCAAGCGGCTGCCCGCGCCGCTGCCGGTGCGGCTCGCGCTCGGCGGCCTGGTGGTCGGCGTGATCTCGGTGTGGATTCCGGACGTGTGGGGCAACGGCTACAGCGTCGTGAACCACATCCTGCATGCGCCGTGGACCTGGCAGGCGCTCGTTGCGGTGCTGGTGTTCAAGGTGATCGCGACCGCCGCGACGGCCGGCTCGGGCGCGGTCGGCGGCGTGTTCACGCCGACGCTGTTCGTCGGCGCCGTGTTCGGCTCGCTGTTCGGCCTCGCGATGAACGCGCTGTGGCCGGGCCACACGTCCGCGTACTTCGCGTATGCGATGGTCGGGATGGGCGCGTTCATGGCCGGCGCCACGCAGGCGCCGCTGATGGCGATCCTGATGATCTTCGAGATGACGCTGAGCTACCAGGTCGTGCTGCCGCTGCTGGTGTCGTGCGTGTTCGCGTATTTCGTCGCGCGCGCGACCGGCACGACGTCGATGTACGAGATCACGCTGCGCCACCACCAGGACGCGCAGGAACGGCTGCGGCTGCGCACCACGCAGATGCGCGAACTGATCCAGCCCGCGCAGACGGTCGTGCCGCTCGCCGCGAGCGTCGCCGACATGACGCGCGTGTTTCTCGAATATCCGGTGAAGTATCTGTACGTGACCGACGACGCCGGGCGCTTTCGCGGCGCGGTCGCATTGAAGGACATCACGTCCGACCTGCTCGACAAGCGCGACACGACCGACAAGACGGCCGCGCACTACGCGCACACTCCGTTTCCGCTGCTCACGCCCGACATGCCGCTCGCGACCGCGCTCGAACGCTTCATGGCGTTCCAGGGCGAACGGCTGCCGGTGATCGAAAGCGAAGCCGAGCCGACGCTCGCGGGGGTCGTCTACAAGACGTCGCTGCTCGACGCGTACCGCCGGATGACCGGCGAGCGCTGACGTACACGGTGCGCGGCGCCCGGTGCGGCAGCGCCGCATCGCCGATCGCCGCACCGCCCGCCGCCCGAGCGTTCAGCCCGGCACGCGCCCCAGCACGACCCGTGCGAAGAACCCCGCCAGCACGGCTTCGGCCGCGTCGGCCGACACGTGCTGCGGATCGGCCGTGTAGTACGACTGCACGCCGTCGCACAGGCACATCAGCCCGAATGCGAGCGTGTCGGCCGGCAGCAGCAGCGGCGTGCCCGCGCGCTCGGCGAAGCGCTGGATGAACTCGGCCATCTGCAGCCGCTTGCCGTGCAGGAACTGGTTGAAGCGCACGCGAAACTTCGCGTCGCGCGCCGCCTGCAGCTTCGCCTCGCCCCACAGCAGCGAATACTCGTCGTCGCGAAACAGCGTGCTGTAGTACGCGAGCGCCGTCGACTCCATCTGCTCGCGCGACCCGCCTTCCTCGAAGATCGCCTCGAAATCGGCCCGCACCGAATCATGGTCGCGCTCGAGCAGCTCGAGCAGCAGCTCCGACTTGCTGCGGAAATTCGAGTAGAACGCGCCGCGCGTATAGCCGGCGGCAGCCGCGATGTCCTCGACGCTCGCGGCGACATAGCCTTTCTTCAGAAAAATCCGGTGCGCGGCTTTCAGCAGACGCTCGCGCGTCTGGTCCCGGCTCTGCTCGCGAGTTAAGCGCTGTGGTTTCATGGCGCGCAGTCTAGCATCAACCCCCATTCGGATTCATCTTTGCATTCAGATACAGGTGTGTATTAGAATTCGCCGCAGTTTCCGAACGACTTCGTTCGGCACTGTCCGTGCGCCCACCCGGCGCCACTCGGGGCAAGCGCCCGCCGCGCTTGCCAGCTTCGTTCCGCTCTCACCTCATCTGGGGGTTTCGTGAATCGCTCCGGTTCCCGCGCCGTGCTGCTGATCGGCACCGCGCTCGTCCTTGCCGCCTGTCACCCGAAGGAAGCCGCGGCGCCCGCGCCGCGCCCGGTCGTCGCGTTGCCCGCGCGCGCCGACGGCGCCGCGGTCGCGACCACGCTGCCCGGCGAGATCCAGCCCCGTTATGCGACGCCGCTGTCGTTCCGCATCGCCGGCAAGATCATCGAGCGCAAGGTGCGGCTCGGCGATACGGTCAAGGCCGGCCAGGTCGTCGCGCTGCTCGATCCGTCCGACGTCGAGAAGAACGCCGCGAGTGCGCAGGCGCAGTTCGATGCCGCGACGCACAGCCTCGCATTCGCGAAGCAGCAGCTCGAGCGCGACCGCGCGCAGGCGCGCGAGAACCTGATCGCGACCGCGCAGCTCGAACAGACCCAGAACAGCTACACGTCGGCGCTCGCGCAGCGCGACCAGGCGCAGCAGCAGCTCGCGCTCGCGAAGAACCAGCTCCGCTATGCGACGCTCGTCGCCGATCACGCGGGCACCATCACCGCGGAACAGGCCGACACCGGCCAGAACGTATCGGCCGGCCAGGCCGTCTACCAGCTCGCGTGGTCGGGCGACGTCGATGTCGTCAGCGACGTGCCCGAGGCCGCGCTCGCGTCGCTCACGCCCGGTCATGCGGCGAGCGTCACGCTGCCGTCGCTGCCGGGCCGCCAGTTCGCCGCGAAGGTGCGCGAGATCGCGCCGGCCGCCGATCCGCAGAGCCGCACCTATCGCGTGAAGCTCACGCTCGCCGCGCCCGATCCGGCCGTGCGCCTCGGGATGACCACGAACGTCGCGTTCGACGGCGCACCGGTTGCCGGCAACGCGCCGAGCATCACGCTGCCCGCGACCGCGCTGTTCCACGACGGCCCGCATCCGGCCGTGTGGGTCGTGCGCGCCAAGGACGACACGCTCGAACTGCGCCGCGTCGAGGTCGCGCGCTTCAACGAACGCACCGTCACCGTGTCGCAGGGGCTGCAGCCCGGCGAACGCGTCGTGCTGCAGGGCGTGCATACGGTCAGCGCGGGCGAGAAGGTGCGGCCGGTCGCGCCGCTGCACCCGCAGGACTTCGCGTCATGAGCGCCCCCCGCGAAGAAGGCCGCTTCAACCTGTCGGCATGGGCGCTGCGCCACCAGGCGCTGGTCGTCTACCTGATCGCGCTCGCGACGCTCGCGGGCATCCTCGCGTACACGCGGCTCGCGCAATCCGAAGATCCGCCGTTCACGTTCCGCGTGATGGTGATCCGCACGTTCTGGCCCGGCGCGAGCGCGCGGCAGGTGCAGGAACAGGTGACCGACCGGATCGGCCGCAAGCTGCAGGAAACGCCGGCCATCGACTTCCTGCGCAGCTATTCGCGGCCCGGCGAATCGCTGATCTTCTTCACGATGAAGGACGCGGCGCCCGTGAAGGACGTGCCCGAGACCTGGTACCAGATCCGCAAGAAGGTCGGCGACATCGGCTATACGCTGCCGCCCGGCGTGCAGGGCCCGTTCTTCAACGACGAGTTCGGCGACGTCTACACCAACATCTGGACGCTCGAAGGCGACGGCTTCACGCCCGCGCAGCTCCACGACTATGCGGACCAGCTGCGCACCGTGCTGTTGCGCGTGCCGGGCGTCGGCAAGGTCGACTACTTCGGCGACCCCGACCAGCGGATCTTCATCGAGGCCGACAACACGCAGCTCACGCGCCTCGGCATCTCGCCGCAGCAGCTCGGCCAGGCCATCAACGCGCAGAACGACATCTCGTCGGCCGGCGTGCTGACGACCGCCGACGATCGCGTGTTCGTGCGGCCGAGCGGCCAGTTCGACAATGTCGCGGCAATCGCCGACACGCTGATCCGGATCAACGGCCGCACGTTCCGGCTCGGCGATCTCGCGACGGTGAAGCGTGGCTACGACGATCCGGTCGTCACGCAGATGCGCGCGAACGGCAAGGCCGTACTGGGCATCGGCGTGACGATGCAGCCGGGCGGCGACGTGATCCGGCTCGGCAAGGCGCTCGATGCCGAATCGAAGGACCTGCAGGCGCAGCTGCCGGCGGGCCTCAAGCTGACGCTGGTGTCGAGCATGCCGCACGCGGTCGCGCATTCGGTCGACGATTTCCTGGAAGCCGTCGCCGAAGCCGTCGCGATCGTGCTGGTGGTGAGCCTCGTGTCGCTCGGCCTGCGCACCGGGATGGTCGTCGTGATCTCGATTCCGGTCGTGCTCGCCGTGACCGCCCTCTTCATGTACCTGTTCGACATCGGGCTGCACAAGGTGTCGCTCGGCACGCTGGTGCTCGCGCTCGGGCTGCTCGTCGACGACGCGATCATCGCGGTCGAGATGATGGCCGTGAAGCTCGAACAGGGCTACAGCCGCGCGCGCGCCGCCGCGTTCGCGTACACGAGCACCGCGTTCCCGATGCTGACGGGCACGCTCGTCACGGTGTCGGGCTTCCTGCCGATCGCGCTCGCGAAGTCGAGCACCGGCGAGTACACGCGCTCGATCTTCGAGGTGTCGGCGATCGCGCTGATCGCGTCGTGGTTCGCGGCCGTCGTGCTGATCCCGCTGCTCGGCTATCACCTGCTGCCCGAGCGCAAGAAGCACGCACACGAAGCCCACCTGCCGGACGATCACGAGCACGACATCTACGACACGCGTTTCTACCAGCGGCTGCGCGGCTGGGTCGACTGGTGCATCGAGCGGCGCTTCGTCGTGCTGCTGATCACCGGCGCGCTGTTCGTCGTCGCGCTGATGGGCTTCTCGCTCGTGCCGCAGCAGTTCTTCCCGAGCTCGGATCGCCCCGAGCTGCTCGTGGACGTGCGATTGCCCGAAGGCGCGTCGTTCGCGGCGACGCTGCGCGAGACCGAGCGCCTCGAGAAAATACTCGACAAGCGGCCCGAGATCGATCATTCGGTGAACTTCGTCGGCAGCGGCGCGCCGCGCTTCTACCTGCCGCTCGACCAGCAGCTGCAGTTGCCGAACTTCGCGCAGTTCGTCGTCACCGCGAAATCGGTCAAGGATCGCGAGAAGCTCGCCACCTGGCTCGAAACCACGCTGCGCGACCAGTTCCCGGCCGTGCGCTGGCGCCTGTCGCGGCTCGAGAACGGCCCGCCCGTCGGCTACCCCGTGCAGTTCCGCGTGAGCGGCGACGACATCGCGACGGTGCGCTCGATCGCCGAGAAGGTCGCGGCGACGATGCGCGGCGACGCGCGCACGGTGAACGTGCAGTTCGACTGGGATGAGCCGGCCGAGCGCTCGGTGCGCTTCGAGCTCGACCAGAAGAAAGCGCGCGAGCTGAACGTGACGTCGCAGGACGTGTCGAGCTTCCTCGCGATGACGCTGTCCGGCACGACCGTCACGCAGTATCGCGAACGCGACAAGCTGATCGCGGTCGACCTGCGCGCCCCGCGTGCGGACCGTGTCGATCCGGCGAAGCTCGCGGGCCTCGCGCTGCCGACGCCGAACGGCCCCGTGCCGCTCGGCTCGCTCGGCCGCTTCACGCCGGCACTCGAATACGGCGTGGTGTGGGAGCGCGACCGGCAGCCGACGATCACCGTGCAGTCCGACGTACGCGCGGGCGCCCAGGGCATCGACGTCACGCACGCGATCGACGGCAAGCTGAATCCGTTGCGCGCGCAACTGCCGGTCGGCTACCAGATCAACATCGGCGGATCGGTCGAGGAAAGCGCGAAAGCGCAGTCATCGATCAACGCGCAGATGCCGCTGATGGCGATCGCCGTGTTCACGCTGCTGATGATCCAGCTGCAGAGCTTCTCGCGCGTGCTGATGGTCGTGCTGACCGCGCCGCTCGGGCTGATCGGCGTGGTCGGCACGCTGCTGCTGTTCGGCCAGCCGTTCGGCTTCGTCGCGATGCTCGGCGTGATCGCGATGTTCGGGATCATCATGCGCAACTCGGTGATTCTGGTCGACCAGATCGAGCAGGACATCGCGGCCGGCCACGGACGCCTCGACGCGATCGTCGGCGCGACCGTGCGGCGCTTCCGTCCGATCACGCTGACGGCCGCGGCCGCCGTGCTCGCGCTGATCCCGCTGTTGCGCTCGAACTTCTTCGGGCCGATGGCGACCGCGCTGATGGGCGGGATCACGAGCGCGACCGTGCTGACGCTGTTCTACCTGCCCGCGCTGTACGCCGCGTGGTTCCGCGTGAAGCGCGACGAACGCGACCCGCACGAACCGCCGCACGACGGCACGCCTGCCGCGCCGTCGGGAGCCTGACCATGGAACTGTCGATGAACCTGAAAACGAAGGCCGCGCGGGCGCTCGCGGCCGCGAGCCTCGCCGGGCCGCTCGCCGGCTGCGCATGGTTCGCGCCGAGCGGCGAGCCGCCCGCGATGCCGTCGCCCGCGCATTACGGCGCCATGCCCCAAGTGCAGCAGACGGTGTCCGCGCAAGGCGTCGCGCAGCAGTTCGAGGTCGGCGCGCAGCCGGTGCCCGACTGGTGGAAGGAGTACCGTTCCGATGCGCTGAACGCGCTCGTCGACGAAGGGCTGCGCAACAGCCCGACGCTCGGCGCGGCGTCGCATTCGCTGGATGCCGCGCGCGAGCAGCTGCGCGGGCAGATCGGCAGCTCGATGCTGCCGTCGATCGACGCGGGCGCCCAGGCCACGCGCCAGCGCGCGCTCGGCGTGCCGATTCCCGCGCTCGGCGCGCCGACGCTGCTGTACGACACGTTCGTCGGGCAATTGCAGGCGAGCTACACGATCGACCTGTTCGGCGTGTCGCGCTTCGCGAATCGCGCGCTCGCGAAACGCGTCGACGTCAGTGCGTTCCAGCTCGAATCCGCCCGGCGCGCGCTGGCCGCGAACATCGTCACCGCGTCGATCACCGTCGCGGTGCTCAATGCGCAGATCGAGACGACCGAGCGGCTCGTCGCGCTCGCGAACGATCAGGCGCACGACGCCGAACGCCGCCATGCGCTCGGTTCGGCGTCGCGCAGCGACGCGCTGACTGCACGGCAAAGCGCCGATACGTTCGCGGCGAGCCTGCCCGCATTGCGCCAGCAACGCGACTCGGCCCGCCATGCGCTCGCGGTGCTGGTCGGCCGCACGCCCGACCGGCCGCCGGCCGATCTCGCGCTCGCCGATCTGCACCTGCCCGAGCAGGTGCCCGTCGTCGTGCCGTCGGATCTGCTGCAAAGCCGCCCGGACATCCAGGCCGCCGACGCCGGGCTGAAGGCCGCCGCGGCCGAAGTCGGCCTCGCGACCGCGCAGATGTTCCCGCAGCTGTCGCTGTCGGCGGCGATGGGTAAAGGCGGCTTCAGCTGGCCGACGATGCTGTCGGGCGCCGGCTCGATATGGAACGTCGGCGCGTCGCTGAGCCAGCCGATCTTCCACGGCGGTGCGCTGCTCGCCCAGCGTCGCGCGGCGAAGGCGACCTACGAGGCCGCGGTCGACCAGTACAAGCAGGCCGTGCTCGGCGCGTTCCAGAATGTGGCCGATTCGCTCGCGGCGCTCGAGCACGATGCCGAGGCGCTCGACGCGTCGTCGCACGCCGCGCTTTCCGCCCGCGGCGCGTACGACGACGCGGCCGCCCGCGTGCGGCTCGGCGCGCTGCCGCCGTCGGCCGCGCGTGCCAGCGAACTGCAGTACCGCAATGCGCGGCTCGACGAGCTTCGCGCGACCGGCGCACGGTTCGCGGATACCGCGCGGCTTTACCAGGCGATGGGCACGCCGCCGGTCGGCGGCGTCGGCAAGGACGGGAAAGCCGGGAAAGCCGACCCGGCCGGCAATCCTGGCAACGCGGCTCACGACACCCCCGACGCCCACGCGCGCACGGCCGCGCCCGACGCGCCGCCTTCGCCGCCTTCGCCGCCGTCACTGCAATAACGCGCGGTTTCTCCTTCAGGCCCACGGCGCGCGGGGCCCTCCCGCGCGCCGATCCGCGATCTTCCACTTGACCCTCACGTAGCGTAACGTTCGAGACTCCAGTGTGCGCACCGAACGGAGGAACGAATGCGACTGAAAGTGGGAGAACTGGCGAAACGCAGCGGGCTGACCGTCCGCACGCTTCATCACTATCACGCAATCGGTCTGCTGACGCCGTCGGCGCGCGCCGACAACGGCTACCGGCTGTACGACCGCCACGACATCGCCCGGCTCCACCAGATCCAGGCGTTGCGTCGCTTCGGACTGTCGCTCGCCGAAATCGGCGATCACCTGAACCAGCCCGGCACCACCCCGCTCGTCGATCTCATCTCGAAGCAGATCGCGCTGCTCGACCGTCAGCTCGCGCAGACCGCGCAGTTGCGCGAGCGCCTCGTGAGCCTGCACGCGCAGCTCGCGGCGGGCACGGAGCCGGAACTGGCCGATTGGCTCACCACACTGGAGTTGATGACCGTGTACGACAAATATTTCTCCGAGGAAGAACTCGCGCGCATGCCGATGTACCAGAAGAGCCAGGCGGGCGACGCGGAATGGATTTCGCTCATCGGCGAGGTCCGTGCGCTGTACGACGCGGGCGTGCCGCCCAAGGACGAGCGCGTGCGTGCGCTCGCCGCGCGCTGGATGGCGCTGCTCGTGCGCGACACGAACAACGACCCGCGGCTGCTCGCCAAGCTGAACCTGATGCACGAACGGGAACCGGCGATGCAATCGAAGATCGGCATTTCGACCGCGCTGCGCGACTATGTGGTGCGCGCGACGGCGGAGACGAAAATGCGCATTTTCGAGAAGTATCTCGCGCCGGACGAGATCCGCTTCATGCGCGCGCACTACGGCGAACGCGCGCTGGAATGGCCGCAACTGATGGCCGACGTGCGCGATGCGATCGACGCGGGTGCGACGCCCGATTCGCCGCAAGGCCGCGCGCTCGCGCAGCGCTGGCTCGATCTGTTCTGCAGCTACGCGGGCCACGATCCGGCCACGCACGCGAAATTTCGCCATGCGCTGATGAACGAGCCGGCGCTGACGAAGGATTCGTGGACCGACGACACGCTGCTCGGTTTCGTGCGCGACGCGATGGCGCAGCTTGCGCCTGCGCGCTGAGCGTGTTGAGCGCATGAAGGTGCGGGCAGCAGGCGGGTTTCCCGCATGCCGCCCGTTTCACCATTTGCAGCCGGTGTCGCGAACCGCATCCAGTGCGAGCATCGGCAACGCGAGCAGGCCCGCGCCCGAATAAGCGTGCCGGCAGTCGGCGCGACGGGCGTCCGACATGCCGTCGGCCAGCTTCGCGTCGACGGTGTCGCGGCTCGCAGCCGAGCCGCCGGACGACGCGCCCAATGCACCGACGGCCACCTGCGCCGGACTGCGCGCCGCCGCATGCCGCGAGCCGATTGCATCCAGATCGCGGCGCCAGTCGAGGTCGGGGCTTGATGCGGTCTCGGGATGATTTTCAAGTCGGTTTGCGATTGCGCCGGCAGGTGTCTCGCGTTGCCGATGCGAAACGCCCGCCATCTCCGAAGTCGACCGCATCGTCATGCGCGACGTTGCAACCGCGGCGGATCGTTTCGTCGATCGCACGGCGCTCTCGACGCCGCCCTCACCCGCGATCGGGCCGGTTCGCCCGGCGTCACGCGTGCGCTCCGCGGGCGTGGGCTGCGCGGGGATCAGCTCGACACGCAGCGTGATCCGGGGCGGCGCCCCGGCTTTCAGGCCGGTAGCCGTCGGTGCCTGTTGCAGCACGTACCATCCGAGCAGGTGAATCGATACGGAAACTGCGACGGCCAGTGCGACGATGCGCGGCCGACGGCACCCCACCGTCTCGACACGTCGCGGCGGCGATGTGTCAGTCCGGCTCGCCGACACCGTCATCGCTGAACGCGAGCAGGTCGCCGGGCTGGCAGTCGAGATAGCGGCAGATGGCTTCGAGCGTCGCGAAGCGGATGCCCTTCACCTTGCCCTGCTTGAGCAGCGACAGATTCTGTTCGGTGATGCCGACGGCCGCCGCGAGATCCTTGGAGCGGACCTTGCGCGTCGCGAGCATCACATCGAGCCTGACTACGATCGTCATCGCGCGCCTCAGACGAATTGCCGATGCTCGGCGTCGAGCTCGCTCGCCTGCCGGAGAATGTGCGCGATGACCGCGATGCACGCCGCGGTGAACAGCGCGACCACGTACGGCAGGCTGAAGCCGATGCTGACCACATGATGGCCGACCGGTTCGCGCAGCGTCGCCCACATGCTCAGCAGCGGCTCGCACAACAGGCTCAGCAACACCCACAGGCCGATCGCACGCCCCGTCTTGCCGAGGTGGCCGGCCGCCTGCACGGAGAAATAGTCGCGGCGCGCGTAGGTGCGAAACAACGCGCGCAGATGACGCAGGCCGTTTGCGAGCGCAATCAGCGGCACGCTCGACAACAGGATGCCGACCGCCTTCTGCCACCACGGGAACGCGGCGACGTCCACGCGCAGGTTCGAGATCACCGAATCGGTGAGGCCGAACACGAGGCCGGGCCCGGAGGCCCCGTTCAGTGACGGAAACGCCCAGCACGCGGCATTGAGCACCAGCATGCCGACGATGAACCCCAGCGTGACGGTGGCCATCTGCTGGCTGATACGGGCGATGCGATCGGAATGCATGAGAAATCCTCGACTTCGAATGAACGAGCGTCGATTGTACGTCGATAGTTATCGTAAAACGATAATTAATTGTTGTTTAATTGTGATTTTTTATTGTTCAACATGCTCCGCCGGTATCGGCCGGCCGCCCGTATCATGCGCAACGGCCCGGCGGCCGCCTACTCGTACTCGCGCCTGCTGATCGCGCGCCAGTGCTTCGTCATGTAGCGCAGGAACACCGGCTGGGCCTTCAGGTCCACATTTGGCACCGGCGCCGCGCCGCCGTCCACGAGCTTGCCCTTGACCGTGACGGCTTCCTCGCCGCGCAACACGTATTTCGTGCCGGCGTCGATCAGGAAGTACTTGACCTGGTCGGCGCTGACGTCGCCGCGGCAGCCGATCCTGTAGGCGAACAGGAACTGCTTGCGGCCATTGCCGAGCAGGTCGCGCATCTCGATCGACGCGGGCACGACGTCGAGGATCACGTCGACCGGGCATGCCTTCACGTAGTCGCGCACGGTCCAGTCGGGCCGGCCGTCGAGCGTCGCCGACACCTTGAGCTCGACGTCGTCGCCGGTCGTGGTTCGGGCCAGCGTCACCGCATGCGCGCCGGCCGCATCGGTCCACGTGTAGTCGGCGGCCCGGGCCGGATTGGCCAGCGCGGCGGCTGCAAGCAACAGGCAACGCGAAAGGAAACGTCTTTTCATCGGCGATGGCAGTGGAATCGAACGCGCCATTATCGACAAAGCCGCGTGCGGCCACCAGCGTCGCGCCATCGTTCAGCACTCGCGCGAGCCGAGGCCGAGCGCCTTCATCCGCCGGTACAGCGTCCGTTCGCTCATCCCGACGTGCTCGGCAAGCGCCTTGCGCGTGCCGTCGAACGTGCGCGCGATGCGCACGAGCTCCGCGTCCGACAGGCCGCGCACGTGCGCGTCACGCTCCTGCGGCGCCGCCGCCACGACGAGTTCGGCCGGCAGGTGCTCGACCCGGATCGTGCCGTCGTCCGCGAACAGGCACGCGCGTTCGAGCACGTTGCGCAGCTCGCGGATGTTGCCGGGCCATGCATACGCATCGAGACACGCGCGTGCGCGCTCGGTCAGCACAAATGGCCGGGCCGCGAACGGCCGGGCGCTCGCATCGCCCGCGTTGCCGCGCGCGTTCGCGATGCGGCGCAGGATCGATTCGGCCAGCAGCGCGACGTCGCCCTGCCGTTCGCGCAGCGCCGGCAGCGGAATCGGAAACGCGTTGATCCGGTAGTAGAGGTCCTGCCGGAACCGCCCGTCGTCGATCATCTCGCGCAGCGGCTTGTGCGTGGCCGCGACGAGCCGGAAATCGGCGCGCAGCGCCTCGACGCCGCCGACCCGCCGGAACGTCCCCGACTCGATCAGCCGCAGCAGCTTCACCTGCATCGGCAGCGGCACGTCGCCGATTTCGTCGAGAAACAGCGTGCCGCCCTGCGCGGTCTCGACGAGGCCCGGCTTGCGCTGGTTCGCGCCGGTAAACGCGCCCTTCTCGTAGCCGAACAGCTCGCTCTCGAACAGCGTCTCGGCGATGCCCGAACAATCGACGACCACGAACGGCCCCATCGCCCGCGCGCTCGCCTCGTGCAGCGCCCGCGCGAACAGCTCCTTGCCGGTACCCGATTCACCGAGCAGCAGCACGGGCAGCATCGACGGCGCGACGCGCTGCAGCGCGCCGAGCGCCGCATTGAACGCGTCGGCGCCGCCGACGAGCCCTTCCGCGCTGGGCTGCGCGGATGCACTGCGCACCGTCGTCAGCCGCTCGACGTACGCGATCACGCCGCCGTGCGCGTCGAAGATCGGCCGCAATTCCACGTCGACGTGCTCGGGGCCGCGCGGCGTATGGTGAATGTGCAGCACGCGGTTCAGGCTGCGCGACTCGAGCGCCTGCTTCATCGGGCAATGCTCGCCGGCCTGGTCGCACGGCACGTCGTAGTGATGCGACACCTGGAAGCAGTGCCGGCCGACGTGCTCGACGCCCGCCACGCCGAACTGGCGCCGGTACGCATCGTTCGCCGCGAGGATGCGGTAGTCGGGATCGAGGACGATCATCGGCTGCGGATCCTGTTCCAGATACGCGACGAGTGCGCGCACGTCGGGCATGACGGCGGGCGACGGTGCGGGAACGATCGGAATGGTGTCGTGCGGATTCATGGGCAGGCGAGAGAACGGATGGCCGAGCGAACTGCCAGGCCGACTGCCAATTCTGCCACGACACTGCCAGACATGGCAGTCCGCGCCGGCGGCCATTCGCCGGCCGTGCCCGCGACGCATCGCGATCGCGCCGAAAATCCAAACCGAATCAAGCACCTGCCGGATCGTCCAGCCTCGAGGCGCGGATTGGCACGCTTCTTGAACATGGGATTGCCGATTGCCTATGCAGAACCCGATCGAGGACATCCCGTGAGCCATGCCCCCATGCTGTCGGTCGAAGGCTTTTTCGACCCGGCGACCCACACCGTCAGCTATCTGCTGCTCGAGACCGAGAGCCGCGCGTGCGCGCTGATCGACAGCGTGCTCGACTACGACCCGAAGTCCGGACGCACGCGCACCGCCAGCGCCGACCGGCTGATCGCCCGCGTCGCCGAACTCGGCGCGACCGTGCACTGGCTGCTGGAAACGCACGTGCACGCCGACCACCTGTCGGCCGCGCCGTACCTGAAGGCGCACGTCGGCGGCCGGATCGCGATCGGCTCGCACGTGCGCCGCGTGCAGCACGTGTTCGGCACGCTGTTCAACGCCGGCCCCGGCTTCGCGCAGGACGGCAGCCAGTTCGATCGCCTGCTCGACGACGGCGACACGCTCGCGCTCGGCGCGCTGACGATCCGCGCGCTGCATACGCCGGGCCATACGCCCGCCTGCCTGACGTACTGCGTCGACGATGCGACGCAGCGCGCGGCGTTCATCGGCGACACGCTGTTCATGCCCGACTACGGCACCGCCCGCTGCGACTTCCCCGGCGGCGACGCACGCACGCTGTACCGCTCGATCGCGCGCGTGCTGAGCCTGCCGCCCGACACGCGCCTGTACCTGTGCCACGACTACCAGCCAGGCGGCCGCGACGTGCAGTTCGTGACGACGGTCGCGGAGCAGCGCCGCGCGAACGTGCACGTGAAGGACGGCGTGACCGAGGACGATTTCGTCGCCATGCGCACCGCGCGCGACGCGACGCTCGACATGCCGGTGCTGATGCTGCCGTCCGTGCAGGTCAACATGCGCGCCGGCCACCTGCCCGAGCCCGAAAACAATGGCGTGCGCTACCTGAAGATCCCGCTCGACGCGATCTGAGCCGCCGCCCCGACCGGAGAACCCCGACATGACCATCCGCCCGCTGACCGACCTCGTGTCGGTCTCGCCCCAGATTGCCGCGACCGACCTGCCCGCGCTGCACGCGGCGGGCATCCGCGCGATCGTCTGCAACCGTCCGGACGGCGAAGGCGCCGACCAGCCGACCGTAGCCGAGATCCGCGCCGCCGCCGCGCCGCTCGGCATCGCCGTGCATTACCTGCCCGTCGATACCGGCAAGGTCACCGACGAGCAGGCCGCGCAGTTCGGCGCGCTCGTCGCGACGCTTGTGGGCCCCGTCCTCGCGTACTGCCGCAGCGGCATGCGCTCGGCGACGCTGTGGGCGCTGTCGCAGGCTGGCCGGCGGCCGGCCGCAGACATCGTCGCGCTCGCCGCCGCGGCCGGCTACGACCTCGGCGCGCTCGCACCGCGTCTTGCGCAAGGCGTCGCGCCCGGCGGCGATCAGGCCGCACCGGCCGTCGATGCGCGGCACGACATCGTGATCGTCGGCGCGGGCGCGGCCGGCGTCGCGGTCGCGTCGAGCCTGCTCGCGCGCGACGCGTCGCTCGATATCGCGGTAATCGACCCGGCCGATACCCACTATTACCAGCCGGGCTGGACGATGGTCGGCGCGGGTGTGTTCCGGCCCGACACGACCGCGCGCCGGATGGCCGACCTGCTGCCGCGCGGCGTGAAATGGATCCAGGCGGCGGTCGCCGGCTTCGAACCCGACGCACACGCGGTCGTGCTCGACGGCTGCCGGCGCATCGGCTACCGCAGGCTGGTCGTGTGCCCGGGGCTCAAGCTCGACTGGCAAGCGATCGACGGCCTCGCGCAGACACTCGGCCGCAACGGCGTCACGTCGAACTATCGCTACGATCTCGCGCCGTACACGTGGGAACTGGTGCAGGCGTTCCGCGGCGGCAACGCGCTGTTCACGCAGCCGCCGATGCCGATCAAGTGCGCGGGCGCGCCGCAAAAGGCGATGTACCTGTCGTGCGATCACTGGCGGCGCACGGGGCGCCTCGGCGCCGCGAACGTCGAGTTCCTGAATGCGGGCGGCGCGCTGTTCGGCGTCGCCGACTACGTGCCGGCGCTGATGGAATACGTGAAACGCTATGACATCGCGCTGTCGTTCGGCCACAACCTCGTCGCGATCGACGGGCCGGCGCGGCGCGCGACGTTCACGCGTGCGCTGCCCGACGGCGGCACGGAAACCGTCGAGCGGGCGTTCGACATGATCCACGTCGTGCCGCCGCAGAAGGCGCCCGATTTCGTGCGCGCGAGCCCGCTCGCCGACGCGGCCGGCTGGATCGACGTCGATCCGGCGACGCTGCGGCACCAACGGTTCGCGGACATCTTCGCGCTCGGCGACGTCACCAATACGACCAACGCGAAAACCGCCGCGGCCGCACGCAAGCAGGCGCCCGTCGTCGCGCACAACCTGCTTGCGTCGCTCGGCCGCGCGCACGGCAACGCCGCATACGACGGCTACGGATCGTGCCCGCTCACCGTCGAGCACGGCAAGATCGTGCTCGCCGAATTCCTGTACGGCGGCAAGGTCGCGCCGACCTTCCCCGCGTGGCTGATCGACGGCAGGCGTCCGTCGCGGCTCGCGTGGCTGCTCAAGGAGCGCGTGCTGCCGCCGCTCTACTGGAAGGCGATGCTCAAGGGCCGCGAATGGCTCGCCAAGCCCGCGATCGCCCGTTGACCGGAACCCGCTGACATCATGCTGATCTCCCTCGTACTCGGCGGCTTCGTCGGCGCCGTGCTCGGCCTCACCGGCGCGGGCGGCGGCATTCTCGCGGTGCCCGCGCTCGTCGCCGGGATGGGCTGGCCGATGCAGCAAGCCACGCCCGTCGCGCTCGTCGCCGTCGCGGGCAGTGCCGCGCTCGGCGCGCTCGAAGGGTTTCGCCGCGGGCTCGTGCGCTATCGCGCGGCGCTGCTGATGGCCGTGGCCGGCGTGCCGCTCACGACGCTCGGCGTGCGGCTCGCGCACGTGCTGCCGCAGCGCGTGCTGCTGGCGCTGTTCGCGCTGACGATGCTGGTCGTCGCGGGCCGCCTGCTACGGCAGGCGCTGCGCAACGCGCCGGGCGACACGGCCGAATCGCCGCTGTGCGTCGGTCGCGTGAATCCCGATACAGGCCGGCTCGTGTGGTCCTGGCCGGTCGGGGTCGCGCTGGCGTCGACCGGCGCGGTGACGGGACTGATGACGGGGCTGCTGGGTGTCGGCGGCGGCTTCGTGATCGTGCCGATGCTGCGCAAGTTCACGAACGTGTCGATGCACGGCGTGGTCGCGACGTCGCTGATGGTGATCGCGCTGGTCGGCACCGGCGGCGTGTTCGCGACGCTCGTGTCGGGCACCCGCGCGCCGCTCGACATGATGCTGTGGTTCACGGTCGCGACCGCGCTCGGGATGGCCGTCGGCCGCAGCGCGTCCCGGCACCTGTCCGCGCGGCACGTGCAGGCCGGCTTCGCGGCCGTGCTCGTCTGCGTCGCGTGCGGGCTGCTGGTGAAGGCGGCGTTCAGCGCATAAGCCGCACGCCGCGCGCACCCCAAAACAAAACGCCCGGCCCGACTCGTCGTCGGCACCGGGCGTTGTTCGTTGCGTGCGCAACCTGTGCGCGGAACGTCAGACGGCGAACGCGGCCATCCGCTTGCGTTCCTGACGCAGCATCACGAAGTTCGCGATCACGACGCCTGCCGTCACCGCGATGATGAACAGCGTCGCGAGCGCGTTCATCTCCGGATTCAGGCCGAGGCGCACGCGCGAGAACACGACGAGCGGCAGCGTCGTCGAACCGGGGCCCGACAGGAACGCCGACAGCACGAGGTCGTCGATCGACAGCGTAAACGCCAGCAGCCAGCCCGCGATCAGCGCCTGCGAGATCAGCGGCAGCGTGATCGTGAAGAACACCTTCAGCGGCGTCGCGCCGAGATCGAGCGCGGCTTCCTCGAGCGACGGATTGAGCTCGCGCACGCGCGACTGCACGATGATCGCGACGTACGAGATGCACAGCATCACGTGGCCGAGCCAGATCGTGAACACGCCGCGCTCGGCGGGCCAGCCGATCCACTTCGCCAACTCGATGAACAGCAGCAGCAGCGAGATGCCCTGGATCACCTCGGGAATCACGAGCGGCGCGTTGATCATTCCGCTGAACAGCGCGAAGCCGCGAAAGCGGCCCATCCGCGCGAGCACGAAGCCGGCCCACGTGCCGATGAACACCGACGCGAACGCGGTCAGCACGCCGATCCTCAGCGACAGCCACGCGGCCGTCAGCAGCTCGTCGTCGTCCACGAGCGCCGCGTACCAGCGCAACGAGAAGCCCGACCACACGGTGACGAGCTTCGACTCGTTGAACGAATAGACGATCAGGCTGATGATCGGGATGTACAGGAACGCGAAGCCGGCAAACAGCGCCGCGAACTGCAGGTAGCGATTCGGCTTCATCGACGGCGGCCCTCCTGCTCCTTCGCCTGGAAGTGCTGGAACATCGCCATCGGCACGAGCAGCAGCAGCACCATCGCACAGGTCACGGCCGACGCCATCGGCCAGTCTGCGTTGTTGAAGAACTCATTCCACATCACGCGACCGATCATCAGCGTGTTCGCGCCGCCGAGCAGTTCCGGAATCACGTACTCGCCGACCGCCGGAATGAACACCAGCAGGCAGCCCGCGATGATTCCGTTCCTCGACAGCGGCAGCGTGATCTGCACGAACGCCCGCCACGGCCGGGCGCCCAGGTCATACGCGGCTTCGAGCAGGCGCAGGTCCATCTTCACGAGGTGCGCGTACAGCGGCATCACGAGGAACGGCAGGTACGAATACACCATCCCGATGTACACCGCGTAGTTGGTGCGGTACAGCTCGATCGGCGTATGGGTCAGGCCGATCCACATCAGGAAGTTGTTCAGCAGCCCGTTGTTCTTCAGGATCCCGATCCATGCGTACACGCGGATCAGGAACGACGTCCAGAACGGCAGCATCACGCCCATCATCAGCAGGTTGCGGGTCGCCGGGTTCGAACGCGCGATGTAGTACGCCATCGGATAGCCGATCAGCAGACACAGCAGCGTCGTGATCGCGGCGACCACCACCGAATTCACGTAGGTCGCGAAATACAGGCTGTCGGTGAGCAGGAACGCGTAGTGCGACAGGTTCAGCGCGATGTGCACCACGCCGTCAGTGTACGACGCGAGTTCCGTGTACGGCGGGATGCCGAGCTGCAGCTCCGCGAAGCTGATTTTCACGACCAGCACGAACGGCACGAGGAAGAACAGCACGAGCCATGTGTACGGCCCCGCGACGACCGCCGAGCCGCCGGTCAGGTTGAAGCGCCGCACCGGCCATGCGAGCAGGGACTTGAACGCGTTCATGACGTCAGCACCACGCCTGCGGTCGCGCTCCAGCGCACGTAGATCTCGTCGCCGAGCGACGGCGTGTCGAGCTCGGTGATCGCGAGGCTCGACACGTTCGCGATCACCGTCTTGCCCGCGTCGAGCTTCACGTGATACAGCGAATAGCCGCCCATGTACGCGACGTTGGTGATCCTGCCGCGCGCCCAGTTGAACGCGCCTTCGGGCGGCTTGCGCGTGAGCGCGATCCGCTCGGGGCGCACCGACACCGTGACCGGCATCCCGAGCGGGCCGGTGATCCCGTGGCTCACGTACAGCCGGCTCGGCAGCTCCGGGGATTCGATGTACACGTGGTCGGGTTCGTCCTCGACCGTGACGCCGTCGAACAGGTTCGTCGAGCCGATGAACTCGGCCGAGAAACGGCTGTTCGGATATTCGTAGACTTCGTTCGGCGAGCCGATCTGCACGATCTGCCCTTCGCTCATCACGGCGAGCCGGTTGGCCATCGTCATCGCCTCTTCCTGGTCGTGCGTGACCATGATGCAGGTGACGCCGACCTTCTTCAGGATGTTGACGAGCTCGATCTGCGTGCGCTGGCGGATCTGCTTGTCGAGCGCCGACATCGGCTCGTCGAGCAGCAGCACCTTCGGGCGCTTGACGAGCGAGCGCGCGAGCGCGACGCGCTGCTGCTGGCCGCCCGACAGCTGGTGCGGCTTGCGCTTCGCGTACTTGCTCATCTGCACGAGCTCGAGCGCCGCGGCGACGCGCTCCTTCAGCTCGGCCTTCGGCGTGCCTTCCTGCTTCAGGCCGTAGGCGACGTTCGCCTCGACCGACATGTGCGGGAACAGCGCATACGACTGGAACATCATGTTCACGGGGCGCTTGTACGGCGGCATCTGCGCGAGGTCCTCGCCGTCGATCAGGATCTTGCCCGATGTGACCGTCTCGAGGCCCGCGAGCATCCGCAATAGCGTCGACTTGCCGGAACCCGAGCTGCCGAGCAGCGCGAACAGCTCGCCCTGGCGCACCGTCAGGTTCACGCTGCGCACCACTTCGGTCTCGCCGAATTTCTTGACGGCGTCGACGATCTGGACAAAGGTCTCGGCGCGCGTAGTCGCGCCGGACGAAGGAACGAAGGACGGCGCGCCCGCAACCGGCGCACCCGACTGGCTATTCATGATGTGCTGCTTCTCTCCTGCGTTTGACGAACAAAGCCCCCGGGGGCACCAGGGGCTTCATGACTGCTGGCTCACTTCGGCTCGCGTCAGCGGCCCGATTTCAGCTCGGTCCACAGACGCGTCTGCAGACGCTGGATTTCAGGCGGCAGCGGCTTGAGCAGGAACAGCGTCTTCACGACGTCGGCCGGCGGGTAGACGGCCGGGTCGTTCGCGACGTCCGGCCGCACGTACTTGCGGGCCTCGGCGTTCGCGCTCGGGTAGTACACGGCGTTCGTGATCGCCGCGTGCACCTTCGGATCCTCGATGTAGTTGATCCACTGCAGCGCGGCGTCCTTGTTCTTCGCGTCCTTCGGAATCGCCATCACGTCGAACCAGACCGGTGCGCCGCCCTTCGGAATGTAGTACTCGACCTTGTACGGCTTCTTCGCTTCGATCGCGCGATGCTTCGCGATCACGACGTCGCCCGACCAGCCGTACGCGAAGCAGATGTCGCCGCCGACCAGGTCGTTGATGTAGCCCGACGAGTTGAACTGCGTGATGTACGGGCGGATCTTCTTCAGCACTTCCATCGCGGCCTTGTAGTCGGCCGGGTTCGTGCTCATCGGATCCTTGCCGATGTAGTGCAGCGCCGCCGCGAACATCTGGTCCGGCGCGTCGAGCACCGACACGCCGCAGGCCTTCAGCTTCGAGAGGTTTTCCGGCTTGAACAGGATGTCCCAGTTGTCGAGCGGGACCTTGCCGAGCGCCTGCTGCGCCTTCGTCAGGTTGTAGGCGAGACCGGTCGTGCCGTATGCCCAGGGCACCGTGTACTTGTTGCCCGGATCGGCGCCGGCGACGAGCGCCATCAGTTGCGGATCGAGGTGCTTGAGGTTCGGCAGCTTCGACTTGTCGAGCGGCGTGAAGATGCCGGCCGCGATCTGCTTGCCCGCGTAGTTGCTGGTCGGCACGACGATGTCGTAGCCCGAACTGCCCGTCAGCAGCTTCGCCTGCAGCGTGTCGTCGCTGTCGTAGTTGTCGTAGCGAACCTTGACGCCCGTCTGCTTCTCGAAGTTCGGGATCGTGTCCTTCGCAATGTAGTCCGACCAGTTATAGATATTGAGCTGCGTATCCTTCGCCGCTGCGGCCGACGCACCCACGCACAGCGCGAGCGCTGCGAACCGGCCCACTACCTTTGCTTTCATCCCGTTCTCCCTCCGGCCGGACCGTGTGTCCGGCTGCCGTCTGCCTCGTCATGGCGGCGCATTGCGGCACGCCGCCCCTCGAAAACCCCGAACGCTACCATCATTCGCGCGCCGTCACAAAAAAATCATGCCCGTGTCGCGCAAACGGAACAGATTGCTGTCGCAAGCCGCCCGGGCGGCCCGCACGGCGGGGCGTTCCGGGGGAATTCTATCGGTTAATCGACGCCTGTCCATCAGGAAAAGAAAGCGGTGGCAAAATCGCGTGCGCACCGGCGGCGCGCCGGGCATCCGGCCGGCTGCCCGGCCTCCATGCATTAAAATGACGCCCTGACGATTTCACGGCGCAAAACCTTCCGATGGCCTCCAATCTCCACGACCTGCCCGACAGCCCCTGCATCGGCGTCTGCTCGACCCTCTTCGACGAAGTCTGCAAGGGCTGCGGCCGCACGGCCGCCGAAGTGTCGAACTGGGTGTTCCTGAGCGACGACGAAAAGCGGGCCGTGTGGGAGCGCATTACGCGCGAGGGCACCGCGATGCGCTTCCAGTACGACAAGCTGTAAATCCGCCGCACAAAAAAAGAGCGGCATGCCGACTGCCATGCCGCCAACCCCAACTCTGTTCTTTTTTGCGCGCGCCTAGAACTTCATCCCGACGCCCACGCCGACGATCAGCGGATCGATGTGCAGCGTGCCGATGCCCTTGTCGCCGAGCGTCGCGTCGGTGCTCATCCAGATCTTCTTCACGTCGACGTTCATGAACACCTTCTTCGTGAGCTGCACGTCGACGCCGAACTGCAGCGCCGGGCCGAAGCTGCTCTTGTTGATCGACACGCCCTCGCCGCCGACATTGAGCCCGTTGTTGTAGAAGTACGTGTAGTTCAGGCCCGCGCCGACGTACGGGCGCACCTTGCCGGCATGGTTGAAGTGGTACTGCAGCAGCAGCGTCGGCGGCAGCACGCCCACGCCGCCGAGATTGCCGAGGCTCGACGTCATCTGATGCCGCGACGTGCCGAGGATCAGTTCCACCCCGAGGTAGTCGCGGATCATGTACGTGAAGTCGAGCTCCGGCACGATCGCGTTGTTCACGCCCGTGTTGATCGCGCCCAGCGTGTCGCTCGCGCGCTCGTTCGGCTGGATGCTGATCGCGCGCAGCCGGACCAGTACGTCACCCTGGTTGATGCCGTCACCCGGCGAAGCCGCGTGCGACAGCGAAGGCAGCGCGGCGAGACTTGCCGCGATGGCCGCGACGGTGACACAAGTTCGAATCGTTTTATGCATGGTGCGGACCCCTGAAGAATGTATTCCATTCTCCCTGTAGGGTCTTTTGAGCATCTTGATATTCGTCAAGCCAGCGTAAACCTCGGACGGTTTGTCGCAGGCTCCGCTGCGCGCCCCGTCAGCAGCAGATCGAGCAGATCGCGCACGCTGCGGATCGCGTTGCCGAACGGCAGCGCTTCGCGGCCGCGGAAGAACAGGCCGTTCGCGACGTCGCCGCGCAGCGCGGCCGCGAGCCGCGTGTCGATGCAGAAATGGCCGAACTTCTCGATGCCGTCGCGCAGCCCGCAGACGCTCAGGCATTCGAGCGCGGTCGGGCAGCGCTGCCGGAACGCGCCGAGCTTGTCGCGAATGCGCGTTTCGTTGCGCAGGTAGCGATCGAGCCAGGGCGTCTTCACCGCGCGCGCCGGCAGTCCCGTCACGCTGACGAATTCGACGATGTCATCGGGCAGCGCATCGGCCAGCACGCGCTTGAAGTTCGGATGCGCGTCGCCCTCCTCCGTCACCGCGAACGGGGTGCCCACCTGCACGCCGTTCGCGCCGGCCGCCAGCGCCGCACGCACCGTGTCGTGACTGTTGATCCCGCCCGCGACGATCAGCGGGATCGCCTCGCGCGCGAGGCCGAGCGATGCCATCACCTGTGCGGTCTCGTCGAGCACGCGCGCGAAATCGAAGCGCGCATCGTGCATATCGTCGATCTGCGTGACGCCGAGGTGGCCGCCCGCATGCGCGGGATGCTCGATCACGATCGCATCGGGCAGCCGCCCCTTCTTCATCCACTTCTTCAGCACCAGCGCGATGCCGCGGCTGTCCGACAGGATCGGGATCAGCGCGATGTCGTGCCCCTGCGTGAGGTCGGGCAGATCGAGCGGCAGGCCGGCCCCCATCACGATCGCGTCCGCGCCTTCGTCGCACGCGACGCGCACGTAGTCCGCATGTGCGCTCACCGCCTTCATCACGTTGACCGCGATCATCCCGCGCCCTTCGCTGTAGGTTTTCGCGAGGCGAATCTCGCGTGCGAGCGCGTCGAGGTTCGCGGCTTCGAGCGTCGCGCGGTCGGGGTTCGCGCGGCAGCGCGCGAGCAGGTCCGCATGGTGGTGACGCAGGTCGATGCTGGCGATCGTGCCGAGCGCGCCTTCGCGCGCGACGCTGCCGGCGAGGCGGTGCGCGGAAATGCCGACGCCCATGCCGCCCTGCACCACGGGCAGCAACGAGCGGCCGCGAATCTGGAGCGGCGGAAAGGAAGTGCGTGCGGTCATCTGAACCTCGTCGAAACATCGAAAATCGGAAACGCGATGATCGACGATCCACCGGTGCGCACCTTGACGGCCGTCAATAAAAAACGGCACGCGAGCGTGCCGTTGCGGGTCATGCGGGGTAAAACGCTCAGGCCGGATTCGCCGGCTTGAGCTGCATCGACTTGTACTCGAGATACTCTTCGAGCCCGTACACGCCGTTCTCGCGGCCGTGCCCCGACTGCTTGTAGCCGCCGAACGGCGCAGCGCCGTTCCACATGCCGCCGTTGATGTCGACCTGACCCGTGCGGATGCGGCGCGCGACGCGCATCGCGCGTTCGTCGCTGCCCGCCCACACCGCGCCGCCGAGCCCGTACGGCGAATCGTTCGCGATGCGCACCGCTTCGTCTTCGTCGCGATACGTGATGATTGACAGCACCGGCCCGAAGATCTCTTCCTGTGCGATCGTCGATTTCGGATCGACGCGGCCGAACACCGTCGGCTTCACGAAGAAGCCCTTCGCGAGCCCTTCCGGCAGGCCCGTGCCGCCCGTCACGAGTTCCGCGCCGTCGTCGATCCCGCGCTGGATATACGCCTGCACGCGCTGCTGCTGCGCGGCCGACGCGAGCGCGCCGAGGCGCGTCGTTTCGTCACGCGGATCGCCCGCGACATACGCTTCGGCCGCCTTCTTCGCGATCTCGCGCGCCTCGTCGTAGCGCGCCTCCGGCACCAGCATCCGCGTGTGCGCCGAACAGGTCTGGCCCGCGTTCAGGTAGCACGCGTTGACCGTGCCCTTCACCGCCGTCGCGAAATCGGCATCGTCGAGGATCACCGACGCCGACTTGCCGCCGAGTTCGAGCGCGACGCGCTTCACACCCGCGGCCGCGAGTTCGGCCACGCGCTTGCCGGCACGCGTCGAACCGGTGAACGACACCATGTCGACGTCCGGATCGGTCGCCAGCACCTCGCCGACGACCGGGCCATAACCGCACACGAGGTTGAACACGCCCGGCGGCAGGCCCGCTTCGTGAATCGCTTCGGCGAGCATGAATGCATTGAGCGGCGCGACTTCGGACGGCTTCAGGACGACCGTGCAGCCGGCCGCGAGCGCCGGTGCGACCTTCAGCGTGACCTGGTTGAGCGGATAGTTCCACGGCGTGATCGCCGCGACGACGCCGACCGGCTCGCGCACGACCAGCGAGTTGCCGACCGTCGCCTCGAATTCGAACGATTCGGCGAGCTTCGCGTACGCCTTCCAGTTGTAGATCGGGCCGCCGACCTGGATCGCACGCGACAGCTTGATCGGCATCCCGACTTCGCCGGTGATCGACTGCGCGAGTTCCTCGCTGCGCGCCTGCAGGCGCTCGACGATCTTGCGCAGGTAGCCCGCGCGCGTCGCGGCCGGCGTCGCGGCCCATGCGTCGAATGCCGCGCGCGCCGCGCGGATTGCATCCTGCGCGTCCGACGCGACGCCTTCGGGAATCCGGCCGATCACGGCCTCGGTACCCGAGTCGATCACGTCGATCGTGCCCGTGCCGGCCGGTTTGCGCCATGCGCCGTCGATGTAGAACTGGTCGTAGATTTTCATCGTTTTCCGCCTCCAGGGAAGCCGACATTCTAGCGAGCGTTTCCGTCCGCTGGTGTGACGATTGACAGCCGTTCGAAAGGACCCGGCGCTATCGCGCCCTTGCTGTGCCGCCGGCGACGCAGGCCGGCGCGCCCTCCGCGCAGCCGCCGCAGCGTCAGGATCCGCCCGGGTGCGCGGGCGGGCTCGCATCGTGCTATGTTTTTATTATCGGCATCGGCCCGTTGGGGCCGGCGCCGCCCGGAATCGACGCATTTCGTGAGCGCTGCCATGTCCGACGCATCCCACACTCTCGGCTCGCAAGACCGCCTGGAACTGCTTTGCTGGCTCACCTGCGGCAATCTCGGCGCGTTTTACCTCAACGAATCGTGGCCGGACGCCACGTTCCAGGTCCAGGCCGCGCACCGCTGGCTCGACCGCCATCACCGTCAGGCCGACTGGCTCGCGGTCGCCCGGCTCGCGGCGCTCGCGCAGGACATCGCGAAGCGGCATGCGGGGTTCGTCGACGCGTCGTGGGCGCGCGACGCAGTGGAGGAAATCGTCGATACCGACGATCTCGACTATCGGGCGAAACTCGTGCAATGGGTGTACGAAGACTGCTGCAAGGCGCTCGCGGACAAGCGGCTGGCCGATTGAGCCGCATCTGGAGCCGCATGCGTGCAGGCGGCTCACTCACTATGCGCCGGGGTTTTATCGTCGATGCGGACGCAGCAGCTGGAATCTCTGGCGGGGTATGGGCGCACGCGCACCGCCGTCTGAGCCGGCGCGCGCGATGCGCGAAAACCGTCACGCCGCCGGCGAGCGCGCCCCAACGCCGCATGTCGCGACGCATACGGCCGCGAGCACCACGCCGATCGACACGAACGGCGCCGCCAGATGCAGTTCGTACAGCATCGTGCCGGCCAGCGGTGCGACGACCATGCTGAGCCCTTGCGCCATCGACATCGTACCCGCACACGCGGCCTGCTCGTGCGCTTCAACGCGGGTGCTCGCGAGCGCCGCGACCGCGGGAAATGCGGCGCCCATCCCGCACGCCGCCACGAAGTAGCTCGCGCACAGCAGCATCGGGTACCCGGCCGGTGCGGCCAGCGTCGACACGAACCCCATGCCACCCGCCAGCGCACCCCAGCGCAGCCATTGGAGCGGCGCAACCGCACGCAGGCGGCCGACCACCGACTGCGCCGCGATCAGCCCGATGCCGGCGCTACCAAGCACGTAGCCGGCCACCATCGACGCGTCGCCCGTTCGCACGTGCAGCCGGTCGATCACGTAAAAGCCGAGCACGCTGTTCGCGATCATCACCGCGCTGTACAGCGCGAACGCGCTGCACCACGGCAGGCGCACGCGCGGATCAGTCGGCTTCAGCCGGGGCGGCGCCTGCCGCACTGCATGCACGCCGTCGTCGCGCAGCCGTCGCAGCCCCGCCAGTCCGGCGAGCGGCAGGAGCGCGAAAACGGCGAGCGCGAGCGTCATGTCGAACCCGGCCAACCAGCCCGCAAGCGGCGGCGCGAGCACCATCCCGATCGCACCCGCTGCACCGAATCGCGCGATCACGGCCGCGCGCCCCGTGGCCGGCGTCCGGTCCGCGATCCACGCCATGGCCGCGACGGGCAGCCCCGCATAACAGCCGCCCATCGCCGCGCGCGTGACGAGCAGCGCGGCAAAGCCCGCCCACACCGGCGGCACGGCGCTGCCGCCGTCGCGCAACGCCCAGCCAACGTAGCCGGTCAGCAGCAGCGAACTCGCAACGAAGCCGCCGATCGCCGCGCGCATCGCCGGCAGCCGCCCGCAGGTGTCCGCCACGCGCCCCCAGCGCGGCGCGGCGATCATCCATACGAGCCCGACGATGCCGATGATCACGCCGACGTGCAGCGGCTCGAGATGCATGCGCCGAGCCATCGGTCCGGCGATCGTGACGAATACATAGGTGCCGGCCACCATCGCGAAATTCGCGAGCAGCAGCGGCAGGAAAGACTTGCCGGCATCGGCCGGCGTAGGCAGCGAGTCAGCGGAAGTCGTCGACATAAGGTGTTCCGATGAAAGAAGGTAAAACGTCGTGCAACGGAAGGCGGATGGGCGCTCACACGCCGAGCGTCGCGCCGCCGTCGACGCACAGCGTGTGCAGTGTCACGTGGCGCGCGGCATCGGACAGCAGGAACAGCACGGTGCCGGCGACGTCGTCGGGGGCCGCAATGCGGCCGAGCGGGATGCCCGTGCGATAGGTTTCGAGCGAACCCGCGATGACGCCCGCCGAGCCTTCCGGGCCGCGCCACAGTTGGCGCTGCATCGGCGTGTCGGTCGAACCCGGTGCGACGATGTTGCAGCGAATGCCGTGGCCGGCCAGTTCCAGGCCGAGGCAGCGCGTGAACTGATGCGCGGCGGCCTTCGACGCGGCGTAGGCGGCCATCTGCGTGCGCGGCACGAGCGCTGCATTCGACCCGACAGTCACGATGCTGCCCGCGCGCCGCTCGACCATGTGCTGCGCGACCGCGCGCGACAGGTGGAACACGCCATGCGCGTTCACTGCGAAGCAATGCGCCCAGTCGTCGTCGGTCAGCGACGTCGCGGCCGCGAGCCGCAACACGCCGGCGACATTCGCGAGCATGCCGATCGGGCCGACCGTCACCTCTACGTGCTCGATCGCCGCGCGCACGGCGCGCGCGTCGGCCACGTCGACCGCGAACGGATGGACGCGGCCCCGCGCCGGCGGGCGATCCTCGTTCGCACGCGCCAGCGCGTCTGCGTCGATGTCGAACGCGGCGACGTCGACCCCGCACGCGGCGAGCGCGCGAACCACCGCGGCGCCGATCCCGCGCGCCGCGCCGGTCACGACGGCCACGCCCGCCGGAAATGTCATCTCGGTTTCCCTGCTCATCGATTCGCGTTCCTCATAACGGTTTCCATGTCGGCCCATGCGGCGAGCCGTTCGGTCAGTGCGGCGCCGATCGCCGCCATCGGCTCGGGATCGGACATCCCGTCGTGCGAGCAGTCGAGCGCCACGCAAGTCGTCAACGCCACCGGCCGGAACGCGGCCCAGGTGTCGGGCGTCGGCGTGCCGGGCCGCTTGCGGGTCGCGTTGAACAGCAGCAGTTCGCCGCCGTAATGCGGGGTCGGCGCCGCGCGGAACTGGCGCATCTGCCGCAGCGTCGCGCCGACCAGCGCGTCGAGCCCCGCGCCGCCGAGCGCTGCGAACGGGCTGTTCGCGCGCAGCAGGCGCTGCCGCAGCAGCGCGTCGGACAACGCCGCCGTGTCGAAATCGCCGTTCACCGTCAGCAGGATCCGCAGCGCGTCGCCAGTCTCCGGCTGGGGCTGTGCCGTCCACGCGGACGACGGATAACTGTCCATCAGCGCGAGCACGCCGACCGGCGCGCCGGCGCGTTCGAGGGCCGCCGCGACCGCGTACGCGAGCGCGCCGCCCAGCGACCAGCCGAGCAGGTGGTACGGACCGTCCGGCTGCAGCGCCCGTACGCGCCGCACATAGGTGTCGACGAGCGCGTCGAAATCGGCCGCGCCGTTCGTGTCGCCGACCGACAGTTGCAGCCCGTCGATCGTCGTGTCGGGCAGGTACGCGGCGAGGCGCAGGTAGCTCCACGCGAGGCCGTCGGCCGGATGGATGCAGATCAGCCGCTGCGCGGGCGCGCCGGCCGTCTGGATCGCAAGATGCGGTGCGAACGCATCGCGCTCGGCGCGCGGCCGGTACGGCAGCGGCGTGCGCAGCGCGGCCGTCAGTGCCGCGACCGTCGCATGGCGGAACAGCATCGACACCGGCACATCGCGACCGAGCGCGGTCGCCAGCCGTGCGCTCACCTGGATTGCCTGCAACGACTTGCCGCCGATGTCGAAGAAGTTCGAATCCGGCGTCAGCGCGACGCCGCCGAGCACGCTGCGCCACGCGTGCATCACCTGCCGTTCGAGCGCGTCGGCGCGCGGATCGTCGTCCACGCCGATGCGGCCCGCTATCGCCAGTTGCCGCAATGCGTTGCGATCGGTCTTGCCGTTGACGTTGCGCGGCAGCCGTTCGAGCACGTGCCATGCGTCGGGAATCGCCGCGGCCGGCAGCGCGTCGGCGAGCCGCGCCCGCAGCGCGGCCGTGTCGTCGACCCCGGCGACGAACGCCGCGAGTGTCGTCACGTCGGCGTCGCCGCGCAGTGCGACGACCGCCGCCTCGCGCACATCCGGCGTGCGCAGCAGCCAGTCCTCGATCTCGCGCGGGTCGATGCGCACACCGCTGATCTTCACCTCGTGGTCGATCCGGCCGTCGAACACCAGCCGGCCGTCGCGCACGGTGGCGAGATCGCCGGTCCGGTACGCGCGCACGCCGCTCCCCGGCAGCCTGACGAAGCGCCCGGACGTCAGCGCCGCATTGCCCGGATAGCCGAGCGCAAGCGCATCGCCGCACAGCACCAGTTCGCCCGTGCGGCCCTCGGCCACCGGATATAGCCGCTCGTCGACGACATACGCGTCGACGCCCGCGCGCGGCGTGCCGATCGGCACCGGTTCGCCGTCGCGCCAGATCGCGCCGGGGCCACTCACGCAGGCGGCCGTCGCGATGATCGTCGTTTCGGTCGGCCCATAGGTGTTCAGCAGCGCCAGATGCGGCAGGTGCGCATGCCAGCGCCGGATCCGCTCCGGCAACGCGGCCTCCCCGCCGATAATCGTCAGGCGCACGCCGGCGAGGCGCTGCGCATGGCGTGCGTCCAGTGCGTGGGCGAGCACGTGCCAGTATGCGGTCGGCAGATCGAGCACCGTGATGCGGCGGCGTTCGACCTCGGCCGTAAACGCGTCGACCGAGTCGAGCATCGCGTCGTCGCGCAATACGAGCGTCGCGCCGTTGCAGAGCGTCGCGAATATCTCCTCGAAGCTCGCATCGAAATGCAGCGGCGCGAACTGCAGCGTGCGGTCGTCCGGACCGATCCGATACAGGTCGCGCGTGCTCGCGACGAAATGCGCGAGCGCGCCGCGCCCGACCAGCACGCCGTTCGGCCGGCCGGTCGATCCCGACGTGTACAGCAGGTACGCGGGCCGTGCCGCATCGGGCGCCACGCACACCACGTCGTGCGGCAACGGCACACGCGCCGCGTCCAGATCGAGCACCGACCGCTCGCCCGCGCATTCGCGATACGCATCGCGCGTGATCACCAGTGCGGGCGCCGCGTCCGCCAGCATCGCCGCGATGCGCTGCGGCGGTCCGTCCGGATCGATCGGCACGATCGTCGCGCCGACCTTCAGCACGGCCAGCATCGCTGCGATCACGTCGGGCGCACGCGGCGCGGCGATCGCGACGCGTGCATTGCACCCCACGCCCCGTCGTTCGAGTTCCGTCGCGAGTGCAGCGGCATCGGCGAGCAGCGAGCGGTAGTCGATGCGCCGCTCACCGGCCTCGATCGCCGGTTGCGCCGGCGCCTCGCGCGCGATGCGTTCGATCCGCGCGAGCACGTCGTCGTACGGCCCGGCCAGCGGCGCCCCGCGTACGATCGACGGTGCGGGCATCCCGTCGAGCAGCGCGCCGACGGGCTCGTCCGGCGCCTGTTCGGCGAATGCGTCGAGCCACTCGGCAAGGTCGCGTGCATGCGCGGCGAGCACGGCTTCGTCGTAAGCGTTCGGATTCGCTTCCAGCGTCAGGTGCCACGCGCCGCCGCGCACGGCGAGCGTCACGTTCAGATCCTTCACCGGGCCGCCGCTCACCGCGCATGTATCGCTCGCGAGCCCGTGGAACACGACCTGCCGATCGAACGGCATCACGTTGACCGCCTGATTGAACAGGAACGCGTTGCGCTCCAGCAGCCCCAGATCGCCGCGAATCCAGCCGTACCGGTAATACAGATGCGCCCGGATCGCGCGCAGGCGCTCCGCGCATTCGCGCGCGAGCGCACGCGGCGAGCGTTCGGCGTCGACGTGCATGCGCAGCGGCACGATGTTCATCGCCATGCACGGCACGCCGAGCGCCGGCGTGCCGAGCCGGTTCATCACCGGCAGCCCGAGCGTCAGGTCGCGCTGGCCGCCCTGCTTCGCGAGCCAGATGCCGACCGCGCACAGCAGCCACGCATTCCAGTCGACGTCGACTCGCTGGGCGGCCGCGCGCAGCGCGTGCACGCGATCGGCACCCAGCACGCGCGTCGCTCGCCGCGCATCGGCGGCGATGTCCTGCTTCGGCGCGAGTACGAGCGGCGCGGGCACGTCGCGCAGATGCGCACCCCAGAACGCGCGATCGGCATCGAAGCCGCCGTCGGCGCGATAACGCGCCTCGGCCTCCACAACGCGATCCATCCGCCAGTCGGGCAGCGCCGGCAGCGGCCCGCCGCCGACGCGCGCGTTGTAGCGGGCGCCCACGGCCTGCTGCAGCAGCCCGTAGCCGAAGCCGTCGAGCGCGATGTGATGGACCTGCAGATACCACCAGTGCCGGGTCGGCGACAGCCGCAGCAGTGCCGTGCGGTACAGCGGATCGGCCGTCACGTCGCAGCGGATCGACAGCGATGCCTTCATCCACCTGTGCGCCGCTTGCACGGGATCGTCTTGCGCCGACAGGTCGACAAGCGGCAGCCGCGTGCGCGGCGGCTGCCGCGCCTGCCACAGCGCATCGTCCTGCCACACGAACCGCATGTGCAGCGCGTCGGCGTGATCGAGCACGGCCTCGACGCTGTCGGTCAGCGCGGCGACGTCGAGCGCGCCGTCGAGCTCGACGGTTTCGGCCGTCAGATAGCCCGGATCGTCGGAGTCGACCTGTTGCGCGACCCAGATTCCGTATTGCGCGGAAGTCGCGCGGATCGGCAAGGATTCGTTTTTCATCAGCAGGCTTGCTCCGAAGTTCGTTGAGCCGGAGGCGGGCCGCGTCACGCGCCCCGCTCCCATGCGACCACCAGCGCCCGGTTGCGCGACATCAGCACCAGGTGCTCGTCCATCACGTACTGGATCTGCTCGAGCCGCTCCGAAGAATCGGCTTCGCAGCGCAGCTGCAGCACGTCGTCGGTGCGCAGCAGCCGGCAGACGCCGTACGGGAAATCGATGGTCGCGCGATGTTCGTCGAACACGACCGGTACCTTGATCGCGTAGTGCTTGCACAGCTTGAACAGCACGCGGTCGGCCTGCGGCACCGACACCTGCGCCGTGCTGACGAACGAGGCCGGACGGGCATCGGGCATCGCCGGATGCGCCGTCATGCGCTCACCTGCGCCGCGCGCTGCAGCACCTGCTTCCATGCGCCTAGCGTCGGCTGCTCGGCGAGCTGGACGAACGTGACGTCGTAGCCTTGCGCGCGCCACTGCTCGACGAGCGTCATCATCCGGATCGAATCGAGCCCGCAATCGACCAGATTGTCGTGCTCGCGCAGGTCGGCGGCCGGTATCCGCAGGCTGCGGGCGACCTGCTCCGCGATCGCGACGAGCATGGGTGCCGGATCATCCGCCGGCGCGACGCCTGCGAGCGCGTCCGTGGTCACCGCCATCCCGCAGCGGCCCGCCACGTAGTCGAGCGCCATTCGGTGCTCGCGCTCGGAGAAATCCGCGAGCGCGTCGGCGACGAAGAACGGCTGCACGTCGCGCATGAACGCATCGCAGGCGGTCATCAGACAGCCGATGTGCGCATAGATCCCGCAAATCGCAAGCTGGTCGCGCGCCTGCTCGCGCAGGCACGTCTCGAGCGGCGAGCGCCGGAACGCGCTGTAGCGCCACTTGTCGAGCACCGTGTCGCCGGACGCCGGTGCGAGCGCGTCGCAGATCGCCGCGCGCGACGGCTGCGCGGTGAGGCCCGGTCCCCACATGTCGGTCAGGAGCGCCCGGTCGGCCGCCGCCTGAGTCGCCGGCTGCGCGGTGTAGTAGACCGGCATCCCGGCCGCACGCGCGAAATCGATCAGGCGGCGTACATGCGCGACGAGCGTCGGCACGGGCGCGGCCGCACGGTCATAGAAGTCGAGGAAGTAGTCCTGCATGTCGTGCACGAGCAGCGCCGCGCGGTGCGGGTCGAACCGCCAGTTCACGCGGTTCGCCGGCAGCTCGGCCGGCATCGGATAGGAAGCGATTTTCGGAATGGCCATGATGGACAGGATTGGAATGGAGGAATCGACCGGACGTCGCCGCGCCCGTCAAGCGGCCGCGGCGGCGAGCCGATCCGCGATGTGCTGTCGAAGCGCGCGCTTGTCGATCTTGCCGACTGGCGTTTTCGGGAATGCGTCGACGAATTCGATCCGGTCGGGCACCTTGTACGCCGCCACGCCCTGCTCACGCACGAAGCGCACCAGATCCGCCGCGGCCGGCGCCGGCGCGCCGCGAATCACGTACGCACAACTGCGTTCGCCGAGATACGGGTCGGGCATCGCGACCAGCGCCGCGTCGACGACACCCGGATGCGCGAGCAGCAGGTGTTCGATCTCCTCGGCCGGGATCTTCTCGCCGCCGCGGTTGATCTGGTCTTTCGCGCGCCCCTCGACGACGATCTGGCCGCCCGCCGTCAGGCGGACGCGATCGCCGGTGCGATAGAAGCCGTCCGCCGTGAACGCGCGCGCGTTGTGCGCGGCTGCGTCGTAGTAGCCGCGGATCGTGTACGGGCCGCGCGTCAGCAGATGGCCGACCTCACCGGGTTCGACCGGGCGGTCGTCGTCGTCGACGATGCGGACCTCGTCGTCCGGCGAGATCGGGCGCCCCTGCGTGGCGATCACCACGTCGGGCGGATCGTCGAGCCGCGTGTAGTTGACGAGCCCTTCGGCCATCCCGAACACCTGCTGCAATTGCGCGCCGAAGCCGTCGGCCGCGCGGGCCGCGAGCGCCGGATCGAAACGCGCGCCGCCGACCTGCACGAGTTCGAGGCTCGCGAGCGCGCCGCGCCGCTGCCCGGCCGCTGCCAACCACACGGGCACGAGCGGCGGCACCAGCGCCGCCACTGTCACGCGCTCGCGCTCGATCAGCGGGAACGCGGCGTCAGGGCTCGCACCATCGCTCAGCACGACGGTGCCGCCGGCATCGAAGACGCCGAGCGAACCCGGCGAACTCAGCGCATAGTTATGCGCGGCCGGCAGCGCCGCGAGAAAGATGCTGCGCTCGGTCAGCCCGCAAATGCGCGCGCTCTCGCGCACGCTGTACAGGTAGTCGTCGTGCGTGCGCGGGATCAGCTTAGGCGTACCCGTGCTGCCACCCGACAGTTGCAGGAACGCGACCTCGTGCGCGCCGGGCCCCGGCGGCAGCGCGACGTCGGGCGTCGGCTCCGGCAGTGCGACGCGCGTATTGCCGGGCGCGGTGAACAGCATGTGACGCAGCGTCGGCGCATCGGCGCGGATCTCGCTCGCGAGCGCCCGGTAGTCGAACCCGTCGTGCCGTTCCGCCGCGACATAGGCGACCGCGCCCGCGTGCCGGCAGAAGTAGCCGATCTCGCGCCGGCGATGCGCGGGCAGCGCAAACACCGGCAGTGCGCCGATCCGGAACAGCGCGAACGTCACCGCGAAGAAAGCGACGCAGTTCGGCAACTGCACGACGACGCGCTCGCCCGGCACGATCCCGCACGCGGTCAACGCACGGGCCGTGCGTTCGGCTTCCGCCGCGAACGTCCGGTACGACCAGCGCAGGTCGCCCTGTACGAGCGCGACGCGTTCGGCGTGCCGCGCGACGCGTTCGTCGAACCATTGCGCGAACGACTGGCCGAGCCAGTACCCCTTCTGCCGATACGCCGCGGCGAACGCGTCCGGCCACGGCGTGCAATTCGCGGACGTCATGCGAACTCCCGCGCGGCGCCCGTCGCGGCATCGCGATCGATACCGAGCGCATCCAGCATCGTCCGGAACTTGGCGGCGGTTTCCGCGCGTTCGCCGTCGGGCGTCGATTCGCCGACCACGCCCGCGCCCGCATAGAGCCGCAGCGTGCGGTCGAACGCCTCGGCGCAGCGGATCGTGACGACCCACTCGCCGTCGCCCCGTGCGTCGACCCAGCCGAGCATCCCCGCGTAGAAGCCGCGATCGAACGGCTCGGCATCGCGAATGCAGTCGCGCGCCGCCGCGCGCGGCGCGCCGCAGACGGCGGGCGTCGGATGCAGCGCGAGTGCGAGCGTCAACGCATCCGCATCGGTTTCGCCGCACACTTCGGTCGACAGATGCCACATCGTTTCCGTATGGACGAGCGACGGGCGCGCCGGCACGTCGAGCCGCCGACACAGCGGCGCGAGGTTGTCGCGCACGGCTTCGACGACGACCCGGTGCTCGTCGAGATCCTTCGCGGACGCCAGCAGCGCCTGCGCGCGGCGCCGGTCCTCGACCGGATCACGGCTGCGCGGCGCGGAGCCCGCCAGCGGATTCGCGCGCACCACGCTGCCGAAGCGGTTCACGAGCAGCTCCGGGCTCGCGCCCAGCAGCGTGCGACCCGCGCCGAGATCCACGGAGAACGTATAGCCGTGCGGATTACACGACGCCAGTCGCGCGACGAGCGCCGCAACGTCGACCGGTGCGTCGCCGGTCGCCTCCAGCGTGCGCGCCAGCACCACCTTGTCGAGCTCGCCCGCGCGGATCCTGGCGACCGCCTGCGCGACCGCGTCCGCATAGGCATCCGCGGACGGCACCTCGCGCGTCGCGTAGCGCGTACCGGCACGCACGGCTACCCGCTGCGCGCCGAGTGGCCGCGCGCGCAGCATCGAGCGCGCGACCCGCAGCACGGCCGGCGCGTCGACGTCGAACGGCACCGCACCGACTACCGCCGCGCCCGTGTGGCCGTCGGCCCGCGCGCGGTGCAACGCGTCGTTCACGCGCGCCGCGAGCGGTGCGTCCGCAGGCGGGATCGCCTCCGCGACATCGCAGACCAGCAGCGTATGCGCCGGCGTTGCGAGAAACAGCGGGGTATCCGCGCGATACACGTCCCACACACTATGGGGTACTAATAGTTCGTCAGGTCGGGAAATCGCATTCATGATATTGCCTCCAGATTGAATGAGCCGGCGCGCCGGCCATGCCGTCACATTTCCGCGGTCATGCTCACCGCGATGCGGCGCCCCTGGTCGACGAGCCAGTTGCCGCTCAGCCCGGTCGCGCGCGTGCGATCGTCGATCGGCACCATCTTGTTGGTCAGGTTCAGCACCGCGAAATTGACGGAGAACCGCTTGTCGATCCGGTAGCGGCCGCCGAGATCGAAGGTCGTCGTCGACGGCCGTTCGCGCACGCCCTTCGCACCGTTGCGGAACGCGGCCCAGTATTCGCTGCCGCTGTAGTTCGCCGTCGCGTAGAGATCGAGCTTGGCTGTCGGCGTCCAGTCGACCTGCACGTTGAATTTGTGCTTCGGCGTCTTGTCGAGCGGATAGCCGTCGAGCGAACTGCCGTTGAACGCCTTCTCGCCGCTGCCCTCGCGCCGCGATTCGGTCAGCGTGTATCCACCCGACATCTTCAGCGTGCGCGACAGGCGCGTGCCCGCGCCGATCTCGAGCCCGTACAGCTTGACCCGGTCGATGTTGTCGTACACGTAGATGTTGCGGCCCGGCGAGCGCGGATCGGCGTTGCCCGTGTCGTAGCTCGCCACCTTGTTCTTGAACAGGTTGTTGAACAGCGTCAGGCCCGCGTACGTGTCGCCAAGGTCGTAGCGCACGCCGAGTTCCTCGGTCAGGCTCGTCTCCGGCTTGAGATCCGGATTGCCGCACAGCGTGCCGGGGACCGCGCCCGCCGCTCCGCCCGACGTCATGCAGTAGCCGGCCGTGCTCTGGCGCAGCGAGGGTGGACGGAAACCGGTCGATACGCCGCCGCGCACCGTCCATGCGTTGCTGAGCTGATACACGCCGTAGACGCGCGGGCTCACATGGCTGCCGTAGCGATCGTCGTGATCGAGTCGCACGCCGGTCGTCAGCGTGAGGCGGGCGTTGAAGAAGTAGTCGTTCTCGCCGAACAGCGCCCACGCGTTGCGTGCGACGCGATCCGCATTGGCCCCATGCCCTTTCGGCACCGCGTCCTGCACGCTGACGCCCGACAGCCTCGACCAGATGTGCTGGCCGCCCACGGTCATGATGTTGCGCTCGCCCCACCACGGCACCGCGGTCTTGGCTTCCAGGATCGTGTCGGTCAGCGCGGGCTTGACCGGCGAACGACCGGCCGGCGTCCACTGGTCCTGCACGCCGCGCTCGCCGTACAGCGACACCGTCGTGTCGCCGAAGCCCCAGCGGCCGTCGTGCGTGATGCCCCAGTAATCGCGGACATGACGCGTCTCCGTGAGCGCGGTGGCCGCCGTGCGCGGCGTGAGCGGCGCGGCGCTCTTGCCCGGCGTGCCGAGATAGGTGAGCTGCTCGCGCCCGACGTTCACGCTCACGTCCTGGTTGCTCACGGGTTTCGCGGACAACTTCACGTCGAAGCTGCCAAGCCGTTGCCCGTTCGCCCCGCCCGTTCCGCTGTTCGGGTAGTAGATGTCGTCTTCGCCGCGATGCAGGAGACGCCCCGATGCCTGCAGCCCGAGCACGTCGGATTTCAGCGGGCCGCCGAGCCAGAAGTCGACGCTCTGCGTGTCGCCCTGGTTCGATTCGAGCTGCCACACACTGCCGGCCGTGATCGTGCCGCCCCAGCGCTTCGGCACCTTGCGCGTGATCACGTTGATCACGCCACCCATCGCGTCGGCGCCGTACAGCGACGACATCGGCCCGCGCACGACCTCGATCCGCTCGATCGCGGACAGCGGCGGCATGAGGTTCGACTGCACGCCCGCCGTGCCGCGGTTCATCGTTTCGCGCGTGTTCTGGCGACGGCCGTCGACGAGAATCAGCGTGTACTCGCCCGGCATCCCGCGAATCGAGATGTCCTGGTCGTTCGGCGATGCACCGACGACGCTCACGCCCTCGACGTTGGCGACGATCTCGGCGACCGATGTATACGGCTTCGCCTCGATCTCTTCCCGGGTGATCACCGAAATGCTCGCGGGCGCCTCGCGGATCGCCTGCTCGCGGCGGCTCGCCGTGACGACGATCTCCTTCATCGCGGCCGGATCGGCGGCGGCCTCCGGCGACGCGGATTTGGCCGGCTTGGCCGGTGTGGCGACGGCGGATGCGGCGGCGGGTTCCGCCGTTGCGTCAGGCGTCTGCGCCCACGCGCACGGCGCACTCATCAGATACAGACCGGCGACGACGACCGGCTTCAATACAAAGCTTGCGGCTTGACTCGACATGGTGGCGCTTTCGACGTTTCGTAATGTGATTGATTCTCATTTGCATTATGAAACACGTAATCCACCGAAATCTTTGCGTAAGCATCGAAGTCGTTTGAGCGCCGTCGCCGGCCATCGTCAGCGCCTGTCGCTGCGTCGCGCAAGCGTCGGCGTGACGCCGAAGCGGCGCTTGTAGGCCGTCGCGAAGTTCGCGGCGCTCGTGTAGCCGGCCAGCGCTGCGGCCTGCTTGACGCTCACCGCGTCGCGTTCGAGCGCGAGCCGCGCGCGTTGCAGATGATGTTCGCGGACGAAGTCGAACACGGTCGTGCCGTAGGCCGCACGAAACTGGCGCTGCATCGCGTTCGCGCTCATCCCGGCGTGCCGTGCGATGTCGTCGATCGACAGTGCCTGCGCCGCGTCGCTCGCGAGGAACGCGCGCAGTTCGGCCATTCGTCGATAGTCGCGCGAGCCGAGCGACGCGTCCGCCGCCTGTGCCGCGTCGGTCTCGAGCGGCGTGAACGCCTCGGCGAGCAGTTCGAGCACGCGGCTCTCCAGATAGATCGCCTGCAGCATCGGCTGATAGGCGGGTGGCCGCACGATCTGTTCGGCGAGCGCCGTCGCGCGCGGCGTCGGCTGCCAGAAGCGGATCGCGAGATGGGCGGACAGCATCGTGCCGAGCTGTTCCGGCAGGACGCCGCGGCTGGCTGCCTGCAGATGGCCGAGCCATTCGCCCGACATCGCGAGGCTCAGCCGCCGCGCGTAACCGCCCTTGCTGAGCCGCCTGCGGAACGTGTCCGGCTCGACGGCGTTGAGCAGGAACGACTGCATCCGCACCGCGGGCCGCGCGGCTTCACGATCCGCGCGACCGGTGCGGCGCCCGTCGGTCGTCAACACCACGCGCCGGCTGCCGTACGACACGTCGAGTGAGCCCTCGAGCAGCAGCACGAGATGCAGGCCCGGGGAACACTGCCCCGACATCACGGCGTCGAATTCGTCTGTTGCATCGTCCGAATGGATCCGCAGCCCGGGCCGCACCTCGCGGATCCGCGCGACGTGCGCGTCGTGTCGGTTCCGATCGGAATGGAAAGCGACTGGCGTCAGCGCTGTCATGTCGTCATACCCCCGCGCGCAGGCCTCGTGCGCCTGCACAAACTATTTTCGCGTTCAATCAAACATCCGACGCCCATGCCACGGCCCCGGCTCGGCTACAATTAAATGATAATTATTCTCATTTATATCGTATCGGGAGTCACGTGAAAAAGACAAGCGGAATGTGGGCCATGCTGGGCGTATGGCTGTGCGGATGGCTCGTGGTGCATACCGCGCGGGCGGACACGATGACCGTCACCGACCTGGCCGGGCGGCAGGTCCGGATTCCCGCGCGCGTCGAGCGCGTGCTGCTCGGCGAGGGCCGCCTGCTGCCGGCGCTGGCGGTGGTCGACGGCGACGATCCGACGCGCCGCCTCGTTGGCATGATGGGTGATTTCGAGCAACTCGATCCCGCGAGCTACGCGCAATGGCTCGCGCGCTTCCCGCGCCTGAAGGACGTGCCGCGCATCGGACGCTCGCAGACCGGCAGCTTCAGCGACGAGCGCGCGCTCGCGCTGCGTCCTCGGGTTGCGATCTTCGGGCTCGGCGGCGGCCACGGCCCCGGCGAGCGCGATCGCGAAACGCTCGCGCGGCTCGAGGCGGCCGGCGTCGCAATCGTGTTCGTCGACTTCCGGCACGACCCGCTCGTCAACACGCCGCGCAGCATCGCGCTGCTCGGCCAGGTACTCGGCTCGCCGCAGCGCGCGGCGGAATTCAACGCGTACTGGCAACAGCAGCTCGACCTCGTCCGCACGCGGCTCGCGACCGCGCACCCGGCCGCGCCGAGCGTGTTCCTCGAAAGCCGCGTCGGCCTGTCGAGCGACTGCTGCGACACGATGACCGGCATGATGGGCCGCCTCCTCGACGCCGCCGGCGGCAACAACGTCGCGAAAGGCCGCGTGCCCGGCGAGCACGGCACGCTGAACCCCGAATACCTGCTGAGCCGCCAGCCCGATTTCTACATCGGCACCGCGATTGGCTCGCTCCAGACGCTGCAAAGCGCGCCGCAACGCATCGCGCTCGGCGCCGGCGTGCCGCACGACGCCGCCGTCCGCTCGCTCGACCGGTCGCTGAAGCGGCCGCAGATCACGCGGCTGCGCGCGGTCCGTGAGCGGCGTGCGTATGCGATCTGGCATCACTTCTACAATTCACCGTTCAACGTCGTCGCCGTGCAGGTGATGGCCAAGTGGCTGCATCCGGCACTGTTCTCCGATCTCGATCCGCGCACCACGTTCGACACGATGGTGCGACGCTTCCAGCCCGTTCCGCTTCAAGGCGAATACTGGATGCAGGAAGGATCCTGACATGCGCATGCCCGCCTCCTCCATGCGCCGCGCCCTCCTCGTCGCCGGATTGGCCGGCCCGCTCGGCGGCCGGCTCGCGCCCGCCTGTGCCGCCGATGCACCTGCGTGGCCCGGCCTCGACGCCGCGCCCCCGGTCTTCGTGCCGGACAGCCGCCAGTTCGACGTGACGATCGCCGGCCGCACGCGGCGCCTGTTCGTCGCGTTGCCGGCCGGGCGTTCCGGTTCGGCGCCCCATCCGGTGCTCACCGTACTCGACGGCAATGCGCTGTTCCCGCTCGCGGTGCAGCTCATCCGCAATCGCCGCGCACGGCCGGACGGCACGCGCGACGCCGAGGCCGTCGTGATCGGCATCGGCTATCCGGTCGACGGGCCCTACGACATGGCCGCGCGCGCGGACGACTACACGCTCGCGCCGTTGCCGAACGGCCGCGGCGTCGTCGCGGACCGCTTTCTCGACTTCATCGAGCACGACCTGCAGCCGTGGCTCGCCCGCCAGTTGCCGGTCGATCCCGAGCGGCAGACGCTGTTCGGCCACTCGTACGGCGGCCTGCTGACGCTGTACGCGATGCTCACGCGCGCGCACCTGTTTCGGCGCTACGTGGCCGCGAGCCCGTCGATCTGGTGGGGCGAGCGCGCGCTGCTGCCGTATGCCGACCGGTTCGCCGCGCAAACCGCCCCGCTCGCATGGCCGCTGCGCGTCCTCGTGACCGCAGGCAGCCTCGAGGAAGGTGCACCGAACCCCGACGCCGAACGGATGCGCCGCCAGCAGGCGCGCAAGCAGGTGAGTTCCGCCCGCGACTTCATCGCGCGCGTGGGCGTCCGCCCGGGGCTCGAAGCCGCGTTCCGGCTGATCGACGGCGAGGATCACGGCGGCGTCGTGCTGCCGAGTCTCGCGCTTGCGTCACGCGTGGTGTTCGAGCCCGCGTCCGGAGCGCTCGCATGAGCACGACGACCCCTGTTTCGCCTTCGTCGCTGCGACTTCGCTATCGCGCGGTCGCCGCGCGGCGTGTCGGTGCGCTGGCCGCGCTCGCATGCGTGCTCGTCGCGCTGCTCGTCGTCGACGTCTCGACCGGCCCATCGCCGTTTCCGCTCGCCGATGTGGTCGGCGGCCTGTTCCGGCCCGACGGGCTGCCGCTCGAACAGCGCGTGATCCTGTGGGACGTGCGGCTGCCCTATGCGCTGATGGCCGTGCTCGTCGGCGCGTCGCTCGGGTTCGCCGGCGCCGAAATGCAGACCGTGCTGAACAACCCGCTCGCGAGTCCGTTCACGCTCGGCATGTCGGCCGCCGCGAGCGTGGGCGCGTCGCTCGTCGTGATTTCCGGCTGGCACCTGGTGCTGTGGAACGAGAACGTCGCGCTGTCGCTCGGCGCGTTCGCGTGCGCGTGCGTCGCGACCCTGCTGATCGTCTGGCTCGCGTGGCGCCACGGCGCGACGACTGAAACCGTCGTGCTGTTCGGCATCGGCCTGATGTTCAGCTTCGAGGCCCTACAGTGGCTGCTGCAGTTCATCGCCGATGCAAATGCGTTGCAGCAGATCGTGTTCTGGAGCATGGGCAGCCTGGCGCGCGCGACGTGGGGCAAGATCGCGCTGCTGACCTGCGTGTTCACCACCTGCACGCTGTGGGCGAGCGTCGACGTCGCGTCGTTGACGGCACTGCGCGCCGGCGACGAGCAAGCGCGCAGCATGGGTATCTCAGTCGAGCGGCTGCGACTCGTCGCGCTCGCGCGCATCAGCCTGCTGTCCGCGACGGCGCTGTCGTTCGTCGGCACGATCGGTTTCGTCGGCCTCGTCGGGCCGCACGTCGCACGGCTGCTGGTCGGCGACGAGCATCGCTACTACCTGCCGGGCGCGGCGCTTGCCGGCGCGATCATGCTGGCCAGCGCGTCCGTGCTCAGCAAGACGCTGATCCCCGGCGTGACGCTGCCGATCGGCATCATCACCGCGCTGGTCGGCGTGCCGTTGTTCATGCTGCTCGTCAGCCGGCGCAGGAGGCTCCATGGCTGAGCCGATGCTGCATCTCGACGCGCTGTGCGTCCGCTACGGCGCCCGGGTCGTGCTCGACGGCCTGTCGCTCGCGCCGGTCGAGCCGGGCACGACGGTCGGGCTGCTCGGGCCGAACGGCGTCGGCAAGTCGACGCTGCTGCGCGCACTGGCGCGGCTTGCGTCCGCGACCGGTCGCGCGACCTTCGGCAGCTTCGACCTGCTGGACGGGTCGCGCCGCGAACACACGCGGCAGGTCGGCTATCTGCCGCAAACCTTGCCGCAGCCGTCGTCGCTACTCGTGTACGAAGCCGTGCGCAGCGCGTTGCGCGCCACCTGCGGCGGCCTGTCCGACGCGACGCGCGAACGGTGTTTGCAACAGGTGTTCACGCGGCTGCGGCTGCACCCGCTGGCAATGTCGCCACTCGACCGGTTGTCGGGTGGCCAGCGGCAGATGGTCGGGCTCGCGCAGGTGCTCGTGCGCGACACGCCGCTGCTGCTGCTCGACGAACCGACCAGCGCGCTCGACCTGCGCTGGCAATTGCTCGCGCTGGAGGCGGTGGGCGAGGCGGCCCGCCGGCATGGCGCAATCGTGCTGGTCGCGATGCACGACCTGAATCTCGCCTCGCGTTTCTGCGACCGGCTCGTGCTGCTGAGCGCCGACGGACTCGTCGCGGACGGCGCGCCGGCCGACGTGCTGACGCCGCCGAACCTGCGGCGCGCGTACCGCGTCGATGCAAGGGTCGAACGCACGGCGTCGGGCGATTATGTCGCGCTGGCAGAGCGGGCAATTCCGGACGAGCCGGCGCTTGCTTGCGACAATTGAGCGATTCAACGCTCGAGCACGGGCGGTTGCGCGCGCATGCTTTCGCTCGCTGACAACGCACGACCGATCAGCCTCCGGATTGCGCTATCGTTCAGGGTCCACTCACACGACGCGCCCTCCACGCGATGTCCATTCACCTCAGTTTCGACGACGGCCCCGGCCCGTCGACGCCCTCGCTGCTCGACGTCCTGCGCGACGCATCGTGCAAGGCGACCTTCTTCCTGCTCGGCACGAACCTGGCGGGCGCGCTGGACGTCGCGGCGAGCATGGCGCACGACGGCCACCGGCTCGGCAATCACACCCGTTCGCACGCGAGACCGGGCGCGCTGGCGGACGACGTGCTGATAGACGAGATCGAGGCGACCGACGCGCTGATTCGCGAGGCCTGCCGCCGCGCCGGCGTTCCTGCGCCGGACGCGATCCCGCTGCGCCTTCCGTACGGGTTGATGCCGCAGGACAATCGCGCAGCCGTGCTCGCGCGCCTGCAACGCGAACACACCGGCTGGACCGCGATACTGGATGACTGGCAGCGGCCGGCGCCGTCACCGCAGGCGCTATTCGACGCAATGTGCGCGCATGTCGACGCCAGCGCGGCGCGGCATCGCGACGTGCTGTTCTGCATGCACGACGGATCGCGGCACGGCGAAGCGCGGCCCAACACGGTCGAAGCCGTGCGCCTGTTCCTGAACCGGCAGCGCTGACGCCACGGCCGGCTAGCTTCCGGGCGCCGCCTCGTCCAGCAACTGGCGCCAGCCGCCGAGAAATCCGATGCCTGGCCCCGGCATCCACAGGCCGCGCTGCGCGGCTTCGAGATGGATCAGCGTCTGGTCCGCGCAGAACAGCACCATCAGCGCATCCCGGTTCACGCGGATCCAGTCCGGCGCAGCGTCAGGCGGCGTCGCTGCGTAGGCTTGCAAGCCGGCTTCCCAGCGCCGTGCATCGAATACGAAGCGATCGTCCCTGGCCGCATCGCGCGACAGCGCGAACAACGCAAAGGCCGCCTCGAGCCATTGCGCGCCCTGCCCCACATCGTCGAAATCCAGCACGCCGTTCACCGCATTGCCCACGTACAGCAGGTTACCCGCGTGATAGTCGCCGTGCAGCCAGCGCACCGGCCCCGTCAGCCAGCGTGCGGCGGCGTCGAGATGCGCGCGGATTCGCCCGATCACCGTGGCGTAGTCACGGCCCAGATCGCCCGCCAACGCCGGCATCGCCCGCGCGGCGACGCGCGCATGACGCGCCGACAGCCACGCCAGCGGTGCCGATTCGCTCACGGGTATCGACGCCAGTGCCGCATGCAGATGCGCGAGCGCACGCATCGCATCGATCGCGCCGGCCTGCGCATCGTCGGGCAGGCCGGGACGTCCGTCGATATGCTCGAACAGATGCAGCCAGCTTCCATCGGCGGCCTGCACACCGGTTTGCGCATCCACGGTCGGCCGCAGCCGCGGCAGCACGGGCAATGTCGGCGTCGTGCGCAAACGGCCGAGACGCCCGAGTATCGACGCCTCGCGATGCACCTGCCCGACCGGCTTGCCGGACCACGACACGCGCAGCACCGTGCGCCCCGCGGCGCACTCGACGAGGTACGTTTTGTTAGTATGGCCCGACGCCAGCGCCTGCAGGCGCGCCGGCGCGATGTTCCAGTACCGGTGAAGCCACGGTTCCAGCGTTTTCACGTCATTCCTACTCGTTGCATTGACCATGTCAGAGCGTCCTTCGGCCCGCATGCGGGACATCAACATCGAATGGCTGACGCGCGCCGCCGAATTCGACCATCTGTTCCAGACGCGCTGGCTCGGCGAGCGCTTCTTCCATCTGCCCGGCGACATGCTCGCGCTGCAGGAACTGATCTGGCGCGCGCGTCCCGACTGCATCGTGCAGACCGGCATCGCGGCGGGCGGCGGCGTCGTGTTCTCCGCGTCGATGCTGGAATTGACGGGTGGCCACGGCCGCGTCGTCGCGATCGAACCGCGCCTGCGCGAGGAGGTCAGGCAGCGCCTGCAATCGCACCGGCTCGCCCATCGCATGGTGCTGATCGAAGGCGAATCGTGCGCAACCGACACCCTCGCATCGGTACGCGCGCAGATCGGCGACGGCACGCGCGTGATGGCGATCCTCGATCTCACGCATACGCACGCGCACGTGCTGCGCGAACTCGCCTGCTATGCGCCGCTCGTGACGCCCGGCAGCCATGCGATCGTGATGGATACCATCATGGAGTATCTGCCCGAGTCGATGTTCGACGGCAAGCCGTACGGCAGAGGCAACAATCCGGCCACGGCCGTGCATGCGTTTCTCGCCGGCGACGACCGGTTCGAAGTCGACCACGACATCGAGGACCGCGTGCTCATGACGCTGTCGCCAGGCGGCTTCCTGAAGCGAGTGCGCTGATCAGGCGGGCGGCCTGCGCCGAACCGTCGCGCGCGTAGCTCGCGCGGATCCGCGCCGCCTGCTCGCGCAACGATCCGGGACGCAACAGGCGTTCGAGCGCATCGGCAATCTCCGCGACGCCGGCCTGCTGCAGATCGAGCACGCATCCCGCGCCGGCCCGCTCGACGAAGTGCGCCGAATGGAACTGGTCGTTGCAGAACGGCGACAGCAGCATCGGCACGCCGCACGCGAGCGACTCCATCACCGAATTCGCGCCGCCGTGGCTGACGAACGCGTGCGTGCGCCGCAGCAGCGCCAGCTGCGGCGCGTAACGCACCGCGACGACGCGCTCGTCATCGACCGGCAGCAAATCCGAATCGGCCAGTTCGCCCACCGACAGCACCAGTTGCGCCGACGTCGTGCGCGTCGCGTCGATGACTTTCGCGAACAGGTCCGGGTGATAGTAAAGCTGGCTGCCGAGCGACATGTAGACGAGCGGGCGATCCGCATCGAGGCGTTCCCACGGGAACGCCGTCTCGTCGCCGCGCGGGCCCGAAGGCATCGCCGGGCCGACCAGTTCGACACCGGGCGGCGGCGTACCGACCAGCGCGTCGGTCGTGAACGCGAGCGTCAGATGCGGCGACAGGATGTCGCAACCGCGAAAACGCGCGTCGAGACCGTAGCGCGCGAACAGGCGCGTGCGTTCCGGCTCGAGCCATCGCACCGTACGGAGCAGTTCCGAATCGAGCGCGTCGGGCAGCACCGGATTCAGCGAATTGGACATCGAGACCCACGGCAGCCCTTCCAGCTCGGCGGCGATCGCCGCCGCGTAGAGCAGCGGATCGATCACGACCACGTCGGGCCGCCATTCGCGCAGCACGGCGCGGATGCCGTCCACCTGAGCAGGCGCGAGATCGATCAGCAGCGTGCGGATCCAGTGCCTCAGCCAGTCGGCGTCGCGAATGTTCGCGGCGAAGCTCGCGCCGCGCGACAGATCGTGGCGTTCGGGCGTCTCGCGCGGCCCGACGAATGCAAAGTCGCCGGCGCCGTCGAGCTGCGCGCTGATGTCGGCCGGCGCGTAGAACGCGACGTCGCAGCCGGCCGCGCGCAGATGCTGGGCCGGGCCGATGCACGGATTGACGTGGCCCTTCTCGGGCACCACGCAGAACAGGATGCGTTTCATGAGCGACTCAGGTTGGGCGATGCGCGGCATCAGGATGAAGGCGATCGAGATGATCGAGGATCAGCGTCAGCGTTACCCACAGCACGCGCTCGGTATCCGCCTGCAACGTGGGCGCGGCCAGACCGAGCGTGTCGGCCAGTGCACGCGTGCGGTCGCGATCGAGCAGCGGCGCGAGATCCATCGCCGGTGCGAGCCGCCCGCGCTTCGGGCCGTGCACGAGACGGTCCGGCAGGTTCAGGCGCGCACCGAGATCGCGCAGGCACTGCTTGTTCGGGTCGGGCGCGATGCTCGTCAGATGCGCGACGACGTCGGCATCGACGAACGGCGGATGCAGATCGACCGACGCCTCGTCGAACAACGCATGGCACAGCGGCAGATAGTTGGCCGACCGGTCGCGGCGCAAGACCTGATCCGCGCCGTCGCCGGTGATCGCCAGCTCGACGCCGTCCGCGGCGATCGCCTCGGCCAGCAGCAGCTTCGCGACCGGATGCAGGTTGAACATCGGCTCCTCGACCGCATGGGTCGTTCTCGGCAGCGCCGCGACGAAGTCGGCCTCGTTCGCGCGCACGATCTTCACGTTCGCCTGCATCTGCGCGGCGAGTTCGAGCGCCGCGTCGAGTTCGCAGTAGTCGGGCATGTCGGTCGCGAGGATATAGGACGTCACGTGCCGCTGTGCGCCGAGTTCGCGCAGCAACGCGAGCAGCAGCGCCGAATCGAGCCCGCCGCTCAGCGCCAGCGCGACGCGCTTGCCGCTGTCGAGCGCGCGTTGCAGCGATGCGCGCAGCACGGTGTCCAGATCGGCATGCCGGGGCCGCTCGGGCGCCGGCCGCACCGCCAGGCCGTGCGGCGCCCGGATCAGTGCATGACCGGGCGGCACCGCGAGCACGTCGCGCAGCACCGTGCGGCCGATCAGGCGCTCGCCGCTCAGGTAGCCCGCGATGGCGGCCGCATCCGGCGCGCCGGCCGCTTGCCCCGACGCCTGCAGGACGGCGCGGATGCCGGACGCCGACACGCCGCTGCGCGGATGGTAGTGCAGACGATCGAAACCGAACGGGTCGCGCGTGCCGACGATCATGGATAACGAGCCTTCAAGGTGTCCACTTCAATGCGTTTCAGGATGCGATGCGGCGCTACCGGCGCGCTGCCGCCGCGGCAATGCAGGCACGCTTCGAGCGGCACCTCGCGTTGCAGATAGGCGAGCATCGCATCAAGCATCCCGGCGTCATCGCGCAGCGGCAGGCCGTCGGCCTGGAAATCCTTCTCGCCCTTGTACAGCGTATGGAAATGCGCGGGACGCGTGCACGTGTAGAACATGCCGTCGCGAATCATATGGCAGCGCTCGCGGATCCAGCAATCGTGATAGAGACGCCGCGCGTCGTCGCGATCCGTGCCGGGCTGTGCACGATTCATCGTCGTGAACACGTCCTGCACCTTCCAGTTCAGACGTACGTCGAAGCGTGCGGCCTGATGCTCGACATACGCAATCAGGTCGGGCGACAGCGACGGCTTCGGGTAGCGCGAGATCGTCAGCGCATCCACCGACTGCCAGAACGCGTCCGGCATCTCGCCGAGCTTCAGGCCGTTCGTCGTGACCGAGATCACGGGCGCGATGCCCGTGCCGCGCACGCGTTCGACGAGTTCGACGAGCGCCGGGTGCAACAGCGGTTCGCCGCCGACCAGCTTGAAAATACGCGGGCTCAGCACCTTCGCGGCCTTGCGCAGATCGGACTCGATCGATTCGGGGCTCGCATACCACTCGGGCAGCAGCGGCGACAGCGAGCAGCATTCCGCGCAGGTCAGGTTGCAGTGATCGACGATATGCGCTTCCAGCGAGCGCGTCCGGACGCGCCCGTCTTCGACGCGGTAATCGCGATCCAGCGGCGGCGGGAAGACATGTTGCCGTTCGCCGGACGGCAGCGGGTTCGTGGCCCGGTTCGGATTCGCACTCACTTCAGCTTCCTGCTTCCACGCAACGGGAAAAGAAATCGATCAGACGCTCGCGCGCGTCCACCATCGCGGACGCCATCGTCACCGCCCCGTTCAGGTGCGCGGCGAAGCGCACGGGATCGTCGAGCCAGCCTTGCACGACCCACAGCTTGAGCGCGTGCTGCAGACACGCGGCATCGACGGCCCACGGGAGGTGCGCGGGATTCACCGGCCGGACCCGGCCATACGCGCGCACGAAGGCTGCCGCCAGATGCGGCGCCTCCAGCGGCAAATGATTCAGGCAACGCACCAGCTCGTATTCGCGCGGCGCGCCGATCGATGCTTCCCAGTCGAGAATCAGCGGCGGCAGCGTGCCCGTGAACAGATAGTTGAACTGGTTGTAGTCGTTATGAATCGGGTGCTGCGGATCGTTGGCGGGAAACGCTTCGACGCTGCCCGGATAGTAGCGGTCGATCATGCGCAGCGCGAGTTCGACATAGCGGCGCAGGTTCGCGGCGCCCTCGTTCGCGTGCGCACGATCCCGTGCGTCGAGCAGGCTGCGGCGCACCGCGTCCGCATCGATCGCGGTCAGCCGTGCGCGGATCGTGTCGAGCGACGGCAGATGCAGCCGGTCGAGGCTCAGGTGCAGCGCGGCCAGACTCGCGCCGAGCGCATTCCACTCGGTTGGCGAAAATGTATCGTAGGTTCTGAACTGCCCGGCTTCCCAGCGCGTGAGCATCGCGTGCGAGTCCTGCCCCGTCCACAGCGATGCGCCGGCTGTCGTGCGTTTCAGCGTCTGGACACGGAAGCGGGCATCGCCGTGCATTTCCAGATGCGCGAGGACGGCGGCCTCCCTGGCCGCGCGCGCATGGTGTTCGAGCGCATAGAGCTTGACTGCCACACCGCCGCTGTCAGCCGGCAGATACCACACGCGTTCGCTGACCTGGCGCGGTGCATCGCTTCGGCCGAGCGCGTAGGCGTCGCGAATCTCGTCAAATGGGATCGCAAGCCGGTCCATTCAGATGTGCTCCGCCGGCCCGTGTCGATACGGATGACCGGTCAGGAACGTGTTGTGGCCGACGTAGCGCAGCTTGTACATCGCCGGGCGGAACAGCACCGAAGGAGCGTTGTTCACGATGCCGACCAGCGGGTACAGGTCCTGCCGCACGAAGAATGCGTTGTTGCCCATGTCGTCGCAGCAGACGAGCTCATAGCCCTTCTGCCTGCCGAGATGAACGAGCGATTCGAGGCTCGCGCCGTAATAGGTCGACCCGTCCCATTCGTGGTCCGGATTGAAGCACATGACCCAGCGTTCGGGCGGCGTGTAGTACGGGTTGTATTCGATCACCACGATGCGCGGCTGAAACGCTTGCAGGCCGCGCCACACCCAGTAGTCGTTGCCATCGATATCGATTGACAGCAGGTCGAAGTCGGCGGGCACGTTCGCATCGGCGAGCAACAGGTCGACCGTGTCGGGCTGGACGCGGTCGTGGTGCAAACGCACGCGCTCCGCGCCCGCGTAGTGGGCGGCGAGCTTGCCGAACCGATATGCGCTGGCTTCCACCAGCACGCCGGCCCAATCCTGTTCGTGCAGCAACCGCGCGGTGTTGCTGTTGCGCAGGCCGTCGCTCGCGCCGATGTCGACGCAGAATCGGTTGGCCGGCGCGATCCGCTCCATCAGGCGCGCCAGGATGCCCTCCTCGGTGCCCTGCGCGTAAATGCTTTGCGCAAGGCCGGACAGGTCGAGCGGGAGGGGATGGTCCTGCATCGAGGGGCGGCTCCGGGTCAGGGGTGATGAATGGGGGGTGGCGTTCGGTAGGTAATTTACCCGAAGTCGATCGGCGGGAGGAAACTGGAACGCGCAACGGTATCGGGCTTGGCCGCGGGCGGAAAGAAAAAACCCACTTCGACGAGGCGGCCGATGCGGGCCTGATGCATTTCCGTCGGTTTCGCTCCACGCGCCGCGCTTCGTACTGTCCAGCCCCGGCGCACGAACGGAAGGCTCCACAGCCGCCAAGCAGCGACAATTTTTCCCAGTCGCATCCGTACCTTGTCAATGAAGCGGCCGTGTCGTCGCAACGGTCGAACGGCTGATCGGTTGCGATAGAAGCGCTATCAGCGCCTCCAACTTTTGCGCATGACGCTCATACAGCGGCGTACCATGCAGCCGTGTAAATTCGCGATTACACGCCCCGCACAAGAAGCGCGGAATTCGGTGACCACTCAGGCGCTTCGGTACCCACGAATACCAACGGGCGCTGAGCCGCAATGGAAGCACGGCGGGCGCGGCTCAGAATTCGGCGACAGCAACGCATCGACGTGCCGCTGCAAAAAAAGCGGTTAGCTCGCAATCTTCCTGCATCGGTTATTGTCGTGAACTCGTCATAGGCAAACGAAACTTACCCGGCAGGGTCGTGACTGACATCTTGGCACTTTGGCGCGGCCTTGATGCCGACCGGCTCCGTCTCAACGTGCTCACCTACGACAGATAGCCTCCGAACGTTGAGTTGGAGACTATTCGGTGCATTGCTTGCGAACACTTCGTAATCTTTACCAGCCAGAGGAACGAAAGTACGCGCAATGTGCTGAAACCGACTTCTAAAAACGAAGCCGTTGAAATCAGGCAACGAGTCACCACCGTATTCGACCGAAATCGTCAGTGGCTCGTTGGCTTTGATCACATACTCGTCATAGTACCGATACGCGTCCTCTGGAACGGGCATCCCGATCGTCGTGTTGGCGAGATGTAGCGTGCGTGGTTTAGCCACTGTCATTCCGCCGCCGAAACCGAGTACACCTTTCTTCGGTTCGCATGCCGTGTTGAAGAAGAAGTGCGTGGATGCGCCAAAATAAACGCGAATCCTCGCATCGGTTGCAGGATCGTAGGCCGCACTGTGCGTGTTCTGCGACGCACAGCCAGCCAACAATGTGCCGAGTGCAACAGCCATCATCGTATTTTTAAACATCACGGAATTCTATCTTCGATAATTTCAGAACTGCGCTGTAACCTGAAATCCAACCGTGACACGCGCAGTCGGGAATCCGGACGGCTTGTAGACCGGCGTACCGGCGAACAGGTCGTAGCCGTAACCGCCGAAGCGCGTTGCAACGCTGCCTTTAACGCCGATCACTGCCCCGGCCAGTTGCGTACCGACCAGCGCGACAGGCTGCGGTCCCCAAACGCGGCCGTAATCGAGTCCTGCATAAATCGCCTGCCCTGTCTGCCCGATAGGCATTTGCAGTTCGTTGCGCCAGTAGAAGCCGCGCGCCGCCGCCAACATCGTTTCGCCGTCGAAACCGCGGACCGTGTAACGGCTGCCGATCGTCAGGTCGTCGATGTAGTACAACGTGTTGCCGGTATATTGGCCGTGAAAGGTCGTCACGTAGCGGAACGGCTGTTGCGCGATCGCGAACGGCACCGACAGGTTCGCATCCAGCACGGCCAATTTGTAGCGATACGTCGGACCACCGTCCGTTGCCAATACATCGTCCTGTGCGCCAAACGTGCCGATACCTTGCCTGTACGCAAGCGTGCCATCGAACTGCGCGCCGCCGAAATAGTGGCGATCGGTCAGGCCGAATTCAACGAACGTGTTGTTGCGGCGCTGCTGCGGGATTTCCGTATCCTCGATGAAGCTCTGACCGAAACGGCGCGACAGCCTGAACTGCGCGCCGAACACGTCATTCTGGCTGCGCGACAGTACGCGATTCAGCTTGAAATCGACGGTCTTGGAATTACCACTCGCGACGAACGTCTGGTTGACGCCCGCAATTTGCTGATAGTAAGTGTTCGTGTATGTGGAAAGGGTCGCCGTCCAATATCCCCACGGGATCGAATAGAAACCGTTCCAGCCGTGCGAACCAAGGCGGTTGTCACCAAGTTCAAGGTCTTGACTCACACCGACGTTGAAAATGTCGTTCAAGCCCAACGGGTTGTCGATGCCGATCGACAGGTTGCCTTGCAGCTTACCGGTCGCGCGCGTGCCCGAGTTGTCGATCGATGCGACGACGGTCCACGGCTTGCCGCGTTTCACGTCGAGCACCGCATCGCTTTCGCCCGGTACATCGGCCGGAACGATCTGCATCGACACGTCTTGGCTGGTGACCCGCTTCATCTGCTCCAGACCTTGCTCAAGGTCGCGCAGGTTCAACAGTTCGCCGTCGCGCGTCGGAAACGCGGTTTTCCATGTGCCACGCAGTTTTTCATCGGCGAAGCGTACGTGCCGGATCGTGCCGGGGATCAGTGCGACTTTCAGCGTGCCTGTCGACAGGTCCTGTTCGGGCAGCAGCACGCGCGTCGTGATGTAGCCGCGTGACAAAATGTCTTGCGACAATGCTTTGACAAGGACATCGAGCCCTTGCTTGCCGACGCATTGCCCCGTGTAGTGTTCAAGCCATTCACGCGCGAAAGCAAAGCGGTCCATCGGTAACGCGGATGCGCCCTGCGCTTTCAAGCCATCCGGCAACGCGTCGGGAACGTTGACAATGAAACGATCAATGCGGAAGCATGGCGTTTCGGTCGGAAGCTCTGGATAACCAGCACTCGCTGCGACACTCGAACGAACTGCAGGCGCGGAAACGGTTCGTTCCCGCTCGCGTGCTTCTTCTTGCTGGCGTGCCTGTTGGTCGTTGCCAACCGGCGGAATCGTTTGTGCCATCGCGCAGGTCGATGCAAAAAGCAACGATCCGGCGACAAGACTACCCCCTCGGATTTTCTTCTTCATGTATTTGATTCTCTCGATTACGCGTACCGCGTGACCATCCAGACCCCCATCAGGATGACGACAGCGCCGACGATCTGCATCGGCCGCAACAGGTGTTCGTGTAACGCCGTGAACGACAGCACCACGAGCATGGAAATCGCCACCATCGTCGGATACGCAACGCCAAGCGTTGTTTTGCGGAGTGCGATTGCGTAAAGGAGGAACCCGACACCATAGGCACCGATGGCTGCCCCGCGTGCGATCCACGGCAACATGCTCGACTCGCCGAGTGTGATTCCCTTGAGAGCCGCAACTCGGAGCAATATGCTCGCGAGACCGCCGAAAAAGCCACTTGCAACGACGATCAGCCAGTTCACCGTGCGACCTCCATCGCTACTGCAGCATCGGTCCGGGGACCGGCGTCTATGCGGGTGTCATCGGATGCGGTCGCGTTCCCACCAAAAGTCGCATTGAACCGATTCGCGCCATGTAGGGCGATCAGCACGACGGCGGGAAATACGACCGAAAAGTTTCGCGCTTCGTCGCGGTAACCGAAGAAAAAGAACAACACCAGCACCGGTAGGAATGCCGCAAAAAAGTAGATACGGTATCGACGTGGCGTCGCGCGCCAGGCCGAGCCGAAGAACACCGCAAGCGGCGCAAGCATCAGCGGATTTTCGAGACTTGGTGTAAAGATGCCTTTGCCGATGAGGTTGTAGAACGACAGGTAAGACAAGGGATTGAGCCAGAATTTCAGGTTATCCCACACATGAAATTCGACGAAACCACCTGCATTCGTGTCGTACCCGCTCATGATGAAATGGCGAGTGCCGACGCAGATTACAAGTTGCAGTACCAGCCAACCGACTCGCTTGAATACCGGGATTTCACGCTCGTGTAGGAAGAACAGCGCAAGGGGAACAAGGAAGAACGTTTCCTTGTTCAGGGAGAAGATGGAGACCATCAACGTGCATACCAGCATCTGCCTCTTCAGCAGGAAATAGCATGCACCGAGCACACCGAGCAGTTCGAAGAAGTCGTAGTAGTAACCGCCCTGCTGAAACGTGAGCGGATAGACGAAGCCGAATGCCGCCAGAAAGCCAACAGATTGCCCAAAGTTCAGTCCATGTAGTCTGGCTAGCTTGTAGACCAGCAACAGCGCGAACAGAGTCGACAACACGATCGCGATGTACGTCAGGTGATAGACGAGTGCCACGATCGGCGTCCAATATTCATCCGGCACACTTGTGAAATAGGCGTTGTGCAGCGAATCGTGTCGTTTGATCGATTTGAAAAGCTTTTCCTGCTTTTCCTGCCCAAGCCGCTCGGCTACCCATTTTGCGGCTCGCGGGAACGACGAGCGATAGACATACGGCTTCGGCGCATCGCCGTTCATCATGCCGACGAGGCTGTAGCTGGTTGCGAAGTCGCCCTTCTGATCATCGCGGAAACCCCACTTCAGCAACATGCTGTTGGTGATGTTTCCCGCGCACACGAACAGCAGCACGTAGACGATGGCGAAGCGGCAGAACGCCAGCACGCGGTTTCGGTTCTTTTCCGTCATGGGTATTGTGCCGCTCATGGAGCTGGCAAAAAGTGAGCGGCCAGCACGATTGCCACCATGACGCAAAGCATGCTGAAGCTACCGCGGTTTTCGAGAATATGAACGATAGGATCGTCGTGCATCGCGCCACGCACTGTGGCGATCCAAAGGCGGCCGAACAGATAGATCAATCCAATCTGCACGAACCAAAGAAGGTGCGGAATCGTGTAACGATCTACCGTTTCCGGGGCATTGATAAACAGACCAAACACGACCACCGCTGCAAGAGAAGCACCGATGCCAAACGGCCAAAGGACTTCGAGGTCACTTACACGATAGTCCCGGCCTGCCGTCGCGCTTTTGTCGCTCTGGCGTAAAAGCACCAACTCGGAGCAACGTTTCACGAGCGCGAGGCTGAGAAATGCAAATATGGAGAACGCGAGAAGCCATCGGCTCACCATGATTTCCGCTGCGACCGCCCCCGCGACGATTCGGTACGTGTATAGCAATGACAAGACGACCACATCGAGTAGCACAACCGACTTCAAGCGCCAACTGTACGCGGTCGTAAGGAAGAGATAGAACGCGAACATGCCGGTAAATTCGGTGGACACCGCCAACGCCAAGGCAAACGCCAATGTCAGCAGTACCGCTGCGCAGGCGATGCCTTGATTGATCGACAACACCCCGCTCGCGAGGGGACGATTGCGCTTTCTTGGATGTCTGCGATCGCTGTCCAAATCCCAAAGATCGTTGCCGATGTAGGTTGCCGACGCGCCAAGCGACATTGACAAGAACGCCAGTGCGAGCATGCCGACCTTGTCGATATCGAAGAATACAAAGGCCGTTAGCAGTGGGACGAACAGCAGCAGGTTCTTTAGCCACTGGTGGACACGCAGGGCCTTGCACCATGTGGAGAACGTTGCACGGACATTCGCAAACTCGTGTTCGATGGGAACGTAGCTCCGAACATCTGCGGCGACATCCGATGAAACGCCAGCTAGGATGGCACCTTTCGCACCAGCCCAGACCGGCAAGTCGGCCTTGCTATCGCCCGCATACACGAAGTCGTCGCCGATCTGCTGACGAATGCAGGCCAGTTTGGCCTCTCCCTTGAGATTCGTGTCGTCATTGGTGGCAATGACACGATCGAACAGGCCAAGATGCGTGCTTACACGGTCAGCGATCGAACGATGTGCTGCAGTTGCGAGCACGATTTTTCGACCGCTCTCACGTTCGCAGGTGAGGAAGTCGACAAGCGATTCGCGATACGGAAGCGTTTCCGCTCGAAAATCGGCATGCTCTGCCACCTTGGCCTTAAACGCGGCGCGACCGCCCGCGAGCCAGAAGGGCAGGCGCAGTAGGTTCACCGGTTTTCGCTTGACGACACGTATCACGGATTCCATCAAGGTATCCGAAACCGTCAACGTGCCATCCAGATCAACGACGAGCGGCAGTTTTTTGGTCTCTCGCATTTTTATCGATTGACCTTAATAACGGACCATCAGTTTAATTATCATGATCGGATCGGTCATTCCTTGAACCCATATTCAGGTGGAATTTTCCAGTCATCACTCGGAAACTCCGGCCAACCGAAGCGAGGATCGGCATACGCTTTTTTTACGTCGTGCATTAAACCATCAAAGAAGCCTGATAGGCCCTGAAGAGCAATTCCAGCATGGATTAATCCAGCTTTGGCCGTCAACTTGTCCCCCTTATTCATGGCGGAGTCATACAGATTAAGGGCATCCCGAATGCGGCGCATTTCTTTCGCGAACAATTCATCTTGATCACTCTTCCAATTGATATACCACTCTAGGTCGTCCGCTTCTTCGTTGTATGCACGTAGATCAGCATCCGTCAAGCCGTGTGACAGTGCCAAGTCCCGCAACAAGGTTTTGATTCGATTCAGATCCATAGCTCTCACTTAACGTTAATCCTGCGTCCTTGCCCTGCATTCGTTTTGGACTGGTTCACCGTCCCATCCAAGTTCACGACGACACTGAATCTCCCCCTACTATCAAATACTTCAAGGTGATCCTTGTGCATTCCATCGAGGTAAAAATAATCGCCCTGCCTGATGGCGCCTACATTGTCCGTAGCCTTATAAATGCTCTGACCGTCGATTTGTGTCAGCCTCGTCTTTTGCGAGGCATCTTTGAGGTCCGATCCAAACCCCGGCGTACCCAAAAACGCGCCCATGTTACCGACGCCGCCTTGATTCGGCTTGTAACCCGCCATCGTGAGCGGATCATTCATCATCTGTTGAAGCCAGTCAGGCGTGAGCGCCGTGATGATGGCCTCAACCGCTCTTTGAGCACCAAGCGGACTGATCAGCGGTCCGGCCTTCGCACTCGAATCAAGGTCGGTCGAATTGTCGATAATGGCATTGTCACCCTTGTCTCGGCTTTGTCCCGTGAAACCCGGCAGCTTGAATCCTGACAGCCAAGTGGGCGGCGGCGCCATCTGTGGCGGCGCTATCTGATTATTCTCGACTTCGATCTTAGCTGCACCTGCTGCCGTCGCGATATCCTGACCCGATATCGCGGCGACTCCAGCAACCAAGCTCGACACGAGGTTGTCGCGAGCTTCGCGCTCCTCTGAAGACATATTGGTCGTCGGAGCCATCAAGCTTCCGATTACCGAGCTTGCGGCGGCTCCCATTGCGCCAACGCCACACGCTTGACCGCCTGCCGCCGCGCCAGCACATCCTACGATCGCATGAAGTGCTGCGCGCGCCTCTTCACTGCCAAGGCTGTCGGCGATTTGCTTGACCTGATTCGCACCAAGCTGTTGCACGTATGCGATCGTCGCATTTTGCGCGAGTTGACCCATGCCGCCCGTTACGTTACTACCCGCCGCTACCGTGAGCGCAGTCAGCACCTGACGATACGTGCCGCCAGGCCCCCACTCTGCGGTCAACTGATCGGCACGTTGCTGCGCCGCCGCTCGTTGTTCCGGCGTAAGATTTGGATCGTTTGCAGCCGCTTTTGCCGCATCCGCTTCCTTCGCGCGGTTGGTCACGAAAGTGCCAGCCTGATTCACAAACTGGCTCGTGATGTCGAAGCCAGCCTGAATCTTGTCCTTATCGAAGATCGGTGCGAGCGCACCGCCCGTGTTGGACGTATCGCGGTTGATACTCGCGACGGCTTCAGCTGCAGTTTGGCCCGTCAACTGCTGCTGCGTCGCGCTGTCAGTAATCGTCAGCGCGCCGCCGCTTACGCCGCTGCGGGTTACCGAACTAGCATCATCGGACGCGCTCATCGCGATCGGCGGTGCGACCTGCAAACCCGGTGCACTACCGCCGTTGGTCTTCGGCAGCGTCGTACCCGGAACCGGGTTTACGTTGTCAGCGGTGCCTTTCTGATTCTTCCCTGTACCGCCGCCATAGCTGCCCGAAATGCCCATCGAAGAAGCATCGTACGACGCGTGATTCTGGATATCGCTCGACGTGAGCGTTGCCGTCGTCAGGCTGTTCACACCATCCCGAACAGCTTTATCGCTGCTCGCAATGACCCCACCCTTCAGATCGGTATTGCCGTTCACGTTGACCTGAAATCCGCCGTCGCCAGCTTTGATACCAGACTGTTCGCCGACCGCCGCGTAATCGCTATTCATCTTCTGCTGGCTGATATTCCCGGCCACGCTCGATGCGCCGTAGCAAATCGGCGGCACACAGACACTGACGGACACACCGCCGCTCGCTTGCTTCGAATCGTAATGGCTCGTGTCTTGCAAGCTCTTGATATTCAGATCACCACCAACGTCAGCGATGACCTGCTTACCACTCGCGACAGCGCCGGTCAGGTTCGTGTCGCCGCCCGACTCCAATGTGAGTTTGTTGCCCGCTGCAACGTTTGTGTTCGTCCACGTCGTATCGTTGCCGTCGCCATGCCCCTTCGTACCAGAGACACCAGCCTGAAACGAAATGCCGTTCGATTTGCCGACGCCGAACGTCACGCCGATACTGGCGCTTGATCCGCTGTTCTTGCTCTGTTGGCTGTCGGTATTTTGCGCAGCTTGCAGATTGATATCGCCCTGCGCGTTCAACGTCGCATTATGACCTGCGCTGAGAGTACTGCCGGTCACATTGATATCGCTATCGGCCCCTGCTCCGGCTGCAGCGATGTTCAAATTATGGCCCGCCGATACCGTGCTGCCGACTGCCGTATTGGACGACGCCGATGAACTGCTATTGCTGTGGCTCGTGCCAAGCGACACATTAATGCCGACGCCGCCCACGCTCGTCGGATCACTCATGACAGCATCGTAGGCATTCTTCGCAGCAAGACCAGTCGTTGCGGCGGCGAGCGCATTAAGCCGCGCATCGCCCTTGGTCTGCTTAACGTCCTTGCGCATCTGGTTTGCCGTCTGCACTGCAGCGATAACGGGATTGCTTATGCCCGCAGAAATTGCCGTTTGACTGAACGTCTGCTGCTCGTTCTGTGTAGCGGTGTTTCGCGCCTCATCAATCGTTACTTTCGTAGCTCCGAGATTAATGTCATTCCCGGCATGTATGGTACTGCCGGTGACATGAAAATCCTTGCCCGCACTGATGTTCAGGTTGCCATTTAGCGAACCAATCATGCTGCCGTTGTTCGTGACCTGTGTCGCCTGTTGCGCATCTGTGGTTTTGCGCACGCCGATCGTATAGCCCTGCAATCCGCCGTCAAGCTGATTCAATGGATTCAGGCCCGACAGGAAGCCATATTCACGCTTCGAATAATAGCTTTCGGACGTTTGCGTGTCCTGCGACGTGGTGATATTCACATTGCCCGCAGCAGCGAGCCTCACGTCGTTTGTACCGACGACATTACTTCCTTGTACCGTCAAATCCTTGCCCGAACGGATCGAAACAGTATCGCCCGACACGGTGCTCGCGACGCCGACATTCGCGTGCGTGTCCTGCATCGTGTCCGTGGTGGAACCGGAAACGAAACTGCCGCGTTTGGCTTGCGTCTGAACGAAATTATCGTGCTCTTCGCGACCTTCGTTAATGTTGACATTGCCTGTTGCCGCGATGGTGGCTGCGCCCGTGCCGTTGTCCTTCCCATTCGTGATACCTGCCGTCAACGACGAGCCGGTCAACGTCACATTGCCTCTGTTCGTGTCCGCGCTGACTGCTGCAAGCATGGCATTTCCGCCAGACGAGAAAGTCGTGCCGACCGCCCGCTCATCGTAAGTGCGATCGACTTCCTTACGCGTCTTGTCGTCTGTCGCGACGTTGTTGTAGCGTGCGGTGTCGGTCACGGTCGTTGCCGTGAGATTACCACCAGCAATAACGCTCAGGTCTTTTCCGGCCGTTACGTCCGCTCCCTTGAATGTCGCATCGTTGCCGCTTTGAATCGCAAGATTGCCATTCGCGGAAATTGCGCTCGTCTCGTTGGTCGTGCTGTTTTCTTCCCAATGATGATTTGCATTCTTCGTCATCGATTGCGAAGTGTTCGACTGAATCGTATCGACGTTGATGTTGCGTACCGCTGTTACCTGTGCGTCACCGCCCGCCGACAGATTCGCGCCGTGTATCGTGAGGTCGCGACCGGCACTGACGATCATGTCGCCGTTCGAAGCGATAGTGCCCTGCTGCCCTAAAAGGCCCGTATTGACCTTGCTATTGCCAGAAGCAGCGGAAACGCCACCCGCGTCGACCAGCGTGGTATTGACGATATCGCGGCCAGCAATCACGGCAACGCGATTGCCCGTAATCATCCCGGATGCGTTCACTACGTCATTGCTCGCCGACACGACCGTCGTACCGTTGGTGCCACTGCTCGAAATCGTGCCACCGCGATTCAAAATATCCGTTGCGGTCAAGACGGTTTTCGAGCCACCCTTGATGGCACCCGAATTGGTCGCACTGCCGACCGTATGAATTTCGACATCGTCCGCCGCGATCAACGCACCAGTCGGTTGCAGATCGTTCGCATGCGTTTGCGCCATATAAACGACCGGGGCCAGCACGTGCGTCGTGCTGCCGTCAGGCAGCGTCACGGTCTGGTCAACGAGCCACACGATATCGCTCGTCAAGGCATCCATCTGCGCAGCCGTCAACGCCATCCCGGGCACCAAACCGAATTCCTTCGCGTAGTTCGCGCCGTTCGTCATCAGGGCACGATACTCATCCTCGGCGCTGGCGTAACCCGGCAGGAATGTACGGCCGGTCAGCTGCGTAATCTGGTTACGCACCATCTGCTGCTCGTACATCCCGTCACCCAACCGCTTCTCAATGCTCGCCGGGTTCAGGTTCAACTGGCCGAGCATGTAATCGCTCGAAATGAACTTCGTATAGCTCGTCAGACGCGGGTCGGTGACGATCAGATACGGCTGACCGGGCGCGGGATGAATCGAATACATCCCGCTTGTCGGCAACGTGATCGACAAAGCACCGGTCGCGCTCGCGACCGATTGCAATGCCGGAACTGTCGTCGTTCCGCTCGCCGCGCCGACCTTGGACGGATTGGTGCCCGATACACCCTGATTGGCCGCGTTGTTGCCAAGCGTGCCCCCTGTCGCACCGGTAGCCGAATTCTGCGCGGCGACGTTCTGGTTATTGACGTTCTGCGCGTCGATCGACACCGACTGGTTCGCGATGATCGTGCCGCCCGTTCCACCGATAGCAATCGGTGTGTGCACAACGGACGGTTCAACGATCGTGCCGCGATCCTGCGTCGTGTCCTCGTTCCACGCGTACATCGATACGATGTTGTCGGTCTGATACTGATACAGCGTCCGACCAACGTTGTTCACCGTCGTGCCGCCGTAGCTTCCGCTGCCAACAGAGCCGCCTTGTTGCGTGCTGCCGATTTGAATCGACTTGCCAGCCGTGATCGCGCTGTATTCGTTGTTGATCGTGCCGACGTTCGCCATCGTGATACTGCCGCCCGCGACAAGCTGCGCTTGCTGCGCCTGACTCATTACCTTGTCTTGCTCAATCGTGGAAGTCGTATCGCGCCAGATTTCGACCCGCTGATAGCCGTTATGGCCGTCACTGCGCGTCGTATATTCCGTATCCGGAACGTAGTTGACGTGCGGGTCGTAGGCATCCCAATAGTTGACCGTAACCGTACCGTCCGCGTTGTTCGTCAGCGTGTTGTAGTAAATCGTCTGCTGCTTTCCATTCACGTTCACGACCAATACCTTGTCGGTCGCGTTCGTCCCGGACGTTTCCGATACCACTTGCGAAGGGCTATAGGTTGACGTCAGCGGAGTCTTGTAGCCGTTCACCCACATCGCCTGCGAGCAGCCGCCGTTCGGGTCAGCATTCATCGTCGCGCACACGATGTATTTCTGGCGCTTCGTTTCGTGCTTGCTCGACGTGCTCGTCGTTTCGGTCGTGACCGTCGGTGCAGGACGCGTATTGGTGAAGGTACCGGCCGCGAGTTCGACGTTGCCTTGCGCTTCGATCGTCGATTGATCGTTCAGCACATTTTGCGTGCGGTTCGCGAGCAAGCCCTTTGCGTCGCGCTGACCATTCGCCGCGATATTGATATCACCGACGCTGAACAGGTTCGCACCGCCCGTGTTCAACAACTGATTCGTTGCGTAGAGATTCAACCGATTGGCAGCAGCAAATACGGCAGCAGCGCCGGTATTCGTGATCGTATTGGCATTCGCCGTTACGTTGGCACCGATCACGGTGCCGGTGTTGTTCAACGTCGCGCTGTTCGTCGTAACCGAATCGCCTTCGATGCGGCCTACGTTATCGATCGTGCCGCCGTTCGCGTTGACCGTCGTGTTTGCGGAATTCAAATCCGCACCGCTCTGGTTATCGACGTTCGCCGCATTCACCGTGAGCGCGCCATTGGCATCCATTACGCCTTGGTTCGTCAGCTTGCCCGACGTAGTGAAATTCAGGTTGCCGTTTGCGTGAAGCTTGTTCGCTGCCGTCTGCGTGTAGTCGCCCGCGAGCGTGATTGAGCCGTTGCGACCCGCGATGATGGAACCGTCGCCGGACAACGTACCCGTGTTCAGCGTCAGGTCTTGATCGCTACCGATCGCGCCGCCCTGATTCGACAGTGCGCCGGTCTGAATCGACACGCTGCCGCCGCTACCGGCGTCGTTACCGATCTTGCCAGACGTGTCGTCAATCGATGCGGCCATCAACGACAACGCCCCGTTTGCCCGCACCGAACCATTCTGGTTCGACAGCGCCGCGTTCGCACCATTGAACGTCAGGTTGTTCGCCGCCGACAGCACGCCACCCGCATTGTTCGCGTTGCTCGCGACATTCAACGTCAGGTCGTGTCCCGCCAGCGTCTGGCCGCCTTGTGCATTGGTGAGTGCTTGCGTGGTCAGCGTAACATCGCCATTTCCGCCAATTGTGCCCGCACCCGCTTTACCAGACGCGTTCGTGTTCGTGATCGATGCGCCGCCGTCGATCGTCGTCGCACCGTTGCCGATATTGGCGATTCGACCATCGCTGTTATCGACGCTGGAACCCGATACGCCGAGGATGGATGTCGCACCGTTCGCTTCAATTTGGCCCGCGCTGTTGGTCACGGCACCTTGCGCACGAAGTGACAGATTCCCGTTCGCCTGAACAAGACCAGCGGCATTCACAATTTGGGCGTTCGACTGCGCTGTCAGCGACTGGCCTGCAAGCAACGAACCGCCGGAATTATCGATACTGCCCGCAGACACCGAAACGTCACCGTTGCCGCCGATCGTGCCGCCAGCCGTATTCGTCAGCGCGTTTGCCGTCGTGACCGACAGCGCGCCCGTACCCACGTTTTTAAGCGAGCCTCCATCATTCGCGAGGCTGTCGGCTGTCACCGAAACGCCATTGTTCGCTTCGAGCGTGCCCGCGCGGTTATCGATCGCGCCTTGTGCTTTCAGCGTGATGCTGTCGGCACCGACGTAACCACCTGCATGGTTATCGAGCGATTGAACGTAGAGCGCAGCCTGTCGCTGTGCGGCCAGTGTACCGGCGCTATTCGATACAGCCGCAGCCTTCACGCTCAACGCGCCATTGGTCGCGATCGTGCCGCCTTGGTTCGACATCGCACCGGTTGTGATCGACAACGTACCGCTGCCTGCGTGCGTAATCTTTCCGTGATCGTTGATCAGCGTCGCAGGCGTCAGGTTCAGGTCGGTGCTGTTCGTCTGAATAACGCCGTTGCTCGAATTATCGAGCGTGTTCGAGACAGCGACATTCATTGCGCCGGTCCCGGTTTGCGTAATCGTGCCACCGTGGTTCGACAAATTCGTCGCCCCGAAAGACAACTGGTTGGCCTGTATCGAACCCGCGTCGTTGCTCAGCGATGCTGCATTCACCGTTGCCGATTGTCCGGCCGCGATGCTGCCGGAATGATTCGTCAATTGCGCGCCAGCATTGATCACTGCATTTTGCGCAGCCGACAAGGTACCGCTGCCGTTGTCGAGTGATTGCGAATCAACTTGCAGGTTCGTTTGTGCACTGACCGTGCCGTGGTTCACGACGCTGCCGGATTGCACCGTCACACCGCCGTTGCCGCCGATGACGCCGCCTTGTGCGCCAAGTGCGGTCGTACCAGCCGCGTTCGTCAATTGCCCTGCCGTCGTGATCGACAGACCATCCGAATTCAATGACGTAACGCGACCGGCACTGTTGTCCAGCGAACTACCCGAAATATTCATTCCGGCCGCGCTCTGGATCGTGCCTTGATTATTCGCGATCGCGCCACCACGCACCTGCATCGCATTTTCGGAAACCAGCGTGCCGCCCTGATTCGAGATCGCGCCGTTCGACTGCACGCTCAGCGGACCTTGTGCCGAAACCTTGCCACCTTGGTTCGAAATGCTGCCCGCAGTGAGCGTTGTACCGCCTTGGCTCGACAGGCTACCGTGATCGTTGATCAATGCGCCTGCTGCGTTCGCATTGACTACGCCCTGCGCACTCGTCGTGGCGTTCGAGAGGTTCAAGTCGCCTGCGTTCGCATTCAGCGTGAGATTGCCGTTCGCGGCCGTTTCACTACCCGCCAGGTTGACGGCAGCGCCCGAAATCGACGCGCTACCGCCCGCGACGTTCTGCCCGGTCGCCGTCAATTGCCCTGTGCTCGACAAATTCAGGTCGCCGCTTTTTCCGACAGAACCGTCATTGTTTACACCTGCGCCGAGCGTTCCCGTCGAATTGATGATGCCCGCGTTGATCGTCGTGTTCTGTTGAGCGGCGAGCGTGCCGCTGTTCGACAACGTACCGGCTGCCGAAACGTTTGCGCTCTGTTGCGCATATGTCGTGCCGGCGTTTTGAACACTGTTCGCGGTTGCGGTAAGGTTGCCGCTCGCCGTTGTCTTGCCCGTGAGTACAAGCTGGCCGTTGGATTGCAGCGTCAGATCACCTGCTTGCGCAGCGATCGTTCCGGCATTCGCGACCCCGACCCCGAACTCGTTGCTCACGAGAAACACGCGGTTCGCGTACATACCGCCGAGTTGGCTCACGTCGATCGCGATAGCGGGTGCGGCACCATCGCCAGCAATCAGCGTTGCTGCAAGCGTGTCGTGGTTGACTTGGTTAGCCCCGGCGACCACGTTCAGATTTTTCGCGTAAATGGCAGCGTTGGCCTGTACGGCGCGAGAAATCAAGTCAACCTGATCCACGTTCGACGCATTAAGGCCAGCACCGCTTACGGAAATCAGGCCGCGCGATACGTTGAATCCACCGAGCGACCCGTCTGCGCCGTAATACGGCGTTCCCGTTGTGAGGACAGCTCTCGACGTATTGATGAACCCGCCGCCGTCGACCTGAATACCTGCGCTGTTCGACAGGATTACCTCAGCCCGATTGCCTCCCACCTCCACATAACCGCGAAGTTGCGACGGTGCGTTGCTGTTGACTTGGTTGACGATGATCCGCGCGGACCGGCCTGCCCCGAAATTCGGGTTGCCGTTGATCATCCCCGCCTGCTGCGTATTCACGATCGTCGGCGAGTTGTTCAGGATCGCGCCGGGTTTTTGTACATCGAACTGGTTGTACGTGTTGACCGAGACACCGGCGCCGGACGGTGCGGCAATATTCACTTGCGGGATGCCGTTCTGCGTCTGGATTACGTGCGTGCTTGTGCCCGGAGTCGGAACGATTTGCGCGAAGCTGAATACCGGTATGCCGAACAGCAACGCTGCTGCCATCGCGATCGGTTGCCACACGACGCGCAATCCCGGCGCGTTCAGCGGCGCACTTACGCGCTGCGGATTTCCGGCTGCACGCGGCGAGCTGCCGTTTTCCTGAACGACCATCATCGCGCCACGTACGCGACTATACACAACCCGATAGCGGTTTTTATTCATTCTTCGTTCGACGCAAGTCGCGTCGCTGCTTCAATTTTTGACTGGAATCGACATCCGACTGAACCGGTTGACGTTACGCGCAACCACGGCCGGTGCTGCGCAGGATTCGCAAAGGTCTACACACGGCTATGCTAAGCGCCCCAACATCAAAGCGCACACACAGTTGGTCTTCCGTGATCCTTCTGCGCGATCGTAGCAGACGCTGAGCGATCCACAGTGTCACAAATCGTTAGATCAGCGAGCTGAGGACTGATTTTCCGCTCTGAGAAGCGATGGATTTTTTTGAGAAAAGAGAATTAACATTTTTATATGATTTTTTAGAATGTTAATTCGAGATTATGGTTGGGCTACGCTTCAACAGATATCCAGGCGCGCGCACTACCTCGTCATAGCTATACGAGCAAACAGGCTCTTGCTGTTTTTATAGAAGCCCGTTGACATGACTTTCTATAGCTGAGGCAATCTCATTAAAGTCAGCCGCCTTACGTTTCTTCCGTGCATCGTTGCCCCGATAGCCGTTTTCTTCTACCGGATATTGGATAAGTAACAATACACGCCACGTGCTGTTATCAATTCTGTAAGAAAAAAACGAATTTGATACTAGCACCACCGCACGCAAACTGGCTAAGTGCGTATAAACAAGAAGGCCCACACCGACAAACTGCCGATGTGGGCCTTTCGTGTTTCTGGCGATACGCGTTACGCGCCCCGTCTAGTGTCCTCTACAGAGCAACACTGCCGTTGTCCCAATGGGACAATTCTGTGGGGCTATTCGGGACGCATGAACGGTGGTCTTGGGACAAACTCAGGACAATTACTCCTGTCCCTGACTCGTCAGGAACTCCTCGTAATTGCCACCGAAGTCGTACAGCGTGCCGTCCGTGCGCACTTCGATGATCCGGTTCGCCAGCCCGCTCACGAACTCGCGGTCGTGCGACACGAAGATCAGCGTGCCTTCGAACTGCTCGAGCGCGATCTGCAGCGACTCGATCGACTCCATGTCCATGTGGTTGGTCGGCTCGTCCATCAGCAGCACGTTGTGGCGGCCGAGCATCAGCTTGCCCCAGATCATGCGGCCCTTCTCGCCGCCCGACAGCACCTTCACCGACTTCTTGATGTCGTCCGACGAAAACAGCAGGCGGCCCAGCGTGCCACGCACCATCGTCTCGTCATCGCCGTCCTTGCGGTACTGGTCGATCCAGTCCATCAGCGTGATGTCGTTCGGGAACTCCTCGTACGTATCCTGCGGCATGTAGCCGACATTCGCGTTCTCGGACCACTTCACCGTGCCGTGATCGAGCGGCAGCGCGCCGAGCAGCGAACGCAGCAGCGTCGTCTTCCCCGCGCCGTTCTCGCCGATGATCGCGATGCGCTCGCCCGGCTGCACCGACAGGTTGAAGTTCTGGAAGATCGTGCGCTCGTACTTCTTGGTGATGTCTTCGGCAACCACCGCGACGTTGTGCAGCTTCTTGTCGAACTCGAAGCGGATGAACGGGTTCTGACGCGACGACGGCTTGAATTCCTCGATCTTGATCTTGTCGATCTGCTTCGCGCGGCTCGTTGCCTGGCGAGCCTTCGACTTGTTCGCCGAGAAGCGGCGCACGAAGTCCTGCAGCTCGGCCACGCGTTCCTTCGCCCGCGTGTTCGCCGCGGCCTGACGCTCGCGCGCCTGTGCCGATGCGAGCATGTAGTCGTCGTAGTTGCCCGGCCAGACCTTCAGCGTGCCGAAGTCCATGTCGGCCATGTGCGTGCACACCGAGTTCAGGAAGTGACGATCATGCGAGATGATGATCATCGTCGAGTTGTACTCGTTGAGCGTTTGCTCGAGCCAACGGATCGAGTTGATGTCCAGGTTGTTGGTCGGTTCGTCGAGCAGCAGCACGTCCGGCTTCGAGAACAGCGCCTGCGCGAGCAGCACGCGCAGCTTCCAGCCCGGCGCGACGTCGGCCATCGTGCCGTTGTGGAACTTCTCCTCGATGCCGATGCCGAGCAACAGCGCGCCCGCGCGCGCCTCGGCGTCGTAGCCGCCGTATTCGGCGAACTTGCCTTCGAGCTCGGCCGCGTGCATGTAGTCGTCGTCGGTGGCTTCCGGGTTCGCGTAGATCGCGTCGCGCTCGGTCATCGCGGCCCACATCTCGGTGTGACCCATCATCACGACGTCGAGCACGCGCACGTCTTCATACGCGAACTGGTCCTGGCGCAGCTTGCCCAGACGCACGTTCGGCTCCAGCGCGACGTTGCCGCCGCTCGGCTCGAGGTCGCCGCCCAGGATCTTCATGAAGGTCGACTTGCCACAGCCGTTCGCGCCGATCAGACCATAGCGGTTGCCCTCGCCGAATTTGACCGAGATATTCTCGAACAAGGGCTTCGGCCCGAATTGCATCGTGATGTTGGCAGTAGAAAGCACGGCAGGTCCCGTAAGAGAGAAATCGACGGAAAACCGTGTATTTTAGCAGGTGTCGGAGAAACTGCCGACCACGCCGCCGCCGCACCCGCGCTACGGTCGTTGCCCGGTGCCCGCTGCCCCGTCAACACGACGGCATACGCGCCATCGCCGTCACACCGGAACCCCGCATGCCAACCAGCCAGCTTCGAGAACAACTCGTCGGCGCGTGGCGCCTCGTGTCCTACGAAATCCGCCCGCGCGACGGCGGCACCGTCACCTACCCGCTCGGCCGCGACGCGCGCGGCTGGATCCTGTACACGCCGGACGGCTACATGTCCGCGCAGTTGATGGCGCCCGGCCGCCCCCCTTATGCGGACGGCGATCTGCAGGGCGGCAGCGTCGAGGAACGCGCCGCCGCGGCCCACGGCTACATCGCATATTCAGGCCCTTTTAACGTCGACGACAACGGCACGCTGACCCATGAAATGGACGTGAGCCTGTATCCGAACTGGATCGGCAACGTCCAGCAGCGCGTGGTGAGTATCGACGGCGACCGGCTGCAACTCGGCACGGCCGAGCCCGTCGTCATCAGCGGCCGGGAGGTTGACGCGGTCCTCGTCTGGGTGCGCGCCCGCCGCTGAGCAGCGGCCACTGGAGACACGGCGCGACGGTGGCGGGACCAGACGGAATAACCGCGCCAGCGTCGCAACGAGCGCGGCCGGCCAGCGCGGCGCCGTGCCGTCCCGCCTGCCGCACCGCCGCCGCCGGTCACTTGCCGGCTTTCGCCGCTTCTTTCTCCGCCGCCTTGGCCTTCATCTGCGCGAACAGCTGCGAACACGGCACGTCGCGGTTATTGCTCGGCGCGATCAGCGGGATCAGCGCCGCGAACGGGTTGATCAGCCCAAGCCCGACCGCCGCGCCGGCGCGCAGCGCGAGCGCGCCCGCCTCGACGCCGACCTTCGGATTCTTGAACGTGCCCTTCGCGTACAGCGGCGAGCGCAGCGAGAAGATCCGGAAACCCTTCGTGTGCGGATGGATCTTCAGGTCGACCGATTCGTCGCGCAGGTTGACCGGGCCGTCGACGTTGATCAGCGCGTCGTCCGTATCGAGCGCGAAGACCTTCGGCTCGAGCATGCCGTCGTTCGCGACGAAATCGAACGCCGCGCAATTGATCTTCACGTCGCGGGTACCGAACAGCTTCTCGTAGACGACGTTTGCGACGTTCAGGCCCGCCGCCTCCATCAGCAGCAGGCTGATGCGGCCGTCGGTGATGAGCGCCTTCACCTCGCCGGTCGACGTCGCGGCGAGCGCGGCCGGCGAGTTGCCGGTCGCCGACAGCGACGCATCGCCGTTGATCTCGCCGAGCGCGGTCTGCATCACCTTCTGCGTCGGGAACAGCTGCTTGAGCTTCAGATGGCGCGCGCTCAGCGTGAAGCGGCCCTTGAGCGGCGTGCGGCTGCCATCGAGATGCGCATTCGTCGCGAGCGTACCGCCAGCAACGCCGAATTGCAGCGGCTCGAGCGTCAGCACGCCATCCTGCAGCAGGATGTGCGTGTACAGGTTGGTGATCGGCAACTGCGGGCTCTTGATCAGCTTGCGACCGGTGAATTTCACGTCCGCGTCGATCGCGCTCCAGCGCTCGGTGCGGAACGCCGCGACCGGCAGCACGCGGTCCGGCGGCTGGCGCGTCGTGTCGCCGCGCTTCGCCTTGCTCGCAGGCGAGTCGGCGCCGATCACCGGCGCGAGGTCGGAGAACTGCAGCAGGTTCGACACGACTTCGCCCGACAGCTTCGGTCGCGGCTTGCGCTGCGCCCATGTGAGCGTGCCGTGCAGATCGCTGCCGCCGACGCGGCCCTTGAAGTTCTCGTAGCGGAACGTGCTCGTGGGCGGATTGAAGTTGCCGATCAGCCGTCCGTCGGTCGCATACGGCGGCGTGTCGGGCAGCGTGATGCCGGTGAGCTGGTAGAGGTGCGACATCGACGTGCCCTGCAGCCACAGCCGCAGGTTGAGCGCCGCGAGATGCCGCGGATCGGTCAGCGTGCCGACGATCGCGAGCCGCGTATCGCCGGCCTTCACGTCGGCCTGCAGCGGGAACGGCTGCGTCGCGCTCTCGACCGCCAGCACGCCGCCCACCTTGCCGGTGCCGGTCACCGGCACGTTCTTGTAGCGGCCGTCGACCTTGAGGCCGAACGCATACGTCGGCTCCGACTTCGCGGGCACCGCGGCGTCGGATGCACCGCTCGCGGCGGATGCCGGCACCGCCGTCGATGCTGACGAGACCGCCCTGGCCGCGGAGGCAGACGCCGCCCCCGATGCGACCACGGGCGTCGATGCCGCGCTCGCGCCCTGTGCGGCGGATGCACCCGACGCAGCCGACGCGGCCTCCGCATGCGCCTTTGCGGCCATCTGCGCGGCCCCCTGCTTGCCGACATGCTGGGCGGACGCCGCGAGCGAGGTCTGTTCCTGCTCCTTCAGCACGTCGCCGATCGGAATCGGATGGCCGAGCGTATCCACCGCGATCGTGAGATCGGCCTGGGTGATCGCGTCGCGATAGACGATGGTCCCCTTCGCGAACGCGAAGCTGTCGAGCCGCAGGTTCCACCGCGTCGGCTTGCCCGATTGCTTGAATTCGAAGGTCCACGTGTTGCGGCCATCGGCGAGCCGCTCGAGGTCGACTGCGGGATTGACGGCGTCGATCGAAGGAATGACGATCTGGTGCGTGAAGAGCGGGAGAATCGCGAGATCGAAGTGGGTGGCGTCGAGCGTGACGAACTTCGGGCCCTTCGCCCAGTCGGGGTTGCCGATCTCGAGCTGCGTGGCCGAGAAGCGCGGCCAGGGCACCCATGCGCGCCAGCCGGTCTCGCCTTGCGGGCGATGCCAGTCGACCCTGAGATCGCCGTGGATCGCAAACGAACGGCCAAGTGCGGTGCTCACATGTTCGTTGACCCACGGTTTCGCGTGGTTCCAGTCGAACGTGAAAATGAAGACGCCGGTTGCCGCGATGATCAGTGCGACGATACCGACGATCCATGCAGCCGACTTGCCGATGGCTCGAGCTAGCGTCATGGCGGTTCCGTTGTTGTTCTGCAGAGTGTGCGCGCCATGTCGGGCCCCTCCCGTGAGTGAATCGAACACGACACCGGCGGCTTTCAATCGGTATTATGGCGCACGCGGCGCCAATGCTTCGGCGCCATTAACGCTTTTTTTCATTTGTGACATGACCGTCCCCACCGGCCTCATCGATGCGCAACAGATCACGCGCCGCGACGCCAGCAGCGGCAAGACGTTGCTGACGCCGACCGACTTCAGCCTCGCCGCGGGATCGCGAATTGCTATCACGGGAGCGTCGGGTTCCGGCAAGAGCGTGCTGCTGCGCGCGCTTGCGTTGCTCGATCCGCTCGACGGCGGTCACATCCTGTGGCGCGGCAAGCGCATCCGGCGCGGCGCGATTCCGGGCTACCGGCGCCGTGTCGCGTACGTGCGCCAGCGGCCCGCGCAGATGGACGGCACCGTCGAAGCGCAATTGCGCTACCCGTACTCGCTCGCGATCTATCGCGACGCGACGTTCGACCGTGCGCGCGCCGAAGCACTCGCGGCGCGCGCCGGTCGCGGCGCCGACTTTCTCGACAAGCGTGCGAGCGAATTGTCGGGCGGCGAAGCGCAGATCGCCGCGCTGCTGCGCGTGCTGCAGCTCGATCCCGACGTGCTGCTGCTCGACGAGCCGACATCCGCGCTCGACCCCGAGTCGACGCGCGCAATCGAAGCGCTCGTCGGCGCGTGGTTCGACGCGGCGCCCGACGCGCGCGCGTACATGTGGATCTCGCACGATCCGGCGCAGGCCGCGCGGATCGGCACGATGCGGCTCGTGATGCAGGCCGGCGTGCTGCACGCCGCGCGCGCGGCGCAGGCGGCGCAATGAGCCCGTCCCTGCAGGAACTGAGTCTCGTCGACGTCGGCATCGCCGCCGCCCTCGTCGCGGTCAACGGCGCGATCTCGGCCGCGCTGTCGCTCGGCCTCGGGCGCAAGCTCGCGCTCGCCGCCGTGCGCACCGTCGTGCAGCTGCTCGCGATCGGCTACGTGCTCGGCTGGGTGTTCGGCCATCCGCACTGGAGCGTCGTGCTGCCGATCACCGCGCTGATGACGTTGATCGCCGGCTTGGCGGGCGCCGGTCGCGGCAAGCATGCGTATCGCGGACAACGCGTCGACAGCATCGCGTCGATCTGGTTCAGCAGCTGGTTCGTCGCGGCAATCGGCCTGTTCGTCGTGATCCGCATTCATCCGTGGTACGCGCCGCAATATGTGATCCCGATCCTCGGCATGATCCTCGGCAATACGCTGACGGGCGTGTCGCTCGGCGTCGAGCGGATGATGGAGGAACTGACCGCGCGGCGCGATCGCGTCGAGACCGCACTCGCGCTCGGCGCAACGCGCTGGGAAGCCGCGCAGGACGCCGCGCGCCAAGCGGTGCGCGCGGGCATGCTGCCGACGCTCAACCAGATGGCCGTGGTCGGCGTCGTGAGCCTGCCGGGGATGATGACGGGTCAGGTGCTGGCCGGCCAGTCGCCGCTGCAGGCCGTGCGCTATCAGATCGTGATCATGTTCCTGATCGCCGCGGCATCCGCGCTCGGTACCGTCGGCGCGGTGCTGATGACGTATCGCCGGCTGTTCTCGGCCGATCACCGCTTTCTCGCGTCGCGGCTCGAGGAACGCGCGCCGTGACGCGCGCCTGCCGCCACGCACGCGGCCTTCGCGCGGCGGGCGGTCAGCGGCCCGCGCGGCGCTTTCCGAGCGCCTGACGCAACGCGGCCATCACGTCGGCATCGGGCGCCAGCCCGTCGACCGACGCGACGAGCCGCACTGCACGCGGCGTCGTCACATAGGCCTGCGCACCGACATAACCGCCGCTGCCGGCCGAGCGCGTCGTGACGACGAGCGCCTGCGGCGCACGCGCGCCGAGGTTGGCGGTGAACGCATCGGCGACGGTGCCGTCGCGCGCATGCAGCACGCCCGTCACGTAGTCGTCCGTATCGAAGCCGGCGGCCGCATGCGCAGTCGAATACACGCGCACCGCATAGCTGCCCGTCGAGCACGGTTCGAGCGCGCCGCTCGACACGACGGCGGTCTGCTGCCGTGACGGCAGCTCGATTTTTTTCACGAAGCTGCAATCGTCGGCCGCCTGCGCATGGGCGGCGACGAACGCAGCGGCCGACAGCAGCGCGCGCATGCGATGTTTCATGGAATGTCGTTCGGGGAAGGAGGTGGCGGATGCCGCGAGGATAGCGTGACACCTGCGTGACGTCACGCACGTCGGGCTTGACGAGGTCGAACGTCGAACGATGAACGATGAAAAGCCCGAAGCCGCGCGCCACGTAACCGTCGCGCGCGGCTCTGCAACGCTCCGCGATTGGTTGCGCACGCACCGGCCGCGGCCGGCCCGCGCACTGCGCTCAGTGCTTGATCGACACCGTCACCCTGGTGCCGTCGCTCATCGTGACCGTCTTCGAACCGCCATTGGTCGAAATCGACACCCACTTGACCTGGCTCACCGACACGACGTCCGGGCATTGCAGCGACTTGCCGCCCGCGCTCGCGTTGCGCGTGCCTTTCGGCGCGGCCGCCTGGAAGCTCATCTGCACGTTCGCGATCCCCTTCGCGTCGACCGACGGCGCGAGCCGCACCTGGGTCTGGCGCACCATCGCGCCGTTCGCGTCGCGCGGCAGGTTGTCGGCGTTCGGGCAACCGTCCGGCATCGCGACCGCGCCGCCCGGCGGCACCGACTTCCAGTTGAAGTCGTCCGTTTCGCCCGAGCGGATCTTGCGGGTCTCCTGCGTATTGCCGAAGGTCTTCGAGTCGACCTTGACGGTGTATTCGAGCTGCCCTGTCCCGCCGCCCTTCAGGCTGCCCTTGACCGGCGGCGCCGCGAATACGCTCGCGCTGACGCACGCCGCCGCGAACACGGCCGACCACGATGCGGCGACTGACAAGCTGCGTTGGCTCATGCTGACCTCCTTGTAATGCGGCGACACGCGCGTGCCGCGCGGTTTTCGATGCATGATGCGTTGCCAGTCTACCGCCAAGCGGGATGCAATGCGCCGCAAACGCATCGGGTGTTACCCCGCTTGCGTTCGCGACGCAGCCGCCCTTACGCGCGACGCCGGCTCAGAAGCCGCTCAGCACCAGCTTGCCGATCGCGCGGCCGCCCTCGAGCAACTGGTGCGCGCGCCGCACGTTCGCCGCGTTGATCGTGCCGAGCTGCTCGCCGACGGTCGTGCGCAGCGTGCCGCCGTCGACGAGCCGCGCGACCTCGCTCAGGATCTTGTGCTGCTCGATCATGTCCGGCGTCTCGAACATCGCGCGCGTGAACATGAATTCCCAGTGAAACGCCGCGCTCTTCGCCTTCAGCAGTTCGACCGGCACCGGCTTGCCGTTCTCGACGATCGTGCAGATGCCGCCCTGCGGCCGGATGACTTCCGCCGCGGCCGGGAAATGATGGTCCGTGTCGTTGAAGATCAGCACGTAGTCGACCTCCGGATGGCCGATGTCACGCAACTGCGCGGGCAGATCGCCGAAATGGTCGACCACGTCGTCCGCGCCGAGCGAGCGCACCCATTCGGCCGACGCCGGGCGCGACGCGGTCGCGATCACGCGCAGCTTGCCGAGCGTCTTCGCGAGCTGGATCGCGATCGACCCCACGCCGCCCGCGCCGCCGATGATCAGCACCGACTTGCCCGCGTCCGCGCCCTGCGGCGACACGCGCAGCCGGTCGAACAGCGCCTCCCATGCGGTGAGCGCGGTGAGCGGCAATGCGGCCGACGCCGCGAAATCGAGCGTGCGCGGCTTGCGTGCGACGATCCGCTCGTCGACCACATGGAATTCGCTGTTCGCGCCGGCGCGCGTGATGCTGCCCGCGTAGAACACCTCGTCGCCGGGCCGAAACAGCGTGACCTCGGCACCGACCGCGACGACCGTGCCGGCCGCATCCCAGCCGAGCACGCGCGGTACTTCCTCGACCTGCGCCTTCGGCGCGCGCACCTTGGTGTCGACCGGGTTCACGGAAATCGCCTCGACCTTCACGAGCAGGTCGCGCGGGCCCGGCACCGGTTGCGGCAGCTCCACGTCGAGCAGCGCCTGCGGGTCGTCGATCGGCAGGTAACGGGTCAGTCCAACGGCTTTCATCACGAAACTCCTTCAGGGAAATCGGGCGGGCCGCGGCGCAGCCCCATGCATGCCATCGTAGGCCGCCCGATCTTTCGAGAAAACCGCTATATTTCCTGAAACATTTTCAGGAATTTCAGAACAATGGGCTCCGATCCGATTCCGGCTCCGGACAAGCCGCTCGACCTCCTCGACGTCGGCCTGTTCGTGCGCGCCGCGCTGCTGGCGAACGTGACGGCCGCCGGGCGGGAGTTCGGCGTGTCGGCCGCGGTCGCCAGCGCGCGCATCGCGCAGCTCGAGCGCCAGCTCGGCGCGCGATTGCTGCATCGCACTACCCGTCGCATCAGCCTCACGCAGGACGGTGAAGTCTTCATGACCCGGGCCGAGGCGCTGCTGTCGGCCGCCGACGCCGCGCGGGCGTCGGTCGGCCACGGCCGCAGCGAGCCGTATGGACGGTTGAAAGTGTCGATGTCGTCGTCGTTCGGCCGCCAGCACGTCGCGCCGGTGATTCCCGCGTTCCTGCGCCGCTACCCGTCCGTGTCGCTGGACCTGCGGCTCTCCGACGAAATCGTCGATCTCGTCGACGACGGCTACGACGTCGCGATCCGCCTCGGCGCGCTGAAGGATTCGACGCTGGTCGCGCGCAAGCTCGCCGCGAACCGGCGCGTGCTGTGCTGCTCGCCCGCGTATCTCGCCGAACACGGGACGCCGCGCCATCCGGCCGAGCTCGCGCAGCACGAATGCGTGATCCTCGGCGACCAGCGCGACTGGTCGTTCGTCACGCCGCAGGGCCCGCTCACCGTGCGGGTCGGCGGCCGGCTCGTCGCGAGCAACGGCGAGGCGATCCGCGAAGCGCTCGTCGACGGCTTCGGCATCGCGATCAAGTCCACCTGGGACGTCGGCCCGCTGCTCGCGGACGGCACGCTCGTCTCCGTGCTCGACGACTACCCGTTCGCGCACGATGTCGCGATCTGGGCCGTCTACCCGAGCCGCGCGCACGTGCCGCTGAAGACGCTCGCGTTCATCGCGTTCCTGGCCGAACACTTCGGCAATCCGCCTTACTGGGATCGCGCGGACGAACACTGAACGCCATCCGGTGAGCGGCGCTGACGCCGACGCTGGCCGGTCATCCGCGGCGATCCGGCCGCGACCGGATACCAACCGGCTACAATGGCGCGTTCGCGACGCAGCGGCCCGACGCCGGACAGGGCCCGCGTTCGCAGGCGGTCGCATGCCGGCCGCGCACGCGTTTCATTCGCTTTCAATCATTCCGCCATGACCCACAACCTCGTCATCCAGAGTCTCGCGCCGCTGTCGGACGCGCATCACAAACCGCTGCTCGCGCTGTCGCGCGGCACCCGCATCGTGCAGACCGACGAACACGCGCTGCGCATCGAAAACGCGAACCCCGCGCAGCGTCTCGACATCGACGCGTACTGCGGCACGCATGCGCTCGATTTCGGCTTCGTCGAAGCCGGCCGCACGCTCGGCGACTTCGGGCTCGCCGTGATGGACATGGATTCGACGCTGATCACGATCGAATGCATCGACGAGATCGCCGATTTCTGCGGGCTGAAGACGCAGGTCGCGGAGATCACCGACGCGGCGATGCGCGGCGAGATCCGCGACTTCAACGAAAGCCTCACGCGCCGCGTCGCGCTGCTCGCGGGCCTCGACGCGCAGGCGCTCGAGCGCGTGTACGAGGAACGGCTGCAGTTGTCGCCGGGCGCCGAGAAGATGCTCGCCGGCGTGAAGGCCGCGGGCCTGAAGACACTGCTCGTGTCGGGCGGCTTCACGTTCTTCACCGAGCGCCTGAAGGCACGCCTCGGCATCGACTATGCGCATGCGAACACGCTCGAGATCGTCGACGGCAAGCTGACCGGCAAGGTGCTCGGCGAGATCGTCAACGCGGACGTGAAGGCGCGCCTGCTGCGCGAGACCTGTGCATCGCTCGGCATCGAGCCTACCCGCGCGATCGCAATGGGCGACGGGTCGAACGACATGAAGATGATGGCCGAAGCCGGGCTGTCGGTCGCATTCCACGCGAAGCCCGTCGTGCGCGGTGCGGCCACCGTCGCATTCGACCATGTCGGCCTCGACGGGCTGCTGCGGCTGTTCTGATCCGCGCAAGCCGCCCATGAAAAACGCCGGCGCGAGTTGCCTCGCGCCGGCGTTGTGTTTTTCGCCGCGGTTTCTTTACCGGCCGAGCGTCGCCTGCAGCGCGCGCTCGATGTCCGCGCGCAGGTCGGCTTCGTCCTCGAGACCGACGTAGAAGCGCACCAGCGTGCCGCGATGCGGCCAGTCCGCACGCATCGATGCCACGTCGTAAGGCATCGCGAGGCTGCACGCGCCGCCCCAGCTCCAGCCGATCGCGAACAGTTCGAGCGCCTCGACGAAACGATCGATCTGCTCGCTGCCGTAGCGTTCATCGAATACCACCGAGAACAGCCCGCCCGCGCCGGTGAAGTCGCGCACGAACGACGCGTGTCCCGGGCAATCGGCCAACTGCGGATGCAGCACGGCCGCGATCTCCGGCCGCGCCTTCAGCCACTGCGCGAGCGCCAGCGCGCTCTTGCTGTGCGCATCGAAGCGCACCTGCATGCTCGGCAGGCTGCGCAGCACGAGCGAGCAATCGTCGACCGAAACGCCGATCCCGCAGCGCATCCGCGCGAGCTTCAATTGCGCGTGCAGTTCCGCGTTCGCGGTGATCGTCGCGCCCATCAGCACGTCGCTGCCGCCCGATTGATACTTGGTCAGCGCCTGCACCGAGATGTCGACGCCATGCTCGAACGGCTTGAACGCGAGCCCGGCCGAATACGTGTTGTCGATCGCGGTGGCGATGCCGCGCGCCTGCGCGACCGTCGTGATCGCGCGCACGTCGGGCACTTCCATCGTCACCGAGCCCGGCGCCTCGATCCAGATCAAGCGCGTGTTCGGCTGGATCAGCTCGGCAATCCCGGCGCCGACGAGCGGATCGTAGAAGCGTGCGGTGATGCCGAAATCCTTCGCGAGCCAGTTGCCGAAATCGGCGTTGGGCCCGTAGACGTTGTGCGGGATCAGCACGTCGTCGCCCGCCTTCACGATCCCGAAATAGACGTTCATGATCGCCGCGAGGCCCGACGGCTGCAGTAGCGCATGCGTGCCGCCCTCGATCTCGGCCAGCCGCTGCGCGAGCGCGAGCGACGTCGGGGTCGCGTGCAGGCCGTAGCGCCACTGGTTGTCGTTGTGCCAGACCAGCGCGCGCATCGTCGCGAGATCGGGGAACACGACCGTCGAGGCACGCGCAACCGGCGGCACGAACGAACGGAAGCCGTCCGGAATGACGTCGTCGGGTTGAACGATGCGGGTCTGGAGTGCGCGCTTCGGAGTGGATGCAGTCATGGCAGGAGGCCCGGGGAAAGGCCGTTCGGTTGCGGAATGTGTCGCTAGATTAGCCAAATTCGGCGCGGTTGGCCCGGTACAATGCGCGCCGCGCGCACCGAGCCGGCGCGCTCAGTCGTCGGTGCGCAGGTTGACGATGCCGCCGACAGTCTCGATTTCCTGCACGCGGCCGTCGCGTACCTGCAGCGCCGCGCGCTTGCCCGGCGCCGCGCGCAGCACGACCGGTTGCGGATCCGATTCGTCCGAGTTCATCCGGTCGGCCTTCAGCTCGCCCGTCGAATCGAAGCGCCCGATCCACACGCCCGTGATGTTCGTGCCGTCGTTCGATTCCTCGATTTCGAGCGTGTCACCGTCGCGATCGCCGGCGAGCAGGATCACCTCGCCCGTATCGGTGAACTGGTATTCGCCGTGCACGCCTTCCTCGTCCGTCTTCGGGCCGAGATGCGCGACGATCGGCCGGTCGCCGAGCGTGCCCTCGTAGCGCGGCAGGCGGGCGAATTCCGGGTTCGGCCGCAGCGGCCGTACGGGCGCCGCTTCATCCTGCTGCGTGCCCGGCGCGACGGGCTGGGCCGCGACCACGCCAGGCATCGCGAGGCCCGCCACCAGCGCGCCGGCGATTACCAGCGCCCGTTGCCATTCCAGATATCGACCCACCTTGTGTTTGCTCCCTTGCTTCAGATTCGCTCGAAAAATGCCGCGATGAGTCGCTCGTCGCCGATGCACATCGTCACGAGCGTTTGGCAGCGGCCGATGCGGAACGCGCACCGCCCGCCCCCGTTCAGATCGCGCGTCATCCGAAGGTTCGAATGAGCGCGTCGCGCGGCCGGCGTGCGGGCTCCGCGTCAGCCCTGCACCAGACGTTCCACCACCTCGCGGTGCGGAATCGGCGCGACCGCGCCGTAGCCCGTCGTCGACAGCGCCGCTGCCGCGTTCGCATAACGCGCGGCCGCGAACGGATCGTCGCCCGCGACGATCCGCGCGACGAACGCGCCGCCGAAGCAGTCGCCCGCGCCCGTCGCATCGACGGCCTCGACCGCGAAGCCCGGCACCACGCGCCGTTCGTTCGGGGTCGCGACATACGCGCCTTCCTTGCCGAGCTTCAGCGCGACGACCCGCGGCCCGTGCTCGAGCATCGCATCGACGATCGCGTCGCGATCGTTCGCGCCCGTGAGCGCCGTGACGTCGTCCCAGCTCGGCAGGCAGATGTCCGTCTGGCGCAGCGCCTCGCGCATCACCGCGCGGGCGCGCGGCAGCGGCCACAGCTTCAGGCGCAGGTTCGTGTCGAAGCTGACCTGCGCGCCGTTGCTGCGCGCATGGTCGATCGCCGCGAACGCGGCGTCGCACGCGGCCGCGCTGATCGCGAGGCTGATGCCCGACAGGTGCACCGCCTTCGCCGCGGCCAGCGCGTCGAGCGGCAGGTCGGCCACCGTGTAGCGGCTCGCCGCCGAGCCCGCGCGCAGATAGTCGAACTGGTGGCCGTCAGCGCCGTGCGTGACGAAATACACGCCGGTCGGCGCCGTCCGGTCGATCCGCACGTAGGTCGCGTCAACCTGCTCCGCCGCCCACATGCCGGTCAGCAAGCGGCCGAACGGATCGTCACCGATCGCCGACACGAAGCCCGTCGACGCGCCCTGCCGCGCCGCGGCGATGCAGAAGTTCGACGTGTCGCCGCCGAAGCCCTGCAGGAACTCGGGACGGCCCGGCTGCGACTGGTTGAATTCGATCATCGCCTCGCCGAGCGCGAGGATCTCCGGAAATGCGGCGGTCATCGCTTAAACCTCGCCCCACAGGTCGTGGCCGTCCGCGCCCGTGATCTTCACCGACACGAAATCGCCGACCTTGTAGCGCTTCGACGCCTTCGTCGCCGGCTCGACGTAGACGACGCCGTCGATCTCCGGCGCATCCGCCGCCGTGCGGCCGATGCCGCCTTCTGCGCTGACTTCGTCGATCAGCACCTTGAGGGTCTTGCCGACCTTGCGCTGAATGCGCTGCGCCGACACTTCCTCGGCGACTTCCATGAAGCGCGCGCGGCGTGCTTCGCGAACGTCGTCCGGCAGCGCGCCGTCCAGTTCGTTCGCGGTCGCGCCTTCGACCGGCGAATACGCAAAACAGCCGACGCGATCGAGTTCCGCTTCGCGGATGAAGTCGAGCAGCGTTTCGAACTGCTCTTCCGTCTCGCCGGGGAAGCCGGCGATGAACGTGCTGCGGATCGTCAGGTCCGGGCAGATCTCGCGCCACTTCTGCACGCGCTCGAGCACCTTCTCCGCGTTGGCCGGCCGCTTCATGCGCTTGAGCACTTCCGGATGCGCGTGCTGGAACGGCACGTCGAGATACGGCAGCACGTGGCCCTTGAACGGGCCGTCGGCCATCAGCGGAATGACTTCGTCGACGCTCGGATACGGATACACGTAGTGCAAGCGCACCCATGCGCCGTACTGCGCGGCGAGTTCGCCGAGCGCGGCGACCAGGTCGGTCATGCGCGTCTTGATCGGCTTGCCGTTCCAGAAGCCCGTGCGGTACTTCACGTCGACGCCGTACGCGCTCGTGTCCTGCGAGATCACCAGCAGTTCCTTCACGCCCGACTTGAACAGGTTCTCCGCCTCGAGCATCACCTCGGCGACCGGACGCGATACGAGATCGCCGCGCATCGACGGGATGATGCAGAACGTGCAGCGGTGGTTGCAGCCTTCGGAGATCTTCAGGTATGCGTAGTGGCGCGGCGTGAGCTTGATGCCGGCGGCCGGCACGAGATCGACGAACGGGTCGTGCGGCTTCGGCAGGTGCGAATGCACGGCCTGCATCACTTCGCCCACCGCGTGCGGGCCGGTGACGGCGAGCACCTTCGGATGGACTTCCTCGATGAGGTTCGAACCGCTCGCGCTGGACTTCGCGCCGAGGCAGCCGGTGACGATCACCTTGCCGTTCTCGGTCAGCGCTTCGCCGATTGCATCGAGGCTTTCCTGCACCGCTTCGTCGATGAAACCGCAGGTGTTGACGACGACCAGGTCGGCGCCGTCGTACGTACCGGAGATTTCATAACCTTCGGCGCGCAGCTGCGTGATGATTTGTTCGGAGTCGACGAGGGCTTTCGGGCACCCGAGCGATACGAAGCCTACTTTGGGGGACTGAGACATCTGGAATGTGGGGGCGTGGCGGCAAAAGCGTGAGTTTACAGCTATTTATGGGCGGCGAGCCAAAACAAGCGGGGGAAACGGCCGTGGAGTGCTCGATCGGACAGGCCGCCAGATCTGCAGTGGATCGGGGATGGGGAGTTGATGCGTCCCTTTCTGTTCGGGATGAGGGTCTGTCGGCCTGTCGGCAGCGGTACATCGGGCAACGCGCGCTTAGCGTATCCCTGCGCGCCGTCGCGGACAACGAGGTACCGGCCGACTCCGTCCGGAAGAAGCCGAAGGGCCGAATCGTCCCAGCCGGGCCAGGTCGTCGCAAGCTCGGCCCCATCCAATCGCGCTACGTTCCGATGGCATAGGCGCGTAATCGGGTGTAATGGCTCTGCCCCGTGAACACGACTACGTTTATTGCACGTGAGCTTTCAAGTTTCACGTGCCGGCCCAAATACATCGGCCAGTCTAGCTCCATTAACAATCCAGAGGGTCATATCATGAATGACAATAATCGGCTTGTTGACGAAGAAAACGATCAAGACGTTTCCACCGATGCAGCCCAGACAGCGAATTGGCCTGCAATTGCTGCATTCAACGGGAAGTTGTACTTGGTCTACAAAGATCAAAAAACGACAAAAATGCAATACCAAACATACGATGGCACAAACTGGTCGCGCGCCACGCTAGTCAACAACATCGACACGACCAATCAAGCCATTGCATTAGCATCATTCAATGCGAATTTGTATATGGCTCACAAAGGCTCCGGGACCGACCCAGCGGTTTATTACAATTCAACCAATGGCTCCCAATGGGGGAATGACAAGGGCGTGCAGAATTGCAAAACCGACACTCCTGTCGCATTGGCGGACTTCAAGACGAAGCTGTACCTGGCGTTCAAACAGGCCTCCAGCAACAACATTTATACCAGTACCTTCAACGGCTCGGCCTGGGCACCATCGCCGACTCCGGTCCTTTCGGGCGTCGCCAAGACCACCCAGGCGGTTGCGTTGGCCGCATTTGGCACGAAGTTGTACTTGGCGCACAAAGGCGCTTCCGACGCCAAAATTTTCTACACGTCGTCATCCGATGGCATTAATTGGGTACAGGAGAATATAGTACGACCTGACATTGTCTCGACCACCGTGCCAGTTGCATTGGCAGCATTCAAGGGGAATCTTTACCTGGCGTATAAAGGCTCTCCCGACTCCAACACTAACATCTATTACACCTGGACGTCCGATGGTATTAACTGGCAATTCCCGGTGGAACTTCTCCTGGGCATCCCCCAGACCAACGCGCCGGTTTCATTGGCTGTGTTCAACAACAAGCTTTACCTCGCGCACCAAAGCGCCTCCGATTCGAGCATTTTTTATACGTCGACGTCCGACGGCATCAACTGGCAACCCGAGCTAGCAATCCCCTATGCATCAATGGAAGAACAATGATGCTACCCATCGCCGGCGCGATCATTTTCAAGGTCTTCTGTTATCGCCGCCGGCCCGCTAGCGAGTCCGCATAAGCGGTCAGGCTGGCATACGGCCGATAGCTGCAGCTGGGCTATCGGCCGACGCAACTAGCACGGACAGTCGCCAGCCATCTGCCCGCACACGAGGCCGCGAGCAAGTCTCTGCCCAGTTCAAACCGTCGTACGGGACCGAGGTTATATTTAATGACCTTCGGTGCCGCCATGCGAAAATCCCGATATCCGTTCTCTTCTACCCAACGGGGTTCGCATGACCACGCACATCACGATCGAATTCACCGAGCACGCCACCGAAGCCATCGACGAGCAGACCAGCACCAGCTTTTCCTATGACCAGGGCGCCCATGTGCCGCAACCCGGCGACTTCGTCGAACTCGAGAATTCGCGGCAGACGTTTCTCGTGATCGGTCGCGTGTTTTCGCTGAAGGCCAACTACAGCGCCGTCAAGCTCGTGCTCGACCTGCCTCCGCAGGACGACGAGCAGGGATTCCCGGCACTCTGAACCCATCCGGTCCGATAACGTCGGCGTTGCCACGGCAATCGCAGGCGTGCGGACCGCCTTTCGCGAAAACGCCCCGCAACGGGAGCGTAAGCAAGCCCGCGCCGTAACTAGACGCGTGCCATCGGGCACGACATGTCCCGGTTGCATTTCGCTGCTTATTGGAATTCGATCGACCGGACAACGGTCATGCCTGCCGCACGCGAGGGTGCAGGCATTCGGTGCCGACGACCAAGAACGATCGTCGGCGACATCTCGCGGCAATGGCCTGCCAACCATCGTCGTGCCCGAGCACCCGATCGGCCGCATCGCACCGCCGCACGCCGCAGTACCGGCCGTCCGGCGGCGTGCGCCGCGGCGGCCGGCTTGCCGCGCAAGCGTTACTTCTTTTCGGGCTCCGTCGCGCCCGGTTGCTTGAACGGGAACGTGCTGAACATCGACTTCGCCTGGTTCTGCATCTGCTCCTGCATCTGCACGAACATGTTCTTCGACTGCTCGATGTAGCTCGTCATCATCCCTTGCATCATCGGCGCCTGCATGTTCATGAACTGCGACCAGACCTCCGGATTCATCGCGTTGCCTTCGTAGAGGTTCTTCGACTGATCGGCAAGCTTGTTCTGGATGTCGATGAACGCCTGGATGTTCTTTTCCAGGTACGTGCCCATCATGCCCTGCATCGCATGACCGTAGAAACGGATGATCTGCGACAGCATCGACGACGAGAACATCGGCACGCCGCCACTCTCCTCCTCGAGGATGATCTGCAGCAGGATGCTGCGCGTCAGGTCTTCGTTGGATTTCGCATCGACGACCTTGAAGTCCTCTTGTTCCAGCACGAGTTGCTTGACGTCGGTCAGCGTGATGTACGTGCTCGTCTCGGTATCGTAGAGCCGGCGGTTCGGGTACTTCTTGATGAGCCGCTCGGCCGTTTTCTTTGTAGTAGTCATGTAACGCCTTTGAGTGCAGCGTAGCGCAAGTGACAAATCCCCGCCTCCCGAATCCGGGAGGCGGGGGCTTTCGGAAACGCCAGGCTGCGCGGCCAACCGGGCCCGGGCAGCCCGACGTTCAGCCCATGTGCAGGCCGCCGTTCAGCGAGAAGTCGGCGCCCGTCGAAAAACCGGATTCGTTCGACGCGAGCCACGCGACGATCGAACCGATTTCCTCCGGCGCGCCAAGACGACGCACCGGGATCGTCGCGACGATTTTCTCGAGCACGTCCGGACGGATCGCCTTCACCATGTCGGTGCCGATGTAGCCGGGGGAAACGGTGTTGACCGTCACGCCCTTCGTTGCGACTTCCTGCGCGAGCGACATCGTGAAACCGTGGATGCCGGCCTTCGCGGTCGAGTAGTTCGTCTGCCCGAATTGCCCCTTCTGGCCATTCACCGACGAAATGTTGATGATCCGGCCCCAGCCACGCTCGACCATGCCGTCGATCACCTGCTTCGTCACGTTGAACAGGCTCGTCAGGTTGGTGTCGATCACGGCCGTCCAGTCTTCGTGCGTCATCTTGCGGAACACGACGTCGCGCGTGATGCCCGCGTTGTTGACCAGCACGTCGATCTCGCCGACTTCGGCCTTGACCTTGTCGAACGCTGCCTTGGTCGAGTCCCAGTCGCCGACGTTGCCTTCCGACGCGATGAAATCGTAGCCGAGCGCCTTCTGGTCCTCGAGCCATTTCACACGGCGCGGCGAGTTCGGGCCGCAACCCGCGACCACCTTGAAGCCGTCTTTCAACAGACGCTGGCAGATGCTGGTGCCGATGCCGCCCATCCCGCCCGTTACGTACGCAATTCGCTGAGACATAAATCTCACTCCATTTTTTGGTTTCGAGACCCGCCGGAGGCCCCTCTGACTTCACGTGGCGCCGGCCGAAGCCGCAATCGTCCGGCGCACGGATTGGTTTGGCGTCGACGGACGACCGGTTACGGACGTTCGACCGCGAGTGCGACACCCATCCCGCCGCCGATGCACAGCGACGCCAGACCGCGCTTCGCGTCGCGCTTGACCATCTCGTGCAGCAGCGTCACCAGGATCCGGCAGCCCGACGCGCCGATCGGGTGACCGATCGCGATCGCCCCGCCGTTCACGTTCACCTTCGACGTGTCCCAGCCCATCTGCTTGTGCACCGCCAGCGCCTGCGCCGCGAATGCCTCGTTGATTTCCATCAGGTCCAGGTCGCCCGGCGTCCAGCCCGCACGCTCCAGCGCGCGACGCGATGCCGGCACCGGGCCCATGCCCATCACGCTCGGATCCACGCCCGCGTTCGCGTACGCCTTGATCCGCGCCAGCGGCGTCAGGCCCAGCGCCGCCGCCTTCTGCGCCGACATCACCAGCACCGCCGCCGCGCCGTCGTTCAGCCCCGACGCGTTCGCCGCCGTCACCGTGCCTTCCTTCGCGAACGCCGGCTTCAGGCCCGCCAGCGATTCCGCCGTCACGCCGTGACGCACGAACTCGTCGGTCGCGAACTGCAGCGGCTCGCCCTTGCGCTGCGGAATCGACACCGGCACGATCTCGTCGTTGAAGCGGCCGGCCTTCTGCGCGGCTTCCGCCTTGTTCTGCGACAGCGCCGCGAACGCGTCCTGCTCGTCGCGCGTGATCCCGTATTCCTTCGCGACGTTCTCCGCCGTGATGCCCATGTGGTACTGGTTGTACACGTCCCACAGGCCGTCGACGATCATCGTGTCGACCAGCTTCGCGTCACCCATCCGGAACCCGTCGCGCGAGCCCGGCAGCACGTGCGGCGCCGCGCTCATGTTTTCCTGGCCGCCCGCGATCACGATCTCCGCGTCGCCCGCCGCGATCGCGTTCGCCGCCAGCATCACGGCCTTCAGGCCCGAGCCGCACACCTTGTTGATCGTCATGCCCGGCACCGCGCTCGGCAGGCCGGCCTTGATCAGCGACTGACGCGCCGGGTTCTGCCCCGAGCCGGCCGCCAGCACCTGGCCCATGATCACTTCGCTCACCTCTTCGGGCTTCACGCCCGAGCGCTCCAGCACCGCGCGAATCACCGTCGCGCCCAGTTCCGGTGCCGCGATCTTCGCGAGCGAGCCGCCGAATTTGCCGACCGCGGTCCGCGCGGCCGATACGATCACTACGTCCGTCATTTCCCTTTCCTCCAGGCCCGCACGACACGGCGCATCGTTACCGGCCCTGTTAAAAAAACTGCGGTGCACCGGACAGCGTGCGCTGCCGTCCGGCTTTCGTCAATCGCGCTGCAACACGTAACGGCCCGGCGCCGGCTCGATCACCGGGAACTGCGCGGAACCGGGCTGGGCAGGCGGCGCCACCTTGCGGCCGCCGTACTGATCGAGCCACTCGACCCAGGTCGTCCACCAGCTGCCCGGCTGCTCGGTCGCGCCGGCAAGCCAGTCGTCCGCGGATTCGGGCAGGTCGCCTTCGTTGACCCAGAAGCTGCGCTTCTTCTTCGCCGGCGGATTGATCACGCCCGCGATGTGACCCGACGCGCCCAGCACGAACTTCAGCGGGCCCGTCAGGATCGACGTCGACGCGTAGGCCGTCTGCCACGGCACGATGTGATCCTCGCGCGACCCGTAGATGAAGGTCGGCACGTCGATGCGCGACAGGTCGACGGATTCGCCGCACACGGTCAGCGCGCCCGGCACGCGGAGCTTGTTCTCGAGATAGGTATTGCGCAGGTACCACGCGTACATCGGACCGGGCAGGCTCGTCGAGTCGCTGTTCCAGTACAGCAGGTCGAACGGCGCGGGCGTGCGGCCCTTCAGGTAGTTGTCGACGACGTAGTTCCACACGAGGTCGTTCGGCCGCAGGAACGAGAACGTGTTCGCGAACTCGACGCCGCGCATCAGCCCCGGCGCCGTGCCGTTCTTGCCGCCGATGGTCTGCTCGCGCATCTGCACGTGCGCCTCGTCGACGAACACGTCGAGGATGCCGGTGTCGGTGAAGTCGAGCATCGCGGTCAGCAGCGTCATCGAGGCGGCCGGATGTTCGCCGCGCGCGGCGAGCACCGCCAGCGCGGTCGCGAGCATCGTGCCGCCGACGCAGAAGCCGAGCGTGTTGATCTGCTCGCGGCCGCTGACCTGCTGCACCGCGTCGATCGCGGCGAGCAGCCCTTCGTTCATGTAGTCGTCCCACGTCTTGTGCGCGACCGATGCATCGGCGTTGCGCCACGACACGAGGAACACCTGATGGCCGCTCGACAGCGCATGCGCGACGAGCGAATTCTCGGGCTGCAGGTCGAGGATGTAGAACTTGTTGATGCACGGCGGCACGATCAGCAGCGGCCGCTCGAACACCTTGTCCGTCTTCGGCGAATACTGGATCAGCTGGATCAGGTCGTTCTCGTAGACGACCGCGCCTTCGGTGCACCCGAGGTTCTTGCCGACCACGAATTGCGATTCGTCGGTCTGCGAAATCTTGCCGCGCCGCATGTCGCCGAGCAGGTTCATCATCCCCTGCCGCAGGCTTTCGCCCTGCGTCTCGAGGATCGACTTCTGGGCATCGGGATTGAGCGCGAGGAAGTTGCTCGGCGCGGCGGCGGCCGTCCATTGCTGGACGGAGAAACGAATGCGTTCGCGCGTCTTCGGATCGGTCTCGAGCGCGTCGGCCAGTTCCTGCAGGTAGCGCGCGTTGAGCAGATACCACGCCGCCGCGAACGCGTGCGCGGGCGAGGCCTTCCACGCATCCGAGCTGAAGCGGCGGTCTTTCAGTTCGGGCGACTCGAGCTTCGCGGCGGCCGCCTGCTGCATCAGCGTCACGCAGTCGCGCGCATAGTCGGCCTGCAACTTCTGGAGCCGTTCGGGCGAGATCGCGGCCGCCGGCAGCTTCAGCCCCGCGAACGGCGACGCCATGCCGCCGAAGCTGCTCAGATCGGGCATCGACGGCATCTGGAACGGAAGCGATGTCGGGAACTGGAATGCGGCGAACGGGTTCGCGGTGGTCGCCGCCGTGGCGGCCCGAGCCGGATCGGCGAAACCACGCCAGGCATTCAGCCATGCTTCGAACATCTGCTGCATCGGCTGGACCGCCTGGCCGAATCCGGCGCTACCTGCGGACGTGCCCGCCTGAGCGGACGTCGACGAATTTTTCGATGCTGTCATTACCTGCCTTACCGGTGATTCGTGAGCGTCAATCGTGAAATCCTGCTCGCGCGCGGCGTGCCGGCTGCGAGCCGGGCCGTCATGCTCTGGAGAGGCGTCTCCAGATTCTGCCGCAGTGCGGTATTTTTATCATTATCGTTTTCCCCATGTGAAGCCCTGCGTCAAACCACTGAACGTTTCTGCCCGAAGATAATCCGCGCGCAACAGGCGGGACAAGGCTTCCGGCGAACCATCAAATATTTTGGTTGACTTGACTTCGGGATTATTCATTCGGTTGCCCATGCAACGCCGCATTGCCGCGTCAATATCGAGATAAACCGATTTTGCAGCGCAATAAACCGCGCGCGCAAGCCCACGATCCATCGTCAATCGGCCAGCCAGACCGCCGCCGCCATGCGGCCGGTCACGCGGTCGCGCCGATATGAATAGAAGCGCGTGCGTTCGGTGACCGTGCAGGCGGACCCGCCGCTCACGTGCGCAACACCTGCACGCGCGAGGCGCAGGCGCGCGAGCGCATGGAGGTCGGCGAGGAACTTGCCGGGCGCGCCGTCGATCGCGACGAACGCTTGCCGCGTCTCATCATGCTCCGACTGCGCAGCCGTGTCGAGAAACGCGTCGCGCACGTCGGCGCCGACTTCGAACGCCTGCGGGCCGATCGCCGGCCCGAGGTACGCATGGACTTCATCCGCCGCGCCGCCGGCGAGCGCCGCGACGCGAGCCGCGGTCTGTTCGATGATGCCGGCCGCGAGCCCGCGCCAGCCCGCGTGCGCGGCGCCGACCGCCCGGCCCTGCGCGTCGCACAGCAGCACCGGCAGGCAATCCGCGACCATCACGACACACACCGCGCCCGCGCGGTCCGTCACGCTCGCGTCGGCTTGCACGGGCACCGCGGCGCCCGGCGCGGCGTCGATCACCTCGTCCGCGCGCACGATCCGCGCGCCGTGAACCTGCTCGAGCCACGCCGCGCGCGACTGGCCCGCCAGTGCGAGCAAGCGCGCGCGATTCGCGCCGACATGGGCCGGATCGTCACCGGTATGCAAGCCGAGATTCATCCCGCCCGGCAACTCGGCGCCGTCCCGCCAGCGCCCGTAAGGACCTTCGCTCACACCGCCGTCGCGCGTCGTGATCAGCGCGCGAACGCGTGGTGACACCTGCCAGTCGGGCTGTACGCAGTCCTGCCACGTCAACGGCGCCAGGTTCGTCATCGGCACTCACTCCTCCTCGTCGTCGTCCGGATCCGACTCGTCGTCGTAATCCTCGTGATCCTGATATTCGCCGGCGAAATCGTCATCGTCGTAGGCGCCTTCGTCATCGTCGAATTCCTCGCTGGCCTGCCCGAAACCGAGCGCCGCGATGAGCGCGTTCATGTCGTCCGGCAACGGGCAGCGCCACTGCATCGTCTTGCCCGTGAGCGGATGCACGAGGCCGAGCCGCCACGCGTGCAGCGCCTGCCGCGCGAACCCGTCCGGCAGCGGCGCGACCGAGCGCTTGCCGCGCGCGCGCCCGTACACCGGATCGCCGAGCAGCGGATGCCCGACATGCGCGCAGTGCACGCGGATCTGGTGCGTGCGGCCCGTTTCGAGGTCGCACTGGATCGCGGACACCGGCTGACGTTGCCACAGGCATGTGTCAACCGTACGGAAATGCGTGCGCGCGGGCTTGCCCGACGCCCCGGTGACGACGGCCATGCGCGTGCGCTCGCGCGGATCACGACCGATCGGCGCGTCGATCGTGCCGTCTTCGGGCATCGTGCCCCACACGAGCGCGAAATAGCGGCGCTTCACCGTGCGCGCCTGCAACTGGCGCACGAGGTCGGTCTGCGCGGCAAGCGTGCGCGCGACCACCATCAGCCCGGACGTTTCCTTGTCGAGCCGGTGTACGATCCCGGCACGCGGCAGGCCGGCCGCGGCGTCGCCGTAGCGATGCAGCAGCCCGTTGAGAATCGTGCCGCTCCAGTTGCCGGCGGCGGGATGGACGACGACGCCGGCCGGCTTGTTGATGACGAGGAGCGCGTCGTCCTCGTAGATCACGTCGAGCGGCACCGGCTCCGGCGTGAACGCCAGCTGCTCCGGCAGCAGGTCGGGTACGAGCTCGATCCTGGCGCCGAGCGGCACCGGCTGGCGGATCTTCGCCGGCGCGCCGTCGATCAGCACGCGCTGCGCCTCGATCCAGCTCTGCAGGCGGCTGCGGGAGAATTCGGGGAATAGCTGGGCAAGCGCCTTGTCGAGGCGTTCGCCCGCGAGCGACAGCGGCACTTCGACGACGCGCGGCGTCTCATCGGCCGCCACGGACGGCACGACAGGCGGTTGCAACGCGCCTGCGGCCGACGCCGCATCGGGAGAATCCCCCGATGCGGCGTCGGCGGGCCGATCGCTTGGGCTATAATCTTCGCGATTTGACTTGCCCCGCGGGGCATTCTGCGAACTTGAACGGGTCATTTAGACTGGGTCACCGAGACTTGAAGCTAGGACATGCGAGCATGATGAATTCGACCAAACGTACGGCCAAAACCGTCGCCGCCCGAGCTGCGGCGGTAGCGGCCGCGGCCCTCATCGCCGGCTGCCACGGCTTACCGCAGAAGCAGGACGAGACGGCTACCTGGTCGAACAACAAATTATACTCAGAGGCCCAGGATGCACTGTCCGGCGGCGACTGGGGCAAGTGCGCGAAATATTTCGAATCGCTGCAAGGCCGCGATCCGTTCGGTCATTTCGCGCAACAGGCGCAGATCAACGTCGCGTACTGCAACTGGAAGGACAACGAAGCGGCAGCCGCCGACCAGGCCGTCGACCGCTTCATCCAGCTGCACCCGGATCACCCGGATATCCCGTACGCGTACTACCTGAAGGGGATGATCCACTTCAACGACGATCTCGGCCTGTTCGGCCGCTTCTCCGGCCAGGACATGAGCGAGCGCGATCCGCAGGCACTGCGCGAATCGTACGATGCGTTCAAGGTCGTCGTCGACCGCTACCCGAAGAGCAAGTATGCGCCCGACGCCGCGGCGCGGATGCGCTACATCGTCAACGCGCTCGCGTCGCACGAGGTACACGCGGCCGATTACTACTATCGGCGCGGCGCCTACGTCGCGGCAATCAACCGCGCGCAGCTCGCGATCAAGGACTACAAGGGCGCGCCGGCGATCGAGGACGCGCTGCACATCATGATCCTGTCGTACGGCAAGCTGAACCAGCCGCAACTCGCGGAAGACACGAAGCGCGTGCTCGCGGGGACCTTCCCGGACAGCCCGTACATCACCGGCCACTCGCGCCCCGGCACGAAGAAGTCGTGGTGGCAGTTCTGAGCGACGCTCACCGCACAAAAAAACCCGGCCATCGAGCCGGGTTTTTTATTGGTGCCGCCCGTAGCGAGCGGCGGAGCGTCACGCGCGCTTTTCCGCGCGATGTTCGTCGAAGAAGTCCTGCACGACCGCGATCTCGCGCGTGCGCTTGAACGGCGGCAGGCTCTGCCAGATCCGGCGACCGTACGGCTTGTCGACCAGCCGCGTGTCGCAGATCATCAGCACGCCGCGATCGGTCTCCGCGCGAATCAGGCGGCCCGCGCCCTGCTTCAGCGTGATCACGGCCTGCGGCAGCTGGTGGACCGCGAACGGGCTCAAGCCCTTCTTCGTTAGCGCATCGAGTCGGGCGGCCAGCACCGGATCGTCGGGCGGCGCGAACGGCAGCTTGTCGATCACGACGAGCGACAGCGCGTCGCCGCGCACGTCGACACCTTCCCAGAAGCTCTGGCTGCCCACGAGAATCGCATTGCCGTACGAACGGAAGCGGTCGAGCAGCTCGGTGCGGCTGGCATCGCCCTGCACCAGCAGCGGCGTGTTCCAGCCGCGCGACTCGATCACGTCGCGCAGCTTCGACGCGATCCGGTCGACTGCGCGCAGCGTCGTGCACAGCATGAAGACGCCGCCGCCCGACGCCTCGATCGCCGGCAGCGCGGCATCGAATACGGCATCGGTAAACGCGGGCGACGACGGCTGCGGCAGGTTGCGCGGCACGTACAGCAGGCCCTGCGTCTGATAGTCGAACGGGCTCGCGAGCGTCATCGAGCGCCGCGAGCTGAGGCCCATCTGGGCCGCGTAGTGCGTGAAGTCGCCGCGCACCGACAGCGTCGCCGACGTGAAGACCCACGCGCGCGGCACGCCGGCGCGCTGCTTCGCGAAGATCGGCGCGACCGACAACGGCGTCTCGTGCAGCTGGACGGTATGCGCGAACACTTCGACCCAGCGCACCTTCTCGTTCGGATCGTCGGCACCCGCCTTGTCGCCGGCTGCCGCGGCATCGGCCTGCGCGGCCGCTTGCGCCGCCCCGGGCGTGACCCAGCCCGCGAGCAGGTCCTGCAGCTCGCGCGCGCGCCGCAGGCACGCACCGAGGGATTCCGCCCGCTCGGCCTGGCTCGCGAGCGCCGATGCGAGCGCATCGAGCGCCGCCTCGAGCGCGTCGAGTGCGCCGAACATCGGGTGATCGTCGCCCAGTTGCGCGAGCGACATGCGCACGATCTGGTCATTCGCGAATGCGAGGCGCAGGTCGCGCGCCGCGCGTTCGAGATCGCCGCCGAGCTTCACCCACTCGACCGCATCGCGCGCATGGCTCAAGCCTTCGGCGACCGTGTCGCGTGCGAGTTCGAGGATCTGCGTGGTCGACAGCGTCTCGCCGAAGAACAGCGTCGCCGTCTCCGGCAGCTGGTGCGCTTCGTCGAAGATCACCGTGTTCGCGTTCGGCAGCAGCTCGGCCATCCCTGTGTCGCGCAGCATGATGTCCGCGAAGAACAGGTGATGGTTGACGACGACGACGTCGGCCTGCTGCGCCTCGCGCCGCGCCTGCATCACGAAGCACTCCTTGTAATGCGGGCACTCCTGACCGAGGCAGTTGTCGCGCGTCGACGTGACCATCGACCACACCGGCGCCGTCTCCGGCACGCTCGCGAGCTCGGCCTTGTCGCCGCTTTTCGTGATCTTCGCGAACCGCACGATTTCCTGCAGGTAGGCGGTGTCCTGCCGCGACGGCAGGCGGCCGTTGTCGGCCGTGCGCTGCAGATAGTAATGGCACAGGTAGTTCGAGCGGCCCTTGAGCATCGCGACCGTCACCGGCACCGCGAGCGCGTTGCGCACGGTCGGGATGTCGCGCTGGAACAGCTGGTCCTGCAGGTGCTTCGTGCCGGTCGACACGATCACCTTGCCGCCCCATAGCATCGCGGGCACCAGGTACGCATAGGTCTTGCCGGTACCGGTGCCTGCCTCGACGATCAGCGTGTTGTCGCCGGCGTCGCTGTCGGCGTCGGCCGCCGCTCCGTCAGCGGCGGGTTCAGCCGCCTTGTCGCCTTCGCCGAGGCGGCGCGCGGGCCGCTTGCGGGTTTCGAAGATTTCCGGTTCCGGCAGCCGGCGCGCGGACGCCTCCATCGCGGACGCGACCGCGCGCGCCATCTCGATCTGCGACTGACGCGGATGATAGCCGTCGAGCGCGCGCGCAAGCAGTCCGCCTTCACCGAAGATCGTGTCGAGTTCGTCGACGCGCTTGCGGCTCAGCTCGAACGTGCCTTCGGGCGCACGAACGCGCCCGGCAGACGACGCGTCACGCCGGGCATCGGGGTTGGCTTCAAGCGGTGAATTCAAGGCAAGCGTTCCTGTGTCCAGCGCCGAGGCGGCGCCGGCGCTTGCCAGGCCGCGCTCAGGCGCGCTTATCCGGTTCCAGCTGCGATTGCAGCAAAATGATTTTGTCCTTGGCTGCCAGCTTTTCCTTCTTCAGCCGGTGCAGCGTAATGTCGTCGATGTCGGAGTGTCCTTCCTTCAGCTCGATCTCTCGAGCGAGCTGCTGGTGCTGCTCCTGCAATGCTGCCAAACGGTTGTGCAATTCCTGCTGCTGTTCCGTGGGACGGTTTTGCATATGCGCCTCCTCATCGAAGCAGCGCGCCGACTGGCGTGCCGGCACGCACGAGACTGAGTCCGGATCAATCCGATACGTTACTGCCCCTGCTGTTGCTGCTGCTTGGCCTTTTGGGCCGCTTCCTGCTGACGCCGCTCGACATCGGCCTTGTGCTGCGCGGCTTCCTTCTGCTTCTGCTCGTAGCGCGTGGCGTTGTCCGCCCGCTCCTGCGCCTTCTGCGCGGCCTGCTGGTGCGCCTGGTCGAGCTTGCGCTGGAAGTCGGCCTGCTTCTGGTCGTAGGCCTGCTTGCTCGCGGCATGCTGCGGCCCTTCCGCGCCGCGCTGCGCCCGCTTCAGTGCATTCTGCTCCTGCTTGTCGCGGAACGCAGCCGCGTTGGCCGCGTCGTTCGCCGCGCGCTGCGGCGCTTCCGCCGCATTCTGCGCCTGCTTCAGCGCCTGCTGCTGGTCGCGCTGCTGCGCCCGCACCGCACGTTGTTCGTCGTCGAGCGCGAGCTGCTCCTGGCGGATGCTCGCCCGCTCCTCGCGCATCCGGTCGCGCGCATTGCCGAGACAGTGATTGACGAAGAACTTGCTGTAGCAATCGTGCTCCGCCACCGCATAACGATAATCGTTTTCCGCGGAACGTTGATTGAGCACTTTTTGACGGGCGTCAAAATCCTGCGTGGCGGAGGCTGCGACGGGCACGGCGGCAGCGGCGTCAGGCGCGCTTGCGCCCGATGCCTGTGCGTACGCGACGGTGGACCCGGCGGACAAAGCCGCGGCAAGCGCTGCGCCGAGCGCGACGAGAGAAATGCGGGAAGTTGGCAACGTCGTAGGAAAGCTGCGGGACATGTGTCAAATTCTATCACCCCCGGCTGGACGCTCCGCCATTTATGGCAAAATGCCCCGCTTCACTCACCCGCGGCATCTGGTCCGGCGGGCCCGTCTCGCAGCCCGCCGCGCGTGGTCTGCCGGCCCGCGCCGCGATTTCAGCAGGCACATCATCCACGACATGACGGAAACCGTAGCACTCAAGATCGTACAGCGCATCGCCACCGAACTGTCCGTCCAGCCGCGCCAGGTCGCGGCGGCCGTGCAACTCCTCGACGAAGGCTCGACCGTTCCGTTCATTGCCCGGTACCGCAAGGAAGTGACGGGCAACCTGGACGACACGCAGCTGCGCCAGCTCGAGGAGCGCCTCCTGTATCTGCGCGAACTCGAGGATCGCCGCGCGACGATCCTGTCGAGCATCGACGAACAGGGCAAGCTGACCGACGAACTGCGCGCCGCGATCGACGCGGCCGACAGCAAGCAGGTGCTCGAAGACCTTTATCTGCCGTACAAGCCGAAGCGCCGCACGCGCGCGCAGATCGCCCGCGAAGCCGGCCTCGAGCCGCTCGCGCGGGCGCTGCTCGCGAATCCGCTGCTCGACCCGCAGGCGGAAGCCGCCGCGTACGTCGACGCCGACAAGGGTGTCGCCGACGTGAAGGCCGCGCTCGACGGCGCGCGCGACATCCTGTCCGAACAGTTCGGCGAAACGGCCGAACTGCTCGGCAAGCTGCGCGACTATCTGCACAGCCAGGGCGTCGTGTCGTCGGCCGTGGTCGAGGGCAAGGAAAACGAGGAAGGCGAGAAGTTCCGCGACTACTACGACTACGCGGAGACGATCCGGACCGTGCCGTCGCACCGCGCGCTCGCGCTGTTCCGCGGCCGCAACGCCGGCGTGCTGACCGTCAAGCTCGGCCTCGGCGAGGAACTCGACGCGCAGGTTCCGCATCCCGGCGAAGCGATGATCGCGCGCCATTTCGGGATCGCGAACCAGAACCGTCCCGCCGACAAGTGGCTGTCGGACGTGTGCCGCTGGTGCTGGCGCGTGAAGGTGCAGCCGCACATCGAGAACGAACTGCTCACGCAACTGCGTGAAACGGCGGAAGCCGAGGCGATCCGCGTGTTCGCGCGCAACCTGAAGGATCTGCTGCTGGCCGCGCCGGCCGGCCCGAAGGCCGTGATCGGTCTCGACCCCGGCTTGCGCACGGGCGTGAAGGTCGCCGTGGTCGACCGCACCGGCAAGCTGCTCGCGACCGACACGATCTACCCGCACGAGCCGCGCCGCGACTGGGACGGCTCGCTCGCGAAGCTCGCGCGCATCGCCGCGCAGACGCAGGCCGAGCTGATCAGCATCGGCAACGGCACCGCGTCCCGTGAAACCGACAAGCTCGCGAGCGAGCTGATCTCGAAGCACCCAGAACTGCGGCTGCAGAAGATCGTCGTGTCGGAAGCCGGCGCGTCCGTCTACTCGGCGTCGGAGCTGGCCGCGAAGGAATTCCCGGAACTCGACGTGTCGCTGCGCGGCGCCGTGTCGATCGCGCGCCGTCTGCAGGATCCGCTCGCCGAGCTCGTGAAGATCGAGCCGAAGGCGATCGGCGTCGGCCAGTACCAGCACGACGTGAACCAGCGCGAACTCGCCCGCTCGCTCGACGCGGTCGTCGAGGATTGCGTGAACGCGGTCGGCGTCGACGCGAATACCGCGTCGGTCGCGCTGCTCGCACGCGTATCGGGACTGAACGCGACGCTCGCGCGCAACATCGTCGACTATCGCGACGCGAACGGGCCGTTCCCGTCGCGCGACCATCTGCGCAAGGTGCCGCGCCTCGGCGACAAGACCTTCGAACAGGCGGCCGGCTTCCTGCGCATCAACGGCGGCGAGAATCCGCTCGACCGCTCGTCGGTCCACCCGGAGGCGTATCCGGTCGTCGAACGGATCCTCGCGAAGATCAACAAGCGCATCGACGACGTGCTCGGCAGCCGCGACGCGCTGTCCGGACTGTCGCCGACGGAATTTGTTGACGAACGCTTCGGCCTGCCGACCGTGCGCGACATCCTGTCCGAGCTCGAAAAACCGGGTCGCGACCCGCGGCCCGAATTCAAGACCGCAACGTTCCGCGACGGCGTCGAGAAGGTGTCCGACCTGATGCCCGGCATGCTCCTCGAGGGGGTCGTGACGAACGTCGCGGCGTTCGGTGCGTTCGTGGATATCGGCGTGCACCAGGACGGCCTCGTCCACGTGTCCGCGATGTCGACGAAGTTCATCAAGGATCCGCACGAAGTCGTGAAGGCCGGCCAGGTCGTCAAGGTCAAGGTGCTCGACGTCGACGTGAAGCGCCAGCGCATTGCGCTGACGATGCGCCTCGACGACGAAGCGGCCGCGCCCGGCATGGCGCCGCGCGGCAGCCAGGATCGCGGCAATGCCGGCCGCGGCGCGGCCCGCCCGCAGCGTTCGCGCGAGCCGGAACCGGCCGGTGCGATGGCCGCGGCGTTCGCGAAGCTGAAGCGCTGAACACGCGAAGGTTTTCGACGCACGAAAAAAGCCCGCCGACAGGCGGGCTTTTTCATGGCGCGGCAAGCGCACTGCCGGAGTGGGCCGCATCCGCGGCCCGCGCGTCGGTCAGATCTCGATCTTGGTGCCGAGCTCGACGACGCGGTTCGCCGGGATCGAGAAGAAGTCGGTCGGCTTCGCGGCGTTCTGATGCATCCACGCAAACACGCGCTCGCGCCAGATCGACATGCCGGGCAGATGCGTCGGCACGACCGTTTCGCGCGCGAGGAAGAACGACGTGTCCATCAGCTCGAACGTCATGTCGTGCGAGCGGCCGAATTCCTCGAGCACGGCCTTCACGTCCGGCGTCTCGTTGAAGCCGTACTGGGCCTTGACGATGTACAGGCCGCCACCCGCATCGCGTGAACTCAGCCGTGTGTCGTCGCGCACGTACGGAATGTCGCGCGTGACGAACGTCAGGAAGATGGTCCGCTCGTGGAGCACCTTGTTGTGCTTCAGGTTGTGCAGCAGGCTGACGGGCACGAGCTTGTCGTTGCCGGTCAGGTAGATCGCGGTGCCCGACACGCGGTGCGGCGGATGCGCGAGCAGCCCTTGCAGGAACGGCTCGAGCGGGATACCGTCCGCGGCCGTGCGCTCCTTGACGATGTGGCGGCCCTTGTACCAGGTCATCAGCAGGAAGAACAGCAGCGCGCCGATGCCGAGCGGCAGCCAGCCGCCCTGCGCGACCTTCAGCAGGTTCGCGCCGAAGAAGCCGAGGTCGATCGCGAGGAATATCGCGATGATCGCGCCGACGAGCAGCCGGTTCCAGTTCCACACCTTCACCATCACGACGCACGCCAGCACGGTGGTGATGACCATCGTCGCGGTCACCGCGATACCGTACGCCGCCGCCAGGTTGTCGGAACTCTTGAAGCCGATCACGATGCAGAGGATCACGAACAGCAGCAGCCAGTTCACGACCGGCACGTAGATCTGGCCGATCGCCAGCTCGGACGTATGCAGCACCTTCATGCGCGGCACATAACCGAGCTGGATCGCCTGCGACGTCAGCGAATACGCGCCCGAAATCACGGCCTGCGACGCGATCACGGTCGCGACCGTCGACAGCACGACGAGCGGCAGCAATGCCCACTCGGGCGCCAGCAGGAAGAACGGGTTTTCGATCGCTTTCGGGTTCTGGATCAACAGCGCGCCCTGGCCGAAGTAGTTCAGCACGAGCGACGGCATCACGAGCCCGTACGCGGCGAGGCGGATCGGCTTCGCGCCAAAGTGGCCCATGTCCGCGTAGAGCGCTTCCGCACCGGTCAGCACCAGCACGACCGAACCCAGCACGACATAGGCCTGCAGCAGGTGGTCGGCCATGAACGATGCTGCGTAGTACGGATTGATCGCCGCGATGATGCCCGGCACGCGCGCGATGTGGTACACGCCGAGTGCCGCGATCACGACGAACCACACGACCATGATCGGGCCGAACAGCTTGCCGACCAATGCGGTGCCGTGGCGCTGGATCCAGAACAGCGCGATCAGGATCACGATCGTGATCGGCAGCACAAGGTGGGATAGGTGCGGCGTCGCGATTTCGAGACCTTCGACCGCCGACATCACCGAGATCGCCGGCGTGATCACCGCATCCCCGTAGAACATGCACGCGCCGAATATCCCGAGCGCCATCAGCGCGCCCGCGACACGGGTTTTCGAGTCGAGCGGCCGCAGCGACAGGGCCATCAGCGCGAGCACGCCGCCCTCGCCGTTGTTGTCGGCCCGCATCACGAACAGCAGATATTTGATACCGACCACGAGGATGATCGCCCAGAACAGCAGCGAGATCACCCCCAGGATCGAGCTTTCGGTCAGCGGGATGCCGTGTGCGGGGCTGAACGCCTCCTTCAGCGCATACAGCGGGCTCGTGCCGATGTCGCCGAACACGACGCCGATGGCCGCTATCGCAAGCGCCCGCATCGAGTGTTGGTGCGTCGAATGCGCATGGGCTGCGTCGGTCGCCTGGATCGTGTCGTTCATATGAAGCGTAATAATCGGGTCCGGTTCGGACAAAACGAGCGCTATTCTACTCGCGCCCCCCTGAAACACCGCCCTGCCGTGTTGCCCTGACACCACGTGATCCACGCCGCGCATGCAATCCCGCGCAAGCTGTGGCAGGGCTGCCATCATAGCCGGGCCCGCGCCGTCTGCCTACCGCGAACGCCCGATCGCCGCGGCCGCCCGCCTTCCGCCCCAATGAAAAACGGCGCCGCAAGCGGCGCCGTACAAGGCTTTCGTTCGATCGGCCGGGCGCTTACGCGCCCGAACCGTCGCGCTGCGCGCGACCACGCTTGATCCACGCCTCGAGGTTGTGCGGACGAACGGTGTCCCACTCTTCGAACGGCTGATGAATCCACGGGTTCGTCGGCAGATACTGCGTGTGATAGTCGGGCTTCACCTTCGAGCAACCCTTGTACCAGAGCACAGCCGAACGCACGGCCGTGACGGCCGGATAGCGCTCCTTGAGATGCTCCTGCACGCGCGCGAGCGTGACGCCCGAATCGACGAGATCGTCGACCAGCAGCACGTTGCCCGCGAGCTGGCCGCGCGTCATCGTGATGTACTGCGCGATGTCGAGCTCACCCTGCTCGGTGCCGGCCGCTTCGCGGTACGAACTGGTCGCGAGGATCGCGAGCGGGACGTCATAGATGCGCGAGAGCTGATCGCCGACACGCAGACCGCCGCGCGCGAGGCACAGGATCTGGTCGAACTTCCAGCCCGATGCATGCACCTGGAGCGCGAGCAGCTCGATCAGACGATGGTATTCGTCCCAGCCTACCCACAGGTTCTTGTCGTCGTTGCGCGGATCGGTCATCAAGTCTGCCGCCGTCATCGTGATTTGCTGCGTCATGGTGACAATTACACCTTGAACGGATGGCGGAGCAGGATCGTTTCGTCGCGATCGGGGCCGGTCGAAACCATGTCGACCGGCACGCCGGCTACTTCCTGGACACGGGTCAGGTAGGCCTGTGCATTCGCGGGCAGCGCGTCCCACGTCTTGATGCCGACGGTGCTTTCCTTCCAGCCGGCGAAGGTTTCGTACACGGGCTCGCAACGCGCGACATCGGCCGCACCGCGCGGCAGGATGTCCACGTCCTTGCCGTCGATCTTGTAGCCGACGCACAGCTTGACTTCATCAAGGCCGTCGAGCACGTCGAGCTTCGTCATGCAGAGGCCCGACACGCCGTTGATCTGGATCGAGCGGCGCAGTGCGGCTGCGTCGAGCCAGCCGGTGCGGCGCGGACGGCCGGTGACCGAGCCGAATTCCTTGCCGACGTTGGCCAGCGTGACGCCGACCTGGTCCTGACGCTGCGGGTTGTCCGCATCGTACAGCTCGCTCGGGAACGGGCCCGCGCCGACGCGCGTGCAATACGCCTTCGTGATGCCGAGGATGTAGTTCAGCTGCTGCGGACCGACGCCGGCGCCGGCCGATGCCGCACCCGCGACGCAGTTGCTCGACGTGACGAACGGATAAGTGCCGTGGTCGATGTCGAGCAGCGTGCCTTGCGCGCCTTCGAACAGCAGGTTCTGACCGGCGTTGTTCGCGTCGTACAGGCGGCGCGACACGTCGGCCACCATCGGCTTCAGGCGATCGGCATAGCCGAGCATCGTGTCGAGCGTGGCCTGGAAATCGACGGCTGCGCCGCCCAGGTACTGGGTCAGCACGAAGTTGTGGAAATCGAGGTTTTCGCGCAGGCGGTCGGCGAAGGTCTTCGCGTCGAACAGGTCCTGCACGCGCAGCGCGCGGCGGCCGACCTTGTCTTCGTACGCAGGGCCGATGCCGCGGCCGGTCGTACCGATCTTGCCCGCGCCCTTGCGCGCTTCGCGCGCCTGGTCGATCGCGATGTGGTACGGCAGGATCAGCGTCGTGGCTTCGGAAATGAACAGGCGATCGCGAACGTTCACGCCGGCTTCTTCCAGCTCGCCGATTTCCTTGAACAGTGCCTCGGGGGACAGGACGACGCCGTTGCCGATGTAGCAGGCGACGCCTTCACGCATGATGCCCGACGGAATGAGGCGCAAGATGGTTTTCTTGCCGCCGATGATGAGGGTGTGGCCGGCGTTGTGACCGCCCTGGAAACGCACGACGCCCTGAGCGTGGTCCGTCAGCCAGTCGACGATCTTGCCCTTGCCTTCATCACCCCATTGCGTTCCCACGACGACGACATTGCGCCCGGGAGTCACGTTCACTGCGCTGGCAGACATGTTGATTCGTTAGCTGGTTAAAAACGTATTCTACCTAGGTTCGCGGGCGATTCCGAATTTTTCCGTTTCGCTTCAACGATATGCACGCCGAACGACGGCCCGCGAACATCTCTTTAACGGGGTTCGACCACCCATGCGCCGTTGCGCTCGACGAGCGAACGGTCGCACGCGAATTCGTCGAGCACGTGGTCGTGCCCCGGCAATGCCTGGATCACGACCTCGCCCGCATCGCGCAGCGCCGCGACGGCAGCGCCCAGCGCATCGTCCTGCGCCCACGGCGCGAGAATCGCGGTGCCGCGCGCCTCGATCGGCGAGATCCGCGCAAGCTCGCGCAGGTCAAGCGAGAAGCCCGTCGCCGGACGGGCGCGACCGTAAGCCTGCCCGACGTGGTCATAACGGCCGCCGCGCGCGATCGCGTTCGGCACGCCGTCGATGTACGCCGTAAACATCGCGCCGCTGTGGTACGCGTAGCCGCGCAGGTCGGCCAGATCGATCGCCACCTCGACGCCCTTCGCCTGGGCCGCGAGCTGCGCGAGATCGTCGAGCGCGCGCGTGATCTCGGGCAGCACCGGCAGCCGTGCGCGCGCCTCGTCGAGCACGCTCGCGTCGCCGTACAGATGCGGCAGCGCACGCAGCGCCGCGCGCGTGTCGGCGCCGAGATCGTCGGTGAGTTCGTTCAGCAGCGGCACGTCCTTGCCCGACAGCGCGTCGTACAGCGACTCGCCGCGCTCGGCGGCCTGCGGGTCGCGCGCGAGCAGCGCCGCGAGCACGCCTGCATGGCACAGGTCCAGACGGATTCGCGACAGCCCCGCGAGGTGCAGCGCGTCGAGCATCAGCTGCTGGATCTCGAGATCGGCTTCCAGCCCGGCATGCCCGTAGATTTCGGCGCCGATCTGGATCTGTTCGCGCGTCGCGTGCAGGCCGCGCGGACGCGTATGCATCACATGCCCCGCATAGCAAAGGCGCGTGACGCCCTGGCGGTTCAGCAGGTGCGCGTCGATGCGCGCGACCTGCGGCGTGATGTCCGCGCGCAGGCCGAGCGTGCGGCCCGACAGCTGGTCGACCAGCTTGAAGGTGCGCAGGCGCAGGTCGGCGCCGCCGCTCGTCAGCAGCGACTCGAGGTATTCGAGCAGCGGCGGCATCACCATTTCGTAGCCGTACGAACGGAAGCGGTCGAGCAGCCTGCGGCGCAGCTCCTCGATCTTGCGCGCTTCCGACGGCAGTACGTCGGCGATATTCTCGGGAAGTAACCAGGTCGACATCGGTACGGTCCTACGACGGGAAACAGGGCGCGACGCGCGCGCCACGAGATGAATCGGAAATCGGAATCGTGCGGAACGGACGGCGGATTGGCCGTCTCGTTCATGTCTCCGTTCAGGTGGCGAGCAGCAGCAGGATGAGCCCCAGCGCCATCACGATGAGCCCGCCGATCCGGATATGATGCGGCGGCCGCTCCGCTATTCTACGAAACGTGTCGCGCCAGGCGACGGGAAACACGAAGGGAAACGCCCCCTCGATGATCAGCATCAGCGCTACCGCGAGCAACAACGAACCAGCCAGATCCATGCGAGCGACGGCGCCGCTCGACGCGGCGCCCCAAGGTCAGTGTTTGCGGGGAGCAGGTGCCGCCGGTGCGGCACCGCCCGTCGGGCTGCGCATGAAACGGAAAAACTCGCTGTCGGGATCGACCACGATGATGTCGTTGCGCTTGAAGGTATTCCGGTAAGCCTGCAGGCTCGCGTAGAACTGGTAGAACTGCGGATCTTGGCCGAACGCGTCGGCGGCGATCGACGCGGCCTTCGCATCGCCCTCGCCCTTGATCGTCTGCGCGGACTTGTACGCATTCGCGAGCACCGCCTGCTGTTCGCGCTCCGCATCGGCCTTGATCTGTTCGACATCCGCAGCGCCATCCGCGCGCACCTGTGCGGCCTGCGCGCGCAGCGCGGCAATCATCCGCTGATAGACGGCGTCGGCCTGCGCGGCCGGCAAGTCGACGCGCGTCAACTGCACATCGACCACGTCGACGCCGAAGCCGGATGCCTGCGCGCGCACCGCATCGCGAGCCGCATTGGCGATGTCGCGCTGTCCGCCGAGCGCGTCGTCGAGCGCGCGCTTGCCGAATGCGTCACCGAGCGCGCTCTTCAGCGCGCCGGCCAGACGCTCGGCGGCGGTGGCCGAGTCGCCGCTCGTCGCCGTGAAGTACTTCATCGGATCGCTGATCCGGTACTTGACCGCATACGTGACGAGCAGATCGTGCTTGTCTTCGGTCGCGAGTTGCAGCGGATCCGGCGATTCGAGCGATTGCAGGCGCGTGTCGATCAGCGTCGCCGTCTGCAGCGGCGGCGGCAGCTTGAAATGGATGCCGGGGCCCGCGAGTTCGGGCTGCGTGCCGTCGCGGCCCGACAGCACGGCTGTGTGGCGCGGATCGACGGTCAGCACGGTCGACGATGCCGCGAAGGCGACGATCACGATTGCGACGACGAGCGCAATGATTCGGTTCATGTTGTGCGCTCCCGTTACTTCGTATCGTCTTCGCGCGAGCGGCTGCGGAACGCTTCGCGCGACCGCAGCACGTCGCTGCCCGGTGCGGGCGCCGCCGCGGCCGAAGCCGAGGCCGCGCTCGCGGGCACGCTCGCCGCCGCGGCCGCCGGCGCCGACGCTGCGTCAGGCGCGGATGCGCCGGCGGGCGTCGCGGCATTCGCCGCGCTCGCGGCGTTTTGCCGCCCCTGCTCGACGAGCTTGTCGAGCGGCAGGTACACGACGTTGCTGCCCTTGTTGCCGACGAACACCTTCGTCGCGTTCGAATAGATTTCCTGCATCGTCTCGAGGTACATCCGCTCGCGAATCACCGCGGGCGCCTTCGAATACTGCGCATAGACCTGCTTGAAGCGGTCGGCGTCGCCTTCGGCCTCGGTGACCACGCGATCGGCATACGCCTTCGCTTCGTCGACGAGTTTCGCGGCATTGCCCTGCGCCTTGGGCAGCAGGTCGTTCGCATAGGCCTGCGCGGTACGCTTGGCGGCCTCGCGCTCGTCGCGCGCCTTCGCGACTTCGGCGTACGCGGCTTGCGTCTGCTCCGGCGCCGCGACGCTCTGCATCGTGACGGCCGTGACCTCGAGCCCCGACTGGTAGCGATCGAGATCGCGCTGGATCGCGGCGGACAGCTGCTCGCGCAGCGCGTCGCGGTCCTGGTTCAGCATGTCGGCCGCGCTGCGCGTGCCGACGATCGCGCGCACCGCGGCCTGGGCGGCCTCCGACACGCCGCGCTCGGGGTCGACGCTGCGGAACAGGTAATCGGTTGCGGAACGGATCCGGTACTGGACGACGAAACGCACGTCGACGATGTCGGCGTCGCGCGTCAGCATCGCGGCTTCCTTCACGTTCGCGAGACGCACGACGTTGTTGCGGCCGATCTCGATCGAACGGACCTGCGACGTGTCGACGATCTCGTGCGACGCGAACGGATACGGCGCGCGCCAGTGCACGCCCTGGCCGACCGTGCCGGACAATTTGCCGAACTGCAGCACGACGCCCGTCTGGCCGTCCTGCACGACGAACAGCCCGCTGCCCGCGTAGACCGCGACCAGCACGCCGATCACGATACCGACGCCGACGCGCGCGGCCCGGCCGTTGTCGGGCCGGAAGCCGTTGCCGCCCTTGCCGCCGAACAGGCCGCTCAGACGCCGGTTGAAGTTGCGCCACATCTCGTCGAGATCGGGCGGACCGTCACCGTCGCCACCGGGCGGACGCTTCGATTCGTTCGCACGCGGACGGGATGCGTCGTTGCCCTTGCCTTCGCCGCGTCCCCAGCGGGGATCGTTGATCGACAGCAAGGCGCGCATCCGCCGCCAGGTACTCCGCTCGTTGTATTCGTTCACCAGAGTTTGTTCACCAGATGGGACGTCAGCGAACCGGCCGGGGCCGGTTAGCGCCCGTGTTCGGAAATCGTGTGGTCTTCGTGTGGTTCTGCGGGAGCGCCGTCGAGCGCGCCGTTGGGTAACGTCGCGCCGGAAAGGTGTTCCGCGGAGGCGATTTCGGCGATAGCGGCACGCAACGTGTCGAGACCCTGACCGGTGCGCGCGCTCAAAAAGACGCGCGAGATATTACCATACTCGTCTCGCTCGACCGCGTCGCCGCGGGCCGCCAGCTCGGGCACGGCGTCGATCTTGTTGAACACCAGCACCTGCCGGATCGTGTCCGCGCCGATTTCGTGCAGCACGCCGTTCACCTGCTCGATCTGTTCGAGCCGCACCGCGCTCGACGCGTCGACCACGTGCAGCAGCAAATCCGCATGGATCGTTTCCTCGAGGGTCGCGCGAAACGCGGCAACCAGCTGGTGAGGCAGTTCGCGGATGAACCCGACCGTATCGGACACGACGATCTGGCCGACCTCGTCGCCCAGGTACACGCGCCGCGACGTCGTATCGAGCGTGGCGAACAGCTGGTCGGCCGCATAGGCCTGCGCCTTCGTCAGCGCGTTGAACAGCGTCGACTTGCCCGCGTTCGTATAGCCGACGAGCGACACTGACATCGTGCCGCTGCGCGCGCGCTGGCGACGCTGCGTGCTGTGTTGCCGGCGCAGCCGGTCGAGCCGCGACTTCAGCATCTTGATGCGCTCGCCGATCAGCCGGCGGTCGGTTTCGAGCTGGGTTTCGCCGGGGCCGCGCAGGCCGATACCGCCCTTTTGCCGCTCCAGGTGGGTCCACGCGCGAATCAGACGGGTCGACAGGTATTGCAGCTGCGCAAGCTCGACCTGCAGCTTGCCTTCGTGGCTGCGGGCGCGCTGCGCGAAGATATCGAGGATGAGGCTCGTGCGATCGACCACTCGCCTGTTAAGCGCCTGCTCCAGGTTGCGTTGCTGGGCCGGTGCCAGTGCGTGGTTGAAGATGACGATTTCGATGTTGTGTGCGTCGCAGGCGAGCCGGAGTTCTTCGGCTTTGCCGCTGCCGATGAACATCTTGGCATCGGGACTGGCGCGACGACCCGTGAGGGTGACGGCGGGACGGGCCCCCGCACTGGAGGCGAGAAGACTGAGTTCTTCGAGACTGGCTTCGAAATCGGTCTTGCCGAAGTCGATGCCGACGAGCGCTGCGTTGATCAAATTGTCGGGTGTCAAGATAAGGCGGCTGGCATCGGTCGCTCGCGGCGACCGGATGCCGGCCGCTGCGATAGGTTAGGACGTGGTCGCTTCCGCGTCCGGGTGGAAATTCACCGGGCGCGCCGGCACGACCGTCGAGATGGCGTGCTTGTAGACCATCTGGGTCACCGTATTACGGAGCAACACGACGTACTGGTCGAACGATTCGATGTTCCCTTGGAGCTTGATGCCGTTGACGAGATAGATCGAAACGGGAACGTGCTCTTTGCGCAGTGCGTTCAAAAACGGGTCTTGTAACAATTGCCCTTTGTTGCTCATGGCGTACTCCATCTTTTTTTGCAGGTTGATCTGAATTTGGCGCCGAAGAAAAAGAGATCCGGCGCCAATCGCTACACTATAGCTGATTTTGCCTGCCCCGCCCGGCAGCAGGCCATGCGGCCTAGCCCTTGCGGGACGTGCGTGGCAGGCATGTTCAGCCCTTGTCCGCGTACGGATTGTTCGACGAACGGAACTCTATGCGCAATGGAGTCCCGGTCAGGGAGAAAGTTTCGCGGAATCGGTTTTCGAGGTAGCGCTTGTAGGTTTCGGTCACCGCGTCGAGCGCGTTGCCGTGGATCACGATTAGCGGCGGATTCTGTCCGCCCTGGTGCGCGTAGCGCAGCTTCGGACGCACCGGGCCACGACGGCGCGGCTGCTGGAACTCGACGGCCTCGATCAGCGCGCGCGTGAGCTTCGGCGTCGGCAGTTTCGCCATGGCCGCCGCGTACGCGTCGTCGACCGAGCGCATCAGCGCGCCGATGCCCGTCTTCTTCGCGGCCGAAATGTAGTGCGATTTCGCGAAGTCGAGGAATTTCAGCTTGCGGGTCAAATCCGCTTTCGCGCGATCGCGCGCGTGGTCGTCGAGACCATCCCACTTGTTGACACCGATCACGAGCGCGCGGCCCTGCTCGACGACGAAGCCGGCGATGTGCGCGTCCTGGTCGGAAATGTCCTGCTGCGCATCCAGCAGAAGAATGACGACGTTCGCGTCGGAAATCGATTGCAGCGTCTTCACGACCGAGAATTTCTCGATCGCCTCGAACACCTTGCCGCGGCGCCGCAGGCCCGCCGTGTCGATCAGCGTGTATTTCTTGCCGTTACGCTCGAAGTCGACGTAGATCGAATCGCGCGTCGTACCCGGCATGTCGAACGCGATCACGCGGTCCTCGCCGATCAGCGCGTTCACGAGCGTCGACTTGCCGACGTTCGGGCGGCCCACGATCGCGATCTTGATGCCGCGCGACGGATCGTCGTCGTCCGCTTCCTCGGGCTGGCCCGCGTATGCGACTTCCAGCGCCTCGTTGATCATGTCGGTCACGCCGTCGCCGTGCGCGGCCGAGATCGCGCGCGGATCGCCGAGGCCGAGCTCGTAGAAGTCCGTCGCGACCGCCGTGTACTTCATCCCCTCGGCCTTGTTGACGACCAGGAAGATCGGCCGGCCGGTCTTGCGCAGGTAGTCGGCGATCGACTTGTCCTGCGGCGCGAGCCCGTTACGGCCGTCGACGATGAACACGACGACGTCGGCTTCCTCGACGGCCTGCCGCGTCTGGCGCGCCATCTGGTGCAGGATGCCGTCCTTCGCGACGGGTTCGAAGCCGCCGGTATCGACGACCAGGTACGGCCGTTCGCCGACGCGCCCTTCGCCGTAATGGCGATCGCGCGTGAGGCCCGGCAAGTCGGCGACCAGCGCATCACGCGAGCGCGTGAGCCGGTTGAACAGCGTGGATTTCCCCACATTGGGGCGCCCAACAAGGGCAATGACCGGTTTCATCTGTGTTTTCTACGGTGATGCGCAGCAGCGGGAGGCCCGCTGCTGCGGGCGGCTGCGCTGAATGAAAATATCACGAATTCGCGCCGCGCCGGATGCGCGCGCCGGGCGCGCGTTGCACGCCGTGGTCTTTCGTTTCGAACTGCCTTTCAAATACCGAGCGGCCGGGAACACCGGCCGCCTTCGTGTCGCACGACCGCGGCGCTCGGGACGAGCCCGCCGCGCCGCGATCGCGCCTGTTGCGTGCGCGTCAGCGCGGACGGAACCCGTACAGGCCGCCGTCCTTCGTCTGCACGACGAGCGTATTGCCCGCCAGGACCGGCGCCGCGGTAATCGCGCTGCCGTCGGTCTTCATCCGCGCGATGAAGCTGCCGTCCTCGCGCGACAGGAAGTGCACGAAGCCCTTGTAGTCGCCCATCACGACCGCATGGCCAAGCAGGTAAGGCACGCCGACGTCGCGGCTCTTCAGCTTGTCGTTGCGCCAGAGCTGGTTGCCGCTCGCCGCGTCGTAAGCCGTCACGACCGACCAGTCGTCGCCGCCGGCGACGACCGAATCGTCCTGCGCGAGGCCGCTGCGGCTCGAGAACGCCTTTTCCCACAGCGGACGGCCCGAGTTTGCGTCGAAGCAGCCGATCTGCCCCTGGAACGTGACCGCGCACGCTTCGGCACCCACCAGCGTCGGCGGACCGCTGACGTCGTTGATGCGCTCCACTTCGGTCACACCCTTCGGGAACGACACCGGAGTCTGCCAGAACGGCTCGCCCGTCTGCAGGTTGATCGCGACCAGACCGCCGCCGGGGAAGCCCGCCAGCACGGCCGCATCGCCCGCGAACGTCATGCCGGCCGACACGCGCAGGTTCAGCGGCACCGCGCGGTTGCGGTAGTTCCACTTCTGCTCGCCCGTCTGCGCGTTGAACGCGATCACCTGGCCGTCGATCGTGCGCACGATCACGAGGCCGTTGCCGACCAGCGGCGGCGAGAAGATCTCGCCCTGCACGCTCGTCTTCCACAGCAGCTTGCCGTCCGGGCCGAGGACGAACACGCCGCCCTTGAGCGCGCCGACCGCGGTCAGGTTGCCGTCGCTGCCGACACCGGCCGACAGGTCCGAACCGACCTTCGAGCGCCACAGCGTCTGGCCCGTCTTCGCGTCGATCTTCTCGACCGAACCGTTCTCGCCCGCGGCATAGACGGCGTCGCCCACGGCCACCGGCGTGAACAGGTAGCGCCCGCCCTTGCCGACGCTCGCCTTCCAGACCTGTTGCACGTCCATGACGGGCTTGAACTCGGTGAGCGGCGTCGGCACGCGGCGCGCGTCCTTCGACGACGAGCAGGCCGCCAATGCCAGGACAGCCGCCGCGCAGGCTACGGGCACAGCGTAACGTTTCAGCAAATTCATCGGTTAGCGAAGCAGAGTTAAGAGGTTGAGGGGGCCGGAATCAGCCGCCGAGCGCGTCGAGCTTGAACTGCACGAGCTGGCGCGCTGACTGGTCGTCCTGCGGCAGGCCGTCGAGCGCGAGCTTGTACGCAGCGCGCGCGTCGTCGGTCTTGCCTTGCGCGGCCAGCAGATCGCCGCGGCGATCGGCCACGACGCCCTTGAATGCATCGACCGGCGTGCCGGACAGCAGCGCGAGGCCTGCATCGTACGCCTTCTCGTCGAGCAGCAGCGACGCGAGACGCAGCTTCGCGATCTGCTTGTACTCGTCATCCCTGGCGTGATCGACAGCCCATTGCAGCTGGGCCTTCGCGCCGGCGGCGTCGCCTGCCGCGTAGAGCGTCTTCGCGGCCGACAGGGCCGTCATCTGCGCATACGGCGTGCGGGCGAACTTGTCTTCCATGTCGGCGGCCGCGCGGGCCATCGTCGCCTTGTCGTTCGCGGCGGCGGCCTTCTGGACCTGCTCGTACAACCCGGAAGCCTCCGCGGCCTGACGGCGCTGCCAGTAATTCCAGCCGTTGAAACCGGCCGCGACGACCAGCGCCGCGAGCACGATCCACGTGGTGAGGTTGCCCCAGCGGGCCCACCACGCCTTGACACTTTCAATCGATTCTTGTTCGTCGTGATAACTCATCGGCGAGCGATTCCTTCCTGTTCAGGCTTTTTCTTGTCGAGCGAATGCGAGCGCGATCAGTCGTCGCCGTCTTCGGCGGATGCAACCATCGCATTGATTAGGAATTCGGTCAAGCTTTCGACCGGTACGGTCTGCTGAACGTTCTTTTCACCTTCCTCGCCCGCACCGCGCAGCGCTTTCACGCCCACCGTGCCGTTCGCGACCTCTTCTTCGCCGAAGATCACCGCGAACGCGGCACCGCTTGCATCGGCCCGCTTCATCTGCGACTTGAAGCTTGCCGGCGCGCCGTCGGCGCTGCAGTGGAAAATCACGTCGAGGCCCGTATCGCGCAGACGCTCGGCCGCGATGAACGCCTGTTCGCGCGCGGTCTCGCCCTGGTGCACCACGTACACGTCGACACCTTCCTGCTCGGGCGCGAGATCCTCTTCCTTCAGCAGTTCGAGAATGCGCTCGATGCCCATCGCCCAGCCGCATGCGGCGGTCGGCTTGCCGCCGAGCTGCTCGATCAGCGGATCGTAGCGGCCGCCGGCCGCGACGGTGCCCTGCGCGCCGAGCTTGTCGGTCACCCACTCGAACACGGTCAGGTTGTAGTAGTCGAGGCCGCGCACGAGACGCGGGTTGATCTTGAACGGAATGTTGTTCGCGAGCAGCAGGCGCTGCAGCCCTTCGAAGTGCGCGCGCGATTCGTCGCCGAGGAAGTCGATCAGCTTCGGCGCGTTCTGCGCGATTTCCTGCAGCGCGGGATTCTTCGTGTCGAGCACGCGCAGCGGGTTCGTATACAGGCGGCGCTTCGCGTCCTCGTCCAGCACGTCGGCGAACTGCTCGAGGTACTTGATCAGTTCGACACGGTGCGCGGCCCGCTCTTCCGCGAGGCCGAGCGAGTTGATCTCGAGCTTGATGCCGGTCAGCCCGAGGTCGTCCCACAGGCGCTGGCACATCATGATGATCTCGGCGTCCGCATCCGGGCCCGCGAAGCCGAGCGCCTCGACGCCGACCTGGTGGAACTGGCGGTAGCGGCCGCGCTGCGGACGCTCGTGACGGAACATCGGGCCGATGTACCACAGGCGCTTCGGGCCGTCGTACAGCATGTTGTGCTCGATCGACGCGCGCACGACGGCCGCGGTGTTCTCCGGGCGCATCGTCAGGTTCTCGCCGTTCAGCGCGTCGGTGAAGCTGTACATTTCCTTCTCGACGATGTCCGTGACTTCGCCGATGCCGCGCGTGAAGAGCTGCGTGTGTTCGACGATCGGCGTGCGGATGTTCTGGTAGCCGTACGCGCGCAGCAACGATTTCACGGTGGCTTCGAAGAACTCCCACAGGCCGGCATCCTGCGGGAGGATGTCGTTCATGCCTTTGACGCCGGTGAGCTTCTCGATCTTGCGTTTCTGTTCAGTCATCGTGTGTGTGGACGAATTAATTCAGGGCCTCGGTGCGGCCGTAGTTGCGTGCGACGTAGTCGCTGACGATCTGCTGGAATTCCTCGGCGATCCGCTCGCCGCGCAGCGTCTTGACCTTCTCGCCGTCGATGAAGACGGGCGCGGCCGGGTTCTCGCCCGAACCCGGCAGGCTGATGCCGATGTTCGCGTGCTTCGATTCGCCCGGGCCGTTGACGATGCAGCCCATCACCGCGACGTTCATCTTCTCGACGCCCGGATATTCCTTGCGCCATACGGGCATCTGCTCGCGCAGGTAGGTCTGGATCTGCATCGCGAGTTCCTGGAACAGCGTGCTCGTCGTGCGGCCGCAGCCCGGGCACGCGATCACCATCGGCGCAAACGAGCGCAGGCCCATCGTCTGCAGGATTTCCTGGCCGACGATCACCTCGCCCGTGCGCGGCGCGCCCGGTTCCGGCGTCAGCGAGATGCGGATCGTGTCGCCGATCCCTTCCTGCAGCAGCACGCCGAGCGCGGCCGTCGACGCGACGATGCCCTTCGAGCCCATGCCGGCCTCGGTCAGACCGAGGTGCAGCGCGAAGCCGCAGCGGCGGCCGAGTTCGCGGTACACGGCGATCAGGTCCTGCACGCCGCTGACCTTGCACGACAGCACGATGCGATCACGGCCGAGACCCAGTTCGACCGCACGCTCGGCCGAGCCGATCGCCGATTGGATCAGCGCTTCGTACATCACGCTTTGCGCGCCCCACGGCTGCGCGCGCGCGCCGTTCTCGTCCATCATGCGCGCGAGCAGGTCCTGGTCGAGGCTGCCCCAGTTCACGCCGATCCGCACCGCCTTGTCGTACTTGGCCGCGGCTTCGATCATCAGCGCGAACTGCGTGTCGCGCTTCGCACCCTGGCCGACGTTGCCGGGATTGATCCGGTACTTCGACAGCGCCTCCGCGCAGCCCGGGTAGTCGCGCAGCAGCAGGTGGCCGTTGTAGTGGAAATCGCCGACGAGCGGCACGGTCACGCCCATCCGGTCGAGCTGCTCGCGGATCGCCGGCACGGCAGCCGCGGCCTCCGGCGTGTTGACGGTGATGCGGACCAGTTCGGAGCCCGCGTTCGCGAGTTCCTTGATCTGGATCGCCGTGCCGATCGCATCGGCCGTGTCGGTATTCGTCATCGACTGGACGCGCACCGGCGCATCGCCGCCGATCGTCACGAGCTGCCCGCCCCAACGAACATCCACCGCATGCGACACGCGACGCGGCTGATGCCCGCCGAACACCGGCTCGGTTGAACAAATCTGACTGCTGCGAGGGGATTGAGCTTCGGATTGCATCGATAGATCCATTTACGCGGAATGCGCCGCGAAGCGGCGCATGAATTGAAAAAGCGCCGTGCCCTCGCGGCCTGTCCTGGACAGGCCCGCGCCACGGCGCTTGACGTCAGGGCAACGTGAACCGCGCCACGTTACCCCGCGCTGCCGAATATTTTGCCGGATCGACAGGTTTTCCGTCGAACGCGACCGCGTCCATGCCTGCCTTGTTGCCGATCGTGACCTTGAACGGCCCGTCGCCGGCGACCTGCTTCGTCTCGCCGGCCCGCACCAGCGCCGAGAACAGCTCCTTGCCGTTCTTGTCGCGCACGCTGAACCAGCAATCCTGCTTGACCTTCAGTTCGATCATCGACTGGCCTGCCGCCACCACGACGCTCGCGGACTGGGCCGGCACGGCCGCGCCGCTCGCCGCGGCCGTCACGACAGATTGCGACGCGGGCGCCGCGACCGCTGGGGCCAGCGCCGGTGCAGCCGGTGCTGCCGATGCAACGACCTGCGGCGCCACGGCGGATGCCGCGACCTGCGCCGGCGCATCGCTGCCGGCTGCCGCCGACGCGCCGCCCGCGGCGGCCTCTTCGACCGAAGACGCCGCCGGCGCGCTGGCCGCCGACGCATGATCGGTGTCGCCGCCCTTGAAACGCGCGAGCCAGCTCGACGAATCGCCGCCAGTGTGCCACATGAGCACCGCGACCACCGCGACGACGACGATCGCCGTCCCCCACAGCCACGGATGGTGGCGTGACGAGCCGCCGAGCGGAATCGACACGCGGCCGCGCGGCAGATCCGTCCCCGACGACGCGGGCATCGACAGATCGACTTCCGGGACGCCGCGCTCGCGGCGCAACGCCTGCGCAAACGGCTCCGGATCGACGCCGAGCATCTTCGCGTAGCTGCGCACGACGCCGAGCGCGAACGTCACGCCGGGCAGATGGCTGATGTCGCCTGCCTCGAGCGCACGCAGCTTCTGCGGGGCGACCTTGAGCCGCGCCGACACGTCGTCGACCGTCCAGCCCTTCGCCTCCCGGAGATGCGCCAGCCGGCTGCCGACGGCCGTCAGCGTTTCCAACCCCGCCGGTGCCGGCTTCGCGGCATCCGTCTCTGCGCCGTTTGTCGGCTGCGGCTCACTCATCCTTGTCCTCGCGTCGATTCTTCTTCACTGGCGAGCGCCGCCGGCTTGCGCCGGCCGGCACCCGCAACTGTCCATATCATGCGCGGCGCCGGGGCGCCGCGACCGATCGCTATTCGCGTGTTGTACCGTCAAGAGGCTCGGGCATCCGGGCCAGGCCGCCCCGACCTGGCACCCCGTCAAATTGCCCGAACTTCGATGATTTTTGCTGCTGCGCCCGTTCGCTCCGCCAGGCGCGTGCGATCCTTCACGGCGCCGGCCAGCTGGCCGCACGCGGCGTCGATGTCGTCGCCGCGCGTCTTGCGCACGGTCGTGACGACACCCGCGTCGATGAGGACCTGTGCAAAGCGCTTGATCTGCTCCGGCTTCGAGCGGATGAGGCCCGATTCCGGAAACGGATTGAACGGGATCAGATTGAACTTGCACGGAACGTCACGCGTGACGGCCAGCAGTTCGCGCGCATGCGCTTCGGTGTCGTTGACGCCGTCGAGCATGCAGTATTCGAAAGTAATGAAGTCGCGCGGCGCGACTTTCAGATAGCGCTGGCACGCGGCCATGAGCTCCCGAAGCGGATGCTTCTTGTTGAGCGGCACCAGCTCGTCGCGCAGCGCATCGTTCGGCGCGTGCAGCGAAACGGCGAGCGCGACCGGCAATTCGGCGCCGAGGCGGTCCATCATCGGTACCACGCCGGACGTCGACAGCGTGACGCGGCGGCGCGACAGACCGTACGCGTTGTCGTCGAGCATCAGCCGCATCGCGGGCACGACCGCGTTGTAGTTCAGCAGCGGCTCGCCCATGCCCATCATCACCACGTTGGTGACGACCCGTTCGGCCTTGCCGTTCGGACCGGGCGCGCGACCGAGCGACGCACGCAGCGCAAATTCGGCCATCCGGAGCTGGCCGATGATTTCGGCTGTCGACAGGTTGCGGGAGAAGCCCTGCTTGCCCGTCGAGCAGAAGCGGCAGTTGACCGCACACCCGGCCTGCGACGACACGCACAGCGTGCCGCGCGTCTCTTCCGGGATGAACACGGTTTCGACCGCATTGCCGTTTCCGACGTCGATCAGCCACTTGCGCGTGCCGTCGGCGGAAACGTGATCGCTGGCGATCTCGGGCATCACGATCGACGCACGGCCCTTGAGCTTTTCTCTCAGGGACTTCGCGAGATCGGTCATGCCGTCGAAATCGCCGGCGTTGTACTGGTGGATCCAGCGCTGCAACTGCTTGGCGCGGAACGGCTTCTCGCCGAGGCTGCCGCAGTACGCGACAAGACCCTCGGCATCGAAGTCGAGAAGATTGACGGAAGTTTCGCTCGTCATGATGTGCTGCCTTGCCGCTTGCGCTGAATCCTGCCTACTTGTTGCCAGCCAGGGCTTAGCGCGAGTAGACGTTCATTTCCGGGAAGAAGAACGCGATTTCGACCGCGGCCGTTTCGGCAGCGTCCGAGCCGTGCACGGCGTTCGCGTCGATGCTGTCGGCGAAGTCGGCGCGGATCGTGCCCTTTTCCGCCTTCTTCGGATCCGTCGCACCCATCAGGTCGCGGTTCTTCAGGATCGCGCCTTCACCTTCCAGAACCTGGATCATCACCGGGCCCGAGATCATGAAATCGACGAGGTCCTTGAAGAACGGACGTGCTGCGTGAACCGCATAGAACTTCTCTGCGTCGCCACGCGACAGGTGAGCCATGCGCGATGCGACGATCTTCAGGCCGGCGCCTTCGAAACGGCTGTAGATCTGACCGATCACGTTCTTTGCCACCGCATCCGGCTTGATGATCGACAGGGTGCGCTCGATTGCCATAAAAACTCCAAAAAATTAAGAAGTTACAGGTTCAAATGAATCCGCTATTGTAGCACGATCCCGTGTATCATTGCGATTGAACCCTTACACGAATGAAAGGTTTCGAATCCATATGTTTTTTGCGCCGCCCGCATTGAAACCTCGCGGCGCGGAACGTATCTTAGCCATAGCTGCCCCGGTTTGCTGCGCCGCACATCGCGCGCGCCGAACCGGCCCCGGACGCTCACGCGTTCAATGTTAGGAGAAACCATGAACGACTATCCGTACAATTTCGGCCGCGGCGGCTCCGTCAGCACCGCCGAGGTTCGCAACCGCGTGCTGCGGAACACGTACTGGCTGCTCGCGCTGTCGATGGTGCCGACCGTGCTGGGCGCCTGGGTCGGCGTCGCGACGGGCTTCTCGCTGTTCGCGGCCACGAGCCCGATGATGAGCCTGCTCGCGTTCTTCGCGATCGCGTTCGGCTTCATGTTCGCGATCGAGCGGACCAAAAACAGCGCGGCCGGCGTGTTCGTGCTGCTCGGCTTCACGTTCTTCATGGGCCTGATGCTGTCGCGGCTGCTGAGCTTCATCCTCGGCTTCTCGAACGGCCCGTCGCTGATCATGCTCGCGTTCGGCGGCACCGGCATCATCTTCGCCTCGATGGCGACGATCGCCACCGTCAGCAAGCGCGACTTCTCCGGGCTCGGAAAGTGGCTGTTCATGGGCGTGATCGTGATCCTGCTGGCCTCGGTCGCGAACATCTTCCTGCAGTTGCCGGCGCTGATGCTCACCGTATCGGTGCTCGCGATCGCGATCTTCTCGGCCTACATGCTGTTCGACGTCCAGCGCGTCGTGAACGGCGGCGAGACGAACTACATCTCGGCCACGCTCGCGATCTACCTCGACCTGTACAACGTGTTCACGAACCTGCTCGCGCTGCTCGGCATCTTCGGCGGCAACCGCAACTGACGTTCGCAACATCCCATGAAAAACCGGCCCGCGGGCCGGTTTTTTTACGTCCGACGCCCGCCCGCTCAGTCGCGCTCGAACAGCGCGATCGATTCGACGTGCGACGTATTCGGGAACATGTTCACGACCCCGGCGCCCTTCAGGCGGTAACCCGCCTCGTGCACGAGGAGGCCAGCGTCACGCGCGAGCGTCGACGGGTTGCACGACACGTAGACGATCCGCTTCGGCAGCGGGCCTGCGCCGCTCTGCGCGATTTCGGCCAGCGCCTTCGACACCGCAAGCGCGCCTTCGCGCGGCGGGTCGATCAGGAACTTGTCGAAGGCGCCGAGCGCACGGAGGTCGTCGCCCGTCACTTCGAACAGGTTCCGGCACGCGAACGTCGTGTGGCCATCGACGCCGTTTTCGCGCGCATTCGCCAGCGCGCGCGTCGTCAGCGTGTCGCTGCCCTCGATGCCCATCACCTCGCGCGACAGTCGCGCGAGCGGCAGCGTGAAGTTGCCGATCCCGCAGAACAGGTCGAGCACGCGATCGTCGCGCGACGGCGCGAGCAGGCGCAGCGCGCGGCCCACCAGCACGCGGTTGATCTGATGGTTGACCTGCGTGAAGTCGGTCGGCTTGAACGGCATGCGGATGCCGAACTCCGGCAGCGTGTAGTCGAGCGGCACGTCGAGCGGATAGAACGGCGTCACCGTGTCCGGGCCCTTCGGCTGCAGCCAGAACTGCACCTTGTGCTCGTCCGCGAACGCGCGCAGCAGCGCTTCGTCGTCCGCATTGATCGGCTCCAGCACGCGCAGCACCAGCGCGGTGACTTGCGAACCGACCGCGAGTTCGATCTGCGGCATCCGGTCGCGAATCGACAGCCCCTCGACCAGCCGGCGCAGCGGCACGAGCATTGCGGACACGTGCGGCGGCAGCACTTCGCAGCTCGTCATGTCGGCGACATAGCTGCTCTTCTTTTCGTGGAAGCCGACCAGCACGCCGCCCTTCTTCGCGACGTTGCGCACAGTCAGGCGCGCACGGTAGCGGTAGCCCCACGACGGGCCATGGATCGGCGCGAACATCGTCTCGGCACGCAGCTTCGCCAGATGCCACAGGTTGTCCTCGAGCACGCGCTGCTTGATCGCCACCTGGGCGCGCATGTCGAGGTGCTGCATCGAGCAGCCGCCGCAGGTGCCGAAGAACGCGCATTTCGGCTGCGTGCGCAGCACGCTCGGGCGCAGGATGTCGACCACGGTCGCCTGCTCGTAGCTCGGCTTGCGACGGTAGCTCGAATAGGTCACGCGCTCGCCGGGCAGCGCGCCTTCGACGAAGATGACCTTGCCCGGCGTGCCGTCCTCGGTCACCGTGCGGCCGACACCGCGCGCTTCCATGTCGAGCGATTCGATCTCGAGAACCGGGGCAGGCCCGGGCGCGACGGGCGCATTTTTCGATTTGCGCGCAGAAGTGGGGACGGCTTCGGACACCAGCTTTTCCTGACAAACGTTGAAGAAGGCGAGATTGTAGACGACGACAGCCCGCATCGCCCGCTTTCATCGCGCATGTGCCGATACGGATGCATCCACGGCGCCGCGTACTGCACAAAGGGCCCGCGGGCGCGGTGCCTTGCCGACTCACCGGCGGCACAAGTCCTGCTCGCAGGTGGCTCTCTGCTCGCAGGAGAATCGACCATGCGACTGATCGACTGGAACGTTCAATGGGGTCGGGACGCGGACGGCGTCGTCGACCTCGCGCGCACCATCGCCGCCGCCCGCAGCCTCGGCGACTTCGACGTGCTGTGCATGCAGGAAGTCACGCGCGGCTTCGGCGCGCTGCCCGGCCAGCCGGGCCCTGATCAGTTCACCGAACTGGCGGCGTTGCTGCCCGGCTATACGATCTTCGAGGCGATCGGCGCCGACCTGCCGCCGCTCGAACCCGATGCGGCGCGCCGGCAGTTCGGCAATGCGATCGCGATCCGGCTGCCGGTCGGACGCGTGCTGCGCCAGTTGCTGCCGTGGCCGGCCGACGCCGGCGAGCCGTCGATGCCGCGCGTCGCGCTGGAGGTCGAGTTGACGACGCCGTCCGGCGCGCTGCGTATCATCACGACGCACCTCGAATTCTATTCTGCGCGCCAGCGACTCGCACAGGTCGATGCGCTGCGCGCCCGGCACCGCGAAGCCTGCGCCCACGCCGACCAGCCTGCCCCGGCGGAGAACGCCACGGGACCGTTCACCGCGACCGGGCAGGCGCGCGACGCGATCATCTGCGGCGATTTCAACAGCGCGTTCGACAGCGATGCATACCGGCGCCTGCTGGAGCCGATCGCGGACGCGCCATCGTTCGTCGATGCGTGGGTTGGCCGGCACCAGGGCCATACGCCGCCGCCGACCGCCGGCGTCTACGACACCGCGCAATGGTCGGACGGGCCGCTCGCGTGCGATTTCGTGTTCGTGACCGACACGCTGCTGCCGCGCGTCACGCGCTGCGAGATCGACGGCGACGTGCGTGCGTCGGATCACCAGCCGGTCGTGCTCGAGGTCGATTGATCGCGGCCGCGACGTGGGCCGCCCGCGTCACGCGTCGAAGCCGGCCAGGTATTCGGCCCAATGCGACGCGGGCTCCTGCGCAAGCGAATTCTTCACGAGCAGGATCTCGTCCGCATATTCGCTCGGCGTGAGGCCGCCGCGCATCAGCTGGAACCGGCAATACAGCAGGTAGGTGTTGACGACGTCGGTTTCGCAGTAGTTGCGGATTTCCTCGATCCGCCCGTCCTGGAACGCCGGCCACACCTGGCTGCCGTCCATCCCCAGCTTGCCCGGAAAGCCGCACAGCTTCGCGAGCGCGTCGAGCGGCGCGTTCGCGCGCGCCTGATACATCGCGAGCACGTCCATCAGATCGGTATGCCGCGAGTGATAGCGCGCGATGTAGTTGTTCCACTTGAATTCGCGGTCGTCCTCGCCCAGGTCCCAGTAGCGCGTCGCTGGAATCCCGTGCACGAGCGCACGGTAATGGAGCACCGGCAGATCGAAGCCACCGCCGTTCCACGACACGAGCTGCGGCGTGTATTTCTCGATCACGCGGTAGAACGACTGGATCAGCGTCGCCTCGTTGTCCTGGGGCGTACCCAGCGAGCGCACACGGAAACCGTTGTTGTCGCGGAACACGCAGGAAATCGCCGCGATGCGCTGCAGGTGATGCGGCAGGAAATCGCCGCCGGTCTTCTCGCGGCGCGCGGCGAACGCATGTTCGGCCACCGCGGCATCGTCGAGCGTCGCGGGCAGATCTTCCAGACGGCGAATGCCGTCGACATCGGGAATGGTCTCGATGTCAAAAACGAGAATCGGAGTCATCAGTTACAGAACGGCGTCCTTGCGCACGCCGTTGGAGGCAAAGAACCGCTTGAGGCGCACCAGCGCTTCCTGCTGGATCTGCCGCACGCGCTCGCGCGTGAGCCCCATCTCGTCGGCCAGCTCCTCGAGCGTGGCCGGTTCGATGTGGTTCAGCCCGAAGCGGCGCTCGATCACGTGGCGGTGCTTGTCGGACAGACGTGACAGCCACGCGCGCGTGAGCGTCTCGAGCTCTCGGTGCTGCACCTCGGCGTCGGGCGACTGGCTCTGGTCGTCGGGCAGCAGATCGAGCAGGCTGCTCGCGGGATCGAGGTCGAGCGGCGCGTCGAGCGATGCGGTGTGCTCATTGAGCGCGAGGATGTCGGTGACTTCCTCGGCGGTCTTGCCGGTGAGATAGGCGATGTCGTCGATGCTGGCTTCGCGGCGCTCGGCCGCCTCGCCCGTCGACATCGAATTCTTTTCGAGGTGGCGCTTCGCGCGCAGCACCTGGTTCAGCTCGCGGATCACGTGCACGGGCAGGCGCACGGTGCGCGCCTGGTTCATGATCGCCCGCTCGATGCTCTGGCGAATCCACCACGTCGCATAGGTCGAGAAGCGAAAGCCGCGCGTCGGGTCGAATTTCTCGATCGCGTGCATCAGGCCGAGGTTGCCTTCCTCGATCAGGTCGAGCAGCGGCACGCCGCGGTTCAGGTAACCCTTCGCGATACTGACGACGAGACGCAGGTTGCGCTCGATCATCACCTGCCGCGCCTCGAATTCGCCGGCCTTCGCGAGCCGCGAATAGCGCTGCTCCTCCTCGACGGTCAGCAGCGGCTTCACGCTGATGCGGTTCAGGTAATGCTGGATCGTGTCGGCCGTGAGCTCAGCCTGCAGCAATGCGCGGAAATCGTCGACGTCGGGCGCTGCTTCCGCACGGCCTTCGCGCTCGCCGTCGCCGTCCGCTTCGGCGTCGCTTGCCTCGAGATCACGTTCGTTTTCCGCGACGTCGTCTTCGTCGTCCTTCGAAGCGCCAGCTCGCTCCACCGATGCTTGCGTGGCACGACTGATCTTCTCAGACTCGGCTTGCGGCTCGTGGCGCTTCGATTTCGGCATGGTCGTCTCGGTTATTGAGGCGGCAAATACTTCAGCGGATCGACAGGTTTACCCTGCCGGCGAACCTCGAAATGCAGCATCACGCGGTCGGCATCGCTGTTACCCATCTCGGCGATCTTCTGCCCCTTCGTCACCGCGTCCCCCTCTTTTACCATCAAAGCGCGATTATGTGCATACGCCGTGAGGTAAGTTGCATCGTGTTTGATGATAATGAGGTTGCCGTAGCCACGCAGGCCATTGCCCGAGTAGACGACGCGGCCATCGGCCGCCGCCTTCACGGGTTCACCGGACGTGCCGCCGATATTGACGCCCTTGTTCTTCGCGTCGTCGAAACCGTTCAGCAGCGGGCCGCGCACAGGCCATGCAAACGTCACGGGGCCACTCGGCGCTGCTGCCGTATCGCTCGATGCGGAGGCGGCAGCCGGCGGCGTGACCGCGGACGACGACGAGCCTGCGGCCGGCGTCGCGGGACCGCTGCTGAGCGGCGCGGTCGCGACTGCGGCACCGCCGATCGGCGCGGCAACCTGCGAGCCGGCCACCGCGGCGCCGCCCGGCGGCGCCACGCGCAGCAGTTGGTCGACTTCGATCTGGTTCGGGTTCGTCAGGTTGTTCCACGCGGCGATGTCGCGATAGTTCTGCCCGTTCTCGAGTGCGATCCGGTACAGCGTGTCACCCGGTTTCACACGGTAGAAGCCGGGCGGCGGCGGGCCGAGCGGCACCGCCGGCTGCGCGGCAGCGGTCGTGCCGAGCGCTCCGGAGCGGTCGACGACGGGCGCGTTGTCGAGGCGCGTCGCACAGGCGGCCAGTAGCGTGGAGAATGCAGCCACACAGATCGCGCGCTGGGCGAACGTGAGCGGTTCCCTGGTTCGGTTGTTTTGCATCGCGCGCAACATACTCATCGGTTTCAAATCACTCCGGATTTTAAAGGGACAAAGAAAACGCGATCAAGCCGGGACTCTCGCCATTGCGCGGGCGCGACGCGCTCGACCAGCGTGAGTACCTGGTGCTGCCCGCTCTGCGCGCCGACCGGCGCGACGAGCCGCCCGCCGATCGCGAGCTGCTCGAGCAGCGCCTGCGGCACGTCGAGCCCCGCCGCCGCGATCACGATCGCGTCGAACGGGGCCGCGGACGGCAGGCCGACACGCCCGTCGCCATAATGCAAACGGATGTTCGGCACGCGCAGCGGCCGCAGGTTCAGCTTCGCGCGCTCGTAGAGCGGCTTGATGCGTTCAATCGAATACACGTCGCGCGCCACGTGACTCAGCACCGCGGCCTGGTAGCCGCAACCGGTGCCGATCTCGAGCACGCGTTCGAGTGTGCGGCCGGCCATCGCGAGCTCGATCATGCGCGCGACGACCGACGGCTTTGAGATCGTTTGCTGGTGGCCGATCGGCAACGCGGCATCCTCGTAGGCCTGCGTCGCGAGCCCCGGATCCACGAACATGTGGCGCGGCACCGCGGCCATCGCATCCAGCACGCGCGCGTCGGTCACGCCGTTCGCGCGCAGGCGTTCGACCATACGCTCGCGCACACGTTCCGAGGTCAGCGCGAACGCGCCGGCCGGCGCGATGCTCGGCGCGGCCAGCTTCGGCGCGGCCGGCTGCGGCATCGCGGGCTTCAGCACGGTCGGCTTCGGTGCGGTCGCTGGCTTCGCGGCAGCCGTGCCGGACAGCGCGCGGGCGGCGCCCGTCTTCGCCACCGGCTTGAGCACGGCGGCGGGCTTGTCGGCGGCCTTCGGCACCGCGCTCGCCGCATGGCGTTCACCGGATCCGGACCGGACTTCCGATTTGCGTGGCGCTCGCTTGAGATCTTCGAGCGCGAGCGGGAACCGCTTCGCGCGCTCGCCGCTCATGAAGCCCGCCCGCCTGCGCGCGCCCATTCGCGCGTTGCAGGCAGCATTTGCGTATGCGTGAGATCGAGCTGCAGCGGCGTGATCGACACGAAACCGTTTGCGACGGCGTGGAAATCGGTACCTTCGCTCGCGTCCAGCGCGGCACCCGCCGCACCGATCCAGTAGACCGGCTCGCCGCGCGGGTCGGTCTGGCGAATCACCGGCTGCGACGGGTGACGCTTGCCGAGGCGCGTGACCTTCCAGCCCCTCAGCTCGTCGTACGGCAGATTCGGAATATTGACGTTCAGCAACGGCTGACCGGGCAGCGGATGCGCGAGGTAATGCTCGACGATTTCAGCGGCGACGCGCGCGGCGTCGGCCAGATGCGCCCAGCCCTTGTCGGCCAGCGAGAACGCGATGGCCGGCACGCCGAACATGATGCCTTCGGTGGCGGCCGCAACTGTCCCTGAATAGAGGGTGTCTTCGCCCATGTTCTGGCCGTTGTTGATCCCCGACACGACGAGGTCCGGACGCTCGTCGGCCATCCCCGTCAACGCGACGTGCACCGAGTCGGTCGGCGTGCCGTTCACGTAGAAGAAACCCGTATTCGTCGCGCGCTGCACCGACAGCGGCCGCGACAGCGTGAGGGAATTCGACGCGCCGCTGCAGTTCTGCTCGGGTGCGATCACGGTGAGGTCGGCCAACGGCCGCAGCGCGTCGCTGAGCGCGGCGAGACCGGGGGCGAGATAGCCGTCGTCGTTGCTGAGTAGGATTCGCATCCGGCGATTGTAACCGAGGAAAGATGGCGCGAGAGCGACAGTCCGGCGGCGTCTGACGGGCCCGCATGCAGCTCGCGCATGCGGTGCGCCGCCGCATTGCGCGGCGGCGTTCCACCCACTCGGGAAAACACTCGGCCGCCCGCAGTCATCGACCCGGAAGGAAGTCCCGTCCGGGAAACCCCGCGCGCTTCGCCGGCGCTGGGGACGACGCTCAGATCGCGCCGGCCTCGCGCAGCGCGGCGATCGCCTGCGCGTCGTAGCCGAGGCCGCGCAGCACCTCGTCCGTGTGCTCGCCGAGTTCGGGCCCGAGCCAGCGCGTTTCGCCCGGCGTGCCGGACAGCTTCGGCGTGACGTTCGGCAGCGGAATGTCGGTGCCGTCGGCCAGCTTGAAACGCTGGATCATCTGTCGCGCGACGAACTGGGGATCGGTGAACATGTCGGCGGCGCTGTAGATGCGCCCGGCCGGCACGTCGGCCGCGTTGAGCACGGCCAGCGCGTCGTCGATCGTGCGCGGCGCGAGCCACGCGGCGATCGCGTCGTCGATTTCCTGCGTGCGCGGCACGCGTCCGTCGTTGCGTGCGAGTGCGGGATCGTCCGCGAGGTCGTCGCGCTCGATCGCCTTCATCAGCCGCTTGAAGATCGGGTCGCTGTTGCCGCCGATCACGATGCTGCCGTCGCGACACGCGTAGGTGTTCGACGGCACGATGCCGGGCAGCGACGCGCCGGTGCGCTCGCGCACCATCCCGTACACGCCGTATTCGGGCACCACGCTTTCCATCATGTTGAACACCGCTTCATACAGCGCAACGTCGACCACCTGCCCCGCGCCGCCATTCACGTTGCGGTGGTGGAGCGCCATCAGCGCGCCGATCACGCCGTGCAGCGCGGCAATGGAGTCGCCGATCGAGATGCCGATGCGCGGCGGCGGCAGATCCGGATAGCCGGTGATGTGACGCAATCCGCCCATCGATTCGGCGATCGCGCCGAAGCCGGGCCGGTCGCGGTACGGGCCCGTCTGCCCGTAGCCGGACAGGCGCACCATCACGAGACCGGGATTGTCGGCCGACAGGATGTCGTAGCCGAGGCCGAGCTTCTCGAGCAGGCCGGGGCGAAAGTTTTCGACCACGATGTCGGCCTCGCGCGCGAGTTGCCGCGCGATTGCCTTGCCGGCATCGGATTTCAGATTGAGCGTGACCGATTTCTTGTTGCGCGCCTGGACCGACCACCACAGCGACGTGCCGCCCTGCTCCGGATGCAGCTTGCGCCACTTGCGCAGCGGGTCGCCGCCGTTCGGATCCTCGATCTTGATCACTTCCGCGCCGAATTCGGCCAAGAGGCGCGACGCGAACGGCCCCGCGATCAGCGTCCCGAATTCGAGCACTTTGACGCCCGCGAGCGGGCCCTGGCTGGTGCTCATGTGTCTCCCTGGCATGAGGAACGGCGCCGCTCGCCGGCGGCGCCCGGCTTACATCGTGCGGCGGTCGAGCATCGCGCGGGCGATGGTGCCCGCGTCGACGTATTCGAGCTCGCCGCCGACCGGCACGCCGCGCGCGAGGCGCGTGACCGCGAGCCCGCGCGCCTTCAGCGTCTGGCCGAGGTAGTGCGCGGTGGCTTCGCCCTCGTTCGTGAAGTTGGTCGCGAGCACGACCTCCTTGACGACGCCGTCGGATGCGCGCCGCACGAGGCGGTCGAAATGGATTTCCTTCGGGCCGATCCCGTCGAGCGGGCTCAGCCGCCCCATCAGCACGAAATACAGCCCGCGGTACGTCATCGTCTGCTCGAGCATGATCTGGTCGGCCGGCGTCTCCACGACGCACAGCAGCGTCGGATCACGCTCGTCGTCGCTGCACACCTCGCAGATCTGCGCTTCCGTGAACGTGTTGCACTTCTCGCAGTGCTGCAGGTGCTCGGTCGCGAACAGCAGCGACCGGCCGAGCCGCTCCGCGCCCTCCCGATCGTGCTGCATCAGGTGGTACGCCATGCGCTGCGCGGATTTCGGCCCGACGCCGGGCAGGACACGCAGCGCCTCGACGAGCGCGGACAGGGCGGACGGCTGTTTCATACGGCGGCTGGAGGCTGAACGGGCTGAACGGACGCTGCGCTCAGAACGGCAGCTTGAAGCCCGGGGGCAGCGGCAGGCCCGACGTCATGCCGCTCATCTTCTCCTGCGACGTGGCTTCGGCCTTGCGGACGGCGTCGTTGAACGCTGCTGCGACCAGATCCTCGAGCATGTCCTTGTCGTCCGCGAGCAGGCTCGGGTCGATCGCCACGCGACGCACTTCGTTGCGGCACGTCATCGTCACCTTGACGAGGCCGGCACCCGACTGCCCTTCGACTTCGATCTGCGCAAGCTGCTCCTGCATCTTCTTCATGTTTTCCTGCATTTGCTGCGCTTGCTTCATCAGTCCGGCGAGGTTGCCTTTCAACATGGGAATACTCCTTCTTGATCGTGTGAAAACCGGCACGCGGCGCATGCCGGCCAATGTGTGCGGGCGTGATTGTGCCTGTCGCGGTGCGATTCGTTCAATGCAGCGTGGGCGGCGCGCCGTCCGGCGCTGAATCGGCGAGCGGCCGCACCGAGCCTTCGACGATACGCGCGCCGAAATCACGCACGAGCTGCTGGACGAACGGATCGCCGTGGATCTCCTGCTCGGCCTCGCGCTGGCGGGCCGCACGTGCCGCCGCATCGAGCGCCGCCGCGGTGCGCCGCGCGGGCCCGACCTCGACCGCGACCTCGACCGGCTTGCCGAGCGCGTCGGCCAGCGCAGCCTTCAGCTTCGCGACCTGGGCGGCGTCCGCATACTGCGGCACCGGCACGGACAGTTTCAACGTCGTCGCGTCGACGGCCGTCAGCTCGCTGTTGAACGCAAGCTGATACGCGACGCCCTTCAGCGGCAACCGTGCGGCCAGCGCCGGCCACTCGCCGTCGAAGCCGATCGGATCGAGCGCGATCGCGGGCGGCAGCGGGCGCGTGTCGACCGGTGCGGACGGACGGGCCTCCGCCGGCTTCGGCGCAATGCGCACGTCGTCGGGGCCGCTGTCGAATACCGGGACGAAGCCGTCGTCGGCCCCACCGCCGAACATCTCGTCGGCGCTGAGCGGCACGTATTCGTCCGGCGGGATGTCTTCCCACGGCGGCGGCGCCTGGCGCGTGTCGGCTGCCTGCGGTGCGCGAGCCGCCGCACGCGGCGTCGGCACCTGCACGGCAGGACGCGACGGCGCTGGTTTGTCCGCGGCCGGCTGGGCCGCTGCCGGCTTCGGCACGGCGTCAGCTCGCGAACGGTCGGATGACACGCGCATGCCGGCATTGCGCAGCACGTCGAGTGCGGCAGCTGCGCCACCGCGGGCCGACGGGCGCGCGGCAGGGGCTGCTGGCGTGGCCGCCGTGGCATGCGGCGCCGGTTCGGCAGGCGCTGCAGGTTCCGCGACGCGCTTGGCGGCAGCAGGCGGTTCAGGTTCGTCGACGCGCTTGGCGACAGCCGGCGGTTCAGGTTCGTTGCGCACGGCCGGCGGCGCATCGCTCGCCGGTGCCGCCTGAGGTGCCGGGTTCGCTGCCGGCTGCGGTGCGGCCGGCGCTTCGCTCGCAGCCGCTGCCGCTGTCGCGACAGGCTTCACGGCCGACGAAGTCGCCGCATCACCGGACTGGACCGGCGACGGACGCGCGGCGGGCGCGACCGGAGCGGCAGCCTGCGGGCGTACGACCTCCGCGGCGGCTGCCGGTGCGGGTGCCGCTGGCGGCTTGGGTGCCGGTGCCGCTACGGGTACCGCTGGCGACTTGGGCGCCGCAGCCGACGCAGCAGCAGCGGCGGTCGCACGCGGCGCGGGCGCGGGTACGGCACGCGGCACGGCCGGCTGGCCACCCGGCGCACTGCCGGCGCCGACGGCCGGCTCGAACGCGAGCATCCGCAGCAGCGTCATCGTGAAGCCGGCGTATTCGTCCGGAGCGAGGCCGAGTTCCGCGCGTCCGACCGTTGCGATCTGATAGAACAGTTGAACCTGCTCGGGGCTCAGCGCGTCCGCGAAGCGGCGCAAGTCGGCCGCTTCCGGCCATTCGTCGAGCACCGAGCCCGGCGCGAACTGCGCCCATGCGATCCGGTGCAGCAGGCTCGCGAGATCCTGCAGCGCGGTGGAAAACGACAGGCTGCGTAGCGACATCTCGTCGGCGATCGCGAGGATCTCCGGGCCGTTGCCGGCCGCGAGCCCATCGAGCAGCCGCACCATGTAGGTCTGGTCGAGTGCGCCGAGCATGCCGGACACCGCCGCTTCGGTCACTTCGTTCGCCGAATAGGCGATCGCCTGGTCGGTCAGCGACAGCGCATCGCGCATGCTGCCCTGCGCGGCGCGCGCGAGCAGACGCAGCGCCTGCAGTTCGAACGAAATCTGCTCTTCGCCGAGGATCCGCTCGAGATGCGACACGATGTGCCCGGCCGGCATCTGCTTCAGGTTGAACTGCAGGCAGCGCGACAGCACGGTGACGGGAATCTTCTGCGGGTCGGTCGTCGCGAGGATGAACTTGACGTGCGGCGGCGGCTCCTCGAGCGTCTTCAGCATCGCGTTGAACGCGTGGTTCGTCAGCATGTGCACTTCGTCGATCATGTAGACCTTGAAGCGCGCATCGACGGGCGCGTACACCGCGCGCTCGAGCAGCGCGGCCATCTCGTCGACGCCGCGGTTGCTCGCCGCGTCCATCTCGACGTAGTCGACGAAGCGGCCTTCGTCGATCTCGCGGCACGCGCGGCACACGCCGCACGGCTGCGACGTGACGCCGGTTTCACAGTTGAGCGCCTTCGCGAAGATCCGCGACAGCGTCGTCTTGCCGACGCCGCGGGTTCCGGTAAACAGATAGGCGTGATGGAGACGCCCGCCATCGAGCGCGTGCGTGAGCGCCCTGACGACGTGCTCCTGGCCGACGAGCGAAGCGAAATCCTTCGGACGCCACTTGCGTGCGAGAACTTGATAGGTCATCAGGAAATTGTATCAGTAACGCTGCGTCCCGCCGACACGCGAAACGGTGCGGAGAACGGGCAAGGCGGAGGAAAAAACGGAGAATGACGCAGAAATAAAAAACGCCCAACGAACGGGGCGAGAGGAAAGGTGACGAGCCCAACCCTCGGCACTGGCAGAAAACGATTGTGGCTGCTTCGTTCCCGACCTGACCAGGTTCACCGCCCCACCATGCGAGGAGGCCCGTCACGGCATATTCTATCACCGCTTCCGGTCGAATGCGACCGTTTGTTCGCAACAATGCGAGCGATCGAGCAAACCGGCGCGTGCATGGGCGCAGGAAGCCGGGGCGAGCACGCGGTGAATGACGGCGGCTCTTGTATTTTTCATGCCGGCCTCCACCTTCCGAACACAACGGTCGAACGGCGCGTCGTACCCCTACTCGCGTAGCGGCTACTATCGCCGCCCGCAGCAGATAGCAATTTAGGCTAATATGACGCCCGAACGACCCGCGAGCCGCGCCATGCAGCGCCTGCGCCCTTCCTTCCGGAGAGCGGAGTGACCTGCCGCAGCGGCCGGCAGCCGTCAGGCCGCCGGAGCGCCGCAACGCGCCAAGCAGGCAGTCCCCGAACCGTAAGAGGTATTGACCCAATGAGCGAACAGATCAAACACATCAGCGACGCATCGTTCGAACAGGACGTCGTCAAATCCGACAAGCCCGTGCTCGTCGACTTCTGGGCCGAATGGTGCGGCCCGTGCAAGATGATCGCCCCGATCCTCGACGAAGTCGCGAAGGACTACGGCGACAAGCTGCAGATCGCGAAGATCAATGTCGACGACAACCAGGCGACGCCTGCGAAGTTCGGCGTGCGCGGCATCCCGACGCTGATCCTGTTCAAGAACGGCGCGGCCGCCGCGCAGAAGGTCGGCGCGCTGTCGAAGTCGCAGCTCACCGCATTCCTGGACAGCCACCTGTAATACGGGCCGTTCCTCGGACGTGTTGTCAACCGACAACACGTCCGCCGCCAAGCCGCCGATCGGCCGCTCAGGCACGAATCAGCGTATGCTAGAATCAAAAAACGTCTACAAGACGCATTAAGTCTCAGAGCGCCTCCGCTCGCCCCTCCTCCCTTATTTCTTTTCGTCGCTTCTCCTCCCTGGCGGGTTCTCCGTATGCATTTATCCGAGCTCAAGTCTCTGCACGTGTCCGAACTGATCGAAATGGCCAATGGCCTGGAGATCGAAAACGCGAACCGCCTGCGCAAGCAGGAGCTGATGTTCGCCATTCTCAAAAAGCGCGCCAAGACGGGAGAGACGATCTTCGGCGACGGCACGCTCGAAGTACTCCCGGACGGCTTCGGCTTCCTGCGCTCGCCGGAAATGTCGTACCTCGCGAGCACCGACGACATCTATATCAGCCCGTCGCAGATTCGCCGCTTCAACCTGCACACCGGCGACACGATCGAAGGTGAAGTCCGCACGCCGAAGGACGGCGAGCGCTACTTCGCGCTGGTGAAGGTCGACAAAGTCAACGGGCAGCCGCCCGAGGCCTCGAAACACAAGATCATGTTCGAGAACCTCACGCCGCTGCACCCGAACAAGCCGCTGGCGCTCGAACGCGAAATGCGCGGCGAAGAGAACGTCACGGGCCGCATCATCGACATGATCGCGCCGATCGGCAAGGGCCAGCGCGGCCTGCTGGTCGCGTCGCCGAAGTCGGGCAAGACCGTGATGCTCCAGCACATCGCACACGCGATCAAGCAGAACCACCCGGACGTCGTCCTGTTCGTGCTGCTGATCGACGAGCGCCCCGAAGAAGTGACCGAAATGCAGCGCTCGGTCGCCGGCGAAGTGATCGCGTCCACGTTCGACGAACCGGCCACGCGGCACGTGCAGGTCGCCGAAATGGTGATCGAGAAGGCCAAGCGCCTCGTCGAAATGAAGCACGACGTCGTGATTCTGCTCGACTCGATCACGCGTCTCGCACGCGCTTACAACACCGTGATCCCGGCGTCGGGCAAGGTGCTGACGGGCGGTGTCGACGCGAACGCACTGCAGCGTCCGAAGCGCTTCTTCGGCGCGGCGCGCAACATCGAGGAAGGCGGCTCGCTGACGATCATCGGCACCGCGCTGATCGAAACCGGCAGCCGCATGGACGACGTGATCTACGAAGAGTTCAAGGGCACCGGCAACATGGAAGTGCACCTTGAGCGCCGCCTCGCGGAAAAGCGCGTCTATCCGTCGATCAACCTGAACAAGTCGGGCACGCGTCGCGAAGAAATGCTGATCAAGCCCGAGATCCTTCAAAAGATCTGGGTGCTGCGCAAGTTCATCCACGACATGGACGAAGTCGAGGCCATGGAATTCCTGCTCGACAAGATCCGTCAAACGAAGAGCAACTCCGAGTTCTTCGACCTGATGCGCCGCGGCGGCTGATCGCCCTCGCCCGCAAGAACGGCCGCCCGCGCTTTTGCACGGCGGCCGTTTTTTCGACCCAACCTGCACGTGAACGTACAGGTTGATCTATAATCGCGCCATCGCACCGACCGAAGCCCGCCCCCCCATGTCGAACGACGCCTCCGCCCCGCTGCTGACCGTGAGCGACGCCGCCTCGCGGCTCGGCGTCACGCCGCGCACGCTGAAGTATTACGAGGAGCGCGGACTCGTCACGCCGTCGCGCAGCGGCGGCCGCTATCGCCTTTACGATGAAGCCGATCTCGAACGCTTCGCCCGCATCCTGCGGCTGCGCGCACTCGGCTTTTCGCTGCACGGCATCACCGAGATGCTCAAGCGTCCGCTCGAAGAAACGGGCGACGGCCGGCGCCGCTATTCGGACGCGTCGCTGCGCGACATCCGCACGGGCCTCGCCGAGCAAATCGACACGCTGGACCAGCGGATCGCGGCCGTCCAGCGCGAACTGAAGGAAGCCGTCGCGCTGCGCAAGGAACTGCAGCACGACATCGACTACATCGAGCGGCGGCTCGCGGGCGAAAATCCCGACGCGCTGATCGCGCAGCGGCAGGCCGAAGCCCGCACGCGCCGCGCGCGCAAGGACCGGGAATGAACGTCGCCCCCGGTCGTTCGCCGCTATGGAGCCGCGCGAACCTGCGCGCGGACCTCTTCCCGTGGGCGCTCGCCCTCGTCACCGGCATCGACTACTTCGACAACGCGGCCTTCTCGTTCTTCGCGAGCTACATCGCAGGCGGCATCAATGCGTCGCCCGACGAACTCGTGTGGTCATCCAGCGCCTATGCGGTCACGGCGGTGCTCGGCATCCTGCAGCAGCAATGGTGGGTCGACCGGTTCGGACATCGCCGCTACGTCGCCGGCTGCATGTTGATGTTCTCGTTCGGCGCGATCGCGGCGGCATTCGCCGACACGTCGCTCGAGCTCGCGTTCGCGCGCGGCTTCCAGGGCTACTTCATCGGCCCGATGATGGGTGCGTGCCGGATCCTGATCCAGATCAGCTTCAAGCCGCAGGAACGGCCGCCCGCCACGCGCGCGTTCCTGATCATGATCCTGCTCGGCAGCGCGCTCGCGCCGATCGTCGGCGGGCTGCTCGTCGCGCATTCGACGTGGCGCGCGCTGTTCGCGTGCACGGCGCCTGCCGGCATCGCGTTCGCGATCCTCGCCCTCCTCACGCTGCCCGATTCGGGCAGGACGCCCGACGACGTACGCGGCTCCGGACATTTCTGGCCGTACATCGTGTTCGCGCTCGCGCAAGGCGCGCTGCAGATCGTGCTGCAGCAAGTGCACTACCAGCTCTACAGCGGCTCGCCGATGCTGATCATGCTGACGTTCGCCGGTGTGGCCGCGCTCGGGTGGTTCGCCTATCACCAGTGGCACCATCCGACGCCGCTCGTGCGGCTGCATGCGTTTCGCGAGCGCACGTTCCAGGTCGGCTTGCTGCTGTACATGTTTTATTACTACGAGTCGACCGGCTTCAGCTACCTGACTTCCCGCCTGCTCGAAGGCGGGCTCGGCTATCCGGTCGAGAACGCCGGGCGCCTGGTCGGCACGATGTCGCTGATCTCGGCGACCGCGCTGTTCGCGTACCTGCGCTATGCGAAGCACGTCACGCACAAGAAATGGTTCGTGGTGCCGGGTTTCGCGATCGCGATCGCCGCCGCGCTGTGGATGACGCGGATGACGCCACAAGTTGGCGAGGCCGCACTGATCGGCCCGCTGCTGCTGCGCGGGCTCTTGCTGCTGTTCATCGTGCTGCCGGTCGCGAACCTGACGTTCCGCATCTTCGCGATCGACGAATACACGCACGGCTACCGGCTGAAGAACATCGTGCGGCAACTGACGATCTCGTTCGCGACGTCGTCGGTGATCATCGTCGAGCAGCACCGGCTGGCCGTGCATCAGACGCGGCTCGTCGAGCGCGCGAACGTGTTCGATCCGCTGTTCCAGCAGACCGTCGACGCGCTCGCGCGCAGCTATGCGGCAGCCGGCCATGCGCTGAACGACGCGCACGCGCTCGCGATTGCGTCGGTCGCGCGGATGGTCGCGCAACAGGCGTCGTTCCTCGCGTCGCTCGACGGTTTCTATTTCCTCGCGGGCGTCGCGCTCGTCGGCGGCCTCTTCGCGGCATGGCAAAAAGAGATCGATTGAGTTAAAAGACAGGCTTTGGATCTTCCCGCGCTGCCTCCATGCTTTCGAAACTGACCCGCTGGTTCGACGACCGCCGCCGCGACCGCGCGCTGCGCAGCCATCCGATTGCCGATGCGTTGTGGCAGGGCACCGTGGCGCGCCTGCCGTTTCTCGACGCGCTGCCGCCTGGCGACCTGGGCCGGTTGCGCGAACTCACGAGCCTGTTCATCGCGAAGAAGTCGTTTTCGACCGCGCACGGGCTCGAGCTGACCGACGAGATGATCGTCGCGATCGCCGCGCAGGCGTGCCTGCCCGTGCTGAATCTGGATTTGTCGCTGTACGACGGCTGGGTCGGCGTCGTCGTGTATCCGGGCGAATTCGTGATCCGCAAGACCGTGCAGGACGAGGACGGCGTCGTCCATGAAGTCGAGCAGGACGCGAGCGGCGAAGCGTGGGAAGGCGGCCCGGTGATCCTGTCGTGGGAGGACGCGCAGATGACGGACGGCCGCGACGCGTACAACGTTGTGATCCACGAGTTCGCGCACAAGATCGACATGGTCAACGGCGAGGCCGACGGCTATCCGCCCCTTTTTCGTCGCTGGCACGCGCCGCACCTCGACGCGCAGGCCTGGGCCGACGTGTTCGAGCATGCGTACGACCAGTTCTGCGCACGCGTCGACGCGGTGCCGGACCGTGCGTGGGCGCGCTTCGAGCGGGAATCGCTGATCGATCCGTATGCGGCCGACCACCCGTCCGAATTCTTCGCGGTGTGCAGCGAAGCGCTGTTCGTGCGGCCGCGGGCGTTCGAGTCCGAATTTCCGGAGCTGTACCGGCTGCTCGCGCGCTACTACCGTCAGGATCCGGCCCGCACGGGCGCCCTCGGCGCGTGATGAAAATTATTCGTCAACCATCTGATTTTCTGGCATAATCGCCGTTTTTCGACCTTAGGCAAGTGGCTCGCGCCGGGCTTGGCGTCGTCTGGCAGCGCAATTTTGCGCTCCGATACGGCAAGCGGCGGGTTGGCTACCGCTCTCACCAAGGAAAGACCATGAAAGAAGGCATCCACCCGAACTACCGCGAAGTCGTCTTCCAAGACATGTCGAACGGCTTCAAGTTCATCACGCGCTCGACGATCCAGACGCGTGAAAACATCGAACTCGACGGCAAGACCTACCCGCTCGCCAAGATCGAAGTGTCGTCGGAATCGCACTCGTTCTACACCGGCCAGCAAAAGATCATGGACACGGCAGGCCGTGTCGAGAAGTTCAAGAACAAGTTCGGCGCACGCGCCAGCGGCAAACTCGCGAAGTAAGCTTCGCGCCGCATCCGGTGGTTGCAACGCACCGGTATCGCACAAAAGGGCAGCCCAGGCTGCCCTTTTTTGTCTCTGCTCGCCCGGCAACGGCCGGCCGGCGCCCCGAGGAACCCCCTGACGCGCACCATCCGGCACGTCTACAATGCCGGATGCTAGAAACCGGCTCGACCGCGCGCGCCCGCGCCGGCCGCCCATAACAAAACGCTGATCTGCATGAAGCCTGTCGTCCGTCTCACCGCCTCCGCCACGCGTGCGCTGCCGCGCTGGCTGCTGCTTACGCTCTGCCTCGTCTACGCGGCGTTCGGCCTGTTCGGCCGGGACCCGTGGAAGAACGAAGACGCGGCGGGCTTCGGCGTGATGTGGACGATGGCCACCGGCGGCTGGCACGACTGGCTGCTGCCGAACCTGGTCGGCAAGTTCATCACGACCGACGGGCCGCTCGGCTACTGGCTCGGCGCGCTGTCGATCCGCGCGCTGGCGCCGTGGGTCGACGCGAGCAACGCGTCGCGCGTCGACACGGGCGTGCTGTTCTGTGTCGCGTGCGCGTTCGTCTGGTACGCCGCCTACCTGCTCGGCCGGCGCGCCGAGGTCCAGCCGTTCAAGTATGCATTCGGCGGCGAGCCGGAGCCGCGCGACTACGGCCGCACGCTCGCCGACGGCGCGCTGCTGATCCTCGTCGCATGCTTCGGGCTCGCGGAGCGCGGCCACGAAACGACGCCGCAGCTCGCGCAGTTCGCGTGGATCGCGATGCTTGTGTACGGCATCGTGCGCGGCATCGACAAACCGATGCAGGGCGCGCTGTGGTGGGGCGTCGCGATGGGCCTCGTCGGCCTGTCCGGCAACCCGGTGCTCGTGGTCGCGCTGCTCGCCGGCACGGCCGCGCTGTGGCTCATCACGCCGGAGATGCGCAACCTGCGCCTGCCGCTGATCGGCGTGCCGCTCGCGGCCGCGATCTCCGCGCTGTGGCCGCTCGCCGCCTTCAACGCGGCGCCCGACGACGCCGCGTGGTTCTTCAACCAGTGGATCCACGGCAGCCTGATGCGCTTCTCGGGCCCGCCGACCGCGGTGCTCGGCTATGCGGCGAAGAACCTGCCGCTCTTCACGTGGCCCGCATGGCCGCTCGCGATCTGGGCCTGGTGGAGCTGGGCCGGCATGCGCCGCCGCGCGCACATCGCGATTCCGCTGTCGGTCGTCGTGCCGCTCGTCGCGCTCGTGATCCTGCAGAGCCAGCAGTCGAACCGCATGTACATGCTCCTGCTGCCGCCGCTCGCGGTGCTCGCCACGTTCGCGCTGCCCACGCTCAAACGCGGCGCGATCAACGCGATCGACTGGTTCGCGGTGCTGAGCTTCACGATCCTCGGCACCTTCGTGTGGCTCGTGTGGCTCGCGTCGCTCACCGGCTTCCCGCATCCGCTTGCGCGCAACCTCGCGCGCCTCGTGCCGGGCTACGAGCCGCACTTCAAGATCCTGTCGTTCATCTGCGCGGTGATCGTCACCGTGTGCTGGTGCCTGCTCGCGCGCTGGCGCATCTCGCGCCAGCCGAAGGTGCTGTGGCGCAGCGTCGTGCTGTCCGGCGCGGGCACCACGCTGATGTGGGTGCTGCTGATGACGCTGTGGCTGCCGATCGTCAACTACGGCCGGACCTACAGCGACGTCGCGCAGCAGATCGCATCGCATCTGCCGAAGGACTACGAGTGCATCTCGCCCGTGCGGCTCGGGGATGCGCAGATCGCGACCTTCGCGTACTTCGGCGACATGCACTTCGAATTCTCGGGCGAATGCGACGTGATCCTGCGCCAGGACCGCGCGGACTTCGGCGAGCCGAGCGCGATGTCGCGATACGTGTGGCGTCTCGTGTGGGAAGGCCGCCGCGTGGCCGACCGCGACGAGCGCTTCCGCCTGTACGAGCGCATCGAGCGGCCGACGACGCCCGTCAAGCGCCGTGGCCCGCGCCGCCGGACGGTCGATTGACGATGTTCGCCGACATCCGCCGGATCGTCGGTCTCGCATGGCCGGTGCTCGTCGGCCAGCTCGCGATCATCGCGTTCGGCGTGATCGATACGGCGATGGTCGGCCGCTACTCGGCCATCGACCTGGCCGCGCTCGGGCTCGGTTCGTCGATCTACGTGTCGATCTACATCGGGATGACGGGCATCCTGTCCGCGCTGCAGCCGATCACCGGGCAGCTGTACGGCGCCCGCCGCTACGCCGAGATCGGCGAGGAAGTCCGCCAGGCGCTGTGGCTCGCGCTGATGCTCGCGGTGCCCGGCTTCCTGCTGCTGCATTTTCCCGAACCGCTGCTGCACATCGCCCACGCGCCGCCCGCGCTGCACGAGCGCACCGTCGATTACCTGCGCATCCTGTCGTACGGGCTGCCTGCGAGCCTCGTGTTCCGGATCTACAACGCGCTGACCAACGCGGCCGGCAAGCCGCGCCTCGCGATGATCCTGCAGATCGGCGCGCTGCTGCTCAAGTTTCCGCTCAACGTGTGGTTCATCTTCGGCGGGTTCGGCGTGCCGGCCCTCGGCGGCCCCGGTTGCGGGCTCGCGAGCACGCTGATCAACTGGGCGCTCGCGCTGGTCGGCTTCACGCTGCTCGCGAAGCTCGACGTGTTCACGCCGCTCGCGATCTTCTCGCGCTTTTGCTGGCCCGTCTGGGCGCGCCAGAAGGCGATCCTGAAGCTCGGCGTGCCGATGGGCCTGTCGTACCTGATCGAGGTCACGTCGTTCACGTGCATGGCGCTCTTCATCGCGCAGTTTGGCACGACGACGCTCGCCGGCCACCAGATCGCCGGCAACATCAGCGCGGTGCTGTACATGACGCCGCTGTCGATCGGCGTCGCGGCATCGACGCTCGTCGCGCGCGCGCTCGGTGCCGGCCGTCCGGACGAGGCGCGCCTGCTCGGCCGGCACAGCGTGATGCTCGCGTGCGGGATCGCGGCCGCGTATGGCGTACTCGTGTTCACGCTGCGTCCGCTGATCGTCAGCGGCTATACGCCGAACCCGGCCGTGGTGGCCGCCGCGCTGCCGCTGGTCGCGATCGTCACCTGCTATCACTTCTTCGATGCGCTGCAGATCACGTCGGCATTCGTGCTGCGCGCGTACAAGGTCGCGGTCGTGCCGACCGTGATCTACGCGGTCGCGCTGTGGGGCGTCGGGCTGGGCGGCGGCTACGTGCTCGGCTTCGACATCGGCGGCATCGCACCGGCATGGCTGACCGGTGCGCGTGGCTTCTGGTTCGCGAACACGATCAGCCTGATGCTCGCCGGTGCGGGACTCGCCCTCTACCTGCGCCGCGTCAGCCGCGCGGCGCTGTCCGTCGGCGCCTGACCCGCTACCAGCGGCCTACGCGGCCTACGCGTCCTCCAGCACGTCGGCCGCGTGATACGACGACCGCACGAGCGGGCCGGCCACGACTTCCCTGAAACCGAGCGCCAGCCCCTCGGCGCGCCATGCGGCGAACGCATCGGGGCTCACGTAGCGCCGCACCGGCAGATGGTGCGCGGACGGTGCGAGATACTGGCCGAGCGTCAATACGTCGACCTCGTGCGCACGCAGGTCGCGCAGCGTGTCGCGCACCTCGTCGTCGCACTCGCCGAGCCCGAGCATCAATCCCGATTTCGTCACGAGCGTCGGCCGCGCGGCCTTCGCCCGTGCGAGCAGTTCGAGCGAGCCGCGATAGTCGGCGCCGGGCCGCGCCGCCCGGTACAGCGACGGCACCGTCTCGATGTTGTGATTGAACACATCCGGCCACGCCGACGACAACGCGTCGAGCGCGCGTGGAACGCGGCCCCGGAAATCCGGCGTCAGCACCTCGATGCCGATGCCCGGCACGCTCGCGCGCACCGCCGCGATGCAGGCCGCAAAATGCGCGGCGCCGCCGTCGCGCAGGTCGTCGCGATCCACCGACGTGATCACGACGTAGCGCAGTCCGAGCGCCGCGACCGCGGCCGCGAGCCGCGCGGGCTCGCCGGGATCGAGCGGCTCGGGACGGCCGTGCGCGACATCGCAGAACGGGCAGCGCCGCGTGCACAGGCCGCCCATGATCATGAAGGTCGCGGTGCGCTGCGCGAAGCATTCGCCGATGTTCGGGCACATCGCCTCCTCGCAGACGGAATGCAGCCGGTGATCGCGCAGCACGGCCGCCATGTCGGCGACCGCCCCGCTCATCATCGGCCGCGCCCGCAGCCACGGCGGCTTCGGCAGCGCCGCGCCGGCCGCGGGCTCGACGCGCACCGGAATGCGCGCGAGCTTGTCGCGGCTCCTCGCGCCCGGCTGGCCGAGCGCGGTGAGGCTGGGTCGTTCGAGCGCGGCGGCCATCGTCAGTCTCCGAGAAACGCGACGATCAGGCGGTTCACGTCGGCAGCCGCCTCCATCTGCACCATGTGGCCGCTGCCGGCGATCACCTCGGCCTGCACGCCGTCCGGCAAGCCCTGCGCATGCTGCGCGGGAATCACCTCGTCGCGCTCGCCCCAGATCACGAGCGTGCGCGGCGCGAGCGACGCGACGCGGTCGCGGAACACGCGCCGCTGGGCCGCGCCGTCGAACGCGGCGTTCGCGATCTTCTCCAGCGCGGCCTGCACGCCTTCGAGTCGCTTGTACTTGACGAGGTCCTCGACCAGTTGCCGCGTGACGAGCGCGTGGTCCGCGAACAGCGCGCCGAGGTGCGGCTTCAGCGTATTGCGGCTGTTGCCGGCGACGAAGCCGTCGATGTAGCCGCGGTTGATGTCGGCGCCGAGCCCGGCGCTCGCGATCAGCGTCAGCGACGCCACGCGTTGCGGCGCGCGCTCGGCCGCCGCCATCGCGACCGCGCCGCCCATCGAATGGCCGATCAGGTGCGCGCGGTCGATATGCTGCGCGTCGAGCAGCGCGAGCACCGCGTCGGCCAGTTCGTCGAGGCTGCCGGCGTCGACCGCCTTGGCCGACTCGCCATGCCCGGGCAGATCGAGCGCCCACACGGGCCGGTGCGCGGCGAGTTCCGCATGGTTGAACAGCCAGTTGTTCAGGTCGCCGCCGAAGCCGTGGATCAGCACCGCGGGCGTGCCCGTGCCGTCGCCCAGCTTCAGGAACCGGATCGTGCGTCCGCCGATCTGCGCCTTCTCGGGCTGCGGGCCGCCGGCGTCGTCCGCGGCCGCGCTCGGCGTGAAATCGCGCTGGAATTCGGCGATCGCCGCATCGATGTCGGCATCGCTCGCGTCGGCCGCCGCAACCACGCCGAGCAGCGCACCGACCGGCAGCGTCTCGCCTTCCTGCGCGACCTGCCGGCGCAGCGTGCCGTCGAACGCGCACTCGACGCCCGACGAGATCTTGTCGGTCTCGACGTCGAGCACTTCGTCGCCCTTCGAAACGCGCTCGCCGATTGCCTTCAGCCAGCCGTTGACCTGCCCCTGCTCCATCGACAGCCCCCACTTGGGCATCGTGATCATGTGAATCGACATCGTGTCAGCTCCTCGTCTTCAGTACCGCCTGCGCGATCGCATCGGCGGACGGGATATACAGGTCTTCCAGCACGCCGGCGAACGGCGCGGGCGTGTGCGGCGCGGTCACGAGCTCGATCGGCGCCTTGAGCGTCCGGAACGCGCGCTGCGCGACGAGCGCGGCGATGTCGGTCGCCATCGAGCAGCGCGGGTTCGCCTCGTCGACGACCACCACGCGGCCGGTGCGCGCCGCGCTTTCGAGGATCGTTTCCTCGTCGAGCGGCGACGTCGTGCGCAGGTCGATCACGTCGACGTGGATGCCGTCCTTCGCGAGCTTCGCGGCCGCGTCGGTCGCGAGATGCACCATCCGGCCGTACGTGACGATCGTCGCGTCGTCGCCTTCGCGCACGACGTTCGCCTCGCCGAACGGAATCGCATAGGATTCCTCAGGCACGTCGCCTTCCCGCGTGTAGAGCAGCTTGTGTTCGAGGAAGATCACGGGATCGTCGTCGCGGATCGCCTGGATCAGCAGCCCCTTCGCGTCATACGGCGTCGCCGGGCACACGACCTTCAGCCCCGGGATGTGCGTGAACAGCGACGTGAGCATCTGCGAATGCTGCGCGGCCGCGCGCAGGCCGGCACCGTACATCGCGCGGATCACGACCGGCGTCACGGCCTTGCCGCCGAACATGTAGCGGAATTTCGCGGCCTGATTGAATATCTGGTCGAAGCACACACCCATGAAATCGATGAACATCAGCTCCGCGACCGGCCGCATCCCGCACGCGGCCGCACCGACCGCCGCGCCGATGTAGCCACCCTCCGACAGCGGCGTGTCGAGCACGCGCCCCGGAAACTTGTGGAACAGCCCCTTCGTCACGCCGAGCACGCCGCCCCACGCGTCGTCCTCGCCCGGCGCGCCCGCGCCGCCTGCATTGTCCTCGCCCATCACGATCACGCTGTCGTCGCGCGCCATTTCCTGCGCGAGCGCCTCGTTGATCGCCTGCGAATAAGTGATCTTCCTTGCCATGTCTGTCTCCTGGGATATTCGGTTCGCCGTGCCGGCCGCCAGCTGAGGGCTGCCGTGTCACATCGCATTCACGGGTACGACACGTACACGTCGGCCAGCAGGTCGGACGCATCGGGCAGCGGCGCGGCCTTCGCCTGCGCGACCGCGTCGTCGATCAGCGTCTTCACCTGGGCATCGACGGCACGCAGCTCGTCGGTCGTCAGCGCTTCGGCGCGCACGACGCGCGTTTCGAAATGCTTCAGGCAGTCCTTCTCGTCACGCAGCTTCTGCACTTCACCCGGCGCGCGATAGGTCTGCGCATCGCCTTCGAAGTGGCCGAAGTAGCGCGTGAACTTCACCTCGACGAGCGTCGGGCCGCCGCCGCTGCGCGCGCGTGCCACCGCTTCGCCGAGCGCCTCGTGCACCGCGAAGAAGTCGAAGCCGTCGACGATCACGCCGGGCATGCCGAAACCGTTCGCGCGATCGGCGATGTTGTCGGTCGCGACCGACCAGCTCGACGACGTCGCTTCCGCGTAGCCGTTGTTTTCGGCCACGAAGATCGCCGGCAGGCGCCACACCGACGCGAGGTTCATCGATTCGAAGATCACGCCCTGGTTCGACGCGCCGTCGCCGAAGAAGCACACGCCGACCCCGCCGGTCTTCTTGTGCTTGGCCGCGAGCGCCGCGCCGCACACGAGCGGGCCGCCCGCACCGACGATCCCGTTCGCGCCGAGCATCCCCATCGACAGGTCGGCGATATGCATCGAGCCGCCCTTGCCGTGGCAGACACCCGTCTTCTTGCCATAGATCTCGGCCATCATCCCGTGCACGTCGACGCCTTTCGCGATGCAGTGGCCGTGCCCGCGGTGCGTGGTCGCGACGTAGTCCTCGAGACCGAGGTGCAGCATCGTGCCGACCGCGGATGCCTCCTCGCCCGCATACAGGTGGACGAACCCGGGGATTTCGCCGGTCGCGAACTCGACGTGCAGACGTTCCTCGAATTCGCGGATCGTGCGCATCAGCCGGTAGGCGTCCAGCAGCTTGTCCCTGCTGAGCTGTGTCGAAACGGTCATGTGTGTCTCCTGGTAGGTCTGACTGCGAATGCCGCCGCGGCAACGCCCCGGCGACGGATTGCACGGCCTGCGGCCGTCGGTGAAACGTGAAGCTGCCGTCAGTCGCGCCACGCGCCGGCGGCGCGCAACACCTGACGCGACGACGCGTAACGCAGCGTGCGGCCCACATCGACGGTGAGCGGCCCGCGCCAGTCGAGCGCGATCTCGTAGCGATCGCCGCGCGCGACCTCGATCTCGCGCTCGCCGTCGAACGCGAGCGTGCCGCGCTCGAACGGGATCGTCTGCCACGCACCTTGTTCGAGGCGCTCGCAGCTGCGCATCACGACGCGATCGACGCGGCCGGGGGCGATCGGCGCGACGAGCGGTGTGCCGGCCGCGTTGCCGTCGGCGGCGAAGCGCATCGCGAGCCCGTGCGGCGCGCTGCGCTCGAGCGGCGCCCACGCGCCGCCGAGCGCGGACAGGCCGATGCCGTCCGGCTCCGCGAAGGTCAGGTACAGGGTGTCGATGTCGTCGGGCCCCGAGATTGCCCGCGCGCCGATGAAGCGCTGGCGTGCCGCGCACACGTCGACGAGCGCGATCTCCTCGCGCCCCGCGTTCGCGCCCGCCACGCCGCGCACGACGAGCCGCTTGTTGCGCACGAACGCGATCTCGGCCGGCACGGCGCCGGTCGCGGCCAGTCCTGCCGCGATGCCCGCGACGGTCGCCTCGCGATGTTCGGGAAATGCGTTGTTGGTGCCGGTGGACAGCGCGACGAGCGGCGTCGAGCCGCAGTGCGCGGCGACCGCGCGATGGGTGCCGTCGCCGCCGAGCACGACGATCAGCGCGACATCCCTCCGGCGCATGTACGCGGCGCCGGCGTGCGTGTCGGCAACCGTGTCGGAGATCGGCAGGTCGACGAATTCGACGTCGGGCCAGCGTTCGTGCGGCGCGAGCGCGCGATGCGTATCGAGCGCCCGCATCAGCAGCGTCGCGATGCCCGTCTTGTCGCGCAGGGTCAGCACGCGCTCGACGCCCATTGCGCCGAGGCCGGCAAGCAGGCGCACGACCATGTTGGCTTTTTCCGCGGTCGGGAACACGGATGCATGCGTCGTCAGGCGGCGAATGTCGCGCCCCGATGCGGGGTTCGCGATCACGCCGACGGTCACGGGCGTCGTCACGGGCTTGTCTCCATCCAGTGGACCGGCGCTCGCGCACCGGCCCTTCATGTGTCGTCCGCCGTCATCGAGGGCGGCGGATCGTCGTCGCCGACGCAATTGCGCCGGCATTGCCCGTCACATCTGCAAGCGGCGTGCCACCATGTGTGCAACGTCCGCGAAACCCGTGTGGAGCTTGGCTCGGCGGGGTGCGCACGTCACCGGCACCTGCTGCCGGACAGCTCGAAGCGCCGCGAAACAGGCCGTACGTCTCACGTCGTCGCCCTGTCGACACGACGACTTGCGCGCCGTGCTCGTCATTGCCGTTTGGCCTGCAACGCACGCGCATCGCGGCGTGGCACGCACCGCCGCGCCCGCGACCACCGCGTTGCCGGGTGTGTCCGCGCGTCTCAGTTGCGCGAGACGGGCTGAGATGCCGATGAGACGAACGTCTCATGCCGCGCGCGTGCTGCGATGCAATGTGATCCACCGCCGCGGATGTGCTACAAGAGCATCGAAATCCCCGCCGTACGGAACCGGAGCCGACCATGCCCTATGCCGTCCCCCAGGCCCAGCACGCCGACCGTGTGCTCGGCGCGCTCGCCGGGCGCCTGCCCGCGCCGGCCGATTCCGCGCGTCTCGTGTCGTCGTGGCAGCGCTCGCTCGAGCGCTACGCGCTCGACCCTGCTTCGTCGATCGGCCCGCGCGTGCTGACCGCGGCCGAGTTGCGCGAGGTGCGCGACAAGGAGGAGGCGTTCCTGCGCGCATCGGGCCAGTGCCTGACGCGCCTGCACGAGATGATCCGGGTCGCCGACTATTGCGTGATGCTGACCGACGCGCATGGCGTGACGATCGACTACCGGATCGACCGGGAGCGTCGCAACGACTTCCGCCATGCGGGGCTGCACATCGGCTCGTGCTGGTCGGAAAGCGAGGAAGGCACCTGCGGCGTCGCGAGCGTGCTGACCGATCTCGCGCCGATCACCGTGCACAAGACCGACCATTTCCGCGCGGCGTTCACCACGCTCACCTGCAGCGCGGCCCCGATCTTCTCGCCGGGCGGCGAACTGATCGGCGTGCTCGATGCGTCGGCCGTCCAGTCGCCCGACGGCCGCGACAGCCAGCGGCTCGTGTACCAGCTCGTGCGGCAGAGCGCGGCGCTGATCGAGGACGGCTATTTCGTGCACAGCACCGCGCAGCACTGGATATTGTTCGGGCATCCGAACCGTCACTACGTCGAGGCACAGCCCGAATGGCTGATCGCGTTCGATGAATGCGGCAATATCGTCGCCGCGAACCGGCACGCGCGCGACGCGCTGCCGGCGCTGCGCGAACCGCGCCATATCGACGAGATCTTCGATGCCACCGAGATGCCGCTGCGCGACGCCGCGCGGCTCGATGCGATCGTCGCGCTGCGGCTGCGCGCGACCGGCGCGCCGCTTTATGCGCGACTGCGCGCCCCGCTACGGGGTGCGGGCCGCGAAAGCGGCGCGGCACGGGCCGCCCCGACCTCGCGCCGCCCCGGCATCGCGCAGCGCCACGTCGGCGCGCTGACACCGTTCCTGCACAGCAGCGACGCGCGCGTCGCGCAGCAGGCCGAACTCGCGCTGCGTGTCGCGAGCAAGCGGCTGCCGATTCTCGTGCTCGGCGAAACCGGCGCGGGAAAGGAGGTGTTCGCGCGCGCGATCCACGACGCCGGCGCGCGACGTACGCGGCCGTTCGTCGCGGTCAACTGCGGCGCGCTGCCCGAGGCACTGATCGAAAGCGAGCTGTTCGGCTATGCGGCCGGTGCATTCACCGGCGCGCGCAAGCACGGCGCGCGCGGCAAGATCGCGCTCGCCGACGGCGGCACGCTGTTCCTCGACGAAATCGGCGACATGCCGCTCACGCTGCAAACGCGCCTGCTGCGCGTGCTCGCCGACGGTGAGGTCGTGCCACTCGGCAGCGACACGCCCGTGCGCGTCGATCTCGACGTGATCTGCGCGACCCATCGCGATCTCGCGCGGATGGTGGCCGACGGCACGTTCCGCGAGGACCTGTATTACCGGCTGAGCGGCGCGACGTTCGAGCTGCCGCCGCTGCGCGAGCGCGCGGACGTGGGCGACGTGATCGCCACGGTGTTCGCCGAGGAGGCGCAGGCGACCGGCCACGTGCTCACGCTCGACCCGACGCTTGCCGCGCAGCTCGCCGCGTATCCGTGGCCCGGCAACGTGCGCCAGCTGCGCAACGTGCTGCGCTATGCGTGCGCGGTATGCGACGCCGCGCGCGTGACGCGGCGCGACCTGCCGGCCGATCTTGCCGCGCAGCTCGGCGCCGGTGCGGCCGGCGCACTGCCGGACGACGAGCGCGGCCGCATCGTCGCGGCGCTCACCGCGCATCGCTGGCGGCCCGATGCGGCCGCGAAGGCGCTCGGCATCTCGCGCGCGACGCTGTACCGGCGAATCGCCAAGCACCGGATCGTCGCGCCGCACCGCGTCTGACGCCCGCGACGCATCGGCACGCTTCGCATCACGCCGTGTGCGCGGCCGCCCCGGTTTCGGCGCCGTCGCGGCCGAGCGCTTCATCGCGTCGCGTGAACACCTCGTGCGCTGCGAACAACGCGTTCAGCGCGGCCGGGAACCCCGCGTAGACGGCCATCTGCATGAACACCTCGACGATCTCTTCGCGCGTGCAGCCGACGTTCAGCGCGGCCTCGATATGCACCTTCAGTTGCGGCTGCGCATTGCCGAGCGCAGCGAGCGCGGCGATCGTCGCAATCTCGCGCGCCTTCAGGTCGAGCTGCGGCCGGCTGTAGATGTCGCCGAAGCTGAACTCGACGAGCAGCCGCCCGAAGTCGGGCGCGATCGGCGCGAGCGCCGCGACCACGCGTTCGCCCGCTTCGCCGTCGATTTCCTTCAGCTTGTTCCAGCCACGCGTATAGCGGTCTTCAACGAGTCGTTCCATGGTGTCCGTCCTGTTCAGAGAGTGAATGAGTAGATTTCGCCCGTCGTTCCGTCTCGCGCTCCTGCGTCTCGTAGTACGCGATCTTGTCGCCGATCGCGTCGAGGCTCGCCTGCAGCTCGGCAATGTGCGCGCGCACCGCGTCGCGATGCGCGGCCAGCAACCGCCGCCGCTCACCGAACGTCGACTCGCCTTGTGCCCGCAACGCCGCGAACTGCTGCATCTGCGCGATCGGCATGCCGGTCGCCTTCAGGCGCATCACGAAGGCGAGCCAGTCCAGGTCGGCCGGTGCATAGAGCCGGTGCCCGGCCGCCGTGCGCGAAATCGCGCGCAGCAGGCCGGCCTGCTCGTAATACCGCAACGTGTGCGTCGACACGCCGGTCAGTTCGGCGACTTGCCCGATCGTCAGCGGACCGGCGGCGGAAGGTTTGGATACGGTTTTCGACATGGCAGGAACAAGGTTAGGAGTTAGAGTTCACTCTAAGTCAAGCATCGTCGCATGGCCATATCAAATAATTTGCGGTCCGCGCTGCGGACCGCATCGCGGACACCGTAAAGAATGGTCAAAACCGCGGCCCGGTGCAGCTTTCTGTCTTTACAGCGGCGCAAGCCTTCAGCAAGATTCGGTCATCGCCTGTCTTAAAAAGGGCACGCATTTGTCCTATGCTTAACGGCGACGCCCGGCCGGGTCTCGTCCAGTCGTCCGTTGCAACGCCCATTCATCCGTCAGAACCAGGGAGCCCTTGCCATGCTGAAAAAGCTGCTGATGCTGTTCGTCGCGCTGTCGCTGTCGCTTGCCGCCGGCCTCGCCGCGGCCGTCGAAGTCAACACGGCCGACCAGGCCGCGCTCGAAGCGGTGAAGGGGCTCGGGCCAGTGAAGTCGAAGGCGATCATCGACGAACGCACCAAGAACGGCCCGTTCAAGGACGCGGACGATCTCGCGAACCGCGTGAAGGGTCTCGGCACGAAATCGGTCGGGCATCTCGAGGAAAACGGCCTGACGATCGGCGGCTCGTCGACGCCGCCGAAGGGCGTGAAGCTGTCGAAGCCAACCGCGACGACGTCGGCGACCACGTCGGCCACGACGTCGGCAGGCACCGCCTCGACGCCGACGACCGCGACGACCACGCCGACCGGCACGACGGCGACCGCACCGGCCGCCAACGCGCCGGAAGCGGCGGCCAAGCCCGCCAAGAGCAAGCGCGCATCGAAGAAAGAGAAGGCGGCCGCAGCCGCGGCGGCATCCGCCGATGCAGGTGCAGGCGCGAGCGCGCCGGCCGCTGCGTCGTCCACGAAGGCGACCAAGGGTTCGAAGAAGAAGAGCAAGAAGGACAAGGCAGCCTCCGCCGCCGCGGCGTCGGGCGCCTGATGTGCGCCGCGCGCGCGACGGCGTGCGCGCGGCTTTCGATCAACGGGCGCCGTTGCTGCGGCGCCCTTTTCAGTGAAGGTGAAGAACCATGGGTCTCCTCGACATCGTTGGCGGTCTGATCGGCGGCCAGGCCGGCGGCAACTCGCAAAGCGCGCTCATCACGACCGCGCTCGAATTCATCAACAACCAGCCGGGCGGCCTGAACGGCCTGATCGAGAAGTTCAAGGCCGGCGGCGCCGGCGAGATCATCGGCTCGTGGGTCGGCAACGGCGAAAACCAGCCGATCTCGGGCGACACGCTGCAGAACGTGCTCGGCTCCGACGTCGTCGGCGCGCTGGCAACCAAGGTCGGCATCGATCCGTCGCAGGCCTCGTCGATCCTCGCGCAGGTGCTGCCGCACGTCGTCAACGGCGCGACGCCGAACGGCGAAGTGCCGGCCGGCGGCCAGGTCGATACGTCGAACGTGCTCGGCACGCTCACGCAGCTCGCCGGCATGTTCGGCGGCAACAAGCCGGCCTGAGCCCGCACCGCACCGCCTGACGGCCCCGGCAGCGGTTTCGGCCGCTCCATATGCAAACACCCCGCCTGAGCGGGGTGTTTGTTTTTGCGCACCCGGCGCGAACCGGGCGGGCGGCCGATCAGCGGCGCTCAGTGCACGACGCGGTCGAACATGAACTCGCCGTCGTGGACGTCGACCGGGATCACGTCCTTCGGGCCGAAGCGGCCCGCGAGAATCAGCTTCGCGACCGGGTTCTCGATCTCCTGCTGGATCGCGCGCTTCAGCGGCCGCGCGCCGAACACCGGATCGTAGCCGACCTTCGCGATCTGTTCGAGCGCCGCCGGCGACACGTCGAGCGCCATGTCGAGCTTCGCGAGCCGGTCGTGCAGGCGTGCGAGCTGGATCTTCGCGATCGATTCGATGTTGCTGCGATCGAGCGCATGGAACACGACGACGTCGTCGATCCGGTTCAGGAACTCCGGACGGAAGTGCTGCTTCACCTCGATCCACACGGCGTCCTTGATCTCTTCCTGCGGCGCGCCCGTCATCGCCTGGATCACCTGCGAGCCGAGGTTCGACGTCATCACGATCACCGTGTTCTTGAAGTCGACCGTACGCCCCTGCCCGTCGGTCATGCGACCGTCGTCGAGCACCTGCAGCAGCACGTTGAATACGTCCGGATGCGCCTTCTCGATCTCGTCGAGCAGGATCACGCTGTACGGCTTGCGGCGCACGGCTTCCGTCAGGTAGCCGCCTTCCTCGTAGCCGACATAGCCCGGCGGCGCGCCGATCAGCCGCGCGACGCTGTGCTTCTCCATGAACTCGCTCATGTCGATGCGGATCAGGTGCTCTTCCGAATCGAACAGGAACGACGCCAGCGCCTTGCACAGCTCGGTCTTGCCGACACCCGTCGGGCCGAGGAACAGGAACGAGCCGTACGGACGGTTCGGATCGGCGAGACCCGCGCGCGAACGACGGATCGCATCCGCGACCGCGCTGATCGCCTCGTCCTGGCCGACCACGCGCTCGTGCAGCTTTTCCTCGATGTGCAGCAGCTTCTCGCGTTCGCCCTGCATCATCCGCGACACCGGAATCCCGGTTGCGCGCGACACGACTTCCGCGATTTCTTCCGCGCCAACCTGCGTGCGCAGCAGACGCGGACGCGTCGGGTTGTGCTGCTCCTGCTCTTCGGCCTGCGTGACCTGCTTCAGTTGCGACTCGAGTTGCGGCAGCTTGCCGTACTGCAGTTCGGCGACCTTCTCCAGCTTGCCTTCACGCTGCAGGCGCACGATGTCGGCCCGCACCTTCTCGATCTCTTCCTTGAGCTGCGCGCTGCCCTGCACGGCGGCCTTCTCGGCGGTCCAGATCTCCTCGAGGTCCGCATATTCGCGGCCGAGACGGTCGATCTCTTCCTCGATCAGCTGCAGGCGCTTCTGCGACGCTTCGTCCTGCTCCTTCTTCACGGCCTCGCGCTCGATCTTCAGCTGGATCAGACGACGATCGAGCTTGTCCATCTCTTCGGGCTTCGAATCGATTTCCATCTTGATCTTCGACGCAGCCTCGTCGATCAGGTCGATCGCCTTGTCCGGCAGGAAACGGTCGGTGATGTAGCGGTGCGACAGCTCGGCCGCGGCGACGATCGCCGGGTCGGTGATGTCGACGCCGTGGTGCAGTTCGTACTTCTCCTGCAGCCCGCGCAGGATCGCGATCGTCGCCTCGACGCTCGGCTCGTCGACGAGCACCTTCTGGAAGCGGCGCTCGAGCGCGGCGTCCTTCTCGATGTACTTGCGGTATTCGTCGAGCGTGGTCGCGCCGATGCAGTGCAGCTCGCCGCGCGACAGCGCCGGCTTCAGCATGTTGCCCGCATCCATCGCGCCTTCGGCCTTGCCCGCGCCGACCATCGTGTGGATCTCGTCGATGAACACGATCGTCTGGCCTTCGTCCTTCGCGATGTCGTTGAGCACGGCCTTCAGGCGCTCCTCGAACTCGCCGCGATACTTCGCGCCGGCGAGCAGCGCGGCCATGTCGAGCGACAGCACGCGCTTGCCCTTCAGCGTCTCGGGCACTTCGCCGTTGACGATCCGCTGCGCGAGCCCTTCGACGATCGCGGTCTTGCCAACGCCCGGCTCGCCGATCAGCACCGGGTTGTTCTTGGTGCGGCGCTGCAGGATCTGGATCGAGCGGCGGATTTCGTCGTCGCGGCCGATCACCGGGTCGAGCTTGCCCGCACGGGCGCGCTCGGTCAGGTCGACCGTGTATTTCTTCAGCGCCTCGCGCTGGCTTTCGGCGTCCTGGCTGTGCACCTGCGAGCCGCCGCGCACCGCGGCGATCGCGGCTTCGAGCGACTTGCGCGACAGGCCGTGCTGGCGCGCGAGCTTGCCGGCTTCGCCCTTGTCGTCGGACACGGCGAGCAGGAACATCTCGCTCGCGATGAACGTGTCGTTGAGCTTCTGCGCTTCCTTGTCGGCCTGGTTCAGCAGCCCGGCCAACTCGCGGCCGATCTGGATGTCGCCGCCCGTGCCCGTCACTTGCGGCAGGCGCGAAATGGCCTCGTTCAGCGCGCCTTGCAGCGCCTGCACATGAACGCCGGCGCGCGACATCAGCGAGCGGGCGGAGCCGTCGTGCTGCGCGACCAGCGCCGCCAGCACGTGAACCGGTTCGATGTATTGATTGTCGCGGCCTGCCGCGAGGCTTTGCGCGTCTGCCAGTGCTTCCTGGAACTTGGTGGTGAGCTTGTCGATTCTCATTTAGTCGAGACCTCCAATTTTCGATTAACACCAAGATGAGGATGGTTATGCGGGTTTCAAGCGAAATTCGGGTTGATTCAGCGCAAAAAACACACGCATCGGTTCATGGGCACAGGGCAGCGGGATGCGGGGTAACGCCGGCGTGTCAGCCGGCCTTCGACGGCACTACCACGGACGCCAGCGCGTCATCCCCGGACGGCTCGGCCCGCACCAGCGCGATCGGACGAATGCCCAGCAGCGCGACGAGCGGCGACGCGGGTTCGGCCAGCTCGCCGAGCGTGTGGCCGTCCAGTTCGGCGAAGAACGCATCGCGCGCGGCCGCCAGCACGCCCTTCAGGCGGCACTGCGGCTCGATCACGCAGCCGCGCGACTCGCCGCCGTCGGCGGAAAAGCAGCCGACCAGCGCGAAATCGTTCTCGGTCGCGCGCACCACCTGCCCGACCGTCAGCTTCAGCGAGTCGGGGAACAGTCGCAGCCCGCCGTTGCGGCCGCGCACGGTATCGACCCAGCCGAGCTCGCCGAGCTGCTGGACGACCTTCATCAGATGGTTCTTGGAGATGCCGTAGGCGTCCGAGATCTCCTGGATCGTCGCGAGCCCATCGCCGCGCACGGCGAGATACAGCATGACGCGCAGCGAGTAGTCGGTGTAGTCGGTGAGTCTCATGAGCGGATACGGAAAATGATCGATCGTGCCCCGATCATGCGGACCGGGTCGATCGGCGCGCGCCGGACCGGCCGGCGGGCGCGCCTGAAGGCGCCGGGTTGCCGGGACGGCCTGCGCGCAATAAGATGCATGGAATCCACGCATTTTTCAGGCAATGGTCGACGCTATTTTGCGTCAAAATCCGCCCGGCGTCCTGCGCATTCCCTGCGCTGCCGCACCCACGGGCTCCGCCAACGCCCCGAATTTTCCGGCCCTTTTTGCGATGACTGCCCTGCCCGCCTCGCCCGATACCGCGCCGGCCCGCCCCCGCGACGCCGAACCGACCGAAGACAATATCCGCGATCTCGTGTACGCGTTCTACGACCGCGTGCGCGCCGATCCGCTGCTCGGGCCCGTGTTCGACGCGAAGCTGGATGGCCGCTGGGACGACCATCTGCCGAAGATGGTCAGCTTCTGGTCGAGCCTCGTGCTCGGTACCAAAGGCTATCGCGGCAACGTGCAGCAGGCGCACCAGCCGCTCGACGGGATCGAGCCCGCGCATTTCAGCCGCTGGCTGTCGCTGTTCCTGAAGACCGTCGAGGGGCGCTACACACCGCCAGCGGCGCTCCGCTTCATGGAACCCGCGCTGCGGATCGCGCAAAGCCTGCAGCTGAGCCGCTTCGGCTGGGACTACCAGATCCCGCCCGAGCAGCAGGCGCTGCTCGATGCGGTCGCGCCGCGCCGCCGCGACGCGGGCGACGATCCTGACGCGCTGCCGTCGCGCGCGCGTGGCGAGCCGTTTCCGACGAAGATCATCGGGCGCGGCGTCGATCCGGACGCCTGACGCGGCGAATCGCGGCGCTTGAACGCCGGAGCGCTCGACCGCCCGCGGCACAATGCCGCACGCCGCGATGCCGCGCTCAGCGCCGCGTGTTCCCCGATTCGACGCCCCAGCGCGCGAGCGCCGCATCGTCGGTGCTGCGGGCATCGACCCAGCGTTCGCCGTCCGGCGTCGTTTCCTTTTTCCAGAACGGCGCCTCGGTCTTCAGGTAATCCATCACGAACTCGCACGACGCGAACGCGTCGCCGCGGTGCGACGCGACGGTGGCGACCATCACGATCTGGTCGAGCGGCAGCAAGCGGCCGACGCGATGCACGATCGCGACGTCGATGCCGGGCCAGCGCCGGCCAGCCTCGGCGGCGATCTTCTCGAGCGCCTTCTCGGTCATCCCCGGATAGTGCTCGAGCTCCATCGCGGCGACCGAATCGCCTTCGTTCAGGTCACGCACGGTGCCGACGAAGCACGCGAGCGCACCGATTTTCGGGTTGCGCGCGCGCAATGCCGCCACTTCGGCATTCAGGTCGAAGTCATCGGTCTGGATTCGTATCGTTGCCATGACAAACCCCTCATCCGCCCGTCACCGGCGGAAAAAACGCGACCTCGCAGCCGTCGGTGAGCCGCGTGTCGGGGTCGGTCATTTCGTGATTGCACGCCATGCGCAACGCGCGCCCTTCGGCGAGCGTCTCGGCCCACGCGCCGCCGCGCAGGCGCAGCCATGCGCGCACGTCGCCGACGGTCGTCACGCCGTCGGGCACGTCGGCCTGCTCGTCGGACACGCCCAGCGCCTCGCGCACGCTTGCAAAGAATTTCAGCTGAATCTTCATAGGTCGGGAAGCCGTCGCGTTACGACAGCAGTTCGGAAAACGGAATGAAACGCACGGTCTCGCCCGCGCTGATCGCGTGCTGCGGCGGATTGTCGATCAGGCCATCGCCCCAGACCGTCGACGTCAGCACCGCCGAACTCTGGTTCGGGAACAGGTCGAGGCCGCCGGCCGCGTTGACGCGCGCGCGCAGGAATTCGTTGCGCCGGTCGCCCTTGCTTTGCGAGAAATCCGCCCGCAGCGACAGCGCGCGCGGCGCGACGTCGCGCACGCCGGACAGGCGCAGCAGGAACGGCCGCACAAACAGCAGGAACGTGACGAAGCTCGACACGGGGTTGCCCGGCAGCCCGATGAAGTGCGCGCCGGGACGCTCGTCGCCGCGACGCACCGCGCCAAACGCGAGCGGCTTGCCGGGCTTCATCGCGATCTGCCACAGCGAGAGCCGCCCTTCGGCCTCGACGGCCGGCTTCACGTGATCCTCGTCGCCGACCGATACACCGCCGCTCGTCAGGATCACGTCGTGATCGCGCGCGGCCTCGCGCAGCGTGTCGCGGGTCGCGGCAAGCGAGTCGGGCACGATCCCGTAGTCGGTCACGTGGCAGCCGAGCCGCTCCAGCAGCCCGCGCAGCGTGAAGCGGTTCGAGTTGTAGATCGCGCCGGGCTTCAGCGGCTCGCCCGGCATCGTCAGTTCGTCGCCGGTGAAGAACACCGCGACCCGCGGCCGCCGCGCGACCGACAGCTGCGCGCAGCCAACCGACGCGGCCAGGCCGAGCGCCTGCGGCGTGAACCGCGTGCCGGCCGGCAGGATCACCGAACCCTGGCGGATGTCCGCGCCCTGCGCGGTGATCCATTCGCCGGCCTTCGGCGTATGCAGGATCTCGACCGCGTCGCCGTCGGCCGACGCCTGTTCCTGCATCACGACGGCGTCGGCGCCGGGCGGCACCGTCGCACCGGTGAAGATCCGCGCGGCCGTGCCCGCCGCGAGCGGCGCGGCCGGATGGCCGGCCGGGATCCGCTGCGACACCGGCAGGCGCCGCTCGCCGTGCAGCAGGTCGGCGACCCGCACCGCATAGCCGTCCATCGCGCTCGTATGCATCGGCGGCACGTCGAGCGGCGAGCTCACGTCGGCCGCCAGCACGCGGCCGAGCGCATCGAGCGTCGCGACGGTTTCGGCGCCGGGCAGCGGCTTCGCGGCATCGAGCAGCGCGGCGAGCGCTTCCGCGGTCGACAGCATCGGCGCGCGCGGCGCCACGGAATTCGGGTTCGACATCGGGGGAATCGGGGATCGTTGGAGTCAATACGTCATTGTAGCGACGCCGTCGCGCGCACGTGCGATATGGCGGACATGCGGCAACTGTGATCGGCGCGAACGCGCGGCACTGACACTTGCTTCGCGCGGCCGCCACCAAATGAGACGGCCGGAACCCCGATCCGTGCGACGAATCGGCATTCCGGCCGTCCTGTGCCGCCGAGCCCGGCAGCCCGGCGCTGCGTTACGCGCCCGTATGCGCGGCGATGAAGGCCTTCACCTGTTGCGCGTCGGCCTTCACGACCTCGAAACGCTGCGGCAGCGCCTCGAGCCCGTCGAATGCAGCCGGCCGCTCGGCTTCGCGATCGAGCGCTTCGCGGATCGTCTCGCCGAACTTGATCGGCTGGGCCGTCTCCAGCACGACCATCGGCACGCCCGCGTCGAGATGCTCGCGCGCGACCTTCACGCCGTCGGCCGTGTGCGTATCGATCATCGTGTCGTAGCGCGAGAACACATCGCGGATCGTCGCGATGCGGTCCGTGTGGCTGCTGCGGCCCGACACGAAGCCGAACTCGGCCACGCGCGCGAAATCGCCGCTCGCCGCAAGGTCGAAACCGCCCTTCTCCTCGACGTCGCGGAACAGCTGCATCACGCGTGCCGGATCGCGGCCGAGCAGGTCGAACACGAAGCGTTCGAAGTTCGACGCCTTCGAGATGTCCATGCTCGGGCTGCTCGTGTGATACGTGTTCTCCGCGCTGCGCACGCGATACGCGCCGGTGCGGAAGAATTCGTCGAGCACGTCGTTCTCGTTGGTCGCGACCACGAGCTTCGCGATCGGCAAGCCCATCATCCGCGCGATGTGACCCGCGCAGACGTTGCCGAAGTTGCCCGACGGCACCGTGAACGACACGCGCTCTTCATTGGACTGCGTCGCCGCGAAATAGCCCTTGAAGTAGTACACGACCTGCGCGACGACGCGCGCCCAGTTGATCGAGTTGACCGTGCCGATCTTCTGCTGCGCCTTGAACGCGTGATCGTTCGACACGGCCTTCACGATGTCCTGGCAGTCGTCGAACACGCCTTCGACCGCGAGGTTGAAGATGTTCGGATCCTGCAGGCTGAACATCTGGGCCGTCTGGAACGCGCTCATCTTCTTGTGCGGCGACAGCATGAACACGCGCACGCCGGCCTTGCCGCGCATCGCGTATTCGGCCGCGCTGCCCGTGTCGCCCGACGTCGCGCCGAGAATGTTCAGCGCGTCGCCGTGCTTCGCGAGCGTGTACTCGAACAGGTTGCCGAGCAACTGCATCGCCATGTCCTTGAACGCGAGCGTCGGGCCGTTCGACAGTTCGAGCAGCGACAACGCCGTGCCGTTCTCGGTGCCGAGCGTCTTCAGCGGCGTGATGTCGGACGCGTTCTCGCCATGGCGCGTGTTGCTGTATACGGCGGCCGTATACGTACGGCGCGTGATCGCGCGCAGGTCGTCGGCCGGCACGTCGTCGCAGAACTTCGACAGGATCTCGAATGCGAGATCCGCGTACGGCAGCGCGCGCCAGCGCGCCAGTTCGTCGGCCGACACCTTCGGATACTCGGCCGGCAGGTACAGCCCGCCGTCCTTCGCGAGACCGCCGAGCAGGATGTCGGAGAACGTATGGCGCTCGCCGATGCCGGCGCCGCGCGTGGAGATGTAGTTCATGTCGTTCCTGGTCCTCAGTTCAGCGCTTCCATGCGCAGCTTCGTCACCTTCGAGACCACCGTCGCGAGGCTTTCGATCTGCGCGATCGCCTTGTTGACGTGCTTCTCGAGCGTCTCGTGCGTGATCAGGACGATGTCGGTTTCGCCGTTCGCGTCGTCGACCTGCTCCGATTCCTTCTGCAGCAGCGCGTCGATCGAGATGCCCGTCTCGGCGAGCAGGCGCGTGATGTCCGCGAGCACGCCCGTCTGGTCGGCCACGCGCAGGCGCAGGTAGTAGCCGCTCGTCACTTCGTCGATCGGCAGGATCGGCGTGTTCGACAGGCTGTCCGGCTGGAACGCGAGATGCGGCACGCGATGCTCGGGGTCGGCCGTATGCAGGCGCGTGACGTCGACGAGATCCGCGACGACCGCCGACGCGGTCGGTTCCGCGCCCGCGCCCTTGCCGTAGTACAGCGTCGTGCCGACCGCGTCGCCGTGCACGACGACCGCGTTCATCGCGCCTTCGACGTTCGCGAGCAGGCGCTTCTCGGGAATCAGCGTCGGATGCACGCGCAGCTCGATGCCGTTTTCGGCGCGGCGCGTGATGCCGAGCAGCTTGATCCGGTAGCCGAGCTCTTCCGCGTAGCGGATGTCGGTTGCGTCGAGCTTGCTGATGCCTTCGACGTACGCGCGGTCGAACTGGACCGGCACGCCGAACGCGATCGCGCTCATGATGGTCGCCTTGTGCGCGGCGTCGACACCTTCGATGTCGAAGGTCGGATCGGCTTCCGCGTAGCCGAGCTCCTGCGCGGCCTTCAACGCGGTCGCGAAGTCGAGCCCGCGGTCGCGCATTTCCGACAGGATGTAGTTCGTCGTGCCGTTGATGATGCCCGCGATGTACTGGATGCGGTTCGCGGTCAGGCCTTCGCGCAGCGCCTTGATGATCGGGATGCCGCCGGCCACGGCCGCCTCGAACGCGACCATCACGCCCTTCGCGCGCGCGGCTTCGAAGATCTCGGTGCCGTGCACCGCGAGCAGCGCCTTGTTCGCCGTCACGACGTGCTTGCCGTTCGCGATCGCGCGCAGCACGAGCTCGCGTGCGATGCCCGTGCCGCCGATCATCTCGGCGATGATCGCGATCGACGGATCGTCCACTACCGCGTTGAAATCATCGGTGATCTGCGCGCCGCCGGCGTCACCGCCGAGCGCGGCCTGCGCCTTGGCCGGGTTGCGCACGGCAATGCGCGCGACCTCGATGCCGCGCCCCGCGCGGCGCTTGATTTCTTCCTGATTGCGGTTCAGCACCGTGAAGGTGCCGCTGCCGACGGTGCCGAAGCCCAACAGGCCAACTTTGATCGGTTCCATGCTGCGTGTGGTCGATGAGTAAGAATGAATGATTGAATGCCGGGGGACCCGTCCGCTCAGACGGAATGGCGCTTGCGGTAGCCGTCGAGGAAGCGCGCGATCCGGTTGATCGAATCGGTCAGGTCGTCGAGGTTCGGCAGGAACACCACGCGGAAGTGATCCGGGGCCGCCCAGTTGAAGCCCGTTCCCTGCACGAGCAGCACACGCTCCTCGAGCAACAGGTCGAGGATGAACTGCTGGTCGTTCTGGATCGGATAGAGCTTGGGATCGAGGCGCGGGAACATGTACAGCGCGGCCTGCGGCTTCACGCAGGTCACGCCGGGAATCGACGTGAGCATGTCGTACGCGAGCTCGCGCTGCTTGTACAGGCGCCCGCTCGGCACGATCAGCTCGTTGATGCTCTGATAGCCGCCGAGCGCGGTCTGGATCGCGAACTGGCCGGGCACGTTCGCGCACAGGCGCATCGACGACAGGATCCCGAGGCCTTCCAGGTAATCCTTCGCGCGCCGGCGATTGTCGCCGCCCAGACCCGACACGGCCATCCAGCCCGCGCGGTAGCCGCACGAGCGATAGCTCTTCGACAGGCTGTTGAACGTGACGGTGATCACGTCTTCCGACAGCGAACCGAGCGCGGTGTGCTCCAGCCCGTCGTAGACGATCTTGTCGTAGACCTCGTCGGCGAACACGATCAGCCCGTGCTCCCGCGCGATCCCGAGCAGCTCGAGCAGCAATTCGTCGGAATAAAGGGCGCCCGTCGGGTTGTTCGGGTTGATCACGACGATCGCCTTGGTGTTCGGCGTGATCTTGCGGCGGATGTCGTCCAGGTCGGGCATCCACGCGTTCTGCTCGTCGCACACGTAGTGCACGGGCGTGCCGCCCGACAGGCTCACGGCGGCCGTCCACAGCGGATAGTCGGGTGCCGGCAGCAGCACCTCGTCGCCGTCGTTCAGCAGCGCCTGGGTCGCCATCACGATCAGTTCGGACGCGCCGTTGCCGATGTAGATGTCGTCGAGGCCGACGCCGACCACGCCCTTTTGCTGCGTGTAGTGCATCACGGCCTTGCGGGCCGAGAACACCCCCTTCGAATCCGAATAGCCGGACGACGCCGGCAGGTTGCGGATCATGTCCTGGATGATCTCGTCCGGCGCGTCGAACCCGAACGGCGCGAGGTTGCCGATGTTCAGCTTGATGATGCGGTGGCCTTCTTCCTCGAGGCGCTTCGCGTGCTCGAGCACCGGGCCACGGATGTCGTAGCAGACGTTGAGCAGCTTGTTCGACTTCTGAATCGGTTTCACGACGACACGGTTCCTGGGTTGGCCTTGCGGCCGGGGGGACGGGATCAAAACTGGAGAGCGGACGGTCTGTGCGCGCTGTCTAGACTGGGAAAAAGCGGGCGGTCGGACGGCGCTTGTGACGACGCACGACGCAAGTGGCGCCCGGGGGCGACCAAAAAGTTATAATTTAGCGGATTTTGGCCGACTTTCGCAATGCACCATGGCCGCTGCGGGCCCGCGCCGTCAGGCGTCCCGTGTGCGCCGGCTCGCGAAACCGGCCGCCCGGGCCCCTGCGGCCCGTGCCAGACACTCCCCTACGGAAACCGCGGATTAACGATTTGAAACTGCACCAGGACACGAGCGGCGCGCTCAACACCGTCACCGGCTACGGCCCCGATTATGTCGACGTCAACCTCCAACGCCACGAAGGGAGCGTCATCGTACTGCCCGGCGCACCGGTGCGGGAATGGCCGGTGTCGTCGTTCGACGCACTCGCGCCCGAGCATTTCGCGATGCTGCTCGACCCGGCGCCCGAACTCGTGATCTTCGGCAGCGGCGCGCGGCTGCGCTTCCCGCACCCGCGGCTCGTGGCCGCGCTCACGGCCAAGCGGATCGGCGTCGAGACGATGGATTTCCAGGCCGCCTGCCGCACCTACAACATCCTGATGGCCGAGGGCCGCAAAGTCGCCGCCGCGCTCTTAATTGAACGTTAATCCCCGATGCGGTAAAACACGGGCCGGCGCACCGGGTCGATCCCCGAATCATCACCGGATCGATACCCGGCAGGCCGCCCGCCCCCGGCGCAACCCGCCGGCGGCCCATCACAACAACCAACAGGCTCAACATCCATGAACGATACGCCGTCGAGGCTACCGCTCAATCGCATCACGCTCGCCCTTCTGTTCCTCGCGCTCGCGATCGTCTGGTTCGCGCCGCTCGGGCTGCGGCACCTGATCCCGAGCGACGAAGGCCGCTACGCGGAGATGGCGCGGGAAATGTTCGTCACCGGCGACTGGATCACGCCGCGCTACAACGGCTACAAGTACTTCGAGAAACCGCCGCTGCAGACCTGGCTGAACGCGCTGACGTTCGCATGGTTCGGCATCGGCGAATGGCAGGCGCGCCTCTACACGGGCCTTGCCAGCTTCGCCGGCGTGCTGCTGGTCGGCTTCACCGGCGCGCGCCTGTTCAACCCGCTGTCGGGCTTCCTCGCGGCGGTCGTGCTCGCGTGCTCGCCATACTGGAACCTGATGGGCCACTTCAACGCGCTCGACATGGGGCTCGCGTTCTGGATGGCGCTGTCGCTCTGCTCGCTGCTGCTCGCGCAGCGCCCCGGGCTGCGCGCGGGCGCGGTGCACGGCTGGATGTGGGCGTGCTGGGCCGCGATGGCGTTCGCGGTGCTGTCGAAAGGCCTCGTCGGCGTGATCCTGCCCGGCGCCGTGCTGGTGCTCTATACGCTGGTCGCCCGCGACTGGGCGCTGTGGAAGCGGCTCTATCTGGTGAGCGGCCTCGTGATCTTCTTCGCGATCGTCACGCCGTGGTTCGTGCTCGTCCAGCAGCGCAACCCCGAGTTCTTCAATTTCTTCTTCATCGTCCAGCAGTTCCGCCGCTACCTGACCCCGGAACAGAACCGCCCGGGCCCGCTCTACTACTTCGTGCCGGTGCTGCTGGTCGGCTTCCTGCCGTGGCTGTCGGTCGCGTGGCAGAGCCTCCGCCACGCGCTGCGCATGCCGCGCCAGCCGAACGGCTTCTCCCCGATGCTCGTGCTGCTGATCTGGAGCGCGTTCATCTTCGTGTTCTTCAGCGTGTCGCATTCGAAGCTGATCTCGTATGTGCTGCCGGTCGCGCCGGCGCTCGCGCTGATGATCGGCGCGTACCTGCCGCTGATGACCGCGGAGCGGTTCCGGCGCCACCTGCTCGGCTACCTCGTGTTCTTCGTGGTCGCGGCGTTCGGGATCATCTTCCTCGCGTACCAGGGCGACGCCCGCACGCCGAACGCGCTGTACCGCGCGTTCCAGATGTGGCTGTATGCGGGCCTCGCGGTCGCGGCCGCGCTGACGCTCGCCGCCGCGTGGCTCAATCGCCGCGTGGGCGTCGCGGCCGCGATCGCCGCGTTCGGCGCCGCGTGGCTCGCGTTCGGCACGATCGGCGGCACTGGTCACGACGAGTTCGGCCGCTACAGCTCGGGCGCGCTGCTCGCGCCCACCGTGCGCGCCGAACTGGCGAAGCTGCCGCCCGACACGCCGTTCTACTCGATCGAGATGCTCGATCACACGTTCCCGTTCTATATGGGCCATACGACGATCATGGTCCAGCGCCAGGACGAGCTCGCCTTCGGCATCTCGGTCGAGCCGAACAAATGGATCCCGACCGTCGACCAATGGATCGAACGCTGGAAACAGGAAACCCATGCGCTCGCGATCATGCCGCCCGGCCAGTACGACACGCTGGTCAAGCAACGCGTGCCGATGCGCGTGATCGCGCGCGACAACCGCCGCGTGATCGTCGAGAAACCGCAATCGTAAGGACGTCCACCGCATGAATCCCGTTTCGCTCGTCTGCATCGTCACCGGCGTGATGCTCAACGCCTGTGCGCAACTTCTGCTGAAAGCCGGCGTCAACGCAGTTGGACACTTCGAATTCAGCCGCGCGAACATCATCCCCGTCGGCCTGAAGATCGCGACCCAGTTGCCGATCATCGGCGGCCTCGCCTGCTACGTGCTGAGCGTCGTCGTGTGGATTGTCGGGCTGTCGCGGGTCGACGTGTCGATCGCGTATCCGATGCTGTCGCTCGGCTACGTGGTCAACGCGTTCGCGGCGTGGTACCTGTTCGGCGAAGTGCTGTCGGTCCAGCGGCTCGTCGGGATCGGCATCATCCTGATCGGCGTGCTCGTGCTCGCGCGCAGCTGAGCGTGCCCGGCGGGCCCGGGTGCACCCACGCGCATTAAGCGTCCGCCTACAAAAAATCACGGTACGAATCCGCCAACCGGTGTTTAATGCCGGTTTCGGGCCGGACCGCCCGACCCCTTTATTACACGCCATTACAGGCTAACGTGTTCATGAGCCAGACTACCGCTCCGTTTCTGCCGTTCACCCGCCCCGAGATCGATGAGGAAACCATCCAGGGCGTCGTCGAGGTGCTGCGCTCGGGCTGGATCACCACCGGCCCGCAAAGCCAGAAATTCGAAGCCGCGCTGTCCGAGTATTGCGGCGGCCGTCCGGTCCGCGCGTTCAATTCGGGCACCTGCACGCTCGAGATCGGCCTGCGCATCGCAGGCGTCGGCCCCGGCGACGAGGTGATCACGACGCCGGCGACGTGGGTGTCGACCAGCAACGTGATTCTCGAGACCGGCGCGACGCCCGTGTTCGCCGACATCGACCCGGTCACGCGCAACATCGACCTCGACAAGCTCGAGCAGGCGATCACGCCGCGCACCAAGGCGATCATCCCGGTCTACCTGGCCGGCCTGCCGGTCGACATGGACCGCCTGTACGCGATCGCGCGCGCGCACAGCCTGCGCGTGATCGAGGACGCCGCGCAGGCGCTCGGCTCGACGTGGCAAGGCAAGCGTATCGGCGCGTTCGGCGACATCGTGTCGTTCAGCTTCCACGCGAACAAGAACCTGACGACGATCGAAGGCGGCGCGCTCGTGCTGAACGACGAGGACGAGGCGACGCTCGCGCAGAAGTACCGGCTGCAGGGCATCACGCGCACCGGCCTGGACGGGATGGACTGCGACGTGCTCGGCGGCAAGTACAACCTGACCGACGTCGCCGCGCGCGTCGGCCTCGGCCAGTTGCCGCACCTCGAGCGCTTCACCACGCAGCGCCGCGCGCTCGCGCGCGCGTATTTCGCCGCGCTCGGCGACGGCCCGGCCGTGAAGCTCGGCCTCGGCCTGCCCGTCGCCGATTTCGAGAACAGCAACTGGCACATGTTCCAGGTCACGCTGCCGCTCGAGCGGCTGTCGATCTCGCGCGCCGATTTCATGGCGCAGATGAAGGAACGCGGGATCGGCACGGGCGTCCACTACCCGGCCGTCCATCTTTTCACGCTGTATCGTGCGCGCGGCTTCCAGGAGGGCATGTTCCCCCACGCCGAACGGTACGGCGCGTCGACCGTCACGCTGCCGCTCTTCACGCAGATGACCGAAGACGACGTGCGTCGCGTGGCCGACGCCATCAACCAGATTTGCGATCAATACGGAAAATAAGCGTACATGAATCACCTTGAAGCACGCGCCGGGCATCCGGGCGCCGGGCATCCGGGCGCCGCGAACCCGGAGGTATCGGTCATCATCCCCGTGTACAACGAGGAAGAGGGCCTGGCTGCGCTGTTCGCGCGGCTCTACCCGGCACTCGACGCACTCGGCACGTCGTACGAAGTGATCCTGATCAACGACGGCAGCCGCGACCGCTCGGCCGCGATGCTCGCGGACCAGTTCCACGTGCGTCCCGACACGACGCGCGTCGTGCTGCTCAACGGCAACTACGGTCAGCACATGGCGATCCTCGCCGGCTTCGCGCAGTCGCGCGGCGACATCGTCATCACGCTCGATGCCGACCTGCAGAACCCGCCGGAGGAAATCGGCAAGCTGATCGAGAAGATGCGCGACGGCTACGACTATGTCGGCTCGATCCGCAAGCAGCGTCAGGACAGCCTGTGGCGGCGCAAGGCGTCGCAGATGATGAACCGGCTGCGCGAGCGCATCACGCGGATCAAGATGACCGACCAGGGCTGCATGCTGCGCGCATACAGCCGCCGCATCATCGACACGATCAACGTGTGCGGCGAAGTCAACACGTTCATCCCCGCGCTCGCGTACACGTTCGCGCAGAACCCGACCGAAATCGAGGTCGCGCACGAGGAGCGCTTCGCGGGCGAGTCGAAGTACTCGCTGTACAGCCTGATCCGGCTGAACTTCGACCTCGTGACGGGCTTCTCGGTCGTGCCGCTGCAGTGGCTGTCGTTCATCGGCGTGATCCTGTCGCTCGGCTCCGCCGCGCTGTTCGTGCTGCTGCTCGTGCGCCGCTTCATCGTCGGCGCGGAAGTGCAAGGCGTGTTCACGCTGTTCGCGATCACGTTCTTCCTGCTCGGCGTGATCATCTTCGCGCTCGGCCTGCTCGGCGAATACGTCGGCCGCATCTACCAGCAGGTGCGTGCGCGGCCGCGCTACCTGATCCAGGCCGTGCTCGAACAGCACGACGGGATGCCGGCGGTGCCGGGCATGAACCGCTCGGGGGCCGCGCAATGAAGCCGCGCGCCGTCGTCTTCGCGTATCACAACGTCGGCGTGCGCTGCCTGCAGGTGCTGCTGGCACGCGGTGTCGACGTCGCGCTCGTCGTCACGCACGAGGACAACCCGAACGAGAACATCTGGTTCGGCAGCGTCGCATCGGTTGCCGCCGAGCACGGGATTCCCGTCGCCACGCCGGCCGACCCCGCCGACTCGGCGCTGGGCCGCGCGGTGTCCGACGCGCAGCCGGACTTCATCTTCTCGTTCTATTACCGCCACATGCTGCCGGTGGACCTGCTCGCGATCGCGCCGCGCGGCGCGTACAACATGCACGGTTCGCTGCTGCCGAAATACCGGGGTCGGGTACCGACCAACTGGGCCGTGCTGAACGGCGAAACGGAAACCGGCGCGACGCTGCACGAGATGGCCGCGAAGCCGGACGCCGGCGCGATCATCGGCCAGACCGCGGTGCCGATCCTGCCGGACGACACGGCCGCCCAGGTGTTCGACAAGGTGACGGTGGCCGCCGAGCAGACGCTCTGGCGCGTGCTGCCCGCACTGCTTGCGGGCGAAGCGCCGCACCTGCCGAACGAGCTCGCGAACGGCAGCTACTACGGCGGCCGCAAGCCGGAAGACGGCCGCATCGACTGGTCGAAGCCGGCCGCGCAGGTCTACAACCTGGTGCGCGCGGTCGCGCCCCCGTATCCGGGCGCATTCACCGACATCGGCGACACGCGTTTCGTGATCGCCCGCGCGCGCCTCGCTGCGCCCGGCAGCACCGCCGCCGCGGCGGCGGCAGATTTGCCGCCCGGCCTGCACGTAAGCGATAATGCGCTATTCGGCGTCTGCGGCGACAGTCGCGCCCTATCCATTCTCGAGCTGTGGCAGCAGCGCGACGGCAGCGAAACCGTCGTGACGCCCGCGGAATTCGCGCAGTTCATTCATTCTTCCCGTCATTCATGAAAGCAAAAAAAGTCCTGATCCTGGGTGTGAACGGCTTCATCGGCCATCACCTGTCGAAGCGCATTCTTGAAACCACCGATTGGGAAGTGTTCGGCATGGACATGCAGACCGATCGGCTGGGCGACCTCGTCAACCACGAGCGGATGCATTTCTTCGAAGGCGACATCACGATCAACAAGGAGTGGGTCGAGTATCACGTGAAGAAGTGCGACGTGATCCTGCCGCTCGTGGCGATCGCGACGCCCGCGACCTACGTCAAGCAGCCGCTGCGCGTGTTCGAGCTCGACTTCGAGGCGAACCTGCCGATCGTGCGTTCGGCCGTCAAGTACGGCAAGCACCTCGTGTTCCCGTCGACCTCCGAGGTCTACGGCATGTGCTCGGACGAGCAGTTCGATCCGGACGCATCGGCGCTCACCTACGGCCCGATCAACAAGCCGCGCTGGATCTACGCGTGCTCGAAGCAGCTGATGGACCGCGTGATCTGGGGCTACGGGATGGAAGGCCTGAACTTCACGCTGTTCCGCCCGTTCAACTGGATCGGCCCGGGCCTCGACTCGATCTACACGCCGAAGGAAGGCAGCTCGCGCGTCGTCACGCAGTTCCTCGGCCACATCGTGCGCGGCGAGAACATCAGCCTCGTCGACGGCGGCTCGCAGAAGCGCGCGTTCACCGACATCGACGACGGCATCAGCGCGCTGATGAAGATCATCGACAACAAGAACGGCGTCGCGTCGGGCAAGATCTACAACATCGGGAATCCGAAGAATAACTTCTCGGTTCGCGAGCTCGCGCACAAGATGCTCGAACTGGCCGCCGAATACCCGGAATACGCCGGCTCCGCGAAGCAGGTGCAGCTCGTCGAAACGACGTCGGGCGCCTACTACGGCAACGGCTATCAAGACGTGCAGAACCGCGTGCCGAAGATCGACAACACGATGCAGGAACTCGCATGGGCGCCGCAATCGACGTTCGACGACGCACTGCGCAAGATCTTCGAAGCGTATCGCGGCCATGTCGCCGACGCGCGCGCGCTGGTCGAGCAGCAGAACTGACGGGACGCTCGCTTGGCTCGTATCGTCCTCAAGATCGACGTCGACACGCTGCGCGGCACGCGCGAAGGCGTGCCGAACCTCGCGCGCATCTTCGACCGCTTCAGCGCGCGCGCGACCTTCCTCTTCAGCCTCGGGCCCGATCATACGGGCTGGGCGCTGCGGCGCGTGTTCCGACCCGGCTTCCTGAAGAAGGTGTCGCGCACGTCAGTGGTCGAGCATTACGGCGTGAAGCAGCTGATGTACGGCGTGCTGCTGCCCGGCCCCGACATCGGCCGCCGTGCGATCGCCGACATGCGCGCGATCCACGAGGCCGGCTTCGAATGCGGGATCCATACGTGGGATCACGTGTACTGGCAGGACAACGTGCGCGTGCGCGATCGCGACTGGACCGCGCGTGAAATGCAGAAGAGCCACGCGCGCTTCATCGACATCTTCGGCGCACCGCCCGTCACGCACGGCGCGGCCGGTTGGCAGATGAACGACGCCGCATTCGAGCAGATCGACGCATGGGGGATGCGCTACGCATCCGACGGCCGCGGCCATTCGCCGTACCTGCCGGTGGTCGGCGGCCGCACGCTGTCGCACGTGCAGATGCCGACCACGCTGCCGACGCTCGACGAAGTGCTCGGCATCGACGGCATCGACACGCACAACGTCGCCGCGCACATCCTGAAGTTCACGCAAGCCAATCCGCACGACCAGGTGTTCACGCTGCACGCGGAACTGGAAGGCCAGAAGCTCGCGCCGGTGTTCGAACAGCTGCTTGCCGGCTGGCGCGCGCAGGGCCATACGTTTGCGACGATGGGCGACTACCACGCGACGCTGGACCGCGACTCGCTGCCATCGTACCCTGTCACGTGGGGCGAAATCCCCGGCCGCTCCGGCGAACTGATCGTCCAGCCCGACTGAGCGTGCGTGCGCGCCGGCACCGCCCGCCCCGCCCTCGCGGCGTGCCGCAGCGCCCCCGCCGAACCGCGCCGCCCGAGCGGCGCTTTCCATAACAACAGGAGAAACACGTGTCCGTCGAAGTTGACCGTCAAGTTCCCGATTTCACCGCACCGGCCACGGGCGGCGACATTTCGCTGTCCGACCTGAAGGGCAGGAAGCTCGTCCTGTATTTCTATCCGAAGGACAACACGCCGGGCTGCACGACTGAAGGCCTGCAGTTCCGCGATCTCTATCCGAAGTTCAAGAAGGCTGGCGCCGAAGTCATCGGCGTGTCGCGCGACAGCCTGCGCTCGCATGACAATTTCAAGGCAAAGCTCGAGCTGCCGTTTCCGCTGATCTCCGATGCCGACGAAGCGCTGTGCGCGCTGTTCGATGTCATCAAGATGAAGAAAATGTATGGCAAGGAAGTGCGCGGAATCGAGCGTTCGACGTTCCTGATCGACGCCGACGGCGTGCTCCGTCAGGCATGGCGCGGCATCAAGGTGCCCGGCCACGTGGACGACGTGCTAAGTGCTGTACAAGCGCTTTGAGCCGCGCTATATTGGGCCGCAATGAATGCCAGTTCGCCCCATATTTCTCGTAGCTGCGCCGGTGCCCGTTGCGTTGCTTGCCGGCACCTGACGCGCATCACGACGGTATCAGCCGAGCCGCATGTCCCGGTCCACGGGGCAGCGGCTTTTTTTATGGACTGCGTGCCGGCTCTCGGTCCGGCCGTCATCTCGTCAAGGAGTTGACCGACACTTAGGCGAACCGGCTCGACGAAATTCCTGTGCGCCACCGCGCGCAAACTGCATGCGTCTACGTCACGCAGGATGCGATCAGCGGCGCACTTCATGCGACACGATTCCTCCCGAGGGACACCATGCCTTTGCCTACCCCCCCCAGCAAGCTCGGCAGCCTGCTGCCGCCCGACGAATACAAGGCGAAAGCGCGGCCCGCGAAAGCCGCGAAGAAATCCGCCGAAGGGGACGCATCCACAGCCGGTGACTACGGTCCGGCCAGCGTGGCCCAACCGATGACCGAAGCCGCGAACACGACCGCACCGCTGCGCGCCGTCGCGTCGTCGGAGCACGACACCGCAAGCACGCCCGCACGCGGCCGCAAGTCCCGGCAGACGGCTGCACTGCTTCAGCCGATGCCGGCGCCGGCCGTACCGGCGGCACCCGCGGCCCCCGCCGCGCCGGTCGTTGCACGCAACGACAAGCCGGCCGCCGGCAAACCGTCCGCGGCGCCCGCGCGCGATGCCGGCGCGGCGACGAAGTCGCGCAGCCGCAAGCCGGCCGAAGCCGAACTGCAGAAGCTGTTCGTGCTCGACACCAACGTGCTGATGCACGACCCGAGCAGCCTCTTCCGCTTCGAGGAACACGACGTCTATCTGCCGATGATGACGCTCGAGGAACTCGACAATCACAAGAAGGGGATGTCCGAAGTCGCGCGCAACGCGCGCCAGGTGAGCCGCACGCTCGACTCGCTGGTCGCCGACGGCGGCCCGATCTCGGCCGGCATTCCGCTGTCGCGCCTCGGCAGCCGCGAGGCTCTCGGCCGCCTGTACTTCCAGACGAAGCTCGCGGACATCGCGCCGATCGAAGGCCTGCCCGAAGGCAAGGCCGACAACCAGATCCTCGGCGTCGTGCGCGCGCTGCAGCGCGACCGGCCGGACCGCCAGGTCGTGCTGGTGTCGAAAGACATCAACATGCGGATCAAGGCGCACGCGCTCGGCCTGCCCGCTGAAGACTACTTCAACGACCAGGTACTCGAGGACAAGGATCTCCTCTACAACGGCGTGCGCGAACTGCCGCAGGATTTCTGGACCAAGCACGCGAAGGGCATGGAGAGCTGGCAGGACACGAAGACGGGCACCACGTACTACCGCGTGACCGGCCCGCTCGTCGCGTCGATGCTCGTCAACGAGTTCGTCTATCTGGAGCCGCAGAACGGCGAGCCGACGTTCCACGCGATCGTCCGCGAACTGAACGGCAAGACGGCGCTGCTGCAGACGCTGCGCGACTACAGCCACCACAAGAACAACGTGTGGGGCATCACCGCGCGCAACCGTGAGCAGAATTTCGCGCTGAACCTGCTGATGAACCCCGAGATCGACTTCGTCACGCTGCTTGGCCAGGCCGGCACCGGCAAGACGCTCGTCGCGCTCGCGGCCGGCCTCGCGCAGGTGCTCGACGACAAGCGCTACAACGAGATCATCGTGACGCGCGCGACCGTGCCCGTCGGCGAGGACATCGGTTTCCTGCCCGGCACCGAGGAAGAGAAGATGCAGCCGTGGATGGGTGCATTCGACGACAACCTCGAGGTACTGCAGAAGACCGACGACGCGGCCGGCGAATGGGGCCGTGCGGCGACGCAGGAGCTGATCCGTTCGCGCCTGAAGGTGAAGAGCATGAACTTCATGCGCGGCCGCACGTTCGTCGACAAGTACCTGATCATCGACGAAGCGCAGAACCTGACGCCGAAGCAGATGAAGACGCTCGTGACGCGCGCGGGCCCCGGCACGAAGATCGTGTGCCTCGGCAACATCGCGCAGATCGACACGCCTTACCTGACCGAAGGCAGCTCGGGCCTGACCTACGTCGTCGACCGCTTCAAGGGCTGGGGCCACAGCGGCCACGTGACGCTCGCGCGCGGCGAACGCTCGCGGCTCGCCGACTACGCGTCGGACATCCTGTAACGCACGGCACGCCGGCTCTCGCCGGCCGTCGACGCCCACGCGGCGCTCCGTTTCCGGAGCGCCGTTTTTATTTTTGGGGTCGGAAACGTTGGTCACGCTTCGTAACGCAACGGCCGCACTTACGCGCGAAACTTCAAGTAAATTCTCAGGAATGGTTGCCTAAGCCCCGCCGGAACGTCTACCATCAGGTCTGTCTGTTGTCATACGATTGGCGAGTGCGCCGCGCTCGTCCGCTTTGCCATGCTTCGAATCTGGGTTCCCGTCGCCGTTGTTTCACTGCTCGCGGCCTGCTCCAGCGTGCCGCCGCAGTCGGCATCGCGCACCTCCGGCATGAAAATCACGACCCCGCGCGCGTTCCCGCCGCCCGCCAATTTCCCGAAATTCGTCGATCACAGCGTCGGCCAGGAAGAAATCTCGATCCAGGCGATGAGCCTCGTCGGCGTGCCGTATCGCTGGGGCGGCAACACGCCGACGAGCGGATTCGACTGCAGCGGGCTCGTGCGCTACGTGATCGGCCGCGCGGCCGACGTGAACCTGCCGCGCACGACCGCCGACATGAGCAGCCGCGGCGTGTCGATCGATCCCGAGCAGGTGGCGCCGGGCGACCTGATCTTCTTCAATACGACCGGACGCCCGCACTCGCACGTCGGCATCTATGTCGGCAAGCTGCGCTTCGTCAACGCGCCGTCGACCGGCGGCACCGTGCGGCTCGATTATTTGACGAACCCGTACTGGGCGAAGCGCTTCGACGGCATTCGCCGTGTCGCGCCGCCGCGCGGCACACCGGCACCGTTCGATACGCCGACCTACGAGGCACGGCGCGACGCACCGCCGGCCGCACCGGCCGCTGTCGTGACCGCCGCCGCGCCGCGCCAGCCCGCCTATGCCGCTGCGCAAGCGAGCGCGGCCCCGGCTCCCGCTCCGGTCGCGCAAGCCGCGGCGATCGTATCGACCGCTGCGGTGGCGCCGGCAGCCGCGCCCGCCGCCGATCCGTACGAACCGCCGCCGCGCATGCAGGCCGCCCGGCAGCAGGCAAGCTCCGCGAACGGCGACATGATCGCCCCGACCGCGAATGCAGCGGCGGCCGTCCCGGCGGAGGTCGGCACGCAGATTCCGACGACCGCGCTGACCGCCGCCCAGGCTGCCGCGTTCGACGACGAACCGCCGCCCGCCGCCGCGCCGTCGCCGCGCACCATCGAGCCCGTGCAGGTGTTGCGTGCGTCGACGCAATCGGCGCCCGTCAGCGCGCGCACGGGCACCGCGGACGATCCGATCGCCCGCTTCGCGAACGGCAGTTACTGACCCGGTTCGTCGTCGGCGGCAACCGCGTCGCTCGCCGCACTTTTTCCGACCACCAAAGAAAATGCGCCGCAACCTTTCGGTTGGCGGCGCATGTCGTGTCGAGGCGATAGCGTCGGAATCAGAAGATCTGGTGCCCGACCCACCATCCGCCGGCCGCGATCAGCGCCGATGCCGGAATCGTCAGCACCCATGCCCACACGATGTTGCCGGCGACGCCCCAGCGCACCGCCGACAGCTTCTGCGTCGCGCCGACGCCGACGATCGCACCGGTGATCGTGTGCGTGGTCGACACCGGAATACCGAGGAACGACGCGATGAACAGCGTGATCGCCCCGCCGCTTTCGGCACAGAAACCGCCGACCGGCTTGAGCTTCGTGATCTTCTGGCCCATCGTGCGCACGATGCGCCAGCCGCCGAACAGCGTGCCGAGGCCCATCGACAGGTAGCACGCGCCGATCACCCACGCAGGCGGCGCATCGGCCGTCGCCGACGCATAGCCTGACGCGATCAGCAGCATCCAGATGATGCCGATCGTCTTCTGCGCGTCGTTGCCGCCGTGACCCAGGCTGTACAGGCCGGCCGACAGCAGCTGGAACCGCCGGAAGCGCCGGTCGACCTTGCTTGGCGCGGTGCGGAAATACAGCCACGACACGCCGAGCATGAACAGCGAACCGAGGATGAAGCCGAGCAGCGGCGAAATGAAGATGAACGCGACGGTCTTCATCAGGCCGTCGATGTTCAGCGCGCTCCAGCCCGACTTCGCGAGCGCCGAGCCGACGAGGCCGCCGATCAGCGCGTGCGACGAACTCGACGGGATCCCGTAGTACCACGTGATCACGTTCCAGCCGATCGCGCCGATCAGCGCGCCGAACACGACGTAGTGGTCGACGATCTCCGGATCGATCGTGCCTTTGCCGACTGTCTGCGCGACCTTCAGGTGGAAGATGAAATACGCGATGACGTTGAACGCGGCCGCGAACACGACGGCCTGCTGGGGCTTCAGCACCCCGGTGGACACCACGGTGGCGATCGAGTTCGCCGCGTCGTGGAAGCCGTTCATGAAGTCGAATACGAGCGCGACGAGCACCAGCGTCGCGACCATCCATAGGGCAAGTTGTATCGAATGCATCGTGGTCCGCTCAGGCGTTTTCCAGCACGATGCCTTCGATGATGTTCGCGACGTCCTCGCACTTGTCGGTGATCTCCTCGAGCAGCTCGTAGATCGCCTTCAGCTTGATGAGCGTCTTCACGTCGTCTTCCTCGCGGAACAGCTTCGACATCGCCGAGCGCAGCACGCGGTCGGCCTCCGACTCCCAGCGGTCGATCTCTTCGCATTGCTTGAGGATCTGCGCCGACTGCTTCATGTCGGACAGCATGGCGACGGCCTGCTGCACGTGCTGGGCCGACTGCGTGACGATGTGCGCGAGCTGGCTCGCCTCGGACGTGACGGAGCGCACGTCGTACAGCGACACGGCCGTCGCGACGTCTTCCATCAGGTCGAGGATGTCGTCCATCGTCGTGATCAGCTTGTGGATCTCGTCGCGATCGAGCGGCGTGATGAAGGTCTTGTGCAGCAGATCGATCGCTTCGTGCGTCAGCTTGTCAGCGGCCTTCTCGGCGATTTGCACGTTTTGCTTGTGAATCTCGGCGTCGGCGAGATTGTCGATCAGCAGTTCGAGCTCGCGGCCACCGGAAACGATGTGCTTCGCGTGCGCGTTGAAGAGTTCAAAGAACTTGCCCTCGGTGGGCATGAATCGACCGAACATGGGATTCCTGAGAGATTGTCAAACTACTGTCACGAAAACGGGCGACATTGTACCGTTTCCGGTCGGGCCGCGCCGCGCGCATATGCGCGCGGCGGGATTGGATACAACGTTTGGCGATTTAGGGCTTTACATCCGGCGTCACTCGCCGTAGAAGGTCTGCGCCCCTGCAAAGTTGTCGAACTTCGTGAATTGCCCCAGGAACGTGAGCCGAACGGGGCCGATCGGACCGTTACGCTGCTTGCCGATGATGATCTCGGCCGTGCCCTTGTCGGGGCTGTCCGGGTTGTAGACTTCATCGCGATAAATGAACAGGATCACGTCCGCATCCTGTTCGATTGCGCCCGATTCGCGCAAATCGGACATCACCGGACGCTTGTTCGGACGCTGTTCGAGGCCGCGGTTCAGCTGCGACAGTGCGATCACCGGCACGTCCAGCTCCTTCGCCAGACTCTTCAACGATCGCGAGATTTCCGAGATTTCGGTCGCGCGGTTCTCGCCCTGCGACGAACCCGACATCAGCTGCAGGTAGTCGACGATGATCAGGCCGAGCTTGCCGCATTGCCGTGCGAGACGCCGCGCGCGCGAGCGCAATTCCATCGGGTTCAGGCCACCCGTCTCGTCGATGAAGAGCTGCGCCTCGCTCATCTTCTGCACCGCGTGCGTGAGTTTCGGCCAGTCCTCGTCGGTCAGGCGACCGGTACGCATCCGGTGCTGGTCGAGCCGGCCGATCGAGCCGAGCATACGCATCACGAGCTGGGTGCCCGGCATTTCCATCGAGAACACTGCGACCGGCAACCCGTACTCGACGGCGACGTATTCGCCGATGTTCATCGAGAACGCCGTTTTGCCCATTGACGGTCTTCCGGCCACGATGATCAACTCGCCGCCGTGCATCCCGGACGTCATCCGGTCGAGGTCGACGAAACCCGTCGGCGTGCCCGTGACGTCGCTCGGATTCGCGGTGTGGTACAGCGTGTCGATGCGCTCGACGACCTGCGTGAGCAGCGGGCCGATCTCGAGGAAGCCCTGGTTGCCGCGCGCGCCTTCTTCCGCGATCGAGAACACCTTCGATTCGGCTTCGTCAAGCAACTGGCGGACTTCCTTGCCCTGCGGATTGAACGCGTCGGCCGAGATTTCATCGGCGACCGACACGAGCCGGCGCAGCACCGCACGGTCGCGCACGATTTCCGCATAGCGGCGGATGTTGGCCGCGCTCGGCGTGTTCTGCGCGAGTGCGTTCAGGTACGCGAGGCCGCCGACGTCGTCGGCCTTGCCGGACGTGGTCAGCGCTTCGTACACGGTCACGACGTCGGCCGGGCGCGTCGACGCGATCAGCCGGCCGATGTGCTCGTAGATGATCCGGTGGTCGTAGCGATAGAAGTCGCCCTGCGACAGGAAGTCGGCTATCCGGTCCCATGCCGCGTTGTCGAGCAACAGGCCGCCAAGCACCGACTGCTCGGCTTCGACCGAGTGCGGCGGGACTTTCAGCGATTCGATTTGAGGATCTTGCGGCGCGTTCATGGGTTGGGATTATCGCGAATAACCTACGACGTTGCTAGAGACGTGCCCCGACGAACAGGCAATAAAAAAGGCAGGCCCCGGTTGCCCGGGCGCCTGCCCTTGTCCGGACAGCGGAAGCCGCCCGGGAAGCTTGCGTACGACGCTTACGCGTGGTCGCCGATCACGTTGATCGTGACGTCGACGACGACGTCCGTATGCAGCGCGACCTGAACCGTGTGCTCGCCGATCATCTTCAGCGGGCCTTCCGGCATGCGAACTTGCAGCTTCTCGACTTCGTAGCCTGCCTTCTTCAGCAGTTCCGCGATGTCGCCGTTCGTGACCGAGCCGAACAGACGGCCGTCGACGCCCGACTTCTGCGTGATTTCGAACGACTGGCCGTTCAGCTTCTCGCCGACTGCCTGCGATGCTGCCAGCTTCTCGGCGGCGACCTTTTCGAGCTCAGCGCGGCGAACTTCGAATTCGGCGATCGCTTCCTTCGTTGCACGGCGAGCCTTGCGGTTCGGGATCAGGAAGTTGCGAGCGTAACCGTCCTTGACCTTGACGATGTCGCCGAGGTTACCCAGATTGGCGACTTTTTCCAACAGAATGATTTGCATTCGAATTCTCCTTATTGCGTCGCCTGATTACGCCTTGTGCTGATCGGTGTACGGCAGCAGCGCGAGGAAACGCGCACGCTTGATGGCCGTATCCAGCTGACGCTGATAGTGCGCCTTCGTACCCGTCAGACGAGCCGGCGTGATCTTGCCGTTTTCGCCGATGAAGTCCTTCAGCGTTTCCGTGTCCTTGTAGTCGATCTGGTCGACGCCGGCTGCCGTGAAACGGCAGAACTTCTTGCGCTTGAAGAGCGGGTTTTGTTGCTGACGACGCTTGTCGAATTTCTTACCAGTCGGGCGGGGCATGATTTCAGTCCTTTCCAATGTCCTGCAATGCTGTGATGTGAAACACCAAGGTTCTCGCGTTGCGGCTTTTCTTTGCCAGGAAGCCCGTGAACAGCGTTTCGACGCCCATTTCACGACTTTCCAGCCTGCCGCTCGCCTCACCGGCCGCCACCGCCTCGATCGTCATTTCGACCTGACGGGGAATGCCTGCTTCGACGACTTCCGTGCGGTGGTGCAACGTGGCGCTTGCGATCGGAACGCCTGCCGGCGTATATCGCACCGGTGCGCGTTCGACGACGCTCGCCGTCAATTGCAACCTGTTCACGTGAGTAGCGCGCTCCTTGATGGCTTAATGAATGACGAACTTAAGCCTGCGCTTCGGTCGGCTGAGCAGCAGCCGCCTTCTTGGCTTCTTCGCGCTGAACTTCCTTCATCATCGGCGACGGGCCGGTCTCGGCCTTCTTCATCTTGACGATGAGGTGGCGCAGCACGGCGTCGTTGAACTTGAACGCGTGTTCGAGTTCGTCGAGCGTCGTCTGGTCGCACTCGATGTTCATGCAGACGTAGTGAGCCTTCGCGAGTTTCTCGATCATGTAGGCCAGTTGGCGACGGCCCCAGTCTTCGACACGGTGGATCTGGCCGCCGTGCGTCGTGATCGTGGTCTTGTAACGCTCGATCATCGCGGGCACTTGCTCGCTTTGATCGGGGTGCACGATGAATACGATTTCGTAATGACGCATTACACACTCCTTGTGGATTGAAGCCACCCGGGCGTCTGAACCGGTGTGGCAAGTGAGAAGCCGAAGATTCTAACCCGGATACAGGGCGCATGCAACACCGATCGACGATTCCGGACCGGATTCGGCCATGTTTTCAAAGACTTGAACCCGCGCCGGCGGTCGAATGGCGCCTCGGGCACCCGCCCGGGAATCGGGGGCGGAGCATCATGTGCGGATGACGGGCCGGCGCCGCGGCCCGCCATCACTCGCTGCGCGCCCCGCCCAGCCGCGCGTCGAGCGCCGTCCTGAACGCGGCGAGCGCCGACGGCTCGGCGTCGGTCACGGCCCACCAGGTCATCCCGGCCGCCTCCCAGCGGTCGAGCGCGTAGCCCTGCGACACGGTCGCGTACGGCGCCGTCTCCATGCCGCCGCCCGCCGGCCGCACATACAAGTCGATCACGTGCTGCCGGTATCGGTACACGAGCACCGCGACGCGGCGCCGCCCGACGTAGTCGAGCCGACCGCCCACGAGCGGGAAGCCGCTCGCCGACAGGTCCTCGACTGGCGGCGCATAGTCGAGCCGGCCGTTGAACCACGGCTTGACCGTATGCCGGTCGGTCGAAATTACGTCGATGTCGCGCGCCGACAGGCCGGCCCGCACGTGGCTCGCGACCAGCTCGTCGACCATCTGGCCGGTTTCGGCGTGACGGGCGGACAGCGTCATCCCGGCCGCCGCGGCGAGCGCGACCACCAGCGCCACGCCCCAGCCGAGCCCAGGCACCGCCGTGACGCGCGGCCCCGGCCCGGCAGAACCCGGGCGAGCCGATACGCCGCGTCCAGCCGGCCAGGAGAACCAGCGGCGCCCGCTTGAGCGAGGCCGAGGCCGCGGCCGCGGCGCCGCATCGGGCTCCGGCGCCGCCGCGGCCGGCCCGCGCTCGCTCGCGCCGCCTGTCGCCGGCAGCGCCGCGAGGATGCTCGCCCGCAGCGCATCGGGCGCGCGGTGGTAATCGGCCTGCCGCACGGCCCGCCCCAGCACGACGATCCGCTCGCGTTCGCGGCGGCACGCGTCGCACCCGTCGACATGCCGCTGGACGCGCAACGCATCGGGCGCCGACAGCTCGCGGTCGACGTCCGCGTCCAGCAAGGCTCGCGCTTCGTTACAGTCCATCGATCGCCTCCGATGCGGTTCCGCTCGCCGACGCACGCCCCGACGCGGGTCCGGACGGCGGCACCTGCGTGCCGTCCAGCAGCGCCGCAAGCCGGCGCCGGCCGCGCGAGAGCCGCGACATCACCGTGCCCACCGGCACGTCGGCGATCGCCGCGATCTCGCGGTAGCTCAAATCCTCCATCTCGCGCAGCACCAGCACCTCGCGGTATTCGGGCGGCAGCTTCGCGAGCGCCGCGTTCACGAGCCGCACGTTCTCGCCGCGCAGCAACTGCGCGAGCGGATCCCCGGGCGCCGGCTGCCAGTCGTCGGGCACCTCCGTGTCGTCGAGCGTGTCGGGCAGTGCAACCTCGTGCGCGTGGATGCGGCGCCGCCACTCCGTGTACCAGGTGTGGCGCACGATCGTCAGCAGCCACGGCCGGGCGTTGTCGCCGCGGCACGAGTCGACGAAGCGCAGCGCGCGCATGCACGCGTCCTGGACGACGTCGTCCGCATCACCCGGATTGCCGCTCAGCCAGCGTGCGAGGTTGTACGCGGCGTCGAGATGCGGCAGCACGAGCGCGCGAAACCGCTCGCCGCGCGCGATCGCGTCGTCCTCCGCCCGCTCGTCGACCGCCTGTCCGGCTTGCCCCACATGGCCTCCCTGGTCCCGGCGGCCGAAACCGCGCCCGTCTTGCGTCCGTTCTCGCGTCCGATGCCCGGACGGACCGGCAGCGCGCGCACTCGATGACCTTACCGCCGCTGCATCGAGTTTATTCCCGCATGAAGCCGGTGAAGCGCAAAAAATGCGTTGCCCGCCGCGCCCGTTACGGCGTGCTGCTCCAGTAGCCGGGCCGCGCATACGCGTCGCGCAGGTAGTCGATGAAGTAGCGCACGCGCGCGGGCACGTAGCGCTGTTGCGGATAGACCGCGAGGATGTCGTAGTCCGGCAGCGCGTATTCGTCGAGCACCGTCTCGAGTTCGCCCGTCTCGAGCTGCGCGGCGATTTCCCAGGTCGAGCGCCAGCCGAGCCCGAGGCTCTCGGCCACCCACCGATGCAGCAGTTCGCCGTCGTTGCAGTCGAGATTGCCGGCCACCCGCATCGTGACGATCTTGCCGTGGCGCTGGAAATACCAGCCGCGGTTCTGCCCGCCCTGCAGGTTGAATGCCAGACAGTTGTGCTTGAGCAGGTCGTCCAGCGACTTCGGCCGGCCGTGACGGCGGAAATACTCGGGCGTGCCGCACACGACGCGCCGGTTCGACGCGAGCTTCACCGCGACGAAGTTCGGATCGACCGAGCCGCCGATCCGGATCGACAGGTCGTAGCCTTCGCGCACCAGATCGACGACGCGATCGGTCAGGTTGAACGACAGCTGCATTTCCGGCTTGTCGACGAGGAAACCGGGCGCGTGCGGCGCGACGTGCTTGCGGCCGAACGCGGCCGGCGCGGACACGATCAGATGCCCGCTGACCGCACGCCGCCCGGCGGCCAGCTCGTTCTCGGCCTGATCCCATTCGGACAGCAGCCCGCGGCAGCGCTCGAGGAACGCGGCGCCCTCCTCGCTGACCACCAGCCGCCGCGTCGAGCGGTACATCAGCTTCACGCCGAGGCGCTTCTCGAGCGCGTCGATGCGCCGCCCGAGCACCACCGGCGACACGCCCTCCTCGAGCGCCGCCGCCGCGAGGCTGCCCGCGTCCGCGACCCGCACGAACGTCTCGATCTGCTTGAAACGATCCATCTCCTGTCTCCGTCCCGGCGTCGACGCCGGCGGGAAGCCCCGTCCGGCCGTCATTCCATACTTTTAGTTTCGAAATAAGCGACTTCGGCTGATCTTATCAAACCTTTCCTGCATCCCTAAAGTGTTCCCAACAGACCGATTCGCAAGATCCACACATTCAAGGAGACATGCATGGCCAAGATGAGAGCCGTCGACGCAGCCGTACTCGTGCTCGAGAAGGAAGGCATCCAGACCGCGTTCGGCGTGCCGGGCGCAGCGATCAACCCGTTCTATTCCGCGATGCGCAAGTCGGGCGGCATCAGCCACGTGCTGGCCCGCCACGTCGAAGGCGCGTCGCACATGGCCGAAGGCTTCACGCGTGCCGCGCCCGGCAACATCGGCGTGTGCATCGGCACGTCGGGCCCCGCCGGCACCGACATGATCACCGGCCTGTACTCCGCGTCGGCCGACTCGATTCCGATCCTCGCGATCACGGGCCAGGCACCGCGTGCACGCCTGTACAAGGAAGACTTCCAGGCCGTCGACATCGAGTCGATCGCGAAGCCCGTCACCAAGTGGGCCGTCACCGTGCGCGAACCGGCGCTGGTGCCGCGCGTGTTCCAGCAGGCGTTCCACCTGATGCGCTCGGGCCGTCCGGGCCCGGTGCTGGTCGACCTGCCGATCGACGTGCAGCTCGCCGAAATCGAATTCGACATCGACACGTATGAGCCGCTGCCGGTCTACAAGCCCGCGGCGAGCCGCGCGCAGATCGAGAAGGCGCTCGCGATGCTCAACGACGCGGACAAGCCGCTGATCGTGTCGGGCGGGGGCGTGCTCAACGCGGCGGCCGAAGACTTGCTCGTGCAGTTCGCCGAAACGATCGGCGTGCCGGTGATCCCGACGCTGATGTCGTGGGGCGCGATTCCCGACGACCATCCGCTGATGGCCGGCATGGTCGGCCTGCAGACGTCGCACCGCTACGGCAACGCGACGATGCTCGCGTCAGACTTCGTGCTCGGCATCGGCAACCGCTGGGCGAACCGCCACACGGGCAGCGTCGAGGTTTATACGAAGGGCCGCAAGTTCGTGCACGTCGACATCGAGCCGACGCAGATCGGCCGCGTGTTCGGCCCGGATCTCGGCATCGTGTCCGACGCGAAGGCCGCGCTCGAGCTGTTCGTCGCGGTGGCGCAGGAATGGAAGGCCGCCGGCAAGCTGAAGGACCGCAGCGCGTGGGTGTCCGAGTGCCAGGCGCGCAAGCGCACGCTGCAGCGCAAGACCCACTTCGACAACGTGCCGGTCAAGCCGCAGCGCGTGTACGAAGAAATGAACAAGGTGTTCGGCCGCGATACGTGCTACGTCAGCACGATCGGCCTGTCGCAGATCGCCGCCGCGCAATTCCTGCACGTGTTCAAGGCACGCAACTGGATCAACTGCGGCCAGGCAGGCCCGCTCGGCTGGACGATCCCCGCCGCGCTCGGCGTGCGTGCGGCCGATCCGACCCGCCCGATCGTCGCGCTGTCCGGCGACTACGACTTCCAGTTCATGATCGAGGAGCTGGCCGCCGGCGCGCAATTCAAGCTGCCGTACGTGCACGTGGTGGTGAACAACTCGTACCTCGGCCTGATCCGCCAGGCCCAGCGCGCGTTCGACATGGACTACTGCGTGCAGCTCGCGTTCGATAACGTCAATGCACCGGAGCTGAACGGCTATGGCGTCGATCACGTGGCGGTCGCCGAAGGCCTCGGCTGCAAGGCGCTGCGCGTGTTCAAGCCGGAAGAGATCGAGCCGACGCTGAAGCAGGCGCAGGCGCTCGCGCAGGAGTTCAGCGTGCCGGTCGTCGTCGAAGTGATCCTCGAGCGCGTGACGAACATCTCGATGGGCACCGAAATCGACGCGATCAACGAGTTCGAGGAACTCGCCGAGAAGGCCGAGCACGCGCCGACCGCGATCTCGATGCTCGACTGATCCGCACGCCGTTTTTTGACTGACCGACCGAAGAGGCTTAGCTCATGCCGAAGTTTGCTGCAAACCTGACCATGCTGTTCAACGAAGTGCCGTTCCTCGACCGCTTCAAGGCGGCCGCGGACGCGGGCTTCGACGCCGTCGAGTTCCTGTTCCCGTACCCGTACGCGAAAGAGGAACTCGCCGAGCGGCTCGAGACGCACCGCCTGCGCCTCGTGCTGCACAACCTGCCCGCCGGCAACTGGGACCAGGGCGAGCGCGGCATCGCGTGCCTGCCCGATCGCGTCAGCGAGTTCCAGGAAGGTGTCGGCCGTGCGATCGAGTACGCGAAGGCGCTGAAGGTGCCGCAGCTGAACTGCCTCGTCGGCATCCCGTCGGCGAGCACGGCGCGCGACAAGACCTTCGTCACGATCGTCGACAACCTGCGCTTCGCGGCCGACGCACTCAAGCGCGAAGGCATCCGCCTGCTGGTCGAGCCGTGCAATAGCTTCGACATCCCGGGCTTCGCACTGAACCGCTCGTCCGAAGGGCTCGACGTGATCCGCGCGGTCGGCTCGGACAACCTGTTCCTGCAGTACGACATCTATCACATGCAGCGGATGGAAGGCGAACTGGCCGCGACGATCGAACGCAACCTCGCGTCGATCGGCCACGTCCAGCTCGCGGACAATCCGGGCCGCAACGAGCCGGGCACGGGCGAGATCAACTACGCGTTCCTGTTCGCGCTGCTCGACCGGCTCGGCTATGCCGGCTACGTCGGCTGCGAATACAAGCCCCGCACCACCACGACGGAAGGCCTCGGCTGGCTGCAAAGCGTCGCCGGCTGCGCACCGGGCTCGGCGCGTCGCGCCGCCTGAGATCCGCCCTTCCCACCTACGCCCCTACAGGAGACTTTCACATGGCAACCATCGGTTTCATCGGCCTCGGCATCATGGGCGCGCACATGGCGCGCAACCTGCTCAAGGGCGATCATCAGCTCGTCGTGAACGGCGCGTTCCCGGTGCCGGACGACCTGCGCGCGAGCGCGAAGGTCGTCGCGAACTCGACCGAAGTCGCGCGGAACGCGGACATCATCATCTCGATGGTGCCGGACACGCCCGACGTGCGTAACGTGCTGTTCGCCGACGACGGCGTCGCGAACGGCCTGACGGCAGGCAAGCTGGTGATCGACATGAGCTCGATCTCGCCGCTCGACACGCAGCAGTTCGCGAAGCAGATCAACGCGCTCGGCTGCGACTACCTCGACGCGCCGGTGTCCGGCGGCGAAGTCGGCGCCCGCGAAGCGACGCTCACGATCATGGTCGGCGGCCCGGAGCAGGCCTTCGAGCACGCGAAGCCGTTGTTCGAGAAAATGGGCAAGAACATCACGCTCGTCGGCGACAACGGCGCGGGCCAGACCTGCAAGGTCGCGAACCAGATCATCGTCGCGCTGAACATCGAGGCGGTCGGCGAAGCGCTGCTGTTCGCCGCGCGCTCGGGCGCCGATCCGGAGCGCGTGCGCCAGGCGCTGATGGGCGGCTTCGCCGCGTCGCGGATCCTCGAAGTGCACGGCGCGCGCATGACCAAGCGCACGTTCGATCCGGGCTTTCGCATCGAACTGCACCAGAAGGACCTGAACCTCGCGCTCGACGGTGCACGCAAGCTCGGTCTCGCGCTGCCGCACACGGCGAGCGCGCAGCAATTGTTCAGCGTGTGCGCGTCGCACGGCGGCAAGGCATGGGATCACTCGGCACTCGTGCGTGCGCTCGAGATCATGTCGAACTTCGAAATCGGCCAGACGCCGGCCGCATAACGCGGATGCAGCGGCGCGCGTTTCGCTGCAACGGCGAACGCGCGCGGGCGCAGCGCGGGCGCAGCGCGACGCATGCTCGCGATCCGGCCGCGGCCGGTCGTATCGGTGCGCGAACACGCGCGCATCACGGTGGGGCGCTCCGGCGCGCATCGCTAACAGCGTGCGCGACGGGGCGAAAAACGCCGCTCTGGGCTGAGAGCGGCGTGGTGGGGTCCGCAGCGGCACCCGGCGACGCCGGGGAAGCCTTGGTCGGTCAGACGTCGTCGTCGGGTGTCCGCCTGTCGGATTTCGCGTATTACATTTCTTTACGTTCAGGCGTGCGATTTTTCATGCAATCGTCGCGATGAACGCCTACACTTTCGCCACGCCTTTCGAGAAATCCGCCGCGCCTGGCGCTCACTCCGGTGAGCGCGCTCAGCGCGGTGTTTTTTTCGCCACTTCACGGCGCGTTTTCTTTTCAACCACCTAGGGAGTGCAGCGATGGGTCTTCTTTCGTTTATTAAAGAGGCGGGTGAAAAACTGCTGGGTCACGCTGACGCGCAAGCAGCGGAAGATCCGAATGCGGCGAACCAGACCGCGGCCGATGCAATCAAGAACTACATCAGCACGCAGGGTCTCGATACGTCGAATCTGACCGTCGCGTTCGACGGCGCGTCGCGCACCGTCACGCTGTCGGGCAGCGTCGCCGACCTCGACACGAAGGCGAAGGTCAAGGTCGCGGCCGGCAACGTGCAAGGCGTCGCGGGCGTCAACGACGACGATCTGCAGCCGGACGATCAGGAAGTTCAGTACCATGACGTGAAGCCGGGCGACACGCTGTCGGCGATCGCGAAGGAAGTGTACGGCGACGCGAACAAGTACCCGGCGATCTTCGAGGCGAACAAGCCGATGCTGTCGAGCCCGGACCGGATCTATCCGGGCCAGAAGCTCGTGATTCCGCCGCAGTCCTGAGCAATCGCCCAGCACTGACGCAAAAAAGGCAGGCCATTGGCCTGCCTTTTTTTCATGCGCGCCGCGCGATCGGCGGCGAACGGTCACAGCGTGTCGAATGCGCGTTGCAGCGCTTCGCGCCCTTGAATGCCGTTCGCGAGCGCCAGCATCAGCAGCACGCGTGCCTTGAACGGGCTCAGCGACCCGGCGCTCACGAAACCGAGCGCATCGTCGTTCGCCGCGCCGTTGCGCATCACGTGCCCCGAGCCGACCCGCGACGCGCGCACCACCGCGACACCGGCGTTCACCGCATCGACGAGCGCCGCCTGCAGCGTCGCATGGATCGACCCGTTGCCGGTGCCCGCGACGACGAGGCCGCGCACGCCGGCCGCGACGAGTGCGTCGACGGCCGTGCGCGTCACGCCCGCATAGCTCGCGACGATTTCGACCGGCGGCCACGCCGCAGCGATCGCCAGTTGCGCATCGCGCGTGCGCGTCACGCGGCGCGCGAATTCGACGCGGCCGTCCTGCACCCAGCCGAGCGCGCCCAGTTCCGGCGACTGGAACGCGTCGACCGCATAGGTGCTCGTCTTCACGACGTCGCGCGCGCCGTGAATCCGGTTGTTGAACGCGACGAGCACGCCCTGCCCGTGCGCGTCCGGATGGGCGGCGACCGTCACTGCGTTCAGCAGGTTCAGCGGGCCGTCGGACGACAGCGCGGTGGCCGGCCGCATCGCGGCCGTCAGCACGACCGGCTTGTCGCCAGTCACGACCAGATGCAGCGCGTACGCGGTTTCCTCGAGCGTGTCGGTACCGTGGGTGATCACGATGCCGTCGATCGCCGGATCGGCCATCAGCGCGTCGATGCGCGCGGCGAGCGTATTCCACAGCGGCAGCGCGAGATCCTTGCTGTCGATGCTGGCGACCTGCTCGGCATCGATGCGCGCGACCGACGCAAGCGCCGGCACCGCGTCGAGCAGGAAATTGACGCCGAGCGCGCCGGCCTGGTAACCGGCCGTGCTGGCGGCGTCCGGCGCGGCGCCGGCGATCGTGCCGCCGGTGGCGAGTACGGCGATGCGCGGCAGCGCCGCCGCCGTCGAAGGGGATGCGGGGTTCGGAGTATTCATGGCCGCGATTGTAATGGCTCGCGGCCGGCATCCGGCAGGTTCCGCGTGTACGGCCGCAGCAGACGCCTCCGCGTCATGGTTTGTCCCGATCACCGGCGCGCGTACGCACCGTCAACGGCTATGCGGGCCGCCGCGTTATACGAATGCCGTTTTGGTGTTTTCACATTGATTTGCCATAATCGGAGCGCGCGGCGCGATGCGGCCCTGTTCCCGTTGCGCCGGGCTTCGTGACGGCGTCGATATAAAGCGCAATTCACCCCATGGGAGTGTCGAAATGAAAATTCAATCGCTCGTAGCCGCAGTGCTTCTCGGCGGCATGCTGGCTTCCCCCGCTTTCGCGGCGAACAGCCAGCAGGACAAGATGAAGGCCTGTAACACCCAGGCCACCGGCAAGACGGGCGACGAACGCAAGGCGTTCATGAAGGAATGCCTGTCGGCCAAGCCCGCGAAGGCCATGACGCAGCAGGAAAAGATGAAGGCCTGCAACACGCAGGCCACCGGCAAGAAAGGCGACGACCGCAAGGCGTTCATGAAGAGCTGCCTGAGCAGCCAGCCGGCCGCCTGAGTTCCGGCGCTCCCGCACGAATGCCGCGCACCGCTTCGGCGGGCGCGGCTTTTTTGTTTTCGTTGCACGCGCATCGACGCGCGCGATGCCGCCCGATGCGCCGGCGCATCCTCCGGCGGCATCGCCACACCGATGCCGCGATACGTTGCGCCGCCCTCCCGCCCCGCTTTCCGGGCACGCCGTGCAAATGCCGTCACATGGTGCGGCAATTCGCCGCGATTTCTTCTATGATGGCTGCAACGCGGCCCACCCAAGTACAAGAAGCGCCATCGGGCCGCCCTCGAGGCGGACGCGCACGCCGCGTCAAACGGAGGCATGGATGGCATGGAGACAACACCGCTGGTTTCGCCGCTGGCTGATCGTGATCGTGTTCTGGGCCGTGCCCGTCGCGATCGTCGCCGTGCGCGAGATCCGCGAGGAAATGGCGTACAACAAGGCCGACCTGGAGCTCGCGCTGACCACCTGGCAGCTCACCGACGCGCAGCAGGCCGCCGGCGCCGCCGCGAAGTGCCACGGGGACCCTGACGCGGCGCGGGCCGCCGGCTGCCCGGCCGACGTGCTGAGCGCCAACGCGGCACGCCAGCAGGCGGCCCGCGACGAATACGTGGTGCGCCGCAATACGCTCGCCGGTTATCTGTGGCATGCGTTCGTCGGCTATTGGGTCGTGCCGGCCGCGTTCCTGTTCGCATGCGGGGTCGTGATCGCGCTGATCCGCCGTGCGCTGCGCCGCCCGCCGATCAAGCCGCCCGCTCCGCCGGCGCCGCCCGTCACGCATTGATCACGCATTGACGCGCAGCCCCTCTCTTCCTTTTCCGCTGGCCGCCTGCCACCGCCCGGGGCGCGACGCGTCGCCGCACGCGCCGCGCCGTCCGTTGGCGCGCCGCGACATCCCCGCACGATTTGACGCTTTTTCACGTCGCAATGAAAAGGGGCTGTAATCCACTGTGATATAACTGCCGACGTGATCCGCTCCCTGAGCGAGACTCACTCCGAACGTCATCCGATGGAGAATAACGATGCAAAAACGGAATCTTGTGCTGAAAGCTGCCGCTGCGCTCATCGTCGGTAGCCTCGCGCTCACCGGTTGCACCACTACCCCGGACAAGCCGGACAACGCCGCGACCAACGCGTCGAAGCGTCAAGCGATCGACTCGAGCGTCGACGCCACGCTGTCGCGCATGTATTCCACGGTCAAGGGTTCGCGTGAGCTCGTCGCGAAGTCGCGCGGCGTGCTGGTGTTCCCGAACGTGCTGCAGGCCGGCCTGATCGTCGGCGGCCAGTCCGGCAACGGCGCGCTGCGCGTCGGCGGCAGCACGGTCGGCTACTACAACACGTCGTCGCTGTCGGTCGGCCTGCAGGCCGGCGCGCAGTCGAAGGCGATCGTGTTCCTGTTCATGACGCAGGAAGCGCTCGACGAATTCCGCGGCTCGGACGGTTGGGCAGCCGGCGCCGGCGCGTCGGTCGCGCTGGTGAAGATGGGCGCGAACGGCGCGGTCGATTCCAACACGGCCACCGCACCGGTCCAGGTCATCGTGCTCACGAACGCAGGCCTGATGGGCGACGTGTCGATCAACGGCACGAAGGTCACGAAGCTCAAGATCTGACGCTGACGCCATGCCCGTGCACAGCGTGCGCGGGCCATGCGCAAACGGCGATGTCCTTGCGGGCATCGCCGTTTTTTTATTTGCTCGCGTCGCGCGTCAGGTCGTCGAGTCGATCACCTTGAAGCGCGAGCGCTTCTGCGCGCGAATCAGCGACTGGTAGACGTCGACGTACTGCTGCGCCATCCGGCGCGACGTGAAGCGCTGCTCGAAGCGCTGCCGCACGCGCGCGCGCGGCAGCAGGTGCAGCCGGTTCACGGCGGCCACCGCGCTGATTTCATCCTCGACGATGAAACCCGACACGCCCTCGTCGATCACTTCCGGCACCGCGCCGCGATTGAATGCGATCACCGGCGTGCCGCACGACATCGCCTCGATCATCACCAGGCCGAACGGCTCCGGCCAGTCGATCGGAAACAGCAGCGCATGCGCGCCCGACAGGAATTCGGCCTTCTGGTGATCGGCGATCTCGCCGATGAATTCGACGTGCGGCAACGCGAAAAGCGGCTTGATCTCGCGGTCGAAGTATTCCTCGTCGGCCGCATCGATCTTCGCGGCGATCCGGATCGGCAGCCCGCACTGGCCGGCGATCCGGATCGCCGTGTCGACGCGCTTCTCCGGCGAGATACGGCCCAGGAACGCGAGATAGCGCGGCTCGACGGGCTGCGGCATGTACATCGTCTCGGGCAGCCCGTGGTAGACCGTCGTCAGCCACTTCGCCTGCGGCAGCGGCTGGCGCTGCGAATTGGAAATCGAGATCACGGGCGCCGTGTTGAACGTGTCGAACACCGGCTGCTGCTCGGGCAGGTCGAGCCGGCCGTGCAGCGTCGTCACGTACGGCGTTTGCTGCCGGTTGAAGACCGAGAATGAGTAGTAGTCCATGTGGAAATGGAGCACGTCGAAGTCCTTCGCGCGGCGCGCGACCGTCTCCATCAGCAGCATGTGCGGGGCAACCCGGTCGCGGATCGACGAATCGAGCCGCAGCGCGCGCGGCCACACGGGTTCGAGCTTCGCCCGGGTCGTCGAATCGCCGCTGGCGAACAGCGTCACATCATGGCCGAGATCGACGAGCGCCTCGGTGATGTAGGACACGACGCGCTCCGTGCCGCCGTACAGCTTCGGCGGCACCGATTCGGTCAGCGGGGCGATCTGGGCAATTCTCATGGTCCACGTCTCCTGTGTCCTGTCCGTTGCCGCACGGCCGGCGGGCGTGCGCGCAGTTTGCGCCCGCCCCGCTTTCATGCGGCGCCGGCCGGCATGGCGCCAGCCGGATATCCCATTATTATTCGCGATCGCCGTACAGGGAACCGTCAGCCTTTCATTTTATGGGCGTTGTTACAGACCGGATACATTCCGCGCGGCGCGCCAGGGCGTTCGGGAGCAGCCCTGCCGGGGCCCTTCATGGGGCGAGGATCATCATCGAACGCTCGCCGCCGTGCCGGTCAACGCGACGGCCACTTCCATGCCGGCAGGTCGCGCGTGTCGGCATCGACGAGCGCGGTCGCGCCCAGCTGCTTGTCGAGCACCAGCGATTCGCAGCCGGCCTCGCGCTCGAGCGTCGCGATGAGCCGCGCCGCGTGCGACACGACCAGCACCTGCGAACGCCGCGCGGCCTGCGCGATCAGGCGGCCAAGCGCCGGCAGCAGATCGGGGTGCAGGCTCGTCTCCGGTTCGTTCAGCACCATCAGCGCCGGCGGCCGCGGCGTCAGCAGCGCGGCCGCGAGCAGCAGGTAGCGCAGCGTGCCGTCGGACAGTTCGGCGGCGGCGAGCGGCCGCAGCAGCCCGGGCTGGCGCATCAGCACGTCGAAGCGGCCGCGGCCGCCCGGATTGTCGATCTCGACCGACGCGCCGGGAAACGCGTCGTCGATCGCCGCATCGAGTGCCGCGCCGTCGCCGATTTCGCGAATCGTCTGCAGCGCGGCGGCCAGATCGGCGCCGTCGTCCGCCAGCACCGGCGTATGGGTGCCGATATGCGACTGCCGGGCCGGCGCCTGCGCGTCGGTCCGGAAATGATCGTAGAAGCGCCACGAGCGGATCCGCTCGCGCACCGCGATCATCTCCGGCGCGCCGGTCGGATCGGCGAACTCGGTCATCATGCTGTCGAAGCTCGCGACCGGCTGCGGAATCGTCCGCCACTCGCCCGACGCGGTGCGCGTGCGGATCTGCGCCCCCTGCCGGTCGACCAGCAGCGTCGACGGGCGCGGCAGCGCGCCGCTCCAGATGCATTCGCGCTTGACCACCGGATCGAGCGCGAACTGCGAATGGCTCGGGACCGGCAGGCCGAGATCGATCGCATAGCCGAAATCGTCGCACGCGAAGCCGAGCCTCAGGCTCACGGGTCCCTTGCGCACCGTGCCCGTCACCGGCACGTCGCCGGCCAGCATCGCGCGCGAGAAGCGCTCGGGGCCGGCCCACAGCGTCGACGGCAATCCGCCCTCGCGCGCGAGCGACGGGATCACGCGGCCCTGCGCGGTGTCGGCGAGCAGGCGCAGCGCGCGGTACACGCTCGACTTGCCGCTTCCGTTCGGCCCGGTGACGACGTTGAGCGCCGCGAGCGGCACGATCAGCTCACGCAGCGAGCGGTAATTGGCGATGGCGAGCGTGTTCAGCGCGGTCATGGTGACGGAGGGCGGGCCACGTTTCAGCGGCCGTCGACGGCCTGCGGATCGGCGGCGGTGTTGGCCGCCGTGCTGGCGGCGGGCTGGCGCGCATGCGGCCGAACGGGATTCGGCGCGTCCGGTGCGGAATCATGCGGATACAGCTCCATCCGGCTGCGCGGCAGGCATTGCGGAAAACGCGCCTGCAGGTACGCGATCAACCCTTCGCGCACACGGCAGCGCAGGTCCCAGCACGACGACGAATCGACCGCGCTGACGAGCGCGCGCAACTGCATCGCGCGCTCCGTCGCGTCGGTCACCTGCAGTACCTGGACGCGGCCGTCCCACTCGGGCGCCGCATGAACCAGCCGCGCGAGCTCCTCGCGCAGCGGCTCGAGCGGCGTACGGTAGTCGACCGACAGGTACACCGTGCCGATGATTTCCGCGCTGCTGCGCGTCCAGTTCGTGAACGGATTCTCGATGATCCACTGCAGCGGCACGACGAGGCGCCGCTGGTCCCACAGCCGCACCGACACGAACGAGCCGGTGATTTCCTCGATGCGCCCCCACTCGCCCTGGATCACGACGACGTCGTCGAGCCGGATCGGCTGCGTAAGCGCGATCTGCAGCCCGGCGATCAGGTTGCCGAGCACCGGCCGCGCGGCGATACCGGCGACCAGGCCGGCAACGCCGGCCGACGCCAGCAGGCTCGCGCCGATCTGGCGCACGTTCGGGAACGTCATCAGCGCGGCGCCCGTGCCGATGATCACGATCAGGACCATGACGGTCCGCACGAGCACCTTGGCCTGCGTGTGGACGCGCCGCGCGTGGAGGTTGTCGGCCGTATCCATCGGATGGGCCTGGATGATCGCGTCGCCGACGCCGGCCGCGAGCCGCACCAGCAGCCAGGTCAGCGACACGATCGAGCCGACCGCGGCCGCGGTGCGCATGCCGCGCACGAACGACATGCTCTCGTCCGCCTGGAGCCACACGAACTCGAGCGCGAGCAACGCGAGCGTGACGAGCGACGGTTTGTCGATATAGCGCAGGATCACGCTCATCAGCGGATACGGCTGCGCGATGCGCTTGACGATGCGTGCGCCGAGACGATGCACGATCAACACGACAAGCACGACGATGACCGACACGATCAGCGTGCCGAGCCATGAATGCAATGGCGCATCGGCGATGCGCTGCAGTTCCTCGATTGAAATCATCGGCGCCCGGGATGCTTCGGTTATGAGGCGCGGCGGCCTCGTCCTGGATGCGTCGGCGACGTCCGGGCCGCATGCGCCCGGATCCGGCGTCAGATCAACTGCCGCCCCTGCAGGGGAACGCCTTGCCGAGACCGAGCGACACCGCGGTGCTCGCGTTGTAGTCGGCCAGCTTCGGGTTCTCCGCGATGTACTTGCGCACCGCGTCGGTCATCTGCTGCGCCCGGATGTCGGGCGGCAGGCAGAAGTACTGCCCGACGCGCGGCCCGGTAGTGCCGCCGATCGCGTCGATGGTGTTGTAGACGCCATCGGCGGCGCCTTCGATGTAGGCCGCGCACGACGCCCGCGACTTGACGTCCGTCTTCGCGCACAGCCGGTCGAGATCCGCGCCCGTGAAAGCCGCCGCCGACAACGGCACGGCAAACGCCGCGGCACAAAACATAGCCCGCAACATGGTGTTCCTTATGTCAATGCGGCCCCAGGCCGCTCGCTGCACTGACCGACGCGGCGGCCGCACACCCGCTGCCGGCCGGATTCCGGCCGGGCGGGCGCTTAGCCGCCGCGCCGAAACCGTCATTTTGCACTCTTTTGGGCATCGGCCGGCGCCGATGCGCCGACACGCACCGTCCGCTTGCTCAGGATGTCGATCGCGTCCGGCGCCTTGTAGTGCTTCGCGAACTCGAGCGCGGTGATGCCGAGCTGGTTCTTAACCTGCGGATCGGCGCCCTGGTCGAGCAGCAGATTGACCGTCGTCGCATGGTTGCCGCGGGCGGCCATCATCAGCGGCGTCGTACCGTTCGGCGACGCCGTGTCGATATATGCATCGTGGTCGAGCAGGATCTTGACGACCGCGTCCTGGCCGTTGGTGGCCGCGTAGTGCAGCGGCGCCCAGCCCTTCTTGCTGACTTCCGCGCCCTTGTCGATCAGCAGCTTGACGAGGCCGACATCACCGTTCAGCGATGCGAGCATCAGCGCGTTCTCGCCGGCCTTGTCTTCCTTCTCGAGGTCGACGTTCGGCGTCGTCGCGATCGCGGCGGCGACCTTGTCGGATTTCTCGCGCGCGGCGATCACGAGGATCGGGTCGCCGTTCGGCGCGAGCGTGTTCGGATCGAGCTTGCCGCTCTTCAGCTGCTTGCCGATGTCGTCGATGTCGTCGAACTTGACCGCCTTGACGATCGCGTCGAGCGACTCGGCATGCGTGCCGGCGACGGCAAACAGGCCGCTCGCGACGAGTGCGGCGGTGACGAGGGCGCGCTTGGGCAGGTATGTGGTCAGCTTCATCATTGTTGTGGGCTCCTTCCCTGGGTTGTCGGCTGGCCGCGCGTCATGAGCGGGCGATCTTGAACAGCCGGAAAAAGTTCTGCGTCGTCGCATCGGCCAGCGCCTCGACGGCGATCCCGCGCTCGGATGCGATAAAACGTCCGACATGGCTGACGTACGCAGGTTCATTCGGCTTGCCGCGATACGGCACCGGCGCGAGGTACGGCGAGTCGGTTTCGATCAGCAGCCGCTCGAGCGGCACGCGCCGCGCGACGTCCTGCACGTCGGTCGCGTTCTTGAACGTGACGATGCCCGACAGCGAGATATGGAAGTTCTGCGCGAGCGCCTGCTCGGCGACGGGCCACGGCTCGGTGAAGCAGTGCATCACGCCGCCCGGCACGTCCGCGCGCTCCTCGGCCATGATCCGCAGCGTGTCTTCCGACGACGCGCGCGTATGGATGATCAGCGGCTTCATCGTCGCGGTCGCCGCGCGGATATGCGTGCGAAAGCGTTCGCGCTGCCATTCCATGTCGGCGATCGAGCGGCCTTCGAGGCGGTAGTAGTCGAGGCCCGTCTCGCCGATCGCGACGACCTTCGGGTGCGCGGCCAGCTCGATCAGTTCCGCGAGCGTCGGCTCGCGTGCGTCCTCGTGATCGGGATGCACGCCGACCGACGCATAGACGTTGTCGTGCGCCTGCGCGATCGCGAGCACGTCGGGCAGCGTCTCGAAGTCGACCGACACGCACAGCGCGTGCGTGACGTCGTGCTCGCGCATGTTCTCCAGCACGGCCGGCAGGCGGTCGGCGAGACCCTTGAAATTGATGTGGCAGTGAGAATCGACGAACATCGTGTTTCCTGAATACGTAAGACGGGCGCTCACGCGCTCGCCGGCAATCGTTTCCCCACTCGCAGGAAACAATCCGCGCTCACGCGAACATTTCCCGATAACCGAGAAACAGTTCCTCGAAGACGAGCCGGGCGTTGAGCGGATGGTTCTCGACCGTCCGCTGGCGCGTCACGGCCTTCATGAAGCGCGCGAACGCGTTCGCGTCGACCGCCTCCGCGCAACGCGCGAGCGCGGCCGCCTGCATCGGGAAGTAGCGCGGCGCGCCCGCCATGCGCTGCGCGAGCAGATCGTACAGCCAGCGCTGCAGCCAGCCGAGCACCAGCGGCACCGGCAGCTTCTGCAGCGTCTCGCCGCAGGCGAACGGATCGCACGCGGCGCCGGCCGCGAGCTGGCCGAGCGTGAAATCGCGCAGCGGGCGGTTCTCGTCGCTCGCGAGCGCCAGCGCGGCGAGCGGCGCGCCGCCGGCTTCGGCGAGCAGCGCACGCGCATCGTCGACCCCGCGCGCCTCGAGCCATGCCGCGGCCGCGTCGGGTGCCGGCACGGTCATCGGCCACTGCCGGCAGCGGCTGATGATGGTCGGCAGCAGCCGGTCGATGCGCGCCGACACCAGCAGGAATACGACGCCCGACGGCGGCTCCTCGAGTGTCTTCAGCAGCGCGTTCGACGCGGCGACATTCAGCGCCTCGGCCGGATACAGCACGACCACGCGCGCGCCGCCGCGGTGCGAGCCGACCCCGCAGAAATCGAGCAACGCACGCACCTGCTCGATCTTGATCTCCTTGCTCGGCGCGCGCGTCTTCTTGCCGCCTTCATCGGCGTCGGCCGGCTTCGCGTCGTCGACCGCGCCCGGCGCTTCGCCCGCGAGCACCTCGGGCAGCACGATCCGGTAGTCCGGATGGTTGCCCTGCGCGAACCACGTGCAGGCCGCGCAGCTGCCGCACGGCTCGCCGTTCGGCTGCGGCGCTTCGCACAGGAAGCCCTGCGCGAGATGCTGCGCGAACTGCAGCTTGCCGATTCCGGCCTGGCCGTGCAACAGCAGCGCATGCGGCCATTGCGGACGCAGTTGCTGCAGGCGGTTCCAGTCGTCGGTCTGCCACGGATAGATCATGTGGTGCGTTCCTTCGGGTTACAGCGCGGCGAGCACGCGTTCGAGCTGCTGGCGGATCTCGGGAATCGACTGCGTCGCGTCGACGATCGCGAAGCGGTGCGGCGCCTCTTCCGCGCGCCGCAGGTATTCGCCGCGGGTGCGCGAGAAAAACGCGTCCGACTCGCTTTCGAACTTGTCGGGCATGCGGACGGCGCCGCGGCGCTCGCTCGCCACCTGCGGCGCGACGTCGAACAGCACCGTCAGGTCGGGCTGGAAGCCGCCCTGCACCCAGCGCTCGAGCGTCTCCAGCTTGTCGCGCGGCAACCCGCGGCCGCCGCCCTGGTACGCGAACGTCGCGTCGGTGAAGCGATCGGACACGACCCAGTCGCCGCGCGCGAGCGCGGGCTCGATCACGAGCGCGAGGTGTTCGCGCCGGGCCGCGAACATCAGCAGTGCTTCGGTCTCCAGGTCCATCGGCTGGTTCAACAGGATCTCGCGCAGCTTCTCGCCGAGCTGCGTGCCGCCCGGCTCGCGGGTGACGACGACCTGCCGGCCGCCCGCGGCCAGCTTCGCCTGGAGGCGTTCGCAGAACCATTGCAGGTGGGTGGTCTTCCCCGCCCCGTCGATGCCTTCGAACGTGATGAATTTACCGCTCGCCATTATTGACCTCGTATGTACTTGTCCACGGCCTTGTTGTGATCGCCGAGCGTATCCGAGAACACGCTCGTGCCGTCGCCCTTCGCAACGAAATAGAGCGCGCCCGTCTGGGCCGGATTGATCGCCGCCTGCAGCGAGGCGACGCCCGGCAGGGCGATCGGCGTCGGCGGCAGCCCGCGGCGCGTATAGGTATTGTAAGGAGTGTCGGCCTGCAGGTCGCGCTTGCGCAGGCGGCCGTCGTACGCGTCGCCGAGGCCGTAGATCACCGACGGATCGGTCTGCAGCGGCATCCCGATGCGCAGCCGGTTCGCGAACACCGCCGCGACGAACGTGCGGTCAGCCGCGTGGCCCGTTTCCTTTTCGACGATCGACGCGATCGTCAGCGCTTCGTAAGGCGTCTTGTACGGCAGCCCCGGCGCGCGCGCGGCCCATGCTTCGTCGAGACGCGTCTGCATCAGGTGGTACGCGCGCCGGTAGATGTTCAGGTCGCTCGTGCCCTTGTCGAACAGGTAGGTGTCGGGAAAGAACAGCCCCTCGCCGCTGCCGCGCTGGATCGCGGCGTCCGACGCGCCGATCGCGCGCAGCAGCTCGGCATCGCTCATGCCGGCCGTGGCGTGCGCGAGATCGGGATTGCCGTCGAGCTCCGCGCGCATCCGCTTGAAGGTCCAGCCCTCGATCACGGTCGCGACGTACTCGTTCACGTCGCCGCGCGCGATCTTCTGCAGGACGTCGTACGGCGTGATGCCGGTCTTGAATTCGTAGTTGCCGGACTTGAGCCGGCTCGACAGCCCGAGCACGCGCGTCATCGCGACGAAGCCGAGCGGCTCGACCGGCACGCCGCCGCGCTTGAGCTGCAGCGCGACGCTCTTCACGCTGCTGCGCGGCTTGATCGTGACGTCGAGCGACGCCGAGCCCAGCAACAGCGGCCGGGTCGCCCAGTAATACCCGCCGCCCGCGCCGGCAGCGGCCACAACGACGGCCAGCGCCACGATCGTCGCGGCGCATTTCTTCAGTAGGGACATGGAAACGTGACTCAGGTAAGACCCATATAATACTTGCTCGCCTCCGTCAAAGTCAGGGTTGACTGTTCCCTCATTCCATGAGCACACCGTTCGCTTCACCGGCTGCCCAGGCCGCAACTGCCTCGCTCCCCGTTTCCCCCCGCCCGTCCGCTGCCGATTTCGACGCGCCGGGCGCCTGCATGCCGCTCCCGCAGTTCGGCGTGATCGACGTGGCCGGCGACGACGCCGCGACGTTCCTGCACAGCCAGCTCACCAACGACATCGAGCATCTCGATGCCGCGAGTGCGCGCCTGTCCGGCTACTGCTCGGCGAAAGGCCGCCTGCTCGCGTCGTTCCTCGCCTGGCGCGCCGGTCACGGCGTGCAGCTGCTGGTCTCGAAGGACGTCCAGGCCGCCGTTCAGAAACGCTTGTCCATGTTCGTGCTGCGCTCGAAGGCGAAACTGACGGACGCGAGCGACACGCTCGCGGTGGTCGGCTTCGCGGGCGACGTGCGCGAGGCGCTGTCGGGCATCTTCGACGCGCTGCCGGACGGCGTGCACGTGAAGGTCGACGGCCCGGCCGGCGCGCTGATCCGCGTGCCGGACGCGGCAGGCCGCAAGCGCTATCTGTGGATCGGGCCGCGCGCGGAAGTCGACACGCGCCTCGCCGCGCTCGGCGGCAAGCTGCCGGTCGTGTCGCCGGCCGTATGGGACTGGCTCGACGTGCGCGCGGGCGAGCCGCGCATCACGCAGCCGGCCGTCGAACAGTTCGTCCCGCAGATGGTCAACTTCGACGTGATCGGCGCCGTTAACTTCAGGAAGGGGTGCTACCCGGGCCAGGAAGTCGTCGCGCGCAGCCAGTACCGCGGCACGATCAAGCGCCGCACCGCGCTCGCGCATGTCGCCGGCGAGACCGACACCGTGCATGCCGGCGTCGAGCTGTTCCACAGCGATGACCCGGGCCAGCCGTGCGGAATGATCGTCAATGCGGCCGCCGCACCCGCGGGCGGCGTCGATGCGCTCGTCGAAATCAAGCTGGCCGCGCTCGACAGCGGCACGGTGCACCTCGGTGCGGCCGACGGACCGCCGCTCGCGTTCGACGCGCTACCGTACGCATGGCCGACGGAAGCGTGACGCACTGACAACCTGTTGCACGCCGGTTCGCACGTAGCGGCCGGCGCGCGATGTTTCCTGCGAGAGATTCGCCCGATGTGTCTGATTGCCTTCGACTGGCAGCCTGATGCCGCCGCCGGTCCTGTCTTTACCCTCATCGCCAATCGCGACGAATTCTTTCGCCGTACGAGTGCGCCGCTTTCGTGGTGGGAGGACGTGCCGGGCGTGCTGGCCGGCCGCGATCTCGAAGCGGGCGGCACGTGGCTCGGCGTGTCCCGCGACGGCCGCTTCGCGGCGCTGACCAATTACCGCGCGCCGTTCGACATTCGCGCGGGCGCACCAACCCGCGGCAAGCTCGTATCCGATTTCCTCGGCGGCCCGCCGGTCGCGCCGCTCGATTATCTCGGCGCGCTGGCCGAGCACTCGGCCGTGTACAACGGCTTCAACCTGCTGGTCGGCGACTGGAAGCGGCGCGAACTCGCGTGGTTCTGCAACCGCCCGGCCGAAGGCGAAACTGCTGTCGCGCCGCCGGTCGCGGTCAGCGCCGGCGTGCATGCACTGTCGAACGCGCGGCTCGATACGCCCTGGCCGAAAATCGTGCGCAAGCGCGCGGAACTCGGCACGCTGCTCACCGACAATCCGACCCCGTCGCTCGACGAACTGATCGAGCTGATGCGCGATCCGCGCGTCGCGGACGACGACGCGCTGCCGCACACCGGCATTCCGATCGAGCGCGAGCGTGCGCTGTCGGCCGCGTTCATCGAGACGCCCGAATACGGTACGCGCGGCACGACCGCGCTGCGCGTGACGATGAAGGAAGGCGTGCGATTGACGGTCGACATCAAGGAACGCTGCGACGACGACGGCTCGCACCGTACCGTTCGGCCGGGCACGTTCGAGCGCGCGTTCACGTTCGACATCGACGCGACGCAGCCGCGCTGAGCCTGTGCGAGCGGCGCCCGGGCCTGTTCATACGAATAACGGGCTCTAGGGCGCGCGCGCCATCTCGACGTGCGGCACACCCACTTCGACGAACCGGTCGCCGATCGCCGTGAAACCGTGCCGTACGTAGAACGCGACCGCGGCATCCTGCGCGTAGAGCCGCACGACCGGTTCGCCGCGATGCCGCGCCGCGTCCAGTAGCGCGTGCAGCACGGCCGATCCGGCGCCCTGCCCGCGCGCGTCGGCCAGCACCGCGACGCGGCCGATCGTGCCGGAGCGCAGCAGCCGTCCGGTCCCGACCGCGCGGCGGGTGCCGGTCGCCGCATCGACCCGGTAGGCAACCGCATGCAGCGACAGCGGATCCTCGTCGTCGAGCTCCCATTCCGGCGGAATCCGCTGCTCGCGCACGAACACCGCATCGCGAATGCGCGCGGCATCGCCGCCCAGCACCGTCCAGTCGCCCGTTTCCACCCAGTCGTCGGTCATCGCTTCCTCCGCGCGGCGTCGAGCGCCGCCGCCGTCAAACGTCGTCGAATGCCGCCTTGAGCGCCGCCACCGCGTCGGCATGCGCGGCCCGCACCTCGGGTACGTAGCCGCCCATTTTGAAGAACTCGTGGATCATCCCCGGATAGCAGACCAGCGTGACCGAATTGCCGGCCGCGCGTAGTTTGTCTGCATACGCGGCGCCCTCGTCGTGCAGCGGATCGTATTCGGCCGTCGCGATCCAGGCCGGTGCGACCCCGGCGAACGACGGCGCACCGCGCTTGCCGTCGAGCGGCGCGAACCGCCAGTCGTCGCGATCGGACCGATCGCGCACGTATTGCGTGAAGAACCACTGGATCGTGTCCTGCGTCAGCAGGTAGCCGTTCGCGAGCCGCGCGTGCGATCCGGTGTCCTGGTAGCCCGTCACGCCCGGATAGATCAGCATCTGCAGCGCAAGGTCGATGCCCGCGTCGCGCGCGAGCACCGCGCAGACCGTCGCGAGCGTGCCGCCCGCGCTGTCGCCGCCGAGCGCGAGCCGCGTCGCGTCGATGCCGAATGCGGCGGCCTCGCGATGCAGCCAGCGCAATGCGTCGTCGGCGTCGTTCACCGCGGTCGGGAACCGGTGTTCGGGCGCGAGCCGGTAATCGACCGACAGCACCGCGCACTGCGCGTCGCGCGCGAACATCCGGCACAGCGCGTCGTGCGTGTCGACGCTGCCGACCGTGAAGCCGCCGCCGTGGTAATAGACCAGCGCCGGCAGCGGTTCGGCGAGGCTCGGCTCGACCGGCAGGTACAGCCGCGCGCCGATCGAGCGGCCGTCGCGCGTCGGCACCACGCAGGCCTCGACCGAATGCATCGGCGCGGGTGCGACGTCGAGGATGGGCGCGCTCTTCTCGTACGCGGCGCGCGCCTGCTGCGGCGTCTGGTGGTGATAGGACGGACGTTTCGCGCGCTCGACCATGTCGAGCACTTGGGCGATCTTCGGATTCAGCGGCATCGGTGAGGACGGCGCGTGCGGCGCCGTGAACGGACAAGCGTCACATGATGCCACGCGCGGGTCAGACGAGCTGCACCAGCTGCTTGCCGAAATTACGGCCCTTCAGGAGCCCGAGGAACGCGTCCGGCGCCCGCTCGAGCCCGTGTGCGATCGACTCGCGGTAATGCAGCCGCTTCGTCGCGACGAGTTCGCTCAGCTCGGCCAGCGCGGGCGGCCACGCGTCCGGATGCTCGAACACGATGAAACCCTGCATCGTCAGCCGCGAGCGCAGGATCAGGCCCGGATTCGCGAGCGGCGCGGGCACGCCGTCGTAGCCGGCGATCATCCCGCATACGGCGATCCGGCCGAACGCGTTCATCCGCGCCATCGTCGTGTCGAGCACCGCGCCGCCGACGTTCTCGAAGCAGCCGTCGACACCGTCCGGCGTCGCGGCGGCCAGGTCGTCGGCCAGCCGACCGGCCTTGTAGTCGACGCACGCGTCGAAGCCGAGCGTGTCGACCACGTAGCGGCACTTGTCGGGGCCGCCCGCGATGCCGACCGCGCGGCATCCGGCGCGTTTCGCGAGCTGGCCGACCACGCTGCCGACCGCGCCGCTTGCCGCGCTGACGACGACGGTTTCGCCGGCCTTCGGCGCGATGATCCAGTTTAGGCCGACCCACGCGGTCACGCCCGGCATGCCGGTCACGCCGAGCCATGCGGACAGCGGCACCCGCGACGTGTCGACCTTGCGCAGCCCGCCGCCGTTCGACGTGCCGTATTCCTGCCAGCCGAACTGGCCGACGACGTGCTCGCCGACCGCGAAATCCGGGTGCCGGGACTCGATCACCTCGCCCGCGGTGGCACCGATCATCACCTCGTTCAACGGCTGCGGCGCCGCGTACGACTTCGTATCGTTCATGCGGCCGCGCATGTAGGGATCGAGCGACAGGAAATGATTGCGTACCCGCAATTCGCCCGCGGCGAGCGGGGCGAGCGGCGTTTCGACGAGCCGGAAGTTGTCGGCGCTGGCAGCGCCTTGCGGGCGTGACACCAGCAGGATCTGGCGGTTGACCGTGTCCATCGTTGTCTCCTTGGCTTCATTCGCGCCGTATCGCCATCCCGTTGCGGATCCGTGCCGCAAAATAAAACGGCCCTGCCTTCGATCAGGCAGGGCCGCTCGTTGCGGCGCTTACGCGTCGCTCGGGCCGGGCTGGGCATCCGGCGCCGTGCGCGTGCGTTGCCGCTTGATGTCGCGGCCCACCGCGAGCCGCCGCATGTACTTGAACGTGCCGAGCGCCTTCGCGACGAAGTTGCCATCGCTGTCGCGCACTTCGCCTTCGCAGTACGCCATCGTCGTCGAACGATGCATCACGCGTCCGTACGCGCGCAGCTCACCGCGCCCCGGCTGCATGAAGTTCACCTTCATCTCGACCGTGACGACGCCGACGCCGTCGTCGGTCAGGCTGCGCGCGGCCATCGCGAGTGCGATGTCCGACAGCGTCATCGTCACGCCGCCGTGCGCGATGCTCCACGTGTTCATGTGCCGCTCGTCGAGCGGCAGCACGATCTCGCTCGCGCCGTCCTTCGCGGATACGAGCCGCACGCCGAGCAGATCGACGAACGGGCTTTCGATCGACGGGCCGTCCGTCGGGGATGCCGCGTCGGTCATCGTGCGCTTTCGGAGAAATAGTCGACGCACTGGCGCGATTCGGCTACCGCAACGACGAATTTCTTCACTTCCTGGTGAACCGGGTGCACCTGGTACGCATCGAGCGCGGCCTGGTCCGTGAAATCGGACACGAGCACGACGTCCGACGTCGCGTCGAGGCCGGGCGTCGCCACGCCGACGTCGAGCTGCAGGATGCCCGGCACGAGATCGCGGCAGCCTTCGAGCTTTTCCTTCAGCTTCAGCGCGTTCTGCGCACGCGTGCCGCCTTCCGCCGATTCCTTCAACTTCCACATGACGATATGTCTGATCACTTCGTTTGCTCCAGTTCGTGGTGGTTCGGCGATTCGCCTGGAACCCTTGCCAGTCGGGCATCAAGTGCCCTTTTCATCGTTTGCTTGCGGTTGTCGGGAATCGTGGCGAGCGTAGTAAAAAGCGGGTAGCAAAGCGGGGGCGATTTCGAATCGTCCAACGACGAGACCCGTCTTTTTACCGTGCCACTCACCGACGTCGAAATCCGACAAGCGAAAGCAACAACAAGCCTACCAAACTTACCGAGGGCAATGGACTGTATCTTTTGGTGAATCCGTCTGGCTCCAGTCCATCGCCCAGCCTTCGTCGGCGCCGTTGGGCGTCGGCATGACCACGCGTAGATGACTCGGGCGCTTCTTTCGACGTTTCAGGCGAAGCGACAGGCCTTCTGCGCGGTACAGCCGCTCAGTGCGCTTGTGGTTCTGGACCAAACCCTCCCGGCGCAGCAAGACGTGCAGGCGGGGCGAGCCAAATCGTGGCCGCTCCTCTGCCAGCTCGCGCAGCCGTTGCCGAACTTCATGGTCGGCGTCAGGTGGCGCCGGCCGCCGGAACGTTCGGCGATTCAGGCCAAGGAGCGCGCACGCCCGGCGCTCCGAATAGTCGTGCTGGTCAATCACCTGCTGCACAACTTATCGGTACTGCGCGGGCGAACTCACTTTTTTCCGAGAACGTCCTTCAAAACCTGGATGTCCAGCGCCTGATACTGACTCAAGACGCCGCGCCACTCGCAGGCCGTCAGTGCGAATCCCCCTGCCGTGAGATAGTCACGAATATTTGAGAGACGATCGTCACCGGTTGCCATAAAAGCTGCACCCGTTGCCAATAGCAAACTGAGTTCCAACTAACAATTCGAGCCGACAACAGTGCCAGACATGAGGTGCAACACATCTGCGAGTGCAAACGAAGATAGTTGCCGACACGGTCGACATCAGACTCAAACGAAACTTGATATCAGGAGACAGTCGCATGTGGCGCGATGTCCGTGTCTCGCGATCGGGATGCCATCATCCGTCATCGATGGATCGCCTTCCTCGATGACATTCGGTGAGACGCTGAGGTGCTGCGGACAAGAGACAAGGTCACCCTTACGAGCTACAAAGCGACCATCGAAGCGCATCTTCGTTGAACCGGTTTCGACCTTGCCGCCGTGGTCAGTGGCATCCCCAACTCGAATCAGATTAATCATTCTGGTTCCGTAAGTTTTTGATCTCCAAAGGCGCTGCTCGCCGGTTCCCCAATCATCAACGCCATACCCCGAAACTGCTCAATGCCCTACCCCGTTCGAAATTCCGCTTCAAGAGACTTGAATGAAATTCATATTCTCGAGTGGAGCTTGGCAACTTGCATCATTGCTTGATCGATATCTGATCGGCTTTAATCCAACGAAGCAAATGCTTACCGGATGCGTTAACGTAGTCTACGTAGGCCCACCCAGTCGGAGACTGCTTCAGTACGGTTACGACATCATTCTGGACGAGATAGGCTCGACTTGCGGTCGCGTCGTCGGGGGCTGTGAACAGAGTCGCTTTTGCGACCGATACCGTGGCGGTCGGGCCTGCAGCACCCACTTCTTGCGCTACTGGCGTACCTACAGTGGCGGCAGATCCTCTCGAAAGCGCCATATCAATCAGTTGCGCATCGACGCGCGCCCCGTCCGACTTGAGAGCCGCTGCAATTTTCTGATAGGACTCGCGATTGGCAGAGGAAGGTGGGTCACACCGCAAGAGATTGTCGGCCCCCGAAGCATTGCGCATCAGTAAATGCGGGGGCTGTCCTGCATTGATGGAGGCCAACTTGTTGATTGCCGATGGACGATCGCGCGTGAGCATCATCGAAGTTTGGGAATCTGTTCCCCACTGGGCACCTTGACTCGGTTGCCAACCCGCTCCACAAATCTCTCCGGTTTGCTCGGCCGTAATACAGCCTGTTTTTATCTCAATCATGGAACAGTACTCCCGGTTCAGCACCGTTTCCGGTTGCCCTTGCCCCATGAACACTGTTCCCTGGTCGTTTCGCATGACGATTACATATTGACCTGAAGGAGAGATATTCCATTTGTTAGGCGGCTCCATCTGCGTTCCCCCGCCGGCGTTCGACTCACCTGCTCGTGGCAGCAGGCCAAACGTCGTTCCATTCGGAAAGGAGAAAACCGCTTTCTTCCAGGCCCGACGGGGCAATGGATCTTGAGGGTTCGCCGCATTGCTATAGATCACTGCTGCTCCGCCAGGCAATGCAAAGCGTAGAGTGGACTGCTGTGCTGCGCTTGCAAGACCTGACCAAAGCATAGTCATCGCGAGCATAGTTCCGACATGCGTGACAAGCGTGCGCGGGGAACCTTCCCGAAACAACTGAACACGCGGCCTCGTAAGTTTTAACGCTGAGTCTTTCAAGATGGCATTCCCAAAGCTTGGACCAAATGTTGATAACGCCCCGGCGCAACCGACGCCCCGTTTACCTTCGCCATAGCGCGAGTTGGCCCGTAGTCCTGCAAAATGCTGGCCTCGTACGAACCCCTGTTCGCCCCCCAATCCGCAGGATTCCGTGACACTTGTGGATTGTGGCTGAAAAACCGGTCTAACGATCCTCTCATGCTGTCCGACGTCTGACTGGGCCAATTTACATCTTGATCCAAGACGGTCGCGCGCCCAAGCGGCGACTGTAGATAATCCCTGATCCGATAGGAATAGCCGTTTGGATACTTGTTGATAGCCTGATTGAGACGATCGACGAAATCCTTGATCTGCAGTTCCTGGTATAGCGGCGACGATACTCCGTGAGCCATCGATGCAACTGGCGGGCACTTCACCGGCTTGCCCATGGTGTCTTTAGAACAGTCACGTCGGAGTGCCTTGTATAGTTCGGGACCGATTAGCCGAACGCCATTCGTGAATGTGGGATGTGCATAACCCAACTGCGCATCACCACCAGAACCGGTCACGGTCCAGCCGCAATCGGCAAAGTACTGTTGATATGCGTCAGGTTGCGTGTCGCGGAACACCGCGATCTGAACGGCTAATTCGCCCCCACTAGCATCGCCTCGAATGGTCTTCTGCATCGCACCTGCGCTGATGATAGCAATGTCGATCGCCTGGACAGTATCCACACAGCCTTCATTCTGAGACATGGCACGCAGAATCTTCTCTTCTACATCGCCTAAAGTTCCTTTGGCACGCATTGTTGCTAGCGCTGGGCAATTTCCTAGCGAGATTTTGCCCGAATGCTGTGGCCCGTACCACGGATCAGTCTTGGTATGCATGAAGCGTGTTCCGGTAACGGTCATGCAGCAACCGCAATCGCACTCACCGCCACTCTGAACGAAATTTCCAATCAGCCCAATCGGATGAAAATGCCACGGCTTCGGCTCTTTCGGAAGAATCTTCGCGTCAATACCCTGAACTTCCTCCCACCACTGAAGCTTCTTGATCCGGTCCATCTCGTTCTGCCATTTCCACGGCACGAGCTTCATATGGGGCAAGATGTCCTCCCACTTCCCCATGTTGCCGCCCCATTCGCTCTCGCTCTTCACGACCATATGCGAGATTGCCTCGGCCAACCACTTCGTTTTTTGCGCATCCGCCAGTTCTGCCGCCGTCACCTTGCCATCGTGATTGACATCAATGGCCTGTTCGAGCTTCTGGATGAGGTCACTGGTGGCCAACGCATCCGCACTCGGTTTGAAGTTGTCCTGATCCTCTCCCATGGCGAGTCCGGCGACGAACAGATAACGCTTGAACATATCGACCATTGTGGTCGAACTGTTGTCGACGAGTTCGAACCCCGGCCAGTCCCACGGGCTGCACAGTTTCACCTTGGGATGGTCCTGCTCGCGCACCCATCCTTGACGAGTTCCACCGTCTTTCGTGCCAACGGTCACGTTCCACCAGCGCTTGGCTTTTCCACTCGCGTCCTTGTCTTCTCGTGCCAAGCTCTGCGGACCCTCCTTGTCGAGATCGATTATCCGCAACACATTGCTAAAGTCCGTGCCTGGCCCCTCTGCCTGACTTACTTTTAGCGGAAAGTCTTTCCAGCCCTTGACAGGGGCTGTTGTCATTTGATTGATCAGACCCAGGCTGCTGTCGACCCAGAACGGGCTACCGGTCGACGTCTCGTCCGGCTTTTTCGCTGGCTTTGGCTTGTGCTTCCCTTTGCCAGCAGGAGCAGGCGGCTCCGGCTGCTCGGCAGGCATTTTCACGGTCTTGGGCTGCACCTTGACCCATCGCGATTTCGGATCGCTGACCGGTACCAGCTTCAAACCCGTCTGCTCGAGGGTGTAATCCGGATCGGGCGCTTTCGTCACGAGTTTCGCGCCCTTCAAAATTTCCAGAAATGGCTTGTCCGTCTCTGGCAACTCCTGCGCGCGAGCCTGACTCTTGGTGATGAACGCAGGAAGATCGGGGCCTGCAAAGATTTCGAGATGGAGCAACGGCCGAGTGGGTAGCGGGGGGGTAGGCTTGGCTTCCCTGTAGCGCTGGTATTGTCCGATATGCGCGACGACGTCTCCCGCCTTGACGGGATACGGTTTCTTGAGCACGACCACCTTGTCGACGGGGCCGGACTGAGGGATCGGCGCCAATTCGGAAACGAAAACGTAACCCCACTTCAACTGCACATCGGGCGCCTGACCGACGACCGGACCCACCGGCTCACCTTTAATGATTTTCGTGATCTTTGCCCATCCCTTGCGGCCGCCGTTATCGGCCTCGTTCACGGTAAGTTCCGTTCCCTCGGGCAGCAAGCCGAGGAGTTTCCCGTTCGGAATAATCCGAACCCGCACACCCGCTACAGGCTCCGGCAATGCATCGTCCGGGCCTTGTTGCTGCGGCGACGAATCGTCGCCGAGCGCACCGGGATCGATCGGCTTGCGTTTGGGAAGATCCTGCTTGTTCGGTTTCAATGCGCGATACGAACGGTCGACTTCCCAGTAGGGCGCAGGCTTGAGTTGCGGTGCCTTGGGATCCGCATTGGCCGTTTTGGGCTGATCGAGCGCCGCCTTATACGTTTTCCAGTCGAGCGTGTGCATGTACAAACTGAAGAACGTCAGTGTTTCACCGGGTGGCGGACTGGACGGCGCGGGTGCTTGTGTCGGGGCTGGCGGCGCATCCGACGGTGCGGATGCTGGATCCGGCTTCTTCGGTGCCGGCGGCAATTGCAGGGTATGGCGGATCAGCACAAAGCCACGCGAGTACAAGGCATGACGCTGGTCCTGATAGGTCAGCGTAGGGTATTCGCTATCGAGCCGGTACGCGACGACCTCCCCGGTGGCAATCGCGCGTACACCGTCGTCCTGTTTCAGCGCCTCGCCGGTCTTCTGGCCGAAGTGAATGCCGCCGTGCCAGATGCCACTGGCCCCGAGAGGATAAAAACCATCCTCCGCGGTCGCAAGTACCTTCATGTAGGTCATGGGATCCGTGGTATCCGGAGTTGCACCTTCCTTGGTCGCAGGCGAAAACGGATAGCTCCATGCAAGCGGCGTGTACGCCGGCTTGGCGTCCGGCTCGGGCTTTTTCGGTGGTTGTTTGGAAGGGTGCTTGTCCGTCATGGCAATTTGAATCGCAAGTCGTTATCGTGCTTCAGAAATGGGGCGTCCCGATCAACCGGAAAAATCGTCCGCGTAACCGCCGTGCTTTGACACCGGCGTGCCGTTCAACGGGTCTCGCAACGTCATGGTGGATGCCCCGGGCTTGTCCCACGATGCGCATTTCTCGAGAATCTGGCCCGACGTCCCGTTCTCGATCATGTCAGGCGTGATCTTGATATACGATCCACCGACGTTAAGAATCAGTTCTTTTTCCGCGCGCAGAATCATCCGTCCCGACGCGCTCTCGATCTTGACGTCCTGCTGCGCCAGCATCGTCAGCGCATCGTTCTGAGCCTGGATTTCGATGGGACCTTTGGTCGCGAAGATTTTGATCCCGAGGTTTTGCGCGTAGAGGCTGATCTTGTCCATCACGCTCGCGAGAAGCGACTTCCCGGCCGCAAGGTTGACGTTCTTCCCCGCCACGAGGTTGACCTGTTGATTCGCCGACGCGTGAATCGATTGCTGGCTGGAAAGTCCGACGCCCGCCGGGCTCGACAGCAGCAGCGCCGGCTTCGCAAAACCACTGGCGCTCCCCGTTCCGCCGCCGGCCGTGCGCCCGCCTTGTGTTGCGCCGGGGACACTATGCTGCGTCATCTCGGTAAAGGCTTTCAGCGCATCGCTGCCGTCCTGCAGGCTTTCGGCCCGATTCGTTTCGCTCGCCTGCGAGACCGTCTCGAATACCGCCTCGGAAGCCGCAAGCTGATCGGTCGCAGCCGAGACGTTCATGGGTTGCACAGCGGCGGGATGGGTAGAGATAGACAGCCCCTGAACCGCCCGAATCGCGCCATGTGCCTCCGATTTGAGATCGAAGCCACTGCCCACGAACGAGCCGCGCGTGTTATCGGACTGTTCGATCAGGTAGCCAAGGTGGAGGTGCGACGCATAACTCGTCGTGGAAAGCTGGACCCGATTCTGGCCACTTGCGTCATCCAGCACGAGCTGGTTGAAGCCGTCTCCACCGTATTCGCGGGACCGAAATCCGGACAGCAGGCCGTGCGTATGCCATACCGGCATCGTCGCGCCACCATGCAGTCGCGAGATGATCACCGGCCGGTCGCAATCGCCATTTACGAATCCCAGGAGCACCAGGTCGTCTTTGCGCAACGGAAAGTAGCCGCCACGCTTCGCGCCGGCGTCCGGCATCGCCGCACGGATCCATGACGTCGACTTCGTATTGCGGTCGTTCCGGCTGTTCGACGTCCGGACCCGCACACGGTTGCCGTCGTCCGTGAGGATTTCTTCGTCGCTGTCCGTCACGACGATTGCCGTCTGCAGATGCATTTCGGGCTTCTCATGCTCGAACGGGCTGCGGAACGGTGTCTTGCGGCGTTGCGCCTCGATCTCGACGTGGAAAAATCCGACGCCGCCATCGCGGTGACTCACGGTCGCACCCGTCCCAGCCGCCTGGACCTGTTCGATCTCGCTGCGCAGGCTGCGTGGAAACCGCGTCAGCGCATCCAGGCCCGGCAGATTGTTTTGAATCAGCCAGTCACTCGCGATGATCGACAATTCGCGCTCTTCCTCCGGCAGGGCATCGAGGACGGGATGCCCCGACACCTTGAACCAGTAGCCGGGCAATGCATAGCGCGGGCTGCCGATCGCGAAATAGCGCTTTGCTCGCGAGGCCCATTCCTCGGTGCGGATGCGGGCCTGCTGTTGCCCGATGTCGGATTCGGCCCAGGTCTGTGAGCCGGTATAGAGGTAGTCTTCACCTTGGCCGGGTAAATCCTCCAGGTCTGCCGCCGGCGTACTGACCTGTTTGTCGAGGTCCGGACGCTTGTAGTCGGCGGTGCCGAGCGTCAGCGTCGCGCTTTGTGCGTCCTGCTGTTCGCTTAACTGGGTGAGTCCGTCGAAATCCTCGTCGGTACCTGCATGGCTGAACTTCATCTCCGAATTCGGCAGCGGCGGCCCGAAATACAGGTCGTCCATCATGACGACCTTATGCGACTTGCCATCCTTCGCGAAATCGAAGCGCGGAAACACGCCGACTTCCTCCAGACTCCGATGCACGAAATTCCAGTCGGTCTCCCACTGCACGCGGTGCGAATACGACCGCATCGCCGTGCGCAGTTCCTGCCCATAGTTGCCGGAAGCCTGCGGATGCTTGTCGAATACGTCGGTGAGAATTTGCCAGCCGCTGGCTTCCTGCCAGTCGCGCCGATCGCTGCTGAGCTTCAAAAAGCTCAGCCACGAAGAGAACTGAAGCTGAAAATACGAGATGGTCCCATCATTTCCAAGGCGGCGAGCCCGCTGGACATAGCCATGGATCGGCAGATAACCGCCGTCGGTCTGGCGAATCCAGAGCGTGACGGGTTGCAGCATGAGAGCGCTAAGCTTGATCTTGTCGCCGACGACCGACGAGGCATCGACAGTCACCTCGAAATTGCGCCCGAGCCGCGCGTTGATCTTGACGTACAGCGGCGTGAGCCAATCGTCGCCAAGCGGCGTGTCAAGTTTCACGATGCGATCGAACTGCGCGTAGCCTCCGCGCAGCACCTTCAGCAAGACTTCCCCGCTCATGCGATTACCCCGTTTCGTGCAGAACGCTTCCGACCGTAACTAGACATCAAAACGCCGGGACTGCGTATGTGTTACATGAAAATTACAAATCACAAACAACAATATTAAATTATGCCTTCATGCAGAGGCGGACCCGACCCAAAGTGTGATCGCGGAAGATGCCTCCAAAGATCATACCAAAGTCCGCTTGCTACAATAAAGGCGCCGTGATGATTCTTGACTGTCTTCTTGACGCTATCCACCGAAACTCATCGCAGAGTCGAATACCGACCTTCACAGCAGCACAACCAAAAATCAATGCACGTCGACCTATCGATCGTTAAGTCGTCAACCACTCAATGTGTCATTTATTATAAGAAACCAGAGTGGTTGACGCATCCCATCACGAACTCTGTACGTCACGCCCCAGTGAAAAGACGAGATACTAATAGACCACACTTATTGTGAAAACAAATTATGCAACCTTCTCCACGACTTTGAGGTTCGTAGTGCAGGATCAGCCTCGACAATTTCATCCAGCAACTCCCGCAAACCCATCGGGGGATAGTTAGGTGCCGGCTCAATAATCTTATCCATCACGAAGAGCACATGTTTTGGCCATCGTCTAGAGAGTGACAGATTATCTGTCACTTTTTCCCGCAAGCCGTAAAGCACAACAGCGCTCGCTCGATCAGCGCCTTCTTGAGCGCCAGCGTCGCGGCATTGATGGCTTCGGTTGTCATCGGACCGTTGCCAAACTGCTCAAGCAGTTCGGCCGGAATCGCCGGCAGGTCCACCGGCTGGGCTTTCGGTTTGCGAGGCAGGATGAACGACACCTCCCCTGCCCGCTTGAAGTGGTACTTCGAGGAACCCGAATAGCGAGAGTACCTGCTTCCAGCAATGATCGACCTTCAAGTAGCATCCGTCTGACAACCGTAAATCGCGAGAATCATGGACATCAGACTGAGATTCAGGGACCACGAACTCGAACCCACCAACTTCGAGCAAGTCCTGTCACGCATTCAGATCGTTACGACCGCGCTTGCAGAGGTCGAACCTAGTATCAATCGCTGGTACGCACACGGACAGAGCCCGGAGGAAGCACGGTTATATCCGGTGTTCGAGGACGGCTCACCGTCCACGGCCATTTTGGCCGTGCTCAAACATAAGCTCGGAGAAAATCCGGAAACGACATATGTGAGCCTGTGGGACGGCAACGAGGACATCAATCAAGGGACGACCATTTCGTGCCATCTGAACGAACCTGGACGCCTCAATACGTTCGAGGTATCTCTGGCCGACAAGACAATTCTCGGCAACCTCGATTCCGTGCTGAAAATCGTTCACACTGCAATTGCCACTTTTAAACCCGTCTACGCCGCAGTCGGGCCGAGAAGCTACGCGGCACGGCAAGTGTTCGGCGACAAACCCAGCGTCGGCTGGATGCTCTACCTACCCACGGTAATCACGCAGCAGCAGCTTCCGGAAGCACGTGAGCTTGTTCCTGTCCCAGAGGCCGGCAAATCGCAAACAGGCACCATCATCGTCAGCACAACCGACGCACCATTCTCGATGAAGAACCCTGAGCACATCGAGACGGCAAACCGAATAGAGATCCGGCTCGTCGAGCAGGATCTCCTCCCCGCCTTCGAGGATCTGTAAGCGACGATGCCGGCGCGATAATCCGCGCGCCGGCATCGTCCGTTAGAACAGCCCAACAAACTGCGCCGCGTCCTCGGCGCTACAGATGCTCAGTTTCGTTGCGCTTCACTTGATCAATTGCAGCACGTCGCGAAAGCGCGGATGCCGACTGGATCCGAGCCATTCGAACGCGATCATCTCGACGGTCGCAATCTCCACGCCGTTCGCCCCGAGCCTGCCGATTGCCGCTTCTCGATCGACCGTTTTGCGGGAACCCGCGGCGTCGCTGACCACCGTGACTTTACGGCCGCTACGCAACAAGCCGAAGGCCGTTTGCAACACGCAGACGTGTGCCTCGCAACCGGCCACGATGACGCTGTTGCGTTCGGCCGGAAGCGCATCGGCCAGACCATCCGCGCACGCGTCGAAATGGTCCTTGGTCACGATGTCCGAGCACAACCCTTTGATCTCCGACAGACTCTCGCCGAGCCGGAGCGGGCTTTGCTCGGTCCCGACGATTGGCACCTCGAATATCCGGGCAACACTGCCGAGTTTGACGGCCTGCGCCACGACAGACACCCCGTCGTGGATCGCCGGCATCAGCCGTGTCTGAAAATCGACCAATACGAGCACTGAATCGTCGGGTACGTGCAGCACGGTGCGTTCTCCAAAATTATGTAAAGGCAACCTCGTCCGCCCCCGATCGTCGATGCCACATGCAGCTCCACGAAAGACCGAAATCGAAAGCGGAGGAAGCTGCCAAGCCTACCAAATTCGTCGGCACCGACGGGTGCTCGCGACCGCACTCCGCCCCATGCCGGGCACACCGATTGCTCAGGCGCCGGACGCGTCGAATCCACCGAATCCAACGTCGTCGATTCAATCACCGGGCAACCACGAGCAATTGGCCGATACCAACATCCATTGCCGATCTATTTCGCAGAATTCCGAATTCGGTTATTTTAAAGTCATCCCGATTCGAATATTTTACCGCCCCCTCGGCAATAATTGCCCCCTTTCAAGCAGTCGTTTCAGAGGATTCGAAATCGTTATTGACTCCATCTTTATCCGAACTTTAGAATCCCCTACGACAGCTTATGCATCATTTCCCCGCCGCACACGCGTCGCTTTCGGCGCCATGCCGGGGCACCTATAGAAGAAGTGATCCGTGCCTCACGGAGGCGAAGTCTCCTTTTTCTTTTCAATTCCGGCATTAACCGCCTGCCGGCTATTCCGCCCAATTCGCCCGCATCACGCCCGGATTAAATCACACATTGATCCGAATGCCGTCGCACCGCTGTTTCAATCATTCTCATAAAAAATCGCCATTCACCAGGAGGGACATCACATGCATCGTTTCGCGAAGTCGCTGTGTATGGGGTTCGTCTGCGCCGGCCTGCTGGCGGCCTGCAACGACGACGACATCAAGCCGGCCAATCCGCCGTCGAACCAGGCCGCCCTGTCGTTCCGCATGGACGCCGGCGGACAGATCAATGCGTTCTACCGGCAGCACCAGGTCGCCGCGCATCTGCTGGTGCGTTCGTCGACGAAACCGCGCCTGCTCGTGGTGTTTCCAGCCGGCAACAGCGGCACCGGGCTGTGGTTCGACGATACGGCGCAGCCGGTGAACTGGAGCCTCGACACGCCGCCCTCCGCGCTGTCGGCGCCCGACTCGCACGGTCGTCCGCTGCACGGCATCGGTGCCGACGTGTCGGTCGACACCGATACGCTGACGGTCCGCCAGGGCCTGCTCAGCAACGTGCGCTTCCTGCGCGACTTCAACGGCGGCGCGACGATTCCGCCGGAGATCGTCACCGCCCCGACGATCCAGGGCAGCGCCGCGCAATGGCAGCGCGACAGGATCGACGGCGCCCCCGGCTACGCGCTGCGCATCACGCTGCGCGACGGTGGCAGCATCGCGACGGCCGCAGGCGGCAAGCTCGTACTGCGCGCGGCGCCCGGCTCCCGCACGCTGAAACTGCACGTCGACGCGCTGTCGGGCGAAACGCCGTTGTCGCCGATCACGCGCGCCGACCTGCTCGCGCCGTCCGTGAACCCCGACCCGGTCAGCCAGAACGTGCTCGAATTCCTGAGCTTCCACGACAAGCTGCTGGCCGGCTCGTGGCAGTACGACACCTACTTCGGCCGCGACACGCTGATCTCGGTGCGCATGCTGATGCCGGTGCTGGCGCCGGCGGCGATCGAGGCCGGTCTGACGTCGGTGCTGAGCCGCCTGTCGAACGACGGCAAGGTCGCGCACGAGGAAGGCATCGGCGAATTCGCGCTGGTCGACAACGCGAAGAAAGGCCGGCCGAACGATGCGACGCCGGCCTACGACTACAAGATGATCGACAGCGACTACCTGCTCGCGCCGATCGCCGCGGCCTGGCTGATCGACGACACGCGCGGCCAGGCGCGCGCGGCCGCCTATCTCGCGCAACGCGGTAGCGACGGCCAGACCAACGGCAGCCGGCTGGTCGTCAACCTGCTGCACGTCGCGGCAACCGCGCAGCCATTCGCGCAGCAGCCGTCGGTCGCGAACCTGATCCGCCTGCGGCCCGGCGAGATCGTCGGCAACTGGCGCGACAGCACCGACGGGCTCGGCGGCGGCGTCTACCCGTACGACGTGAATGCGGTGCTCGTGCCGGCCGCGCTGCGCGCGGCGAACGCGTTCCTCGCGCGCGGCCTGCTCGATCCGTACCTGGACGCCGGGCAACGCGCGGCGCTCGCGAACACGGCGACCGAAGCGGCCACGTGGGAGCAGCAGGCGCCGCCGCTGTTCCAGGTGAGCGTGCCGGCCGCGCAGGCGGCGACCGACGTGTCGACCTATGCGCCGGCCGCCGGCGTGCCGGCCGGCACCGCGCCGAGCGCGCCGCTGTCGTTCTACGCGCTGTCGCTCGACCAGCAGGGCACGCCGATCCCGGTCATGAATTCCGACGGCGGCTTCGCGCTGCTGTTCGGCACGCCGCCGGACGACGAACTCCGGCGCATCGTCGCCGACGTCACGCGGCCCTTCCCGACCGGGCTCGTCACCGATGTCGGGATGCTGATCGCGAACCCCGCGTATGCAAGCCAGGCGCTGTGGCCGAAGTTCACGAGTTCCGCGTATCACGGCACGGTGATCTGGTCGTGGCAGCAGGCGATGTGGGTCGCCGGGCTCGACCGCCAGCTCGCGCGCCAGGACCTGTCGGACACGACGCGCACGCTGCTGACGCAGGCACGGCAGACGATCTGGCAGGTGATCTCGAACGGGCGCGACATGCGCACGTCGGAGATGTGGACATGGTCGTACGTCAACGGCCAGTACCGGCCAGACGCATTCGGCACGCGCAGCGCGGATGCGACCGAGGCCAACGCGGCGCAGCTGTGGAGCACGACGTATCTCGCGATCCGCGATCCGCAACTGCGCACGGGCAAATACTGGTGGCAGGCAGGGCAGCGGATGCGGGACGCGCAGCCGGCGAACACGGTGGCGATTGCGTCGCGATAGTCGGGCCGTCGGTAAAACGAAAGCCCCGCGCGCGTATCCGCGGGCGGGGCTTCGTTCGGATTGCGCGCAAAACGGCGGGACGTGGCATCACTCCATTGGCCCGCATCAACGTGCGCGCCGCCGCCGGATGCGCAGTGGTCGCTCGTCAGTGCGCGACCACGCGATTGCGCCCGTCGCGCTTCGCCTGGTACAGCCGTTCGTCGACCGCGCGCAGCAACGCATCGACCGTACTCCCGTCGACACCGTACTGCGCGACGCCGACGCTGACCGTCACCTGCACGCGCTTGAAATCCAGCCCGAACGGCGAACTCGCGATCGACGAACGCACGCGCTCGGCCGTCATGCGGGCACCTTCGAGCGGCATCTCGGGCAACAGCGCCATGAACTCCTCCCCGCCGACCCGCGCGAGCGCACCCGCCGGACGAATCGCCTCGAGACACTGGCGCACGACGCCGCGCAGCACCTCGTCGCCGATCTGGTGTCCGTATGCGTCGTTGATGTTCTTGAAGTTGTCGAGATCGAGCGCCAACAGGCAAAACGGCGTGCCGTCGCGTTCCGCACGCACGATCTCGCGCTCGACCTGCCCGATGAACTGGCGGCGGTTCGACGCACCCGTCATCGGATCGGTCGCGGCCATGTACTCGAGCTTCTGGTTCGTGCGCCGCAACTCCTGCAGCGCGCTATCGGTGCGCGCCATCGATTCCGACAGCCGGCTCATCAAGTCTTCCTGGCGGTAGATCGCCGAGAACGAGCGCGTCGTCTGCAGCGCCTGCACGACGCCATAGCTGAGCAGGAAGAACCCGCCCGCGAAGATCGCATGCGCGAGCCACCACATGTGATTCCATGGCTTGCCGAGGATGAACGCGACCGACGATAGTGCGAACGCCATGATCGACATCCCGTAGATCACCATCAGCGGCGAACGGATCCGCCTGGCGAGCAGCACGCCGACGTTCAGCAGCGAAAACACCAGCGCGCCGCCTTCCATCGACAGCCGCGTGCCCAGCGCGCCGGCGACCGGCGAATACGCGATGTAGGCGACCGCCACATTGATGATCAAGAAGAACGCGATCCACGGCAGCCAGGTGAGCGCGCGCGTGCGCTTCTCCGGTCGATCGGGCGGATTCGAATACGACAGCATGCCCGTCAGCAGCAGGATCGACATTACGAGCCGCGACGCGGGCCCGTACAGCAGGAACAGCCAGATATTGTGGTGCGCCATCCCGGTGAACGCCCCGTGCAGCGCGTAGATCATCGCGAAGCCGAGAAAGCCGAGTGTCAGCCAGCGCAGCAGCGGCTCGCCGGACGACCGGTAGCAGACCCACGTCACGTAGGTGACGAAGGCGCCTTCGAGCGTGGCGGCCGCGATCGCGATTTCATGGAACGCGTGGCTCTCGAACAGGACGTGTGGGTCGCCGAAGAACCACAAATAGGCAATGAGATAGGCCGGCAAGAGCGCGAATCCGACCAGCAGGCATTTCGCGTAGAGCCTCGCGGCCGCGCTGACGACACGCGGCGGTTCCCCGGATGCATAGGTCGTGCTCAATTTGAACCCCGTTTCGGTCTGCTGCGTGGTTCGAACGTCCACGGTGCCGGAAACGCGTGCTGCATCGTCTTCGCCGGCTACCGGAAACGCGTCGCGAGCGTCGGTGCAACGCACGCGCTGGCCCATCCCGCCGAAAGGCAAATGTCAGAGCAAGTATAGATGCGCCAATTCGTTTGACAAGTAAGGGGAAACGGCAGCATCGAATGAATGCCTTTTGCTTCCGGTTCCTTTCGAATGGCCTGCGACTGCCGACGCTCGCGGCTTCCACTCGAGAAGCCGCGAGTCCGTCAGTGGCAATCAAACGATTTCGAACAGCCCGGCCGCTCCCTGCCCGCCGCCGATGCACATCGTGACGACCACGTATTTCACGCCGCGCCGCTTGCCTTCGATCAGCGCATGACCGGTCAGGCGCGCACCCGACACGCCGTACGGATGGCCGACCGCGATCGCGCCCCCGTTCACGTTCAGGCGGTCCTCAGGAATCCCGAGCGTGTCGCGACAGTACAGCACCTGCACCGCGAACGCTTCGTTCAGTTCCCACAGGCCGATGTCGTCGACCTTCAGCCCGGCCTGCTTCAGCAGCTTCGGCACCGCGAACACCGGGCCGATGCCCATCTCGTCCGGCTCGCAACCGGCCACCGCGAAACCGCGGAACACGCCGAGCGGACGCAGCCCTTCGCGCTGCGCGACATCCGCGTTCATCACCACGCACGCCGACGCGCCGTCCGAGAACTGGCTCGCGTTGCCCGCGGTGATCACGCCGCCCGGCACGGCCGAACGGATCTTCGACACGCCTTCGAGCGTCGTGTCGGGCCGGATGCCTTCGTCGGCCGACACCGTCACGTCCTGCGTGAACAGCCGGCCCGTCGCCTTGTCTGCAATGCCCGCGCGTACGGTGATCGGCACGATCTCGTCGTTGAAGCGACCGGCTTCCTGCGCGGCCGCGGCCCGCAGTTGCGACTGCACGCCGTACGCGTCCTGCCGCTCCTTCGAAATCCCGTAGCGCTTCGCGACGTTCTCCGCCGTCTGCAGCATGTTCCAGTAGATCTCGGGCTTGTGCTCGACGAGCCAGCCTTCCTGAAGCATGTGCCGGTTCATCTCGTTCTGCACGCACGAGATCGATTCGACGCCGCCGGCGATGTACACGTCGCCCTCGCCCGCGATGATCCGCTGCGCGGCGAGCGCGATCGTCTGCAGACCGGACGAGCAGAAACGGTTCACCGTCATCCCCGGCACGCTCACCGGCAGCCCGGCGCGCAGCGCGATCTGCCGCGCGATGTTGGCGCCGGTCGCGCCTTCGGGGTTCGCGCACCCCATGATCACGTCCTCGATGCGCGCGGGGTCGAGCTTCGCGCGTTCGAGCGCGGCAGCGACCACGTGGCCGCCGAGCGTCGCGCCGTGCGTCATGTTGAATGCGCCGCGCCACGATTTCGCGAGCGGCGTGCGTGCGGTCGATACGATTACGGCTTCGGTCATGCGAGTCTCCTTCGGTCCTGCTTCATGTTAGGGTCTGCTTACCTATGGAACGCGCATGCGTTGCCACGAGAACGGCCGCTCGCGAGGCGCGCGACGCCGCGAATACTGACGTATTCGCAAGGAGCGCAACGCAGCGAGCGGCCGTTCTCGTGGCAACCCCAAACTTGAAATTCATTCCACGGGAATGCCCGAAATCGCCCGTATGGCGGCGTCGCTCGTCGCTTGTTTGGCTCGGCCAAACGGCGCTCCTCACTTCTTGCCATACGCCCCGAAGGAAGTCCCCTTGGGGGACGAGCGATTTCGGGCATTCGCATGTGCGTTCCATAGGTAAGCAGACCCTAAATCGGATGGGAATGCGCTACGCCGTCGGGCGCGCGCCCGCGGACGTCACATGTGCGACGCCCGCCGCCTGCATCTGTTGCCATGCGTGCGCGAGCGACCCGTTCAGGTCGATCGCGCGGCACGCATCGTTGATCACCGCGGCCTCGAAGCCCGCCGCGCGCGCATCGAGCGCGGACCATGCGACGCAATAGTCGGTCGCGAGCCCGCAACACCACACGCGCTTCGCGCCGAGCTCGCGCAGATAGCCGGCGAGCCCCGTGCGCGTCGTGCGGTCGGCTTCGACGAACGCGGAATAGCTGTCGAGCTGGGCGTCGCCGCCCTTGCGGATCACGAGCCTGGCGTGCGGGATGTCGAGATCGCGATGCAGCGCCGCGCCTTCGGTGTCCTGCACGCAGTGCACGGGCCACAGCACCTGCTCGCCGTACGGCAGCGCGAGCGTCGAGAACGGCTCGCGCCCCGGGTGGTTCGCCGCGAACGACACGTGTTCGCGCGGGTGCCAGTCCTGCGTCAGCACGACCTGGTCAAAGCGTCGCGCGAGCGCGTTGATCACCGGCACGACCGCGTCGCCGTCCGGCACCGCGAGTGCGCCGCCCGGCATGAAGTCGTACTGCACGTCGATCACGAGCAATACGTCGTCGGTGCGTTTCATTGCGTTTCTCCTTGCGGGCCTCGCCGTGCCGTCACGCGCGGCTCGTCAGTCGTTGAATCCGCGTCCGGCCGCCGCCCGCTCGACGATCGACGGCGCGAGCTGCCACGCGTCGCCGTTCGGCGCGGCCGCGTAGCGTCGGATCGCCCGCTCCACGTTGTAGAGGCCGACCATGTCCGCGTACAGCATCGGGCCGCCACGCCAGAGCGGGAAGCCGTAGCCGGTCAGATAGACCATGTCGATGTCGGACGCCTTCGACGCGATCTTCTCCTCGAGAATCTTCGCGCCTTCGTTCACGAGCGCGAACACGAGCCGCTCGACGATTTCGTCGTCGCCGATCTTGCGCCGCTCGATGCCGCATTCCTTCGAATACGCGACGACCATCTCGTCGACGAGTGCCGACGGCTTCGCCTTGCGATCGCCCGGCACGTAGTCGTACCAGCCGCCGCCCGTCTTCTGGCCGAAGCGGCCCAGTTCGCACAGGCGGTCGGCGATCTTCGAGTAATGCAGATCGGGCTTCTCGACATAACGGCGCTTGCGGATCGCCCAGCCGATGTCGTTGCCGGCGAGGTCGCTCATCCGGAACGGGCCCATCGCGAAACCGAACTTCTCGATCGCACGATCGACCTGCGCGGGCAGCGCGCCTTCCTCGAGCATGAAGAGCGCCTGGCGGATGTACTGCTCGATCATCCGGTTGCCGATGAAGCCGTCGCACACGCCCGACACGACCGCCGTCTTGCGGATCTTCTTCGCGACCGCCATCACGGTCGCGAGCACGTCCTTCGCGGTCTGCGCGCCGCGCACGACCTCGAGCAGCTTCATCACGTTCGCGGGGCTGAAGAAGTGCATGCCGACCACGTCGTGCGGACGCTTCGTGAACGCGGCGATCTTGTCGACGTCGAGCGTCGACGTGTTCGACGCGAGGATCGCGCCCGGCTTCGCCACGGCGTCGAGCTGGCCGAACACCTGCTCCTTCACGCCGAGCTCCTCGAACACGGCCTCGACGATCAGGTCCGCGTCCTTCAGGTCGTCATAGGACAGCGTCGGCGTGATCAGGGCCATGCGCGCGTCGAGCTTCTGCTGCGTGAGCTTGCCCTTCTTCACCTGCGCGTCGTAGTTCTTGCGGATCGTGGCCAGCCCGCGATCGAGTGCATCCTGCTTCGTCTCGAGCAGCGTGACGGGCAGGCCCGCGTTGATGAAGTTCATCGCGATCCCGCCGCCCATCGTGCCCGCGCCGATCACGCCGACGCGACGAATCTCGCGCACCGGCGTGTCGGCCGGCACGTCGGGAATCTTGCTCGCCGCGCGCTCGCCGAAGAATGCATGCCGCAGCGCGCGGCTTTCCGGCGTCATCATCAGCGCGACGAAGCCCTCGCGCTCGGCGATGCTGCCCTTGTCGAAACCGTTCAGCACGCCGGCTTCGATCGCGTCGATGCACTTGTGCGGCGCGGGGAAATTCGGCGCGGCGGCCCGCGCCGAATTCCGCGCGAACTGGATGAAACCCGCGGCGTTCTCGTGGACGATCTTGCGATCGCGCACGCGCGGGTGCGGCCCCTTCTGCGCGCCGACCTTGCGCGCGAACGCGACGGCCGCGTCGAGCAGGTCGCCGTCGGCCATCGCGTCGAACAGCCCGCTGTTCGCGAGTTGCTCCGACGGCACCGGGGCGCCCGACACGATCATGTTCAGCGCGGTTTCGAGGCCCACGGCACGCGGCAGCCGCTGCGTGCCGCCCGCGCCCGGCAGCAGGCCGAGCTTCACTTCGGGCAGCGCGACCTGCGCACCAGGCGCCGCGACGCGATAGTGCGCGCCGAGCGCGAGCTCCAGCCCGCCGCCCATCACGACGCTGTGCAGCGCCGCGACGACCGGCTTCGCGCTCGCCTCCACCGCGCGAATCACGGTGTGCAGCGTCGGCTCCTGCAGGGCCTTCGGGGTATTGAATTCGGTGATGTCGGCGCCGCCGGAAAACGCGCGGCCGGCGCCCGTCAATACGATCGCCGTGACCGACGCGTCCTGCAACGCGCGATCGAGCGCGTCCATGACGCCCTGGCGCGTCGACAGGCCGAGCCCGTTGACGGGCGGATTGTTGAGCGTGATGACGGCCACGCCGTCGCGAGTCGAATAGTCCACTGCCATCTGCCTGCCTCCATGCATCGCGCGCCGGGGTGGCTGCGCTTCATTGTGCGCGGTCGAACGGCCGCATGTCCGGATCGAACGGAGGCAGCATACAACGAAAAAGCACGGTCGTTCAATTTGAATTTTTCCCGATCCACGGGCCGGATCGGCGACCGCGTGGCGGACTGCGTGGCGGACCGTGGCCGGCCGTGGTTTACGGCTCGCCGAGTGCCGTCGGCAGCACGTAGTCGCGGAAGGTCTCGCGCAGCTTCAGCTTCTGCAGCTTGCCGGTCGCGGTGTGCGGCAGCGATTCGACGAACACGACGTCGTCGGGCACCCACCACTTCGCGACCTTGCCTTCGTAGAACGCGAGCAGCGCGTCGCGGGTGAGGTTCGCCCCCTCGCGCGGCACCACGACGAGCAGCGGACGCTCGGTCCATTTCGGGTGCGCGCAGGCGATGCAGGCGGCTTCGGCGACGCCCGGGTGCGCGATCGCGACGTTCTCGATGTCGATCGAGCTGATCCATTCGCCGCCGGACTTGATCACGTCCTTGCTGCGGTCGGTGATCTGCAGGAAGCCGTCGGGGTCGATCGTCGCGACGTCGCCGGTGGGGAACCAGCCGTCCGACAGCGGCGACGTGTCGCTCCTGAAGTAGTGATCGATCACCCAGGGCCCGCGCACCTGCAATTCGCCGAACGCGACGCCATCCCACGGCAGTTCGCGGCCGTCGTCGCCGACGATGCGCATGTCGACGCCGCAGATCACGCGCCCCTGCTTCTCCAGCAGCCGGCGCTGCGTGTCGAGCGGCCGCTGCGACTGCGCCCAGTTCAGCTTCGCGAGCGTGCCGAGCGGCGACAGCTCGGTCATCCCCCACGCATGGATCACGCGTACGCCATATTCGTCCTCGAACGTGCGCAGCATCGCGGGCGGGCACGCGGAGCCGCCGATCACCGTGCGGTTGAGCGTCGAGAAGCGCACGCCGGCCTCGCGCATGTAGTTCAGCAGCCCGAGCCACACGGTCGGCACGCCCGCGGAAAACGTCACGCGCTCGGCCTCCATCAGTTCGTACAGCGACTTGCCGTCGAGGTCCTTGCCGGGCAGCACGAGCTTGCCGCCCGTGAGCGGCACCGCGTACGGCAGCCCCCACGCGTTCACATGGAACATCGGCACGACGGGCAGCACGGCGTCCAGCGCCGACAGGTTCATCGCGTCGGGCAGCGCGGCGCCGTATGCGTGCAGCACCGTCGAGCGATGCGAATACAGCACGCCCTTCGGATTGCCCGTCGTGCCCGACGTGTAGCAAAGGCCCGACGCCTGCAGCTCGTCGAGGCGCGGCCAGTCGTAGCGGCCGTCTTCGGCGTCGACGAGCGTTTCGTAGCACAGGTACGGCAGCGCGCCGGACGGCACGTGCGCGGCGTCGGTCATCGCGATCCAGCCCTTCACGTGCGGGCACTGCGGCGCGAGCGCATCGACGAGCGGCGCGAAATTGATGTCGAAGAAAACGTAGCGGTCTTCCGCGTGATTGACGATGTAGGCGATCTGCTCCGGAAAGAGGCGCGGGTTGATCGTGTGGCACACGGCGCCCATTCCGCCGATCCCGTAATACGCCTCCAGGTGCCGGTAGCCGTTCCAGGCCAGCGTGCCGACGCGGTCGCCCGATTCGACGCCAAGCCGGGCGAGCGCCTGCGCGAGGCGCTTCGCGCGTTGCTCGCAGTCGCGGTACGTGTAGCGATGCAGGTCGCCTTCCACGCGCTTCGACACGATCTCCGTGTCGCCCGCATAACGCGCGGCATGCGCGATCAGCGACGACACCAGCAACGGCATGTCCATCATCTGGCCCAGCAACGGCTTACCCATCGTCTTGTTCTCCCGGAAGGACGCGAATCGGTGACCAGCCTTGAAGCGGTGCGCCGGCTTGCGGCCCGTCCACGGCCGGACGGGCGTCGCGCAACGCACGCGGGCCGCCATGCGGGCGGCGCGGCGCCGCCTTACAATATCGGCTTACCCAGAGGCGCTCAACATGTCGTTTTCCCGAAGCGCAGCCGATGCGGCTGACACTCTCCCCGACCTCGCCGCCACGCTCGGCGCGCCGGCCCTTGGCGCGTTCGTCACGCTCGGCGACGCGTTTCATACGCGGCTGCCGGCCGCGCCGCTGCCCGCGCCGTACGTCGTCGGCTTTTCCGACGAAGTCGCGCAACTGCTCGGCCTGCCCGCATCGTTCGCCGCCCAGCCCGGCTTCGCCGAGCTGTTCGCCGGCAACCCGACGCGCGACTGGCCCGCGCACGCGCTGCCGTACGCGTCGGTGTATTCCGGTCACCAGTTCGGCGTGTGGGCCGGCCAGCTCGGCGACGGCCGCGCGCTGACGATCGGCGAACTCCCCGGCACCGACGGCCGACGCTACGAGCTGCAGATCAAGGGCGGCGGCCGCACGCCGTATTCGCGGATGGGCGACGGCCGCGCGGTGCTGCGTTCGTCGATCCGCGAATTCCTGTGTTCCGAAGCGATGCATCACCTCGGCATCCCGACCACGCGCGCGCTCACGGTGATCGGCTCCGACCAGCCGGTGGTGCGCGAGGAGATCGAGACGTCGGCCGTCGTCACGCGCGTGTCGGAGAGCTTCGTGCGCTTCGGCCACTTCGAGCACTTCTTCTCGAACGATCGCCCGGACCTGTTGCGCCAGCTCGCCGATCACGTGATCGACCGCTTCTATCCCGCGTGCCGCGACGCCGACGATCCGTACCTCGCGCTGCTCGAAGCCGCGATGCTGCGCACGGCCGACCTCGTCGCGCAATGGCAGGCCGTCGGCTTCTGCCACGGCGTGATGAACACCGACAACATGTCGATCCTCGGCCTGACGATCGACTACGGCCCGTTCGGCTTCGTCGACGCGTTCGACGCGAACCACATCTGCAACCACTCCGACACGAGCGGCCGCTACGCGTACCGGATGCAGCCGCGCATCGCGCACTGGAACTGCTACTGCCTCGCGCAGGCGCTGCTGCCGCTGATCGGGCTGCAGCACGGCATCGCCGACGACGATGCGCGCGCCGAGCGCGCGGTCGACGACGCGCAGGCCGTGCTCGCGAAGTTTCCGGAACGCTTCGGCCCCGCGCTCGAACGCGCGATGCGTGCGAAGCTCGGCCTCGCGCTCGAACGCGAGAACGACGCCGAGCTCGCGAACAAGCTGCTCGAAACGATGCACGCGAGCCATGCGGACTTCACGCTGACGTTCCGCCGGCTCGCGCAGTTGTCGAAGCACGACGCGAGCCGCGACGCGCCGGTGCGCGACCTGTTCATCGATCGCGACGCGTTCGACGCGTGGGCGAACCTCTACCGCGCGCGGCTGTCCGAGGAGACGCGCGACGACGCGGCGCGTGCGGCCGCGATGAACCGCGTGAACCCGAAATACGTGCTGCGCAACCATCTGGCCGAAGTCGCGATCCGGCGCGCGAAGGAAAAGGACTTTTCCGAAGTCGAACGACTCGCGCAGGTGCTGCGCCGGCCGTTCGACGAACAACCGGAACATGAAGCGTATGCGGCATTGCCGCCCGACTGGGCCGGGTCGCTCGAAGTGAGCTGTTCGTCGTGACCCGCACGACCCGACCGACCGATCAGGAGAACTCCCACATGTCACACGATTCCGACGATAAAACCTACCCGTACCAGAAGGATGACGCCGAGCTGCGCCGCCGGCTCACGCCGATGCAGTACGAGGTCACGCAGCATGCGGCGACCGAGCGCGCGTTCACCGGCGAATACACCGACACTGAGGACGCCGGCATCTACAAATGCGTCGTCTGCAGCACGCCACTGTTCGAATCCGGCGCGAAATTCCATTCGGGCTGCGGCTGGCCCAGCTATTTCAAGCCGCTGAACGGCGAGGTGATCGACGAGAAGATCGACCACACGCACGGGATGGTGCGCGTCGAGGTCCGCTGCAACCATTGCGGCGCGCATCTCGGCCACGTGTTTGAGGACGGCCCGCGCGACAAGACCGGTTTGCGGTACTGCATCAATTCGGCTGCGTTAAACTTCGAGTCCCGACCCGAAAAAGAATGAGCGGCGCCGGACGGATCGGTCGGACAGCCTTGCCGGCTGCGCCGATCCCGGACGGTGTCGCCTGGCGGGTCCCCACAACGGTGAAAGGCCGCGCGACGCGGTCTTTCACGCAGCTGCGAGCGCCATGAAATTCCTGTTCGATCTGTTTCCGATCATCCTGTTTTTCGCCGCCTTCAAGGTCTGGGGCATCTTCACCGCCACCGCCGTCGCGATCGTCGCGACACTGGCCCAGGTCGCGTGGGTCGCCTTCCGGCACCGGAAGGTCGACACGATGCTGTGGGTCAGTCTCGGCGTGATCGTCGTCTTCGGCGGCGCCACCCTCGTCCTGCATGACGAAAAATTCATTCAATGGAAACCGACAGTGCTGTACTGGTTGTTTGCGATCGGGCTGCTCGCCGCACGCTATGCGTTCGGCAACAACCTGATCGAGAAGATGATGGGCAAGCAGCTCACGCTGCCGCATCCCGTGTGGGACAAGCTGAACGTCGCGTGGGCGCTGTTCTTCGCGGTGCTCGGCGTCGCGAACCTGTACGTGGTGCACAACTACACCGAATCGCAGTGGGTGAACTTCAAGCTGTTCGGGACGACGGGCGCGATGGTCGTGTTCATCATCCTGCAGAGCCTGTGGCTCACGAAGTACCTGAAGGACGAATGACATGACCGACGCCTTTCTCGACGCCTCGCCCGACGAGCGCATCGCGCTGATCGAAGCGCGCCTGACCGCCTCGCTCGCGCCGCTGTCGCTCGCGGTGCGCGACGACAGCGCGCAGCACGCGGGCCACGCCGGCGCGGCCGCCGGCGGCCACTACACGGTCACGATCGTGTCGGCCGCATTCGCGGGCAAGCCACGCGTGGCGCGGCACCGGCTGGTGTATGATGCGCTCGCTGATGCGATGCAGCGCGGCATTCATGCGCTCGCGATCGTGGCTTATACGCCCGAAGAATTCAACGAATCTTCAATCTAGTCTCAACAGGAATTCCCGATGATCCTGAAATCCCCCCGCCTGTGGGTCGCGGCGGCTGCTTTTGCAGCGGCACCGGCATTCGCCCAGAACATCGCCGTCGTGAACGGCACGCCGATTCCGAAGTCGCGCGCCGACGCGATGGTCGCGCAGCTCGTCCAGCAAGGTCAGACGGACAGCCCGCAACTGCAGCAGGCCGTGCGCCAGGAACTCGTGAACCGCGAAATTCTGATGCAGGAAGCGATCCGCGAAGGCATCCCGAACCGCCCGGACGTGAAGGCGCAGGTCGCCGTCGCGCAGCAGACCGTCGTGCTGCGCTCGATGATCGAGAGCTTCCTGAAGAAGAACCAGCCGACCGATGCGGAAGTGAAGGCGCGCTATGACGAGCTCGTGAAGGGTGCCGGCGGCAACCGCGAGTACCACCTGCATCACATCCTCGTCGACAACGAGCAGCAGGCGAAGGACCTGATCGCGAAGATCAAGGGCGGCGCGAAGTTCGAGGATCTCGCGAAGCAGTACTCGAAGGATCCGGGTTCGGGCAAGAATGGCGGCGACCTCGACTGGTCCGATCCGAAGGCGTACGTGCCGGAATTCGCAGCGGCCGCGCAGAAGCTGCAGAAAGGCCAGATGACCGACACGCCGGTGAAGACGCAGTTCGGCTGGCACATCATCCGTGCCGACGACATCCGCGACGTCGCCCCGCCGCCGTTCGACCAGGTGAAGGCGCAGATCGCGCAGCAGATCGTGCAGCAGAAGCTGCAGGCGTTCGAGGAAGGCCTGCGCCAGCAGGCGAAGATCCAGTAACGTCGGCGACATTCGCCCACGCCAAGGCCGCTCCCTGTGAGCGGCCTTTTTCATGCGCGCGTGGCGGCTGCGGCATGCGACGCGCCGGATGCGGCCGACCCGCGCGTAGCGGCCCGGACGCGCATGGATACGGCGCGCGCCGCCCTGCCGGCCGCGCAAAGAAAAAGCCGCCTCGAGGCGGCTTCTTTTCGGAACGGCGGGATCCGGGATCCCGTACGGACAGCGCGGCGAACCGCTATGCCGGATAGAAGGCAGCGTGATAGCGGACCTCCCCCGCCGGCCGCGGCGCGGCTTCGTCGAACGCCAGCGCGAGGAAATACTCGCGCGGCGCATCCGCGAACACGAGATCGCCCGACGGCACGAAGCCGAAACGCGCGTAGTACGCGGGGTGGCCGAGCACCACGCAGCCGCGCGCACCGAGCCGGCGCAATGCGTCGAGCCCTGTGCGCACGAGCCCCGCACCGATGCTCCGGCGCCGGCATTCTGGCCGCACCGCGAGCGGCCCGAGCCCGTACCACGCGTGGCTGCCGGCCGGCGCGCCGCCGATCGAGACCGGCGAGAACGCGACGTGACCGACCACGCGCTCGTCGCGCTCCGCGACGAGCGACACGGCGAGTGCGCCATCCGCGCGCAGCGCGTCGACGATCTGCCGCTCGAGCTGCCCGTGCTGCGGTTCGTCCGCGAACGCGGCCACGATCACGCGACCGATCGCATCGACGTCGCCGGCGCGTTCATCGCGCAGCGTGACGATCTCGACCGGTGCGTGCGGATCGAACATCAGCCGATCCAGCGGCGTGCGTTACGGAACACGCGCATCCACGGGCTCGCTTCGTCCCAGCCTTCCGGATGCCAGCTCATCGTGACCGTGCGGTGCACGCGCTCCATGTGCGGCATCAGCACCGAGAAGCGGCCGTCGGCCGTCGTGACCGACGTGATGCCGGCCGGCGACCCGTTCGGGTTGAACGGATAGCGCTCGGTTGCTTCGCCGCGGTGGTCGATGTAGCGCATCGCGACCGCGACGCGATCGATGTCGCCCTGCTGCGAGAAGTCCGCATAGCCTTCGCCGTGCGCGACCGCCACCGGAATCCGCGAGCCTTCCATCCCCGCGAAGAAGATCGACGGCGACTTCTCGACTTCGACGAACGAGAAGCGCGCCTCGAACTGCTCGGACTTGTTGCGCGTGAACTTCGGCCAGGCCTCGGCACCCGGAATCATCGATGCGAGGCTCGACAGCATCTGGCAGCCGTTGCAGATGCCGAGCGCGAACGTGTCGGGGCGCGCGAAGAACGCCGAGAACATGTCGGCAAGGTTCGCGTTGAAGCGGATCGTCTTCGCCCAGCCTTCGCCGGCACCCAGCACGTCGCCGTACGAGAAGCCGCCGCACGCCACCGCGCCCGCGAAATCGGCGAGCGTCGCGCGGCCCGCGAGCAGGTCGCTCATGTGCACGTCGTGCGCGTCGAAGCCCGCGCGGTCGAACGCGTACGCCGTTTCGAGGTGCGAGTTCACGCCCTGCTCGCGCAGGATCGCGACGCGCGGGCGGGCGCCCGTCGCGATGAACGGCGCGGCGATGTCGTCGGCCGGATCGAACGTCAGCACCGGCGAGATGCCCGGGTCCGCCGCATCGAGCAGCGCGTCGTATTCGGCGTCCGCGCAAGCCGGGTTGTCGCGCAGGCGCGCGATGCGCCAGCTCACTTCGCCCCACGCACGATGAAGTTCGGCGCGCGGCGCGTCGAAGATCTTCTTCGCGTCGCGGTACACCTCGATCACGTCGCGCTCGTTCACCGTGCCGATCACGTGCGAGCACGCCGACAGGCCGAACTCGCGCAGCGCGCCGAGCACCGCGTCGCGATCGGCCGCGCGCACCTGCACGACGGCGCCGAGTTCTTCCGAGAACAGCGCGCGCAGCGTGCGATCCTCGCGACGGCCGCTCGTCTGCTTCGCCCAGTCCTTCGCGTCGCCGTAGTCGGATTCGTGATTCGGGTCGAGCGTCAGCATGTCGACGTTCAGCGACACGCCCGCATGACCCGCGAACGCCATTTCGCACACCGTCGCCCACAGGCCGCCGTCCGAGCGGTCGTGGTACGCGAGCAGCTTGTCTTGCGCGTTGAGCGACTGGATCGCGTTGAAGAAACGCTTCAGGTCTTCCGGATCGTCGACGTCCGGCGTCGCGTCACCGACCTGCTGCGTGACCTGCGCGAAGATGCTGCCGCCCATCCGGTGCTTGCCGCGGCCGAGATCGATGGCGATCAGCACGCTGTCGCCCGCGTCGGCGATGCGGCGCAGTTGCGGCGTCAGGTGGCGGCGCACATCCTCGACCGGGGCGAACGCGGAGATGATCAGCGACACCGGCGACACCACTTCCTTCGCGACGCCCTGCTCGTCCCACTTGGTCTTCATCGACAGCGAGTCCTTGCCGACCGGAATGCCGATCCCGAGCGCCGGGCACAGCTCCATGCCGATCGCCCGGACCGTATCGAACAGCGCGGCGTCCTCGCCGGCCGTGCCGCACGCGGCCATCCAGTTCGCCGACAGCTTGAGCTTGTCGAGCGACGCGATCGGCGCGCTCGCGATGTTCGTGATCGCCTCGCCGACGGCCATGCGGCCCGATGCCGGCGCGTCGATCACCGCGAGCGGCGTGCGCTCGGCCATCGTCATCGCCTCGCCCTTGAAGCCCGCGTAGTCGAGCGCGGTCACCGCGCAGTCGGCCACCGGCACCTGCCACGGGCCGACCATCTGGTCGCGCACCGACGTGCCGCCGACCGAACGGTCGCCGATCGTGATCAGGAACGACTTGCTGCCGACCGTCGGGTGCTTCAGCACGTCGACCGCGACTTCCGACAGCGCGATGCCCGTCACGTCGACCGGCGCGCGCTCGGTGGCGACGCGCGCGACGTCGCGATGCATGCGCGGCGGCTTGCCGAGCAGCACTTCCATCGGCATGTCGACCGGGTATTCGTCGGCGCCCGTCGCTTCGTCGTCGACGAGCTTCAGCTGGCGTTCGTCGGTCGCGACACCGACCACCGCGAACGGGCAGCGCTCGCGTGCGCAGATCGCCTCGAAGCGCGGCAGGTCGGCCGGCGCGATCGCCAGCACGTAGCGCTCCTGCGCCTCGTTCGACCAGATTTCGCGCGGCGACAGGCCCGATTCCTCGAGCGCGACCTTGCGCAGTTCGAAGCGCGCACCCTTGCCCGCGCCGTCGACGATCTCGGGGAACGCGTTCGACAGGCCGCCCGCGCCGACGTCATGGATACTCAGGATCGGGTTTTCCGCGCCGAGCTGCCAGCAGCCGTTGATCACTTCCTGCGCGCGCCGCTCGATTTCCGGGTTGCCGCGCTGCACCGAGTCGAAGTCGAGTTCGGCCGTGTTCGCGCCGGTCGCCATCGAGCTCGCCGCACCGCCGCCCATGCCGATCCGCATGCCGGGGCCGCCGATCTGGATCAGCAGGGAGCCGGCCGGCACGTCGTGCTTGTGCGTATGCTGATCCGCGATGTTGCCGAGGCCGCCCGCGATCATGATCGGCTTGTGATAGCCGCGCACCTGACCGTCGACGTTCTGCTCGTACACGCGGAAGTAGCCGCCGAGGTTGGGACGGCCGAATTCGTTGTTGAACGCGGCGCCGCCGAGCGGGCCGTCGATCATGATCTGCAGCGGCGATGCGATGCGGTCCGGACGGCCGTACGGGCCGTGCGCATCGTTCGGGTTGCGCTCGCCGAGCGGCTGCGCCGCGTCGCGGGCGTTTTCCCACGGCTGGCGTGCGCCGGGCAGGTCGAGGTTCGACACGGTGAAACCGGTGAGGCCGGCCTTCGGACGCGCACCGCGGCCCGTCGCGCCTTCGTCGCGGATCTCGCCGCCCGCGCCGGTCGCCGCGCCCGGGAACGGCGAGATCGCCGTCGGGTGGTTGTGCGTCTCGACCTTCATCAGCGTGTGCGTGAGCTCGGTGTGGCGCCCATAACGCTCACCCGGCTCGCCGGCCGCGCCCGCGTTGCGCGGGAACCAGCGCTCGGCTTCGGCGCCGACCATGATCGACGAGTTGTCCGAATACGCGACGATCGTGCCCTGCGGGCTCAGCTTCTCGGTGTTGCGGATCATCGCGAACAGCGACATGTCCTGCGGCTCGCCGTCGATCGTCCACTGCGCGTTGAAGATCTTGTGGCGGCAGTGCTCGCTGTTCGCCTGCGCGAACATCATCAGCTCGACGTCGGTCGGGTTGCGTTCGAGCTTGCGGAACGCGTCGACCAGGTAGTCGATTTCGTCATCGGCGAGCGCGAGGCCCAGCTCGACGTTCGCGCGCTCGAGCGCGCCGCGGCCGACGCCGAGCACGTCGACGGTCGCGAGCGGCTTGGCCGGCAGCTCGTCGAACAGGTGCTTCGCGTCGTCGCGCGCGGCGACCACGCTTTCGGTCATCCGGTCATGCAGCGCGGCCGCGACCGCTGCGCGCGCGTCGTCGGACAGTGCCTTCTTGCCGCCGAGCAGGCCCGACTTCAGCGTGACCGTGAATTCGACGCCGCGCTCGATGCGACGCACCTGCGTGAGGCCGCAGTGCTGCGCGATGTCGGTCGCCTTGCTGGCCCATGGCGAAACCGTGCCGAAGCGCGGCAGCACGACGAAGGTCTCGGTCGCGCCCTTCTCGGCCGCCGGCTCGAACGGTGCGCCGTAGTGCATCAGCGCGTCGATGCGTGCGCTGTCGTCGGCCGACAGCGGCTCGGCCGCATTGACGAAGTGCAGGAACTGGCCGCGCACCGCGACGATGTTGGCGTCGATTTGCCTGAGCGTGTCGAGCAGACGGGTTTGACGGAAATCGGAGAGGGCCGAAGCGCCGGGAAAACACGAGAAGTGAGCCATGGGCTGGACTGACGTCGATGAGTCGCGCGAGGTGGCGACGTGGGGCGAAAGGAAGGCCGTAATTATACCCGGAAGTCGGTCGTCCCAGACCGGCCGATCGGGACCCGTCGCGCACCGCGACGGTGCACCGGGATCCGCCGCGCCCGCCTCGCCGAGCCGCCCGCCCATCCGCCCGCCGGGCCGGCATGCCCGGCCCCGGCAGCCGGCGGCCACACGATGGCGGAATCGGATGGGCTCGCGTGGCGCCGGTTCGCGCGCTTTTGGCGCTATCATTCCCGGTTCACCGGGCCGGGGGCCCGTCAGCGAATTCTCACCGGGCGGCGTACGCGCCGCCCGTCATCGAAGCAATCCATGGATGTCATCGTCATCGGCGGCGGACTCAGCGGCGTCGCCACCGCCTACCAGCTGCGTGCGGCCGGCCATCGCGTGTGCGTGGTCGAGCGCCACGCGACCGTCGCGCAGGGTGCGACCTACGGCGACGGCGGCGCGCTGCTGCCGAGCCCGCTCGACGTCTGGTTCGGCCCCACCTTCATGCACCAGCGCCAGCCGCGCGACACCGGCATCGTGTACAAGCCGGGCTTGAACGGCGGCGTGCGCCGCTTCGTCAAGCAGCTCGCGGCGCTGCGCGAGCCCGACGCATTCGTCGCGCAGTACGCGCGGCTGCGCCCGCTGATCGACGCGTCGCGCGAGTCGCTCGCCGACATCGAGGCGCGCTTCCAGCTCGAATTCGAGCAGAAACCGGGGATCCTGCACGTCGTGCGCGACGCGCGCGACTGGGACGCGCTGCAGCCGGCGCTCGACCTGCTGCGCACGCTCGACCAGCCGTACCGGGTGCTCACCGCCGACGAATGCGCGGCACTCGAGCCGTCGGTGCCGGCCGAGCCCGGCTTCGCCGGCGGCGTGCTGCTCGAGGCCGAGCGCACCGGCAACTGCCCGCTGTTCGCGAAGCTGGTCAAGCAAACGCTCGACGAGCACGGCGTGCAGTTTCGCTTCGGCGCGGACGTCGCCGCGATTCGCGTCGACACCGGCCGCGCCGCGGTCGAGCTCGCGCCGCCGGCCGGCGGCCGGCACGCGACGAAGGCCCACGAGGTCGACGTGATTTCGGCCGATGCGATCGTGGTCGCCGCCGGCGCCGGCAGCCTGCCGCTGCTGGAGCGGCTCGGCTGGCGGCTGCCGCTGCATCCGGTGCGCGCCCACACGCTGACCGCGCCGGTCGCGTACGAAGAGCATGCGCCGCATCTGAGCGTCGTCGATTCGATCAAGCGGATCTCGATCACGCGCACCCACCAGCGGTTGCGCATCGGCGGCGGCGCTGTGCTGCAGAGCCTCGCCGACACCGCGAAGCCGCTTCCCGAGCCGTTGTCCGAGGCCGCGCTCGCGCTGCTCGGGCAGGCAGTCCACGACTGGGTGCCGGGCGCCGCGAAGATTTCCGCCGCGCTCTCGTGGCAAGGCACGCAACTGCTGTCGCCGGACGGCCTGCCGGTCGTCGGTCCGACCCCGCATCCGCGCGTGTTCGTCAATTTCGGCCACGGCCCGGCCGGCTGGGGCCTCGCGTGCGGGTCTGCTAAAGTGGTGACCGACTGCGTGGGCGGCGCCGCGCAGCAGTGGCCGGCCGACACGCTCGCCGCGCTGAGCGCCGCGCGCTTCACGACCTGACCGCCGCGGGCTCGCCCCCGGGGCGGCTTCCTCTTCGCCGCCATGACTCCGCGATGACGAATACCCGCCCGCTTCCCGACTCCGCCCCGCTCGCGCTGCTGCGCGTCGCCGACCTGCGCGCGGCCGAGGCCGCCGCAACCGCCGAACTGCCGCCGCACACGCTGATGGGCCGCGCGGGCGCGGCCGCCGCGCGCTGGCTGTCCGAGCGGGTCGCCGGCGACGAACGGCCGGTCTGGTTCGCGGTCGGCCCGGGCAACAACGGCGGCGACGCGCTGGTGGCCGCCGCGCAGCTGCAGCAGCTCGGCGTCGCCACGCAGGCGTGGATGCCGGTCGCGGTCAAGCCGGACGATGCGCAATGGGCGCTCGGGCTCGCGCGCGCAGCCGGCGTGCCGCTGTCGACCGAACCGCCCGCGTCGCTGGACGATTACGCGTGGGTCGTCGACGGACTGTTCGGCATCGGCCTCGGTCGCGCACTCGACGGCCCGTTCGCCGTCCAGGCCACGCGCATCGCCGCGCACACACGAAACGGCGGCCGCGTGCTCGCGCTCGACGTGCCGAGCGGACTGGACAGCGACACGGGCCGGATCGTCGGCGCGGGCGTCGCCGTCGCCGCGACCCATACGCTCACCTTCATCGGCGCGAAGCCGGGCCTTTACACGGGCGACGGCCGCGATCTCGCCGGCGAGATTCACATCGCGTCGCTCGACGTCGCACCGCCCGCCGCGCCGGCCGTCGTGCTGAATGCGCCGGCCCGGTTCGCGGCCGCGCTGCCCGCCCGCGCGTTCGCGTCGCACAAGGGCACGTTCGGCAGCCTGGCGGTGCTCGGCGGCGACACCGGCATGTGCGGCGCGCCGATCCTCGCCGCGCGTGCCGCGCTGTTCGCGGGGGCCGGCAAGGTACATGTCGGCTTCCTCGGCGCCGGCGCGCCGCCGTACGACCCGCCGTTTCCGGAGCTGATGCTGCACCCGGCGGACGGCCTCGACCTCGATGCGATGTCCGCGATCGCGGCAGGCTGCGGCCTCGGCACGCGCGAGGCCGCGGCAACCCTCGTGCGTGACGTGCTCGCGCACGACGCCGTGACGCTGCTCGACGCCGACGCGCTGAACCTCGTCGCGACCCACGCCGAGCTCGCGACCGCCGTTGCCGCTCGCGGCGCGCGCGGCCTTGCGTGCGTGCTGACGCCGCATCCGCTCGAGGCCGCGCGGCTGCTCGGCAGCGATACCGCGACGGTGCAGCACGATCGACTGGCCGCGGCCCAGGCGCTTGCCGCGCGCTACGCGAGCATCGTCGTGCTGAAGGGTTCGGGCACGGTGATCGCAGCGCCCGACGGCCGCCTGACGGTCAACCCGACCGGCAATGCCGCGCTCGCGACCGGCGGCACCGGCGACGTGCTCGGCGGCCTGATCGGCGCGCTGCTCGCGCAGCGCGTCGCGCCGTACGAAGCCGCGCTCGCGGGCGTGTATCTGCACGGCCTCGCGGCCGACACGCTGACCGCGAACGGCAACGGCCCGGCCGGCCTCGTCGCGGGCGAACTCGCGCCGATGGTGCGCACGCTGATCAATCGCCTTTTTTACCCGTCGCCGCGCGCCGACATATAACGCCGCTATACTGAGTGCCCCGCCGCACGGCGGGCCCTCTCGTCCGCCGGCCTTCCGATCCCGATGAGCCGGCGCGGCATTCCTCCCGATTCACGCTTCACTCGAACCGCCATGACGCTGAATTCGCTCCCCGCCTGGACTGCCCTTCAATCCCACTTCGAACAAATCCACCATGCGCGGCTGCGCGACTGGTTCGCGCCGGAAAACGACCGCGCGCCGACCCGTGCCGAACGCTTCACGATTCCGGGCGGCGGCCTTGCGGCCGACTTGTCGAAGAACCGCATCAACGACGACACGCTGCGCCTGCTCGTGCAACTGGCCCGCGAAGCGGGCGTCGAAGCCCGCCGCGACGCGATGTTCGCCGGCGAGATCGTCAACCCGACCGAAGGCCGCGCCGCGCTGCACACGGCATTGCGCGCGACCGACCCGCACGCGCCGTTCCATGCGCAGATCAGTGCCGAGCGCGCGAAGATGGCGACCTTCGCGCGCGCCGTGCGCAGCGGCGCGTGGACCGGCTACACCGGCAAGCGCATCCGCCACGTGATCAACATCGGCATCGGCGGCTCGGATCTCGGACCGAAGATGGTCACGCATGCGCTGCATCACGTCGCGAGCCCGGACATCTCGACTCACTTCGTGTCGAACGTCGACGGCGCCGATCTCGCGCGCGTGCTCGAACAGGTCGACCCGGAGGAAACGCTCGCGATCATCGTGTCGAAGACCTTCACGACGCTCGAGACGATGACGAACGCACGCTCGCTGCGCGACTGGTTCGTCGCGCGCGGCTGCCCCGAGGCTGCCCTCGCGAAACACTTCGTCGGCGTCTCGGCGAACCCGGCCGAAGTCGTGAAGTTCGGCATCGACGCGGACAACGTGTTCGAAATGTGGGACTGGGTCGGCGGCCGCTATTCGCTGTGGTCGGCGGTCGGCCTGTCGATCATGATCGCGATCGGGCCCGAGCAATTCGACGAACTGCTCGCCGGCGCGAACGACATGGATCGCCATTTCCGCCAGGCGCCGCTCGAGCGCAACCTGCCGGTGCTGCTCGGCCTGATCGGCATCTGGTATCGCAACTTCTTCGGCTCGCAGAGCTATCTCGTCGCGCCGTATTCGGAGGCGCTGCACTACCTGCCGTCGTACCTGCAGCAGCTCGAGATGGAAAGCAACGGCAAGTCCGCACGCCTGGACGGCACGTTCGTCGACTATCCGACGTCGGCCGTCACGTGGGGCGAGCCGGGCACCAACGGCCAGCACGCGTTCTTCCAGATGCTGCACCAGGGCCCGACGATCGTGCCGATCGACTTCATCGCGGTGCTGACGCCCGAGCATCCGCTCGCGAGCCATCATCCGAAGCTGCTCGCGAACTGCTTCGCGCAGAGCGAAGCGCTGATGCTCGGCCGCACGCTCGACGAAGCGCGCAAGGTCGCGGGCCCGGGCAAGGAAGCGCTCGCGCCGCACCTGACGTTCCCCGGCAACCGGCCGACGACGACGCTGCTGGTGGATGCGCTGACGCCGCGCACGCTCGGCGCGCTGATCGCGCTCTACGAGCACAAGGTGCTGGTGCAGGCGACGGTGTGGGACATCAATCCGTTCGACCAGTGGGGCGTCGAGCTCGGCAAGATTCTCGGCAAGGTCGTCGAAGCCGACCTGTCGGCCGAGTCGATCGATCCCGCGAAGCACGATTCGTCGACGACCGCGCTGATCGAGCGCGCGCGTGCGGCGCTCAAGCGCTGACGCGACCACGTCATGCGCATGCCGGCCGCACCGGCGATCGACCGTGTGCGACCGGCGCGAGCATTCGGCGCCGCGCTACGCCGCCTGCGGCGCGACGATGCGTCCGGCGTCGATCGTGACCGTCGTCGCGCAGCGCCGCGCGAGTTCGGTATCGTGCGTGACGAGCACGAGCGTCGCGCCGTGCGCGCGATTCAGTTCGAACATCAGGTCGATGACCGCGTGGCCCGTGGCCGCATCGAGGCTGCCGGTGGGTTCGTCGGCGAACAGGATCGCCGGGTGCGTGACGAACGCGCGCGCGAGCGCGACGCGCTGCTGTTCGCCACCGGACAGCAGCTTCGGATAATGCGCGGTGCGCTCGCCGAGACCGACCTGCACGAGCAGCGCGCGGGCCCGCTCGGCCGCGTCGCGCGCACCGATGCCGCCCCTCAGCTCGAGCGGCAGCATCACGTTCTCGAGCGCCGTCAGGTGCGGCATCAACTGGAATGACTGGAACACGAATCCGACGGCGCCATTGCGCAGCGCGGCACGCTCGTCCTCGTCGAGCTGGTCGAGCGAACGACCGAGCAGGCGAACCGTGCCGCTCGTCGCGCTGTCCAACCCTGCAAGCAGGCCGAGCAGCGTCGATTTGCCGGACCCCGACGCACCGACGATCGCGAGGCTGCTGCCGGATCGCACACTGAGCGTGATGCCGTCGAGGATCGTCAGCTCGCCAGTTGCATCGGCGACCCGCTTGCATACGTCTTGGACTTCGATGATCGGATCGGTAATCTTGAACATGGACACGACATTCCACTGGAAGAGACGCGCGGCGCTCGCAGCGCTGCTGGGTACGCTGCTCGCAGCAACCGTGCCCGCACGAGCCGCGACGGCGGCCCCGGCATCGGGCCAGGGCCGGCCCGCGCTCGTCGTGCTCGGCGACAGCCTGTCGGCCGAATACGGGCTGCCGCGCGACACCGGCTGGGTTGCGTTGCTGCGGCAACGGCTCGCGACCGAGCGAATCGATTATAGCGTCGCGAACGCAAGCATCAGCGGCGACACCACGAGCGGCGGCCGCGCACGGCTGCCGGCGGTGCTGCAACGGCTCAAGCCGTCGATCGTCGTCGTCGAGCTCGGGTCGAACGACGCGCTGCGCGGCGTGCCGCTCGCAACGACCGAACAGAACCTGCGTGACATCATCGCCGATGCGCGGCAAGCGCGTGCGAAAGTCGTGCTGGTCGGCATGTACGTGCCGCCCAACTACGGGCCCGATTACACGCAGAAATTCCATGCGCTCTATACGCGGCTGTCGAAGGAACTCGGCGTACCGCTCGTGCCATTCCTCTTGGCCGGCATCGAGAACAAGCCGGAAATGTTCCAGTCGGACCAGATGCATCCCACGCAGCAGGCGCAGGGCATCCTGCTCGACAACGTCTGGCCCGCGCTGAAACCGCTGCTCGGCAAACCGCGCGGCTGACCTGGCGATTCGCCCCGGCCTGAAAAAAAGAAAGCCCCGCTCGAAGCGGGGCTTTCTATTGTTGCGTACGAAACCGTGAACGGCGCTACGCTCAGTTGCCGCTGTCCTGCGACTGGCTCGGCGTGGTGCCGTACAGCTTCACCTTCGAGCGGTCGCGCAGCGCGGCGAGATACGCTTCGCCTTCGCTTTGCGCTTCGACCTGCGCCATCTGCTGCTGCGCGGCCGCGAGCTGCTGCGGATCGACGGCCGTGCCCGGGATCACCGCGTTCACGCGATAGATCGCGTAGCCGTCCGCACCGAGATCGACCCCGACGTAGGCCGGCAGCGTCTTCGCATCGACCTTGTAGACGGCGCTCAGCGCCGCCGGCGTCAGGCCTTGCGATTGCATGCGCGACACCTTCTGCACGGGCGTGAAGCCATCGGCCGATTTCGACTTCTGCAGCTCGGCCAGCTTCGCCGCACCGTCCTTCTTCGCGAGTTCCGTGGCTTGCTCCGCGACGACCTTCTGACGCACCGCGTCCTTGATCGTGTCGAGCGCCGGCACGGCAGCCGGCTTGTAGTCGGTCACGCGCGCCGAGATCAGCGTGTTGTTGCCCACGTCGATCGCCTGCGTGTTGTTCCGGCTCTTCACCGAGTCGCTCGCGAACACGGCAGCGAGGAACTTCGGATTGTTCAGCGGGCTCGTCGGCGGCAGCTGCGGGTTCGGCGTCGGCATGACGGTGGCCGTCTGGATCGTCAGCTTGTACTTGTCGGCGGCCGGCTGCAGCGTCTTCGCCTTTTCATACACGGTCGACGTGAAGCCTTCCGCGTTGTCCGTGAACGCCTTCGCTGCATACTGCTGCTTCAGCTGCACCGCGATCTGATCCTTCACGTCGGCGAACGGCTTGACCACCGACGGCTTCACTTCCGTCGCCTTCAGGATGTGGAAGCCGAGATCCGACTGCACGACACCGCTCACGTCGCCCTGCTTCAGCGCGAATGCGGCATCGTCGAACGCCTTGCCGCCCGCCGTCGAGCCGCGCGTGATGAAGCCGAGATCGCCGCCCTTCGCTGCCGACGGTGCATCCTGCGAATTCTTCTGCGCGATCTGCGCGAACTGGTCCGGATGCGCCTTCACGTCGGCGAGCAGCTGCTCGGCCTTCGTCTTCGCGGCTGCCTTGTCGGCGGCGCTCGCGTCGCTCGCCGCGGCGATGAAGATGTGGCTCACGCGCACCTGCGCTTCCGAGCGGAAGTGCGTCGGGTTGTCGTCGTAGAACTTCTTGATGTCCGCATCGGTCGGCTGGGCGCTCGCGGCGGCCGCGGCCGGCGAATAGACGAGATACTGGATCGTCGCGGTTTCCGGCGTCGCGAAGCTCTGCTTGTGCGCGTCATAGTACGCGGTGAGCTGCGCGTCGGTCGGCTGCACCTTCGCCGCGTAGTCGCTCGTCTTCAGCACGAGCGCCTGCACTTCGCGCTGCTGCGCGGCCAGCTCGGACAGGCGTTGCGCCGGGCCCTTCGGCGTGAATGCGCTCGCCACGATGCTGGCCGGAATCTGCTGCAGCGCGAGGCTGTAGCGCACGCGCTCCTGGTACTGCTCGGGCGTCATCCCCTGGAACGACAGCAGCTGCGCATAGCGCTCGACGTCGATCGAACCGTCGGGCTTCTTCAGCGACGCGATCATCGGGTCGCTCATCAGCGCGTCGCGCACGGCGTTGTCGGATGCGGTCAGGTGCAGGCGTTGCGTCTCGTCGGCCAGCACGCGTTGCTGGATCAGGCCGTCGAGCACCTGCTTGCGGTGTTCCGGCGTGTCGAATGCCTTGATGTCGAACTGCCCACCGAGCGCCTGGCGCGCCTGATCGATCTGCTGGCGGAACGCGCCGTCGAATTCGACCCGCGTGATCTTGTGCCCGTTGACCGCAGCGACGTTCGCGCTGTCGTCGAAGAAGCCGCGGAAACCTTGGATCCCGACGAAACCCAGCCCCGGCAACACGATAAGGAGCAGGAGCGCCATCATCAGGCGCTGGTGATTACGGAAGAAATCGAGCATGCGTGACGGGAAAATTGGACAAAACGTCCGATATTACAACATACGGGATGGCACGGGAGAAAAGCAGGTGCGTAACGAACCGGGCGCAGGCGGCTTCCTCCACTCCGCAGTCACGTGCCCGCAAGCGGGCACCAACGGAAAACGCAAATGAAAAAGCCCGCACAAGGCGGGCTTCTTCATTTTCTGGCGGAGCGGACGGGACTCGCCTACATCCCGCAGGCCGCGGCTGCGCGTGCACGCGCAGCCCTTCGAGTCCCGCCGGAAGCCGCGCAGGCGGCTTCCTCCACTCCGCAGTCACGCGCCCGCAAGCGGGCGCGAACGGAAACGCAAATGAAAAAGCCCGCACAAGGCGGGCTTCTTCATTTTCTGGCGGAGCGGACGGGACTCGAACCCGCGACCCCCGGCGTGACAGGCCGGTATTCTAACCGACTGAACTACCGCTCCTTGGTCTGGCTGAATCGGGAAACTGGTGGGTGCTGAGGGGTTCGAACCCCCGACCTACGCCTTGTAAGGGCGCCGCTCTACCAGCTGAGCTAAGCACCCGTTTCCGATTCGTTCTGGCTGCGATCTGCGTTTCGGCATCAACAACCAGCGAGCCCGCAAGTTTAATTCATCCCCGATCATTTTGCCAAGCCCGCACGTGAATTTTTTTCAATGCGCATCGTTCAACGCTCACGCACGCGATGTCGACGCGCATAAAAAAAACCCGCGGACACGCCGCGGGTTTCGTGAACAACCGTCAGTGGCGGTGTTCAGTTTCTCAGTGCTTGACGACTTCCGTCGAGCCGGCATCCTTCGCCGCGTCGCCAACCGGTGCCGCAGCCTTCGCCTCTTCTTCCGGCGGCAGCGGGGTCGGCGTACGTTCGAGCGCGAGCTCGAGCACCTTGTCGATCCAGCGGACCGGCACGATCTCGATCGCGTTCTTCACGTTGTCCGGAATGTCCGCGAGATCCTTCACGTTCTCTTCCGGAATCAGCACCAGCTTGATGCCGCCGCGATGCGCAGCCAGCAGCTTTTCCTTCAGCCCGCCGATCGGCAGCACTTCGCCACGCAGCGTGATCTCGCCCGTCATCGCGACATCGGCACGCACGGGAATGCCCGTCAGCACCGACACCAGCGCGGTCGTCATCGCACCGCCCGCCGACGGACCGTCCTTCGGCGTCGCGCCTTCCGGCACGTGGATGTGGATGTCCTGCTTCTCGAACGCTTCGTCCTTGATGCCCAGACGCCGCGAACGCGAGCGCACGACCGAACGCGCAGCCTCGACCGACTCCTTCATCACGTCGCCGAGCGAACCCGTGCGAATCACGTTGCCCTTGCCCGGCATCACCGCGGCTTCGATCGTCAGCAGATCGCCGCCGACTTCCGTCCACGCGAGGCCCGTCACCTGACCGACCTGGTTTTCCTTCGCCGCGAGACCGAAGTCGTACTTGCGCACGCCGAGGAACGTATCGAGGTTCTCGCCATCGACCTTGATCGCGCCCGATGCCTTCTTCAGCAGCAGCATCTTCACGACCTTGCGGCAGATCTTCGACACTTCCCGCTCGAGCGAACGCACACCGGCTTCGCGCGTGTAGTAGCGGATGATGTCGCGGATCGCCTGTTCGGTGACGTCGACCTCGCCGTCCTTCAGCCCGTTGTTCTTCTTCTGCTTCGGCAGCAGGTAACGCTGCGCGATGCTGACCTTCTCGTCTTCCGTGTAGCCCGACAGACGGATCACTTCCATCCGGTCGAGCAGCGGCGGCGGGATGTTCAGCGAGTTCGACGTCGCGACGAACATCACGTCCGACAGGTCGAAGTCGACTTCGATGTAGTGATCGGCGAACGTGTGGTTCTGTTCCGGATCGAGCACTTCGAGCAGCGCCGACGACGGATCGCCGCGGAAATCCATGCCCATCTTGTCGACTTCGTCGAGCAGGAAAAGCGGATTGCGCACGCCGACCTTCGCGAGGCTTTGCAGGATCTTGCCCGGCATCGAGCCGATGTACGTCCGGCGGTGACCGCGGATCTCGGCTTCGTCACGCACGCCGCCGAGCGCCATCCGGACGAACTTGCGGTTCGTCGCACGCGCGATCGACTGGCCGAGCGAGGTCTTGCCGACGCCCGGGGGCCCGACGAGGCACAGGATCGGCGCCTTGACCTTGTCCACGCGCTGTTGCACCGCGAGGTACTCGAGAATGCGTTCCTTCACCTTCTCCAGGCCGAAGTGATCCTCGTCGAGCACCTGTTCGGCGTTCGACAGATCGTTGTTGACCTTGCTCTTCTTGCGCCACGGCAGGCCGATCAGCGTGTCGATGTAGTTGCGCACGACGGTCGCTTCCGCCGACATCGGCGACATCAGCTTCAGCTTCTTGAGCTCGGCGTCGGCCTTCTTCTTCGCTTCCTTCGGCATGCGCGCGGCGTTGATGCGCTTCTCGAGCTCCTCGAGATCCGCACCTTCCTCGCCTTCGCCCAGTTCCTTCTGGATCGCCTTGACCTGTTCGTTCAGGTAGTACTCGCGCTGGCTCTTTTCCATCTGGCGCTTCACGCGCCCGCGGATGCGCTTTTCGACCTGCAGGATGTCGATCTCGGCTTCGAGCTGCGCGAGCAGGTGCTCGAGGCGCTCGATGACCGGGAACATCTCGAGGATGTGCTGCTTCTGGTCGAGCTTCAGCGGCAGACGCTCGGCGATCATGTCCGCGAGGCGCCCGGCTTCGTCGATGCCCGACAGCGACGTGAGAATCTCCGGCGGGATCTTCTTGTTCAGCTTCACGTACTGGTCGAACTGCGACACGATCGCGCGGCGCAGCGCTTCCGTTTCCGCGCTGTCGGCGTGATCGGGCTCGAGCGGCATCACGTCGCAGGAGAACTGCGTCTCCTGTTCTTCGATCGACAACGCCTTCGCGCGCTGCAGGCCCTCGACGAGCACCTTCACGGTGCCGTCCGGCAGCTTCAGCATCTGCAGGATGTTGGCGATACAACCGACCTCGTACATGTCCTTTTCGGTCGGTTCGTCCTTGGCCGCGGTTTTCTGGGCGACGAGCATGATGTGCTTGCCGCCTTCCATCGCTGCTTCGAGGGCCTTGATCGATTTCGGCCGGCCCACGAAGAGCGGAATCACCATGTGCGGGAAAACGACGACGTCCCGCAGCGGCAGCAGCGGGAGCGTGATGCGTTCCGGCGGGAGAAGTTGGGTGCCTGACATTTCATTTCCCCATGAGTGGAATCAATTGTTCGGTAATTGAGGCCGCCACAACGAATTGCAAGCCTTCAAGTGCGGGAAATATTCGGTAAGAAAGTAACCACCGCGTGTCGAGTCAGAGTTACCCACAAGATAAACGAAAAAAAGCCGCCCACGGACTCATGAACGGCCTTTTTCGCAGAACATCGTCGGCAAGCCGGTCAGTTCGAACCCGCCACTTTCGGCGTGTCCTCATAGATCAGCAGGGGTTTGCCGTCGCCATCGATCACGTTTTCATCGATGATGACCTTGCTGACCCCTTTCATCGCCGGCAACTCGTACATCACGTCGAGCAATGCCTGTTCGATGATCGAACGCAAGCCGCGCGCGCCAGTCTTGCGGCGGATCGCCTTGCGGGCGACTGCCTGCAACGCGCCCGGCCGGATTTCCAGCTCGACGCGCTCCATCGCGAACAGCTTGTGATACTGCTTGACGAGCGCATTCTTCGGCTCGACGAGGATCTTCATCAGTGCGGCTTCATCGAGCTTGCCGAGCGTCGCGACCACGGGGAGCCGGCCGATCAATTCGGGGATCAGACCGAATTTGATCAGGTCTTCCGGTTCCGTCTCGCGCAGCACTTCGCCCGCGTCGCGTTCCTGCTTGCTCTTGACCGTCGCGCCAAAGCCGATGCCCGTCTTTTCGGTGCGATCGGTGATCACCTTCTCGAGACCGTCGAACGCGCCGCCGCAAATGAACAGGATGTTGGTCGTGTCGACCTGAATGAAATCCTGGTTCGGATGCTTGCGGCCACCCTGCGGCGGCACCGATGCCATCGTGCCTTCGACAAGCTTCAGCAGTGCCTGCTGGACGCCCTCGCCCGACACGTCGCGCGTGATCGACGGGTTGTCCGACTTGCGGCTGATCTTGTCGATTTCGTCGATGTAGACGATCCCGCGCTGGGCCTTGTCGACCTCGTAGTTGCAGTTCTGCAACAGCTTCTGGATGATGTTCTCGACGTCCTCGCCGACGTAGCCGGCTTCGGTCAGCGTCGTCGCATCGGCGATCACGAACGGCACGTTCAGCAACCGCGCGAGCGTCTGCGCGAGCAGCGTCTTGCCGGAGCCCGTCGGGCCGATCAGCAGGATGTTGCTCTTCGACAGCTCGACGTCGTCCTTCTTGTCGAGATGCTTCAGGCGCTTGTAGTGGTTGTACACGGCCACCGCGAGGATCTTCTTCGCGCGCTCCTGCCCGATCACGTACTGATCGAGGATGTCGCGAATTTCCTGCGGGCTCGGCAGATCCGACCGGGACAGGCTGGCCTCGACGCCGGCGGCAGCCGCCTCGTCGCGAATGATCTCGTTGCAGAGGTCGATGCATTCATCGCAGATGAATACCGACGGGCCGGCAATGAGCTTCTTCACCTCATGCTGGCTCTTTCCGCAGAACGAGCAATACAACAGCTTCTCGCTGTTCGAACCTTTTTTGTCCGCCATGAATGTAGAGCCTCCGGACAGGTAAATGACATGATACGCCGAATGCTCCGGACGCCGCGCCTAGGGCGCGACCGGAGCCGGCTGGATGCGCTTGCCGCAGATGCTCAAGGCACTCGGGACGTTGCAGCGGGCGCCGCCCCAATCGGGGCGGCACCCCACTTAAATTCACGGGCGCTTCAGCAGCACCTGGTCGATCAGCCCGTACGCCTTCGCGTCCTCGCTCGACATGAAGTTATCACGGTCGGTGTCGCGCGCGATGCGCTCGACGTCCTGGCCCGTATGTTGCGCGAGCAGGTTGTTCAACCGTTCCTTCAGGTAGAGGATTTCGCGCGCCTGGATCTCAATGTCGGACGCCTGGCCGCGTGCGCCGCCGAGCGGCTGGTGAATCATCACGCGCGAGTTCGGCAGCGCGAAACGCTTGCCCTTCGCGCCCGACGCGAGCAGGAATGCGCCCATGCTGGCCGCGAGGCCCATGCAGAGGGTCGACACGTCCGGCTTGATGAACTGCATCGTGTCGTAGATCGCCATGCCGGCCGACACCGAGCCGCCCGGGCTGTTGATGTAGAGGCTGATGTCCTTGTCGGGATTCTCGCTCTCGAGGAACAGCAATTGCGCGACCACGAGGTTGGCGGTCTGGTCGTTCACTTCGCCGACCATGAACACCAGGCGCTCCTTCAGGAGACGCGAATAAATATCGTACGAACGCTCGCCGCGGCCGCTCGTTTCGACGACGATCGGCACCAGCCCCAGCGCTTGCGCCTCGAAACCCTGCGGCGCGTTCGAAGCAAGCATGTCCAGCAATTCAGCGCGAGTGATCATTCAATGAACCTTGTTCGAATGGAAAATTGAACGGAAGGAAGCCGCCCGCTCAATCGCCATATTAATGGCAACCGTGCGCTTGACGTAAAAACGGCGTGCAGGCCGTCGCTCCGACAGCCGGCACGCCGCTAGAGCGACACTTACGCTTGCGACGATGCGCTCGCGAGTGCCTCGAAGCTCACTTCCTTGTCCGTCACCTTTGCCTTGCCCAGCACGAAGTCGACGACGTTGCTTTCAACGACGAACGCTTCCATCTCGGCGAGGCGCTGCTGGTTGGAATAATACCAGCGGACCACTTCCTTCGGGTCTTCGTAGCTCTTCGCGAACTCGTCGACTTCCGCGCGGATCTGTTCCGGCTTCGCTTCGAGGCCGTTCGCCTTCACGAGCTCGGCCAGCACGAGGCCCAGCTTAACGCGACGTTCCGCCTGCTCGGCGAACATCTCGGCGGGGATCGGTGCGTCCTTCGCGTTCGGCACGCCGCGCTGCGCCAGATCCTGGCGAGCCATTTCGACGAGGCGTTGCTGATCCTGCTCGATCAGTGCCTTCGGCACGTCGAGTTCGGAAATCTTCAGCAGCGCGTCCATCACCTGATTCTTGACGATCGACTGCGTGCGGCGCTTCGCTTCGCGCTCGAGGTTTTCCTTGATCTCGGCGCGCATCTTCGTCAGGTCGCCGTCTTCGATGCCGAGCGACTTCGCGAATTCGGCGTCGATTTCCGGCAGGTGCGGCCACTCGATCTTCTTCATCGTGACCGTGAATTGCGCCGTCTTGCCCGCCACGTCCTTGCCGTGGTAGTCGTCCGGGAACTTCAGGTCGAACGTACGTTGTTCGCCGACCTTCAGGCCGAGCGCCGCCGTTTCGAATTCCGGCAGCATGCGGCCTTCGCCGAGCACGAACGGGAAGTCTTCGGCCGTGCCGCCCTGGAACGCGACGTCGTCGATCTTGCCGACGAAGTCGACCGTCACGCGGTCGCCGTTCTTCGCCGCGGTGTCCGCGCCGCCGTCGCCGTGCTCGCCGGCTTCGCCGCGAGCGTGGTAGTGCACGCGCTGCTTGCGCAGGATGTCCAGCGTGCGGTCGATTTCGGCGTCGCCGATCGACGTCGTCGAGCGCTCGACTTCAGCCGTCGCCAGGTCGCCGATCTTCACTTCCGGGTAGACCTCGAACGTCGCGTCGAACGCGTATGCGTCCTCGGCCTGCTCCTGCTTCGGCTCGAAGCTCGGCTGGCCGGCCACGCGCAGGTTTTCCGCGCGGCTGATCGTGAAGAATTCCTGGCCGATCTTGTCGCTCAGCACTTCCGCTTCGACCTGACCCGAGTACTGCTGGGCGACCATCTTCAGCGGCACCTTGCCCGGGCGGAAACCCGGCATGCGAACGTTCTTCGCGAGTTTCTGGATACGGGCGTCGATTTCCTTCTGCACGGTGTCTTTCGGCAGGGAAATCGTCACGCGGCGTTCAAGCTTGCCGAGGTTCTCAACAACGTTAGCCATGGCTTCAATCGTCCTAAAATTATTCGAGCGAATCGGGTTTTCCTTGCCGTGCCTGCCTGCGGCGAGATGTGCATCACATCCACATGCCGCGCCGGAGCGCCACGCCATCCCTGCACGCGCCGAATGGCTAGCGCAAGCGGCTCGGAGCACGGCTTTGGCCGGAAGAATCGACTATTCTAGCAAACAATTTTCCTCGTACCGCCAGATCCCTCATGACAGGGGTGCGCACCCGCGCCCCTGCATAGCAATGCGCGCGGATTGTCGCTATGCCGAACGACGTATCCACCACGCGCGCGCCATCCTGTAAGCTCCGATTGAGGGTGCGCCGCCGTCGCGCCCCCATTTCTCAGATCAATTACGCTTCCCGGAGACACCATGCCGCACCACCCGTCCGCGCCTGTCGTCGTCATCGCGCCCGATTCGTTCAAAGGCTCGCTTTCCGCCGAGCAGGTCGCGGACGCGATCGCCACCGGCATCCGCCGGGCCCGCCCCGACGCGGTCGTGCGCTGCTGCCCGATGGCCGACGGCGGCGAAGGCACGCTCGATGCGATGCTGGCAGGCGGCGGCACGCGGCGTGCGCTGCGGGTGGCCGGCGCGTCGCTGGCGGCACGCGATGCGGCGGTGGGCGTGATCGATGCGCGCACCGCGATCGTCGAGACGGCCGAGATCGTCGGCATCACCGACGCGGTCGGCATGAGCGTGCCGGTCGACGCGCGCAGCACGCGCGGGATGGGCGAAGCGATCCGCACGCTGCTCGACGAAGGCGTGCGCCGCTTCTTCGTCGCGCTCGGCGGCAGCAGCACCAACGACGCGGGCGCAGGGTTGCTCGCGGGCCTCGGCCTGCAATGCTTCGACGCGGCCGGCCAGCCGGTCGAGCCCGTCCCCGCGCGGCTCGCCGACATCGCGCGGATCGACGCGTCGGCGCTCGATCCGCGTCTGAAGGACGCGGAATTCATCGGCATGTCCGACGTCGACAATCCGCTGACGGGCACGCATGGCGCGACCGCGGTGTTCGGTCCGCAAAAGGGCGTGGCGTCCGAGCAAGTCGCGACCCTCGATGCCGCGCTCGGCCACTTCGCCGACCTGCTCGAGGCGGCGCTCGACCGGCGCGGCCGTGACCTGGCCGGTGCCGGCGCCGCGGGCGGCCTCGGTTTTGCGCTGCACATGCTGGGCGCTCGGTTCGAAGCCGGCGCGGAAGTCGTCGCGCGCCAGGTCGGGCTCGACGCGGCGCTTGCCGGCGCCGACTGGCTGATCACCGGCGAAGGCCGCTCCGACGTGCAGACGCTGCACGGCAAGGCGCCGTTCATCGCCTGCCGTCACGCGCAGGCCGCGGGCGTGCCCGCGTCGCTGCTGTCCGGCGCCGTCGACCCGGCCGCGCTGCCGCGCCTGTCCGAACACTTCGCCGGCTGCTTCTCGCCGGCACCGGGGCCGATCACGCTCGACGTCGCGATCCGCGACGCGGCGAATCTGCTCGCGAACGAAGCGGAGCAGTTGACACGGCTGAAGTACGGCGCACACTGACCGTTGACCCGAGCGCGCGATACAGGAACAATCGGGCCCGCCCTTTTTCTTCAGGATTCGACATGAAAGGCCGTCAAGCCGGGCTCGATCAGTTTCTGACCTATCGCCTCCATGCGCTCACGAAGCGATCCGACCGCGGGATCGCCGACGTGTACCGGCACAAGCTCGACATCTCGCTGCCAGAGGCGCGCGTGATCGCCGCCGTCGGCGCGTTCGGTCCGTTCTCGATCATGGATCTCGCACGTCATACCAATCTCGACAAGAGCCAGGCGAGCCGCGCGGCGGAAGCGCTGCTGCGCCAGGGGCTGCTCGAGCGCAGCGCGAGCGAGGACGACGGCCGGATCGTGCTGATCGCGCTGACGGCCGACGGCCGCGCGCTGCATCGCCGGATCATGCCGATCGTGCGCAAGTGGAATGAAGGCCTGCTCGCATGCCTGTCCGACAGCGAGCGCCAGACGTTCGAGCGGCTGCTCGACAAGGTGGTCGCGCACGCGGTCGACGGCGACGAGTGAGTCTCGCGGGCGGGGCGATCCGTGCCCCTGTGCGCGTTGCGAAATGTATGCCACATGCACCGGGAGCGCCACGCTGGATGCTCGCTGCGCAGATGCGCCCTGAGCGTTCCAGTGCCCGCCACTTTATTCAGATGAATCCTGCAGATCGCCCCATTCGTCTCCGTCGCTTGAATCGCGCAAGCGCACGGGCGGCGACCCGGTTTTCCCTATCGTGCACGTATCGAACGACTGCTCGTCGTCCTTCGTCAAACCAGGCCATCGCCGCAGCGATCCCCTTGCGCTATAGCCCGCTGTTCGCCGCGCGCTGACGCAGCAGCCCCAGCACCGCGTCGCAATACGGCGTCGGCACGTCGAGCTTGCGCCCCAGCTCCGGAAACACGCCGAGGATCGGCCCGATCTCGAGCGGTCGCCCGGCCTCGAAATCCTGCAGCATCGACGTCTTGAACGCGCCCAGCTTGCGCGTCAAGGCGATCCGGTCCGGCCCGGCCATCCCCGTATCGAGACCGAGCTTCGCGCCGATCGCGGCCGCCTCCTCCATCATCCGCAACGCAAGATCCCGCGTGAACGGATCGTCGAGCAGTTGCTCGGTGGTCGAACCCGTGAGCGCGCTCAACGGATTCATGTTCATGTTGCCCCACAGCTTCGTCCAGATCTCGGTGCGGATCGCCGGCGTCGATTCGACGTCGAAGCCGCCCGCGGCGAGCGCCGCCGCGAACCGCGCGGTCGGCGCGTCCAGGCGCGCATCGGGCGAGCCAATGATCAGGCGGTTGCCGCGGCCGCGCCGCACGATACCCGGCGCATCGGTACTCGACGACAGGTGCACGACGCAGCCGATCGCCTGCTCGGGCGGCAGCGCCGCCGAGACCGCACCGGCCGGGTCGACCGCGTCGAGCGGCATGCCGTCGAGCGGCCCCGCGAGCCCGTGCGTGAACCACCACGGCAGCCCGTTCATCGCGGCGACGATCACCGTGCCGGAGCCGACCAGCGGCGCGATGCGCGCGGCCAGCGCCGGCAAGGCCTGCGCCTTCAGCGCAATCACGACGTAGTCCTGCTCGCCGAGCTCGGCCGCGTCGTCGCTCGCGCGCACCGGGACCGACGACACCGCGCCCGCCTCGTCGATCACGCGCACGCCGTGCGCATCCAGCGCATCGAGCGTCGCGCCGCGTGCGTAGGCGCTCACCGTCATGCCGGCGTGCGACAGCGCCGCCGCGAGCAATCCGCCGATCGCGCCGACACCGACCACAGCGGCGCGCACCGACCCTGAATTCGTGTCGTTCATGATGAAATTCCGTCTTCGGGAAGCTGACGAGCATAACGCTCAATGGTTGCGCGCACAACCATTTAGGAAAGCGGGCGCAGCATGGATTCGCACGTGCGCTTCAGCGCGACGCGCCTGCGCGGCGGCCTGCTGCGCATCTCGCGAACGCGCAGGCGTGGGGCGAACCTGAAGTGCCGTTGCCGGCTGACAGCGGCGACGACGCGTAGCGCCATGCGTTCGAGCGGATCGTGCTGCCGACGCTGGACCGGTTCCGGCCGGAACTGATCGTCGTCGCGAGCGGCCTCGATGCGAGCGCGGTCGATCCGCTCGCGCGCATGCTGCTGCATACCGACAGCTACCGGTTCATGCCGCGGGCGGTGAAGGACGCGGCACAGCGCCACTGCGGCGGGCGGCTCGTGATCGCCCATGAGGCGGTTATTCGGAGGCGTACGTGCCGTTCTGCGGGCTCGCGATCGTCGAGGAACTGGCGGGCATGCGCACCGAGGTTACCGATCCGATGCTCGAGCTCGCGATCGCGCAGCAGCCGGGCGAGCGGTTCCTCGCGTTCCAGCGAGAGATGCTCGACGAACTGGCGGCGTCGTTCGGCTTGTAACGCGCGTTCACCCAAGATACGGGTCGGCACACGCCGGCCCTTGCGCGATCGGTGCGGATGGGGTTTCCTGTGCTTTTACACCTGCCAGGCCCCTCGTCAGATGAAATCGTCTCCGCGCGAACCCGACACCAACGACAAAGCGCGCCGCCAGCCTTCGAAGCTGGCTCTGAATATCGCCGCCGTGCTGGTCGGCCTCATCACGTTCGCGATCGGCGTGGCGTGGTTGATCTATAGCTGGATCGTCGATCGCGAAGCGCAGTATTTCGCGATTCCGCTGGTGTTTTCGGTGCCGGTGATCGTGGCGGTCGCGGTGCGGAGTTTCTGGGACTAGACGCGTCACGCAACACGACAAAGCGCTGCGGTCGGGCGACGCGCGGCGCGGGTTATCGGGTTTGATTCAGGGTGAAGCGATGATTGCTACGGTTCGCTTGCGCGCCCATCACAAGCCGGGCCGCGCGCACGGATTGGGGACTGCGCCCCGGTGCTCGGCAATGACGAGGGGCGGTGCTGTGCCGGCCAGCACCCGGCCGACAGCTTTCAGCACGGTTTCCGTCGTCATCCGCTCACCGCTCGAAATCACGCGCCCCGAATAGGCAGAGCACACCGACGACGATGCAACCGTCTGCGCCGGCCTGGCGCTCCATGCGATGTTGTCGGCGGGCGTTGATGCACATGCCGGCGCGGCGAGCATCAGCGCCAGAACGGAAATTGGCGCGTACACGGTGGTCTTCATCGATTGCCCTCGGTGTAGTTGTGCTTTTTATAGGTAAAGTGAGCACGATATTACACTCGGCAGGCACGGTTTTCCGTGCGCGCGCGTCGACGGGTCCCCGCCGGAGAAAAACACCGGCATCAAGAAAAAAGCGCTGCGGGTCAGCCGACCGGCAGCGCTTTTTTTAGGAACGGCCCTTGGCGGGACACGTTCGACTTCGTGGTGCGTGAGGCCGGACTCGAACCGGCACACCCTTGCGGGCGTCAGGACCTAAACCTGGTGCGTCTACCAATTTCGCCACTCACGCGTATTGTCCGTCACCTGACCGCGCGGCACGCAAGATGCGTTCTCCACGCGCCCGGAGCTTCATGCCGACCCGAAAACCGGCACGCCCAATCAGGCGAGCGCGAGATTCTACCCGATCTGTGCGGCATTGTCTCGCCCCGCCGGCGGCCGCCTGACAGCGGTGCTAGAATGCCGCGCTCGACGTGCCGGCCCCGCGCCGGCGCGCGCCCCCGAACCCGCCTCCGCCACGATCCCACCCGTGAACTTCGACGACTACTGTCAGCAAAAGGCCGCCCCCGCGGGCTCCAGCGTCTACTACGCGCTGCGCCAGGCGCCGCTCGCCGCCGAACCGCGCCTGACCGCCCTGTTCGCGCTGCGCCGCGAACTCGAGGAAACCGTCAAGGAAACCAGCGACCCGACCGTCGGACACACGAAGCTCGCGTGGTGGCACAAGGAACTCGCGGCGCTCGCCGCCGGCGAACCGTCGCACCCGGTCACGAAGGCGCTCGCGCAGCATCACCCGGCGATCGCGGCCGAAGCCGATGCGCTGCGCACGCTGGTCAACGGTTACGGGATGGATCTCGAACAGGCGCGCTACCTGGATTTCGCGAACCTGCAGCGCTACATCGCGCAGGTCGGCGGCACCTTCGCGTCGCTGGTCGCGCGCGCCAGCGCCGCGAATCCGGCCGACCCGCAGCCGTGGGCCGCGGACGCCGGCCGCGCGCTGATGCTCGCGCAATTCGTGCAGGAGCTCGGCAACGATGCGCGCCATGGCCGCATCTATCTGCCGATCGACGAACTGCAACGCTACAACGTGACCGCGGCCGACCTGCTGAACCGCCGCTACAGCCCGGCCTTCACCGAGCTGCTGCAGTTTCAGACGGCCCGCGCGCGCGAAGCGCTCGCCGCCGCCGACGCAGCGATCCCCGCGTCGGAACGCCGCGCGCAACGCACGCTACGTGCGCAGATCGCACTGGCCGGCGCGCTGCTCCACGAAATCGAGCGCGACGGCTACCAGGTGCTGCACCAGCGCATCGCGCTGACGCCGATCCGCAAGCTGTGGATCGCGTGGCGCGCCGCGCGCCGCCGCTGACCGGCGCCGCAACGCACATCCCCCATCACACCTTGAGCAGCGGCAGCATGTCGAAGCGCTGCTGCAGCACGCGCGTCGCATCGAGTCCCCACCACGGCCCGAGCACGGTCGCATACAGCTGACGGAAATCGACCGCGACCGGCAGGTTGCCGTTGCCGTCGAGGCGCCCGAGCGCGGGCGCCCCACCGTACAGCCCGCCGGCCACGCGGCCGCCCATCACGAAATGCGGCGCGGCGGTACCGTGATCGGTGCCGTTGCTCTGGTTCTCGCGCACCCGCCGCCCGAATTCCGCATACGTCATCACGAGCGTCTGGTTCCAGCGCCCCAGCTCGATCAGCGCGTCGCGCATCGCACTCATCCCTTCCGCGAACTGCTTGAGCAGCGCGGCGTGCTGTCCCGGCTGGTTCTGGTGCGTGTCGAACCCGTTGAGCGTGAGCCGCAGCACCGCGACGCCGTCCTGCGCGCCGGGCCCCGACGCTTCGCATGCCGCGAGCACCTGCATGGCGGTCTTCACCGAGGTGCCGAACGTACCGGCCGGAAAGGCCGTCCTGAACTCGCGCATCCCGCCGCGCGGGCGCAGCCGGTCGGCCGCCTTCACGATGTCGTTCTCGACGTCGATGATGTGTGCGAGCGCCGGGTTCCGTTCACGCAGCGACGACGGCTCGGCGAGCCGCGCCGCGCGGATGAACTGGGCGGGATTGACGAGCGCGATCGCGCGCGCGCCGTTCGCGAGCGGTCCCATCTCGGCGCTGCCGAGCACCACGCCGTCCGCCGCGAAGCCCGGCGGCACCGGCGCCTGCGCGAACGTGCGCGTGAGCCAGCCTTCGTGCAGGTACTGGTCCGAGCGCGACGCGGTGTCCCAGATCTCGATCGAACGGAAATGCGACAGGTTCGGCTGCGGATAGCCGACGCCCTGCACGATCGCGACCTGCCCGTCGCGCCACAGCGGCATCAGCGGCGCGAGCGCCGGGTGCAGCCCCGTATGCGCATCGAGCTGCAGCACCTGATCGCGCTTGATGCCGATGCCGCGGCGGAACTGGTAGTAGAGCGGATCCGCATACGGCACGACCGTGTTGAGGCCGTCGTTGCCGCCCTTCAGCTCGACGAGGATCAACACGTTCGCATAGCCGGGCCGCCCCGCCGCGGGCATCGAAGCCGCGTGCGCGGCCGGCTGCCACAACGACACGCCCGCCGCGGCCGCGGCGCCCGTGAGCGTCAGAAAATCACGTCGGTTCATCGTGCATCCTTCGGTTCGCCGCGCGGCATGGCCACCGCTGCAGCGCGCCTGTTCGTCGTCGTTTCGGTCATTTCAGTTGATAGGCCGGATCCATCAGCAATGCCTCGAGATACGCGCTGCCGGTCGAGTCCGTATCGATCGCCGCGACCGGCGACACCGGCAGCACCGCGTGCTGCAGCTGAAGCTCGGTGGACAAGCCGGCGCGCGCCTGCGGCCGCACACGATATTGCGCGAGCCAGCGTTCGAGGTCGAACCGCAGGCCGCCGCGTGCGGGCTTGACCGGCGCGCCGGGCATACCGGCACCCGGCATACCGGCACCGGGCGTACCGGCACCGGGCAAGCTGGCGCCGGAGGCGTTGTCCGCAACCGGCATCGCATGCGCACGCGCATTCGGCACCGGCTGCGCCATCGCGTGAGCGGGAGCCCGCATGCCGGCCGCCTCGGTCGCGCGGAACAGCTGTTCGACGAACTGCTTGCGCGCGAGCAGCGTGGTGCTGTTGATCCACAGCGCGCCGCCGGGCCAGCCCTTCACGTTCGGCGGATAGAACAGGTTCTGCCCGAGCGTGCGCACGGTGTTCGCGAGCATCTGCGGATCGCCGTACGCGACGTCGAACAGCCGCACCGACCCGACGACGAACTCGGCCGGCGACTTGACGAGCACGCCGCGATTGCCCGGATCCCAGAACGCGTCGGTCGACCAAAGCGCGGCGAGCGCCGTGCGGATGTCGTAGCCGCTCGCGCGAAACCGTTCGGCCACGACCTCGAGCGCGCCGGCGTCCGGCGCATCGGACACGAACTCGCGCCACAGCTTGCCCGCGATGAAGCGTGCGGTGTCGGGCCGCTTCAGCAGGATGTCGAGAAACCCGTCGCCGTCGAACGCACCGGTCTCGCCGAGTATCGTCTTCTCGCCCGTGTCGTGCCACTCGGGCCGCGCCACGAAGCGCAGCGTATCGGGATCGACGCTCCAGCCGGTCATCGCGCGCGCGGCTTCGGTCACGTCGTGCTGCGTGTAGTGCCCTTCGCCGAGCGTGAACAGCTCCATCACCTCGCGCGCGAAATTCTCGTTCGGGCGTCCCTTGCGGTTGCTCGCGCCGTCGAGATACTGGAGCATCGCCGGATCCTTCGCGACCGCATGCAGCAGCGTGTCGAAGCTGCCGAGCGCCTCGCGGCGAAACAGCGCATGCTGCGCGGCCATCGTCTGCGGATACGGGACCTTGTCCTGCCCGGACGTGAAGTGCCCATGCCAGAACAGCGTCATGCGCTCGGTGAGCGGCGACGGCGTCGCGACCATCTCGTTGACCCACGCCGCGCGCAACGCATCGTAGCGGCGATTGCGCTCGCGCTGCTCGTCGCGCCGCATGTCGGGTGTCAGCGCCTGGCGCTGCGCGCGGGTCGGCGGCAACTCGGCGACCCAGTCGGGCCAGCGCGTCACGGGCTCGCGCCGCACGTTGCCGAGCGTCTCGGCGACGACCTGCGCGCGCGTCATGCCGACGAGGCGGGCGACCTCGGCCGGTGCGGGAGAAAAGCCGGTGCGGCTCAGGAAGAACAGCGCATCGTCGGCGTCGAGCGGCGCCTGCATCGCGGGCGATGCCGGGGCGGCAGCGTTCGCTTTCATCGTCGTGGACTCCCGGAACGCACCGGCGGTGCGGATGCAGGTTCAACGGCGGCACGCATGCGAAAGTTGACGGGAAAATTGCTACGGAATCTTTCGTTGCCGTGCGGAGACGCGTGCGTGTCAGCGCTTGTACAGCTCGCGAACGGCGTCCTCGATGTGCTGGCGCAGCAGGTGGCGCTCTTCGGGCGTCATGTGCCCGTCGCGGCGGTGCTGTTCGAGATCGGGAGGCACGGCGGACCGGACCGCCGTGTCGGCGGCGCGGTCGGACTGCGGCGCCTTGCCGCGCTGCAGCTTGCGCGACGATGCGCCCGGCTCGGGGCGCTGCGCATACGCGAAGTTCGACGCATATGGACCGGCAAGTGCGATCGTCAGCATCACTGCAATCCGCGCAGATCGCATGACCGTCCTCGCTTCTCTGGTCGATTTGTTCGCTTCGTCACGCGGCAACCGGTTACCTCTGGTACTTGAAAAACCCTGCGGAATTCGGGTGTACAAAGATGAAAGATGGAGTGCTGGGGAGTATCTACCGAACTCCGGCTTCGAGTAAAGGAATCTCTATAGCGTGCCTTTACTCCACGCGACACTACGGGTAAATTTTGTAACGGACTGTAACGCGCGAAAATACGCGAGCGTGCGTGATTTCCCATTCGCGATAAGATGCCGCTCATGGAAACGAAAAACCCCTCCAAGATTCTCGTCGTCGACGACGACCCGCGCCTGCGCGATCTGCTGCGCCGATATCTCGGCGAGCAGGGTTTCAACGTATACGTCGCGGAGAACGCGACTGCGATGAACAAGCTCTGGGTGCGCGAGCGCTTCGACCTGCTCGTGCTCGACCTGATGCTGCCGGGCGAGGACGGCCTGTCGATCTGCCGCCGCCTGCGCGGCAGCAACGATCGCACGCCGATCATCATGCTCACCGCGAAGGGCGAGGATGTCGATCGCATCGTCGGCCTCGAGATGGGCGCCGACGACTACCTGCCGAAGCCGTTCAACCCGCGCGAACTGGTCGCGCGCATTCACGCCGTGCTGCGCCGCCAGGCGCCGGCCGAACTGCCGGGCGCGCCGTCGGAAACCACCGAGGTGTTCGAGTTCGGCGAATTCTCGCTGAACCTCGCGACGCGCACGCTCACGAAGTCGGGCCAGGAAATTCCGCTGACCACCGGCGAATTCTCGGTGCTGAAGGTGTTCGCGCGCCATCCGCGCCAGCCGCTGTCGCGCGAGAAGCTGATGGAGCTCGCGCGCGGCCGTGAATACGAAGTGTTCGACCGCAGCCTCGACGTGCAGATCTCGCGCCTGCGCAAGCTGATCGAACCGGATCCGGGCAGCCCGCGTTTCATCCAGACCGTCTGGGGCCTCGGCTACGTGTTCATTCCGGACGGCGCCGCCTGATCTTTTTCCTTTCCGGTTTCGCCTGTCCTCGGCCCGTCCCATGCGTATCGACCGGCGCCTCCTGCAGCTCGCGTTCGGCGGGCTGTTCTGGCGCACCTTCCTGCTGATCGCGCTGCTGATCTCGGTCAGTCTCGCCGCGTGGTTCCAGAGCTTTCGCGTGATCGAGCGCGAGCCGCGCGCGCAGCGCGTCGCGCTCCAGCTCGTCGCGATCGTGAAGCTCACGCGCACCGCCCTGCTCTATTCCGATCCCGATTTGCGGCGCGCGCTGCTGCAGGATCTCGAGAGCAACGAGGGCGTGCGCGTCTACCCGCGCGAAAAAACCGACAAGTTCAAGCTGCAGCCCGACGAATCGCTGAACCGTCTGATCGAACACGATATCCGCAGCCGGCTCGGCGACGAGACCGTGATCGCGCAGTCGGTCAACGACATTCCCGGCGTGTGGATCAGCTTCAAGATCGACGACGACGACTACTGGGTCGCGCTCGACCGCGACCAGCTCGACAGCGTCACGGGCCTGCAGTGGGCGGGCTGGGGCCTGTTCGCGCTCGCGCTGTCGCTGTTCGGCTCCGCATTCATCACGAGCCTCGTGAACCGGCCGTTCTCGCGGCTCGCGCTCGCCGCGCGCCAGATCGGCTCGGGCCAGACGCCCGAGCTGCTGCCCGAGCGCGGGATGGGCGTCGCGGCCGAGACCAACCGCAGCTTCAACCAGATGGTGCGCGACCTCGAACAGCTCGAGGCCGATCGCGCGCTGATGCTCGCGGGCATCTCGCACGACCTCCGCACGCCGCTCGCGCGGCTGCGGCTCGAGACCGAGATGAGCCCCTCCGACCAGGCGACCAAGGATGCGATGGTCGACGACATCGAGCAGATGGACCGCATCATCGCCGCCTTCATCGACTACGCGCGCCCGTCCCAGCGCAAGCCGGAGCCGGTCGACCTGTCGTCGATCGCGCACGAAGTCGCCGCGCGCGTGTCGGGCGAGGACGGCGTCGAGATCCGCACGCGGCTCGCGCCGAGCGCCGTGATCGAAGCCGACGAGACCGACATGCGCCGCGTAATTGGCAACCTCGTCGAGAACGCGCGCAAATACGGCCAGAGCCGGCAGGACGGCGTGTCGCGGATCACGCTCGAGACGCGCGTGTCGCACGCGCGGGTCGAGCTGTCGGTGAGCGACGAAGGTCCCGGCATCCCCGAGGATCAACTGCCGCTCGTGATGCGGCCGTTCTACCGCGTCGACACGGCGCGCACCAAGGCGGACGGCACAGGGCTCGGCATGGCGATCGTGCTGCGCCTCGTCGGCCGCTATCGCGGCGCGCTGCGCCTGCGCAACCGCAGCCCCGACGCGGGCCTCGAAGTCACGCTCGAATTCCCCGGCGCCGGCAAGGCGCGTGCGACGGCGTGACGCGTTCGCGCATGTCGCTTGAGCGTCACACTATCGGTGCGGTTGAAAAAAACTATGGAGACTGTTAGCCAAAATCTATTGAATCGCTTGATTAATAGTGTTACAGTCTTCGCATGCTGTCACATCAACGTTGCAGCACCGAGGTAGCTTGACTCAGTCTTCTTCCCAACTCACACAGGAGTATCCGCATGAAAACCGTGGGCGATAAACTCGAAGCATTCACCGTCGTAGCCGCGAAGCCGGGCTTCAACAATCACGAGGAAAACGGCCAGTCGGCGTTCGAGACCGTCACCGAAGCGTCGTTCCCGGGCAAGTGGAAGATCATCTACTTCTATCCGAAGGATTTCACGTTCGTGTGCCCGACGGAAATCGTCGAGTTCGCGAAGCTGACGAAGCAGTTCGAAGAGCGCGACGCCGTCCTGCTCGGCGGCAGCTCGGACAACGAATTCGTGAAGCTCGCATGGCGCCGTGAGCACAAGGATCTCGACAAGCTGAACCACTACTCGTTCGGCGACGTCAAGGGCGAGCTGATCGACCAGCTCGGCGTGCGCGACAAGGAAGCCGGTGTGGCCCTGCGCGCGACGTTCATCGTCGATCCGGACAACACGATCCAGCACGTTTCGGTGAACAACCTGAACGTCGGCCGTAGCCCGGAAGAAGTCCTGCGCATTCTGGACGGCCTGCAAACGGACGAACTGTGCCCGTGCAACCGTGCAGTCGGCGGCGCAACGCTGTAAGCGCATCGATGCACGAAGCCCGCGGCGCACGTCCTGCCTGCGGGCTTTTTTAACGGCCAACCCATAGGAGATATCAATGGAATTCATCGACTCGATTAAGGCACGTATCCCCGACTACGCGAAGGACATTCGCCTGAACCTCGACGGCACGATCTCGCGCTCGTCGCTCGAAGGCAACGATGCAGTCGGCGTGGCGCTGGCGGCGGCGGTCGCGGCGAAGAGCACCGTGCTCGTGAAGACGATCCGTGAAGCCGGCGTGCTGTCGCCCGAAGAGACGAACGCCGTGCTGACGGCGGCCGCGCTGATGGGGATGAACAACACCTGGTATCCGTATGTCGAGATGGCCGACGACGCCGACCTGAAGACGCAGCGCGCCGAACTGCGGATGGGCGCGTATGCGTCGCACGGCGGCGTCGACAAGCGCCGGTTCGAGATGTACGCGCTCGCCGCGTCGATCGTCGGCAAGTGCCACTTCTGCGTGAAGTCGCACTATGCGCTGCTGAAGAACGAGCAAGGGATGACGACGACGCAGCTGCGCGACGTCGGTCGCATCGCGTCGGTGATCAACGCCGCCGCGCAGGTGATCGCCGCCGAAGGCGAGTAAGCGCACCACTCGGCCGGCACCGCGGTGCGGCGGCCCTTCGACGCCGCATCCGCAGCCCCGGCTCAGAAACGAAAATGCCACGCAAGCGCGTGGCATTTTTCATTGCGGCGGCGCAACTTGCGCGCCGCTTCGGGCCGGCGTCAAACCGGCATCAGGCGCTCACGCCCCCGCTTTCACCAGCAGCGCGGCGGCCTGCGCCTCGATGCCCTCGCCGCGGCCGAGGTAGCCGAGCTTCTCGTTGGTCTTCGCCTTCACGTTCACGCGCTCGAGCGGCAGCCCGAGATCGGCCGCGATGTTCGCGCGCATCCCGTCGATATGCGGCGCGAGCTTCGGCGCCTGCGCGATCACGGTGCTGTCGACGTTCTGGATCGTGAAGCCGGCCGCCTTCACGCGGGCGGCGCACTCGCGCAGCAGCACGCGGCTGTCCGCCCCCTTGAACGCGGCGTCGGTGTCGGAGAAATGGCGGCCGATGTCGCCGAGCGCCGCCGCGCCGAACAGCGCGTCGGTGATCGCGTGCAGCAGCACGTCCGCGTCCGAATGGCCGAGCAGGCCGCGCTCGTACGGAATCGTCACGCCGCCGATGATGAGGGGGCGCCCCGGGACGAGCTGGTGCACGTCGTAGCCTTGTCCGATTCTGAAATCCATGCGTATTCCGGTGTGAGATGAGGTGAAAGTCAGGAAGCGTTCGTGGCGCGCGCGAGGATCGCTTCGGCGAGCGCGAAATCTTCCGGGTACGTGACCTTGAAGTTGCGCAGGCTGCCCTGCACGACGCGCGGGGTATGACCGGCCCATTCAATCGCGCTGGCCTCGTCGGTCAGGTCGTGCCCTTCCCGCTGCGCGCGCAGGATCGCGTCGCGCAGCATGCCGATGCGGAACATCTGCGGCGTCTGCGCCTGCCACAGCGCGTCGCGCGACTCGGTGCGGGCGATCGCGTCGCCGCCGGCCGGCACGCGCTTGAGCGTATCGGCCACCGGCAGCGCGACGATCCCGCCGACCGGATCGTCCTTCAGCGCCGCGACCAGCGTGCGGATGAGCTCCGGCGTGATACCGGGGCGTGCGGCGTCGTGCACGAGCACCCAGTCCTGGTCGGTCGCGCCGAATTCGCCCAGCCCCAGCAGCCCGTTCAGCACCGACGCCTGCCGCGAGCCGCCGCCGCAGCGGCGCACCGCGAAGCGCAGGCCCGCGAAGCGGCGCGCGTCGAAGTGCGTGTCGTCGGGCGCGAGGACGACGAGCGTCTGCGCGAATTCGCTGCACGCGTCGAACGCGGCGAGCGTGTAATGCAGGAGCGCGCGGCCGGCCAGCGTGCGGTATTGCTTCGGCACGGCCGAACCGGAGCGGCTGCCCGTGCCGGCGCAAGGAATCAGGGCGAAAAGTCGGGGAGTCACGAAGTGGAAACGCCGGAAAGATGAAATCGAGAAGCGGATTTTATAATAGGTCTTTCGTCTCGACCGGCGCACCGCGCCGCGCCGTGCCCGCCACCCCTGCCGTCCCTATGCCAGACAACGCTTCCATCCCGTTCGCCTCGCCCGTCGCCCGCATCAAACCGGGCCAGCGGTTCGCCTTCGACGGCACGCACGGCTCCGCCGACGCACTCGCCATCGCCCGCTATCTCGCCGAGAACCGCGCGGCGGTCCCGCTCCTTGCGGTGATCTGCGCGAACGCGGTCGACGCGCAGCGGCTGTCGCAGGAACTCCGCTACTTCTCGCCCGATGCGCGCGTGCGCCTGCTGCCGGACTGGGAAACGCTGCCGTACGACACGTTCTCGCCGCACCAGGATCTCGTCTCCGAGCGGCTTGCGACGCTGCACGACCTCGGCGAGGGCCGCTGCGACATCCTGCTGGTGCCCGCGACCACCGCGCTGTACCGGATGCCGCCCGCGTCGTTCATGGCCGCGTACACCTTCGCGTTCGCGCAGGGCGAGCGGCTCGACGAGGCGAAGCTGAAAGCACAGCTCACGCTGGCCGGCTACGAACACGTGAGCCAGGTCGTGCGGCCCGGCGAATACTGCGTGCGCGGCTCGCTGATCGACCTCTACCCGATGGGCTCGCCGCTGCCGTACCGGATCGACCTGTTCGACGACCAGGTCGACTCGATCCGCGCGTTCGATCCCGATACGCAGCGCAGCCTCTACCCGGTTCGCGACGTGCGCCTGTTGCCCGGCCGCGAGTTTCCGTTCGACGAAGCCGCGCGCACGGCCTTTCGCAGCCGCTGGCGCGAGACCTTCGAAGGCGACCCGAGCCGCGCGCCGATCTACAAGGACATCGGCAACGGCGTGCCGTCGGCCGGCATCGAGTACTACCTGCCGCTGTTCTTCGACGAGACGGCCACGCTGTTCCACTACCTGCCGCAGGACGCGCACCTCGTGTTCACCGGCGATCTCGAGGCGTCGATCCGCCGCTTCACGGCTGATACGAAACAGCGCCACGCGTTCCTCGCGCACGACCGCGAGCGGCCGATCCTCGAGCCGCAGCGCCTGTTCCTGTCCGACGAGGATTTCTTCGCGTTCGCGAAGCCGTTCGCGCGCGTCGTGCTGCCCGCGCAGCCGGCCGGCGGCTGGGCGACGGGCCTGCCCGAGCTCACGGTCGATCGCCATGCCGACGATCCGCTCGCCGCGCTGCGCACGTTCGTCGAATCATCGGGCAAGCGCGTGCTGCTGACGGTCGAATCGGCCGGCCGCCGCGAAACGATCCTGCAACTGCTCGCCGAGCATCACCTGCGCCCCGCGTCGAACGACCACTTCGCGGGCTGGCTCGAAAGCGATGCACCGTTCGCGCTCGGTGTCGCGCCGCTCGCGAGCGGCTTCGTGGTGCCGGGCGAAGGCTACGCGATCGTCACCGAAACCGAACTGTACGGCGCGCTCGGCCGGCGCGCGGGCCGGCGCCGCCAGGAACAGGCGAGCAACGTCGACGCGATGGTGCGCGACCTGTCGGAGCTGAAGGTCGGCGACCCGGTCGTCCACGCGCAGCACGGCATCGGCCGCTACATGGGCCTCGTGTCGATGGATCTCGGCGAAGGCGAGACCGAATTCCTGCACCTCGAATACGCGGGCGACAGCAAGCTCTACGTGCCGGTCGCGCAATTGCACGTGATCTCGCGCTACAGCGGCGCCGATCCCGACAGCGCACCGCTGCACGCGCTCGGCTCGGGCCAGTGGGAGCGCGCGAAGCGCAAGGCCGCGCAGCAGATTCGCGACACGGCGGCCGAGCTGCTGAACCTGTACGCGCGCCGCGCGGCCCGCGAGGGCCATGCGTTCGCGCTCGATCCGCGCGACTACGTGAAGTTCGCGGAAAGCTTCGGCTTCGAGGAAACGCCCGACCAGGCCGCGGCCATCGCGGCCGTGATCGGCGACATGACGAGCGGCAAGCCGATGGACCGCCTCGTGTGCGGCGACGTCGGCTTCGGCAAGACCGAGGTCGCGCTGCGCGCCGCGTTCATCGCGGTGATGGGCGGCAAGCAGGTCGCGTTGCTGTCGCCGACCACGCTGCTCGCCGAGCAGCACACGCAGACCTTCGTCGACCGCTTCGCGGAGTGGCCGGTGCGCATCGTCGAGCTGTCGCGCTTCAAGACCACGAAGGAAGTGAATGCGGCGATCGCTCAGATCAACGAAGGCACCGTCGACATCGTGATCGGCACGCACAAGCTGCTGTCGTCGGACGTGCAGTTCAAGCGCCTCGGCCTCGTGATCATCGACGAGGAACACCGCTTCGGCGTGCGCCAGAAGGAAGCGCTGAAGGCGCTGCGCGCGGAAGTCGACGTGTTGACGCTGACCGCCACGCCGATCCCGCGTACGCTCGGGATGGCGCTCGAGGGGCTGCGCGACTTCTCGGTGATCGCAACCGCGCCGCAGAAGCGGCTCGCGATCAAGACCTTCGTGCGTCGCGAGGAAGAAAGCGTGATCCGCGAGGCGATGCTGCGCGAGCTGAAACGCGGCGGCCAGGTGTACTTCCTGCACAACGAGGTCGAGACGATCGAGAACCGCAGGGCGATGCTCGAGGAACTCGTGCCCGAGGCGCGCATCGTGATCGCGCACGGCCAGATGCACGAGCGCGAACTCGAACGCGTGATGCGCGATTTCGTCGCGCAGCGCGCGAACGTGCTGCTGTGCACGACCATCATCGAGACCGGCATCGACGTGCCGAGCGCCAACACGATCATCATGCACCGCGCGGACAAGTTCGGCCTCGCGCAGCTTCACCAGCTGCGCGGCCGCGTCGGCCGTTCGCACCACCAGGCGTATGCGTACTTGCTGGTCCACGATCCGCAGTCGCTGACCAAGCAGGCGCAGCGCCGGCTCGAGGCGATCCAGCAGATGGAGGAGCTCGGTTCGGGCTTCTATCTCGCGATGCACGACCTCGAGATCCGCGGCACCGGCGAGGTGCTCGGCGACAAGCAGTCGGGCGAGATCCACGAGATCGGCTTCCAGCTGTACACCGACATGCTGAACGACGCGGTGAAGGCGCTGAAGAACGGCAAGGAGCCCGACCTCACCGCACCGCTCGCCGCGACGACCGAAATCAACCTGCATGCGCCCGCGATCCTGCCGGCCGACTACTGCGCGGACGTGCAGGAGCGGCTGTCGCTGTACAAGCGTCTCGCGAACTGCGAGCACGGCGACGCGATCGACGGCATCCAGGAAGAGCTGATCGACCGCTTCGGCAAGCTGCCGCCGCAGGCGCACGCGCTCGTCGAGACGCACCGGCTGCGGCTGGCCGCGAAGCCGCTCGGCATCGTCAAGATCGACGCGAGCGAGGCCGCGATCGGGCTGCAGTTCGAGCCGAACCCGCCGATCGATCCGATGCGGATCATCGAAATGGTGCAGAAGCACCGGCACATCAAGCTCGCGGGCCAGGACAAGCTGCGCATCGAGACGCGCTCGCCCGATCTCGCGATCCGCGTGTCGACGATCAAGGAAACGCTGCGCGCGCTCGCGCCGCGCGCCGACGCCGCGACCGCGGCACGCTGAGCGCGCGGCCGAGATGCTGCACCGCATCGCGGCCGGCGAAGGCGGGCCGGCGCGTTTTTGAGTATGATTTTCCCATTCCTCAGACGGAGTTTTGCCATGTCCACTCTCGACGCGACGGCGCCGTCCGCCGCCGACCAAGGCGACGCTTCGCTCGTCAGCCTGCCCTGGATCAAGCAGCTGGTGTCGATGGACACGACGAGCCGCGTGCCGAACCTCGGCCTGATCGAAGCGGTGCGCGACGCGCTGGCCGCCAAGGGCATCGTGTCGACGCTCACGCACGATCCGCGCGAAGGCTGGGCCAACCTGTTTGCGACCGTGCCCGCGCACGACGGCTCGACCGACGGCGGCATCGTGCTGTCGGGGCACACCGACGTCGTGCCGGTCGACGGCCAGCAGTGGGACAGCAACCCGTTTGCGCCGGAAATCCGTGATGGCCGCCTGTACGGCCGCGGCACCTGCGACATGAAGGGCTTCATCGGCACGGCGCTCGCGCTGCTGCCCGAGATGCAGGCGACGAAGCTCGCGAAGCCGATTCATTTCGCGCTGTCCTACGACGAGGAAATCGGCTGCGCGGGCGCACCGCTGCTGATCGCCGATCTCGTCAAGCGCGGCGTGAAGCCGTCCGGCTGCATCGTCGGCGAGCCGACCAGCATGCGGCCGATCATCGCGCACAAGGGCATCAACGCGTACCGCTGCTGCGTGCGCGGTCACGCCGCGCACTCGTCGCTGACGCCGAAGGGCCTGAACGCGATCGAATACGCGGCGCGCCTCATCTGCCACATCCGCGACATCGCCGAGCGCTTCCGTGCCGAAGGCCCGTTCGACGAGCTGTACGACGTACCGTTCACGACCGCGCAGACGAGCACGATCCAGGGCGGCAACGCGATCAACACGGTGCCGGCCGAATGCCGGTTCGACTTCGAGTTCCGCAACCTGCCGACGCTCGATCCCGAGCAGATCTTCGCGCGCATCGAAGCGTATGCGCAGGAAACGCTGCTGCCGCAGATGCTGCGCGAACATCCGAACGCGGCGATCGAGTTCTCGAAGATCGCGGCGGCACCCGGCCTCGACGCGACGGAACAGGCCGCGATCACGCAGCTCGTGCGCGCGCTGACGGCCGACCAGGACAAGCGCAAGGTCGCGTACGGCACCGAGGCCGGCCTGTTCGAACGCGCGGGCATCCCGAGCGTCGTGTGCGGGCCCGGCAACATCGAGCAGGCGCACAAGCCGAACGAATATGTCGAGCTCGCGCAGCTCGCCGCCTGCGAGCAGTTCCTGCGCAAGTTCATCCGCAGCATGTCGGTCGACGCACACTGACTGCCCCCCGCCACGCCGGCCTGCGTGTGCGGGCCGGCCCCACCCCCGCCACCCGCCACGTCATGTCGACTGAACAACAGGGCACCGCCCATACGACGATCGACGGCGAGCCGATTCCGACGCTCGACGAAATCGCCGCGCAGCATTTCGCGTTGTCGCCGTGGGTCGCACGCACGCCGGTGTTCGAGCGCGCCGATCTCCCATCCCTCGAGGGCACGCACGTCAACTTCAAGTTCGAGCTGCTGCAGGCGAGCGGCAGCTTCAAGGCGCGCGGTGCGTTCACGCACCTGCTGGCCCTCGACGAAGCGCGCAAGAACGCCGGCGTCACGTGTGTGTCGGCCGGCAATCATGCGGCGGCCGTCGCGTATGCGGCGATGCGGCTCGGCAGCAGTGCGAAGGTCGTGATGTTCCATACCGCGAGCCCGACGCGCATCGCGCAGTGCAAGCAGTACCGCGCGGAAGTCGTGCTGGCCGGCAGCGCGTCGCAGGCGTTCGACCTCGTGCGGCGGATCGAGGCCGAGGAAGGCCGCTTCTTCATCCATCCGTTCAACGGCTATCACACGATTCTCGGCACCGCGACGCTCGGCTACGAATGGGCGACGCAGACGCCCGATCTCGACGCGGTGATCGTGCCGATCGGCGGCGGCGGGCTCGCGGCCGGCATGGCGACCGCGCTGCGGCTCGCAAATCCGCGCGTGCACGTGTACGGCGTCGAGCCGGAAGGCGCCGACGCGATGTGCCGCAGCTTCGCGGCGAATCATACGATCAAGATGAGCGCGATGCAGACCATCGCCGATTCGCTGATGGCGCCGCATACCGAGGAATACAGCTACCAGCTGTGCCGGCGCCACATCGACCGCATCGTCACGGTGTCCGACGACGCGCTGCGCGCGGCGATGCTGTTCCTGTTCTCCCACCTGAAGCTCGCGGTCGAACCGGCGTGCGCGGCGGCGCTCGCGGCGCTGCTCGGGCCGTTGCGCGAGACCCTGCAGGGCAAGCGGGTCGGCGTGCTGCTGTCGGGCACGAATACCGACCCCGCGACACTCGGCATGCATCTCGCGCACGCGAAACTGCAGCACTGAAGCTGCGCATGGCGCTGCGGGTTATCCCCAGTTTATGTTGACAGCCCTGTTGATAACCCGCCGGGCAAGCACGCAAGTGGTTGAGCGCGCAGCGTTTTACAAGCGCGAAGCGTGCCGGACGCGAAATAGGCAGATGACGCCGCCGACGCACGTGTGCTGACGCACGACGACACGCAAAAAAAAACGGGCGCCCGAAGGCGCCCGTCGCATGCGAAACATCCGCGTATCGCTTACTTGTTCTCGAACATGTCCATGATCTGCTGCTTCTCCTGCTGCGTGACGGGCGGCGGCGCAAGCCCGGCCGCGCCGGCCGAGCCGAGCGCGTCGTTCGCGCTGATCGCATTCTCGGCCGGGTTGATGTCCACGCTCCCGACGAAGCCGTTGCCCGGCGTGCGATCGGCGTAGTACAGCTCGCCGTCGACCGTCGTCAGGCCGTCCGGCATCGGCATCTGCTGCTCGGGCACGCCGTTCAGCGCGGTGCGCATGTAGTTCACCCAGATCGGCAGCGCGAGCTGCGCGCCGAATTCGCGGCTGCCGAGGCTCTTCGGCTGGTCGAAGCCCATCCACGCGACCGCGACGAGCGACTGCTGGTAGCCGGCGAACCAGCCGTCCTTCGCATCGTTCGTCGTACCCGTCTTGCCCTGCAGGTCGCCGCGACCAAGCGCGTTGGTGCCGGCGCCCGTGCCGGCCGTCGCGACCGTATGCAGCAGGCTGTTCATCACGTACGCGTTGCGACCTTCGATCGTGCGCGGCGCCGTGCCGCCGGCCACGACCGGCTGCGACCGCTGCAGCGCCTGCCCGTGCGCGTCGTCGACTTCGGCGATCAGGTACGGATCGACCTTGTAGCCGCCGTTCGCGAACACCGCATAGCCGGTCGCGAGCTGCAGCGGCGTGACGAGCCCCGCACCGAGCGCCATCGGCAGATACGGCGGCGTCTTCGCCGGATCGAAGCCGAAGCGCTGCGTCACGTACTGCTGCGCGTACTGCGTGCCGATCGACGCGAGGATCCGGATCGACACGAGGTTCTTCGAACGCTGCAGGCCGGTACGCATCGACATCGGGCCATCCGGCTGATCGTCGTCCTTCGGCTCCCACGCGGTGCCGCCCGGCACGCTCGGCGGGAAGTACAGCGGTGCGTCGTTGATGATCGTCGCCGGTCCGAGGCCCTTGTCGAGCGACGCCGAATAAATGAACGGCTTGAACGACGAACCCGGCTGGCGCCACGCCTGCGTCACGTGGTTGAACTTGCTCTTGTTGAAGTCGAAGCCGCCGACGAGCGAGCGGATCGCCCCGTCCTGCGGCGCGATCGCGACGAGCGCGCCTTCGACCTGCGGCAGCTGCACGACCTGCCAGCCCGTCTTGCCGTCCTTCAGCACGCGCACGATCGAACCCGGCTTGATCCGCAGCGTGGCATTCGCGCGCTGATTCAGCGCGCCCGACACGAAGCGCAGCCCGGCCGGGCCGATCGTCGTCGTCGCGCCGCCGACGAACTGCACCTCGACCGCATTCGGCGACGCCGCCAGCACCACCGCCGATTGCAGATCTCCGTTGTCCGGATGATCGGCGAGCGCGTCGTCGATCGCCTCGTCGCGCTCGTCGCCGGCCGCCGGCAGGTTGATCGAGCCTTCCGGCCCGCGATAGCCGTGGCGGCGCTCGTAATCGAGAATGCCGCGGCGCACGGCCTGGTACGCCGCTTCCTGGTCGGCCGAGTTGATCGTCGTCGTGACGGTCAGTCCGCGCGTATAGGTTTCGTCCTTGTACTGCTGGTACATCATCTGCCGCACCATCTCGGACACGTATTCGCCATGCACCGCATACTGGTTGCCCGGCGTGCGCACGCGGATCTCCTCCTTCACCGCCTGGTCGTACTGCGGCTGCGTGATGTAGCCGATCTCGAGCATGCGCTTCAGGATGTATTCCTGACGCACCTTCGCGCGCTTCGGATTGACGACCGGGTTATACGCCGACGGCGCCTTCGGCAGCCCCGCGAGCATCGCCGCTTCGGCGAGCGTGATGTCCTTCAGGTCCTTGCCGAAATACACGCGCGCGGCGGCCGCGAAGCCATACGAGCGCTGGCCCAGGTAGATCTGGTTCATGTACAGCTCGAGGATCTGGTCCTTCGTCAGCGCCTTCTCGATCTTGTACGCGAGCAGCATCTCGTAGATCTTGCGCGTGTAGGTCTTTTCACTCGACAGGAAGAAGTTGCGCGCGACCTGCATCGTGATCGTGCTCGCGCCCTGGCGCGCGCCGCCGTGCATCAGGTCGGCCACGCCCGCGCGCAGGATGCCGAGGAAGTCGACGCCGCCGTGTTCGTAGAAGCGGTAGTCCTCGATCGCGAGCACGGCCTTCTTCATCACGTCGGGAATGTCCTGGAAGCGCACGAGGCTGCGGCGCTCCTCGCCGAACTCGCCGATCAGCACGTGATCGGCGGTGAATACGCGCAACGGCACCTTCGGCTGGTAGTTGGTCAACGCATCGAGCGACGGCAGTTGCGGTGCCATCACGACGAGTGCGTAGCCGACGATCAGCGCGCCGACGACCGCGAGCGTCGCGAACAGTCCGACGAACCACAGCGCGACGCGCGAGCCGAACGAGCGGCGGCCGCCGCCGCCCCCGCCTCCACGGCGCTGCGTGCGGCGATCGTCGTCGCCGTTGTCGTCATCGGGGTAGTAGGCTCCCGACGGCGAACGGCGCAATGTGTAGTGAGGTTCGTTCCGGTCGGAAGAAGAAGGCGGTCGTTTGATAATTGGCATGTCGGAATGGCAGGCGGCGTGGCGCCCTCGGACGCATGCGGAAATGCAAGCGGATGAATCAGAGTGTGGTGCATCGTGGCAACTGTCACGTCGACAGACCCCGCCGCGCGGCGATCCGTTCCCGCGACGTGACAGCGCATTTTAATGAAATCGACCGGTTGACTTCGCGATTTTTTGTAAAAATTCCCGCACGGCCGTGATTTGCGGAACGTATTGGCCGCATGCTCCGCCTATCATGGACTCGCAGCCCGGCGCGTGCGACGGCGTGGCTTTCAAACGCGAAAGGTTCGAGTACGGCACACGCACGGCGCTTGAACTCCGGCGCTTAAGCCGTATTTAAGGAGCCGGCGGTGTAATATCCGCCGGCTCACGCGGGTCGGAACCGATTCGCGACGGGTACTGCCGCTCACGCGGCACCTTTCAACCACGGAGGATTTCATGTCGCTTTTCGACTCTATTTCGCGCACGATCAAAGGCCTGCTGAACGATGCGGCCGACTCGGTACAGGATCCGTCGCGCGACGCACGGCAGATCGTGCGGGAGCTCGACGACAGCATCGGCCGTGCCGAGAATTCGCTGATCGAGATCGAGGCACAAGTCGCGACCCAGCGCAGCAAGCGCGATGCGGCCGACGACAAGGTGAAGAAGTACGAAGACGGCGCGAAGCGCGCGCTGCAGGCCGGTGACGAAGCCCTCGCACGCGAGGCGCTCGCCGCGCAGTCGAACGCGGAAGCCGAACGCGATGCACTCGCGGCCGAGCTGACCACGCTCGAACCGTCGGTCGACAAGCTGAAGGGGCAGATCGCCGACATGCGGCAGCGTCGCAACGACCTGAACTCGCGCTCGAACATCCTGCAGGCGAAGCATGAAATCGCGCAGGCGAAGGACGTCGCGGCAACCGCGCTCGGCGGCATCGGCGGCAAGAACCTGTCCGAGGACCTCCAGAAGCTCGAGGACAAGGTCGCACTGCAGAACGCGCGCTCGGACGCACGCCTGAACTCGGCCGACACGTCGAGCGGCAAGGCGCTCGAGGACAAGCTCGCCGCGCTGAACAAGGGCCCGTCGGTGGAAGACCGCCTCGCCGCGCTGAAGAAGCAGCTCGACACGCCCGCGCAGTAACGGCAACCGCGCCGCGGCCCACCCGGCTCGCGGCGCGCATCGATCGTCAGGAGACGGGCGCTCGCGCCCGGTTCGACCATGAAGAAATCTCTCGCCGCACTCGGCTTCTCGCTGATGCTGCTGTCGTCCGCGGCATTCGCAGTCCCGTCGCTGCAGCAAGTCGAGCAGTCGATCGCCCAGCGCGACTGGCAACGCGCCGACTCGCAGCTGTCGCAAGTCATCGACGCCCACCCGAACAACGCGCATGCGCGCTACCTGTACGCGCAGGTGCTGGACCGCGAAGGCCGCGCGTCGGACGCGCTCGCGCAACTGCAGCGGGCGAAGTCGCTCGATCCGCAACTGCGCTTCACCGACGCGTCGCACTTCGCGCAGACCGAATCGCGCATTCGCGCGGACGCCGCGCGCGTGAGCGGCAACACACCGTCGGCCACGCAGGCCGGCTCGTTGCAGTCGTCGCTCGCGCCGGCCGCGCCGGTCGCGAAACACGGTCCGTCGACCGGCATGTGGATCGGCATCGCGCTGATCGTCGCGCTCATCGCGCTGGTGCTGCGCTGGACGCTGCGGCGCGCGCGCTCGGCCGACGACGGCCGCGCCGACGACGAACGCCGCACGCAATTGAAGCGCGCGACCGACGTGCTGAACGACATTCGTCCGCTGAAACTCGACGCGAAGCTGTCGACGGCGCCCGGCGCCGCCGCGCTCACCGGCGAGCTCGAAGGCATCGAGACCGATGCACGCACGCTCGTCGAAACGCTGTCGAACGGCAAGAACCCGGTGCCGCCGTATCGCATCGACGAACTCGAGCAGCGGCATGCGAGCGTGAAGGCACGCGTCGAAGGCCGCCCCGATCCGGGCGCGCAGCCCGCCGCGCCGGCGAACGGCAGCGGCTCCGTGTATGCGCAGGAAGCCGATCGCATGACCGGCACGCAAGGCCAGCCGTATCAGCAACCGCCATACCCGCAACAGCCGTATCCCCCGCAACCGTATCCGCAACAGCAGCCGCCCGTCGTGGTCCAGCAAGGCGGCGGTTTCGGCGGCGGGATGGGCGGGCTGCTGACCGGCGTGCTGCTCGGCGAAGCGATGTCGGGCGGGCGCGAGCGCGTGGTCGAGCGCGACGTGATCGTCGACGACCAGCGCCGGCGCCAGGAGAACAACGATCCGGGCTTCGACTTCGGTCGCGGCGACGATTCGAACTGGAGCGACGGCAACGGCGGCGGCGGTGTCGATCTCGGCAGCAACGACGACGGCTGGACCGACGACAACACCTGAGCATGCGCACGCGGGCGTCGACGCATCGCGCGACGCCCACCTCTCACGCCGCCATCCTTTCACTCCCGCGCACGCCGGCCGCCCGGCCGATCGCCGGCCGCGGATTTGTCAATCATTTCAAGACGGGCTACCGGCAATGGGGCACGTTCGCTATCATGCGGCCATCGGCGTGCCTCCGATCCCATCCGACGTTTCGCAGCCCTGCGCGTCGCGGCACGCCTTCCCCTAGCCTCAATCAGGAGAAAGCCGCTCATGAGCATAATCAAGGAATTCAAGGAGTTCGCCGTCAAAGGCAATGTGATGGATCTCGCCGTCGGCGTGATCATCGGCGGCGCGTTCTCGAAGATCGTCGACTCGGTCGTGAAAGATCTCATCATGCCGGTGATCGGCGTGCTGACCGGCGGTCTGGATTTCTCGAACAAGTTCGTTCTGCTCGGCACCATCCCCCCGACGTTCAAGGGTAATCCCGATTCGTTCAAGGACCTGCAAGCCGCGGGCGTCGCCGCATTCGGCTACGGCTCGTTCATCACCGTGGCGATCAACTTCGTGATCCTTGCGTTCATCATTTTCCTGATGGTGAAATTCATCAACAAGCTGCGCAAGCCGGAAGAAGCCGCGCCGGCCGCGACGCCGGAAGACATCGTGCTGCTGCGCGAGATCCGCGATTCGCTCAAGCAACGCTGAGCACCGCGCCACGCTGCATCTGCCGGGCCCGCAAAATGCGGGCCTTTTTCATGCGCGTGCCGCACGCCGCCGCGCGACGCTTATCTCACTTTTTTGTGACGCACGAATGCACGCGCGGGAAAAGCAGGTCTATGATGGAGACTAAACGACAGTACGGGCGCCGAGACGCTGGCTGTGTCGATCATCGTGGCAAGCGGGTCGACGGGAGACATTGATCGTCGTACCGCACGAGTGCAGCATTTTCGTGTGCTATAAAGGATCGACATGCGGCGTACATAGCCGGGAGTGGGTCGCATGAAAGTGCCGCATTTCTTGCAATTGTTTTTGAGGCGAGTGTTTATGTCCTTCCCGAAAAAACGTCGACGCGCGCAGCAGGATGGCCAGGAGTCATTCCTCGCGGTATTGCGCCATTCGAAACCGTTTGCGCAGCTCGACACCAAGATTGCCCGCGCCCGTGCGCAGGACGAACCCGTCCTCTACGCGCATGTGCTGCCCGGCCTCGACGTGCTCCTGTGCAGCGTGCGCGGCGCGCAGCCGCCCTATCCGGCCATCGCCGAATTGCGCAAGCGCTGCATCGAGTCGATCGCCAACGCGCTCGAACAGCCGCTCGACGGCCTCGAGAACGGCGGATATTGGTACGAGGCGAACGGCTTCGGCTTCCTCGTGTTCGCGAGCCGCGCCCGCGCGCGCATCCTGCCCGAATTTGGTGCGGGCACGAAGGCGAGCCTGCGCGGCGGCCTCGGACGCCAGAACGCCGGCGACACGACACCGCGCTCCCTCGGCTGAACCGACACCGACACGATGGGCCGCCTCCGGGGCGGCCCATCGGCCATTCAGGCTTCCCGCTTCACCGCCGCCACGCGCTCACTGCGCCGTCCCGCGCCCGTTGCCGGGCCGGACGATGTCGATGAACGCGGCGAAATCGGCGCCGGCGAGGCCCTGCGCGGCACCCAGCCGCAGCACCTGCTGCACCGTGGCCGACACGGGCATCACCGCGCCCGTGTCGCGCGCGGCGTCGGCGATCGCATCGACATCCTTCTGGAACGTGCTCAGCGCACCCATCGGCGGGTGGCCGCCTGACGTCATGCGCGGCACGAAAGTCTGCAGCAGCACCGAGTCGGCCCACCCGCCGGACAGCGCATCGGCCAGACGCGCGGCGTCGATGCCGCTCGCCTGCGCCAGGCCGACCGCTTCCGCGATCGCGGTCACCGTCGCGGTGACGATCGCCTGGTTGCACAGCTTCGCGGTCTGGCCCGCGCCCGCGTCGCCCATGTGCGTGATGCGCGACGCGTAGGCGTCGATCAGCGGCCGCACCGCGTCGAGGTCGGCCGCGGCGCCGCCCGCCATCACCGCGAGCGTACCGGCCTGCGCGCCGGGCACGCCGCCCGATACGGGCGCGTCGATCCAGCCGACGCCGAGCGCGGCCGCGCGCGCCGCGTAGTCGCGCGTCGTCGCAGGCGGAATGCTCGAATGATCGACGATGCGCTTCAAGCGTCGTGCGTTCGCATCGCCTGCAAGAAGCCCGTGCTCGCCGAACACGACGTCGCCGACCGCACGGCCGTCGAGCACGCACATGAACACCGTGTCGACTCGCTCGGCGAGTTCGCGCGGCGTGTCGACCACCTGCGCGCCGTCTTTTTCAAGCGCCTCGGCCTTGCCGCGCGTCCGGTTCCATACGCTGACCCTGTGGCCCGCCGCCAGCAAATGCCGAATCATCGGCGCGCCCATCAATCCCGGTCCGCAAAATCCGACTTCCACGATATTCCCGTCTCCAATTGAGGTTGCACTTGCCGCCCATCATACCTATCACTCAAGAAGCCGGACACGCGCGGCGCCGCTTCGGGGCCGCCACTTTCGCCGGCCATACCGACCACATACCGACACACCAGGGAGCGCATCATGAGCGACCACGTCTACAAGCTGATCGAACTGACCGGCTCGTCGCGGCAATCGTGCGACGACGCCATCCGCAACGCGATCTCGAAAGCCGGCAAGACGCTGCATAACCTGCACTGGTTCCAGGTGACCGAAACACGCGGCCACATCGAAGGCGACCAGGTCATCCACTGGCAGGTCACGCTGAAAGTCGGCATGCGCATCGACGACTGACGCGCCGCGCGCGGTGCCCTGACCACCGGATGCGTGCAATGCGCATCCGCGCGGCGCCCCGCCCGCCTGCATTGCGCTCCGTTCGGGCTCCGTGTCGAGGCCCGGCCGGCGGGCGTCTGCGGGTATCCATCTCTTGACGCTGGTTTTCGTTCATATTAAAAACCATATACCCCCACGCCCCCTCGATCAGCCCGGACATATAAACGGAGATATCATGAGTCAGCAACGCGAGGCGATCGACACGTACCTCTTGCGCGTCTTGCACACCTTGTTGATGGAGCGCAGCGTCACGCGCGCGGCCGTCAAACTGAACCAGTCGCAACCGGCGATCAGCGCCGCGCTGCGGCGCCTGCGCGACATCACCGGCGACCCGCTCCTCGTGCGCGGCAAGTCCGGCATGGTCCCGACCGAATACGGGCTGCGCCTGCTCGAACCGGTGCAGAACGCACTGCGTGAAATCGAGCGCATCAAGTTCCAGCAGCACAATTTCGACCCGGCCACGTCGATTCGCTGCTATCGGATCGGCTGCCCCGACTACCTGAACGTGCTGTTCGTGCCGACCGTCGTCGAACGCTTCCGCCAGGCCGCGCCGAATGCGACGCTCGAGTTCCACTCGCTCGGCCCCGCGTTCGACTACGAGCTCGCGCTGGAAGACGGCAAGCTCGACATCGTCGTCGGCAACTGGCCCGAGCCGCCTGAACAGCTGCACCTGTCGAACCTGTTCGTCGACGAAATCGTCTGCCTGATGAGCAACACGCATCCGTTCGCGAAGCGCGGCGGGCTCACGCTCGACCAGTACCTGAACGCGCCGCATCTCGCGCCGACGCCGTATTCGGTCGGCCAGCGCGGCGCGATCGACGTGCACCTCGCGCGCGAGCGGCTCAAGCGCCACGTGGTCGTCACGCTGCCGTACTTCAACCTCGCACCGTACGTGCTGGTGAAGTCCGACCTGATCTTCACGACGACGCGCCTGTTCGCCGATCATTACGCGAAGTTCCTGCCGCTGTCGGTCGTGCCGGCGCCGCTCGACTTCCCGCCGATGCAGTACTACCAGCTGTGGCACGAACGCTGCCACTATTCCGACGAAGTGCGCTGGCTGCGCAGCCTCGTCGCCGAAGCGACCCGCACGCTGATCGAGGCTTGATCGCGCCCGGCGCGCGCCGGTCAGGCCGTCGCGGTACGGCCTGGCAGCCGCAACCGCCGCCGCCCGCCTGATCCGCCGCGCGCGGCGCGAGCCCCGCGCCCGTGCGTCAGCGCGACGCCTCCACGAGGGCGTGCGCCAGGGCGTTGTGGCGCTCGATGACGGGCGGCAGGTCGAGCGTCGCGAGCCGCCCTTCCCGCACCACCACCTTCCCGTTCACCACCGTGTACGCCGTCTGCGACGGCGCGCAGAACACGAGCGCCGCGACCGGATCGTGCAGCGCGCCCGCGAACAGCGGCTGGCGCAGGTCGAACGCGGCGAAGTCCGCGGCCATGCCGGGCTTGAGCGCGCCGATATCGTCGCGGTTCAGCACCTTCGCGCCACCGAGCGTCGCGATCTCGAGCGCTTCCCGCGCGGTCATCGCATCGGGCCCGAAGCCGACCCGCTGCAGCAGCAGCGCCTGCCGCACTTCCGCGACCATCTGCGCGCCGTCGTTCGATGCGGAACCGTCGACGCCGATCCCGACCGGCACGCCCGCGAGACGCATCTTCTTCACCGGCGCGATGCCCGACGCGAGCCGCATGTTCGAACACGGACAGTGCGCGACGCCCGTACCGGTGCGCGCGAACAGGCCGATGCCCGCATCGTCGAGCTGCACGCAGTGCGCGTGCCACACGTCGTGGCCGACCCAGCCGAGATCTTCCGCGTATTCGGCGGGCGTCATCCCGAACTTCTCGCGGCTGTACGCGATGTCGTTGACGTTCTCGGCCAGGTGCGTGTGCAACGACACGCCGTAGTCGCGGGCCAGCACGGCCGCGTCGCGCATCAGGCCGCGGCTCACCGAGAACGGTGAGCACGGCGCGACGACCACGCGCAGCATCGCGTAGCGGCCTTCGTCGTGATAGGTCTCGATCAGGCGCTGCGCGTCGCGCAGGATGTCGGGCTCGCGCTCGACGACCGAGTCGGGCGGCAGCCCGCCGTCGCGCTGGCCGACGCTCATCGCGCCGCGGCTCGCGTGAAACCGCATGCCGATCCGGTGCGCGGCGCCGATGCTGTCGTCGAGCCGGCTGCCGTTCGGATAGATGTACAGGTGATCGCTCGACGTCGTGCAGCCCGACTGCAGCAGCTCGGCCATCGCGGTCAGCGTCGACACCTCGATCATCTCGGGCGTCAGGTGCGCCCAGATCCGGTACAGGTTCGTGAGCCAGCCGAACAGCTCGGCGTTCTGCGCGGCCGGCACCGCGCGCGTGAGGCTCTGGTACATGTGATGGTGCGTGTTCACGAGCCCCGGGATCACTAGGTGGCCACGCAGGTCGAGCACTTCGTCGGCGCTATCGGGCAGCTCGGCGCTCGGGCCGACCGCGACGATCCGGTTGTCTTCGATATAGAGCCCCGCGTCGCGCAGTTCGCGCCGCGTGTCGTCCATGGTCACGAGCACGTCGGCGTGCTTGACCAGCAGGGTTTTCGGGCGGGATGAAGATGGCTGTGGCGCGCGTGCGCCGGCGTGCTGCTCGAGGTTCATGCGTTCTCCGCGTCGTTCTGCCGCCGGGAGCCGCTCCCGGTGACGTTCACAAAGCCGTTCGAACGCTGATTCGCGGCACGCCCCGGTGCCTGCGTCCGTTCGAACGCGCTGGCCCGGTTACCCGGCGTGCACGCCGTCTTCGGGGTGCGCGCGGGCTCACGGCCCGACGTGCACGGCGGCAGCATCGCCCAAGCGCGCGCGGCGCACAATGCGCGATCCCGAATACCGCGCTTCACGGTTTCGATATGGTACGCCGCGCAGGGGGCGCCAAGCGCCGGAATCGCAGGCCGCGGGCCGCTCCCGGCGTGCCGTCGACAGCGGTTCATGCGCGGCGCATTATCTTTGATATCGCGCCCGTATTTGCGCGGGGAACCTTTTTACAATGCCTGCACGGCGCTCGCTTCACTCTCGCCGACGGGTATGTAGCCACGTGACGTGGAGCCTCGATCCGCCGCATAGTCAATGGATCGAGTCGCCGCCGAACCTCGCATTCACACAAGGACACAACGAATGGGAAAGCTCACTACCCACGTACTCGATACGGCGCACGGTCGTCCCGGCGCGGCCATCAAGGTGGACCTCTACGCGCTGGACGGCGAATCGCGCCGCGCGATCAAGACCGTGCTGACCAATAGCGACGGCCGCTGCGACGCACCGCTGCTCGAAGGCGCCGCGCTCGCCGCCGGCGAATACGAACTCGTATTCCATGCCGGCGACTACTTCGCGTCGCTCGGCGTGAAGGTGCCCGAACCCCGTTTCGTCGACCGCGTCGTGCTGCGCTTCGGCATCGCCGACACCGCATCGCACTATCACGTGCCGCTGCTCGTGTCGCCGTGGTCTTACAGCACCTATCGCGGCAGCTGACAGCGCACCGGCGCCCGACGCATCGGCGCCCGCATCAAAGATAACGATCTGAGTCTGGAGGAGTTTCATGGAAGGCTTCATCACCGATTGGCTGAACCTCGCGCTGCGATGGCTGCACGTCATCGTCGCCATTGCGTGGATCGGCGAGTCGTTCTATTTCGTCGCGCTCGACAACAGCCTGAAACCGCCGACCGACGCGAACCAGCGCAAGCGCGGCGTGTTCGGCGAGCTGTGGCATGTCCATGGCGGCGGTTTCTACAACATGCAGAAGTACACCGTCGCCCCGCCGGAAATGCCGGATGACCTGCACTGGTCGAAGTGGCCGTCGTACACGACCTGGCTGTCGGGCTTCTCGCTGTTCTTCGTGCTGTACCTGCTTGCACCGAACACCTACCTGATCGACAAGAGCGTGCTCGACATGGGCCCGGTCGTCGCCGTCGCGTCCGCGCTCGGCTTCCTCGCGGCCGGCTGGATCGTCTACGACTCGCTGTGCCGCATCCTCGGCACCAACGATCGCGTGCTCGGCATTTGCGTGGGCCTGTATGTCGTCGCCGCCGCGTATCTCGCGTGCCACATCTTCGCGGGCCGCGCGGCGTACCTGATCGTCGGTGCGATGCTCGCGACGATCATGTCGGCGAACGTGTTCTTCGTGATCATCCCGGGCCAGCGCAAGATGGTCGACAAGATGCTCAAGGGGGAAGAGCCGAACCCGATCTACGGCAAGCGCGGCAAGCAGCGCTCGGTGCACAACACGTATTTCACGCTGCCGGTCGTGTTCGCGATGCTGTCGAACCACTATGCGATGACGTACACGAACAAGTTCAACTGGGTCGTGCTCGTGCTGATCATGCTGGCCGGCGCGCTGATCCGTCAGTTCTTCGTGATGCGTCACCGCGGCCAGCAGCTGTGGTACCTGCCGATCGGCGGCGTCGCGCTGCTGTCGGGCGCGCTCGTGTGGACGATGCCGAAGCCGGTCGCACCGGAAGCGCAGGCCGCGAACGCACCGAAGATCGCGATCAACGACATCATGCCGATCCTGCAGCAGCGCTGCGTCGAGTGCCACTCGGCCAAGCCGACGCTGATGGGCAGCGCGCCCGCCGGCGTGATGTTCGACACGCCGGACGAAGTATCGAAGAACGCGCAGCGTATCTACGAACAGGCCGTGCGCCTGAAGGCGATGCCGATCGGCAACGTCACGCACATGACCGACGACGAGCGCGTGAAGCTCGCCGCCTGGTTCGAGGGCGGCGCGGTCAAGTAAGCCGCCGTGCGCCGGCGGTCGGTTGCCGCCGCATCCTCTCCGTTCGCGGGCCCGGAAACGGGCCCGTTTTTTTGCCTGTGCGAAACGCGTCGCCCGCTAGCCGCGCATCGCGTCGCGCTGCAGCGCGACGAGCGCATCGAGCGCGCGCGGGCCATCGTCGAACGGCACGAAGATGTGGTCATGATACGCAGCGGCCATCACGTTGCAGCTGATGCCGGCCGCGCCCAAAGCCCGCGCGAACGCGGCCGTCAGGCCGACCGCAGCGAGATCCGAATGCACGGTCAGCGTGATCCACGCGGCGCGAAACAGCACGGGCCAGCCGCGGCGTGCCGCAGTCTCTTCGTCGACGACGACCGTCATGCCTTCCGCTTCGCGGAACGTCGCGATCGCTTCGGATAACGATATTTCGGCATCGGCCGGCAGCGTGACGAATGCGAAGGCACCGCGATGCAGCTCGGGCTGCATCGTGCGCAGCAGGACGGCGAGGTCGTGTTCAGGTTGACTCATTGTGAACGGGTCCGGAACCGGACTTCGGGCGGTGGCGATGCGGGCACGATAGCACGCGGCACGCATAAAAAAACCCGCGCGGCGCGCGGGTTTCCTTGTTGCGTCGAACGGCAACGGCAGCAATCCGACTCTCAGGCCGTCAGCGCATGCAGCGCGTCCTCGGTGAGCCACAGCGATTCCTGCAGATCCTGTTCATTCAGGTTGAGGCCTTCACCGCCGCGATCGACGACGATGAAGTCGCTGACGCCGCCGAGTGCGATCAGCGGATGATGCCACACGCCCTTCGCGTAGTTCACGCCCTGCCACCCGCTCGTCACGAACGCGCGGATCTTCGACGGATCGAGATCGCCCGCCGGCGCGACGACGACCAGATACGGCTGCTCGTTCAGCGGCACGAACGCCTGGCTGCCGAGCGGATGGCGCTCGAGCATCTTCACCTCGAACGGCAGCGTGCGCGGCTGACCGCGGAACAGGTTGACGAGCGTGCGGCCGCCTTCGTCCGCCACATCGACTTTCGCGAGATCGTGAAAGCGGATCGTCGTGCCGAGGTTGATCGGAATCTGCTTCGCGCCCTCCGTTTCGATCACGTCGCCGAACGGCGCGAACGCTTCCCGGGTCAGCGGTTCGATGGCAAGCGTCTTCATTTGTCGAGCGTCCCCCACAGACGCACGCGCGATACGCCACCGTCCGGAATGATGTTCAGGCGGACGTGCGTCACCGGGCCCAGCGACGCGATTTCGTGTTCGAAATAATGCTGCTTGTCCATCTGCAGCTTCTGTTCGCCGAGCAGCACCGGCCAGAACATCGACTGCGTGATCAGCGAGCTGTCGGTGCCGCCCGACACGTACGCGGCCTGGATCGAGCAGCGGTCCGGATAGTTGCCCTTGAAGAACGCGGTATCGACTTCGATCTTGCGGATCACGCCCGGCTGCGCGAGCGCGATGATCGCCCAGTCGTTGCCCGGTTCGCGGCGGCGCCGGGTTTCCCAGCCGTCGCCCATGTTCACGCCGCGGCCCGGCAGCAGCAGGTTCGACGCGACGCCGAAGTGCTGGTTGTTCGCCGCCACCACGTAGCCGCCGTTTTCCATCGCCGCGAGGTCGAACTGCTCGGTCGCGCTCGCGCCGGCCCAGTCGAGCTGCGGCTGGCCGTACACGCGCAGGCGCGCGACGCCGCCGTCCGGATAGATGTTCACGCGCAGGTGCGTGAACGCACGCGCGTCGCTCGCTTCGACGTAGTGATGGCTGTTGCCCTGCAGCGTCGTCGACGGCACGATCTCGCACCACTCGGTCGCATGCGTCGGCGCGCCGTCGGCCACGTATGCGGCCTCGATCGACGCGGCCGGCGGGAAGTTGCCGGTGAAGTGGCTCGTGTCGATGTCGACACCCTTGATCACGCCCGGCCGCGCGAGCTTGACGATGCACCAGTCATAGCCCGTCGTGCGCTTGCGGCGCGTCTCCCAGCCGTCCATCCACTTGCCGTGATCGTCGTACTTGCCGGGGATGAACACCGCCGGCTCGGGGTTCAGCATCCGCTCCTTCGGCGCGAAAAAGTCGTCGCTGGCCTCGAGCGCCTGCGCACCGAGACGCGGGTCGGCGAGGTTCACGTAGCGCCGCGTGAAATCGGGTGCGTCGGGATCGAGAAGCGGAACAGCCATGATGTTTCCTTGTTTCAGTGAGGCGGTGTCAGGCCGCTGCGACGCAGCAGGCCGTGTTGCGGTGTCAGGCGTCGATCAGGTCGTCGAGCCGAAAGCGCGCGATCCGGTAGATCTGGTCCAGGCTCGCGCGCAGCTCCTCGGCGCGCGAATGATTCACGCGCGACTCGAAGTTCGCGATGATGCCGTGCCGGTCATAGCCGCGCACCGCGAGGATGAACGGGAAACCGAATTTCTCGCGATACGTGCGGTTCAGCGTCAGCAGCTTGTCGAACTCTTCCTGCGTGCACTGGTCGAGACCCGCGCCGCTCTGCTCGCGCGTCGACTCGGCCGTCAGCTCGCCGCGCACGGCGGCCTTGCCGGCCAGCTCCGGGTGAGCGTTGATCAGCGCGAGCTGGCGCGCTTCGCCGCCCGTCTCGACCGCATCCGACATCGTCTTGTGCAGCGCGTCGATGCTTGCGAACGGCCGCTCGGCCGCGGCGACCTCGGCCACCCACGGCGAATGTTCGAAGATTCCCGACAGCGCCGCGACGAATGCGCTCGGCGCCATCGTGTTGAGTTGATCCAACGTGTAACGCATCGCCTTCATGCTTTCCCTTCGTTTCGATGATTGGGCTGATACGGATGATGTTCACGCCAATGACGCGCGATATCGACACGGCGCGTCACCCATACGCGATCGTGCTGCTCGATGTGGTCGAGGAAACGCTGCAGCCCGCGAAAACGCCCCGGCCGGCCCAGCAGCCGGCAGTGCATGCCGATCGACAGCATCTTCGGCGCTTCGTCGCCCTCGGCGTACAGCACGTCGAATGCGTCGCGCAGGTAGTCGAAGAAGTGCTCGCCGGTGTTGAAGCCCTGCGGCGTCGCGAAGCGCATGTCGTTCGTATCGAGCGTGTACGGGACGATCAGCTGCGGCGACGTAGCGCCGCCCGACACCGCGACGTCCATCCAGAACGGCAGGTCGTCGCCATAGTTGTCGGAGTCGTACAGGAAGCCGCCGTATTCCGCGACGAGACGGTGCGTGTTCGGGCTGTCGCGGCCGGTATACCAGCCGAGCGGACGCTCGCCCGTCACGCGCTCGATCGCTTCCATCCCGAGGCGCATGTGCTCGGCCTCGAGCTCGGGCGTCATGCTCTGGTAGTGGATCCAGCGCCAGCCGTGGCACGCGATCTCGTGACCGAGTTCGACGAACGCGCGCGCGAGTTCCGGATAGCGCTCGATCGCCATGCCGACGCCGAACACCGTCAGCGGCAGCCCGCGCTTCTCGAATTCGCGCAGGATGCGCCATACGCCGGCACGCGAACCGTATTCGTAGATCGACTCCATGCTCATGTGGCGGTCCGGATACGCGGCCGCGCCGACGATTTCGGACAGGAACTGCTCGGAGGCAGGATCGCCGTGCAGCACGCAGTTCTCGCCGCCCTCCTCGTAGTTCAGCACGAATTGCACGGCGACGCGGGCACGCCCGGGCCAGTTCGCCTGCACGGGATGGCGGCCGTAGCCGATCAGGTCGCGAGGATAGTTGGGATCGAGTGACATGGGTTCGAAGTGCGACGAAAGCTTGCCGGAATAAAGGGTTCGCATCGACCCGCGCGTGTGCCGAAGGCCGGCCGCGCGGGCCGATGCGATGACGGCCCAGTGTAGCGAAAAGGTGCAGACGCGCCCATACAGCGGCGCAGATAGTGCAGGTCAGACGGTGTGTATGTGCGGGTGCGGCAAATCTGGCATCCGTTCCGGCTCGGCGCTCCCGCTGCACGCCATGGCGGCGGCCGGCGCGGCTGCCGATGCGGCCTCCGCCGGGCTGAAGCGCGCGAACTCGCCGTCATAGCGCTTCGCCAGCGGCCGCGCATAGTCGCCGCGCTTCGCGGTCGCGAGGCGCAGCGCGACGAGCGCCTCGGCCCATTTGACGGCCGCCGTCACGCCTTCCACGACCGGCGCGCCGATCTGCTGCTCGATCTCGTGCGCGAATTCGGCCATCCCCGCGCAGCCGAGCACGATCGCGTCGGCGCCGTCCTCGTCGAGCGCGCGCCGGCATTCGTCGACGATGATCCGCCGCGCGGCCGAACCTGGCCGGTCGAGCTCGAGCACCGCGACGTCGGTCGCGCGCACGTTGCGGCAGAAGCGCTTCATCCCGTAGCGCTCGGCGAGATGCCATGCCATCCCGCAGGTGCGCGCGAGCGTCGTGACGACCGAGAAGCCCGTCGCGACCACGCTCGCCGCGTGCATCGCCGCCTCGGCGATCCCGATCACCGGCCCGCGCGCGAGCTCGCGCGCCGCATACAGGCCCGGATCGCCGAAACACGCGATCACGTACGCGTCGCAGCCGTCGCGCTCGCCCTGTGCGACCTCGGCGAGGAGCCCGGGCGTCGCGAGCGCCTCGTCGTAATAGCCTTCGATCGACGGTGGCCCCATCGGCGGGCTCACCGCGACGATCTCGGTGCCCGCGGCCGCGACTTCACGCGCGCAACGGCCCATCGCATCCGTCATCCGCTGCGTCGTATTGGGATTGATCAGCTTGATCTTCATCGCGCGCTCCTCAGGCCTTCGTGCTCACGAGCAGCCGGTAGAACGCGAAGCCGAGCCCCGCGCCGATGAACCACGAGAAGTTCGCGGCGGCCTGCCAGCCCGGCACCATCACGCAGACGACCGCGATCACCGCGGCCGGCAGCAGCGCGGCGAGCGCGCGGCGGTTCACGCCGCCCGTGTACCAGTAGGTGCCGCTCTCCGACATCGTGTACAGATCGTCGCGCACGAGGCGGCCGCGCTTGACGAGATAGAAGTCGGCGATCAGCACGCCGTACAGCGGGCCGATGAATGCGCCGAGCACGTCGAGCGTGTAGTGGATCACGGCCGGGTTGTTGAACAGGTTCCACGGCGTGATGAAGATCGACGCGACGGCGGCGAGCATCCCGCCCGCGCGCCAGCTGATCAGCCGCGGCGCGACGTTCGAGAAGTCGAACGCGGGCGACACGAAGTTCGCGACGATGTTGATGCCGATCGTCGCGATCGTGAAGGTCAGCGCGCCGAGGATCACCGCGGTCGGATGATCGATGCGGCCGACCGTCGCGACCGGGTCGGTGATCAGTTCGCCGAACACCGGCAGCGTCGCGGCCGTCGTGATCACCGTGACGAGCGAGAACGCGAGGAAGTTGACCGGCAACCCCCAGAAGTTGCCGCGCTTCACGTCGCCGAACGAGCGGCAATAGCGCGAGAAGTCGCCGAAGTTCAGCATCGGCCCGGAGAAGTACGACACGACGAGGGACACGGCCGTGATCATCACCGGAATCACTTCCGCGCCGTGATACTTGACGCCGCCGAGGTTCAGGCCGATGTTGCGCCAGCCCGCGCGCCATACCATGTAGCCGGCCAGGATGAACATCACGACGTAGACGGCCGGGCCCGCGAAGTCGATGAACTTCTTGATCGTCTCCATCCCGTTCCAGAACACGAACGCCTGCAGCACCCACAGCAGCATGAAGCCGGCCCAGCCGACCGCGGACAGCCCGAGGAAGCCGTAACGATGGACGTCCGCATACGGCAGCCATTGCGGGAAGAACTTCAGCACGACGATCACGAGCGCGCTGGACGCGAGATAGGTCTGGATGCCGTACCACGCGATCGCGATCAGCCCGCGGATCACGGCCGGCACGTTCGCGCCGAGCACGCCGAACGTCGCGCGGCACGCGACCGGATACGGCACGCCGATCTGCTGGCTCGGGCGCGCGATCAGATTGCACAGCCGGTTCACGATCGTGATGCCGACGATCAGTGCGATCAGCACCTGCCAGCTCGTCAGCCCGAGCGCGAACAGGCTGCCTGCGAACACGTAGCCGCCGACACTGTGCACGTCCGACATCCAGAACGCGAAGATGTTGTACGAACCCCATGTCTGATTCTTTAGGGGTGCCAAATCTTCGTTGTACAAACGTCGACTGTAACCGTCCGGCAACGCGGAACCGCCGCCCTCGCCGCCTTCTTCCGCCGGATACGCGCTGTCGTGCGCCACACTGAACTGAGCCATGACTTCTCCTTGACGCGGCCGCCCGGCCGCTCCACCGTCATCGATATCGCTCCGGATCGTCGCCCGGAGTCGGACTGGCGGCCGGCGGCGCAAACCGCCGGCCTGCATTGCTCTCGTCGTGTGGCGCGCGGGCCGGTTCGCGTCGCCGCTCAGGCGCCGCCGAACACTTCGCGCAAATCGACCTGCCCTTGCGCGGGCCGGTCCAGCATCTTCAGTTCGACATGCTGCAGGTGGTGCGCCATCAGCGTCACCGCCCGCTTCGGATCCCCCGCTTCCAGCGCGCTCAGGATCTCGTCGTGGTCATCGCACGAGCACGGGCTGCGCCCGTGCGATTCGTACAGTGCCGACATCAGCGTCGAGCGTGCGACGAGCCCGTCGAGGCACTCGCAAAGCGTCGCATTGCCCGTCAGCGCCGCGAGCGCCGTATGGAATTCGCCCGACAGGCGGATCCACGCCGCGAAATCGTGCCGCTCGAACGCCTTGCGTTCCTTGTCGATCAGCGCGGCGACGCCCTTCAGCCGCTTCGCGCCCGGCCCCGTCGCGAGCCGCTCGACGACGGCCAGCTCGATGATCCGGCGCATCTCGAACACCTCGTGCACGTCCTGCAGCGTCGGACTCGCGACGAACGCGCCGCGGTTCGGCTCGAGATCGACCAGCTTGTCGGCCGCGAGCAGCGCGAGCGCCTGCCGGATCGTCCCGCGCTTCACGCCGAACACGTCGCAGAGCTGCGCCTCCGTCAGCTTCGCGCCGGGCGCGAGCCGATGCTCGAGGATCGCGGTGCGGATCCGCTCGGCGATCGCTTCGGGGCCGGCTGTACCGGACGCATGGGAATCGGGCTCGTTCATGATCTGCATCGTGTGATGGTCCTCATCCTAGGATGGACATAAAGATTGTCAACAATTCTTTTCTCTAAACTCGCACAATCCGTGTGCACGCCGTCGCGCCAGATCCGTGCATCGCGCACGAAACCCAGGCACACCGGTCGTTTCACGCTTATTCAATGCGGCTTACGGTGTATACCCTTCCGGCTATTTTGTTGACAAAAATGGTGCACGCCATGAGACAAACCCGATCGGTGGTGACGGAAATTTATGACCGTTAGTTGCACGCATACTCAAAGAAAAGGCGGGGAACCCCCGCCTTTCGATGGTGCCTGCCCAGCTTAGCCGAGATATGGATAGTCCGACAGCGTAAGCCGGAAACCGTGCGCATTCGCGACGAGCTGCGCCTGCGCGCCGAACGGCAGCGTCAGCAGGTCGGGCACATGGCCGAACTGCAGCCCCGTCACGACCGGGATGCCGATCACCGCGCGAACCTGGTCGATCATCGCCTGCATGTCGTAGCCGTTGTCGTAGTCGAACGGCCGCGCGCCCGTGAACTGCCCGAGCACGAGCGCCTGCTGGCGCGCGAGCAGCCCCGACAGATGCAGTTGATAGATCATCCGTTCGATCCGGAACGGCTGCTCGTTGACGTCCTCGATGAACAGGATGCCGCCTTCGATATCGGGCATGTACGGCGTGCCGACGAGCGACGTCAGGATCGCGAGGTTGCCGCCCCACAGCGTGCCCGTCACGTTCACGGTCTGCACCTGCGGCGCTTCGGTGATGATCGTCGTGGTCGGCTGCGACAGCGTCTGCCAGAAGTGTTGCATCGTGAAGTCGCTCGGTGTTTCCGCGCCGAAGTCGGCCGACAGCATCGGGCCGCCGAAGGTCTTGATGCGCGCCTTCGCGTACAGCGCGAGCTGGACCGCGGTGAAGTCGCTGTGGCCCACCAGCGCGATCGGCTGGTCGCGCAGGCGGCGCTCGAGCCCGCGATAGTCGAGCCCGTGCAGGATGCGGGCGGCACCGTAGCCACCGCGCACCGCGAGCCCGATGTCCGGCAGCGCACGCTCCGGATCCGCCAGCCGATTCAGGTCGCCTGCCCGCTCGCCGTCGGTCCCGCCGAAGCGCTGAAAGCGGCGCTGCGTCGCCTCGATGTTCTCGATGCGCTGTTGCGCGCCGCTCAGGCGTTCGAGCGCGCGATTGATCGCGTCGGGATCATGCGGATAACCGGACGGCGCCAGCAGGCGGATGGTGTAGGACGCGGCGGGCTGGAAGGACATGGCGGAAGGGTTCAGGGTCGTCAAACCTGCTTAGAGGGTCCGAACCGTCTCGGGTTCACGGAACCGGGCAGCCCGCCCCGCTTCGGGGGACGGGCGCGTTCGGGGGCGCGTGCTTATGACGCGCCGGCTTCGGCGTCGCGGGCGAGCCGCGCTTCGCGCAGCGCGCGGCGGCGTTCCGCGAAGAACGACTTCAGCGCGGCGCCGCACTCGTCGGCGAGCACGCCGCCGGTCACCTCGGTATGGTGGTTGAGCTGCGGATTCGCGAACGCGTCGATCACGCTGCCGCACGCGCCCGTCTTCGGATCGGCGGCGCCGTAGACGACCCGTGCGATGCGGGCGTGCATGATCGCGCCCGCGCACATCAGGCATGGCTCGAGCGTCACGTACAGCTCGCAGCCGGGCATCCGGTAGTTCTGCAGATGCTGCGCGGCCATGCGCAGCGCGGCCATTTCCGCATGGGCCGACGGGTCGTGCCCGCCGATCGGATGGTTGAAGCCGCGCGCGATCACCTCGTCGCCGCACACCAGCACCGCGCCGACCGGCACTTCACCGGCCGCGCGCGCCTCGTCGGCGGCGGCCTGCGCGAGACGCATGAAATGCAGGTCGCGCGCCGACACGGGTGCGGCTTCGGGAACGGGAGAATCGGTAGAGGCAGCGGATCCGGCTGCCGCGTCGTGCAGCGCGTCGACGCTCACATCGGCCCCGCTTCGGCGGGCATGTCGTCGAGCCCGCGCTCGCAGAGGCGCTCAGCGATGCGCCGGCAATAGTCGCGCGGCATCACCATCGGGCCGCCGCGCAGCGATTCGAGCGCCATGTCGAGCGCGAGGATCTTCGCCTGCAGCCGACAGCGCGCGGCGCGGTCGCTGACCGCCTGCAGTTCGTCCTGCAGGTTGCGCAGCGCGCGCAGTTGCTCGACGGCCGGCGGCACGAAGCCCGCGTTCTTCAGGATACGGTTGGCCACCCGCACCTCCTCGGGTACGAGCAGGTCGTCATCCAGCGCCTGCGGCGCGCCGGTACCCGGCAAATCGTCGAACTCGCCCCGCGCGGCGGCGGCGGCGATTCGTTGTTCGACCAGTGCGTCAAGCAGTCTCATCAGTCAATCGGAACAATGCGGCAGCCGAATTCTAGCAGGGTGACGCGTGTATGACAGGCCATTCGAACGGATGCTCGATATTGTGGTTTTAGGGGCCGAATCCGCGCGCATGCATGCCGATCGCCGCGACTTGCCGCTGTGCTGCGCCGCAGCAGGCTTCGCGGGGATTTGGCGCGTGTGTGGCCTGATTTGTGCATGCGCCGCCGCCCCCGGTTTTTTTTATTTTCGTCGGCACGAACTCGCAGTCGTCATCTCGCGGAAATCGCCATTTCAGAGCGGCCAGGTCATGCGGCAACCGGCTGCGAACGTTCCTTGGGAAACGGCCGGAACATCATCGCGACGAGGAACGCGCCGATGCCGATCGCGAACGATCCGAGGTACAGCCAGCCGTAGCTACCCAGCGCATCGACGATCAGGCCGCCGGCGACCGGCCCCGCCGCCATCCCGAGGCTGCCGGCCATCGCGCAGCCCCCGATCACGGTGCCCATCATCCGCAGCGGGAAGTTCTCGCGCGCGAGCACCGCATAGAGCGGCATCACGCCCGCATAGATGAAGCCGAACAGCGTCGCGACCGCGTAGAAGCCGTCCAGCGTGCGCACGAAGTAATAGCCGAGCGCGCCCAGCGCCTGCGCGAGCAGCCCCGCCACCAGCATGCGCTTCGCGCCGAGGCGGTCGCCCAGCAGCCCGAACGCGATGCGTCCGCCCATGCCGGCGAGCCCCTCGACGCTGTAGATCGACACCGCGGCGATCAGCGGGATCCCGCAGGTCACCGCGTAGCTGACCGTATGGAAGATCGGGCCGGAGTGCGTCGCGCAGCAGAAGAAGTTGGTCAGCACCAGCACGATGAACTGCGGCGAGCGCAGCGCGCCGCCGACCGACAGCGGCGCGGTCGCGGGCCCGCCCGCCGGCGTCGGCCCCGCGTGCGGCTCATCGAGCGCGGGCGCACGGCGCACGAGCAGCGACGCCGGAATCATCACGACGGCGGCCAGCGCGGCGATCGCCAGCATCGACGTGCGCCAGCCGTGACCCGACACGAGCCAGGCCGCGAGCGGCGCCATCGTCATCGGCGCCATGCCCATGCCGGCCGACACCAGCGATACCGCGAGGCTGCGGTGCGTGTCGAACCAGCCGGTCACGCAGGCCATCATCGGCGCGAACACCGCGGCCGTCGCACTCCCGACGGCCAGCCCGAAAATCAGCTGGAACGCGAGCAGCGACGGTGCACGGCTCGCGAGCGCCAGGCTCGCCGACAGCAGCACGGCGCCCGTCACGACCACCACGCGCGTGCCGATCCGGTCCGACAGGCTGCCCCAACCGATGCTCGCGAAGGCCATCGCGATGAAGCCGAGCGTCATCGCGGCGGAAATGCCGGTCATCGACCAGCCGGTGTCGCGTGCAATGGCCCGCAGGAACACGGGCAGCGAGAACATCGCGCCGATCGCGATGCAGCCCATCAGGCCGCCCGCGGCGACGATCACCCAACGATAGCGGGAATCAGGCATCTGGTCTCTCCTTTCTCTCCGTCGTACAGGCATCGATCAGGAACCGGACCGCGGCCGCCCGGCCAGCCCGGTCGATATCAACACGACGAACGGCGTACCGGAAAATCGACACGCACGACGCCGGCCAGCGCGAATGTCCGATCGTCGGCCACTGCGAGCGACCGACCGGGGGCAAATCCCGACGCGCATCGGCCGCGCCGCCGCGCCCCTTTTCCGGAATCGGAAAGTCGAAATCAGAAATCGTTGGTTGGGACGCGCGAGCGCGCTCACTACACTCGAGCCATCTTGTCATAACAAGTTGACCGATGACCCCACCCAACGTCGTGCCGCTGTCGGCGGCCCCGCTCTACGTGCAGATCAAGGACACGCTGCGCGCACGGATCCTCGACGGCACCCATGCGCCGCACAGCAGGATGCCGTCCGAGCACGAACTGTGCGCGATGTTCGACGTGAGCCGCATCACGGTGCGTCAGGCGCTCGGCGACCTGCAGAAGGAAGGCCTGCTGTTCAAGTTGCACGGCAAGGGCACCTTCGTGTCGAAGCCGAAGGCGTTCCAGAACGTGACGTCGCTGCAGGGCTTCGCCGAGGCGATGTCGTCGATGGGCTACGAGATCGTCAACCAGCTGCGCAGCGTTCGCACCATGAAGGCCGACCGCCATCTCGCAACGAAGCTGAACGTGCCGGAAGGCGCGGCGCTCGTCGAGATCCACCGCGTGCGGATGCTCAACCGCGAGCCCGTGTCGCTCGAACAGACATGGGTGCCCGAGGCGCTCGGCAAGCGGCTCGCGGGCGCGGATCTCGCGACCCGCGACATCTTCCTGATCCTCGAGAACGATTGCGGCGTGCCGCTCGGCCACGCCGACGTGTCGATCGACGCGATCCTCGCCGACGATGAAATCGTCGATGCGCTGCGCGTCGAGGAAAGCAGCCCGGTGCTGCGGATCGAGCGTCTGACGCATGACGCGTCGGGTACGCCGATCGACTACGAACACCTGTACTTCCGCGGCGACGCCTTCCAGTACCGGTTGCGCATCGATCGGCAGAAGGCGCTCCAACCTGCAAGGAACCCGCAATGAATACCCATGTACTCGAATACGACATCGTCGTGGTCGGCGGCGGCACGGCCGGCCCGATGGCTGCGATCAAGGCCAAGGAGCGCGACCCGTCGCTGCGCGTGCTGCTGCTGGAGAAGGCCAACGTGAAACGCAGCGGCGCGATCTCGATGGGGATGGACGGCCTGAACAACGCGGTGATCCCCGGCCATGCGACGCCCGAGCAGTACACGCGCGAGATCACGATCGCCAACGACGGGATCGTCGACCAGGAAGCCGTCTACGCATATGCGACGCACAGCTTCGCGACAATCGAGCAGCTCGACCGCTGGGGCGTGAAGTTCGAAAAGGACGGCACCGGCGACTACGCGGTGAAGAAGGTGCACCACATGGGTTCGTACGTGCTGCCGATGCCGGAAGGACACGACATCAAGAAGGTGCTGTACCGGCAGCTGAAGCGCGCGCGCATCGCGATCACGAACCGGATCGTCGCGACGCGCGTGCTGACCGACGCGCAGGGCCGCGCGAGCGGCGTGCTCGGCTTCGACTGCCGCACCGCCGATTTTCACGTGATCCGCGCGAAGGCCGTGGTCCTGTGCTGCGGCGCGGCCGGCCGTCTCGGGCTGCCGGCGTCCGGCTACCTGATGGGCACGTACGAGAACCCGACCAACGCGGGCGACGGCTACGCGATGGCGTACCACGCGGGCGCGGCGCTCGCGAACCTCGAGTGCTTCCAGATCAACCCGCTGATCAAGGACTACAACGGCCCGGCCTGCGCGTACGTGACGGGCCCGCTCGGCGGCTTCACCGCGAACGGCAAGGGCGAGCGCTTCATCGAGTGCGACTACTGGAGCGGCCAGATGATGTGGGAGTTCTACCAGGAACTGCAAAGCGGCAACGGTCCGGTGTTCCTGAAGCTCGACCACCTCGCCGAGGAAACGATCCAGACCATCGAGCAGATCCTGCACACGAACGAGCGGCCGAGCCGCGGCCGCTTCCATGCGGGACGCGGCACCGACTACCGGCGCCAGATGGTCGAGATGCACATCTCCGAGATCGGTTTGTGCAGCGGCCACAGCGCGTCCGGCGTGTACGTGAATGCGCGCGCGGAAACGACCGTGCCGGGGCTCTACGCGGCCGGCGACATGGCGGCCGTCCCGCACAACTACATGCTCGGCGCGTTCACCTACGGCTGGTTCGCCGGGCAGAACGCCGCCGACTACGTGGCCGGCCGCGATCACGCGCCGGTGGACGACGAACAGGTCGCCGCCGAACGCACCCGCGTGCTCGCGCCGCTCACGCGCGAGCGCGGCCTCGCGCCGGCGCAGGTCGAATACAAGCTGCGCCGCATGGTGAACGACTATCTTCAACCACCGAAGGTGACGCGCAAGATGGAAATCGGCCTGCAACGTTTTGACGGAATTACTGAGGATATCGAAGAAATCAAGGCGGATCACCCGCATGAACTGATGCGCGCGGCCGAAGTGCGCGCGATCCGCGACTGCGCCGAGATGGCCGCGCGGGCGTCGCTGTTTCGCACCGAGAGCCGCTGGGGACTGTATCACCATCGCGTCGACTTCCCGCATCGCAACGACGCCGAATGGTTCTGCCACACCTGGCTGCGCAAAGGCGTCGACGGCACGATGCGCAGCGAGAAGCGGTCGGTCGAACCCTATGTCGTGCCGCTTGCCGACGACGAACGCGGCGCGTACGCGCAGTTGCGCATCCGCGAACCGGCCGCACGCGCGGCCGTACTCTGACTCCGAGGAGCCTTACCGTGCCCCATACCCCGCACGACATCTTCCTGCGCAGCAGCGCGCCCGTGACGATCGACGAGGACCGCTGCATCGCCGACAAGGGCTGCACCGTCTGCGTCGACGTGTGCCCGCTCGACCTGCTCGCGATCGACGTGACCAAGGGCAAGGCGTACATGCAGTTCGACGAATGCTGGTACTGCATGCCATGCGAACGCGATTGCCCGACCGGCGCGGTCAAGGTGGACATTCCGTACCTGCTGCGCTGATGCCGCGCGCCGCCGGCGCGGCGCTTTCCCACTACCGTGCTCACGACACATGAAACCTGCGCTGCGCGTGCGTCGACATCACGCGCTGCTGCCTGGCGCTGCTTTGCCCCACGCGCCGGACTGCTACGAGTTTTCAACCATGACCGCTTCTTCCCCTACTTTCCCGCTGCCGGACGCACACGATTCCGACCATGCCGCGCTCGTCTCGCGCGTTGCCGCAGCCGATGCATCGGTGCGCCGCATTGCGCTGCTCGAACTCGCCGATCTCGAGGATCCCGCGCTCGTGCCGACCTTCGTCGCGGCGCTGCGCGACGATCCGTCCGCGGACGTACGCGGCGAAGCCGCACGTGTGCTTGCCGCGTGGGAACAACCCGATGTCGTCGATGCGCTGTGCCGTGCGCTGCTCGATCCCGACGACGGCGTGCGCGCGATCGCCGCGCAAAGCCTGTCCGAACTGAAGGACGTCGCGTCCGGCGCCGTGCTGTGCCGCTGGGCCGAACACGCCGAACCGTTCGTGCTCGTCGCCGTGCTGCGCGGCTTGCGCGAACTGCGCGATCCCGCCGCATTCGCGCCGGCGCTACGCGCGCTCGACGCGCCGGTGCCGGCCGTGCGCGCCGAGGCCGTCGCCGTGCTCGGCTGGCTCAAGGACGTCCGCGCGCTGCCGCCGCTCGCGCGCATCGCAACGACCGACACGCAAGCGGACGTGCGGCGCATCGCGATCGGAGCGGTGGGATTCGCGGCGCCCGACGACGCGGCCGTCGTCACCGCGTTGCTGGCGGTGCTACGCGACGCCGCGTGGCAGGTACGCGAGGAAGCCGCCGCGACGCTCGGCAAGCTGCGTGTCGCGGCTGCACGCGCGCAGCTCGTCGCCGCGCTCGACGACGATTACTGGCAGGTGCGCTTGCGTGCGGTGCGCGCACTCGGGCAATTGCGCGACGCGGCTACGGCGCCGGCCGTCGTCGGACTGCTGTCGCATGCGATCAGCAACCTGCGCAAGGAGGCGGCACTCGCGCTTGGCGAGCTGCGCGATCCGGCGACGCTGCCCGCGCTGCGCGGCGCGCTGGACGATCGCGATCCCGAGGTGCGCAAGGCCGTGCGGATCGCGATCGCGCAGGTCGGAGATGACGCACGATGATGATGCCGACCGAGATCCGCGTCGATCATGCGGCGCGTGCGTTGGTGCTGCACTGGCCGGACGGCGACACGCAACGCATCGGCTATGCGCGGTTGCGCAGCGATTGCCCGTGCGCCGGATGCCGGAAGATCCGTCTCGGTGGCGGTCGGGTCACCGCGCAACCCGGCCTGACGCTGGACGGCGTGGAAGCCGCCGGCTACGGCATCCGCCTGCTGTTCGGCGACGGTCATGCACGCGGCATCTATCCGTGGCCGTATCTGGCGGAACTCGGTAAAGACCGGGCGGATACGACCGCCTGCTTGTCGACGCAGCGCTGAGATGCCATCCCGGCTCGCACGGCACAAAAAACGCCCGGCAGGTTCCCCTGCCGGGCGTTCGCATCGTCCGATGCCGTGATTGGCTACCGAGGCACGCCTCGGCGCCGCATCACTCCCATTCGATCGTCGCCGGCGGCTTGCCCGAGATGTCGTACACCACACGGTTGATCCCGCGCACCTCGTTGATGATCCGGTTCGACGCACGGCCGAGCAGCGCGTACGGCAGGTGCGCCCAGTGCGCGGTCATGAAATCGGTGGTCTGCACCGCGCGCAGCGACGTCACGTAGTCGTACGTGCGGCCATCGCCCATCACGCCGACCGACTTCACCGGCAGGAACACCGCGAATGCCTGACTCGTCAGGTCGTACCAGGTCTTGCCGACGTCGGCCTCGCCGCACAGGCCGGCTGCCGCGTCCTGCGTCGTCGCGGTCGTGCCGCGCAGTTCCTCGATGAAGATCGCATCCGCGCGACGCAGCAAGTCCGCGTATTCGCGCTTCACTTCGCCGAGAATCCGCACGCCGAGGCCCGGGCCCGGGAACGGATGGCGGTACACCATCTCCGGCGGCAGACCGAGCGCGACGCCCAGTTCGCGCACTTCGTCCTTGAACAGGTCGCGCAGCGGTTCGAGCAGCTTCAGGCCGAGTGTTTCCGGCAGGCCGCCGACGTTGTGGTGGCTCTTGATCGTCGTCGCTTTCTTCGTCTTCGTGCCGCCCGACTCGACCACGTCCGGATAGATCGTGCCCTGCGCAAGCCACTTCGCCTTCGACAGCTTCTTCGCTTCGGCCTGGAACACCTCGACGAATTCACGGCCGATGATCTTGCGCTTCGCTTCCGGATCGGTCACCCCGGTCAGGTGGCCGAGGAACTGCTCGGATGCGTCGACGTGCACGACCTTCGCATGCAGGCGGCCCTCGAACATGTCGAGCACCATCTTGCCCTCGTTCAGGCGCAGCAGGCCGTGGTCGACGAACACGCAGGTCAGCTGGTCGCCGATCGCGCGGTGGATCAGCGCGGCCGCGACGCTCGAATCGACGCCGCCCGACAGGCCGAGAATCACTTCCTCGTCACCGACCTGCTCGCGAATCTTCGCGACGGCTTCCTCGATGTGGTTGCTCATGATCCAGTCGGGCTTCGCGCCGGCGATCTGCAGCACGAAGCGTTCGATGATCTGGCGGCCCTTCACCGTGTGCGTGACTTCCGGGTGGAACTGCACCGCGTAGTAACCGCGCGCCTCGTCGGCCATGCCGGCGATCGGGCAGCTCGGCGTCGACGCCATCAGCGCGAAGCCCGGCGGCAGCTCGGCAACCTTGTCGCCGTGGCTCATCCAGACCTTCAGCATGCCGTGGCCTTCGGCCGTCATGAAATCCTCGATGCCGTCCAGCAGGCGCGTATGGCCGTGCGCGCGCATTTCCGCGTAGCCGAACTCGCGGTGGTCGCTCCACTCGACCTTGCCACCGAGCTGCACGGCCATCGTCTGCATGCCGTAGCAGATGCCGAGCACCGGCACGCCGAGATCCCAAACAGCCTGCGGCGCGCGCAGTTGATGGTCTTCGTACGTGCTCGCGTGGCTGCCCGACAGGATCACCGCCTTCGGCGCGAACTCGCGGACGAACTCGTCGGACACGTCGTTCGGGTGGATTTCGCAGTAGACGTGCGCTTCGCGCACGCGGCGCGCGATCAGTTGGGTGACTTGCGAACCGAAGTCGAGAATCAGGATTTTGTCGTGCATGGCTGCGGACGGGATGAAGAGAATAAGAAAAGCAGCGCACGAAGCGCTGCGTCAATAACAGGGACAACGGCGTCGGGCGGCAGGCGGCTCGCGCGACGCATCGCCGGTCAATCCCGCGACGGCGGGCGCGCGTCGAATGCGACGCTGCCTGACAATCGGTCGGATGCGGCCGGCGTGGCTGCCGCGGCCGGCGCCGCAGGCGCGACCGGACGGCCGACGACCGGTTCGACCCGCTGCTGCGGTGCGGAGGCCGGCGCCGGTTCGACCGGACGCTTCGCATCGCGGGCCTCGAGCACCAGCGCCTTCTCGCGCCGCCGCACGGCCGATGCGAGCCGCACGCCGCCGAGGCCGAGCACGATCAGCGCAATACCGGCCATCGCCGACAGCACGCGGCCAGCGGCCGCGAGCGCGGGACCGTTGCCGGTGCCGAACGACCACACGACCGTCAGCACGCCGATCAGCCAGTTCACATGGCCGACCACGCGCGCGACCGGCGTCGTGAGTTCGCCGTTGACCGCCGCATGGAACGCGAGCCACGCGAGCCCGAGCAGCGCGATGCCGAACGCCTGGCCGAGCATCGCCGGCTGGATGTTCGCGAGTTGCAGCGCGTTGAACAGCGCCTGCCAGGGTGTCAGCACGAACAGCACGCCGAACCCCAGCAGCAGCATGGCATCGACGATCAGCACGGCTCGCAGCAGCGGTTTCATCGGCGATCAGTCCACGTGGTAGTTCGGTGCTTCCTTCGTGATCTGCACGTCGTGCACGTGCGACTCGCGCATGCCCGCCGCGGTGATCTGGACGAATTCGGCCTTGTCGTGCAGCTCGTCGATCGTGCGGCAGCCGCAGTAGCCCATGCTCGCGCGCACGCCGCCGACCAGCTGGAACAGGATCGCGTTGACCGAGCCCTTGTACGCGACGCGGCCTTCGATGCCTTCCGGCACGAGCTTGTCGATGTTCGCGGAGTTGTCCTGGAAGTAGCGGTCCGCCGCGCCGTCCTTCATCGCGCCGACCGAACCCATGCCGCGATACGACTTGTACTGGCGGCCCTGATACAGGAACACGTCGCCGGGCGCCTCTTCGGTGCCCGCGAACATGCTGCCCATCATCACCGCGTTCGCGCCGGCCGCGAGGGCCTTCGACACGTCACCCGAGAAACGCACGCCGCCGTCGGCGATGCACGGCACGCCGGTGCCCTTCAGCGCTTCCGACACGTTCGCGATCGCGCTGATCTGCGGCACGCCGACGCCCGCGACGATCCGCGTCGTGCAGATCGAGCCCGGGCCGATACCGACCTTGACCGCGTCCGCGCCGTATTCGACGAGCGCCTTCGCGGCAGCTGCCGTCGCGATGTTGCCGCCGATCACCTCGACGTGCGGGAAGTTCTGCTTGACCCAGCGCACGCGCTCCAGCACGCCCTTGCTGTGACCATGCGCGGTGTCGACGACGATCACGTCGACGCCGGCCTGCACCAGCAGCTCGACGCGCTCTTCGTTGTCGGGGCCGACGCCGACCGCCGCGCCTGCGCGCAGCTTGCCGTGTTCGTCCTTGCACGCATCCGGATGTTCGGTCTGCTTCGTGATGTCCTTGACGGTCATCAGGCCGCGCAGTTCGAACGCGTCGTTGACGACCAGCACGCGCTCGAGGCGGTGGCTGTGCATCAGCGCCTTCGCTTCGGCGAGCGGCGTGCCTTCCTTGACCGTGACGAGACGCTCGCGCGGCGTCATGATCGATTTGACCGGTTCGTCGAGGCGCGATTCGAAACGCAGGTCGCGGTTCGTGACGATGCCGACGAGCTGCGGGCCTTCGACGACCGGGAAGCCCGAGATGCCATGCTGACGCGACAGCGCGATCACGTCGCGCACCTTCATCTGCGGCGGAACCGTGATCGGGTCGCGCACGACGCCCGATTCGAAACGCTTGACTTTCGCCACCTCGCGGGCCTGCTCGGCCGGCGTGAGGTTCTTGTGGACGATACCCACACCACCCTGCTGCGCCATCGCGATCGCGAGGCGACCTTCGGTGACCGTGTCCATCGCGGCGGACACGAGCGGCATGTTCAGGGAGATGTTGCGGGTCAGCTTGGTCTTCAGGCTGGTGTCACGCGGGAGAACGTCGGAGAAGGCAGGAACGAGGAGCACGTCATCGAAAGTGAGTGCTTTTTGGATCAGACGCATGGCAAATCCTATGGGCGCAAAAGCGAATTATACGCGAAGCGCTGCGAATTTTCACAACACGAACAACGGGTTAGCCGCCTTCGAGCGTTCGGGGGCCGAATCGTTCGGATCGCCGTTCGGTTCGTTTTCGATCGCTTTTCGTTTCACCCGGGCATCGACCCATTCGCGCAGCCGGCCGGAATTCGGGCCGATCGAGCGTCATTGCCGTACAACGCGGCAACCGAAGGCGCCCCCGCTCGATGCGCGTCGGCGGCCTCGAGCGCCGCTAGGCGAGCCCCGCCGCGGCGCACGCGATCGTCGCTGCTCCGGCGCCGGTCGCGACGCCTCCGACGATCCGCGCGACGCGCTCGCCCGCCGGAACCAGCCGCTCGGCGGCGATGGCCACCGTCACGACCGACATCACGCGCAGATCCATCATGCCGGCCGCCAGTGCAACGGCCATCAGGTTCCCGCAGCAGGCGCCGCACCGCAGGGCAACCCGCACGCCGTGCCGCCATGCGGCGCCGGCCCCCGCCCGCCGCGCACCTTCGTCATCCGGTGCATGCCGGCAGCAGGCGAGCCGGCGCATCTTCCAGCCGGAAAACTGCAGCACGCCGGCGCCAAGCATGACCGCTCCGGCAGCAAACGGCATCGCGGCAGCAAGTGCGGACAGCCGCGTGGCGGCCGCCGCCAACGCCGCGCCGACAGGAAACACCACCGCACCGACCGTCATCCACACCGAGAAATACCCGGCGCCCACGATCGCGACGAACCATGCCGCACGCGCGTCGCCCACCGGGCCGAGGCTTTGCCGATATCGCCAGAGCATTGGCGCCAGCACCGGCAGCATCATCGTCACCGTCATCGCGCCCCACATGCCGGCGAACCCGGCGACCGCGCGCCCTGCCCGCCATCCGCACGGCCGGAGCCACGCGGCCGACAGCGTCCAGCCGCCCGCCATCGGCATGCCGCCGATCGCATCCATCGACGCGTGCTGCGCGAGCGTCGCCCACACGGCGGCGGCGAACACCGCGGCGAGCGCCGCGCCGAACGCGAGCCTGCCGCCAGCCGCAGCGCCGGTCGCAGCCGGTTTCGTCGCGATGTCCATCACTCGCTCCCGTTGCGGTTCCACCCGCACTCAACCGCGTGCGTATTCGTCATGACGACGCCACCACACGCCCGTCTCGTTGCGCCCGAGCGGCGCGCGATCGAGCCACTGGTACATGCCCCACAGTCCGTCGAGCCCGCGCGCGTAGGTCGAATACGTGTGATAGACGACGCCGTCCTCGCGCACGAACGCGCTCATCCCCGGCCGGTCGCGCGAGTACGTGGCGGCGTCGGTGCCGCACGTCGCCGCGAACTGCGCGACGGCGGCCGGCGGGGGGTCCATGTCCATCGCGTGGCCGGCCCGCGCGTAGTTGTATTCGACGTCGCCCGCGCGCTGCTGCGCTTCGGTGAACGACACGTTGAAGTCGAAATTGAACGCGCCGCCGTCCGACGATGCCCACGGAAAGCGCCAGCCCATCCGCTGCCGGTACGCGAGCAGCTTCGCGAGCGGCGCGCGCGACACCGCGGCGAGCGTCACGTCGTGGTTCGCGAGGTGGACCGCGAAGCCGTCGAAGCCATCGGCCAGCGCCGAGCACGACGGGCAGCCGGCCTTGTAGTCGGGGCCGAACATGAAGTGATAGACGAGCAGCTGCGAGCGGCCGCCGAACAGGTCGTCGAGCGTCGCCGGGCCGTGTTCGGTATCGAACCGGTAGGTCTTGTCGACGCGCACCCACGGCAGCGCCTGGCGCCGCCGCGCGAGCTCGTCGCTCTGCCGTGTCAGTGTCTTTTCCGCGTCGAGCAGCGCGCGGCGCGCGGCCAGCCATTCGGCGCGTGTTCCGGTGAGATGGGTCGTCATTGCGGGTTCCTCCTTGGGACAGGGATCCGGGCACGGCGCATCTGCCGTGTGCGTGGTGCTAGATTAGGGCCGGGCATCGGACGGCAGGGAGTGACAACTGTGTCGGGATTCGGATGGATTCGCTGATCACGGCCGCGGCGCGCGCGCTCGCGGCGGGCGACCCGCTCGGCGCGCTGAACCGCGTCGCGTTGCGCGACGACGCGCCGGCGCTCGCGTTGCGCGGCATCGCGATGGCGCAGCTCGGCGATTTCGAGCGTGCGCGGACGCTCGTGCGCGGCGCGGCCCGCGCATTCGGCGCGAAGGAGGCCGTCGCGCGGGCGCGCTGCGTCGTCGCGGAAGCCGAGATCGCGCTGGCGTCGCGGGATCTCGGCTGGCCGTCGCGGTCGCTCGACGCCGCCTGCGCGACGCTCGACGCGCATGGCGACCACGCGAACGCCGCGCATGCGCGCTATCTCGTCGTGCGCCGGCTGCTGCTGATCGGGCACGTCGACGACGCCGAACGCCGGCTCGCGAGCCTCGATCCCGCATCGCTGCCGGCCGCGTCGCGCGCGGCGCACGAACTGATCGCGGCCGGCATCGCGATGCGCCGCATCCGCCCGCACGCGGCGCGCCTGGCCCTCGCCCGTGCGCGCGCGGCCGCACATGACGCCGGCATCGCCGCGCTGACCGCCGAAGTCGACACGGCCGCGCGCGTGCTCGATACGCCGGCCGCGCGACTCATTGCGCGCGGCGCGTCGCGGCTCGTGCTGCTCGACGAGGTCGAGGCGCTGCTGGAATCGAACGCACTCGTCATCGATGCATGCCGCCACGCGGTGCGCGACGCGCGCACGACCGTGTCGCTCGCGCGCCGGCCGGTGCTGTTCGTGCTCGCCCGCATGCTCGGGGAGGCATGGCCCGGCGACGTGTCGAGAAACGCACTCGTCGCCGTGGCGTTTCGCGCGAAACACGCGGACGAATCGCATCGTGCCCGCCTGCGCGTCGAGATCGGCCGCCTGCGCGCGATGCTCCGGCCGCTCGCGAACGTCACCGCGACGCCGCACGGCTTCGCGCTCGAACCGCTCGGCCCGCGCGAGACCGTCGTGCTCGCGCGCCCCGTCGACGACCGCCACGCGGCCGTGCTCGCGCTGCTCGCCGACGGCGAGGCGTGGTCGAGTTCGGCTCTGGCCCTCGCGCTCGGTGCGAGCCAGCGCACCGTCCAGCGTGCGCTCGACACACTCGCCGAAGCGGACAAGGTGCAGGCGCTCGGCCGCGGCCGCGCGCGCCGCTGGATGACGCCGCCGCTGCCCGGTTTCGCGACGACCTTGTTACTCCCCGCGCCGCTGCCGGGCGACTAGGATGGCTACACCACCGACGAGGCGACAGACATGAAACGCTCCACCGCAAACATCCTCCGCGAATACGGCCCGTTTCCGGGCGGCGACGGCGTGCACGGCGTCACGTTCGACGGGCAGCACGTGTGGTTCGCATCCGGCGACAAGCTGAACGCGCTCGACCCGGAACGCGGCACGACCGTGCGCACACTCGACGTCGCCGCGCACGCGGGCACCGCGTTCGACGGGCGCCACCTGTTCCAGATCGTCGAGGACCGCATCGAGAAGATCGATCCCGATTCGGGCCGCGTGCTCGCGACGATCCCCGCGCCCGGCGGCGGCGCCGATTCCGGGCTCGCGTGGGCCGAAGGCACGCTGTGGGTCGGCCAATACCGCGAGCGCAAGATTCATCAGGTGGATCCGCAATCGGGCGCCGTGCTGCGCACGATCGAATCGAACCGCTTCGTCACCGGCGTGACATGGGTCGACGGCGAGCTGTGGCATGGCACGTGGGAGGCAGACGAGAGCGAGCTGCGGCGGATCGACCCGCGCACCGGGCAGGTGCTCGAGCAGGTCGACATGCCGCCCGGCGTCGGCGTGTCGGGGCTGGAGTCCGACGGTCGCGACACGTTCTACTGCGGCGGCGGCAACAGCGGCAAGCTGCGCGCCGTACGCCGCCCCGCGCGGTCACCCGCGGCGGGCGACGGTGCGGCGGCGGCCGAACCGGCCGAGGGCTGATCCGTCGATCATCGCAGCGCGTGCCTGCCCGCCCCGATCCGCGACAAACAGGACCGGATCGCGGTCGATCCCGAACCCCACCCGCTTCCGAGTGCAGGAATGAACAAGACGCACTCGCGCCGCCATCGCTAAGATGCGCGCTCGTCAGTCTTTCGTTCGGAGCAGTCGATGCAGCGCGGTGTGGTGTATGGCGTCCTGGCAGGCGCGTTGTGGGGCATGGTGTTTCTCGTGCCGCGGCTGATGACCGACTTCTCGCCGCTGCTGCTGAGCGCGGGCCGCTATGCGATGTACGGCCTCGTGTCGCTGGCGGCGGCGTTGCCGGCCGCCCGCTCGCCGCTCGCGCGGCTGACCCGCGAGGATCTCGTCGCGCTCGTGAAGCTCGCGCTCGTCGGCAACGTCGCGTACTACATGCTGCTGTCCGGCGCCGTGCACCTGATCGGCATCGCACCCAGCTCGCTGATCGTCGGCGTGCTGCCCGTGACCGTTACGCTCGCGGGCCTCGGCGACCACGGCGCGGTGCCGCTGCGGCGGCTCGCCGCCCCGCTCGCGCTGGTGATCGCCGGCATCGTCTGCATCAACGTCGATCTCTTCACATCGGAAGCCGCGCACGCGACGACGCTCGGCCAGAAGCTCGCCGGCATCGCGTGCGCATGCGGTGCGCTGGCAAGCTGGACCTGGTACGCGGTCGCGAACGCGCGCTACCTGCAGCGCCACCATCATTTCGGCGGCAACGAGTGGTCGGTGTTGTGGGGCGTCGTGACGGGCGTGATCGGCAGTCTCTGCTGGCTCGTGATCCTCGCGCTGCCGGCCGGCATGGCGCAGGCGGCCGTCCCGGCATCGCGCTGGCAGCTGTTCTGGCTGCTGAACCTCATGCTGGCGATCGGCGCGTCGTGGCTCGGCAACGGACTGTGGAACGCCGCGTCGAAGCGGCTGCCGCTCACGCTGGCGGGCCAGCTGATCGTGTTCGAAACCGTGTTCGCGATGCTCTACGCGTTCGTCTACGACCACCGGATGCCGCGCACGCTCGAGATCGCGGCGCTCGCGCTGCTGCTGGCGGGCGTCTATGCGTCGGTGCGCCGCCACGGCGACACGCACGCGGGCGGCGGCGCTACGCCCGGCCGCGCGAACGTCACGGCCCACTGATCGGGGCCGCGCCTGGTCTGACGAATCGGAACGAATGCGCCGGAGGGGTGCCGCAGCGACGCGTCAGCGCGCGTCCTTGTGCATCCACTTGCGGCCCTCGACGGAGCCCTCGCGGCGGGTCTTGTCGACGCGCCGCTGGCGCGCGAGCTTCGGATCGACGATCAACGGTCGGTAGATCTCGACCCGGTCGTGGTCGGCGAGCGGCGCGTCGAGCGGCGCGAGCTTGCCGAACACGCCGGTTTTCGCGTGGGCGAGATCGATCTCCGGGTGCAGCGCGAGCACCCCGCTCGCGTCGATCGCCGCGCGCACGGTCGCGCCTTCGGGCAGCGACACCGGAATCAGCGTCTGGCGATCCGGCAGCGCATAGCAGACTTCGATCGACAGCATCGTGTCACCCCTTCCCGTAGCGCTGGTCGGCGCGCTTCACGAACGAATCGACGAACGTGTTCGCGATATGGCTGAACACCGGCCCGATGATCTTCTCGAGCAGGACGCTCGAGAACTCGTAGTGCAGCGCGAATTCAATCTTGCACGCATCGGCGCGCAGCGGAATGAAGCGCCACGAGCCCGTGAACTTCTTGAACGGGCCGTCCGCGAACTCCATGTCGATCCGCGTCGGGCGCTGCTGCGTGTTGCGCGTCGCGAAATGCTGCTTGATACCCTTGAAGTTGATGTCGATGCGCGCTTCCATCCCGCGGTCGTCCTGACGGCGAATCTCGACGCCGCCGCACCACGGCAGGAAATTGGGGTAATCGGCCACGTCGGTGACGAGGTCGAACATCTGTTCCGCCGAATGACGGATCAATACTGTTTTCTGGACATCTGCCATAAATCGCGCGGCATCGCTCGAAGTGAGAACGCAAGGCCGGGCGATTCTCGCCCCGCTTTGCTAAAATCGTGATTTTAAACGAGTTGGCCCAATCCTTTCATGAGCATCATCGACAACAGGAAAGCGCACTTCGATTATCACATCGAGGAACGCTACGAGGCGGGGCTCGTGCTGGAGGGCTGGGAAGTCAAGGCGCTGCGCGCCGGGCGCGGCCAGATCAAGGAAGGCTACGTCGTCGTCAAGAACGCCGAGATCTTCCTGATCGGCACCCACATCAGCCCGCTGCCCGAAGCCTCGACGCACATCCACCCCGATCCGGTCCGCACGCGCAAGCTGCTGCTGCACCGCGAGGAAATCAAGAAACTGATCGGCAAGGTCGAGCAGCGCGGCTACACGCTCGTGCCGCTGAACTTCCACTACAAGGGCGGTCGCGTGAAATGCGACATCGCGCTCGCGAAGGGCAAGAAGCTGCACGACAAGCGCGAAACCGAGAAGAAGCGCGACTGGGAACGCGAAAAGGCCCGCATCATGCGCGCCGGTACCTGACGCACCCGATCCGCATCGCAAACGACACGGCCCGCTCGAAGCGGGCCGTGTTGCTTTGTATCGCGTGATTCGTGTGCATGCCGATCGAGCAGTTGATCAGCGCCCCGGATGACACCGTGCGCCGCCCGTCACCACGCAAAAGGTATCGCGATTCCACCGTGCGACGATTCGCCGCATGCTCCGCGCATGCCACGCCCGCCGGCGCCTGGAACCGCGCGTGCGCTCAGCCCTTCCCGCCCTCGGCCGGCACGGCGTTCTTGACGATCGTCAGCGCCGACGCGATCGCGGTGCCGAGATCCGACAGGTTCGCCGGCACGATCAGCGTATTGCCCTGTTTCGCGAGGTTCGAGAACGCGCCGACATATTGTTCGGCGACCTTCAGGTTCACGGCATCCATCCCACCCTGCGACTGGATCGCGCCCGCGATCTTCTGGATTGCCTGCGCGTTCGCCTCGGCCACCGCGAGAATCGCGGACGCCTCGCCCTGCGCCCGGTTGATCGCGGCCTGCCGCTCGCCTTCGGACTTCTGGATCGCGGCCTCGCGCGCGCCCGACGCGAGGTTGATCTGCTCCTGCTTGCGGCCTTCGGATGCGGCGATCAGCGCGCGCTTTTCCCGCTCGGCGGTGATCTGCGCCTGCATCGCGTGCAGTATCTCCTTCGGCGGCGTGAGGTCCTTGATCTCGTAGCGCAGCACTTTCACGCCCCAGTTCGCGGCGGCCTGGTCGAGCGCCGACACGATGTTGTGGTTGATGAAGTCGCGCTCCTCGAAGGTCTTGTCGAGTTCGAGCTTGCCGACCACCGAGCGCAGTGTCGTCTGCGCGAGCTGCGTGATCGCGAGCACGAAGTTGCTCGACCCGTACGAAGCCTTCATCGGATCGGTGACCTGGAAGTACAGCACGCCGTCGACCTGCAGCTGCGTGTTGTCGCGCGTGATGCAGACCTGGCTCGGCACGTCGAGCGGAATTTCCTTCAGCACGTGCCGGTAGGCGATCCGGTCGACGAACGGCAGCACGATATTGAGGCCGGGCGACAGCGTCGCGTGATAGCGCCCGAATCGTTCGAGCACCCACGCATGCTGCTGCGGCACGATCTTCACCGTCTTCGACACGATCACGATGGCGATGACGAGCAGGACGACCCAAATGATCAGCGAATCCATGAAATGTTCTCTCCTTGTTTTGTCCGTGGATGATCAGCGCGCGGGTTTCGCGACGACGACGAGGCTGTTGCCGCGCACGGCGCTCACCTGATACTCGTGTGCATCGTCACGCTCGCCGGTCGCGAGCTCGACGTCCCAGTCGGCGCCGCGATACTGCACGCGCGCGCGGCCGTCATGCCACGCGTCGACCGTCACGGTCGAGCCAATATCGAGATTGACGTCCGGATTCGCCGACGTGTCGCGTTTCTGCTTGCGCCCGAGCCCCGAGCGACGCAGCACGATCATCGCGATGATCGCGACCGCGGCGGCCGCCGCGACCTGCACGTGCGGCGCGAAACCGGCGAGCTGCAGCAGCGCGCCCGCGAGAAAGCCGAGCGCGATCATCAGCAGATAGAACGTGCCGGTCAGCAATTCGGCGACGACCAGCACGCCGACTCCGACCCACCAGAACAGATGCCCCGACATCATTGTGGTCTCCCGAAAAACAGCCCTCACGCCCGCCATGTTCGCGGTTCGGTGAGTACAAACAAAAACACCCCGGTGCCTACCGGGGTGTTTATAGCATGAACCTTGCATTCTGCCTTCATCGAAAGAGCGGCGGACCGCCCTTTCGTCGAGGCTGCGTTACCGACCGTTACTTCCGGTTGGCGAGCGCCTGCCACGTATCGATGATCGTGTCCGGGTTCAGCGAGATCGACACGATGCCTTCGTCGGTCAGCCATTGCGCGAAGTCCGGGTGATCGGACGGGCCCTGGCCGCAGATGCCGACGTACTTGCCCATCCGCAGGCAGGTATCGATTGCACGCTTCAACAGGAACTTGACGGCCGGGTCGCGTTCGTCGAAGTCGACGGCCAGCAGTTCCATGCCCGAGTCGCGATCGAGGCCGAGCGTGAGCTGCGTGAGGTCGTTCGAACCGATCGAGAAACCGTCGAAGTGTTCGAGGAACTCTTCGGCAAGAATCGCGTTGGTCGGGACTTCACACATCATCACGAGGCGCAGGCCGTTCTCGCCGCGCTTCAGGCCGAACTTCTCGAGCAGGCCGACGACGCGCTCCGCCTGCTTCACGGTACGCACGAACGGCACCATGATCTCGACGTTGGTCAGGCCCATCTCGTCGCGCACGCGCTTCAGTGCACGGCACTCCATCTCGAACGCCTGCGCGAAGTCTTCCGCGATATAGCGCGACGCGCCGCGGAAACCCAGCATCGGGTTTTCCTCGTCCGGCTCGTAACGCGAACCGCCGATCAGCTTCTTGTACTCGTTCGACTTGAAGTCGGACAGACGCACGATCACGGGCTTCGGATAGAACGCCGCGGCGATCGTCGCGACGCCTTCCGTCAGCTTGTCGACGTAGAACTGGCGCGGCGACGCGTGACCACGCGCGACGCTCTCGACCGCCTTCTTCAGGTCCTGGTCGATGTTCGGGTACTCGAGGATCGCCTTCGGGTGCACGCCGATGTTGTTGTTGATGATGAACTCGAGACGCGCGAGGCCAACACCAGCGTTCGGCAGTTGCGAGAAGTCGAACGCGAGCTGCGGGTTGCCGACGTTCATCATGATCTTGACCGGGATTTCCGGCAGCTCGCCGCGCTGCACTTCCGTGACTTCCGTCTCGAGCAGCCCGTCGTAGATCTTGCCTTCGTCGCCTTCCGCGCACGACACGGTGACGAGCGCGCCGTCCTTCAGCACGTCGGTCGCGTCGCCGCAGCCGACGACTGCCGGCACGCCGAGCTCACGCGCGATGATCGCCGCGTGGCAGGTGCGGCCGCCACGGTTCGTGACGATCGCCGCCGCACGCTTCATCACCGGCTCCCAGTTCGGGTCGGTCATGTCCGCCACCAGCACGTCGCCCGGCTGCACGCGTTCCATTTCCGACGGGTCCTGGATCACGCGCACGGGGCCCGCGCCGATCTTCTGGCCGATCGCGCGGCCCGTCGCGAGCACCTGCGACTGGCCCTTCAGCTTGAAGCGCTGCTCGGCCTTGCCGCTCGCCTGGCTCTTCACCGTTTCCGGACGTGCCTGCAGGATGAAGATCTTGCCGTCGCGGCCGTCCTTGCCCCACTCGATGTCCATCGGACGCTGGTAGTGCTTCTCGATGATGACCGCATACTTCGCGAGCTCGATCACGTCTTCGTCGGTGATCGAGTAGCGGTTGCGCTGCTCGTGCGGCACGTCGACCGTCTTCACGCGGCCCGGCTCGCCCGGCTGCGTGAATTCCATCTTGATCAGCTTCGAGCCGATCGAGCGGCGGATGATCGGGTACTTGTCCTGCGCGAGCGTCGTCTTGAACACGTAGAACTCGTCCGGGTTCACGGCGCCCTGCACGACGGTTTCGCCCAGGCCGTAGCTCGACGTGATGAACACGGCGTCCTTGAAGCCCGATTCGGTGTCGATCGTGAACATCACGCCGGCCGCGCCGACGTCCGAGCGGACCATGCGCTGCACGCCGGCCGACAGTGCGACCTCGGCGTGCGTGAAGCCCTTGTGCACGCGATACGAGATCGCGCGGTCGTTGTAGAGCGACGCGAACACGTGCTTCATGCGATCGAGGACGTCGTCGATGCCGACGACGTTCAGATACGACTCCTGCTGGCCGGCGAACGATGCGTCGGGCAGGTCTTCCGCGGTCGCGGACGAACGCACGGCGAACGACAGCTCGGCCGGCGAGCCGCTCTTCAGGATTTCGAACTGGGCGCGAATTTCCTCTTCGAGACGTGCCTGCATCGGCGCATCGACGATCCATTTGCGGATTTCGGCACCGGCTTCGGCGAGCGCCTTCACGTCGTCGATATCGAGCGACTCGAGACGCTTGGCGATGCGATCGGTCAGATCGTTGTGCTTGAGGAAATCACGGAAGGCGAGCGCGGTCGTGGCGAAACCGGTGGGTACGCGAACGCCTGCTTCGGAAAGCTGGCTGATCATCTCGCCGAGCGACGCATTCTTGCCGCCCACGATCTCCACATCGGTCATCCGCAACTGCTCGAACGGGATTACATACGCCTGGTCCTTTGCGACGTTTGCTGCGTTAGTCATACAAGCCCCTAAGTGTGAAAAAAATGCTCGATTGCGCAAGTGGGCTCGGACGCGGGCGCCTGCAAAAAGGCGCGGCGCGTCTTGCGCAACCTGTTGGAGAAACAATCGCGGCGGCGAAAAATCGTCCGACCCGATTTGCAAAAATCCCGGCAGAAGGGCGATATATTCAGACGAATCGCCGAACTTGCCGGGAGTTTTCGAATCGAGCGGCCAAGCCTGGGGCGCCGTTCGTATCCTGCCCCTGCAATTGCTTATCCAACAGGTTGCCGCTATTCTACCGTGCCGGCTGCCGGATGTGGCGCGACCTTGTCTCCGCGTCTGGAGGCGAACCTCCAGCCGCCCGCGCAACCGCCCTTCACGCTCGACGCCCAGATTCATGCTGCCTACCGTTTTCATCGTCTCCGACGGCACCGGGATCACTGCCGAAACCTTCGCGCATTCGATCCTCTCCCAGTTCGACCAGAAATTCCGTCTCGTGCGCCTGCCGTTCGTCGACTCGCTCGAGAAGGCCTATGCGACCGTCGAGAAGATCAACGACGCCGCCGTCCACGACGGCCGCCGCGCGATCGTCTTCACGACGCTCGTCGACAGCGAGTCGAACGACATCGTCAAGCGCTCGAACGCGCTCGTGCTGGACATGTTCCAGCGCTTCGTCGAGCCGCTCGAGCAGGAACTGGAGCTGAAATCGAGCCACGCGATGGGCCGCGGCCACCAGAACGCCGATACCGAGGAATACAAGACGCGGATCGAGGCGATCAACTTCTCGCTCGCGCACGACGACGGCCAGTCGAACCGCAACCTGTCCGAAGCCGACGTGATCCTGGTCGGCGTGTCGCGCAGCGGCAAGACGCCGACGAGCCTGTATCTCGCGATGCAGTACGGCGTGAAGGCGGCCAACTATCCGCTGATTCCGGAAGACTTCGAGCGCGGCAAGCTGCCGTCGGCACTGACGCCGCATCGCGACAAGCTGTTCGGGCTGTCGATCGACCCGCAGCGCCTGTCGGAGATCCGCAACGAACGCCGCCCCGGCAGCAAGTACGCGGCGCCGGAGAACTGCCGCTACGAGATCAACGAGGCCGAGGCGATGATGCGCCGCGAAGGGATCAAGTGGCTGTCGTCGACGCACAAGTCGATCGAGGAGATCGCGACGACGATCCTGCAGGAAATCCGTCTCGACCGGCAGTCGTACTGACGACCGGCGCACCGGCCGCCGTCAGGCCGCCGCCAACAGCAAAAAAGGCCGCGTATGCGGCCTTTTTTTCGTGATGCGGAATACGCAGCGGGCAACGCCGTGCGTCACGGCGTCATGTCATGTGCGCCGCTGCTGCCGCACCTGCTCGAACAGGCACACCGCCGCGGCGGCCGCGACGTTCAGCGACTCCATTCCGCCGGGCTGCGGGATCGTCACGCGATGCGTGGCCGCGTCGCGCCAGAACGCCGACACGCCGGCGCCCTCGTTGCCGAACACCCAGGCGACGGGCCCGGCCAGGTCGCAGTCGAAGACCGCTTGCGCGCCGTGCGAATCCGTCAGCGCGACCGGCACGTCGAGCCGCGCGGCGAGCGCATCCGGCTCGACATCCTCGTGGATCGACAGCAGGAAGTGCGCGCCCATTCCCGAACGCAGCACCTTCGACGACCACGCATAGGCGGTGCCCGGCGCGCAGAACACGTGCCGCACGCCGGCCGCGGCCGCGCTGCGCAGGATCGAGCCGACGTTGCCGGCGTCCTGCACGCCGTCGAGCACGACCGACGTGTGCGTGACGCGCTCGGGCAGCGGCTGCACGGGCCGGTCGACGAGCAGCAGGAAACCGACGCCGCTGACCACGTTCGACAACTGGCCGAACAGCGCGTCGGGCAGCGTGACGACCCGCTGCGCGTCGATGCGCGCGATGATCGCCTGCGCTTCGGCGTGCGCGAGCGCGCCTTCGGTCGCGACGCACAGCTCCGGTGTCGCGCCCGTATCGAGATACGCGGCGGCGAGATGGAAACCTTCGAGCAGCGCCTGGCCGCCGCGCCGCTGGTGAGACGTCGAGCCCGCGAGCGCCTTCAGGCGCTTGTACAGCGGGTTGTCGCGGGATGTAATGCTCTTCATCAGGGGCCTGTTCCCGCTAATCGCGGGCTTGCGAACGTGCGTTGCCAGCTGTCCCCGACGGGGAGCACCCTCGGGCGCGTGCGAGAAGCACGGCGCGCCGTCGGGCCGCGCCGAACCGGCGACGCGCGAAGTCGCCGGGCGGCCGGCAACGCACGTTCACGAAACTAAAAAAACCCTTTCCGGCGGGGCCGCCGGAAAGGCCGATCGTGGCGTCATGCTCGCGGCGAATATGCGAGGCATTCGCCGTGCCCCTTCCCTCGCGCTCGCCCCTTCTGGCGGCCGGCGCAAGCCCGTTCTCAGCGGGAACCGGCCATCAGGTCGAGCGCCTCGCGCACGGGCGCGAACGAGCGCCGATGCACTTCGCACGGGCCGTGCTCGCGCAGCGCGGCAAGATGTTGCGGGGTGCTGTAACCCACGTGCACGTTGAAGCCATACACCGGGAAGCGTTCATGCAGATCAACGAGCATGCGATCGCGCGTGACCTTCGCGAGAATCGACGCGGCCGAGATGCTCGGCACGAGCGCGTCGCCGCTGACGATCGCCTCGGCGCGCACCGTCAGCGTCGGACAGCGGTTGCCGTCGATCTGGGCAAGCGTCGGCAGCACCGACAGGCCCTCGACGGCCCGCTTCATCGCCAGCATCGTCGCGTGCAGGATGTTCAGCGTGTCGATTTCGTCGACGCTGGCCGACGCGACGCAAAACGCGCTCGCGCGCGCGACGATCAGGTCGTACAGCGCGTCGCGCTTCTTCGCGGACAGCGCCTTCGAATCGTCGAGCCCGTCGATCGGCCGCGCAGGATCGAGGATCACCGCGGCGGCCACGACCGGCCCCGCGAGCGGGCCGCGGCCCGCTTCGTCGACGCCGCAGACGATCTCGTCGGGCCGACTGAAGTCGAAACCGCCTTGCAGATCGGCCGACGCGCGGCGGCGTGGCACACGGATGGCCGTCATGCGCGCCCCCTGCGTTGCTCGAGCACGCGCACGACCGCTTCGGCGGCCTTCTCGGCCGTGTTCTGACGCAGCGACAGATGCATTTCGGTAAAGACTTCGGTCAGCGTGCGGCGGTTCGCATCGTCGCGCAGCTGCGTGAGCGTCGCATCGGCGAGCGCCTCGGGCGTCGCGAAATGCTGCAGCAACTCGGGCACGACGAAGCGCCCCGCCAGGATGTTCGGCAAGCCGACGTACGGCAGATAACCCTGCCGGCGCATGATCTGCCCGGTCAGCCAGGGCACCTTGTACGAGATCACCATCGGCTTCTTCAGCAGCGCGGCTTCCAGCGTGACGGTGCCGCTCTTCACGAGGATCGCGTCGGCGGCCGTCATCGCGACCTGCGAGCGGCCGTCGGTGATCGTCAGCGCGAGTTGCGGATGGGCATCCACGAGCGGCTGCAGCAGTTCGCGCAGCGCAGGCGTCGCCGCCGGCATCACGAACCGCACGCCGGGCTCGCGCTGCTGCATCAGCGCCATCGCCGCGAAGAACGTCGGGCCGATCAGCCCGATCTCCGAGCGCCGGCTGCCCGGCAGCACCGCGATCACCGGGCCGTCTGCGGGCAAGCCGAGCGCGATGCGCGCGCCGTGCGTGTCGGGCTCGAGCGGAATCTCGTCGGCGAGCGGATGACCGACATACGTCGAGGCGACGCCCGCCTTGTCGAGGATCGCCGGTTCGAACGGGAACAGGCACAGCATGTGGTCGACGGACTTCGCGATCTTCTTGATCCGCCCGCCGCGCCACGCCCAGATCGACGGGCACACGAAGTGGATCGACGGGATGCCCGCATCGCGCGCGGCCTGCTCCACGCTGAAATTGAAGTCGGGCGCGTCGACGCCGATGAACGCGTCGGGCCGCTCCGCGAGCAGCTGGCGCTTCAACTCGCCGCGAATCCGCAGGATCTCGGGAATCTGGCCCAGCGCCTCGACGTAGCCGCGCACCGTGAGCTTGTCCATCTGCCAGTGCGAGTCGAAGCCGTGCGCGAGCATCCGCTGCCCGCCGATCCCGTAGTAGCGGGTCGACGCGGGCAGCCGCTCTTGAAGCCCGCCGAGCAGCGACGCCGCGAGCAGATCGCCCGACGGCTCGCCGGCCACCATCGCGAGCCTGAGCTGATTGGTCGGGAGCGACATCGCTTAGCGGATGATGCCGCGTTGGGACGCGTCGATGAACTCGACGAACGCGGTGACCGCTGCATCGCCTTCACCGCCCGCGACCGCCAGCTCGCGCAACTGCACCTTCGCTTCCTCGAGCGACAGGCCGTTCTTGTACAGCAGGCGGTACGCACTGCGCAGCGCCGAGATCGCGTCGGGAGAGAAACCGCGCCGGCGCAAGCCTTCGACGTTGATGCCGTGCGGCTCGGCCTTGTTGCCGGCCGCGATCACGAACGGCGGCACGTCCTGCACGAGCGCCGACGCGCCGCCCAGCATCGAATGCGCGCCGATCCGCACGAACTGGTGCACGCCCGACATCCCGCCGATGATCGCGTAATCGCCGATCTCGACGTGACCGGCCATCTGCGCGTTGCTCGACAGGATCACGTTGTTGCCGACGCGGCAGTCATGACCGATGTGCACATAGGCCATGATCCAGTTGTCGTCGCCGAGCGTCGTCACGCCGACATCCTGCACGGTGCCGGTGTGGATCGTCGTGAATTCGCGGATCGTGTTGCGGTTGCCGATCACGAGCTTCGTCGGCTCGTCCTTGTACTTCATGTCCTGCGGACGGCCGCCGACCGACGCGTAATGGCCGATGCGGTTGTCCTCGCCGAGCGTCGTGTGACCTTCGATCACGCTGTGCGAGCCGATCGTCGTACGCGCGCCGATCGTGACGTGCGGCCCGACGATCGCATACGGCCCGATCTCGACGGACTCGTCGATCTGCGCGCCCGGTTCGACAATCGCGGTGGGATGAATCCTGGTCATGCGCCGTTGCCTCTCGATATGATGTGTCGCGTTGCTCGCGTTACGATATCCATGCGTGCCGCGTCGCTCAGGGCGCCGCGTCGGCCGTCTTGACCGTGCACATCAGTTCGGCCTCCGCCGCCACCTTGCCGTCCACTTCCGCCACCGCCTTGAACTTCCAGATGCCGCGGATGTAACGTTCGAACGTCACGTTCAGAATCAGCTGGTCGCCCGGTTCGACCACGCGCTTGAAGCGCGCGCCGTCGATGCCGACGAAGTAGTACAGCGTGTTTTCCGGATCCTTCGGCTGCTCTTCCGCGAACGTCAGCAGCGCGGCCGCCTGAGCGAGCGCCTCGAGGATCAGCACACCCGGCATCACCGGCCGCTTCGGGAAGTGTCCCTGGAAGAACGGCTCGTTGATCGACACGTTCTTCAGCGCTTTGATTCCCTTGTGCGGCTCGAGTTCGAGCACGCGGTCGACGAGCAGAATCGGGTAGCGGTGCGGCAGCAGCGTGAGGATCTTGTGGATGTCGAGATTGATTTTTTCAGTGCTCATGATGGTTCGTCTCACGCAGAGGCTGCGCGGTGGTGATGCAAAGGCTGAAGCGGGCCGCCGCGCGGCCCAGTCTGACAAACCGGGCCGGTAGCGCTGGCCGTGCCCGGTTTCTGGTCTCGCATGGCGTCGGTCAGGCGTCCGTGCCGCCCTGGGCGGCCAGTGCGGTTTCGAGCGCCTTGATACGCTCGCGCAGCTTGTCGAGGTTGCGCACGAGCGCGGCGCTCCGGTTCCATTCGCCGTGGTCGACGGCCGGGAATGCGCTCGTGTAGATGCCGGCCTTCGGCAGCGACTTCGACACGCCCGACTTCGCGGTGATGATGACATAGTCGCCGAGCGTCACGTGGCCGGCGATGCCTGCCGCGCCGCCGATCATGCAGTGGCGGCCGATCGTCGTGCTGCCGGCGATGCCGGCGCTGCCCGCGATCACCGTGTAGGCGCCGATCCGGCAGTTGTGGCCGATCTGAACCTGATTGTCGATCTTCACGCATTCGTCGATGACGGTGTCCGCCATCGCGCCGCGGTCGATCGTCGTGTTCGCGCCGATCTCGACATCCGGGCCGACCGTCACGCCGCCGACCTGCGGGATCTTGACCCAGCTGCCGGTGCGCGCCTCGCCGTCGCCGACGAAATCCGGCGCGAAGCCGAACCCGTCGGAACCGATCACGGCACCCGAATGGATGATCGCGCGCGGGCCGATCTTGCAGCCGTGGTACACCGATGCGTTCGGATACAGGTGCGAACCCGCGCCGATCGTCGTGCCGCGGCCGATGAACACGTTCGCGTCGAGCTGCACGCCGTCCTCGATCACCGCGCCGGCCTCGACCGTCACGTGCGGGCCGATCACCGCGCTCGCGGCAACCTGGGCGGCCGGATCGATCGTCGCGCTCGGATGCACGCCCGGCGCGCGCGGTGGCGTGGCGAGATCGATGAACATCTGCGCGACGCGCGCGAAATACGCGTACGGATTCGGCGTCACGATGAAATTGAGGGGGCCGGCCATCCGGGGGCCGGCCGGCTGGCCGTCAGTAGCCGCGCGCAGCTTTTCGAGATCCTTCGGTGCGATCAGCACCGCGCCGGCGCGGGTCGTCTCGACCTGCGACAGGTACTTCGGATTCGCGAGAAACGCGAGTTGCTGAGGGCCTGCCTGGTCGAGCGGCGCGAGGCCGCTCACCTTGCACTGGGCGTCGCCGGCGATCTCGCCGCCGAACCGCTTTACGAGTTCCTCGAGCGTCAATGCCATTCGTCGTCTGCTCCGTTCAGTTCGTCGAGCCGGACGCGAGCGCCTTGAGCACCTTGTCGGTGATGTCGATGCGCGGACTGACGTACACAGCTTCCTGCACGATCAGGTCGTAATTCTGCTGCTCGGCTATCTGCTTGATGACCTTGTTCGCGCGCTCCAGCACCGCCGCGAGTTCCTCGTTGCGGCGCTGGTTCAGGTCCTCGCGAAACTCGCGCTGCTTGCGCTGGAAGTCGGTGTCGAGCTGCGCGAGATCGCGCTGCTTCTGCGCACGATCGGCCGCCGACAGCGACGCACCGTTCTTGTCCAGCGAGTCGGACATCGACTTCAGGCGCGCCGCGAGGTCCTGCAGTTCCTTGTCGCGCTTCGCGAACTCGGCTTCGAGCTTCGTCTGCGCCACCTTGGCGGGCGCCGACTCGCGCAGGATCCGATCCGAATTGACCGCCGCGATGCGGGCGACGTCCTGAGCATGCGCCGTCGCCGCGCCCAAGGCCAGCGCAACGGTCAGCGCACACATCACTCGTTTCGAAAACTTACCGGTTAGCAAAATTACCCTCTCGTTGCTGTTGTCATGCGTTCGATCAGAACGCCGTCCCGATCTGGAACTGGAATTTCTGGTACTGGTCGCCTTCATGCTTCTGCAGCGGGAAGCCGAGGCTCAGCTTCAGCGGGCCGATCGGCGAGATCCACGCGAGACCCACACCGTAGCCGTAACGCAGGCCGTTCGCGCCGGTACTCGTGCCGCCCGGCGCGTTGCCCCACACGTTACCGCCGTCGAGGAACGTGAACACGCGCAGCGTACGGTCGTAGCCGGTGCCCGGCAGCGGGAACGTCAGCTCGATGTTGCCGACCAGCATCTTCGAACCGCCGATCGGGTCGTTCGTCTTCGTGTCGCGCGGGCCCAGCGAGCTCGGCTCGTAGCCACGCACGGAGCCGATACCGCCCGCGTAGTAGTTCTTGAAGATCGGGTACGGGTTGCCGATACCGTTGCCGTAGCCGCCTTGCAGGTTCATGCCCAGGATGAAGCCGCGCGAGAACGAATAGTAGTACTGCGCCTGCAGGTCGGCCTTGTAGTACTGGATCTTGCCGACCGGCACACCGTACTCGACGTTCGCCTGCGTGAAGTAGCCGCGGCTCGGGATCAGCGCGCTGTCACGCGCGTCGCGCGACCACGCGACGGTCAGCGGCACCGTGTTCGACACGCGGCCGAACTCGTTCACGTAATCCTGGTAGCTCTGCGGCGTGTTCGAGTCGACGTCGAGACGGTTCTGCTCGAAGCCCGCGCCGAAGTAGACGGTGTCGACTTCCGAGAACGGAATGCCGAACTTCAGGTTGCCGCCCGCGCTGATGATCCGGAAGCTCGAGCTCGTCGAATAGTAGAGCGGCTGGTACGTGCGGTAGTAGACGTCCGTGATCCGCTTGATGCCGTCGACCGTGAAGTACGGGTCGACCTGCGTGACGGTCAGCGTGCGGTAGCTCTTCGCGGTGTTGACGTTCACCGACAGGCTCGTGCCCGAGCCGAACACGTTGTCCTGCGACACGCCGGCCGACAGCACCACCTTGTCCGTCGACGAGAAGCCCGCGCCCAGCGTGATCGCGCCGGTCGGCTTTTCATCGACCTTCACGGTCACGTCGACCTGGTCGTTCGTGCCTTCGACCGGCACCGTCGTCACGTCGACGTTGGTGAAGTAGCCGAGACGGTTCACGCGATCCTTCGACAGCGCGAGGCGGTTCGAATCGAACCACGAGCTTTCGAGCTGGCGCATTTCGCGGCGCACGACTTCGTCGCGCGTACGCGTGTTGCCGACCACGTTGATGCGGCGCACATACACGCGACGGCTCGGATCGACGACGAGGTTCAGGTTCACCTTGTGGTTCGCCTGGTCGATGTCCGGCTGCGCGTTGACGGTCGCGAATGCGTAACCGTATTCGCCGAGCTTGTCGACGATCGACTTCGTCGTTTGCTGCAGCTTTTCGGCCGAGAAGCGATCGCCCGGCTTGATCTTGATCAGCTTGGTCAGTTCGGCTTCGCGATCGAGCAGGTTGCCCGACAGCTTGATGCCCGACACCGTGTACGGCTCGCCTTCGTGCAGCGTGACCGTCAGGTACATGTCCTTCTTGTCGGGCGAGATCGACACCTGGGTCGACTCGATGTTGAACTCGAGGTAGCCGCGGTTCAGGTAGTACGAGCGCACGGCCTCGAGGTCGCCCGTCAGCTTTTCCTTCGAGTACAGGTCGTTCTTCGTGTACCAGGAGAACCAGTTCGGCGTGGACAACTGCATCTCGTCGCGCAGCTTGCTGGTGCTGAACGCCTTGTTGCCGATGAAGTTGATCTGGCGGATCTTCGCGCTCGGACCTTCGGCGACCGCGAACAGGATCGACACGCGGTTCGCGTCGACCGGCGTGATCGTCGTCTTGACCTCGGCCGCGTAGAAGCCGCGCGTCAGGTACTGACGCTTGAGCTCCTGCTCCGCCTTGTCGACGAGCGCCTTGTCGTAGTAGCGGCCGTCGGCCAGACCCACCGCGCGCAGCGCCTTCGTCAGATTGTCCTTGTCGAATTCCTTCGTGCCGGTGAAGTCGATCGACGCGATGGCCGGACGCTCCTGCACCTGCACGATCACGACGTTGCCCTGGGTGGCGATGCGCACGTCGTTGAAGAAGCCCGTCGCGTACAGCGCGCGAATTGCTTCGGATGCCTTGTCGTCGGTGAAGGTATCGCCCTGCTTGATCGGCAGGTAGGCAAACACCGAACCCGCTTCGACGCGCTGCAACCCCTCGATCTTGATGTCTTGCACCACGAACGGTGCCGCTGCATGCGCCGCGAGGCCGTGCGCGGCGAGCGCGGCCGCTGCAACTGTCTTAGGTACAAAGCGATGAGGTTTGAACAACGTGCATCCCCAATATTTAGCTGCATCAAATCAGGCGGCGGCCGACTGGCCGCCGCCTGACGCTTCAGAAATGGATTAACCGAGCCAGGTCGTTGAACAGCGCGATCGCCGACAATGCGACGATGCAGATCAACCCGGCTCTTTGCAGAATCAGCTGCCAGCGCTCCGAAACGGCTTTCCCGGTCGCGGCTTCAACCAGATAATATAACAGATGCCCCCCGTCCAAAACGGGAATCGGCAGCAAGTTCAACACCCCGAGGCTAATGCTGACAAGGGCGAGGAACGACAGGAAGGCCGACGGACCGAGCCGCGCGCTCTTGCCCGCGTAGTCCGCAATCGTCACCGGACCGGACAGGTTCTTCAGCGACGCGTTGCCCGTGATCATGCGCCCGAACATCTTCAGCGAATAGACGGCGATGTCCCACGTGCGGTGCGCGCCGAGCCGCAGGCTCTCGATCGGACCGTAGCGCACGTCGACCGACGGCGTGTGCATCGACAGCGCCGCGCCGATGCGGCCGACCTGCTGGCCCGTCTCGTCGTCGCGCTGCGCCTGCGGCACGATCGACACCGTCTGCGTGGCGCCGCCGCGCTCCACGCGCAGATCGACCGCCTGCCCCGCGTGGTGCTTCACCGCGTCGATGAAGCGCGAGGCGCCGCCGATCGGCTTGCCGTCGAGCGCGAGCAGCTTGTCGCCGGCCTTCAGGCCCGCGCGCTCGGCCGCGCTACCGGGCTGCACCGACGCCACCGACAACGTGCCGCCGCCGGTCTCGAAGCCCAGGTGCGTCATGAAATCGTCGTCGAGCGCGCTTTCGGGAACGTTGCGCAGGTCGACGCGGAAATCGAACGTCGACGCGCCGCCGTCGCGCGCGCCGAGCACGACCTCGCGATGATCGAACGCGGCGGCCAGCAGCTTCCAGCGCAGATCCGACCACGACCGCACCGGCACGGCCTCGCTGCCCTGCGCATCGCCTGCGTGCACGTCACGGATCGAGACGATCGTCTCGTTGCCGTCGAAGCCCGCGCGGGCGGCCACCGTGCCGGCGGCCGGCGGCGCGAGCACCGCGGCCGGCTCGGTCACGCCGGTGGCGAATACAACGGAAAACAGGACGATTGCCAACAGGAAGTTCGCGATCGGGCCCGCGGCGACGATCGCGATGCGCTTGAACACCGATTGCCGGTTGAATGCCTGTGCGAGCTCCTCGGGCTTGATGTCCGCCCCCGGCTCGCGCTCGTCGAGCATCTTCACGTAACCGCCGAGCGGCAGTGCGGACAGCGTCCATTCGGTGCCCGTCCTGCGGCTGACCCAGCGCGCGACGGGCTGGCCGAAACCGATCGAGAAACGCAGCACCTTCACGCCGCACCAGCGCGCGACGCGATAATGTCCGTACTCATGCACGACGACCAGCACCCCGATCGCCACCGCAAACGCGATCAGTTCGACCAGCACGTTCATGAGCACCTCATTCAGACAGTACGCTCCACGCGGGGCGCAGGCGCTTTCGCAATGATCTCGGCGGCGAGGCGGCGTGCCTCGGCATCCGCCGCAAGGACGTCGTCGAGCCCGTTCGGGCTGCGGTTCGGCAGCGCGTTGAGCACCGCGTCGACCGTGGCCGCGATCGCCATGAAGCCGATCCGGCGCTCGAGAAACGCTTCGACCGCGATTTCGTTCGCCGCGTTCAACGCGGCGCTCGCGATACCACCCTCTTCAAGCGCCTTCAGCGCGAGCGCGAGGCACGGGAAGCGCGTGTAATCGGGCTTCTCGAACGACAGCTGCGCGATCTGCGCAAGGTCGAGCTGGTCGACGCCCGCGTCGACGCGCTCCGGAAACGCCAGCGCGTGCGCGATCGGCGTGCGCATGTCGGGGTTGCCGAGCTGGGCGAGCACCGAGCCGTCGCGGTACGACACGAGCGAATGGATCACGCTCTGCGGGTGGATCAGCACGTCGATCCGGTCGCCCGGCAGCCCGAAGATCCAGTGCGCCTCGATCACCTCGAGGCCCTTGTTCATCATCGTCGCGGAATCGACCGAAATCTTGCGGCCCATCACCCAGTTCGGGTGCTTGCACGCCTCGTCCGGCGTCACGTCGGCGAGCGTGGCGGGCTCACGCGTGCGGAACGGGCCGCCCGATGCGGTCAGGATGATCTTCGAGATCCCGCCGTGCTCGTTCTCGTCGCGCGGCATGCACTGGAAGATCGCGTTGTGTTCGCTGTCGACCGGCAGCAGGATCGCGCCATGGTCGCGCACGGCGTCCATGAAGATCGCGCCCGACATCACGAGCGATTCCTTGTTCGCCAGCAGGATGCGCTTGCCGGCGCGCGCGGCCGCGAGGCTCGGCGCCAGGCCGGCCGCGCCGACGATCGCCGCGACGACGGTGTCGCAGCCGTCGCTCTTCGACACGTCGACGAGCGCCTGCGGCCCGTACAGCACGATGGTCTTGCTGCCCGCCGCGCGCAGCTTTGCCTCGACGTGCGCCGCCGTGTTCGCATCGCCGACCACCGCGACTTCGGGCGCGAAGCGCAGGCACTGCTCGACGAGCTTGTCGCCGTTGCGGTGCGCGGTCAACGCATAGACCGAGAAACGCTCGGGATGGCGGGCGACCACGTCGAGCGTGCTGTCTCCGATCGAGCCCGTGGAACCGAGCAGTGTCAGACGTTTTTGCATAACAGAAATAGTGGTTTAACCAAGCAGCAGCATTGCGAGCGGCAGCACGGGCAGCAGTGCGTCGACACGGTCGAGCACGCCACCGTGCCCGGGCAGCAGGCCGCTGGAATCCTTCACGCCCGCCTGACGCTTGAGCAGCGACTCGAACAGGTCGCCGATCACGCTATAGGCGACCAGCAGCGTCAACGCCGCCCACGCGCCGGGCATCCCGTAGCGGGTGGCGAATGCGGAAAACAGGGTCGGCTCGGACCAGTGCGCCGCCATCGCGACACCCGCGACGACCATTACGGCGAACCAGCCGCCGATCGCACCTTCCCAGCTCTTCCCGGGACTGATCGTAATGGCCAGTTTACGCTTTCCGAAGGCCTTGCCCGCGAAGTATGCGCCGATATCGGCCAGCCAGACGACCAGAAGCAGCGACAACACGAACGGAACGCCCTCGGCGCGCGCCGCGACGAGCGCGTGCCAGCAGGCCGCGAACACGACGAGCCCGGCCGCGAGCAGGAACGCCCGCCACACGCCGCCCGCGAGCTCCGGCTTGCGCCGCAGCGAGAACGGGCCGACCAGCAGCCAGAACACGCCGGCTGCCATGAAAAGGGGACGGGACGACGACGCACCGACGCCGAGCGGCGCGGTCGCCGCGAGCGCGGCCGCGGCGACGATCGCATAGACGATGGAGCCGGTCGCGCCGAGCTTCAGCAGGCGCGCCCATTCCCACGCGGCGAACACGAGCACGACGCCGATCAGCGCGCCGAACGCGGTGAGCGGCGCGAACAGCGTCACCGGCAGCAACACTGCCAGCATCACGACCGCCGTGATCACACGGGTCTTCAGCATGAAAAGGAATCGGCGTTCTGCGATTGCGGTTCGAGCTGCGCGCTGGTGCGCCCGAAACGGCGCTCGCGCTCGGTATACGACGCGATCGCGTCGGCGAGCGCCGCGCCGTCGAAGTCCGGCCAGTATTTGTCGGTGAAATAGAATTCCGCGTACGCGAGCTGCCACAGCAGGAAATTGCTGACGCGCTGCTCGCCGCCGGTGCGGATGAAGAGATCGGGCTCCGGCGCGTAGGCCATCGCCAGGTGCGGCGCGAACGCGTCTTCGGTCACGTCGACCTCGCGGCCCTCGCGCACGGCCTGCTCGACGAGCTTCTTCGTCGCCTGCAGGATGTCCCAGCGGCCGCCGTAGTTCGCGGCGATCGTCAGGGTCAGACGGGTGTTGCGCGCCGTCTTGGTTTCGGCGCGGCGGATCAGTTCGCGGATGCGCGGCTCGAAGCGCTCGAGATCGCCGACCACCCGCAGGCGGATCCCGTTCGCATGCAGCTTGCCGATCTCGCGCTCGAGCGCGGTGATGAACAGCCGCATCAGGAACGACACTTCGTCGTTCGGCCGGCGCCAGTTTTCCGAACTGAACGCGAACAGCGTCAGGTATTCGACGCCGGCGCGCGCGCAGCCTTCGACCACCGCCCGCACGGCATCCACGCCGCGGGTGTGCCCCGCGACGCGCGGCAGGCGGCGTTCGGTCGCCCAACGGCCGTTGCCGTCCATGATGATCGCGATATGACGCGGCACGGCGCCGACGTCAGGCACGCGAACAGTAGAGCTTGTATAGGTCATGGCCGTTGAGACAGTAATGCGGAAAGAAGGCGGCGCGCGAGGACGATCGTCAGACCGTCATGATCTCGGCTTCCTTGCTCTGCACGAGCTTGTCGACTTCGGCAACGTGCTTGTCCGTCAGCTTCTGCACGTCGTCGCTCGCACGGCGCTCGTCGTCTTCCGAGATTTCCTTGTCCTTCACGAGCTTCTTGAGCGCTTCGTTCGCGTCGCGGCGCAGGTTGCGGATCGCGACCTTCGCCGTTTCGCCTTCGCTCTTGACCACCTTGGTCAGCTCGCGGCGGCGCTCTTCCGTCAGCGCCGGCATCGGCACGCGGATCAGGTCGCCGGCCGTCGCCGGGTTCAGGCCGAGATCGGCTTCGCGGATGGCCTTCTCGACCTTCGCGACCATGTTCTTTTCCCACGGCTGCACGCCGATCGTGCGTGCGTCGACGAGCGTCAGGTTCGCGACCTGCGAGATCGGCACCATCGAACCGTAGTAGTCGACCTGCACGTGATCGAGCAGACCGGTATGCGCACGGCCCGTGCGGATCTTCGCCAGATCGTTCTTGAACGCTTCGATCGAGCGCTGCATCTTCTGCTCTACGCCCTTCTTGACATCAGCGACACTCATTTCAACCTCCAAACCTTCAACCTTCAAAGAACGCGGGCCCCGCCCGGCGCGCGACGCACCACGGCCGGCGACCCACGCCGCTTGCCCGCATCCGCGGGAGTTTACACGTGGACGAGCGTACCTTCGTCCTCGCCCAGCACGATACGCTTGAGCGCGCCCGGCTTGTTGATCGAAAACACGCGAATCGGCAGCTTCTGGTCGCGGCACAGCGCGAAGGCCGTCGCGTCCATCACCTGCAGATTCCGGCTGATCGCCTCGTCGAAGCTGATCGTCGCGTAGCGCGTGGCCGACGGATCCTTCTTCGGATCGGCAGAATATACGCCATCGACCTTGGTCGCCTTCAGCACGACCTCGGCGCCCACTTCCGAGCCGCGCAGCGCGGCGGCCGTGTCCGTCGTGAAGAACGGGTTGCCCGTGCCGGCCGCGAAGATCACGACCTTGCCTTCCTCGAGCTGGCGGATCGCGCGGGGCCGGATGTACGGCTCGACGACCTGATCCATGCGCAGCGCGGACTGCACGCGTGCGACGATGCCGGCGTGGCGCATCGCGTCCTGCAGCGCCAGCGCGTTCATCATCGTCGCCAGCATCCCCATGTAGTCGGCCGTCGCGCGGTCCATGCCGGCCGCACCGCCCGCGACACCGCGGAAAATGTTACCGCCGCCGATCACGACCGCAAGCTGCGTACCGAGACCCACGACTTCGGCAATGTCCGCCACCATCCGTTCGATCGTCGCGCGATTGATGCCGAAGGCATCGTCGCCCATCAGCGCTTCGCCGGAGAGTTTGAGGAGGACGCGTTTATAGGCATTGGACATAGGGGCTTCCGAGCGACGAGAGGATGACAACCACGAACTGTAGGGGCGAAATACTGATTCGGGCAAGCGCCGACGGTCGGACCGGGGTTCCCGGCCGGCCGGCGGCGCCGCCGGCCGCGGCGGAGCGGACGCCCGCCGCGGATACTGCCTGACTGCTTACTGCTGCTTTGCTGCTGCGACTTGCGCGGCCACTTCGGCGGCGAAGTCGTCCTGGCGCTTCTCGATGCCTTCGCCGACGACGAACAGCGCGAACTTCTGCACCGTGGAATTCGCGGCCTTCAGCATCTGCTCGATCGTCTGCTTGTCGTTCTTCACGAACGTCTGGTTCAGCAGCGACACTTCCTTCAGGTACTTCTGGACGCTGCCGTCGACCATCTTCGCGACGATTTCGGCCGGCTTGCCCGATTCCGCAGCCTTCTGCTCGGCCACGCGGCGTTCCGTGTCGATCAGCTCCGCCGGCACGTCGGCCGACGACAGCGCGACCGGCTTCATCGCGGCGATGTGCATCGCGACGTCCTTGCCGACCTGCTCGTCCGCACCCGTGTACTCGACGATCACGCCGATGCGCGCGCCGTGCAGGTACGTCGCGATCTTGTTCGCGGTTTCGAAGCGCACGAACCGGCGGATCGAGACGTTCTCGCCGATCTTGCCGATCAGTGCCAGGCGCACTGCGTCGACCGTCGAGCCTTCCAGCGGCAGCGCCGACAGCGCGGCCACGTCGGCCGGGTTCTGCGTCGCGACGAGTTCTGCAACCGTCTTCGAGAATGCGAGGAAGTCGTCGTTCTTCGCGACGAAGTCGGTTTCGCAGTTCAGTTCGACCAGCGCGCCTGCATTGCCGCCGACGAACGATGCGACGACGCCTTCGGCCGTCACGCGCGATGCCGCCTTGCTCGCCTTGTTGCCGAGCTTGACGCGCAGCAGCTCTTCAGCCTTGGCCAGGTCGCCGTCGGCTTCCGTCAGCGCCTTCTTGCACTCCATCATCGGTGCGTCGGTCTTTGCGCGCAGTTCTGCCACCATGCTTGCGGTAATTGCCGCCATCATTCGCTCCTTGAGTCTGTATTCACCACGCCGCCCGCTTGGACGCGAACGGCCGAAAATCGTTTCCGGACCCGCGCCGATTCGGCGCGATCAGGTCCGGCGCACAAGCTTAAAAAAAGGGGGCCTGTTGAGAGCCCCCTTTTTGCGCCGGCTCGGGGCCAGTTACGCGTTTTCCTCGACGTACTCGTCGTCGCCGCGCGCCGCCTGGACCACTTCGTTGACCGCGTTCGCACGGCCTTCGAGGATCGCGTCGGCCACGCCTTCAGCGTACAGCGCGACTGCCTTGCTCGAGTCGTCGTTACCCGGGATCACGTAATCCACACCTTCCGGCGAGTGGTTCGTGTCGACCACGGCGATGACCGGCACGCCCAGCTTGTTCGCTTCCGTTACGGCGATCTTGTGGTAGCCGACGTCGACGACGAAGATTGCGTCCGGAATGCCGCCCATGTCCTTCACGCCGCCGATCGACTTCTGCAGCTTGGCGATTTCGCGTTCGAACAGCAGCGCTTCCTTCTTGCTCATCTTCTCGAGCTCGCCTGCCTCGACTGCCGCTTCCATGTCCTTCAGGCGCTTGATCGATACCTTCAGCGTCTTGAAGTTGGTCATCATGCCGCCGAGCCAGCGTGCGTTGACGAACGGCATGCCCGCGCGCTGCGCTTCCTGGGCGATCGTGTCACGCGACTGGCGCTTCGTGCCGACGAACAGGATCGTGCCGCGGTTTGCTGCCAGCTGACGCACGTACTTCTGTGCGTCCGTGAACATCGGCAGCGTCTTTTCGAGGTTGATGATGTGAATCTTGTTGCGGTGACCGAAAATGAACGGAGCCATCTTCGGGTTCCAGAAGCGCGTCTGGTGACCGAAGTGGACACCCGCTTCCAGCATTTGGCGCATCGTAACTGCCATGTAAATTCTCCACGAGGGTTGGGTCTTAAGCCGGCTGCCGTACCGCCGCGCGAACGCGCCCCGAAGGACCTTCGTTCCGCGCGGCCGGCACCCTTGGTTGCGCCGGCTTGCGATTCGGCACGTGCGAAAATGCGCGTGCCACAAGCCTTCCATCGCCATGCCGCCCCAAAACGAGGCAGGTTCGGCATTTGGATGTCGACTTAGCCAAAGAGTATAGCACGCCGATTTGTCGGCTCTCAAGTCGCTCGCCACTTTCGCTTGCCGCGCGGCAGCGGGCCGGACAATCCCCGAAAACCCGCATCGGCACCGCCGGCAGGGGCTGCGAGGCCAGCCATAAGGTGCGATAATCCGTCAATTCACCGCATTCCAGGCATACCTCGATGGCTATTACGCTCAAAAACGAACACGACATCGCCGAGATGCGCGTCGCCTGCCGTCTCGCGAGCGAAGTGCTCGACTTCATCACGCCGCACGTCGTCGCGGGCGTCACGACCGGCGAACTCGACCGGCTCTGTCACGAATTCATGGTCAACGAGCAGGGCACGATCCCCGCACCGCTGAATTATCAGCCGCCCGGCTACCCGCCCTACCCGAAGGCCACCTGCATCTCGGTCAACGACGTGATCTGCCACGGCATCCCGGGCGAGAAGGTGATCAAGAACGGCGACGCGCTGAACATCGACGTCACCGTGATCAAGAACGGCTACTTCGGCGACACCAGCCGGATGTTCATCGTCGGCGAGGGCTCGATCCTCGCGAAGCGCCTCGTGCAGACCACCTACGAGTGCATGTGGCTCGGCATCGACCAGGTCAAGCCCGGCGCGCACCTCGGCGACATCGGCTATGCGATCCAGAAGCACGCGGAAGCGCAGGGCTACAGCGTCGTGCGCGAATACTGCGGCCACGGCATCGGCACGGTGTTCCACGAAGATCCGCAGGTCGTCCACTACGGCCGTCCGGGCACCGGCATCGAACTGAAGGCCGGGATGATCTTCACGATCGAGCCGATGATCAACGCCGGCAAGCGCGACATCCGCACGATGCCCGACCAGTGGACGGTCAAGACGCGCGACCGCAGCCTGTCCGCGCAATGGGAGCACACCGTGCTCGTCACCGAGACGGGCTACGAGGTGCTGACCGTGTCGGCCGGCACGCCGGCACGCCCGGTGTTCGCGCAACCGGCCGCCGCGGTCTGAGCGCCGTCGCGCCCGCCCGCCTGCCCGCCCCCGACCTGAACGGCCACCCATGAGCGCTCACGCCGCCCCCTCGTCCGAAGCGCTGTCGCGGCGCGCCGAATTCAAGGCCGCCAAGGCCGACATGCTCGAGCGCTTTCGCAGCGCGGCGAACGTCGCGTCGCTGATGCACGCGCTGTCGAAACTCACCGACGACGCGCTCAAGCGCGTGTGGGACGACTGCGGATTGCCCGCGACGCTCGCGCTCATCGCCGTGGGCGGCTACGGACGCGGCGAGCTCGCGCCCTACTCCGACGTCGACATCCTCGTGCTGCTGCCCGACGCGCACGACCCGGCGCTCGACGCGCGCATCGAGCGCTTCATCGGGATGGCGTGGGATCTCGGCCTCGAGATCGGCAGCAGCGTGCGCACGGTCGCGCAATGCATCGAGGAAGCGTCGCAGGACGTCACCGTGCAGACCTCGCTGCTCGAGGCGCGCCGCATCGTCGGCAGCACCGCGCTGTTCGAGCGCTTCACCGTGCGGTATCACGAGGCGCTCGACGCCCGCGCGTTCTTCACCGCGAAGGTGCTCGAGATGCGCCAGCGCCACGCGAAGTTCCAGGACACGCCGTACAGCCTCGAGCCGAACGTGAAGGAAAGCCCCGGCGGGCTGCGCGACCTGCAGACGATCCTGTGGATCGCGCGCGCGGCCGGCTTCGGCAGCAGCTGGCGCGAGCTCGACACGCGCGGGCTCATCACCGAGCGCGAGGCGCGTGAGCTGCGCCGCAACGAAGGATTCCTGAAGACGCTGCGCGCGCGGCTGCACGTGATCGCCGGCCGCCGCCAGGACATGCTCGTGTTCGACCTGCAGACGCAGGCCGCCGAGAGCTTCGGCTACCGGCCGACGCAGGCCAAGCGCGCGAGCGAGCAGCTGATGCGCCGCTACTACTGGGCCGCGAAGGCGGTCACGCAGCTCGCGACGATCCTGATCCAGAACATCGAGGCGCAGCTGTTCCCCGCGACGAGCGGCATCACGCGCGTGCTGTCGCCCGATCGTTTCGTCGAGAAGCAGGGCATGCTCGAGATCGTCGACGACGGCGTGTTCGAACGCCATCCCGACGCGATCCTCGAAGCCTTCCTGCTGTACGAGGTGACCCGCGGCGTGAAGGGCCTGTCCGCCCGCACGCTGCGCGCGCTGTACAACTCGCGCGAGATCATGAACAACACGTGGCGGCGCGATCCGCAGAACCGCCGCGCGTTCATGCAGATCCTGCAGCAGCCCGAAGGCATCACACATGCATTCCGGCTGATGAACCAGACGAGCGTGCTCGGCCGCTACCTGCTGAATTTCCGCCGCATCGTCGGCCAGATGCAGCACGACCTGTACCACGTGTATACGGTCGACCAGCACATCCTGATGGTGTTGCGCAACCTCCGCCGCTTCGCGGTGGCCGAGCATGCGCACGAATATCCGTTCTGCAGCCAGCTGATCGGCAATTTCGAGCGCCCGTGGGTGCTGTATGTCGCCGCGCTGTTCCACGACATCGCGAAAGGCCGCGGCGGCGACCATTCGACGCTCGGGATGGCCGACGCGCGGCGCTTCTGCCGCGAGCACGGCATCACCGGCGACGACGCGGCGCTGATCGTGTGGCTCGTCCAGCATCACCTGACGATGAGCCAGGTCGCGCAGAAGCAGGACACGAGCGACCCGGAGGTCATCAAGCGCTTCGCGGAAGTCGTCGGCAACGAACGCTACCTCACCGCGCTCTACCTGCTGACCGTCGCCGATATTCGCGGCACGAGCCCGAAGGTGTGGAACACGTGGAAGGGCAAGCTGCTCGAGGATCTCTACCGCATCACGCTCGCGGTGCTCGGCGGCGCCAACCCCGACGCGCATTCGGAACTGAAGTCGCGCCAGGAGCAGGCGCTCGCGCTGCTGCGCCTCGAGACCGTGCCCGACGACGCGCACCGCGCGCTGTGGGATCAGCTCGACGTCGGCTTCTTCCTGCGTCACGACGCGGCCGACATCGCATGGCAGACGCGCGTGCTGTACCGGCACGTGAACGCCGAGACGGCGATCGTCCGCGCGCGGCCGTCGCCGATCGGCGACGCGCTGCAGGTGCTCGTGTACGTGAAGGACCGCCCCGACCTGTTCGCGGGCATCTGCGCGTACTTCGACCGCAACGGACTCTCCGTGCTCGATGCGCGCGTCAGCACCACGCGGCACGGCTATGCGCTCGACAATTTCATCGTCACGCAAACCGAACGCGACGTGCGCTATCGCGACATCGCGAATCTCGTCGAACAGCAACTCGCGACGCGCCTTGCCGAGACCGCGCCGCTGCCGGAGCCGTCCAAGGGCCGCCTGTCGCGGCTGTCCCGGACGTTTCCGATCACGCCGCGCGTCGACCTCCGGGCCGACGAGCGCGGCCAGTACTACATCCTGTCCGTGTCCGCCAACGACCGGCCGGGCCTTCTCTATTCGATCGCGCGCGTACTGGCCGAGCATCAGGTCGGCGTCCACGCGGCGCGGATCAATACGCTCGGCGAACGCGTCGAGGACATCTTCCTGCTCGATGGTGCCGGCCTGTCCGACAACCGCCTGCAGATCCAGCTCGAAACCGAATTGCTGCGCGCGATCGCAGTCTGAATGAATCCCAGCGTTTATGCGCACCAAATTAACCGTCAAGAATCCGCGTCCGGCGTCGCCGACCCGCGCACCCGTCCGCTCCGGCAGCCTCGTCGCTCGCAAGGCGGTGCGCCCCGCCGGGCCGCCCGCGGCCGACAAGCCGCCGCGCCCGAAGAAGGCCGCCGCGCCGGCAGCCGCCGGCGAACGCGCGTTCAAGCCGCGCGGCGCGGAACGCCCGGGCGCGGATCGTGCGCCGGCGAAGCGCGCACCGCGTGACGGCGGTGCGGAGCGTGGCGACGCGCGTCCCGCGCGTCCGTATCGCAGCGCCGAAGGCCAGCCCGATGCGCGGCCGCGCCGCGCGGGCGCCGAAGGCGGTGCACGCGCACCGTATCGCGACAAGGCGGAGGGCTACGGCGAGAAGCGCAGCTTCGGCGAACGCCGTACGTCGACCGATCGCCCGGCTCGCCGCAGCGATGACGATGCGCGGCCGCGCCGCGCAGGTGCCGAAGGCGGCACACGCGCACCGTATCGCGACAAGGCAACCGGCTACGGCGAAAAGCGCAGCTTCGGCGAACGCAGTACATCGTCCGACCGCCCGGCTCGCCGCGGCGACGACGATGCACGGCCGCGCCGCGCAGGCGCCGAAGGCGGCGCACGCGCGCCGTATCGCGACAAGGCAACCAGCGATGCACCGAAGCGCAGCTTTGGCGAACGCCGTACGTCGTCCGACCGCCCGGCTCGCCGCAGCGACGACGATACGCGCCCGCGCCGTGCAGGCGCCGAAGGCGGCGCACGCGCGCCCTATCGTGACAAGACAACCGGCGATGCGCCGAAGCGCAGCTTCGACGAACGCCGTACGTCGTCCGACCGCCCGGCTCGCCGCAGCGACGACGATACACGGCCGCGCCGCGCAGGCGCCGAAGGCGGCGCACGCGCGCCCTTTCGTGACAAGGCAATCGGCGACGCACCGAAGCGCAGCTTCGGCGAACGCCGTACGTCAACCGACCGCCCGGCTCGCCGCAGCGACGACGATGCACGGCCGCGCCGCGCAGGCGCCGAAGGCGGCGCACGCGCACCGTATCGCGACAAGGCACCCGGCTACGGCGAAAAGCGCAGCTACGGCGAGCGCGGCAACACCGAGCGCCGCTCGACGGCCACCGCGCCGAAGACCGCACAACCGGTCAAGCGCCGCGCCCCCGACATCGATCACGGCGACGAAACCGGCCTGATGCGCCTGTCGAAGCGCATGTCCGAGCTCGGCCTGTGCTCGCGCCGCGAAGCCGACGAATGGATCGAAAAGGGCTGGGTGCTCGTCGACGGCGAACGCATCGACACGCTCGGCACCAAGGTCCGTCCCGACCAGAAGATCGAGATCGACGAACGCGCGAGCGCCGCGCAGGCCGCACAGGTGACGATCCTGCTGCACAAGCCGGTCGGCTACGTGTCCGGTCAGGCGGAAGACGGCTACGAACCCGCGTCGGTGCTGATCACGCGCGCGAACCAGTGGAGCGGCGACCGCTCGCCGCTGCGCTTCTCGCCGCAGCATCTGCACGCGCTCGCACCGGCCGGCCGGCTCGACATCGATTCGACCGGCATGCTCGTGCTGACGCAGAACGGCCGGATCGCGAAGCAGCTGATCGGCGAGCAGTCGGACATCGACAAGGAGTACCTGGTGCGCGTGCGCTTCGGCGAACGGCTGCTCGACATCGACCAGCACTTCCCCGCCGAATCGCTGGCGAAACTGCGCCACGGCCTCGAACTCGACGGTGTCGCACTGAAACCCGCGATGGTGAGCTGGCAGAACGGCGAACAGCTGCGTTTCGTGCTGCGTGAAGGCAAGAAGCGCCAGATCCGCCGGATGTGCGAACTGGTCGGTCTCGAAGTGATCGGCCTGAAGCGTGTGCGGATGGGCCGCGTGATGCTCGGCGCGCTGCCGCAAGGGCAATGGCGCTACCTGTCGCCCGACGAGTCGTTCTGACGGCAGGCACGCACGCACGGCGTGCCCTGCAATGAAAAAAGCCCGCGCAAGCGGTAATGCCGTTCAGTTAAGGGACAGTGATGTGCCGAACGGCGTAACGCTTGGGGCGAGCTTTAACCACACGGGGGCATTCACGCCCCCGTTGTTTTTCCACGGTCTCGAACGCAAGGCGAGCGTGCAGGCGGTCGAGCCACGCCGGTATCTTGCCGAAGGCCGGGGTGACGGCAGCCCACATCATTTCGTGCTGAAAGACGTGCAATGCCCGTACGAAGCTGATGTCGGTCGGATCGAGTTTCGCCTGCCATGCGGCAGTGGCCATCTCGCGGCGAATCAGATTGTAGGCAATCAATGCGCCCCAGATCTCCTGATAGACCCCTTCGACGGTCCGGCTACGCAAGCTCAGCTCCGCACCGAGCATCGACTGCTTCAATTCTCGGTAGCTGGTTTCGATTTGCCAGCGGCGCCCATAGCAGGCGACGATATCGGCCGGTTTGAAGCGTTGGCGATCATCCAGCGAGGTCAGCAGCACGCGTTCGCGCCCGCGCGCATCGATGGTGCGAATCGCACGGACCTGCCAGAACTCCGGCAGTTCGGGAGATTGTTTGCGCGCCTGCGGGGACACGCGCATGCGTACTGTCGCATCGTCCGGCGTGCCGTCGATCACGTCCCATCGGGTATGGGATTTGGCCGGAATCAGGAAGTGGCGGTTGTGCCCATTCATCGTCAGGCCGCACAAGATCCGAGCGGCCAGAAAGCCCTTGTCGAATACCGTCAGTGAATTGTCCGGTATCTGCGGCAGCAGATCCTGGGCGTACACCATTTCGTTGGTGCCATAAGCGCCGAAGTTGATATCGGCCACCAGATGCGTCGGAATGGCAGTCAGCGTCACGGCCCGCACCTGCGGGTAACTGGCGACCTTGCCGCTGGCATAGCGTTGCGCGCCAAAGTGCTCACGATTGGCCGGGCTGTCGGCCGTGCGCAGCGTGGTGCCGTCCATCGCCCATAGACTCAATCCCTTGAATGCATGGCGTGCCGCGTCCTGCGTGGTCCACGCCCAGGCTGTCCGTTCGAACAGCCACGCCAGCGGCGCTTCGCCAATACGCTGGCGCGCCTGCGCCACGGCACTCTTGCTGACGAAGGGGACGACCTCGTTGGGCAGCGCCAGATCGAGACTGTCGAGTACCTCATTGATCGACCAGTGCCGGTACATGGCCAAGGCAATCACCAGCCAAACCACTTGTTCGGCCGGCAAGCGCCGACGGCGGATACTCGCGGTGCCCGTCGCCTCGATCGCATGCTCGATCCATTCTTGCGGCAAATGTTCCGCCAGCCGGCTCAGGTCCGGCGTGGGCTGTTGGGCTGCACTTAGATAGGTGAGGTGGCTGGAAAGCATCGCGCCAGAAGTTAACACCTCTGCGCACCGTTTACAACCACTCCTCCCAAAAACAAAAATGCCGTTCAGTCGCTTAACTGAACGGCATTACCGCGCAAGCGGGCTTTTTCGTTTCCGGCACGACGGCGCGAAACATCACGCACCGCCGCTTGCCGGGATCAGTCGTCGTCGGTCGGATCGAGCCCCGGGAACAGCACCTCGGTGAAGCCGAAGCGCGTGAAGTCGGTGATCCGCATCGGATACAGCTTGCCGATCAGGTGGTCGTATTCGTGCTGGACGACCCGCGCGTGGAAGCCTTCGGCGACGCGGTCGATCTTCGCGCCGAACTGGTCGTAGCCGCTGTAGCGCACCTTCGCATAGCGGCTGACGACGCCGCGCATGCCCGGCACCGACAGGCAGCCTTCCCATCCCTCTTCCATGTCCGGCGGCATGTATTCGAGCTTCGGGTTGATCAGCACGGTCTCGGGCACGGGCGGCGCATCCGGATAGCGGTTGTTGCTGCCGAAGCCGAAGATGATGATCTGCAGCCCGATGCCGATCTGCGGCGCGGCGAGCCCCGCGCCGTTCGCGTGATGCATCGTCTCGAACATGTCCGCGACGATCTCGTGCAGTTCCGGCGTGTCGAACTGCGCGACCGGCTTGGCGACTTCGAGCAGGCGCGGATCGCCCATCTTCAGGATCTCGCGAATCATGGGGTGTTGCCCTCCAGGAGTTGGTGCAGTCCGTCTTCGTCCAGTACGGGGATGCCGAGTTCCTCGGCCTTCGCGAGCTTGCTGCCGGCGTCGGCGCCCGCGACCACGTAATCCGTCTTCTTCGATACCGAGCCCGCGACTTTCGCGCCTGCCGCTTCGAGCATCTCCTTCGCCGCGTCGCGGGTGAGATTCGGCAGCGTGCCCGTCAGCACGACCGTCTTGCCGGCCAGCACGCCCTGTGGCGCCTTCGGCGCGGGCGGGCCTTCGGGCCACGTGACCTTGCCGGGCGCGCGCAGTTGCTCGATCACGGTGCGGTTGTGTTCTTCCGCGAAGAACTGGTGGATCGACTCGGCGACGATCGGCCCGACGTCGTTGACTTCGAGCAGTTCCTCGATCGACGCGTCCATGATCGGGGTCAGCGACCCGAAGTGCTTCGCGAGATCCTTCGCGGTCGATTCGCCGACATGGCGAATGCCGAGCCCGTAGATGAAGCGCGCGAGCGTCGTGTGCTTCGCCTTCTCGAGCGAGTCGAGCAAATTCTGCGCGGACTTCTCGGCGAACCGGTCGAGTTCCGCGAGCGTCGCGAAACCGAGATTGAACAGGTCGGCCGGCGTGCGCACGAGATTCAGTTCGACGAGCTGATCGATGATCTTTTCGCCGAGCCCGTCGATGTCGAGCGCGCGACGCTGCGCGAAGTGCCACAGCGCCTGCTTGCGCTGCGCCGGGCAGAACAGGCCGCCCGTGCAGCGCGCGATCGCCTCGTCCGGCAGCCGCTCGATCTTCGAGCCGCACACCGGGCACTCGGTCGGCATCACGAATTCGGCCGCGTCTTCCGGCCGGCGCTCGAGCAGCGCGCCGACGACCTCGGGGATCACGTCGCCCGCCCGCCGCACGATCACGGTGTCGCCGATCCGGATGTCCTTGCGGCGCACTTCGTCCTCGTTGTGCAGCGTCGCGTTGGTCACCGTCGCGCCGCCGACGAACACCGGTTCGAGCCGCGCGACCGGCGTGATCGCACCCGTGCGGCCGACCTGCACGTCGATCGCGACGAGCCGGGTCAGCGCTTCCTGTGCGGGAAACTTGTGCGCGAGCGCGAAGCGCGGTGCGCGCGACACGAAGCCGAGGCGATCCTGTTCGTCGCGCCGGTTCACCTTGTAGACGACGCCGTCGATGTCGTACGGCAACGACTCGCGCTTCTCGCCGACCTTGCGGAAGAAGCCGAGCAGGCCGTCGGCGCCGTACACGACCGCGCGCTCGCGGTTCACCGGCAGGCCGAACGACTCGTACCAGTCGAGCAGCGCGCTGTGCGTGTCCGGCATCGGCATGCCGTCGAGCACGCCGATCCCGTACGCGAAGAACGACAGCGGACGCTGCGCGGTGATCTTCGGATCGAGCTGGCGCAGGCTGCCGGCCGCCGCGTTGCGCGGGTTCGCGAATTCGCGCTGCTCGGCCGCGCGCTGGCGTTCGTTCAGGCGTGCGAAATCGCGCTTGAACATCAGCACCTCGCCGCGCACGTCGAGCAGGGCTGGCACGTGCGCGCCCTTCAGCTTCAGCGGGATCGAGCGGATCGTGCGGACGTTCTCGGTCACGTCCTCGCCGGTCGTGCCGTCGCCGCGCGTCGACGCCTGCACGAACACGCCGTGCTCGTAGCGCAGCGAGATCGCGAGCCCGTCGAACTTCAGCTCGCACGCATATTCGACCGGGTCCGTCACCGAGCCTGCGAGATCGGTCGTCTTGCCGAGCGCATCGGCGACGCGCTTGTCGAACGCGGCGATGTCCTCGTCGGCGAAGCCGTTGTTCAGCGACAGCATCGGCGCATCATGGACGACCGGCGTGAAACCGCCGGCCACTTCGCCGCCGACGCGCTGCGTCGGCGAATCGGGCGTCACGAGGTCGGGATGATCGGTTTCGAGTTGCTGCAGCTCGCCGAACAGTCGATCGTATTCGGCATCGGGCAGATCCGGCTGGTCGAGCACGTAATAGGCGTAATTCGCCCGCTCGAGTTGGTCGCGCAGCCACGCGGCACGCGCGTCGGGCTGGCTGGCTGGCGGTTCGGCTTGGGTTCGGGCCATGCTGGCGGCAAATTCGTTCTGAAAAATCGGATGTTCGATTATCTCAGTTTGACGCCGCGACGGGGGCACGCGATGCGTGCCGCGCAAGCCGGCTGGAGCCAGCGTGCGTGCGGCAGTGCAGCGACGGACGGCGGCACGAATGGCCACCGCCCGTGCAACGCGTTACTGGCTGAACAGGCGTCGCGTGACCGGCGAACCGGCCGGGATGCCCGCTTCCTCGAGCTTCGCGTACAGCTTCATCAGTTGCTGGTCGATCGCGACGAGCGTCGATTCCGGCAGCGGCCGGCGCGAATCGTCGACGACCCGCGCACCGATCCGCTCGGACAGCGACTTCGCGTAGTCGCACATCAGCCGGAACGGCAGGATGTCCTCTTCGGCAACCGGCACGTCGAGCACCAGCGTGATCATGTTGCCGCCCTTGTACGTCAGGTCATCGCGCAGGAAGTTCGTGTCGCCGAACTGCAGCATGAACACGGGGTTCTGCTTCGCGTCGAGCTTCACGAAACGCGTGCCGTCGCGCGACAGCAGCAGCCCGTCCTGCGATGCGACGGCCTGCACGTAGTTCGCCGACCACGGCGCGCCGTCCGACATCACGTTGATCGACAGCTGCGCGTCGCACTGCGCGGCAAAGCCGTCGAGCTCGCGCGCCATCGCGACCGTCTCCATCATGTCCGGGAATTCCGGTGCGCCGTCGATCGCATCGGCGAACTGCTGGACGCCCGTCACGAACTCGGAGAATTCGAGCTCGTTCAGCGCGCCGCTGCGGTTCGCGAGCTGCGCGGCCGCGCGCAGTTCTTCATAGCGCACGCCGTTCTGGAGCAGTTCCCACTGGCCGCCTTCCGGCTTGCCTTCGATATGCACGGGCTTGCTGCCCGCGCGGCGCAGCCGCTGCGCGGCCGGCAGGATCTTGTCGCCCGGCAGCGGGCCGCCGAGGCGAATCGGCACGATGCAGTCGATCCGGCGGTCGACGATCGCGGGCGGTGCCGACGAGATCGTCGTCGCGGCCGGCAGCACGGGTTCGGCCGCCTCGTTCGATGCGTCGCCGGCCGGCGCTTCAGATGCGGCGGCGACCGAACCTGCGTCGCCGGACTGCCTGGCCGGCTCGGCCGATTCCGGCGGCGTGTCGCCACCGGTGGCCTCGGCCTGCAGATCGGCCGGCATGTCGGCAGGCGCCGCGCCGCCGAAGGTCGGCTCGACGCGCGCCGCTTCCGCCGGCGTGCTCGCGGCGCCCGGCGCCGGTGCCGCGGGTTCGCGGCGCGCGGGCTGGCGCACCGGCTCGATGAACGGCAGCTCCTCGTCGCGCTCGGGGCGATTCATCGCCTCGGCCGCCTCTTCCGGCATCGGGCGCGGCATCCTGCGCCGCACCTTCGCGCCCTGCCACGCGTTGTAGACCACGACGCCGCCCACCACGACGGCGCCGGCGCCGATCAAACCGAGTGTCAACTCGTCCATGCACGCTCCATCAGCAATTCTTTTTCGTCGGACCCGCGAACGGGCGCCCATGCGCCGCGCGAACGCGGTCCGGTTTCGTCAAACGTCAATTCTGGGCAAAACCCGCGGCGGTTTCCATGTCCACCGCGACGATCCGCGACACGCCCTGCTCCTGCATCGTCACGCCGATCAGTTGCTGCGCCATCTCCATCGCGATCTTGTTGTGCGAGATGAAGAGGAACTGCGTCTTGTCGGACATCGCGCGCACGAGATTCGCGAAACGCTCGGTGTTCGCGTCGTCGAGCGGCGCGTCGACCTCGTCGAGCAGACAGAACGGCGCCGGGTTCAGCTGGAACATCGCGAACACCAGTGCGGTGGCGGTCAGCGCCTTCTCGCCACCCGACAGCAGGTGGATGGTCGCGTTCTTCTTGCCCGGCGGCTGCGCCATCACCTGCACGCCCGCATCGAGGATTTCGTCGCCCGTCATGATCAGCTTCGCCTGGCCGCCGCCGAACAGGCGCGGGAACAGGTCGCTGAAGTGACGGTTGACCTCGTCGAAGGTGCCCTGCAGCAGCGTGCGGGTTTCCTGGTCGATCTTGTGGATCGCGTCCTCGAGCGTCGTGATCGCATCGGTCAGGTCGGCCGACTGCGCGTCGAGGAACACCTTGCGCTCGCTCGCGGCCTTCAGCTCGTCGAGCGCGGCCATGTTCACCGGGCCCAGCGCGTTGATCGCGTTGTTCAGGCGCGTGACCTCGCCCTGCAGGTACGACGGTTTCAGGTCCGGCGTCAGCTTCTCGCGCAGCGCTTCCTCGTCGACCTCGGCGGTGGTGAGCTGCTCGGCAAACTGCTCGACGGACAGGCGCGCGGCTTGCTCCTTCAACTGCAGCTCGGTGATGCGATCGCGCAGCGGCTGCAGCGAACGCTCGGCGACGAGACGCTGCTCGTCCGACGCGCGCAGCTTCGCGGTCAGGTCGTCGAGTTCGATCCGCGCGGCCTGCAGCGCTTCTTCCTTGACCGCACGAATTTCGAGCGCGTCCTGCAGCCCCGTGTGCGCGGTCTGCTCGTTGATCGTTTCGAGTTCGGCGCGCGCGTCTTCCAGCGACGCGGCGACGCGCTCGCTCTGCTCGTGCGCGACCTGGATGCTGCGCTTGAGCTCGTCGATCCGCGTGACCGCGTTGCGCGCGGCGAAGCGCGCGTCGTTCGCGCCGCGCTCGAGATCGCGCGCTTCCTGGCGCGCGTGCGTCAGCGATTCGTCGAGCGCTTCGAACGCGAGCTGGTTGTCCTCGAAGCGCGCCTGCAGTTCCGCGAGTTCGCCGTCGAAACGCTCGAAGTTCGCTTCCGATTCGGCACGCAATGCGCGCTGCTCGTCGATCTGCGCGCCGATTTCCTCGAGTTCCTCGCGGATCTGCGTGCTGCGCTGCGTGTAGCGTTCATGCGCCTGCGCGAGCTTCAGCACGTCCATCTGCAGCGCGTGCACGCGCTGCGTCGCGCGTTCGGCCTGCGCGCGCACGTCGCCGAGCGCCTGCGTGGCCTGGGTGTGCGCGGCTTCCGCCCGCACCGCGGCCGTGCGGGCCTCGTCGGCGAGCAGCGCCTGCGCACGCACCTGGCGGCCCAGGTTCTCGATTTCCTGCTGGCGGGCCAGCATCCCGGCCTGCTCCGAATCAGCCGCGTACAGTTGCACGCCGACGCGCGTGACGATGTGGCCGGCCTTGACGACGAACGCGCCGCCTGCCGGCAGCTGCGTGCGCGTGGCGAGCGCCTGTGCGATGTCGTCGGCGACGTACACGTTGCCGAGCCAGTCGTTCAGCACCGCGCGAATGCCTGCATCGTCGATGCGTACGAGCGACAGCACCGGGCGCAGCCCGGCCGCGGCGGCCGGCGGTTCACCGGCGGCCGGCGGCGCGTAGAACGCGAGCTTCGCGGGCGGCGCATCGGTCGCGAACGCCTTCACCCAGTCGAGGTTCGACACTTCGAGCGCGGCGAGGCGCTCGCGCAGCACGGCCTCGAGCGCCGCTTCCCAGCCCGCTTCGACGTGCAGCTTCTTCCACAGGCGCGGCAGCGCGCCGAGTTCGTGCTTGTCGAGCCACGGCTGGATCTTGCCTTCGGTCTGCACGTTCTCCTGCAGCTGCTTGAGCGCGGCGAGCCGCGCCTCGAGCTGGTGGATCTGCGTGCTTTCGGCCTGCACGCGCTCCTGCGCGGCACGGCGTTCGCCGTCGAGGCGCGGCAACGCTTCCTGCGCATCGGCCAGGCGCGCCTGCGCCTCGGCGAGGATTTCTTCCTGCTCGGCGAGCTGCATGCGCAACTCTTCGAGCTGTGTTTCGTCCGGTGCATCGAGCCCGCCTGCCTCGGACTTCAGGCGCTCATGGCGCTGCTGAAGCTGCTGGAGCTGCTGGTCGGCATTGCGCTGGTGCGCGGCCTCGAGCTTCAGCGACTGCTCGGTCTGCGCAATGCGCGCGCGCTCGTCGTTGAGCTGCGCCTGCGCATCGCGCCACTTCGCTTCGAGCGCCGGCAGCGCGTCGTGCTTCGCGGCCGCGTTGTCTTCGGCGAGCGCGGCCTTCTCGTCGGCCATCGCGCGCGCTTCCTCGGCTTCCTCGAGCTCGTCCTGCGCCTTCTCGGCCTGCGCGCGCCATTGCTCGCGCTGCGCGTTCAACGCGGCGATCTGCGCCTGCACGCGGTTGCGCGATTCGACGATGAACTTGATCTCGGCCTCGAGGCGGCTCACTTCGGCGTTCGCCTCGTAGAGCGCGCCCTGCGCGCCCTGCATCGCGTCGCTCGCCGAGTAATGCGCGACCCGCAGCGTCTCGAGCTGCGACTCGACTTCGCGCAGCCGGGCCGTCTGCGCCTCGAGGTCGATCTGCGCCTGCTCGATCGCGCGCTGCTGCTTCTGCTGCTCGCTCGCGGCCTCGTTCTTGCGCAGCAGCCACAACAGGCGCTGCTTCTCCTCGCCGTCGGCGACGAGTTCCTTGTACTTGGTGGCGACGACGGCCTGCGCCTCGAGCTTCTCGAGGTTCGCGCCGAGCTCGCGGACGATGTCCTCGACCCGCGTCAGGTTCTCGCGCGTGTCGTGCAGGCGGTTCTCGGTCTCGCGGCGGCGTTCCTTGTACTTGGACACGCCCGCGGCTTCCTCGAGGAACACGCGCAGCTCTTCCGGCTTCGCCTCGATGATCCGCGCGATCATGCCCTGGCCGATGATCGCGTACGCACGCGGGCCGAGGCCCGTGCCGAGGAAGATGTCCTGGATGTCGCGGCGGCGCGCCGGCAGATTGTTGATGTAGTAGCTCGACGTGCCGTCGCGCGTCAGCACGCGCTTAACGGCGATCTCGCCGTACTGGCCCCACTGCCCGGCCGCGCGGCCGTCGGAGTTGTCGAAGATCAGCTCCACGCTTGCCCGGCTGCCGGGCTTGCGGGCGGTCGAGCCGTTGAAGATCACGTCCTGCATCGACTCGCCGCGCAGCTCGGACGCGCGCGACTCGCCGAGCACCCAGCGCACGGCATCGATGATGTTGGACTTGCCGCACCCGTTCGGGCCCACCACGCCGACTAGCTGGCCCGGAACCTGGAAATGCGTGGGATCGACAAAGGATTTGAAGCCAGCGAGTTTGATCGAGCTCAGACGCACGGCGGTATCGGATGTGAAGAAGGTGTGAAACGGAACGGGCCGCGACGCGCGGGGCCGGACGGCCCGTGTGCGCGATGCGCCCCGGAATTCAAAAGCGGGGCCGCGCGCATCCAGCGTTGGGCCCCGCAAACGGCTTCCATCATACCATCGCGCGTTCGCCGTCCCGCCCGTCGCCGGGTTTGCCCCGTGCGGGCGCGGCACGATGGACCCGGCTCGACAGCAGCGTCGCCAGCACGATGCACGCGCCGCCCGCCCACTCGCGTGCGCTCGGCAGTTCGCTCGCGAACACCCATGCGGACAGCGCGGTGATCACGATCTCGAACAGCATGATGATCGACGCGCGGTTGGCCGGCACGCGCGCAAGCCCGTACTGCACGAGCAGGTTGTTCACCGCGACCGTCACGCCGATCGCGACGATGATCAGCGCGGCGGTGCCGAGCTGGCTGCCGGCCGGCGCGGCCGGCAGCCCCTCGAACAGCGACGCGATCGCGCCGAACACCGCCGCGCCGCCGAACAGCGTCGCGGTGCGCATCTCGGCGCGCATCTCCGGCAGCTCGCGGCTCGCCTTGATCACGAGCACGTTGCTCATCGCGAAACTCAGGCCGGCCGCGAGCCCTGCCCATTCGGCCGGGTTGGCCGGCAGCGGCACGCCGAGCGTCGGCGACCACAGCATCAGCATCGCGCCGCCGATCGACAGCGCCGCAAGCCCCGCGCCGGCCCAGGTCAGGCGCTCGCGCAGCAGGAAATGCGCGTAGATCGCGGTCCACGCCGGCGTCAGGTAGAACAGCAGCATCACGCGCAGCACTTCGCCGTGGATCGTGCCCCACACGAAGCCGAGGTTGGTCACGCCGGCCGTGATCGCGATGCCCGGCAGCACCCAGTGCCAGCGCAGCGTCGCGATCGTGCGGTGGCGCACGACGATCACGAACAGGAACGCGACGAGGCTCGTCAGCGCGCTTGCCAGCGTGCCGGTGAGGCCGAGCGACGCAAGGATGCGCAGCGGATACCAGATCAGGCCCCATACCGAAGCGCCGATCAGGATGGCCAGCGTCGGCAGGCTGCCGCGTACCGCGTTATTCATTTGGTTCGATACCCTTTATTCGACCGGCCCGGCCGCCGCTCCGGCGGGCCGTGACCGCATTGCGTCACGCTATAATCGTCCGCTGCGAGCCGCGCGCCATCGGCGCCCGTTCGCAGCCGTGCGGCACCTGCGCCGCCCCTTTCGCTCCAAAACCGGCCGCGACGGCCGCTTCGCCCGTGAACCCTCGACTCGACTCGCTCCAGCCCTATCCCTTCGAAAAGCTGCGCGCCCTGTTCAAGGACGTGACGCCCGGTGCCGGTATGCCCGGTGCCGGTACGCCCGCTGCCGGTATGCCTGCTGCCAGCCTGAAACCGATCAGCTTCGGCATCGGCGAGCCCAAGCACCCGACGCCGGCGCTGATCCGCGAGGCCGTCGTGGCCGCGCTCGACGGCCTCGCGTCGTACCCGGCCACCGCCGGCTCGGACGCGCTGCGCACGTCGATCGCGCACTGGCTCGAACGCCGCTACGGGCTGCCGGCGATCGATCCGGCCACGCAAGTGCTGCCCGTGTCGGGGTCGCGCGAGGCGCTGTTCTCGCTCGCGCAGACGGTGATCGATTCGCGCGCGAGCGCGGACGGCAAGAAGGCGATCGTACTCTGTCCGAATCCGTTCTATCAAATTTACGAAGGCGCGGCGCTCCTGGCCGGTGCAGAACCCTATTTCGCGAACAGCGACCCGGCGCGCAACTTCGCGTGTGACTATGCGGCCGTGCCCGACGAGGTCTGGGCGCGCACCCAGCTGCTGTACGTGTGCTCGCCGGGCAATCCGACGGGCGCCGTGCTGACGCTCGACGACTGGCGCGAGTTGTTCGCGCTGTCCGACCGCCACGGTTTCGTGATCGCGTCCGACGAGTGCTATTCGGAAATCTATTTCGACGAAGCGGCGCCGCCGCTCGGCGGCCTGGAGGCCGCGCACCGCCTCGGCCGCGGCTTCGAACGGCTCGTGATGCTGTCGAGCCTGTCGAAGCGCTCGAACGTGCCGGGCATGCGCTCGGGTTTCGTCGCCGGCGACGCCGCGCTGCTCAAGAAATTCCTGCTGTACCGCACGTACCATGGTGCGGCGCTGTCGCCGGTCTGGCAGCACGCGAGCATCGCCGCGTGGAACGACGAGGCGCACGTGCGCGAGAACCGCGCGCTGTACCTGCAGAAGTTCAACACGGTCACGCCGATGCTGGCCGACGTGATCGACGTGAAGCTGCCCGACGCCGCGTTCTACCTGTGGGCCAACGTCGCGCGCACCGGCCTGTCGGACACCGAGTTCGCCCGCCGCCTGTACGCCGACTATAATGTGACGGTTCTGCCCGGCTCGTACCTGGCGCGCGACGCGCACGGCACGAATCCGGGCCGCGATTTCATCCGGATCGCGCTCGTCGCGGGCACCCCCGAATGCGTCGAGGGCGCGCAACGCATCGTCGATTTCTGCCGGGCTCTCGCGCGGTAAGACGTCCATCCCGATCAATTCCATTCATCTCCTGCGAAAACGAACATGTCGCAACAACTTCAGCAAATCATCGATACCGCCTGGGAAAACCGCGCCGAGCTGTCGCCGAAGGCCGCGCCGGCCGACGTCCGCGAAGCCGTCGCTCATGCGATCGAGCAACTCGACAAAGGCGCACTGCGCGTCGCCGAGAAGATCGACGGCAACTGGACCGTGCACCAGTGGCTGAAGAAGGCCGTGCTGCTGTCGTTCCGCCTGGAGGACAACGCGCCGATGCCGGCCGGCGGCTACTCGCAGTTCTACGACAAGGTTCCGTCGAAGTTCGCGAACTACACCGCTGAAGACTTCGCCGCGGGCGGCTTCCGCGTCGTGCCGCCGGCCATCGCGCGCCGCGGCTCGTTCATCGCGAAGAACGTCGTGCTGATGCCGTCGTACACCAACATCGGCGCGTACGTCGACGAAGGCACGATGGTCGACACGTGGGCCACGGTCGGTTCGTGCGCACAGATCGGCAAGAACGTGCACCTGTCGGGCGGCGTCGGCATCGGCGGCGTGCTCGAACCGCTGCAGGCGAACCCCGTCATCATTGAAGACAACTGCTTCATCGGCGCGCGCTCGGAAGTCGTCGAAGGCGTGATCGTCGAGGAGAATTCGGTGATCTCGATGGGCGTGTACCTCGGCCAGAGCACCAAGATCTACGATCGCGAAACGGGCGAAGTCAGCTACGGCCGCATCCCGGCCGGCTCGGTCGTCGTGGCCGGCAACCTGCCGTCGAAGGACGGCTCGCACAGCCTGTACTGCGCGGTGATCGTGAAGAAGGTCGACGCGAAGACCCGCGCGAAGGTCGGCCTGAACGAGCTGCTGCGAGGCGACTGATGGCCAAGCCGCGCACCGTGGTCGTCTACGGCATTCCGAACTGCGACACCGTGAAGAAGGCCCGCGTGTGGCTCGACGATCACGGCGTCGAGTTCGAGTTCCACGACTTCAAGAAGCTCGGCGTCAGCGCACCGCTCGTCGAGGACTGGCTGAAGGACGTGTCGCTCGACGCGCTCGTAAACAAGCGCGGCACGACGTGGCGCGGCCTGGACGATGCGATGAAGGCGGCCGCGGAAACGCGCTCCGGCGCGGTCGCGCTGATGATCCACAAGCCGTCGGTCATCAAGCGTCCCGTGCTCGTCGTCAACGGCCGCGTGAAATCGCTCGGCTTCGTGGCCGATCAGTACGCGGCGCTGTTTGCCGCCTAGGGCCGCCCGCGCTGCGCCCGCGCTGCACCTGCGGGTGCAGCCCGACGTCTCGTCACTGCCGGCCACCGCGCCGGCATTTTTTATCGAAAGTGGTCCGAACCATGTCCGCCACCCTAGCCCTTACCGAACAGCTGATCGCCCGCGCGTCCGTCACGCCCGACGACCAGCATTGCCAGCAGATCATGACCGAGCGCCTCGCCGCGCTCGGCTTCGAATGCGAGACCATCGCGTCGCACGGCGTGACCAACCTGTGGGCCGTCAAGCGCGGCGCCGACGGCCGCGACGGCAAGCTGCTCGCGTTCGCGGGCCACACCGACGTCGTGCCGACCGGCCCGCTCGAGCAGTGGACCTCGCCGCCGTTCGTCCCCGCGCATCGCGACGGCAAGCTGTACGGCCGCGGCGCGGCCGACATGAAGACGTCGCTCGCGGCGTTCGTCGTCGCGTCCGAGGAATTCGTCGCGGCCCACCCCGGCCACCGCGGCGCGATCGCGTTCCTGATCACGAGCGACGAGGAAGGCCCGGCCACCGACGGCACCGTGAAGGTCGTCGAACTGCTCGAAGCGCGCGGCGAACGCGTCGACTACTGCATCGTCGGCGAGCCGACCTCGAGCGCGGAACTCGGCGACGTCGTGAAGAACGGCCGCCGCGGCTCGATGTCGGGCGAGCTGGTCGTCAAGGGCGTGCAGGGCCACATCGCGTACCCGCATCTCGCGAAGAACCCGATCCACCTGCTCGCGCCGGCGCTCGCCGAGCTCGCCGCCGAACAGTGGGACGCAGGCAACGAATACTTCCCGCCGACCACCTGGCAGGTGTCGAACCTGCATGCCGGCACCGGCGCGACCAACGTGATCCCCGGCCACGCGGACCTGATGTTCAACTTCCGCTTTTCGACGGCGAGCACGGTCGAGGGCCTGCAGGCACGCGTGCACGCGATCCTCGACAAGCACGGCCTCGAATACACGCTGAAGTGGTCGGTGAGCGGCCTGCCGTTCCTCACGCCGCGCGGCGACCTGTCGAACGCGCTGGAGAACGCGATCCGCGCCGAGACCGGCCTTACGACCGAGCTGTCGACGACGGGCGGCACGTCCGACGGACGCTTCATCGCGCGCATCTGCCCGCAGGTGATCGAGTTCGGCCCGCCCAACGGCAGCATCCACAAGATCGACGAGCACATCGACGTGCGCTTCGTCGACCCGCTGAAGAACGTGTACCGACGCGTGCTCGAACAACTGATCGCCTGACGGAGCCTCGCATGACGACACCATTTGCAACTATTCGCGACCTGCTGCGCTACGCGGTCACGCGCTTCTCGAAGGCCAAGCTCGCATTCGGCCACGGCTCGGACAACGCGTACGACGAAGCCGCGTACCTCGTGCTGCACACGCTCGACCTGCCGCTCGACACGCTCGAGCCGTTCCTCGATGCGCGGCTGCTGCCCGATGAAATCGCGGCCGTGCTCGCGGTGATCGAACGACGCGCGACCGAACGCGTGCCGGCCGCGTACCTCACGCATGAAGCGTGGATGCACGGCCACCGCTTCTACGTCGACGAGCGCGTGATCGTGCCGCGCTCGTTCATCGGCGAGCTGCTCGACGACGGGCTGCAGCCGTATGTCGCCGACCCCGAGCAGGTCGGCGCGGTGCTCGAGCTGTGCACCGGCTCCGGCTGCCTCGCGATCCTCGCCGCCAGCGCGTTCCCGAACGCCGAGATCGACGCGGTCGACCTGTCCGACAAGGCACTCGAAGTCGCCCGGATCAACGTGAGCGACTATGGCCTCGACGATCGCATCACGCTGCATCGTGGCGACCTCTACGCACCGCTGCCCGCGTTCCGCGCCGAACCCGACGCGCGCTACGACGTGATCCTGACGAACCCGCCGTACGTGAACGCGACGTCGATGGCCGCCCTGCCGCCCGAGTACCGGCACGAGCCGGAGATGGCGCTCGCGGGCGGCGAGGACGGCATGGACATCGTGCGGCGCATCATCTCGGAAGCGCACAAGTGGCTGCACGACGACGGCGTGCTCGTCGTCGAGATCGGCAACGAGCGCGAGCACGTCGAAGCCGCGTTCGGCGGGCTCGAACTCACGTGGCTGCCCACCAGCGCGGGCGACGACACGGTGTTCCTGATCCAGGCGTCGGACCTGCCGCGCAAGGCCTGACGGCACGCCGCGGCCCCAACCGTGCGGCACGGCAAACCGCTGTCCCGCACGGTTGGGTAAGATGCGCGTAAGCGGCCGTCGCGCCGCACGACCTCAGGAGTCCGTCACGCGCCCATGACCCTCGACTGGCTACATCTCGGCACCCTGATCCTGGCCGTCCATGTGCTCGGGATCGTCGCGGCGTGTCACGCGCTCATGAACACGCGCACGTCGCAAGGCGCGATCGCGTGGGCCGTGTCGCTCGCCGCGATGCCGTACCTGACGCTCGTCCCCTACCTGTTCCTCGGTCGCAGCAAGTTCTCCGGCTACGTCGACGCGCGGCGCCACGAAATGGAGGCGTTGCGCACGCACACGCCGCGCGTGCCGTGGCTCGATGCGGACGCAACCAACGGGCCGGCGGCCGACGCGATTGGCCGGGCTGCTGTGCTCGCGCTCACGCGGCTCGGCGGGATGCCGTTCGTCGGCGGCAATTCGGTGCGCACGCTCGTCAACGGCGATGCGACATTCGAGGCGATCCTGTCGGCGATCGACTCGGCGCGCGATTACGTGTTCGTCCAGTTCTTCATCGTGCGCGTCGACGCGCTCGGCCTGATGCTGCGCGACGCGCTGCTCGCGCGCGCGGCAGCCGGCGTGCGCTGCTACCTGCTGTACGACAGCATCGGCTGCTTCGACCTGCCGCACAGCTACGTCGACACGCTGCGCCGCGGCGGCGTCGAGGTCCACCCGTTCGCGACCCACCGCAAGTTCGTCAACCGCTTCCAGCTCAACTTCCGCAACCATCGCAAGATCGTCGTCGTCGACGGCAATCGCGCGTTCGTCGGCGGACACAACGTCGGCGTCGAATATCTCGGCGCGAACCGGCGTCTGTCGCCGTGGCGCGACACCCATATCGAAATCCGCGGCCCGGTGGTCGCCAGCATCCAGTACGTGTTCGCCGAAGACTGGCACTGGGCCACGCAGACGCTTCCGCCGCTCGCCGCGCCGCCGGAGGCGCTGCCCGGCGACTCGATGCATTGCCTCGCCGTGCCGATGGGCCCGGCCGACAAGCAGGAAACCGGCTCGCTGTTCTTCGTCGGCGCGATCAACGCCGCGCACGAACGGGTGTGGATCACGACACCGTATCTCATACCTGACGAAGCGGTGATCGCCGCGCTCAAGCTCGCGGTGATGCGCGGCGTCGACGTGCGTATCCTGATCCCGTGCCGGCGCGACCACTACGTCGTGTTCGAGGCATCGAAGCTCTATGCGCGCGATCTAATCGACGCAGGCGTCAAGGTGTTCCGCTACCGGCCCGGCTTCCTGCACCAGAAAGTCGTGCTGATCGATCGCATCGCGGCCGCGGTCGGCAGCGCGAATCTCGACAACCGCTCGTTCCGGCTGAACTTCGAAATCATGGTGCTGACCGTCGATCGCGCGTTCGCCGATGAAGTCGGGGCCATGCTCGACGCCGATTTCGCGCAATCCTACGAGGTCGATGCGAACGAGTATCGGCACTCGCCCGCGTGGCGGCGCATCGCCATGCACGTCGCGCGCCTGTTCGCACCCATCCTGTAGCGTCCGTGGCGCTCGCGCGAGCGCCGGCCCGCCGTCGCCCGGATGGCGGCACCCGCTTTCGCACCGTCCGGCCCGGTATCGCGGTCACGGGCGGTTCGGTCCGCGCGGCCAGTTCACCGCTTCACGGTGTTACAGCAGCTTGTCGATATCCGCAGCGATTTCCTCGGGTTTCGTCGACGGCGCATAGCGCTTGACGATCCGCCCGTCGCGGTCGACCAGGAATTTCGTGAAATTCCACTTGATCGCCTTCAGACCGAGAATGCCGGGCGCCTCGTCGGTCAGATATCGGTACAGCGGATGCGCATGGTCGCCCTTCACGTCGACCTTCGCGAACATCGGAAAGGTGACGCCGTAGTTGCGCTCGCAGAACGCGCCGATCTGCGCGGCGTCGCCCGGCTCCTGCTTGCCGAACTGGTTGCACGGAAAGCCGAGCACGAAGAAGCCGCGCGCCGCGTACTGCTCGTACAGTTTCTGCAGGCCCGCATACTGCGGCGTGAAACCGCACTCGCTCGCGGTATTGACGATCAGCAGCACCTTGCCGCGGTACGCGTCGAGCGACGCCGGCTCGCCGGCGAGCGTCTCCGTGCTGAACGAATAGAGGGTGGACATCGGGCACTCCTTTGATGAGACCGGAACGACGTGGAGTCTAGGCGAAATCGCGCCGTTGCGGCATCTGCCGTTCGGCCGATATCCGGAGCGACGCGCGCGCAGTCTAGAATAGCGGTTTTCGTCAGTCATTCCCGCCGTGATCCGTTTCAATCAGTTCAGCCTTGCTCGAGGCACCAAACCGTTGTTCGAGTCGGCCTCGTTCGTGCTCAATCCCGGTGAAAAGGCCGGCCTGATCGGCGCGAACGGCGCCGGCAAATCGACGCTGTTCTCGGTCCTGCGCGGCGAGCTGCATTCCGACGCCGGCGATTTCTCGATGCCGCCGTCGTGGCGGATCGCCCACGTGTCGCAGGAAACGCCCGCGGTCGACCGCTCGGCGCTCGACTACACGCTCGACGGCGACACCGCGCTGCGCGAGATCGAGGCGCGCATCGCCGCCGCGTCGGCCGCGCATGACGGCGCGGCCGAAGCCGACGCGCACGCGGCGTTCGCCGACGCCGACGGCTATACCGCGCCGGCGCGCGCCGAAGCGCTGCTGCTCGGCCTCGGCTTCACGCTCGCGCAGACGCGCGAGTCGGTCGCCAGCTTCTCCGGCGGCTGGCGCATGCGCCTGAACCTCGCGCAGGCGCTGATGTGCCGCTCCGACCTGCTGCTGCTCGACGAACCGACCAACCACCTCGACCTCGACGCGATCGTCTGGCTCGAGGACTGGCTGCACCGCTACGCCGGCACGCTCGTCGTGATCTCGCACGACCGCGAATTCCTCGATTCGATCTGCAACGTCACGCTGCATCTGGAAAATCGCCAGGTGAAGCGCTACGGCGGCAACTACTCGCAATTCGAAGTGCTGCGTGCGCAGCAGCTCGCGCTGCAGCAAAACGCATACGAAAAGCAGCAGAAGACGATCGAGCACCTGCAGAGCTTCGTCGACCGCTTCAAGGCCAAGGCCAGCAAGGCCAAGCAGGCGCAGAGCCGGATGAAGGCGCTCGAGAAGATGGAACTGATCGCGCCCGCGCACATCGCGTCGCCGTTCACGTTCGAGTTCCGCACGCCCGACGCCGCGCCGAACCCGATGATGGTGATGGAAGACGTCCGCTGCGGCTACCATGCCCACGACGGCACGGACATCCCGATCGTCGAACGCGTGGCGCTGTCGATCCAGAACGGCCAGCGCATCGGCCTGCTCGGCGCGAACGGCCAGGGGAAATCGACGCTGATCAAGACGCTGGCCGGCACGCTCGCGCCGCTGTCGGGCCACGTGCGCGACGGCAAGGGCCTGACGATCGGCTATTTCGCGCAGCACCAGCTCGAAACGCTGCGTGAGGACGATTCGCCCCTCGCGCATCTCGCGCGGCTCGCGCCCGACACGCGCGAGCAGGAACTGCGCGACTTTCTCGGCGGCTTCAATTTCTCCGGCGAGATGGCGACGAGCCCGGTCGGCCCGTTCTCCGGCGGCGAGAAGGCGCGGCTCGCGCTTGCGCTGATCATTTGGCAGAAGCCGAACCTGCTGCTGCTCGACGAGCCGACCAACCACCTCGACCTCGAAACGCGTCACGCGCTGACGATGGCGCTCGCGCAGTTCGAAGGCACGCTGATCCTCGTCTCGCACGACCGCCATCTGCTGCGCGCGACCACCGACCAGTTCATGCTCGTCGCGAAGCACCGCCTGCAGCCGTTCGACGGCGACCTCGACGATTACCGCGACTGGCTGCTGCAGCACGCGGCCGAGCAGCGTGCAGCCGCGAAGGCCGACGGCGCGGCGACGACGGGCGCCGATCCGGGCGTCAACCGCAAGGATCAGAAGCGCCAGGCGGCCGAGGAGCGCCAGCGCCTGTCGCAGCTGAAAAAGCCGCTGCAGAACCGCATCACGAAGCTCGAAAAGGAAATGGAAACGCTGCACGCGGAAAAGGCGCGCCTCGACGCGTTCGTCGCCGATCCGGCCAGCTACGAGGCCGCGCGCAAGACGGAGCTGACCGACGCGATCCGCAAGCTAGGCGAGGTCAATAGCCGGCTCGAAACGGTCGAGGCCGACTGGCTCGCCGTGCACGAAGAGCTCGAGCAGATCGGCTGAACGCGGCCGGGGTGTCGTCCGGCGGTCGCTTGACCGGTGGCGCGGCATCCACGGCGGCGTCAATACCGACGAACCGGGCCGCCTGCATCCGGCCCGAAAACGACAAGGCCGGGCGCCCTGGCCCGGCCTCTTCATCGTGACTACGGCTGTCGTTGTCGGGTCGGCCATACGCCGCCCGCTCAACGCCGCGGCAACGTATCGCGCGGCAACTGCTCGTCATCGTCCATCAGGTGACGCCGCCCTTCGGTCGGCTGGCGGATCGCCGCGGCGACTTCGGCTTCCGTCACGTCCTCGGACACGACCCGGCGTGCGAGGCGCCCTTCTTCGTCGATCCACTCGACGATCCGGCATCCGCCGCCCCACGGGTGAACGATGGGCTCCGATACGCGGCAGCCGCGCAGGTTGTAAAGGCGTCCGCTGGCCGCATCCCCATACTGTTTGAACATAGGTTCCCTTCCATTGCGCGGTTCGACAATCCGGCAAAGGATAGGGAAAAGCGATGTCCGCCGGGTTACAGGAGCCTACATATTCTTTACAACCAATTACGCGACAGATCGTGGCCGGCCGCCCCGCACGGGTGCCGGCCACGCGCGGTCATTCGAGATCGCGCACGCGGTCGATCGCCTGCTCGATCCGCTCGACGGCCATCACGTTCAGCCCTTCGATCGGCTGCTTCGGCGCATTCGCCTTCGGGATCAGCGCGGCCGTGAAGCCGAGCTTCGCGGCCTCGCGCAGCCGTTCCTGACCACGCGGGGACGGCCGGATCTCGCCCGCCAGCCCCACCTCGCCGAATACGATCAAGCCCTTCGGCAGCGCCTTGTTGCGCATCGACGAATGAATCGCGAGCAGCACGGCGACGTCAGCGGCCGGTTCGGTGATCTTCACGCCGCCCACCGCGTTCAGGAACACGTCCTGGTCGAAACACGCGATGCCCGCGTGCCGGTGCAGCACCGCGAGCAGCATCGCGAGCCGGTTCTGCTCGAGGCCGACCGCGAGCCGGCGCGGGTTCGGCACGTGCGCCGTATCGACGAGCGCCTGGACTTCGACGAGCAGCGGGCGCGTGCCCTCCTGCGTGACGAGCACGCAGGAACCCGGCACGACCTGCTCGTGCTGCGACAGGAACAGCGCGGACGGGTTCGCGACGCCGCGCAGCCCGCGCTCGGTCATCGCGAACACGCCGAGTTCGTTGACCGCGCCGAAGCGGTTCTTGAACGCGCGCACGAGCCGGAACGACGAATGGGTGTCGCCCTCGAAGTACAGCACCGTGTCGACGATGTGCTCGAGCACGCGCGGGCCGGCGAGGTTGCCCTCCTTCGTCACGTGCCCGACCATGATGATCGCGGTGCCCGACTGCTTCGCGATGCGCGTGAGCTGCGCCGCGCATTCGCGCACCTGCGCGACCGAGCCGGGCGCCGACGTCAGCGCTTCCGAATAGACGGTCTGGATCGAGTCGATGACGGCGACGTCCGGCCGTTCCGCGTCGATCGCGGCCTGGATCTTCTCGAGCTGGATCTCGGCGAGCAGCTTCAGCTCGGCCGCCGGCGCGCCGCCGTCGAGCAGCGCGAGCCGTTGCGCGCGCAACGCGATCTGCGCGGCCGATTCCTCACCGCTGATATAGAGTGCGCGCCGCTCGTTCGCGATGTCCGCGAGCGACTGCAGCAGCAGCGTCGACTTGCCGATGCCCGGATCGCCGCCGATCAGCACGACGCCTCCCGGCACCAGCCCGCCGCCCAGCACGCGGTCGAATTCGCCGATGCCGGTGGAGAAGCGCGGCACGTCGGCCGCCTCGATGTCGACGAGCCGCTGCACCGGCGCCCGCTTCGCGAGCGACTGGAAGCGATGGGCGGCCGGCGACTCGGCAACCGATTCGACGAGGGTGTTCCAGGCCTGGCACGACGGGCATTGCCCTTGCCACTTCGGGGTTTGTCCGCCGCACTCGCTGCAGACATAGACGGTTTTCTGTTTCGCCACGCGTGCCGCCCTTATTCCGCGCGCACCGGCACGCGGCCTGCGACCGCGCACATCAGTTCATAGCCGATGGTCCCGCAATGGCGCGCGACGTCGTCGATCGGCAGCGCGTTGCCCCACAGCTCGACCCGCGCGCCGACCCCGGCCTGCGGGCACGGTGTGAGGTCGACCGTGATCATGTCCATCGACACGCGGCCGACGATCCGCGTGCGGATGCCGTCGACGATCACAGGCGTGCCTTCGGGCGCGACGCGCGGATAGCCGTCCGCGTAGCCGCACGCGACGACGCCGATGCGCATCTGGGCCGGCGCGGAGAACGTCGAGCCATAGCCGATCGCCTGCCCCTTCGCGATGGTCTGCACCGCGATCAGCTCGGACGCGAGCGTCATCGCGGGCTTCAACCCGGTGTCGGCGATGTCGGCCGACAGTCCCGACGGCGACGCGCCGTAGAGCATGATCCCCGGGCGCACCCAGTCGAAGTGCGTATCCGGATGCCACAGCACGGCCGCCGAATTCGCGAGGCTGCGCGCGCCGGCGATGTTTTCCGCGCCGCGCTCGAACGTCGCGAGCTGCTCGGCGACGCCGCGCTCGTTGTCGGCATCCGAAAAATGGGTCATCAACGTGATCTGGCCGATGCCGGGGCACGCACGGGCGCGCTCCCACGCGGCGCGGTATTTCTCCGGCGCGTAGCCGAGCCGGTTCATGCCGCTGTTCATCTTGAGCTGCACGTTGACGGGCTTCGACAGCCGCGCCGTCTCCAGCATCCGCATCTGCTCGTCGTTGTGGACGGTGGTCGTCAGGCTGTAGCGGTCGATCACGTCGATGTCGGTCGAGCGGAAAAACCCCTCGAGCAGCAGGATCGGACCGGCCCACCCCAGCTCGCGCAGCTTCACGGCCTCGTCGAGGTCGAGCAGGCCGAAGCCGTCGGTGCCGCGCAGGCCGGGAAACACGCGCGCGAGACCGTGGCCGTACGCGTTGGCCTTGACGACCGTCCAGACCTTGGACGGGCCGGCAAAGCGGCGGACGACGGAGAGATTGTTCGCGAGAGCGGCGGTATGGATGGTGGCGGAGATCGGGCGCGGCATGGGAAATTTACGTAAAGACGCTTGCGAATCATCAGCTTACCGCGCCTTTTGAGCACCGAAGCCGACAATTTGCGGAACGATCGGGGAATCTTGCTAGTCCGAATTGCCGTATTTTCGTGTTATAAAGCCGTGCGCACAACCCATTTCGAACGGAATAAGCCGATCGCATACCAGGCGGCCTACGCGGCCCTGCCGCAGCGACGAAAGCATCGCATCAGATGAAAAAAGGTTTTTACACCATCATGGCCGCGCAGTTTTTCTCGTCGTTGGCCGACAATGCGCTTCTCATCGCCGCCATCGCCCTGCTGAAAGACCTTCACGCCCCCAACTGGATGACACCGCTGCTCAAGCTGTTCTTCGTGTTGTCCTATGTGGTGCTGGCGGCTTATGTCGGTGCGTTCGCCGATTCGCGTCCGAAGGGGCGCGTGATGTTCATCACCAACTCGATCAAGGTGGTCGGCTGCCTGATCATGCTGTTCGGCGCCCACCCGCTGATCGCGTACGGGATCGTCGGATTCGGCGCCGCGGCCTACTCGCCCGCCAAATACGGCATCCTGACCGAGCTGCTGCCGGCCGACCGGCTCGTCGCCGCAAACGGCTGGATCGAAGGCACGACCGTCAGTTCGATCATTCTCGGCACCGTGCTCGGCGGCGCGCTGATCAGCCCGCACATCGCATCGCACGTGATCGCGCACACGCCCGCCTGGATCGGCACGCCCGCCGAAGCGGCGATGGCGATCATCATGGCGATCTACGTGATCGCCGCGATGTTCAACCTGCGGATCCCCGATACCGGCGCGCGCTACCCGAAGCAGGAGCGCGGCCCGGTCAAGCTCCTCACCGATTTCGCCGACTGTTTCATGGTGCTCTGGCGCGACAAGCTCGGCCAGATCTCGCTCGCGGTCACGACGCTGTTCTGGGGCGCGGGCGCGACGCTGCAGTTCATCGTGCTGAAGTGGGCCGAAGTCTCGCTCAACATGTCGCTGTCCGAAGGCGCGCTCCTGCAGGCCGTGGTCGCGGTGGGCGTCGCGGGCGGCGCGATTGCCGCAGCCGCACGCATCCCGCTGAAGAAGTCGCTGTCCGTGCTGCCCGTCGGCATCGTCATGGGCATCGCGGTCATGCTGATGGCGTTCTACACGCGCGACCTGTTCCCCGCGCACTGGGCCGTGCATTTCGGCCACCTGCGCCTGCCGGTGTACCTGATCGTCGCGTACATCTTCCTGATCGGCGTCGGCGCGCTGTCCGGCTATTTCGTGGTTCCGATGAACGCGCTGCTGCAGCATCGCGGCCATGTGCTGCTGTCGGCCGGCCACTCGATCGCGGTGCAGAACTTCAACGAGAACCTGTCGGTGCTCGTGATGCTGTGCCTGTATGCGGTGCTGGTCTGGCTCGACGTGCCGGTCGGCGTCGTGATCGTGCTGTTCGGCACGTTCGTCTGCCTGACGATGTGGCTCGTGATGCGCCGCCACCAGGCGAACCAGCGCCAGTTCGACTCGGTCGCGCTGATCGGCGAATCGCGGCACTGACGCTACACTGTCCGTTTCCGTCCGTCGGCGCCGGTCTTCGCACCGGCGTCTTGCCATCATGACGCACCCGATACCCAACGTCCTGACGATCGCCGGCTCCGACTCGGGCGGCGGCGCAGGCATCCAGGCCGACCTCAAGACCTTCTCCGCGCTCGGCGCGTACGGCGCGAGCGTGATCACCGCGCTGACCGCGCAGAACACGCGCGGCGTGAGCGGCGTGCACGCGCCGGACGCCGCGTTCGTGACCGCGCAGCTCGACGCGGTGTTCGACGACATCCGCATCGATGCGGTCAAGATCGGCATGCTCGCGAACGCGGCGATCGTGCATGCAGTGGCCGATGCGCTGCGGCGCTACGCGCCGCGCTTCGTCGTGCTCGATACGGTGATGATTTCGAAGAGTTCGCACGCGCTGCTCGCACCCGACGCGGTCGACGCGTTGCGCGACGCGCTGCTGCCGCTCGCGACCCTCGTCACGCCAAACCTGCCCGAAGCGGCCGCCCTGCTCGGCGACACGCCCGCGACGACCGAAGACGACATGGTGCGGCAAGGCCACGCGCTGCTGCAGGCGGGCGCGAACGCCGTGCTGATGAAAGGCGGCCACCTGCCCGACGCGGCCACGAGCCCCGACTGGCTCGTCGACGCCGCGCATGCCGTGCGGCTCGGCGGCACGCGCGTGCCGGTCAGCAACACGCACGGCACGGGCTGCACGCTGTCGTCGGCGATCGCCGCGCTGCTGCCGCAGCGGCCGGATCTCGAGAGCGCGGTGCGCGACGCGAAGGTCTACCTGACCGGCGCAATCGCCGCGAGCGGCCAGCTCGACGTCGGCCACGGCGTCGGCCCGGTCCATCACTTCCATCGCTGGTGGTAAGCGCCGGCTGACGCGGCGTCAGTCGTCCTGCGCGGCGAACGCCTGCGCGCGCGCCGGCCAGTCGTCCGGCACGATGAAGCCGCGCGCCGTCTCCCGCCACACACCATCGCAGTCCTGTCGATGCACGCCGATCAGCGCGGGCGCCTGGCGCGCCGTCAATACGGATGGCAGCTCAAGCGAATTCGCCAGCGGTTCGGGTGCGGCGTCGGCCGCCGCCCTCCGCGGCGCGAGCCAGGCCAGCCGCGCCAGCACGTTCCACGCCGCGCCGTCGGGTTGCGCGGCCGCCCAGGCCGGCCACTGCGCGTGCGTCAGCCAGAAGCCGCGCGGATGATCGGCCGCGATTTCCGCGCAGACCGGCGGCGGCGGCACACCGTGCGGATAGAACAGCCAGCCCTTGATGAACATCTGCGCATCGGACGGCGCGCCGTAGCCGAGCAGCGCAAACCCGTGGCGATCGCTCAACCGTAGCTGATGCTCGAGCAGCCGGCTGCGCTTGCGGTCGAGGCGATCGACGAGATTCGGACCGACGAAATCCGCGAGCGATGCGTCGCCCGCCACCGGCGCGCACAGGTAGCACTTCACGGCAAGCTCCCAGTGCAGGCGCTGCCCGCCCGGCGCATCGACGAGGAAATCGACCTCGCCGAGCGTCTTGCCGTTGCTGCGCAGCGGCAGATTGGCGGCGACGAGCCGCAGCGACGGCCCGTGCGTGAGGAAATATTCGAGCAGGCATTCGGCATAGCGTCCGAGCCGCACCGGCCGCAGGCCGTCGAGCGCACGGTGCAGCGGCTCGGGCGCGGCGTCGAGCGCGACGAGCCACGCTTCGACGGCCACCCGTTCGGGCGCATCCGACCACGGATGCGCGAGCGGCGCGCCGGGCGCCGCGGTGAGCAGGCTCGGGCTCGCGAGGAGCCAGCCCACATCGCGGACCGCGACATCGCGCAGCGTATCGACGAACGCGAACGCCGCGTCGTGCGTCATTGGGCGACCGGGCCGGTCGCGTCGGCGTCCCCCGCCTGCTGGAACGTATCGCGCGCAAGGCACAAGTCGGCCCACGCCTTCGACTTGTCCTGCAGGCTGCGCAGCAGGTACGCCGGGTGGTAGGTGACGATCACCGGCACGCCTTCGTAGGTGTGCACGCGGCCGCGCAGCGACGCGATGCTGGCATCCGTCTTCAGCAGCGTCTGCGCGGCGAAGCGGCCGAGCGCGACGATCAGCTTCGGCTTCACGAGCGCGACCTGGCGCTGCAGGTACGGCTCGCAGCGCGCGACCTCGTCGGGTTCGGGGTTGCGATTGCCGGGCGGCCGGCACTTGATCACGTTCGCGATGTAGACGTTCTCGCCGCGTTTGAGCGCCAGCGACTGCAGCATGTTGTCGAGCAGCTTGCCGGCCTGGCCGACGAACGGCTCGCCCTGCTTGTCCTCGTTCTCGCCCGGCGCTTCGCCGATCAGCATCCAGTCCGCTTCACGATCGCCGACACCGAACACGGTATTGGTGCGCTTCTCGCACAGGCGGCAGCTCGTGCAATCGGCGACGCGTGCGGCGAGCGTGTCCCAGTCGAGCATCGCCACCGGCGTTGCGGCAGGACGCGCTTCGTCCGGCGGCAGCGGCTCGCCGGGCGGTGTCGCGTCGAACCACGCGAAGTCGTCTTCGGTGGCCGGCGGCATGTCGTCCGCGGCGGCGGACGGCGCGGGCTCGACGGACGCACGGTCGTCGTCGATCGCGGCGCGAGCGGCCGTCTCTGTACGCGTATCCGCTTCGCCGCGCAGGGCCGCATTGCGAGCCGCGCCGCCCACCGGCGGCGTATCGTCACGCGAGACCACACGCGCAGTCGGCTGCGCTGCCAGCCGCGGTTTGGCCGCGCCGGATGCGCCGACTGCGTCGGCCGCGCCGGTTGCGGCCGCAACGGCGGACGCGTCGCCCCCTCCGCTGGATGCCGCAGCCGGTGTTTCGCCCGCTTCAGCGCTTTGCCCGCGCTGCCCGCGCCGCACCCAGATCTGCGCGAGACCCATTTCCTCGAGCGCTGCTTCAGCCCACGCCATGCGTGTCCCCTTCGTCCTTGTTCAGCGTCAGACGCATCACGATCGCGTCCTCCCGGCTGCGATGCCGCGCCGGATAGTAGTTCTTGCGCCGGCCGATCGTCACGAAGCCGAAGCGCTCGTACAGATGAATCGCGCGCGGATTGGACGGCCGCACCTCGAGCAGCACGCCGTCGAGCCGCTCCGCGCGCGAGATGCGCACCGCTTCGCGCAGCAGCGCGAGGCCCGCGCCCGAGTGCTGGGCGGCCGGTGCGACGCACAGGTTCAGCAGGTGCATCTCGTCGATCACCGGCATCAGCACGCAGTAGCCGACGAGCGCGCCCGTCACGTGGCGCAGGCACACGCCGAAATAGCCGTTGCGCAGCGAATCCTCGAAGTTGCCGCGGCTCCACGGGAATTCGTACGCGACCTGCTCGATCGCGACGACCTCGTCGAGATCGGCGTCGGTCATCGGCGACAAATAGCGGTCGCTCAGCAGTACACCCGTCATCCTTTCGCTCCGCCCGTCTGCGCGGCGCGCGCCGCGAGGCGCTCGGCGGTGGTCTGCGCGACCTTGTCGCGCACGTATTCCGGCGCGGCCTGATCGGCCGGCACCGTGCGGCCGGCGCGAAACGCGCGCAGCGCGGCATGCGCGACCGCCAGCGCATGCGGCAGCGCGTCGCCGTCGATCACGGCTGCGGCGGCGGCAGCCGGCAACTGCGCGCCGAACGCGGCCGCCGCGTTGCCCGCGAGCGTGAACGGCACGTCGGGCACGCCGACGCCACCCGGCGCATCGAGCGACGCCGGATGCAGCGTGCGCCAGTCGCCCGCCTGATCGTCCCACGCGAAATCGGCCCAGTACGCTTCGTCCATCCGCGCGTCGAGCGCGACCAGCACGCGCGTCGTGCCGGGCGCGCGCAGCCGCGCGTGCTCGGCGCATGCGAGCAGCGTGCTGACCGGCACGACCGGCAGCCCGCGCCCGAACGCGAGCCCCTGGGTAATGCCGGTCGCGGTACGCAGGCCGGTGAACGAGCCGGGGCCCGCGCCGAACGCGATCGCGTCGCAGTCGGCGAACGACAGGCCCGATTCGGCGAAGAGTTCCTGGATGGCCGGCAGCACGCGCGTGCTCGACACGGCGCCCGTTGGTTCGTGGCGGACCCAGGTTTGCGGGGGGGAAACGGCGTCATCGGCCGAAGCCGAGCGCAGCAGCGCGACCGAGCAGTATTCGGTCGACGTATCGATGGCGAGGAGCACTGTTTGCGTCATGGCCGACATTGTAATGCGGCGCCCCGCTCCCACGGGCGATCGGACCCGATCCACGTGCGTGCACCGCGCGGCCGGCGGTTTGGAAGGATCGCTCGACCCCGCGCGGCGCGGCGCTTGTTAAGATCGGCCGACTCGAAACCCTTACGGAGACACACGATGAGCGATCTCACCGCCCAATTCGACCAGGCCCAGGTCGACGTCAAGCAACTGCCCGAGCGACCGGGCAACCTGACGCTGCTGCGCCTGTACGCACTCTTCAAGCAAGCGACCGACGGCGACGCGCACGGCGACAAGCCGGGCTTCACCGATATCGTCGGCAAGTACAAGTACGACGCGTGGGAAGCGCTGAAAGGCACGTCGCAGGACGCCGCCAAGCAACAGTATGTCGAACTCGTCGAATCGCTGAAGAACGGCACGGCATCCTGACCGGATCGCCCTCCCCGCAATCGGCAATCAAATCAGTGGCGCAGCGCAGCAAATTTCTTTATAATGCGGCCTGCGTCACCCCCGCGCTCGGCTCGAAAGCCGTTCCGGCCAGACGCCTCGTAGCGTTATGCTCCAATCCGGTTTAGAACCTGTCCCCTCCTGCTTCGACCCTCGCGGTCGTCACTCATCAGGCTGGCGGCCCCCGCTCCTGAAGCGCGCCGCACCCAAAACAGCTTCTAATGCCTCATCCGCCGACGGTTCGGCGGATTGCACCCCCGTTTCCCGATTTGCTCGCTGAATCCGACGACTTGGGTATGCGCGATTGGCGCCGACGTTTCACCCACTGTGTTTCAAGGATTGTTATGACTTCGAGCATTAACTCCAGCCCGCTCAACGCGATCGCCGACCAGGCGCTCGGTCTCGACGACGCCGCCGTACCGGCCGCGATCGAACCGGCGTCGGACGAGCCCAGCTTCGCGTCGCTCGGGCTGTCGCCGGAGATCGTCTCCGCGCTGGAGGCCGCCGGCTATGTGAAGCCGACGCCGGTCCAACAGCGCGCGATTCCGGCCGGCATCGCCGGCCGCGACCTGCTGGTGTCGAGCCCGACCGGTTCGGGCAAGACGGCCGCCTTCATGCTGCCCGCGATCGAACGTTTCGCGCAGCTTCAGAAGACGCTGGCGCAGCAACCGCGCACGCCGCGCGAACCGAGCCAGGGCGACCGCCGCGTGCGCCGCCCGCAACCCGTCGCGCGCCCGGGCCTGCTCGTGCTGACGCCGACCCGCGAACTCGCGATGCAGGTCACGACGGCCGCATCGACCTACGGCAAGCACCTGAAGCGCCTGCGCACCGTCAGCATCCTCGGCGGCGTCGCCTATGGCCAGCAGCTGATGCTGCTCGCGAAGAACCCGGAAATCCTGGTCGCCACGCCGGGCCGCCTGCTGGATCACCTCGAGCGCGGCCGTATCGACCTGTCGGAACTGAAGATGCTCGTGCTCGACGAAGCCGACCGCATGCTCGACATGGGCTTCATCGACGACATCGAGACGATCGTCGCGGCAACGCCGGCGTCGCGCCAGACGATGCTGTTCTCGGCCACGCTCGACGGCAAGATCGGTTCGCTGACGGGCCGCCTGCTGAAGGACCCGGAGCGCATCGAGATCCAGCAGCGCCTCGAGTCGCGCACGAACATCGCGCAGACCGTGCACTACGTCGACGACCGCGACCACAAGGATCGCCTGCTCGATCACCTGCTGCGCGACGACGCGCTCGACCAGGCGATCATCTTCACGGCGACCAAGATCGACGCCGACCAGCTCGCCGGCCGTCTCGCCGACGCAGGCTTCGAATCGGCCGCACTGCACGGCGACCTGCCGCAGGGCGCGCGTAACCGCACGATCCGTGCGCTGCGCGAGCGTCGTGTGCGCGTGCTGGTCGCGACCGACGTCGCGGCCCGCGGCATCGACATCCCGGGCATCACGCACGTGTTCAACTACGACCTGCCGAAGTTCGCGGAAGACTACGTGCACCGTATCGGCCGTACGGGCCGCGCCGGCCGTTCGGGTACCGCGGTGAGCCTCGTGCACCACGCCGAACAGGGCGCGCTCAAGCGCATCGAGCGCTTCGTGCGCTCGCCGCTGCCGGTCAACGTGATCGAAGGCTTCGAGCCGCGCAAGGCACCCCCGCGCAACGGGAGCACCGGCGGCCGCGGCCGTCCGGGCGGCGGTAACGGCGGTCGTCGTTTCGGCGGCAAGCCGGGCGGCGGTCATGGCGGCGCCGGCCGCAGCTACGGCGGCGGCAATGGCGGCGGCTGGAGCGGCAAGCCGGGCGGCAGCCGTGACGGCGGCCCGCGTCGCGACGGCCAACGCAGCAGCGGCCCGCGTCGCAGCAACTCGGCGTCGTAAGCCCGCCCGGGCGGCTCCGGCCGCCCGACGGAGGGCCACCCCATCCGGCAGACCGGCGCACCCGCGCCGGTTTTTTTTCGTCCCGCCCCACATTTCACGATGCGGAAAATTTTTTTGCGTCGTAAAAAGTCATGCTGCGCGGCACAACCTTACGATTGCGAGATGGGAAAAATCGTTTCTCATTGCGAAACGTGATTTTCAACCATTTGATTTATAAATATTAAAAAATTTCGAGCTTCCTGAGATAGCCCCTGTTTCATGTCGGTCGGTTTGCCTAGACTCTTATACAAGACTTCGCGAAACGGCAGCACCCCGCTCCGCTTCGCGAACAGCATCCTCACCGTCCGATTCGACTCATCAGGCAACGCACCGTATCAAGGAGCTCATCATGTCGCGACAGCAACAGGCACAGGAACTGCAACAGCAATGGGAAACCGATCCGCGCTGGAAAGGCATCAAGCGCAGCTACACCGCTGACGACGTCGTTCGCCTGCGCGGCTCGATCGCCGTCGAGCACACGCTGGCCAAGCGCGGCGCGCAAAAGCTGTGGAGCCTCATGAACGAAGAGCCGTTCGTCAACGCGCTCGGCGCGCTGACCGGCAACCAGGCGATGCAGCAGGTGAAGGCCGGTCTCAAGGCGATCTACCTGTCGGGTTGGCAAGTGGCCGGTGACGCGAACGTCGCGGGCGAAATGTACCCGGACCAGTCGCTGTACCCGGCGAACTCGGTACCGCTCGTCGTCAAGCGCATCAACAACACACTGACGCGCGCCGACCAGATCCAGTGGTCCGAAGGCAAGAACCCGGGCGACGAAGGTTACGTCGACTACTTCGCGCCGATCGTCGCGGACGCGGAAGCCGGCTTCGGCGGCGTGCTGAACGCGTTCGAACTGATGAAGGCGATGATCGAGGCAGGCGCATCGGGTGTCCACTTCGAGGATCAGCTTGCGTCGGTGAAGAAATGCGGCCACATGGGCGGCAAGGTGCTCGTGCCGACGCGCGAGGCCGTCGCGAAGCTGTCGGCGGCGCGTCTGGCCGCTGACGTGATGGGCACGCCGACCGTGCTGGTCGCGCGGACCGACGCGGAGGCAGCGGACCTGATCACGTCCGACATCGACGACAACGACAAGCCGTTCCTGACGGGCGAGCGTACGGTCGAAGGCTTCTTCCGCACGAAGCCGGGCATCGAGCAGGCGATCTCGCGCGGCCTCGCGTATGCGCCGTACGCCGACCTGGTCTGGTGCGAAACGGGCAAGCCGGATCTCGAGTACGCGAAGAAGTTCGCCGAAGCGATCCACAAGCAGTTCCCGGGCAAGATGCTGTCGTACAACTGCTCGCCGTCGTTCAACTGGAAGAAGAACCTCGACGACGCGACGATCGCGAAGTTCCAGAAGGAACTGGGCGCGATGGGCTACAAGTTCCAGTTCATCACGCTGGCCGGCTTCCATGCGCTGAACTACTCGATGTTCAACCTCGCGCACGGCTATGCCCGCACGCAGATGAGCGCGTTCGTCGAACTGCAGCAGGCCGAGTTCGCGGCGGCCGACAAGGGCTTCACGGCCGTCAAGCACCAGCGCGAAGTCGGCACCGGCTACTTCGACGCGGTGACGCAGACGGTCGAGCGCGAGGCATCGACGACCGCGCTGCACGGCTCGACCGAGGACGAACAGTTCTTCGACGGCAAGAAGGTCGCGTAACGCGCGCAAGCGTCACGCCGATGCCCGCCCGTCACGCGACGGCGCGGCATCGGCGGCACCGAACAAAAATCAGGGAGGAGACGGCAGGCGCGCGGTGACCCGCGCGACCGGCCGCGCGCGGCCTGCGGCCGCCTGCAACGACGCGCGCCGGCTTCGTCCGGCGCGCCCTTTTTCAGCGGCGCTGCCGTGCCGCCGCCCGCGCGGCCACGGACAATGTCGCCGCTACCGATAGACGATCACCGGAATTTTCGTATGGGTCAGCACGCGCTGCGTCTCGCTGCCGATCAGCAGGCTGCCGAGCCCGCGGCGTCCGTGGGACGCCATGAAGATCACGTCGCAGCCGCCGCGTTCGGCCGCCTCGATGATGCCGAGATACGGCGACGGATGCACGCTCGTCCAGCTGTCGCACACGACGCCGGCCGCCTTCGCGGCTGCCTGCACCTCGTCGAGGTGCGCGCGCGCCTCGCGCTCGCTGCGCGCGCGGAAATCGGCGGGCGGCTCGATGATCACTTCGGAAAACGGCGAATACGGATACTGCGGCAGGCACGCGTAGGCCGTGACCTGCGCGCCGACCGCGCGCGCCAGGTCGATCGCGCCGTCGATCGCCTTCTGCGACAGTTCGGAACCGTCGGTTGGAACGAGGATGTGCCGGAACATCGCGCCCTCCTGCGTCAGACGCACCGCGCGCGCCGCGAACCCATGCGAGCCGGCCCCGGCGTGTCGCGCATGCCAGTTTCGATTGTAGTGCGCGAAACCGGACGGCCGGCGCCGTCAGCGGGTTCGCCCTCATATCGGAAACGCGCGGGCGGGCGCGCCCTACTCGCCCCAATATCCGGGCCGCTCGTACGTATGTTTCAGGTAATCGAGAAACAGCCGCACGCGCAGCGGCAGGTGGCGGCGCTGCGGAAACACCGCGTGGATGCCGATCGGCGGCGCCGCGAACGCATCGAGCACGCTGACGAGGCGGCCGGCCGCGATGTCGCCGCCGACCTCCCACCACGATCGCCATGCCAGGCCGTAGCCGGCGAGGCACCACTCGTGCAGCACTGCGCCGTCCGAGCATTCCATCGTGCCGTTCACGCGGATCGACACGACCTTGTCGCCCTCCTGGAACGCCCAGCCGCGCTGCTGGTTCGCGTTCGCGGCCAGCGCGAGGCAGTTGTGGCGCGCGAGTTCGGCGAGCGTGGCCGGCGTGCCGCGCCGTGCGAGATACGCCGGAGACGCGACGCACACGCGCCGGTTCTCGCCAAGCTTCAGCGATACCAGCGACGAATCGGGCAGCTCGCCGAGCCGCACCGCGCAATCGAACCCTTCGTTGACGAGGTCGACCATCCGGTCGGACAGGTCGAGCGTGACCGAGACGTCCGGATGCGCGCCGCTGAATTCGGGCACGAGGGGCGCAACGTGGCGCCGCCCGAAGCCGGCCGGCGCGGAAATGCGCAGGTGGCCGCTCGCCTTCACGCCGCCGGCGGACACGCTCGCCTCCGCGTTCTGCATGTCGTTGATGATCCGCTGGCAATCCTCGAGGAAAGCCGAACCCTCGAAGGTCAGCGTGAGCTTGCGGGTCGTACGCACCAGCAGCTTGACGCCGAGCCGCTCCTCGAGCGCGTCGAGGCGGCGGCCGATGATCGCCGGCGCGACGCCTTCCGCGTGCGCGGCCGCCGACAGGCTGCCCTTCGCCGCGACCGCGGCGAACGTTTCGATCTGTTTGAACCGGTCCATGACTCGAAAGGACGGCCATCCCGCCCTTCAAATAGCTTAAGCCGGTCAAGATTATGCATATGAAAGTAAAAGATCAAGTGATGATTAGCGTCTTTTTTAGTACATGTGATCACGAATAGAATCGACTCGACCTCTGAAACTGGAGCGCAAGGCTATGTCGGCCACAACGACACTCTCCTCTCCCGACGCAATCCTCTTCGACGCATTCGGCACGTTGTTCGACGTGCATGCGGTCGTGGCCGCGGCGGAGCAGATGTATCCCGGTCACGGGGAGCGGTTGTCGCAGCTGTGGCGACGCAAGCAAATCGAATACTCGCAGTTGCGCACGCTCGCCGATCCGGCCGGCGCCCGCTATCGCCCGTTTCGCGACATCACGCTCGACGCGCTGCGCTTCGCCGCGCGCGTGCTCGGCCTCACGCTGAACAGCGCGGCCGAGAAACGGCTGATGGACGAATACGCGTGCCTGTCCACCTACCCCGACACGCTGCCCGCGCTGCGCAAGCTGCGCGCGCTCGACCCGCGCCCGCCGCTCGCGATCCTGTCGAACGGCAACCCGGAGATGCTCGACATCGCGATCAAGAGCGCCGGCATGACCGGCCTGTTCGATCGCGTGCTGTCGGCCGACACGGTGCGCGCGTACAAGCCGAGTCCGGCCGTCTACGCACTCGGCACCGCGGCGTTCGGCGCGAACGCGCGCGACATCGTGTTCGTGTCGTCGAACGCGTGGGACGTCGCGGGGGCCGCCTGGTTCGGCTACACGACGTTCTGGCTCAACCGCACGGGCGCGCCCGCCGAGGAGCTCGGCGCGCCGCCCGACGGCACCGGCAGCGGCATGGCCGATCTGCTCGCCTTCCTCGCCACCCCGGCTCCGTCCGGCAGACCCGCAAACCGCGCGCGCCCCGGCCCGGGCGCATGACGGTCGCGGCGCTGCCGCCTTCCCCCTTCACCGAAACCGCAACTGACCGACCAAGGAGATGAGACTCATGAGCACCCCGATCACGCTGCCGCAAGGCATGGCGATCACCGGCGAAATCAAGCCGGGTTACGAAGCAATCCTGACGCCTGAAGCCCTCGCGCTCGTCGCGGCGCTGCACCGTACGTTCGAGCCGCGTCGCCAGACGCTGCTGCAGGCCCGCGTCGAACGCACCAAGCGCCTCGACGCCGGCGAACGCCCCGATTTCCTGGCCGACACGAAGGCGATCCGCGAAGGCGACTGGAAGGTGGCGCCGCTGCCGGCCGACCTGCAATGCCGCCGTGTCGAGATCACGGGCCCCGTCGAGCGCAAGATGATCATCAACGCGCTGAACTCCGGCGCCGACTCGTACATGACGGACTTCGAGGATTCGAACGCGCCGAGCTGGACGAACCAGATCGACGGCCAGATCAACCTGAAGGACGCGGTACGCCGCACGATCTCGCTCGAGCAGAACGGCAAGTCGTACCGGCTGAACGACAAGGTCGCGACGCTGATCGTGCGTCCGCGCGGCTGGCATCTCGACGAGAAGCACGTGACGGTCGACGGCCAGCGCGTGTCCGGCGGCATCTTCGATTTCGCGCTGTTCCTGTTCCACAACGCGAAGGAACTGATCGCGCGCGGCTCGGGCCCCTACTTCTACCTGCCGAAGATGGAAAGCCATCTCGAGGCGCGCCTGTGGAACGACATCTTCGTCGCGGCACAGGAAGCGGTCGGCGTGCCGCGCGGCACGATCCGCGCGACGGTGCTGATCGAGACGATCCTCGCCGCGTTCGAGATGGACGAGATCCTGTACGAGCTGCGCGAACACAGCTCGGGCCTGAACGCCGGCCGCTGGGACTACATCTTCTCGGCGATCAAGAAGTTCAAGAACGATCGCGACTTCTGCCTGGCCGACCGCGCGAAGATCACGATGACGGTGCCGTTCATGCGCGCGTACGCACTGCTGCTGCTGAAGACCTGCCACAAGCGCAACGCACCGGCCATCGGCGGGATGAGCGCGCTGATTCCGATCAAGAACGATCCACAAGCAAACGAGAAGGCGATGGGCGGCGTGCGCTCGGACAAGCAGCGCGACGCGACCGACGGCTACGATGGCGGCTGGGTCGCGCATCCGGGCCTCGTGCCGATCGCGATGGAGGAATTCGTCAAGGTACTCGGCGACAAGCCGAACCAGATCGCCAAGCAGCGCGACGACGTGCAGATCGAAGGCAGGAATCTGCTCGACTTCCAGCCTGAGGCGCCGATCACCGAGGCCGGCCTGCGCAACAACATCAACGTCGGCATCCATTATCTCGGCGCGTGGCTCGACGGCAACGGCTGCGTGCCGATCCACAACCTGATGGAAGACGCGGCCACCGCCGAAATCTCCCGCTCGCAGGTATGGCAATGGATCCGCTCGCCGAAGGGCGTGCTCGACGACGGCCGCAAGGTCACGGCGGAACTCGTGCGCGAATTCACGAAGGCCGAGCTCGACAACGTGAAGCGCTCCGTCGGCGGCAATACGCAGCCCTACGAGCGTGCTGCGGCGATCTTCGAACAGATGTCGACGTCGGAAGGCTTCACCGAATTCCTGACGCTGCCGCTGTACGAGGAAATCTGACGGCGCGGGCCGGGTCCTGCCGGCCCGGTCGTGCCCAACTTGCCCGCCGTCGGTCGCACCGCCGGGCGGCATGAAAAAAGCGCCCACCAGGGCGCTTTTTCCTTGCGGCGGCGCGGTTGGCCGCGCGGGCGTTCAGGCGGCTTCCCGCTCGCGCCGGTGCTGCACCCAGTCGCCCGACGCGATGCGCGGACGCTCGGCTGCCGCATGCGCGGCGACCGGATAGTAGACGCACGCGTACGTCCGGCCGCCGAGCTGGACGGTCACCGGCTCCTGCCGGAACAGCGTGTCGACGCCCGGATAGACGCGCTCGATCTCGTCGAGCACGGGCATCAACTGCTCGTCGATCTGGTAGACGTCGCCCCATACGAGCGACTGGCCGGCCGGCCCGGCGATCATGCCCGGGTACGTGCCGAAATCGTACAGTTCGCCCGGCAGCGCGGCCGCACCGAGCAGCGTCGGCGCAGCGATCCCGTGCCGCGCGGCCGCATGGCCGATGTCGTTGGCTTCTCCCGCTCTCAACGTGCCGTAGACGAATACGTAGCGCATCTTGGTTCTCCTCTTCGATTCAGGTGTTGCCGTGCCGGGCCGTCGCGGTCGCGCCGCGGGCACCGGCGTCTTCGGGGTGCCGCTCGCGCGACAACGCGCCCCCATCGGTAGACCGCGCTCGCGGCCCGATGTTGTTTGGCCCCGCGCGTCGTGCAGGCCCAAACTTGCGCGTGGCCGGAATGCGCGCGGCCCCATACAAAGTTCATTTGAACGGTGCATTATCGGCCGAAAAACCGCCGCATGCGCCTGCGCGGCGCCTTCTAAAATAACGGCATCGCCGCCGCGCCGACCGAGTCGTCCATGAATCCGCCTGCCCAAGCCGACACATCGAACCCCTACGACGTCATCGACATCCCGCCCGAGTTCGCGCCGACCCGCGTCCACCCGATGCGCGTCCGGGCGCGGCAGGTGGATGCCGGCCGGCGGATCCCGCTGCACACGCATGCGTGGGCGCAGCTCGCGTACGCGTCGCGCGGGGTGCTGCGCGTCGCGACGACCGGGACGACGTGGATGGTGCCGCCGTCCCGCGCGATCTGGGTGCCGCCGCACGTCACGCACGAAGTCGTGATCGTCGAGGACGCGTATCTGCGCACGCTGTATATCGACGAGTCGATCGTGCCGGACGGGCTCGATGCATGCCGGGTGGTCGAGGTGACGGGCTTGCTGCGCGAACTGATCGTCGCGCTCGACGCGCGCGACCTGAGCGATGCGCGCGAGCGGCTGCTGTGCGGGCTCGTGCTCGACGAGCTGAGCCGCGCCGAACCGCTGCCGCTCGCGGTGCCGATGCCCGACGAGAAACGGCTGCGCGTGCTGTGCGAGTCGGTGCTCGCGCAACCGGCGCATGCGGAATCGCTCGAGCACTGGGCAAGCGAGGTCGGCGCGAGCACGCGCACGATTTCGCGGCTCTTCAAGCAGGAGCTGGGCGTGAGTTTTTCGCAGTGGCGGCAGCAGGCGCTGCTCGCGCGCGCGATCCCGCTGTTGAACCAGGGGCGTCCGCTGTCGCATATCGCGCGCGAACTCGGCTACCAGAGCCAGAGTGCGTTTTCGGCGATGTTCCGGCGCGCGTTCGGCGAAAGCCCGCGCGCGTTCATGCTGCGCGGCTACGAGCACCGCGGCGCGGAAGACGGCATCGCGACGGACGACGCCCTCGACGACGACGACGCGTTCGGCACCGCCCGCTGACGGTCTCCGCGCTGCACCGTTATTCGCTCAGACCGTACGCACCATGTGGCGGATCGAGCCGAGCTGCGCCAGCCTCGGCCCGGTGACGCGGTAGCCCATGCGCTGGTAGAGCCGCGCGGCCGGATTGTCGACGAACACGCGCAACTGCAGTTCGTGCAGCCCGCGGGCGCGCGCCCAGCGCAGCGACATGTCGAGCATGTAGGTGCCGGCGCCCTGACCGCGATGACCGGCTGCAATCTGCACGTCGCGGATGTGGAGCGAATCGCCCTCCTCGGTCACGCGCAGCACGCCGATGCGTTCGCCGTCGGCTTCCAGGATGAAGTTTTCGGATTCGCGCCAGCTCGCATAGAACAGGTCGCTGCGCCAGACGAGTCCATGGCGCTTGTAATAGCCGCCCATGTTGCCGTGCGTGAGCGCCTCGGCAAACGGAAAATCGCCAGGCTCCGCGGGCCGGAGCTGATACAGCAATCGCAGGTCGGTCGGATCGAGCATCGCGCGGGGGTCAAGAACGCATTCCGCCACGATAGCGCAGTCGCGGGCGGATGCAATCGCGAATTTCTCGTAGCGGCGCACAACGGGTGATGCAAATGACAAAGCCCGCACAAGGCGGGCTTTTTCATTTTCTGGCGGAGCGGACGGGACTCGCCTACATCCCGCAGGCCGCGGCTGCGCGTGCACGCGCAGCCCTTCGAGTCCCGCCGGAAGCCGCGCAGGCGGCTTCCTCCACTCCGCAGTCACGCGCCCGCTTGCGGGCGCGAACGGAAACACAAATGAAAAAGCCCGCACAAGGCGGGCTTCTTCATTTTCTGGCGGAGCGGACGGGACTCGAACCCGCGACCCCCGGCGTGACAGGCCGGTATTCTAACCAACTGAACTACCGCTCCAGTTTTGCTTCTTGCCTGGCAGGCGTCGGTTACTTCCTGCCGGCGCATCGTTTGTTCGAACGACGCCGAAATCTGGCGTCCCCTAGGGGATTCGAACCCCTGTACTCACCGTGAAAGGGTGATGTCCTAGGCCTCTAGACGAAGGGGACAACGTACTGCTTACATCTTTAATACAAAAGCCCGTTCAAAACGTTCATTTGAACGGGCTTGTTCTGGCGGAGCGGACGGGGCTCGAACCCGCGACCCCCGGCGTGACAGGCCGGTATTCTAACCAACTGAACTACCGCTCCAGCTTTCTGCACCACCACCCGCAGGACCACGTTCATGTCCTGCAAGCGTTGCGACACTTCTACGAAACGCCGCTGAATCCTGGCGTCCCCTAGGGGATTCGAACCCCTGTACTCACCGTGAAAGGGTGATGTCCTAGGCCTCTAGACGAAGGGGACAGCGTACTGCTTACATCTTTAATACAAAAGCCCGCTCAAAAACGTCTTGAACGGGCTTCGTTCTGGCGGAGCGGACGGGACTCGAACCCGCGACCCCCGGCGTGACAGGCCGGTATTCTAACCGACTGAACTACCGCTCCAACTTTCTGCACCGTTACCTGCAGGACGTCGGTTACGTCCTGCAAGCCTCGCGACACTTCTACGAAACGCCGCTGAATCTGGCGTCCCCTAGGGGATTCGAACCCCTGTACTCACCGTGAAAGGGTGATGTCCTAGGCCTCTAGACGAAGGGGACATAATCTTTTCAGATCTGTCTGACTTTCGCTATTCACTCACCGCAACAGCGAAGGCCGAAATTCTAACTGCTTTAAATCATTTTGTGAAGCATTTATTACTACTGCCACTGCTTCACAAATCAATCCATTCTGCTCTGATGGTGGAGGTAAGCGGGATCGAACCGCTGACCTCTTGCATGCCATGCAAGCGCTCTCCCAGCTGAGCTATACCCCCTTGCAGAACAGAAATGAGATTATATGGACCGAATTTGAACTTGTAAATACCCTTTTTGCGATTGGAGCGAAATTTTTTGCGAAGCCGCGCCGCCCTCACGCGCGGACGGCCTCGCTCCCGCCCCCACCTCAGGCCAGCGCGGCCTCGATACGCGACACCACGACATCGCGACCGAACAGCACGAGCACCGCGTCGATCGACGGTGTATGCGTCGTGCCGGCCACCAGCAGGCGCACCGGCATCGCGAGCTGCGGCATCTTCAGCTTGTGCGTGCCGAGCGTCGCCTTCAGCGCGGCAGACACGGCCTCCTTCGTCCAGTCGGCCGCCTTCAGTGCGGCGGCGAGGTCGGCCAGCGCCGGACGCACCGCATCGGTCACGTGCTGCGCGAGTGCGTCGGCGTCCGGCGCCGGCACGCAGTAGAACATCGCGGCGCCTTCGGCGATCTCCTTGACCGTCGTCGCGCGATCCTTCATCAGGCCGACCACCGCGTCGAGCGCGGGGCCCGTCGCGATCGCCGCGTCCTCGATGCCGAGCGCGTCGAGGAACGGCTTGGCCAGCGCGGCGAGGCGCGCGTTGTCGGCTTCCTTGATGTAGTGGGCGTTCAGCCAGCTCAGCTTGCTGTGGTCGTACTGCGCGGGCGACTTGCCGAGATGCTCGAGGTCGAACCATTCGACGAACTGTTCGCGCGAGAAGATTTCAGCGTCGCCGTGCGACCAGCCGAGACGCGCGAGATAGTTGACGACGGCCTCCGGCAAGAAGCCGGCGTCACGATAAGCCATCACGCTCATCGCGCCATGCCGCTTGCTCATCTTCTCGCCCTGCTCGTTCAGCACGGTCGGCAGGTGCGCATAGACGGGCGGCTCGCCGCCGAGCGCGCGCAGGATGTTGATCTGGCGCGGCGTGTTGTTCACGTGGTCGTCGCCACGGATCACGTGCGTGATGTTCATGTCCATGTCGTCCACGACCACGCAGAAGTTGTAGATCGGCGTGCCGTCCGGGCGTGCGATCACGAGGTCGTCGAGTTCCTCGTTAGAGATCTCGACACGGCCCTTCACCGCGTCGTCCCACACGACCGTGCCGGTCAGCGGGTTGCGGAAACGCAGCACCGGCTTCACGCCGGCCGGCGGCTCGGGCAGCACCTTGCCCGGCTCCGGACGCCACGTACCGTCGTAGCGCGGCTTCAGGCCTGCCTCGCGCTGGCGTTCGCGCAGCGCGTCGAGCTCCTCGGCCGACATGTAGCACGGGTAAGCGAGGCCCTGCTCGAGCATCTGCGCGAGCACCTCGCGATAGCGGTCCATCCGCTGCATCTGGTAGATCGGGCCTTCGTCGAAATCGAGGCCGAGCCACTGCATCCCTTCGAGGATCGCGTCGACGGCTTCCTGCGACGAACGCTCGACGTCGGTATCCTCGATACGCAGCACGAACGTGCCCTTCATCTTGCGGGCGAACGCCCACGGATAGAGCGCGGAGCGGATGTTGCCGAGGTGGATGAAGCCGGTGGGACTCGGCGCGAAGCGGGTACGGACAGGACGGGTCATAAACGGTAACTCGAACGCCTGGGGCGCATGAATGATTCGACGCGGGATCGACGGCGGCAGCCCGGACTGCGATGGGGCCGGCCGCGCCCGGAACGGGAAAGAAGCCGGAATTATACTCGCGCCGGTCTTCGCGCCAAGCGCGCCGCTTGCTTTATGATGTGCGCGCCGCGGCCGCCAGCCGGCGCCGCGCCGGCCGCCGGGATTCCGCCGCACGGCCGCTCGGAACCTATCGCCGCCGCGGGCCGCACGGCCCGCCGCCAAGCCGCCGGAGAATCAATCGATGTCGTCCCCTCGCCTGTCGCGCCGTCACTTCACGATCGCGTGCGCGTCCGCCAGCCTCGCCGCCTGTACGTCGTTCGGCGACAAATCCCGTCCCGCGCAGTCGCAGGAAAAACCCGTGAAGATCGGCATCGCGCTCGGCGGCGGCGCCGCCCGCGGCTTCTCGCACATCGGCGTGCTGAAGGCGCTCGAGGCACGCGGCATCCCGGTCGAGCTCGTCGCGGGCACGAGCGCGGGCTCGGTGGTCGGCGCGCTCTACGCGTCCGGGATGAGCGCGCTGCAGATCAACAAGATCGCGCTCGACATGGATCAGGCGGCGATCAGCGACTGGGCGCTGCCGTTCCGCTCGCGCGGATTGCTGCAGGGCGTCGCGCTGCAGAACTTCCTGAACAAGACGCTCAACAACCGGCCGATCGAGAAGATGGCGAAGCCGCTCGGCATCGTCGCGACGGATCTGCAGAGCGGCCAGCCGATCCTGTTCCAGCAGGGCAATACGGGGCTCGCGGTGCGCGCGTCGTGCAGCGTGCCGTCGGTGTTCGAACCGGTGCGGATCGGCAATCGCGAGTATGTCGACGGCGGCCTCGTGAGCCCGGTGCCCGCGTCGTTCGCGCGCAAGATGGGCGCGAGCTTCGTGATCGCGGTCGACATCTCGGCGCGGCCGGACGGCGCGGCGACCAACAACCCCATCGAGATGCTGCTGCAGACCTTCACGATCATGGGCCAGACGATCAAGTCGTACGAGCTCGACAAGTACGCGGACGTCGTGATCCGCCCGAACCTCGCGGCGATGGGCGGCAGCGACTTCAACCAGCGCAACGCGGCCATCCTCGCGGGCGAGGAAGCGGTCGCGCGCATCATGCCGGAGCTGCAGCGCAAGCTCGCGGCGGCCCGCGGCGTCGCGGCGGCGTAATCGGACGCAGCGCGGCGCGCTGCCGCCCACGGCGACACTCCCGCCCGCCGGTTCCGCGCGCCTCAAAACAAAAAACCCTGCCGCCTTTCGGTGACAGGGTTTTTTCGATTCGGCGGAGCGCCGGCGAGCGTCAGTTGCTGCCGTTCGCGTCGTCGCCGATCGTCGCGCGCACGCGCTGGCGCAGGTCGTCGGCCTTCATCGGAAACTCCGATTCGAGCCGGCGCGCGCCGGTGAACCGCTTTTCCCAGTAGCCGTTGTCGAGATCGTCGACGCGAATGGTGCTGCCGGTCGACGGCGAATGCACGAACTTGTTGTCACCGATATAGATGCCGACGTGCGAGAACGTACGGCGCATCGTGTTGAAGAACACGAGGTCGCCCGGCTTCAGATTGCTCATGCTGACCTTCTCGCCCACGCGGCTCATTTCTTCCGCACGGCGCGGCAGCGACATGCCGAGCGTGTCCTGGAACACATAACGCACGAAGCCGCTGCAGTCGAGGCCCGAATCCGGCGAGTTGCCGCCCCAGCGATAGCGCACGCCGATCATGTTGAGCGCGCCGACGACCACGTCGCCTGCCTTGCCCGCCATGCCGGCGAGGAACGACTTCGCACCGCCGCTCGACGGCTGCGCGCTGGTCTGCTGGAGGGAGGAACCCGACCCGATCTGAGTCGAATTGCTGGCATTCTGGTTAAAACTGCTGACTTCGTCGGCGAACGCGCCGGGAGCTGCTGCGAACAGGGCGCCGATGAAGAGCCCGGCGATGGTGCGCGCGCATGCCTGGGTCAAGGATCGATGCTGCATTGGGCGATGGAATTTGCTTAAAAATCAGCTGATTGGCGGAAAATTTCGGTCGATACTAGCCAGCGCGTAATCGTTTGTCAAAACAAATTAATAAATACAATCGAGATAGTCAGACCATTGGCGGCCTATCACGCTTTCCAGACCGCTTTCAACAGCTTTTGTGTGTAAGGATGTGACGGTCTGGCGAAGATCTCGGCGACCTCTCCCGACTCCACGACGACCCCCTCCTGCATCACCGCGACGCGGTGCGCCATCGCGCCGATCACCTCCAGGTCGTGGCTGATGAACACATAGCCCAGGTTGTATTTCTGTTGCAAATTCGCGAGCAGTTTCAGCACCTGCTGCTGGATCGATACGTCGAGCGCGGACGTCGGTTCGTCGAGGATCAGGATGCGCGGCTCCAGCACGAGCGCGCGCGCGATCGCGATCCGCTGGCGCTGGCCGCCCGAGAATTCATGCGGATAACGATGCAGCACCGTGCGGTCGAGCCCCACTTCGCGCAGCACGGCCAGCGACTTCGCGCGGCGCGCATCCGGCGTCAGTTCCGGACGATGCAGTTCGAGCCCCTCGCCGACGATCCGTTCGATCGTGTGACGCGGAGAAAGTGAACTGAAGGGATCCTGAAAGACGACCTGCATGTTCGAGCGCAGCGCGGTCTGCTCCCGGCCGCGATAGGTCGACAGCGCGCGTCCCTGGAATTCGATTTCGCCGTGCGTCGTCTTCTGCAGCCCGAGCAGCGCCATCGCGAGCGTCGACTTGCCGGACCCCGATTCGCCGACGATGCCGAGCGTCTCGCCCTGCCGCACCGACACTGATACATCCGCGACCGCCGTCACGGGCACCGTGCCGAACCAGCCCGCGAAGCCCGGCCGCTTGCGCGCGAACTGCACGCTGACGTGGCGCGCGTCGAGCACGACGGGCGCAATGGGCATCACCGGCACGACCGCGCGCTGCGGGCGGCTGTTCAGCAGCCGCTGCGTATACGGATGCTCCGGCTGCGCGAAGATCCGCTCGACCGGCCCGGTTTCGACCAGCTTGCCGCGCTCCATCACCGCGACCCGATCGGCGAAGTGCCGCACGAGGTTCAGGTCGTGCGTGATCAGCAGGATCGCCATCCCGCGCTTTTCCGCCTCCTCGCGCTGCAGTTCGAGCAGCAGGTCGACGATCTGCGCGCGGATCGTCACGTCGAGCGCGGTGGTCGGCTCGTCCGCGAGCAGCAGGCGCGGCCGGCACGCGAGCGCCATCGCGATCATCGCGCGCTGCCGCTGGCCGCCCGACAACTGGTGCGGGTAGCTGTCGACGCGCTTCTCCGGCTCCGCGATGCCCGTGCGCGCGAGCAGCGCGATCGCGCGCTTGCGCGCCTCGGCCGCCGTCACGCCGTCGTGCAGCACGATCGTCTCGCCGATCTGCGCGCCGATCGTATACAGCGGGTTGAGCGCTGTCATCGGCTCCTGGAAGATCATCGCGATGTCCGAGCCGCGCAGCCCGCGCATCTCGCGCTCGCTCTTGCCGGCGAGGTCTTGTCCGGCCAGGCGGATCGTGCCGCTCACGTCGGCATCGCGCAGCAGCCGCAGGATCGCCAGCGCGGTCACGCTCTTGCCCGAGCCCGACTCGCCGACGAGCGCGACGCGCTCGCCGCGACCGATCGCGAGCGTCACGTCGTCGACGGCCACCGTGTCGCCGAAGCGCACATGCAGATGCTCGAGCGACAGCAGCGGTTCGCCCGATTTCGCTACGACCGTGTCGCTCATCGCTGGCCTCCCGCCGCGCGCACCGAGTCGGCGATCCGCGTGTCGAGCGCGTTGCGCAGCGCGTCGCCCATGAAGGTCAGCAGCAGCAGCGTCGCGACCAGCACGCCGAACGTCGACAGCGAGATCCACCACGCGTCGAGGTTGCCCTTGCCCTGCGCGAGCAGTTCGCCAAGGCTTGGCGTCGGCGGCGGCACGCCGAGCCCGAGGAAGTCGAGGCTCGTGAGCGCGAGGATCGCGCCGCTCATCCGGAACGGCAGGAACGTGATCACGGGCGTCAGGCTGTTCGGCAGCACGTGGCGCCAGATGATCTGCCAGTTCGTGAGCCCCATCGCGCGGGCCGCGCGCACGTAGTCCTGCGTACGGTTGCGCAGGAATTCGGCGCGCACGTAGTCGGCCAGGCCGATCCAGCCGAACAGCGACAGCAGCACGATCAGCAGCAGGAAGCTCGGCTCGAAGATCGACGCGAAGATGATCAGCAGGTACAGCTCCGGCAGCGAACTCCAGATCTCGATCAGCCGCTGTCCGACGATGTCGATGCGCCCGCCGAAGAAACCCTGCACCGCGCCCGCGGCGATCCCGAGCAGCGTGCCGATCACGGTCAGGATCAGCCCGAACTCGACCGACACGCGGAACCCGTACACGAGCCGCGCGAGCAGGTCGCGCCCCTGCGCATCGGTGCCGAGCCAGTTCTCGCGCGACGGCGGCGCCGGGTTCGGCACGCTCGAGAAGTAGTTCAGCGTGTCGTAGTAATAGCGGTTCGGCGGATAGACGACGAAGTTGCCCGGCGCCTCGAGCCGCTTGCGCACGTACGGATCGAGATAGTCGGCCTGCGCCGGGAAGTCGCCGCCGAAGGTCGTCTCCGGGTACGCATGGAACATCGGGAAATAGTAGTGATCGTCGTAGCGCACGACGAGCGGCTTGTCGTTCGACCACAGCGGCGCCGCGAGGCTCGCGGCGAACGCGACGAAGAAGATCACGAAGCTCCAGTAGCCGAGGCGCTGCTGGCGAAAGCGTTGCCAGACGCGGCGCGCGGGCGACGGCGACACGCGCGCACGCGCGGCGTCGACGCGGGACGACACGACGGCCCGGTTCATCGCGATCCTCGCCCGACCACGCCAGGCATGCGGATGGCTCGTTTCATGTCAGCGCTCCAGGTTGTCGAATTGAATGCGCGGGTCGACCCACACGTAGCAGAGGTCGGAGACCAGCTTGGTCGCGAGCCCGATCAGCGTGAACAGGTACAGCGTGCCGAGCACCACCGGGTAGTCGCGCCGCACGACCGACTCGTACGACAGCAGCCCGAGGCCGTCGAGCGAGAACAGCGTCTCGATCAGCAGGCTGCCCGTGAAGAACGCGCCGATGAACGCGGCCGGGAAACCGACGATCAGCGGCAGCATCGCGTTGCGGAACACGTGCTTCCACAGCACGGTGCGCTCGGCGAGGCCTTTCGCGCGCGCGGTCAGCACGTACTGCTTGCGGATCTCGTCGAGGAACGCGTTCTTCGTGAGCATCGTGATGACCGCGAAGCTGCCGACGACCGACGCCGTGATCGGCAGCGCGATGTGCCACAGATAGTCGAGCACCTTGCCGGCGAGCGACAGTTGCGCGAAGTTGTCCGACGTGAGCCCGCGCAGCGGGAACAGCTGCCAGAACGAGCCGCCGCCGAACAGCACGAGCAGCAGCACGCCGAGCACGAAGCCCGGGATCGCATAGCCGACCAGCACGACGAGGCTCGTCGCGACGTCGAACGGCGAGCCGTTGCGCACGGCCTTCGCGATGCCGAGCGGCACGGAGATCAGGTAGGTGACGAAGAACGTCCACAACCCGATGCTGATCGACACCGGCAGCTTCTGCACGATCAGCGACCACACGCTCTGATGACGGAAGTAGCTGTCGCCGAGATCGAAGCGCGCGAAGCGCTCGAGCATCAGCCAGTAGCGCTCGAGCGGCGGCTTGTCGAAGCCGTACAGCGCCTTGAGCTGCGCGAGCTGCTGCGCGTCGACGCCGGTATGCGCACGCATCCCGAACGGCGTCGCGCCCTGCTCCGTCGCGCCCTTGCGCAGTTCCTGCACGGCCTGTTCGACCGGGCCGCCCGGCACGAACTGGATCACGGCGAACGTGAGCGTGAGCACGCCGATGAGCGTCGGGATCATCAGCAGCAGGCGTTTGAGGATGTAGCTCCACATTGGGTGGCGACTCGCGATCGATAGGCTGGGTTGAACGAAGGGCCGGCGTGCTTCAGTGGCCGGGCTTGGCCCACCAGGTCGACACGACCCAGCCCTCGGCCGAATAGTACAGCGGCAGCGTCTGCGGATAGCCGAGCGTGCGCTTGTACGCGATCCGGTGCGTCGTGCTGTACCACTGGGGAACCGCGTAATAGCCGTGCATCAGCACGCGGTCGAGCGCGTGGGTCGCGTCGAGCAGCTCGTCGCGCGTCTGCGCGGTGCCGAGTGCATGCAGCAGCGCGTCGACAGCCGGCGACTTCAGGCCGATGAGGTTGTCCGATCCCGGCTCGTCGGCGAACTTGCTGCCGTAACGCGAGAACTGCTCGGCACCCGGCACCTGCACGCCCGGCAGGCGGACCGTCGTCATGTCGTAGTCGAACGCGTCGAGCCGCTTTTGCAGCAGCGCGTAATCGGCCGTCCGAAAGCGCGCTTCGATGCCGAGTTTCGCGAGGTTGCGCCGAAAGGCCGTCACGATGCCTTCCATCGCCGCGCCCGAATCGTCGAGGATCTCGAACTCGAACGGCTCGCCCTGCGCGTTGCGCAGCGCGCCGTCGCGGTAGGTCCAGCCGGCCTGCGCGAGCAGCGCGCGCGCCTTCAGCAGATTCGCGCGCAGCGAGCCCGGCGGGTTCGTGCTCGGTTGCGAGACCATCGGGCCGAACACCGCAGGATCGAGCTGCGCGCGCAGCGGCTCCAGCAGCTTCAGCTCGCCCGGGCCCGGCGTGCCGGTCGCCTGCAGGTCGGTGTCGGCGAAATAGCTGTCGAGGCGCGTGTACGCGCCATAGAACAACTGGCGGTTCAGCCATTCGAAGTCGAACGCGAGATCGAGCGCCTGGCGCACGCGCACGTCGCGAAACAGCGGCCGGCGCAGGTTCATGAAGAAACCCTGCATCCCCGCGCCGTTGTGCTGGCGGAATTCGCGCTTGACGAGCTCGCCGCTGTCGAAGCGCTTGCCGACGTCGCGCCGCGCCCAGTTGCGCGCGATGTATTCGACCAGCACGTCGTACTCGCCGGCCTTGAACGCCTCGAGCCGCGCGACGCCGTCGCCGTACAGCTTGTAGACGATCCGCTCGAAGTTGTGGGTGCCGACCCGCACCGGCAGGTCGGCGCCCCAGTACGCGGGATTGCGCCTATATGTAATGGTGCGGCCGTTGTCGTGGCGCTCGATCAGGTACGGGCCGCTGCCGATCGGCTGCTCGAACGCGAGCTGGTCGAACGGAATCCGCGAACCGTCCGCGCGCAGCCCCCACTTGCGCGAGAACACCGGCACGCCGCCGGCGATCAGCGGCAGCTCGCGGTTCGGGCTGCGGAATTCGAACCGCACGGTCGCGCGGTCGATCACGACGGCCTTCGCGATTTCGGCGAAATACGCGCCGAACTGCGGCGCGGCCTGCTTGCTCTTGAGCGTGTCGAACGAAAACCTGACGTCGTCGGCCGTGACCGGGTCGCCGTTCGAGAAGCGCGCGCGCGGGTTCAGGTGGAACGTGACCGAGCGGCGGTCCGGCGCGATCTCGATGTCGTCGGCGAGCAGCCCGTAGGCGGACGCCGGTTCGTCCGAACTGCCGGTCGTGAGGCTCTCGAACAGCATGTCGATGCCCGGCGCGGGGTTGCCGCGCATCGTGAACGGATTGAACTTGTCGAACGACGTCAGCCGGCTCGGATTCGCGAGCACGAGCGTGCCGCCCTTCGGCGCATCCGGGTTCACGTAGTCGAAATGCTTGAAGCCCGGCGGATATTTCGGCTCGCCGTACTGCGCGATCGCATATGCCGCATGCGCGGCCGTCGCGGCCAGTACCGCCTGTATTGTCCATACCGCCGCCGTGCGGCCGGCGGCGCGGACCGCCTGCGCGGCGCCGGAACGGATGCGCGCGGCGGCGGTCCGGGACGAACCCTTCGTCATAGAGGCCCTGTCGGTCGATTGAGGGGATGGAATGTAGGTCGATTCTACCCATTCAATTCGACGCCGAGCCAACTTGCTCGCGGTCGTGCGTGACGTTACCGCGCGGCGACCTCCGCGCGCGGCCGGCGCTGGCAAAAGAAAACCGCCACGCGGGCGGTTTTCTGTTGATGCGGCGCATGCGTCAGGCCTGCGCCATGTGCACTGTTTGTCGATCAGCGCCAGCCGTTGTGGCGGCCGTTGTCCCAGTGACCGTGACCACGATCGCCCCAGCCGCGGCCGTGATGGCGATACCACTCGTCGCGCCCCCAGTAGCGGCGGCCGTCCCAGTAGCGGTCGCCGTGCCAGCCGATCACGATCGCCGGGGCCGGCGCATAGACGGGCGCCGGTGCATACACGGGCGCCGGCTGGTAGACGACCGGCGGAGGCGGCGGCGCATACACGGGCGCAGGTGCGACGTAGACCGGAGCCGGCACGCCGACGTTGATCCCGACATTGACTCCCGCCATTGCTGCGCCCGACACGAGCAAGGCCGTCATACCGGTCAAGAGCGAGGCAACACGCAAAGTCTTCATGGATTCCTCTTCGAGTTGTTTCATGTGTGATTCGACTATAGCGGCAAGCGCCGTGCCCGCATATTTCAAGTTTGTAAGAACTGATGCGCGGGATGGCAACCGGAAGCGCAGCTAACGTCTTGTAACAATTGGCGGCGCGCCGCCATACCCGCCGTACCCGCCGGGCCGCCTTGCCACGTCGGCCGCCCTCTTCGTCCGTTCCGCCCGTTCCTAAAACATCTTTCATCCTGGCCCGCGCCCGGCGTTAACCCGCGCCACGCACACTGCGCGAGCCGATGCGGGCTCACGCCGCGCTTCGGCACCTCGCTGACAGGCCGGCGCCCCGCGCCGGCGGAGACCTCGCCGATGCTGAAACTCGTCCGACTCGCGCTCGCGCGCCCCTATACGTTCATCGTCCTTGCGCTGCTGATCCTGATCGCGGGACCGCTCGCGGCGCTGCGCACGCCGACCGACATTTTCCCCGACATCCGGATTCCGGTCATCAGCGTCGTGTGGAACTACGCAGGCCTGCAGCCGGCCGACATGGCCGGGCGCATCGTCACGTACTACGAACGCACGCTCGGCACGACGGTCAACGACGTCGCGCACATCGAGTCGCAGTCGTTCCGCAGCTACGGGATCGTCAAGATCTTCTTCCAGCCGAGCGTCGACATCCGCACCGCGACCGCGCAGGTCACGTCGATCTCGCAGACCGTGCTCAAGCAGATGCCGCCCGGCACCACGCCGCCGCAGATCCTCAACTACAACGCGTCGACCGTGCCGGTGCTGCAGCTGGCGCTGACGAGCGACACGCTCAACGAGCAGCAGCTCGGCGACTACGCGACCAACGTGATCCGGCCGCAGCTGCTGTCGGTCGCCGGCGTCGCGATTCCGTCGCCGTATGGCGGCAAGGTGCGCCAGGTGCAGATCGACCTCGATCCGCAAGCGCTGCAGGCGAAGGGGCTGTCCGCGCAGGACGTCGCGACCGCGCTCGCACAGCAGAACCAGATCATTCCGGCCGGCACGCAGAAGATCGGCCGCTTCGAGTACAACATCCGCCTCAACGACAGCCCGCTCACCATCGACCAGCTCAACGCGTTGCCGATCCGGACCGTCAACGGCGCGGTGATCTTCATGCGCGACGTCGCGCACGTGCGCGACGGCTTTCCGCCGCAAGGCAACATCGTGCGCGTCGACGGCCGCCGCGCGGTATTGATGAGCATATTGAAAAGCGGCTCGGCGTCGACGCTCGACATCATCGCCGGCGTGAAGGCGCAATTGCCGCGCATCGAGTCGACGCTACCGCCGTCGCTCAGGCTCGTCGTGATGGGCGACCAGTCGGTGTTCGTCAAGGGCGCGGTGAGCGGCGTCGCGCGCGAAGGGCTGATCGCCGCCGCGCTCACGTCCGCGATGATCCTGTTGTTCCTCGGCAGCTGGCGCTCGACGCTGATCATTGCCGCATCCATTCCGCTCGCGGTGCTGGCGGCGATCGCCGCGCTCGCCGCCGCGGGCGAGACGCTCAACGTGATGACGCTCGGCGGGCTCGCGCTCGCGGTCGGCATTCTCGTCGACGATGCGACCGTCACGATCGAGAACGTGAACTGGCATCTCGAACAGGGCAAGGACGTGCGCAGCGCGATCCTCGACGGCGCGTCGCAGATCGTCGCGCCCGCGTTCGTGTCGCTGCTGTGCATCTGCATCGTGTTCGTGCCGATGCTGCTGCTCGACGGCGTCGCGCGCTTCCTGTTCGTGCCGATGGCCGAAGCCGTGATCTTCGCGATGATCGCGTCGTTCGTGCTGTCGCGCACGTTCGTGCCGATGATGGCGCGCTACCTGCTGCGCCCGCACGCCGCGCATCCGGCGGCCGTGCTTGCGCCGCACGGCGCGCCATTCCCGACACCGCGATCGCGCAATCCGCTCGTCGCGTTCCAGCAGGGCTTCGAGCGCCGCTTCGCGGCCTTGCGCACCGGCTACCGTGCGGTGCTCGGCCTCGCGCTCGCGCACCGCGCGCGCTTCGTCGTGCTGTTCCTCACGGCGGTCGCGCTGTCGTTCGTCCTGGTGCCGGGGCTCGGCCGCAACTTCTTCCCGTCGGTCGATGCGGGCGAAATCGCGCTGCACGTGCGCGCGCCGATCGGTACGCGCATCGAGGAGACGGCCGCGCTGTTCGATCGCGTCGAGCGCACGGTGCGCGGCGTCGTGCCGCCGCGCGCGCTCGCGAGCATCGTCGACAACATGGGGCTGCCGAACAGCGGGATCAACCTCACGTACAGCAACAGCGGCACGATCGGCCCGCAGGACGGCGACATCCTCGTGTCGCTCACCGGCGAGCACGCGCCGACCGCCGACTACGTGAAGCAGCTGCGCACCGTGCTGCCGCGCGCGTTTCCGGGCGTCACGTTCTCGTTCCTGCCTGCCGACATCGTCAGCCAGATCCTCAACTTCGGCGCGCCCGCGCCGATCGACGTACAGGTGACGGGCCCCGATCTCGCGGCGAACCGTGCGTATGCGACCGAGTTGCTGCGGCGCATCCGCACGGTGCCGGGCGTCGCCGACGCGCGCGTGCAGCAGGCGTCGACCTATCCGCAGTTCACGGTATCCGTCGACCGCGCGCTCGCCGCCCAGCTCGGCATCACCGAGCAGGACGTCACCAATGCCGTCGTCGCGAGCCTGTCCGGCACGAGCCAGGTATCGCCGACCTACTGGCTCGATCCGCACAACGGCGTGTCCTACCCGATCGTCGCGCAGACACCCCAGTACCGGATGACGTCGCTGTCGGACCTGCGCGCGCTGCCCGTCACGGGCCGCTCGGGCGCGCCGCAATTGCTCGGCGGCCTCGCGACGATCGTACGCGGCCAGACCGACGCGGTCGTATCGCACTACGACATCGCGCCGCTGGACGACATCTTCGCGACGACCCAGGACCGCGATCTCGGCGCGGTCAGCGCCGACATCGAGCGCGTGCTCCACGCAAGCGCGGCCGACCTGCCGAAGGGGTCGCGCGTGACCGTGCGCGGCCAGGTGCAGACGATGAGCAGCGCGTTTGGCGGGCTGCTCGCGGGCCTTGCCGGCGCGGTGCTGTTGATCTATTTGCTGATCGTCGTGAACTTCCATTCGTGGCGCGACGCGTTCGTGATCGTGAGCGCGCTGCCCGCGGCGCTCGCCGGCATCGTGTGGATGCTGTTCGTCACCCGCACGCCGCTGTCGGTGCCGGCGCTGACGGGCGCGATCCTGTGCATGGGCGTCGCGACCGCGAACAGCATCCTGGTCGTCACGTTCGCGCGCGAGCGGCTCGCGCATACGGCCGACGCGACCGTCGCCGCGCTCGAGGCCGGCTTCACGCGCTTCAGGCCCGTGATGATGACCGCGCTCGCGATGATCATCGGCATGGCGCCGATGGCGCTCGGCCTCGGCGACGGCGGCGAACAGAACGCGCCGCTCGGCCGCGCGGTGATCGGCGGGCTGCTCTGCGCGACCGTCGCGACGCTCGTGTTCGTGCCCGTCGTGTTCAGCCTCGTCCATCGGGGCGATCGTGCGCCCCACTCCGAATCCCCGTCCCTCACTCCGGGAGAACAGCATGTCCACTGAATTCGACGTCCGTCCCCCCGCCACGCCGCGTTACCTGAAACCGCTCGCGATCGCCGGCGTGATCGCGGCACTCGCCGCCGCCGCGACCGGCGTCGTCGAACGCGCGCACGATGCGCGTGAAGTCGCCGCGTGGACCGCCAGCCAGGCGATCCCGACCGTCGCGACGGTCGCGCCGCAGCCGGCCGCCGCCGATGCGCTGGTGCTGCCAGGCCGCCTCGACGCCTATGTCGACGCGCCAATCTACGCGCGCGTGCCCGGCTACCTGCACGCGTGGTACGTCGACATCGGCGCGCACGTGAAGGCCGGCCAGTTGCTCGCGTCGATCGACACGCCCGACCTCGACCAGCAGCTGCAGCAGGCGCGCGCCGACCTGCAAAGCGCGACTGCGAACGAACGGCTCGCGGCCGTCACCGCCGCGCGCTGGTCCGAGATGCTCGCGCAGGATTCGGTGTCGCGGCAGGAAGCCGACGAGAAGCGCAGCGATCTCGATGCGAAACGCGCGGCCGTGGCCGCCAGCACCGCGAACGTGCGGCGGCTCGAGGCGCTCGAATCGTTCAAGCGCCTCACCGCGCCGTTCGACGGCGTCGTGACCGCGCGCAAGACCGATGTCGGCGCGCTGATCGACGCAGGCAGCGGCAACGGCGCCGAGCTCTTCACCGTCTCGGATGCACGGCGGCTGCGGCTCTACGTCCATATTCCGCAGGACGACGCGGGCGCGATCCATGCGGGCATGCATGTCGCGCTGACCGTGCCCGAGCGTCCCGGCACGACGTTCGATGCGACGCTCGCCGATTCCGCGCAGGCGATCGACCCGGCTTCCGGCACGCTGCTCGCGCAGTTCTCGATCGCGAACCCGGCAGGCACGCTGTTCCCCGGCGAATACGCGCAGGTGCGGATCGCGGTGGCCAACGCCGCGCACGCGCTGACGATTCCGGCGAGCACGCTGATCTTCCGCCACGACGGGTTGCAGATCGCCGTGCTCGACGCGACCGGGCATGCGCGCTTGCGCCACGTGTCGATCGCGACCGATCTCGGCACGCGCGTCGAGATCGCGTCGGGCCTCGCGGCGAGCGACCGCGTGATCGACAACCCGCCCGATTCGCTCGCGGATGGGGACCCGGTCCGCATCGCCGGCACCGCGACGAAGGAGCCTGCGCATGGCTGACCGTACGCTCGCTGCATGGCTCGGCAGCGTCGCGCTGCTCGCCGGCTGTTCGTTCGCGCCGACATATCACGCGCCGGCCGTGCCGGTGCCGGCCGCGTTTCGCGAAACCGGCCCGTGGGTCGATGCCGCACCGGCCGATCGTCTGCCGCGCGACGGCTGGTGGCGTGTGTACGGCGACGCGACACTCGACCGGCTCGAGCCGCTCGTCGCACGCGCGAATCCGGACCTCGCCGCCGCCGTCGCACGGCACGACGAAGCGGCCGCCTTGTTCGACGAGGCGCATGCCGCGTTGCTGCCGACCCTCGGCATCGGCGCCGAGACCGACCGCGACCGGCAGTCCGCGCGCCGGCCGCTGCGCGGCAGCGGGCAGCCCGACGTCTACGAATCGAACACACTCGATGCCGGACTCGGTTACGACATCGATCTGTGGGGCAAGGTCCGCAATACGGTCGCTGCCGGCCGCGACAACGCGCAAGCCGCGGTCGACGATCTCGCATCCGTGCGGCTCAGCCTGCAGGCCCGCGTTGCCAGCACCTACTTCGATCTCGCGGGACTCGATCGCGAAGCGGACTCGCTCGCGCAGACGATCGATGCATATCGCCGTGCGTGGCAACTGACGGTCAGCCGCCATCGCGGCGGCCTCGCATCGGGGCTCGACGTGTCGCGCGCGCAAACGCAGCTCGCGCTCGCGCAGGCGCGCGCATCCGACATCGCCGCGCGCCGTGCGCTCGACGAGCATGCGATCGCCGTGCTCGTCGGCGTATCCGCGTCGACGTTCTCGCTGCCGGCCGCCGCCGCGCTGCCCGCCGTTCCGTCGATTCCGACCGGGCTCGCGTCGACGCTGCTCGAACGCCGCCCGGACATTGCCGCCGCGGAACGCCGCGTCGCGGCCGCGAACGCACGGATCGGCGTCGCGCGCGCCGCGTACTTCCCGGACCTGTCGCTCGGCCTCGACGCCGGCTTCCAGAGCGACACGTTCTCGCCGTGGCTCGCCGCACCGAACGAAATCTGGTCGATCGGGCCGCGGCTCGCGACGACACTGTTCGACGGCGGCCTGCGTGCGGCGGGTGTGCGCCACGCGCGCGCGCAGTTCGCCGAACAGGGCGCACGTTACCGCAGCGTCGTACTGGCCGCGTTCCGCGAAGTCGAGGACGATCTCGCGCTGCTGCACCGGCTCGGAGACGAATCGGCGCAGGACGACGCCGCGCTCGTCGCGGCGCGGCAGTCGCTCGCGCTTGCGATGTCGCGCTATCGCGACGGTGCCGTCAGCTATCTCGACGTGGTCACCGCGCAGACGACCGAGCTCGATACGCAGATCGCGTCGCTCGACGTCGATGCCCGACGCCTGCAGGCGTCCGTCGCGCTCGTACGCGCGCTCGGCGGCGGCTGGCGCGACGCGCGTTCATGAACGTTTCTTCATCGGCGCGCCCGGTGTCCGACGCAGCGCGCCCGATAACGTGTGGCCTGCCGGCTTCGCATTCGCGGCGCCGGCGTCCGCCCTTCGCCAAGGATCACGCCATGAAGACACTACTGTTCGCCATCCTGCTCTGCGCCCTCTGTGTCGCGCTGCCCGGCCGTGCCGCCGCATCGCAATCCGCCGCGGCGAGCGCGCCGCAGACGCTTGCATCGACTGCCCCCGCGCGGGCGTCATCGCGCGATGCGTGGAAGGCGCCGCCGGTGGCGCCGCTCACGCGCGCCCAGGTGTATCGCGAACTCGTTCGCGCCCAACGCGACGGCCAGCTCGCGCAGCTCAACCGCGAGCTTTATTCGCACTGATCGCGCCGCAATGGCGACGCCGCGCGCGATGCCGCCGGCGTCCGTTCGGCGTTCTCAAGCCCGACCGATACCGCGTTATCAACTGCCGGTATCGAACCTGAATCCGAATCGCGCAACCGTTTCGATGCGCGCGGAGAACGCGTGCGCGACGAGCTTGCGCCGCAGCCGCACGACCAGCGCATTGACGGTTTCCGGTTCGATGTCGGCTTCGCCCCATGCGTAACGCAGCACGGCATCGCGCCCGACCGGCCGCCCGGCTTCGCGCAGCAGGCATTCAACGACACGGAACTCGCGGGCGCTGAGTGCGAGCCTGCGGCCGCGCTCCTCGAGCGCGCGCGTGGCCGCGTCGAGCCGCACCGACTCGCGCAACGCGATGACGCCCGCGCGACGCCACAGCGCGCGCAGGCGTTCGTGCAGTTCCACGAACGAACACGGCTGGGCAAGACACACGTCGCAGCCGGCCTGCAGCATCCGCGCACGCCGTGCGGGCGTCGCACCGACGACGAGTACTGCGATCGTCGCGCCGCCGGCCGACGCGGCAAGCCGCGGCAACATGTCGAGCAGCACGGCCCCGGCAGCCGCATCGGGTTCGACCAGCACGATCGCGTCGAAGCGGTCCTGCGTGGCCGCGAAGCAGCCGTCGCGCCACTCGTCGACACGCTCCACACCGTGCGTGCTTTCGCGGAACGCCTTGTCGAGCCGCGCCGCCTCGGGCGTCGGAGGGGAAATCAACAGGATGCGCATCGACCGTTTTCCCGCGCGCTCATCCGAGCGAGCGCGGCCAGCATTCGACCGTGATCGCCGCACCGGCCGGCTGCGCATCGCCGATCCGCAGCGCGAAGCCGTGCACCCGCATCACCGCCGACACGATGCTCAACCCGAGCCCCGAGCCGTTCACGTGACGCGTGCGCTCGCCGCGATAGAAGCGCTCGAGCACCGCGTCGCGCTCGCCCGGTGCGATCCCGGGCCCGGTGTCCTCGAACCGCACGAGCGGGCCGTTCGGCGTCGCGTGGAGCGCGACGCGCACGCGACCGCCGGGCGGCGTGAACTTGATCGCGTTGTCCGCGAGATTGCTGAACGCCTCGAACAGCAACGCGCGGTCGCCATGAATGCCGTCGACCGGCACCGCATCGAGCCCGAATGCGACGCCTCCCGCTTCGGCGAGCGGCTCGTACAGTTCGCACACGTCGCGCAGCAATGCCGCGACGTCCACCGCAGCAAACCCGCCGCGCCGGCTCAGCGTCCCGATCTCGGAGATGCGCAGCATCGCGCGAAAGCGCTCGAGCAGTCGGTCGGTTTCATCGCGTGCCGACGCCAGCAGTTGCGCCGACGCCGGATCGTGCGCGCAATGCGGCTGTTCGGCGAGCCGCGCCAGCATCGTATGCACGCGTGCGAGCGGCGTGCGCAGATCGTGCGCGATGCCATCGCAGGTGTGACGCACCTCGCCCATCAGCCGCTCGACTTCGTCGAGCATGTGGTTCACGAGATGCGCGAGCAGGTCGAGCTCGTCGTAGCGGCCCACCGGCAACCGCTTGCCGAGATCGCCCTCGGCGATCTGTCGCGTGACGCGCCGGATCGCGGCGACGCGGCGGATCTGCCGCATGCCGAGCATGCTGCCGCCCGCGATGCCCGCGAGCAGGATCAGCACGCCGCCGATCACGAGTCCGCGGATCGCGACTTCGCGAATCTGGATGAAATGGGACAGGTCGCGCGCGACCACCAGCGTCATCCCGTCGTCGCGGTGCACGGCCATCGCGCGCGTGATCGGCGCGGGCTGGCCGTCGAGCGGCACGAGCGTACAGTCAAGCGTGCGTCCGCGGCGATCCGTGCGCAGCGCGGGCGGCGTCGCGATGTCGCCGGCCACGCGGCGCCCGCTCGCGTCGAACAGTCCGTAGAAATTCGTATGCATGTGCTCGTGCTCGAGCCGCCGGTGAATCGCAAGCGGCAGCTCGGCGTCGGGGATCGAATCGAAGTAGATCAGTTGCCACGCGAGCACCTCGTCGGTGTCGCGCGCCATCGTGTGCGTCGCGGCGACGTTGATCACGCCCGCGAGCAGCAGCAGCGAAACCGAGAAGATCGCCGCGTACGCGCATAGCCAGCGAAACGTCGTCGTATGCCAGCGACGCGTGAAGTTCGCCGCACGGTCCGCATCCATCCGTGCCTCCGTCATCGGAGCATGTAGCCCGAGCCGCGCACGGTCTGGATCATCGGCACGGCGCCCGGCGGGTCGATCTTCTTGCGCAGCCGCCCCATGTGGACATCGATCAGGTTGGTGCCCGGGTCGAAGTGATAGCCCCACACGGCCTCGAACAGCATCGTGCGCGTGATCGTCTGCCCCGCGTTGCGCATCATGAATTCGAGGACGCGAAACTCGGTGGGCAGCAATGGAATCTCGTCGACACCGCGGCGCGCGCAGCGCGAAATGAGGTCGAGTTCGAGCGGGCCGACCGTCAACAACGTCTGCTGCGGCACGCCCGATGCCTGCCGGCGGCGCAACAGCACTTCAATGCGCGCGCTCAGTTCGCCGGAATCGAACGGCTTGGTCAGGTAGTCGTCGCCGCCCGCGCGCAGCCCGCGGATGCGCTCGTCGACGTCGCCGAGCGCGCTCAGCATCAGCACCGGCGTATCGATGCCGACCGTGCGCATCGCGGTCAGGATCGCGAGCCCGTCAGCACCGGGCAGCATCCGGTCGAGCGTGATCGCATCGTAGGATGCGCTCATCGCGCGCATCATTCCTTCGCGGCCGTTGTCGATCCAATCGACCTCGAACCCGCGCGCGGTCAGTTCGCCAACGATCTCGTTCGCGGTCACCGCATCGTCTTCGACCGTCAGTACTCGCATGTCCGTCCTCGCAATGGCTGTCACGACGCGCGTATCGATGCGCGCGCAACTATCGTAGCCGCATCGATCGCTTTTAGGCGTTAGATGAAAATTGCTTCATTCGGCATCGGGCGCATGCGGGTGAAACATGTTTCATCCGTGCGTCGCCCGCCCGGCCCTGCGTGCCGCCTACGCTGACGTCATGCGGCATCGGGCCGCGAATTCAGGAGCCACCGGATGAAACTGTCGATTACCGTCGCCTGCATGCTGAGCGCATGCGCCAGCACCGCCGCGTTCGCGGCGCCTCACCTGACGCCGCAGGAATGCAACGCCTACCCGTTCGTTCACACGCGGCACGAAGTCACCCATGCGGATCTCGTGCGCGAGCTGACTGAACTCGAGCAGGTCGGCTACGACCCGTCGCACAACAGCCCCTACTATCCCGACGATCTCGACGGCGCGCAGCAGCGGCTCGCCGCCGAATATCGCGCGGACTGCACGCATGCACTGACGGCGGACGCGCGCACGGACACGCACTGACCGGCGTGCGCGGCGCGCCGAAATGAAAAAAGGCGACACTCGCGTGCCGCCTTTCCTGCATGAATGCGCATGGAGATCGTCCGCTGCGCCGCGATGCCGCTCAGCGCGACATCATGTTCATGCTGACGTTGTGCATTACCCACAGCGTGCCGACGATCAGGATCGCCGCGGTCAGCACGGTGTAGCTGAACGCCATCACGTTCCAGCGCTGGCCGGACGAGCCGTTCATGTGCAGGAAGTACACGAGGTGCACGACGATCTGCACGAACGCGAGCGCGGCCAGCGCGATCAGCGATGCGTGCGGCGACAGCACGCCGCCCATCACGAGGCCAAACGACGCGGCCGTGAGCACCACCGACAGGATGAACCCGGCGACATAGCCGCCGACGCTGCCGTGCCCTTCTTCGAGTTGAGACGAATGCGAATGGGCCATTTAGATCACGCTCGCAAGATAGACAAAGGAAAACACGCAGATCCACACGATATCGAGGAAGTGCCAGAAAAGGCTCAGGCACGTCAGGCGCCGCAGGTCGCGATCGGTCAGGTCACCGCCGCGCAATACGATCTGCGCCGCGAGCACGATCATCCACAGCAGGCCGGCCGTCACGTGCAGCCCGTGCGTGCCGACCAGCGTGAAGAACGCGGACAGGAACGCGCTGCGCTGCGGGCCTGCGCCGTCTGCGATCAGGTGCGAAAACTCGCGCAGTTCCATCGCGAGGAACGCCGCGCCGAGCGCGAACGTCACCGCGAGCCATGCGAGCAGCGCGCCGCGCCGCTGCTTGTACGCGGCCAGCATCGCGAAGCCGTAGGTGATGCTCGACAGCAGCAGCGCGGCGGTTTCGACCGCGACGCCCGGAATGTCGAACAGGTCCTTCGCGGTCGGACCGCCCGCGTACTGGTTGCCGAGCACCGCGAACGTCGCGAACAGCGCCGCGAAGATCACGCAGTCGGTCATCAGGTACAGCCAGAAGCCGAACACCGAGTGCGACGGCGGATGGTCGTCGTGCTCGAGCAGGGTTGCGCTCAAGGTTTTCTGCAACATCAGTTGGCCTCCAGTTCCACGTCGTCGACACGCGTGGCCACGTGCGCCGCCGGTTGCTTCTCTTCGATCCTGCGCACTTTCGACGCCGGGATGTAATAGCCGTCGTTGTCACGCGAGCTGTAGACCACGAGCGTCGCGATGATGCCGACGAGGCCGCCGATCGCCATCCACCAGATGTGCCATACCAGCGCGAAGCCGAGCACCAGGCTGAAGACCGCGATGACGAGACCCGCACACGTGTTCGACGGCATGTGGATGTCGCGGATCGTCGCCGGGTTCGGCCGGCCGTCGCCGCGTGCCTTCATGTCGGCGTACGCGTCCAGCGTGCGCACTTGCGGAAGCACCGCGAAGTTGTAGTCGGCCGGCGGCGACGACGTCGCCCATTCCAGCGTGCGGCCGCCCCACGGATCGCCCGTCGTGTCGCGATACGCCGGCAGGTTGCGGTTGCGGATGCTGACGACCAGTTGCAGCAGCTGGCATGCGATGCCGATCGCGATCAGCACCGCGCCGAACGCGGCGACCAGCAGCCACGGATGCCACGCCGGGTTGTCGTAGTGGTTCAGACGACGCGTCATGCCCATGAAGCCGAGCACGTAGAGCGGCACGAACGCGACGTAGAAGCCGACCTGCCAGAACCAGAATGCGGCCTTGCCGAGCTTCTCGTTCAGCTTGAAGCCGAACGCCTTCGGGAACCAGTAGTTGAAGCCCGCGAGATAACCGAACAGCACGCCGCCGATGATCACGTTGTGGAAGTGCGCGATCAGGAACAGGCTGTTGTGCAGCACGAAGTCCGCGCCCGGGATCGCCATCATCACGCCGGTCATGCCGCCGAGCGTGAACGTGACCATGAAGCCGATCGTCCACAGCACGGGCGTCGTGAATTCGATCCGGCCGCGGTACATCGTGAACAGCCAGTTGAATACCTTCACGCCGGTCGGGATCGCGATGATCATCGTCATGATGCCGAAGAACGCGTTCACGTTCGCACCGGACCCCATCGTGAAGAAGTGATGCAGCCACACGAGGAACGACAGCACCATGATCGCGCAGGTCGCGTACACCATCGTCTTGTAGCCGAACAGCGGCTTCTTCGAGAACGTCGCGATCACTTCCGAGAAGATGCCGAACGCCGGCAGGATCAGGATGTACACCTCCGGATGGCCCCACGCCCAGATCAGGTTCAGGTACAGCATCGCGTTGCCGCCGGCTTCGTTCGTGAAGAAGTGCATGCCGAGGTAACGGTCCAGGCCGAGCAGCGCGAGCGTCGCGGTCAGGATCGGGAACGACGCCATGATCAGCACGTTCGTGCAGAGGGCCGTCCACGTGAACACCGGCATCTTCATCAGAGTCATGCCGGGCGCGCGCATCTTGATGATCGTCACGAAGAAGTTCACGCCGGTCAGCAGCGTGCCGACGCCCGAGATCTGCAGCGCCCACAGGTAGTAGTCGACCCCTACCCCCGGACTGTACTGCAGCTCCGACAGCGGCGGATACGCGAGCCAGCCCGTCTGCGCGAACTCGCCGATCACGAGCGACACGTTGATCAGGATCGCGCTGACCGCCGTCATCCAGAACGACAGCGAGTTGATGAACGGGAACGCGACGTCGCGCGCGCCGATCTGCAGCGGCACGATCAGGTTCATCAGGCCGACCATGAACACCATCGCCATGAAGAAGATCATGATCACACCGTGTGCCGTGAAGATCTGGTCATAGTGGTGCGGTGGCAGGTAGCCGGGCGCGTTGTACGCGAGCGCGAGCTGCATGCGCATCATGATCGCGTCGGCGAAGCCGCGCAGCAGCATGATCAGCGCGACGATGATGTACATCACGCCGAGTTTCTTGTGGTCGACCGTCGTCAGCCATTCCGTCCACAGCCATTTCCAGCGGCCGGTGATCGTCAGCGCGGCGAGGATGCCCAGCACGACCAGCCCCATGAAGGCGCCGGCCACCATGATGATGGGCTGATCGAACGGGATCGCCGATAGTGTGAGTTTTCCGAACATGCGTTACCCCTTCGTGCCGCAGGCGGCGTCCTTCAGGTCGAGAACGTGGCCGTCGTTGTATTTCGCGATGATGTTGTGGAAGAGCCGCGGATCCACCGACGAGAAGTAGCGCACGGGCGCCTTCTCGCTCGGCTGCGCGACGGTGCCGTATACGGTCGCGTCGAGCCGATCGGGCGACGCCTTCACCTTCTGCACCCATGCGTCGAACTGCTCGCGCGGCTCGGCGAGCGTGCGGAACTTCATGTCGGAGAAGCCGCGGCCGCTGAAGTTGGCGGACGTGCCCGCGTAGTCACCCGCTTCGTCGGCGATCAGGTGCAGGCGCGTCTGCATGCCGGCCATCGCGTAGACCTGGCCGCCGAGCTGCGGAATGAAGAACGAGTTCATCACCGAATCCGACGTGATGCGGAAGTTCACCGGCGTGCCGACCGGAATCGCGAGCTGGTTCACCGACGCAATGCCGAGTTCCGGATAGATGAACAGCCACTTCCAGTCGAGCGCGACGACCTCGACATCGATCGGCTTCACCGACGACTCGAGCGGCTTGTACGGATCGAGCTCGTGTGTGGTTTTCCACGTGAGCACGCCGAGGAACAGGATGATCAACGTCGGCACCGTCCAGATCACGACCTCGATCGCGGTCGAGTGCGACCAGTTCGGCGCGTAGGTGGCGTTGCGGTTCGATGCGCGGTAACGCCACGCGAACCACAGCGTGAGCAGGATCACCGGTACGACGACGACCAGCATCGCCCATGTCGAGGTGGCGATCAGCGCCTTTTCGGCGGCGCCGACACTTCCTTTCGGATTTAGTACATCTAAATTACAACCTGACAGGCTCAGCGCCGCGCCGATCGATATCAGCGCCGTCCAGCCTTTTGAAGCTCTTCTTTTCATCACACAGCCCGAGGGTCATTGAATCCGTTGCGTATGCCCGATGCGCATTCGATCCACGAAAGTGGCCGAATCATACGTCGCGCGAGTGCGATGAAAAACCGGTGGATGCGGCAAATCATCATTGCAGAATCTGTTGTGAGACAGATTGTCGCGGGGCAATTTCACGCAGCCGAAAAGCCGGCCGAAGACCGGGCGACAACGTTCGGGCGTTCGCGCCCGCCAAGATGGATGCGCGCACAACGACCGCATCGTCGTGCGATGCAGCCGTCGTGCGCGAGGTCATGCGATTCAGCCGTGCGCCGATGCCATGAACGCCGGCTGCGCCGGTGCAACGCCGCCCCCGGCCGGGAGCTTCGAACGGCTGGCGTCGTCGATCAGCCGTGCGACGGTCGGATCGATCGCGTCGGTGAACGGCTTCGGATCGACGCCGACCATCAGCACGATCAGCGCGAGCGACGCGAACATCACGATCTCGCGGCGGCTCAAGTCGGCGAGCTTCGCGATGCGCGGGCTGGCGACCTTGCCGAACACGACGCGCTTGACCATCCAGAGCGTGTACGACGCGCTGAGAATCAGCGTGAGCGCCGCGATTGCGCCGATCCAGAAGTTGACGCGGATCGCGCCCATGATGACCATGAACTCGCCGACGAAACCCGACGTACCCGGCAGGCCGACGTTGGCCATCGCGAACAGCAGCGCGAACGTCGCGAAGCGCGGCATCACGCCCGCCACGCCGCCGTATGCGTCGATCTCGCGCTGCTTCGTGCGATCCACCAGCACGCTCACGCAGAGCAGCATCGCGCCCGCGACGAAGCCGTACGACACGAGCTGCACGATCGCGCCTTCGACGCCGATCTGGTTGAACAGGAACAGCCCGAGCGTGACGATCCCCATGTGCGCGACCGTCGAATACGCGAGCAGCTTGCCGAGGTCGGTCTGCGCGAGTGCGATCAGGCTCGCGTAGACGATCGCGAACAGCGACAGCGCGATCACGGCCGGCGCGAAGAAGTGGCTCGCGTCCGGCGTGATCGGCAGCGCGAAGCGCAGGAAGCCGTAACCGCCGAGCTTGAGCATCGCGAGCATCAGCGCGGCGCCCGTCGGGCCGTCCGTGTAGACGTCGCGTAGCCACGTATGCACCGGCCACATCGGCACCTTGACCGCGAACGCTGCGAAGAAGCCGAGAAACACCAGCAGCTGCGGCGCGAAGCCGAGTTGCAGCGTGCGCCATGCGTTCATGTCGAACGTGTGCGACTTCGCGAACAGGTACAGCATCGCCATCAACAGCAGCAGCGAACCCGCGAACGAGATGAAGAAGAATTTCACGGCCGCGTAGACGCGATGCTCCCTGCCCCACGTGCCGATCAGCAGGTACAGCGGAATCAGCGTGGCCTCGAAGAAGATGAAGAACAGCAGCCCGTCCTGCGCGACGAACACGCCTACCATCAGCCCCGACAGGATCAGGAACGACGCGTAGTACTGCGCGACGCGCACCGTGATCGATTCCCACGACGCGATGACGACGACGAGCGTCGTGAAGGCGGTCAGCACGACGAGCCATAGCGACGCGCCGTCGATCCCGACGCGCCAGCCGGCGTTGAAGGCCGCGAGCCAGTCGCGGGTTTCGGCGAACTGCATCGCGGCCGAGTGCGAATCGAAACCGGTGACGAGCGGCACGACGGCGGCCAGCCCCGCGAGTGCGCCGACGAGCGCAATCAGTCTCGTGCGATGCGGATAACGGTCGGAGCCGGCACGCAGCAGGCACGCGCCGAACAGGATCGGAACCCAGATCGCCAGGCTCAGAAAGGGAAAATCATGCATGTCAACAGGCCTTGAGAGGGTCGCGCGCTGTAGTGGGAACAGACGTGACGATGGGAACGAAATCAAATCGACAGCTAGATTTCGTGGATCGCCAATGTTGGCAAAATGTAAAGCGGAATCAGGGCAAAGCTTGATGCCGCTCAAACGCTATCGGGTTAACCAGCATAAGGCGGTTGATTATTTTTTGCAGCGCAGCAGAGCTTGGTTTTGCGTTCTGTAGGTAGGCTTTTGATTTTTATGAGTAATTTTTTGTAGTGCGGGGCAGTGTCGATGGCCCGAATGGGTGCGACGCCGCATTTTTTTCGCACACGCTGCGCGCCAATGCGCAAGGACAGAATGTAGGGAGCGATGAATGGGAGCGACTCGATCCTTACACGGGCGCTTTCATTTTTATTTCAGCGAGCGCCGGGCGCAGTGATTCGCAACCTCGGAGGTCGCCGCGTACGTCGGCGAGCCGGTCGATGGGGTGTCGCTCCGAAAGGACGGTCAGTACGGAATGCCCGAGCGGTCCGTCCGGAAAGGAAGCCGAAAAAGAAAAAGCCCCGCAAGTCCGAGAACTTGCGGGGCTTTGTCACCGCTTTTGGCGGAGACGGAGGGATTCGAACCCTCGATCCAGGTTTTGGCCCAGATGCTCCCTTAGCAGGGGAGTGCCTTCGACCTCTCGGCCACGTCTCCCAAACTTTCGCTCGCACCAGGGAGGCAGTGCGACGAGAACGAAATAATATAGGGTTTCGAACCGCTCGTCAATTTCCGTGATGCATTTTCTTCAATGCATCACAAATAATTCACGCCGCCTGCTCGAGTTCGAATGCCTTGTGCAGCGCGCGGACGGCCAGCTCCATGTACTTCTCGTCGATCAGCACCGAAATCTTGATTTCGGACGTCGAGATCATCTGGATGTTGATGCCCTCTTCCGACAGCGTGCGGAACATCTTGCTCGCGACGCCCACGTGCGAACGCATGCCGACGCCGACGACCGACACCTTCGACACCTTCGGGTCGCCCTGCACGCGCTCGGCGCTCACATGGCCCTTCACCTGGTTGGTGAGGATGTCCATCGCCTTCTGGTAATCGCCGCGACCGACCGTGAACGTGAAGTCGGTCTTGCCCTCGACGCTCTGGTTCTGGATGATCATGTCGACGTCGACGTTCGCGTCGGCGACCGGGCCGAGGATCTGATACGCGATGCCCGGCTTGTCGGGCACGCCCATCACCGCAATGCGTGCTTCGTCGCGCTGGAACGCGATGCCGGAAATGACTGCCTTTTCCATGGTCTCGTCTTCTTCAAAAGTAATCAGGGTGCCCGAGCGCATTTCTTCGTCGAGCGCAATCAGCGGATCGGTCAGGCTCGACAGCACACGCGTCTTCACCTGGTATTTGCCGGCGAATTCGACCGAGCGGATCTGCAGGACCTTCGAGCCGAGGCTGGCCATTTCCAGCATTTCCTCGAACGTCACGCGGTCGAGGCGTCGCGCCTCTTCGACCACGCGCGGGTCGGTCGTGTAGACGCCGTCAACGTCCGTGTAGATCAGGCACTCTTCGGCATCCAGCGCGGCCGCGACCGCCACCGCCGACGTGTCCGAGCCGCCGCGGCCCAGCGTCGTGATGTGGCCGTCCGGATCGACGCCCTGGAAACCCGTGATGATCACGACCTTGCCGGCGTTCAGATCGGCCTTCACCCGCTCGTCGTCGATCGAGTGGATACGCGCCTTCGTGTACGCGTTGTCCGTCTTGATCGGCACTTGCCAGCCGGCATAGCTCACGGCTTCGACGCCGATTTCCTGCAGCGCGATCGACAGCAGGCCGACGCTGACCTGCTCGCCGGTCGACGCGATCATGTCGAGCTCACGCGGGCTCGGCTGGCTCGAAATCTCTTTCGCGAGACCGAGCAGACGGTTGGTTTCGCCGGACATCGCGGACGGCACGACCACCATCTGGTGCCCGGCCTGATGCCATTTTGCGACGCGTTTCGCGACGTTCTTGATGCGCTCGACCGAGCCCATCGAAGTGCCGCCGTATTTGTGTACGATGAGTGCCATTGTCGTTCTGAACTGGAGGAGAAGCCGCACGGGCGCGCTGGGCAGGCCGCGTTGCCGTTCGGTCACGCGGCTTGTGGCTGTGGACGGACGACGAGGGGGACGGCTGGGACGCAACACGCAAGCGTGACGGATTTTGCCCGGAAGGCCGATCAGGCCGCGCAAACCGGGTACGTCACGCGGAAAACCTGCACAAAACGCTCAAAAATCGAGCCGAGCAAACGTCCGAGCGTACCCGATAGAGGCCCGCTTGACAAGCCGCTCGCCCGTTTGGCAGGCGTTCCGGCGCTGTTTACCAAATGGTGAAAACCGGCGCGCGATCGCGCAGCCGCCAGCCTGCCGCCGCTACGCGATCAGCAAGTCGGGACGCCACTCGATCCGGCGCCACCCGCCTTCGCCGGCAAGCCCATCGCCATGATTCACGCCGAGCCGCGGGACGTAGACGAGCCGGTCGCCCGCGAACAGCAGCGGCACGTCGCGCTGCCAGGCCGGCACGCCGCGCTCCTGGAACAGGTTCTTCAGCGTGCGTCCCGGGCCGCCGGGCGACGTACGCAGCCGCTCGCCGCCCGCCCGGGCGCGCACGACGAGCGTTGCACCGCGCAGCAGCGCCTCCGGCACCGCCCCGTCGCTGCCGGCCTCGGCCGGCCCGAACACGAACGTGCCGCGCCACGCCGGCACGTGCCAGACTTCCTGTCCGTCCCAAGCGAGCGAGGCCTCCGGACGCGGCATCCCGGTGCCATCGTCGGCCGGGTCGGCACTGTCGCCGGCCTCCCAGTACACGACATCCCGATACAGCCGCAGGCACTGCCCCGCGTGATCGACCCGCAGCGCATGCGCGTCGTGCGCATCGCGCAGTTGCCGCATCATGTTCGCGAGCCGGCCTGCCGACGCACCGGGCAAGCCGAGTCGGCGCATCCAGAAACGCAGCAGGTTCGCGCCGCGCGTGTCGTCGAACGCGACCAGCGCTTCGCGCGACAGCGCGCGGCCGTCGTCGCGCGCGGCGCCGGCGAAATCCAGTTCTGCCAGGTCGTCGAGCAGCCGCTGCGCGGCGGCCGCATGCTGGGCCGCACGGCCCAGCGCATCGCGAAAACCGGGGAAGTGCATGGCGAGCGCGGGCAGCACGTCGATGCGCAACGCATTGCGCGCGTAGCGCGTGTCGGCGTTCGATTCGTCGTCGATCCACGCGAGCTCACGCTGCGCCGCGTAGCGCTCCAGTTGGGCACGCAACAATCGCAGGAACGGCCGCACGCGCTCGACGCTCGCGCCGTCGGGGCGATAGCGCGGCGCCATTGCGGCCAGGCCGGCGATGCCCGCGCCGCGCAACAGTTGCAGCAGCACGGTCTCGGCCTGGTCGTCCGCGTGCTGCGCGACCCACAGCCCCGCCACGCCGTGACGTTCGCACATCGCATCGAGCGCCGCATAGCGACGCTCGCGGGCGCTCGCCTCGATGCCGAGGCCGCTGTCGCGCGGCACGTCGACACGCTCCGATTCGAACGTGACACCGAGTCGCTCGGCCGTCGCTTGCGCATGCGCAACCCACGCGTCGGCGTTCGCACTCAGGCCGTGATGCACGTGCAGCGCGACGCAGCGCGACGCGCCGGCCACGCGCACGGCCGCATCGAGCAGCACGGTCGAGTCGAGGCCGCCGCTGTACGCGATCGCGATGCGCGCATCGGCCGGCAGATCGGCAAGCGCAACGCCGACCGCATCGAGTACGACGCGGTCGGCGAAGAGTTCGGTCGGGGGGATCACGAGACGGACGCGCGCCGGACGGCGCGCGATATGAACACGCCGGTCATGCGCCGGGCGTGGTTTCCTTGAACTTGCCGTAGGCCATCAGGCGCTCGAAGCGGCGCTCGCGCAGCGCATCGATGCTCATGCCCTGGAACTGGCGCAGCGAATCGGCAAGCGCGCGGCGCAGCAGCGCGGCCATGCCCTTCGGATCGCGGTGCGCGCCGCCGAGCGGCTCGTTGATGATCTTGTCGATCAGGCCGAGCGCCTTCAGGCGATGGGCGGTCAGGCCCAGTGCTTCCGCGGCCTCGGGCGCCTTCGCGGCACTCTTCCACAGGATCGACGCGCAGCCTTCCGGCGAGATCACCGAGTAGGTCGAGAACTGCAGCATCATCACGGTGTCGGCCACGGCGATCGCGAGCGCACCGCCCGAACCGCCCTCGCCGATCACGGTCGTGATGATCGGCGTCTTCAGCTCCGCCATCACGTACAGATTGCGGCCGATCGCTTCCGACTGGCCGCGCTCTTCCGCGCCGATGCCCGGATAGGCGCCCGGCGTATCGACGAACGTGAAGATCGGCAGCCCGAACTTCTCGGCGAGACGCATCAGGCGCTCGGCCTTGCGATAGCCTTCCGGACGCGGCATCCCGAAGTTGCGCGCCGCGCGCTCCTTGGTGTCGCGGCCCTTCTGGTGGCCGATCACCATGCACGGATGGCCGCCGAAGCGCGCGAGACCACCGACGATCGACAGGTCGTCCGCGAATGCGCGGTCGCCATGCAGCTCGTGAAAATCGGTAAACAGTTCCGCAACGTAATCGAGCGTGTACGGACGCTGCGGATGACGCGCGATCTGCGAGACCTGCCACGGCGACAGGTTCGCGTAGAGGTCCTTCGTCAGTTGCTGGCTCTTCTTCGACAGCCGCTCGATTTCTTCCGAAATATCGACAGCCGAGTCGTCCTGCACGAATCGCAACTCCTCGATCTTGGCCTCGAGTTCGGCGATCGGCTGTTCGAAATCCAGAAACGTGGTCTTCATGTGTTCGAATCCTTGGGTCTTGCGGCAGCGCGTATTCTACCCGCGCGGGCGATGTGCAAAACCGGCTCTCAACTATTGATGTTTAAAACCCGATAGCCATCAATCGGCGTCGGGCGCGTCGAGGCTGCGCCACATGTACCAGGTCGCGACGGTACGCCACGGCTCCCAGTTGGCGGCCACCTCGCGCGCCTCACTGCGCGTGACGGGCTCCCCGCTGAAGTAATTGACGCTGATCGCGCGGATCAGGCCCGGATCGTCGAGCGGCAGCACGTCCGGCCGCGACAGGTTGAAGATCAGGAACATCTCGGCCGTCCAGCGACTGATGCCGCGGATCTGCGTGAGTTCCGCGATCACGTCCTCGTCGTCCATCGACGTCCATTTGTCGACGTGCAGCGCGCCGGACACGAAGTGTTGCGCGAGATCGAGAATGTATTCCGTCTTGCGCTTCGACAGCCCGCATGCGATCAGCTTGTCCGCGCCGAGCCGGATGACCGGCTGCGGCGCGAGTTTCGGACACGCATCTTCAATGCACGCCCACAGCGCCTGCGCGGACGACACCGAGATCTGCTGGCCGACGACCGAACGCGCGAGCGTGACGAACGGGTCGCCGCGCTTCACGAGATGCGCGGGACCGAACTTCGGGATCAGTTTCTTCAGGATGCGGTCGCGCTTGACGAGATCGGCGCACGCCTTGTCCCAGTAGGCAGGACGCACAACGCCATCGGCGCCGTCGGCTGCCACCTCGGATGCTCGCACCTTGCGCACCGCGTCGGCGGCCGCCATCGCGGCCTCCGGCTGCGCCGCGTCCGCGCTCTTCGCGCGCGCGGGCCTCGCATGACCGTTGAGCGCGCCGTTCGGCACGGCGCGCGTCGCGTCCGTCTTCGCCGCCGGCGCGCGCCTGGCTGCCGGACGCGCGGCGACCTGGGTCGCGCGCCTGACCGGCGCTTTTCTTGCCGTTGCCATCTTGCCTCCTACCTGACGGATCGGTCAGTGGAACGCGCCGCGCTCATACGCGACGCCATTCGGTCGATCCGCCCGGTTTGTCTTCAAGAGCGATGCCGGCGTCGAGCAGTTCCGCCCGAATCCGGTCCGCTTCGGCATAGTCCTTCGCTTGTTTCGCCGCGACACGCGCGGCGATCTTCGCTTCGATCTCGTCGGCTGCGAGCCCGCCCGCCTGCGCGGCACCGGTGGCCTGCTGCAGGAACGCGCGCGGTTCGCGGCCGAGCAGGCCCAGCAGGCCCGCCAGTTGTTTCAGCTGCCGCGCGAGCGATGCATCGCGCGTGCGGTTGACCTCGCCCGCCAGTTCGAACAGCGTCGCCACCGCGACCGGCGTGTTGATGTCGTCGTTCATCGCGGCCGCGAAACGCTGCGCGTGCGGCTCGTTCCAGTCGAGCGCGAGCGCGTCGGGCTCGACATCCTTCAATGCCGTGTACAGGCGCGTGAGCGACGCGCGCGCATCGTCGAGATGCACGTCGCTGTAATTGAGCGGCGACCGGTAGTGCGTGCGCACGATGAAGAAGCGCATGACCTCGGCGTCGTACCGCTCGAGCACTTCGCGGATCGTGAAGAAGTTGCCGAGCGATTTCGACATCTTCTCGTTGTCGACCTGCACGAAGCCGTTGTGCATCCAGTAATTGACGAACGTCTGGCCGGTCGCGCCTTCGCTCTGCGCGATTTCGTTCTCGTGGTGCGGGAATTGCAGATCCTGCCCGCCGCCGTGGATGTCGAAATGCTCGCCGAGCAGCGTGCAGCCCATCGCGGAGCACTCGATGTGCCAGCCCGGCCGGCCCATCCCGTACTTCGATGCCCACGACGCACCTTGCGGGTCGTCCGCCTTCGCGCGCTTCCACAACACGAAATCGAGCGGATCTTCCTTCGCGTCGTTCGCGGCCACGCGCTCGCCCGCGCGCAGGTCGTCGAGCGACTTGCCCGAGAGCTTCCCGTAGTTCGCGAACTTGCGCACCGAATAATTGACGTCGCCGTCGGCCGCCTGGTACGCGTAGCCGTTCGTCTCGAGCTTCTCGATCATCCCGAGCATCTGCGGAATGAACTGCGTCGCGCGCGGCTCGATGTCGGGCCGCTGGATGCCGAGCGCGGCTTCATCCTCGTGCATCGCGCCGATGAACCGGTCGGTCAGCGACTTGATCGTCTCGCCGTTCTCGAGCGCGCGGCGGATGATCTTGTCGTCGATGTCGGTGATGTTGCGCACGTACGTGACCCGATAGCCGATCGCACGCAGCCAGCGCTGGACGAGGTCGAACACGACCAGCATGCGCGCGTGGCCCACGTGACAATAGTCGTAGACGGTGATCCCGCATACGTACATCCGCACTTCGCCGGACTGGCGCGGCACGAAGACTTGCTTGTCACGCGCGAGCGTGTTGTAGATGCGCAGTGATTCCATAGAGATGAACCGTGAGCCGAAGGAAACCGCCCTGGCGAGGCTCGCCCAGCATGCGAAACGGAAGCACCACCTGCTGCGGCACGACGCCGGGTGTCCTCGGTATCACATGGGGCGGTCAGGCTGCAAGCACAGCGGTGACGGCCACGAGAGGCAAAGAAAGACTGTCTACGGCTCGCCGGAACGCGCAGACGTTTTGTTAGAATGGCTCGGAGTATAACATTCCGATTTACGCCTATGAAACCTCATCGCGGCCGCGCGCCGAGCGCTGCGACCCTCGTTGCGACCGCCGTCATGGGCGTCGCACTGACGCTTTTCGCGGCCCCCGCGGCACATGCGCAGAAGGCCCCGGCCACCGCCGACGGCACGCCCGAAATCGACGCGTCGATCACCGGCAAGCAGTGGAAGCAGGCGCTCGCGCAACTCGACGCGCGCATCGCGGCGAATCCGCACGACGTGCAGGCGCAGTTCAAGCGCGGCACCGTGCTCGCCCGCCTGAACCGCGACGACGACGCGATCCAGCAGTTCGTCGCGATCACGCAGGCCTACCCCGAACTGCCCGAGCCGTACAACAACCTCGCGGCGCTCTACGCGAAGCACGGCCGCTACGACGAAGCGCGCAGCGCGCTCGTCACCGCGACGCAATCGAACCCGAGCTACTCGCTTGCATACGAGAACCTCGGCGATCTCTACCTGCGCCTCGCGGCCGAATCGTACAAGCGTGCGCAATCGCTCGGCCGCACGAGCGGCGCGACCGCGCAGCGCCTCGCCGATCTGCAGAAGATCGTGTCGCCGCCGAAAGCCGCGCCGAACGCCCGCGCGGTGAAGCCGGCCACGCGCGAGTACACCGATCGCGCCGCCGCGAACGTGAGCACCACCACGCTGCCGATGTCGCCGACGTTCCAGTTCAGCGGTCCGTCGGGCGCTCTGGCGGCGCCGTACGTCGCGCCGTCGCAATAAGCGGCGCGGCCTTCTTTCTCTCCCAACCTGAGGATCGCAATGAAACGTCTGTTGCTGGCGCTTGGCGGCGCCGCCCTTCTCGCGACCGCGCCTGCTTTCGCGCAATCGGCTACCGCGCACCCCGTCGTGCAGCTGAAGACCTCGCAGGGCGACATCCGCGTCGAGCTCTACCCGGAAAAGGCGCCGAAGACGGTCGCCAACTTCCTCGATTACGTGAAGGCCGGCCAGTACAACGGCACGATCTTCCATCGCGTGATCAAGGGCTTCATGATCCAGGGCGGCGGCTACAAGACCAACTTCGAGGAGAAGCCGACCCGCGCGCCGATCCCGCTGGAAAGCCGCAATGGTCTGAAGAACCTGACGGGCACGATCGCGATGGCGCGTACCAGCGATCCGAATTCGGCCACCGCGCAGTTCTTCATCAACACGGTCGACAACGGCGGCCTCGACTACCCCAACCCGGACGGCAACGGCTATGCGGTGTTCGGCAAGGTCGTGTCGGGCCTCGACGTCGTGAAGAAGATCGAAGGCGTGGCGACGACCTCGCGCGGCCCGATGCAGGACGTGCCGGCCCAGCCGGTCTTGATCGAATCGGCCAGCATCGTCTCGAAATAAGCACGTGCCGGCACGTCCGGCGCCACACGCGGCCGCGTCGCACGACCGGCCGCGTGCCATTTAAACCGCCTTACCGAAGGAATTCATCATGGTTGAACTGCACACGAACCACGGCGTAATCAAGCTCGAGCTGGACGCCGCGAAGGCACCGAAGACGGTCGAGAACTTCCTCAACTACGTGAAGAAGGGCCACTATGACGGTACGGTGTTCCACCGCGTGATCAACGGCTTCATGATTCAAGGCGGCGGCTTCGAGCCGGGCCTGAAGCAGAAGCCGACCGACGCGCCGATCGACAACGAAGCGAACAACGGCCTGAAGAACGACAACTACACGGTCGCGATGGCGCGCACGAACGATCCGCACTCGGCGACCGCACAATTCTTCATCAACGTGAACGACAACGACTTCCTGAACCACTCGTCGCCGACGCCGCAGGGCTGGGGCTACGCGGTGTTCGGCAAGGTCGTCGAAGGCCAGGACGTGGTCGACAAGATCAAGGGCGTCAAGACGGGCAACGCGGGCTTCCACCAGGACGTGCCGACCGATGATGTCGTGATCGAAAAGGCCGTGGTGGTCTGACGCACGGTTGTTACGGAGGCACTTCGATGTTGCAGGAGAGTCCGCCGCGAAGCGTCTCCGCGGGCGTGCCGGGCGAGCGCGAATACGCTCAAGCCGCACGCCCGTTCCTGTTTCTGTCCGATCTGCACCTGAGCGAGGCGATTCCGAAGACGGTCGCCGCGTTCGAGCATTTCGTGAAATACACGGCCGACAGCGCCGACTCGGTGTTCATCCTCGGCGACCTGTTCGAATACTGGATCGGCGACGACGTGCTCGACGACGATCCGTTCGCTGCACGCATGGCCGCGCTGATGCATACGTTCTCGGAGCGCGGCATCGCGCTCTACGTGATGCACGGCAATCGCGATTTCCTGCTCGGCCGGCGCTTCATGAAGGCGGCCGGCGCGATGCTGCTGCCCGACCCCGCGCTGATCATGGCGTTTGGCCAGCGCATCGTGCTCGCGCACGGCGACGCGCAATGCACGGCCGATCGCGGCTATCAGGTGTTCCGGCGGTTCGCGCGCAATCGCGTCGCGCAGGCGCTGTTTCTCGTATGGCCGTTCCGCTGGCGCCGTGCGCTCGCCGAGCGGATGCGCTCGAACAGCGAAGCGGGCCGGATGCGCCCCGTTTCGGCGATCTACGATGTCACGCGTGAAGGCGTGGCGGCGCTGTTCAAGAAGAGTCGCGCGAGTGTGATCATTCACGGCCACACGCATCGCCCCGCGCGCCACCTCGAACCGGGCGGGATTCGCTGGGTACTGCCCGACTGGGATCTCGACCACGGCCCGCGGCGCGGCGGCTATCTGCGCGTCGACGCCGAGGGCATCCACGCGATGCCGCTCGACTGACGCGATTGGTACGATCGGCGCGACTGTCGCTGCCGGCAGGCGCCGGCAAGCGCCGCGTTACGACTGGCGCTCGACCGCCTTGCCTTCCAGCACCGCCGACAGCCTGCGCAAATCGAGACGCGCCGCGTCCGCGCCCTGCAGCGTTTCCAGATGCGTGCCGAGTTGCTCCAGCGCCGCGACGATCTCGTCGACGCGCCGGCTTTCCTTCGCGGCGTGATCGATCAGCCCGTGAATCGCGAGCGACATCGGGTCGTCCGCGTTCGGCGTGATCCCGTATGCGCAGAACGCGGCGCGCTCGGGCTGCGGCTTCGGTTGCGCCGGCATCACGATGCGCGCCGGATTGCCGACCGCGGTGCCGCCTGCCGGCACCGGCTTCACGACGACCGCGTTCGAGCCGATCTTCGCACCCGCGCCGACCGTGAAACCGCCGAGCACCTTCGCGCCCGCGCCGACGATCACGCCGGCCTCGAGCGTCGGATGGCGCTTCGCGCCGCGCGTGAGCGACGTGCCGCCGAGCGTCACGCCCTGATAGATCGTGCAGTCGTCGCCGATGATCGCGGTTTCGCCGATCACGACACCCATCCCGTGATCGATGAACACGCGCCGGCCGATCGTCGCGCCCGGGTGAATCTCGATCCCCGTCAGGAAGCGTCCGGCCTGCGACGCGAAGCGGGCGAGCCAGTAGCGTTTCGCGCGCCAGCATGCATGGGCGAAACGATGGAGCACGAGCGCGTGCAGCCCCGGATAACAGGTCAGCACTTCCCAGGCACTGCGAGCGGCGGGATCCCGCTCGCGAATCGTCGCAACGTCTTCGCGCAGTCTAGTGAACATGATCTGGTCTGGGCTGGGGAAAAGGCCGGGCGTTATCGCGCCGGGTCATTTGCTTATGATGTCCGGCGATTGTAGGGCCAGTCGCGCGAGGCCGCACAACGTCGCCCGTTCACCCCGCCGGCGGCACGGGTATTCACGCGGGGCGCCCGTTGTCGCCGACCGACACGACCGCCGGTGGATTCGCGCAGGCCGGGCCGCAGTAATCGGGCGGCCGATGCGACGCGGCTGCGGCAGACGAAACGCGGCGGCCAAACGCGCAAGCGGCCGGCCGCCAGCCTACCGGCCGCTTACGCGTCGCCGGCAGGCGTACCCGACTTCAGCAGGATGTGCTTCGCGATGCCGCGCAGGATGTTGACTTCCTCGCGCTCGAGGCCCGTGCGCGCGAACAGGCGCCGCAGCCGCGGCATCAGCTTCTTCGGGTTGCGCGGGTCGAGGAAATCCAGTGCGACCAGCGCGTTCTCGAGGTGCGCGTACATCCGCTCGATCTCATCGCTCTGCGCGAGCGTGCCGACCTCGGCCTGCGCGTGGTGCAGCCCGCTCCCCTGCTCCAGGAACGCGACGCGCAGCTCGTACGCGAGCACCTGTATGGCCTGCGCGAGGTTCAGCGAGCTGTAGGCCGGATTCGCCGGGATGTGCGCGAGCGCGCTGCATTGCTCGACGTGCTCGTTCGCGAGGCCCGTGCGCTCGTTGCCGAACACGAGAGCGATATCGCCGGCGCCGACCTGCATGCACGCCTGCTCGGCGGCCGCGCGCGGCGCCAGCCGCGGCGGCCCGTATTCGCGTGTGCGGGCGGTCAGCGCGATCGACCAGTGGACGCCGGACAGCGCGTCGCCGAGCGTGGGCACGACATGCGCGGAGGCCAGGACGTCGTCGGCGCCGCTCGCCATCGCGATCGCCTCGGGGTCGTCCTGCACGTGCGGCACGCGCGGCGCGACCAGCACGAGCCGGGAGAAACCCATCGTCTTCAGCGCGCGGGCGGCCGCCCCGACATTGCCGGGATGGCTCGGCTCGACGAGCACGAAACGGGTGGACGTGAAACCGCCGGACGGCGGCGGGGACGAGGCCGCGCCGGATTCGGACGGCGCGGCGGGGTTCAGCGGAGTTTCCACTACATGTGACTCGGTTCATCGGAATGGCCGTATGGTAGCGCCATCGCCCCGGCAAACCCACCCGTCCGGACGGCCAGTGGGGTTTCCCCGCATCCCGGTCACCTTAAACGCTCGAAAATCGGGTAAAATCATGCGCTTACGCGTCGCATCTCGTGCCACGCGGTCGTACCCCGCTCTTTGTCAATTCGCGTCTCATCTCGCCCGGCACGTTTTGCGCCGTTCCAGGCGGTGTGTTCCACTTCGTGGCGGCCCGTGCCGCCGGCTACAGGATCCAGCTCATGCATCCCATGCTCAATATTGCTGTCAAGGCTGCGCGCCGCGCCGGACAGATCATCAACCGCGCCTCGCTCGACCTCGACTTGATCGAGATCCGCAAGAAGCAGCAGAACGACTTCGTCACCGAAGTGGACAAGGCCGCCGAAGAGGCGATCATCGAGACGCTGAAGACCGCCTACCCCGACCACGCGATCCTCGCGGAAGAATCGGGCGAATCCGAGAACGAATCCGAATTCAAGTGGATCATCGATCCGCTCGACGGCACGACCAACTTCATCCACGGGTTCCCGTACTACTGCGTGTCGATCGCGCTCGAGCACAAGGGCGTCGTCACGCAGGCCGTCGTCTACGATCCGAACAAGAACGACCTGTTCACGGCGACCCGCGGTCGCGGCGCGTACCTGAACGACCGCCGCATCCGCGTCGGCCGTCGCGACCGCCTGGCGGACGCGCTGGTCGGCACCGGCTTCCCGTTCCGCGAGAAGGACGGCCTCGACGCCTACGCGCGCCTGTTCACCGAAATGACCCAGGCCTGCACGGGCCTGCGTCGTCCGGGCGCGGCAGCCCTCGACCTCGCGAACGTCGCGGCCGGCCGTCTCGACGCATTCTTCGAGCAAGGCATCAACGTGTGGGACATGGCGGCAGGCAGCCTGCTGATCACCGAAGCCGGCGGCCTCGTCGGCAACTACACGGGCGACGCCGACTTCCTGCATCGCCATGAGATCGTCGCGGCGAACCCGAAGATCTACGCGCAGATGATCCCGATCCTGAACCGCTACAGCCGCGTGCATCCGGCAGCGGAATAAGCCCGGGCCGCGCCCGCGCGGCACGGCTTGCGCATCAACCACGCGCTGGCAGCGTCATGATGGAGCGCTCGTTGCCTTTCCGTTGTCCGGCGAGCGAAGTAATCTTCTCCACGGAGCGGACGCTTCCGGCGGCCGTCCCGACCTTGCCCGAGTGGCCCGGCCTGACCGGTGTACCGCCGCGCGTGCCGCGCTTTCCGATGCCGGATGATCGGCTTCGGGAATGCCCCGGCAGCGCACGCCGCCGCCGGCGCGCCGGCCCCCGCCTGTCTCAACACCGCCACGACTGCGTGGCGACCGTATCCGAATACTCATGTTACGGCTAAGCGAACTGAAACTCCCGCTCGATCACCCCGAGAGCGCTCTCGAAGCCGCGATTCGCGCGCGCCTCGAGGAGCTTGGCGTGGCGGCTGACGGGCTCCTCCGTTACACGGTGTTCCGCCGTGCGCACGATGCGCGCAAGCGCTCCGACATCAAGCTCACGTATATCGTCGATGTCGAGGTGAAGGACGAAGCGTCCGTGCTTCCGCGCCTCGCCGTCACGCCGCATTGCGGCGTGACGCCCGACATGGCGTACCACTTCGTCGCGAAGGCGCCCGAGCACGGCAATTTCCTGCGCCCCGTCGTCATCGGCATGGGGCCGTGCGGCCTGTTTGCCGGGCTGATCCTCGCGCAGATGGGGTTCCGTCCGATCATCCTCGAGCGCGGCAAGGCCGTGCGCGAGCGCACCAAGGACACCTTCGGCCTGTGGCGCAAGAGCGTCCTCAATCCCGAGTCCAACGTGCAGTTCGGCGAAGGCGGGGCCGGGACGTTCTCCGACGGCAAGCTATACAGCCAGATCAAGGATCCGCACCACTACGGCCGCAAGGTGCTGGACGAATTCGTCAAGGCCGGCGCGCCGGAGGACATCCTGTATCTGAGCCGGCCGCACATCGGCACGTTCCGCCTCGTCAGCATGGTGGAAAAGATGCGCGCGACCATCCACGAACTGGGCGGCGAAGTGCGCTTCGAAAGCCGGGTCGAGGACATCGAGATCGATCAGGGCAAGGTGCGCTCGCTGAAGCTGTCGAACGGCGAAACGCTGCGCTGCGACCACGTCGTGCTGGCCGTGGGCCACAGCGCGCGCGACACGTTCCAGATGCTGCACGATCGCGGCGTCTACGTCGAAGCGAAGCCGTTCTCGCTGGGCTTCCGGATCGAGCATCCGCAGGGGCTGATCGATCGCAGCCGCTTCGGCAAGTTCGCGGGCCACAAGCAACTCGGCGCGGCCGACTACAAGGTGGTCCACCACTGCAGCAACGGACGCGCGGTCTACAGCTTCTGCATGTGCCCGGGCGGCACGGTGGTCGCGGCGACTTCCGAGCCGGGCCGCGTGGTCACCAACGGCATGAGCCAGTATTCCCGCGCCGAGCGCAACGCGAACGCGGGCATCGTCGTCGGCATCACGCCGGAAGACTATCCGGGCGGCCCGCTCGCGGGCATCGCGTTCCAGCGCAAGTGGGAAGAGCGCGCGTTCGAACTCGGCGGCGGCGATTACAGCGCGCCGGGCCAGCTGGTCGGCGACTTCATCGCGGGCCGGCCGTCGACGTCGCTGGGCTCCGTGGTGCCGTCGTACAAGCCTGGCGTGCGCCCGACCGATCTCAGCACCGCGTTGCCCGACTACGTGATCGAAGCCATTCGTGAAGCGCTGCCGCAGATCGACAAGAAGATCGCCGGTTTCGCGATGCACGATGCGGTGCTCACCGGCGTGGAGACGCGCACGTCGTCGCCGATCCGGATCCGTCGCAAGGACGATTACCAGAGCGTGAACGTCGAAGGGCTGTATCCGGCCGGCGAAGGCGCCGGGTATGCGGGTGGCATCTACTCGGCGGCGATCGACGGGATCGAAGTCGCGCAGGCGGTGGCGCTCGATCTGGTGTCGGGGCGCGGGTCCTGATTGGTTGAGGAGACTCGGCGCATGCGGGTCGGTGCGCCGGGTGAAGCCGGATTTCAAATCCTGTCCGGGAAACGGAGCGAATCGCTGGGTTGGGCCGCCGGCTACCGATGGCAATCGGCGGCTACGGGCTGAACGGGGAACGTCGCGCTTGTTCGCGCTGAGCGCAAGCCTACGCCAAGACCTACGCTGCCCGTTGGGAGATGGGCCGTTACCGACCCTTCTCTGTCGTTCCACTCAGGCCGCCGTAGCGACCGCTATCGTGTGTAAAGCGGCCTCTGCCTGCCCGCGCGGGCGGTTTTTGCGCTCATGCAATGAGCCGGGCCCATCAGTCGTCCACGCATCATCCAGAGGTTGCTCGGGGCGAACAGCGTATGCAATTGCTGCGTGTTCTTCATCGGCCGCGATAGCGCACCGTCAGATGCCACCGTGCGCGGCGATGAACATGGCGACGGCCGACCGGCAATAGGATTCGATTTCGTTGTCGTCCTCTGCTCTCGCCTCATCGAAGCGTGCGATAAGCAGGAGATCGGATCCTTTGAAAAGCGCGGCAAACAATCGGGCGGACTGGAGAGCATCGGGCACGTTCAGCATCCCTTTAGCGTGCAACTGACGCAACACGGCCTCGATGTGGGCGATGACATGGGCCGGCCCGGCTTCGTAATGGAGCTTGCTTAACGACTTTTGATTCGTCTTGTCGGCCAAAACCATGGCTTCGACACTGCGGACGTCCGGGCTCAACAGCGTGCGAAGCAGGGAGGCCCCGACCGCCACCAGCTGATCTTCGGCCGAACCGTCAACGCCTTCAGAAAGGGCCTGCGGTGCAAATTGATCGCAGCGGGCCACCATGGCCGCGCTGAACAGCGCCTCCTTGTTCTCGAAGTGCCGATAGATGCTCAGCTTGGATATCTTCGCCCGCTGCGCGACCTTGTCCATGGTCGTCGCTTGAAAACCCAATTCCACAAAGAGTCCGCAGGCCGCGTCGACAATCGTTTGGCGAAGCGCCTCGTTGGCGGGCCGACCGCGCCGGCCCTGGCTGTTTTCAGTCACGGTAATTCCAGTACTTGACAGTATTCAAATTCTCGGATTAGGATACCACTGAGTATCGTAATATGCAAATCAAGGGCAGGTTTGAAACGGTTGTCCAGATCTGGTTTCCCCGGGCAGCCCGGCGATATCGAGCGGCATTGTCGAGCTGGTCAATACAGCATGGGCAACTTTCTCGCCAATGCCGAAGCCCTGCTCGCTGACCGTCTCAAGCGCGTATCGCCGGACGATATTGCACACCGCGCGCAGCCCGCCTCCATCCACAATACGGAGTCCTCACCATGTACGACGTCATCATCATCGGCGGCAGCTTTGCCGGCCTGGCCGCCGCCCTGCAGCTCGGCCGTGCCCGCCGCAAGGTCACCGTTCTCGATACCGGCCGGCCGCGCAATCGCTTTGCCGGCCACTCGCATGGCCTGCTCGGCCACGATCACAAGCCGCCACTCGACATCCTGGTCGAGGCGCGCCAGCAGCTGGCGCGCTATCCAACAATCAGGCTGGTCGATGCCCGGGCCGAGAGCGTGTCTGGCGCCATCGACGATTTCTGCGTCGTCACTGACGATAACGAAAGCCTAAGGGCGCGCCGCCTGATCCTGAGCTATGGCGTCGCCGACCAGATGCCGGATGTTCCGGGCTTTGCCGAAAGCTGGGGCACGTCCATCGTGCCCTGCCCGTATTGCGACGGCTTTGAAGTCGCCGGCCTGCATTGGGGCCTTGTCTGGTCCAGCCCGCAGTCGTACCAGTCTGCCAAGTTGTTCCGCGATTGGACTGACAAGTTGACTGTCTTCGCCGATGGGCATGACATTGCGCCCGATATCCAGGCCGATCTGGCGCGCCGCAACATACCTGTCGTCGATGGCCGGATCATCGAGGTCGCCCACCAGAAAGGCCATATCACCACCGTCAATCTCGATACCGGTCGCAACGTGGCGGTCGACGTCCTGTTCGCCAATCCGCGCAACAAGCCGTCGGCAAGCCTGCATGAATCACTGGGCCTCGCCACGGTGGATACGCCCACCGGCATCGTTCTCAAGGTTGACGAGCGCCGCCAAACCAGCATGCCCGGCATCTACGCCGCTGGCGACCTCGCCACGCCCTTCTTGCCATCGGTTACCCAGGCATCCTCGCAGGGCGCGATGGCGGGCATCTTCGCCCAGCAGTCGATGGTGGTTTGAGAGCACAGATTCCCTTCTCTTGTTGCGTCGCCGCCTTCGAAAAGGTTGGCGTAGATCGACGCGCTGAAGGGTGGATCGTCGAGTCAAGGAGAATGAAATGAACGCGTCCCACCCACGCACGTGAGAGCAAGAGAGGGGTGGATCCTCACGGGCCAACGGCATCGATGTGCCCAGGTGGAAAATGCACGCATTTCCCGGCAACCGGAGGATCCACGATGAACAGTATGGCCGTGGGCGTCGATATCGCCAAGAACGTGTTCCAGGTGCATTACGTTGATCAGGCAAGCGGCGAGATCGTGAACAAGGCGATCAAGCGTGCGAAGTTTCTGGAGCACTTCGCCAATCGTGAGCGGTGCGTAATTGGGATGGAGGCGTGTGGCGGTGCGCACCACTGGGCGCGAGCGCTGAAGCGGATGGGTCACGAGGTTAGGCTGATGCCGGCGGAGTTCGTGAAGGCATTCAATATCCGCAACAAGAACGATGCGGCAGACGCGCGAGCGATCTGGCTGGCGGTACAGCAGCCGGGCAAGCCGATAGCGGTGAAGACGGAAATGCAGCAGGCGATGTTGGCGCTGCACCGGATGCGGGAGCAGTTGGTGAAGTTCCGCACGATGCAGATCAACGGGCTGCGTGGACTGCTGACGGAATACGGCGAGGTGATGAGCCGCGGCCGGGCGGCACTGGACAAGGAGATACCGGCGGCGCTTGGCCGGATCGCGGAGCGTCTGCCAGCGGCACTGATCGATACGTTGCGCGAACAGTGGAATGGGTTGGCGCGACTTGACGAACAGATTGCCGAGATCGAGCGACGCATGCGCGATTGGAAGAAGGAAGACCGAGCAGTGCAAGCAATCAGTGAGATTCCTGGCGTGGGGTTGCTGACGGCGACCGCGGCAGTGGCCATGATGGGCGATCCGAAAGGGTTCAGATCAGGACGGGAATTTGCGGCGTGGGCGGGTTTGGTGCCCAAGCAGACAGGCTCTGGCGGCAAGGTGAACCTGCACGGAATCAGCAAGAGAGGCGACACGTATCTGCGCACGTTGCTGATTCACGGCGCGCGCAGCGTACTCACCCACGCGAAGGAGCCGGGGCCGTGGGTCGAGCAGATCAAGAAGCGACGACCAACGAATGTCGTGATCATCGCGTTGGCCAACAAGATGGCGCGGACGATCTGGGCGGTACTCGCTCATGAGCGAGCGTATCGGAAGGACTACGTCAGCATGAAACCAGCCTGATCGGTTCATGCGAGGTAGAAGATCAACATTTACAGGGTGAACGTCGAAAGGTTGCGCAGCAATCGAGTGTGATGACGAGCCAGGTAGGACCTGGGCCCGCCAAGCCTGAATGTCACCAAGAGCTTTGAGCTCGTTAGGAGAATGAGGCGCGGGCCAGCGGATTTCATAGGGGCCCGCAGCGGCAGTATCGACTGCATCAAGGCCGGATATAGAGCTGCAGCCATCCTGTCTGTCGGAACACACGAGAACTGTTGCAAACGGGACGCGTTCATATAGATGACATGGCAAAGCAAAGTGCGGATCAGGTGGGTGACTGGAATGGTCAAAGCGGGGAGCGCTGGGTCGCCAACCAGGCCCGGCTCGACGCTCTGGTGGCGGTGTTCGGCCAGGCCGCGATAGAAGCCGCCGCGCCCGCGACGGGCGAGCGCGTGCTAGACATCGGCTGCGGCGCGGGCGCGTCGACTCTGGCTCTGGCAGCCCGCGTCGGCGCGGGGGGCCAAGTGCTGGGCGTGGACATATCCGAACCGCTGATCGACCGAGCGCGCGCGCTTGCGCGACACGATACGCCGGTCCTGTTTCAGGTGGCCGACGCCAGCAGCGCAGAGCTGCCCGAGGGCGCGTTCGATATCCTGTTCTCGCGTTTCGGCGTGATGTTCTTCGACGATCCGACAGCGGCGTTCGCCCATATGCGACGCGCACTCCGGCCGGGCGGCCGGGTCGCCTTCGTCTGCTGGCGCGGTGCGGCTGAGAACGATTGGATGCGCGTGCCGGTGGGCGCGCTCAAGGGCATCCTCCCGCCGAGTGCGCTGCCCGATCCCGAAGCGCCCGGCCCGTTTTCGTTCGGCGACCGGGAGCGCGTGGCACGCATCCTGACGACGGCCGGCTTTACCGATATCGCTATCTCGCCCTTCGACGCGGCCGTCCGATTCGGCGAGGGCGAAACGCGGGACGCTGCGATCGACGACGCAGTGAAGATGACGCTTGAGGTCGGCCCGCTGTCGCGCGCGCTCGCTGATCAGCCCGACGACATCCGCGCCCGCGCCTCGGCCGCGGTTCGTGCCGCCTTCGCGGGCCTCCCCGGCGACCGGTCGGTGATGATCAACGGCGCGGCGTGGATCGTCATGGCACGCAATCCGGCAAGCTGACAGGTTACGTCGACCAATGTGTCAGAACCGGCAACTCCTCGTGTCTCGGGGAGGGGCTACCTTGAGCGCCGAACGGCCGGAACGCGGCGCTGATTGGCCATTGAGGGCGAAAAGAGCAGTGGCTCTTGATGGCCGCGCCCTGACGCTGACGCATGTAACGGTCGCTAGTCCCCCTTGTCCATGCGCAGCCGCCCAATCATGAAGCGCAGCTACACCCGGGAGCGTCTTTACGTTTGACCTGGTGGGTTCGAAAGGTCGGCGATAAGCTATCCGAAAACCCGAGCCCATACCACCCGAAGGCGTCGCGCGCGGTCTTCGAAGAGATATGAGGCCGCCAGCGTCAACAGACCTGAAATGGCACCCGTCACGATGTGCTCGACATAGGGGATACGGTAGTGACTCGTGTGCGAGTAGGCGTCGCCCAACGTTGTCAGGATGCCGACGATCAGCGCATTGCCGTATCGATTCCCATAGAGTTTCGCCACGGGCGTGAACGTCAAAAGTACAGCCAGGAGTCCCGTAAGCAGACCTGTATGAAATGCAATAGTCCAGTGCGCAACGCTCGTGATATTGCCCCAGCTCCCCGGCATGCAGGTCATGCACGCACTGGTGGGCTGCCAGAAACGCTGGATAAACAGTCCGACGCGGTGCTTCCACTCGATTGACATGATGCATTCCCGTCAATGCCGTCGCCACGGCCCTACGCCCCGCAATCGCCTTCGGTCGGCAGCACCCTGCCCTCACACGCCTTTCGGCAGGCGTACCGCGAATATTGTTTCGGTCTGGTCGGACCGCGCGTCAATACGGCCGTGGTGTGCCTTTGCGATTTCGCTGGCGATGAACAAGCCAAGCCCCAAGCCAACATCGTCACTGGGCAAGTCTGGTTGATGCGCTCCGCGCTGAAGCGGGTCGAAGATGCGATCCAGCGTGCACCGATCCATGGCCGGCCCACTGTTCCTGATTTCGATGAGCACTTCCGCATCAGCCGATGCTGCCATCACCCATACCGGTGTCTCGGGCGTTCCGTACTTGACGGCGTTGGCCACGAGATTGCTCAGCAACCGCTGCATTCGCTGATCGTCCCAGTCCCCTCGGAGATCGCCGCTTACCTCGAGATTGATTTCGCGATCGGGATGAGCCACCTGCAATTCATCGACCACATTGGCGAGCACACGGGCGAGATCGATATTGCGTGGAACGACGTTGATGCCTACCCCGAGCTGGGTCCGGTTGTAATCGCAGAGATCGTCAAGGAGGCCCTGCATGCGGCTGCCGCTTCTGATCAATCGCGCGGCAGCGTCCGATACCGCCTCCCCCGCATTGAGCGCGGCAAGATAGGACGCTGTTACGTGAATGGTCTGCAACGGCGTCCGCATGTCGTGACCCAGCATACCGAGCAACAAGTTGCGAGATTGCTCGACCTGTTCGGCGAAGAAAGCGAGCGATTCCGCCAGCGCCTGATCTATCGCTTCATTGAAGCGAATCATGTCGTCCAGATCAGGCGCGCTCGGCTTGCACTCGTCGACCCATAAGCGCAGCACACTGGCACGCAGCGCCCGGTACTCGGCCGCCAACTGGTTGATGTTGAAACCCCGCCGGCCGCGCAGAACGGCATGCGTCTGCGCGGCCGTGGCCTTCACCGGCTGGGGGGCGCGCCCCAACGATTTTTCATGTTGCTCTTCCCTTGTTTGCGGGGTCGTTATGTCCTTGGCTACGGCCTCCAGGATCTGGCGTGCTTGGTCGCGCAGCGCGAGCGAGTCCATGCTCCTGGCGGCTGGTAGCAGCGTGGCGGCAAACGCTTCCCACTGCACCAGGATCGGCTCTATGTTCCTAACAATGAAATCAGCTAGACGCATGTCGCCCTCATAACAGAATGACCGACGGGTGCTTCTGTCGTACTTGCGCGATATTAAGTGAATACCGGGGACCGGCGCAATTACATCGAAAGCAACGCATAATCCGGCCGTCTAATACCCGCTATCCCATGAACTGAGCATAATTTGGTCTGGCCAGCGGACGGGCGGACGCGCGCGAAACTGCTACTGCCAATGTGCCGGAACCAATGTCAAAGCGAACTTCGTGGTTACCCGTCAATGCAGGGATAAACTCGCCCACCGAAGCGATTTTTTGCAGTGGCAGCTGCGCCTTGGTCAGTTAAGGCTTAACTCAAAAGCTGCGCGGTAGCCTACGCCGCATTCCCGACGTTACGCTCTGCCATCACTTCCCTTTTTACTGAGATGTCACTTCGACGCATCAAAACCCTGACCGCGCGCAAAAGATGACGGTTATCGTCGGAATCGAATCTCGAGGCACGGGTACAGCAGATCCGGATCGATCGCCGACAGAATGAACCAGGTTGGCCGATATCTGATGGCAGGCCTCTCGTCCCGGCCGATTCCACAACCCCGCAACTGGCCAAACGGCGAACTTCGCGCGTCCCCGTCCGGGCCACTGGTAAACTCGGGCAACTCAAGCAACAACTTTACGCCGGATCTATGACCACGCTGTCGCCCGAGGCCTTCGCTGGCCACACCCCGATGATGCAGCAGTACCTGCGCATCAAGGCCGATCACCCCGACACGCTCGTCTTCTACCGGATGGGCGACTTCTACGAGCTGTTCTTCGAAGACGCGGAGAAAGCCGCGCGCCTGCTCGACTTGACCCTCACGCAACGCGGCGCATCGGCCGGCACGCCGATCAAGATGGCCGGCGTCCCGCACCACGCGGTCGAACAGTATCTGGCGAAGCTCGTGAAGATGGGCGAATCGGTGGCGATCTGCGAGCAGATCGGCGACCCGGCCACATCGAAGGGGCCGGTCGAGCGCAAGGTCGTGCGCGTCGTCACGCCCGGCACACTGACCGATGCCGCCCTGCTGTCCGACAAGAACGACGTCTACCTGCTTGCAATGTGCACGGGCCACAACAAGCGCGGCGTCGCGGTCAACATCGGCCTCGCGTGGCTGAACCTCGCGAGCGGCGCACTGCGGCTCGCCGAAATCGAACCCGACCAGCTCGGCGCCGCGCTCGAACGCATCCGGCCGGCGGAAATCCTGACGGCGGACGGCGCAACCGACGCGGTGCCCGCCGGCGCCGGCGCGATCAAGCGCGTACCGGCATGGCACTTCGACATCGCCTCGGGCACGCAGCGCCTGTGCGACCAGCTCGACGTCGCGGGCCTCGACGGCTTCGGCGCGCATTCGCTGACGAGCGCATGCGGCGCCGCGGGCGCGCTGCTGCTGTACGCGGCGGCCACGCAGGGCCAGCAACTGCGTCACGTGCGCAGCCTGAAGGTCGAGAACGAAACGGAATACATCGGGCTCGATCCGGCGACACGCCGCAACCTCGAGCTGACCGAAACGCTGCGCGGCACCGAATCGCCGACGCTGTACTCGCTGCTCGACACGTGCTGCACGACGATGGGCAGCCGCCTGCTGCGTCACTGGCTGCATCACCCGCCGCGCGCGTCGGTCGCCGCGCAATCGCGCCAGCAAGCGATCGGCGCACTGCTCGATGCGCCCGCGGACGCGAGCCTCGACGCACTGCGCAGCGCGCTGCGCCAGATCGCCGACGTCGAACGGATCACCGGGCGTCTCGCGCTGCTGTCCGCGCGGCCGCGCGACCTGTCGAGCCTGCGCGATACGTTCGCCGCGCTGCCGGCACTGCGTGAGCGCATCAGCGCGATCGTCGCGAACGCGGATGCGCTCACGCGCGTCGACGCGGCGCTCGCACCGCCCGCCGAATGCCTCGACCTGCTGACGAGCGCGATCGCCCCCGAGCCGGCCGCGATGGTGCGCGACGGCGGCGTGATCGCGCGCGGCTACGACGCGGAGCTCGACGAGCTGCGCGACATCTCCGAGAATTGTGGCCAGTTCCTGATCGATCTCGAAGCGCGCGAGCGCACCCGCACGGGCATCGCGAACCTGCGCGTCGAATACAACAAGGTGCACGGCTTCTACATCGAGGTCACGCGCGGCCAGACCGACAAGGTGCCCGACGACTATCGCCGCCGCCAGACGCTGAAGAATGCCGAGCGCTACATCACGCCCGAACTGAAGACCTTCGAGGACAAGGCACTGTCCGCGCAGGAACGCGCACTGGCCCGCGAGCGCGCGCTGTACGACGGCGTGCTGCAGGCGCTGCTGCCGTTCATTCCCGAATGCCAGCGCGTCGCGTCGGCGCTCGCGGAGCTCGACGTGCTCGCCGCGTTCGCCGAGCGTGCGCGCACGCTCGACTGGGTCGCACCGACCTTCACCGACGAAATCGGCATCGAGATCGAACAGGGTCGCCATCCGGTCGTCGAAGCGCAGGTCGAGCAGTTCATCGCGAACGACTGCCGGTTCGGCGCCGAGCGCAAGCTGTTGCTGATCACCGGCCCGAACATGGGTGGTAAGTCGACGTTCATGCGCCAGACGGCGCTGATCGCGCTGATGGCGTATGTCGGCAGCTACGTGCCCGCGAAGTCGGCCTGCTTCGGCCCGATCGACCGCATCTTCACGCGGATCGGCGCGGCCGACGACCTCGCCGGCGGCCGCTCGACCTTCATGGTCGAGATGACCGAAGCCGCCGCGATCCTCAACGACGCGACGCCGCAAAGCCTCGTGCTGATGGATGAAATCGGCCGCGGCACGTCGACGTTCGACGGCCTCGCGCTTGCATGGGCCATCGCGCGTCACCTGCTCGCGCAAAACGGCTGCTACACGCTGTTCGCGACGCACTACTTCGAGCTGACGCAACTGCCGGCCGAATTCCCGCAAGCGGCGAACGTCCACCTGTCGGCCGTCGAGCACGGCCACGGCATCGTGTTCCTGCACGCGGTCAACGAAGGTCCGGCGAACCAGAGCTACGGGCTGCAGGTTGCGCAGCTCGCGGGCGTACCGGCGCCGGTGATCCGTGCCGCACGCAAGCATCTCGCGTATCTCGAACAGCAGTCGGCCACGCAGAACACGCCGCAGCTCGATCTCTTCAGCGCGCCGCCCGCCGCGGCCGACGAACTCGAATGCGCGGATGCACCGGCGGTGTCCGCCATCCCGCACCCGGCGCTCGAAAAGCTGCGCGACATCGATCCCGACGACCTCAAGCCGCGCGACGCGCTCGACCTGCTGTACGAACTGCGCACGCTCGTCCGCTCGCACGATGCCGACGGGCACGCATAAACGCCTCCCGTCGGGCCGGCCGGCCCGCGCCGCAGCCGCCGCGCTGATCGCGGCGGTGCTCGCGCTGGCGCAGGCCGGCGCGCAGGCCGCGCCGCCCAAGCGTGCCGCCGCACCCTACTCGTTCGCGATCGTATCGGGCGTGATCGCCGCGCCGGCCGACGAACCGGCCGCACAGCGACTGCTCGAATCGATCGCGCGCGAGCGCAATCTGGCTTTCGTCGTCTATGCAGGCGACATCAAGGGCACGAAGGAAGCGTGCCGCGACGCGCTGTATACGCAGCGCGGTGCGATCCTCGACGCGTCGCGCGTGCCGCTCGTGTTCATTCCCGGCCACGACGACTGGGTGACATGCAACACCGCGGCCGGCGGCGGCTACGATCCGGTCGAACGTCTGGACTTCCTGCGGCAGACGCTGCTTGCCGACGCGGCGCTGCCCGACCCCGGCGCGCTGCAGATCACGCGCGAAAGCGAAGTCGCCCGGTTCCGGCCATATCGCGAAAACGCGCGCTGGATGCATGACGACGTCGTCTACGTCGCGTTGAACGCACCGGCCCCGAACAACCATTACCTGACGGCCGGCGGCCGCAACGGTGAATTCGAGGACCGCATCATCGCGAACGGCTTCTGGATCGACCATGCGGCCGAATATGCGAAGCGGCGCGAAGCGCGCGCAATGGTGGTGATTTTCGAAGGCGATCCGCAGTTCGATCGCTACGAGCGAGCCGAACGCTTTGCGTGGTTGCGCTTCAACCGGCCGCGCGTCCGTGATGGCTTCCACGAGTTGAAACGAACGCTGGTGAAGGCGGCGGCGACTTTCCGCGGGCCGATCCTGGTGATGCACGCGAGCAGCGAGCCGCTTGCGAATGGCTTCCTGATCGATCGCCCGCTGCATGCGGACGACGGTGTGCTGGTGGGAAATGTGACGCGCGTCGCGATCGGACCGCGTCATCCTGCGAATCAGTGGGTGAAGGTGAGCGTGTCGCCGGCACGGCAGACGATCTTCAACGTGAGCCTGCAGGACGTGCCGAAGAACCTGCCGATCCCGCCCGCCCTGCCAGCCGTGCCGCGCGACGATGTGCCGCTGCCGCAGATGCCGGAAATTCCAGCGTTGCCGGCACTGCCCGACTCGTCGTCGGTCGCGCCGCCGCTGCAAGGCGACGGCACGACGCCGGGTGCGCCGCCCCCTCCTTCAGGGCCGGCGCCCGGCCTGCCCGCCAGCTCAGTGCAGGGTCCGCCCTGACGGCGTGTCGCCGTCCTCGTCTTCGTCCTCGTCGACGATTTCGAGGCCTTCCGCGCCGTGCGCGTGCTCATGCTCGATCTCGTCCTCGGTCGCTTCGCGAACGTCCTTGACCGTGAGCGCAAAACGCAGCGCCATGCCCGCGAGCGGGTGGTTGCCGTCGAGCACGACCTTGTCTTCGGCGACGTCGGTGACCGTGTAGATCAGCGAATCCACTTCCTCGTCGCCGTCTTCCGGCGTGCCTTCGAACTGCATGCCCACTTCGAGCGGCTCGGGAAAACGATCGCGCGGCTCGATCTTCACGAGTTCGGGATCGTAGTCGCCGAACGCGTCCTGCGGCTCGAGCTGAACCTGAGCCTGATAACCGGGCTCGTGGCCGTCGAGCTGTTCCTCGATCTTGGGGAACGTGCCATCATAGCCGCCGTGCAGATAGACCATCGGCTCGTCGCTTTCCTCGATCAGGTTGCCTTGTGCATCCGACAACTTGTAAGTGACAGACACGACGGTGTTTTTTGCGATTTTCATCCAATTCTCCCAAATACAAGTCTCATTATACGATGCGCAACCGGTCTCAAGCCGAACCGCGGGATGCCGCTGCCGCCCCGCTCGGCGCGCCTCCTTCCGATCTTCCCACACCGCTGCTCGGCGGTCTCTCGCCGGCGCAATTCATGCGCCGCTACTGGCAGAAAAAGCCGCTGTTGATCCGTCAGGCGATCCCCGGCGTGAAGCCGCCGGTCACGCGCGACGCACTGTTCGAACTGGCAGCCGACTATGACGCCGAATCGCGACTGATCACCCATTTTCGTAACAAGTGGCAACTCGCGCACGGCCCATTCGAGCCGGGCGCGCTGCCCGCCGTGTCGCGCAAATCCTGGTCCCTGCTCGTGCAGGGGCTCGACCTGCACGTCGACGCGGCCCGCGCGCTGCTCGACCGCTTCCGCTTCATCCCGGACGCGCGCCTCGACGACCTGATGATTTCGTACGCGACGGACGGCGGCGGCGTCGGCCCGCACTTCGACTCGTATGACGTGTTCCTGCTGCAGGTCGAAGGCCGGCGCCGCTGGCGCATCGGCGCGCAGAAGGATCTGTCGCTGCAACCGGACGTGCCGCTGAAGATCCTCGAGCATTTCGAGCCGAGCGACGAGTGGGTGCTGGAGCCGGGCGACATGCTGTACCTGCCGCCGCACATCGCGCACGACGGCGTGGCCGAAGGAGAATGCATGACCTGCTCGATGGGCTTTCGGGCACCGTCCGCCGGCGAGTTGGGCGCGCAATTCCTGTACTACCTCGCGGAACGCGGCGGCCTGCGTGACGGGCGCGGCGACGCGCTCTACCGCGACCCGAAGCAGCCGGCGGTCGACACGCCGGCGCAACTGCCGCCGGCGATGGTCGATCGCGTCGCCGAGATCGTCGATGCGATCCGCTGGCGCAAGCGCGACGTCGCCGAATTCTTGGGCTGCTATCTGAGCGAGCCGAAATCTAGCGTGGTATTCGAGCCGCCGGCACGCCCGCTGTCCGAGGCGGCGTTCGTCACGCAGGCTTCTCGCCGTGGCGTATATCTCGACAGAAGGGCCGCATTGATGTATAACGCGCGATCGTACTTCATTAATGGTGAAGAAGAACCGCTCGAGCAAGCCGGCGAATGGCTGCCCGAACTGGCCAATCTGCGCCATATGGAGGCGAAACGGTTTGTAACACTCTCCCGGGCTCCCTCCATGACAGCCTTGCTGCACGAGTGGTATTGTGCGGGCTGGATACGGGTCGGAAACCGGATTTAGTGAGTTGCCCCGTATGCCCATGCAGATCAAATTCTGTATGGGAAAGACAACGTATTGACCCCGCATTTGTCGACGGTCGATAGGAAAGTGCATATAATTTCCGCCCAAGCCGTAGGGAAGATTCACGCTCTAGAAGTGCGTCTCCACCAGCGGCCCAGGTCGGTGTTGGAGCACATTACCGGTATTGTTTCGCGCTGTTGCTTACCTTTAACCATAAAAGGACGTGATCATGAAGAAATCCCTCCTCGTAGCTTCCCTGTTGGCTGCTGTTGCACTGGCTGCTTGCAACAAGAGCGCTGATCAAGCTGCTTCGTCGGCTGCTAGCGACGCATCGGCTGCTGCTTCGTCGGCTGCTTCGGCAGTTGCTGGTGCTGCGAGCGACGCTTCGGCTGCTGCTTCGTCGGCTTCGGCTGCTGCGAGCGATGCAGCTGCTGCTGTGGCGTCGGCTGCTTCGGCAGCGACGGCTGCTCCGGCTTCGGGCGCAAGCCAGTAAGCCTCAGCATCAGCTGAAAAAAAACCGGCCCTCTGGGCCGGTTTTTTTATGTCCGTCGGTTCCGCATCGCACGCCCGGCAGCCAGGACGGCCAAGACGCCGCCCGCCCCCCTCTTGCGCCCCTTGCGCGGCCGCTCAGCCGAGCGTCAGCCAGTCGAAGCCCGCGTCCTGCGTGGCGACGACCACCTCTTCTCCGTCCGTTCCGAGCACGCCGGCAAACGCCTGGCGGGCCAGCTCGGGCCGATTGTTCTGCTGGCTCAGGTGCGCCGCGACCAGATGCTGGAGACAGCTGCGTTCGAGCGACGCGAGGATGCCGGCGGCGGCATCGTTGCTCAGGTGGCCGTGATTGCCGCCGATCCGCGCCTTCAGCGACTGCGGATAGCGGCTGCCGGCCAGCATCGCGGTATCGTGGTTGGATTCGAGCACCAGCGCGTCACAGCCGCTCAGAACGGTCGTGATGTGCGGCGTGGCCATTCCGACGTCGGTCAGCACGCCGAGCCGGCGGCAACCGTCCATAAAGACGAACTGGAGCGGTTCCCGCGCGTCGTGGGGCACCGTATAGGGCATCACGGCCAGATCGCGTATCGCGGCCGTCTCATCGCCCCATAACACGTGGAGATCGACATCGGCCTCGTCCGCGCCCACCGCGCGCGCGGTGCCCCAGCTCATGTAGAGCGGCAGCGACCCGCGCCGCGCGAGCGTCAGCGCGCTGCCGACGTGGTCGCTGTGTTCATGGGTAACGAGGATTGCATCGAGATCGTCGATGCCGAGATTCAGGCGGCCGAGGCGGCGCTCGACCTCCTTCGCTGAAAAACCGCAGTCGAGCAGCACGCGGGTGGTCGTCGTGCCGCTCGCGACCTCGACGACCAGTGCGTTGCCTTCGCTGCCGCTACCGAGGCTGGCGAAGCGCACGCGGTCAGTTCAGTTCGGCGTGCAGCAGCGAAATGATCCGCTGCGCGTCCGACGAGTTGTCGACCTTGCCGCTGGCGTCGACCACCGCGACCTGCGTGCCGCTGCCCTGGGCGCGCACGTTGACGAGGTATTCCTTGCCGGGCTTGGCCGCCGCCGGGCCGCCGTAGAACAGCTTGCCGAACAGCCCGTCGCGCTTGAGCTCTTCCATCGTGTTCGCGTAGCGGACCGTGTACAGGCCCTTCTCGCGATCGCGATTGTCGACCGCGAAATTGGTACGGTCGAGCGCAAGACCGACGCGCAGCCATGCGCGGTCGAACGATTCAGCCAGCTGCAGCGTCGCGGCGCCGCTGCTCGCGTCGCCGACCTGCGCCGGCGCCGTCGCCGGACGCGCGTCCGTCAGCAGCTGCTTCGCCTGCGCGTCGCTCAGGCCGAACTTCTGCATCAGCTTCGACAGGAACACGGCCTCGAGCACCGGGTTGCGCGGACGCTCTTCCCAGCGCGACGACGTGCCGCCCTGCGGACCGACCATCATTTCCTCCATCGCGCTGTGCGTGATCGAGATGTCGGTGTTGCCGTTCGACGTGCGGTTCACGAGCGTACGGAAACGGTCGCGCGTGCCGGACGAGTATGCGAAATCGATGACCTTGCCGATCGTGCGGCGGAACCAGTCGTCGGGAATGTTCGCGCGGTTCTCGGCCCAGTCGGTGGCCATGATGCCGGTCGACGGTGCGTCGGTCTTCAGCGAGAAGCCGTTCTCCTGCCAGAATTCCTTCAGGATCGGCCACAGCTGCTCGGGCGTGCGCCCGTCGACGACGAGCCAGCGGCGGTCGCCGTCGCGCTCGATATGCATGCCGAGCGGATCCTGCGCGCTCGGGACGCCGTCGGTCGCGTTGCCGGCGGCCGTCGTCGCCCGCGGCGGCAGCGTACCAAGACCTGCGTTGCTCGGCGGCGCGACGAACTGCTGAGTCGTCGGCACCGGCTTCAGGTCGCTCGGCACGGCGAGCGGCGGCGCCGAACCCGTGTTCTTGTAGTTGACGCGGTCAGGAGCCAGATAGTCGTTCAGCGTATCGCAGCCGGCGAGCGCGCCCAGCGCCAGCGCCACCACCGAAACCTGGATGGCGCGAGATGAAAAGGCGAAACGTTTCATGAAATCCTTCGTCTTGCTAGAGCGCTCGTCAGGAGCGGCGCCGGACGGAGCCGGCCGGTGCGGGTTGATGAGGAGTGCCGGCGGCCGCAGGACGCGGCCGCCTGTGCATCAGGCGAGGACGCCGGCCTCGACGAGAGCCGAACGCACGACATCGTGACAGCGCTCGTCGAGCGGCGTAAGCGGCAGGCGGATGCCGCCCTGCATCTTGCCCATCGCCTGCAGCGCCCACTTCACCGGAATCGGGTTCGCCTCGATGAACAGGTTCTTGTGCAGCGACAGCAGCTTCATGTGCAGCGCGCGCGCCGTGGCGACGTCGCCGGCCAGCGCCGCGCGGCACAGGTCGCTCATCGCGCGCGGTGCGACGTTCGCCGTCACCGAGATGTTGCCGTGGCCGCCGAGAAGCATCAGCGCGATCGCGGTCGGATCGTCGCCGCTGTAGATCGCGAAATGCTTCGGCGCGGCCTTGATCAGGTGCGCGGCGCGATCGATGTTGCCCGTCGCTTCCTTCACGCCGATGATGCCCGGCACCTGCGCGAGGCGCAGCGTCGTCTCGTGCGCCATGTCCGCGACCGTGCGGCCCGGCACGTTGTACAGGATCACCGGCAGGTCGACCGCTTCGGCGATCGACTTGAAGTGCCGGTACATCCCTTCCTGCGTGGGCTTGTTGTAGTACGGCACGACCTGCAGCGTCGCGTCGGCGCCGACGGCCTTCGCGTGCTTCGTCAGTTCGATCGCTTCCGCGGTCGAATTGCCGCCCGCGCCCGCGATGATCGGGATGCGCTTCGCCGCATGCTCGACCGCCGTGCGGATCATCAGGATGTGCTCTTCGACGTTGAGCGTTGCCGACTCGCCACTCGTGCCGACCACGACGATTGCGTCGGTGCCTTCCGCGATGTGCCAGTCGATCAGTTTGCGAAACGCCGGCAGATCGAGACTGCCGTCTTCGAGCATCGGAGTGACGATCGCGGGGATGCTGCCGCGGATTTGAATGCCGTCTTGGGTGCCGTTAGCCATGAAACGCGATTGATTGATGTACCGGTAAACGTTGGATTGTAGCGGATTAGCCGGGCAGTTCGTAACGTGGAATTCCCGCCCCCGCCGTCGGGGTCGCGCCCTCACGTACCGCGCAGATGCGCTGCACGAACGCCTCGCGCGGCCCGGCGACGAATCCGTCCTCGTAGGCGACCACCCGCAGGCGGCCGCGCACGGCGTCCAGCAACTCGCCCGGCGCGAGCAGGAACGTGGGGTTGGACGGTTTGCCGACCGTTTCGTTTCCTTGCGCGAAGGTTTCGTAGATGAGCACCCCGCCGGGCGCCACCGCATCGAGCAGATGGGGCCAGAGCGGACGATGCAGATAATGGGTAACGATCACGGCCGCGAACGACTCTCCCGCCTGCAGCGGCCAGGGTGCGCCCTCGAGATCGGCGTCGCGCGCGTCGACGCCGGCGATCGCCCGCAATGCGGCCAGCGCGGCCGGATCGCGGTCGAGCGCGACGACCGGATGCCCGTGCGACGCGAACCAGCGCGCATGGCGGCCGCCGCCCGCGGCGACGTCGAGCACCGCACCGCCCGCCGGGACGAGCCGCGACCACCGGGCGACCCAGCGCGACGGCTCGGTCTGGGCGACGTGGCCGCCCGCGGCGACAATGACGGATTCGCGCATGCCTCAGCTCAGGTGTACGACAGGCCCATCGCCTCGCGCACGTCGCGCATCGTCTCGACCGCGTGCTTGCGCGCCTTGTCGCAGCCGTCCGCGACGATCGCGCGCAGCAGCGACGGATCGTCCATGTACTTCTGTGCGCGCTCGAGCATCGGCTGCTGTTCGCGCAGGATCCCTTCGACGACCGGCTGCTTGCAGTCGAGGCAGCCGATGCCCGCCGAACGGCAGCCGTGCTGCACCCACTCGTGCGTCGTCGCGTCCGTGTAGACCTGGTGCAGCTGCCACACCGGGCACTTGTCGGGATCGCCCGGATCGGTGCGGCGCACGCGCGCCGGATCGGTCGGCATCGTGCGGACCTTCTTCGTGATCGTCTCCGCGTCTTCGCGCAGGCCGATCGTATTGCCGTACGACTTCGACATCTTCTGGCCGTCGAGGCCCGGCATCCGCGACGCTTCGGTCAGCAGCGCCTGCGGCTCGACCAGGATGATCTTGCGCGCGCCTTCGAGATAGCCGAACAGGCGCTCGCGGTCGCTCATCGACAGGCTCTGCGATTCCTGCAGCATCGCGCGCGCCTGTTCGAGCGCCTCGTCGTCGCCCTCCTGCTGGTATGCATTGCGCAGCTCGTGATAGAGCTTCGCGCGCTTGCCGCCGAGCTTCTTCGCGGCTTCGAGCGCCTTCTCCTCGAAGCCTGGCTCGCGGCCGTACAGGTAATTGAAGCGGCGCGCGATCTCGCGCGTCATCTCGACGTGCGGCACCTGGTCTTCACCGACCGGCACGAGCGAACCGCGATACAGCAGGATGTCGGCGGCCATCAGCACCGGGTAGCCGAGGAAGCCGTAGGTCGACAGATCCTTGTCCTTCAGCTTCTCCATCTGCTCCTTGTAGGTCGGCACGCGCTCGAGCCAGCCGAGCGGCGTGCTCATGCCGAGCAGCAGCGCGAGTTCCGCGTGCTCGGGCACCTTGCTCTGGATGAACAGCGTCGCCTGCGCCGGATCGATGCCGGACGCGAGCCAGTCGATCAGCACGTCCCACACGTTCTTCTCGATGACCTCGGGCGTCTCGTAGTGCGTCGTCAGCGCATGCCAGTCGACCACGCAGAAGAAACACGGGTACTCGGACTGCAGCTTCACCCAGTTTTTCAGCACGCCGTGGTAGTGGCCGAGGTGCAGCGACCCGGTGGGTCGCATGCCGGAGAAAATACGATCTGGGAACATGATTGTCGTTAGAAAAGCGAGGCGAAGGGAGACAGGATGGCGCTCAGCACGCCGGCCGCGGCGTTCACGAGCGGACGCAGCCAGAAATTCGTCAGCACGCCCGTCGCGACCAGCGCGAGGACGATGATGAAACCGTACGGCTCGATGCGCGACAGCGCGATCGATTGCTTCGGCGGCAGCAGCGCCGCCAGGATCCGGCCGCCGTCGAGCGGCGGCAGCGGAAACAGGTTCAGCACGCCGAGCACCAGGTTCGCGCTGACGCCCGCGTAGGCCATCCGCGTGAAGAACGGCTCGTCGACGCCGGCCGCGGGCAGCACGATGGTCAGCATGCCCCAGATCAACGCCTGCACGAAGTTGCAGGCCGGGCCCGCGAGCGCGACCCACAGGCTGCCCCAGCGCGGATTACGCAGGTTGCCGAACGAGACCGGCACCGGCTTCGCATAGCCGAACAGGAACGCGCCGCCGGTCAGGAAATACATCGCGAGCGGAATCGCGATCGTGCCGAGCGGATCGATGTGGCGCATCGGATTGAAGGACACGCGCCCCATCATGTAGGCGGTGTTGTCGCCGAGCAGGCGCGCGGCATAGCCATGCGCGGCCTCGTGCAGCGTGATCGCGAAGATCACGGGCAGCGCGTAGACGGCGATGGTCTGTATCAGGGAAGCATCCATATCGCGTTATTGTAACAAGCGCACTCGCGCAAAAATGAACGGCGTGCGCTTACGCGGCCACGAGCCCGAACGGTTCGAGCGCGCCGCGCCCCGCGCGCACGAGCTGCGGCTCGTCGCCCGTCAGGTCGATCACCGTCGACGGCTCGCGCGGACACGCACCGCCGTCGATCACGAGATCGACCTGCTTCTCGAGCCGCGCGCGGATATCCTCCGGATCGTTGAGCGGCTCGTCGTCCGGCGGCAGGATCAGCGTCGTGCCGAGCAGCGGCTGCCCAAGCGATTCGAGCAGCGCGAGCGTGATCGCGTGATCGGGCACGCGCAGCCCGATCGTCTTGCGCGACGGGTGCGACAGCCGGCGCGGTACTTCCTTCGTCGCCTGCAGGATGAACACGTACGGGCCCGGCGTCACCGACTTGATCTGCCGGTACTGGCGGTTGTCCACCATCGCGAAGTTGGCCAGCTCCGACAGGTCGCGCACGAGCAGCGACAGGTGCTGCTTGTCGTCGAGGCCGCGGATGCGGCGCACGCGCTCGACCGCGTCCTTGTCGTCGAGGTGGCACGCGAGCGCGTAGCTCGAATCGGTCGGCATCGCGATCACGCCGCCCTTGCTGACGATGTCCGCGGCCTGCTTGATCAGGCGCGGCTGCGGATTATCCGGGTGAATCCTGAAGAACTGGGACATGGGGGCACGTAAAGGGGGAAAAGTCGGAGGCGGGCGCGACGGGCGCCGCGTGCGGCAAGCGGCCGCCGCGCGTCAGAGCCAGCGTTCCCAGACCGGTTTCAGGTCGGGCGGCAACGGCGGCAGGCCGCCGAGCTCGACGCGGCCCTCGCCCGGCGCGTGGAAATCCGAACCGCGCGACACCTCGAAGCCGAAGCGGCGGGCGACGTCCGCGTATTCGCGGTACTGGTCGGGCGTGTGGCTGCCCGTGATGACCTCGATCGCGCGGCCGCCGAGATCGATGAATTCGCCGAAGAACGCATCGAATTCGACCGGCGTATAGCGGTAGCGGCCCGGGTGAGCGACGACGGCCTCGCCGCCCGCCGCGCGAATCCACGAAACCGCATCGGACAACGTCGCCCAGCGGTGCGGGACGAATCCGGGCTTGCCGTCGCCGAGCAGGCGGTCGAACACGTCGGACGTGGATTCGGCATGGCCGTGCTCGACCAGAAAGCGCGCGAAGTGGGTGCGGGAGATCAGGTCGGGATTCGATACGTACTGCAGCGCGCCTTCGTACGCGCCGGGGATGCCGAGCGTCTCGAGCTGCGCGGCGATCGCCTGTGCGCGGGCGGCACGGCCGTGGCGCGTGCGATGGAGGCCGTCGACGAGCGTCGGGTTCGACGGATCGATGTGCAGCCCGACGATGTGAACCGTGCGCGACGCCCACGTGACCGAAATCTCGACGCCGCTCAGGTAGCGCATGCCGAGCGCCTCGGCCTCGCTGCGCGCCGCCGCCTGGCCGCCGATCTCGTCGTGGTCGGTCAGCGCCCACAGGGTCACGCCGCCGGCATGAGCGCGGCGCGCAACGTCGGCAGGCGACAGCAACCCGTCGGAAACATTCGAATGGCAGTGGAGATCGGCGTTCATTGGCGGTATGGCAGGTGAAGCTTCATTCTACTGCAATGCGGCAATTCCGCCGCCCGCCTGCCCTGCCGATACCGCCGCGGCCCTACGCGCAGAAGGCCTCGATCAGCGCCGCGATCTGCTCCGGCTGGTCGTGGTGCACCATGTGGCCCGCATCCTCGACGAGCTTTTCGCGCCAGTCCGGGAACGCGCCGAAGCGCGCCTTGAACTCCGGCAGCGGGATGTCGCCCGCGAGGTACGCGAGCGTCGGCGAAGCGACGGCCTCGACGTGCAGCACCTTCGCGCGCACCTGCTTCCAGACGGCCATCACCTCGTCGAGCCGGTACAACGTCGGGCCCGCCATCTTGTGCGCGGGGTCCGCGAGCAGGTGGTAGAGGCCGTCGTCGCCGCGCTTCGACCAGTGTGCGGCAAGGAACGCGGCGCGGCGCGGCTCGAGCCGCGGATTGGTCTTGATCAGCCGGGCCGCCACGTCGTCGAGCGACGCGTACGGGCGCAGCACCGGCGGCTCGCGCAGCTCGTCGAGCCAGCCGCGCAGCCGGCGCGGCGCCTGCTCGGCCCGCGCGGGGGCGAGCCCGAACCCTTCGAGGTCGACCACGCGCCGCACGCGCTCCGGCCGCGCGCCCGCGTACAGGCACACGACGTTCGCGCCCATGCTGTGCCCGATCAGATTGACTTCGCCGGTCGGCGCATAGTGATCGACGAGCGCATCGAGATCGCCCAGATATTCGTGGAACCAGTAATGACCGCCGCCGTGCCGTGCGACCGGCCAGTCGGACAGGCCGAAGCCGCGCGCATCAGGCGCGATCACCTGCCAGTCGCCCGCGAGCGCGTCGACGACGAACTGGAACGACGCCGCGACGTCCATCCACCCGTGCAGCATGAACAGCGTCGGCGCATCGGGCCGGCCCCAGCGCCGCACATGCAGCTTGACGCCGCGCACCGTGACGAAATCGGAAACAGAACTCGACGCACTCATTGCAGCCGCCAGAAAAAAGAATGATCGTTCGATTATAGCGGTGGCGCTTGCGTTCCGGCGACCGGCAGTCGAGGCCGCTCTCTAGCGATAGAGGGGCCGAGGCGCGCGCAACCGGCGCGTCGGAGGGGCGCGGCATGACGCCGAACGCTCGTGCGGCCGGCCTGCGGCAGCTTTCGCACCGCGGCACCGCGACAGCCGACGGCCCGCAGCCGCCCTAACCCGCCGCCTTGCCATCCGCCGCGTCCTGCGCGGCGAGCTCGTCCAGCTCCGCCTGCTCGAAGCCGGCGATGCGGCGCGCGTCGAAATTGAACGGACCGCGCAGCCGCGGCGCATGGTATTGCTCGGCCAGCTCGCGGTAGGCAGACACCGGATCGCGGCCCGCCGCGTCGCACAAATGCCGGAACCAGCGGTTCCCGATCGCGACATGGCCGATCTCGTCGCGCAGGATCACGTCGAGAATCGCCGCGGAGGCGTCGTCGCCGGCCTGCACGAGCCGCGCGCGGATCGGCGGCGACGCGTCGAGCCCGCGCGCCTCGAGCGTGCGCGGCACGAGCGCCATGCGCGCGAGCACGTCAGCCTTGGTCCGCTCGCACATCTCCCACAGCCCGTTGTGTGCGGGAAAATCGCCGTACGCATGCCCGAACTCGGCCAGCCGGTCGGACAGCAGCGTGAAGTGATAAGCCTCCTCTGCCGCGACCTTCAGCCAGTCCGCATAGAACGCGTCCGGCATCCGGGCGAAACGCCACACGGCATCGAGCGCGAGGTTGATCGCATTGAATTCGATATGCGCGAGCGCATGCAGCAGCACCGCGCGCCCCGCGGGCGAGCGCATGCTGCGACGCTCGAGCTGACGCGGCTCGACGAGCGGCGGGCGCGCCGGGCGGCCCGGCAGGTCGGCCGGCTCGTCCAGCTCGACCACCGGCGCGATCGCGGCCTGTCCGGCCGGCAGTGCGTCGTACAGCGCGCGGACCTGCGCGGCCTTCGCGGCCGGCTCGGACATCCGCAGCGCGTCGAGCGCGGCGCGGCGCACACAGCGCGGCGCGGCGGTGAAAGAAGAAGGCTCCATGTTCGTCAAAACGGGGGCACCATCCGTGCGCGTCGCGGGAGCGCATGCACGCGACGGTTTACAATACGCGTTTGTGCCGGGACGCAATGCAATGCGCCCGGCACGCCAGACGCGCCATTCTACCGGCGCCCATCATCGAAGAGACCAGGAGACTCCGTGACGATCTACAAACTGGGCGAGACGGCCCCGACGATCCACGAAAGCGTATTCGTCGCCGATACGGCGGCCATCATCGGCAAGGTCGTGCTGGAGGAAAACGCGAGCGTCTGGTTCGGCGCGACGATTCGCGGCGACAACGAGACGATCACGGTCGGCACCGGCAGCAATGTCCAGGAAGGCGCGGTCCTGCACACCGACCCCGGTTTTCCGCTGACGATCGCCGAAAACGTGACGATCGGGCACCAGGCAATGCTGCACGGATGCACGATCGGCGAAGGTTCGCTGATCGGGATTCAGGCGGTGGTCTTGAATGGTGCGGTCATCGGCCGCAACTGTCTGGTCGGTGCAGGCGCGGTCGTGACGGAAGGCAAGGTGTTCCCGGACAACTCGCTGATTCTCGGCGCCCCGGCGAAAGTCGTGCGCGAGCTGTCGGCGGACGACATCGCGCGACTGCGCGCCAATGCGAAGACGTACGTCGAGCGACGTGCGCATTTCAAGGAGCAACTCGTGCGGATCGGGTGATTCGCGCGATTTCAAGGAAGAAGAGTGAGCGACCAGTTACAGAAATTCATGTTCAATTCGGCACCCGTGCGCGGCGAGATCGTCTCGCTGCGCAACACGTGGCAAGAGGTGCTTTCCCGCCGTGACTACCCTGCTCCGGTGCGCACGGTGCTCGGCGAGATGATGGCCGCGTGTGCGCTGCTGTCCGCGAACCTGAAATTTCACGGCACCCTGATCATGCAGATCTTCGGCGACGGGCCGGTCCAGATGCTGGTCGTCCAGTGCAGCTCGGACCTGTCGATGCGCGCCACGGCCAAGTTCGCCGGCGACGCGGCGCAGACGATCGGCGACGACACGCGCTTCGCGTCGCTCGTCAACGCAAGCGGCCACGGCCGCTGCGTGATCACGCTCGACCCGGCCGAGAAGCTGCCGGGCCAGCAGCCGTACCAGGGCATCGTGCCGCTGAACGGCGTCGACGGTCCGCTCGAATCGGTGTCGCAGGTGCTCGAGCACTACATGCATCACTCGGAGCAGCTCGACACGCGGCTGTGGCTCGCGGCCGATCGCGACCGCGCGGTCGGCATGCTGCTGCAGAAGCTGCCGGGCGACGGCGGCATCGTGCCGCGCAACGCCGAGACGGACATCGATACCTGGGAGCGTGTGTGCACGCTCGGCGGCACGCTGTCCGCGAAGGAACTGCTCGAGGTCGAGCCGGAAGTCGTGTTCCGCCGGCTCTTCTGGCAGGAAAACGTGCAGCACTTCGAACCGGCCGGAACGCGCTTCCAGTGCTCGTGCTCGCGCGAGAAGGTCGGCGCGATGCTGCGCATGCTCGGTCGCGATGAAGTCGACAGCGTGATCGTCGAGCGCGGTCACGTCGAGATTCACTGCGAGTTCTGCAACCAGCGCTACGAGTTCGACCCCGTCGACGTCGCGCAGTTGTTCGCCGCGCCGGAACTCGCGACCGGCATCACGCCCGCGGCCGGCCAGCGTCACTGAGCCGCGCGCCCGTGCGCGCGATGCGGGCGCGGGCGCATAATGGACGCATGAGCGTGGCACGCACGGCTCGGTCGCCGCAGGCCCGGCCTTCGGCACAAGCCGCTTCTCGCTGTCGGCGCGCTGCTGGAGAGATACATGAATCACCCGTTCCGCACCTTCGTCCTGACCAGCGTCGCCGCCGGCACGCTGGCCCTCGCCGGCTGCGCGGTGCAGCCGCCTTCGTCGACGATACTCAGCCGCCTGCCCGAACCGGGCGCATCGGGCGGCCAGCCGCCCGCGCTGTCGAGTGCGGAACGCAAACGCTACGACGAAATCGACCGGCAGGTGCTGCGCGAGCAGAACGATGCCATGGCAGCCGAGGCAGCCGCGCGCGCGTGGGCGTATTACGCGCCGCCGCCCGTGACGGTCTACGGCGGCTATTACGGCGGCTGGGGAAACCGCTGGGGCACCGGCATCGGCTATGGCTATCCGGGCTGGTGGTGGTGATGCGCGAACGCGCCGATCGACCCGATTGAAAACCGGCAGGAAATAAAAAAGCGCGGCATTTCCCGCGCTTTTTCAATGGTTCGGACTGCCGTGCTCAGTGATGTGCTCAGTGATGCGCGGCCTTGCCCTTCTCGCCGCCGTGATGCCGCGACGGCTTTGCAATCGACTGCGGGTTCGGCACGACACGCACGGGCGCCGCGGACACGGCGCCGCGCGTCGACGTGTTCGACGGCGTGGTGTTCAGCGGCCCGGCCGGCGTGTTCGGCGACACGAACTGCACGAATACTTCGCCGTCCTTCACCATGCCCATCTCGTAGCGCCCACGCTCCTCGATGGCCGCGGTGCCGCTTTGCAGATCCTGCACTTCCCCCGCGATCCGTTCATTGCGCAGCTTCTCGTCCGCGTTCTTCTGCAGCTGATCGCCGAGTTGCTGACGCAATTCGTGCACCCGCAACCAGCCGCCGTGTCCCCACCATAGGGGGTACTGAATGAGCGCCAGCAAGGCAATCAGGACGACAGTGACAAGCCGCATGTAGGAAACGCAGATATAAGAAGCGCCGCTTCGCGCGAATGCACGGAGCGGCGTCGAGGTGACGAACCCGATAGTAACGCGTTAGCGCAGGTTATAGAAAGCCGATTTGCCCGGGTAGCTCGCGATATCGCCGAGATCTTCCTCGATACGCAGCAGCTGGTTGTACTTCGAGATGCGGTCGCTGCGCGACAGCGAACCCGTCTTGATCTGACCGGCGTTCAGGCCGACCGCGATATCCGCGATCGTCGAATCTTCCGTTTCGCCCGAGCGGTGCGAGATCACGGCCGTGTAGCCCGCGCGCTTCGCCATTTCGATTGCCGCGAACGTTTCGGTCAGCGTACCGATCTGGTTGATCTTGATCAGGATCGAGTTCGCGATGCCCTTCTCGATGCCTTCCTTCAGGATGCGCGTGTTCGTGACGAACAGGTCGTCGCCGACGAGCTGCACCTTCTTGCCGAGGCGCTCGGTCAGCAGCTTCCAGCCTTCCCAGTCGCTTTCGTGCATGCCGTCCTCGATCGACACGATCGGGAACTTGTCGGCGAGCGTCGCGAGGTAGTCGGTGAATTCGGCCGACGACAGTTGCAGGCCTTCGCCGGCGAGCTGGTACTTGCCGTCGTGGTAGAACTCGGAGGCCGCGCAGTCGAGGGCAAGGAGGACGTCTTCGCCCGCACGGTAGCCGGCCTTCTCGATCGCCTGCAGGATCGTCGACAGGCATTCGTCGTTGCTGCCGAAGTTCGGTGCGAAGCCGCCTTCGTCGCCGACTGCCGTGCTCATGCCGCGGTCGCTCAGGATCTTCTTCAGCGCGTGGAACACTTCCGCGCCGCAACGCAGGGCTTCACGGAACGTCGGCTGGCTGACCGGGACGATCATGAATTCCTGGATGTCGAGGCTGTTGTTCGCGTGCGCGCCGCCGTTGACGATGTTCATCATCGGGACCGGCAGCTGCATCGCGCCCGAGCCGCCGAAGTAGCGGTACAGCGGCAGGCCGGCTTCTTCGGCCGCTGCCTTCGCGACGGCCATCGACACGGCCAGCATCGCGTTCGCGCCGAGGCGCGACTTGTTGTCGGTGCCGTCCAGCTCGAGCAGGGTCTTGTCGAGGAACGCCTGTTCCGACGCGTCGAGGCCCATGATGGCTTCGGAGATTTCGGTGTTGATGTGCTCGACCGCCTTCAGCACGCCCTTGCCGTTGTAGCGGCCGGCTTCGCCGTCACGCAGTTCGATCGCTTCACGCGAGCCGGTGGACGCGCCCGACGGCACCGCCGCGCGGCCCATCGTGCCCGATTCGAGCAGCACGTCGCATTCGACGGTGGGGTTGCCGCGCGAATCCAGAATCTCGCGGCCGATGATATCTACGATTGCACTCATGGGTTTCCTCTGAGAATGACGATGGATTCTTCAAACTGCGACGACACGCGTGCCGAAACCGCTTTCGCTACAGACGCGCGAAGCCGCCGCAAGGTTCATTCGATCTTTAGTTGAAATCGTTTTCCAGGAACGGATGGCGCTTCACCGCCTGGTCGAGCGTGACGAGGGTCTCCAGCAACGCGCCCATCCGGTTCAGCGGCACCGCGTTCGGGCCATCCGACTTCGCTTCGGCCGGATTCGGGTGCGTTTCCATGAACAGGCCCGCGACGCCCGTCGCGACCGCGGCACGCGCGAGCACCGGCACGAATTCGCGCTGGCCGCCCGAGCTCGTGCCCTGCCCGCCCGGCAGCTGCACCGAGTGGGTCGCGTCGAACACGACCGGCGCGCTCGTCTCCCGCATGATCGCGAGCGAACGCATGTCGGACACGAGGTTGTTGTAGCCGAACGAGACGCCGCGCTCGCACGCCATGAAGCGGTCTTCCGACAGACCGGCTTCACGCGCCGCTTCGCGCGCCTTGTCGATCACGTTCTTCATGTCGTGCGGTGCGAGGAACTGGCCCTTCTTGATGTTGACGGGCTTGCCCGAGCGCGCGCACGCATGGATGAAGTCGGTCTGGCGGCACAGGAACGCGGGCGTCTGCAGCACGTCGACGACCGACGCGACCTGCTCGATCTCGTCGATCGAATGCACGTCGGTCAGCACCGGCAGGCCGAGCTGGCGCTTCACCTCGCCGAGGATCCGCAGGCCCTCGTCCATTCCGAGGCCACGAAACGACTTGCCCGAGCTGCGGTTCGCCTTGTCATAGGACGACTTGTAGATGAACGGCACGTTCAGCTTCGCGCAGATTTCCTTCAGGCGGCCCGCCGTGTCGATCGTCATTTGCTCCGATTCGACGACGCAGGTACCCGCGATCAGGAAGAAAGGCTGGTCGAGACCGACCTCGAAATCGCACAGCTTCATGCTTTCACTCCGCGCGCTTGCTTGTTGGCGAGCGCGGCTTCGACGAACGATTTGAACAGCGGATGGCCGTCACGCGGCGTCGACGTGAATTCCGGGTGGAACTGGACGCCGACGAACCACGGGTGCATCGAACGCGGCAGCTCCATCATTTCCGGCAGATCCTCGCTCGGGGTACGGGCGCTGATGATAAGGCCGCCGGCTTCGAGCTGGGGCACGAAGCGGTTATTGACTTCATAACGGTGGCGATGGCGCTCGTTCACGTCCTTGCCGTAGATCTCTTCGGCCATCGTGCCCGGCTTGATCGGGCAGCGCTGCGAGCCGAGGCGCATCGTGCCGCCGAGATCCGACTCTTCGGTGCGCGTCTCGACCTTGCCGTCGCGGTCGTACCACTCGGTGATCAGCGCGACCACGCGTTCCGGCGTTTCCGGATCGAATTCCGTGCTGTTCGCCTGTTTCAGGCCGACGACGTCGCGTGCGAATTCGATCACCGCGAGCTGCATGCCGAGACAGATGCCGAGGTACGGCACCTTCGACTCGCGCGCGTAGCGGATCGCCGCGATCTTGCCTTCCGTGCCGCGACGGCCGAAACCGCCCGGAACGAGCACCGCATCCAGGTGCTTCAGGCTGTCGACACCGTTCGTCTCGATCTCTTCCGAGTCGATGTATTCGATGTTGACCCTGGTCGACGTATGCAGCGATGCGTGGCGCAGTGCCTCGATCAGCGACTTGTACGACTCGGTCAGATCGACATACTTGCCGACCATGCCGATCGTGACTTCGTGCTTCGGGTTTTCCAGCTTCTCGACGAGCTCCGACCACATGCTCAGGTCGGCGTCCTTCGGCGACAGCTTCAGCTCCTCGCAGATGATCCGGTCGAGGCCCTGGTCGTGCAGCATCTGCGGAATCTTGTAGATGCTGTCGGCGTCCCACACCGAAATCACGGCGTCTTCCGGCACGTTGGAGAACATCGAGATCTTCTTCGATTCGTCGTCGGGGATGCGGCGATCCGCACGGCACAGCAGCACGTGCGGCAGGATGCCGATCTCGCGCAGCTTCTGCACGCTGTGCTGGGTCGGCTTCGTCTTCAGCTCGCCGGCCGTCGCGACGTACGGCACGAGCGTCAGGTGCACGAAGCACGCGCTGTTGCGGCCGAGGCGCAGGCTCATCTGGCGCGCGGCTTCGAGGAACGGCAGCGACTCGATGTCGCCGACGGTACCGCCGATCTCGACGATCGCGACGTCCGGCTCGCCGCAGGTGGCCGATGCCGCCCCGCGCTCGATGAACGCCTGGATTTCGTTCGTGATGTGCGGGATCACCTGCACGGTCTTGCCGAGATAGTCGCCGCGGCGTTCCTTGCGGATCACCGATTCGTAGATCTGGCCGGTCGTGAAGTTGTTGGCCTTGCGCATCTTCGTGCTGATGAAGCGCTCATAGTGGCCGAGGTCGAGGTCGGTCTCCGCTCCGTCTTCCGTCACGAACACTTCGCCGTGCTGGAACGGGCTCATCGTGCCGGGGTCGACGTTGATGTAGGGATCGAGTTTGAGGAGGGTGACTTTCAGACCGCGCGATTCAAGGATCGCGGCGAGAGAGGCGGCGGCAATACCCTTGCCGAGGGAAGAAACTACGCCGCCGGTGACGAAAACATATTTGGTCATCGCTGGATGCTCGCGGGAAAAACGGATTATACCGTAAAGCCCGCCCTTCTCTCAGCAATTGGCGCGATGATCGCGCCCCTTCGCGCCGTGCCGCACCGGCCGTGCGGGCAGACGCGAACCGACCGGCCGGTCGGTGCACCGCGCATGTGCAACGGCAGTGCACCGGACTGCGTCAGGCGCGCTTCGCGAGCGCCACGCTGTCGCGCGGCACGCCGCCCTCCGCCGCCTTCAGCGAATTCAGCATCCGCTGCAATGCGCGGGCCGTCTCGATCGGCCGCTCCATCGGGAACAGGTGGCTGCCCTCGAGCCATTCGATGCGCCCGCGCGCCGCGCGACGCGTCGCATCGAGCCCGACCTGCCGCACTTCGCGCGAGCGCGTGCCGGCGAGAAAGCCGAGCGGCACCGGCGCGCCGTGCGCGAGCCGCGGGCCGAGCGTGTGCGGCAAGGTCCGGTAGATCAGGTATTCGACCTGGCGGTCGAACGCGAGCGCGCGTTCGCCGTCGGCGCCCGCCTGCGGGATGCCGTAGTCGATGTAGTCAGACAGCATCCGTTCGTCCCAGCGGGCGAACGCCGGTTTCTCGTGGAAGTGCCGCCAGACTTCGTCGCGGCTCGTCCAGCGCGTACGCCGGTTGCGGGTCGCGGCCGCCGGCGACAGCCGCTCGTCGAGCCCGGCCCACTGGCTCGCGCGCAGCGCGCCGGCGCGCCAGCCCGCGATGATCGGCGAATCGATCATCACCACGCCGCGCACCCAGTGCGGCTTTTTCAGCGCGGCCATCAGCGACAGGTAGCCGCCGAGCGAATGGCCGACGAGCCAGACCGGGCGCTCGTAGCGGCCGCCGATGTCGTCGAGCAGCTGTTCGACGAGATGCGGCCAGTCGCGCGTCACCGGGTAGCGACGATCGTGACCGATGCGTTCGATGTAGCGCAGCTCGTAGTCGTCTGCCAGCTCGGCGAAGATCGTCCGGTACGTCGACGCCGGAAAACCGTTCGCATGCGAGAAGTGGATGATGTCCTTCAAACGCCAATGTCTCCTTTGTCGGTCACCGGTCCATCCAGTACCGTCGCTGCTCATCGCGATAACGCTCGAACGCGAACCCGCCGCCCGCCGGCGCGACGTCGAACCGCACGGCCCCGTCGCGATCGGTGCGCGGCAGCGGAATCCCGCGCGCCTCGTAGCGCGCGAGGACCGTCCGGTGCGGATGCCCGAAGCGATTGCGATAGCCTACAGGAAATACCGCGACGCGCGGCTCGACCGAATCGAGGAAAGGCTCGACCGACGACGTGCGGCTGCCGTGATGCGGAACGACGAGGATCTGCGCGGCCAGTGCGTCGCGCGCGTCGGCCACCAATCGCCGTTCGGCGCGCGCCTCGATGTCGCCCGTCAGCAGTGCCGACGTGCCGCCCGCGTCGATGCGCAACACACACGATTGCTCGTTCGACGGGCCGGCGCCTGCGACGCCGGGCGGCCACAGCATCGTGAAGACGACACCGTCCCAAATCCACCGCTGCCCGGCCGCGCACGGCAGCCGATCGGCCACGCCGGCCGCCTGCGCGTCGCGCCACAGCCGGTGTTGCGGCGCAATGCCGGCGAGCAGCTGGCGGACCTCGGCCGCCGCATAGACGGCCGCCGCGCCGCCCGCGTGATCGGCGTCCGCATGGCTGAGCACCAGCGAATCGATGGTCCGGATTCCGCGTGCGCGCAACGCCGGCGCAACGATCCGCGTGCCGGCATGGGTCGACTCCGCACCCGGCCCCGCATCGAACAGCAGGGTCCGGCGCGCGGTCTCGACCAGCACCGACGCGCCCTGCCCGACGTCGAGCACGGTCAGCCGGAAACCGCCCGGCGGCGGCGCATCGGGCGCCGGTGCGACCAGTGGCAGCCATGTGAGCGGCGCCGCCCAGCGCAGCGGCCAGCCGCGCGGCATCAATGCCCACCCGACACCCACGCATGCCAGCACCAGCACCGGCCAGTCCGGCATGCGCAGCCAGAACACGCCGGCCGGCCAGTCTGCGAGGTGCCGGAGCAGCGCCATCATCGGTTCGAGCGCCGCATGCGCGAGCCGGAATGCATATGCGTCCAACGGCGCGGGCAACCCGATACCGGCGAGGACGATCGGCGTCACGACGGAACTGACCCACGGAATCGCGAACGCATTGCCGAGCGGGCCCGATACCGAGATCTGCGCGAACCACGCGGCCGTGAGCGGCGCGAGGCCGAGCGTCACCGCGTACTGCACGCGCGTCGCCTCCGCGATCCGGTGCCCTGCACGCGTGCACCATGCGCGCGGCCGGCGCCAGCGATCGGCCGCGGCGGCGCCATCGGGCGCACTGTCGTCGCCGCCGTCGAATTCACGCACCGCGCGCCAGCCCGCCACCGCCATCAGGATCACGGCGACCGCCCCGAACGACAGCCAGAACCCGGCCGACAGCACCGCCCACGGATCGGCGATCAGCACGCCGCCGAGCGCCGCGCACAACACCGCGGAAGTCGGCACGCTGCGTCCGGCCAGATAGGCAGCCGCCCCGGCCGCGATCATCCACCACGCGCGCTGCGCCGGCACGTTGAAGCCGGCAAGCGCCGCATAGCCGGCGGCGGCCGTCAGCGCCGCCATGGAAGCGACGTAGGGCGCCGGCATCACGAGCACCGCGGCACGTCCGCGCCAGCGCAGACGCCGCCAGACCATCGACACGATCCCGCCCGCGATCGCGCCGACGAGCCCGACGTGCAGGCCCGAAATCGCGACCAGATGGCTCGTGCCCGTATTGCGCAGCACGCGCCAGTCGTCGTCGCCGATACCGGATTGATCACCGACCGCGAGCGCGGTGACGATGCCGCGATGGCGCGCGTCGTCGGGCCCATCGCCGAGCGCGTCGCCGATACGGGTGCGCAGCGCGTCGCGCAGCCGATCGATCGATGCGCGCCATCCTGCTGCACGCGCGTCGAGCAATTCCGCGCGCTCGGGCGCGACGACATAGCCGATCGCACGAATGCCCGCAGCCAGCCACGCCGCCTCGCTGTCGCGCACGCCGGGATTCGCCTCGGCATGCGGGCGCTTCAGCCGCACGACGAGACGCCAGCGCTGCGCCGCGCGCAAATCGGGAATCGCATCGCGTGCGGCGGGCGCGCCGTACGTGCGCCACGACAACCGGATCACCGGCGGGAAACGGGCGACGCCCGCGTCGTTCGATTCGACGGCCAACAGCAGTCGCGCGCCGGTGTCGTCGATCACCGGCAACCCACGGATCACACCCGTGACGGCGATGTCGCGCCCTTCCCATTCGACGGGCAGGCTGTCACGCAGCCGCCATTCGGCGCGCGCGGCCGCATAGCCGAATCCGATCGCACAGGCGGCGCTTGCGCACAGCATCCACCGGAGCGCGACGATCGCACGGGTTCGACGGCGCCGCGCACACCATGCGAGCAGCGCGCCGCAACCGGCCAGCACCGCCGCCCCGATTACCCAGCCGCTCGCGCCCGGCAACGCCGCCTGCCGCTGCAGCACGACGACGCCGAGCGCGAACGCGATCCACCCCACCCGCATCGCGCCTCCTCGTCGACCCGGCGCCGCCGATATCGATGCGGCGCCTTCCGGCAACGATTATGCGGACGAAAGTGCGAGGCGCGGCAGCGCGGCGAGCGCGTTAGCCGTTGTGGATAGGCACAAGGAGTGAGCATCGATCCCGCGCAGTTCGGCGAGCACGGCGCCGATGCGCGGCACCTGGCCGGGCGTGTTGCGGGACTTGTACGCCCACTCGGGCGCGATGTCGGGCGCGTCCGTCTCGACGACGATCGCGTCGAGCGGCAACTGCGTGGCGAGCCGGCGGATCTGCAACGCGCGTCCGAACGTCACGTTGCCGCCGAAGCCGAGGTGCAGCCCCTGCGCGAGATACGCATCGGCCTGCTGAAAGCTGCCGTTGAACGCATGCGCGATGCCGCGCCGCACACCGAAGCGACGCAACCCGGCGAGCACGCGGTCCTGCGACTTGCGTACGTGGCACAGCACCGGCAGGTCGAATTCGCGCGCGAGCTTCAGTTGCCCCTGATAGAAGAATTGCTGCCGTTCTTCATCGAGCCCCGGCACGAAGTAGTCGAGACCGATCTCGCCGATCGCGACGAAGCGCGGATCGTCGAGGCTCGCCTCGATCTCCATGCGCAGCCGGTCGAGATCGGCGTCGTGCGCCTGCGGCGTAAACATCGGGTGGATGCCGAGCGCATAGGCCGCACCGGGCGTGCGCTGCGCGAGTTCGCGCACCGTCGTGAAATTGTCGCGCCCGACGCTCGGGATCACAATGCGCGACACGCCGGCCGTGCGCGCCGCCTCGGCGACCGCGTCGCGGTCGGCATCGAATTCGCCGGCGTCGAGATGGCAATGCGTATCGATCCACATGGCGGTTTTCCTGCGCACTCGCCGCGCCGCCGGGACTCACCCGGCAGCGCAGCGGGAGCGCTCGTTCACACCGGCAGCGCCGGCTCCTCGTGCAGTACGCCGTCGCGCAAGCGCATGATGCGGTCGCAGCGCGCCGCGAGCTCGGGGTCGTGCGTGACGATCACGAAACTCGTTTCGAGTGTCTCGGACAATTCGAGCATCAGGTTGAACACCGTATCGGCCGTCGTGCCGTCGAGGTTGCCGGTCGGCTCGTCGGCGAGCACGCAGGCCGGCTTCGTCACCAGCGCGCGCGCGATCGCGACGCGCTGCCGCTCGCCGCCCGACAGCTCGCCCGGCCGATGCTTCGCACGCGGGCCGAGACCGACCCGCTCGAGCATCGCCTGTGCCTGCTCGCGCGCATCCTCCGTCGTCATCCGGCGAATGCGCAGCGGCATCGCGACGTTGTCGAGCGCGGTGAATTCCGGCAGCAGGTGATGGAACTGATAGACGAACCCGAGCGCGCGATTGCGCAACTCGTTGCGCTCGCGCTCGGCGAGCTGCGTAAACGGCTTGCCGAGCAGCGACACTTCGCCCGCGCTCGGTTCGTCGAGGCCGCCCAGCACGTGCAGCAGCGTGCTCTTGCCGGAGCCCGACGCGCCGACGACCGCGAGCTTCTCGCCACGCCGGACCGTCAGCTCGGTGTCGTTGAGCACCTGCACATTGAAGCCGCCTTGCACGAACGCCTTCGTGATCCCGCGCGCCTGAAGCACGTATTCCTGCATACCTGCCGAATCCTGTCTGATGGGTTGTCGTGAATCCGCGAATGCGGTGGCGCGATCATTCATAGCGCAGCGCCTCCGCCGGCTTCACCTTCGCGCCGCGCCAGCTCGGATAGAGCGTCGCGACGGCCGACAGCACGAACGCGATCAGGCCGATCTTGATCACGTCACCCGCGACGAGCTCGGACGGCAGCTCGCTGATGAAGTACACCGACGGCGGCAGGAACTGCACGCCGAACAGGTGCTCGATCATCGGGATCAGCCACGGAATGCTCCACGCGATCAGGCAGCCGAGCGCGACGCCCGACGCGGTGCCGACGAAACCGATCGTCACGCCCTGCACGACGAAGATCTTCATGATCGACCCCGGCTGCGCGCCGAGCGTACGCAGGATCGCGATGTCGGCCTGCTTGTTGGTCACCGTCATCACGAGCGACGACACGAGGTTGAACGCAGCGACCGCGATGATCAGCGTGAGGATGATGAACATCATCCGCTTCTCGATCTGCACGGCCGAGAACCAGGTCTTGTTCTGCTGGGTCCAGTCGCGGATGTACAGGCTGCCCGACAGCGTGTGCGACAGCTCGACCGCGACCTGCGGCGCCTTCTGCATGTCGGTGAGCCGCAGCCGCACGCCGGTCGGCGCGGACATCCGGAACAGCGCCTCCGCGTCGCGGATGTTGACCATCGCGAGCGTGCTGTCGTATTCGTAGTGGCCCGATTCGAACACGCCGACGACCGTGAACTGCTTGAGCCGCGGCATCATCCCGGCCGGCGTGATCGTGCCTTCGGGCGCGACCAGCGTGATCTTGTCGCCGACCGTCACGCCGAGGTTGCCCGCGAGCGCATCGCCGAGCACGATGCCGAACTGGCCGGGCACGAGCGCGGTCAGCTGGCCCGCCTTCATGTCCTTGCCGATGTCGGACACCTGCGGTTCGAGCGACGGCTCGACGCCGCGCAGCATCACGCCGCTCACCGCGTCCTGGCGCGTGAGCAGCGCCTGCGCGTCGACGTAAGGCGCCGCGCCCGTCACCGACGGATTGCGGCGTGCCTCTTGCGCGGTCAGTTGCCAGTCGGGCATCGAGCCGGTCGGCGAGAACACCTCGACGTGCGCGAGCACCGACAGCATGCGGTCGCGCACTTCCTTCTGGAAGCCGTTCATCACGGACAGCACGACGATCAGCGCCGCGACGCCAAGCGCGATGCCGAGCATCGACACGAGCGCGATGAAGGAAATGAAGCCGTTGCCGGTCGTGCGTTTGCCGGCGCGCGTGTAGCGCCAGCCGATCTGCCATTCGTACGGAAGTTTCAAGCGAATCCTTTCTGCTGGTTACGGCGGGGATGACGGCCCGCGCCCGGGAGCGCCATCCGGCGGCGGCCGGCCACCCGGGCGCGGTCGAAAAACGGTCGCCGGACGCAATCGGGCCGTCCGCCGGCCCGATCACGCGCGCAGTTTGCCATACAATGCGCACCATCATGCACGACCGACGCCTCCATTTCCTCGTTCCGTTCGCGCTGCCGTCGGCAGCCGATGCGGCCTCGTCCCTGCACACGCTGGACAGCCCCGCGCTCGAAAAGTTGCTGGCCCGCGCGAGCCTCGTCGAGCGCGTGGCCGGCGAGGACTTCCAGCGCACGCTGCCGCACGAGCGCTGGCTGGCCCGCCAGTTCGGCGCGAGCCGGGGCAACGCCGCCGACGAGGCGCCGCTCGCGCCCTACATGCTGCTGGCGGACGGCGGCGACCCGGGCACCCAGGCCTGGGCGTGCGTCGAGCCGGTGCACGTCCAGATCGCGCACGATCACCTCGTGCTCGTCGACCCGGCCAGCCTCGCGCTCGACGACGGCGACGCCGCCGCGCTGCTGGCGGTCGCGCGCCCGCTGATCGAGGAGCTCGGCGTACGGCTGGAAGCGCCGCAGCCGACCCGCTGGTACTTGTCCAGCGAACAGCTCGCCCGCCTCGCCGGCGCCGCGCCGCTGCGCGCGAGCGGCCGCAACATCGAAATCTGGCTGCCGCACGAGGCGCACACCGGCGAACGTTCGCGGATGTGGATGAAGCTGCAGAACGAAGTGCAGATGGCGTGGTTCCAGCACCCGGTCAACGAAGCGCGCGAAGCGCGCGGGTTGCCCGCCGTCAATTCGATCTGGTTCCATGCGCAAGGCACGCTGAAGCCGGTCGGCAAGCCGTTCGAGCGCGTGCTGTCCGCTTCCCCCGCGGCGCTCGGCCTCGCGCGCGCCGCGCAGGCCGAGGCCGGTGCCGCGCCGGCCGCCTTCGGTGCGCTGCCCGCCGCCGCCGGCGCGACGCTCGTCGAGCTGCCGGCGCTGTCCGCCCCGTTCATCGAACAGGACTGGGCACGCTGGCACGACGCGCTCGCCATGCTCGAGCGCGACTGGTTCGCGCCGACCCTCGCCGCGCTGCGGAGCGGCGAGCTGGCCAGCGTCGATTTCACGCTGTGCGGCGACACCAGCTCCGTGACGCTGCACGCGACGCGCGGCGACCTGCGCAAGTTCTGGCGCCGCCGCGCGCTGGCGTCCCTGTTCGAATGACCCCACTCGTATGACCCGGATCGTTACCCGCCCCGTCGCGCCCGCCGACGCAGAAGCGCTCGCGCGCCACGGCCTGCATCCCGTCCTCGCGCGGCTGTACGCGTCGCGCGGCGTGCAGTCCCCGACCGACATCGAGACCGCGCTCGCGCGCCTCGTGCCGCCCACCGAACTGAAAGGCTGCGCGGATGCCGCGGCGCTGCTCGCCGACGCGATCGCCAACAAGCGCCGCCTGCTGGTCGTCGCCGACTACGACTGCGACGGCGCGACCGCCTGCGCGGTCGCGGTGCGCGGCCTGCGGATGTTCGGCGCGCAGATCGACTACCTGGTGCCGAACCGCTTCGAATACGGCTACGGGCTCACGCCCGAGATCGTCGAACTCGCGGCCGCGCGCAAGCCCGACCTGCTGATCACCGTCGACAACGGGATCGCGAGCGTCGCGGGCGTCGAAGCCGCGAATGCACGCGGCATCGACGTGCTCGTGACCGACCACCACCTGCCCGGCGACGCACTGCCCGCCGCGCGCGCGATCGTCAACCCGAACCAGCCCGGCTGCGCGTTCCCGAGCAAGCACATCGCCGGTGTCGGCGTGATGTTCTACGTGCTGCTCGCGCTGCGCGCCGAGTTGCGCCGCCGCGGCGCGTTCGCGAGCAAGGAAGCCGAGCCGCGCCTCGACGGCCTGCTCGACCTCGTCGCGCTCGGCACCGTCGCCGACGTGGTGCGGCTCGACGGCAACAACCGCGTGCTCGTCGCGCAGGGGCTGCAGCGCATCCGCAACGGCCGCATGCAGCCGGGCATCGCCGCGCTGTTTCGCGCCGCCGGCCGCGAGGCGCGCACCGCCTCGGGCTTCGACCTCGGCTTCGGCCTCGGCCCGCGCCTGAATGCCGCCGGCCGGCTCTCGGACATGTCGCTCGGCATCGAATGCCTGATCACCGACGACATCGGCCGCGCGTGGGACCTCGCGCAGCAGCTCGACGTGATGAACCGCGAGCGCCGCGAGATCGAGGCCGGCATGCAGCAGCAGGCGCTCGCCGACCTCGCCGACATCGATCCGGCCGACGCGTGCACGATCACGCTGTTCAACCCCGAATGGCACCAGGGCGTGATCGGCATCGTCGCCGGGCGGCTCAAGGAGAAATTCCACCGCCCGTCGTTCACGTTCGCGCATGCGGACGAAGCCGGCACACGGGTCAAGGGTTCGGGTCGCTCGATTCCCGGCTTCCACCTGCGCGACGCGCTCGACCTGGTGTCGAAGCGCGAGCCCGACCTGATCGTCGCGTTCGGCGGCCACGCGATGGCGGCCGGCCTCACGCTCGGCACCGACGACGTGCCGCGCTTCGCGGCCGCGTTCGAGGCGGTGGCGCGCGAGTGGCTGTCCGACGACGCGCTCGCGCGCGTGATCGAGACCGACGGCGAACTGGAGGACGCGTATTTCACGCCGCAGTTCGTCGGGCTGCTCGACGAAGCCGTGTGGGGCCAGGGCTTTCCGGCCCCGCTTTTCTCCGGCGAGTTCGACGTCGTGTCGCAGTCGCTCGTGAAGGAAAAGCACCTGAAGCTGCAGTTGGCGCGCGGCCGCCAGCGCTTCAACGCGATCTGGTTCAACCACACCGAGCCGCTGCCGGCGAGCGCGCTGATCGCGTATCGCCTCGTCGCCGACACGTGGAACGGCGTGACGCGCGTCCAGCTGATCGTCGAGCACGCGGCCGGCTGAGCACCGGCCACCCGGCCCGCGCGCTCGCGGGCCGCATGCGCGCCGCGCCGAACGGGGCCACGGCGCGCATGCAAGCACACTCCGCGTCACCGGGAAACCCCGCCGATCGGCTATAATTCCGCTTTTTTACGAAGCAAGAACAGCGAACGATCATGGAAGCGGAACGTCTCAACGCGATCGAAAGCTCCCTGCTCGACCTGCGCACCCGCGCGGGCGAGCTTCGGGGGTATCTTTGACTACGACGCCAAATCTGCGCGTCTGACCGAAGTCAACAAGGAACTCGAAGACCCGAACGTCTGGAACGATTCGAAGAACGCCCAGGCACTCGGCCGCGAGAAGAAGCTGCTCGAAGGTGTCGTCACGACGCTCACCGCGCTCGATAGCGACCTGCGCGATGCGCTCGACCTGTTCGAGCTCGCACGCGAGGAAGGCGACGAAGACACCCTCATCGCATCCGAAGACGACGCGAAGAAGCTCGAAGCGCGCGTCGGCGACATCGAATTCCGCCGGATGTTCTCGAACCCGGCCGACCCGAACAACTGCTTCATCGACATCCAGGCCGGCGCCGGCGGCACCGAGGCGTGCGACTGGGCGTCGATGCTGCTGCGCCAATACCTGCGCTATTGCGAGCGCAAGGGCTTCAAGGCCGAAGTGCTCGAAGAGTCGAACGGCGACGTCGCCGGCATCAAGAACGCGACGGTCAAGGTCACGGGCGAATACGCATACGGCTTCCTGCGCACCGAAACGGGCATCCACCGCCTCGTGCGCAAGTCGCCGTTCGACTCGTCCGGCGGCCGCCACACGTCGTTCTCGTCGGTGTTCGTGTATCCGGAAATCGACGACTCGATCGAAGTCGAGGTCAATCCGGCCGACCTGCGCATCGACACGTACCGCGCGTCGGGCGCGGGCGGCCAGCACATCAACAAGACCGACTCGGCCGTGCGGATCACGCACATGCCGACCGGCATCGTCGTGCAGTGCCAGAACGACCGCTCGCAGCACCGCAACCGCGCCGAAGCAATGGCGATGCTGAAGTCGCGCCTGTACGAAGCCGAGATGCGCAAGCGCCAGGCCGAGCAGGACAAGCTCGAATCGAGCAAGACCGATGTGGGCTGGGGCCACCAGATCCGTTCGTACGTGCTCGACCAGAGCCGCGTGAAGGACCTGCGCACGAACGTCGAAATGAGCAACACGCGAGCCGTGCTCGACGGCGATCTCGACGACTTCATCAGCGCGAGCCTCAAACAGGGCGTGTAAGCGCCGCGGCGCGGCCTCTCCGGTCGCGCCCGCCCTTCCCGTTGCGTTGCCGCACCCACTCCGAATTCCGACCATCATGACCGAACCGACCCAAACGCAGCCCGCCGTCGCGGCGGACGAAAACCAGATCATCGCCGAGCGCCGCGAGAAGCTGCGCGCATTGCGCGAGCAAGGCGTCGCCTATCCGAACGATTTCCGGCCGACGCATCACGCCGCCGATCTCCAGGCCACCTTCGCCGACTCGGACAAAGCCGCGCTCGAAGCGAACCCGGTCGAGGTGTCGGTCGCCGGCCGCATGATGCTCAAGCGCGTGATGGGCAAGGCGAGCTTCGCGACGGTGCAGGACGGTTCGGGCCAGATCCAGTTCTTCGTGACGCCGAACGACGTCGGCGCGGAAACCTACGACGCATTCAAGAAGTGGGATCTCGGCGACATCGTCGCCGCCCGCGGCGTGCTGTTCCGCACCAACAAGGGCGAGCTGTCGGTCCAGTGCAAGGAACTGCGCCTGCTGTCGAAGGCGCTGCGCCCGCTGCCGGACAAGTTCCACGGCCTCGCCGACCAGGAAATGCGCTATCGCCAGCGCTACGTCGACCTGATCGTCACGCCGGAAACGCGCGACACGTTCCGCGCGCGCACCCGGACCATCGCGTCGATCCGCAAGTTCATGGACAACGCCGACTTCATGGAAGTCGAAACGCCGATGCTGCACCCGATCCCGGGCGGCGCCGCGGCCAAGCCGTTCGTCACGCATCACAACGCGCTCGACATGCAGATGTTCCTGCGCATCGCGCCGGAGCTGTATCTCAAGCGCCTGATCGTCGGCGGCTTCGAGCGCGTGTTCGAGATCAACCGCAACTTCCGGAATGAAGGCGTGTCGCCGCGCCACAACCCGGAATTCACGATGATGGAGTTCTACGCCGCGTACACCGATTACCGCTGGCTGATGGACTTCACCGAGCAGCTGATCCGCCAGGCGGCGATCGATGCGCTCGGCACCGCGACGATCCAGTACCAGGGCCGCGAACTCGACCTCGCAAAGCCGTTCCACCGCCTGACGATCACGCAGGCGATCCAGAAGTACGCGCCGCAATACACCGACGGCCAGCTGTCCGACGACGCATTCCTGCGTACCGAACTGAAGCGCTTCGGCGTCGACGTGTCGCAGCCGGCCTTCCTGAACGCCGGTATCGGCGCGCTGCAGCTCGCGCTGTTCGAGGAAACCGCCGAATCGCAGCTGTGGGAGCCGACCTACATCATCGACTACCCGGTTGAAGTGTCGCCGCTCGCACGCGCGTCGGATACGACGCCGGGCATCACCGAGCGTTTCGAGCTGTTCATGACGGGCCGCGAGATCGCGAACGGCTTCTCGGAGCTGAACGATCCGGAAGACCAGGCCGCGCGCTTCAAGAAGCAGGTCGAGCAGAAGGATGCCGGCGACGAGGAAGCGATGTTCTTCGACGCCGACTACATCCGCGCGCTCGAACACGGGATGCCGCCGACGGGCGGCTGCGGGATCGGCATCGACCGTCTCGTGATGCTGCTGACCGACAGCCCGACGATCCGCGACGTGCTGCTGTTCCCGCACCTGCGCCGCGAAGACTGACGCTCGTGCCTGCGTGTGCGCCGCGCCCCGCGGCGTGCACGCGTGCGGTTTGTAACCACGCGTAAATCCCGCCTGCCGGCGTCCGCCGGTTTGCGATCCTCCCCCGTTTTATCCCCTCGTCGCGACGGCCTTCTCCGGGTTTTCCCGATCACGCCCGCCGGTCCCCTGCTGCAATTCGTTACACCTTGATACGGTGCGCCGCGCGCCGGTAGACGACACTCCTGTTGCGTCACCACGCATGACCACGGGACCAGAACGCGGCGCCGGAACGCCAAGTCTGCTCGCTCCCGAAGCGTGGGATCCGGCCAGCGCCAATGTGCGGAGCCGGATCGACACCGGAGAAAAACATGGACAACCAGAATCAGACCACGCCGCAAAAGCAACGCCTCCACCCGCTCATCGCGACCGCGGCAGGCGCCGTCATCGTCGCCAGCCTCGCCGCCACCGCCGCGATCACGGGCATCTTCCCGAAGGCCAGCAGCAACAACGCGCAGAACGGCCAGACCCAGGCCGCGCTGATCGCGTCGCAGCCGGCCGTCGATACGGCTGCGGCAGCCAGTGCAGCGCTGGCCGCGCAAGCGCAGCAACAGGCAGCCGAACTGGCCGCGCAGCAGAAGGCTGAGCAAAAGGCCGCGGCCGAGAAGGCGGCGGCGGCACAAGCCGAACCGAAGCCCGCGCCGCGCCCGGCAGCCACGCACCGCCGCCACACGCCGGCACCGCAACCGCCGCAATATGCGCAACAGCAGTCCGCGCCCGCTCAAGCGGCCTATTGCCAGACCTGCGGCACGATCGTGTCGATCACGCAGTCGCGCACGCCGGGCCAGAGCTCGGGGATCGGCGCGGTCGGCGGCGCAGCCGCCGGCGGCCTGCTCGGCAACCAGTTCGGTCACGGCAACGGCCGCACCGCGATGACCATCATCGGTGCGCTCGGCGGCGGTCTCGCCGGCAACCAGGTGGAGAAGCAGGTGCGCGCGGAAACCGACTACCAGGTGCAGGTCCAGATGGAAAGCGGCGCGACGCGCACGTTCACGTACCACAGCCCGCCGCCGTTCGGCCAGGGTCAGCGCGTGCGGATCGAGAACGGCACGCTGGTCGGCGCGTAACGTGTAACGCATGACGAATCGCCGGGCGGCCGTTGTACCGCGCCGGAAATGAAAAAGGCTCGTGACAGCGTCACGAGCCTTTTCTTTTTGCGGGAGCGGCGCCGGGCGAGTGCCGGGCGCGAACCTCAGTCTTCGTCGTCGAAGTCGGATTCGTCGATCCAGTGAGCCTGGATCGCTTCGAGGATCTTCTCGCCCGAATGGCTGGGATCGTCGGAGAAGCCATCGAGCTCGATGACCCATTGGCGCAGGTCGACGAAATTGATCCGCTGCGGATCGACGTCCGGATGCTTGTCTGCCAGCGCGATGGCGATTTCGCGCGAATCGGTCCATTTCATGGCCTGCTCTCCCGTGTACGTGGCGAGTTCGTAGGCGGAACGCACATGATGCGCGCCGCCCGCCCCGCCGAACCGTCAGTGATTTTCCTTCGCGTGGTTGATCGAGTACTTCGGGATCTCGACCACCAGGTCCGAATCTTCCTGCACGATCGCCTGGCACGACAGGCGTGACGTCGGCTCGAGGCCCCACGCCTTGTCGAGCAGGTCGTCTTCGTCCTCTTCGGACGGCTCGAGATCGTTGAAGCCCTCGCGGATCACCACGTGGCAGGTCGTGCATGCGCACGACTTCTCGCATGCATGCTCGATCTCGATCCCGTGGTCGAGCAGGTTGTCGCAAATACTCTTGCCGGGCGTCGCGTCGATCACTGCGCCGTCCGGACACAGTTCGACGTGAGGCAGCACTACCAGTTGAGGCATGTCCGTTCCGTCAGTCAGGGTGCGGCGGCTGGCGCCGCACGGTTCAATAACGCACGGGCCGTCGCCGGCCCGCGCGCAGGTCGTTCGTTCAGATCTCGTCGAGCCGTCGGCCCGACAGTGCGCGCTTGATGCTCTTGTCCATCCGGCGCGCCGCGAATTCGTCGGTGCCGTCGGCCAGTGCCTTGGTCGCGGTTTCGATCGCGTCCGCGTCGTCGCCCTGAGCGATCGTGCGCAGCGCCGCGACGAGCGCGTCGACCTGCGTGCGTTCGGCGTCGTCGAGCAGTTCGCCGTCGGCCGAAAGTGCCGCCTGCGTCGCCTCGATCATCCGCTGGGCCTCGACCTGAGCTTCGCGCAGCGCGCGTGCGCGCATGTCGATCTCGGCGGTCTTGAAGCTGTCCTCGAGCATCTTCGCGATGTCGTCGTCGGCGAGGCCGTACGACGGCTTCACGACGACCGATGCCTCGACGCCCGAATGCTGCTCGCGTGCGAACACCGACAGCAGCCCGTCCGCATCGACCTGATAGGTCACGCGGATGCGCGCCGCACCGGCCGTCATCGGCGGGATGCCGCGCAGCTCGAAGCGTGCGAGCGACCGGCAGTCGGCGACCAGCTCGCGCTCGCCCTGCACGACATGGATCGCCATCGCGGTCTGACCGTCCTTGAAGGTCGTGAACTCCTGCGCACGCGCGATCGGAATCGTCGAATTGCGCGGAATGATCTTCTCGACGAGACCGCCCATCGTCTCGACACCGAGCGACAGCGGAATTACGTCGAGGAGCAGCCAGTCGTCGCCGCTGCCGCGATTGCCGGCTAGCAGATCGGCCTGGATCGCCGCGCCAAGCGCGACGACCTGGTCCGGATCGAGATTGACGAGCGGCGGCTGGCCGAAATACTTCGCGACCGCATCGCGGATCACCGGCATGCGCGTCGCGCCGCCGACCAGCACGACACCCTTGATGTCGGCCGGGGTCACCTGCGCGTCGCGCAATGCCTTGCGGGTCGGCGTCAGCGTACGCTGCACGAGCGGCTCGACGAGCGACGCGAACGTGTCGTGCGAGATCGTCTGCACGAGCCGCGCACCGTTCGACAGCGTCACGTCAAGCGACGCCTGTGGCGCGGACGACAGCGCTTCCTTCAGCACGCGCACGCGATCGAGCAGCAGGCGCACGTCCTCGGGCGCGAGCGCCTTCGCGTCGATGCCGGCCTGTGCGAGCACGTGACCGAACAGCACGTGATCGAAATCGTCGCCGCCGAGCGCGGAATCACCACCCGCGGCCAGCACTTCGAACACGCCCTTCGTCAGCTTCAGGATCGACAGGTCGAACGTGCCGCCGCCGAGGTCGTACACCGCGTAGAGGCCTTCGGCCGCGTTGTCGAGACCGTAGGCGATCGCGGCTGCGGTCGGTTCGTTCAGCAGGCGCAGCACGTTGAGGCCCGCGAGACGCGCGGCGTCCTTCGTCGCCTGGCGTTGCGCGTCGTCGAAATACGCGGGCACCGTGATCACCGCGCCGACCAGCTCGTCGCCGAGCGTGTCTTCCGCGCGGTAACGCAGCGTCGCGAGAATCTCGGCCGACACCTCGACCGGGCTCTTCACGCCGTCGATCGTGCGGATCTGCACCATGCCCGGCGCATCGACGAATTCATAAGGTGCGTTCGCCGCGCCTTCGACCTCGGCCTTGCCGCGGCCCATGAAGCGCTTGACCGACACGATCGTGTTGCGCGGATCGGTCGCGGCCTGCTCCTTCGCCTCGTGGCCGATGCGGCGGCCGCCCTTCTCCAGATAACGGACCACCGACGGCAGCAGCGCGCGGCCCGCCTCGTCCGGCAGCACTTCGGGCACGCTGTTGCGCACGGCCGCGACGAGCGAGTTCGTCGTGCCGAGATCGATCCCGACAGCGAGTCGCCGCTGGTGCGGCGCCGGCGCCATGCCCGGTTCGGAAATTTGCAGTAAAGCCATCTTGGTTCGTTCGGGCGCTCGGCCCGTTTGCTGCGCGTGCCGCGAGGCACGCGGTTAAGTTTCGAGGCGCTCGATCTGCGCGCCCACTTCCGACGCGACGCGTTCGATGAACATCAGCTGGCGCACGGCCTCGGCGGCGGCCTGGTCGGCCGCGCTGTCGAGCAGCGTGCCGAGGCGCTCGAGGCGCACGCGCTTCTCGTTGCGCAGTTCGGCGAGCAGCGCATCGAGCGCGTCGACGTTGCGGGCGGCCGCGGCATCCTCGATGCCTTCGCGCCACTCCATCTGCTGCATCAGGAACGCGGGCTCCATCGCGGTGTTGTTTTCAGCACCGATGTCGACGCCGCGCAGCGACAGCAGATAGGTCGCACGCTTCAGCGGATCGCGCAGCGTGCGGTAGGCTTCGTTCGCACGCGTCGCCCATTGCATCGCGATGCGTTTTTGCGCATCGCCGGCCGCCGCGAAGCGGTCCGGATGCACCTGCGTCTGCACCGTGCGATACGCGCTGTCGAGCGCCGCCTGATCGAGCGCGAATTGCGCCGGCAGGTGAAACAGATCGAAGTGGCTGTCTTTCAGCGAAACCATCGTCGCGTTCAATTCCGGTTCGTCACGCGGCAAACGCCGCACATTAAAAAGGCGGCCCGTGCCGCCTCTTGCCCGCATCGCGCGGAAGACCGCGCGTCAGACGCGGAACGATTCCCCGCAGCCGCACTCGTCCTTCACGTTCGGGTTGTTGAACTTGAACCCTTCGTTCAGGCCCTCGCGCGCGAAGTCGAGTTGGGTGCCGTCGATGTACGCGAGGCTCTTCGGGTCGACGATGACCTTCACGCCATGGCTCTCGAATACCTGATCCTCGGGAGCGAGCTCGTCGACATACTCGAGCTTGTACGCGAGCCCCGAGCACCCGGTCGTGCGAACGCCAAGCCGCAGGCCCACACCCTTGCCGCGACGGACGAGGTATTTCTGGACGTGCTGTGCTGCTTTTTCGGTCAGTGTAATTGCCATGATGTCCTTGCCGCGGCACGCCTGGGCCCGCCGCGATCCCTTCTAAGCGCCCCCAAACCTGTCGCTTCGCGCCAGGCCCCCAGAGGGGGTCAATAAAACTTGGGGCGGCCCAGCGTTTTATCGAGAAGCCGCTCGATGCCGCTCAGGCCGCAGCCTGATCGCCTTCCGTGGTGTCGTGGCGCTTCTTGTAGTCGGCCACGGCTGCCTTGATCGCGTCTTCCGCGAGAATCGAGCAGTGAATCTTCACCGGGGGCAGCGCAAGTTCTTCGGCGATCTGCGTGTTCTTGATCGACAGCGCCTCGTCGAGCGTCTTGCCCTTCACCCATTCGGTCACGAGCGAGCTCGACGCGATGGCCGAACCGCAGCCGTACGTCTTGAACTTCGCGTCTTCGATCACGCCGTCCGCGCTGACGCGGATCTGCAGCTTCATCACGTCGCCGCAGGCCGGCGCGCCGACCATGCCCGTACCGACCGCGTCGTCGTCCTTCGCGAACGAACCGACGTTACGCGGGTTTTCGTAGTGATCCAGAACCTTGTTGCTGTATGACATGACTCAGACTCCTTGACTCGTTACGTCTGCGTGCGCAAATTCGCCCGCGAATGTACTCAATGCGATGTTCAGTGCGCAGCCCATTCGATCGTCGACAGATCGATGCCTTCCTGGTGCATTTCCCAGAGCGGCGACAGTTCGCGCAGCTTCGCGATCTTGCTGTTCAGCAGGTTGATCACGAAGTCGACGTCCTGCTCCGTCGTGAAGCGGCCGACCGTGAAGCGGATCGAGCTGTGGGCAAGTTCGTCGTTGCGGCCGAGCGCGCGCAGCACATACGAAGGCTCCAGCGACGCCGACGTGCAGGCCGAACCCGACGACACCGCGACATCCTTGATCGCCATGATCAGCGACTCGCCTTCGACGAAGTTGAAGCTGATGTTCAGGTTGTGCGGGACACGGTGCTCCATGTCGCCGTTCACGTAGGTTTCCTCGATCTGCGACAGGCCGCGCAGCAGCTTGTCGCGCAGCATGCGGACGCGCTCGTTCTCGGTCGCCATCTCTTCGCGCGCGATGCGGAACGCTTCGCCCATGCCGACGATCTGATGCGTCGCCAGCGTGCCCGAACGCATCCCGCGCTCGTGACCGCCGCCGTGCATCTGCGCTTCGATGCGCACGCGCGGCTTGCGGCGCACGTACAGCGCGCCGATGCCCTTCGGGCCGTAGGTCTTGTGCGCCGAGAACGACATCAGGTCGACCTTCAGCTTCGCGAGGTCGATCTCGACCTTGCCTGTCGACTGCGCGGCGTCGACGTGGAACACGATGCCCTTCTCGCGGCAGATCTCGCCGATCGTCTCGATGTCCTGGATCACGCCGATCTCGTTGTTCACGTGCATCACCGACACGAGGATCGTGTCCGGGCGCAGCGCGGCCTTGAACACGTCGAGGTCGATCAGGCCGTCTTCCTTCACGTCGAGATAGGTGACTTCGAAGCCGTCGCGCTCGAGCTCGCGGCAGGTATCGAGCACGGCCTTGTGCTCGGTCTTCACCGTGATGATGTGCTTGCCCTTGCCCTTGTAGAAGTTCGCGGCACCCTTGATCGCGAGGTTGTCCGACTCCGTTGCGCCGGACGTCCAGATGATCTCGCGCGGATCCGCGTTCACGAGCGCGGCCACCTGCTCGCGCGCTTCCTCTACCGCGCGCTCCGCATCCCAGCCGTATGCGTGGCTGCGCGATGCCGGGTTGCCGAACTGCTCCCGCAGGTACGGCACCATCTTGTCGACCACGCGCGGGTCGACCGGCGTGGTCGCGCTGTAATCCATGTAGATGGGCAGGTGGAGAGTCTCTTGGGTCATCTGTCGCTCCGGGTATTCTGTGCAGGGACTATGTGCGTTATAGGGTGTGCGGGGTGTGCGGCGCGTGCGCGCTCACGAACTCGCGATGTTGAACACCGAATTGGGACCGAGCGGCATCGTGCGCACCGGTTCGGCCGGCGCCGCGACGGGCTCCGGCGTGCGCCGGTCGCGCAGCACCGCGGGTGCGCCCTCGCGTGCCCGCTGCTGATCGACGAGATCCTGCAGCGACACCGAATCGAGGTATTCGACCATCTTCTGGTTCAGGGTCGACCACAGCTCGTGCGTCATGCAATGGCCGTCGGGCTGCTTCGAGCCGTCGCACGTGCCTTTGCCGCCGCACTGCGTGGCGTCGAGCGGTTCATCGACCGCGATGATGATGTCGGCGACGGTGACGTCCTGCGCGCGGCGCGCGAGGTTGTAGCCGCCGCCCGGGCCGCGCACGGATTCGACGATTTCATGCCTGCGCAGCTTCCCGAACAACTGTTCGAGATACGAGAGCGAAATCCGCTGGCGCTGGCTGATGCCTGCAAGCGTCACCGGGCCCTGCTCCTGGCGCAGTGCCAAGTCAATCATCGCCGTGACGGCGAAACGGCCTTTGGTGGTGAGTCTCATGGTGTCTAGGGGACTGCAATCTTGACGATTTTGGTCAAGTATAAATATTTGACGATTTTAGTCAAGTATCCATGTCTGCGACAGGGTATTCGCAGCACGCTGAATACCTGGCCGCGCTCAGTGTCCGGTACGGCTGCGGAGCGCCCCAAGCAGGCCCGCGCACGCGCGCTCGACCTGGTCGAGCACCTGTTCGAAGCCCTGCGCGCCGCCGAAATAGGGATCGGCCACTTCGGTTTCGGCCGCGCCCGCCGCGAATTCCATCAGGAGGCGCACCTTGTCGCGATACTGGGGCGGACAGCGCCGGCGCAATTCCGCGAGATTGGCTTCGTCCATCGCCAGCAGCAGGTCGAATCGCTCGAAATCCGCCGCGCTCACCTGCCGCGCCCGTAGCGCCGACAGGTCGTAGCCGCGGGTACGGGCCGCCGCCTGCGCGCGCGTGTCGGGCGGTTCGCCGACATGCCAGTCGCCGGTGCCGGCCGAATCGATCGCGATGTGCTCGGCCAGCCCAGCCGCGTCCACCTGGTGGCGCATCACGCCTTCCGCGGTAGGCGAACGACAGATATTGCCGAGACAGACGAAACAGATCGCAACGCGGGTCATCGCACTATCGGAAAGCCGCGGCGAACCGCGTCGGAGAAGAACGCGCCATTATACAAAGGCGCCCGAAATCGCGCCGCCGCGCAAAGCGACGGCGGCGTGGCTTACAGCGCCTTGGGTGTGGCGAGCCCGACGTCGCCGGATGCGGCCGGCAGCGGTTGCGCCGCGTCGTCGACGAGCCCGAACGACACCGCGCGCGCCAGTTCGGCCGATGCCTGATGCACGGCGAGCGGACCACGCGACGGCGCGTCGGCCATCGCGTGCAGATAGGCGAGCGCGGCGAGCGGGACGACGATTGCCAGCGGCCAGTACATCGATATTGTCTTTTTCATGATGCGGCTCCTTGACCTCATTCCCCGAAACCCAATTCCGGGGACTACAGACGAGATTCTATAGACCGCATCTATCGAGATAAATACATAAATAGCGAACGCACTGTTGTCACCCGATGAACAGTCGTCAGCCGAGGTGGCTTTGCGATGCCGCGTACAGTTCGCGGAACGTGCGGCCGGTCGGGGTCGGCATGTCGCGCGTGTCCATCCAGCCGCCCATCATTGGCAGGCGCCGCAGCATGCCGCCGCTGCCGCCGAGCCGCTCGAGCACGCGCACCGCGAGCTTGGTCGTCAGCGCATAAAGCAATGGCCGCCGCGCGAAAAAGCCCCACGCGGCGAGTCCGGCTCGCTCGCGCCACGGTCGCAGATGCCGCTCGACCTGTTTCTCGCGCAGCGTGCGCAACAGGTGCGACAGCGGGATCCCCACCGGGCAGACGCTGTCGCATTCGCCGCACAGCGTCGCGGCCTGCGGCAGGTCGAGCGCACGGTCAAGCCCGACGTAGCTCGGCGTCAGCACCGACCCCATCGGGCCCGGATAGACCCAGCCGTACGCGTGCCCGCCGACCTTCTGGTACACCGGGCAATGGTTCATGCACGCGCCGCAGCGGATGCAGCGCAGCATCTCCTGGAATTCTCCGCCGATCAGGCCCGTGCGGCCGCCGTCGACCAGCACCACGTAGTTGTGCTCCGGGCCGTCCTCGTCGCCCGGGCCGCGCGGCCCGGTGAGCAGGGAGAAGTAGTTCGACGTCTTCTGCCCAGTGGCCGAACGCGGCAGCAGACGCATCGCGGTCGCTAGATCCTCGAGCGTCGGCAGCACCTTCTCGATGCCCGTCACCGCGACATGCACGCGCGGCATCACCGTGCACATGCCTTCGTTGCCTTCGTTCGTGACGATCGCGACCGAACCCGTCTCGGCGATCACGAAGTTGCCGCCCGTCACGCCCATGTCGGCCGACAGGAAATGCGGGCGCAGCACCTCGCGCGCCTCGCGCGTCATGTCGGGAATCTCGGTCAGCCGCTCGCGGTGATGCGTGCGCGCGAACAGGTCGGCGATCTCGTCCTTGTCCTTGTGCACGACGGGCGCAATGATGTGGCTCGGCGGCTCGTTGTCGTTGATCTGCAGGATGTATTCGCCGAGGTCCGTCTCGATCGACTGCACGCCCATCTCGGCGAGCACCGCGTTCAGGCGCATTTCCTCGGACACCATCGACTTCGTCTTGATGACCTTCTTCACGTCGTGGCGTCGTGCGATGTCGGCGACGAGCCGCGCGGCGTCCTCGGTTGTTTCCGCGAACAGCACCGTCGTGCCGCGCCGCGTCGCCTCGCGCTCGAACGCCTCGAGCCACACGTCGAGGTTCTCCAGCGCCCGGTTGCGGCGCGCCTTCAGCGCGGCGCGCGTCGCCTGGAAGTCGATCGCGGTCATTGCGTCGGCGCGCGCGGACACGAACTTCGTCGACAGCTTCTTCAGGTTCTGCTGCAAGCGCTGGTCGGCCAGCTTCTGGCCGGCACGCGCCTTGAAATGCATCGATTGGACTTGCATCGCGGTATCGGGGAAAAGTGAGCGAAACCGGGCGTCAGACGTCGCCCGCCAGCACCTGCGCGACGTGCAGCACGCGCGTGTCGCGGTCGCCGGTGCGGCGCAACCGCCCTTCGATGTTCAGCATGCAGCCGAGATCGCCCAACACGACGGCGCCCGCGCCGGACGCGCGCACGTTCGCGCATTTCTCGTCCGCGATGGCTGCCGAAATGTCGCCGTACTTGACCGCGAACGTGCCGCCGAAGCCGCAGCAGTGCTCGCAGTCCTTCATCTCGGTAACGGCCACGCCGCGCTGCGCGAGCAGCGCGCGCGGCTGCGCCTTCACGCCGAGTTCGCGCAGGCCCGAGCACGAGTCGTGGTAGGTGACGGGCCCCGCGAATTCGCCGGGCGCGAGCGTGACGTTCGCGACGTTCGCGAGGAAATCGGTCAGTTCGTAGACTTTCTGCTGGAATCGCACATAGCGCCCCATCAGTTCGGGGTCGTCGCGGAACAGGTCGCCGTAGTGCGCGCGGATCATGCCGCCGCACGAGCCCGACGGCGCGACGACGTAGTCGAACTGCTCGAACTCGCGCAGCGTCTTTTCCGCGAGGTCGCGCGCGAGCGCGCGGTCGCCCGAGTTGTAGGCCGGCTGGCCGCAGCAGGTTTGCGCCGGCGGCACGAACACCTCGTAGCCGGCGTCGCGAATCAGTTTCAGCGCGGAAAAGCCGATTTCCGGACGCATCAGGTCGACCAGGCAGGTCACGAACAAACCGACTCGCATACGCGCTCCTTCGAGAAAACGGCTCTCATTATCCGCCGTTTGGCCGGCAAGACCAACGCCGGCGCATGCGCAAGCATGCATGTCAGGAAACGAGGACTTCCTCGAACGGCGTTCGCTTTTTTCACAATACGAGATACAATCGACGCAACACCGCTTGACGCGTCAACCGATTCTCCCCCGACATGAGCCAACCCACCCCGGATTCCAAAACGTCGATCCAAGTGATCGAACGCATGATGCGGCTGCTGGACGCGCTCGCCGCGCACAGCGACCCCGTCAGCCTGAAGGAGCTTGCGCAGCGCACGGAGCTGCATCCGTCGACCGCGCACCGTATCCTCAACGACATGGTGACCTGCCGCCTCGTCGACCGCTCCGATCCCGGCACGTACCGGCTCGGCATGCGGCTACTCGAGCTCGGCAACCTCGTGAAGGCGCGCCTGTCGGTCCGTGACGCGGCGCTGATGCCGATGCGCGAGCTGCATCGCCTGACGGGCCAGACCGTGAACCTGTCGGTACGCCAGGGCGACGAAATCGTCTATATCGAGCGCGCGTATTCCGAACGCTCGGGGATGCAGGTCGTCCGCGCGATCGGCGGCCGCGCGCCGCTGCACCTGACGTCGGTCGGCAAGCTGTTCCTCGCGGTCGACGAAACGTCGCGGGTGCGCGCCTACGCGACGCGCACCGGGCTGTCCGGCCATACGCAGAACAGCATTACCGACATCGCGAAGCTCGAGCGCGAGCTGACGCTCGTGCGCCAGCAATCGTGCGCGCGCGACAACGAGGAACTGGAGCTCGGCGTGCGCTGCATCGCGGCCGGCATCTACGACGACTCGGGCAAGCTCGTCGCGGGTCTGTCGCTGTCGGCTCCGGCCGACCGCCTGCAGGACGCGTGGCTCGGCCAGTTGAGCCGCACCGCGCTGACCATCTCGGAATCGCTCGGCTACCGCCCCGCGCCCGCGAAGGAGACGGAAGGACTGCAGCGGCACGCATGAGCCGCGCCGCCCGCCCCACGGCGGCCGGACGAAAAAAAGCCCCGCGATTGCGGGGCTTTTTCTTTGCGGTAACCGTTGCGGCGGCAGACCGCCGCGACGCGATCAGGTGCCGCCGTTCGCCGTGTTGGCCGCCGTCAGGCGCTCGCCGCCGCCGGCGTCGAGCCAGTTGCGCAGGCGCGAGGCGTCGGCGAAGCGCGAATACTTGCCGAACGAATCCAGCAGCACCATCACCATCGGCCGGCCATGAATCGTCGCCTGCATCACCAGACATTCGCCCGCCTCGTTGATGAAGCCCGTCTTCTGCAGGCCGATGTCCCACGAGCCGTTGCCGCGGATCAGCGCGTTCGTGCTGTTGTAGACCAGGTTCCGCTTGCCCGTATAGACGTCATACGTCCGATCGGTCGAAAACTGACGAATCATCGGGTACTGGTATGCCGCATTGACCATCTTCACGAGGTCACGCGCGCTCGACACGTTCGAGCTCGACAGGCCCGTCGAATTCTCGAAGTGCGTGTCGTTCATGCCGAGCGACTTCGCCTTCGCGTTCATCGCGGCGATGAAGGCCGGACGGCCGCCCGGGTAGTAGCGCGACAGCGCGGCGGCCGCGCGGTTTTCCGATGCCATCAGCGCGATGTGGAGCATGTCCTCGCGCGACAGGACCGAGCCGACCGACAGGCGCGAGCCCGTGCCCTTTTCGTAGTCGCGATCTTCGTCGGTGACTTCGAGCTGGTCGGTCATCGGCGGCTTCGCGTCGAGCACGACCATTGCCGTCATCAGCTTCGAGATCGACGCAATCGGCACGACGGCGTGCGAATTCTTGTCGAACAGCGGCTCGCCGGTGTTCTGGTCGACGACGTACGCGACACTCGAGCGCAGCGCGAGCGCATCCGGCGTGTCGTGCAGGCCGAACGCCTGCCCGACCGTCGGGCGACGCGGCTGGAACGCGACCTTGCGCACCGCGCCGCGGTGGCCGTGCACGTTTGCCGCGAGCGTCATGCGCTTGCGCGATGCCTTCGCGCGCGGCGCGTCGGCCGACGCGACGTCGGCGGATTTGGCGGAGGCGGCCTTCACCGACTTCTTCGCGGACGAAGAGGAAGCGGCTTTCTTGGCGGCCTGGTGGGTCTTCGCAGTGGCGGCAAAGGCGTCAACCGGCGTGACGGACGCGGTGGTCGCCAGCAAGGCGACAGCGACCGACACAGCCGTGCCGAGCGTCATGCTCTGCAACAATCTGCGGGGTGAAAACGATTCGGCTTTCATTGGGGTCTGGACAAAGCGGGCGGGAGGTTTCCGCAAGTGTAGTTAAAGCTTAAAAAAAGAGCAATATTAGGCACTTACCGATCGTCGTTAAACCGGAATGTAAGGGTCGCCCGACGGTCCATCGATCGACCCTCCCGCTCCCATCGAAAAAATTCATGAGATGCGCTGCCCGACACTACCCGCCTCCCGATTACCACGCGGTTAATTGAGATAACGTCACTTTGACGGGAAATTAAAGCGGGGAAAGTACGTATCCGGCGCTCGATGGGCCTCCAGCACGGCTCTCGGCCACCACGTCGGCAGGTCACCCGGCACGCGCATTGAAACGGCGCGCTTTTCGACAGGAACAGAAGCATAACGTTCCACATGCCTGTCAGGTTTACCTGTGCATGATCATGGTGCGCCGCGCCTGCCCTGCCCGGGTGCGCACCATGTGAGAAAAAGCGGCTGAAACCGATTCCGAATGCGGGCGATAACTCATTGTTTTATCGATAATTTGTCGCAATTGTGCAACGCACAAAAAATGCTTGACAAGACTTTTCTGTGCCCTAGAATATGACTCATTGCTGCGATGCACAAAGCACGCGGCGCCGAGGTTCCCCAGCGTAGTGCCCTTTATATCCCTGCGATCGACGCGATCGCTTTTCAGGAGCTTGACATGTCCTTGCTGACCCCCGAGCAAATCGCCGCCGCCCAGAAAGCCAATCTCGAAAGCCTGTTCGGTCTGACGACCAAGGCGTTCGAAGGCGTCGAAAAGCTGATCGAACTTAATCTGCAGGTCGTGAAGTCGACGCTGACGGAAAGCCAGGAAAACGCACAGCGCCTGCTGTCGGTGAAGGACGCACAGGAACTGATCGCACTGCAAGCGAGCCTGTCGCAGCCGGTCGCGGAAAAGGTGCTGTCGTACACGCGTCACCTGTATGAAATCGCGTCGTCGACGCAAGCCGAGTTCGCGAAGGTTGCGGAAGCGCAATTCGAAGAGCAGAACAAGAAGGTCCAGGCGCTCGTCGACAACGTCGCGAAGAACGCACCGGCCGGTTCGGAAACGGCTGTCGCCGCACTGAAGTCGGCGCTGAACGCAGCGAACACCACGTACGAAACGGTCCAGAAGGCTGCGAAGCAAGCCGTCGAGATCGCCGAAACGAACTTCAACGCGGCTGCCGCTGTCGCGACGAAGGCTGCAAGCGCTGCTGCATCGCGCCGCTCGACCAAGCCGGCCGCGTAAGCGTCCCTGCTGCTGAAAAAGCCGCGCACTGCGCGGCTTTTTCGTTTGTGGCGCCGACACACCGCGCGGCCGGCCATCGTCGATGCATCGACGTGACACGGGCGGCGCTCCGCCATCGGCCTCGGGCAAAAGAAAACGCCGCCGTCCGGATGTTCCGGGCGGCGGCGTTTTTCATGGCCGGCGCGAGGCCGACCATGCCGGTCGAGTTACTTCTTGCGTTGCGGCGGCAGGTCGGTACACACGCCTTCGTACAGCTCGGCGGCCATGCCGACCGATTCGCCGAGCGTCGGGTGCGGATGGATCGTCTTGCCGATGTCTTCCGCGTCCGCGCCCATCTCGACGGCGAGACACACTTCGCTGATCAGGTCGCCCGCGTTCAGGCCGACGATGCCGCCGCCGATCACGCGATGGGTTTCCTCGTCGAAGATCAGCTTCGTGAAGCCTTCGTCGCGACCGTTCGCGATCGCGCGGCCCGATGCGGCCCACGGGAACACCGCCTTGCCGTACTTGATGCCTTCGGCCTTGCACTGGTCTTCCGTCTTGCCGGCCCACGCCACTTCCGGATCGGTGTACGCCACCGACGGGATCTGCAGCGCGTCGAAGTACGCCTTCTCGCCGTGCGCGGCTTCCGCCGCGACGTGGCCTTCATGCACGGCCTTGTGCGCGAGCATCGGCTGGCCGACGACGTCGCCGATCGCGAAGATGTGCGGGACGTTCGTGCGCATCTGCTTGTCGACATCGATGAAGCCGCGGTCGGTGACGGCGACGCCGGCCTTGTCGGCGCCGATCTTCTTGCCGTTCGGGCTGCGGCCCACCGCGACGAGCACGAGGTCGTAGCGCTGCGCTTCCGCCGGCGCCTTCTCGCCCTCGAACTTCACGTAGATGCCGTCTTCCTTCGCTTCCGCGCCGACCGTCTTGGTCTTCAGCATCACGTTGCCGAAGCGCTTCGCGTTGTACTTTTCCCAGACCTTCACGAGATCGCGGTCCGCGCCCATCATCAGGCCGTCCATCATTTCGACCACGTCGATCTCGGCGCCGAGCGTCGCATACACCGTGGCCATTTCGAGGCCGATGATGCCGCCGCCGATCACGAGCATCCGCTTCGGCAGTTGGCGCAGTTCGAGCGCGCCCGTCGAATCGACGACGCGCGGGTCTTCCGGCATGAACGGCAGCTTCACCGCTTGCGAGCCCGCGGCGATGATCGCCTGCTTGAACTTGACGACCTTCTTGCCGTTTTCGCCCTGCACTTCCATGTGATACGGATCGACGAATGCGCCGACGCCCGTGACGACTTCGACCTTGCGCGCCTTCGCCATGCCGGCGAGGCCCGTCGTCAGTTTCTTGACGACGCCGCCCTTGAAGTCGCGCAGCTTGTCGAGATCGACCTCCGGCTTGCCGAACGTGATGCCGTGCGATGCGAGCGCCGCGGCTTCGTCGATGACGAGTGCCGTGTGCAGCAGCGCCTTCGACGGGATGCAACCGACGTTCAGGCATACGCCGCCGAGCGTCGAGTAGCGTTCGACCAGCACCGTCTTCATGCCGAGGTCGGCTGAGCGGAACGCGGCCGAATAGCCGCCGGGGCCGGCGCCGAGCACGAGCATGTCGCACTCGATGTCGGCGGCGCCGCTGTAGCTGCCGGCTTGCGGCGCGGCTGCGGGAGCGGCTGCGGCCGGAGCGGGCGCAGCCGGTGCGGGTTTCGCTGCCTCGGGTGCTTTCGCGGGTGCGGCGTCGCCGGCTGCTGCTTCGACGATGGCGATGACGGTGCCTTGCGAGACTTTCTCGCCGGCTTTGACCTTGACTTCCTTGACTGTGCCGGCGACGTCGCTGGGCACTTCCATGGAGGCTTTATCGGATTCGAGCGTGATGAGCGTTTGTTCTTTTTCGATCACGTCGCCTGGCTTGACGTTGACTTCGATGACATCGACGCCGCTGAAATCGCCGATATCCGGAACCTTGACTTCGATGAGACTCATTACTGTCCCCTTCTTGATTAGCTGCTGACAGAGGCAGAGGGCTCAACCGCTGAACGACGGCCTGACTGGAGAACGGGGACTTGGGCAGGACCACCTTTGCTGTCCGCCCAAGGACGCGCCTTTCTTTTGGTTACTTTTCTTTGGAAGACAAAGAAAAGTGACCGCCGCCCCGCGCAGGGGCGACGCCAGCAGACCGTTAGCGAAACAGGTTCAACGACGAGGCATGGATGACCGACATAAACCCCACGCCCCCGCGAGCCCCTCTGCTCATCAAAGAATGATGCGACGGAAATCCCCGAGCAACGCTCCGAGATACGCATTGAACCGCGCGGCTTCCGCGCCATCGATCACGCGATGGTCATACGACAGCGACAGCGGCAGCGTCAGACGCGGCACGAACTGCTTGCCGTCCCACACCGGCTTCATCTGGCCGCGCGACAACCCGAGGATCGCGACTTCCGGCGCGTTGATGATCGGCGTGAAGTTGGTGCCGCCGATCCCGCCGAGCGACGAGATCGAGAAGCAGCCGCCTTGCATCTGGTCCGGCTTCAGCTTGCCGTCGCGCGCGGCCTTCGACAGCTCGGCCATTTCCTTCGCGATGTCGACGAGGCCCTTCTTGTCCGCATCGCGGATCACCGGCACGACCAGGCCGTTCGGCGTATCGGCAGCAAAACCGACGTGGTAGTACTGCTTGAACACCAGGTTGTCGCCGTCGAGGCTCGCATTGAAGGTCGGGAACTTCTTCAGCGCGGCGACGACCGCCTTGATCACGAACGCGAGCATCGTGAACTTCACGCCCGCCTTCTCGTGCTCCTTGTTCAGCTGCACGCGCAGCGCTTCGAGCTCGGTGATGTCGGCTTCGTCATTGTTCGTGACGTGCGGGATCATCACCCAGTTGCGATGCAGGTTCGCGCCCGAGATCTTCTTGATGCGCGACAGCGGCTTCGCTTCGAACGGGCCGAACTTCGAGAAGTCGACCTTCGGCCACGGCAGCAGGTTCAGCTCGCCGCCGCCTGCCGGCGCGGCTGCAGCAGCCGGTGCCGCGCGCTGGCCCGTCATCACGCCCTTCACGAAGCCCGTGATGTCTTCCTTCGTGATGCGGCCCTTCGGACCGCTACCCTGCACGCGGGCGACTTCGACGCCGAGTTCGCGCGCGAACTTGCGCACCGACGGCGACGCGTGGCTGGCGCGATACTCGCCCGACGGTGCGGCGGCCGGAGCGGCTGCAGCCGGTGCCGGCGCAGCCTGCGCGGGTGCCGGTGCTGCGGCCGGTGCCGGCGCGGCCGGAGCCGGAGCCGGTGCGCTCGCCTGCGGCGCGGCGGCTGCCGGGGCGCCGGCGGCGTCGAGCAGCACGATCAGCGTGCCTTCCGACACCGAATCGCCGACCTTGACCTTGATTTCCTTCACGACGCCGGCGGCCGGGCTCGGCACGTCCATCGTCGCCTTGTCCGACTCGAGCGTGACGAGCGACTGCTCCTTCTCGACCGTATCGCCGACCTTCACGCCGATCTCGATCACCGGGACATCCTTGTAGTCGCCGATGTCGGGCACCTTCACCTCGAGCGTGCCGCCCGACGCTGCCGGCGCGGCGGCCGGTGCCGCTGCGGCCGGTGCTGCCGGTGCCGGTGCGGGCGCTGCCGCCGGAGCCGGGGCCGCCGCCGGCGCTGCCGCGCCATTCACCTGCGCCGCGGCGCCGCCTTCGAGCAGGATGATCAGCGAGCCTTCCGACACGGAATCGCCCACCTTGACCTTCACTTCCTTGACCGTGCCGCCTGCCGGGCTCGGCACGTCCATCGTCGCCTTGTCCGACTCGAGCGTGACGAGCGACTGCTCGGGCTCGACCGTGTCACCCGCCTTCACGAGCACCTCAATGACGGGCACGTCCTTGTAATCGCCGATATCCGGCACCTTCACTTCGATCGCTTGACTCATCTTTTTGTGTCTCCATGGCCGCGCGCGCCCCTCCCGGAAGCGGCGCGCGGCATCACACGGCGCGTGTGCGTTAAACGGTCATCGGGTTGGGCTTGGACGGATCGAGGTTGTACTTGGCGATCGCGTCCGCGACCACCTTGCGCTCGATCGTGCCTTCGTCGGCCAGCGCGTTGAGCGCGGCGACGGTGACCCAGTGACGGTCGACTTCGAAGAAGTGACGCAGCTTTTCGCGGGTGTCCGAACGACCGAAGCCGTCCGTGCCCAGCACGACGAAGCGGCGATCGATCTGACCACGGATCTGGTCGACCAGCGCGCGCACGTAGTCGGTCGATGCGATGACCGGACCCTGCGTGTCCTTCAGGCACTTCTGCACGTGCGACAGGCGACGCTCCTCGGTCGGATGGAGCAGGTTCCAGCGCTCGACATCGTGGCCTTCACGCGCGAGTTCGGTGAAGCTCGGCACGCTCCACAGGTCGGCCGCGACGCCCCAGTCGTTCTTCAGCAGGTCGGCGGCGGCGATCACTTCGTTGAAGATCGTGCCCGCGCCGAGCAGCTGCACGCGCGGCGCCTTCTGGTCGGCGTCGGCCTTCTTGAACGCGTACATGCCCTTGATGATGTCGGCCGCCACGTGCTCACCCTGCGGAATCGCCGGGTGCTCGTAGTTCTCGTTCATCACCGTGATGTAGTAGTACACGTCTTCCTGCTCCTGCACCATGCGGCGCAGACCGTCCTGGATGATCACCGCGAGCTCGTAGCCGAACGTCGGGTCGTAGCTCACGCAGTTCGGCACCGATGCCGCCCACAGGAGCGAGTGACCGTCTTCGTGCTGCAGGCCTTCGCCGTTCAGCGTCGTGCGGCCCGCGGTGCCGCCGAGCAGGAAGCCGCGCGAGCGCATGTCGCCCGCCGCCCATGCGAGGTCGCCGATCCGCTGGAAGCCGAACATCGAATAGAAGATGTAGAACGGCACCATGATCTCGCCGTGCGTCGAATACGACGTCGCCGCCGCGATCCAGTCGCACATGCCGCCCGCTTCGTTGATGCCTTCCTGCAGGATCTGGCCGGTTTCCGATTCCTTGTAGAACATCAGCTGGTCGGAATCTTCCGGCACGTATTTCTGGCCTTCCTGGTTCCAGATACCGATCTGGCGGAACAGGCCTTCCATGCCGAACGTACGCGATTCGTCCGGGACGATCGGCACGACGCGCTTGCCGAGCGCCTTGTCCTTCAACAGGATGTTCAGGACCCGCACGAACGCCATCGTCGTCGAGATCTCGCGGCCTTCGCCCGTGCCCTTCAGCAGCGGCTCGAACGCGTCGAGCGCCGGCACCGGCAGCGAGGTCGCCTTTTCGCGGCGATGCGGCAGGTAGCCGCCGAGGTCCATGCGCTTCTGGCGCATGTATTCGAGTTCCTTCGAGCCTTCCTCGAACTTCAGGTACGGCACGTCGGCGATCTGCTCGTCGGCGATCGGCAGGCGGAACTGGTCACGGAACTTCTTCAGTTGCTCGACCGGCAGCTTCTTCTGCTGGTGCGTGATGTTCATCGCCTGGCCCGACTCGCCCATCCCGTAGCCCTTGATGGTCTTCGCGAGGATGACGGTCGGCGCGCCCTTCGTGTTGGTCGCTTCGTGGAACGCCGCGTAGATCTTGTGCGGATCGTGGCCGCCACGGTTCAGCGCCCAGATGTCGTCGTCCGACCAGTCGGCGACGAGCGCCTTCAGTTCAGGCGTGTTGAAGAAGTGTTCGCGAACGAACGCGCCCGACTCCGACTTGTACGTCTGGTATTCGCCGTCGACGACTTCCATCATGCGGCGCATCAGCGCGCCCGTCTGGTCGCGTGCGAACAGCGCATCCCAGCGGCTGCCCCAGATGACCTTGATCACGTTCCAGCCGGCACCGCGGAATTCCGATTCCAGTTCCTGGATGATCTTGCCGTTGCCGCGCACCGGGCCGTCGAGACGCTGCAGGTTACAGTTGATCACGAACACCAGGTTGTCGAGCTTCTCGCGGCTCGCCATGCCGATCGCGCCGAGCGATTCCGGCTCGTCGGTCTCGCCGTCGCCGAGGAACGCCCAGACCTTGCGGCCGGCCGTCTTCGCGATGCCGCGCGATTCCAGGTACTTCATGAAGCGGGCCTGGTAGATCGCCATGATCGGGCCGAGACCCATCGACACCGTCGGGAACTGCCAGAAGTCCGGCATCAGCCACGGGTGCGGGTACGACGAGATGCCCTTGCCGTCGACTTCCTGGCGGAAGTTGTCGAGCTGCTCTTCCGACAGGCGGCCGAGCAGGAACGCGCGCGAATACACGCCCGGCGACGAGTGACCCTGCACGAACACGAGATCGCCGCCGTGCTGGTCGGACGCCGCGTGCCAGAAGTGGTTGTAGCCGACGTCATAGAGCGTCGCAGCCGACGCGAACGACGCGATGTGGCCGCCGACGTTGGTGTCCTTGCCTGCGCGCAGCACCATCGCCAGCGCGTTCCAGCGCGTGTACGAACGAATGCGGTGCTCGATGTCCTGGTCGCCCGGGATCTTCGCCTGCGCGGCGACGGGAATCGTGTTGATGTACGGGGTGTTGGCGGAGAACGGCAGGTGTTCGCCGTGCATGCGGGCGAACTCGATCTGCTTTTCGATCAGGTAGTGCGCGCGGCCGGTGCCCACGGAGGAGATCACGCCATCGAGCGACTCGAGCCACTCGACGGTTTCTTGCGGGTCGTCGTCACGTTCGGCGGCGACATACTTCATCACTTCGTTCGGTACAGCGGACATTCTCGTCTCCTGGGTCCTGGAATGTGAGGATCGCTCTCATGCAGACGACGCGACGCGACCGGCTGCGGGCAAGCTCCGACGGATTGTAATGAGCGTGGACGGGCCCGCGCAACTGAATTTTCGAATTATGAGATCTTTTCTCGTAATGCGGAATATTGCTGCGCTGCACCCATCCGCTGGGCCTCCGCGGCGCGCGCCGCGGGCACAAATCCGTTTCCGTTCAACATATCCGGTATCGGTTTTCCATGTATTGCGCTGCGCTACAATCCTGCCATGTTGACCGATCGGCTTTTCGCACGCTCGGCGCGACCGTCGGGCCCGCCGGCGGAGTCGCAGCCGTCCCGTTGGCACCACGGACCGTGGTGGTCCAACTCCTATTTGCTGACGCCGCTGCTGTCGATCCTCGTGTTCCTCGTGGTGATGAGCCTGATTCTGTGGAGCCTCAATCGCCGCGAACAGCAGCAGCAGGAAGACACGCTGTTCCGTAACGTCGCGTGGGCGCAGCAGCAGATCCGCCTGTCGATGACGGGTGCGCAGGAGCAGTTGCAGGCGCTGTCGCGCGATCTCGCGTCGGGCCGCCTCGACCAGAACGCGTTCCAAATGGCCGTCGCGGACGTGATGCAGACGCATCCGGAAATCCTCTATCTGAACTGGTACACCGCGCCGGGCGTGCAGCGCTGGCCGGCCGTGCACCCGCCGCTGCTAGGCCAGCGGCTCGCGAAGCCCGGCGACGCGCAGATGCAGGACGCCGTGCGCGGCGCGTACGACGAAGCGCGCAGCACACGCCGCCAGGCCTATTCGCCGCTGATCTACGACGACTTCGGCAACGGCTTCATCACGCTGCAGACGCCCGTGATGCGCGGCGACCGCGAATATCTCGGCTCGATCGCCGCGGTGTTCTCGGTCGAAGGGATCCTGAAGCATGACATCCCGCAGGAGTTGTCGTCGAAGTACAAGATCTCGATCACCGACTCGAACAACCGCGAGCTGTCGTCCACGTCGACGCGCCCGCGCCTGCCGCGCGACTCCCATTACGACCTGCCGCTCGATCCGCCCGGCCAGGGGCTGACCGTGCGCGTGTACGCGTTCCCGCAGCTCACGAACCTGACCAACAACACGCTCGTCTGGCTCGTCGCCGGGCTGTCGTGCTTCGTGCTGTGGAGCCTCTGGAGCCTGTGGAAGCACACGCGCCAGCGCTTCGAGGCGCAGCAGGCGCTGTACGCGGAAGCGTTCTTCCGCCGCGCGATGGAAAATTCGGTGCTGATCGGCATGCGCGTGCTCGACATGCACGGCCGCATCACGCACGTGAACCCCGCGTTCTGCCGGATGACGGGCTGGGACGAAACCGACCTGGTCGGCAAGGTCGCGCCGTTCCCGTACTGGCCGCGCGACGCGTATCCGGAAATGCAGCGCCAGCTCGACATGACGCTGCGCGGCAAGGCGCCGAGCTCGGGCTTCGAGCTACGCGTGCGGCGCAAGAACGGCACGCTGTTCCATGCGCGCCTCTACGTGTCGCCGCTGATCGACAGCTCGGGCCGCCAGACCGGCTGGATGTCGTCGATGACCGACATCACCGAGCCGAAGCGCGCCCGCGAGGAACTCGCGGCCGCGCACGAGCGCTTCACGACCGTGCTCGAAAGCCTCGACGCCGCGGTGTCGGTGCTCGCCGCCGACGAAGCCGAGCTGCTGTTTGCGAACCGCTACTACCGCCACCTGTTCGGGATTCGCCCCGACGGCCATCTCGAGCTGTCGGGCGGCGGCTTCGACCGCGCGCAGGCGTCGTCCGACTCGATCGACATGGTCGACACGTTCGCGGGCCTGCCGGCCGCCGCGCTGACGAGCAGCACGGCCGACGCGCAGGAGGTGTACGTCGAGAGCATCCAGAAGTGGTTCGAGGTGCGCCGCCAGTACATCCAGTGGGTGGACGGCCACCTCGCGCAGATGCAGATCGCGACCGACATCACGACCCGCAAGAAGGCGCAGGAACTCGCGCACCAGCAGGAAGAGAAGCTGCAGTTCACGAGCCGATTGATGACGATGGGTGAAATGGCGTCGTCGATTGCTCACGAATTGAACCAGCCGCTCGCCGCGATCAACAACTACTGCTCGGGCACGCTCGCGCTCGTGAAGAGCGGCCGCGGCACGCCCGAGACACTGCAGCCCGCACTGGAAAAGACCGCGCAGCAGGCGCTGCGCGCGGGGATGATCGTCAAGCGGATCCGCGAATTCGTGAAGCGCAGCGAGCCGAAGCGCCAGCCGGCACGCGTCGCGGACATCGTCGCCGACGCGGTCGGGCTCGCCGAAATCGAGGCCAGGAAGCGCAGGATCCGGATCGTCACGGAAATCCTCGCAAGAATGCCTATTATTTATGTCGACCCCGTGCTTATCGAGCAGGTGCTGATGAACCTGATGAAGAACGCGGCCGAGGCGATGGCCGACGTGAAGCCGCCGACGGCGGACGGCGTGATCCGCGTCGTCGCCGACATCGACGCGGGTTTCGTCGACATCCGCGTGATCGACCAGGGTCCGGGCGTCGACGAAGCAACCGCCGAACGCCTGTTCGAACCGTTTTACAGCACCAAGTCCGACGGCATGGGCATGGGGCTGAACATCTGCCGTTCGATCATCGAATCGCATCGGGGGCGTCTGTGGGTGGTCAACAATGTCGAACCGGACGGCCGCATTTCCGGCGCGACATTCCACTGCAGCCTGCCCATTGGGGAACCCGCTGATCTCGGCCAAGGGGGGCGCGAGGCATCGGCATCACATACCGTTACGGGAGAACTATGAATAGCCCTGTCACCACCACTCAGGAAACCGTCTTCGTCGTCGACGACGACGAGGCCGTACGGGACTCGCTGCGCTGGCTGCTGGAGGCGAACGGCTATCGCGTGCAATGCTTCTCGAGCGCGGAGCAGTTCCTCGATGCCTACCAGCCGGCGCAGCAGGCCGGCCAGATCGCCTGCCTGATCCTCGATGTCCGGATGTCGGGCATGAGCGGCCTCGAGCTGCAGGAGCGCCTGATCGCCGACAACGCCGCGCTGCCGATCATCTTCGTCACGGGCCACGGCGACGTGCCGATGGCCGTGTCGACGATGAAAAAGGGTGCGATGGACTTTATCGAGAAACCGTTCGACGAGGCCGAGCTGCGCAAACTCGTCGAGCGGATGCTCGACAAGGCCCGAAGCGAAAGCAAGAGCGTCCAGGAACAGCGCGCCGCGAGCGAGCGTCTGTCGAAGCTGACCGCGCGCGAGCAGCAGGTGCTCGAGCGGATCATCGCCGGCCGGCTGAACAAGCAGATCGCCGACGATCTCGGGATCAGCATCAAGACGGTCGAGGCGCACCGCGCGAACATCATGGAAAAGCTCAACGTCAACACGGTGGCCGATCTGCTGCGCCTCGCGCTGTCGAAGAAGCAGGCCTGAACGTTACGTGCGGCCGCGGGCACCTGCCCGGCCGGCCGCACCCACGCACCCTCGGGCCGCGCAATGCGGCCCACTCGCGGGGGCGCGGCCCGGCGCTTGCTCCCGGGCGCCGGCATCGCCGCCATGACGCTTTCCTTGCATTCGCTGTCGGACGACAGCAGGCGACCGGTATAATTGCGTGCTTTGCTGCGGCGTTTCGTGCGCCGCACACCCGCATTCCAACTTCCCGGCAGGACCACCACCATGACAGCCCTCCTCATCGACGGCAACGCCCTCTCGAAGACCTTGCGCACGCAGGCCGCCCAACGCGCCGCCGCCCTCACCGCCCGCGGCCACCAGCCCGGTCTCGCGGTGGTCCTCGTCGGCGCCAACCCGGCGAGCGAAGTCTATGTGCGCAACAAGATCAAGGCGTGCGAGGACAACGGCTTCTTCTCGCAGAAGGATGCGTACCCGGACACGCTGTCGGAAGCCGACCTGCTCGCGCGCATCGACGAACTGAACCGCGATCCGAAGATCCACGGCATCCTGGTCCAGCTGCCGCTGCCCGCGCACATCGACAGCCACAAGGTGCTCGAGGCGATCGCGCCCGAGAAGGACGTCGACGGCTTCCACGTCGCGAACGCCGGCGCGCTGATGACGGGCAAGCCGCTGTTCCGTCCGTGCACGCCGTACGGCGTGATGAAGATGTTCGAAGCGCATGACATCCCGCTGCAAGGCGCGAACGCGGTCGTGATCGGCCGCTCGAACATCGTCGGCAAGCCGATGGCGATGCTGCTGCTCGAAGCCGGCGCGACCGTGACGATCTGCCACAGCAAGACGCGCGACCTCGCCGCGCACACGCGGCAGGCCGACATCGTGGTCGCCGCGGTCGGCAAGCGCAACATCCTGACGGCCGACATGGTCAAGCCCGGCGCGACGGTGATCGACGTCGGCATGAACCGCGACGACGCGGGCAAGCTGTGCGGCGACGTCGACTTCGCCGGCGTGAAGGAAGTCGCCGGCCACATCACGCCGGTGCCGGGCGGCGTCGGCCCGATGACGATCACGATGCTGCTGATCAACACGATCGAAGCCGCCGAGCGCGCCGCCGCGGCCGCCTGATCGCGCTGCCTGCCCAGCCGGTGCGCATTCGCGCGCCGGCATCTCGCCGGTCGCCGTCGCGGCCGCGCGTCACACCGCCACACCCCGCCGCGTTTCGCCCAATCCGACCCCGCGTCGCGCGTATCCAATCGCGTCGTTAGAAACTAACGATTGGAAAGCGCGCGATGCGCCCCAATAATGTCGGTATCGGGCGCCGCTGCTTCGCGCCTCACCCTTTTCACCCCGGTTCATCCGGCAACAGACAGGGAGTCTTAATGTCCGCCAGCGCCAATACCAATCCGCTTCTCGATTTCTCCGGCCTGCCCCGCTTCGGCGAGATTCGTCCGGAACATGTGACGCCCGCGCTCGACACGCTGCTCGACACCGCCAACCGCGCGGTCGACACCGCGAGCGCACCCGCGACGCCGGCGACCTGGGCCACGATCGTCGAGACGGTCGAGCAGGCGACGGAGCCGCTCGGGCGCGCATGGGGCGTCGTCGGCCACCTGAACGCGGTCGCCGACACGCCGGAACTGCGGGCCGCCTACGGCGAAAACCTGCCGCGCGTGACCGAATTCTGGTCGAGCGTCGGCCAGAACCTCGCGCTGTACGAGAAGTACAAGGCGATCGCCGCGAGCGCCGAATACGCGACGCTGTCCGCCGAGCGCAAGAAGATCCTCGACAACGCGCTGCGCGATTTCCGCCTGTCGGGCGCCGAGCTGCCGGAAGACCAGAAGCCGCGCTTCGCGGAACTGCAGGAGCAGCAGGCCGCGCTGTCGAAGGCGTTCTCCGACCACGTGCTCGACGCGACCAACGCGTATGCGTACTTCGCGCAGGACGAGGCCGAACTCGCCGGCCTGCCGGGCGACGCGATCGAAGCGGCCCGCGAAGCCGCGCAGAAGGAAGGCAAGGAAGGCTGGAAATTCACGCTGCACTTCCCGTCCTACTTCCCGGTGCTGCAATACGCGGAGAACCGCGCGATGCGCGAGACGCTGTATCGCGCGTATGCGACGCGCGCGTCCGAACTCGGGCCGCAGTACGGCGGCGGCAAGGCCGAATGGGACAACACGGCGATCGTCGCCGACGAGCTGAAGCTGCGCCGTGAAGAGGCGCAGATGCTCGGCTACCGCAACTTCGCCGAAGTGTCGCTCGCGCCGAAGATGGCCGAGTCGCCGCAGCAGGTCATCGCGTTCCTCGAGGATCTCGCGACGCGCGCGCGCCCGCACGCCGACAAGGACTGGGACGAACTGCGCGCGTTCGCCGCGAAGGAACTCGGCCTGACCGAACTCGCGCCGTGGGACGTCGCGTTCGCGGCCGAGCGGCTGCGCCAGCAGCGCTACGCGTTCTCGGAAAACGAGGTCAAGCAGTACTTCCCGGAACCGGCCGTGCTGAAGGGCCTCTTCACCGTCACCGAAACGCTGTTCGGCGTGCGGATCAAGCCGGACGACGCGCCGGTCTGGCACCGGGACGTGCGCTTTTTCCGCGTCGAGAACCGCGACGGTTCGCTCGTCGCGCAGTTCTATCTCGACCTGTATGCACGCGAAGGCAAGCGCGGCGGCGCGTGGATGGACGATGCGCGGGCGCGCGCGAAGCGCGGCGGCACCGTGCAGACGCCGGTCGCGTACCTGACCTGCAACTTCTCGGCGCCGGTCGGCGGCAAGCCCGCGTGCTTCACGCACGACGAAGTCATCACGCTGTTCCATGAATTCGGCCACGGGCTGCATCACATGCTCACGCGCGTCGACGAGCTCGGCGTGTCGGGCATCAACGGCGTCGAATGGGATGCGGTCGAGCTGCCGTCGCAGTTCATGGAAAACTTCTGCTGGGAATGGGACGTGCTGTCGTCGATGTCGTCGCACATCGATACCGGCGCGTCGCTGCCGCGCGAGCTGTTCGACAAGATGATCGCCGCGAAGAACTTCCAGAGCGGCCTCGGCACGCTGCGCCAGATCGTGTTCTCGATGTTCGACATGCTGCTGCACGTCGACTTCGACCCGGCCGGCGCGACCGGCGTGAACGCGTTCGCGCGCGAGATCAACGAGCGCTACCACGTGATCCCGCAGGCAGCGTTCTCGCGCTGGCCGAACACGTTCAGCCACATTTTCGCGGGCGGCTATGCGGCCGGCTACTACAGCTACAAGTGGGCCGAGGTGCTGTCGGCCGACGCGTACGCGGCATTCGAGGAAGCGGCTGCCACCAGCGGCAGCGTGCTCGACGCGGCGACCGGCACGCGCTATCGCCGCGAGATCCTCGAAGTCGGCGGCAGCCGCCCGGCGATGGATTCGTTCAAGGCGTTCCGCGGCCGCGAGCCGGAAATCGACGCGCTGCTGCGCCACAACGGGATGGCCTCCGCCGCGCACTGAGCACGCGCTGGCCGGCTCCGCCCGCAGCATCGGAAGGCACCGCTTCGGCGGTAATGCCGTTCAGTTAAGCGACTGAACGGCATTTTTGTTTTTGGGAGGAGTGGTTGTAAACGGTGCGCAGAGGTGTTAACTTCTGGCGCGATGCTTTCCAGCCACCTCACCTATCTAAGTGCAGCCCAACAGCCCACGCCGGACCTGAGCCGGCTGGCGGAACATTTGCCGCAAGAATGGATCGAGCATGCGATCGAGGCGACGGGCACCGCGAGTATCCGCCGTCGGCGCTTGCCGGCCGAACAAGTGGTTTGGCTGGTGATTGCCTTGGCCATGTACCGGCACTGGTCGATCAATGAGGTACTCGACAGTCTCGATCTGGCGCTGCCCAACGAGGTCGTCCCCTTCGTCAGCAAGAGTGCCGTGGCGCAGGCGCGCCAGCGTATTGGCGAAGCGCCGCTGGCGTGGCTGTTCGAACGGACAGCCTGGGCGTGGACCACGCAGGACGCGGCACGCCATGCATTCAAGGGATTGAGTCTATGGGCGATGGACGGCACCACGCTGCGCACGGCCGACAGCCCGGCCAATCGTGAGCACTTTGGCGCGCAACGCTATGCCAGCGGCAAGGTCGCCAGTTACCCGCAGGTGCGGGCCGTGACGCTGACTGCCATTCCGACGCATCTGGTGGCCGATATCAACTTCGGCGCTTATGGCACCAACGAAATGGTGTACGCCCAGGATCTGCTGCCGCAGATACCGGACAATTCACTGACGGTATTCGACAAGGGCTTTCTGGCCGCTCGGATCTTGTGCGGCCTGACGATGAATGGGCACAACCGCCACTTCCTGATTCCGGCCAAATCCCATACCCGATGGGACGTGATCGACGGCACGCCGGACGATGCGACAGTACGCATGCGCGTGTCCCCGCAGGCGCGCAAACAATCTCCCGAACTGCCGGAGTTCTGGCAGGTCCGTGCGATTCGCACCATCGATGCGCGCGGGCGCGAACGCGTGCTGCTGACCTCGCTGGATGATCGCCAACGCTTCAAACCGGCCGATATCGTCGCCTGCTATGGGCGCCGCTGGCAAATCGAAACCAGCTACCGAGAATTGAAGCAGTCGATGCTCGGTGCGGAGCTGAGCTTGCGTAGCCGGACCGTCGAAGGGGTCTATCAGGAGATCTGGGGCGCATTGATTGCCTACAATCTGATTCGCCGCGAGATGGCCACTGCCGCATGGCAGGCGAAACTCGATCCGACCGACATCAGCTTCGTACGGGCATTGCACGTCTTTCAGCACGAAATGATGTGGGCTGCCGTCACCCCGGCCTTCGGCAAGATACCGGCGTGGCTCGACCGCCTGCACGCTCGCCTTGCGTTCGAGACCGTGGAAAAACAACGGGGGCGTGAATGCCCCCGTGTGGTTAAAGCTCGCCCCAAGCGTTACGCCGTTCGGCACATCACTGTCCCTTAACTGAACGGCATTACCGCTTCGGCGGTGCCTTTTTTCATGGCGCGGGGGGTTCGGCATTGGTGGCGTTGGCGTTGGCAGCGTTACCGGCGGCGTCAGCACGGTCGGCTTCATCGTCGAACAACGAGAACTGCCCACGCCGCTCGGCCGTGTCCTCATCGATGCGCACCCCGACGCCCAGCAGCCGCACGGCCTGCGCGCGCCGCTGCAGCCCCTTCGCGAGCAGCGTGACCGCCGTCTGCGCATTCGTCGCGTCGGCCACGCATTCGACCGTCGTGCGCTGGAAATCGGCGAAGCGGATCTTCACGTACAGCTTGCGGATCGCGCGCGCCGCACCCGCACGCGCGATCCGCGCGTCGAGCTGCACGACGAGGCGGCGGATCTCGTCCGCGCACTGCTCGAGCGTCGTCAGGTCGGTCACATAGGTCGTCTCGACGCTGACTGACTTGCGCTCCTGGTCGGCCTGCACCGGCCGCTCGTCGATCCCGCGCGCCAGCTGGTACAGCCGCCGACCGAACGCGCCGAAGTCGCGATGCAGATCGATCAGCGACCAGTCGCGCAACTGCGCGCAGGTCTGAATGCCCAGCCGCTCGAGCCGCGCGGCCGTCACCTTGCCGACGCCGTGCAGCTTGCGCACCGGCAGCGCCGCGACGAACGCATCGACTTCATGCGGACGCACGACGAACAGGCCGTCGGGCTTGTTCCAGTCGGACGCGATCTTCGCGATGAACTTGTTCGGCGCGACGCCAGCCGACACCGTCACGCCCACCGTGTCGTACACACGCTGGCGAATCTCCCGCGCGATCAGCGTCGCGCTGCCCTGGCACAGTTCGGAGCCGCTGACGTCGAGATAAGCCTCGTCGAGCGACAGCGGCTCGACGTCGTGCGTGTAATCGCGATAGATCGCCATGATCTGCCGCGATGCCGCGCGGTACTTGTCCATCGCGGACGGCAGGATCAGGAGGTCCGGACACTTGCGCATCGCCAGCGCCGACGACATCGCCGAATGCACGCCGTAGCGCCGCGCCTCGTAGTTGCAGGTCGCGATCACGCCGCGCTGGTCGGGCCGGCCGCCGACCGCGAGCGGCCGGTTGCGCAGCGACGGGTCGTCGCGCATTTCCACCGATGCGTAAAAGCAGTCGCAGTCGCAATGGATGATCTTGCGCACGCGCGGCGGCGCGTCGCCAGGCGGCGGCTCGCGCGGAGAATCGGCAGGCGGGATGATGGTCGGATTCACGGTGCCGATACTGTACAAAAACACAGTGCCGGTTTCAACTGTCGCGTACCGCCTTGTTCGGTCGCCCCGTACCGGCGCGCTTCGCACGGATCGTACCGCCCGCGCGTACGGGGCGGCCCCTATACTCGTCTGCCACGACATACGAAACGCACAGGTGACGGATGAAGACGATCGGACTGATCGGCGGGATGAGCTGGGAATCGTCGGCGGAGTACTACCGGATGATCAATCGCCATTCGAAGGCGCTGCACGGCGGCCATCACAACGCGAAGAGCGTGCTGGTCACGGTCGATTTCGCCGAGATCGAAGCGCTGCAGCGCGCGCAGGACTGGGTCGCGCTCGGCGAACGGATGGCCGATGCCGCGCGTCAGCTCGAAGCGGCCGGCGCCGATCTCGTCGTGCTGACGACCAACACGATGCACCGCGTACACGACGCGATCGAAGCGGCGGTCGCGCTGCCGTTCCTGCACATCGCCGATCCGACCGGCGCCGCGCTGCGCGCCGCGGGCGTCGAGCGCGTCGCGCTGCTCGGCACGCGCTACACGATGGAGTTGCCGTTCTATGCGGAGCGCCTGCGTGACAAGTTCGGCCTCGACGTGCTGGTGCCGGACGAAGCCGCGCGCAACGACGTGCACCGGATCATCTACGACGAGCTGTGTCACGGCGTGATCGATGCGGCGTCGCGCGCAACCTACGTGGCGATCATCGATGAACTGGCGAAACGGGGCGCGCAAGCCGTGATTCTCGGCTGCACGGAAATCACGCTGCTGATCGGCGCGGCCGATTCGCCGCTGCCCGTATTCGATACGACTGCGCTGCATGCGAAGGCGGCGGTTGAGTGGGCGGCGCGCTGACCATCACGCGCCGCCGCACGGCGAACCTCGGCCGGAGGGCTGCGCGCTCGCCGGCCACCCTCACCGCGATTTGATGGCCGGATTATTCCACGCGGCATGAATCATTATCTTGCCCGTCACATCGCGTCGTGCCCGACGCCCCGCTCTCCCCCGCGCCACGTGGCCCGCGGGAACGGTCCGCGAATCGGGCGACGCGTGTTGCGCGGCGTCGCCGCTTCAATTGGTTATTCATTGGTAATAAAGTGGGCGCAAATTGGTATTCGGGTGGCATCGCTGCAATCGGTGCTGCTCGTGCGCTCTCTTTTCCACCAACGGGAAACCGGAACATGAAACGACTCAAGTCCACGGTCGCTGCGATGCTCGCCATGTCGACCATGCTCGGCGCACACGCCGACCCCACCATCCACGCGTCGGCCTCGACGACGCCCAACGGCGGTTTCGATCGCATGACGTGGGACATTACACCGGAGGTCGTACCGACCACGATCAACGCCAGTTACTACTGGGCCACCCAGGTGTCGTCCGAACATGGCAGCCACGCGATCTACACCGGCATCCAGCCGCGCACCAAAAGCACCAACGTCGTGATCTTCAGCGCGTTCGGCACCGGCACGACGCCGCTGTCGGCGAATTGCCGCGGCGGCGCCGACGGCGGCTCGGGCACCTCGTGCTCGATCGGCTATGCGTGGAAAACGGGCCATGCCTACCGGCTGCAAATGGTCCATGCGCAGGGCAATCGCGCCGACGGACGCTCGACCATCGAAGGCTTCATCACGGACGTCGCAACCGGCGTCACGACCCCGACCGGCAGCATCGCGGTGCCGGCAGACTGGGGTGGACTGTCGAACAGCGCTTCCGTGTTCGACGAGTTCTTCCCGTTCAACAGCGCGTCGAGCGACCCGATGCAGCGGCCGTGCGTGCCGTACGTACGCTACACGACGTCGCTGCCGCATTTCTATTTGAAGGACGTCGACTACCCGACGACCGAACGGTCGATCCGGCTGAATACAGGCAAGGACAAATGCGCGGCGCTGACCGGCACGCCGAACGCGCGGGCCACGCTCGTCAACACGTCGACTTACCTGATCGAGAACGGCTTCCTGCCGGGGAGCCCCGGCGCGCCGAAATGACATTCGGACGCTGAAAACAAAAAACCCGGCACGAGGCCGGGTTCCTGTCGACGAAGCGCGCATCGGTCATATGCGCTGCACATCGTCTGGTGTGCTTGGTTGCGGGGGTAGGATTTGAACCTACGACCTTCGGGTTATGAGCCCGACGAGCTGCCAGACTGCTCCACCCCGCGTCAGAGAAATAAATTATAGGGTGAGGAAGTACTCACGTCAATACCTTTGTCACAATTTCTTCGCGGGCCGCTGATATCGCGATGCGCGGTGCGTGCTTCGCATCGCGTGTCGCGCGCGTTCGCGCCCCGTGCTCGCGGTAAGATGGCGGCCTTCGCATTCACCCCGCACGCATTCCCGTTCATGAAAATCGCCACCTGGAACGTCAATTCGCTCAACGTCCGCAAGCAGCACGTGCTCGACTGGATCGCGCACAGCGGAACCGACGTGCTGTGCCTGCAGGAACTGAAGCTGCCGGACGAGAAATATCCGCGCGCCGATCTCGAGGCCATCGGCTACCGCAGCTGGTTCACGGGCCAGCGGACCTACAACGGCGTCGCGATCCTCGCGCGCGACACGCTCGCCGTCGACGAATCGGACATCGTGCGCAACATTCCCGGCTTCGACGATCCGCAGCAGCGCGTGATCGCCGTGACGGTCGAAGGCGTGCGCATCGTGTCCGCGTATTTCCCGAACGGCCAGTCGCCCGACTCCGACAAGTTCGTCTACAAGATGCAGTGGCTCGATGCGCTGCATGCGTGGCTGAGCGCCGAGATGCAGCGCTATCCGAAGCTCGCGCTGCTCGGCGACTACAACATCGCGCCGGAAGACCGCGACGTGCACGATCCCGCGAAATGGGAAGGCCAGAACCTCGTGTCGCCGCAGGAGCGCGCGCATTTCGCGAAGCTGCTCGAGCTCGGCTTCGTCGATGCGTTCCGCCGTTTCGAGCAGCCGGAGAAGACCTTCACGTGGTGGGACTACCGGATGCTCGCGTTCCGCCGCAACGCGGGGCTGCGCATCGACCACATCCTGCTGTCGCCGGCGCTCGCCGCCAACTGCACGTCGTGCGAAGTCGACCGCCTGCCGCGCACGTGGGAACAGCCGTCCGACCACACGCCCGTCGTCGCGGTCGTCTGCTGAGCACCCCGCCCGCTCGTGCCCGCGCTCAACCGCGCGCGGGCCCGAGATGGGCCCACAGGAAGCCGAATTCCGCCGCATCCGCTTCGGCACGCTCCAGATCGTCGGCGCTGCCGTGGCCACCGTCCGTGTTCTCCCAGTACCACACCCGTTCGTGTCCGAGCGCATGCATGCGCGCGGCCATCTTGCGCGCATGCGCGGGATGCACGCGGTCGTCGCGCGTCGACGTCGTCAGCAGCAGCGGCGGATACACGACCCCTTCGCGCACGCGGTGATACGGAGAATAGGCGGCCAGCGCCGCGCCCTCGCGCGAATCGTCCGGATCGCCGTATTCGTCGAGCCACGCGGCGCCCGCATGCAGCTTCGGATATCGCCGCATGTCGAGCAGCGGTACGCGGCACAGCACCGCGCCGAACAGCTCCGGACGCTGCACCATGCACGCGCCGACCAGCAGCCCGCCGTTGCTGCCGCCCTCGATGCCGAGCTGCGCGGCCGTGGTCACGCCGCTGCGGATCAGATCCTCGGCCACCGCGATGAAGTCGTCGAACGCACGCTGCCGATGCTCGCGCTGCGCGTCGACGTGCCAGCCCGGCCCGAATTCGCCGCCGCCGCGGATGTGCGCGAACACCGCGACACCGCCGCGTTCGAGCCATGCGATGCCCAGTGCATCGCTATAGCCCGGCAGGTTCGGAATCGCGAAGCCGCCATAGCCTGACAGCAGGCAGGGACGCGCGACGCGGGTGACGCCATCGGGGTGATCGAGCCCATCGAGTGCGTCACGCGGCCCGATCAGCGTGTACGGCACGACCGTGCCGTCGGGCGAGCGGGCATTGGCACGACGCACGACGAGCCCGGCCGCATCGAACCGCACCGGCGGCCGGTCGAGCAGCACGCGGCGCGACGCGGCATCGTCCGCGCGATCGGCCAGATCGGCAAGCCAGCATTCGGGCGGATCGAGATAGGTGTCGACGTCGACGTACACATCGTCGTTCAGCGTCGACTCGACCGGCTCGAGGTCGACTTGCGCGTCGCCCGGCCACTCGAATGGCCGCGCGTGCCACGTCCATGCGCCGTCCTCGCCCTGGCGCGGCTGCCACAGCATCGTGCGGTTTTGCACGTCGTCGAGCCAGCTCGCGATCAGCATCGTGCGGGTATGCGTCCATGTGCATGCGGACGTCGACGGCCGCGGCTCGAACAGCGTCGTGAGCTCACGCGCGCCGGCGAGGAACGCCTGCTCGCGGATCGCGAGCAGCGAGCCGCCCGCGTGACGCACGCCGCCGCAGTCCCAGTCGAGTCGCGGCTCCAGCACGAGCCAGCCCTCCCAGAAGCCGACCTCGACATGTGTCGGCACGTCGTAGCGCACCCACTCGCCAGCGTCGTTCAACCAGTACGCGTGTGCGTCGAAAAAATCGACGCTGCGCCACGCGACGTGGCGGCCGTCGATCGGATCGAACGCCGCGCCCGCGCTGATGTCGTCGGGTTCGCCGCGAAACACGACCGGCGCGTCGGCAAGCGGCGTGCCGCGTACCCAGCGGCGCGCGTCGTACGGGTAGCCGGCCGCGGTCGCGTGCGCTTCGCCGCGATCCCAGCTCACGTAGACGGTATCGCGGTCGATCCAGCCGACCGTGTGATGCCCGGGCTCGTCGATCGTGAACCCGTCGTCGACGAAACAGCGCTGCACGAGATCGAACTCGCGCACGACGACCGCGTCGGCGCCGCCCGGCGACAGCGACAGCAGCGCGCGGTCGCCGTCCGGGTACAGGATCGCGTCCTGCTCGAACACCCACGACTCGCCCTCTTGCGCGCCGAGCGCGTCGACGTCGAGCAGCGTTTCCCACTCGGGCCGGCCCGCGCGCCAGTCGTCCCAGCGGGCGCGGCGCCACAATCCCTTCGGGTGGAGATCGTCCTGCCACAGGTCGTACGCCCACTCGCGCCAGCGGGTCGGAATCACCGGGCGTTCGCGCGGCAGATACGCCTGTGCGAGCCGCGCGGTGAGCGCACGATACGCATCGTCGTCGCGCAGCGCGACACGCGTGCGCGCGTTCTGCTCGTCGACCCACGCGCGGGCGCGCTTGCTGTCGAGCGATTCGAGAAAACGGAAGGGATCGGCCCCGGCGGGCCAGCGGAAGGAATCGGACATGACGGATCGCATGTCTAGGCCAGATTCAAATGTCCGCTTCCCAGCTAAGTTGAAATGTCCGGGTTTGCGGGCTTGAGGTGTGTTTCTCTTGGGTTACAGATCACGCAGTGTCGAAGAGTGGATCCTGAACGGGCAGGGTGCTTACGCTTGCGTCGCTGTCCCTTGCAGACCGACGGCCAGGTTTGCGTGCGGGCTGTTGGTTCTGTCTGCGTTCAGCGAGATCCACGATCACTTTCTCGACGTCGGCCTGCGTGAACTCACGCTGCTTCTTTTTGTTCGGCTGAGAGGTGTTGCGGTTCGTCTTGGTCGAGTCGCCTCGATGCGTTCTGGATGGAGCTTTACCGATCCTGCTGTTATCGCGTTGCGCCTGGATCGCCTGAGCAACCTGGAGCACATGACTCAGGCGCTTGTGTTCGATAACAGCGGCTTGATCGATCTCGGCCAGCCGGTCGTACTGCCTGCAGAACAACACGCGACCCTCTGTTCGGAGTTCGATGCGCCCGTCCGGGTACTCCCAAACCTCAATCGTTCGATCGATCAGCTTCCGATTCTCCGGCGTATCGTCCAGCAAATACATCACTCGGTCGTACTGCACCGTCAGCGACTTCGTGACTTTCCGCGGCTCGCGCCACGTCAGCACCAAGTCGAGATTCTCATCGGCGCGCAGCGGCCGGTGTGCATTGAAGTCGCTCTTCGGCGGCTTTGCGAAGCGCGCGTTGTAAGCAGCCATGAAGGAGGGCGCGTAAGCGTTAGCGTCGGCCACCGTGTTGATCCCGCGTAGTCGCATCTCCTTGACCAAGCGATCCTGTAACGTCAGATGTGCTCGCTCGACTCGCCCCTTGGCCGGACTACTGTTTGCGCAAAACGTGTCGATGTTCAGCTCGTACATCGCTCGACCGAAATGCGTCACCCGATTACCAGTCTTGCCCGGCGTTGTATTGCGGAACACGCTGTACTTGTCGCTATAGAACGCACTCGGCTTGCCGTGGCGCTCGATGTACGCACGCGTCGCCTCGAAGTAGCTGAACGTCGATTCGGTCTGCGTGAAGTGCAGCCCCATCAGCCGGCTCGTCGCGTCGTCCACATACACCAGCAGCGTGCAGGCCGGCGCCCGTTCCTCGAACCACCGATGATCGCAGCCGTCGATCTGGATCAGTTCGCCCAGGCACGCGCGTCGTGCTCGCGGCTGATAGACCTTGGGCGGGCGTTGCCGGCGCGGCACCCATAGGCCAGCGTCGGTCATCAGCTTGCGAACCGTTTCCTTGGCCAGCCGAATGTCGTGGCATTCGTACAGCTTCTCGCAGGCCAACGTCGGTCCGAAATCGGCGTAGCGATCCCGGATGATCGACAGCACCCGATCAGTCATCATGCTATCCAGTCGGTTGTTGCTGGGCTTCGTGCGCCGTTGCGACACGAGACCTTGCGGCCCGTGCTCACGCAATCGGCCGACCAGTCGCCGGATCTGCCGCGTCGTCAACCCGAGTCGTTCGGCCGCGCGCCACGGCTGGAGCTTACCGTCCGCCACGTCCTGAATGACCTTGAACCTGTCCAGCTCGCACATCGTCATCGTGATCCGTTCCGTTGCAGCCATCGAAGCCTCCAGCGCTGGATTCCCAGCGGCCGGTCAGCTTACGATGGGTCGAAAAGCGGACATTTGAACTTAGCCAGAAGCGGACATTACAACTTAGCCGCTACATCGCACGTGACGGCAAACCGAGATTATGTCCGATCGCGGCATGCGCGATGCCCGCGCATGCCGCGACGGCGGCTCAAGGCTCCAGGTGCAGTTCCTGGATCTTGCGCGTGATCGTGTTGCGGCCGATGCCGAGCCGCTCCGCCGCCTCGACCTTGCGGCCGCGCGTGAAGTCGAGGGCCTCGCGGATCACGGCCGCCTCGAAGCGGCGCGCGAGCTCGTCCATCACGTCGGCCGAGTTCTCGCGCAACAGCCGCGCGACTTCGGTGCGCAGCCCGTTTTCCCACATCGGATAGCCGGCCGGCGCGCCGTTCGGCGCGGCCGCGACGGGCGCCGCCGTCAACGGCGCCGTACCGGCCGCCGGCGGCACGCGCAGCGTGTCGCCACCGCCAATGCTCGCGCCGCCGTGCGCATCGATGCCATCGGCCGTCGCAGTCACCGGCGAGCCTGCCGGCACGAGGTCGGGCGGCAGGTCCTTGATCTCGACCGTCTGCGCGGGCGCCATCACGGTCAGCCAGTTCGCGAGATTCTCGAGCTGCCGCACGTTGCCGGGGAACGACAACGACGTCAGGTACGCCAGCGCATCGTCGGACACGCGCTTGGGCTCGACGCCGAGATCGCGCGCACTCTTCTGCAGAAAGTGGCGCGTGAGCAGCGCGATGTCCTCGCTGCGTTCGCGCAGCGGCGGCAGCCGCAGCCGGATCACGTTGAGCCGGTGGTAAAGGTCCTCGCGGAACAGTCCCTGGCGCACGCGCGACTCGAGATTCTGGTGCGTCGCGGCGATCACGCGCACGTTCGCGCGCAGCGGGTTGTGGCCGCCCACGCGATAGAACTGCCCGTCCGACAGCACGCGCAACAGGCGTGTCTGCAGGTCGAACGGCATGTCGCCGATTTCGTCGAGGAACAGCGTGCCGTTCTCGGCCTGTTCGAAGCGGCCCTGGCGGGTCGTCTGCGCGCCGGTGAACGCGCCGCGTTCATGACCGAACAGTTCGGATTCGAGCAGGTCCTTCGGAATCGCCGCGGTGTTCAGCGCGATGAACGGTCCGTTCGCGCGCGGGCTGTGCCGGTGCAGCGCCCGCGCGACGAGCTCCTTGCCGGTGCCCGATTCGCCGGTGATCAGCACGGTCGCGGCCGAATGCGACAGGCGGCCGATCGCGCGGAACATGTCCTGCATCGCGGGCGCCTGGCCGAGCATCTCGGGCGCTTCGGCCACGCGCTCGTCCTGCGGCGCGCCGCCGCGCAGGCTTTCCTCGACCGCGCGGCGGATCAGCTCCACCGCCTTGTCGACGTCGAACGGCTTCGCGAGATATTCGAACGCGCCGCCCTGGAACGCCGCGACGGCGCTGTCGAGATCGGAGAACGCCGTCATGATGATGACGGGCAGGTCCGGTAGACGCTCGTGCACCGCCTGCAGCAATTCGAGGCCGGAGCCGCCCGGCATCCGGATGTCGGATACGAGCACCTGAGGCGTCTCGTGGTCGAGCGCGGCCAGCGCGTCGCGCACGTTCGCGAAACTCTTCGTCGCGAAGCTGTCCCGGGCGAGTGCCTTTTCGAGCACCCAGCGGATCGATTGGTCGTCGTCTACTATCCAGATCGGCTTCATAGGTCGGTCAGTATTGGTGAATCCGGTGAATCGCCATACCGCCGCTCAATGGTCGAGCGGCAGCAGGATCTGAAATTCGGTACGTCCCGGCCGGCTCTCGACCTCGATCATCCCGTCGTGCTGCTGCACGAAGGTCTGCGCGAGCGTGAGGCCAAGGCCGCTGCCGTCGTCGCGCCCGGACACGAGCGGATAGAAGATCCGGTCGCGGATCTCTTCCGGAATGCCGGGCCCGTTGTCGACTACATGCAAGTCCAGTGCCAACTTGTACAGTCGCTTCGCGACCGTCACCTTGCGCGCGACGCGCGTGCGCAGCTCGATCTTCGCGTCGCCCTGCGCGATCCGTTCGCGCAGCGCCTGCGCGGCGTTGCGCACGATGTTCAGCAGCGCCTGGATCAACTGCTCCTTGTCGCCGCGCAGGTCGGGCACGCTGACGTCGTAGTCGCGCTCGATCGTGAGGCCGCGCGGAAATTCCGCGAGCATCACCGCGCGCACGCGTTCGCACACTTCATGAATGTTCACGTCGCCGACGATATGCGGATGCCGGTGCGGCTCCAGCAAGCGGTCGACGAGCGTCTGCAGGCGGTCGGACTCCTTGATGATCACCTGCGTGTATTCGCGCAGCTCGCCGCGCTCGCGCTCGCTCAGCTCGAATTCGAGCAGCTGGGCTGCGCCGCGAATGCCGCCGAGCGGGTTCTTGATCTCGTGCGCGAGATTGCGGATCAGTTGCTTGTTGACCGCGGTGAGGTCGTGGATCCGTTCCTCGCGATCGGTGCGTGACTGCCGTTCGTTCTCGAACAGTTCGACGAGCACGAAATCGGGCGCGGTCTCGAGGAAGCCGACGATCGCATGCACGTGCAGCGCCTCGTGGCCGGGCCGGTCGAGCACCGTGTCGAGATGCGTCGCGTGAAAGCGCTCCTGGCCGATCGCGGTGATCGTCGCCGCGAGCTCGTTCGCGTTCGGAAAAATCTCGCCCCACGGCCGCTGCGCGAGCTGCCGCCGCGAGATGTCGAGCATCGCCTCCGCGGACGGGTTCGCGAACGCGACCCTGAGCGTCTTGCGGTCGAGCACGATCACGACCGTCGGCAGTGCCTCCAGCCCCGCAAGCAGGCCCGAGCGCGCGAGCCGCTCGTCTTCCGTCAGTCGCTCGGGCTGCCCCGTCTTCGCCTTGATCAGATTTTTCAGAGCCATCTTGCGTATCGTCGCGCCTCACCGGGTGGGAACATGAAAATTTGCGGAACAAAAAAGGGACGGCTGGACGCCGTCCCCTTTCAGACTCCGCGGTTCCCGCCGCAGGCCGCGCGACGGGAACGAACCGGCATGACGGCGCTCACTCGAAGCGCCATCGCCGATTACAGCGAGTAGTACATCTCGAACTCGATCGGATGCGTCGTCATGCGGAACTTCGCCAGCTCCTGCTCCTTCAGCGCGAGGTACGCGTCGAGCATGCTGTCGGTGAACACGCCGCCGCGCGTCAGGAACTCGCGATCCTTGTCGAGCGCTTCCAGTGCCTGGTCGAGACCCGCGCAGACGGTCGGGATCTTTGCATCCTCTTCCGGCGGCAGGTCGTACAGGTTCTTGTCCGCGGCTTCGCCCGGATGGATCTTGTTCTGGATCCCGTCGAGGCCGGCCATCATCAGCGCCGTGAAGCAGAGGTACGGGTTCGCCATCGGATCCGGGAAACGCGTTTCGATACGGCGGCCCTTCGGGTTCGACACGTGCGGAATGCGGATCGATGCCGAGCGGTTACGCGCCGAGTAAGCGAGCTTGACCGGTGCTTCGAAGTGCGGGACCAGACGCTTGTACGAGTTCGTCGTCGGGTTCGTGATCGCGTTCAGTGCACGGGCGTGCTTGATGATGCCGCCGATGTAGAACAGCGCCAGTTCCGACAGGCCGGCATAGCCGTTGCCCGCGAACAGGTTCTGGCCGTCCTTCCAGATCGACTGGTGAACGTGCATGCCCGAACCGTTGTCGCCGACGACCGGCTTCGGCATGAACGTCGCCGTCTTGCCGTACGAGTGCGCGACGTTGTGGATGATGTACTTCGACCATTGCGTCCAGTCGGCGCGCTGAACCAGCGTCGAGAACTTCGTGCCGATTTCGTTCTGGCCCTGGCCCGCCACTTCGTGGTGGTGCACTTCGACCGGGATGCCGAGCTGTTCGAGCAGCAGGCACATTTCCGAACGCATGTCCTGGAACGTGTCGACCGGCGCGACCGGGAAATAGCCGCCCTTCGTGCCCGGACGATGGCCCGTGTTGCCGCCTTCGAATTCCTTGCCTGCCGACCACGGTGCTTCTTCGGAGTTGATCTTCACGAAGCAGCCCGACATGTCCGTGTTCCACTGGACCGAGTCGAAAATGAAGAATTCCGGTTCCGGACCGAAGTAGGCCGTGTCGCCGATGCCCGTGCTCTTCAGGTACGCTTCGCCGCGTTTCGCGAGCGAACGCGGATCGCGCTCGTAGCCCTTGCCGTCGGCCGGCTCGACCACGTCGCAGGTCAGCACGAGCGTCGACTCTTCATAGAACGGATCGATGAAGGCAGCGCTCGGGTCCGGCATGAGCAGCATGTCCGACGCCTCGATGCCCTTCCAGCCGGCGATCGACGAGCCGTCGAATGCATGGCCGCTTTCGAACTTGTCTTCGTCAAACGCCGAAACCGGCACCGACACGTGCTGTTCCTTGCCGCGCGTATCCGTGAAGCGGAAATCGACAAACTTGACGTCCTCGTCCTTCACGAGCTGCATGACGTCGGCGACGGTTTTACTCATAACCTCTTCTCCTGATTGAACAATTCCGGCGGACTGGGAACCGCCTCGTTTACCGAGCTGCCCGGAGTCTGGCTTTGGCGCAGCGCGCCCCGGGTCGACCGAATTCTATATAGCAGCAACCGTGCCAGCCATGCACAGATGCGACATGAATCGCGCCAGCCCGCGCCACCACGGGGCCCTGCTGCGCGATTGCGGGGCCGGGCGCCGCACCGGGGGCCGCGCAATCGCACTGAAATGGTGCAATCTCCGGAGGGCACAGGCGCAACTGAATCATTGTGGTGCATACGTACCATTCTGCACTCTTTTGGTGAGCACGGAGCGGTGCATGCGCGGCAGGCTACGCCCACATCCGCGCGGCGGCGGCGCGCTAGAATGTTTGTTTGATCGAACCATACGGAGACCTCCTGCCATGAGTACGCTCGACCAGCTTTACGCGAAGGCCGAAGAACGCCGCACCCAAGGCGCGCTCAACTATGCCGGCGCGCTGCTGCCGGTCGAGGCATTCGAACTGCTGCAGCTCGACCCGTCGGCGCGCCTCGTCGACGTGCGCACCCGCGCCGAGCTCGACTGGGTCGGCCGCCCGCTCGTCGGCGACGGCCAGTACCTGCACCTCGAATGGACGCGCTACCCGGGCGGCGTGCCGAACGCCGAATTCGTCAACGAACTGAAGGCGGCCCTGCCGGCCGATACGCCCATCCTGTTCCTGTGCCGCAGCGCCGCGCGCTCGAAGCTCGCCGCGGTCGCGTCGGCGCAGGCCGGCTTCACGAAGGCGTTCGACCTGCTCGAAGGCTTCGAGGGCGGCAAGGACGGCGAAGGCCACCGCAAGACGGTCGACGGCTGGTGCTTCCGGAAACTGCCGTGGATCGGCGCCTGAGCGCGCATCCGTTCAGGCACGCCCGACTGCCACATCGTCGAGCCGGGCGATGACATCCCGATGACGGGCCGCGTTGCGCGGCCCGTGGTTTTTGCGCGGCCCGTTTGCGTGAAGGATCGCGGGCTGCTCAGGCGCGCGGCGCATCCGGCTCGACGACGTCGCCGCCGAGCAGGTGCACGCCTTCGCGCAGCTTCACGAACGCGGCCGCGACCGCTTCCGGCTCGCCCTTCACGCCGAGATCGATATGCCGGCGCGCGTAGATCCCGCCGCGCTCCGCGTCGCCCACGCTCGGCAGGCTGAAGACGCGCACGCCGGGGAAGTCGCGCTCGATGTTCTCCATCAGCGGCGTCAACGTCGATTCGGGCAGTTCGAACACGAACAGCGAGCGCTCCGCGTGCGGCGTCACATGATGGAGATGCTGGTATTTCGTATCGAGCACCCATTCGATCATCGGCCACGCCATCACCGGGAAGCCGGGCACGAAATGGAGCTCGCCGACCGAGAAACCGGGAATCCGGTTATAGCCGTTCGGGATGATCGTCGCGCCCGCCGGAAACACGCCCATGTTGAAGCGGTGGCGATTTTCCGGCGAATCGAAGTCGACCGGCGTGGCCGGATCGGTATGCGTCTCGCGGATGCGCTCCGAAATCAGCGCCTTCGCTTCCGGATGCAGCGCGAGCGGCACGCCGAGCGCGGCGGCGGCGCACTGACGTGTATGGTCGTCCGGCGTCGCGCCGATCCCGCCCGTGCAAAACACGATGTCGCCGGACGCGCTCGCGCGGGCGAGCGTCGCGGTGATCCGCGCCGGATCGTCGCCGACGTATTCGGCCCAGTCGAGCGCGAGGCCGCGCGCGCCGAGCAGCTCGATGACCTTCGCCAGATGCTTGTCCTGCCGGCGGCCTGAAAGGATTTCGTCGCCGATGATGATGATGCCGATGCTCATGCCTGCCCCATGTCGATTGCGGTGGCGCGCGAACGCGCGCGCAGGTCGTCCAGCGCGCGCAGGCAATAGTGCCCGAACCACAGCGCCGAGAAGACCAGGATGAAAGCGTAAACCCAGATCATCGCCGCCGCCACGAACGGAAACAGCACCATCATCCAGACCGACGACACCCACACGAAGGTCGGCACGGTGCCGAGCAACCCGGTCGCGACGCCGATGCCGATCAGCGGCCAGCGATGCTGGCGCACGAGCGCGCGGCGCTCGTCGCGGCTCGCGTGCTGGGCGAGCGCGTCGTAGGTCATCACGCGGTACGTGAGCCAGCCCCAGATGACGGGCGGCAGCAGCGCGAAGAACGGAGGAATCAACCACAGCGGGATCGTGACGACGAGCAGCACGACGCCGACGAGCGCCGCGCCGAGCGAATTGACCACGCTGCCGAGAAATGTGCCGCCCCGCTTCGCCTCGAGCGCGGCGAACTGGCGGTTCGACAGGTGCTTGATCACGACGGGCATCGAGATCGTCGCGATCAGCAGCAGCACGGTCAGCACGATCAGCGGAATCGCGAGCGACACGACGACGAACGGCGCGACGACCGCATGCAGCTGCGACATCCCGATCGCGTCGAACGCGCGGTACAGCGCGGCGGTCAGCACGAAGCCGTCGAGCGCACCGCGCGCGGCATCGATCAGCGTCTGCCACGAGAACCACAGCAACACGCCCCACAGCAGCGCCGAGACGACAAACGGCATCAGGGTCAGCCACAGCATGCGCGGGTGCAGCGCGCTGGCGAGCGCCCGGATGAAGGAGCGCAGCAAGTCGTTCATGCGAACCTGTATCGACGGAGAAAAACGGGGAAAGGATAAACCACACGGCCCGCATGCGCCAAAGCGCATGCGGGCCGTGTGGGGAAGCGGTTCAACGGGACGGTGACGAGCTCAGGCCGACGCCGCGCCGCGCTTCGCGGGAACGAGGCGCCGGAAGATCCGCACGAACGCGAGGCCGTGCTGCGCCCAGAAGCCGTCGCCGTAGGACACGCCGTCGATCTGCTCGCGGATACCGGTCGGCTCGACCGTGCGGTTCCACGACGCGGTGCCGAACATGACGTCCCACCACGGGAACAGCACGCCGAAATTGCAGCCGTACTTGGTGCCTTCGTGACCGTAGCCGACCGCGTGGTGGCGCCGGTGGAAGGTCGGGCTCACGAGCAGGCGCTCGCCGAGCCGGCCGAACGACAGCCGCGCATTCGTATGCTGGATGCTCTGCAGGAAGTTGGTGACCGCGGTCAGCACGACGAACTGCGACGGCGTCACGCCGATCACGAGCGCGATCGCAGCGAAGAAGCACGACTGGAGCACGTCGTCGAGCAGGTGGTTGCGGTCGTCGCACCACAGCGACATCTGCCGCTGGCTGTGATGGACCGCGTGCAGCTCCCACCAGATGCCGAACTTGTGCTGCCAGCGGTGATACCAGTAGCCGGCGAAGTCGAGCACGACGAGGTAGATCGCGAACGCGACGATCGGCTGCGAGGTCACGCCGGGCCACAAATAGTCGAGGTTGAAGTTCGCGACGCCGTGCAGGCGCAGCCACGACTGGAACTTGTCGAACACCGGCTGCAGCGCGAAGAAGAAGAACAGCGCATAGATGCCGAGCTTCGAGATCGCCGTGTAGATCACGTCGACCCGCACCGCGCGGCGGTTCTTCCAGCGCTCGACGGGCGCGAGCGCCTCGAGCGGGCGCAGCAGCGCGAACATCAGCACCATCTGCAGCGCGCCGATGATCACCCAGTACAGTGCGTCGTAGGTGTCCTCGTCATAGTCCATCAGGTTGAACTTGAAGAGGAGCGGCTGCACGACGTCGACGTACAGCCAGGTCTGGATGTCCGACACGAACGCATCGATCAGGTGCAGCATCGTTCGCCTCCGCCCGTCACGCGCCGTTCGCAGCCTTCCACGGCGCGCGGTCGTAGAAGTAGATCCCGTGCGGCGAACGGCCGACGGCGATCGTCTGCACCAGCTTGCGCGATGCCAGATCGATGATACCGACCTTCTTCGCGAAGCGGAACGTCACCCACAGCGTCTTCTTGTCGGCCGACAGCTCCATGTCGTCCGGCCCCGGCAGCAGGCCGGTGATGTCGCCGACGTTGGTGAGCGTGTTCTCGTCGAGGATGCTGATCGTGTTCGCGACCCGGTTCGTGACGGCGACGTGCGAGCCGTCGGCGAGCGAGCGGAAGTTGTGCGCGCCCTTGCCCGTGTAGATCTGCTTGACGACCTTCTGGTTGCGCCAGTCGACGACCGCGACGTAATCCGCGCCGGTCATCCCGACCAGCAGGAACTTGTCGTCCGGCGTGAGCCACAGGCCGGCCGGCACCTTGCCGACCTTCATCTTCCACTTGACCGTCTGCGTGGGCAGGTCGATCGCCGCGATCTCGCCGGACACCTGCAGCGACACGAGCAGCGTCTTGCTGTCCTTCGTGAATGCGAGGTGGCTCGGCATCACCGCGAGCGGCACGCGCTTCGCGAGGTGCACGTCGTGGCCGTCGTAGCTGTAGATGTCGACGCGGTCGAGCCGCAGCCCCGCCGCCGCGAACCACTTGCGGTCGGGCGAGAAGCCGAGCTGGTACGGATCGTCGATCCCCTCGACGGTGCGCTGCAGCTTGCCCGTCTTCGGATCGAGGAACATCAGGCTGTTCGAGATCGAATTCGCGACGATCAGCGACGAATTGTCGGGCGTCGCCATCAGATGGTGCGGCTCCTTGCCGGTCGGCAGCGTGGAGACGACCTCGCGGGTCTGCTGATCGATCAGGGAAAGCGTCGCTTCGGCCGAGTTGAGGATGATCACGTTATTCGCGTGTGCGGCCGGCGCCAGCACGGCGGCGGCCAGCGCGAGTGCGCGGCCGAGGGAAAGGAAAGTGCGCATGAAGACTCACGTCGTGGAACAGCAGTCATTGTAGAACGTTCGACCGGCCCCGCCGGTTGACGCAAGCCCGGGTTGCGCCACATTGACGCACGCCGCGGCGGCCGGGCGGCCGACCGCGGCCGGCGCCACGGGGCGGCCGCGGCCGGCAGCCGGCGCGGGGCCGGCGAGCCCGCCGTGGCGCTAGCGCTGCATCGACTCCCACACCTTGTGCAGACGCTTGACAGAGACCGGCATCGGCGTGCGCAGTTCCTGCGCGAACAGCGAAATTCGCAATTCTTCCAGCAGCCAGCGGAATTCCGCAAGCCGCGGATCGGCGACACCGCCGCGCTGCGACACCGCGCGCTGGTACTGCTGCACGAGCGGCAGCAGCTCGCCGGACTGCTTCGCGTCGCGCGCCGGGTCGGCCTTCAGCTTGTCGATCCGCAACGCGATGCCCTTCAGATAGCGCGGGAAGTGCGCAAGCTGCGTGTAAGGCGTGTCGATCACGAAGCGCTTGCCGACCAGCGCCGCGAGCTGCTGCTGAAGATCCGCGTGGGCCTGCGCGAACGGCTTCGCCTGCGCGAGCTTCTTCACGAGCCCCGCGTATTCGGCGAGGATCTGCCCGACGAGCCGCGCGATCTCCTGCGCGAGCAGGTTCAGGCGGCTGCGGCCCTCGTCGCGGCGCGCATGGAAGCTCGCGTCGTCGTCGGGCAGCGGATCCTGCAGGCACGCGCGGTCGAGCGCCGTGTCGATCAGCTGGTCGCGCAGCTCGTCCTGCGTGCCGAGCGACATATACTGCATCGCCATCTCGCGCAGCCCCGGCAGGTTCTTCTCGAGGAACTTGATCGGCTCCTTCAGTTGCAGCGCGAACAGCCGCCGCAAGCCGGCCCGGTGAATCCGCGCGGCCTCCTCCGGCGAGTCGAACACCTCGACGTCGCAATGCGTGCCGCGATCGACGAGCGCCGGATAGCCGTACAGCGTCTGGCCGCGCCGGCGGATCTCCAGCAGCTCGGGGAGCTTGCCGAAGTTCCACGTCGTCAGGTTCTCGTACAGCGCGGTCGCGCCGGCTTCCGCCGGGGCGGCCATCCGCGCGGCGCCCGTGTGCGGCGCGGCGCCCTTGCCGGCCTTGCCACCCTTCGCCGCCGAACCCGGTACGGCAGCGGGCGCCGGCGTGTCGCCAGCGTCGCCCGCGCCAGCGTCGCCGCCGGGCGCGATCGTCGACGCCGCCGCGATCTTCTGGAACTGCTGCTGCGCCTGCGCGCCCAGCTCCTGTCGAAGCTGCGCGAGATTGCGCCCCATCGCGAGCTGGCGGCCGTGCTCGTCGATCACCTTGAAGTTCATGAACAGGTGCGCGGGCAGCGTCTCGAGCTTGAAATCGGCCGTCTTCATCGCGACCTGCGTCTCGGCGCGCACGTCGGCGATCAGCGCCTCGACGAGACCGCCCGCGCCGAAGCGCTCGCGCCCCATGCGCTCGACGAAGCCGGCCGCGTACTCGGGCAGCGGCACGCAGTGCCGGCGCAGCTTCTGCGGCAGCGACTTCAGGAGCAGCTGCACCTTCTCCTTCAGCATCCCCGGCACGAGCCATTCGCAGCGGCGCGCGTCGACCTGGTTCAGCGCATACAGCGGCACCGCGAGCGTCACGCCGTCGCGCGGCGTGCCGGGCTCGAAGTGGTACGTGAGCGCCATCTCGACGCCGGCCATCGTCGCGCGCTTCGGGAACAACTCGGTCGTCACGCCGGCCGCCTCGTGGCGCATCAGGTCGTCGCGCGACAGGTACAGCAGCCGCTGCTTGTCCTCCGCCCGGCCGCCCCTGCTCACCTCGTCGCGATACCAGCGCTCGAACGCGGCGCCCGTGTGGATGCCCTCCGGAATCGCCTGGTCGTAGTACGCGTAGATCAGTTCGTCGTCGACCAGCACGTCCTGCCGGCGCGACTTGTGCTCGAGCTGCTCGATGTCGGCGAGCAGCTTGCGGTTGTGCGCGAAGAACGGCAGCTTCGTGTCGAACTCGCCCTCGACCAGCGCGCCGCGGATGAACAGCTCGCGCGCGCGCGCCGGATCCTGCCGGCCGAACGCGACGCGCCGGCGGTGGTAGATCGGCAGCCCGTACAGCGTCGCGCGCTCGAATGCGCTGACCTGCGCGGGACGCTTTTCCCAGTGCGGCTCCGACAGCGACTTCTTCAGCAGGTGCGCGCCGACCTTCTCGATCCACTCCGGCTCGATCTTCGCGAGGCAGCGCGCGTACAGCCGGCTCGTCTCGACGAGTTCGGCCGCCATCACCCAGCGGCCGGCCTTCTTCGCCAGCGCGGAGCCCGGCCACAGGTAGAACTTGATCCCGCGCGCGCCGAGGTAGTGCGGATCGTCGTCGGCCTTCATGCCGAGGTTGCCGAGCAGGCCCGTCAACAGGGCCAGATGGATCTGCTCGTAGGTCGCCTCGACTTCGTTGAGCCGCCAGCCATGCTCGCGCACGACCGTCAGCAGTTGCGAATGCACGTCGCGCCATTCGCGCAGCCGCAGGTGCGACAGGAAGTTCTGCCGGCATGCATCGATCAGCTGACGGTTCGATTTCTTGTGCGCGACGGCCTCTTCGAACCACGCCCAGATCTTCAGCCACTGCAGGAATTCGGAGCGCTCGTCGGCGAACCGGCGGTGCGCCTGGTCGGCCTGCTCCTGCGCTTCGATCGGACGGTCGCGCGGGTCCTGCACGGACAGCGCGCTCGCGATGATCAGCACCTCGCGCAGCGACTGCTGGTCGCGCGCGGCGAGGATCATCCGGCCGACGCGCGGATCGAGCGGCAGCCGTGCGAGCTCGCGGCCGAGCGGCGTCAGCGCGTTGTCGTCGTCGACCGCGCCGAGTTCGTTGAGCAACTGGTAGCCGTCCGCGATCGCGCGGCCGGGCGGCGGCTCGAGGAACGGGAACGACTCGATCTCGGTCAGGTGCAGCGACTTCATCCGCAGAATCACCGACGCGAGCGACGAGCGCAGGATTTCCGGATCGGTGAAGCGTGCGCGCGCCTGGTAGTCGCTTTCCTCGTACAAGCGGATGCACACGCCATCGGCCACCCGGCCGCAGCGACCCGCGCGCTGATTCGCGGCGGCCTGCGAGATCGACTCGACCTGCAGCTGCTCGACCTTGTTCCGGTACGAATAGCGCTTCACGCGCGCGAGACCGGTGTCGACGACGTAGCGGATGCCCGGCACCGTCAGCGACGTTTCGGCCACGTTGGTCGCGAGCACGATGCGGCGCGCGTTCGACGCCTTGAACACCTTGTCCTGGTCGGCCGCCGAGAGTCGCGCGAACAGCGGCAGGATCTCGGTATGCGGCGGATGGTGCTTGCGCAGCGCCTCGGCCGCTTCGCGAATCTCGCGCTCGCCGGGCAGGAACACCAGCACGTCGCCGGGGCCTTCGCGACACAGTTCGTCGACCGCGTCGACGATCGCGTCCATCAGGTCGCGTTCGGCCTCGCGCGCGGTCTTCACGCGATCGCGCCCGCCCGTGCCCTCGGCGTTCTTCACGGCCGGGCGATCCTCGGCCACCGGGCGGTAGCGCATCTCGACCGGATACAGCCGCCCGCTCACCTCGATCACCGGCGCCGGGCGCGCGTCGCTGCCGAAATGGCGCGCGAAGCGGTCGGCGTCGATGGTCGCAGACGTGACGATCAGCTTCAGGTCCGGCCGCCTCGGCAGGATTTCCTTCAGGTAGCCGAGCAGGAAGTCGATGTTCAGGCTGCGCTCGTGCGCCTCGTCGATGATCAGCGTGTCGTACGCCTTCAGCAGCGGGTCGGTCTGCGTCTCGGCGAGCAGGATGCCGTCCGTCATCAGCTTCACGGACGCGCCCGGCGCGAGATTGTCGGTGAAGCGCACCTTGTAGCCGACCACCTCGCCGAACGGCGTGCCGAGTTCCTCGGCGATCCGCCGGCCGGTCGACGACGCGGCCAGGCGCCGCGGCTGCGTATGGCCGATCAGGCCCGTGCCGCCGGCGCCGAGGCCGCGGCCGAGATCGAGACAGATCTTCGGCAGCTGGGTGGTCTTGCCCGAACCCGTTTCGCCGCAGACGATGACGACCTGATGATCGGCGATCGCGCGCGCGATTTCGTCGCGCTTGCCCGATACGGGCAGGCTTTCGGGATACGTGATCGGCGGAACCGGATTGGGGGCGACGGCCGCGCGCGGCGCACGCTCGCGGCGCGGGGCGCGCGCATCCGCCCGCGCTGCGTCCGTCGCCGCGGCCGGCTGGCGCGCGTCGCCGCGCCGCTCTTCACCGCGCGGCCCGCGCGGCGGCTTGCCCGCCTGCTGTTGCTGCGGCTGGCGCGGCGGCTGGCCTTGCTGCTCGCGCGCATCGGCCGCACCATCCGGGTGCCTGGCCGACGGCGCTTTGGCCCGCGTCGGCGCGGGACTTTTAGGTACATTCGACATGGGGGCGCATTATAATCCCGCCCATGAATTCCCAAACCGACCTCCCTCCCGCCCAGACCGGCGCTGCGACGCCGCCGGCCGCCGACGATTCGGCCGCCAGCCACGCGCAGTTCGTCGACTGGATGCGCTCCGTCGCGCCCTATATCCACAAGTTCCGCAACAGCACCTTCGTCGTGGGGTTCGGCGGCGAGGTGGTGCAGCAGGGACTCCTGAACGCGCTCGTGTCCGACATCGCGCTGCTTCAGGCGATGGGCATCCAGATCGTGCTGGTCCACGGCTCGCGCCCTCAGGTCGAGGAGCAGCTGAGCCTGCATGGTGTCGAATCCGAGTTTTCGCACGGGCTGCGCATCACCGATGCGCGCGCGCTCGAATCCGCGAAGGAAGCGGCCGGCGAAGTGCGTCTCGACATCGAGGCCGCGATCAGCCAGGGTCTGCCGAACTCGCCGATGGCGCACGCGCACATCAGCGTCGTGTCCGGCAACTTCGTGACCGCACGGCCGGTGGGGATTCTCGACGGGGTCGATTTCGCGCACACGGGCATCGTGCGCAAGATCGACGCCGAATCGATCCGTCATTCGCTGGCGAGCCGCAAGCTCGTGCTGCTGTCGCCGCTCGGTTTCTCGCCGACCGGCGAAGCATTCAACCTGTCGATGGAAGACGTCGCGTCGGCGGCCGCGATCGCGCTGCGCGCCGACAAGATCATCTTCCTGACCGAAGCGCCCGGCATCATCGACGACGAAGGCGCGCTGGTCCGTGAAATGTCGCTCGACGCGGCCGCCGAGCTGCTCGATTCCGGCAACGTCCAGGGCGACGACGCGTTCTTCCTGAAGCATTCGATCCGCGCGTGCCGCGGCGGCGTGACCCGTGCCCACCTGATCCCGCAATCGCTCGACGGCAGCATGCTGCTCGAACTGTTCCTGCACGACGGCGTCGGCACGATGATCTCGTACGAGAATCTCGAGAGCCTGCGCGAAGCGACGCCGGACGACGTCGGCGGCATCCTGTCGCTGATCGAGCCGCTCGAGTCGGACGGCACGCTGGTGCGGCGCGGCCGCCACCAGATCGAACGCGACATCGACCACTTCTCGGTGATCGAGCACGATGGCGTGCTGTTCGGCTGCGCGGCGCTGTATCCGTACCAGCAGGAAAAGATCGGCGAGATGGCGTGCCTGACGGTCGCGCCGGAAGCGCAGGGCTCGGGCGACGGCGAACGCCTGCTCAAGCGCATCGAGCAGCGTGCCCGCGCGCGGGGCCTCACGCATATCTTCGTGCTCACGACGCGCACCGAGCACTGGTTCCTCAAGCGCGGTTTCGTCAAGGTCAGCGTCGACGACCTGCCGGAAGACCGCCGCAAACTCTATAACTGGCAGCGCAAGTCGCTCGTGCTGATGAAGCAGCTCTGAGCGCAGGCACGACTGCCCTCCCCCAGTCCGATTACAGGAGAAGTACACGATGGCTCGAATGATTCAATGCGCGAAGCTCGGCAAGGAAGCCGAGGCTCTCGATTTCCCGCCGCTGCCGGGCGAACTCGGCAAGCGCATTTACGAAAGCGTGTCGAAGGAAGCGTGGCAAGGCTGGCTCAAGCAGCAGACGATGCTGATCAACGAGAACCGCCTGAACATGGCCGACCCGCGCGCGCGCCAGTACCTGATGAAGCAGACCGAGAAGTACTTCTTCGGCGACGGCGCGGACCAGGCGTCCGGCTTCGTGCCGCCGACGGAAGGCTGAGCACCGCGGATCGCGCGGGCCGGTCGTACCGGTCTCATGCAAAGCAAACGGCACCGTGCATCGCACGGTGCCGTTTGCTTTTGGGGGCGGGCAAATCGAGAGCCGATGTGAGTCGGCCCGGCGCGGTCGATGCCGCCACGTCAGGTCGCGCCGGCCTGCCCCGCCGGCTTCAACGTGCCTCGCTCGTCCGGCTGCGCGGACGCGGCGTCGACACTCGCGCTTGCGGTGCCCCATTCGGCCGCATCGCTGCGCTCGGCGCTCGACAGCTCATCCGCACGGTAGCCGGTGCGATTGAGCAGCGCGAGCATGCAGGCGAGCGACACGAGCGCGTACAGCCCCGACGCGATCGCGACGCCGACGATGCTGCCGGTCGCGTTCAGGATCGCCTGCGCGAGCACCGGCGTGCCGCCGCCGACGACGAGCGCGCTCAGCTGATACGCCAGCGACAGGCCCGTATAGCGGATGTTGGCCGGAAACACGCGCGCGAGCACGCCGCCGACCGCACCGTAGAACATCGCCGACGGGATCGTCGAGATGCACATCCCCACGACGGCGACCCAGTACGAGCGGGTCGCGAGTGCATGGAACATCACCGGCATCAGCACGATCTCCGGAATCAGGATCCAGCACATCGCGCGGCGCATGTCGATCTTCGACACGAACCACGCGCCGATCGGCTGCATCAGGAACTGCACGACGAGCGAGATCGACAGGATGCCGAGGAACGTGCCCTGCGCGTAGCCGAGTTCCTTGGTCGCCCACGACAGCGCGAACGTGCTGCGGAAATACGTGACGTTGATCACCGGCAGCGTGCCGGCCGCGAGCAGCACGACGAGCCAGTGGTCGCGCACGACGTCGCGCAGCGGCAGCTTCACCGTGCGCTTGCGCGCGAGCACGCGCTGCATGTCGAGCGATTCCTCGAGCCGCAGCCGGATCACCATCCCGATGATCACGAGCACCGCCGACAGCAGGAACGGAATGCGCCAGCCCCACATCAGGAACGACGGCGTCGGCAACGCGCTCAATGCGAAGAACGCGACCGTCGCGAGCAGGTTGCCGGTGGGCGAGCCCTGCTGAGCGAAGGCTGCATACAGGATGCTGCGATGCTTCGGCGCGTTCTCGCTCGCGATCAGTACCGCACCGCCCCACTCGCCGCCGACCGCGATGCCCTGCAGCACGCGCAGCACGACGAGGCCCGCGGGCGCCCACACGCCGATCGACGCATAGCCGGGCAACAGGCCAATGCCGGTCGTGGCAAGGCCCATCATGATCAGCGTGATCACGAGCGCGGTCTTGCGGCCGACGCGATCGCCGAGATGCCCGAACACGATCCCGCCGAGCGGCCGCGCGGCGAAACCGGCCCAGAACGTGACGAACGCGAGTAGCGTCGCGACGCCGGGATCCATCGTGCCGGAAAAGAACACCTTGCCGAACACGAGCGCGGCGGCGGTGCCGTAGATATAGAAGTCGTACCACTCGATCGTGGTGCCGACGAAGGCTGCGAGGGCGGCGCGGCCGGGCCTTGGCGCGGCGGACGGGGTTTGCGGACGGCTCATCGATGTCTCCATGTTCGTGATCGGCGGCGCGACTGTCACGCGCCTTGCCGGATGGCCGGACTTGCGCCGCCGGCTGGCGGGGTTGTTTTACGGCTTTACGTTCTGATGCTTTGCCTGCTGCTTCCTCGGCCGGGGATGCTCACCCGCGGGCCCCGTCGGCCCGTCACGTCTCATCGGGCGCGACCTTCAGCACGCCGGCGTCGAGCAGCTGCTGCTGGAGCGCGGGATCGACGCCGAGGCGATCGAGCACCGCGCGCGTGTCGCGGCCGAGCGCCGGTGGCGACGAGCGATAGGTCGCCGGCGTGCGCGACAGCTTCACCGGCGATGCGGTGCCGCGATATGCGCCGATCTCGACGAACAGCTCGCGGTGCAGCGCATGCGGGTCGCGCGCGACGTCGGCGACCGTGCGCACCGGTCCGCACGGCACGCCCGCCGCCATCAGGTCGCGCGCGAGCGGCTCACACGGATGGGCGGTCAGCCGCGCCTCGAGTTCGGCCTTCAGCTCGGGCCGGTGCGCGCAGCGGCTGCGGTTGTCGACGAAGCGCGGATCGCCGGCGAGCGCCGGTGCGCCGAGATGCGCGACGAGCCGTGCGAACTGCCGGTCGTTGCCGACCGCGAGGAACATCGGCACCGTCGCCGTGCGGTAGCTGTCGTACGGCGCGATGTTCGGATGCGCGTTGCCGCTGCGCCCGGGCACGCGCCCCGAGCCGAAGAAGTTCGGCAGGTGCGGATGCAGCAGCGACACGCCGCAGTCGTACAGCGCGATGTCGATCGACTGCCCCTGCCCGCTCTTCTCGCGCTCCGCGATCGCAAGCAGGATGCCGGCAAGCGCGTTGAGCCCCGTGACCATGTCGACAATCGGCAAGCCGATGCGCATCGCGTCGCCGTCGCGCTCGCCGTTGACGCTCATCAGCCCGGCCATCGCCTGGATCACCGCGTCGTAGCCGGGCAGCCCGCCGAGCGGACCGTCCGCGCCGAAGCCGGTCACCGCGCAGTGGATCAGGCGCGGGAAGCGCGGCCGCAGGTCGCGCGCGTAGTCCATCCCCCAGCGCGCGAGCGTGCCGGGCTTGAAGTTTTCGACGAGCACGTCGGCGTCGTCGAGCAGGCGCCACAGGATTGCGCGCCCTTCGTCGCGGGACAGATCGAGCGCGAGCCCGTCCTTGTTACGGTTCACGCCCATGAAATACCACGCGGTGTCGCCGAGGAACGGCGGCCCCCAGCCCCGCGTCTCGTCGCCGTCCGGCGGCTCGATCTTGATCACCGTCGCGCCGTGGTCGGCGAGCGCCTGCGTGCAGTAAGGGCCGCCGAGCACGCGGCTCAGGTCGACGACCTTCAGGCCGTCCAGTGCGCCGCGTGTCGCGTTCGTCGGGTTGGTCGCGTTCGTCGCGTTCATCGTTCGACCTCCGGCAGCAGGTCGAGCGCCATGTCGAGCGGCACCGGCGTGCCGCGCACCAGCGCGTCGAACGCCATCGCTTCTTCGTCGCGCGACGCCGGCGCGAACGGATCGACCGGCAGCAGCTTGTGACGCACGATCAGGTGCGCGAGCGCGAGGCGCCGGTAGTCGGGCGCGAGCCGCACGCCCTCGCACGCCATCAGCACGGCCGCGCTCGCGTAGTACAGCGCCGACGCGGCCTGCCGCACGCACGCGTCGTTGCCTTCCGCCGCAACGCGGGCGAGCGCATCGCATGCGCGCGCGAGAATACGCCGCAGCGCCGCGCGACTCGCGTCGGGCAGCGGCGCCGCGCCGAGCCGATCGCCGAGGAACGTGCGCAGCGCGTCCAGCGCCTGCTCGCGCTGGGCGGCACGCGCGACGTCGAGCGCGACGATGTTGCTGGTGCCTTCCCAGATCGAGCCGAGATGCGCGTCGCGCACAAGGCGCGCATCGCTCCATTCCTCGATGTAGCCGATGCCGCCGCGCACCTCCATCGCGTCGCCCGTTACGCGGCGCGCATCGCGGCATGCGCGGAACTTGATCAGCGGCGTCAGGATGCGCACGCAGCGGGCGGCCTGCTCGTCGCCCGCATCCGCCTGCGGCAGCAGCAGCGCGATCTGCATGAACATCGCTCGCGCGGCCTCGGCGGGCAGCAGCATCTTCATCAACTGGCGCTGCATCAACGGCATCTCGATCAGCGTCCGGCCGAACGCCGTGCGGCGCGCGGCCACGTGCAGCGACTCGTTCAGCGCGCGCCGCATCAGCCCCGCCGCGCGCACGCCGTTCGACAGCCGCGACATGTTGATCATGTCGGCCATCTGGTGAAAACCGCGGCCGATCTCGCCGATCAGGTAGGCCTGCGCGCCTTCGAGCGCGATCTCGCCGCTCGCCATCGAACGGCTGCCGAGCTTGTCCTTCAGCCGCACGATCCGGTAGTGGTTGCGCGTGCCGTCCGGCAGCGTCTTCGGCAGCAGGAACAGCGCGAGCCCCTTGATGCCGTCCGGCGCGCCGTCGGGCCGCGCGAGCACCATCGCCAGATCGGCGTCGGCGTTCGAGCAGAACCACTTGTCGCCGTACAGGCGCCACACCGCTTCGCCCTGCGCGTGCGTTTCGTGCACCGCGCGCGTCGCGATGCGGCCGACGTCGGAGCCGGCCGCCTGCTCGGTCATGAACATCGCACCCTGGAACAGCGTGTCGAAATCGCGCGACGCGAGCATCGGCAGGTAGTGCTCGACGAGCGCCGGTTCGCCGAAACGGCGCAGCGTGCGCGTGAGCGAGTCGGTCATGCTGACCGGGCAGCACAGCCCGAATTCCGCCTGCACGAACAGGAAGGTCAGCGCGTACTTGACGAGCGGCGCCACCGCGTCGGGCTGGTGGCTCAGCGCCGCGAGCCCGAGCTCCGAATACGCGACGCGTTCGAGCGCGACATACGCCGGGTCCTTGTCGATCCGCTGCACGGCCACGCCGCGCCGGTTGCGATGTTCGAGCACGGGCGGATGCTTGTCCGCGCGCGACGCCCATTCGTCGAGCTCGCCCGACACACGCGCGCCGAGTGCGTGCAGTTGCGGTTCGAGTCGTGCGTATTGGGCGGCGCCGAGATGCAGCTTCAGCAACGCGCCGAGATCAGGATCGGCCGTGAAGAAATTGATGCCCCGGCTGTCGGGGATGTTGTTGGATGCGCCGGCGTCCGGCGTGCGAGCGGTGTCGTTCATGCATGCGTCTCCATGGTGGCCCGGCTGGCGGCCGGCGCCCGCATCGTGGCGGCGCGGCGGCCGATGCCAGGCGTTACGCAGAGACTAGGCGCGCGATCGATAAGCGTCCAATACAGGATTTGTCCGGTACGATAGACCGCACTTATCGATGCCGAAGCCGGGAGGAGACACCATGGAACTGCGGCAGTTGCGTTACTTCGTGGCGGTCGCCGAGGAACTGCATTTCGGGCGCGCGGCGAAGCGCCTGTTCATCTCGCAGCCGGCGCTGAGCTTCGATATCCGCAAGTTCGAGGAAGGGCTCGGCGTGCAGCTCTTTTCACGCACCAACAAGACGGTCGCGCTGACCAACGCGGGCGCGGTGCTGCTCAGCGAAGCGCGCCGGCTGCTGCTGCAGGCCACGGAGGCCGAGCGTCTCACGGTGCGCTCGGCGTCCGGCCTCGCGGGTCGGCTGAGGATCGGCTTCGTCCATTCGATGCTGTATCGCGGGCTGCCCGATGCGGTGCAGCGCTTCGAGGCCGACTATCCGGGCGTGGAGATCGTGCTGAGCGAGATGAACACGCACGCGCAGGTGCAGGCGATCCAGCGCGGCCAGATCGATCTCGGTTACGCGCACTGGGGCCACTGCCCGCCCGAGGTCGAATCGACGCCCGTCTACGCGGAACCGTTCGTGTGCTGCCTGCCGGCCGCGCATCCGCTCGCGGGGCGCCGGCAGGTCGCGCTCGCCGCGCTGGCCGCGGAACCGTTCATCCTGTTTCCGCGCGACGCGGCGCCGCACTATCACGACCTGATCATCGCGCAATGCGTGAACGCGGGATTCAGCCCGCTGATCCGTCACGAGGCGCGGCTGTGGCAGACGATCCTGTCGATGATCGAGTTCGGGATGGGCATCGCGCTGGTGCCGCGCGTGCTGCAGCAGGTGAAGAGCGACCGGCTCGCGTTCCGGCCGCTGAAGGACACGTCGTTCGAATCGCGCACGCTGGAACTGAAGCGCAGCGGCACCGCCGAACCGGTCGCGCTGCGCTTTGCCGACTACGTGCGCGCGTCGATCGACGCGCTGCCCGCGCTGGCGGGCTGAGCCGCCGCCGCTACTTCGCGTCCGGCTGCAGCACCGGCTGCGCGCGCCGGTACCACACCGCGTACACGATCGACAGCGCGATCAGGAACGGAATGCCGAAGATCAGCGTCATGTGGAATTCGGCGGTGAAGTAGGTCGTCACCATCACCGCGAGCATCAGCGCCGCGCCGAGCAGCGTCAGCAGCGGAAAGCCGCGCATCCGGAACGCGGGCGCCGGCAGGCCGAGCGCCGCGCGACGCCGCCGGAAGCAGTAGTGCGTGACGAAGATCATCATCCACGTGAACAGCGCACCGAACATCGACACCGACATCATGATCGCGAACGATGCATCCGGATACAGCACGCTCAGCACCGTCGCGAGCGCGATGCCGAGCGTCGACAGCAGCAGCGCGCCGAACGGCACGCCGCGCGCGTTCACCTCGCCGAGTGCCTTCGGCGCATGGCCCGCGCGCGACAGGCTGAACATCATCCGCGTCGTGATGTAGAGCTGGCTGTTCATCGCGGACAACGCGGCGATCAGTACCACGAAGTTGATCAGCCCGGCCGCGCCCGGCAGGTGGATCGCCTCCATCACCTTCACGAACGGGCTCTCGTCGCGCCCCGCCGCCGTCCACGGCACGATCGCGAGCATCAGTGCGAGCGTGACGAGGTAGAACAGCACGAGCCGCACGATCGTCGAGCGGAACGCGCGCGTCACCGCGCGCTCGGGATCTTCCGCCTCGCCCGCCGCGACCGCGATCATCTCGATGCTCAGGTAGCTGAAGATCGACACGATCACCGCGACCCACATCCCCCACATGCCCTTCGGAAAGAAGCCGCCATGATCGGTGTAATGATGGAAACCCGCGCGCGCCGCGCCGTCGCCGACCAGCGCCGGATTGCCGAAGACCACGTACGCGCCGAGCACGATGAAGCCGACGATCGCCGCGATCTTCACGACCGAGAAACCGTATTCGACCGCACCGAACACGTCGACGCTGCGCGCGTTGACGAACACGAGCAGCGCCGAGAAGCCGACGATCCACAGCCAGCCCGGCACGCCCGGGAACCAGTACTTCATGTACAGCGCGATCGCGGTGACTTCGGTGCCGACCGCGAGCACGATGCACGCCCAGTACGCATAGCGCACGAGAAACCCGGCCCACGGGCTCACGTAATGTTCGGCGTAGGCGCCGAATGATCCGGAGGTCGGGTGCGCGACCGTCATCTCCGCGAGACAGCCCATCAGCAACAGCGAGATGAACGCGCCGATCGCGTAACTGACGAGCACGCTCGGGCCCGCGAAGCCGATCGCGAACCCGCTGCCGAGAAAGAGACCGGTGCCGATCGCACCGCCGATCGCGATCATCGCCATCTGGCGTGCGGAAAGCGTGCGGCGCAGACCGTGCTCGCGCGCCGCGATGTGCTGGAATTGCCCTTCTGGTTGCATCGAATGACCTCGTTCTAAAGCGTATGTCCGGTCGAAACGTCGACGGCGCACGGGCCGGTGCCGGACCGCACCGGCCACCGCGCGCCGCATCCTCAGAACAGGTGGCGCAGGCCGGCCGCGAGGCCCGTCTGGTTGCCGCGTCCGGGCATTTCGGTGAACGCGCCGCCGGTCACCCGGTTGTAGTCGAGCGTCGCGTAGACCTGCGTCGCCTTCGACAGCGCGTACTCGGCCTCGAGCACGCCCGTATAACGCTTGCCGCCGTTACCTGCCACGCCGTTGACGTTGCGGATGTCGTCGTAGTACGCGACGCCCGTCACCGATACTGCCGGCGTGACCTTCACGCTCACACCGGTGTAGAAGATCGCGTCGCGGCGCGGGTTGTCGGCGAACGAACCGTAGCTCACGTCGCGGCCCGGCGCGTTCAGCAGTTGCCGATCGAGCATGCCCGTGCGGTCGATGCCGCCGAGATAGCCGGCGTACAGCGTCGCCGCGCCGAACGCGTAGCGTGCGCCCGCGCCCCAGGCCTGCTGTGCACGGCTGTTCAGGTCGCGCACCTGCTGGTAGGTCGCACCGACCATCAGTCCGCCGAGCGTGTACGACACGTGCGTGCCCCAGTACGCATTCGCGCCGAGGCTGCCCGCGACGCCGCCGAAACCGTAGCTCGCGCCGACGTCCAGCCCGCCGAACGTGCCGTCGTAGCTGACGGTGTTGCTTGCGCGGCCCTGCGTGAGGAAGTACGGCCACATGTTGGCCGTGTAGTTGCCGACCGTCAGCGGATCGAGATCGCCGAACAGGTTGAATGCCTCGGTCGCCTGCCTGCCGAGCTTCACGGTGCCCCAATCGCTCGCGAGGCCGACATATGCGTAGCGGCCGAACAGCGCGCCGTCGAGCTGCCCGTTCTGCGGCTCGAAGCCGCTCTCGAGCTGGAAGATCGCCTTCAGCCCGCCGCCGAGCGCTTCGCTGCCCTTCAGGCCCCAGCGGCTGTTGGTGATCGCGCCGTTGGCCATCTGCACGCTCGCGTCGTTCGACGCATTCGCATGCGTCGTGTAGCGGATGCTCTGGTCGACGATGCCGTACAGCGTCACGCTGCCCTGCGCCATCGCGCCGCTCGCGGCGATCAGGCCCGCCATCGTCGGTACTGCGAATCGAATCATTCTCGTCACGTTCGTCTCCATCCTTGTCTTTATCCTTGTTGCACTTCTTGGGGTTTGCTGGTGATACGGGTATTGCAAGCCGCGCCACACGGCGTGGTGCTAGTCGCGCGCCGCCGGCAGCGCGACGTACGCGACGAGTTCGACGCGCATCGCCGGATGCGCGAAGCCCTGCACGCCCACGCACGTGCGGTTCGGATACGGTTCGCGGAAGTGGCGCCGGTATTCGGCGTCGAATTCCGGCATCGCCTCCACGTCGGACAGATAGACGAGCACCTGCGCGACGTCATCCATCGTCGCGCCGGCCGCCGCGACGGCCTTCGCGAGATTGCAAAGCGTGATGCGCGCCTGCGCGGTCATCGTGTCGCCGGCGATCGCGCCGGATGCATCGACCGGCCCGTGGCCGGTAAACATCAGCCCGCCCGCGCGGGTCGCCCACGAGAACGGCTGGGCCAGCTGCGGCAAGTCGACCGGGATCGTATCTGCCATCGTGTCCTCCTTCGGTTCGGGATCGGCCGCTCAGGCGGCCTGGCGCGACGTGCCGCCGAGCACGTCGGCGATCGCGTTCGCGACATGGTCGACGTTCGCGTCGTTCAGGCCGGCGATGCACATGCGGCCCGAGCGCAGCAGGTAGACGCCGTGCGACGCACGCAGCCGGTCCACGTCGGCCGCGGCGATGCCCGTATAGCTGAACATCCCGCGCTGCGTGACGAGTGCATCGAACGCGGGCGCGGGCAGGCGCGCGTCGAGCCGCGCCTTCAGCGCGCCGCGCATGCGCTTGATGCGCGCGCGCACCGCTGCGACTTCGTCCTCCCAACACGCGCGCAGCACGTCGTCGTTCAGCACGGTCGACACGAGTTGCGCGCCTAACAGCGGCGGACTCGAATAGGTGCGGCGCACGCCGGCTTGCAACTGGCTCAGCACAGTCGCCGCTTCGCCCGCGCTCGTGCAGACGATCGATAGCCCGCCGACACGCTCGCCGTACAACGAGAAATTCTTCGACAACGAGTTGCTGACGATCGCCGGCAGCCCCGCTTCGACGATCGCGCGCACAGCCCACGCGTCGTCGTCGAGCCCGTCGCCGAAGCCCTGGTACGCCATGTCGAGGAATGGAATCAGCCCGCGGCGAGCGAGCACGTCGATCACCGCGCGCCACGCGTCGCGGCCGAGGTCGAGGCCCGTCGGGTTGTGACAGCACGGCTGCAGCAGCACGATGCTGCGCGCGGGCAGCGCATCGAGCGCCGCGAGCATCGCGTCGACGCGCAGATCGTTGCGCGCTTCGTCGTAGTACGGATACGTGTGCACGTCGAGGCCGGCCGCCGAGAAGATCACGCGATGGTTGTCCCACGTCGGATCGCTGATCCAGATCGCGCTGTCGGGGAAATAGCGCTTCACGAACTCGGCGCCGAGCCGCAGCGCGCCCGAGCCGCCGAGCGTCTGCAGGGTCGCGATGCGTCCTTGCGCGAGCGCCGCGCAGCCGGCGCCGAACACGAGGCGCTGCACGCCCTGCCGGTACGCGGCGAGCCCTTCCATCGGCAGATACGTGTGCGGCGTGCCGGCCTGGCTCACGCGCTCGGCCGCGAGACGCGTGCTCTCCAGCACCGGGATGCGGCCCGCGTCGTCGTAGTAGAGGCCGATGCTGAGATTGACCTTGTGCGGATGCGCATCCTGCTGGAACGCCTGGAACAGCGACAGGATCGGGTCGCCCGGATAGGCGGGAACATGTTCGTACATGGCGTAAAAACGATAGGTGTTGAAGGCGGCGATACGGCCGGCGGCATGACAGCGCGTCAGGCCGTGCGGTCGAGGCATGGGGCGCATGTTATCGAGGACGAAATAGAATGAGCTTCACTTTTCGATGACGAATCGCGCCGATTGCCGTAGAGTCTGCGTCTTGCATCTCAAAATTCACGGAATTCTGCGAAATGACTCTGGATCGAACCGACATGCGGATCCTCCGGCACCTCGAGCGGGACGGACGCATCAGCAATCAGGACCTCGCGAACGCGGTCGCGCTGTCGCCGTCGGCGTGCCTGCGGCGCGTGAAGTTGCTCGAGGAACGCGGCGCCATTGCAGGGTATCGCTGCACGATCGAGCCGAAGAAGGTCGGCGTCGCGTTCGAGGCGCTCGTGCATGTGTCGATGCGGCCGGACGTGCCCGAGTGGCACGACCGGTTCGTGGAAGCGATCCAGGCGTGGCCGGAAGTGATCGCCGCGCAGATCGTGACGGGCGGCTCGAACTACGTGCTGACGGTGCGGGCGCGCGACCTCGACCACTACTCGGACTTCGTGATCAATCGGCTGCACCGCGCGGCGGGCGTGATGTCGATCAATTCGAGCATCGTGCTCGCGACGCTGAAGCGCGACGGCTCGATCCTCGATCTCGTCGAGCCATCGACGGCCGGCTGATGGATTGCTGCACGAGCATGAAAAATATTTGCAGAAAGGGCTTTACGAACCCCAAAAGCTCTGACATAATTTCAGCTTCTTTGGGCGGTTAGCTCAGCGGTAGAGCACTGCCTTCACACGGCAGGGGTCACTGGTTCGATCCCAGTACCGCCCACCAAAGAATTCAAGGGCCTGCGTCTCACGACGCAGGCCCTTTTCGTTTTGCGGTCGCTTTTCTGCGCCCCTCCTCTGCTGCCGAATGCTTCGGGTTCGCCCACCGCGTTCAAGAGCCGGCGCTTCGACGGCAAGTAATCGAAGCGCCGCGACCGCTCACTTCACCCGCTCCGCCGTCGCGTCGAACGCACGCCGCGCCTTGTCGACGATCTCGTCGACTTCAGCCTCCCGGATCACGAGCGGCGGCGACAGCAGCATCCGGTCGCCTGTCGCGCGCATGATCAGGTTGCCGTTGAAACAGAAGTCGCGGCAGATCGTGCCGATATCGACGTCCGCGCCGAATCGCTCGCGCCGGCTCCGGTCGCGCGCCAGCTGAACGCCCGCGACCAGCCCCGCTCCCGCGATCTCGCCGACGATCGGATGATCGCCGAGCGCTTCCCGCAGCCGGCGCTGGAAATACGGCCCGATGTCGCGCTTTACCCGCTCGACGATCCCTTCGTCACGCAGCAGCTTCAGGTTCGCAACCGCGACGGCTGCCGCCACCGGGTGCCCCGAGTACGTGAGGCCATGATTGAATTCGCCGTTGTCGATGATCGGGCGCGCGATGCGCTCGTGAATGCCCACCGCACCCATCGGCACATAACCCGACGTCAGGCCCTTGGCCATCGTGATCAGGTCCGGCTCGAAGCCGAAATGCTGGTGCGCGAACCATTCGCCGGTGCGCCCGAAGCCGCCGATCACTTCGTCGGCGACGAGCAGGATGTCGTACTTGCGGCAGATCCGCTGGATTTCCGGCCAGTACGTCGACGGCGGGAAGATCACGCCGCCCGCGCCCTGGAACGGCTCGCCGATGAACGCGGCGACGTTCTCCGCGCCGAGTTCGAGGATCTTCGCCTCGAGCTGCTGCGCGCGTGCGAGGCCGAACGCTTCGGGCGTCTCGCCGGCTTGCGCCTCGCCGAAGAAATACGGCTGGTCGATGTGCACGATGTGCTCGACCTTCGACGGCATCTGCTCGTGCATGTAGCCCATCCCGCCGAGCGTGCCGCCCGCGATCGTCGAGCCGTGGTAGCCGTTCTTGCGCGAGATCACGAACTTCTTCTGCGGCTGGCCCTGCACGCGCCAGTACTGGTGCACGACGCGCAGCACGGTGTCGTTGCCTTCCGAACCGCTGTTGCAATAGAAGAAGTGGTTGAAGCCGGCGGGCGTGACTTCCGCGAGCAGCGCCGACAGCTCGATCACCGGCGGGTGCGTGGTCTTGAAGAACGTGTTGTAGAACGGCAGTTCCTGCAGCTGGCGATACGCGGCGTCGGCGAGCTCCTTGCGGCCGTAGCCGACGTTCACGCACCAGAGGCCTGCCATCCCGTCGATGACCTTGTTGCCGTCCGAGTCCCACAGGTAGACGCCGTCGGCCTTCACGATCACGCGGCTGCCCGCGCGGTTCAGCGCGCCCATGTCCGAGAACGGGTGGATGTGGTGGGCGGCGTCGAGCGCGCGGTATTCGGCGGTCGAGTGCGGCGGGAAGGCTTCGTTTCGATCGGTCATGTTTCCTCCGTAAGCAGCGCCGCACACTCACACGTGCAGCAGCAGATGGCGGCGTTCCCACGAGCTGATCACGCGGAAGAACGCTTCGTATTCGGTTTCCTTCAGCGCCAGGTAAGCCTTCACGAACTTGTCACCGAGAATGCCGGCGAGCGGCGTGCACGCGGCCATCAGCGAGATGCCCTCCTCGAGATTGCGCGGCAGCTGGTACGGCAGGTCGTAGCCGTCGGACGCGATCGGTTCGGTCGGCGCGAGCTGCTGCGTGAGGCCCAGATAGCCGGCCGCGAGCGTCGCCGCGAACGCGAGGTACGGGTTGCAGTCGACGCCCGGAATCCGGTTCTCGATGCGCCGCGCGACCGGCGTCGACTGCGGGATGCGGAAGCCGACCGTGCGGTTGTCGTAGCCCCACTGCACGTTGATCGGCGCGGCCATGAAACGCGACAGCCGGCGATACGAGTTGATGTACGGCGCGAAGATCGGCATCAGCGCAGGCGTGTACTTCTGCAGTCCCGCGAGATAGCTGTGGAACATCGGCGACACGACCCCGCCCTCTTCGGCGAACAGGTTGCGGCCGGTGTGCACATCGGCGAGGCTCTGGTGGATGTGCATCGCGGAGCCCGGCTCGCCTTCCATCGGCTTGGCCATGAAGGTCGCGTACATGTTGTGCCGCAGCGCGGCCTCGCGCACCGTGCGCTTGAACAGGAACACCTGGTCGGCCAGCGACAGCGCGTCGCCGTGCACGAAGTTGATCTCCATCTGCGCGGCGCCGACTTCGTGGATCAGCGTCTCGATGTCGAGCCCCTGCATCTCGCAGTATTCGTAGATGTCCTCGAACAACGGATCGAACTCGTTGACCGCCTCGATCGAATACGACTGCCGGCCGGTTTCCGCGCGGCCCGTGCGCCCGATCGGCGGACGCAACGGCAGGTCGGGATCCGCGTTCATATCGACCAGGTAGAACTCGAGCTCCGGCGCGACGACGGGCTGCCAGCCCTTCGCCTTGTACAGGTCGAGCACGCGGCGCAGCACGTAGCGCGGCGAGATCTCGACCGGCGAGCCATCGAAATGCACGCAATCGTGGATCACCTGCGCGGTCGGATCGACGGCCCACGGAATCAGGCAGATGGTCGATGGATCGGGCACGCACACCATGTCGGGATCGGTCACGCCGGTCAGCGAGCCGTCCTCCGGATAGTCGCCGGTGACGGTCTGCACCATCACGGCCTGAGGCAGGCGCATCGATTCGCCGGATTCGAATTTGTTGCGCGGAATGATCTTGCCGCGCGCGATGCCGGCCATGTCGGGAATGATCGCCTCGACTTCGGTGATGCGGTGCTGACGCAGGAATTCGCTCAGTTCGGGTTGCATGATCGGCCTCGTTCAGTCGATGTCGGATGCGGCCGGCGACGGCATGGTGCCGCCGGCCGCACGAATGCGGTGGGTCATGCGCGCGCGGCACGCCGCGCCGAATGCCGCGAAGATGTCGCGCGACAGCGGCTGTTCCGCGAAACGCCATTCGGGATGCCACTGCACGCCAAGCGCGAACGCGCGCGCGCCGCGCACGCTGACGGCCTCGATCAGCCCGTCGGGCGCGCTCGCTTCGGCCGCGAGCCCCGCGCCGAGCCGCGCGACGCCCTGGTCGTGCAGCGAATTGACCATCGCGTCGTGCGCGCCGCGAGCGATCCGTTGCAGCAGGCCGCCCGGCGCAAGCTGTATGCGGTGTGCGGGGCCGTACTGTCGCTCGAGCGGATCGCCGTCGCGCTCGCGATGGTCGTGAAAGCCGGGGCTCGCATGCAGCCGCTGATGCAGCGTGCCGCCGTACGCGACGTTCAGCTCCTGCATCCCGCGGCAGATCGCGAGCACCGGCACGCCGGCATCGATCGCCGCGCGGATCAGCGGCAGCGCGGTCGCATCGCGCGCGGGATCGTGCAGCGTGTCGGGCGTACTCGCCGGGCCGCCGTAGTGATGCGGCTCGACGTTCGAATAGCTGCCGGTCAGCAGCAGCCCGTCGACGGACGCCACGATCGCGTCGACCGGCTGCCGCGCACCCAGCGCGGGCAGCACGAACGCCAGCGCGCCGGCGCCGTCGACCAGCGCGACGAGATACTTCTCGCCGGCCGTGTGGTTCGGATGGGCGCCGCGCAGGATGCGGTCGGCGGTGACGGCTACGATCGGGCGCGCGCGCATGATCGCCTCCGCGATAAGCGCGCGACGCGTGCGGAGGCGCAAGACGATGGAAGCCCGCCGCCGCCTGGCATGCGCGCGTGCGCGATCATGCCGCGCGCACGGTGCGGCAACCGGCAGTGTGACCCGATGCGAAAACGGAAAAGGACACTAGGGTAACAATGAAGCGCTGCCGTCGCGCTGCACCGCGCTGAACAGGTGCGCGGTCACGAGGTTGAAGCGGCGCAGGCCGCGATGGGACACAGCGACGAAACCAGGCTCGCGTATGAGGGCGGCGCGCGTGCCGCGATCAGCATGCCGGATCGGCCCGGCCTGAGGCGGCGCGCCCGCCGACGGACTTCGGGTCCGGCGTATCGAAGGGCTGGCGGCTTTCACGATCGTACTCGACTGACTGATGAAGACAGGACACGTGTCGCGGTGAAGCGCAGACGGCAATGCCGTACGGCGACACGTCGGGAAGGTGCCTCGCGACGAATTCCGGCTGGGTACGGCGCCAATCGGCGCCGTCGTCGCCGGTGTGCGCGTGACGACTTCCTGACATTCAGCTTATATCACCTAAAAATTGCGTCAAATTTCCAGGTGCCGATCCCCGACATCGATCAGACAAAAAAACGGCATCGATCGTTCGGATCGATGCCGTTTTTGTGCGCTGCGTCAGCTTGCCCGCATCGCGTGCCGTCAAGCCGGCGCGGAAAGTATCACCGCACCGCCGCACGCAGCGTGCCGACGGATCAGCGATGCGCGAGCGCGGTTTCGACGAGCGTCTGCAGCAGCGGCACGATCCGCGCGGCGCGCGCTTCGTCGTATGCGTACGGACGCGTCTCTTCCATGTAGGTGATCTGCGACAGTTCGAGCTGCACGGCTTCGACGCCGGTTGCAGGCACGCCGTAGTGACGCGTGATGTAGCCGCCCTTGAACCGCCCGTTCGCGACCGCCGTATAACCGCCGTGCGCGTTCACGCAGGCGGCCAGCGCCTCGGCGAGGCCAGGCGCGGCGCTCGCGCCGCTCGACGTGCCGAAGTTGAAGTCCGGCAGGCGGCCTTCGAAGAAACGCGGCACGTGCGAGCGGATCGAGTGCGCTTCCCACACGAGCACGCGGCCATGCTCGCGCTTCAGGCGCGCGATCTCGCCTTGCAGCGCGTCGTGATACGGGCGCCAGTAGCGGTCGCGGCGGCGCATGATCTCGTCGTTGCCGGGCAGCGCGTTCGGCGGATACAACGGCGCCTTGTCGAACGTGTCGACCGGCACGAGCCCGGTCGTATCCTGCCCCGGGTACAGGTTCTCGTTGTCGGGCGGACGGTTCAGGTCGACGACGTAACGCGCATGCGACGGCACGAGGATCGATGCGCCGAGCGTCGCCGCAAACCCGTACAGCCGCTCGAGATGCCAGTCGCAATCGTCGACGAAGCGCGCGTCGGGCGTCATCGTCGCGGCGATGTCGTCGGGGATGTGGGTGCCTGCGTGCGGGATCGAGATCAGCAGCGGCAGCGTGCCCTGCTTCAGCGTGAATACAGCCGGTTGTTCAGTCATGTCGCCTCACCGTAAAAGTCTGCCGGCGCACGCGCGCGGCGTGCGCCAGGTGCCGCGCGTCAGCGCAGCAGTTGCGCCAGCGCGGCGCGGTAGCCGGCATAAGCAGCGGTTTCGTCGCGATGGCGGCGGCCGCTCACGACGCGTTCGCCGCCGGTGTAGACGTCGAGCACCGGCGTGTCGCCATGTTCGGCGAACACCGCGCCCGACAGCCAGTCCGCGCTGCCGTGTTCGGCGATCGCGGGATGATCGGGATCGAGCACGAGCCAGTCGGCGCGGCAGCCTTCGCGCAGCGCACCGATGCGCCGCCCGCTTGCCTGCGCGCCGCCGGCGAGCGACGCGTCGAACAGCCGGTCGGCGACATGCGCGTGCGTGTCGCTCGCGAGCACGTTGCGCGCGCGATGCACGAGCCGCTGCCCGTATTCGAGCAGGCGCAGCTCCGAGCGCCAGTCGACCGACGCATGGCTGTCCGAGCCGACACCGATCACGCCGCCCTGCGCGAGATAGTCGACGGCCGGGAACACGCCGTCGCCGAGGTTCGCTTCGGTGGTCAGGCACAGGCCAGCCACCGCGCGACGCTGCGCGAGCGCCGCCGTTTCGGCCGCATCGACGTGCGTCGCGTGCACGAGGCACCAGCGGGCGTCGACGTCGAAGCGATCGAGTAGCCATTGCACGGGCCGCGCGCCGTACGCACGCACGCAGTCGTCGACTTCGGCCGTCTGCTCGGCGATGTGAATATGCACCGGCGCGTCGTCTGGCAGGCCGTCGAGCAGCACGCGCAGCCCGTTCTCGGACACCGCGCGCAGCGAGTGCGGCGCGACGCCGTAGCGCAGCCCGCCATGCTCGGGCGCGACGCGACGCATCGCGTCGAGCAGTTCGAGCAGGCCGTCCGGCGTGTTGATGAAGCGGCGCTGGTCGTCGCGCGGCGGCTTGTTGCCGAAGCCGGCGAACTGGTACGACACGGGCAGCATCGTGATGCCGATGCCGGCCGAGCGCGCCGCGTCGATCACGCGCGTGCCGAGCTCCGCGAGCTGCGGATAGCGCGAGCCGTCCTGCGCGTGATGCACGTAGTGGAATTCGCACACCGACGTATAGCCGCACTTGAGCATCTCGACGTACAGCCAGCGCGCGATCGCCGCGAGCGCGTCGGGCGTGATCTTCAGCGCGAAGCGGTACATCAGGTCGCGCCAGCTCCAGAAGCTGTCGGCGGGATTCGCACGGTATTCGGTGAGCCCCGCCATCGCGCGCTGGAACGCGTGCGAATGCAGGTTCGGCATGCCGGGCAGCACGGGGCCGGCCGCGCGCGCGACGCCCGCCGGCGCATCGGTGTCGGGCGTCACGTCGGTCAGCGTGCCGGCCGCGTCCCAGCGCAGCAGCACGTTGCGGCGCCAGCCGTCGGGCAGGTAGGCATGGTCCGCGAACAGCGTCATTTCGGTCATGGTGAGTCTCTTCTCCTGCAAGGCTAGCCGTTCATCCGGCGAAACACCGTCGCACCGCCGCGCACGACTTGCTCGCACAGCGGACGGCCGATCCAGTAAGCGAGCTCCGCCAGCGAGCCGACCGACCAGACCGCGAAATCGGCCTGGCGACCGATCTCGAGCGCACCGTGCCGATCGGCACGGCCGAGCGCCGCGGCCGCATGGCGCGTCACGCCCTGCAGCACCTCGGGCACCGTCATCCGGAACAGCGTGCAGCCCATGTTCAGCGTCAGCAGCAGCGATTCGAGCGGCGACGTGCCGGGGTTGTGATCGGTCGCGAGCGCGATCGGCACGCCGTGCTTGCGCAGCAGCTCGATCGGCGGCAATTGCGTTTCGCGGATGAAGTAGTACGCGCCGGGCAACAGCACGGCGACCGTGCCGGCCGCCTTCATCGCCTCGATGCCGGCTTCGTCGAGAAATTCGAGGTGGTCGGCGGACAGCGCGCGATAACGCGCGGCGAGCGCGGTGCCGCCCGCGTTCGACAGCTGCTCCGCGTGCAGCTTCACCGGCAGGCCGCGCCGCGTCGCGGCTTCGAACACGCGCTCGGTCTGCGCGAGCGAAAAGCCGATGCGCTCGCAGAATACGTCGACCGCGTCGACGAGGCCTTCGTCGGCCAGCGTCGGCAGCATCCGTTCGCACACTTCGTCGATGTATGCGTCCGCGCGGCCCGCATATTCCGGCGGCAGCGCGTGCGCGCCGAGGAACGTCGTGTAGACGGTGACCGGGAAGCGCTCGCCGAGCTGGCGCGCGACGCGCAGCATCTTGCGCTCGCTCGCGAGGTCGAGCCCGTAGCCCGACTTGATCTCGATCGCGCTCACGCCTTCCGCGAGCAGCGGCTGCAGACGCGCGGCGGCCTGCACGAACAGCGTCGTCTCGTCGGCCGCGCGCGTCGCGCGCACCGTCGACACGATCCCGCCGCCCCGCCGCGCGATCTCCTCGTAGCTGACGCCGGCGAGGCGCTGCGCGAACTCGTCGGCGCGCGTGCCGCCGTACACGAGGTGCGTGTGGCAGTCGACGAGGCCCGGCGTCACCCACGCGCCGTGCAGGTCTTCGCGCTGCCAGTGCGCGTAACCGTGCGGCAGCGCGGAGAACGCGCCGAGCCACACGATCGTGCCGGTTTCGTCGACGGCGATCGCCGCGTCGTCGATGGTTTCGTCGGGGTGGCCGTGCGGACACAGCCTCAGGTGATGCCAGACAGTCGGTTTCATGCGTTCAGTCCCGTGCGCCGACGGCGAGCGACACGGCGAGCAGCGCGCCGCCTCCGCTCACGACGACGTCAAACGCACGCCGCGGCCCGTCGAGCCGCAACGTGTCCATTTCCTGCAGCGCGTAATGCGCGCCGTCGATGTCGACGCCGACCGCGCCGGTCGCGCAGAACAGCAGCACGGTATCGGCGCGCTCGACGCGGTGCGTGCCTTCGCGCCACACGTCGACGGTCCCACGCGCGGCCGAGCGGCGCGTCATCAGGTTGAAGTCGCGGGTCGGGCCGTCGTGCAGCGTCGCGTCGATCGCCGTTTCGCCGGCGAAATCCGCACGGGCGAGCGGCGCATCGAGCACATGGCGCGCGCCGCCCGCTTCCGTGAGCGTCATGCCCGCGCCGGACAGCAGCACGAGTGTGCGGTCGACGCCGTCGAAACGCGAGAACGGCCCGGCCGCGTCGACGTCCGCGACGCTCACGCGCCATGCGAACGCATCGAGCGCGGCGCCCGGTGCCGCCCCCGAGGACGTTCCCCGCGGAGAAAATGCCGCGATTTCGCGCGTGACGCCACCGCCGTTCTTCCACGGCGACGCAACGAGATCCGCCGCGCGGATCATCGCGGCGGCCAGTGTCGCGTGCACCGGCGCCTGGTCGAGCGCCGTCATGCTCAGCGGCCGAGCATCGGCAGCTTCAGGCCGGCTTCGCGGGCCGTCTGCTGCGCGAGTTCGTAGCCGGCATCCGCATGGCGCATCACGCCCGTCGCCGGATCGTTCAGCAGCACGCGCCCGAGACGCTCGTGCGCTTCGGCGGTACCGTCGGCGACGATCACGACGCCCGAGTGCTGCGAGAAGCCCATCCCGACGCCACCGCCATGGTGCAGCGACACCCACGATGCGCCGCCCGCGGTGTTCAGCAGCGCGTTCAGCAGCGGCCAGTCGCTCACGGCGTCCGAGCCGTCCTTCATCGATTCCGTCTCGCGGTTCGGGCTCGCGACCGAACCGGTGTCGAGGTGGTCGCGGCCGATCACGATCGGGGCCTTCAGTTCGCCGTTCTTCACCATCTCGTTGAACGCCTGGCCGAGACGATAGCGATCCTTCACGCCGACCCAGCAGATCCGTGCCGGCAGGCCCTGGAACGCGATGCGCTCACGTGCCATGTCGAGCCAGTTGTGCAGGTGCGCGTCGTCGGGGATCAGCTCCTTCACCTTCTGGTCGGTCTTGTAGATGTCTTCCGGATCGCCCGACAGCGCGACCCAGCGGAACGGACCCTTGCCTTCGCAGAACAGCGGGCGGATATAGGCCGGCACGAAGCCCGGGAAGTCGAATGCGTTCTCGACGCCCATTTCCAGCGCCATCTGGCGGATGTTGTTGCCGTAGTCGAGCGTGGCCGCGCCGCGTTCCTGCAGCGTCAGCATCGCGCGCACCTGCTCGGCCATCGACTGCTTCGCGACCTTCACGATGCTTTGCGGATCGACCTTCTGCGCCTCGCGCCATTGCGCGACGGTCCAGCCTTGCGGCAGGTAGCCGTTGATCGGGTCGTGCGCGCTCGTCTGGTCGGTCACGCAATCCGGCGTGACGCCGCGCTTGACGAGTTCCGCGAACACGTCGGCCGCGTTGCCGAGCAGGCCGACCGAGACCGGCTTGCCGGTGCGCTTCGCTTCGTCGATCATGCCGAGCGCTTCGTCGAGCGTCGTCGCCTTCTTGTCGACGTAGCGGGTCTTCAGGCGGAAGTCGATGCGCGTCTCGTCGCATTCGACCGCGATCATCGAGAAACCCGCCATCGTCGCGGCCAGCGGCTGCGCGCCGCCCATCCCGCCCAGGCCGCCCGTCAGAATCCAGCGGCCCGACGGGTCGCCATTGAAGTGCTGGTTCGCGACCGAGAAGAACGTCTCATAGGTGCCCTGCACGATCCCCTGGCTGCCGATGTAGATCCAGCTACCGGCCGTCATCTGGCCGTACATCATCAGGCCCTTGCGGTCGAGCTCGTGGAAGTGATCCCAGTTCGCCCAGTGCGGCACGAGGTTCGAGTTCGCGAGCAGCACGCGCGGCGCATCCGTGTGCGTGCGGAACACGCCGACCGGCTTGCCCGACTGGATCAGCAGCGTTTCGTTTTCCTCGAGATCCTTCAGCGACGCGAGGATCTGGTCGTAGCATTCCCAGTTGCGCGCCGCGCGGCCGATGCCGCCGTACACGACGAGCGCATGCGGATGCTCGGCGACTTCCGGATCCAGGTTGTTCTGGATCATCCGGTAGGCCGCTTCGGCCAGCCAGGTCTTGCAGACCTTCTCGCTGCCGCGCGGTGCGCGGATCGTGCGCGTCGGATCGAGACGGGGATCGATGTGTTTCGGATGGTTCATGACAACTGCTCCCGAAGGAAAGTGAAGATCAATTGGAATCAGAAATGCCCGGTGAAGCGATAACGACTGCCCGGGTGCCACAGATTCGCCACCGAGGCGACGACGCCCTGCGACCAGGTACGCCGATGTAAAACCAGACACGGCTCGACGTCGTCCATCCGCAACTGCTCGCGCCGCTCGGGCGCCGGAGCCGCCGCTTCGATCCGGTACTCGACGCGCTGCAGCGGGGCCGCGCGCATCAGGTACAGGTTCGGCGTCGTGTTCGTGAAATCCTGCTCGGCATAATCCGGCGCGACCGCCGGATTCACCCATCGTTCTTCGAGCTGGACGGGTTCGTCATTCTCGAAGTGCAACACCTGCGAATAAAACAGCGTTGCGCGCACGGCCATCTGCATCTCGTCGGCGAGCGCCTCGTCGGCGCGGATCGTGTCGAGGCCGAGCACGCTGGCGCGGTACGCATGCCCGCGCGCGTCGACCTCTTCCGAAATGCTGCGGATCGCGACGAGCGTCGACTCGTACTTCGGCCGCGCGACGTAGGTGCCCGCGCCCTTCATGCGCGTGAGCACCTGCTCGGCCGTCAACTCGCGCAACGCGCGGTTGACGGTCATGCGCGCGACCTTGAACTCGCGGGCCAGTTCGTTCTCGGAGGGCACCTGGTCGCCCTCCGCCCACTCGCCGGCGTGAATGCGGCCCAGGATGAAATCCTTGATCTCCTGGTAGACCGGCGCGCTCATGGGCTTACTGTTCCGATGCGAACGAGAACGGCGCGGCCTTCGCGAACGCGCGCTCGCCGACGAGCTTCGCGATCACCGCGATGTCCGGTGCGAAGTAGTGGTCGAGCTCGTAGTGCGCCACATGGCCGCGGATCGTTTCCATCACGGGCGCCAGCTTCGGACTCGTGTGGTACGGCGCGCGCAGGTCGACGCCCTGCGCGGCGGCCAGCAGTTCGATCGCGAGGATGTACTTCGTGTTGTCCGCGATGTCGGCGAGCTTGCGCGCGGCGAACGTCGCCATCGACACGTGGTCTTCCTGGTTCGCCGAGGTCGGCAGCGAGTCGACCGATGCCGGATGCGCGAGCGTCTTGTTTTCCGATGCCAGCGCGGCGGCCGTCACGTGGGCGATCATGAAGCCCGAGTTCACGCCGCCGTCCTTCACGAGGAACGGGGGCAGGCCCGACAGCGTCGCGTCGATCAGCAGCGCGATGCGGCGCTCGGCCAGCGCACCGATTTCGGCGGCGGCGAGTGCGAGGTTGTCGGCCGCGAATGCGACGGGTTCGGCGTGGAAGTTGCCGCCCGACAGCACTTCGCCGGTATCCGGGAAGATCAGCGGGTTGTCCGACACGGCGTTCGCTTCGATCAGCAGCACGTCGGCCGCGTGGCGCATCTGGTCCAGACACGCGCCCATCACCTGCGGCTGGCAGCGCAGGCTGTACGGATCCTGCACCTTGTCGCAGTCGCGGTGCGACTGGTTGATCGGCGAGCCGTCGAGCAGGTCGCGGTACGCCGCGGCCGCGTCGATCTGGCCGCGATGGCCGCGCAGCTCGTGGATGCGTGCGTCGAACGGCTTCACCGAGCCGGCTGCCGCGTCGACCGACAGCGCACCGGCGACGAGCGCGGTGCGGTACAGGTCTTCGATCGAGAACATGTTGTCGAGCGCCAGCGCCGTCGACGCCTGCGTGCCGTTCAGCAGCGCGAGGCCTTCCTTCGCCTGCAGCGTCAGCGGCGCGAGGCCCGCGACGCGCAGACCGTCGAGCGCGCTCGCGCGCTCGCCGCGGATGAACACTTCACCGACGCCGAGCAGCACGGCCGACATGTGCGCGAGCGGCGCGAGGTCGCCCGATGCGCCGACCGAGCCCTTCACCGGGATCAGCGGCAGCACGTCGGCGTTGAACAGCGTGATCAGCGCATCCATCACCTCGCGGCGGATGCCCGAGTGGCCGCGGCCGAGGCTCGACAGCTTCAGCGCCATCAGCAGGCGCACCGACGAGCGCGCCATCGGCTCGCCCACGCCGACCGCGTGCGACAGCACGAGGTTCTTCTGCAGGAGCTCGAGCTGGTCGTGCGGGATGTGCGTGCTGGCCAGGCGGCCGAAGCCCGTGTTGATGCCGTATGCCGGCTCGCCCTTCGCCGCGATGTCGGCGACGGCCTTCGCGCCGGCGTCGATCTTCGCGAAGCTCGCGGGGTCGAGCGTGAGCTGCACGGGTTCGCGAGCGATCTTGCGCAGTTGCGGAAGGGTCAGGTGGCCGGGGGTCAACGTAATCATGTGAGCAATCCTGTCTAGACAAGTTCGGGATGGATTGCAGTGTAGCCATCGGAACTTGTCTAGACAACCCCGTTTTTAATGATTTCGACTCGGGAGTTTCCCTGATGTCGGGCGGGCCCCGCGGGAGCAGCCGGCCGGGCTCGGGAATTAACATATGTTGCAATTATTTTTTATTTGGCAACATACGAATCCACCCTTTCCCGCCATCCGCCTTCGGAGACCTGCCATGACCATCCCGCCCCGGTTGACCGCCCTTTTCGGCCGCAGGCTGCTCGTCGCCGCCTGCGCGCTCGCGTGCGGCACGGCGCTCGCCGCCCAGCCGCTGTCCGGCACGCTCGAGAAGATCCGGCAGGCCGGCCTGATCTCGATCGGCCACCGCGAAACGTCGGTGCCGTTCTCCTACGTCGACGCGAGCGGCAAGGTGATCGGCTTCTCGCAGGACCTGTGCGATCGCGTGATCGCCGCCGTGAAGGCGCGCACCGGCAAGCCCGACCTGCAGGTGCGCTTCATCCCGGTCACGTCGCAGAACCGCATCCCGCTCGTGCAGAACGGCACCGTCGATCTCGAATGCGGGGTGACCACCAATCTCGCCGCGCGCCACGCGCAGGTCGCGTTCTCGACCACCTTCTTCGTCGCGACGACGCGCCTGCTCACGCGCACGAGCTCGGGCATCCGCGACTTCCCCGATCTCGCCGGCAAGACGGTCGTGACGAACCAGGGCACGACGTCCGAACGCCTGCTGCGCAAGATGAACGAGGAAAAGAAGATGAACATGCAGATCATCAGCGCGAAGGACTACGGCGAAGGACGCCTCACGCTCGAATCGGGCCGCGCGGCCGCCTACATGATGGACGACGTGCTGCTCGCCGGTGTGCGCCAGCTCGCGGCGAAACCGGCCGACTGGGCGATCGTCGGCACGCCGCAGTCGTCGGAAGCGTACGGATTCATGCTGCGCAAGGACGATCCGCAGTTCAAGGCGCTCGTCGACGGCGTGCTCGTGCAGCTGATGAAGAGCGGCGAGATCAATGCGCTGTACGACAAGTGGTTCATGAAGCCGGTGCCGCCGAAGGGGCTCGCGTTCGACTTCCCGATGAGCGACGTGATCAGGACGCGCTACGCGGCGCCGAACGATGCGCCGCTCGAGTGAGCATCGCGCGGTGACCTCGGCTCACGCGCGCGTCCACGCGACGCAGGCCGCGTAGCCAGGCGCCGCGTCGAGCCAGCGCGCGTCGAATGCGGCCACGCCGGCCGCCGGCGCGGCCGGCTCGACGATCGTCGTCGCGGGCGTCGCCGCATCGCGCGGCGGCACGACGGCGAACGCGCGCAGCCCACCGCCGATGCCGATGCCGAGCGCCTTGAGCAGCGCCTCCTTCGCGGACCACACGCGCATGAACGCGTCGGCACGCGCGCCGGGTGGCAGGCCATCGAGATACGCGGCTTCGGCGGCCGCGCACACTTCGGCCGTGAGCGCGCGCCAGTCGGTCGTGCGGTTGCAGCTTTCGATATCGACGCCGACGCGCCCTGTCCCTGCCCATGCGATGAGCGCGTGATCGCCCGCGTGCGAGACGTTGAAATCGAGCGATGCGCGATGCGCGGGATCCAGCGACGGCCGTCCCGATGCATCGACGACGATCGCGATATCGTTCGGCGCCGTGTCGAGCGCCGCGCCGAGCACGTCGCGCAGCGCGGCGCGGGTCGCGGCGCTGCGCACCGCATCCTCGTGTCGGAGATAGCGCGCGGCACGCGCGCGCTCGGCGTCACTCAATGCCGCATAGGCCGGCGACGCGAGCGGCACGCGCCAGTCGAAATCGATGCGCGCGACCTGCACGCCGGCACGCGACGCGGCAGGCGGCAGGTCGAGCAGGTGCACGCGCCACGCGTGCGACAGGTCGGCGGAAATCTCGGAATCGGGCTGAACGGACATCGGCACGCGGCAGGCAGTCGGATCAAACGTCCGATGTTAATCGATCGCGTCGGACGCGGATCGGTGTGTCGCGACGGGCATCGTCGCCAGGGGCAGCCAGCGCGACCGCCGCATCGACGCGGCCACCCGGTTGCGGGCGCGGTCAGCCTTGCGCGACGGCACCCGGCACGCCGCTTCCCGCCAGCCGCGCACGCTGCGCCGGATGGCGCGCGTGGACGTGGCCCGGCGCATCGGCCGGCAGCGCGCCGTGCTGCAGCCAGTACAACGCGACGGGCCACAGCGTGTCGGTGAAGCGGCTGTGGAAGAACGCGAAGTGGCCGATCACATCGACGCTGATGTCGCGCGGCGCGATCCGCAGATGCGTGACGTCGCTGCCCGTGTAGTAGCCGGCCAGCCGTTCGATCGCGTCGACCGTGCCGAAGCCGTCGTCTTCGAGGCCGATCGCGAGCATCGACGCCGACAGCCGCGCGAAGCGCGCCGGCAACGCGGCGCGGCTGGCCGCGGTTTCGGCGAGCGGGCCGTGCGTGTACGCATCCTCGAAGCGCGGTTGCGCGCGCACCCACGACAGCGCGACGCCGCGCGGCGTGTCTTCCATCCAGCCGAGCCGTTTCGCGGGCACATAGCCGAACACGGCCGCGAGCGCCGGCATCGCGACGTGCCACTTCAACCACATGCGCCGCCGCTCTTGCGGTCGATAGTCGCGCCAGTACGCATACTGCGCGCCGACGGTCACCACATGACGCACGCACGCGTTCGACGCCGCGAGCCCGAGCACGCAGCCGCCGATGCTGTGCGCGACGACGTCGAGCGGTTGGCCCGCAAACGCGTCGCGCGCGTACTGCAGCGCGGCCTCGCAATCGAGCCGCCCCCAGTCGAGCCAGTTCGCGCGCAGCGTCGCGAGCCGCGCGGGGCGCGATCCGCCGATCCCGCGATAGTCGTAGACCAGCACGTCGCGCCCCTGCGCGAACAGCCACGCGGCGAAGCGGAAGTAATAGTCGCAGCGCACCGACGTCGCGCAATTGATGACCGTCACGGGCCGCACGGCACCACCGCCGCCGCGATGGCGCCACACGTAGCCGCGCAACGCGTAGCCGTCGGCCGCGGTCAGCGTCACGGGCTGCGGCGGCAATGCGTCCGCCGCCCGCCCGGGCGCTTGCTCGGCCGCGTGCGCCGTCCCGTCTGCTTCGTTCGAAATCGTCATCCTGTCTCCTGTGCGGCACCCCCTGCGCCGGCGCCCGCCCGTCTGCAGCCTCCATTGAACTTGACGCGCCCGGTGTTCTCAACCAATCTTGCTGCTCCGTTCGCATGAGCCCTACGCATGTCAACGCCGCTCGTCCGTCTCCCGTCGCTGGACCTCGTGCGCGGCTTCGTCGCCGTCGGCCGCCGCATGAGCATCACGCTCGCCGCGCAGGACCTGTGCGTCACGCAGTCGGCCATCAGCCGCCAGGTGCATGCGCTCGAAGCGCATCTCGGCGTCGCGCTGCTGCAGCGCGGCTATCGGAAGATCGCGTTCACGCCCGAAGGCGAGCGGCTGTTCCGCGCCGCGGATGCGGCGCTGCTCAGCCTGCAGCACACCGTCGCGTCGCTCGCCGCCGCGCGCGAGCGCCAGCCCGTCACGATTACCGCGAGCATCGGCGTGACCGCCTTGTGGCTGCTGCCGCGACTCGGGCGCCTGCAGGCGCGCCTGCCCGAGGTCGACTTGCGCGTCGCCGCGAACGACAAGGTACTCGATTTGCGCGCGGAAGACATCGACCTCGGGATCCGCTACTGCCCGCGCGAGCGCGCGCCGGCCGGCGCGGTGCGGCTGTTCGACGAGATCGTCGTGCCGGTCGCGCACCCCGCGCTGGCCGCCCGGCCCGTCACCGACGCGGCCGCAATCGCGGACCACGTGCTGCTCGAATTCGACGGACCGCCGCAAACGCAGCTGCAATGGCGTGCGCACCTGCACGCGGCCGGGCTCGGCGACGCGCGCCCCAAGGGCGTGCTGCGCTTCAACCAGTACGACCAGGTGATCCACGCCGCGATCGCCGGCCAGGGCGTCGCGCTCGGACGGCTCGCGCTCGTCGCGCCGATGCTCGCCGACGGCCGGCTCACGGTGCTCGGCCCGCGCTCGCAGGCGGCGTCCGATGCATATGGCTACTGGCTGTTCCGGCACGATCCGGCACCGCGCCGCGAAGTCGCCGACGTGCGCGACTGGATTCTCGCCGAAGCGGCCGAGTGCGACGCGGCGATGCGCGCGTACGACGTGGCGCAGCGGTAGCCGCGCGCGATTTTCCGCGTCGAGTCGATGCCGATGCGGCGGCGATCGTTGTGCGACGGATCGCGCTGCCGCAGGCGATGCACCGACGCCGTAACCACCGCCTCAGCCTCGCGCGTCACGCCGACAGGCTGCGCGGCAGCGACTCCTCGCACCCAGCCCGCGCCGCCCTTCTCGCCCTTCTCGCCCTCCTCACCGGCATCGCGCGCGACCTCGCATCGCATTCCCAACGCGCATGCGAACCCGACCGAATGATCGCTTGAGCGACACATCGACCGGATCGTCTAATCGGATCGAACGCGGCCATCGCGCCGCACGCATTCATCCGGAGACACGCATGACCCCGATCGAACGAGACGCTCGGCGGCGCTGGCTGCCGGTACTGGCAGGCGGCCTGCTCATGGGCGCCGCGCTCGGCATCCGCCACGTACAGGGATTGTTCCTCGCGCCGGTCACGCTCGACCACGGCTGGTCGCGCGAAGCGTTCGGTCTCGCGCTCGCGCTGCAGAACCTGATCTGGGGCATCGCGCAGCCGTTGACCGGGATGATCGCCGACCGCTTCGGGTCGGTGCGCGTGATCGTCGCCGGCATGCTGCTGTACGCGGCCGGGCTCGTCGCGATGGCGCTGGCGGCGTCGATCGGTGTGTTCACGGCCGGTGCGGGGCTCGTGATCGGCATCGCGCTGTCGGGGTCGGCTTTCGCGTCGATCTACGGCGCGCTGAGCCGGCTGTTTCCGCCCGACCGGCGCGGCTGGGCGCTCGGCGTCGCCGGCGCGATCGGCGGGCTCGGCCAGTTCTGCATGGTGCCGGTCGCGCAGGTCCTGATCGGCGGCATCGGCTGGCAGCATGCATTCGTCGCGCTCGCCGTCGTCGCAGCGCTGCTCGCGCCGCTCGCCGTGCTGGTGCGCGACCGGCCCGCGCAGGCCGCGAGCCGTGCCGACGGCACCGACCAGTCGATCGCGGCGGCCGTGCGCGAAGCGTTCGCGCACCGCGGCTTCTGGCTGCTGAATGCCGGGTTCTTCGCGTGCGGGTTCCAGCTCGCGTTCATCGCGACCCACCTGCCGGCCTACCTGCTCGATCACGGGCTGCCCGCGCGCCATGCCAGCGTCGCGCTCGCGCTGATCGCGCTGACCAACGTGGCCGGCACCTACGCGTGCGGCCATCTCGGTGGCCTGCTGCGGCGCAAGTACGTGCTGTCCGTGCTGTACCTCGTGCGCGCGCTCGCGATGGCCGCGTTCGTTGCCGCGCCGTTGTCGCCCGCGAGCGTGTACGTGTTCGCGGCCGTGATGGGCTTCACGTGGCTCGGCACGGTGCCGCTGACCAACGGCGTGATCTCGCAGGTGTTCGGCGTGCGCTACATCGCGACGCTGTTCGGTTTCGTCTTCTTCGGGCACCAGCTCGGCAGCTTCTTCGGCGTGTGGCTCGGCGCGCTCGTGTACGACGCGACGCATTCGTACCTGCCGCTGTGGATCGGCTCGATCACGCTCGGCGTGCTGGCCGCGCTGCTGCACCTGCCGATCGACGACGCGCGCATCGCGCGCCCCGGCTCGGCCAACGCCGCATGGGCATGATCCGTGCGGTGCTGGCCGCCGGCGTGCTCGCGTTCGTCGCGTGGTGCGGCGCGACCTACTTCGATTCGGGCATCGCGCTCGCGCTCGTCGAGCACGCGGCGTTCTGCAATTGACGCGGCAGTTACACCGCGCGCGGCTGGCCGGCGGCGCCCGGCTTCGGCAACGTGGCCAGCGCATCGAGCGCACGACGGCGCGCGCCGTCGTGATCGACGGTCGGCGCCGGATAGTCGAGCCCGAGCCGCACGCCGGCCGCCGCCAGCTGCGCCGCGGACGCCTCCCACGGCGCATGGATCGCCGCCGCGTCGAGGCCCGCGAGTTCCGGCACCCAGCGGCGCACGTACGCGCCCTGCGGATCGAACTTCCGGCCCTGCGTCACCGGATTGAAGATGCGGAAATACGGCGCGGCGTCGGCCCCGCAGCCGGCCACCCATTGCCAGTTCGCCGGGTTGTTCGCGGCGTCCGCATCGACGAGCGTGTCGTGGAACCAGCGCTCGCCCGCCCGCCAGTCGATCAGCAGATGCTTGACGAGGAACGACGCGACGACCATCCGCACGCGGTTGTGCATCCAGCCGGTCGTCCACAGCTCGCGCATTCCCGCATCGACGAGCGGATAGCCGGTCAGCCCGCGCTGCCATGCGCGCAGCGCGGCCGGATCGTCGCGCCACTGCATCGCGTCGAACTGCGCGCGGAAGTTGTCGGTCGCGAGCGCCGGGAAGTGATACAGCAGCACGTGGCTGAATTCGCGCCAGCCAAGCTCGCTCAGGAATTTCTCCGCGCTGGCCGCGCACGCCGCGCCGCCCGCCTGTGCCGCACCCTGCACCGCATGCCACACCTGTCGCGGCGACACGTTGCCGAAGCGCAGGAACGGCGACAGCCGGCTCGTCGCGGGCTCGCCCGGTCGATCGCGTGTGTCGGCGTAGCCGGCCAGCGACTCGTGCACGAACGCGTCGAGCCGCGCGTGCGCGCCGGCTTCGTCGGGTGCCGGCCACGCGTCGCGCAGACCGCCTGCCCAGTCCGGCGCGTGCGGGCGCAACGCGAGTGTGTCGAGCGCCACCGCGCGTTCGCGCACAGCGGCCGGCCACGGATGAAACGCGATCCGCTCCGGTTCGGGCAGCGGCGCCGCCACCAAGCGATCGCGCCGCACCGCGCGCCAGTAGGCGGTGAACACCTGGAACGGCGTGCCGGCGCCCGTCATCACTTCCCACGGTTCGTTCAGCAGGCTGCCGTTGCTGCTCTCGACCTCGAGGCCGCGCGCCTTCAGCGACGCCTTCAACGCCGCATCGGCGTCGCGTTGCGGCTGCGCATAGCGGCGGTTCCAGTACACGGCCGCCGCGCCCGTGTCGTGCACGACGCGCTCGATCTCGCGCTGCGCATCGCCGCGCAACAGCAGCAGGCGTCCGCCATGACGCCCGAGCGCCGCGTCGAGTGCGGCGAGCGCGCCGTGCAGCCACCAGCGCGCCGCGCCGCCGAGCGCACGCCCCGCCCCGTCGCCCGTATCGTCGACATACACGCATACGAGCGGCCGGCCCGACGCGACTGCGCGCGTCAGCGCGGGCTGGTCGGTCACGCGCAGATCGTCGCGGAACCATACGACGGCAGGAGCAACGGACGACTTGGCTGACACGGGCACCTCGCGGCAGGAAACTGAAAGTGATGCGTATTGTCGCGGGAGGCTCGTGCGATGTCGATGCATGCAATGCATGCGCCGGCCGCACGTGCATCGCGTGCCGACGCCGGATCGCCGGATTGCCGGCCTGCTGAAACGCCTTAGTCCATTCCGACGATTCTTCGTCGAGGTTCACGCGTGACGCGATCGACTCGCGCGTGCCGGGCTCGCCGACGCAACCGGCCGGAGCGGCGCGACGCGCGCGGCGCACGGGCCGCGGCTCAGTCCAGCCGGAACGCCGCTTCGAAACGCTCGGCGAACGCGTCGAACTCGGCTTCCGGCAGATGGTTGATACCGCCCGCGCGCTTGCGTCCGCCGCCGGTCGGGAAACCGCGGCAGAACTCGTCGGCGCAAAGCGGCCTGCCGTCGGGCACGCGCACGCTGACCACGAACCCGCCCTGCGCACGCGGCGACAGCACCGCGAGCGCCGCATGCGGCGCGTTGCGCATCCGCTCGTTCGCGAGCATCCCCGACACGCGCCGCGCCCAGGGTTGATCCGGCGTCCTGATCAGCGTCGCGCCCGGCACGTCGCGCAGCGGCACGAGCGCGCATGCCCGCGCCATGTCGTCGCGATAGCCGTCGCGCAGCGCGGCGAACACCGGCGTGTCGCGCACGAAGTCGAGCGGATCGACGCACGGCAGCATCGCATCGGCCAGCACCGCCGGATCGAAATGCAGGTCGGCGACGCAGTCGCCGTATGCGTTGTAGTTCAGGTAGAGCCCGAGCTCGGCCAGCGTGCAGCGTTCGGCTTCGTCGATTCCGTATTCGCGCGCGAGCGCGTCGCCGAGCGCCGGCAGTTCGTCGCCGAACGCCGCGACGATCGCCCAGCGCACGTGCCGGCCGCCGAGATAGCGGTTCACGAGCGCGCTCGTGCAGATGTCGGCGGCCGTGTCGATATACGCATCGAAACGCGGATCGCCCGGCAACGCGCCCGCGAAGTGATGATCGAAATAGCGAACCGCCGCGCCGTCGCGCAGCAGCCGCGCGCATGCGTCGCGGTTCTGGTCGTGCGACACGTCGAGCACGGTCACGCGATCGCCGGCCCGCACGTGGATTCGCTCGAGCAGCTTGATGTCGCGCTTCACGCCGGTCACGAGCGTGCCGCCCGCGCCCTCCGCGAGCCGCAGCTGCTGCAACGCGCAGAGGCCGTCCGCGTCGCCGTTGAACGCGAAGAAATGCCGTGCCTGCCGAGTTTCCTGCATGATTCTCTGCTCCCTCCTCAGGGCATGAAATCGCCGCCGTTCGCATCCAGCGTCGCGCCGGGCACCGCGTTCACGTAATCCGACGCAAGGAACAGCGCTGCGCGCGCACAGTCGTCGTCGGTCGGCAGCTTCGCGAGCGCGATGTTCGACGCGACCGGCGCAATGATCTCCTCCTCCGTTATCCCGTACTCGGCTGCCGCCTGCCGGAAATACGTCTGCGTCGGCACGCCCCACATCCACCCATGTGGATGCTGTTCGCGCGGATCCCGTGCACGCCGAGCTCGCGCACCAGGTATTTTGCCGCGACCGCGAGCGCGCCCTTCGATACAGCGTAGCCCGATTCCCCTGCAAATGGCTTGCGCGTCGCCTGCGTGTTGATCATCAGGATCGCGCCGCGCTTCTGCCGCTTCATGTGCGGCACGATTTCCTGCGTGAGCGTCATCGTGCCGAACACGTTGGTGTCGAACACCGCGCGCCAGCCGTCGAGATCGGCGTCCTCGACTGCCTCCGGAAACGTGCCGTGCACGAACGCGCTGTTCACGAGCGCGTCGATCCGGCCGAAGCGCTCGATCGCCTGGGTCGCGAGCTGCCGGCATTGCGCGCGCTCGGCGATGGCGGTACGCACCGTCAGCACGGCGCCTGCGACGCCGCCAGTGGTGAGCCGGCACTTGCGGTCCCACGTCATACGTCATCAGATGTGATCGAGCACGGCGACTCTCTCATGATATTCCCCAATATATGGGCATATTCCGGGTAAACCCGCGACGTCACGCCTGATGCTCCGGCGTACCATGTCATACGACGACATACTACTTAAATCACCATCCCGACGCCGACGCGGGCCGCCGCCCCGTTCGCCGCCCGACCGGAGACACCCTTGACCTCACCCGCCCTGCCCGGACGCGACCCGCTCGCGTCCGCCGTTTCGAAAGTGAAGTGGCACGTGCTGCCGCTCGTGCTGATCATGTTCATCGCGAACTACATCGACCGCGTGAACGTCGGCTTCGTCGACCGCCACCTCGAAGCGTCGATCGGTATCGGCGCGGCCGCGTACGGGCTCGGCGCCGGCCTGTTCTTCGTCGGCTACGCGCTGTTCGAAGTGCCGTCGAACCTGCTGATGCAGCGCTACGGCGCACGCATCTGGCTCGCGCGGATCATGGCGACGTGGGGCGTCGTCGCGGCCGCGATGGCGTTCGTGTGGAACGACACGTCGTTCTATGCGCTGCGCTTCCTGCTCGGCGCGGCCGAGGCCGGCTTCTTCCCCGGCGTCGTGCTGTACCTGTCGCAATGGCTGCCGCCGCAGGAACGCGGCAAGGCAATGGCGATCTTCCTCGGCGGCTCGGCGTTCGCGTCGGTCCTGTCCGGGCCCGTCACCGGCGCGCTGCTGTCGATCCACGGCTTCGGCCTGCAGGGCTGGCAGTGGATGTTCCTGATCGAGGGAATGTTCTCGGTCGCGCTGTGCGGCGCGAGCTGGCTGCTGCTGAAATCGCACATCCGCGACGCGACGTGGCTCACCGCCGACGAACGCGCGGCGCTGCAGAACGCCCTCGATGAAGAGCGCGCGACCCGCGACGTGCGTTCGAAGGTGCACGTGTCGGCCGCCACGCTGCTGCGCGACCCGCAGATCATGCTGTTCTGCTTCCTGTATTTCGCGATCCAGCTGACGATCTACGCGGCCACCTTCTGGCTGCCCACGATCATCCGCAAGATGGGCGGCCTCACCGACTTCCAGGTCGGCCTCTACAACACGATTCCGTGGATGATCGCGATCGGCGCGATGTACGGCTTCGCGGTGCTGTCCGCGAAGTGGAAGCATCCGCAGCGCTGGCTGTCGTTCGCGCTGGTGCTGGCCGCGTGCGGGCTGTTCGCGTCGACGTCGCACGATCCCGTCTGGTCTTTCGCGTCGATCTGCTTCGCCGCGCTCGGCTTCAAGGCCGCGTCGGCGCTGTTCTGGCCGATCCCGCAGGGCTACCTCGACACGCGCGTGGCCGCGGCCGTGATCGCGCTGATCAACTCGATCGGCAACCTTGGCGGCTTCGTCGCGCCGACGGCATTCGGCTATCTGAAGCAACATACGGGTTCGATCACGGGCGGCCTGTATGCGCTCGCGATCGCGTCCCTCGTCGCGGCGGTCGCCGCGCTGTTCGCGCGCACGCACCGGCGCAGCGATCCGCCGCGCGGCCTGCCGGCCGACGAGTCCTTCACGAACACCGCGATGCTCCGCCATGCCGAACACTGATCGCCTGACCGTCGTCGTCTCGAATGCCGTCGACGGCGACCTCGCCACGTTCTCGCTCACGTCCGACGGCGCGCTCGCGCCGCTCGCCCGCTACCCGGCCGGCGACGCCGCGATGCCCGTCGCCGTGCAGGCCGATCGCGCGCGGCTGTACGTCGCGACGCGCGGCGAGCAGCCGACGATCGTCGCGTTCCGCGTCGCGAGCGCCACCGGCGCGTTTGCCCGCATCGGCGCGACCGCGATCGACGCGAGCCTTGCGTACCTGTCGCTCGACCGCAGCGGCCGCTGGCTGCTCGGCGCGTCGTACGGCGGCAATTCGCTGAGCCTCTACGACGCCGCACGCGTGCGTGACGGCGACGGGGCGCCGCTGCAGGTCGTGCACGGCATCGCGAATGCGCATGCCGTCGTCGTGTCGCCGGACAACCGCTTCGCGTATGTGAGTTCGCTCGGCTCCGACCGGATCTTCACGTTCGCGCTGGTCGAGGATGCCGGCGGCCTGCGTGCGCTCGAACACGGCGAAACGCGCGTGCCGGGCGGCTTCGGGCCGCGTCACCTGCGCTTCGTGCGCGACGGCCGCGCGCTCGTCGCGGTCAGCGAATTCCAGGCGACGCTCGCGACCTTCACACGCGACACCGACAGCGGCCGCCTCGGCGACGCGCAGGTCAGCGCGCGGCACGCGGCCGTCGCCGACCTCCCGCAAGGCCATGCGCGCCCGCCCGCGCCGACCGGGCCCGCCGTGTGGGCCGCCGATCTTCACCTCACGCCCGACGAGCGCTTCGCGTATGTCAGCGAACGCACGTCCAGCCAGTTGCTCTGCTATCGCCGCGCCGCGGACGGCAGCTTCGAACCCGCGCACGCGACGCTCACCGAAACGCAGCCGCGCGGCTTCGCAATCGATCCGTCGGGACGCTGGCTCGTCGCGTGCGGCGAACAGTCGGAACACGTGTCGGTCTACGCGATCGCGCCGAACGACGGCACGCTGGCGTTGCACGCGCGCGTGCACGGTGGGCGCGGCGCGAACTGGGTTGCGATCGTCTGATTCTGATTGTCGAATGACCGATGGATCGATGCCGTGCGCACGGTCGGCATCGGTCGACAGCGGCCCGCGCCGCCCGGCGCGCCGTCAGCGCCGCTCGCTCGGCGCGACGCCGGTCCAGCGCTTGAACGCGCGCGTGAAATTCGCGCGATCGGTATAGCCGACCCGCGCCGCGATCTCGTCGACCGGCAGGCGCGTGCCTTCCAGCAACCGGAGCGCATCGCGCAGCCGGATCTCGTCGAGCAGCGTCGAATACGTCGCGCCGAATTCCGCGAGCTTGCGTTTCAACGTCCGCGCCGATACGTGCAGTTCGCGCGCGACGTCGTCCACTGACGGATAGCCGGCGTCACCGCAGATCAGCAGGTTGCGCACGCGCTCGACGATGCTTTCCGCATAGCCGAGCCGCGCGAGCTCGGCCTCGCATTGCTGGACGATCATCTGCGCGGTCTGCGCGTTCGCAGTGCCGATCGGCTCGTCGAGCAGCGCTGCGTCGCAGCGGATGCGGTTCGCGCTCGCGTCGAAATGACAGCGCGGCAGCCGTGCGCGATAGCGCGCGAACCACGGCGGCTCGGGCCATTCGAAATGCAGCTCCGCACGCGACTGCAGCGTGCGCCCCGGCGCGGGATCGAGCAGCGAGTTGAACAGGATCGCCGTCTCGACCAGGAAGTTTTCCACCGCGAACTGGCGCAGCCGGCCGAGCGCAAACGCCTCGAGCACGTCGACGTCGACGATCCCGTCGAGCTGCGTGAGCCGCACCGAAAAGTTCAGCTGGCGTGCGGCATCCGGGGCGGACAGGGCCATACGGCGGACTCCGGTGCAGTTTCGGCGGATTGTAGCGTTGCTGGCCCGTAATGACACCACGACGGCACTCTAGCCGCGCGGGGCCGCATCGGGCAGCGTCGCGACCGCGATCGTGGCCCGAAATGACACCATCATTGGCACCGACGGCCCTCGTGTGCGCAACGGGGTGCGCCTATGCTTGTCACATCGGCATTGCGCCCCACTCTTTCCGCACGGATTCCGGTCGATGAGCCAGCCCGCATGCACCTGCATCACCACGAGGTTTCGGGCGGCGAATCGGATCTCGAGGAATTCGGCATCACCAACGGTGAACGCTGGGGCGTGAAGCGGCTGCTGATGATCGCGGACGGGATGCTCGCCGTCGTGTTGCGGCCGGATGCGATGCGCCGCAAGGTCAGGCAGTACGTCGCCGCGCAGCCGGTGCAGGATGCGTCCGAACGCGTGCAATTGCGCGTCGAGCAGGTGTCGTCCTACATGCCGGTCGGTCACGCGTACTACGCGCTGTGGCATGCGTTCATCGTCCATCACGTCGGCCTGTTCGCGCTGCATGCGTTCGGCCATGCGACAACCGTGCCGGCCGTCGTCGAGCGTGTGATGCACGTCGTCGATTTCCTTGCGGTCGTGTGGCTCGGGCCGAACTTCGTGCGCAGCTTCTGCATCAACTTCGTCAGCTCGAACATGCATTACTTCGGCGACATCGATTCGCGCAACGTGATCCAGCAGACTCAGGTGCTCAACCCGTGGTGGATGCTGCCGTTCCAGCTGTTCTGCTTCAACTTCGGCAGCACGCACGCGATCCATCACTTCGTGGTGCGCGATCCGTTCTACATCCGGTAGTTGACCGCGCGAACCGCGCATGTGGCGCTGCGTGAAGTCGGCGTGCGGTTCAACGATGTCGGCACGTTCAGGCGGGCGAATCGCTGGGGCGCGTATCGCCCGGATGGCGGGATGCGCAGCGTGCAGCGGGTCGACGCGTAACGGCGGCGCGCCGGGCTCGGCTCGGCGCCCCCGTCAATTCATCAGTCGCCGATCGGCGGCATCGGTCCGTGCCCGCGGATCCATGCCCAGTTCGCGAGTTCGGCCATTTCCTTGTCGCCGCGGCTGTCGCCGTAGGCGAACAGTTTCGCGGGTGTCCGATTTCCCCACCAGCCGCGCAGCCGCACGACTTTCTGCGGGCCCCAGCAGTTCTCGCCGTTCAGCCGCCCGGTGAACCTGCCGCGCTCGAACGCGAGGCGCGTCGCGAGCACCGTATCGATGCCCGCCGTCTTCGCCCACTTCTCCAGATACAGCGACGGCGACGCGCTCACCAGCACGACTTCGTGCCCACGCGCACGATGCTCGCGCACCCGTTCCAGCATGTCGGGACGCACGAGGTTCGGCAGATAGCCGTCGACGAATCGGCGCGCGAGCGCATCGAGCGCGTCGTCGCCCATCGGGCCGAATGCAAACCACGCGAACTTCGCCTTCGCATCGCCGCGCGACAGCAGCCCGGCTTTCATCGCGACGATCCACGGCAGCGCGCGCAGCCCGGCCCACGCGAAGCGCGGCGTGCCGACGGCGTAGCGGACGAAATGGCGGAAGCTGTCGGTGGTCGTGATGGTGCCGTCGAAATCGAACGCGGCGACGATGCGGTCAGTCATGGAGAGGCGGGGACGCGATGAGATGCCGGGGAAGATAGCAGACTTGGGGGCGGGGGCGGTCATCCCCGATCACGTCGAGCGCGGCGAGCGAGTCTATCGCCGCAAGGATCGCGCACGGCGGCACGGACGCGCGGGCCACGGAAACCGGATTTCCGGCAGCTTACAGCCTCTCGTCGAAGGGGGTGGCGGGAGGCCGCGGGAGTTTGCTATACTCTCGGTCTTCCGGAGAGATGGATGAGTGGTTTAAGTCGCACGCCTGGAAAGCGTGTATAGGTTAATCGCCTATCGGGGGTTCGAATCCCCCTCTCTCCGCCAGAATCAGTGCGAAAGCCCCGCAAAATCAATCGATTTGCGGGGCTTTTTGTTTTTTGACCCATCATGCGCCCCATCATCCGGCCAAAACCCAGCCGGGTCACTGAACTTCGCTGCTTCTCATACCCACAGTAGTTGTCCGTTCCCACTACGTCACGCGCAATGAGCCACGGCTCACCGTCAGGTTCGGTGCGCAGCGCAAACTCGATATAGACCTGCTGGCAGACACTAGAGGTGAGTATGAGTTCGCACCCAATGCAGAAATGGACGACATGCGCACTATTGTCCTGAAAGTCGGCAGTACCGGAGCGCTGACGGCCGACATGGAAGCCCATAACGGCACGCTCGACGAACACGGCAAGCCCGATACAGATTTCATAACGGCATCGACAGTTGTACACATCGGTCCATGAAACGCGGCGTTGTCGGGCCGCCGTCGTCTAGAAGCAGGAAAGAAAGCTGAAGCGTTCGAAATTCTGGCCAGTGGTCGCGCTGCTGTCGAGCACATCCTACTGATGCACGATCAGCGACTCGCGAGCACGACCGCCCACGTGGTAGCGTCGACTCACGCGCGCCCAGCCCAATTCATCGCGACCGAAAAACTTTCTCCGATCTCCGACCCGCAAGCTTCGGTTGGTGGTACGCCGGACATCGGCCTTGACGGCCATGTGACCTCAGACTGCTTGCGTCTGTCGGTGGACTGTCGGGTTCCTGTCGTGTTGCGTCGGCGTTTCGCTCCCCATACTTCGCTACATCAATCAACACGATGGAGCTACGAAATGAACGGTACCGGAAACTCTCAACAAAGCCGCATGCTCACCCCGGCCGAACTGGCCGTGTGCATCAAGTTGTTCCGGGAGACACGGCAATGGTCACAAGAACAACTGGCGGCGATTTCGGGACTGAGCGTGCGCACGGTCCAGCGTGTCGAGCAAGGCTTGTCCGCCAGCCTCGATACCCGGCGCGCGCTCGCCAGTGCATTCGAGTTCGAAGATATCGATGCGCTCAACAAGCCGTTCTCGATCCCATCCGAAGAAGAATTCAAGGCAGAGAAGGAAAAGTTTGACCGGGAGCATGTCACCTTGACGGCACTTCCCTTGACCACGGGCAAGCAATTGGCGAAGCTCGCGGAAACCTGCCACGCGGACTTATCTGAACCGGCTTTCGAGTTGACCCGCGAAGCAGATGAGACTTTTGCCATGCTTGTGGACTATTTACGAGATTTCCGGGATTGCGCCGATGCGTTCAGCGAAACCCAAAAATTTGATGTGTACGACGAGTTGCAGTGTCACATCGACGCGCTCAAGACACTCGGTGTCTCGCTACGCTACGCAGAACGGAAGATGCAGGTGAAGTTCGGGGCAGACGAGAACAGCAAGCCGATGCCCATCAACGTGCTGTACGTAGTCGCCTTTCCGCTCGGCAAGGAGCCGGAGCAATTTGCGACCCCAAGGTCCGGGGGGCTTGGCTTGTAAGGAACGAAGTTTTCAATTCCGAAGGCCGGGCCACGTCGAGCGGTCGCAGCAGGGCCCCCGCGCGCCGTAACACCTGACGCCGACTTCGCTTTAATTTCCGCGTTGCGCAGCCGTCAACATGCGTCGCTCGGCATATCCGGCCTGCAAGCATCTAACCGATCGGATAGAAACTCGTTGCGATAGCGCGGGCATCCGTCTCGACCATGACATCGTGGACAAATTTCCTCTTTGCAACGTACCGCATGCAGCGCAGCCCCGATTCATCGTACGTCATGAGTTGTGCAAGCCAGTCCTCGCCGAAGTCGATGTAGACCGGGCACGCTGCATCAAGCCACGTACTTCGCGGCCGGACCCAATCGTATTGGTGGTGCCCACTGTACGCGCGCGCTAGGTCCGCATCGATTTCGTCGATCCAGTGAATTCGATGCAAGCCGTCGCCCAAATCCGCCTTGGTCGCGTTCGGATTGTGTACGTGGCACTCTGTTAGCCTAAAAAACATCCCGCCCGCTGCACCGCGCAACTCTCGCCGAGCCTTCGCCCAAACCAGATCGCGAGCCGGCTCCGACGCCGGGTCGGGCAGCGCGTGGTAAATGTCAAAATTCTGCCGAAATCCGCGCCCGTCGATAACCCACACGAGGTTGCCGTAGAACGATTCGCGGGAAGTTCGCTCGGCGCCGGTCATGGCGGAATGTTGAACTTCGATAACAATGCCTGTCGGTGTCTTGATATCTGCCCGATGGATTTCACCGTCAGGTGCGACGTGTGAAATTTCTCGGCAGGCCGCTGGAAACAGGTTTTTCCACTCGCGATGCCACGGCGTTTCATTCTCCCACCACGGATCACAGTCGCGGCGGCTAGCGTGCGCCCAATGATGCATGACCCGCGGGCCGCATTTCGCAATGGTTGCTGCTCCGCATGTCGGACACACGCCGTGGCCGCCTGGAAACGCCTCTCGGCGCTGATTTTCAACGATCGCGAACTGCACCTGCTATCCCCATCGCATCTGATTCGTGAATCACGCCGCCGTCACACATCGACCGACATGACGTGCTGCGACGCGATGAGCAATGGCGGCACCGGACACTTGCACACAGATCGTCACTCCCCTATTGCGTTGCGGCCGCAGAATCGGTGTGGACGCCACAGTTCTTCGACGCACGCAGGTTGGAAAGAGCAGCACGACGATCGTTCGCGCTTTTGAGCGCCGCGTCCTTCTCCATCACATTGCCGATCCCAAAGTCGCCAAGAAACGACAAGATCGACCGACCATCGAAACGACTTTCCTCGTCAACGTGCTGAACAAAGCCGTCGACCTTGGCGGTTTCAAGGTCAATTTCTCGGCAGGTCATGGTGGATTTCTCGAAGCCGGTCAATTGCCCCTCGCGGCCGTAGTTCTTCGTCGCGCAACCGGTCAGCAGAATTGCCGCCGCGAGCGTCACATAGATCCCCGTCTTATTCATGTCATGTTCCTTTTGATCAGCTTGCCCGCACCAACGCCATTGCAATGGAATCGGCAAGCTTCACAAGCTTAGGGTGTTAGCACGTTGCCGGCTATGCGTGCAATCTCTATCAGGCGATGGGACGCGATCCAGGTCCGGCGCTCGCGTTCGGATAGGGCCCGGAGCTTCGTTGTTCTCGCCAACTACCTTGGACCGGTGGAGTCAGTTGACCGGCCTGCGTCCGCCGTTTGTTGATCGCCTCCGGGAAGTGAGCGTCGGTCGTGAGTTGGATGAACGTGTAGCGCTTGTACTCCAACACGGGATCACCCGGCAGAGGTTGCAGCCAGTCTGGATGATGAAACCTTGGCCAATCAGGCTGGTGCAGTTGTCGATACCATCATAAACCGAGCGATGTCGGGCATCAAAAATTGGAGTATCTTTAGGGGCGTAATTAATGATAGACGGCAGTTTTCAGACATTAATACCAGAAGGGTAGGCGCTTACGGATGCGTACAAGATGTTCCCGAGAGTAGAGTCCCTGCAAGGGTAAGGGCCATGGTTATCGCTCATTTGCAAGATAGGGCAAACGGCGGCCCGTCCCTCGTGGGCAACAATCGGAGCTATGCAAATCCCTATGTCTTAGACGAGGCAACGGACGCAACAAGAGCATGGGTTGAGGATGTTGTTCGTCAAGCAAGCATCACTGGATACAGCTACGGAAAGGGACGCGCGATTCACGTGCATGGAACAATCCAAGGTCTAATTCCTTTTTGACCGGACCGTGTCACCATAGCACTGCCGGAATCAGAAAATCAGTAATTTTTAATAGAGCCATGAAAAAAATCATCCCACTCGTATTTTTTCTCTTACCCCTCACCGCTTTTGCCGATGCGTGCGCCAATAGCGGAAACGTATACGACGACTTGTCGTGCACCAATCAAACCCTGGATAACTCAAAAAAAGAACTCAATACAATCTATCAAAAATTGTACTCTTCCACACAGTACAAAAACGAGTTTGAGCAATCTCAGAGGGCTTGGCTCAATTACCGGGACAAGCAGTGTAACGGATATATCGCAGCCGAGGCATCGCAATCCCAAGGTGCCGGCCCCGGTCTAATTACGAAAGATTGTCTAGCCACGATAACCAAACAACGAGTCGATTATTTGAAAACACTTCTCGTGAAATAGTGGGCTGATATGATGAATTTAATTCGCGTAGGAGATGACACCGACCACAGAGGAAAAGTCGAAACTGGTTTTACGACGATGCGATTCGACGGCCGGTATGTCGCCCGCAACGGCGGCCCCTCTCTCCGCCAGAATTCAAATGCCCGCGCAAGCGGGCATTTTCGTTTGTGGCCCGCCGCCCCGCCCCTCCCAAACCGCCCCCTGTTGGCCGTCCCAAGCGACTCCCCTCACGGATGCCGAATATAATCCACCAACGCCCGCGTATACTCATCCGGCTCCCGATCGACCAGACTGACCGCGATCGCCACCACAAACCCCGCCGGCACGCCGAATACGCCTGAACTGATCGGCTCGATCCCGAACCACGTCCGACCGGCAAACCCGGTGAGCTGCGTGAAAAACGGATACGTCGACACGATGTAATACACACAAACGGCAAGCCCCGTCACCATCCCGGCGATCGCGCCGCGCGTCGTCGTCCGTTTCCAGAACACCCCCAGCACGAGCACCGGAAAGAAACTGGACGCCGCGAGCGAAAACGCCGCACCGACGAGAAACAGAATCTTCCCCGTATTGAGCGACGCGACATACGACGCGAACAGCGCGACGCCGAGCAGCAGCACCTTCGAGACCGTCACGCGCCGCTGGCTCGATGCATCGGGCGCGACCATGCAGTAATAGACGTCGTGCGACAACGCATTCGCGATCGTCAGCAGCAATCCGTCCGCGGTCGACAGCGCGGCAGCCAACGCACCAGCCGCGATCAACCCCGACACGACATACGGCAGCCCCGCGATCTCCGGCGCGGCCAGCACGACCATGTCCGGCTGCATCTGGATTTCCGACCAGTGGACGATGCCGTCGCGAATCACCTCGACGACGCTGATCAGGTCCGGTTCGAAGTGATGCCACTGCGTGACCCACGCAGGCAGTTCGGCGATCGGCCGCCCGACAAGGCTGGTGAGAATCTCGTACTTGATCATCACCGCGAGCACCGGCACGCTCAGGTAGAACAGCGCGATGAAGAACAGCGTCCAGCCGACCGAGCGCCGCGCGGACGCAACCGACGTCGTCGTGTTGTAGCGCGTGAGGATGTGCGGCAGGCTCGCGGTGCCGAGCGACAGGCACAGCAGCAGCGCCAGGAAATTCCGCTCGCGCGGCTTGCGCTCGTCGTCGCTCGCGGCAGGAAACGGCTCGTGCATCGGCACGGGTGGCTCGGCGCGTGCCAGCAGGTCGTCGCGCGCCTGGGTCCAGATCACGCGCGCGCCCGTCGGGTCGCGCGGGAAGTCGGCCAGCTCGCGCTCGCGCTGGTTGATCTCGCGCAGCGGCCCGTTGTGGCGCCGCAGGTCCGCAAGCTGGTCGACGAGTTGCCGGCGTGCGTCCGCATACGATCCGGGCAAGCGATCGAGCTGCCCCTGGACGAGCGCAGCCTGCCGGCGATACGCATCGCGCACCTGCTGCTCCTCGGCCGCGTCGCGCACCTGCGCCTCGCGCGCCGCCACACGCTCCATCAGCTTGCCGTAATTGAACTGCGGCACGGGCCCGAGCCCGTTCTTCATCGCGATCAGCGACACGGGGATCAGGATCGCGCTGATCAGGATGATGTACTGCGCGACCTGCGTCCATGTGACCGCGCGCATGCCGCCGAGAAACGAGCAGACGAGAATGCCCGCGAGCCCGCAGAAGATGCCGATCGCGAAGTCGACGCCAATGAAGCGCGTCGCGATCAGCCCGATCCCCTGGATCTGCGCGACCAGATAAACGAACGAGCACAGGATCGCCGCACCGGCCGCAAGCGCGCGCACGGCCGTACTCGAAAAGCGCGTGCCGAGAAAATCGGGGATCGTGTAGCGCGCGAGCTTGCGCACGTACGGCGCGAGCAGGAACGCGACGAGGCAGAACCCGCCCGTCCAACCCATCACGTAGGCGAGCGCATCGTAGCCGGTCGCGTAAAGCGACCCGGCGAGACCTATGAACGACGCGGCCGACAGCCAGTCGGCCGCGGTCGCCATCCCGTTGAACGCGGACGGCACGCGCCGCCCCGCCACGTAGTATTCGACGAGATCGGACGTGCGCGACAGCAGCCCGATCACCGCATACACGGCGATCGGCACGAACAGGAACACGTAGCCGATCCAGACGCCGGAGCCGGCCGCGCGCTCGATCCGCCACAGCAGCAGCACGAAGCCCAGAAAGCCGAGCGTATAGAGCGCGTACGCGCGAATCAGTCGATGCGTCAGCATGGATCAGCGGGCATGGTGCGGATTGCCCGCCTGCGCGGCATGCTCGTCGTACGCACGCCGCAGCGCGCGGTCCGCGCGCTGCATCAGGCCGATGTAGACGACGATCAACACGAGATACACGAGAATCGCGCCCTGCGCGCCGACATAGAACGGCAGGCTGAAACCGGCGAAGCGAATGCCCGCGAGCGCGGGCGCGAAGAACGGCACGACGAACGACACCGTGAAGCCGATCGCCATCAGCACCAGGATCAGCGCGACGTTGAAGCGCCAATAGCGCGCATGAGCGCGCGCGAGCGGCTCGGGAACGGGCGGCGGCGCGGCACGCGCCGGACGGGACGGAACGGTCATGCCGTTATTTAGCAAAAAGCCCCTGCGCGGACAATCGGGATTGCCGCGCGGGGGCTCGTGCGCACGACGTGCGCAACGGGTTCGATCAGCGCACTTCGGCGAGCTGATCGAGGATCGCCGGGTTCTCGAGCGTGGACGTGTCCTGCGTGATCGCTTCGCCCTTCGCGAGCGAGCGCAGCAGGCGCCGCATGATCTTGCCCGAGCGCGTCTTCGGCAGGTTGTCGCCGAAGCGGATGTCCTTCGGCTTCGCGATCGGCCCGATCTGCTTGCCGACCCAGTCGCGCAAAGTCTTCGCGAGCGCCGCCGCTTCCTCGCCTTCCGGACGCGAACGCTTCAGCACCACGAACGCGACCACCGCCTCGCCCGTCGTGTCGTCCGGACGGCCGACCACCGCCGCTTCCGCCACCAGCTCATGCGAGACCAGCGCCGACTCGATCTCCATCGTGCCGAGCCGGTGGCCCGACACGTTCAGCACGTCGTCGATGCGGCCCATGATCGTGAAGTAGCCGGTGTCCTTGTCGCGCACCGTGCCGTCGCCGGCCAGATACAGCCGGCCGCCCAGTTCTTCCGGGTAATAGCTCTTCTTGAACCGCTCCGGGTCGCCCCAGATCGTGCGGATCATCGCGGGCCACGGCCGCTTGACGACCAGGATCCCGCCTTGCCCGTTCGGCACGTCCTGGCCGGTCTCGTCGACCACCGCGGCCATGATCCCCGGCAGCGGCAGCGTGCACGAACCCGGCACCGTCGGCGTCGCGCCCGGAAGCGGCGTGATCATGTGGCCGCCCGTCTCGGTCTGCCACCACGTATCGACGATCGGGCAGCGCTCCTGGCCGACGTGCTTGTGGTACCACATCCACGCTTCCGGATTGATCGGCTCGCCGACGGTGCCGATGATGCGCAGGCTCGACAGGTCGTAGCTCTTCGGGTGGACCTTGTCGTCGGCTTCGGCGGCCTTGATCAGCGAGCGGATCGCGGTCGGCGCGGTGTAGAACACTGTGACCTTGTGATCGCCGATCATCTTCCAGAAGCGCCCGGCGTCCGGATAGGTCGGCACGCCCTCGAACACGACCTGCGTGCCGCCGCACGCAAGCGGCCCGTACGTGATGTACGTGTGGCCGGTGACCCAGCCGATGTCGGCCGTGCACCAGAACACGTCGGTCGGCTTCCAGTCGAAGGTCCACTTCATCGTCTGCGCGGCCCACAGCAGGTAGCCGCCGGTGCTGTGCTGCACGCCCTTCGGCTTGCCGGTCGAGCCCGACGTATACAGGATGAACAGCGGATGCTCGGCGCCGACCCATTCCGGCGCGCACGTGTCGGATTCGGCGTGGGCGAGTTCGTGCATCCACAGGTCTCGCCCGGCGTGCCAGTCGACCTTGCCGCCGGTGCGGCGATAGACGATCACGCTCTTCACCGCGTCGCAGCCGCCCATCGCGATCGCTTCATCGGCGATGCTCTTGAGCGGCAGCGTCTTGCCGCCGCGCGCCTGCTCGTCGGCGGTGATCAGCGCGACCGCGCCGACGTCGACGAGCCGTTCGTTCAGCGATTTCGCGGAAAAGCCGCCGAACACGACCGAGTGCGTCGCGCCGATGCGCGCGCAGGCCTGCATCGCGACGATGCCCTCGATCGACATCGGCATGTAGATGACGACGCGATCGCCCTTCGCGATTCCGCGTTTCTTCAGCGCATTCGCGAAGCGCGACACGCGTGCGAGGAGATCGGCGTAGGTGACGCGCGTGACGGTGCCGTCGTCGGCCTCGAAGATCACCGCGACGCGCTCGCCGTTGCCGGCTTCGACGTGGCGGTCGAGGCAGTTGTACGACGCGTTGAGTTCGCCGTCGTCGAACCACTTGTAGAACGGCGCGTCGCTCTCGTCGAGCACCTTCGTGAACGGCTTGTGCCACGAAAGGCCTTCGCGGGCGAGACGCGCCCAGAAGCCCTCGTAATCGCGCTCGGCTTCGGCGGCGAGTGCCTCGTAGGCCGGCATGCCGGAAATGGTTGCCGCCTTTGCGAGCGCCGCGGGCGGCGCAAACTGACGGGTTTCGTGAAGAACCGATTCAATCGCAGACATCGACTACCCCTTGGTGAACATGAATCCTCTGCATGGCGGCGCGATCGTGCGCACCGCGTCTTGGCCGGCGCACGATCGCGCCGCTGTCTCCCACCACCTGCGCGCGCCCCGAAGGCACGCACGATGCTGCGCCGCACCACGTCACGCGACGGTGAGCGTACGGCCCGGCGATTTCCACGATAAGCGCTCGAACTTACCCGTCACTTACGGGGCCTCGCCGTTTAGCACACTGCCACGCTACGGTCGGCGCTTGACCGCCGGCTTTACGCTGTTACAACTGCGCCCCTACAATCGTAACTGAACTCGCCCCCCGGACTCCAGCTTGAATCGCTACGCCCTCTTCCTCGTTCTGTCGATGCTGTTTGTCGGCAGCAACGTCGGTATCGGTAAATCCATCGTCGTCTTCGTCCCGGTCGCCATCCTCGCCACGCTGCGCTTCGTGATCGCGATCGCCGTCCTGTGGCCGCTGTTCAGCCCGGTGAAGATGCGCGCGGTCCGGCGCGCGGAATGGTTGAACCTGTTCCTGCAGGCGTTCTTCGGCACCTTCATGTTCACGCTGCTGATGCTCAACGGCGTGCAACGCACGAGCGCGGTCGCGGCCGGCGTGATCACCAGCACGATCCCCGCCATCGTCGCGCTGTTCGCGTGGCTGATCCTGCGTGAAAAACCGAACGGCCGTGCGCTCGTGTCGATCGCGCTCGCGATCGCCGGCGTCGTGACGATCAATCTCGCGAACGGCGGTACGTCCGCGCACGACGCCGGCGCCGCCTCGTCCGGCTCGCTGACCGGCAATCTGCTCATCCTCGGCGCCGTCTGCTGCGAATCGATCTACGTGATCCTGTCGCGCCGGCTCACGCAGACGCTCGCCCCCATCGACATCTGCGCGTACACGCACCTGTTCGGCCTGTTCCTGATGCTGCCGCTCGGCGCGACGGCGATGTGGCAGTTCGATTACGCGAGCGTGCCGGCCGCTACGTGGGCGCTCGTCGTCTGGTACGGGCTGTCGGCCAGCATCTTCTCGTTCTGGCTGTGGATGAAGGGCATCCGGCACGTGCCGGGCAGCCTCGCCGGCGTGTTCAGCGCGGTGCTGCCGGTCGCGGCCGCCGCGTACGGCATCGCGTTCCTCGGCGAACGCCCGACGCTCGCGCACGGCATCGCGCTCGCGTGCGTCGTCACCGGCATCGTGCTCGCGAGCCTGCGCGTGAAACGCGCGCCGGCCGCGGCTTCCTGATCCGGCCCCTGCCCTCCCGGCGCGTCGCTGCAGTCGCGCCGGCCAACGCGTTACAATAGCGCGCCTTTTCGAGATTACCCCCGATACCTGCGCACAGCGCCCTGTACCTCCATCATGTCTGCCTCGCATTCGCCCGGCCACACCCGTCGCTCGCTACGCCCCCTTCCCGCGCTGATCTTCATGAGCCGCTGGCTCCAGGTGCCGCTTTATCTGGGCCTGATCGTCGCGCAGGCCGTCTATGTATTCCTGTTCCTGAAAGAAGTCTGGCATCTGCTGTCGCACGCGACCAGCCTCGACGAGATCAGCGTGATGCTCGCGGTGCTCGGCCTGATCGACGTCGTGATGATCTCGAACCTGCTGATCATGGTGATCGTCGGCGGCTACGAAACGTTCGTGTCGCGCCTCGGCATCGAGGGCCATCCCGACGAGCCCGAATGGCTCGACCACGTGAACGCGGGCGTGCTGAAGGTCAAGCTGTCGATGGCGCTGATCAGCATTTCGTCGATCCACCTGCTGAAGACCTTCATCAACCCGGACCAGCACACGACGCACGCGATCATGTGGCAGGTGATCATCCACGTGTCGTTCCTCGTATCGGCGCTCGTGATGGCGTGGGTCGACCGCCTGACGACCCATACGCACCCGGCCCATTTCCACGAGACGCACGCGCCGGCAGCGAACGAGTCCCGCAAGCCGGCCGAAGCAGCCGTCAACGCATAAACGCATTCCCCACAGTCCCCACAGTCCCCACAGAGTCTCAGCCATGACCGTCATCAAACAGGAAGACCTGATCCAGAGCATCGCGGATTCGCTGCAGTACATCAGCTACTACCACCCGCTCGACTACATCCAGGCCCTCGGCCGCGCGTACGAGCTGGAAGAGAGCCCGGCCGCGAAGGACGCGATCGCGCAGATCCTCACGAACAGCCGCATGTGCGCGGAAGGCAAGCGCCCGATCTGCCAGGACACCGGCATCGTCACGATCTTCGTGAAGGTCGGCATGGACGTGCGCTGGGACGGCGCGACGATGGGCCTCACCGACATGATCAACGAAGGCGTGCGCCGCGGTTACACGCACCCGGACAACGTGCTGCGCGCATCGATCGTCAACCCGCCGGAGGGCGCTCGCAAGAACACGAAGGACAACACGCCGGCCGTGATCCACTACGAGATCGTGCCGGGCGACAAGGTCGACGTGCAGGTCGCGGCGAAGGGTGGCGGCTCGGAGAACAAGTCGAAGTTCGTGATGCTGAATCCGTCGGATTCGATCGTCGACTGGGTGCTGAAGACGGTCCCGACGATGGGCGCCGGCTGGTGCCCGCCGGGCATGCTCGGAATCGGCATCGGCGGCACCGCTGAAAAGGCGATGCTGATGGCGAAGGAATCGCTGATGGAGCCGATCGACATTCAGGAAATCATCGCGCGCGGTCCGAAGGACTGGGTCGAGGAACTGCGCGTCGAGCTGCATGAGAAGGTCAACGCGCTCGGCATCGGCGCGCAGGGCCTCGGCGGCCTCGCGACCGTGCTCGACGTGAAGATCATGGCCGCTCCGACGCACGCGGCGTCGAAGCCGGTCGCGCTGATCCCGAACTGCGCGGCCACGCGCCACGCGCACTTCGTGCTCGACGGCTCCGGCCCGGCCAAGCTGGAAGCGCCGTCGCTCGACGCGTGGCCGAAGGTCCAGTGGGAACCGAACACCGAAACCAGCAAGCGCGTCGACCTGAACACGCTGACGCCGGAAGAAGTCGCGAGCTGGGCGCCGGGCCAGACGCTGCTGCTGTCGGGCAAGATGCTCACGGGCCGCGACGCCGCGCACAAGCGCATCGCCGACATGCTCGCGAAGGGCGAGAAGCTGCCGGTCGACTTCACGAACCGCGTGATCTACTACGTGGGCCCGGTCGATCCGGTGCGTGACGAAGTGGTCGGCCCGGCAGGCCCGACGACGGCCACGCGGATGGACAAGTTCACCGAGACGATGCTCGCTCAGACGGGTCTGATCTCGATGGTCGGCAAGGCCGAACGCGGCCCGGTCGCGATCGATGCGATCAAGAAGCACAAGGCGGCCTACCTGATGGCGGTCGGCGGTGCGGCGTACCTCGTGTCGAAGGCGATCCGCGGCGCGAAGGTGCTCGCATTCGAAGACCTCGGCATGGAAGCGATCTACGAGTTCGACGTGCAGGACATGCCGGTGACGGTGGCCGTCGATTCGTCGGGCACGTCGGTGCACCAGACCGGTCCGAAGGAATGGCAGGCGAAGATCGGCAAGATCCCGGTCGCAACCGCTTAAGCGCGATCGAACGAAAGGCCGGACGGGAGTCCGGCCTTTTTACTTCCCATTCTCATTCTCGCACGCGGCCCGTTGCTCAAGGCTGATTCTCATTACACGCAAAAGGCAGGCCCGACAAGGCTTCGAGGCTTGGCTTTTCTCGTTCGAGCGATTATCGTTCGGTTTCTGAAGCCCCACTGAACAAGGAATAGCCATGCAAGGCGACAAGAAAGTCATCGAATACCTGAACGCCCAACTGAAGAACGAACTCACGGCGATCAACCAATACTTCCTGCATGCGCGCATGTACAAGCACTGGGGCCTCGACAAGCTCGGCAAGCACGAATACGACGAGTCGATCGGCGAAATGAAGCACGCCGACTGGCTGATCGAGCGCGTGTTCATGCTCGACGGCCTGCCGAACCTGCAGGACCTGCACAAGCTGCTCATCGGCGAGGAAACCGAAGAGATCCTGAAGTGCGACCTGAAGCTCGAGCAGATCTCGCAGAACACCTGCAAGGAAGCGATCGCCTACTGCGAATCGGTGCGTGACTACGTGTCGCGCGAGATCTTCGAAAAGATTCTCGACGACACCGAAGAGCACATCGACTGGCTGGAAACGCAGATCGACCTGATCGGCAAGGTCGGCCTGCAGAACTACCAGCAGACGATGATGGGTTCGCCCGAGTAAGCGCCATCACGGCCACCACCGCCACGCCCGCCACCTCGCCGTCCGCATGACGATGACGCACCAGCCAGCCGCTTCCGGGGTCCGCCCCGCCGCCCCCGTCGGGATCTTCGATTCGGGGCTCGGCGGCCTGTCGGTGCTGCGCGCCGTGCGCGCGCACCTGCCCGGCGAATCGTTCGTCTACGTCGCCGATTCGCAGCACGCGCCGTACGGGTCGCGCGACGAGGCATTCATTACGGAACGCACGCTGGCCATCGGCGAGTGGCTCGCCCGCGAAGGGGCGAAAGCGCTCGTGATCGCGTGCAACACGGCAACGGCGCGAGCGATCGCGGCCATCCGCGAACGCCTGTCGATACCGCTCGTCGGTGTCGAGCCGGGCATCAAACCGGCCGCCGCGCTGTCCACGACCGGCGTCGCGGGCGTCCTCGCGACGCAATCGACGCTGAACAGCCCGCGTTTCCAGGCGCTGCTCGACCGCTACGGCGCCGGCCGCCGCTTCATCTGCCAGCCGGGCCACGGGCTCGTCGAAGCGATCGAACGCGGCGACACGAACTCGCCCGCATTGCGCACGTTGCTCGAGCGTTATCTGCAGCCGATGCTCGACGACGGTGCCGATACGCTGGTGCTCGGCTGCACGCACTATCCGTTCTTCACAGAAACGATTCGTGACATTGTGGGCGACCGCCTGACGATCGTCGACACGAGCGATGCCATCGCCCGCCAGCTCGCGCGGGTGCTCGACGAACGCGGCCTGCGCGCGCCGGCCGGCACGCGTGCCGCGCCGCCGCGCTTTTGCTCGACGGGCGACGGCCGGCAACTGCACGCACTCGCGTCGACGCTGCTTGGCCTCGACGCGCCGGTCGAATCCGTCACCATTTCCTCGCCGAACGCGCGCGCCTGCGCGACCGCCTGACGCGCGCCGGCACACCGCCGGCACGCCCTCTCCTGCTATCCCCGCCGTTTGAAGGGTCTGATGACCTTAAAAAAAGCCGAGCCCAGGCTTGTCAACACCCGCAAATTTAATGATAATAATTCGCATTACCGTTAGCTATCGCAACTCATCATGATCGTCTGCGTGTGCAAGTCAGTTTCGGATCGCAAGATTCGCGCGTCCCTCGCCGAGGGCGTGGGTTCCTTCGATGAACTCCAGTTCGAGCTTGGCGTGGCCACGTGCTGCGGCAAGTGCGAGGAGTCCGTACGCGACCTCATGGCCGAGCAAGGCGTCTGCGCGAGCCGGTGCGGTGTCGAGCACCACGCTCATCCGATCCCGGTCACGTTCTACGACCGCAAGGCCGCCTGAGCGGCGCCGAGCGTGCGCATGCGGCCGCTGCCGCATTTAATGTCCAACCGTCAGCAAGCCATTTTCCGCGCGAGCCAGCGGCTTACCTGCCAAGGAGCCTGTCATGGAATTGCTGATCGGATTTGTGACCACCGTTTGCATCTCGCTGCTGATCTTCCGCAAGTAGTGCCGATTCACCCGCCGCGCCCCGGGTGCGACGTCGTTCTTTCAAGCTAACATGCAGGCTTCGCAATCCGCTCCTGCCGGCATCCTGCCGGCTGCTCCACGTATGAATCCCCGGGTCATCACGGTCGCGGTCGGTGTGCTTGCCGCACACGCGATCATGCTGACGGCTGCGTGGCTCCATCGCAACGCGCCGCCGCCGAAATCGGTCGAAGTGCAGTCGATCACCGCGCAGCTCATCACGCCTGCGCCGATCGCCCAGCAGGTCGCGGCTGAATCGATCCCGCAGCCCGCGCCGCCGAAGCCCACCCCGCGCGTCAAACCGAAGGTCGAGCCGAAGCCGGTGCAGAAGGCGGCCAAGCCCACGCCTCAGCCGGTTGCGCAATCGCCTGCCCCGTCGCCGACGCCCGCGCCGGCTGCCGATCCGACGCCCGCGCCCGCCGCGCCCGCAGCTGCAGCGCCGGCCGCAACGCCCGGCCCGGCTCGCGAAACGATGCAGGTCAGCGCGCCGAAGAACGTGCCGACGCTTCAATGCAACTTCGTGAAACCCGACTACCCGTCGATGTCGCGTCGCCGCGGCGAATCGGGCACCGCCTATGTTCACTTCGTCGTCGGCGTGACCGGCAAGATCGAAAGCGTCGAGCTGCAGAAGAGCAGCGGTTACCCGCGCCTCGACGATGCCGCACTCGACGCGATGCGCTCGACCACCTGCCGTCCGTATATCGAGAACGGCCAGGCGATCCGCGCCGCCCGCACACAGCCCTACAACTTCGGGCTCACCGACTAACCTGCCTCACCCGGAAGATTCAAAGGAAACAAGAAAATGCAAAGCTACGGTATCGCGCACGTCTGGGCGCAAGGTGATTTCGTCACGCGCGCCATTGCGATCACGCTGCTCGTGATGTCGGTCCTGTCGTGGATCGTGATCATCGTCAAGGGCTGGAACGTGATTCGCCTGAACCGCCTCACGAAGAATGCGGAACAGGCGTTCTGGCATTCGGACGACTTCGACGACGGCATCAAGAAGCTCGGTCTCACCGCATCGACGCCGAGCGACAACCCGTTCCTCGCGCTCGCGCTGTCGGGCAAGGAAGCCGCCGATCACCACCATCAGACGCAGCCGCACCTGCACGACCGCATGGACGTGTCCGACTGGGTCACGCGCTGCCTGAAGGACACGATGGACGAAGGCATCTCGCGCATGCAGGCCGGCCTCGCGATCCTCGCGTCGATCGGCAGCACGGCGCCGTTCGTCGGCCTGTTCGGCACGGTCTGGGGCATCTACCACGCATTGCTCGTGATCGGCGCAACCGGCCAGACGTCGATCGACCAGGTCGCGGGCCCGGTCGGCGAATCGCTGATCATGACGGCCTTCGGCCTGTTCGTCGCGATTCCGGCGGTGCTCGGCTACAACGCGCTGACCCGCGCGAACAAGGGTGTCGTCAGCAAGCTGCGCCGCTTCGCACACGGTCTGCACGCCTACTTCGTGACGGGCGCGCGCCTCGCGTCGTCGTCGCCCCGCGACGGCCTGCGTCTTGCGACGCGCGCCAGCTGAGACGAGGTGAACCATGGCAATGAACACCGGCTTCAGCGATGACGACGACGATGGCGTGATGAGCGAGATCAACATGACGCCACTCGTCGACGTCATGCTCGTACTCCTGATCATCTTCCTCGTGACGATCCCGGCGATGCAGCACGCGGTGAAGATCGACCTGCCGCATGCGAGCAGCCAGCCCGTCGACGAAAAGCCGCAAACGGTCGACGTCGCGATCCAGGGCAACGGCACGATCCTGTGGAACGACCAGACGGTCACGCGCGAGCAGCTGCAGGCACACATCGCGGAAGCGGCACAGCATCAGCCGCAACCGGAGTTGCACCTGCGCGCCGATCGCAAGGTTGCCTATGAGCGTGTGGCGGAAGTGATGTCCGATGCGCAGGCCGGCGGCCTGACGAAGCTCGGCTTCGTCACCGAGCCGACCGCGAAGGCGAAGTAACGCACGCGCGTTTGGCGGGTCGGGGGCGGCGCCTAGCCGGCCGCGCCTAGCCGGCCGCGCCCAAAGTAAAAGGCCTTCATCGCCAGATGAAGGCCTTTTTTCATGCGCACGCGGGCGCCTTCGGGCGGCGGGCTCTTCGGCGGTATCGGTTGCGCCTCGAGCAACGCAATGCGGCTACCGTGGTCTGCACGGACTGCGCGTTCTGCCCTATCTGGCTCGCAATATATGCGGCCACCTGATTCCGCTCAGAACTTCCTTCGCGAAATGGGATTTCAATATAGGCCCGCGCGCGAACGCATTCAAGGCCCCCGCGATTGAAACTTGCGATTGCCGGCGGCACTTCAATGACAAAACAAATTTGCCACGACGCGCATCTTGCATTCAGGTGGACGAAGCATCGACGGCCGCGGCTTCCTTCTTGTCGCGCTCCGGGCAGCTCGGCTGCTTGTAATCGCCGTGATCGAGCTTCTCGACCAAATAGTCGACGAACGCGCGGACCGCGGGCGGCATCCCCTGCCGCGACACGAACACCGCATAGAGTTGCGGCACCGGCAGCGTCCAGCCCGGCATCACCGGCGACAACTGTCCGGCGCGCAATGCATTGCCGTACATCATCTCAGGCAGCGCCGCGATACCGAGGCCGTCGAGCACGGCCTCGCGGATCGTCATCAGGTCCGCCGTCACGAGCCTCGGATCGTGCTCGTGCAAGTGACGCGTGCCGTCCGGCGCGATCAGGTTGAACACGTGCCGTCCGTCGACGCTCGGCGTATCGAGCGTCTCGAAGCGCGCCAGATCGTCCGGGACGAGCGGCGGCGCATTCTGGCTCAGCAGGCTCGGCGCGCCGACCAGCATCTGCTCGGTCCGCCACAATGGCCGCACGACGATGTTCGCGTTCTGCGGCGGCTCCGAACGCACGCGCAACGCGACATCGACCGAATCCTCGAACAGGTCGATCACGCGGTTCGTCACCCGGATGTGAACCTTCACCTCGGGATAGCGGTGCAGGAATTCGGGCAGGATGCGCGACAGCATCGTCTGCGACAGCGTGACAGGGACACTCACGCGCACCGAGCCACGCGGCGACGAGCGCAGCTGCTGCACGGCGTTCATCGCGGCCTGGGCTTCGGCGAGCATCGCCTGGCAATGCTGGTAGAACAACTCCCCCGCCTCGGTCAGTGCGAGCTTGCGCGTCGAACGCTGCAGCAGCCGCACGCCGAGCGCCGCTTCGAGTTCGGTCAGGCGCCGCGACAGGCGCGATTTCGAGATACCCAGCACGCGCTCCGCAGCCGAGAACCCGCCATGTTCGACGACCTGCGAAAAGTACATCAGGTCGTTCAGGTTGTGTGCATCGATGTTCATTTCATCGTTCCAATTTCAGAACAATCCATTGCGAAGCGCCGTAAATCGGACCGCAAAACGCCCAATATAATAGCGCTATGTTTCAAAAATAACGCTATTCCGATGATTTCGAGGGCTTCTGCATGACGACCGCTCGCTCGCTTGACCGCACCTACCCCGCGCTTCGCACGACCGAAGGCGGCGGCTTCGTGGTTCACCGCCCGTTCCCGACCCGGCTGCTGATGGATTTCGATCCGTTCCTGCTGCTCGATGAAATGGGCCCTGTCGACTATGCGCCCGGCGAGGCCAAGGGCGCGCCCGACCACCCGCATCGCGGCTTCGAGACCGTCACCTACGTGCTCGACGGGCGCTTTCGCCATCGCGACTCGGCCGGCCATGCCGGCACGCTCGGGCCCGGCGACGTGCAGTGGATGACGGCCGGTGCGGGCGTCGTGCACAGCGAAATGCCGGATCCCGAATTCGCACAGGCGGGCGGCCGCTCGCACGGTTTCCAGTTGTGGGTCAACCTGCCGCGCCGCGACAAGCTGATCGCACCGCGCTACCAGGAAATCCCGGCCGACCGCATCCCGATCGCGACGTCGCCGGACGGCCGTGCGCAGGTCCGCGTGATCGCCGGCGAAGCGTTCGGTGTGCGTGCGGCGATCGAGACGCGCACGCCGATCCTCTACCAGCACTTCACGCTGCAACCGGGCGCAATGGTCACGCAGCCGGTGCCGCCAGGTTATCGCGTATTCGCCTATCCGCTCGACGGAGCGGGCCGCTACGGGCCCGACAGGCAACCCGTCGACGCACGGCACATGGTCGTCTACGGTGACGATGGCGACGCGGTAACCTTTGAAGCCGGCGATACGCCGCTCGACCTGCTGCTGATCGGCGGCGTCCCGCTCAACGAGCCGATCGTCCGCTATGGCCCGTTCGTGATGAATACCGAGGAAGAGATCCGACAGGCCGTCGTCGACTACCAGACGGGCCGCATGGGCCGCATCGAAGCGTGATGCGCAATCGGGGCCGCAGCTGCCGCGAAACGGCTTGTTTTGCGTCACAATAACTTCTTGATCCATGTGGCTGCCCGCCACCAGAAGGAATCCGTCCCCTTGAACTTCGAACATCTGATCCAGATCAACTCCGACGATCCGGCCGTGCCGTCCCTTACCCGCGACCAGCTCTGGGAAGGCCTCGTGCTGCGCGCCGAACAACCGCAGCTGTTCGTGATCGGTCTCGACAGCTGTGTCGTCCACGAACGGACGGACACGACGCTCGAACGCGAACTGCACTACGGGCATGCGATCGTGCGCGATCGCGTGACGTTCATCCCGAACCAGCAAGTGCGCTACGACATCCATGCGGCCGGCGGTGAAATCGGCGGCTCGCTGACGATGACGATCGAGGAGCGCGACGACCATGAGCTGTTCCTGCGTTTCGAATACCGCACGACGCTGACCGTCACGGACGACAGCGAGGAAGCGCGTCACACGCACGGTATCGTCAAGGAAGCGTATCGCACGTCGGACATCGACACGGTGCGCCTGATTCGCGAATACGCACAAGGGCGCAAGGACCCCGATCCGCTCCACTGACGTCGATGGCGGCCGACGGGCCGCCTCTTTGACTCACGCTATCGGGTTTGTTGCATCGATCGATAAAGAGTTTTTGTAAATGGGAATAGTTATCATTTAGAATTCATTCCATCGCATCGACTGTTACCGATCAACCGAATGACCGACACCACGCGCCCGACCACGCTGACCTTGCGCCGCACGACCGGCACCGCAAGCGGCAACCGTCAGAAGACGGCAGCGGTCACGACGCCGGCGAAACCCGCCGGAAGCCGCGATGCCGGCACACGGACCCTCAGCAGCGATGCGCTGCTGCAAGGTCACAGCCACATCAGCATCGCGCATAACGGAGAGACCTATCAGTTGCGTGCCACGCGGCTCGGCAAACTGATCCTGACGAAGTAACGACAGAGTATTGTGGGGACCACCTCCCTGAGAGGTGTTGGGCAGTAGCCAGCGTAACGGCTTGCACGCGAGATCTAGACCCCTTCGTGCAAATACACTCAAGCAGCCGTTCCAGCAAGCCAAGCCACTTTTTTGGTTCTCACACATGGAAGAAAAAAGCGACACGTCGAAAGACGTGTCGCTTTTTGTTTGGGCGTCCGCAGACAACGGAAAAGGCATTGCGGCTATCGGCGCTGCTGTTTCAGCGGACTCCTGTGCCCGGCGGCGGAACTCTCGCCTGCTACTCCGGCGCGTGGCCGCAAGGCCTTCAATCCCGCATCAGAAACCCCAGAACATCAACCACCACGCGCTGTCGATCACGGCCAGGCCAGCCGCGAACCACGCGAATGCAGCCAGTCGGCGCGGCCACGCCGCATAGCGTCCCGTCACCTTCCAGGCGAGCCACGCGCTCCACGCGTTCGCACAAACGAGAATCGCGATGCGCACATCCGTCGCCCAGCCGAGCGGCACATGTTCGGCCCGCAGCAGCGACAGCGTCGTCGCCGACAGCCCGAGGAACACGCCCGCACCCGCGATCGGGATCAGCGCCTGCGCGAGATGATGAAGACGCACGCGATCGAAACGGCCGAGCATCAGCGTCGCGCCGGCCAGCAGCACCAGCAGCGCGGTGCCGTACACGAGCCCCGTGCCGACGATATAGCTAACGACCAGCCCGCCGTCGAGCCACGAGAACACGTCGTTGCGATCCGGGTAATGCGTGAGCAGGAACCACGGTGCATTGGTCTCGAGCGGCCACGTGATGTCGCGGTCGATCAGCCAGCCCGCGAGGAATTGCTTGATCTGCACGAACCACGGGCTCACGGTCCAGTGGAACGCCCCGATCGCGACGCCGAGCAGGCCGTACAGGATCAACGCCGTGTCCCACGGGTTTGCCTGTTGCGCGCCGAGGTTCACGACCTCATCGGACGGCGAGCGCCACGACAGTTCGATCGCATCGCGGTGGCCACTGCAGCGGCCGCACATGTGGCACGCGGCGGCGCCCTTCATGTTGCGCAACGGCACGAGCGGCGCGCAGTTGATCGGAATCACGCGATGTCCGTGCTCGCCGTTCTTGTACGAGCGGCGCCACGCATCCTCGTCGACCTTGTAGCGCATCGGCGCGAGCCGCGACAGCAATCCGAACACCCCGTTGACCGGGCACAGGTACTTGCACCACACGCGCTTCTCGCGGCCGTAGAGCAGGCCGATCACGATCGCGCCGACGGTCGAGCCGCCGAGCACGAACAGCACGGCGAGCGGGTACTGGTACACGCTGACCATCTGCCCATAGATCGTCGTGAGCCCGAACGCGACGAACGGCCAGCCGCCCCACCGCATCCAGCGCGGAATCGCGCCGCCGCGGCCGAACCGGCTCGCGTACTCGGTCAGCGCGCCTTCCGGGCACAGCACGCCGCACCAGACGCGGCCGAGCATCACCATCGACAGCAGCACGAACGGCCACCAGATGCCCCAGAACACGAACTGCGCGATCAGCGTGAGGTTGTTCCACAGGTGCGCGGAATCGTCCGGCAGCGGCAACACCGCCGGCACGATGATCAGGAATGCATAAACGGCGACGACGACCCACTGGATGCCGCGGATCACCGCGCCGTGGCGCTGCATCCACTGGCCGGCCTGTGCGAGCCAGCCCGGCTTGGCTGCGGCGGCCACGCTCATGCCGTGCGGCCCGCTGTGACGGCCGGACGGCGGCTCGCGCGCTTCATCAGCAACCAGACGACCGCCCAGTACACCGCATAAGCGACCAGGTTGGTCAGCGCCGGATGCGCGCGATAACCGGTCAGCGTCGCGACGAGCGAACCGAACGTGCCGGAATCATCGAGGATCGCGGACGTGTCCCACAGCTGCGCGATGCCGAGCGGCAGGATTTCCTTGTCGATCAGCTTGTCGACGCCGGTCTGGAACAGGCCCGCGCCGAGGAACAGCAGCATCACTTCGGTGACGCGGAAGAAATGCCGCCACGAGAAGTACTTGCCGCCGAGCTGCAGCAGATAGAACGTGAGGAATGCGAGGCCGAGGCCGATCACGACCGCGAGCATCTGGCTGGCGTCCACGTGCCCCGACTGGCCGAAACCGAGGCCGTACAGGAAGATCACCGTCTCGCTGCCTTCGCGGGCGATCGCGAGCGCGACCAGCACGGCAACGCCCCACCAGTTCGAATCGCGCGTGCTCTGCTGCAGCGACTGCTCCATGTCGCGCTTCAGCGTGCGGCCGTGCCGGCGCATCCACAACACCATCTGCACGATCAGCACGCAGGCGATCAGCACCATCGCGGTCTGGAAATAGTCCTGTGCGTCACCGGACAGCACTTCGGTGAAGCCGACGAGTGCGGCGCCGAGACCGATGGCCATCAGCAGGCCGACCGCCACCCCCGTCCACAGAAAGGGCAGGCCGCGGCGCGCATCGTCGTCGCCGTTCTTCAGCCATGCATAGAGGATGCCGACGACGAGCAGCGCTTCGACGCTCTCCCGCCAGACGATGAACAAGATCTGACCCATTGAATCCTCCTGACGTGCGGGGCACGGCACTCGTGCGCCCGTACGCAGATAAAACGCATTACTTCGCGACGATCACGCCCTGTGCCTGCTGGTGGAAATCGTCGAAAAACTTGTACTCGCCCGGCGACAGCGGGGCGACGACCACGAACGAATCGGCGCCCGGCGCGAGCACCTTCTCCTTGCGCAACTGCACGCTCTCGAATTCGGCGGCGCCCTTGCCGGTATTCCTGATCTCGATCTTGAAGCGCTGACCGGCCGGCACTTCGATGCGGGCGGGGTTCAGCTTGCCGTCCGTCATCTCGAGCTTGAACGTCGGCAGATCGGCGGCATGCGCCGCGCCGGCGAGCCACAGCGCGGCGGCTGCGGCGACGATTTTCTGGGGAAATTTCATTCTGGGTTCTCTACGCTGACGGCGCGCCGAAGCGCGCCGTCCGTGATGCCACCGATCAGTACCCGCCCTTCTTGCCGATGCCGGCGAACGGGAAGTCGTATTCGAGGGTGACGGGCTTGAACCACGGACCCACACCGGTTTCCTTGTCGACGTGACGGCCGAACGCCATGTGGCCCGACTGCATCGGCGGCTTGACGGTCATCGTCAGGTGGTACTTGCCCGGGCCGGCCAGCTTCACGTTGTCACCGTAGTGCGGGCCGTCGCTCGCGACCATGCCCATCAGGTCGCCTTCGGCCTTCCACTTCGTGTCACCCTGCTTCGTCAGCTTGTACGTGACCTGCAGGTACGGCATCCAGTCGCCTTCCGCGAAACCCGTCGGGTTGTTCTTGACCGCGTGGATATCCGCCTCGAGGTGGATGTCCGAATCCGACGCCTTGCGCATCATCCCTTCCGGATCCATCGTGATCGGCTGCAGGTACACCGCGCCGATTTCCATGCCGCCCTGGATCTGCTGCTTGCCGATCGGATATTCGGCCGCCGAGGCCGACATCGCGGCAAGCGCCGCCGCTACCGCAACCGACGTGCGGATGAACGAAGAACCCAACATGGACACTCCTTGTTATTTGTCTGACACGCTGCCAACCGCCCTCCTGGACGGCTCGCCGGAAACACTAACGCAATGAAGAACGTTAATGCGAACTATTCTCAATACTTGCGAAGTGTAGCACCGAACCGGCTCTGGAACAAACGAGCCCCCCGGTAAACCCCTGATGCGACAAGGCTTACAGCCGAGTTACCGGGAGGTTTCAGTGACGTTTTGGAAAGGTTTACCGGCCGCCGCTGATGTGGTCGCCCACATTCGCGCCGAATACGCGTTCGCGCAGCAACGCCAGCTGGTCGCGGGTGGCCGCAGCCTTTTCGAACTCGAGGTTCTTCGCGTAGTCGGCCATCTGCTTTTCGAGCCGCTTGATTTCTTTCGCGATCTGCTTTTCCGACATGTCCTCGAACTTCGCGCGTTGCTGCGCTTCCTTCAGCTCGGCGCGTGCGTCGTCGGCGTTGTAGACGCCGTCGATGATGTCCTTGATGCGCTTCACGACGCCGCGCGGCGTGATGCCCATCTTCTCGTTGTGCGCGATCTGCTTCGCACGGCGCCGCTCGGTCTCGCCGATCGCGCGCTTCATCGATTCGGTCATCGTGTCGGCGTAGAGGATCGCCTTGCCGTTCACGTTGCGCGCCGCGCGGCCGATCGTCTGGATCAGCGAGCGCTCGGCGCGCAGGAAGCCTTCCTTGTCCGCGTCCAGAATCGCGACGAGCGACACCTCCGGAATGTCCAGGCCCTCGCGCAGCAGGTTGATCCCGACCAGCACGTCGAACGTGCCGAGTCGCAGGTCGCGGATGATCTCGACCCGCTCCACCGTGTCGATGTCGCTGTGCAGGTAGCGCACCTTGACGCCATGGTCGGCGAGGAACTCGGTGAGCTGCTCGGCCATCCGCTTCGTCAGCACGGTGATCAGCACGCGCTCGCCGGCGTTCACGCGCGCGTTGATCTCGGTCAGCACGTCGTCGACCTGCGAGCTGGCCGGGCGCACTTCGATTTCCGGATCGACGAGGCCCGTCGGCCGCACCACCTGCTCGGCGATCTGCCCCGTCACGCGCTTCTCGTAGTCGGCAGGCGTGGCCGACACGAACACCACCTGGCGCATCTTGCGTTCGAACTCCGGGAACTTGAGCGGCCGGTTGTCCAGCGCCGACGGCAGCCGGAATCCGTAGTTGACGAGATTCTCCTTGCGCGCGCGGTCGCCGTTGTACATGCCGTTCAACTGGCCGATCAGCACGTGCGATTCGTCGAGCAGCATCAGCGCATCGGGCGGCAGGTAGTCGACGAGCGTCGGCGGCGGCTCGCCGGGCGCGGCGCCCGAGAAGTGCCGCGAGTAGTTCTCGATACCCTTGCAGAAGCCGAGCTCCTGCAGCATCTCGAGATCGAAGCGCGTGCGCTGCTCGAGGCGCTGCGCCTCGACGAGCTTGCCGTCGCGGTGAAAGAACTCGAGGCGCTCGCGCAATTCCTCCTTGATCGTCTCGACCGCACGCATCACGGTGTCGCGCGGCGTCACGTAGTGCGACGACGGATACACCGTGAAGCGCGGAATCTTCTGCCGCACGCGCCCGGTCAGCGGGTCGAACAGCTGCAGCGTCTCGACCTCGTCGTCGAACAGCTCGACGCGCACGGCCATCTCCGCGTGCTCGGCCGGGAAGATGTCGATCGTGTCGCCGCGCACGCGGAACGTGCCGCGCTGGAAGTCCTGTTCGTTGCGCGAGTACTGCATCGCGATCAACCGCGCGATCACGTCGCGCTGGCCGAGCTTGTCGCCGGTGCGCAGCGTCAGGATCATCTTGTGGTACTCGGACGGGTTGCCGATACCGTAGATCGCCGACACCGTCGCGACGATCACCACGTCGCGGCGCTCCATCAGGCTCTTCGTCGCCGACAGCCGCATCTGCTCGATGTGCTCGTTGATCGACGAGTCCTTCTCGATGAACAGGTCGCGCTGCGGCACGTACGCTTCCGGCTGGTAATAGTCGTAGTACGAGACGAAGTACTCGACCGCATTGCGCGGGAAGAACTCGCGGAACTCCGCGTAGAGCTGCGCCGCGAGCGTCTTGTTCGGCGCGAACACGATCGCCGGGCGGCCGAGCCGCGCGATCGTGTTCGCCATCGTGAAGGTCTTGCCCGACCCCGTCACGCCGAGCAGCGTCTGGAATGCGAGGCCGTCGCCGACACCTTCGACGAGCGTCTCGATCGCGGTCGGTTGGTCGCCTGCGGGCGGATACGGCTGGTATAGCTGAAATGGCGACCCTTCGAAGGTCACGAATTTCGATTCGTCGAGCGCGTCGCCGACTTCGGCGTGATGTTCGGACATGGAGTGCGGCCGGAGCGAGGGCAAAAGACTATTCTAGCGCTTCGCGGCGTTGCGGACCGGTGGCGGCTCCTGACGCGCGACACTGGCCGAAATCGCAATTCGCCGCGCGATCGCCGCCTCGGGCAGCGTGAATTCGCTACAATGTCAGGCTGCTGCGCTTTCCGGCGCCGTGCCCGTTGGCGCGCGGTCCGCTGCGCCCGCCTCGCCGGCTGAAAGCCTGACCCTCTTTTCACAACTGCCGAATCATCATGTCGCTCTTCTCCGCTGTCCAGCTTGCTCCCCGCGACCCGATCCTGGGCCTGAACGAAGCCTTCAACGCCGATGCGCGTCCGACCAAGGTCAACCTCGGCGTCGGTGTGTACACGAACGAAGAAGGCAAGATTCCGCTGCTGCGCGCCGTTCGCGAAGCGGAAAAGGCGCGTGTCGACGCCGGCCTGCCGCGCGGCTACCTGCCGATCGACGGGATCGCCGCCTACGACGCAGCGGTGCAGAAGCTGCTGCTCGGCAACGATTCGCCGCTGATCGCCGCAGGCCGCGTGGTCACCGCGCAGGCACTGGGCGGCACGGGCGCGCTGAAGATCGGCGCCGACTTCCTGCGCACCGTGAACCCGAACGCGAAGGTCGCGATCAGCGACCCGAGCTGGGAAAACCACCGCGCGCTGTTCGAAGCCGCCGGCTTCGAAGTCGTCGCGTATCCGTACTACGACGCCGCCACCAACGGCGTGAACTTCGACGGCATGCTGTCGGCGCTGAACGGCTATGCGGCAGGCACGATCGTCGTGCTGCACGCGTGCTGCCACAACCCGACCGGCGTGGACCTGACCGAAGCGCAATGGCAGCAGGTCGTCGACGTCGTCAAGGCGCGCAACCTCGTGCCGTTCCTCGACATGGCCTACCAGGGCTTCGGCGAGAACATCGAGGCAGATGCAGCGGCGGTGCGCCTGTTTGCCGCGGCCGACCTGAATGCATTCGTGTCGTCGTCGTTCTCGAAGTCGTTCTCGCTGTACGGCGAGCGCGTCGGCGCGCTGTCGATCATCACGTCGAGCAAGGAAGAAGCGACGCGCGTGCTGTCGCAGCTGAAGCGCGTGATCCGCACGAACTACTCGAACCCGCCGACCCATGGCGGCGCCGTCGTCGCGGCCGTGCTCGCGTCGCCGGAACTGCACGCTGCGTGGGTGCAGGAACTCGGCGAAATGCGCGACCGCATCCGTGCGATGCGCAATGGCCTCGTCGAGCGCCTGAAGGCGAGCGGCGTGGATCGCGACTTCAGCTTCATCAACGCGCAGCGCGGGATGTTCTCGTATTCGGGCCTGACCTCGGCGCAAGTCGATCGTCTGCGCGAAGAGTTCGGCATCTACGCAGTCGGCACGGGCCGCATCTGCGTGGCAGCGCTGAACACGCGCAACCTCGACGCGGTCGCCAATGCAGTCGCAGCAGTCCTGAAGTAAGTCGGCATCCGCGGGCGGCAGCCGTCACCGGCCCGCCCTGCCGAAACAAAAAACGCGCTCCCCGGAGCGCGTTTTTTTATGGCTTCGTGCGTTGCCGGCGACGGCTCGGCACGAACGGTACGCGTGGCGACCGCCCGTGCCGGACTCCGTTACTTCATGAACCAGCCGTGGCTGACGACGACCGACTGCCCCGTGAGCGCGGCGCTCGGGAACGTCGACAGGAACAGCACCGTCTGCGCGACGTCCTGCACCGTCGTGAACACGCCGTCGACCGTGTTGCCGAGCATCACCTTCTTGATCACTTCCTCTTCGCTGATCCCGAGCTCCTTCGCCTGCTCCGGAATCTGCTTGTCGACCAGCGGCGTGCGCACGAAGCCCGGACACACGACGTGCGAGCGCACGTTGTGTTTCGCGCCTTCCTTCGCCAGCACGCGCGCGAGGCCCAGCAGACCGTGCTTGGCCGTCACGTAGGCCGACTTCAGCGGCGACGCTTCGTGCGAGTGCACCGAGCCCATGTAGATCACGACGCCGCCGCGATCATCCTTGTACATGTGCTTGAGCGCGGCCTTCGTCGTCAGGAATGCGCCGTCGACGTGGATCGCCTGCATCTTCTTCCAGTCGGAGAACGCGTAGTTCTCGATCGGATTGACGATCTGGATACCGGCGTTCGACACGAGGATGTCGACCGAGCCGAACGCTTCGGCGACCTTGTCGATGCCGCTGTTCACGGCGTCCTCGTTGGTCACGTCCATCGCGACGCCGATCGCCTTGCCGCCTGCCTTGTTGATCTCGTCGGCAACCGCGTTGGCGCCGTCCTGGTTCAGGTCGGCGATCGCGACCGCCGCGCCCGCCTTGGCCAGCTCCAGTGCGATTTCCTTGCCGATGCCGCTTGCGGCGCCCGTGACGACTGCGGTCTTGCCGCTCAGATCTGCTTCCATGTCCGTCTCCTTCCGTTATCGGATCGAAAAAGCGCGCCCCCGCCGCATCCGCTTTCGTCGCGGGCTCGTGCCGGCGGGCCAGCCGCTATTGTGCACGATCGGCCCCGCCGTTCGCGCGCAAAACGTCTAAGCTTAAGGTCGGTTCCGAGTCGCGGGAGATTTTCATGCACTATCGACGGCTAGGCCGCTCCGGCCTCCAGATCAGCGAGCTTTCGCTCGGCTCGTGGGTGACCTACGGCAACCAGGTCGATCAACGGGCCGCCCGCGAATGCCTCGCGGCGGCCCGCGATGCGGGCGTCAATTTCTTCGACAACGCCGAGGTCTACGCGGGCGGCAAATCCGAGGAAATCATGGGCCAGGCGCTCAAGTCGCTCGGCTGGCCGCGCATCAGCTACCTCGTGTCCACGAAGTTCTTCTGGGGGCTCGCGGAAGCCCCGAATCAGTACCACACGCTGAACCGGAAATATCTGCTGAACGCGATCGACGGCTCGCTGCGCCGGCTGCAGCTCGACTATGTCGACCTCGTCTACTGCCATCGCCCGGATCCGAACACGCCGATCGAGGAAACGGTGTGGGCGATGAGCGACATGATCGTGCGCGGCAAGGCGCTGTACTGGGGCACGTCCGAATGGAGCGCCGACGAGATCCGCGCGGCGTATGAGATTGCCGAGCGGCACCATCTGCACAAACCGGTCGTCGAGCAACCGCAGTACAACCTGTTCCACCGTACCCGGGTCGAACGCGAATACGCGCGGCTCTACGACGACTACGGCCTCGGCCTGACGACCTGGAGCCCCCTTGCATCGGGGCTGCTCACCGGCAAGTACCGCAATGGCGTACCGCCGGGCAGCCGCGCGGAACTGCAGGGCTACGACTGGCTCCGCGACCGGCTGACGGACCCGACCAGCAACGATGTGGTCGAACGGCTCGGCGGGATCGCGGCCGAACTCGGTTGCAGCACCGCCCAGCTCGCGATCGCGTGGGTGCTCGCGAATCCGCGCGTGAGTTCGGTCATTACGGGCGCCTCCCGGATCGAGCAGATCGGCGACAACATGCGCGCGCTCGACGTTGCCGCCAAGCTAACGCCGGAGGTCAGGCAACGCATCGAGGAGGCCGTCGGCGACGCATACGAGTAAGGCGACTCACGTCCACTCGCGTACAATACGCGGCCGCATTGGCGTGCGGCCTGACGGCCGCGCGCGATCGTCCGTTTTCATCGATTCATCCTTCGTTTCAGGCAGCCAGCCATGCTCAGTTATCGTCACGGTTTTCACGCAGGCAACCACGCGGACGTGCTCAAGCACGCCGTCGTCGTCCAGCTGCTGCGCTACCTGAACAAGAAAGACAAGTCGTACTGGTACATCGACACCCACGCCGGCGCCGGCGTGTATTCGCTGCGCGAGGGTTATGCGGCCAAGACGGGGGAATTCGACACCGGCATCGGTCAGCTGTGGAACGACAAGAACCTGCCGGAGGCGCTCGGCGATTATATCGACGAGGTGCGCGCGCTGAACGACGACGGCGAGCTGCACTACTATCCGGGCTCGCCGTATCTTGCATGGCGCGCAATGCGCGAGCAGGACCGGATGCGTCTGTTCGAGATGCACACGACGGAAATCGACGTGCTGCGTCACAACTTCCGCGACGCCGGGCGACGCGCGATGATTTACGCCGGTGACGGCTTCGAGGGCATCAAGGCGCTGCTGCCGCCGCCGCCGCGACGCGCGCTGGTGCTGATCGATCCGTCCTATGAGGACAAGAAAGATTACGCGCGCACGGTGACCTGCGTAACGGAATGCCTGAAGCGTTTCGCCACCGGGTGTTACGCGATCTGGTATCCGCAGGTTGCGCGGGTGGAGTCGCAGCGTTTTCCTGAACAGCTCAAGCGCCTGCAGCCGAACAACTGGGTGCACCTGACGTTGACGGTATCGAATCCGCCGGCAGATGGCCTGGGACTTTACGGCAGCGGAATGTTCATCCTGAATCCGCCGTACACGCTCGCACAGAGCATGAACGAAGCGCTGCCCTACCTCGTCGAACGCCTGGGACAGGACAGCGGCGCCCGATGCGAGATCGAGCACCGCGGGAACTGAGCGGGCGGCGGGCCTTACGGTTGCAGTCTCGGGGCGGGTCTGGGCTGATTCGCACGCGACGCACCCCAGCCCGGCACATTGATATACGGCGCGACGAACAATGGGACCGACGAATTCGGTCCCTGCCCGGCCGGCATTCGCATGCCCGCGGGCTCGACAATCGGCTCGGACGATAACGGCGCCGTTTGCAACACCAGGCCGCCCTGGCCATCCTGGATCCCGCGTTGCGTATCGAGAATCAGCGGCTTGGACGAAGTCGCCGCACCAGCCGCGATGCCGTGAACGAGCACCGCAGCGCCCAGAACGAGACGCGCACGGGAAGCGTGACGCACATCGAGACGCAAGCGCATGGTTGTAATCTTCCTATGGAAAAGCAGGTGCATACCATAGCGCCACGCTGACGATTCCGCCAGATCCGGCGCACAAAAAAACAAAGCCCCGTCAATACGGGGCTTGCTTTTTCGCTCGGTGCCACAGGGCACCTGACGGTACTCCGCTTACAGCGAGTAGCCGTTCGTTTCGAGCGAACGGATGCGGCTCTCGAGCTGGACGATGTCCGACGACGTAGCGAGGTAAGCCTCACGGCGCTCGCGCTCTGCGGATTCGAACCAGTTGCTCAGCTTTTCGACGATGTAGGCGATCATGACTTTCTCCAAGGAAGGGGAACCCTGGCGAATTCGAAATTCAGGGATTTCCCGTATAGGGTTATCCCTGATTATAGCGATGTCGCACCAAGATGCTAGTGAAATACTTGCATGGAAACCATTCCAATTCGGAATGGTTCGTGAACCATCTTCGTCAACCCATTGAATTATAAGGATATTGAATTGAGGCCCCTCTTCGACCTCGAGGGCATGCACTAATCTGGTTCACCGACGGGGTCGGCGAGACGCGCCAAGATCGGGCATTCCGGGCGTCCGTCACCATGGCAGTGCGCGGCGAGATCGGCGAGCGTATTGCGCATGTCGCTCAATTCGGCGATCCGCTTGTCCAGTTCGGCCACGTGTTCGAGGGCGATCGACTTCACTTCGGCACTGGCGCGGGAGCGGTCTTGCCAGAGCATCAGCAACTTGCGGATATCCTCGACGAGAAAGCCGAGCCGCCGCGCCTGGCGGATGAAACGCAGGATATGGATTTCGTCCGAACCGTAGATCCGGTATCCGGCCTCGCTACGCTTGCTCGGCGCAAGGAGGCCGACCTGTTCGTAGTACCGGATCATTTTTGCGCTGACGCCGGATTCGCGCGACGCGTCGCCGATATTCATTCCTACCTCTCTCTCCATCAAGCTCCAGTCGAACACGAACGTCGACGCACGCAGCGGTCGACGACATTTCGATCGTATCAAATCGCGTGATTTCGTTCCGGCGTGGACGAGGAGGGCAACATCCACAGCGATGAGCTCCTCGTCTTGCTGCCATCGCCTTTCCGCCGCCCAAATGCAAAAACCCCCGCCTTTCGGGCGGGGGTTCTTGGCTTAGGGAGCCTGACGATTACCTACTTTCACACGGGAATCCGCACTATCATCGGCGTAGAGTCGTTTCACGGTCCTGTTCGGGATGGGAAGGGGTGGGACCGACTCGCTATGGTCATCAGGCAAAGAGGGTTGTCACGTTGCTTCGCAACGCGACCAATCTGGGAAGAAGCAGTAATTTTGAGTTGTGTGTATCACACACGAGAATCCAACCTGTCGCTTTGGATCGCGGCCGGTGCTTGCGCACGGCGCCGATCTACAAGGCAGACTTGTTATAGGATCAAGCCTTACGGGCAATTAGTATCAGTTAGCTGAACGCATTACTGCGCTTACACACCTGACCTATCAACGTCCTGGTCTCGAACGACCCTTCAAGGGGATCTAGTCCCCAGGGATATCTCATCTTAAGGCGAGTTTCCCGCTTAGATGCTTTCAGCGGTTATCTCTTCCGAACATAGCTACCCGGCGATGCCACTGGCGTGACAACCGGTACACCAGAGGTTCGTCCACTCCGGTCCTCTCGTACTAGGAGCAGCCCCCTTCAAATATCCAACGCCCACGGCAGATAGGGACCAAACTGTCTCACGACGTTTTAAACCCAGCTCACGTACCTCTTTAAATGGCGAACAGCCATACCCTTGGGACCGGCTACAGCCCCAGGATGAGATGAGCCGACATCGAGGTGCCAAACACCGCCGTCGATATGAACTCTTGGGCGGTATCAGCCTGTTATCCCCAGAGTACCTTTTATCCGTTGAGCGATGGCCCTTCCATACAGAACCACCGGATCACTATGACCTGCTTTCGCACCTGCTCGACTTGTCGGTCTCGCAGTTAAGCACGCTTATGCCATTGCACTATCAGCACGATTTCCGACCGTACCTAGCGTACCTTCGTACTCCTCCGTTACGCTTTGGGAGGAGACCGCCCCAGTCAAACTGCCTACCATGCACTGTCCCCGACCCGGATCACGGGCCAAGGTTAGAACCTCAAACAAACCAGGGTGGTATTTCAAGGACGGCTCCACCGAAACTAGCGTTCCGGTTTCATAGCCTCCCACCTATCCTACACAGATCGGTTCAAAGTCCAATGCAAAGCTACAGTAAAGGTTCATGGGGTCTTTCCGTCTAGCCGCGGGTAGATTGCATCATCACAAACACTTCAACTTCGCTGAGTCTCGGGAGGAGACAGTGTGGCCATCGTTACGCCATTCGTGCAGGTCGGAACTTACCCGACAAGGAATTTCGCTACCTTAGGACCGTTATAGTTACGGCCGCCGTTTACCGGGACTTCAATCAAGAGCTTGCACCCCATCATTTAATCTTCCGGCACCGGGCAGGCGTCACACCCTATACGTCCACTTTCGTGTTTGCAGAGTGCTGTGTTTTTATTAAACAGTCGCAGCCACCAGTTTATTGCAACCCCTTCACCCTCTGCGCGCAGGCGCATCAAGCTACAAGGGCGTACCTTATCCCGAAGTTACGGTACCAATTTGCCGAGTTCCTTCTCCCGAGTTCTCTCAAGCGCCTTAGAATACTCATCTCGCCCACCTGTGTCGGTTTGCGGTACGGTCATCGTTAGACTGAAGCTTAGAGGCTTTTCTTGGAACCACTTCCAATTGCTTCGCTCCCGAAGGAGCTCGCGCCACACCCTTGAATTGCGCACCCGGATTTGCCTAAGTGCCTTCTCCAATGCAGCGACCGGGACTTCCAACACCCGGACAACCTTCCGCGATCCGTCCCCCCATCGCATCTAACAATGGTGCAGGAATATTGACCTGCTTCCCATCAGCTACGCATTTCTGCCTCGCCTTAGGGGCCGACTCACCCTACGCCGATGAACGTTGCGTAGGAAACCTTGGCTTACGGCGAGGGGGCCTTTCACCCCCTTTATCGCTACTCATGTCAGCATTCGCACTTCCGATACCTCCAGCACGCTTTTCAACGCACCTTCGCAGGCTTACGGAACGCTCTCCTACCATGCGTGCAAAGCACGCATCCGCAGCTTCGGTATATAGCTTAGCCCCGTTACATCTTCCGCGCAGGACGACTCGATCAGTGAGCTATTACGCTTTCTTTAAAGGGTGGCTGCTTCTAAGCCAACCTCCTGACTGTTTTAGCCTTCCCACTTCGTTTCCCACTTAGCTATATTTGGGGACCTTAGCTGGCGGTCTGGGTTGTTTCCCTCTTGACACCGGACGTTAGCACCCGATGTCTGTCTCCCGTGATTGCACTCTTCGGTATTCGGAGTTTGCTATGGCGGGGTAATCTGCAATAGACCCCCAACCATGACAGTGCTCTACCCCCGAAGGTGAGACACGAGGCACTACCTAAATAGTTTTCGGAGAGAACCAGCTATTTCCAAGTTTGTTTAGCCTTTCACCCCTATCCACAGCTCATCCCCTAACTTTTCAACGTTAGTGGGTTCGGACCTCCAGTACGTGTTACCGCACCTTCATCCTGGCCATGGATAGATCACTTGGTTTCGGGTCTACGCCCAGCAACTGAACGCCCTATTCGGACTCGCTTTCGCTACGCCTGCCCTATACGGTTAAGCTTGCTACTGAACGTAAGTCGCTGACCCATTATACAAAAGGTACGCCGTCACCCCTTACGAGGCTCCGACTGTTTGTATGCATGCGGTTTCAGGATCTATTTCACTCCCCTCCCGGGTTTTTTTTTCGCCTTTCCCTCACGGTACTGGTTCACTATCGGTCGATCACGAGTATTTAGCCTTGGAGGATGGTCCCCCCATCTTCAGACAGGATTTCACGTGTCCCGCCCTACTTGTCGTACACCTAGTTCTTTCATACTGTTTTCGCCTACAGGGCTATCACCTGCTATGGCCGCACTTTCCAGAGCGTTCGGCTAACAATACAAATAAAGAGTACAAGGCTCATCCCATTTCGCTCGCCACTACTTTGGGAATCTCGGTTGATTTCTTTTCCTGCGGTTACTTAGATGTTTCAGTTCACCGCGTTCGCTTCACATGGCCTATGTATTCAGCCATGGATACTCCAAAAGGAGTGGGTTTCCCCATTCGGACATCTACGGATCAAAGCTCGTTTGCCAGCTCCCCGTAGCTTTTCGCAGGCTACCGCGTCCTTCATCGCCTGTGATCGCCAAGGCATCCACCACATGCACTTGTTCGCTTGACCCTATAACGAGTCTGTCTCGCGACAGTCGCTACAGGTTGAGTTCTCGCGTTGTGCCGTATTCCAATTGAGTCAAACATAGAGTTCGAATCATCTTGAGATACATCGATACAATCACAACCCGGATAGTTTTCACGTCCATCTCAAGACGCTTCCGCTATCCAAATTACTTACTTCTTCCAGATTGTTAAAGAACGACAGCCGATATCTGTTGATATCACTCTGACTGGCTCAATCGCCAATGACAAAAGTTCGATGACGTCGAACGCTTGTCATTGAGGATTGGTGGAGGCAGACGGGATCGAACCGACGACCCCCTGCTTGCAAAGCAGGTGCTCTCCCAGCTGAGCTATGCCCCCATGAGTACAGATTTCCTCAGGTACCTACAGCCTATCGGCATGGGCTGCTCGTAAGCGCTAAAGCGCTAACGATCACCGACACGCCAGACAAGACAATGGTGGGTCTGGTTGGATTCGAACCAACGACCCCCGCCTTATCAAGACGGTGCTCTAACCGACTGAGCTACAGACCCCTGAGTCTGTCTTTAATTTACAGCCGATAAGCGTGAGCGCTCAATTTTGCGAGAAGCTCTGGAAAGGAGGTGATCCAGCCGCACCTTCCGATACGGCTACCTTGTTACGACTTCACCCCAGTCATGAATCCTACCGTGGTGACCGTCCTCCTTGCGGTTAGACTAGCCACTTCTGGTAAAACCCACTCCCATGGTGTGACGGGCGGTGTGTACAAGACCCGGGAACGTATTCACCGCGGCATGCTGATCCGCGATTACTAGCGATTCCAGCTTCATGCACTCGAGTTGCAGAGTGCAATCCGGACTACGATCGGTTTTTGGGATTAGCTCCCCCTCGCGGGTTGGCAACCCTCTGTTCCGACCATTGTATGACGTGTGAAGCCCTACCCATAAGGGCCATGAGGACTTGACGTCATCCCCACCTTCCTCCGGTTTGTCACCGGCAGTCTCCTTAGAGTGCTCTTGCGTAGCAACTAAGGACAAGGGTTGCGCTCGTTGCGGGACTTAACCCAACATCTCACGACACGAGCTGACGACAGCCATGCAGCACCTGTGCGCCGGCTCTCTTTCGAGCACTCCCACCTCTCAGCGGGATTCCGACCATGTCAAGGGTAGGTAAGGTTTTTCGCGTTGCATCGAATTAATCCACATCATCCACCGCTTGTGCGGGTCCCCGTCAATTCCTTTGAGTTTTAATCTTGCGACCGTACTCCCCAGGCGGTCAACTTCACGCGTTAGCTACGTTACTAAGGAAATGAATCCCCAACAACTAGTTGACATCGTTTAGGGCGTGGACTACCAGGGTATCTAATCCTGTTTGCTCCCCACGCTTTCGTGCATGAGCGTCAGTATTGGCCCAGGGGCTGCCTTCGCCATCGGTATTCCTCCACATCTCTACGCATTTCACTGCTACACGTGGAATTCTACCCCCCTCTGCCATACTCTAGCCTGCCAGTCACCAATGCAGTTCCCAGGTTGAGCCCGGGGATTTCACATCGGTCTTAGCAAACCGCCTGCGCACGCTTTACGCCCAGTAATTCCGATTAACGCTCGCACCCTACGTATTACCGCGGCTGCTGGCACGTAGTTAGCCGGTGCTTATTCTTCCGGTACCGTCATCCCCCGGCTGTATTAGAACCAAGGATTTCTTTCCGGACAAAAGTGCTTTACAACCCGAAGGCCTTCTTCACACACGCGGCATTGCTGGATCAGGCTTTCGCCCATTGTCCAAAATTCCCCACTGCTGCCTCCCGTAGGAGTCTGGGGCCGTGTCTCAGTCCCAGTGTGGCTGGTCGTCCTCTCAGACCAGCTACTGATCGTCGCCTTGGTAGGCCTTTACCCCACCAACTAGCTAATCAGCCATCGGCCAACCCTATAGCGCGAGGCCCGAAGGTCCCCCGCTTTCATCCGTGGATCGTATGCGGTATTAATCCGGCTTTCGCCGGGCTATCCCCCACTACAGGACATGTTCCGATGTATTACTCACCCGTTCGCCACTCGCCACCAGGTGCAAGCACCCGTGCTGCCGTTCGACTTGCATGTGTAAGGCATGCCGCCAGCGTTCAATCTGAGCCAGGATCAAACTCTTCAGTTTAAACCTGTTACTGTTTTCGGTTCTTTCGAACCGGTCGCTCACTCAAAGCTGACAGGAATATGAATCACTTCATAAACCTGACTTACTTTAGTGTGAGACTCTTGATACTTTCGCTATCTGATCCGAGGATCAGCTCGCTGCCATCAAGCGCCCACACTTATCGGCTGTTAATTTTTAAAGAGCATTTCTGCGAGAAACCTTCTGTTTCCCAGCAGCGCTGCGTTTTCAGCAGCAGAGAAGTGAGATTATGAACCGTCTTTCTTCGCTCGTCAACAACTTTCTGAACTGCTTCGTTGCGACCGCGAGGGGTTCAACTTCGTGTGCGCCGGGGCTCCTGCAACCTCCCTCGACAGCACCGCTTCCCTTCCCTCCCGCGCTGCGTTTCCGTTAGCGCGAAAGAGGCGTGATTGTAGGCACCCTCCTTGGACGGCGCAAGGGGTTTGATGGATTTTTCTTCGCCCCCGTCGAGACGGCCTTCCGGCCATGCCGGCGCACAAGGCCGCTTATGGTGCAAAGAACGGACTAGAATGTGAGGTTCTTCGCCCCTTTCTATACGTATTTAATATGCGCCAGCGAATCGCCAAACGCCTCCCCCCCGACGCCGACAAACTGGTCGGCCTGTCGCTTGCGCTCTTCGCCTCGGGCAGCCGCATCGAGGATCGCTTCTGGGAAGCGAAGCTCGACGCACTGCTCGCCAAGATCGTTCGCAACGGCAACCAGACCACGCTCGACGCGGCACTCGACCATCTGCAGCAGAACCACCCCGATGCCTACGGCGCTCTCGCCGACATGGCCGAGACGCACAGTGAATCGATGGTGATCGAGCACGACGGCCAGCCGTACGATGCACTGCTGGTTGCCGTCCCCGTTCTCGCGTGGACGCGATACATGATTCCGTCAGGCCCGCTGAAAGGCGATGTCGCCGACGCACTGCGCACCCAACTGCAGGCGCACGTGCTCGCAAGCGGCACGCTCGTCGGACTGGCCCCGTTCCTGTACAGCATCGACCAGCTGCCGCGCCACCACGTCGAGACCTACCGGCTCGCCCAGCAACTCGCGCATGCGGCAATCGGCCAGCACGCCGCCAAGCTGAGCTTCGGCGACCTGCCCGAAACTTCGCCGATCCTCGCCGACCCGCGCTTCCTGCTCGCCGTGGTGGCCGCGCCTGCCGGTGCACCGCTGTTCCGCTGGCAGGAAGAAGAGCACGGCAACCGGATCGAACGCGGCCAGTGTCTCGAGCAGTGGACCGCCCAGGGCGGCCCCAGCCTGTCGGTCGCCCTCCCCGGCTGCGAGTTCGAATGCCTGCTTCCGGACGCGTACTACTCGGCCTGCCGCGATGCGGACGAGAGGATCCGTCCGCACACGGTCCGAACGGCCATCCGTTATCTTTTCGACACACTTGGTGCGGCACCGCAGGAACTTCGCGCCGTGGTCGCGGGCTTCGGCGAGCGCCGGATCGACGAGTATCGCGTCGGCTTCACGCGACGCGCCAGCAACGACGTGATCTATGGCGTCGTGTGGCCGCTCTACGGCCGCGAGAACGGCGACGTATCGATCGACAGCGCGACGCTCGAAGGTGAAGCGCCGATGGAAGGGCCGATGGAGGAAATCGTGAGTCTGCTGAAAGAATGCGGCGTAACCGACGTCCGGCGGCACGCAGGCCGCTTCGAGCCCGAGTATTGCGACGACTGCGGCGTGCCGCTCTATGCGGACCCACTCGGCGAGATCGTCCACGCCGAAATGCCGGAAGACGCATCGCCGGCCCAGCCGCACTTTCACTGATCCGCGTACTGCAGGCTCGTCGAGCCTACCCGACAAAGCCGCTCCCGGTTCCTGCCGGAGCGGCTTTTTTTCGCCCGCATTTTCCGCCACTCAAAATTTCGGACTTTTCCTAAGCCTTTCAGCCAAGCAGACATCGTGTAAGGTCTTTGTCATGATCGGATCCACGCCAAGACATGCCGACGGCAAATCAATGACTCACCTTACGGAGGTTGAATATGCGGTTCCTGGTGTTGAACTCAGACGCCGAACGGCGTGACGGACTGAAGGCCCTGCTGCGGCAGATCGACCGTCACGCCAGCATCAACGACGCGCCCGACGGTTTCCAGGCGCGCCGATTGCTGCGCGCCCAGCGTTTCGACCTCGTCGCAATCAACTGGCCGGACGTCGGCCGGCTCAGCGAACTGCAGGCACTCTGCAGCGCCTGCTCGCCGACGCCCGCCGCGGTATTGATCGACGAATCCACGCCGGAAGCCATCCAGCGCTTCTACAACTATGGCGTCGCGGGCGTGATCCCGCACTCCATGCGGCCGCACCTGATCGTGCGGGCTCTCGAAATGGTCCTCCTGGGCGGCCACTACATTCCGCCCATTGCGCTGAGCCTGCTGCCCTCCGCCGCCGCGGCCCGCCACGACGCCCATTTCCAGACGCTCGCCGGATCGCTGCCGCGCCGCCCGGCAAGCCGCCTCCTGTCGCCGAGACAGGCGCAGATCATGCGCTTCGTCCACATGGGCAACACCAACAAGATGATCGCCCGCACGCTCGGCATCAGCGAAGGCACCGTAAAGATCCACCTCGCCAGCATCTTCCAGCAGCTTGGCGCGGCAAACCGGGCCGCGGCCGTCGCGATCTACAACGGCTGGCTGTCGCCGCATCTCGAGGTGCTGCTGGCGAACCGTGAGCGTGCGCAAAAACCGACCATCGGCGAACGCGGCCCGGTTCCGCTGCGCATGCAACGGAAGAACCGTCCGTATCCGCTGCCGGACGCAAACACGGCGGACCTGCCGCTCGCGGCCGAACCGCCGGCGCGGTTTCGGCGCGAACGCTAGTCGGACAGTATCGATATTGCGACGGTCAGCACGTGCGGATTCCCACCTTTGATGCTCAACGAGTAATATGGACGCATGGGTTTTCTTTTCACACCGCTTCCGCTCTGGGTTGGCATCGGCGGCTGGATCGGCGCCGTGGCTCTGCTCGCGCTCGCGCTCTGGAATCGCCCCTTCGTCCGCTTGCAGGACGCAACGCTCCAGCACGTGTGGCTCGCGCTCGTCACTGCAATTACGGTTCTGTGGGCCTCGAATGCATGGCTCGAGGACGGCACCGTCATGCACCTGCTCGGCGCGACGCTGCTCGTCACACTGTTCGACTGGACGCTTGCGCTGATCGCGATGGGTGCCGTCACGGGCATCGCCGCGATCGTCTTCGACGCGCCGTGGCACGGCATCGGCCTCACCTATCTGATCTATGGCGCGCTACCGGTGGCCGTGTCCGCATTGCTGCAGCGCGCCGTGATCGCGTGGCTGCCGCATAACCTCACATCGTTCATCACCGGCCAGGGATTCCTGTCTCCGGCCATCGCGATCGTCGCGGTCGCCGCGGCCGCGGCCGGCGTCCAGCTCGCGCTCGCGGACGGCGTGCCCGTCGTGATTCCCGCCGGCTATCTGCTCAACACCGCGCTGCTCGCGCTCGGCGAAGCGTGGTTCACCGGCATGGCCACCGCGCTCATCGCCGTCTATCGTCCGGCGTGGGTCACCACGTTCGACGTGCGGCGCTATCGTCTCGGCGGCCCGCGCGCCTGAGTGCGCCGGTCCCGATGCGATCTGCACACGCGCCGATCCGCTTGCGCAGCGCGGGAGAGTGCGGCACCTACTGCCGCCCAACTTTTTTACGCTAAGATTGAACTCCTGTTCTTCATCGGGCATCTATACCTGCCCGATGCCTCATTCGCTCCTCACCAATAACCAGATGGACAGCTCTCCTGCCTCGCTCCGGATTTTCCGGGCGCTCGGCAAGCTGGCAGCCTGTGTCGCCGGCCTGTCGCTTGCGCTTCCGGCACCGGTACTCGCCGACCTCCTCGACCAGCGCTCCGAACTGATCAACAAATTCGTCAACGAGATGCATGCCGATCCGATCGTCGCCGATTGTGCGGCGCACGGCAGCTTCATCGCCAGCACGTCCTCGGCCTTCGATCGCGTCGACTTCGCGCCGAAGGCGTTCGAAAACGGCAACGCGGCGATCACGCCGTGGAACGATTCGTTCGATCAGGGCAAGCAGCGCGTAAAGGTGGACAACATCGTCACCGTCGACGGCCTCGGCATCCACAGCGACGGCAGCGACCCGACACCGCTGAAATTCCGCTGCGGCTATGTCGGTCAGCAAATGCTTGCGTTCAGCTGGAACGATCCAGTGCCGCCGCTGAAGCCGCGCGTCGAGCGTCCGTCGTCGTCGACGAAGAAGTTCACGGGCAAGTCGCACCGCGGCAAGGTCAAGGCAACGAGCCGCACCGGCAAGAAAGCCGCCGCAACGAAGAAATCAAGCGGCCAGAAGAAAGTCGTGAAGAAGAAAACCGCGAAGAAGTCCTGACCGGACGGCAGCGGCAGAAGCGAAAAAGCCGGCGCATCGCACGATGCGCCGGCTTTCTTCATGTCGACGGCGATGCGTTTACGCGAACGTCTCGACGTGCACCAGGATTGCCGCCAGCATCGCTGCACCCAGTGCCGCACTGCGTTCACCGTTCCAACCGACCCGCTCGTCGGGCAGGTTCGCGTTGTCCTTGAACGGCATCTCGAGCGTCAGCGACAGGCACCCGAACTGGTGACCGATATACTTCGATGCGAGCTTGAGCGCGTCTTCCTTGTACTTGCTCGCCGCGTAGCCGTGCTCGGTCTGGAAATCCGGGCTCGCGACCTTGAACGCGTCGATGAACGCGGTCTGCTCCTTGCGCTGCTGCTCGGTGAAGCTCGGCAGCATCTCCGAACCCGCGACGAACACGTAAGGCAGATCCTCGTCGCCGTGAATGTCGAAGAACATGTCGCAGCCGATCGCATGGATCGCATCGCGCACGGCCAGCACCTCGGGGCTGCGCTCGGCATCGGGCTCCATCCACTCACGGTTCAGGTTCGCGCCCGCCGCGTTGGTGCGCAGGTTGCCGTGCACGCTGCCGTCCGGGTTCATGTTCGGGACGATGTAGAAAGTCGCGCGGTCGTAGAGCTTGCGCGCCACCGGATCGCCCGCCCAATCGCCCCAGCCGGCCAGCCGCTTGACGAGCCCTTCGATAAACCATTCGGCCATCGTCTCGCCGGGGTGCTGACGCGCGATGACCCACACCTTCTTCTTCGGTGCGCCGTCGACTTCCGGCGTACCGAGCGTCAGCAACGACATCGGACGGCCTTCGACCGTGCGGCCAAGCTCGACGACGCGCGCCTGCGGCAACTGCTGGACCGCGCCGAGAAACGCCGCGTGGCGCTCTTCCGAATACGGCTCGAAATACGCGTAGTAGATGCTGTCGAACTCGGGCGTATGGTCGATGGTCATCGTCTTGCCGTCGAAGGTCGTCGGCACGCGGAACCAGTCGACGCGGTCGTAGCTCGCGACCGCGCTGTAGTTGCGCCATCCCGACGGATACGCGCATTCGGCCGCATTCTCGAACGACATCACGCAACGCTCGCCGCGTGCGCCCGTGAGACGGTAGTAGAACCATTGGGCGAATTCCGAGCGGTTGTCGCCGCGCACGCGCAGCCGGATCGCGTCGGGGCTGTCGCACGACACGACGTCGATGGCGCCCGCGTCGAAATTGCTGGTGATCGAAAGGGTCATCTGTCTCTCCTCTGTCGACGGGAGTTAGTGCTTCAGCACTTACTCCCGTCCCATGCAAAGCTGTCGACCGGAGTTGGCGCTTGAGCACTTACTCCGGGCCCATGCAAAGCTGTCGAGCGGAACGGGCGGTTTGCCGCCTGCCCGACCGCATGCATGCGCCGGCCGTCTCGTGAACGGCCGCCGGGGTCACTCGCCGATTCGCCGGCGATATACGTAAGTCGAATCGTTCGATGCAGCGGCGTCGAACACGTAGTCTTCCATCGCGAAATCCTTCAGCGCCGCCGGTTCGGCGATGCGGTTCTCGACGATATAGCGCGCCATCAGGCCACGGGCGCGCTTCGCGTGGAAGCTGATGATCTTGTAGCGGCCGCCCTTCCAGTCCTCGAACACCGGCGTGACGACCGGTGCGGCCAGCAGTTTCGGCTTGACCGACTTGAAATACTCGGTCGACGCGCAGTTGACCAGCACGCGCGCCGCACCGCTGCGCGTCTCGAGCTGCTCGTTCAGCGCACGCGTGATCCGGTCGCCCCAGAACGCGTACAGATCCTTGCCGCGCGCGTTCGCGAAACGAGTGCCCATCTCGAGCCGGTAAGGCTGCAGCAGGTCGAGCGGGCGCAGCAGCCCGTACAGGCCCGACAGCACGCGCACGTGCTGCTGCGCGTAGTCGAGATCGGCGGCCGACAGCGATTTGGCATCGAACCCTTCGTACACGTCACCGTTGAACGCGAGCACCGCCTGCTTCGCATTGGCCGGCGAGAAGGTCGGCGACCAGTCCGCGTAGCGCTGGAAGTTCAGGCGCGCGAGCGGGTCGGAGATGTCCATCAGCGTCGCGATGTCCTGCGGCGACAGCTTGCGCAGGCCGTCGATCAGTTCCGACGCATCGTCGACGAATGCAGGCTTCGTGTAAGACGGGACATGGGCGGGCGTATCGTAGTCGAGGGATTTGGCGGGAGAGAGAACGATTATCATAGAGGCTCGCTGGCACGCCGTGCCTTGCGGTCAGACGAAAACCACCGATTGTAACGAATGACCCGCTCCTCCGCCCCGCACGCCGCGCATCGCGTCGTGCTCGACTCGAACGTCTGGATCGACATACTCGTATTCGACGACCCTGCCACACGCCCGATCCGGGCTGCGCTCGAACGCGGCACGCTGGCCGCCGTGATCGACGGCCGCTGCCTGAACGAACTCGAGCTCGTGCTCGACTACCCGCAGTTCCGCGAGCGTGCGATCGACAAGGCCGAAGCGCTCGCGACCGTCGCACGCCTGACGAGCCGCGTCGAGCCGCTGCCCGTCGACGCCGACGCGCCGCCGCTGCCGAAGTGCAAGGACCGTGACGATCAGAAGTTTCTCGAACTCGCGCGCGCCGCGCAGGCCGACTGGCTCGTGTCGAAGGACCGCGCGCTGCTCAAGCTCGCGAAGCGCACCGCACGCGACTTCGGCTTCCGGATCGCGCAGCCCGCGCCGTTTACCGAAGCCTGCGCGCTCGATGCCGCGTCGGCCATCCCCACCACGCCGGCCTGACGGGCCGACGCAACACGCTGCGACCGTATCGATGAACGCTCCTTCCGACATGCCTACGAATCCCGTTTTCCCGTCGCGCCTGCCGAACGTCGGCACCACGATCTTCACGGTCATGAGCGCGCTCGCCGCCGAGAAAGGCGCCGTGAATCTCGGCCAGGGCTTCCCGGATTTCGACTGTGACCCGCGCATCGTCGACGCGGTCGCGGCCGCGATGCGCGACGGCCACAACCAGTATCCGCCGATGGCGGGCGTTGCGCCGCTGCGCGACGCGATCGCCGACAAGATCGCGCAGGTCTACGGCCGGCGCTACGACCCGGCCACCGAGATCACGGTGACGGCCGGCGCGACGCAGGCACTCCTGACGGCGATCCTGTGCGCGGTGCATCCGGGCGACGAGGTGATCGTCGTCGAGCCGACCTACGACAGCTACCTGCCGTCGATCGAGCTCGCCGGTGGCAAGCCGGTGTTCGTCACGCTGGAGGCGCCCGACTACGCGATCCCGTTCGATCGTCTCGCCGCCGCGATCACGCCGAAGACGCGGATGATCATGATCAACACGCCGCACAACCCGACCGGCACCGTGTGGCGCGAGGCCGACATGCGCAAGCTCGAGGAGATCGTGCGCGGCACCAACGTGCTGATCCTGTCCGATGAAGTGTACGAGCACATGGTCTACGACGGCGCCCGGCACGAGAGCGTCGCGCGCTACCCGGAATTGGCCGAGCGCAGTTTCATCGTGTCGAGCTTCGGGAAGACCTATCACGTGACGGGCTGGAAGATCGGCTATGTCGCGGCGCCTGCCGCACTGATGGCGGAGTTCCGCAAGGTCCATCAGTTCAACGTGTTCACGGTGAACACGCCGACGCAGATCGGGCTCGCCGACTACCTGCGCGATCCGGCACCGTACCTGACGCTGCCCGACTTCTACCAGAAGAAGCGCGACTTCTTCCGCGCCGGCCTCGAACGCACGCGCTTCAAGCTGCTGCCGTGCACGGGCACGTACTTCCAGTGCGTCGACTATTCGGCGATCAGCGACCTGCCCGAAGCGGAATTCTCGAAGTGGCTCACGTCGGAAATCGGTGTGGCGGCGATTCCGGTGTCGGCGTTCTATCACGAGCCGCACGAATCGGGCGTCGTGCGCTTCTGCTTCGCGAAACAGGAAAGCACGCTCGCGTCCGCACTCGAACGGCTCGCACGCCTGTAAGTCCGGCACGGGCAGCAAGACGCTGCCCGCTCTGTGTCCGGCTCGCGCTTACGAACGCGCGGCGGCCGTCGCCTCGACATAGGCCTTGCGATCGGCCGCCACGCGCTGCGCGGCCGGCCGCTCGCCGACCAGCTTCGCGTGCGCCTTCCAGTCGATGCCGGCGTCGAGCAGGAAATCGCGGCCGAAGATGGCCTTCGTCGCCATCCCGATCACCGGCAGGTGGACCGATGCGGCGATGTCCGCAAGACCGAACGTGTCGCCGAGCACGTAGGGCGAGAATTGCGTCATCCGCTTGAATGCATCGATCGCACGCGGCAGGCGCTTCTCGACATGCGCCTTGGTCCCGTCGCTGACCTTGCCGCCGAAAAACGCCTCCGTATAGACCTCGCGCGCGGTCCATTCGAGATACAGCTCGAGCGTCTCGACGAGTTCGCGCACCTTCGCGGCCGCGAACGGCCCCGCCGGGAAAATTGCCTTGTCGGGATAACGCGCTGCCAGATATTCGATGATCACCTGCGACTCGAACAGCGCGCCCTCTTCCGTCTTCAGGAACGGAATCTTGCCGAGCGGCGAATCGGCGAGCAATGCAGGATCGCTGACCGGCAACGTGCATGTCGCTTCCTCGAACGGGATGTCATGTTCGAGCAGGACGAACTTCACCTTGTTGTAATAGTTGGACAACGGAATACCGCACAGCTGTAGCATCGGAGTCTCCTTCGTTGCGGGAGCGCGGCCGCAGCGACGCCGGCCGCACCAGGATTCGTCGCGCTGAAAAGCACGTTCGTGCTAGTCTAAAGCAGTTTCATGTCCGTCACGACAACAATGCATCCGCTGCGGCAGCGCCCTCGCGGGTATGCGCACGAGCCCGCGCAACGCGCGGCGCCGCAGCCTCGCCATCCGATGGAGACACCCTCGCATGAGTGCTGAACTGCTGGCCTCGCGTCCGCCCGAGAGCGAATCGACGCTCGTCCTCACGCTGTCCAATCCCGGCGCGCGCAATGCGCTGCATCCCGACATGTACGCGGCCGGCGTCGAAGCGCTCGCCACCGCCGAGCGTGATCCGGCGATTCGCGCGGTCGTGCTCACGGGCGCCGATCGTTTCTTTTGCGCTGGCGGCAACCTGAACCGGCTGCTCGAGAACCGCGCGAAAGATCCGTCCTACCAGGCCGACAGCATCGATCAGCTCGGCGCGTGGATCACGGCGATCCGCGCATCGACGAAACCCGTGATCGCGGCGGTCGAAGGGGCGGCGGCCGGCGCGGGCTTCTCGCTCGCGCTTGCATGCGACCTGATCGTCGCCGCACACGACGCGAAGTTCGTGATGTCGTATGCGCGCGTCGGCCTCACGCCCGACGGCGGTGGCTCGTGGTTCCTCGCACGCGCGCTGCCGCGCGCGCTGGCCGCCGAAATCCTGTTCGAAGGCAAGCCCGTCGCGGCCGAACGCCTGCATGCGCTCGGCGTAGTCAATCGACTCGCCGTGCCCGGTGCCGCATTGTCCGATGCGCTCGCGTGGGCCGACTCGCTTGCCGGCATCTCGCCGAACGCACTCACGCGCATCAAGTCGCTGCTCGACGATGCGCCCGCGCAGCCGCTCGAAACCCATCTCGGCACCGAGCGCGATCACTTCGTCGCCTCGCTGCATCACGCGGACGCGTTCGAAGGCATTACCGCATTTCTCGAGAAACGGCAGCCGCGCTACAAGCGCTGATCCGCGCAATCCCGCTGTTCTAACCGCCTCGCCGCGCCGCATCGACACGCGGGCGCCGGCGCGCGGCCGCGCCTTGCCGCCGCCTGCAGCGCACGTCGATCCATGCTCTAATGACCGCCTGTCGCGGCGTCCTGCCGGCGCCGTTTTCGCGCATGCAACGAAGGAGTTGACGATGATCGACGTCTACAGCTGGGCGACCCCGAACGGCCACAAGGTACACATCATGCTCGAGGAAACGGGCCTCGCGTATCGCGTGCATCCGGTCGATATCGGTGCGGGCGACCAGTTCAAGCCTGAATTCCTGAAGATCAGCCCGAACAACAAGATTCCCGCGATCGTCGACGCGGACGGCCCCGGCGGCAAGCCGATCTCGCTGTTCGAATCGGGCGCGATCCTCGTGTACCTTGCGGAAAAGACCGGCAAGTTCCTGCCGACCGACCCGGCCGGGCGCTATGCGACGCTCGAATGGCTGATGTTCCAGATGGGCGGCGTCGGCCCGATGCTCGGGCAGGCGCATCACTTCCGCCTGTACGCGCCGGAGCAGATCGAATACGCGGTCAATCGCTACACGAACGAAGCGAAGCGCCTGTACAACGTGATGGAAAAACGCCTCGGCGAATCCGAATATCTCGCGGGCGACACGTACACGATCGCGGACATCGCGACGTTCCCGTGGACACGTTCGTGGCAGAACCAGGGCATCGTGCTCGATGAACTGCCGAACGTGAAGCGCTGGCAGGAAGCGATTGCCGCGCGTCCGGCCGTGCAGCGCGGCGTCGAAGTCCTCGCCTCGATGCGCAAGGCACTGCAGGACGACAAGGCGCGCGAGATGCTGTTCGGCGCGACGCAATACGCGAAGCATTGACGCAGCACGCGCGGGCAACGCGGGCGGCATCCGTCGACGCCGCCGCGCGCATCAGAAGTAGTGCAGCGTAATGAATTCCGCCGCGCAAACCAGCAACGGCGCGTCGGGACGCTCGGCCTGCATCGATACCGACCATGTGACCTGCACGCCGCCCCGCGCGGCCTCCGCGGTTTCCTTCACCGCGAACAGCGCGCGCACACGCGTGCCGACCGGCACCGGCTTCAGGAACCGCACGCGATTCAGTCCGTAGTTCACGCCCATCTTCTGCTCGAAGCGCATCGCATCGGCCATCAGCGCGGGAATCAGCGACAGCGTGAGGAATCCGTGCGCGATCGGACCGCCGAACGGCGATTCGCGCCGCGCGCGCTCGGGATCGACGTGGATCCACTGGCGATCGCCGGTCGCGTCGGCGAAACCGTCGACCCGACGCTGGTCGATCTCGACCCAGCCGCTTGCCAGCGGTTCCGCGCCGACCTGTGCATGGAGCGCCTGCGGCGACGCGATCAGCGGCAATGTCACGTCCGTCATGCGCCCGCTCCTTGCGGATGGCGCAGCCCGAAGATCACCTTGGTATGCACGGAGATCACCGTGTCGCCGGCGCCGTTGATGCCGATCCACTCCGTCGACACGATGCCGCGATCGGGCTTGCTCGCCGACACGCGCTTGTCGTGGATCTTCTGGAGCATCGTGATCGTGTCGCCGGCACGCACGGGCTTGAGCCACCGGATCGAGTCGATGCCGGGCGAGCCCATGCTGGTCGAATCCGGCCCGAGCTTCTTGATGAGCAGGCTCATGAAAACCGAACACGTATGCCAGCCGCTCGCGACCAGTCCGCCGAACGGCGATGCCTTGCCGGCCTCCTCGTCCAGATGGAACGGCTGCGGATCGTAGCGTTGCGCGAACGTCTTGATGTCGTCCGGTTCGAACGTGTAGCGGCCGATTTCGGTCGTACTGCCGACTTCCAGGTCTTCGTAACTGATACCCACTGTGTGTCTCCTCTGGCGCGCTCGCGCGTCGCCGTCATGCCGCGTCGGCCTGCGCGAAATCCGGCAGGGCCGTGATGCGCGCAAGGTGGTGATCGGTGTCGCCGAGGGTCGTCTCGATGATCGACAGCCGCTTGAACAGGTGCGCGGCGGCGACCTCGTTGGTCACGCCCATGCCGCCGTGCAGTTGCACGGCCTGCTGGCCGACGAAGCGCGCTGCCGTGCCGACCCGCGCCTTCGCGGCCGACGCCGCCTTGCGCCGTGCATCGGCATCGCCGCCCGCGTAACGCACCGCGGCCAGGTAGGTCAGCGAGCGCGCCTGCTCCGCGTGAATCAGCATGTCGACCATCCGGTGCTGCAGCGCCTGAAAACGCGCGATCGGCACGCCGAACTGTTCGCGCGTCTTCGTGTATTCGACCGTCGCGCGGTTCAGTTCGTCGAGTGCGCCGACCGCTTCCGCGCAGAGCAGGAAGGTCGCGTAATCGGCGATCTGCTCGAGCGCGGCCGCGTCGCGTGCGCCGCCGGTCAGTTGCCGCGCGGGCGTTTCGTGCAGCTCGATCGTCGCGGCGCGCTGGCCGTCGATCGTCCGATAGTCGACGAGCTTCACTCCCGCGGCGTCGCGCTCGACCACGAACAGGCCGATGCCACCGCCGTCGACCCGTGCGGGAACGATCCACGCGTGCGCCTGTGCGCCGTGCTGCACGACCGACTTGGTGCCGGTCAACCGGCCAGCACCGCCCTGCTCGCGTGCCTGCGTGCCGAGTTCGTACAGGTCGTAGCGCGCCCGCGGTTCGTGAAACGCGACCGCCAGGCGCTTCTGCCCCAGTGCGACCGCTTCCAGCAGCGCGGCATCGTCGCCCGTGCCGGACCCGGCGAGCCGCAGCGCCTCGATGCCGACCGCCGTCGCCCAGTACGGCTCGACCACGAGTGCGCGGCCGAGCTCCTGCATCGCGACCAGCATGTCGACCGGGCCGCCGCCGAATCCGCCCTGAGCCTCCGGCACGGGCAGCGCGGTCAGGCCCAGCTCCGCGAATGCGCTCCATTGCGCGTCCGACACGCCCGCATCGCTGCGCACGATAGCCTGGCGCGCGTCGAAACCGTACTGCTCGCCGAGATAGCGGCGCAGCGCGTCGGCGAACTGTTGCTGCTCATCGGTAAAGCTGAAATCCATGGTTGTCTCCGTTCCCTGATCACAGCCCGAGAATCATCTGCGCGATGATGTTCTTCTGAATCTCGTTCGAGCCGCCGTAGATCGACGTCTTCCGATAATTGAAGTAGTACGCGGCGAGCGGCGCGGCATCGTCGTCGCCCGCGATGCTGTGTTCGCGCTTGCCCTCGAGGAACGGCACGTCGAACGGCGCCGCGAGCGGCCCGATCGCCTCGAACATCAGCTCGGTGAGCGCCTGCTGCACCTCGGTACCCTTGATCTTCAGCATCGACGCCTCGGGGCCCGGCCCCTTGCCGCTCGTCTCGCGGCTCACGACGCGCAGCACCGTCACCTCGAGCGCCATCAGCTCGACCTCGAGCGCCGCGACCTTGGCGGCAAACACGGGATCCGCGAGCAACGGCTTGCCGTTCTTCTGCTGGTGCGACGCCACGCGCTTCAGGAACACGAGCTCGCGCTTCGACGCCCCGACGCGCGCGATACCGGTGCGCTCGTGGCCCAGCAGGTATTTCGCGTAGGTCCAGCCGCGGTTTTCGTCGCCGACGAGATTCTCGACGGGCACCTTCACGTCCTCGAAGAACACCTCGTTGACCTCGTGATCCTCGTCGAGCGTGATGATCGGACGCACCGTGATGCCGGGCGTCGCCATGTCGATCAGCAGGAACGAGATGCCCTCCTGCTTCTTCGCGGCCGGATCCGTGCGCACGAGGCAGAACATCATGTCCGCGTACTGGCCGAGCGTGGTCCAGGTCTTCTGGCCGTTGACGACGTAGTAATCGCCATGGCGTTCGGCGCGGGTGCGCAGCGACGCGAGGTCCGACCCGGAGCCGGGCTCCGAATAGCCCTGACACCACCAGTCGGTGCCGTCGAGGATGCGCGGCAGATAGTGGCGCTTCTGCGCTTCGCTGCCGTATTTCATCAGCACCGGCGCGACCATCGACACGCCGAACGGAAGCACGGTCGGCGCGCCGATGCGGGCGCACTCCTCGTCCCAGATGTGCCGCTGCGTCGCGTTCCAGCCCGGGCCGCCGTATTCAGCCGGCCACGCGGGCGCGGACCAGCCGCGCTGGCCGAGAATCCGGTGCCAGCTCGCGAAGTCCTCGCGGTCGAGTCGTTTGTGATCGAGTACCTTGGCGCGCAGGGCGTGAGGCAGATTGGCCTCGAGCCAGGCGCGAACGTCAACGCGGAACGCGTCGTCGGCGGGGGAATAATCCAGATCCATGCGCAGTGTCTCCTGTCGGTCGACCGGAGTTAGCGCTTTAGCGGTTACTCAGGTCCCATGCAAGGCTGACCGCGGCCATCCGGCCCGGCCAGGACCCACTGCGTACGTCATTGCAGCGGTTCTTTCAGCGCGGCGGGAATCGGCAGCGGCATCACGTCGATGCCTTCTTCAACCAAGGATTGCGCATCCTCCGGCGTCGTGACGCCGCGAATGCTGCGTGCCGGCGCCTCGTTGTAATGGATGCGCCGCGCTTCCTCGGCGAAGCGCTCGCCCACATTCTCGGTCTTATCCAGCACCTCGCGCAGCGCACGCATCACCTGCGCCTGCAGCGCACGCGGATCGGCCGGCTGCGCCTGCGTCGCACCCGACAGGTTCAGGCGCGGCGCCGACGGCATCCGGTTGATCTCGGTCGTCCCGCACACCGGACATTCGACCAGCTTGCGGGACAACTGCGCTTCGAACTCATCGGCGGAAGCGAACCAGCCTTCGAACCGATGATCGTGCGGGCACTGCAAATCGAGGACCTTCATGCTGTGAATCAGGGCGTGTGACGAGTGTAGCGCAAAACGCGCTTTTGTGAACGATCGTGCTAAATCAGGATCGCGCGGCCGGAAAGCGGCCGCGTCACCGGATTGTAACGCGGCGCCCTACCCGCCGCTGACGCGCGGTCAGGGCTTCACGACCGGGCCGAGCGGCCAGGTGCCGGACAGTACCTTGTCGAGCCACATCATGCCGATGATCGTCTTCACGTCGGTGATCTGGCCCGTGCGCACCCATTCCTGGAGGTCGGCCTGCGTCGCCGTGAAGGTTTCGAGGAATTCGCCTTCGTCGAGCTTGCGCTCGCCGGCCGTCAGCCCGCGTGCGAGATACAGGTCGATGAATTCGGTCGAGTAGGAGATGATCGGATGAATCCGGGCCAGGAACACGTATTCGCGTGCCGTGTAGCCGGTTTCCTCGCGCAGCTCGCGCACCGCGCACGCCAGCGCGCCTTCGTCCGGATCGAGCTTGCCGGCCGGGAATTCGGCCATGACCTTGCCGATCGGATAGCGATACTGGCTTTCCATCAGCACGCGGCCGTCGTCGAACAGCGGGATCACCATCACCGCGCCCGGGTGCTGAACGTATTCACGCGTGGCGCGCTTGCCATCCGGCAAACGGACGGTATCGCGCTTGAGCTTGAGGAACGAGCCTTCGAAAATCGCCTCGCTCTCGAGGCAGGTTTCGGTCAGTGCGGCGTCGTGATTGGGTAGTTCGGCCATCGGCGGCTCCGTGGATGAGCGTGACGGCCGAAGCCGTCAGCGTCGTTTGACGAGATACTGGAACGTGAAGCCGGGAAACGCGAACACGACAAAGAGACTGAAGGTGATCGCGTAAAATTGCCAGCCCTGTTCGAAGCGGTTGCCGGCGCGCGACTCGAGCCAGAAGCCGAGGGCGCCGACGACGAAATACAGCACGATCAGCTCGCCGATCCGAACCCACGCGTTCTTCTTCGTCGCGCCGAACGGCACGACGGCGAAGAGGCGTTGGTTCAGGAACGGCACGTTGGCGCAGACGAGCGCCAACAGCACGATGAACCAGCCGGCTGCCGACATTACAGCGGCAGCGTATGACGGATCGCCTGCAGGCAGGCCGTCAGCAGCGGGCTCGGGATCAGGCCGAGCACGACGACCGCGACGCCATTCAGCGCGAGGATCGTGCGCTTGCAGAAATCGCCGGTGATCGGGGCCGTATCCTGCGGCGCGTCGAAGTACATCAGCTTGACGATGCGCAGGTAGTAGAACGCGCCGAACAGCGACGTGATCACCGCCAGCACGGCGAGCCACGTGAGACCCGCATTGACGGTCGCCTCGAGCACCGCGAGCTTCGCGTAGAAGCCGACGGTCGGCGGGATACCGGCCAGCGAGAACATCATGACCATCATCACGAACGCGAACACCGGGCTGCGCTTGTTGAGGCCCTTGAAGTCGTCGATCGTCTCCGCTTCGAAATCGCGGCGCGCGAGCAGCATCACCACGCCGAACGAGCCGAGCGTCGTGATCAGGTAGACGATCGCGTAGAACATCGCCGAGCTGTACGCGTTCGCCGGTGCGGCCGCGTCGCCCTTCACGATGCCGGCCAGCAGGCCGAGCAGCACGAAGCCCATGTTCGAGATCGCCGAGTACGCGAGCATCCGCTTGATGTTGCGCTGGACGATACCGGTGATGTTACCGACGATCAGCGACAGCGCGGCGAGGATCACGAGCGCGGTCTGCCAGTTCTGGGCTAGCGGCAGCAGGCCCATCACCAGGAAGCGCAGGCCCCACGCGAACGCGGCAACCTTCGGGCCGCCGCCGACGAACAGCGTCATCGCGGTCGGGGCGCCCTGGTAGACGTCCGGCACCCACATGTGGAACGGCACGGCGCCAAGCTTGAACGCGATACCGGCGACGATGAACACCACGCCGAACATCAGCACGGCCGCGTCGGTGTTGCCGCCGACTGCCTTGTACACCTCGCCCAGCTCGAGCGAGCCGGTCGCGCCGTAGAGCATCGAGATGCCGTACAGCACGAAGCCCGACGCGAGCGCGCCCAGCACGTAGTACTTCATCGCGGCTTCGCTCGACTGCGGCGCGTCGCGGCGCAGCGCGATGACCGCGTACAGCGACAGCGACATCAGTTCGAGGCCGAGGTACAGCGTCAGGAAGTTGTTGCCCGACACCATCACCAATTGACCGAGCAGCGAGAACATGCCCAGCAGGAAGACGTCGCCGCGGAACATGTCGCGGTCTTCGAGGTACTTGCGCGAATAGACGAGCGAGACGGCGAAGCCGATCGACACGACGGCCTTCATCATGCTCGCGAACGAGTCGACGACGACCATCCGCGAGAAGAAGTAGTACTGGTGCGGGTCGAGCGCCTGCACCGCGAACCACACGCCGGCGACGACCGACGAAACCACCGCGATCAGATAGGTCAGGCGGCGGCCAGCGGCACCAGTAAAGGTGTCGTTCAGCCATGCGACGACGACGGCGACCATCACCAGCGCGTCAGGCAACAGGACATTCATAGGTGCGTTCATGATCTTGATTTCCTCCGCTCGCGATTACTGGGCCAGCGGCAGTTTGGACTGCCCGACATGGGAGAGGAGGTTTTCCACGGAAACGTGCATCACGTCGGTGAAAGGCTTCGGATACAGGCCCATCAGCATCGTGAACGCGGCCAGCACGACCAGCATCACGAATTCGCGACGGCCGATGTCCTTCAGCTTGGCAACGTGATCGTTCGCGACCGCGCCGAAGTACACGCGCTTGTACATCCACAGCGTGTAGGCGGCGCCGAGGATCAGCGTGAATGCCGCGCCGAATGCGATCCAGAAGTTGTACTGGACGGCGGCGAGAATCACCATGAATTCGCCGACGAAACCCGACGTGCCCGGCAGGCCGCAATTGGCCATCGAGAACAGCATCGCGAATGCCGCGAACTTCGGCATCACGTTCACGACGCCGCCGTAGTCGGCGATCTGGCGCGAGTGCAAACGGTCGTACAGCACGCCGATGCACAGGAACATCGCACCCGACACGAAGCCGTGCGAGATCATCTGGATGATCGCGCCTTCGACGCCGAGCTGGTTGAAGATGAAGAAGCCGAGCGTCACGAAGCCCATGTGCGCGATCGACGAATACGCGACCAGCTTCTTCATGTCGGCCTGCACCATCGCGACGAGGCCGATGTAGATCACCGCGATCAGCGACAGCGTGATCACGACCGGTGCGAGGAAGTGGCTTGCGTCAGGCGTGATCGGCAGCGAGAAACGCAGGAAACCGTACGCGCCGAGCTTCAGCATGATCGCCGCCAGCACGACCGAGCCGCCCGTCGGCGCTTCCACGTGCGCGTCCGGCAGCCAGGTGTGCACCGGCCACATCGGCACCTTCACCGCGAACGCGAGGAAGAATGCGATGAACAGCAGGATCTGCGGCGTCATCGCGATCTTGGCGTTCTGCCACGTCGCGAGGTCGAACGAATGCGTCTGCGTGTACAGGTAGATCAGCGCGACCAGCATCAGCAGCGAGCCGGCCAGCGTGTACAGGAAGAACTTGAATGCCGCATACACGCGGTTCGGGCCGCCCCACACGCCGATGATGATGTACATCGGGATCAGGGTCGCCTCGAAGAACACGTAGAACAGCAGGCCGTCGGCCGCCGAGAACACGCCGATCATGATCCCGGACAGGATCAGGAAGGCCGCGAGGTACTGCGCGACGTTCTCGGTGATCACTTCCCACGCGGCGATCACGACGATCACCGTGATCAGCGCGGTCAGCACGACGAACCACATCGAAATGCCGTCGACGCCGAGGTGGTACGAGATGTCGAAGCGTTCGATCCAGGTCGACTTCTCGACGAACTGCAGCGCGGCCGTGCTCGAGTCGAAGTCCGTGATCAGCGGGATCGTGACCGCGAGACCGAGCAGCGAACCGATCAGCGCGACCCAGCGGGCCGTCCCCGGATTTTTGTCGTTACCCACCGCGAGCACGAGGAGGCCGAAAACGATCGGCAGCCAGATCGCGGTACTGAGAATCGGAAAAGCGTGCATTAGTGTTGTCCCCCCGCCTTATTTGCCGCCGAGCGTTACAAACAGGGTCAGGAGCCCCAGCATGCCGATGATCATGGCGAACGCGTAGTGATAGATGTAACCGGATTGGAGGAAGCGGATCACGCCGGCGAACCAGCCGATGAACCGGGCGCTGCCGTTGACGAGGCCGTCGATCACGACGACGTCACCTTCCTTCCAGAGGCCGCGGCCGATCGCCACCGAACCGCGGGCGAACACCACTTCGTTGATCTTGTCCATGTAGTACTTGTTGTCCAGCAGCGTGTAGATCGGGCCGAACGCGCGGCGGATCGACGCCGGCAGTTCCGGACGCTTCAGATACAGGAACCATGCGACGACGACACCGGCGAGCGCCAGCCACACCGGCAGGCCCGACACCGAGTGCAGGCCCATGCCGACCCAGCCGTGGAACTCTTCGGCCATCTCGGCCAGAGCCGGATGGTTCGCGCCGATGAAGATCACCTTGTCGAATGCGACGCCGTGCTGGAAGAAGTCGCCGAACAGCATCGGGCCGATCGCGATCGCGCCGATGATCACCGACGGAATCGCCAGCAGGACCAGCGGCACCCACACGACCCACGGGGTCTCGTGCGGCTCGTGCGCGTGGTCGTCATGACCGTGGCCATGGCCGTGATCATCGTGGCCGTGCGCGGCCGCCATGCCCATCGGCGATTCCGGATGCTTCGGCTTGCGGAAGCGCTCTTCGCCGTGGAACACCAGGAAGTACATGCGGAACGAGTACAGCGCCGTGACGAACACGCTCGCGACGACCGCGAAGTACGCGAAGCCCGAACCCGGCAGGTGCGACAGCTTCACCGCGTCGATGATCGAGTCTTTCGAGTAGAAGCCCGAGAAGAACGGCGTACCGATCAGCGCCAGCGAACCGACGAGCGACGTGATCCACGTGATCGGCATGTACTTGCGCAGGCCGCCCATGTTGCGCATGTCCTGGTCGTGGTGCATGCCCATGATCACCGAACCGGCGCCGAGGAACAGCAGCGCCTTGAAGAACGCGTGCGTCATCAGGTGGAACACGGCGACCGGGTAGGCGGACACGCCGAGCGCGACGGTCATGTAGCCGAGCTGCGACAGCGTCGAGTACGCGACGACCCGCTTGATGTCGTTCTGGACGATCCCGAGGAAGCCCATGAACAGTGCCGTGATCGCGCCGATCACCGTGATGAACGACAGCGCGGTATCCGACAGCTCGAACAGCGGCGACATGCGCGACACCATGAAGATGCCGGCCGTCACCATCGTCGCCGCGTGAATCAGCGCGGAGATCGGGGTCGGGCCTTCCATCGAGTCGGGCAGCCACACGTGCAGCGGGAACTGCGCCGACTTGCCCATCGCGCCGATGAACAGGCAGATACAGGCAACGGTCAGCAGGCCCCAGTCGGTGCCCGGGAAGTGCAGGCTTGCGAGCTCGGCACGCTTCGCGAACACTTCGCCGTAGTTCATCGAACCCGCGAATGCGAGCAGCAGGCCGATGCCCAGCAGGAAGCCGAAGTCGCCCACGCGGTTCACGAGGAACGCCTTCATGTTCGCGTAGATCGCGCTCTCACGCGTGAAGTAGAAGCCGATCAGCAGGTACGACACCAGACCCACCGCTTCCCAGCCGAAGAACAGCTGCAGGAAGTTGTTGCTCATCACGAGCATCAGCATCGAGAACGTGAACAGCGAGATGTACGAGAAGAACCGCTGGTAGCCGTCCTCCTCCGACATGTAGCCGATCGTGTACACGTGCACCATCAGCGAGACGAAGGTCACGACGACCATCATCATCGCGGTCAGCGAATCGACGAGGAAGCCGACTTCGAGTTTCAGCGAGCCCACGTTCATCCATTCGTAGACGGTCGCGTTGAAGCTCGCGCCGCCCATCACGTCGAGGAAGACTTTCGCCGACAGGAGGAACGCGATCAATACGCCGAGGATCGTGATCCGGTGTGCGCCCTTGCGCCCCACTGCGTTCCCGAACAGCCCCGCAATCAGCGAGCCGGCCAGCGGAGCGAGCGGAATCGCCAGCAGCAGGTTTTCATTGAGTGTCATTGACATAACAGCGTTGCCTGAAATTAACCTTTGAGCTGATCGAGATCCTCGACATTGATCGTGTCGAGCTTACGGAACAGGGTCACCAGAATCGCGAGACCGATCGCGGCTTCCGCTGCGGCGACGGTCAGCACGAAGAACACGAAGATCTGGCCGTGCACATCGCCGAGGTAATGCGAGAACGCGACGAAGTTGGTGTTCACCGCCAGCAGCATCAATTCGATCGCCATCAGGATGATGATGATGTTGCGGCGGTTCAGGAAAATCCCGACGATCGCGATCGCGAAGAGGATCGCGCCGAGCACGAGGTAGTGAGCAAGAGTCAACATGGTTTCTTTTCCTCCGCTTAGCCGTTGGTGCTCGTACCGGCTTCGCTCTGCGCCGTTTCCGGCTGCGGCTTTTCTGCTTCCATCTTCACGAGGCGCACGCGGTCGTTGCGGCGCACCTTGACCTGATCCGACACGCGCTGGCGCTTGCTGTCCTTGCCCTTGCGCTCGGTCAGCCCGATCGCGGCGATGATCGCGACCAGCAGCACCAGGCCGGCGATTTCAAACGCGAAGATGTAGTCGGTGTAGATCACCTTGCCGATCAGTCGCGTGTTGGACCAGTCGGCCATCGCGCCCGTCGCCATGGCGTGCACCGCGTGCGTGTCGCCGTAGCCGCGCCACAGGATCAGCGCGGTCTCGACCACGATGATCGCGCCGACCACCGTTGCCATCGGCACGAAGCGCTTGAAGTCGCGGCGCAGGTAATCGATGTTGATGTCCAGCATCATCACGACGAACAGGAACAGCACCATCACGGCGCCCACGTACACCAGCACCAACAGGATCGCGAGGAACTCCGCTTCCAGCAGCATCCAGATCGCGGCGGCGTTGAAGAACGCCAGCACAAGGAAAAGCGCAGACGCCACCGGGTTGCGCGAAGTGATCACCTTCAGCCCTGATACCACCAGGAGCAGCGCGAAGATGTAGAACAATACGGTCGTGAATTCCATGATTACCGGTTCATCGTTAGGCCATAGTCAGGCGCGGCTTGCGGGACGCCCGCACCCGTCGCGGCGGCTCGACCCGTTCATGCCGGGCCGGCACTGCAAACACAATCAACGATACGGCGCGTCGGCGGCCTTGGCCGCAGCGATGTCCTTCTCGTAGCGATCGCCCACCGCGAGCAGCATTTCCTTCGTGAAATACAGGTCGCCGCGCTTTTCGCCGTGATACTCGAGAATCTGCGTCTCGACGATCGAATCGACCGGGCAGCTCTCTTCGCAGAAACCGCAGAAGATGCACTTCGTCAGGTCGATGTCATAGCGCGTCGTACGGCGCGTGTTGTCCGCACGCGTTTCCGATTCGATCGTGATCGCCAGCGCGGGGCACACGGCCTCGCAGAGCTTGCACGCGATGCAGCGCTCTTCGCCGTTCTCGTAGCGGCGCAGCGCATGCAGCCCGCGAAAGCGCGGCGAAATCGGAGTCTTCTCTTCCGGGAACTGCACGGTGAACTTGCGCCGGAACGTGTAGCGACCGGTCAGCGCGAGCCCTTTCAGCAGCTCCGTCAGGAAGAAGGTCTTAAAGAAGTGTTGGATTGCCGTCATGATTTCGTCCGATCTTTACTTCACCCAGATGTTGAGCGGCGACATCATCCAGAAGCCGACCACGACCACCCAGATCACCGTGACGGGCAGGAACACCTTCCAGCCCAGACGCATGATCTGGTCGTAACGGTAGCGCGGGAACGTCGCGCGAACCCAGATGAACACCGACAGCAGCGCGAACACCTTCAGCACCAGCCAGAAGACGCCCGGAATGAACGACAGGAATTCGAACGGTGCATCCCAGCCGCCGAGGAACAGCGTCGCGGCGAGCGCCGAGATCACGATCATGTTGATGTACTCGGCGAGGAAGAACAGCGCGAACGCCATGCCCGAGTAATCGATCATGTGACCCGCGACGATCTCCGACTCCCCTTCCACCACGTCGAACGGGTGGCGGTTCGTTTCGGCGATGCCGGACACGAAGTAGACGACGAACGCCGGCAGCAGCGGCAGCCAGTTCCACGACAGGAAATTCACGCCGTGGCCGGCGAAGAAGCCGTGCTGCTGCGAGCCGACGATTTCCGACAGGTTCAGGCTGCCGGCCGTCATCAGCACGAGCACCAGCGCGAAGCCCATCGAGATTTCATACGACACCATCTGGGCCGCCGCGCGCATCGCGCCGAGGAACGCGTACTTCGAGTTCGACGCCCAGCCGGCGAGAATCACCGCGTACACGCCGATCGACGAGATCGCCATCGCATACAGCAGGCCGGCGTTCACGTTCGCGAGCACGGCCTCGGCCTGGAACGGGATCACCGCCCAGACGGCGAATGCCGGCACGACGGTCATGACCGGCGCGATCAGGTACAGCCAGCGGCTCGCGGCGCTCGGCTGAATGACTTCCTTCAGCAGCAGCTTCAGCACGTCGGCGATCGGCTGCAGCAGGCCGGCGGGGCCGACGCGGTTCGGGCCGAGACGCACGTGCATCCAGCCGATCAGCTTGCGTTCCCACAGAATCAGGTACGCGACGCACAGCAGGATCACGACGGCGACGACGAGGATGCGCACGATGGCCCACACCGTCGGCCATGCGATGCCGAGAAGCTGGGCTCCGCCCGCGTTGATCGTATCGAACAAGCTCATTTACGCCTTCTCCACCACCAGTTCACCGGACAGGCTGCCGAGCGCTGCGCCGGCAGGCGTCGCCGCCGACACGCGAACGACCGTCTCCGCAAGATTCGCGTCGCGCACGGCCGGCAACTGCACCGCACGCTCGCCCTGGCGCACGCGCACCGCGTCGCCTTCCTTCAAGCCCAGCTTGTCGAACAGCGCGGCCGGCAGGGCTGCGGCGTTCGCCACCTTCGCGGCGGCCGTCAGGTGCAGCGCACCCGCGCGGCGCACGAGTGCGTCGGCGTGATAGATCGGCACATCGGCGAGGCGCTCGAAACCGCCGTTCGCGGCAGTCGCCGCGACGCGGGCCGGCGCGACCGACGCCTGGTTCGACAGACGGCTCGCGACACCTGCGTCGCCGAGCGCTGCGAGACGCACTTCTTCGGCGGTCTCGTATTCGAAGTTCGGCAGGCCGAGCAGGCTGCCGAGCACGCGCAGCACCTTCCACGCCGGACGCGTGTCGCCGAGCGGGCGCACGACGCCGTTGAAGCTCTGCACCGAGCCTTCCGCATTCACGTACGTGCCGGCCGTTTCCGTGAACGGCGCGATCGGCAGCAGCACGTCGGCGTAATCGAGGCCGTGCTTGAACGGCGACATCACGACGACCATTTCGGCCTGGTTCAACGCGGCAAGCGCCTGCGCCGGATCGGCGGTGTCGAATTCCGGTTCGACGTTCAGCAGCACGTAGCCCTTGCGCGGCTGCGCGAACGCTTCGCGTGCGTTCAGGCCGCCTTCGCCCGGCAGCGCACCGACGACGTGCGCGCCGACCGTGTTCGCCGCTTCGGTCAGGAAGCCGAACGTGGCGCCGGTGTTGTCGGCGATCCACTGCGCGACCGCGTGCAGCTGCGCGAATTGCGGATGACGGACGGCCACGTTGCCGAGCAGCACCGCACGGCGCTCGCCGTTCGCGAGCGACTGGGCGACCGCTTGCGCGGCCGGCGAGGCAGTGACGCCCGCGAGCGTGTCCGGCAGTGCGACGCCGCGCAGTTGCGCGACGGCCGCGGCGATGCCGGCCAGTTCGTCGAGCCATGCCGACGGCGCGGCGACGATGCGCTTCGCGGTCGGGATCAGGGAATCGTCGGCGGTCGCGTTCAGGAAGTGCAGCTTCGCGCCGTTCTTCGCGGCCTGACGCAGGCGTGCGGCGAACAGCGGGTGGTCGCGGCGCAGGAACGAACCGACGACGAACGCGGCATCCACGTTCGACAGGTCGGCGATCGGCATGCCGAGCCACGGGGCACCCTGGACCGGCGCCGAGAAATCCTGCTGACGCAGACGGAAGTCGACGTTCGGCGTCTTCAGTTCGTTGGCGAGCTGCTTCACGAGGAACAGCTCTTCAGCGGTGCTGTGCGCGCTCGCGAGCATCGCCAGCGCGTTCGCGCCGTGATCCGCGGCGATGCCCTTCAGGCCCTTCGCGACATACTCGAGTGCCGTCTGCCAGTCGGTTTCGATCCACTGGCCGCCCTGCTTCAGCATCGGCTTCGTCAGGCGCTCTTCGCTGTTCAGGCCTTCGTACGAGAAACGATCCTTGTCCGAGATCCAGCATTCGTTGATCGCTTCGTTCTCGAACGGCAGCACGCGCATCACGCGGTTGTTCTTCACCTGCACGACGAGGTTCGCGCCGACGGAATCGTGCGGGCTCACCGACTTGCGGCGCGACAGTTCCCACGTACGGGCGCTGTAGCGGAACGGCTTGCTGGTCAGCGCGCCGACCGGGCACAGGTCGATCATGTTGCCCGACAGCTCGGAGTCGACCGTCTTGCCGACGAACGTCGTGATTTCCGAGTGCTCGCCGCGACCCAGCATGCCGAGCTCCATCACGCCGGCGATTTCCTGGCCGAAGCGCACGCACCGCGTGCAGTGGATGCAGCGCGACATCTCTTCCATCGAGATCAGCGGGCCCACGTTCTTGTGGAACACCACGCGCTTTTCTTCCGAGTAGCGCGACGACGACTTGCCGTAGCCGACCGCCAGATCCTGCAGCTGGCATTCGCCGCCCTGATCGCAGATCGGGCAGTCGAGCGGGTGATTGATGAGGAGGAATTCCATCACCGACTGCTGCGCCTTCACGGCCTTGTCGGACTGCGTGCGCACGATCATGCCGGCCGACACGGGCGTCGCGCAGGCGGGCACGGCCTTCGGCATCTTCTCGACTTCGACGAGACACATCCGGCAGTTGGCCGCAACCGACAGTTTCTTGTGATAGCAGAAGTGAGGAATGTACGTATCCGCCTTGTGCGCAGCCTGGATCACCATGCTGCCTTCGGGCACCTCGACCTTCTTGCCGTCTATTTCAAGTTCAACCATGATGGTGAATGGTCCTTAACCTATTTCCGCCCGTTCGCGCCTTCGCCCGACCGTGCGCTCAAATTCCGCAACCGAATGTTTCGCCTCAGGCTGCCGCAGCCGAAGCCACATGCGGCGCGTGACCGCCGACCATGCAGTGCTTGTGCTCGACGTGGTACGCGAATTCGTCCCAGTAATGCTTGAGCATCCCGCGCACCGGCATCGCCGCCGCATCGCCGAGCGCGCAGATCGTGCGGCCCATGATGTTCTCGGCAACCGAGTTCAGCAGGTCCAGATCTTCCTGGCGCCCTTCGCCGTGCTCGATACGATTCACGACGCGATACAGCCAGCCGGTGCCCTCACGGCACGGCGTGCACTGGCCGCACGATTCCTCGTAGTAGAAGTACGACAGGCGCAGCAGCGAACGCACCATGCAGCGCGTCTCGTCCATCACGATCACCGCGCCGGAGCCGAGCATCGAGCCCGCCTTCGCGATCGAGTCGTAATCGAGATCGGTCTGCATCATGATGTCGCCCGGGATCACCGGCGCCGACGAACCGCCCGGAATCACGGCCTTGATCTTGCGACCGCCGCGCATCCCGCCGGCGAGCTCCATCAGCGTCGCGAACGGCGTGCCGAGCGGCACTTCGTAGTTGCCCGGACGCTCGACGTCGCCCGATACCGAGAAGATCTTCGTGCCGCCGTTGTTCGGCTTGCCGATCTCGAGGTAATTCTGCGGCCCGATGGACAGCAGGAACGGCACCGCGGCGAACGTCTCGGTGTTGTTGATCGTGGTCGGCTTGCCGTACACGCCGAAGCTCGCCGGGAACGGCGGCTTGAAGCGCGGCTGGCCCTTCTTGCCTTCGAGCGACTCGAGCAGCGCCGTTTCCTCGCCGCAGATGTACGCGCCGTAACCGTGGTGCGCGTGCAGCTGGAACGAGAATTCCGAGCCCATGATGTTGTCGCCGAGGAAACCCGCGGCACGCGCTTCATCGAGCGCGGCCTCGAAGCGTCGATACACTTCGAAGATTTCGCCGTGGATGTAGTTGTAGCCGACGGTGATGCCCATCGCATACGCGCCGATGGCCATGCCTTCGATCAGCGCATGCGGGTTCCAGCGCAGGATGTCGCGATCCTTGAACGTGCCCGGCTCGCCTTCGTCCGAGTTGCAGACGAGGTACTTCTGCCCCGGGAACTGGCGCGGCATGAAGCTCCACTTCAGGCCGGTCGGGAAGCCCGCACCGCCACGGCCACGCAGGCCCGACGCCTTCACGTCGGCGATCACCTGCTCCGGCGGAATCTTTTCTTCGAGAATGCGGCGCAGCTGCTTGTAGCCGCCGCGCGCAACGTAATCTTCGAGATGCCAGTTCTCGCCGTTCAGACCAGCGAGGATCAGCGGTTTGATGTGACGGTCGTGAAGGGACGTCATTTCGAAAGCTCCTCAAGCAGCTGGTCGATCTTCTCGCGGCTCATGAAGCTGCACATTCTGTGATTGTTCACCAGCAGCACCGGCGCATCGCCGCACGAGCCCATGCATTCGCCTTCCTTCAGCGTGAACTTGCCGTCGGGCGTGGTCTCGCCGAAGCCGATGCCCAGCTTCTGTTTCAGGTAGTCGGCCGTCGCCTCGGCGCCGCCGTGCGGACCAAGCTGGCACGGAAGGTTCGTGCAGAGCGTGATCTTGTGCTTGCCGACCGGGTTGAGCTCGTACATCGTGTAGAACGTCGCGACTTCCTGCACGGCGACTGCCGGCATGCCGAGATAGTCCGCGACGAACTGCATCAGTTCGGGCGACAGCCAGCCGTGCTCTTCCTGAGCAACGGCCAACGCCGACATCACGGCGGACTGTTTCTGATCGGCGGGATACTTCGTCAACGCTCGATCGATTTCCTTCAGGCCTTCAGCTGAGATCATTTTCAGACACGACTCTTTCAATTCCTACCGAACGAACAACCTGCCGCACTGCTGTGCATGGACGGCAGACCTGGCGCTCACTGTTGACAGCTTGCGAAGCCGCGCCGGCTCAGCGCGCATCGCGTGTGACTTACTGCTCGCCGCCCGCACGCGCGGGCGGCGCAACCATTAGCGATCGATTTCGCCGAACACGATGTCCTGCGTACCGATGATCGTGACGGCGTCGGCAATCATGTGGCCGCGCGCCATTTCGTCGAGCGACGCGAGATGCGCGAAGCCCGGGGCGCGAATCTTGAGGCGATACGGCTTGTTGGCACCGTCCGACACGAGGTAGATGCCGAATTCGCCCTTCGGATGCTCGACTGCTGCATACGCCTCGCCTTCCGGCACGTGAAAACCTTCGGTGAAGAGCTTGAAGTGGTGAATCAAGTCTTCCATGTTGGTCTTCATGCCGACGCGCGACGGCGGCGCAACCTTGTGATTGTCCGTCATCACCGGGCCCGGATTCTTGCGGAGCCACTCAATACACTGTTTCGCGATGCGGATCGATTGGCGCATTTCTTCGACGCGCACCAGATAGCGGTCGTAGCAATCGCCGTTCACGCCGACCGGCACGTCGAAATCCATGCGGTCGTACACTTCGTACGGCTGCTTCTTGCGCAGATCCCACGCGATACCCGAACCGCGCAGCATCGGGCCCGTCAGGCCCATCTGCAACGCGCGCTCCGGGCTGACGACACCGATCCCGACCAGACGCTGTTTCCAGATCCGGTTGTCGGTCAGCAGCGTTTCGTATTCGTCGACGCACTTCGGGAAGCGCGTGAAGAAGTCGTCGATGAAGTCGAGCACCGAGCCGCTGCGCGCTTCGTTCATCTTCGCGAGCGCCTTCTCGTTGCGAATCTTCGACGCCTTGTATTGCGGCATTGCGTCAGGCAGGTCGCGATAGACGCCGCCCGGACGGTAGTACGCCGCGTGCATCCGTGCGCCGGACACCGCTTCGTACACGTCCATCAGGTCTTCGCGCTCGCGGAATGCGTACAGGAACACCGCCATCGCGCCGACGTCGAGTGCGTGTGCGCCGATCCACATCAGGTGGTTCAGCACGCGCGTGATTTCGTCGAACAGCACGCGGATGTACTGCGCGCGCTCCGGCACGTCGATGCCGAGCAGACGCTCGATCGCGAGCACGTAGCCGTGCTCGTTGACCATCATCGACACGTAGTCGAGACGGTCCATGTACGGCACGGACTGGATGAAGGTCTTGCTTTCCGCGAGCTTTTCGGTCGCGCGGTGCAGCAGGCCGATGTGCGGATCGGCGCGCTGGATGACTTCGCCGTCGAGCTCGAGCACCAGGCGCAGCACGCCGTGCGCTGCCGGGTGCTGCGGGCCGAAGTTGAGGGTGTAGTTCTTGATTTCTGCCATGACGCCCCCTTAATGTTTCAGACCGCCATAGCGATCCTCGCGGATCACGCGCGGCGTGATTTCGCGCGGCTCGATCGTCACCGGCTGGTACACGACCCGCTTCTCTTCCGGGTCGTAACGCATTTCGACATAGCCCGACACCGGGAAGTCCTTGCGGAACGGATGGCCGATGAAGCCGTAGTCGGTGAGGATGCGGCGCAGGTCGGGGTGTCCCTCGAACACGAGGCCGTACAGGTCGAACGCCTCGCGCTCGTACCAGTTTGCGGAGGTCCAGATGTCGACGAGCGACGCGACGATCGGCAGATCGTCGTCCGGCGCGAACACGCGCAGGCGCAGGCGCCAGTTGTTCGTGACCGACAGCAGCTGCGACACGGCCGCGAAACGCGGGCCGTCGTACGCACCGTCGCCGTAAGTCTGGTAGTCGACGCCGCAGAGGTCGATCAGCTGCTCGAAACGGAGCTTCGGATCGTCGCGCAGCGTCTTTGCGACTTCGAGGTAATCGCTCGCCTTCACGACGAGCGTCAGTTCACCGATCGCTTCGGTGAGGCTCACCACGCGCGCGCCGAGCGCGGCTTCGAGGTTTGCCTTCAGGATCTCGATTTTGCTTGCCATATTGAGGGGACGCTCGGGGCTTTATTGACGGGCGATGGTGTTGGTGCGGCGGATCTTCGCCTGAAGCTGGATCACGCCGTAGACCAGCGCCTCGGCCGTGGGCGGGCAGCCCGGCACGTAGACGTCGACCGGCACGATCCGGTCGCAGCCGCGGACCACCGAGTACGAGTAGTGGTAGTAGCCACCGCCGTTCGCGCACGACCCCATCGAGATCACCCAGCGCGGCTCGGCCATCTGGTCGTACACGCGGCGCAGTGCGGGCGCCATCTTGTTGCACAGCGTGCCGGCGACGATCATCACGTCCGACTGACGCGGGCTCGGACGGAACACGACCCCGAACCGGTCCAGATCGTAACGGGCCGCGCCCGCATGCATCATCTCGACGGCGCAACATGCGAGCCCGAACGTCATCGGCCACAGCGAGCCGGTACGCGTCCAGTTGATCAGCTTGTCAGCCGTCGTGGTGACAAACCCTTCCTTCAAGACCCCTTCGATACTCATTTGCTTTCCACTCCAGACGAGCGACCCAGCGTGGCCGCCCATGCAAACCGGCGATTAACCCCATCACTCCCAGTCGAGACCGCCTTTCTTCCAGATATAGGCAAAGCCCAGCAGGAATTCGAGCAGAAAAATCATCATTGCGATGAAACCGGGCCAGCCGATGTCCCGCAGCGCGACGCCCCACGGAAACAGGAACGCGGTTTCGAGATCGAAGATGATGAACAGGATGGCGACGAGGTAGTACCGGACGTCGAATTTCATCCGGGCGTCTTCAAAGGCTTCGAAGCCGCACTCGTATGGTGCGTTCTTCTCGACGTCCGGCTTGTTGGGACCAAGGAGCTTGCCGATGCTGACCAGCGCTATACCTAAACCAGTGCCCACGAGGAGGAACAACAAGACGGGGTAATAGGCTGCGAGGTTCAAGGCAATCCTCTATCGGTTGGTTCTGAGCGTCCGGAGAATACCACTTCCGGCGGAAGGAATCATTTCGGAGTGCGTGCGATCACAAGACAATCGCAAGACATACCCCACAAATGAAAAATGCCAGCCACTAGAAGCGGCTGGCATTGAGTAACTTTGGTGCCGACGGCGAGACTCGAACTCGCACAGCTTTCGCCACTACCCCCTCAAGATAGCGTGTCTACCAATTTCACCACGTCGGCACTGCATGCAACTCGGGTTGTGCTGCTTGTTCCCGCGAATCGCTTCAAGAATTAAATTCTAACCCGAGTTCCAGATTTGTTCAACGCACAACCGCAAAAAATTTGGCTTTTTATTTCGGGACATCCTGGCCCGGCGCGCTCGCGGCCGAAGCCGCTGCAGCGGACGCGGCGACGGCCGGTGCCGACGCCGCGGGCGCCGATGCCGGTGCGGTCGCGGCCGCGCCGAGCACGCCTGCCGACGGCGTCGACTTGTACGAGCCGAGGTACGTCAGCGCGAGCGTCGCGACAAAGAAGATCGTGGCCAGCACGCCCGTCGTGCGCGACAGAAAGTTCGCCGAGCCCGTCGCACCGAACAGGCTGCCCGACGCGCCGCTACCGAATGCGGCGCCCATGTCGGCACCCTTGCCGTGCTGCAGCAGCACGAGCCCAATCACACCGAGTGCAGACAGCACCTGCACGACAATAATCAGCGTCTTGAATAACAGCATCACACCCACCCGATTGGATCAGGCGACCGGACCAACCGGCCGCCATCATGTTTCAATTCGACCCCGGACCGCTCAACGTGCGGCTCGGCAGATCGCCAGGAAATCTTGCGCCTTCAGCGACGCGCCGCCGATCAGGCCGCCATCGATGTCCGGCTGCGCGAACAGCTCTTCCGCGTTGTCCGGCTTCACGCTGCCGCCGTACAGCACCGACACGTGCGCCGCACCCTTCGCCGCGAGACGCGCACGCAGAAACGCGTGCACATCCTGCGCCTGCGCCGACGTCGCGCTCTTGCCGGTACCGATCGCCCAGACCGGCTCGTACGCGACGACGATGCGAGCCGCCTCGTCAGCCGTCAGCACGGCCAGCACGGCGTCGAGCTGCGCACCGACCACCTGCTCGGTCGCGCCCGCTTCACGCTCGTCGAGCGTTTCGCCGACGCACACGACGGGCGTGAGGCCCGCCGCGAGCGCGCGCTGCGTCTTCGCCGCGACGGTCTCGTTGCGCTCGCCGTGATACGCGCGACGCTCCGAGTGACCGACGATCGCATAATGCGCACCGAACTCCGCCACCATCGCCGCAGCGACTTCGCCGGTGAACGCGCCCTGCTCGTGCGCGGACACGTCCTGCGCGCCGAACACGACACGGCCAGCGCCGAGCTGCGCCTGAACCTGCGCGAGGTACGGGAACGGCACACACACGCCGATCGACGTTTCAGCCGCCACCGCGCCCGCGCCCTGCACCACTTCATTCAGCAACGCCTGGTTGCCGGCCAGCCGGCCGTGCATCTTCCAGTTGCCGATCACTCGCTTTGTTCGTTGTTTCGACATCGTGTCTGTCTCGTCACTATCGTGTCATTAACGTACCGGAAACCGGCCGTCAGGCTGGATCTGGCGAAGCAAACCCGCGATTTTACTGCGCGCGGCTTGAACCGGTCAAACCGCGTATGTCAAGTCCGGCCGCCGAAGGCTTCAGGCGGTCGTACCCCAATCGAGCACGATCTTGCCGATATGCTCACCGCTCTCCATCAGCGCATGCGCCTGCGCGGCCTCGCCGGCCGGCAGCACACGGTAGATAACGGGCTTGATGCGGCCGTCCGCGAGCAGCGGCCAGACACGCGCCTTCAGTTGTGCGGCGATGCGCGCCTTGAACTCGACCGGACGCGGCCGCAGCGTCGAACCCGTCACCGTCAGCCGGCGACGCAGGATCTCGTTCAGGTTGACCTCGGCCTTCGCGCCGCCGAGCAGCGCGATCAGCACGAGGCGACCGCCGTCCGCGAGCGCGGACAGCTCGCGCGGCACGTACGAACCGGCCACCATGTCGAGAATCACGTCGACGCCGCGATCGTGCGTCAGCGACTTCACGACTTCGACGAAGTCTTCGGTCTTGTAGTTGATCGCGCGTTCCGCCCCCAGCGCTTCGCATGCACGACATTTCTCGGCGTTGCCGGCCGTCGCGAACACGCGAAAGCCGAGCGCGTGCGCGATCTGGATCGCCGTCACGCCGATCCCGCTCGAGCCGCCCTGCACGAGCAGCGTTTCCTGCTCGCCGCCCTCGCCCGCGCCCAGCAACGCACGGTCGAACACATTGCTCCACACGGTGAAGAACGTTTCGGGCAACGACGCGGCTTCGATGTCGGTCAGCCCGTCAGGCACCGGCAGGCATTGCGGCAACGGCGCGACCGCATATTCCGCGTAGCCGCCGCCCGCGAGCAGCGCGCAGACGCGATCACCGAGCTTCAGGCCGAACGGGTTCAGCGCGGCATCCGACAGGTCGCCGCCGACGATCTCGCCCGCGACCTCGAGGCCCGGCAGATCGGAGGCGCCCGGCGGCGGCGCGTATGCGCCCTTGCGCTGGAAGACGTCCGGCCGATTCACGCCGGAAGCCGCCACCTTGATCAGCACTTCGCCGCGCTTCGGTTCGGGGCGCGGACGCTCCGCGAGCTTCAGCACGTCGGGGGCGCCGAATTCGGTGATTTCGATGGCTTTCATGGGTGGTCGCTCCAGGATCGGAATCGGGGGCGCATCCGTGCGCGGCACGGGCGCGTCGCCGGCGCTGCTGCGCCGCGCAACGATGCTACAGAAAAAACGGCCGGCGCGCTTTCGCACGGCCGGCCGTTCTCACGCCTTTGCGCTTACTGCTGCGGCGGCGTATCCGACTGCGACGCCGCTGCTTCGTTCAGCAGCGCCTTCGCCGACAGACGCACGCGACCCTTCTCGTCCGTCTGGATCACCTTGACCTTAACCTGTTGGCCTTCCTTCAGGTAGTCATTGATGTCCTTCACGCGCTCGTTGACGATTTCCGAGATGTGCAGCAGGCCATCCTTGCCCGGCAGCAGGTTCACGATCGCGCCGAAATCGAGCAGCTTGAGCACCGTGCCTTCGTACACCTGGCCGACTTCGATCTCGACCGTGATGTTCTCGATGCGCTTCTTCGCTTCGGCCATGCCTTCGCTGCTCGTGCTCGCGATCGTCACGACGCCGTCATCCGAGATGTCGATGGTCGTGCCCGTTTCTTCCGTCAGCGCGCGGATCACCGAGCCACCCTTGCCGATCACGTCGCGGATCTTTTCCGGGTTGATCTTGATCGTGATCATGCGCGGCGCGAATTCCGACAGTTGCGTGTTCGCACCCGAGACCGCCGACGTCATCTTGCCGAGGATGTGCATGCGGCCTTCCTTCGCCTGCGCGAGCGCGACCTGCATGATTTCCTTCGTGATGCCCTGGATCTTGATGTCCATCTGCAGCGCCGTCACGCCTTGCTCCGTGCCGGCCACCTTGAAGTCCATGTCGCCGAGGTGATCTTCGTCGCCGAGGATGTCGGTCAGCACCGCGAACTTGTTGCCTTCGAGGATCAGGCCCATCGCGATGCCCGCGACGTGCGCCTTCATCGGCACGCCGGCGTCCATCAGCGCGAGGCAGCCGCCGCACACCGACGCCATCGACGACGAGCCGTTCGACTCGGTGATTTCCGACACGACGCGGATCGAGTAGCCGAATTCGTCGGCGCTCGGCAGGCACTTGACCAGCGCGCGCTTCGCGAGACGGCCGTGGCCGATTTCGCGGCGCTTCGGCGAGCCGACGCGGCCCGTTTCGCCGGTCGCGAACGGGGGCATGTTGTAGTGAAGCATGAAGCGCTCGCGGTATTCGCCTTCGAGCGCGTCGATGATCTGCTCGTCACCCTTCGTGCCGAGCGTCGCGACGACGAGCGCCTGCGTTTCGCCACGCGTGAACAGCGCCGAACCGTGGGTGCGCGGCAGCACGCCGGTGCGGATCTCGATCGGACGCACGGTGCGCGTGTCGCGACCGTCGATGCGCGGCTCGCCGTTCAGGATCTGCGAACGGACGATCTTCGCTTCGATGTCGAACAGGACGTTGCCGACGGTGGCCTTGTCGGCCGCGACCGTACCGGCCGCCAGTGCGTCTTCCTCGAGCTTCGCCGAGGTCGCCGCGTAGACTTCCTTCAGCTTCGTCGAACGCGCTTGCTTGTCGCGCAGTTGGTAAGCGGCGAGCAGGTCGCCGTGCGCCAGCTCCGTCACGCGCGCGATCAGCGCCTCGTTCTTCGGTGCCGGCTGCCAGTCCCACTCGGGCTTGCCGCCTTCGCGCACGAGTTCGTGGATAGCGTCGATCGCCGTCTGCATCTGCTCGTGGCCGAACACGACCGCGCCCAGCATCACGTCTTCCGGCAGTTGGTCGGCTTCCGATTCGACCATCAGCACCGCGCGCTCCGTACCGGCGACGACGAGGTCGAGGCTCGAGGCCTTGAGCTGGTCACGCGTCGGGTTCAGCACGTATGCGTTGTCGATGTACGCAACGCGCGCGGCACCGACCGGACCGTTGAACGGCAGGCCCGACACCGCGAGCGCGGCCGACGCGCCGATCAGCGCGGGGATGTCCGCCGGGATTTCCGGGTTCACGGACAGCACGTGGATCACGACCTGCACTTCGTTGTAGAAGCCTTCCGGGAACAGCGGACGCAGCGGACGGTCGATCAGGCGCGACGTCAGCGTCTCGTGTTCCGACGGACGGCCTTCGCGACGGAAGAAGCCGCCCGGGATCTTGCCGGCCGAGTAGGTCTTTTCGAGGTAGTCGACGGTCAGCGGGAAGAAATCCTGGCCCGGCTTCGCCGACTTCGCGCCGACGACGGTTGCCAGCACGACGGTGTCTTCCACGTCGACGATCACGGCACCGCTCGCCTGGCGGGCGACTTCACCGGTTTCGAGGCGCACCTTGTGCTGGCCCCACTGGAATTCCTTCACGACCTTGTTGAACATGGACATGGTTGCTCCTTTGAACTCGTTCATTTCATTCGCCGTGCGGGCCATCCCGCGCGGCGGCGTCCCGACCGAATCACCCGGAGCAAGGTGTGTTTTTTATGCCATTCCAGCGCGACGCTCACCGAGCGACGCGCTGGAATGACACAAATCCCGACCCCGGTATCAGCCGTTCCGGCAGTCCGGCAAGCGCGTGCCGGACAACCTGCGGTGCGCGTGACGCTACGCACCGTGCAAAAACAAAATGCCTGCATCAGCGGACTGACACAGGCATCTTGCTGGCGGCAATCGCCTCGATTACTTACGCAGACCCAGCTTCTCGATCAGCGCGCGGTAACGGTCGGCATCCTTGCCCTTGAGGTAGTCGAGCAGCTTGCGGCGGCGGCTCACCATGCGCAGCAGGCCGCGACGGCTGTGGTGATCCTTCGCGTGGGTCTTGAAGTGACCCGTCAGTTCGACGATACGTGCGGTCAGCAGCGCGACCTGGACTTCGGGCGAACCCGTGTCGTTGGTACCGCGGGCGAACTGAGCAACGACTTCCGACTTCTTGATATCTGCAACAGACATGTGATTTCCTTTTTCCTACTTGCTAACTGAACAGGCGGACACGGAAGAATGGCCGTGCCGTGACTTACAACCGGCGGGCATTGTAACACAACTGCACGCCGTTCCATCGCCTCCTGTCACGGGCGCGTCATCGAGCAGGTCGACGGTATCGGCGTACGCTGGGCGGGCACCGCGAGGACTGTCCGGAAGCCGTAGCCCGAGCCCTCGTTGTCGAAGCGCACGCCCGGCGTGCCGGCCTTGTCCATTTCCATCACGTAAAGGGGCTGGATCAACTGGTGATCCTGCGCGCGCATCGTCGACGCATGGAAGCCGTCGTCGAACGACAGCCCCTCCAGCGCGCGCGCCACCGCGACCGGGTCGGCCGAGCCGGCCCGATTCATCGCCGCCGCGAGCATTTCGATCATCAGGCTCATGCGCCGCACCGGATAGTCGTCCTGCGCCGCGGGGAAACGGGCCCGGAACGCGCGGTAGAACGCGTCCGACTTCGCGCCGCCGGCGTTCGGATGCCAGTCCGCGACGGCGATCACCCGGCCGACGCCGGCGTCGCCGAGCGCGGCCGGCGCGCCGAGGCTGTTGCCGTAGAACGTATAGAACTTCGCGTTCAGCCCCTGCTCGCGCGCCGCCTTCACGAGCAGCGTGAGATCGTTGCCCCAGTTCCCGGTCACGACGGCGTCCGCGCCGCTCGCGCGGATCTTCGCGATGTACGGCGAGAAATCCTTGATGCGACCGATCGGGTGGAATTCGTCGCCGGCGATCGTCACATCCGGGCGCCGTTCGGCCAGCGCCTGCCGCGCGAGCGTGCTGACGTCGTGGCCGAAGCTGTAGTCCTGGTTCAGCAGGTAGACCTTGCGCAGCGCGCGGTCGCGCGCCATCACGTCCGCCAGCGCAGCCATGCGCATCCCCGCGTGCGCATCGAAACGGAAATGCCAGAAGCTGCAGCGCGCGCCGGTCAACGCCGGATCGTCGGCCGAATAGTTGACGAACAGCATCCGGCTGTCCGGATTGCGCGCGTTCAGCTTGTCGAGCGCCGCGACGAGCGCGGCCGCGACCGCCGAGCTGTTGCCCTGCGCGACGAAGCCGATGTGCCGGTCCGCCGCCGCGCGCAACTGCACGAGCGCCTCTTCCGGGCTGCCCTTGCTGTCGAGCACGACGAGCTCGAGCGGATGCGCGCCATCGCGCAGCTTCACGCCGCCTGCCGCGTTGACCTGCTCGACGCCGAAGCGCAGGTTGCGCTCGACCGCCGCGCCCGCGTTCGCGAACGGGCCCGACATTCCTTCGATCAGCGCGATCCGCACCGGCTCGCCTGCCGCGAACGCGGACGACGCCAGCATCCACCCCGCGCTCAATGCGAGCGCGCACCGTTTCCACTGCCGCATCGGCTACCTGCCCTTCAATCTGTCCGAGAAGCGCGGATCATAGGCCGCGGGCGCTGCCGGCCGCAAGCGCGGTGCGACACCGAGCCCCCGACGGCACACCGCCCCCGATCCGCACCGATTTTTTCGGCACGATGCGCCGGCGCGCGCCGTCCGTGATACAACTGAACGGTCAGAGAGCTCTGGAGAATCCGATGCGCATTCGCATTCCCGTACGCCTGCCGGTACTGGTCGCCTGCGCGGCGGCACTGCTCGCCGGCTGCGCGCAACCGTGGCAGCAATACCAGGCCGGCCAGGACGAGTCGGCGATCGTGGCGCGCATGGGCCCGCCGCGCGAAATCTACGACCTGCCGGGCGGCGGCAAGCGCCTGATGTGGCCGACCCAGCCGATGGGCGAGATCACCGTCGCGGCCGATGTCGATGCGGCCCACCGCATCGTCAACGTGCGCCAGGTGTTGCAGCCGAGCGAGTTCTATCGCGCGGAAATCGGCAAGTGGACCAAGACCGACGTGCTCGTGAATTTCGGCCGTCCGGTCGAGACGTCCTACTTCCCGCTGATGAAACGCGAGGTGTGGACCTACCGCTATCTCGAAGACAACGTCTGGTACATGATGTACAGCTTCTACTTCGATCCGCAGGGCATCCTGCGCACGACGCAGAAAACACCGGATCCGCTTCACGATCCCGATCGCCGCAATCTGTTCTGACCGATTACGCATTTACCTGCAAATTTCGCAATGGCCATTCACGCATTATTGCGTGAATGGCCATTTCCTTTTTTCCGCCGTATTCGATTAACTCCCAAATCGCGCGGCAATCCTTTCCGATTGACGGCGTTCGGCAAGCAATCCCGCGCAACGCCGCTCCACGCGGCCGCCAGCGGCAAACAGGCATATGCGATGCATCTCATGCGTCGCAGTGGTGCATTCAATGCACCTTGCCCGATCCAGTTGAAACAATTTGTATCAATGGCACCCGGCGTTAGGGCATACCCCTAATATCAGTCGAAATTGAACCTTTCAGTTCAGAAAGGATCCTATTGCTCCACTTCGTCCCGTATTTGTTTGCCATTTGTTTTCCTTTATCGGAAAGGAGTCCTTATGAACCGCCCCAAGAGCATGCTGGTTGCCAACATCGCCTGGGCCCGCGAGACGCGCGAACACACGCCGGGCTTCTTCGACGCGCTTGCGCGCGGCCAGAACCCGCGCGTGCTGTGGATCGGCTGCGCCGACAGCCGGGTGCCGGCCGAAACCATCACGCACAGCGTGCCCGGCGAGCTGTTCGTCCATCGCAACATCGCCAACCTGTTCCATCCCGACGATGACAATTCCGCCAGCGTGCTCGAGTACGCCGTGCGCGTGCTCGAAGTCGACCACGTGATCGTGTGCGGCCACTACGGGTGCGGCGGCGTGCGCGCGTCGCTGCTGCCGCCGCCCGCCGACCTGCCGCACGTCGCGCGCCGCATCGCGCCGCTTTGCGCGCTCGCGCGACGCCATCGCGACGCGCTCGACGGACTCAACGACACGGCCGCCGCCGACCGCCTGGCCGAGTTGAACGTGCTCGAACAGGTGCGGCTGCTGCGCGCGTCGCCGATCGTGCAAGGTCGGAAGCGGCCGCCGCTCGTGCACGGCTGGATCTTCTCGCTCGCCGATGGCCTCCTGAAGGAACTCGACTCCGGCTATGCGGCACCACCGGCCGAAGCCGAACCGGAGCATGCCGCCACGGCCGCCGCAGCCGCCTGACCCGTGCCCTTCCCCAACGCTACGAAATCGCCCCAACCATGAAACTGAACGAGCGCCTGTCCACCCTGCCGCGCGACATCGTCGCCGGCATCGTCGTTTTCCTCGTCGCGCTGCCGCTATGTCTCGGCATCGCCAATGCGTCCGGTGTCGAACCGTTCGCCGGGCTCGTGTCCGGCATCGTCGGCGGCATCGTCGTCGCGCTGCTGAGCGGCTCGTCGCTGTCGGTCAGCGGGCCTGCCGCCGGCCTCGTCGTGATCGTCGTCGAAGGGATCGCGCAACTCGGCAGCTTCTCCGCGTTCCTGCTCGCGGTGTTGCTGTCCGGCGTGCTGCAGTTCGGCTTCGGCATGCTGCGCGCCGGCCGCTTCGCCGCCTATGTGCCGTCGCCGGTCATCAAGGGCATGCTCGCGGCGATCGGCCTGCTGCTGATCCTGAAGCAGATTCCGTTCGCATTCGGCCTTGGCGGCTCGGCCGCGCAATCGTTTGCATCATGGGCGGGCCTGCCGACTGCCTGGGCCGCCACCGCCATCGCGCTCGCGTCGCTCGGGTTGCTGATCGCGTGGGATACGCCGGCGCTCAAGCGCTTTGCCTGGGTGCGCTCGGTGCCCGCGCCGCTGGCGGTCGTCGTGTTCGGCATCGGCGCCACGCTGCTGCTCGGCGCGTTCGTGCCGTCGGTCGCGCTGGGTGCCGCGCATCGCGTCACGTTGCCCGAGCTCGAATCGTTCGCGGCACTCGCGGCATCGCTGAAGCACGCCGAGCTCGGCCCGAACTTCGCGCAGCTCGTCAATCCGGACGTATGGCGCGTCGCGATCACGCTCGCGGTCGTCGCGAGCCTCGAAACACTGCTGAGCCTGGAGGCGGTCGAACAGATCGATCCGAAGCGCCGTCCGACCCAGCCGGACCGCGAACTGAAGGCACAGGGCGTCGGCAATCTCGTTGCGGGCGCGGTCGGCGGGCTGCCGATCACGTCGGTGATCGTGCGCAGCTCGGTCAACGTGAACGCGGGCGCGCAGAGCCGGATGTCGGCGATCGTGCACGGGATCCTGCTGCTCGCCAGCGTGTTCGCGCTCACCGGGCTGATCAACCTGATCCCGCTCGCGAGCCTCGCGGCCATCCTGATCCACACCGGCTTCAAGCTCGCGAAACCGGCGCTGTTCCGCTCGGTGCTGAAACAGGGTCCGGCCGCGTTCGTGCCGTTCGCCGCGACGATCGCGGGTGTGCTGGCGGTCGACCTGCTGTTCGGCATCGCGCTCGGCCTCGCGTGCAGCGTGCTGGCGGTCGCGGTGGCGAACCTGAAGAGCCCCGTCACGCTCGCGCAGCACGACGATCACTTCCTGCTGTCGTTCCGCAAGGACGTGTCGTTCCTCGGCAAGGTACAGGTCAAGCATCACCTGCGGCACATCCCGGACCGCGCGGCCGTGATCATCGACGCGACGCGCGCCGACTACATCGATCACGACGTGCTCGAACTGCTCGATGCGTTCGTCGCCGATGCGCCGCGGCGCGGGATCACGGTGGAATTCCGCCGCCGCAACCCGGCGCCCCGCCCGGCCGCGCGCCGCTGGCTGTTCCGCGCACCGGCCGCCGAATGAGCGGCGCATGAAAAAACGCCCCGGGCGGCGCAGGGCCGCACGGGGCGTGTCGGGCGCTCGACGCGCAGCGCTTACGAGCGCTGCGGGTTGAGCTTGTCGTCCTTCGAGTGCAGCTTGTTCAGCGCGGCGATGTACGCCTTCGCGGAAGCCGCGACGATATCGGGGTCGGTGCCGACGCCGTTGACGATCCGCCCGCTCTTCGACAGCCGCACCGTCACTTCGCCCTGCGCCTGCGTACCGGTCGTGATCGCGTTCACCGAGTACAGCAGCAGTTCCGACCCGCTGCCGACTTCGCCCTCGATCGCGTTGAACGTCGCGTCGACCGGGCCGTTGCCACGTGCCTCGCCGGTCACTTCCTTGCCATCGAGTGCGAACACGACCTTGGCCTGCGGCTGCTCGCCGGTTTCCGAGCGCTGCGACAGCGACACGAACTTGTAGTGCTCCTGCTCCTGCGCGAGCGCCGACTCCTCGGAGACGATCGCGATGATGTCTTCGTCGAAAATCTCGGACTTGCGGTCGGCCAGATCCTTGAAGCGCATGAACGCGGCGTTCAGTTCGGTTTCGCTGTCGAGCGACACGCCGAGTTCCTGCAGGCGCTGCTTGAACGCGTTGCGGCCCGACAGCTTGCCGAGCACGATCTTGTTCGCGGTCCAGCCCACGTCTTCCGCGCGCATGATCTCGTACGTGTCGCGCGCCTTCAGCACGCCATCCTGATGGATGCCCGACGCGTGCGCGAATGCGTTCGCGCCGACCACGGCCTTGTTCGGCTGCACGACGAAACCGGTGATCTGCGACACGAGCTTCGACGTCGGGACGATCTGCGTGGTGTCGAGGCCGACGTCGAGGCCGAAATAGTCCTTGCGGGTCTTCACGGCCATCACGATTTCCTCGAGCGACGTGTTGCCCGCGCGCTCGCCGAGACCGTTGATCGTGCACTCCACCTGCCGCGCACCGCCGATCTTCACGCCGGCGAGCGAGTTCGCCACCGCCATGCCGAGGTCGTTGTGGCAATGCACGGAGAAGATCGCCTTGTCCGAGTTCGGAATGCGTTCGCGCAGCGTCTTCACGAGGTTGCCGTAGAGTTCCGGCACGCCGTAGCCGACCGTGTCGGCGATGTTGATCGTCGTCGCCCCTTCGGCGATCACGGCTTCCAGCACGCGGCACAGGAAGTCGAGATCCGAACGGCTGCCGTCTTCCGGCGAGAATTCGACGTTGTCGGTGAACTTGCGCGCGAAGCGCACGGCGAGGCGCGCCTGCTCGAACACCTGGTCCGGCGTCATCCGCAGCTTCTTCTCCATGTGCAGCGGCGACGTCGCGATGAACGTGTGGATCCGCGCGCTATTGGCCGGCTTCAACGCGTCGGCCGCGCGCTGGATGTCCTTGTCGTTGGCGCGCGCCAGCGAGCAGATCGTGCTGTCCTTCACGAGACCGGCGATCGTGTGGATCGCATCGAAGTCGCCGTTCGAGCTGGCCGCGAAGCCGGCCTCGATCACGTCGACCTTCATCCGCTCGAGATGCTTCGCGATGCGGATTTTCTCTTCCTTCGTCATCGACGCGCCGGGCGATTGTTCACCGTCACGCAACGTCGTATCGAAAATGATCAGCTTGTCTGTCATGGGGGGGCTCCAGGGCTCTTTATACGGGAATCAAACGTAATGAGATCGCGCCACCGCTGGCGACGCTCAACAACAGACGAGGCTTGACGGGGGGCGAGAACGGTCAGCGCGGCAGGCGCGCCAAAGCTAGCGCGCGTAGCGGCGCACCGGCTAGAAGGAGGGAGAGGCGGGAAAATGCAGTCATGCCAAAGACTATAGCGGCATTCCGCAAGGCGCGCAATCGGACGGCACCCGTGAAGCCCGGCGGCGCAACGCGAAAGGGGGCACATGAAAACGGCGGCCGCGAGGCCGCCGTTTCCGTTTTCGCGCAGGTTGCGCGTCAGTGATCGCGCTGCGACGAGCGTGCGGGATTCGCCCGCCCACGGATGGCCATGTAGGCCCAGAACACGTAGCCGGACAGCCCGTACAGCACGAATAGGCAGAACAGCATCAGCGGCGGATCGGACGACACGAGCACGAACGCGACGACCACCAGCAGGATCGCCGCGAACGGCACGCGGTGCCGCACGTCGAGCGCCTTGCCGCTGTAGAACGGCGCGTTCGATACCATCGTCACGCCCGCGTAGATCGTCAGCACGAACGCGACCCACGGCAGCCAGCCGAGCTTCATCGGCACGCGGTTGTCGGTCGCGAGCCACACGAAGCCGGCGATCAGCGCGGCGGCGGCGGGGCTCGGCAGCCCCTGGAAGAAGCGCTTGTCGACGACGCCGATGTTGGTGTTGAAGCGCGCGAGGCGCAGCGCGGCGCCCGAGCAGTAGACGAACGCGGCGAGCCAGCCCCAGCGGCCGAGATCCTTCAGCACCCACTCGTACATCACGAGCGCGGGCGCGACGCCGAACGACACCATGTCCGACAGGCTGTCGAACTGTTCGCCGAACGCGCTTTGCGTATGCGTCATCCGCGCGACGCGCCCGTCCATCCCGTCGAGCACCATCGCGACGAAGATCGCGATCGCGGCGATCTCGAAGCGCACGTTCATCGCCTGCACGACCGCGAAGAAACCGCAGAACAGCGCGGCGGTCGTGAACGCGTTCGGCAGCAGGTAGATGCCGCGCGTCTTCAGGAACCGCTGGCGCGCGGCACGGCGGCTTTCGGGCACAGGATCGGGCGCCATTATCTTGTTGCGGCGGAACGGGCGTGGCGTCTGGCTGGACCCGCTGCGCGGCCGGCGCGGTTTGAATGCGGCCATCGTGGGCTCCGCCGGTTACTGTTCGAGCTCGGCGAGGATCGTCGACGACGCGTAGACCTTCTCGCCGATCGAGACCTTCGCGCGGCTGCCGAGCGGCAGGTACACGTCGACGCGCGAACCGAAGCGGATGAAACCGTAGCGCTGGCCGCGCGACAGCGGCTCGCCGGCGCGCACGTAGCAGAGGATCCGGCGGGCGACGAGGCCGGCGATCTGCACGGCGGTGACGGTCTTGCCGCTTGCCGTCTGGATCACGAGCGCATTGCGCTCGTTCTCGGTCGATGCCTTGTCGATTGCCGCGTTCAGGAACGCGCCCGGGAAATACTCGACCTTGGTGACCGCGCCATCGACCGGCGAACGCTGCGAATGAACATTGAAGACATTCATGAACACGCTGATCTTCAGCGCTTCGCGGTTCGCGTACGGATCCTGCGTGGTCTCGACCGCGACGATGCGGCCGTCCGCCGGACACAGCACCGCGTTCGGCTGCGCCGGAATCGGGCGCTGCGGATCGCGGAAGAACTGGACGACGAAGACCAGCAGCAGCCAGAACGGCCACGCGAAGCCGAAGCCCCCGACGGCGTGGATCAACAGCGCGATGACGGCAGCAATCGCGATGAACGGCCAGCCTTCGCGCGCGATGATCGGATGAGGATAGTTCATGGATTCGTTCTGTGTTCGGTGAATTGCAAAGCCCGTAGGATAGCAAAAGCCGCCCGGGGCACTACTGCCTTCGGGCGGCTTTTTGATGCCGACCCTCCACTCGAAGGGCCGGAACGGCGTGCAATGCTCAGTTCTTCGTCTGGTCGACGAGCTTGTTCTTCGCGATCCAAGGCATCATCGCACGCAGCTTCGCGCCGACCTGCTCGATCTGGTGCTCGGCCGTCAGGCGGCGACGCGACTGCAGCGTCGGGGCACCTGCCTTGTTCTCGAGGATGAAGCTCTTCGCGTATTCGCCCGTCTGGATGTCGGTCAGGCACTGCTTCATCGCCTTCTTCGTCTCTTCCGTGACGACGCGCGGGCCCGTCACGTACTCGCCGTACTCGGCGTTGTTCGAGATCGAGTAGTTCATGTTCGCGATGCCGCCTTCGTAGATCAGGTCGACGATCAGCTTCAGCTCGTGCAGGCACTCGAAGTACGCCATTTCCGGAGCATAGCCGGCTTCGACCAGCGTCTCGAAACCTGCCTTGATCAGCTCGACGGTACCGCCGCACAGCACGGCCTGCTCGCCGAACAGGTCGGTTTCGGTCTCTTCACGGAAGTTCGTCTCGATGATGCCGGCACGGCCGCCGCCGTTCGCTGCCGCGTACGACAGCGCGATGTCGCGTGCCGCGCCCGACTTGTTCTGCGCAACCGCGATCAGGTGCGGCACGCCGCCACCTTGCGAGTACGTGCCGCGCACGGTGTGGCCCGGTGCCTTCGGCGCGATCATGATCACGTCGAGGTCGGCACGCGGGATCACCTGGCCGTAGTGGACGTTGAAGCCGTGCGCGAATGCCAGCGCCGCGCCCTGCTTGATGTTCGCGTGCACTTCCTTCGCGTACACGTCGGCGATCTGCTCGTCCGGCAGCAGCATCATGACGACGTCCGCGCCCTTCACCGCTTCAGCGACTTCCTTGACCGACAGGCCTGCGTTTTCGGCCTTGCTCCACGACGCGCCGTCCTTGCGCAGGCCGACCGTCACGTTTACGCCGCTGTCCTTCAGGTTCAGTGCGTGCGCATGGCCTTGCGAGCCGTAGCCGATGATCGTGACTTGCTTGCCCTTGATGAGGGAGAGGTCGGCGTCTTTGTCGTAGAAAACGTTCATGATGGGTTCCTTCGCTAATTCAAAAATTCAACAATTCGTTCGGATTGGGTACTGCGGGCCGGGACATGACGGCGCACCCGGCGTGCCTCTTCGGCATTACACCTTCAGGATGCGCTCGCCGCGTCCGATGCCGGAGCTGCCGGTACGCACGGTCTCTAGGATCGCGCTGGCGTCCAGCCCCTGGATGAATGCGTCGAGCTTGTCGCTCGCGCCCGTCAATTCGATCGTGTAGGTCTTTTCGGTCACGTCGATGATGCGGCCGCGGAAAATGTCCGACATCCGCTTCATTTCTTCGCGCTCCTTGCCCACTGCACGTACCTTGATCAGCATCAGCTCGCGTTCGATGTGTGCACCGTCGGTCAGGTCCACCACTTTCACCACCTCGATCAGGCGGTTCAGATGCTTCGTGATCTGTTCGATCACGTCGTCCGAGCCAATGGAAACGATGGTCAGCCGCGACAGCGATTGGTCTTCGGTCGGCGCCACCGTCAAGGTTTCGATGTTGTAGCCGCGTGCGGAAAACAGACCGACCACGCGCGACAGCGCGCCCGGTTCGTTCTCCAGCAGGACGGAAATGATGTGTCTCATGTTCGCTTCTTCCAGAATGTGTCCGTGTCGATTCACTCGCGCCGCGCGCCGCCCGGTGCCGCACCGCCCTTCGTGAAGGCGGCCGCTCCGGCGCCAAGCGCGCGTCGCGCCGTTACAGATCTTCCGATCCGAGCAGCATCTCGGTGATGCCCTTGCCGGCCTGTACCATCGGCCAGACGTTTTCGGTCGGATCGGTCTGGAAATCGAGAAACACGGTGCGGTCCTTCAGGCGTAGCGCTTCCTTCAGCGCCGGCTCCACATCCGAGGTCTTTTCGATCCGCATGCCGACATGGCCGTACGCTTCGGCGAGCTTCACGAAATCGGGCAGCGCATCCATGTACGAATGCGAATAGCGCTTGCTGTATTCGATCTGCTGCCACTGGCGGACCATGCCGAGATAGCGGTTGTTCAGCGAAATGATCTTCACGGGCGTGTCGTATTGCAGGCAGGTCGACAGTTCCTGGATGCACATCTGGATCGAGCCTTCGCCCGTGATGCACAGCACGTCGTCGTCCGGGTGCGCCATCTTGACGCCCATCGCTGCCGGCAGGCCGAAGCCCATCGTGCCGAGGCCGCCGGAGTTGATCCAGCGACGCGGCTTGTTGAAACGGTAGAACTGCGCGGCCCACATCTGGTGCTGGCCGACGTCCGAGCACACGAACGCGTTGCCGTCCGTCAGCTCCCACGCCTTCTCGACCACGTACTGCGGCTTGATGATCTCGCTTTCGCGGTCGAACTTCAGGCAGTCCTTCGAGCGCCAGCCCTCGATGTCCTTCCACCATTGCGCGAGCGCGTCGGTATCGGGGCCATGCTCGGCCGTCTGCAGCTGCTCGATCAGCTCCTTCAGCACTTCCTTCACGTCGCCGACGATCGGGATGTCGACCTTCACGCGCTTCGAGATCGACGACGGGTCGATGTCGATGTGGATGATCTTGCGCGGACGCGACGCGAAGTGCGCCGGGTCGCCGATCACGCGGTCGTCGAAGCGCGCGCCGATCGCGATCAGCACGTCACAGTGCTGCATCGCCATGTTCGCTTCGTAGGTGCCGTGCATGCCGAGCATGCCGAGGAATTTCCTGTCCGACGCGCGATAGCCGCCGAGGCCCATCAGCGTGTTCGTGACCGGGTAGCCGAGCAGGTCGGCGAACTGGTTCAGTTCGCGCGCCGCGTCGGCGAGGATGATGCCGCCGCCCGTGTAGATGTACGGACGCTTCGCCGACAGCAGCAACGACACGGCCTTGCGGATCTGGCCCGAATGACCTTTCGTGACGGGGTTGTACGAACGCAGCGACACGCTCTTGACCGGCTCGTACTGGCACGGGGTCTTGGAGATGTCTTTCGGGATGTCGATCAGCACCGGGCCCGGACGGCCGGTGCGGGCGATGTAGAACGCCTTCTTGACGGTTTCCGCGAGGTCGCGCACGTCCTTCACGAGGAAGTTGTGCTTCACGCACGGACGCGTGATGCCGACGGTGTCGCATTCCTGGAATGCGTCCTGGCCGATCGCGGCAGTCGGCACCTGGCCGCTGATCACGACCATCGGGATCGAATCCATGTAGGCCGTCGCGATGCCGGTCACCGCATTGGTGACACCGGGGCCGGACGTCACGAGACAGACGCCGACGTTGCCGGTGGAACGCGCATACGCATCGGCTGCGTGCACGGCCGCCTGTTCGTGGCGCACCAGCACGTGCTGAATCTTGTCCTGCTTGTAAAGCTCGTCGTAGATGTAGAGTACCGAGCCGCCGGGGTAGCCCCAGATGAATTCGACGTTCTCGTCGGCCAGTGCCTTCATGAGCACGGTGGCGCCGATGGAGTCGCTATCGGGAGGGGAAAGGGGTTCCGACGTGGAGAATTCCGCGCTGGGCATGTTCATTTTGACCTTTCGAATTTTCGGCAAAAAATTGATCGGGTGCTCTCTGCCGGGCTTGTGGCTCGGGTTCAAGCGGCGCGTCCAGTTTGAAGGGCGGGCTTCTTGGGCCAGCCTCAAATGAGACCATCACTTCATGTTGCGAATCGCTGACGATAGCCGGTCACGATTGGGCCGTCAAGCAAAATATCCCGCAGCGCATCATGGCCGCCGCCCGGCGGCCCGCGGACGCGGCTCGCGCACAACGTGGCGCGCCGCAACCGGTGCCAAGTCGCGCGAAAATTTGTTAGCATCCGCGGGTTTTACGAAATTTTTCGACCTTTTCACACGCCGCGGTCCGCAGCGCATACCTTTACGGAATGGCATCAGACAAGGAACTCGCCGACTTTCTGGCGGGCGTCGAAAGGCGCGCGTTCAAGCAGGCTGCCTACGCCGTGCGTGACGACGATGCGTCGCTCGACATCGTGCAGGACGCGATGATCAAGCTGGCGGAGAAATACGGGGACCGGCCGGCGGCCGAGCTGCCGCTGCTGTTCCAGCGGATCCTGCAGAACGCCATCCACGACTGGTTCCGCCGGCAGAAGGTCCGCAATACGTGGGTCACGCTCTTCTCGTCGCTCAACAATACGGACGACGACGACTTCGATCCGCTGGAAACGCTCGAATCCGCGGACGACAATGCGGGTGTCGAGAGCACGGAGCACCGCCTCGAGCGGGAACAGGTTCTGGCCCTGATCGACGAAGAAATCCAGAAACTTCCGGCGCGTCAACGGGAAGCGTTCCTGATGCGTTATTGGGAAGATATGGATGTCGCCGAGACTGCCGCCGCAATGGGGTGCTCCGAAGGCAGCGTCAAGACGCACTGCTCGCGAGCCACTCATACCCTGGCACACGCGCTCAAGGCCAAAGGAATCACGCTATGAGCTCCGCTCCCGTAAATCGAGAATACGAATTCGCGCTGAAGGTCCGCCGCGCGCTGGACGAACGTGCCGCGGCGCTGCCTGCCGCGACCACCGACCGTCTGGCCGTCGCGCGCCGGGCCGCGCTCGCGCGCAAGAAGCCGGAACCCGCGACCGCGCCGGTGTTCGTGCCCGCCTTCGCCGGTGCGGCCGGCGCATACGGCATGCCGCCCGCGAGTAACCCGCAAGCCGGCCGCCCGTCCGCGTCGCTCGCGCGCCGCCTGCTGCGCGCGTGGCCGCTCGCACTGCTGCTGGCGGGGCTCGTCGGCATCGCCTACTGGGAAGACATGCAGCGCACCGCCGAGCTCGCCGACATCGACGCGGCAATGCTCAGCGACGACCTGCCGCTCAACGCGTATCTCGATCACGGGTTCAACGCGTATCTTTCGCACGCACGCTAACAGACAATAACGAGGGGATCGCACGGGTGAATCAGAAACGCGGCCTGGCCGTATTTTTCGGATGCGTGATCGCGATCGCCGTTTCCTACGTCGCCACCTACTCCCGATTCAACCCGCCCCCCGCGACGGTCTCCGCCGCGGCCAGCAGCGCACCTGCGGCGACCTCGGCCGCCGCCGCGCTGTCCACGGAACTCGCCCCGCTGCCCCTGCCGCTGCCGGCCGCCAACGGCCCGCTGTCGTGGGCGCGGCTGACCCCCGCACAACGTGCGGCGCTCGCGCCGTTCGCCGATCAGTGGGACGGCTTCAGCGATGCGCGCAAGCGTAAATGGCTGAAGATCGCGTCGCGTTTCGCGAAGTTGACGCCGGATGAACAAAAACACCTGCAGGACAGAATGTCCGAATGGGCGCGGATGACGCCCGAGCAGCGGCGCGTCGCACGCGAGAATTACCAGAGCGCGAAGGAGCTGTCCGCGCAGGCGCGCGAGCGCGCGTGGAAGGCCTACCAGCAATTGCCTGAAGAACAGAAGCAACGGCTCGCGGCGACCGAGCGTCGCCGCCGGCCGAGCGTGGTCAGCGCGCCGCCGACCGTCGCCGACCGCGATGTGCGCCGCCTCGTCAATTCGCACGAGCATCCGGCGAGCAACGTCGCCGCCGTGCCGGTGCCCGCATCGGCCAGTGCCGGCTTGCCGCCCGCCGCGTCCTCCACGTCCGGTACCGCGCCTGCCACCTCACCGGCCGTCGTCACGCCCGTGTCGCCGGCCGACGCGCCGTCGATGTTCAAGGGTTCCTGATCGGCCGTGGCGAGCGCCCCCGCACCCCAGGCCCCGGCCGTCGCCGCGCCGTCCGTGCGGCGGCGCCTCGCAGCGATGCTGTACGAGGCCGTGCTGCTGTTCGGCGTCGTGTTCTTCGCCGGCCTCGCATTCAGTCTCGCGATGCAGCAGCGCAACGGACTCGTCCATCACGACCTCCTCGCCGCGTGGATCGCGCTCATCGTGGGCGCGTATTTCGTCTGGTTCTGGACTCACGGCGGCCAGACACTGCCGATGAAGACCTGGCGGCTGCGGCTCGAATCGTCGAGCGGCCGGCCGCTGAGCGCCGCGCATGCGCTCGTCCGCTATGCGCTCGGCTGGCTGTGGTTCCTGCCGCCGCTCGCGCTGCACCCGCTGCTCGGCCTGTCGGTGCCCGTCACGCTCGCGCTCGCCGCCGGATGGATCGTCGCGTGGGCCGGCGCCGCCCGCCTGCACGCCGATCGCCAGTTCCCGCACGACCGCCTCGCGCGCACGCGCGTCGTCGCAATCCCGCGCTGACGCGCCGCGCGGTTCGCGCATCCGTCAGACGAAACCCGTCGAAACCGCCCGCAGCACCGCCCCGCGCGGCTTGCCCGATAGCGACAGGCCCGTCGGTTCGGCAGGTTGCACAACCCCGCCCCATTCACTGCTAAACACGCCGCGACGACAGTAATAAGAACGTCTCGTGACTGTCATGGCATGGTCACGCCCACATGGCGCAATGCCGGTAATGTCAATCGGCGCGAGTCATGCATGGGCCAGAAAACGTCCGCGACCTCCCTGTTCCGTCAACCGCTCGGCGCCCGCGCCGTCACCGCCTTCCTGTCCGGCTCGGCCGCAACCGACGCCCTTTCGGCGCACGAGCCGCCGGCCGCGCACGCGACGCAGCACGACGACCCCGAACCGTCCGCGCATCGTTACCGCACGATCTGGCTGTCCGACATCCATCTCGGCTCCAGCGGCTGCCAGGCGCCGTACCTGCTCGACTTCCTGCGCCACAACGATTCGGAGTACCTGTACCTCGTCGGCGACATCATCGACGGCTGGCAGCTGAAGAAGGGCTGGTACTGGCCGCAGGCGCACAACGACGTGGTGCAGAAGGTCCTGCGCAAGGCGCGCAAGGGCACGCAGGTGGTGTACATCCCGGGCAACCACGACGAAGGCGCGCGGCAGTTCTGCGACCTCGCGTTCGGCGACATCCAGGTGCGCGGCGAGGCGTTCCACACGACGCTCGCGGGCAAGCGTCTGTGGATCGTGCACGGCGACCTGTTCGACGGCGTGATCCAGCACGCGAAATGGCTCGCGTATCTCGGCGACACGCTCTACACGCTGATCCTCGTGCTGAACCGCTGGTTCAACCGGATCCGCAGCCGGCTCGGCTTCCAGTACTGGTCGCTGTCGCAGTACCTGAAGCACCAGGTGAAGAACGCGGTGAACTTCATCTCGCAGTTCGAGACCGTGATGACCGACGAAGCGCGCCGCCGCGGCTGCGACGGCGTCGTGTGCGGGCACATCCACAAGGCCGAGATCCGCGACATCGACGGCGTGCTGTACTGCAACGACGGCGATTGGGTCGAAAGCCTGTCCGCCCTCGTCGAAACGATGGAAGGCGAACTGAAGATCGTCTACTGGACGGCGATGCGCACCGCGCCGTCCGCAGCCCCGTCGCGCAAGGCCAAGGCCACCGCCTGACACAACTCCACTTACAGGACACAGCCGCGATGAAGATCATGATCGTCACCGACGCATGGGAACCGCAGGTCAACGGCGTCGTGCGCACGCTGAAGAGCACCTCCCGCGAACTCACCGCGCTCGGCCACCGGGTCGAAATGCTGACGCCGCTGGAATTCCGCACGGTGCCCTGCCCGACCTACCCCGAGATCCGCCTGTCGATCCTGCCGTACCGCAAGCTGCGCGCGCGCATCGATGCGTTCGCACCGGACGCGCTGCACATCGCGACCGAAGGCCCGCTCGGCCTCGCCGCGCGACGCTACGCACGCTCGCGCAAGCTGCCGTACACGACCGCGTATCACACGCGCTTTCCGGAATACGTGCAGGCGCGCTTCGGCATTCCGCTGTCGGCGACCTACAAGTTCCTGCACTGGTTCCACGGGCCGTCGCTCGCGGTGATGGCGCCGACCCCGGTCGTGAAGCAGGATCTCGAGAAGTTCGGATTCACGAACGTCGTGCTGTGGACGCGCGGCGTCGATCTCGACATCTTCCGGCCGATGGAGTCGAAGGTGCTCAACACCGCGCGGCCGATCTTCCTGTACGTGGGCCGCGTCGCGATCGAGAAGAACGTCGAGGCGTTCCTGCGTCTCGACCTGCCCGGCTCGAAGTGGGTCGCGGGCGAAGGCCCGGCGCTCGCCGAGCTGAAATCGCGCTATCCGGAAGCGAACTATCTCGGCGTACTGTCGCAAGCCGAGCTCGCCAAGGTGTATGCTGCGGCCGACGTGTTCGTGTTCCCGAGTCGCACCGACACGTTCGGCCTCGTGCTGCTGGAGGCGCTCGCGTGCGGCACGCCGGTCGCCGCTTACCCCGTGACGGGCCCGATCGACGTGCTCGGCGGGGGCGCTGCCGGCGCGATGCACGAAGACCTGCAGGAAGCCTGCCTCGAGGCGCTGAAGATCGAACGCGAGACTGCCCGCGCATGGGCCGAGCGCTTCTCGTGGCGCGCGGCGTCCGAGCAGTTCGCGTCGCATCTGAAGCCGCTGCCGAAGACCGCGTACTCGCCCGCCGAAGGTGCCGCCGTTTGAAACGAGACCTGAACGACAAGACCCCCGACGCTGCCGCGACAGCGCAACTGCATCATCCGTTCGACGAAGAAGAGCCGCACGCCGATGCGGACGTGCACACGCACGAACCGCTCGGCCCCGACGATCGTCTGGCGCCGCTGCCGCCGAACCCGTACAAGCGCCACCGCGGCATCACGCGCGCGTGGTACGCGCTCAAGCATTCGCTGAACGGGTTTCGCGTCGCGATCCGTGAGGAGAGCGCATTTCGCCAGGAGTTGACGCTCGCCGCGCTGATGCTGCCGATCGGTGCATTCTCACCGGTCCCGGCCGCATCGCGCGCGCTGCTGATCGCGTCGGTGCTGCTCGTGCTGATCGTCGAGCTGCTGAACTCGAGCGTCGAGGCCGCGATCGATCGCATCTCGCTCGAGCGCCACGAACTGTCGAAGCGCGCGAAGGACCTCGGCAGCGCGGCGGTCACGGTCGCGCTGTTCGCGTGCGTGACGACGTGGGGCTTCGTGCTGGGCCCCGTCGTCGCGCGCTGGCTCGGCTTCTAGCGGCATCCGCGGCGGCACCGCCGTGCGGCGGTGCACCATGCGGCGGGAACGCGCGGCGATGACGAAATGCGCCGTTGGCAGGAAACAGCGGTTTATAATCGTCCGCTAGACTTAGAACAGCAACCCGCGCCGGACGAATCTCGCAGCATCGATTGCAGCGCCCGCCAGTCCGGCACACACAGGGCCGGACGACATGGAAGCGAAACCTCCCCGCCGCACCCGCGAACGGATTCTCGAGTTGTCGTTGAAACTCTTCAACGAGATCGGCGAGCCGAACGTCACGACCACGACGATCGCCGAGGAAATGGAAATCAGTCCAGGCAACCTGTACTACCATTTCCGCAACAAGGACGACATCATCAACAGCATCTTCGCGCAGTTCGAGCAGCAGATCGAACGGCGGCTGCGCTTCCCCGAAGATCACCGTCCGACGATCGACGAGACCTGGTCGTACCTGCAGTACATGGCCGACTTCATGTGGACCTACCGGTTCCTGTATCGCGACCTCAACGACCTGCTCGCGCGCAACCGCACGCTCGAGACACACTTCAAGCAGATCATCAGTCACAAGGTGCGCTTCGCGCACGACATGTGCGAACTGCTCGTGTCGGACGCCGAAATGGTCGCGACGCCGGCCGAGATCGAAGTCATCGCCACCAACATGGCCGTGATCTCGACGTACTGGCTGTCGTATCAGTACGTGATGCACCCGCGCAAGTACAACGATCAGGACGCGATCCGCGAAGAGCTGCACCAGGTGAGCATGCACGTGATCTCGGTGATGGCCCCGTACCTGCGCGGCCGTTCGCGCCAGCTGTTCGACGATCTCGTCTCCGGCAAGCTGCCCAAGCGCCAGTTCACCGACTACCTGCCGCCGCGCGACGGTTCGCCGCGCCCCGCCGGCAGCCCGGTCACCGCCAGACCCGCCGCGAAGGATACGAAACAATGAAGGCAGTGTGCGTTTACTGCGGCTCGTCGTCCGGCGTGCGGCCCGTCTATGCGGACGCCGCGCGCGCGTTCGGCCGCGCACTCGTCGATGCGGACCTGACGCTCGTCTACGGCGGCGGCCGGGTCGGCCTGATGGGTGTGATCGCCGATGAAGTGATGGCGGCCGGCGGCCGTGCGGTCGGCGTGATCCCCGAGCTGCTCGTCGACAAGGAAGTCGGTCATACCGGGCTGTCGGAGCTGCACGTCGTGCCCGACATGCACCACCGCAAGAAGATGATGGCCGATCTCGCGGACGCGTTCGTCGCGATGCCCGGCGGCGCCGGCACGCTCGAAGAGCTGTTCGAGGTCTATACGTGGGCGCAGCTCGGCTATCACCGCAAGCCCGTCGCGCTGTACAACATCGATTCGTTCTACGATCCGCTGATCGCGCTGCTGCGCCATACGGTCGACGAAGGCTTCATGCGTCCGACCTACTTCGACGCGCTGTGCATCGACGCCGAACCCATCGCGCTGATCGAGCAGCTGCGCCGCTACCAGCCGCCCGTCCGCGACAAGTGGGCGTCGGACGACGCGGCCAAGTAGCGCTTCCCGGGAACCACGCGCGATGCCCACACTGTCCGATCGCAAGGCCGTCCTGATCACCGGCGCGAGCCGCGGCATCGGCCGCGCGACCGCCGTGCTCGCGGCCAAGCGCGGCTGGGACGTCGGCATCAACTATGCGCGCGACGCGGCGGCCGCCGAACTCACCGCGCAAGCCGTTCGCGACGCCGGCGCACGCGCGTGCGTCGTCGCCGGCGACGTCGCGAACGAAGCGGACGTCATCGCGATGTTCGACGCCGTCACGGCGGCGTTCGGCCGCCTCGACGCGCTCGTCAACAATGCGGGGATCGTCGCGCCGTCGATGCCGCTCGCCGACATGCCGGCCGACCGGCTGCGGCGGATGTTCGACACCAACGTGCTCGGCGCTTATCTGTGCGCGCGCGAAGCCGCGCGCCGGCTGTCCACCGACCGCGGCGGACGCGGCGGCGCGATCGTCAACGTGTCGTCGATCGCGTCCCGGCTCGGTTCACCGAACGAATACGTCGACTACGCGGGCTCGAAAGGCGCGGTCGATTCGCTGACGATCGGCCTGGCTAAGGAACTCGGCCCGCACGGCGTGCGCGTCAACGCGGTGCGCCCGGGGCTGATCGAGACCGAAATCCATGCCAGCGGCGGCCAGCCGGGCCGCGCCGCGCGCCTCGGCGCGCAGACACCGCTCGGCCGTGCGGGCGAAGCGCAGGAGATCGCCGAGGCGATCGTCTGGCTGCTCGGCGACGCGGCGTCATACACGACAGGCGCCCTGCTCGACGTCGGCGGCGGACGATAATCGCCCCGCAGGCGCCGAACGCGCCGACTGAAACATTCTTCTGGTCACGACACCACAAATCTCCACAATATCGTGACCATTTCAGTAAACATTCGTAACACTTCCATGCTCTACTAGCGCCAAGCCTGAAAACGGTCGGTCATCCGGCTGTCTTTCTCGCCTTGATGCGCCCCTTATTGGGTCCGGCCCATGTCGCCGGACCGGCTTGACCCGACCGAGATCTTTTCCATGCCCGGAACCGCAGCACCCGGCCGGCGACGCACGTCCTCCGTGCCCGCTTCGGCCACGCACGCCCGATCAGCCGCCGATCGCGCTCCCAATGCGACACTCAATGCCGCCGGCACGCCCGCCGTGGCCGGCGCCACCGCGACGAACGGCGTCGGCGATCGCGTGCTGCGGCTCGGCTGGCGCGTGTGGCTGCTGGTCGCCGCGCTGGTCTGCGCGTATACGCTGCCGGGCGTGCTCGGGCACGATCCGTGGAAGCAGGACGAAACCTATACGTTCGGCATCATCCAGCACATGCTCGAGACGGGCGACTTCGTCGTGCCGACCAACGCCGGCCTGCCCTTCATGGAAAAGCCGCCGCTCTACGCGTGGGTCGCGACGAGCCTCGCGTGGCTGCTGCAGCGGGTGATGCCGCTGCACGACGCGGCACGGCTCGCGAGCGCGCTGTTCGCCGCGCTTGCGTTCGGCTTCATCGCACGCGCGGCACGCAGTGCCAGTCGCGCCGACGGCTGGCTCGACCTGCGCGTGATCGGCCCTGTCGTGCTGAGCGCGGGCACGCTCGTCGTCATCAAGCACGTGCACGACATGATGACGGACGTCGCGCTGTTCGCCGGCACCGCGATGGCCTTCTGCGGGCTGCTCGAGCTCGTGATGCAGCACGTCGCGCGCGCGCAGCAGATGCGGCATGCGCTGCCGATGCAGCCGTCGGGCCGCTGGGCCGCGCCGATGTTCGGCGCGGGCGTCGGCATCGCGCTGATGTCGAAGGGGCTGTTCGTGCCGCTCGTGTTCGCCGCCACGCTCATGGGCGCGCTGGTGCTCTACCCGGCCTGCCGCACGCGCGCGTTCGCGCGCTCGCTCGCGGTCGCCGCGCTCGTGTTCGCACCGTTCGCGCTGATCTGGCCGATCGCGCTGTTCCTGCGCTCCGAAACGCTGTTCATGACCTGGTTCTGGGAAAACAACGTCGGCCGCTTCTTCGGCTTCTCGGTACCGGAACTCGGCGCGGAAAACGACAAGCCGTTCTTCATCCTGCGTGCGTTCCTGCTCGTCGGCTTCCCGGTCGCGCCGCTCGCGATCGTCGCGCTGGCGCGCGGCGCATGGCGTGACTGGCACGCGCCGCGCGTCGCGCTGCCCGTGCTGTTCGCCGGCATCGGCCTCGCGGTGCTGCAAGTGTCCGCGACCTCGCGCCAGCTCTACATCCTGCCGTTCTTCGCGCCGCTCGCGCTGATCGCCGCGCAGGCGATCGAACGCCTGCCGCGCGGGCTGCATCTCGCGTGGGATTACCTGAGCCGCCTGCTGTTCGGTAGCGCCGTCGCGCTCGCGTGGGTGATCTGGGCGGTGATGGCCGATCCGCGCGCATCGCGGGCGAGCCTCGCGCCGCTCGGCCGCTGGCTGCCGCTCGACTGGACGATGCCGATCGTGCCCGGGTTCGTGATCGGCGCGCTGGTGCTGACCGTCGGCTGGCTGTCGCTGCTGCCGAAGCTGCGCACGACCGGCCCGTGGCGCGGTGCGCTGTCGTGGGGCGCGGGCGCGCTGGTGGCGTGGGGCCTCGTGTATACGCTGCTGCTGCCGTGGCTCGACGTCGCGAAGAGCTACCGGTCCGTATTCGACGACCTGGACGCGCATCTCGCGCTCGAATGGCGCGACGACGACTGCATGGCAAGCCTGCACGGGCTCGGCGAGTCGGAAGCGCCGATGCTGTACTACTTCTCCGGGATCCAGCACACGCCGATCGACGACGCGAAGACGACGCGCTGCACGTGGATGATCGTCCAGGGCGTGCGGGCCGTCGATCCGGCGCCCGGCAGTGAATGGAAACTGTTCTGGAGCGGCGCGCGCCCGGGCGACAACGCGGAACTGCTGCGCGTCTACGTGCGCACGCCTGAAGCACACGACACGCCGTGATGGTAACGCGGCGCCGCGCGACGGCGCCGTCGTAGTGATCCCCGGCCCGGCGTCACGCCCCGCGCGCCACCGCTGCGCACGTCAAAACGACGAACCGGGCTCGCGCAGGAATGCTGCCTCTTCGTCGGTCGACGCGCGACCGAGAATCGCGTTCCGGTGCGGGAACCGCCCGAAGCGCTCGACCACGGCCGCATGGCGCAGCGCGAAGTCGTGATAGCTCTCGCACCCGGCCTCGTCGCGAATGCCCGCGCACAGCCGCACGGCCTCGCGCTGGCTCTCATGCGACTCGTCATGTTCGAACGGCAGGTAAGCAAACGCGCGGTGATGGCCGCTCGGCAGTTGCGCGTCCCATCCGGCCGCGACGACGCGCCGGGCGAGCGCCAGCGCCTTCGAATCGGCGGCGAATGCGCGCGGCGTGCCACGGTGAATGTTGCGCGAGAACTGGTCGAGGACCACGATCAGCGCGAGCGCGCCAAGCGGCGTGGCGGCCCAGTGATCGCACGCGCCGTCGCACGCGGCGTCGAGCAACGCGCCGTAGCGCGTGCGCAGCACGTCGTCGAACGCCGCGCCGCCGTTGAACCACACCTTGCGCGCATGGCCGAACTCGGCCGAACCCGGCTCGCCGAACCAGAAATCGAGAATCTCGCGCGCTTGCGGATCGAGCGCCGCGACGGTGTCAGTCAGGTTGTCGATCGTCATGCAAACTCCAGTACGACGCGGCGTGTGCGCGCGCTCTTCTTTTCAAGTTTGGCGATCCGCAGATCGCCGATTTCCGACGTGTTGCGCACGTGCGTGCCGCCGCACGGCTGCAGGTCGACGCCGGCGATGCGCAGCAGCCGCACGCGGCCCAGCCCCATCGGCGGCTTCACGCTCATCGTGCGCACGAGCTCGGGCCGCTCGGTCATCTCCGCGTCGGTGATCCATTCGGTCGTGACCGCATGCGCGCCGCGGACCAGCTCCGCGAGACGGCGCTCGACGTCGGCGCGGTCGATCGCGTCGGACGTCGCGAAATCGAGCCGCACGTAGTCGGCCGTCACGCTGCAGCCGTCGACCGGATACGGCAGCACCGCGCACATCAGGTGCGCGGCCGTATGCAGCCGCATGTGCCGGTAGCGGCGCTGCCAGTCGATGCCGGCGACCACGCGAGCGCCCGGCGCGAGCGCCGCGACGCGCGCTTCCTGGCCCGGCGCGGGCACGTGCACGGCGTCGTCGGGGGTTGCGCCGTCGAACTTCGCCTTGCGCGTGTCGGCGATCGCGATCGTGTCGCCGTCGGGCAGCGTCAGCATGCCGCTGTCGCCGGCCTGCCCGCCGCCGAGCGGATAGAACACAGTGCGATCGAGCCGGATGCCGTCATCGCCGACGGCCGCGACGACGGCGTCGCATTGCGTCAGATAGGCATCCTCGCGAAACAGGGCCTGGGTCGTCATCGGGGGGAACCTCGTATCGAGCGGGGAAACGGTCAGTGTCGCGCCGCACCGCAGCGGCGCCCAGACGCAGATCGTCCGGTGTCCGGACAGCGGCGTACCGGTCGATCAACCGGGCCGGTTGCGCATCCAGTCGGCCGTGTCGTAGAACGAATGCATGAGCCGCTCGCGCAGCGGCTCGGGCAAGCCGGTGTCCTCCATCGCCCACGCCATGCAGCGCAGCCACTGGTCGCGCTCGACCGACGCGATCGGGAACGGCAGGTGCCGTGCGCGCAACCGCGGGTGGCCGAACCGGCTGATGTAGTGGTCGGGGCCGCCGAGCCAGCCGCACAGGAACCAGAACAGCTTGTCGCGCGAACCGTCGAGCGACGCCGGATGCAACGCGCGAATCTCGGCGAATTCGGGCTCGAGGTCCATCAGGTCGTAGAAACGGTCCACCATCTCGCGCACGCGGGCTTCGCCGCCCACGAGCTCGAACGCCGTCGGCTGCGACGGCGCATCATCATTCACATCGGTCATTACGGATAATCGGAAACGGGATATTCGGGGCCGCCGGCGACGCTCACGCGTCGCGCAGCGACTGCAGCGCGGGGCGCCGCAACACATTATGCAGGCTCAGCCAGCCGGCCGCACCGGCGCATGCGACGCCGGCCGCGATGCCGGCCGGCACGAGCCACGGATCGACGGCGAGCTGGAAGTCGAACACGCGCGATGCGAGCACCCAGCCGACCGCGATCGCGCCCGCCGACGCCAGCGCGCCGGCGAGCGCGCCGACGACGATGAATTCCGCGCGCTGCACCGCGTTGACCTGCGCGCGCGACGCGCCGAGCGCGCGCAGCAGCGCGGCCTCGTGCACACGCTCGTCGCGCGAGCCGGCGAGCGCCGTGTACAGCACGAGCACGCCGGCCGCGAGCGTAAACCCGAACAGGAACTGCACCGCGCCGACCACCTGCAGCATCATCCGCTGCAGCTGCGCGAGGATTGGCGCGACGTCGATCGCTGTGAGGTTCGGGTAGCGCGCGATCAGCGGATCGAGCAATGCCGCCTGCTCGGCCGGCAGGTGGAAGCTCGTCAGGTAGACGGCCGGGAAATCCTTCAGCACGGGCGGCGGCATCAGCACGAAGAAGTTGACGCGGAACGAGCCCCAGTCGAGCTTGCGCACGCTGGTGATCGGCGCATCGACCGTCAGCCCCGTCACGTCGAAGCGCAGCGTGTCGCCCGGCTTCACGTTCAGGATCTTCGCGAGCCCGTCCTCGATCGAGATCTCGGGCCTCGCCGAGTGGCCGAACCAGTGGCCCGCGACGATCCGGTTGTCGGACGGAAGCTCGGTCGTATACGACAGGTTGAATTCGCGGTCGACGAGCCGGCGCGCGTCGTCCGACGGATACGCGTCCGGGTTCACCGGCTTGCCGTTGATCGCGACGAGCCGGCCGCGCACCATCGGCGCGGGCACCGCGTCGCGCACGCCGTGCGCGGCCAGCCACGCCGCGACGTCGTCGCGCTGGTCGGGCTGGATGTCGATCAGGAACTGGTTCGGCGCATCGGGCGGCGTCGACTGCCGCCAGCCGGCGACGAGGTCGTTGCGCGTGATCGCGATCAGCAGCAGGCACATCAGGCCGAGCGCGAGCGCGGTGATCTGCAGTGCGCTCGCCGTGCCGCGCCGGTGCAGCGACGCGAGCGCGTAACGCCAGCCGATGCCCGCGGCCACGCGCGCATTGCGCACCGCGCGCGCCGCCGCGTACAGCACAAGCCGCGCGATCAGCGAGAAACCGACCAGCGCGCCGGCGAACCCGCCCGCGACGATCAGCCCGAGCTTCAGGTTGCCCGCCGCGACGATCAGCAGCCCCGCGAACAGCACGACGCCGATCGCATACGCGGCCCACGCGATACGCGACGCGTCGCCCCAGTCGCGCCGCAGCACGCGCACCGGCGGCACGCGCGTGAGCGGCGCGAGCGGCGGCAGCGCGAAGCCGAGCAGCAGCACGAGCGCGGCGCCGACCCCGACGAGCGCGGGCCAGAGGGTCGGCGCCGGCAGCGCGACCTCGATCAGGCCGCCGAGCGCAGCCAGCAGCGCCCAGTGCCCGCCGTAGCCGAGCACCGCGCCCGCGATGCCCGAGACGATGCCGATGCCGGCGAATTCGAGCGCGAACAGCGCGCCGAGCGTGCGGCGGCTCACGCCGAGGCAGCGCATCGTCGCGCAGCCGTCCAGATGGCGCCGCATGTAGCGCTGCGCGGCCATCGCGATCGCGACCGCGGCCAGCAGCGCGGTCAGCAGCGCGACGAGCGTCAGGAAATGGCGCGCGCGATCGAGCGTCTGGCGCACCTGCGGTTGACCTTCCTGCAGCGATTCGAGGCCGACGCCACGCAGCTTGCCGCCGTCGACGCGCCCGTGCGCGTAGGCCTCGAAGCGCGCGACGGCCGGCGTGTCGCCGGCAATCAGCAGTCGGTACGTGACGCGGCTGCCGTAGCCCGTGAGCCCGGTCGCGGCGAGTTCGTCCGCGCGCATCATCAGCCGCGGCGAGAAATTGACGAACGAGAAACCGCGATCGAGCTCGCGGGAGATCGACGCGGCGACCGTGAACGTGCGCAGCCCCACGCGCACGGTGTCGCCCGCCTTCAGATGCAACGCATCGAGCAGCGCGGGATCGGCCCATACGGTGCCGGGTGCGGGAATCGTGGTCGCCTTGTGCGCGGCGCTCGCGCCGGCCGGCACGATCTCGACCGCGCCGCGCAGCGGATAGCCGGGCGACACGGCCTTCACGGCCGCGAGGCGCGCGGGTGCCGCGCCGCTCGCGTGACCGCCGGCGGCCGACGCGATCATGCTCGGGAAGATGGCGGTCGTCGCGGTGCGCAGCCCGAGCGAGCGCGCCTCGCGATCGAACGACGGATCGACGGGATGATCGGCACGCACGACGAAATCGGCTCCGAGCATCTGGCGCGCGTCGCGCTCGAGCCCCTGGCGCAGCCGGTCGGCGAGAAACCCGACGCTCGTGAGCGCCGCGACTGCCAGCACCAGCGCGAGCACGAGCAGCGTCAGCTCGCCGGCACGCCAGTCGCGTGCGGTCATCCGCGCGGCCTGATGGATCAGGTCGTGCCAGCCGAAGCGGCCGGCATGGCCGGGCCGCCCGGCCGGCGAAGGGTCAGCGTGCTGCCGCCCGGCGGGTGACGGCGCCTTCAATCGCGCTTGCCCCCGATCGAGTTGAGCCGCGTCACCATGTGGTTGGCCATCCCGCGGAACCCGCCGGACACGCCGCGCCACAGACGCGGCAGCGCCCACGCCGACGCGGCGATGAACGCGGTGAGCAGCACGAGGAACGCAAGCGGAACGAAGAACGCGAGCGCGAGGCCGCCGAACACGAGCCCGTCCTCGGTAGACGACGCGACCCAGTTGGAGATCGGCTCCGGAGAGAGATTGATCAGCGCGCGCGTGCCGGCCTTCGCGACGTGCGCGGCGCCGGCGAGCGAACCGCCGGCCAGCCCGGCGACCGCGAGCACGGTCGGGTCGGCATGGCCGAGCGCACCGGCGGCCAGCACCGCGCCGGCCGGAATGCGGATGAACGTGTGCACGGCGTCCCACAGCGAATCGAACGCGGGAATCTTGTCGGCCAGGAATTCGGTGACGGCGAGCACGGCGGCGGCGCCGATGACCCACGGCGACGTGAGAACCGCGAGCGTATCGGGCAGATGAAGCCAGCCGACCCGCGCGAGCACGCCGGCGATCAGAACCGTCAGGTAAAGGCGCAGCCCGCTCGCCCACGCGAGCCCCGCGCCGAGCGAAATGGCTTCGATCATGGCCCTCTCCTTGCACGTGCCGTGCGATTTGCCGATTGATCGGATCGAGTCGGTATGACCGGCCGCGCGGCGCGTGGCGACCGGCCCCGCCTGCCGCGAACGGCGCAACGGCATTCAGGCCCGAATGCGTTCCATTATAGACAGGCTGTCAGGAGGGCCGACGCAATTCCGCGCTGCGTCACGGCCGGGCGCGGGCGCCAGCCGGCGCCCGGCAGGTCGGCATCAGGCGGACGACGACAGTTTGAGGCCGACCAGCCCGAGCACGATCAGCGACGCGCTCGCGACGCGGGCGACGGTCAGCGCCTCGCCCATCATGACAATCCCGAATATGAACGCGCCGACCGCGCCGATCCCCGTCCACACCGCATACGCGGTGCCGAGCGGCAGCTGGCGCATCGCGACCGCGAGCAGCCCGAAGCTCGCGAGCGACGTGACGATCGTAAACACCGACGGCCAGAGTTTCGTGAAACCCTCTGACGATTTCATGCCGGCCGCCCAGGCCACTTCCAGCAAACCGGCGATCAACAACAATACCCACGCCATCTCGACCTGCTCCGTCTCGGATGGGGCCGTCCCCGTTGAAGCGAATGACCCGGGGTCGTCCCCGGGCGGCGCCGAGTATAACAAGAGGCTTACAGGTATGCAGGATGCCCACATTGCGAATCGGGCCGGAGCATGGTCCGGCCGCGGCGGCCGCGCCGCGCTCAGTTCGCCGCGCGCTTGGCGCCGCCGCCGACGCAGCTGTCGTCGCGGTACAGCGCCCATTCGTCGCACACGCGGCCGTCCTTGAACACGCACATCCCGACCTGACCGCTCGGCAGGTTGCGGATCATGTGGCGGCCGCCGAGCTTCACGCAGTTGACCGACGCGGGATTGGCAAGCGCCGCTTGCGGCGCCGAAGGCTGCTGCCCCGGGGGCAGCGGCTGCGCGAACGCGCCGGATGCGGCAAGCGCCAGCGTACACATGACGACCAGACGGACGGACATTGCACCCTCCTCGGTTTCATTCGCGTAACGGCCAGCATAGCGGGGAATGCGTGGCCGGTGGGCGCGGCCGGCGCATGTGGCGGCGATGTCGCGCCGATGCAACTTCACCGGCGGGCGGCCTTGCATTCCGGCCGCATCGCGCGGCGGACATCGCGCGGCACGCATCGCGCCGCGATCATGCAGCGCCGACGAGCCGGTAGCCGACGCCCGTCTCGGTGACGATGTGCTCGGGCTGCGCGGGATCGCGCTCGAGTTTCTGGCGCAGGTGCGCCATGTAGATGCGCAGATAGTGGTGGCTCTCGACATGCGACGGGCCCCACACGTCGCGCAGCAGCTGCCGATGCGTGAGCACGCGTCCCGCATGCCGCACGAGCGTCGCGAGCAGCCGGTACTCGAGCGGCGTCAGATGCACGATCTCGCCGTCGCGCCACACCTGGCGCATCGCGAGATCGACGCTCACGCCGCCGAAGCTGACCTTCGGCGATTCGTTCGCGCCGCCCTGGTTGCGCCGGCGCAGTTGCGCGCGGATCCGCGCGCGCAGTTCGGACACGCCGAACGGCTTGGTCAGGTAGTCGTCGGCGCCCGCGTCGAGCGCGGCGACCTTCTCGTCTTCCTGCGTGCGCGCGGACAGCACGATCACCGGCACTTCCGACCAGCCGCGCAGTTCGCGGATCACGTCGAGGCCATCGGTATCGGGCAGGCCGAGGTCGACGATCACGAGATCGGGCTTGCGGGTCGCCGCGTCGATCAGCCCCTGCTTGCCCGTCTCCGCCTCGAACACGGCGATGTCCTCCTCTTCGAGCGCGGCGCGCACGAAACGGCGGATCTGTTTTTCGTCCTCGATCAGGACGACGGTCAGGCTCGGTTCACTCATGGTCTGGCAAGGGCTCGGAGGGTGACGATGCGCCGGGCACGTCGAGGTCGTCGTCGGGTACGGCAGGCACGGCCGGCGGCGTGTCGACCGGCAGCGTGAACCAGAAGCGCGCGCCCGTCACGCGGCCGTCGGGCCCGGTCCGGTTGAGCGCGCCGATTCTACCGCCGTGCGCCTCGACGATCGCGCGGCAGATCGCCAAGCCGAGCCCGATGCCCGGCGTCGCCGATTCCTTCTCGCCGCGCGTGAACTTGTCGAAGATGCGCGTTTCCATCCCGCTCGGCAAGCCCGGGCCGTGATCGTCGACGTGCACGCGCACGAACGGGTGGCCATCGTCGGTCACGCGCTCCGCGCCGATGTCGATCGGCGTGTCGGCCGGCGTGTACTTCGCCGCGTTCTCGAACAGGTTGGTGAACAGCCGCTCCATCAGCACCGCGTCCATCTGCAGGAGCGGCAGGTCGGCCGGCAGCGACACGCGTGCGGGATGCTGCGCGAGCACGCGCTTGCACGCGGCGAGCGCGGCGCCGACGGTTTCCTCGAGCAGCGACCACTCGCGCTTGAGCTGCACGCTCCCGGCCTGCAGCCGCGCCATGTCGAGCAGGTTCGTGACGATGCCCGTCATCCGCAGCGCCTCGTCGTGGATCGCGTCGACGAGTTCGCCTTCGCGCTGCGCGGAGCGGTCGGCCGCCGGCGTGTGCGGCGCGGCCCCGCGCGCGTTCGCGAGCATCGACGAAAAACCGACGATCGTCGTGAGCGGCGTGCGCAGGTCGTGCGAGATCGCCGACAGCAGCGAGTTGCGCAGGCGCTCGGACTCCATGTTGACGAGCGCATCGCGCGCGATCTCGACGTAGTGCACGCGTTCGAGCGCAAGCGCGATCTGCGCGGCGAACGCATCGAGCATGCGCAGCTGCTCGGGCACCTCGAGCTCGCGCGGATCGCGCGACGCCACCGCGAGCACGCCGCGCGTGCGCATCGGCGCTTTCAGCGGCAGATACAGCGCGGTGGTCGCGGGCAGCGTGTCGGTGCCGCGCCCGGCCGGCTTCTGCTGGTCGTACACCCACTGGCCGACGTCGCAGTCGAGATCCGCGCCCGTCAGCGTGACGACCGCGTCGGGTTCCTCGATCTTCTGCCGCACCTGGTCCGCGCTGTCGGGCAGCAGGAACGCGACGCGCGCGCGGAACACCTCGCCCACGTGGCGGCTGCCGATCTCGACGATCTGTTCGGTCGTCAGCGCCGCGCCGAGTTCGCGCGCCATCGCGTAGATCGCGCCGGTCCGGCGCTCGCGGCGCTGCGCGATGCTCGCCTGGCGCGTCAGCGTCGACGTCAGGTGGCTGATCACGAGCGACGTGAGCAGCATCCCGAAGAAGGTCAGCAGGTATTGCGTGTCGCTGACCGAGAACGACATGCGCGGCGGCACGAAGAAGAAGTCGAACGCCGCGACCGACAGGAACGACTGCAGCACGCCGGGGCCGCGCCCGAGCCGCACGGCCGAGAACACGACGCCGAGCAGATACAGCATCACGAGGTTCGTGAGGTCGAGCCGTGCGGACACGACGCTCGCGACACCGGTGATCGCCGCGCAGATCGCGGCGGCGTACAGGTAGTGTTGCAGCGGCGAACGCCGCGTGCCGAGGTGCGCAAACGCATCGCGCCAGTCGCGTGCGCCCGCGTCGAGCGGCACCGCGCGCACTTCGTCGCTCGCCGACGCACGGATCAGCATCAGGTCGACGTCGCCCGCGCGTTCGGCGAGCTTTTCGCCGAACGGCCGCGCGAAGCGGCGCGCGAGCCCGACTTTCGACGAGCCGCCCGCGACGATCTTCGACACGTTGCGCACCTTCGCATAGCCGATCAGCGCGGCGACCGCGTCGTCGCCGGCGAGCGTGGCCGTCTCCGCGCCGAGCTCGGCCGCGAGCTTCAGCGCATCGAGCGTGCGCTGCCGCCGCGCGTCGGGCAGCCGCTGCAGCCGCGGCGTCTCGACGTACACGGCGATCCAGTCGGCCTTCACGCTCGCGGCGAGCCGCGCGGCCGCGCGCACCAGCGTGGGCGCCTCGGGACCGGGGCCGACGCACACGAGCAACCGCTCGCGCGCCTGCCAGATGCGCTGGATCGAACGGTCGGCGCGGTACTCGCGCATCTGCGCGTCGACGCGGTCGGCCGTGCGCCGCAGCGCCAGTTCGCGCAGCGCGATCAGGTTGCCCTTGCGGAAGAAGTTGCGCACCGCGCGCTCGGCCTGCTGCGCGAGATACACCTTGCCGTCGCGCATCCGCTCGAGCAGCTCCTCGGCCGGCAGGTCGACCAGCGTGACCTCGTCGGCCGCGTCGAACACGCGGTCGGGCACGGTCTCCCACACGCGAATGCCGGTGATCGCGCCGACCACGTCGTTCAGGCTTTCGAGGTGCTGGACGTTGACGGTGGTGTACACGTCGATGCCCGCATCGAGCAGTTCGTAGACGTCCTGCCAGCGCTTCAGGTGACGCGCGCCCTGCACGTTCGAATGCGCGAGCTCGTCGACGAGGATCAGCTGCGGCGCGCGCGCGAGCGCGCCGTCGAGATCGAATTCGGCAAGCGTGCGGCCGCGATACTCGATGCGCGCGAGCGGCAGCACGTCGAGGCCGTCGAGCAGCGCGGCGGTCTCGCCGCGGCCGTGGGTCTCGACGATGCCGACGACGACGTCGACGCCGTCCTGCAGTCGCTGGCGCGCGGCCTGCAGCATCGCGTAGGTCTTGCCGACGCCCGCGGACGCGCCGAAGAAGATCTTCAGCTGGCCGCGCCGCTGCTTTTCTTCGTCGCGCTGCAGCTTGTCGAGGAGATGGTCGGGATCGGGGCGGTTCATGCGTGACGAAGGCGAAGCGCCGGATGGCGCGCGAGTATCGGCATTGTTGTTCCAAATCGCCGCAAAAGGCAAAGACGGCGCAAGCGCCGTCGGAAAAATCGGACCCGGCGCGCCGCACGCCGCGCCGGGAAGCCCGCGTCCACTTTCAGTGCACGGCCTGCGCCGCGTCGAGCGCGAGATTCAGCTTCAGCACGTTCACGCGCGGCTCGCCGAGCACGCCGAACTGGCGGCCCGCCGTGTTCGCGGCGACGAGCTGCGCGACCGTGTCGGCGGTCAGATTGCGCGCCTTCGCGACGCGCTCGACCTGGTATGCGGCGGCGGCCGGCGTGATCTCCGGATCGAGGCCGCTCGCCGAGGCCGTCACGAGATCGACCGGCACGGGCTTCGACAGGTCGGTGCCCGCGTCGCGCAGCGCGGCGATGCGCGCCTTCACCTGCTCGGCGAGCGACGGATTGAGCGGGCCGAGGTTCGAGCCGCCGGAGCCGCTCGCGTTGTACGGCATCGGCGAGGTAGCCGACAGCCGGCCCCAGAAGTACTTCGGCGCGTCGAACGGCTGGCCGATCAGCGCGGAGCCGACTGCACGGCCGTCCTTCTCGATCAGGCTGCCGTTCGCCTGCGACGGGAACACGGCCTGCCCGAACACGGTCATCACGGCCGGGTAAGCGAGCCCCGTCACGACGGTCAGTACGACAAAGATCACGACGAGCGGGCGAATCAACGTTTTCATGATGGTTCCTTCAGGTACGGCGCATCAGGCCCAGCCGAGCGCGGCGAGCGTCATGTCGATCAGCTTGATGAACGGGAACGGCAGCAGCAGGCCGCCGAGGCCGTACACCAGCAGGTTGCGGCGCAGCAGCGACGCGGCGCCGAGCGGCCGGTAGGGGACGCCCTTCAGCGCGAGCGGGATCAGCGCGACGATGATCAGCGCGTTGAAGATCACCGCCGACAGGATCGCGGATGCCGGCGAGCTCAAGTGCATGATGTCGAGCACGCGCAGCTGCGGGTACGTCGTCACGAACGCGGCCGGGATGATCGCGAAGTACTTCGCGATGTCGTTCGCGATCGAGAAGGTCGTCAGCGAGCCGCGCGTCATCAGCATCTGCTTGCCGATCTCGACGATCTCGATCAGCTTCGTCGGGTTCGAATCGAGGTCGACCATGTTGCCGGCTTCCTTCGCCGCCTGCGTGCCGGTGTTCATCGCCACGGCCACGTCGGCCTGCGCGAGCGCCGGCGCGTCGTTGGTGCCGTCGCCCGTCATCGCGACGAGCCGGCCGGCCGTCTGGTGCTCGCGGATCGTCGCGAGCTTGGTTTCCGGCGTCGCTTCCGCGAGGAAATCGTCGACGCCCGCCTCCGCCGCGATCGCCGCGGCGGTCAACCGGTTGTCGCCCGTCACCATCACGGTCTTGATGCCCATCTTGCGCAGTTCCGCGAAGCGCTCCTTGATGCCGCCCTTCACGATGTCCTTCAGCTCGATCACGCCGAGCACGCGCGCCACGCCGTCATGCAGGTCGGCCACGACGAGCGGCGTGCTGCCGCGGCGCGCGACGTCGTCGACCGCGCGGCGCACTTCTTCCGGGAAGCGGCCGCCGTGTGTCTCGACGTAGCGGCGAATCGCGTCGGCCGCGCCCTTGCGGATCTCGCGACCGGGCGCGCCGGCGGGGGTCCCCTCGGGGAACAGATCGACGCCGCTCATGCGCGTCTGCGCGGAAAAGCCGAGGAACGTCGCGTGCAGTTGCGCCATGTCGCGCTGGCGGATGTTGAAGCGCTCCTTGGCCAGCACGACGATGCTGCGCCCTTCCGGCGTTTCGTCGGCGAGCGACGACAGCTGCGCGGCGTCGGCCAGCGCTTCCTCGGTCACGCCCGGCGCCGGCACGAACATCGACGCCTGGCGGTTGCCGAGGGTAATCGTGCCGGTCTTGTCGAGCAGCAGCACGTCGACGTCGCCGGCCGCTTCCACCGCGCGGCCCGACGTCGCGATCACGTTCGCCTGCATCATCCGGCTCATCCCCGCCACGCCGATCGCGGACAGCAGGCCGCCGATCGTCGTCGGAATCAGGCACACCAGCAGCGCGACGAGCGCGGTGATCGTCACCACGTGACCGGCCTTCATCGCTTCGACCGAGAACATCGAGAACGGCAGCAGCGTCGCAGTCGCGAGCAGCATCACGATCGTCAGCGCGACGAGCAGGATCGTCAGCGCGACCTCGTTCGGCGTCTTCTTGCGCTTTGCGCCTTCGACCATCGCGATCATCCGGTCGAGGAACGCCTCGCCCGGGTTCGCGGTGACTTTCACGACGATCCAGTCGGACAGCACGCGCGTGCCGCCCGTCACCGACGAGAAGTCGCCGCCCGACTCGCGGATCACCGGTGCGGATTCGCCGGTGATCGCCGATTCGTCGACCGACGCGACGCCGTCGATCACCTCGCCGTCGGCCGGGATCACGTCGCCGGCCTCGACCAGCACGACGTCGCCGCGGCGCAGGTCGGACGCGGTCGTGATGCGGATCGGCGACTTCGGATGCGGCTCGTTCAGCTTCTTCGCCAGCACATCCTTCTTCGCGCTGCGCAGCGATGCGGCCTGCGCCTTCGAACGCCCTTCGGCGAGCGCTTCGGCGAAGTTCGCGAACAGCACGGTGAACCACAGCCACAGCGCGATCGCGAGGATGAAGCCGGCCGGCGCCTCGGCCTGGCCGGCGAGCGCCGCGATCCACAGGATCGTGGTCAGGATGCTGCCGACGTACACGCAGAACATCACCGGGTTGCGGAACTGCGTGCGCGGCGTGAGTTTCTTGAACGAGTCCACGATCGCCGGACGCAGCAGCGCCGGATCGAACATGGACCGTGTTGCGGAATGTTGAGTCATTGCGATCTCTTCAATCTCTTCAGTCGTTTCAACGTGTCGCGATGCGCTCGCGCGTTACGCGCCCAGCCACATCATCAGATGCTCGACGCCCGGGCCGAGCGCGAGCGCCGGCACGTAGGTCAGCGCGCCCACCAGCAGCACGGTGCCCAGCAGCAGCACGACGAACAGCGGACCGTGCGTCGGCAGCGTGCCGCTCGTCACCGCGATGCGCTTCTTCGCGGCGAGCGAGCCGGCGATCGCCAGCACCGGCACGATCGTGCCGAAACGGCCGAACCACATCGCGATCGCGGTCATCCAGTTGTAGAACGGCGTGCCGACCGTCAGTCCCGCGAACGCGCTGCCGTTGTTGTTCGCGGCCGAGCTGAACGCGTACAGGATTTCCGAGAAGCCGTGCGGGCCCGGGTTCGCGATGCCGGCCTTGCCTGCGTCGGCCAGCACCGCGATCGACGTGCCGACCAGCACGAGCAGCGGCGTCAGCAGCACGACGATCGACACCATCTTCATCTCGTACGACTCGATCTTCTTGCCGACGTATTCGGGCGTGCGACCGATCATCAGGCCGGCGACGAACACCGCGAGCAGCGCGAACACGAGCATTCCGTAGAGGCCCGAACCGACACCGCCGTAGACCACCTCGCCGAGCTGCATCAGCAGCATTGGGACGAGGCCGCCGAGCGGCGTCAGCGAATCGTGCATCGTGTCGACCGCGCCGCACGACGCGGCCGTCGTCGCGACCGTGAAGATGCCGGTCTGCGCGATCCCGAAGCGCGTTTCCTTGCCTTCCATGTTGCCGCCCGGCTGCAGCGCGCCGGCCGACTGGTCGACGTGAAGCGCGGCGAACGTCGGGGTGCCGCCCTGCTCGGCGCTCACCTCGACGCCGACCGCGACCGCGAACGCGACCGTCATCGCCGCGAGCACCGCGATGCCCTGCCGGCGGTCGCCGATCATGCGGCCGAACACCAGGCACAGCGCGGCCGGGATGATCAGGATCGAGAAGATCTGCAGGAAGTTCGCGAACGGCGTCGGGTTCTCGTACGGGTGCGACGAATTCGCATTGAAGAAGCCGCCGCCATTGGTGCCGAGCATCTTGATCGCTTCCTGCGACGCGACCGGGCCCATCGCGAGCGTCTGCTTGACGAGCGGGGTCGGCACCGTCACCGGGTTGCCCTTGTCGTCCTTCACCGGGCTGCCCTGCGCGTCGAGCTTCGGCGCCGCGTACGTGCTCGCCTGCAGCACCGGTACGTCCTGGTACGCCTTCATGTTCTGGATCACGCCCTGGCTCATCAGCAGCGCCGCGACGAGCGCGGCCATCGGCACGAGCACGTACAGCGTCACGCGCGTGAGGTCGACCCAGAAGTTGCCGATCGTCTGCGCGGTGTGGCGCGCGAAGCCGCGGATCAGCGCGATCACGACGACGATGCCGGTCGCCGCCGACAGGAAGTTCTGCACGGTCAGGCCGAGCATCTGCGTCAGGTAGCCGACCGTCTGCTCGGGCGTGTAGTCCTGCCAGTTCGTGTTGGTGACGAAGCTGACGGCCGTGTTGAACGCACCGTCGGGCGTCATCGCGCCGAACTGCTGCGGGTTGCCGGGCAGCAAGCCCTGCAGGCGCAGCAGCCCGTAAAGGAACAGCACGCCGAGCGCGTTGAACGCGATCGTCGCGATCGCGTATTGCTTCCAGTTCATTTCGGTGCCGGCGTCGACGCCGGCGATGCGGTACAGCACCCGCTCGAGCGGCCCGAACACGCGCACGACGCGCGAGCTGCCGTCCATCACGCGGCTCAGGTAGCGCGCGACGGGTACGGCCGCCGCGAGCAGCACGACGATGAACAGCAGTATCTGCAACAGGTTGTTCGCGTTCATTCGATGTCCTCCGCGCGCAGCAGCGCAAAGACGAGATACGCGAACAGCAGGGCCGTCGACGCGCCCGCCAGCCAAAGCATCCAGGTCATGCCCGCCCCCCGCGACCGTATTGCACGAGCTTCTCGCAACCGGCAAGCAAACCGAGGATCAGCGCGGTGAACAGCACCAGTGCACCGATGAAAACCCCATCCATTTTTGTGTTCTCCGTCGTCGAAATCTGACGACTCGAACCTTATGGGAACGCGCGTAAAGGACGGGTCAAAGGTGATCGGGCGGGTGTAAAAAACGCGTAAACGCGTGCGGCGGAGGACGGCGGGCGGTTGCGGCGGGCGGGAGAGCAGACAGGACGGGCGGTGGCCGGCGCCGCCCGCAAGGGCGCGTGCCGGCGGGGTGCCGGCACGACGGACGGGTCAGGGAATGAGGATCGTCGAGCCGGTCGTCTTGCGCGACTCGAGGTCGGCATGCGCGCGGCCGACTTCCGCGAGCGGATAGCGCTGGTTGATACTCGTCTTCACCTTGCCCGTCAGGATCACGTCGAACAGCTCGGCGGCCGCGGCTTCGAGATCGGCGCGCTTCGCGATGTACGAGAACAGCGTCGGCCGCGTGAAGAACAGCGAGCCGCGCGACGAGAACTCCTTCGAGTCGATCGCCGGCAGCGGGCCGGATGCATTGCCGAAGCTGACGAAGTAGCCGAGCGGCGCGAGGCAGTCGAGCGAACCGATGTAGGTGTCCTTGCCGATCGAATCGTAGACGACCGGCACGCCCGCGCCGTTCGTGATCTCCTTCACGCGCTGCGTGAAGTTCTCGCGCGTGTAGACGATCGGATGATCGCAGCCGTGCGCCTTCGCGAGCGCGGCCTTCTCGTCGGAGCCGACCGTCCCGATCACGGTCGCGCCGAGCGCCTTCGCCCACTGGCACACGAGCAGGCCGACGCCGCCGGCCGCCGCATGGATCAGGATCGTGTCGCCGGCCTTCACCGGGTATGTGCGGCGCAGCAGGTAGTGCGCGGTCAACCCCTGCAGCATCACCGAGGCCGCGTCGTCATCGCTGATGCCGTCCGGCAGCTTCACGAGCCGCTCCGCCGGCATCACGCGCTCCTGCGCATACGCGCCCGGCGGCTGCCCGACGTATGCGACGCGATCGCCCGCCTTGAAGGCGGTCACGCCGTCGCCGACGGCCGTCACCTCGCCCGCCGCCTCCATCCCGAGACCGCCGGGCAGCGGCTGCGGATAGAGGCCCGTGCGGAAATACACGTCGATGTAATTGAGCCCGACCGCCTGCTGCCGGATGCGGACTTCGCCCGCCTTCGGCGCGCCGACCTCGACATCGACCCACTTCATCACGTCCGGGCCGCCGGGCTGGTCGTATCGGATTGCTTTCGGCATCGTTTCGCTCCTTGTTTGTCTGGAAATCGGGTCTGGCGACCACATCGACGCCGACCGAACGGCGATGACTGCGGACGCGGGTCGCAATGCGCGATTCTCGCGCGTTGCACGTGGCCATGCAGCACGTCATCGCAATCCCTTCACGGGGACAGGGTTTTCGCGGGAAACGGACCGGCATCGACCGCGGATGCCGACGGATGGCACGGCGTCAAATGAATCGTCGTCGTTTTTTCCTCACGCGGTGCAACATGAATGGCATCGGCAACACTTCGTCACATTCGAATTCATGGCCTGCAGAGTGGATGAATTGCCGTCCTGTTCACGATGGCGGAACCCGGCCGGTGAGGTTTCCCGTTCCGCCCGGCACGCGACGACTCACCGGTGCCGCATCGCCCCTGTGTCGGGGCGGGACAATTCTTCACTTTATGTACTATTGAAACATGCTAACCATTGATACAGATGACTTTCGGCTTCAAATCGAGCCGGTGGCTGCGCGACGCGAGGAACCGGGAGGCCCGTATCTCGAATGGATCGATGTGCAAATAAAAGTGACGGCGCCAGGTATTCAGGCGGAAGGGCAATGGAGTGTCATGCCCGGCGAGCTGCGACAATTTCAGCAACAGGTTCAATCCATGCAAACGCAGCTTCAATCCGGACAACGTGCGGAGTTGACAGGCGTTGAGCCGGGGTTTGGACTGATACTACACACACTTGATCGAGGCGCAATCACTGGAGACTGGCGTTTTCAGCCGATACCACCCGATGGAGCATGCGTTACGGGGCATTGCGGGCTGGATCAGTCTTTCCTGTGCGGACTGCTACAAGGAATTAAATCCCTTCTGTCGTTCGCAGGAACGAGCAATTCACCGTAGGCAAACCCCTCGCGCGCGGAACCGCGCGCTTGCGCGAGTCGACCAGCACCTCGAGCTGAAGATGCCGGCGAGCAACCAGACTCGAATGGCCCGAATACCGGCTGCGGGGCCGCCAGGAGTGGCGCGATGAAGCGCCCGCACCTGGCCGTTGTGGGCAGCGCACCGGCCGGCCCGCTCGACGGCGGGGCACTCGGCACGATCCGTCCGGAACTCCCCGAGCAATCGCATACGAGCCCATTCAAACAAAACCTCGACCGTCAAAGCGAGGCGTTTTTCAACAATCTGCTAGCAGACGTCCTGCATGTTCCGCGCGAGATCGTCGAGCAGCATCCGCGCGGTCGCGACGTTGGTCGCGACCGGCACGTCGTGCACGTCGCACGCGCGCACCAGCGCGGTGATGTCCGGATCGTGCGGCTGCGCGGTCATCGGGTCGCGCAGGAACACGACGATGTCGACGCGGCCGTCGGCCAGCTCCGCACCGATCTGCAGGTCGCCGCCGAGCGGCCCCGACAGCTTGCGCTCGACCTCGAGCCCGTGCGCGGCGGCGATGCGGCCGCCCGTCGTGCCCGTCGCGACCAGCCGGCATTGCGCGAGCGTCTCGCGGAACTGGCCCGTGAGCGCGACGATGTCGTCCTTCTTCGCGTCGTGCGCAATCAATGCGATGCGGGGTTTGCTCATCTCCGGTTCCTTCGTGGTTCGATGGTTGTCGTCTTTTGAATGGCGGTGCGCGCGTCAGAACGTGCCCGGATACGCGCCGCCGTCGAGCAGCCAGTTCTGCCCGGTGATATAGCCGGCATGCACGCTGCAGAGGAACGCGCACGCGGCGCCGAATTCGGCGCGCGTGCCGAGGCGCCCGGCCGGGATCTCCTTCGCGCGCCGCGCGCGCAGTTCGTCGACCGTCACGCCCTGCGCCTTCGCCGACGCGGCGAGCGTCGTCGCGATCCGGTCGGTGTCGAACAGCCCCGGCAGCAGGTTGTTGATGGTCACGCCCTGGCCGGCGACCTTGCGCGACAGCCCCGCGACGAAGCCGGTCAGCCCCGAGCGCGCGCCGTTCGACAGCGCGAGCACGTCGATCGGCGCCTTCACCGCCGAACTCGTGATATTGACGATCCGGCCGAAGCCGCGCCCGATCATCCCGTCGACGGTCGCGCGGATCAGCTCGATCGGCGTCAGCATGTTCGCCTCGAGCGCGCGGATCCAGTCGTCGTGCGAGAAATCGCGGAAGTCGCCAGGCGGCGGGCCGCCCGCATTGTTCACGAGAATGTCCGGCTGCGGGCAGGCGGCGAGCGCAGCCGCGCGCCCGTCGGGCGTCGTGATGTCGCACGCGACGGCGGTGACCGACACGTTCGACGCGGCGCGGATCTCCTCGGCGGTTTCCTCCAGCGTGTCGCGCGTGCGCGCGACGATCACGAGATTCACGCCCTCGGCGGCCAGCGCTTCCGCGCAGCCGCGCCCGAGGCCCTTGCTCGCCGCGCACACGAGGGCGGTCTTTCCTGCGATACCGAGATCCATCGTCGATTCCTTTATGGCGACGCGCGCCGGCGCGGCCCGGCCCCGGCCGCATCGCCGGACGGGCGAACGGTCGCGAACGGGCTGGCATGACGCGCGGATTGTCGTGAGACGTCGATAATATCCGGATTGCGCGGCGCGCCTTGGTAAAATTGCGGCCATGAGCGGCAGCCGGCTTGCGCCCGCCGCCGCCCCCGATCCCCTTTTGCCGTCAAGGCGCCCCCGTCATGAAACAGGACAGCCGTTTCCCGAATCTCTTCATCACCGATCACCCGCTGATCCAGCACAAGCTCACGCACATGCGCGACAAGGACACGTCGACGCGCACGTTCCGCGAGCTGCTGCGCGAAATCACGCTGCTGATGGGCTACGAGATCACCCGCAACCTGCCAATCACGACCAAGCGGGTCGAAACCCCGCTCGTCGCGGTCGACGCACCGGTGATCGCGGGCAAGAAGCTGGCGATCGTGCCCGTGCTGCGCGCGGGCATCGGGATGTCGGACGGCCTGCTCGACCTGGTCCCGTCCGCGCGGGTCGGCCACATCGGCGTGTACCGCGCGGAAGATCACCGCCCGGTCGAATACCTGGTGCGCCTGCCGGACCTCGAAGACCGCATCTTCATCCTGTGCGACCCAATGGTCGCGACCGGCTACTCGGCCGTGCACGCGGTCGACGTGCTCAAGCGCCGCAACGTGCCGGCCGCGAACATCATGTTCGTCGCGCTGGTCGCCGCGCCCGAAGGCGTGCAGGTGTTCCAGGACGCGCACCCGGACGTGAAACTGTTCGTCGCGTCGCTCGACTCGCACCTGAACGAGCACGCGTACATCGTGCCGGGCCTGGGCGACGCGGGCGACCGCCTGTTCGGCACCAAGAACTGACGCGCCGCGGCCGGGCTGAGCGGCCGGTGCGCGGCGACGGCCCGCACCGGCCGTTCGGCCATGCGCGGCGGCCCCGAAGCGACGGTCGCCGCGTGATAAAATCACGTTCTACTCGACACGCGCGGCCCCGCGGCATCACGCCCGCCGACACGGCCGCCGATTCAACGACACATTGGCACAATCGCCCGCGCAGCGCGCCCGGGCACGGAGAAAGGTATGGCTGGTCATTCGAAATGGGCCAACATCAAGCACAAGAAGGCAGCGGCCGACGCGAAGCGCGGCAAGATCTGGACCCGCCTGATCAAGGAAATCCAGGTCGCGGCGCGCCTCGGCGGCGGTGACGCGAACTCGAACCCGCGTCTGCGTCTCGCGGTCGACAAGGCGGCCGACGCGAACATGCCGAAGGACAACGTCAAGCGCGCGATCGACCGCGGCGTCGGCGGCGCGGACGGCGCGAACTACGAAGAAATCCGTTACGAAGGCTACGGCATCAGCGGCGCGGCCATCATCGTCGACACGCTGACCGACAACCGCACCCGCACGGTCGCGGAAGTGCGCCACGCGTTCTCGAAGTTCGGCGGCAACATGGGCACCGACGGTTCGGTCGCGTTCATGTTCGATCACGTCGGCCAGTTCCTGTTCGCGCCCGGCACGTCGGAAGACGCGCTGATGGAAGCGGCGCTCGAAGCCGGCGCGGACGACGTCAGCACGAACGACGACGGCTCGATCGAGGTGCTGTGCGACTGGCAGGCGTTCTCGGCGGTGAAGGACGCGCTCGAAGCCGCGGGCTTCAAGGCCGAACTCGCCGAAGTGACGATGAAGCCGCAGAACGAAGTCGAATTCACCGGCGACGATGCGGCGAAGATGCAGAAGCTCCTGGACGCGCTCGAGAACCTCGACGACGTGCAGGAGGTGTATACGAACGCCGTCATCGTCGAGGAATGAGATGCCGGCCGCCGTGCACACTGTCACGGCGGCGGCCCGACCGATTTCGCGGCCGGCGCGCCTGAGCGTGCCGGCCGCCCTGTTTTCTAGTCTGCGGGGAATCCCATGAAACTACTCGTCGTCGGTTCAGGCGGCCGCGAACATGCGCTCGCGTGGAAGCTCGCGCAATCGCCGCGCGTCCAGATGGTCTACGTCGCGCCCGGCAATGGCGGCACGGCGCAAGACGAGCGTCTGAAAAACGTCGACATCACGTCGCTCGACGCGCTGGCCGATTTCGCGGAGAGCGAAGGCGTCGCGTTCACGCTCGTCGGGCCGGAAGCGCCGCTCGCGGCCGGCATCGTCAACCTGTTCCGCGCCCGCGGCCTGAAGGTGTTCGGCCCGACCCGCGAAGCCGCGCAGCTCGAAAGCTCGAAGGATTTCGCGAAGGCGTTCATGAAGCGTCACGGCATCCCGACCGCCGACTACGAAACCTTCTCCGACGCCGCCGCCGCGCACGCGTACATCGACACGAAGGGTGCGCCGATCGTCGTGAAGGCCGACGGCCTCGCGGCCGGCAAGGGTGTCGTCGTCGCGATGACGCTGGAAGAAGCGCACGCCGCGGTCGACATGATGCTGTCGGGCAACAAGCTGGGCGACGCCGGCGCGCGCGTCGTGATCGAGGAATTCCTCGACGGCGAGGAAGCGAGCTTCATCGTGATGGTCGACGGCAAGCACGCGCTGGCACTGGCATCGAGCCAGGACCACAAGCGCCTGCTGGACGAGGATCGCGGCCCGAACACGGGCGGCATGGGCGCCTATTCGCCTGCGCCGATCGTCACGCCGCAGATGCACGCCCGCGTGATGCGCGAAATCATCATGCCGACGGTACGCGGGATGGAGAAGGACGGCATCCGCTTCACGGGCTTCCTGTATGCGGGCCTGATGATCGACAAGGAAGGCAATCCGCGCACGCTCGAGTTCAACTGCCGGATGGGCGACCCCGAGACGCAGCCGATCATGGCGCGCCTGAAGAGCGATTTCTCGAAGGTCGTCGAACAGGCGATCGCGGGCACGCTCGATTCGGTCGAGCTCGACTGGGATCGCCGCACCGCGCTCGGCGTCGTGCTGGCCGCGCACGGCTATCCGGACGCGCCGCGCAAGGGCGACCGCATCAACGGGATCCCGGCCGAGACAGCCCAGGCCGTGACGTTCCATGCAGGCACGACGCTCGCCGAAGGCGACAAGCTCGTCACGTCGGGCGGCCGCGTGCTGTGCGTGGTCGGCCTCGCCGATTCGGTGCGCGAAGCGCAGCAGCATGCATACGACACGATCAACCAGATCAATTTCGAAGGCATGCAGTACCGGCGCGACATCGGCTTTCGTGCACTGAACCGCAAGAGCGCGTGACGCACTGACGGCCTGCCCGCGCAGGCCCCTCTGCCGGGGTTCGATAGAATGCCCGGCAGTGGCCTTTTTTACGGCCCCCGCTTCGCGCGAGGGCATCCAGTCCAGACATGACCGATTCCACCTACGACGTGCCACGCGTGCGCACGTACCTCCAGGGCCTGCAGACTCGCATCGCCGACGCGCTCGGCGCGCTCGACGGCACGCCGCTTGCGACCGACGCATGGCAGCGCGGCCCTGAAGAGCGGCTGCGCGGCGGCGGCTGTACGCGGATTCTCGAAGGCGGCCGCGTGTTCGAGCGCGCGGGGATCGGTTTTTCCGACGTCGCGGGCGACGCGCTGCCGCCGTCGGCGAGCGCCGCGCGCCCGCAGCTGGCCGGCCGCGGCTTCGAGGCGCTCGGTGTGTCGCTCGTGCTGCACCCGCGCAACCCATACTGCCCGACCGTGCACATGAACGTGCGGATGCTGATCGCGACGAAGCCGGGCGAGGCGCCGATCTTCTGGTTCGGCGGCGGCATGGATCTGACACCGGTTTATCCGTTCGAGGACGACGCGCGGCATTTCCACCAGGTCTGCAAGGACGCGCTCGATCCGTTCGGCGCCGAGCTCTACCCGCGCTTCAAGACCTGGTGCGACGAGTATTTCTTCCTGAAGCACCGCAACGAGACGCGCGGCATCGGCGGGATCTTCTTCGACGATTTCTCCGAGCCCGGATTCGAACGCTCGTTTGAGATGATGCAAAGTGTCGGCGACGCGTTCCTGAACGCGTACCTGCCGATCGTCGAACGCCGCGCCACGCTGCCGTACGGCGAGCGCGAGCGCGACTTCCAGGCTTACCGGCGCGGCCGCTACGTCGAATTCAACCTCGTGTTCGACCGCGGCACGCTGTTCGGCCTGCAAAGCGGCGGCCGGACCGAATCGATCCTGATGTCGATGCCGCCGGTCGCGAACTGGCGCTACAACTGGCAGCCCGAGCCGGGCTCGCCGGAAGCGCGCCTGAGCGAGTTTCTCGTGCCGCGCGACTGGGTGTGAGCCCGCCGCGCCCCGCCGCCCCAAGAACAGGACACGTTTTTCTGGACACCACCGCCCGCCCCGCCCCGCAGCCGCACCCGCCGTTACGTCGCATCGGCCTGCTGGGCGGCACGTTCGACCCGATCCACGACGGCCACCTCGCGCTCGCGCGCCGGTTCGCCGACGTGCTCGGCCTGACCGAGCTCGCGCTGCTGCCGGCCGGGCAGCCGTACCAGAAGCGCGACGTGTCGGCCGCCGAGCATCGGCTCGCGATGACGCGCGCCGCTGCCGGCTCGCTGCACCTGCCCGGCGTGACGGTCACCGTCGCGACCGACGAGATCGAGCATGCCGGGCCAACCTATACGGTCGAGACGCTCGCGCGCTGGCGCGAGCGGATCGGCCCCGATGCATCGCTGTCGCTGCTGATCGGCGCCGACCAGCTGGTTCGGCTCGACACCTGGCGCGACTGGCGCAAGCTGTTCGACTACGCGCACGTGTGCGCGTCGACGCGCCCGGGTTTCGACCTCGGCGCGGCGTCACCGGCCGTCACGCAGGAAATCGCGCGGCGGCAGGCCGGCGCCGACGTGCTGAAAGCGACGCCGGCCGGCCACCTGCTGATCGACACGACGCTGGCGTTCGATATCGCCGCAACCGACATCCGCGCGCATCTGCGCGAATGCATCGCGCGTCACGCGCAAATGCCCGATGCGTCGGCCGAGCATGTGCCGGCCGCCGTCTGGGCCTATATTCTTCAACATCGTCTCTACCATTCCTGATTCCATGGATATCCGCAAACTGCAGCGCGTGATCGTCGACGCTCTCGAAGACATCAAGGCGCAAGACATCAAGGTGTTCAACACCAGCCACCTGACCGAACTGTTCGACCGCGTGATCGTCGCGTCGGGCACGTCGAACCGCCAGACCAAGGCACTCGCGTCGAGCGTGCGCGACAAGGTCAAGGAAGCCGGCGGCGACATCGTCAGCTCCGAGGGCGAAGACACTGGCGAATGGGTGCTGGTCGACTGTGGCGACGCCGTCGTGCACATCCTGCAACCGGCGCTGCGCCAGTATTACAACCTCGAGGAAATCTGGGGCGACAAGCCCGTGCGGATGAAGCTCGGCGGCGGCAAGGACGGTTTCGCGACGGCCAGCGAAGGCGAGGACGAAGACGAAGAAGCGCCCGCACGCCCGGCGCGCAAGACGGCGGCCCGCCGCCGCTGAGCCGCAGCGAGTCGTCCCGATGAAGCTTTTCATCCTCGCGGTCGGCCACAAGATGCCCGGCTGGATCGCGTCCGGCTTCGACGAATACACGAAGCGGATGCCGCCCGAGCTGCGCATCGAGCTGCGCGAGATCAAGCCCGAACTGCGTTCGGGCGGCCGCAGCGCGGAAAGCGTGATGGCGGCCGAGCGGCAGAAGATCGAGGCCGCGCTGCCGAAGGGCGCGCGCATCGTCGCGCTCGACGAGCGCGGCCGCGACTGGACCACCATGCAGCTCGCGCAGGCACTGCCCGCCTGGCAGCAGGACGGCCGTGACGTCGCGTTCGTGATCGGCGGCGCCGACGGGCTCGATCCGGAACTGAAAGCGCGCGCCGACGTGCTGCTGCGCATCTCGAGCATGACGCTGCCGCACGGGATGGTACGCGTGCTGCTTGCCGAACAGCTTTACCGGGCGTGGAGCATCACGCAGAATCATCCCTATCATCGCGCATGACGTGCCGTCCTCGGACGCGCGCCGCGCGCGCTCACCGAGATAACGACACCATGCCGTCCAGCACGTCCTCCGCCCTTTTCCCGCTCCTTTACCTCGCTTCACAAAGCCCACGCCGCCAGGAATTGCTGCAGCAGATCGGCGTGCGCTTCGAGCTGCTGCTGCCGCGCGCCGACGAGGACGCCGAGGCGCTCGAAGTCGAACTGCCCGGCGAAGCCCCCGACGCGTACGTGCGGCGCGTCACCGTCGCGAAGGCCGAGGCCGCGCGTGCACGCCTCGTCGCGAGCGGCAAGCCGGCCGCGCCGGTGCTCGTCGCCGATACGACGGTGACGATCGACGGCGCGATCCTCGGCAAGCCGGCCGATGCCGACGACGCGCTCGCGATGCTCACCCGCCTCGCGGGCCGCGAACACGAGGTGCTGACCGCGGTTGCCGTGATTGGCGCCGACGGCGAACTGCTGCCGCCCGCGCTGTCGCGCTCGTCGGTGCGCTTTTCGGCTGCACCGCGCGACGCCTTCGCGCGCTACGTCGAAACCGGCGAGCCGTTCGGCAAGGCGGGCGCGTATGCGATCCAGGGGCGCGCCGCCGAATTCATCGAGCGAATCGACGGTTCCCATTCGGGTATCATGGGTCTGCCCCTTTTTGAGACTGCCGCGTTGCTCCGCACCGCGCGCGTCGCCTTCTGAATCCCACCATGAACGAAGAAATCCTGATCAACCTCACGCCCCAGGAAACACGGGTCGCACTCGTCCAGCAAGGCGCGGTGCAGGAGCTTCACGTCGAGCGCACGCTGTCGCGCGGGCGGGTCGGCAACATCTACCTCGGCAAGGTCGTGCGCGTGCTGCCCGGCATGCAGTCGGCGTTCATCGACATCGGCCTGGAGCGCGCGGCGTTCCTGCACGTCGCGGACATCTGGCATCCGCGCCTCGCCGGCGAGCCGCAGTCGGGCGCGCCGCACCAGCCGATCGAGAAGATCGTGTTCGAAGGCCAGACGCTGATGGTCCAGGTGATCAAGGATCCGATCGGCACGAAGGGCGCGCGACTGTCGACGCAGGTCAGCATCGCGGGCCGCACGCTCGTGTATCTGCCGCAGGAGCCGCACATCGGCATCTCGCAGAAGATCGAGAGCGAAGCCGAGCGCGAGGCCGTGCGCGCACGCCTGACCGCCGTGATCCCGCCGGACGAGAAAGGCGGCTACATCGTGCGCACGATCGCCGAGGATGCGACCTCCGAGGAGCTGGCCGGCGACGTCACGTACCTGCGCAAGACCTGGGCGACGATCGTCGCGCAGGCGCAGCGGCTGCCGGCCACGAGCCTGCTGTACCAGGATCTCGACCTCGCGCAGCGCGTGCTGCGCGATTTCTCGAACGACGACACGACGCGCATCCAGGTCGATTCGCGCGAGACGTACCAGCGCCTCGCGGAATTCGCGGACGAGTTCACGCCGGCGGTGAGTCCGAAGCTGCATCACTACACCGGCGAGCGGCCGCTGTTCGACCTGTACAACATCGAGACGGAGATCCAGCGCGCGCTGTCGCGCCGCGTCGACCTGAAGTCGGGCGGCTACCTGATGATCGACCAGACCGAGGCGATGACGACGATCGACGTGAACACCGGCGGCTACGTCGGCGCACGCAACTTCGACGACACGATCTTCAAGACCAACCTCGAGGCCGCGCACACGATCGCGCGGCAATTGCGGCTGCGCAATCTCGGCGGGATCATCATCATCGACTTCATCGACATGGAGAACGCCGAGCATCGCGACGCGGTGCTGTCGGAGCTGAAGAAGGCACTGTCGCGCGACCGCACGCGCGTGACGGTCAACGGCTTCTCGCAGCTCGGGCTCGTCGAGATGACGCGCAAGCGCACGCGCGAATCGCTCGCGCACGTGCTGTGCGAGCCGTGCCCGACCTGCCAGGGCAAGGGCCAGGTGAAGACGTCGCGCACCGTGTGCTACGACATCCTGCGCGAGATCCTGCGCGAGTCGCGCCAGTTCAATCCGCGCGAATTCCGCGTGATCGCCGCGCAGCAGGTGATCGACCTGTTCCTCGACGAGGAGTCCCAGCATCTCGCGATGCTGATCGACTTCATCGGCAAGCCGGTGTCGCTGCAGGTCGAGTCGAACCTGAGCCAGGAGCAGTACGATATCGTGCTGATGTGACGCGCTGCCTGCCCGCCGCCGGCTTTGCCGCGCGGCGCCCCGACGCGGCCGCCCGGGCCGCTTGCGCATGCCGCGCCAGCGCCCGCCGCCGCCCTTTTTCTTTTCACGTACATCACACACCATGAGCCAACGCCACAACCGCCGCCAGCGCAAGAAACTCCACATCGCCGAATTCCAGGAACTCGCGTTCAACGCGACCGCGCAATACCGCAACGAGCTGTCCGACCTCGAGCGCGGCCAGTTGATCGATTCGTTCATCGATTTCGTCGAAGCGAACGGGCTGCTCACCGTCGCGTCCGCCGACGAAGGGATCGGCGCGTACGTGATCTCCGGCGCGCCGCGCGGCACGACCACCGACGCCGACCGCGAGAGCGTGCGTGCATGGCTGGCCGCACGGCCGGAGCTGACCGACGTCCAGGTCAGCGAATTCAGCGACGCGTGGTATCCGGACGCCTGACGCGCCGCTTGCTTCACCCGTCGCGCGGCGCCCGCGCCTGCCCCCGTCCGGGCGGACCGGGCCGGCGCCGCCGCTCCACCCGCACGTCTCCTCCCTTCCGCCCTTCTCCTCGCCTACCCATCACACGACGCGCCCCGTGTCGATCGTGATTAGCCCGATTCCGGCAGTGAATCGGACGCTTACTTCAATTTAACGATCATTAAAGGACGGCTCGCGCAGACGGTCCTACTCTGATCGTACGAATCCGGTGATTTCCGGCACGATCGGCAAGCAAGACGAAAGAATGCAAACGACTCGTCCTGCAAGCGCTCCGGATTCCGATTCAGGCGAAGACGCGACACGGCGACAGGTCAATCAGGGAGACAACAACGACGCGCCCGCCGCTTCACTTCCGCAGCGACCGCACGTCGGCGCACACGAAGGCCGCCTGATCCATTTCCATAATCGAGACGAGGAAGACATGAACGCGCCCACCACCCATCAAGCAGGACTCCGAATGATCATGATCGCGGCAGGCGTTGCGGCGCTGATGTCGCTGTCCGCGTGCGGCGGCTCCGGCTCGCTGAGCAAGGGCACCGGCGGCTCCGGGTCGGGGTCCGGCGACACGACGGCGTCGACCGGCGGCACCGCCAACGGTACGAGCGGCACGTCGGCGTCGAACGGTGGAACCGGCGGAACCGGCAGCACCGACGGCACCGGCAACGGTGCAAGCGGCACGTCGGCCAACGGCGTCGGCCAGACGCTCGCGGCGTCGAGCAACATCGTGACGGCCGGCGGCGGCGCCATCTCGGGCGTCGGCACGGCGATCGGGTCCCAAACGCTGCCCGGCACGAACCCCGCGACCACGCAGGGGCTCGGCGCCGTCGTGCAGGATGTCGGCGCGGCCGTCACGACGCTCGGCACCGGCCTCGGCTCGGGCCTCGGCCAGCTCGGCGCGTCGTCGAATCCGGTCGGCACGACGGTCGCGAGCACGGGCGGCGTGGTCACGGATCTCGGCCTGGCCGTCGCCGCGACGGGCGGTGTCGTGTCGAGCCTGGGGGCCAGCGGTTCCGCACTGGCGCCGCTTGCGCCCGTCACCTCACCCGTCGGCGGTGCCGTGACGATGCTCGGCAACACGATCGCGGGCGGCGGCGCGACGCTCGGCACGCAGCTGTCGACCGGCCCGGTCGCGCAGGTGACGGGCGCGGCCAGCTCGGCGATCACGCCGATCACGACGACGGTCGGCTCGCTCACGCAGACGGCCGCCGCCAGCACGCCGCTCGGCGCGCCGCTGACGAACCTCGTCACGACCGTCGGCAGCGGCGTCGCGAACGCCGGCACGACGATCGCGAAGACGGGCAACAATCCGGTCACGACGGGCGTCGGCAACGTCGTGACCGCGACCGGCAACACGGTCGCCACCGCCGGCACGGCGCTGCTGGGCGGCGGCGCGGCCGCGACGAATCCGCTCGCACCGGTGACGGGGCTCCTGTCGACCGGCGCACTCGGCGGCACGACGAGCGGCAGCAAACCGGCCGGTACGCTCACGTCGGCGGTCGGCGGCCTGACGGGCGGCAGCGGCACCGGCGTGCTGTCGAATACCGGCGGCGGCCTGCTCGCGCCGGTCACGACGACGCTGGGCACGCTGGTCAAAAAGTAACGTCACGCCGGCAGCCCCCTGCGGCGCCCGTACCGTCGTCGACGGTCGGGCGCCGCGTGCGTTATGGCCCCTCTACGCATCCGATGCCGCCCGCCCCGCGTTCGATCGCTACCCTTTCCCCGCCATTCCGCGCCCGATCCTGCGCAGAAATCGGTCCTGAAAGGAAGACACGTTAAACTCTCACCTCGCGAGGTGCGCCGCCCGCACCCGCCATCCATCGCCAGCCGCGCGCCTGGAGGCCCGGCCCCCGACCCATGGAGTGAGTGTCAATGAGCGGCGGACTCCCGTTTCCCGCATCCCGAATGTCGTTCCCGTCGTCGACGGTCTTCCTGGTGCTCGCAGCCGCCCTGCTGTCCGGCTGCGGTCTGCTGCCGACCCAGAATCCGCCCGCGCCGATCAGCGAGGCGCTCATCGAGCCCGTCGGGGAAACCGCCGGCGAGCCGCTGACGATGCCGCCCGTGCCTGCGCCGACGCACCCAGAGGAACCGGAAGCGCCGAAAAAGCCGCACCGCGAGGTGCCGCGGCCGAAGCCGGTGCAACGTGCCGAACCGCCGGCCCCGCCGCCTCCGCCGCCGCCCCCGCTCGTCGCGACCCGCCCGCTCGACCGCACCCAGATCCATGCGCTGCTCGACAGCGAAGTCGCGCGCCGCAACGGCAAGGTGATCGGCCGCGCGGTCGACATGGTGATCGACGCGAGCGGCAAGCCGCGCGAGATGATCGTCAACCTGCAGGGTTTCATGGGCATCGGCGACCGCAAGGTCATCTTCCCGTGGAACGTGTTCCGCTTCACGCCGGGCGGCAAGCAGGAGCCGATCGTGCTCGACGTGCCGTCGGGCGACCTGCCGCCTGCCGCGAGGCCGAAGGCCGTGCCGCTGTCGGGTTCGGCCGCGGCGTCGCCCGCCACGCGACTGCCGCTGCTCGACAGCGACGTCGAGCGCCCGAACGGCACGAAGATCGGGCGCGTCGTCGACGTGCTGATCGACCGCGCCGCGCAGCCGCAGGCCGTCGTGCTCGACCTCGGCGGCCTCGTCAATACCGACCGCCGTTCGATCGCCGCGAGCTGGGGCGCGCTGCGCTTCGTCACGCGTGACAAGGCACTGCGCCCGCAGCTCGATCTCAACGACGCACAGATCAAGGCGGCGCCGCCCTACGCGGCCGACAAGCCGATCGTCGCGGTCTACCCGCCCGTTGCCCCGGCACCGGCGCAGGCTTCCTCTGCGAGTGCGACCCGATGACGATCAAGCATTCCGTCACCGTACGTAGTCTGCGGTCCCTCGACTGGCTCAACTTTTTCGTTGCAAACGTTCAAACCGGGTTCGGTCCGTTCATCGCGTCCTACCTCGCGTCGCACAAGTGGACGCAGGGCGAGATCGGCATGGTGCTGTCGATCGGCACGATCAGCGCGATGGTCAGCCAGGTGCCGGGCGGCGCCGCCGTCGACGCGCTGAAGAACAAGAAAGGCGCGGCCGCGTGGGCGATCGTGGCCATCATCCTGTCCGCGGTGCTGCTCGCGTCGAGCCCGACGATCGTGCCGGTGATCGCGGCCGAAGTGTTCCACGGCTTCGCGAGCTGCATGCTCGTGCCGGCGATGGCCGCGATCTCGTTCTCGCTGGTCGGCCGCGCCGATCTCGGCGACCGGCTCGGCCGCAACGCGCGCTGGGCGTCGATCGGCAGCGCGGTCGCGGCTGGCCTGATGGGGCTCACCGGCGAGTATTTCTCCGCGCGTGCGGTGTTCTGGCTGACCGCGGTGCTGGCGTTGCCCGCGCTGTTCGCGCTCGCGATGATCCAGCCGACGCACGAAGTGATTCCACAGTCGTCGAAGCCCGACGATCACGACGAAGGCGAGCATCGCGAGACGCTGCTCGAGCTGCTGCGCGATCGCCGGATGCTGATCTTCGCGTCGTGCGTCGTGCTGTTCCACCTGTCGAACGCGGCGATGCTCAACCTCGCGGCCGGCGAAGTCACGGCCGGGATGGGCGAGAACGTGCAGCTCGTGATCGCCGCGTGCATCATCGTGCCGCAGGCGATCGTCGCGATGCTGTCGCCATGGGTCGGCCGCTCGTCGCAACGCTGGGGTCGAAGGCCGATCCTGCTGCTCGGCTTCTCCGCGCTACCAGTGCGCGCGCTGCTGTTCGCCGGCGTGAGCAGCCCGTACCTGCTCGTGCCGGTGCAGATGCTCGACGGCATCAGCGCGGCCGTGTTCGGCGTGATGCTGCCGCTGATCGCGGCCGACGTCGCGGGCGGCAAGGGCCGCTACAACCTGTGCATCGGGCTATTTGGACTTGCGGCGGGCATCGGCGCGACGCTCAGCACGGCCGTCGCCGGCTATGTCGCCGATCACTTCGGCAACACGACCAGCTTCTTCGGGCTCGCCGCGGCCGGCGCGCTCGCGGCGCTGCTGGTGTGGCTCGCGATGCCCGAAACGCGCGTCGACAACGGCGACGTGACCGCCGGCGAGCCGGCCGACGCGTCGCCCGAACAGGCGCACTGACGCCCCCGCTTCCTAGCACGACACGATGGATACGATCAGGACACTCAACGAAGCCCGCCAGCAGATCCAGCAGTCGATCTTCGATCTGTTCAAGGGGCTGACCTTCGGCGAACGGCTCACGCAGGGCGCGCTGATGGCGCTGCAGGCGGTCTGCGGCGCGTGCCTCGCATACACGATCGGCCGCGCGCTGCACACCGAACAGGCCGTCTGGGCGGCGGTCACCGCGATCGCCGTCACGCAGCACAACTACTCGGACACGATGTCGCTGTCGCGCGACCAGTTCATCGGCGCGATGATCGGCGGCCTGCTCGGCTTCGCGGGCGCGGCGCTCGGCGGCGACCGCCTCGTCGCCTATGCGCTCGCGGTCGCGCTCACCATCGTCAGCTGCTGGTGCCTGAACGTCGGCAGCGCCGCGCGGCTCGGCGGCGTGACCGCGACGATCGTGCTGCTGTTTCCGGGCAACGGCCCGCTATGGGACATTCCGCTGATGCGGCTCGGAGAAGTGGCGCTCGGCACCGTGTGCGCGCTGGCCGTGTGCTGGGCGATGTCGCTGATCGAGCGACGCTGGTTCCGCCGGGCGGCGGCAAAGTGACGCGGCGCCGGGCAACGCGCCCGGCAGCCGGATGAACGATCGGGAAAGAAACGTTACGGACCGACCCGCAGCACGATGCCCGAACCGATCTGCACGAGCAGGTAGTCGCCGCCGACGCCGACCCACTGATAGCCGCGCGGCGGCGCACTCAGGTGATAGCCGCGCCAGTCCTCGACCACGTACTGGCGATCGCGGAATTCGCCGGGAAGCCGGTCGCCCTTGTGCCACTCGCGATGCGGCTGGTCGGCCCAGCGCGGCGGCACGTCGTCCTCGTGGCGCATCTGGCCGGGCGGCATGTGCTTCGGGCCATGCCCGCGGTGCATGCCATGATTGCCGTGGTTGTCGTCGTTGCCATGACCCTGCGCCATGGCCGCGGGTGCCGCGAAACCCGCCACGATCAGCGCGGCCAGCATCGTCCCGTGCATCTTCTTCATTGTTCTTCCCTCCGAGTTGTCACGTCGAACCGGAAACAACGGTGCCTGCCCGATCAAGACTAGCACACCGACGTGACCCGGCGACGTGACCCGGCGTCACGCCGCCTGCTGCTGGTACTGGATCCGGTGGAGGTGCGCGTACAGCCCGCCGTGGCGCAGCAGTTCTTCGTGGCTGCCCTCTTCGACGATCTTGCCGGCTTCGAGCACGAGGATCCGGTCCGCACGCTCGATCGTCGACAGCCGGTGCGCGATCACGAGCGTCGTGCGCCCTTCCATCAGCCGCTCGAGCGCGGCCTGCACGTGGCGTTCGGATTCCGAATCGAGCGCGGAGGTCGCCTCGTCGAGGATCAGGATCGGTGCGTCCTTGTAGATCGCGCGCGCGATCGCGAGCCGCTGCCGCTGGCCGCCCGACAGACGCATCCCGTTGCCGCCGACCAGCGTGTCGAGCCCGTCGGGCATCGCGGCGACCGCGTCGGCCAGGTTCGCCGCCTCGAGTGCCGCCTGCACGCGTGCGCGATCGGGCGTCTGGCCGTACGCGACGTTCGCGGCGATCGTGTCGTTGAACAGCACGACGTCCTGGCTGACCATCGCCATCTGGCCGCGCAGCGCGTGGAGGTCGTAGTCGGCCACCGGCACGCCGTCGACCAGGATCGCGCCGCCCGTGGGATCGAAGAAGCGCGGCAGCAGGTTCACGAGGGTCGTCTTGCCGCTGCCCGACGGCCCCGCGAGCGCGATCATTTCGCCCGGCGCGACCTTGAACGAAATGCGGTCGAGCGTCGGCCGCTCGGAGGCGCCGTAGTCGAACGACACGCCGCGGAACTCGATCTCGCCGCGCGCATGCGGCAGCGCACGGCCGCCGCCCTGCGGCTCGCCCGGCTCGTCGATCAGCCCGAAGATCAGCTCGGCGGCCGTCATCCCGCGCTGCAGCGGCTGGTTCACGTCGATCAGGTGCTTGAGCGGCGAAATCACCAGCAGCATCGACGTGACGAACGCGACGAAGCCGCCGACCGTCGTCTGATCGTTGGTCGACTGCACGACCGCGATCGTGATCACGACCGCGAGCGCGATCGACGCGAGGAACTGCGTCAACGGTTGCGCGAGCCCGCCCGAGATCGTCATGCGCATCGCGTAGCCGCGCAGGCGCTTGCTCATCGCGGTGAAGCGGTCCATCTCGTACGTCTCGCCGTTGTGCACCTTGACGACCTTGTAGCCGCCGACCGTCTCCTCGACGATGTACGACAGCTCGTTGGTCAGCGTCTGGTGCTCGCGGTTCAGGCGGCGCAGGCGGCGGTTGATCTTGCTGACGAGCCAGCCGATGCCCGGCAGGATCACCGCGACGATCAGCGTGAGCCGCCAGTTCAGGTAGAACAGGTAGCCGAGCAGGAACATCACGGTCAGCGAGTCGCGCACGAGCGTGACCATCACGCCGGTCAGCACCGCCAGGATCTGGTTGACCTCGAACACGATCGCGTTGATCACCGTGCTCGCCGTCTCGCGCTGGAAGAACGACGCGCCCGTGTGCAGCATCCGCTGGAACATTTCGAGCCGCAGCTGCAGCAGGATGCGGTTCGATACGTAGTTGAGCAGGTAATTCGATGCGTACTGCGACACGCCGCGCACGAGCGCAAGGCCGATCACGGCCATCGGCACGTACCATTTCGCGCGGTCGCTGCCGTGCGAGCCGAAGCCGTGGTCGAGCAGCGGCTTGAGCAGCGCCGGAATTCCGGCTTCGGTGGCCGCGACGACGCCCATCGTGACAACGGCGAGCACCACGATGCCGATCAGCGGCCGGATGTACGGCCACAGGCGCTTGAGAACCGTGAACGGCGACGTGCCCGTGCCGTCCATCGGTTTGCGAAGAGTGTTCTGGGTTTCCAAGGCAATCCTTCTTGAGCCGCGACGCGGCGCCCGGGGCATGGCTGCCCGGGATTCGCCCAGTCCGGCGGTTGCCGAAAAAGGCCCAACATTATAGCTGTACCGCCCGCGCCGGCACGGCCGTTGCCGAAGCGGCCGCCGGCCGGTGCGCGGGTATACTGCCGCTCACCGTTTTCTCCGCCTTTTCGACGATTTCATGGCAGAACCCACCCTCGGCGTCGCCCTCATCGCCCTCAACGCGGCCGCGCGGCTCGCGCAGTGCCTCGACGCGCTGACCTTCGCCGACCACATCGTCGTGATCGACGGCGGCAGCACCGACGATACCGTCGCGATCGCCCGTGCACATGGCGCCCGCGTGATCGTCGAGCGCGACTGGCCGGGCTTCGGCCCGCAGAAGAACCGCGCGCTCGCCGCGCTCGACACCGACTGGATCCTGTCGCTCGACACCGACGAGGTGGTCAGCCCCGAACTCGCGCAGTCGATCCGTGCGGCCATCCGCGCGCCGGCCGCGCAAGTCTACGCGCTCGACCGGCTGTCGAGCTTCTGCGGCCAGTGGATCCGCCACAGCGGCTGGTATCCGGACTGGGTGCCGCGCCTGTTCCGGCGCGGCGCCGCACGCTTCTCCGACGACCTGGTGCACGAACGGCTCGTGTTCGACACGCCCGCGCAGCGGCTGGCGGGCAAGCTGATGCACTATTCGTACGAGGATTTCGAAACCGTCGTGCGCAAGCTCGATGCGTATTCGACGGCCGGCGCGCGCCAGCGCCGCGCGGCCGGCCAGCGCGGCGGCTTCGGCAAGGCGCTCGCGCGCGGCGCATGGGCGTTCGTGCGGACCTACGTGCTGCGGCGCGGGTTTCTCGACGGCCGCGCGGGCTTCATGATCGCCGTGTTCAACGCGGAAACGGTGTACTACCGCTTCCTGAAGCTCGGCCACGAGCCGGCCCGCTGAGCGCGGGCCGCCCGCCCCACCCCGACGACGCCGGCATGCGGCCGGCCCGGCGTTACAATGCCGGGCTGCCCGCATGCGATGCGCGCCCCAAGCGCGGCGCCGCGCCATGCGCCGCCGCCACGACGACCACCGAATCCGACCGCCATGTTCTCCATCATCATCCCGACCTGGAACAACCTGCCGTACCTCAAGCTCGTCGTCGACAGCCTGCGCCGTCATTCGGCGTACGACCACCAGATCATCGTGCACGTGAACGACGGCTCGGACGGCACGCTCGACTGGGTGCGCGGCGAAGGCATCGAGCACACCGCGTCGCCGACCAACATCGGCATCTGCCACGCGGTGAACCTAGCCGCCGCGCGCGCGACGCGCGACTACGTCGTCTACATGAACGACGACATGTACTGCTGCCCCGGCTGGGATGCGGCGCTCGTGCGGCGCATCGAGCAGATGCCGACCGACCTGTTCATGCTGTCCGGCACGATGGTCGAACCGGTCGACACGCGCAACCCGTGCGTCGTGGTCAGCAATTTCGGCCGCGACGCCGAGCAGTTCGACGCGGCCGGCCTCGTCGCGGCCACGCCGCGGCTCGCGCGCGCGGACTGGCTCGGCTCGACCTGGCCGCCGACGCTCGTGCACCGCGCCTGGTGGAACCGCATCGGCGGCTACAGCAGCGAGCTCTCGCCGGGGATGAGCAGCGACAACGACTTCTCGATGAAATTCTGGGACGCCGGCTGCCGGATCTTCCTCGGCGTCGGCGACAGCCTCGTCTATCACTTCCAGCAGAAGAGCACCGGCAAGATCGTCAAGAACGACGGCCGCCGCCAGTTCCTCAACAAATGGGGCATGACGCAGGCCACGTTCGACCGCTATTACCTGCATCGCGGCGAGCCGGCCGGCTCTCGGATCGCGCTCGACACGCCGACTGTCGACGGGCGCCTCAAGCGCGCGCTGCTGCGCTCGCGGATCAAGCGCGCATTCAGCTGATCCGGCCCCGGAAACCCCGCGGAAACGCGCGCCGCTTCGCGTATACTGCGCGCTTCGTCCCGGGCGCTGCCGCCGCGGGACGCGCGGCGCGCAGCACGGTGCCCGCATGCCGCATTCGTCCATTCGACAGGTTCCGATGCTTTCGTTTTCCGCTCCCGCCACGCGGCGCCTGACCGCCGCCCGCGCCTTCGCCGTCATCGCGCTCTGCATGGTGCCCGTCTCGACCGCGCTGACCAACGTGTTCTGCGGGCTGTTCGCCGCCGCGCTCGTGATCTCCCCCGAATTCTGGCGCGACCTGCGCTCGTTCATCACCGACCCGGCGGCGCTCGCCGCGCTGCTGATCCTCGCGGCGCTGACCGCGAGCGTCACCTATACCGTCGCGCCGCATCCGAAGGCGTGGAACTGGATCGGCAAGTACGACAAGCTGCTGCTGCTGCCGTTTGCGGTGCTCGCGTTCCGCCATTCGAACTGGGCGCCGATCGTGCGGCGCGCGTGGTTCGGCACGCTGTGCGTGATCCTGTTGCTGTCGACCACCAACTATCTCGGACTGACCGCGATCGGGCCCGCGCATGCGAGCGATCTGCCGCTGTCGCGCGCGTGGGTGTTCAAGAACCACATCGCGGCCGGCATGTTCGGCACGCTGCTGTTCTATCAGGCCGCCGACCTCGCGCTGTCGGCCCGTACCGCGCTGTCGCGCGCCGCGTATGGCGCCGTCGCCGCCTGGTCGTTGATCAACGTGTTCGTGATGCTGCAGGGGCGCACCGGGCAGGTCATCGCGCTGCTGCTGATCCTCGTCGTCGCGGTGCGTTTCGTGTTGCTGCTGCGCCGCCAGTCGGCACTGCGCGCAACCCTCGCCGCCGGAACGCTGGTGCTGGCCGGCGTCGCGCTGGTGGCTGCCGCGTGCACGATGCACAACGGCCGCCTCGTGAAGGTCGTCACGGAAGTCCAGCAGTATCGGCAGACCGATGCGGCCACGTCGACCGGGCTGCGTCTCGAGTGGTACAAGAAGGGGCTCGAGCTGTATCGCATGCGCCCCGTGATCGGCTATGGCGCGGGCGGTCTCGAATTCGAGTTCCAGAAGCTCACGGCAGGCAAGACGGCCGCCGAAGGCCAGCTCACGTCGAACCCGCATAACGAATACCTGCTGATGGCCGTGCAGCTCGGCACGCTCGGGGTCCTGCTGTTCGTGAACCTGATCGTGCAGATTGCACGCGGCAGCCGCGCGCTCGACCCGCGTTCGCAGCACTTGCTGCTCGCATGGCTCGCGATCTTCGCGATCGGCAGCCTCGCGAATTCGCTGCTGCTCGATTTCGCCGAAGGCCACCTGCTGGTGCTGCTCGCCGGCATCCTGCTCGGCTGCGCCGAGCGCGGCGAAGCGCTGCCGCGCGAGACGTCGGCGATCCGGCGCAGCGCGTAACGCAGCACGCGCGTGGCTGGTGTGCTGGCGAGCGGCGCATGTTGCCGCTCAGCTCGGCTCGTCTTCAATGGCGGCGCACGCCGCCGCCCGATGCGCGGCCGCAAGCCTTCGATGCGTGGCGCCGCGGTGCCACGCTCTACCCTTCAAATCAGGAAAACGTCTGGGGTTCGCGCGTCAGTCCGAGCGCGCGCGATGCAGCCGCGACGTGTCGATGACCGCATCGGCGGCGTTCGGCGGATTCAGCCCGAGCATCTCGGCCGCCGCCATCTTCACACGCTGCGTGCCGAGATTGACGAGGCAGTCGCTGTGGCTGTCCACATGGCGCTCGCAACCCTCCTGCCGGCACGGCACGCAATCGCCCTCACCCTGCAGCAGCCATACGTTGCCGTGCCGCGCGGACCCGCGCAGTGCCCATGGGTTTTCGGTCGGCGGCCAATGCTGCGGCCACGGCCCCCAGCGCACCGGGTCGGACGGACCGAACAGCGCGATCGTGTCGACGCCCGTCGCGGCCGCGACGTGCGTCGCGCCCGTATCGGGCCCGATGAACAGCCGCGCGCGCCGCACGAGTTCCGCGCTTTCGCCGAACGTGAGGCGGCCCACCAGGTTCAGCACGTCGCCGCCCGCCCCGGCCGCGACCTGTTCCGCGTACTCGCGCTCGCGATCGGCCGGGCCGCCCGACAGCGCGATCGCGAAGCCCTGCGCGCGCAGCCATTCGATCATTTCGATCCAGCCTTCGAGCCGCCATTGCTTGTAGCGAAACATCGGATACGGATGCAGCACGACGAGCGGCTTGCCGTCGCGGATGGCCGGCGACTCCGCGAGCCACGCGTCGAAACGCGCGCGCCGCGCGGGATCGTCGCCGATCCCCGGCGCGACGACCTCGGACACCGGCTCGATGCCGATCACCGGCGCGAGCGCGAGCGTGCTGACGACCGTATGCGCGGACTCGTGGTGATTGATCGCGATGCCGTTCAGCATCATCCGCGTGAGCCACGTGACGCGGTTCGGATCGACGAGGCCGACGCGCTTGCGCCCGGCGAACCAGCTATAGAAGCGCGGCCGGTCGGAGCTCAGTGCCGCGCACGCGAGATCGTAGCGGCGCCACATCGACAGCGCGTCGCGCAGCCGCTCCCGGAACCCGGCGCGCTGCGCGACGACGATCACGCGCCGCACGTCGGGGTTGTGCTCCAGCACGCCCTCGGTGCCGCGAAACACCAGCATGTCGATTTGCGCGTCGGGCCAGCGCGCCTTCAGCGAACGCACGAGCGGCGTCGTCAGCAGCACGTCGCCGATACGGCGCGGTGCTGCGACGAGGATGGTTCTGGGCGGGCGGGCGGAAGAAAACAGGGACACGACGATCGTTCCGTCTAGCAGGCTGGACAAGGCTCGCAATGTACAGGATTTTGCGGCGGCAGGCGTGGCGTCGGGCAGCGGGCTTCGAGCGGGGGCGGCACGTTCGGGCGGCGGGTGGTAGCCGGTGCTGCCGTTTCTGGCGACGCGGTAACGGCGGGTGGCGGGTGGCGAGCATGGGCGGCACGTTCGGGCGGCGGGTGGTAGCCGGTGCTGCCGTTTCTGGCGACGCGGTAACGGCGCGCCGCGCGCGGCGGTACCTGCGGCCACCGCGTCCCGTTGCGCCCCCGTTTGCTCCCGTTTCCTGCCGCTAGCCTGCCCCCGGCTCAGCGCCGGGCGCGCTACGAAACGATCGCACCGACCTCGGGCACGGCTAGCGTGACGTCCGGAAGCGGCAGCGCGCCGCCCGTCGCGTCGTCGGCCTGCCCTGCCTTCTCCAACAGATGCAGCACCGCGCGCTCTACCGCGTCGACGCCGATCGCGTCGACCGTCGCGCCGGCCCGCAGGATCATGTGCGGCACGCCGAGCGGATGCCAGCGCCGGTATTTCTCGGGACGGTCCTCGAACAGCGCGGCCACCGGCACGCCGAGCGCCGACGCGAGATGCACGGGCGCGCTGTCGGCCGACACGATCGCGTCGAGCAGGCTCGCGGCGGCCACCAGTTCGGCCACCGACGACGGCGCGACATGCCGGGCGTTCACATCCCGCCACGCGTCGCCGTCGGCGCCGGCGCCGGCCGACACCGCGGGATCGCGGAACACGATCACGTCGGCGAACGGTGCGAGCCGCCTGCCGAGATCGCACCACCGATCGGCCGGCCAGCGCCGCTCCGTCGCCTTGTTCGAGACGAACAGCCCGACGCGCGGCTTCGCGCGGGCCCCGAGCAGCCGATACCAGGTATCCAGCAGCGCGCGGTCCGGATGGACGGACAGCGCGAGACCGTCGAGATCGGTGCGGCCGAGTTCGGGCACGAGGCGGAATCCCGACAGCGCTTCATGGCACATCGGCCGCGACGCGACGTGTTCGGGCTTGCGATCGTCGAATTCGGAATCGGCATCGTGCCAGCGGCAATCCTTCACGCCGAGCTGCCGTGCCAACTGGATGCTGCTGCGATGCATGCCGCCGTTCGGCACGACCACGAGGTCGAACCGCAGGCGGCGCAGCCGACGCACGAGCCGCAGCCGGTCGAAGAACGCACGCATCCGCCCGGGGCGGTCGTTGCGCTCGCACTGACGGCTGTACACATACGTATGGACCGTGTGCACGTCTGGGTTGCCGTCCAGCGCGCTCGCGTTGTAGCGGTTCGCGACCACGTGCAGTTCCGCGTCCGGCCAGCGGCGTTTCAGCGCGCCGAGGAAAGCGGTCGTGCACAGCATGTCGCCCAGAAAATCAATCCGGATCACGATGATCCGCCGCTTCGGTGTCTCGTTGGCCATTGTTATCGCGTAACTGTCGATTTCTTATCGTCGCGCACCGACCGGCATCCTGACGTCCAGCGCCGTGCCGGCCTCCTCGCGTGGTCGCTCACGGCACCGCGCCGCATCGTGTGCGGCGCGCAACCGCCCCCGTTTTCAAGCGCGTATGTCGCCCGCCGGCCGCAGGATGGACCGCGGCCGGCGGCGAATCTGCATCGCGCGCGACGGATTGTATAGCGTCCTGATGACAGCCCCAAGCACCTGCCAAAATGAAAACGGCCCGCCGCACCGCACGAAGGCGATGCGACGGGCCGCGCAACCCGACCATCCGGCGGGACGCGCTCAGTACGTGATTTCGACGACGCTGCCGTCGAACGTCGCGCGCAGCTCCGCGAGCAGCGTGTCGCTCGGCTTCACGCGCCACGCGTCGCCGAGACGCATTTCGCCCTGCGCGCGCGCGTTGCTGTAGTGCACCTGCACCGCGAGCCCGTTCGGCAACGGTGCCTGCGGACGACGGCCGCCGTCGCGCCCGCCGCCACGCGGCACGGGCGCCTCGAATGCGGGGGCGGCCGCCGAATCGTCCTTCGACACATGCGGTTCGAGCACGCGGCGCAGCGCCGCCGCATCCGCATTGCCGTTCATCGTGAGCCGCACCGCCTGCGCGTAGCGGCTGCGCGCACGCTCGAGGTCCATCACCGTATCGGCCGTGAAGCGCAGACCGCCGGTGAACGCGTCGTTGCGCGCCTGCCCCTGCACGATCAGCAGTTCGTCTTCCTTGAACAGCGCCTTGTTCGCCTCGAACTGCTCGTTGAAGATCGTGATCTCGCACTGGCCCGAACCGTCGTCGAGCAACGCGATCAGCATCTTGCCGCGCTGGGTCATCTGCGTGCGCAGCGACGCGATGATGCCCGCGACGAGCTTGTCGCGCCCCTCCTTCAGATCGCCGATCTTCTGCCTCACGAACCGGCGCACTTCGTCGCGATACGCGTCGAACAGGTGGCCGGACAGGTAGAAGCCGAGCGCGCCCTTCTCTTCCTGCAGGCGGCGCTTGTCGTCCCACGCGGGCTCGTCGACGAGCGCATGCGCGTGCGGCGACTCGGCGCCCATGTCGAACAGGCCGGCCTGCATCGCGTTCGCCGCGGCCTGCTCGGCCGCTTCCATCGCGAGCGGCACCGACGCGAGCATCTGCGCGCGGTTCGCGTTCAGCGAATCGAATGCGCCGGCGCGGATCAGCGCCTCGACCGTGCGGCGATTGACGACGCGCCGGTCGATCCGCTCGCAGAAGTCGAACAGGTCGGTGAACGGCTTTTCCTCGCGCGCGCGCAGGATTTCCTCGATCGCGTTCTGGCCGCTGCCCTTCACCGCGCCCAGGCCGTAGCGGATCGTGCGCGAGCGCTTGCCGTCGGCTTCGCCGACCGGCTCGAAGCGGTAATGCGACTGGTTGATGTCCGGCGGCAGCACGACGAGGTTGTTCACGACGCAATCGTCGAACAGGATCTTCACCTTGTCGGTGTCGTCCATCGCGAGCGTCATGTTGGCCGCCATGAATTCGGCCGGATGGTGCGCCTTCAGCCACGCGGTGTAATACGCGAGCAATGCATAGGCCGCCGCGTGCGACTTGTTGAAGCCGTAGCCCGCGAACTTCTCCATCAAGTCGAAGATCTCGTCGGACTTCTCGCGCGTGAGGCCGTTCTTCGCCGCACCCTCGGCGAAGATCTCGCGGTGCTTGACCATCTCCTCGGGCTTCTTCTTGCCCATCGCGCGACGCAGCAAGTCGGCGCCGCCGAGCGAATAGCCGCCGATGATCTGCGCCATCTGCATCACCTGCTCCTGATAGACCATGATGCCGTAGGTCTCTTTCAGGACGGGTTCGACGCGCGGATCCGGATACTCGACCTTCTCGCGGCCGTGCTTACGTGCGCAAAAGCTCGGGATCAGGTCCATCGGGCCCGGACGGTACAACGACACGAGCGCGATGATGTCCTCGAAGCGGTCGGGCTGCGCGTCCTTCAGCATGCCCTGCATCCCGCGGCTTTCCAGCTGGAACACGGCGACCGTGTTGGCCTTCTTCAGGATCTGGAACGATGCAGGATCGTCGAGCGGCACCTGCGCGAGCGACCAGTCGGCCTTCGACGCATCGAGGCGGCGGATGTAGCGCTCGGCCCAGTCGAGGATCGTCAGCGTCGTGAGACCCAGAAAGTCGAACTTCACGAGGCCGACGGCTTCGACGTCGTCCTTGTCGTACTGGCTGACGACGCCGCCGTCGTCGCCCTGCGTGTACAGCGGGCAGAAATCGGTCAGCTTGCCGGGCGCGATCAGCACGCCGCCCGCGTGCATCCCGACGTTACGCGTCAGGCCCTCGACGCGCTGCGCGAGGTCGAGCAGCTGGTGCACTTCGTCCTCGTGGTCGTAGCGCTCCTGCAGTTGCGGCTCTTCCTTCATCGCGTCGGCGATCGTCACGTGCTTGCCCGGCTTGAACGGGATCAGCTTCGCGACGCCGTCGGTGAACATGTAGCCGAGATCGAGCACGCGGCCGATGTCGCGCACGGCCGCCTTCGCGGCCATCGTGCCGAAGGTGGCGATCTGCGACACGGCGTCCGCGCCATATTTTTCCTTCACGTACTGGATCACGCGATCGCGGCCGTGCTGGCAGAAGTCGATGTCGAAGTCGGGCATCGACACGCGTTCCGGATTCAGGAATCGCTCGAACAGCAGGTTGTAGCGCAGCGGATCCAGATCGGTGATGCCGAGCGCGTATGCGACCAGCGAGCCGGCGCCCGAGCCGCGGCCCGGGCCGACCGGCACGCCGTTGTTCTTCGCCCAGTTGATGAAGTCGGCAACGATCAGGAAGTAGCCCGGGAAGCCCATCTTCGTGATGGTCCCGCACTCGAATTCGAGCCGCTTGTAGTACGTGTCGCGCTGCGCGTCACGCTCGGCCGTATCCGGAAACAGCTGTTCGAGGCGCTTCTCGAGCCCTTCCTTCGACAGTTGGACCAGGTAGTCGTCGAGCGACATGCCGTCCGGCGTCGGGAACAGCGGCAGCTTCGGCTTGCCGAGCTCGAGCTTCAGGTTGCAGCGCTTCGCGATCTCGACCGTGTTCGCGACCGCCGAGGGAAGATCGGCGAACAGCGCGACCATCTCGTCCTGCGTGCGGAAGTACTGATCGGTCGTGAAGCGTTTCTGGCGCCGCGGATTCGCGAGCATGTCGCCTTCCGAGATGCACACGCGCGCTTCGTGCGCGGTGAAATCATCGTCGGTCATGAACTGCGTCGGATGCGTCGCGACGACCGGCAGACCGAGCGACGCGGCGAGCGTCGCGGCCTGCTGGATGTACGCCTCGGCGCCCGGCTGGCCGTAACGCTGCAGCTCGATGTAGAAGCCGCCCGGGAACACCTTCGCCCAGCGCTCGGCATGACGGCGCGCGGCTTCCTCGTTGCCGGCCGCGAACGCGAGCCCGATATCGCCCTGCTGCGCGCCCGACAGCGCGAGCAGCCCTTGCGACAGTTCGCCGTCGAGCCAGCTCGCGTCGAGCTCCGCGCGGCCGCGGTACTGGTTCGTGAGCCATGCCTTCGACAGCAGCTCGCACAGGTTCAGGTAGCCGACCTTGTCCTTCACCAGCAGCAGCAGGCGCGACGGTTTGTCGCGATCGTCCGGATTGGTGATCCAGACGTCGCAGCCGGCGATCGGCTTGATGCCCTTGCCGCGGGCTTCCTGGTAGAAACGGACGAGGCCGAATGCGTTGCCGAGATCGGTGAGGGCGAGCGCGCCCTGGCCGTCCGCGGCCGCCGCCTTGACGATGTCGTCGAGACGCACGATGCCGTCGGCAATCGAGAATTCGGAGTGAACGCGAAGATGGACGAAGCGGGGATCTGACATGGGCGTTATTGTAGCCGCGTCGTCGCGCAGGCTGCCCAAAAAATCCCCTCGCCCGGCCGTTCGGCCGATGCATGCGATGCTGGCCGAACGCTCAGGTGCCGGCGCATGCGCAGTTTGCGGGATAATACGGGTTTTCGAATCTTCGCCCCGGCTTCGCACCCTTTTTTGCGGGGCCGCCGTGCGCCCCGCCGCACGGCCGCGGCCGTTTCCCGTCGGACCATCATGACCATCGTCAACCTCGCCGCCTACCACTTCGTGTCGATCGACGCGACCGAGCAATGGCGCCCCCTCGTCACCGCCCGCTGCAACGAACTCGGCCTGCGCGGCACGATCCTGCTCGCGCCGGAAGGCATCAACCTGTTCATCGCCGGCCCGCGCGAAGCGACCGACGCGTTCATCGACTACATCCGCCACGATCCGCTGTTCGAAGGCAAGTTCGCGACGCTGCAGTTCAAGGAGAGCCTGTCCGACTCGCAGCCGTTCCGCCGGATGCTCGTGCGCCTGAAGCGCGAGATCATCACGATGAAGAAGCCCGCGATCAAGCCCGAGCTCGGCCGCGCGCCGTCGGTCGACGCGCGCACGCTGAAGGCGTGGCTCGACCGCGGCCACGACGACGCCGGCCGTCCGGTCGTGATGCTCGACACGCGCAATGCGTTCGAAGTGGACGTCGGCACGTTCGACGGCGCGCTCGACTACCGGATCGACAAGTTCAGCGAGTTCCCGGAAGTGATCGACGCGAACCGCGCCGATCTCGAGGGCCGGACGGTCGTGTCGTTCTGCACCGGCGGGATCCGCTGCGAGAAGGCGGCGATCCACATGAAGGAAATCGGCATCGACAACGTGTACCAGCTCGAGGGTGGGATCCTGAAGTATTTCGAGGAAGTCGGCGGCGCGCACTATCACGGCGACTGCTTCGTGTTCGACTACCGCACCGCGCTGAACCCGCAACTGCAGCCGACCGAGAACGTCACGTGCTTCGCGTGCCGCGCGGTCGTCACGCCAGAAGCGCAACAATCGCCGAGTTACGTGCCCGGCAAGTCGTGCCCGGCCTGCACGCAGGCAGCCAGCGCCGCGTAAGCGCGCGTTGCGCCGTGCCCCGATGAACGGCTACCGCGGCCGCTTCGCGCCGTCGCCCACCGGCCCGCTGCATTTCGGCTCGCTGGTCGGTGCGCTTGCGAGCTGGCTCGACGCGCGCGCGCACGGTGGCGCGTGGCTCGTGCGCATCGAGGACATCGACCGCCCGCGCACGGTGCCCGGTGCCGCCGACGACATCCTCGCAACGCTCGCGCATTTCGGCATGACGCCCGACGAGCCGCCCGTCTGGCAAAGCACGCGCGATGCCGAGTATGCGGCCGCGCTCGAACGGCTGGTCGCCGCCGGGCGCGTCTATCCGTGCGGCTGCACGCGCAAGGAAATCGCCGATTCGCTGCGCGCCGCGCACGAGCGCCACACGACGCTCGCGTATCCGGGCACCTGCCGCACCGGCCTGCACGGCAAGCCCGCGCGTGCGTGGCGCCTGCGCGTGCCGGACGGCGACGATGCGAACGTCACGTTCGACGACCGCTGGCAGCACACGCAAACGCAGAACCTCGCGACCGAAGTCGGCGATTTCGTGCTGAAGCGCGCGGACGGACAATGGGCGTATCAGCTCGCGGTCGTGGTCGACGATGCGGACGCCGGCATCACGCACGTCGTGCGCGGCGCCGACCTGCTCGATTCGACCGCACGCCAGATCTATCTGCAGCGCTGTCTCGGCGTGCCGACACCCGCCTATCTGCATGTGCCCGTCGTCGTCGATGCGAACGGCGAAAAGCTCAGCAAGCAGACGGGCGCGCTCGCGCTCGAACGCGACGATCCGCTGCCGGCGCTGCGGGCCGCCGCCGCGCATCTCGGCCTGGCGGTCGACTGCGATCCGTCGGGCGATACGATGGATGCGTTCTACGCGGCCGCGACCGACGCGTGGGCGCGTCGCTTCGCCCAATAAAAACGGGCACATGCTCATCGCATGCACCCGTTTCCGCGGCAGCGCTCGCGCGCCGCATCAACCGCTTGAACCGCCCGCTTACGCCGACGGCTTGCGCGGCATCCCGAAGCCGCCGAGCAGCGCGGCGACCTGACGCTTCGGCCCCTTCTTCTCGTGCTGCTGCGCGGACTGCGTCTCTTCCGGCTGCGTCGCCGGCACCGACGGTTCGTAGGGCTTCAGGAAGAAATCGTCGACCGGCGCCTCGTGGCGACGATGATGGCCGCTACGCTCGGACCCGCCCGAACGACGCGCCGACGCACCGCGATGCTCGTCGCGCTCGCGTCGGCCGCCGCGTTCACCGCCGCGTTCGCCGCCGCGCTCGTCGTGACGATGACGCGACGGCTTGTCGAGCGCGAGCGTCTGCACCTCGAGCGGACGCTTGATCAGCTTTTCGATATCGGCCAGCTGCTTGCGCTCGTTCGGGCTGCACAGCGACAGCGCGTCGCCCGTCGCGCCCGCGCGGCCCGTGCGGCCGATCCGGTGCACGTAGTCTTCCGCGTTGAACGGCAGGTCGAAGTTGATCACGGCCGGCAGTTCGGCGATGTCGAGACCGCGCGCGGCCACGTCGGTCGCGACCAGCGCCTCGATCTCGCCGCGCTTGAACGCGTCGAGCGCCTGCATCCGCTCGAGCTGCGACTTGTCGCCGTGGATCGCCGACGCGACCACGCCGTCGCGCTCGAGATTGCGCGCCAGCCGGCTCGCGCCGATCTTGCTGTTGCAGAACACGAGCACCTGCTTGAGCCCGCGATCGCGCAACAGCTGCACGACGGCTCCGTGCTTGTCGCCTTCGGCGACGTCGTAGACGATCTGCGTGACGTTCGCGTTGGTCGAGTTGCTGCGCGCGACCTCGATCGTCTGCGGGTTGCGCAGGTAGGTCGATGCGAGCTTCTTGATTTCGGGCGAGAAGGTGGCCGAGAACAGCAGCGTCTGGCGTTCCTTCGGCAGCAGGTTCAGGATGCGCTGCAGGTCGGGCAGGAAGCCCATGTCGAGCATCCGGTCGGCTTCGTCGAGCACGAGGATCTGGACCTGACCGAGGTTCGCCGTCTTTTGCTGCACGTGGTCGAGCAGGCGGCCCGGCGTCGCGATCAGGATCTCGACGCCGCGGCGCAGCTCGGCCATCTGCGGATTCATGTCGACGCCGCCGAACACGACCGCGCTGCGCAGCGACGTGTGCTTCGCATACGCGTGCACGTTCGCGGCGACCTGGTCGGCGAGTTCGCGGGTCGGCGTGAGGATCAGCGCGCGCACGGGGTGGCGCGCAGGGGACGCGCTCGTGCTGGCCTGCGGCAGCAGCCGCTGGATGATCGGCAGCGAGAAGCTCGCGGTCTTGCCGGTACCCGTTTGCGCGGCGCCCATGACGTCGCGCCCGGCGAGCACGACGGGAATGGCCTGCGCCTGGATCGGCGTCGGCGTCGTATAACCCTGCTCCGCAATGGCTTTCAGGATATCGGCGGCAAGGCCGAATTGATCGAAGGTTGCGTCGACTGGCTTGGCGACAGAATCGGACATGGTGGCGTTTCGCTCAAAAGGCGCGGCGGGGACATCGTGCGTCAGGCCCGCCGGGCCTGCGCTCATCACAATTCGGAAGTAGACGGAGCCGCGGCGCGCCGCGCGGCGCCGCTCTGGCGCTCGGGACCGGTTCGATTCGAACAACGGGCACCACAGGCCGTGCGGACTCCGTTCGGCGCGAATGCCGGCGGAAAGGGCCGTATTGTAGCACTGCGCGGCCATCTGTCCGTGACAACACAGCGAACGGCCATGGGCGGCGGTTCGCGGCGTGCGCCGGGAGGCCGGGCGCGGGCGATGTGGCGGGCGATCGGGCTATCCCGATCGGCCGATGGTTGCCATTCGGGGCCGGATCGCGGTCGTGTTGATCGGGAAAATCAGTGGGCAGCCGGCGAGGCCGGGGGCCGCCCGAGCTGCCGTCCGGTTCAGGAAGCGCCCCGGGCGGCCGAGCCGGGCGAGCCGGTCGCAGCGAGATCGGTTCAACCGCATCGCGTATCCGATCGCGCGCGGCACTCAGCCCTTCTTCTTTTTCTTCTTCTCGACCTGCATGCAGTCGCCCAGCAGCGGTGCCGCATTCTGGTCGGCGATCTCGTCGCGCAGCGTCCCTTCCCTGCCCTTCGTCCACCACGTATAGCGTCCGGCCTGGTAGCGCGCGCCCGACGCCGATACGGTATCGACGAACAGCAACTGCTGCCCGTTGACCGGCACCAGCGCGAAGCTCTGGCCGTTGGCCGCGCGCCAGTACGACACGCGTACCGGCTGCTTCAGGTTCGCGCACTGATAGATGGTCTGCTCGCGCGCATCGGCGTCGATCTCCTCGACGGTCAGTTGCGCGGCATGCGCGACGGAAACGGCGGAGCCGGCCAGCGCGAGCGCGGCGAAGGTTTGGCGAATCATGCAGATCCTTTCACGAGACGGGTGGAAGCGCGCCCTCGCGGCGCGCGCGGTTATCGTTGGTGATGGGTCGAGGGGCCGAGAGGACGAGGGCTCGGCCGCTCAGGGATCGATGACGTCGGCGCACGCGTCGGTCGGCGCGGCCGCGACATGGCCGACGAGCGGCACGATCTTCAACCCCGCCGATGCGATCCGGCACGGTGCGGCCGCGACGCCGCACCCCGCGAGACTCGCGACCAGCGCCAGCGCGGCGCCCAGCCTGCCGATTCGTCCGATCCACCGCCATGTCGATGCCATCGCGCGCGCCTCGTCTAGTCAGCGCGCCGACACGGGCCGCACGGCCGCCGCGGCACGCTTCGCGCGTTCGCGGGCTTCGTCGACGCTCGCGCCGGTCGCGAGGGCGACACCCATGCGCCGCTTCGCAAAGCTTTCCGGCTTGCCGAACAGGCGCAGGTCGGCGCCCGGCACGGCGAGCGCGTCGCGCACGCCCTCGAACGCGATGCCGCGCTCGTCGAGCCCCCCGTAGATCACCGCCGACGCGGCCGGCGAACCGAGCGTCGGATCGACCGGCAGCCCGAGAATCGCGCGCGCGTGCAGCTCGAACTCCGACTGGCGCTGCGACGCGAGCGTGACGAGGCCGGTGTCGTGCGGCCGCGGGCTCACCTCGGAGAACCAGACGTCGTCGCCGCGCACGAACAGCTCGACGCCGAACAATCCGCGCCCGCCGAGCGCCTCGGTCACCTTGTGCGCGATCTCGCGCGACTTTTCCAGCGCGAGCGCGCTCATCGGCTGCGGCTGCCACGATTCGACGTAGTCGCCCGCCACCTGCACGTGGCCGACCGGCTCGCAGAAGTAGGTGCGCGTCTCGAGCGTCGCCGGATCGATCGCGCGCACCGTCAGCTGCGTGATCTCGTATTCGAAATCGATGAAGCCCTCGACGATCACGCGGCCGTGGTTCACGCGGCCGCCCGCCATCGCGTAATCCCACGCGGGCTTCACGTCGGCTTCGGTCCGCACGACCGACTGCCCCTTGCCCGACGACGACATCACGGGCTTCACGACGCACGGCATGCCGATCTTCGCGACGGCCGCGCTGAATGCGTCGAACGAATCCGCGAAAGCGTACGGCGACGTCGCGAGCCCGAGCTCCTCGGCCGCGAGCCGGCGGATGCCTTCGCGGTTCATCGTGAGCTGCGTCGCGCGCGCGGTGGGGATCACCTCGGCCAGGCCGGCGGCCTCGATCGCGGCGAGCGCGTCGGTCGCGATCGCCTCGATCTCCGGCACGATCAGGTGCGGACGCTCGGCCTCGACGACCGCGCGCAGCGCAGCGGCGTCGGTCATGTCGATCACGTGCGCGCGATGCGCGACCTGGTGGCCCGGCGCGTCCGGATAGCGGTCGACCGCGACGACTTCGACGCCGAGCCGCTGCAACGCGATGATGACTTCCTTGCCGAGTTCGCCCGCGCCGAGCAGCATGACGCGCGTGGCCGAGGGAGAAAGCGGCGTACCGAGCCGCTGACCGATCTGCATGTGATTTCCCGCTGGTTCTGTTGGAGGACGAAAACGGCTTCGATGTTAACACGCGCACCCGCGCCCGTTTGGCCGGTTTCGTCGCGCCGCTGCCCCGCCGCGCGCGGCCCTCAGGCGGGATGCGAACGTTTTCATGCGCGAAGTGTCGGCTCGCCTCGTGCGGGGCGGGTGCGTTACTCTTACGCCTTGTTCAGAATCCGATGAGGAACGAGGCTCATGTCCCACTTGTCCGCCGCCGCACGCGCACGCACCGGTCTGCTTCGCCCGTTGCGAGCGCCGCTCTGCGCGTTGACGCTTGCCACGCTTCTCGCCGCCTGCGCGATGCCGACCCACCCCGATTCCGCCGCCCCCGCACCCGACCCGTACAACCCGGCCGCCGTCCAGCTGCTCGACGACACGAGCTGGGAGCTCACGAGCTGGCTGAACGCCGACGGCACGTCGCGCACGATTCCGCACGGCGACAACGGCGAGCCGATCAAGCTCGCGCTGTCCACCGAATCGGGTGTGCGGCGCGCCAGCGGCTTTTCGGGCTGCAACCGTTACATGGGCACCTATGCGCTCAAGAACGGCCTGCTGAGCTTCGGACCGCTCGCCGGCACGCGCATGGCGTGCCCGAACGCGCTCGGCGGCCAGCTCGAGCACGCTTACCTCGATGCGCTCGCGCACATCGAAAAGACCGGCGTGCAGATGCGCGAGCCGCAGCAACTGCAGATCGTGACCGAAGCCGGCGCGACGCTGACCTTCACGCGCCGGAGCCCCTGATGCAGCGCGCGGGCGAAGGCCGGCCGGCCGCCTTCGCCACGCGCGGAACCCGGACGCATACGTCCCGCGGCGTGGAAGCGCACCGCTGCCTTCATGCTGCATTAGAGTCCTGTTCGTCGGCCGGTTAAACTCGGCGGGTCGCGCACCGCGCTCCCGCCCTCTTCCTGTTTCATCAAAGCATGCACACGGTTGTCTTCGGCTGGTTCGGCATCTCCGCCGTCTGGTTCCTCCTTCTCTTCTGGCGTCTCGTTCAGGCGATGCTGCCCGGTGGCGGCGGCCTCGCCGGCCGCGGCTCGATTCGTCTGTGGCTGGGCTTCGCGGCCGTGTTCGTCGCGAGCTGCGCACTGACGAGCCCGTTGTCGGGCCCCGACACGAATGCGCTCGGCCACGCGTTCTCGAACGGCTTCGCGCACGTGCTCGGCCCGATCGGCACGCCGGTCGCGATGGTCGTGCTGTTCTTCGCGGGCCTGCCGTGGCTGACCGGCATCGGCTGGCGGCAGTTCGCCGCGTGGGTCGACACGTCGTTCGGCGTCAAGCTCGCGCGCGACGTCGACGACGACGATGTGCGCGGCGTCGCCGATCTGCCGCGCAGCGCGCTGCACCGTGACGACGACCTCGTGCAGCCGACGACCGCCCATACCGTCAACTCGATGGCGCCACGGCAGAACGGCCGGTATTCGCGCCCGACGGTGTGGAAACCCGATCCGCAGGCGCGGCCGACGCCGCGCAGCAAGCCAGCGCCGCGTCCGCTCGCGGAGCCGGTCGCGCCGTCGGGCTGGCTGAAGCCGACGCCGGCCAGCCGGATGCCGGCACCGCCCGCACTGGGCGCGGCGAGCGCAATGCCGCCCCCGACGACCGGCAGCACCGCCAGCCTCGCGCGCGCCGCCGCGAACGCACAAGTCCCGCGCCCCAGTCCGGCCCCGCTGCCGGCCGGGTTCGAGCCCGTTCGGCCGCAACCGACCGCCGCGCGACCGGCCACGGCCGCGCTGAAGCAGCCGGCCGCACCGCGCACCGCGGTCACGCCGCGTCCGGTCGGCGCGCCGCCGCGCACGCCGGCGCGACCGGTGACGGGCGCCGGCGCCGGTGCCGGCGGCCAGTCGCAGGATGCTGCGCGCCGCCGCCCCACACCACCGGCGCCGGCACGCGCGCCGCTCTATGCTTGGGTGCAACAGCCCGCGGAGCCGATCACGCCCGCGCCGAGCGTTCACGACACGCTGCGCTCCATCGAAGCCAGCACCGCGCAGTGGGCGGCGCTGGATGGCGTGCGCCCGACCGATGCGTCGCCGGCGACGGCCGCCGGAGCGACCGTGGCGACCGTGGCGACCGTGGCCGGCACGGTTGCTGCCGCGGGCAGCGTGGCCGCGGTGGCATCCTCGGCATCGGCTGCATCGATGACATCGACCGCATTGACCGGATCGATAGCATCGATGACATCGACGGCCGTACCGGCTGGCGTCGTTCAAGATGTGCGTCAGTTCGCACCTCACGACGCAGGCCGTCCGGATGCGCACGAAGCTGCGTCGGCATACGACGACAACGCACCGATCGTGCTGGATGCGTTCATGCCGGCCGAGCCGACCGTGCGCGCGCCTGCTGTTGATGCGGTTGATGCTATTGATACCGGCACCTCGACGTTCAGTGACGCCGCGCGACATGCCATGTCGGATTCCGCCGTCGACGCCGATGCGCCGACGCGTCATGCGGACGGCGAGCATCGGCATGATGTCGATGCCCCTGCCGCGCCGGCATTCGTTGCGCCGGTCGACTTTGCGCCGTGGGAAGACATCGTCAGCTCACCGGTTTCCGGACTCGGCGAATCACACCAGAGCCCGGTTGCCACGCCGCTGTCGGCCACGCGTGAGCCGTTGGCGGCACATGCGGCTGTCGAAGCGCCTGCGGCCGCCGTTACACCGACGGCAAACGATACGCGTTGCACCGTCGATGCGAAGGACACGGCCATGGCCGCCGGGATCGTCGGCCACTTCCGGCCGCAATCCGCGCCTGCTGCCGATACCGGCGTATCGGTCGAGGCGAAACAACACGCACACGCAAACCTGAACGACGTGAAGCCCGTCCAGCAGGTCGCGCCCAGCGCTCCCCTCCCCGCTTCGTCGATCGCGGCAACGCCGATGCGCACGCCCGCCGACGCAATGCCCGTCGCGGCAGCGACGACGGCGCCCTTTGCCGCGTCGAATGCCGCGCTGGCCGACACCGTTACGGGAACGGTCTGGAAGGCTCCGGAAAAGCCCACTGGCGAAACCGCGCCCTTGCCCGCAGACACGCAACGCGCAACACCTGCGTCTGCTGCGCCGACCTTTGCAAGCATTGAACCTGCTTCCGTCGATTCCGCTGCGCCCGCGTCGTGGTCGAAACCGCTGTCCGCTGAACCCTTCGCTGCCGCGCCGACAGCCCCGGTAGCCGGCACGCCGTCGCACATCGGCACCACGTCCGGTTCCGCAGTGCCGGCACCGGCGAACACGTCGAACAGCACGCCGCTCGCCGCCACGCCTTCGTTTGCCGGCATGACGAACACGGCCTCCGGTTCGCTGTCGCAACCGGGCGCGTCGGTCGCGGCGTCCGTCCCGACGTCCGCAGCGGGCGCTTCCAGCCCGACCACGGCGCCGTCTTCCGTATCCGCACCGTTCGCAGCGGCCGCGCCCTCTGCAACCTCTGCAACCTCTGCAACCTCTGCAACCTCTGCAACCTCTGCAACCTCTGCAATCTCTGCGACGCCCGCGACGGGCGCCTCGGGCATGCTCGCCGCGCCACCTGCCGCGACAGCGCCGACCGTGACGGCCTCCCCTGCACCTGCATCGACCGGCGCGTCCTTCAACGCAGCCGCCTCGCAACCGACGCCAAGCACGCCGGTGTCGCCTGCCGCCGCGTCGGGTAGCACATTTACCGCAACGTCGAGCGCGTCGGCCACGCCTTCGGCAGCACCGTCGAGCCGCATGCCCGACGCTTCGGCGATCGGTCAACCGTCCGTGTCGACTGCCACAGCGCAGACGGCAACCGGCAGCACCGCGCCCGTCGCTGCTGCTGACGTTGCCGCCTTCCCGGCATCGTCTTCCGGCACGCTCGCTCCGACGCCCCCGATCGCGGCCGCTTCGCCCACCGCCTTCGGCGGCACGCCTGCCTCGCCAAGCGGCGCGTTTGTCTCCGTCGCCGCAACCCCGACCGCGACGGCACCGGCCACGCCCCCGACTTCCGCGAGCCCGTCGGCGTCGACATTGCCGATCGCCTCCGTTCGGGGCGCGTCCTCCATCGACGCATCGACACCGACGCCACCGATCGCGCCCACCCCGGCGCCGCAGGCGCAGCCGTTCGCCGCCCCGCCGGCTCCTGCTGCTGCGCCGTCGAGCTGGGCGATGCCCGGCGCCGGCGCGACGCCCACGTCGACCGGCACCGCGATTCCGGCCGGCACAATCGCGCCGCTCCCGCCCGCAACGCTTCCCGCGGCCACCCTGCCGACTGCAGCCGAACCCGCCGCACTCGCAGAACCGAGCGCCCCGGCCCCGGACGCGCCCGCCGCACCCGAACGCCCGCCGCGTCCGAACGCATTCGAATTCCACGCGCCCGCGTCGTTCAACGTCGAACTGCCGACGCTCGATCTTCTCGAGCCCGCTTCCTTCGACGTCGAACCGATCACCGAGGAACATCTCGCGCAGACGGCCCAGGTGATCGAACAGCGCCTGCAGGAGTTCAAGGTGCCGGTGACGGTGGTCGGCGCATCGGCGGGCCCGGTGATCACCCGCTTCGAGATCGAACCCGCGCTCGGCGTGCGCGGCAGCCAGATCGTCGGCCTGATGAAGGACCTGTCGCGTGGCCTCGGCCTCACGTCGATCCGCGTCGTCGAGACGATTCCCGGCAAGACCTGCATGGGCCTCGAACTGCCGAACGCGAAACGCCAGATGATCCGCCTGTCGGAAATCCTCGAATCGCGCCAGTACCAGCACTCGACGTCGCAGCTGACGATCGCGATGGGCAAGGACATCACCGGCCACCCGGTCGTCACCGATCTCGCGAAGGCGCCGCACATGCTGGTCGCCGGCACGACGGGCTCCGGCAAGTCGGTCGCGATCAACGCGATGATCCTGTCGCTGCTGTACAAGGCGACGCCCGAGGACGTGCGGCTGATCATGATCGACCCGAAGATGCTCGAGCTGTCGGTCTACGAAGGCATCCCGCACCTGCTCGCGCCGGTCGTCACGGACATGAAGCTCGCGGCGAACGCGCTGAACTGGTGCGTCGGCGAAATGGAGAAGCGCTACCGGCTGATGTCGGCTGTCGGCGTGCGCAACCTCGCCGGCTTCAACCAGAAGATCCGCGACGCGGAAGCGAAGGAAAAGAAGATCGGCAACCCGTTCTCGCTGACGCCCGAAGATCCCGAGCCGCTGTCGAAGCTGCCGCTGATCGTCGTCGTGATCGACGAGCTGGCCGACCTGATGATGGTCGCCGGCAAGAAGATCGAGGAGCTGATCGCCCGTCTCGCGCAAAAGGCGCGCGCGGCCGGCATCCACCTGATCCTCGCGACGCAGCGCCCGTCCGTCGACGTGATCACCGGCCTCATCAAGGCCAACATTCCGACGCGCGTCGCGTTCCAGGTGTCGTCGAAGATCGACTCGCGCACGATCCTCGACCAGATGGGCGCCGAATCGCTGCTCGGCCAGGGCGACATGCTGTTCCTGCCGCCGGGCACCGGCTACCCACAGCGCGTGCACGGCGCGTTCGTCGCCGACGAGGAAGTGCACCGGATCGTCGAATATCTGAAGCAGTTCGGCGAGCCGCAGTACGAGGAAGGGATTCTCGACGGCCCGGCTGCCGACGGTGCGACGCAGGACTTGTTCGGCGACGCGCCGGATGCGGAAGCCGATCCGCTGTACGACGAAGCGGTCGCGTTCGTCGTGCGCACGCGGCGCGCGTCGATCTCGTCGGTGCAGCGCCAGCTGCGCATCGGCTACAACCGTGCCGCGCGCCTCGTCGAGCAGATGGAAGCGGCCGGACTCGTGTCGGCGATGGGCATCAACGGCAGCCGCGAGGTGCTCGTGCCGGCCGCTGCCGACTGAGCATGGCGGCCGCATGGCCGCCGTCGATCGATCCGGGCGCCCCGCGCAAGCGGCCGCCCGAAACGGAAAGGGCGCTGCCTCGGCAGCGCCGTTCGTGCATTTACTGCGCCACCGGCACCAGCTTGAAGTCGACCGGGCTGCCGAGCGCCACCTTCTGCGGATTCGCGCCGAGTTGCCCCGTTTCGACATCGCGGCTGAACACGTAGAACGTGTCGCTGTCCTGGTTGCCGACGATCAGCCACTTGCCGGTCGGATCGATCAGGAATTCACGCGGCGTCTTGCCGAGGCTCGACTGGCGGCCGACGGTCTTCAGTCGTCCATCCGTCCGGTTCACCGCATAGATCACGATCTCGTTCACGTCGCCGCGGTTGGTCACATACAGGAAGCGGCCGTCCGGAGACAGATGGATCGCGCCGCCGCCGACCTTGCCCTTGAAGCCCGGCACCGTCATCGGCAGCGTCTGGACCGGCGTCAGCTTGCCGTCGTGGTAGCCGAACACCTCGACCGATGCATTGAGTTCGCTCGTCACGTACGCGAACCGCCCATCGGCGCCGAACACCATGTGACGCGGGCCGGAGCCGGCCTTCACGGGCGTGTAGCGCGTGTCGGTCGGGCTGATCAGCCCGCGGCTGCCGTCCACCGTGTAGCGGTAGCCATAGAGCTTGTCCGCGCCGAGATCCTGCACGAACAGGTAGCGACCATCGGGCGAGAACACCGTCGAGTGCACGTGCGCGCCGTCCTGGCGGCCCTTCACGGGCCCCGTGCCTTCGTGGTGCACCGTCAGCACGGCCGAGCCGACCGAGCCGCCGTCGCGGGTCGGGAACACCGCGAAGCTGCCGCCGGGATCTGCCGCGACCGAGTAGTTGGCCGTGACGAGGTACTTGCCGTCCGGCGACAGCGCGAGATAGCACGGGTCGTTCCCTTCCGACGACACGCGGTCGATGAATGTGAGCGCACCCGTTTTCGGATCGAAGCCGAACGCGCTGATGCCGCCGCGCTGCGTGGCCGGTCCGTTGTCGCCGGGCAGTTCGTTGACCGCGTAGACGGTGCGACCGTCGCGGCTTGGCAACAGATAGGACGGATTTACCGTCTTCGCCGACGACACGGGCGCGACGCTGCCCGTTTTCGTATCGAAGCGGTACACATAGATGCCGTCGCTGCCGTGCCCCGTATAGGTGCCGACGAGCAGGTGGAAGGCGCCGTCGGCCGGTGCCGGCGATTGTTGTGCAAAGCTGGAGGTCGCGGACAAGGAAAGCACGAGCGCGAAACCTTTCATCCAGTGAGCGAGCCTAAGCGGGAACCCTCGTGTCGAAGCGCGTGCGTCATGCTCGCGTAAACGGTTGGGCATTGAATCCTCCTTGCATCGAGTCGCTTCAAGTGTTGAGATAGGACGAAACGCCGGCCGTTCATGCGCTCCGCCGCCCGGCCGAGTATACGGGGCGCGACGCCGACACGTGAAGCCCGGGCGCCGCAGCCTGCATTGTGAACTCGAATAACCCAAGGACCGCTTGCCCATGCCCGCCTTGATCGAAGACTACGCCCTCGTCGGCGACGGACACACCGCCGCGCTGATTTCGAAAGACGGCTCCGTCGACTGGCTGTGCTGGCCCCGCTTCGATTCGGGCGCCTGCTTCGCGGCGCTGGTCGGCACCCCCGAGCACGGCCGCTGGCTGCTCGCGCCCGCCGCCGATGCCGCGATCACGCACACGTCACGCCGCTACCGCGGCGACACGCTGATTCTCGAAACCGACTACGAAAGCGCCGACGGCGCCGTCACCGTGATCGACTTCATGCCGCCCGGCAACGGCTGGTCGGAACTCGTGCGGATCGTCGTCGGCCGGCACGGCACGATGAAGATGCGCATGGAGCTGGTGTTGCGCTTCGACTACGGTTTCTCGATCCCGTGGGTCACGCAGCTGTCACGCGAGAACGGGATGAAAGCAATCGCCGGACCCGATACGGTCGTGCTGCGCACGCCGGTCGAGCTCACCGGCAAGAACCTGCACACGCTCGCCGAATTCACGGTGAGCGCCGACGAGCGCATCCCGTTCTCGCTCGGCTACGCGGCGTCCCACCTGCGTCTGCCGCCCGCGCGCGACCCGCTGTCGATGCTCGCGCGCACCGAGAACTACTGGCTCGAATGGTCGGGGCGCTGCCAGGTGCAGGGCCGCTACGCGGCCGCCGTGCGCCGCTCGCTGATCACGCTGAAGGCACTCGCGTACGAACCGACCGGCGGCATCGTCGCGGCGCCCACCACGTCGCTGCCCGAGAAGATCGGCGGCAACCGCAACTGGGACTATCGCTACTGCTGGCTGCGCGACGCGACGATCACGCTGCTCGCGCTGATGCGCGGCGGCTACTACGACGAGGCGCGCGCGTGGCGCACGTGGCTCGGCCGCGTGATGGCCGGCTCGCCCGAGCAGATCCAGATCATGTACGGGATCGCCGGCGAGCGCCGGCTGCCGGAAATGGAGCTCGACTGGCTGCCCGGCTATCAGGATTCGAAACCGGTGCGCATCGGCAACGGCGCCGCGAACCAGCTGCAGCTCGACGTGTTCGGCGAGGTGATGGCCGCGCTGCACCTCGCGCGCGTGGGCGGCCTGCAGGCCGACGACACGGTCTGGTCCGTGCAATGCGCGCTGCTCGACCATCTCGAGAAGATCTGGGAGGAGCCGGATGAAGGCATCTGGGAAACGCGCGGCGGACGCCGCCATTTCACGTTCTCGAAGGTGATGGCGTGGGTCGCGTTCGACCGCGCGATCAAGTCGGCGGAGATGTTCCGGCTGCCCGGCTCGCTCGATCGCTGGCGCGCGCTGCGCGACCGGATCCACGCTGATGTATGCGACAACGCATGGCATGAAGGCAAACAGTCGTTTGCACAAAGCTACGGCAGCGACGAGCTCGACGCGAGCGTGCTGCTGATGCCGCTGCTCGGCTTCTTGCCGCCGGAAGACCCGCGCATCGTCGGCACCGTCGACGCGATCGAGCGGGAATTGCTGCACGACGGGCTCGTGATGCGCTACCGCACGACCGAATACGACGACGGCCTGCCGCCCGGCGAAGGCACGTTTCTCGCGTGCAGCTTCTGGCTGGTCGACAATTACGCGCTGCTCGGCCGGATCGACGACGCACACCGGCTGTTCAGCCGGCTGCTCGCGCTGTCCAACGACCTCGGGCTGCTTGCCGAGGAATACGATCCGGTCGAAGGCCGGCTCGTCGGCAATTTCCCGCAAGCGTTTTCGCACGTCGCGTTGGTGCATACCGCGATGAACCTCATGCACCACGAAGAGGCAATGGCGCGCGCGGCAGGCCAGCCCGCCCCGGCCGTCGCGACAGGGCGCTGACCGGCGGCGGCGCGGCTTCTTCAGAGATCGTTAATTCGCAAAAATTTGATGAAAAATCGGGGAAATGTTGCATTGCAACATTCATCGTTGTCCGATATGATCAACTCGATTGTCCGGCTGCACTGCAATATGGCCGGTCGCTGACCCACACGGCACGCCGCGACGCACCACACCGCCCCTGCGCACCGTCCCCCAAGCGGGAGTAGTCTGCATGCTTTACCAACTGCACGAATTCCAGCGGGCCATGTTGAGCCCGCTCACGGCCTGGGCCCAGGCCGCCTCCAAGTCGTTCGCCAATCCGTCCAGCCCGTTCTCGCTGATGCCCGGCGCGACGCGGATGGCGGCCGCTTACGAGCTGATGTACCGGCTCGGCAAGGATTACGAAAAGCCCGAGTTCAACCTGCACCAGATCGTCAAGGACGGCCACAACATCCCGATCGTCGAGCAGACGATCATCGAGAAGCCGTTCTGCCGGCTGCTGCGCTTCAAGCGCTATTCGGACGACGCCGACGCCGTCACGCAACTGAAGGACGAGCCGGTCGTGCTGGTCTGCGCGCCGCTGTCGGGCCACCATTCGACGCTGCTGCGCGATACCGTGCGCACGCTGCTGCAGGATCACAAGGTGTACATCACCGACTGGATCGACGCGCGGATGGTGCCGGTCGAGGTCGGCCCGTTCCACCTGCACGACTACGTCGCGTACATCCAGGAATTCATCCGTCACATCGGCGCGCGCAACCTGCACGTGATCTCCGTGTGCCAGCCGACGGTGCCGGTGCTCGCGGCGATCTCGCTGATGGCGAGCCGCGGCGAGGACACCCCGCTCACGATGACGATGATGGGCGGCCCGATCGACGCGCGCCGCAGCCCGACGTCGGTGAACTCGCTCGCGACGCAGCACTCGACCTCGTGGTTCGAAAACAACGTGATCCACACGGTGCCCGCGAATTATCCGGGCGAAGGCCGCCACGTGTATCCGGGCTTCCTGCAGCACACGGGCTTCGTCGCGATGAACCCGGAACGCCACGCGCAATCGCACTGGGACTTCTACCAGAGCCTGCTGCGCGGCGACGAGGAAGACGCCGAAGCGCATCGCCAGTTCTACGACGAATACAACGCGGTGCTCGACATGGCCGCCGAGTACTACCTCGAGACGATCCGCGTCGTGTTCCAGGAATTCCGGCTCGCGGAGGGCACGTGGGATGTCGAAGGCGAGCGCGTGCGCCCGCAGGACATCAAGCACACCGCGCTGATGACGATCGAGGGTGAGCTCGACGATATCTCGGGCAGCGGCCAGACGCACGTCGCGCACGAGCTGTGCACGGGCATCCCGCAGGACGATCGCCGCAGCCTGACCGCGGAGAAGTGCGGTCACTACGGGATCTTCTCGGGCCGCCGCTGGCGCACGATCATCTACCCGCAACTGCGCGACTTCATCCGCGAGCATGCGCCGGAACCGAAGAACGGCATGGCGAAGACGCCCACCGATGCACCGGTCACGACGACGCTCGCCGCCGTGCCGTCCAGCAAGCAGCCCGAAACGACGCGCGCCACCGTCGCGAAACGCGTGCGCGCGAAGGCACCGGCCGCGACGGTTGCTCCCGCCCGGACGGCAGCCGCGAAGGCCGCGCCCGCCGCGAAAAGCGCGGGCAGCACGCGGGCGAAATCCCTTCGCGCGCGCAAGGCCGCCTGACACGCCGCATTCCGACGCAAAAACGCCGCCGTGGCTTGTATGCACGGCGGCGTTTTCTTATGCAGCGGGCGACTGCGACTGGGCCGCGCATCCGCGCATCGGCTCAGCGTCGCAGCAGATACGCGAGCAGCACCTCGGTGTTCATCCTGACCATCTCCGCACGTTCGTCGGCGTCGCTGAAGTCGCGTCCGAGCGTCGCGGCGAGCGTGAAGCGGTTCGACACGATGTAGTAGCCGAGCCCCGACAACGTCACGTAGAAGTGCAGCGGATCGACGTCGCCGCGGAACAGCCCGGCCTTCTGGCCGCGCATCAGCACGTTGCCGAGCTTCGCGACGATCGGCGACATCATCTCGCGGATCCGCGTCGACTTGTGCAGGTAGCGCGCTTCGTGCAGGTTCTCGTTGTTGATGAGCCGCAGCAGCTCAGGATGATCGCGGTAGTAATCCCAGATGAAATGCGCGAGCCGCGTGACGGCTTCGACGGGCGCGACGCCATCGAGATCCAGCACGCGCTCCGCCTCGGTCAGCGCGGAGAACGCGTGCTCGAGCACGGCCGTAAACAGCTGCTCCTTGCTGCCGAAGTAGTAATAGAGCATGCGCTCGTTGGTTTCGGCCCGGCGTGCGATCTGATCGACGCGTGCGCCGAACAGCCCTCCACTCGCGAACTCTTCGGCTGCCGCCATCAGGATGCGACGGCGCGTACCTTCAGGATCTCTTTTGATTTTTGGCTGATTCATGTGGCGTTTTGCTATGTGAGCCGCGTGATCCGGACCGGCACCCCCACCGCCTCGGCGCCGGCCGCCCTGGAACGGGCGCACCACGTGCGGCCGCCCTCCTGCTGAGCCCCTGCAAAAAAGCGGTTCGATTATGCGCACAGACGGCGTCCAGCGCAATGCGGGAAATCGGCGATAATCAAGGTTTGGCAAACCTTTCCGGCCGCGCCACACGCGGCCGAGAGCCATTCGGCGCCACAGCGCCCGTTGTCACCGTGACTGATTCCAAGACCCTCGCGGATCGCATCGAAGATCTGCTTCCCCAGACGCAATGCACGAAGTGCGGCTATAACGGCTGCCGTCCGTACGCCGACGCGATCGCCGCCGGCGACGCGAACTACAACCAGTGCCCGCCCGGCGGCGCCGAAGGCATCGCGCGCCTCGCGAGACTGCTCGGCAAGCCCGTGATCCCGCTGAACCCCGTCAATGGCACCGAGCATCCGCGCGCGGTCGCGTTCATCGACGAAAGCCTGTGCATCGGCTGCACGCTGTGCATGCAGGCATGCCCGGTCGACGCGATCGTCGGCGCGCCGAAACAGATGCACACGATCGTCGAATCGCTGTGCACGGGCTGCGACCTCTGCGTGCCGCCCTGCCCGGTCGACTGCATCGCGATGGTTCCCGTGACCGGCGAGCGCACCGGCTGGGACGCGTGGTCGCAGCAACAGGCGGACGCCGCGCGCGAGCGCCACGACCGCCGGCTCGCGCGCCAGCGCCGCGAACGCGAGGCCGCCGAAGCGCGCGCCGCCGCCCGCCGCGCGGCCAGCGCCGGTGCGGCCAAGGCGGCGCCGGCCGCGGCCGAACCCGACCAACAACCTGATGCACCGGGCGCAGCCCCGGCCGACGACGCCGACGCGAAGAAACGCGCGATCATCGCCGCCGCGCTCGAACGCGCGCGCAAGAAGAAGGAAGAGCTGTCCGAGCAAGGCACCGGGCCCAGGAACACCGAAGGCGTGAGCGCGGCCGTGCAAGCGCAGATCGACGCGGCCGAAGCCCGCCGCAAGCGGCTCGCCGAGCAGCAGGCGCAGCGCGACGCGCAAGCCGCGGCAGCCGGCGACGAAAAAGACTACGAAAGCGACAACGACGATCCAGACAACAACGACGACCGGACCAGCCCGTCCGCGCCGCCCAAGAACCGTCCATGAACGCCACCAAACGACGCGCGATCTACGAAACGCTGCAAAGCCTCAATCCGCATCCGACCACCGAGCTCGAATACACGACGCCGTTCGAGTTGCTGATCGCGGTGATGCTGTCCGCGCAGGCGACCGACGTGTCGGTCAACAAGGCGATGCGCAAGATGTTTCCGCTCGCGAACACCCCGCGACAAATCGTCGCGCTCGGTGAAGAAGGCGTCGCCGACTACATCAAGACGATCGGCCTGTACCGCACCAAGGCGAAGAACGTGGTCGCCGCGTGCAAGATCCTGCTCGAGCGCTACGACGGCGAGGTGCCGGCCGATCGCGAAGCGCTCGAGAGCCTGCCGGGCGTCGGCCGCAAGACCGCGAACGTCGTCCTGAACACCGCGTTCGGCCAGCCGACGATCGCGGTCGACACGCATATCTTCCGCGTCGCGAACCGCACGGGGCTTGCGCCCGGCAAGGACGTGCGGGCCGTCGAGGCCGCGCTCGAGAAGTTCACGCCGAAGGAATTCCTGCAGGATGCGCATCACTGGCTGATCCTGCACGGGCGCTACGTGTGCAAGGCCCGCAAGCCCGAATGCTGGCACTGCGCGATCGAGCCGCTGTGCGAATTCCGGCCGAAGACGCCGCCGCCGAACGACTGAGCGCGAGCCGCGGCCGACGGCCCGCGCGCATTGCAACCGGCCGGCCCGTTGCAGCGCCGACGGCCTTCCCCTTTCCTGCTATGCGTTGGACGTCGCCGTCGCGTCGTCGGCCGCCGCGCCTCCCGCGCGCACGAGCGCCAGCACGGCCGCGAGGATCGCGACGCCGCCGGCCCACTGCAGCGGCGACAGCGCCTCGCCGAACAGCAGCGCCGCGAGCGCGACCGTCACCACCGGTTCGAGCGTCGACAGCATCGACGTACGCGCGGCGCCCAGCCGCTCGAGCCCGGCGAAGAACGCGAGCATCGCGGCGACCGTCGACACCAGCGCGATCGCGAGCATCGACGCCCAGCCGGCGGTGGTCGCCGGCCAGCGCGGCGGCGCGCCGAACGCCGCGGTCCGCACGATCGCGATCGCGACGAGCGTCGCGGTCGCCGACAGGCAGATGATCGCGGTGGTCGCGAGCGGATCGACGCCGCGCGTCGCCTTCGTGCCGCCGACGATGTACAGCGAATAGATCACCGCGGACGCCAGCGCGAGCGCGATACCGAGCGGCTCGCCGTGGCCGCCGCCGACCATCAGCGCGGAGCCCGCGACACAGAGCACGAGCGCGACCGCCTTCGCGCGCGTCAGGCGCTCGCCGAGCCACCACGCGGCGAGCAGCGTGACGAAGGCCGGATACAGGTACAGCAGCAAGGCGACGAGGCTCGCCTGCGCATGTTGGAGCGCGCTGAAATAGCAGAACGACTGTCCGACGTAGCCGAGCGCGCCCATCGCCACGAGCGGTACGAGCGTGCGGCCGCGCGGCCATGCGACGCGGCGGTGCCGGGCGATCGCGGCGAGGATCGCGCCGCCGATCGCGAAGCGCACGATCAGCAGCCCGAGCACGTCGACGCCGGCCGCATACGCATAGCGGCCGAAGATCGCCATCGCGCCGAATGCGGCGGCGGACAGCGCGACATAGAGCGCGCCCTGCAGCGCGGGGGACGATGAGCGGGCGGTGGCGGACATGTTGAGCGGGTTGAGCGGGGCAAGCGCGACGACGGGAATCGTCGGAGTGTAGCGGCGCGGCGCCCGGCAGCCTAGCCCGCGCTTACCCGTTGCGCCGCGCGGCGGCCCGCGCAGGCTGGCTCCCGCCTATGCCCGCCTATGCCCGCCTACGCCCGCCCACGCCACCCACGGACCGCCACGGTCGCGCCCCGCCCCCCAGCCCCCCCGCCCATCGCCGTCAGCACCGTGCGCCGACCCGGCGTACAATGCGCGACGCGGCATGACCCCGCCCGAATCACGACGTTTCCCCACCATGTTCAATCCGAGTCGCGACGAAGTCCGTCGCTTTTTCACCGAGACCTGGCGCAAGCAGCGCGCCGGCGAGATCCTGACGCCGCTGGAAGCGATGGCAGCCGACTGGATCGTCGAGCACCCCGAATACCACGCCGACCTCGCGGACGCCGACGGCGCCACCGCGCGCGACTATACGCCCGAGGAAGGCCGCACGAACCCGTTCCTGCACCTGTCGATGCACCTCGCGATCAGCGAGCAGCTGTCGATCGACCAGCCGCCCGGCATCCGCGCCGCGCACGACAAGCTGGCCGCGAAGCTCGACTCGACGCACGAAGCGCAGCACGTGATCATGGAATGTCTCGGCGAGACGATCTGGGAAGCGCAGCGCACCGGCACGCCGCCCGATACGGACGCGTACCTGCAGCGCATCCTGCGCCGCGCGTCGCGCGACTGAGCGCCGCGAACAAAAAAATACCCCGCCATGGCGGGGTATTTCGGCTGCACGGACCGGCAAGGCCCGGCGCGCTTACTTCTTGAAGACCAGATCGGTCTCTTTCAGCGACTCGATGTAGGCCGCGATGTCCTTCATGTCGCTGACCGACAGGTTCTGGACCTGCGCCTGCATGATCGCGTTGTTGCGACCGAGCAGCGGGTTCGTCAGCCCCATCTGGTACTGCCGCATCGACCACACGAGGTAATCGGCGTGCTGGCCCGCGAGGCGCGGATACTCGGCGTTGATCGGCTTGTTCAGTTGCGCGCCGTGGCAGGCCGCGCAGTTGTGCGACTCGACCAGTTCCTTGCCCTTCGCGATGTCCGCCGCGTGCGCGGTACCGATCGCGAGGCCGGCCACCAGTGCAACCGCCGCCGTCTTGAATGCGTTGTTCATGAATGCTCCTGTCCCGCCGGTCAGATCGGCGGCGCGCGCTTTACTTGTAGGGATTGTCCTTCGTGTCGGCCTTCTGGGCGGCGTAGTAGGCCGCCAGATCCGCGATGTCCTGGTCCGTCAGCGAACCGGCGATCGCGTTCATCGACGGGAAGTGACGATCCTTCTTGCGGTAAGCCTTCAGCGCGTTCTCGAGGTATTGCTGGTTCTGGCCGCCAAGGACGGGCACCCGGTAGACCTCCGGGTACGCCGCGCGGTAATCCTGGATGCCGTGGCAACCGATGCACATGGCGGCCTTGCCCGCCCCGTCCTTCGGGTTGCCGACCACACCGGCCGCCTGCGCGCTGCCCGCGAGCGCCACGAGCGCCGCGACAACGACGTGTTTGCCGACGAATTTGTTCATAGCTCTTGTAACCTAGCTTGAGGGGAAACTGGCGCCGAAGCGGCAACGGCCCGCGCCGTTTTGCTTATCGGATCGCCACGCAGGCCAAAAAAAACGGCCAGATTGTACCGCGTCGGCGGGGAACGCGTCCACCAGGCGCCCCGGCCCGCCCCGCCGCAGCTCCGCAACGATACGCGCCGCCGGCCCGACTGGACAGCCCTTCTGACTTATACTGGGTTTTTTTGCGATTAAGAAGAGCGCCACCATGCGTTTCGAAGGATCCTCGCACTACGTCGCCACCGACGACCTGAAACTCGCGGTCAACGCCGCGCTGACGCTGCAACGCCCGCTGCTGATCAAGGGCGAGCCCGGCACCGGCAAGACGATGCTCGCCGAGGAAGTGGCGGCCGCGCTCGACATGCCGCTGTTGCAGTGGCACATCAAGTCGACGACGAAGGCGCAGCAGGGCCTGTACGAATACGACGCGGTATCGCGGCTGCGCGACTCGCAGCTCGGCGACGAGCGCGTGAAGGACATCTCGAACTACATCGTGAAGGGCGTGCTGTGGCAGGCGTTCGACGCCGAGCGCCCGAGCGTGCTGCTGATCGACGAGATCGACAAGGCCGACATCGAATTCCCGAACGACCTGCTGCGCGAGCTCGACCGGATGGAATTCCACGTGTACGAGACGCGCGAGACCGTGCGCGCGAAGCACCGCCCGCTCGTGATCATCACGTCCAACAACGAGAAGGAGCTGCCCGACGCGTTCCTGCGCCGCTGCTTCTTCCACTACATCCAGTTCCCCGACGCGTCGACGATGCAGAAGATCGTCGCGGTCCACTTCCCGAACATCCGCGAGGAGCTGCTGCGCGCGGCGCTCGAGAGCTTCTTCGAATTGCGCACCGTCTCGGGGCTGAAGAAGAAGCCGTCGACGTCCGAGCTGCTCGACTGGCTGAAGCTGCTGCTCGCCGAGAACATCCCGGCCGACGCGCTGCGCGGCGTCGACGCGAAGCAGATCGTGCCGCCGCTCGCGGGCGCGCTGCTGAAGAACGAGCAGGATCTGAGCCTGCTCGAGCGGCTCGTCTACATGAACCGGCACAACCGGTAACCCACCCGCGAAGGCCCGGCCATGCTGCTCAATTTCTTCTACGCGCTGCGCGCAGCCAAGCTGCCCGTCTCGGTGAAGGAATACCTGACGCTGCTCGAATCGCTGAAGGCCGGGCTGATCTCGCCGTCGATCGACACGTTCTACTTCCTCGCGCGCATGACGCTCGTCAAGGACGAGCAGTACTTCGACAAGTTCGACCAGGCGTTCGGCGCGTATTTCCATGGTGTATCCGCGTTGCCGTCCGACGCGTTCGACCTGCCGCTCGACTGGCTCGAGAAGCGCCTCGAACGCGAGCTGTCGCCGGAGGAAAAGGCGCAGATCGACGCAATGGGCGGGCTCGACAAGCTGATGGAGCGCCTGAAGGAGCTGCTCGACGAGCAGAAGGAACGCCACGAAGGCGGCAACAAGTGGATCGGCACGGGCGGCACGTCGCCGTTCGGGCACGGCGGCTACAACCCCGAGGGCATGCGCATCGGCGGCCCGTCGAACGGCAACCGCACGGCGGTCAAGGTGTGGGAGGCGCGCGCGTACCGCGACTACGACGATTCGGTCGAGATCGGCACGCGCAACATCAAGGTCGCGCTGCGGCGCCTGCGCCGCTTCGCACGCGAAGGCGCGGCCGAGGAGCTCGACCTGCCCGGCACGATCCGCAGCACGGCCGCGAATGCCGGCTGGCTCGACCTGCGGATGGTGCCCGAGCGCCACAACAACGTGAAGGTGCTGATGCTGCTCGACGTCGGCGGCTCGATGGACGACCACATCAAGCGCACCGAGGAGCTGTTCTCCGCCGCGAAGGCCGAGTTCAAGCACCTGGAGTTCTACTACTTCCACAACTGCGTGTACGACCACCTGTGGAAGAACAACCGCCGCCGTCATTCGGAGCGCACCGCGACGTGGGACGTGCTGCACAAGTTCACGCCCGACTACAAGCTGATCTTCGTCGGCGACGCGACGATGAGCCCGTACGAAGTGCTGCAGCCCGGCGGCTCGGTCGAATACAACAACCCGGAAGCCGGCGCCGTCTGGCTGCGCCGCCTCGCCGACCAGTTCCCCCACCATGCATGGCTGAACCCCGAGCCCGAGCGGCTATGGGAATACCGGCAATCGGTCGCGATGATCCGCGACCTGCTCGGCCAGCGCATGTATCCGCTCACGCTCGCGGGCCTCGAAACCGCGATGCGTGCGCTCAGCAAGTAACGAACCCAACCCGCAGACACGAAGGCCGCTCCGAGCGGCCCTCCCCCGGAGATAGCATGAACCCTTCGCCCACCGCGAGCGCAGCGCGCGCCGGCGGCCGCCGCTTTTTCACCGATACGTCCGTCTCCGCGCTCGTCGCCGGCTTCGTCGCGATGATGACGGGCTACACGAGCTCGCTCGTGCTGATGTTCCAGGCCGGTCGCGCCGCGCACCTGAGCGATGCGCAGATCTCGTCGTGGATCTGGGCGCTGTCGATCGGCATGGCGCTGACGACGATCGGGCTGTCGCTGCGCTTTCGCGCGCCCGTCGTGGTCGCATGGTCGACACCCGGCGCCGCGCTGCTGATCGCGTCGCTGCCCGGCGTGCCGTATCCCGAGGCGATCGGCGCGTTCGTCGTGTGCGCGCTGCTGCTGACCGCGGTCGGCGTGAGCGGGCTGTTCGACACGCTGATGCGGCGCATTCCGGCCGGCATCGCGGCCGCGCTGCTCGCGGGCATCCTGTTCGAGATCGGCATCGAGATCTTCCGCGCCGCGCAGTTCCAGACCGCGCTCGTGCTCGCGATGTTCTTCACGTACCTGATCGTCAAGCGGCTCGCGCCGCGCTACGCGATCGTCACGACGCTGATCGTCGGCACCGCGGTGGCGGGCGGCCTCGGCCTGCTCGACTTCAGCCGCTTCCACATCGCGCTCGCGCAGCCCGTGTTCACGATGCCCGCGTTCTCGCTCGCGTCGATCGTCAGCATCGGCATTCCGCTGTTCGTCGTCGCGATGGCGTCGCAGAACGTGCCGGGCATCGCGGTGCTGCGTGCGGACGGCTACTCGACACCATCGTCGCCGCTGATCGCGACTACCGGCCTCGCATCGCTGCTGCTCGCGCCGTTCGGCTCGCACGGCGTGAACCTCGCGGCGATCACCGCGGCGATCTGCACCGGCCCCGAAGCGCACGAGGAGCACGCGAAGCGCTACACGGCCGCCGTGTGGTGCGGCACGTTCTACCTGATCGCCGGGATCTTCGGCGCGACGATCGCCGCGCTCTTCGCGGCGCTGCCGAAGGCGCTCGTCGTGTCGGTCGCCGCGCTCGCGCTGTTCGGGTCGATCATGAGCGGGCTCGCGAACGCGATGCAGGACGTGAAGCAGCGCGAAGCCGCGCTCGTCACGTTCATGGTCACCGCGTCGGGACTCACGCTGCTGTCGATCGGCTCGGCGTTCTGGGGGCTCGTCGCGGGGATCGTCACGCAGGTGATCCTGAACGCGCGGCGTCCCGCGTAGCGCCGCACGGCGGGGCCCGCCCTGCAAACGGCACGCCAAAACGTGCGCGACACGAATCGGGCCTAAAATGATGAATCGGAGGCGGCGCCCGGCGCCGCTTCGCTTCGCCGCCGCGCTCGCGCGGCCCGTGAGAACCCCGGCGCCCCGCGCCCTCCTCCCGAATCGCCATGACTACCGCACTCGACCAGCTGAAGCAGTACACGACCGTCGTCGCCGACACGGGCGATTTCCAGCAGCTTGCGCAATACAAGCCGCAGGACGCGACCACGAACCCGTCGCTGATCCTGAAGGCCGTCCAGAAGGACGCGTACAAACCGATCCTCGAGAAAACCGTCCGCGATCACCGCGACGAACCCGCCGATTTCATCATCGACCGCCTGCTGATCGCATTCGGCACCGAGATCCTGAAGCTGATCCCGGGTCGCGTGTCGACCGAGGTCGACGCGCGCCTGTCGTTCGACACGCAGCGCTCGATCGACAAGGGTCGCGAACTCATCAAGCTGTACGAAGACGCCGGCATCGGCCGCGAGCGCATCCTGATCAAGCTCGCGTCGACGTGGGAAGGCATCCGCGCGGCCGAAGTGCTGCAGAAGGAAGGGATCAAGTGCAACATGACCCTGCTTTTCTCGCTCGTGCAGGCCGCCGCGAGCGCGGAAGCCGGCGCGCAGCTGATCTCGCCGTTCGTCGGCCGTATCTACGACTGGTACAAGAAGCAGGCCGGCGCCGACTGGGACGAGGCGAAGAACGGCGGCGCGAACGATCCGGGCGTGCAGTCGGTGCGCCGCATCTACACGTACTACAAGACGTTCGGCTACAACACCGAAGTGATGGGCGCGAGCTTCCGCACGACGAGCCAGATCACCGAGCTCGCGGGCTGCGACCTGCTGACGATCAGCCCCGACTTGCTGCAGAAGCTGCAGGACAGCAACGACACGGTCGAGCGCAAGCTGTCGCCGGACGCGCTGCACGACAAGCCGACGGAGCGCGTCGCGATCGACGAGGCCTCGTTCCGCTTCCAGCTGAACGACGAAGCAATGGCGACGGAAAAGCTGTCCGAAGGCATCCGCGTGTTCGCCGCCGACGCGGTGAAGCTCGAAAAGCTGATCGACTCGCTGCGCTGATCCGCACCGCGCATAACTGCTGTCAGTTGAACTGTCAGCAACGCTGACAACAGCCGTCAGCAAGCGCCGCGAACGGCCGCGAACCTCGTATTCGCGGCCGTTTTATTTTTCATTCCATCGTCAAGCGCGCGCACTACAATCCACGTCACGAGTGCGCCGGCCGCATCCCGACGCGCTCTTCCCGGTCAATCGCCGAAGTACCCGGGCCGGCCCCGACATGCCAGCCCGGTCAACAGGAGACAACGATGCAAGTCCAACCGTACCTGACGTTCTACGGCCGCGCGGAAGAAGCCCTTCAGTTCTACGAAAAGGCGCTCGGCGCGAAGACGATGTTCAAGATGCATTTCAAGGATGCGCCGCCGAATCCCGATTACCCGATGACGCCGGAAATGGCCGACAAGGTGATGCATGCGAGCTTCACGATCGGCGACTCGATGATCATGTGCTCGGATGGCGACTGCAGCCAGCCGGGCGGCGGCACGCACGCCGGCTATTCGCTGTCGCTGAACCCGGCGACGGTCGAGGAAGGCCAGAAGCTGTTCAATGCGCTCGCCGACGGTGGCGAAGTGACGATGCCGTTCGGCAAGACGTTCTGGGCGCTCGGCTTCGGGATGGCGAAGGATCGTTTCGGCGTGCACTGGATGGTCAACGTCGAGGATCTGTCGCAGCGCGAGGATCTCGCGAAACGCGCGCACGGCTGACGCCAGCGAAAACGCCCGCCACTTCGCAGTGACGGGCGTCGTTGTTGCGGCGCGATGCGCGGCCCGCGGCCGCGCCACCCGTATCAGCTCTCGACCACGTCGAGATAATCCTCCGGCCGCGTGCGGTCCTCCGCATGCGCCATGCCCATCACGCGCACCAGCACGCTCACCGCCACCGACACCACCAGGTTCACGATCAGCGACCACACGGCCGCGTAGCCGGGAATCGCGAGACCGAACAGATGGATCGTGAAGATCGATCCGGCCAGCTTCAGCGAGATCGCCATCCACGTGCCGCACACGATGCCTGCCGCCCAGCCGGCCAGCAGGCCGCGATGGTCGAGCATGCGCGTGTACAGGCCGAGCACGATCGCCGGCAGCGTCTGGATGATCCAGATCCCGCCGAGCAGCTGCAGCTGGATCGCATACGTCAGCGGCAAGCCGAGGATGAACGCGACCGCACCGACCTTCACGATCAGCGACACGAGCTTCGCGACGTGCGTCTCCTGCGCGTGCGTCATGTTGCGGTTCACGAACTCGCGGTGGATGTTGCGCGTGTACAGGTTCGAGGCCGCGATCGACATGATCGCCGCCGGCACCAGCGCGCCGATGCCGATCGCCGCGAACGCGACGCCGACGAACCACGACGGGAAATACTCGAGGAACAGCGCGGGCACCGCGAAGTTCGGGCCGAACGCCTTGAAGTACGGCGCGTACTGCGGCATGTCCTTCACGCCCGCCGCGAGCGCCATGTAGCCGAGCAGCGCGAGCAGGCCGAGCACGAACGAGTACGCGGGCAGCATCGCCATGTTGCGGCGGATCGAGTTGCCCGACGACGACGACAGGATCGCCGTGACCGAGTGCGGATACAGGAACAGCGCGAGCGCGGAACCGATCGCGAGCGTCGCGTACGCGCTGTAGCCGTTCAGGCTCGTCGCGTCAGGGGCCTTCAGCAGCAGCTTGGCCGGCGGCACCGACGCGAAGATGTGTCCGAAGCCGCCGAGCTTCGCGGGGATCACGATGACCGCTGCCGCGATCGTGATGTAGATCAGGACGTCCTTCACGATCGCGATCATCGCGGGCGCGCGCAACCCCGACGTGTACGTGTACGCGGCGAGGATCGCGAACGCGATGATCAGCGGCAGGTCGCCGACGAAGCCGGTCGTGTCGAAACCGAGCGCGCCGATCACGACTTCGATGCCGACGAGCTGCAGCGCGATGTACGGCATCGTCGCGAGGATGCCCGTCACCGCGATCGCGAGCGCGAGCATCCGGCTGCCGTAGCGTGCGTTCACGAAGTCGGCGGCCGTCACGTAGCCGTGGCGCTTCGCGATGCTCCACAGCTTCGGGAAGACGACGAACGCGAACGGATAGATCAGGATCGTGTAGGGCAGCGCGAAGAAGCCCATCGCACCGGCGCCGAACACCAGCGCGGGCACCGCGACGAACGTATAGGCCGTGTAGAGGTCGCCGCCGAGCAGGAACCACGTGACGATCGTGCCGAAGCGGCGGCCGCCCAGGCCCCATTCGTCGAGATGGGCGAGATCGCCGCGCCGCCAGTTCGCGGCCAGGAAACCGATGATCGTGACGCCGATGAACAGCAGCACGAAGACGAAGGTTGCGCCGAGGTTCATTGCGCACCTCCCTGCGGGCCGCTCGCCTTCCACGCGTTCTTGGTCTTGAAATAGACGAACGCGGTAATCACCGCGCTAATGAAGACCCACAGCAGCTGGTACCAGTAGAAAAACGGAAAGCCGAACCATTGCGGCTCGATCTTGCTGTACGACGGTACCCAGACCATCGCGATCAGCGGCAGCACCAGCAGCCAGAGCCAGCGCTTGGCGGCCCGATTGGCGTCGGCATCGTGAGCCATGACGTCTCCTCTTGTTTCCCGGTTATCGATCTTGTTGAGCGGGTACGGCGCCGGGAGGAGCGGCGAAACGGGTAGGCTGCGGCTCCCCTGGCTTCGCGCCAGTATAGGAGCCGCGAGCACGCGGTCAAGCAGGGGCGAACCCGAGGTGATCCGCCCCCAGTCGTGCGGTTGCACCGACATGCGGCCGGTGCACGAGCGTCAGATCGCGAACGAGGATTCGCGTGCGCCGGTCGTTTCTTTCAAAGCTTTCAGCCACTTGCGCGCGGGCAGCTTCAGCGTGTCCTCGATCAGCTTCGCGCGCGCTTCCAGCTGCGCGAACGACACGTCGAGCACGGGGCCCGAGAACGCGATCGCGATGCGGTTGCCGTCGTGCACTTCCGGCAGCGCGATCACGCGATGGTCGAACGCCGCGTTCAGGTGCTTCATGTTGCGCACGAAGCTCGGATGGTCGCCGAACAGGTTGATCGTCGCGATGCCCGCATCGGCGAGGCAGCCGCGCACCGCGCGGTAGAACGCGACGCTATCGAGCACCGGGCCGCGCGCGGTCGCGTCGTACAGGTCGATCTGCAGCGCGCCCGTCGTGCCGCGGTTGGCCGGATCGTTGACGAAGTCCCATGCGTCGGCTTCGTGCACGACGAGGCGTTCGTCGTCGGGCGGCAGCGCGAACATCGTGCGCGCCGCGACGATCACGGCCGGGTTCAGTTCGACGGCCTCGACCTTCGCGTGCGGCAGGAAGCGGTGCGAGAACTTGGTCAGCGCGCCGGTGCCGAGCCCGAGCTGGACGATCCGCTCGGGCGTTTCGAGGAACAGCAGCCATGCCATCATCTGCTGCGCGTATTCGAGCTCGATGTGCAGCGGCTTCGAGATCCGCATCGCGCCCTGCACCCATTCGGTGCCGAAGTGCAGGAAGCGCACGCCGCGCTCTTCCGAGAACGTGACGGGCGCGAAGCGCGGCTTGCGCGGCGCTTCGAGCACGGGCACGTCGTCGTGTTCGTCGATTTCCGGGCGGCGCTTCATGCGCGGCGGCTGGAGCTTCTCGGAGCCGTTGTAGGCGGACGCCTTGCGTTGCTTGAACGCGCGCGCCTCAGCGGACGCGCGCTTGATGAGTCGGGACATGATTGAATCTCGCAGGGTGATGCTGGGTGATGCCGGATGAGCGGACGAGAGGATAGCATTGGTGGGTGGGGGTCGGCCGCAAGGCAAGCGCAGGACGTGCCGAACGGTGACGATCCTTGGACTACCACTCACGACAGGGCGTCATATGACCTCGAACGACAAAAAAATCTGGTTTCCGGCCAAGCGCTACGGATGGGGATGGGGTTTGCCGGTCGCGTGGCAAGGTTGGGTCGTGTTGCTGCTGTTCGCGATCGGGATCGGCGTCACTGCATGGCTTCTGCCGCCGAAACGGTCGCCGCTTGCGTACGGCACCTGCATCGTTGTGTTGGTCGCGCTGCTGACTGCCGTTTGCTGGATCAAGGGCGAGAAGCCCCGGTGGAGATGGGGGAAGGACGAGTGATTACGAGGCGCGATACGTATCCGGAATAACCACCCTCGCTCCACCATCGATACGCAGCGACCGCGCTCTATCGAACGGCTGAATTGTCCCAAGCCTCCACGCAACGCAAGAATGTGAAGCAACGGTCGCGGGCCGGCATATCGCGCATGCGCGCTCGCCGTCGACACAACCAACCCAAGCGCTGAACCGACCTTGCCTGTCGTGTTCACCACCCGACTGCCCCGCTCCTGACGCCGCACACGAACGGCTGCATCGTTTCCCGCGCGCACCTTGAAAATATACCCAAATAGGGATAAATTCATCAATGGACCCGTACACCAAACCGCTCTACTGGCTCGGCTCAGCGCGCAAGGACCTGAAAGCCATGCCCGAAGCCGTGCAGGACACGTTCGGCTATGCACTGTATCTGGCCCAGACGGGACGCAAGCACGATCAGGCCAAGCCATTGAGAGGATTCGGATCGGCCGGCGTGCTCGAGATCGTGGAATCGGAAGACAACGGCACGTACCGCGCCGTATACACAGTGAAACTCGGCAACAGCGTCTACGTGCTGCACTGCTTTCAGAAGAAATCATCGAGCGGCATCGCGACACCCAAGCCGGACGGCGATCTGGTCCGCGAACGTCTGAAAGCGGCCGAGGCTCACGCAAAAGGAGAAAGGCGATGATCGAAATCGAACAGGGCAGCACGAACGTCTACGCTGACCTGGGCATGCGCGATGCCGACGAAATGCGAGTGAAGGCTCAACTCGCCGCGAAGATCGCGGAGATCATCAAGGCGCGCAAATGGACGCAGCAGCACGCGGCCCGGCTGCTCGGCATGACGCAGCCGAAACTGTCGAACATGCTGCGCGGGCAGTTTCGCGGCGTCAGCGAAACGAAGATGCTCGAATGTCTGGCGAAGCTCGGACGCGACGTGCAAATTGTCGTCGGACCGGATCGTCAGTCGGACGTCGAAGGGCATATCGAAGTCGTATTCGCCGCCTGACGATCACGCCCTGCCAACGCCTTCGCAGCGCTGGCCGTGAGTGCCGCTTGGCCGCTCAGCGAGCAATGTGCCGCCACTGCTCCAGCTTCTGCTCGAACGACAGCATCGCATTCGCCGGGCTCGACGAAGGCAGCACCAGCGTTTCATACCCGGCCTGCCCGATCACGTCGGCAAAGCGCCCCGCCGTCTTCCCGTTGAAACAGACCTTCTTCAGCAACGGCGCATGCTCGCGCAACGACGCAAAGTCGTTCGGCTTCGCATTCCGGATCGCCGAATCGAGACTGCCTTGCCGATGGCATGCATCGAGGACATCCCAGATGCCGATGCCATGCGAAAGCACACGTTCGAGCCGCGCGTCGTACGCAAGCTCGTGCAGCCCGGGCTCGCCGAGCACCGCACCGAGCAACCGCCAGAACTGATTAGTGTTTTGGTCAATTTGACACCTGCGAGGTTCTGCCCGGCCCGTCGCCTCGCTCCACAAATCCTGTAGCTCCCACCGTCGCCGCTCAGGCAACGCAACCCCATCGTGGTCACACGTAATTGGCGTGCCCTTGCCCGGAGCCAAAAATCTAGCCTGAGCTATCCGCCGCTACCAACATCATCCGATTGATCCGCGGAACCAACGTCATTGAATACGAATTGCGTCTCCCCGAGCGTGACCACGGTTGGAATGCCGCGCTTCAGGAGTTCCATGCCCAAATCAGCCGGCATTGCGGTACCGTCCGGCTTTAGTGAAGCGTAAACGTCTAGGCCACCGTAAAAGCACAAACGCATAGCGTAGAGGCCGAACCGATCCTCTTCTGTTACCTGATAAAAGAAGACCCCCGGGTTTTCCCCAAACTTCGGCTTGCCATCAAGCTCAATCTCCATCTTCCGCTTTACAAGTCCTGCAAACGCCCTAGCGTTCTTCTCCTCTGGATAGAGGTAGCCCAAATGCACACGAACCTCCCCCCTAAAAGACATGCCGAAGTGATGCGTGTGCAAACCGCGAACAATGTACTCGAAGCAACGACGTAGTCTTTCAGCATCAGGCGTCCCCCAAATCACGTCGATGAACTTGTTTGGTTCGACCTCAACTACAAACACGTGCTTCTTCTTGACGAACACCTCTTCAAGTAAACGATTCGCACTACGGCGAACTGCTTTGTTAACCTTGCCGAACTTGTGTCGATAGCCAATCGAATTATTTCCAATAATCCCGGCAAGGCTGACCATCAAGAACTCGTCATCGTGCGACTTCGCCGAATTATGCAGATCGCATGACGGCACCGTGATTAGGTTGTGCCGGTAAAGCTCACCATCCATGTCTTTGCCTTCCGGGAACAAACAGCGCGGAGGCACATGTTCACGAGAGGTGGGGGGCCTTTCACACATGTAGCAACAATCCATGACGATAATCTCTCACAATATGGTTCCGATAGCGCGCCACGCCACAATACACCAAGGCTTGCCGAGCCAATAGGGTCGACAATCACCGAACGTGCCATTGAATACATGTTCCACTAGGTATGGCTTCTTGCGCTTCTACGCATTGCATCGACCAGATTTAATATGCGATCGAATTCTTGATGTTTTGGTCAATTTGACACCCAAACAAGCGGCTAGCCGTCACTCACGGTCCTGCCGCATGCCCCCTGTACGTTACCGGGCTATCCGGCCACCTTTAGCCAAGCATCGGCATGCCGTAGATACAGTTGACCAACACCCAGCCCCAGCCCTTTGCCTTGGGTTACGAAGCAATCCCCGCACATACAGGCCCACGCTCCACCGGCGCTCTGAACGGCGCCGTCAACCATGTACTTTTCTTCAGAAAGCGGGCAACTGCATATATCGCATTCCTCTGGAGGATTTCCAAAGAACTGCTGCTCTTGAAGACCACGCGTCAAATCGGCCATACCATCCAAAATCAATTCCGTCGAACTCGAATCGAATATTCCATTGCTTTCTCTTGGCGCAATCTTTCCGACAATCACATTCACCAGCTTCGCATTCTTTTCAAAATACTCGTTGGCCAAACCGATGAAATGGACTTCATCGGCACTTCGCCACCGATCATCGCGGAATGAAAAGAACTTTCTTTCCTTAATTTCGAAACGAAAAGATCGATAGCTAGCACCAAAATCCTCAACGATGTCAGCATCACGCGACTCGTATCCTCCCCATGTCATCGTCATCAGCAAGCCATCTAAACGGCCATCGTAATACTTGTTCAGCAATTGCTTAAACGTCAGAGCCGAGCCGTTTGCTTGCAATGCCCCGAAGTACATACGACTAGGCTCTGGATTATGGACGATAACATGGTACGTCGGGAGGAAAAGAAGTCCCTCTTCGCGTGTCGCAACTAAATACGGGGTGAAGATCCCAGTGGCAGGATTGAAAATTGACACCTTAATATCCGCTTCCGGGAATTCGCGCTCAATGTCCTCTAACGCACGAAGGACATGGCTTTTCCAAGCAGGATTCTGATCAAGGCATCTTGCAATATCAGTTCGTGCCGCGGCCATATGTGCACGATTCGCGACATTGAGTGTTCTTTTAAACCGCTGGCCTGTCGCCCCATCTTCTCCTCGCACTTCCGAAATGATGTCGTCATCAGTGAGCAAGGTATTGCGCTCAAACATGCCATAGCGACGCACCACTTCCACATTGCACTGGTCTCCATCGAGATACTTCGAAAATTTAGCGGGATACCCAATCTCGTAATGATCATTGTCCGGGCGAGGCTCAAGGGCCGAGACCGATTCGTTCAAGTACTGAAGCGCTTCCTCATCGTCCATACCGCCCAGCACGTTATCCGCCTCTTCCAACGCGCTGGCGTCACGTTTCAAAATAGCCATATATTGACTCGCCGACAACGCATGCATCGCGAAATAGGCTATGTACCCGTATGTGGGTAGCACCTCAGCACCCGGTCTCACGCTTAGTCCCTGCATAGTCGCGATCTGCATCAGCGACGCGCGCATCTTCGCCTGATGTTCCGAATGAATAGGCTTTGGAGGCCGCAAAACGATAACAATATAATCGACAATACCCTTGGCTTGACAACAAGCATCTATAGACGCAAGCCCTTTTTTCAACCCATCTTCATCTGAATACCAATTCACATCGTGCCAAGGCGCGATGAATCGGCCTTGCGACATCGGCAAGACCGGGACACGAGTTACGCTAATATCATCCACCTCATCTACGTGTATCTGGAGGCCAGTGACAGACATTGCCGTATCCGTCGCAAAGCGAGAAAACGGAACAGTCAGCTCTTTCCACTCCGTAGATGCCACAAACACTCGAATCTCGTCGTCACGTGCACCGAAATGTTGTTTAACTCCCTCAACATACTTGTGAATTTCGTGGATCGCATCACGTGCTGCGGCGTTACTTCGCTTTAATTCAATAAGCACATGATGACCATCGCGATCTCTAGCATATAGATCTATATAGCTCCTCGTACCCAACAAATTGGGGATATATTGTTCTTTGTTCAGGAGAGTTAATCCGGATTCGAGCACCGAAACATCCCTAGCAATCAGATCACGAAGTTCTGATTCACTCATTGTCCTTCCCGTCATAGAAGTCATCACCCGATCTACACGTTGTCAACAGTATGCCAGCCCGACAAGAAAGATTGCTCATGAGACCGACGTCAATAGATCAGACGGCCTGTGTGAGGCGGGATCCGGCTCGGAGCATCACAGCAACAATACAGATGTAGCACAGAATAGGATGATTCGTCTTGTGCCGGGCAGTTGCGACTCTTCTGTTGTTCTCGTGCTTCGATTCGTTTCCTGTCGACCGAAGTCATTCATATGCAGATGTACTCTTGATGTTTTGGCTAATTTGACATCACAAAGCGACCGCGCAACCGCTCACGTCAACCCCGTCGCCGCTTTAACTGTCGCCCTCCGAAAGCAAATTTTCAAAAAACTTGTCCATCAAAGAGTATCGGCATAAAGAACGTTGAGTGGCGAGGGCTCAGGTGACCAAATACCGGAGGTCGTTTTGACGTATGACTGGCACAGCGATACGATTTTTTGCTCTGCCCCGAACTTGAGTGTCGATCGTTGTACTTCCGTCAAAGTTTCAATAGCTGAAGAACAAAAACCGGAAGTCGATAGATACAACCCGCCGTCAACCTCTTCATTCACAATGACGTTCAAAAAATCGCTGACAGCCCCCGTTCCAACTCGGGTTCCACATCGCCAGTGCTTCACCTCGACATAGTATGTGTGCTCTTTTGCAGCGATCCTGCACGTAAGGATGAGGTCTTTGCCGCCGTCCTTGCTGCCCGGCGTCAGTTCAATGCCAAATCCCAGTCCTTCGAAGGCTTCAGCGAGCAGGCGCTCCATCTCTCGCCACTCGATCTCATCGAGAGTCCTCGGATCGAGTGCGATCATATTGATCAATTCACGACTGAAGCCTCTTCTAATGATGTCGACCTGCGACAACTCCATCGCCGGTACGTCCTCGGCCCGGCGTAGCCAGGAACGGAGTCCGTCTAAATCGAGCAACTCCAGGCCCACCGGCGCACTCGCGCGCACTCTTTCGCGCGCGGTGTAAGTGAACCGCGCATTTGTGACCAGCATTGCACGAGGTATCCCACGGCTCGCCGTTGTACCAAGGAGCCTTCGGACAACATCCGTACCGACAGCGCTCTGCTGGTAGTGCTTGTATTCGATCGCGATTTCGTCTGATCCCCGTACCCCTTTCGCCTCTCGACGAGCGATATAGTCAAATCCCTCGTCGGCGCGACCACTGGTAGACTCGATTGCATAGCCTTCCTCTCGAAGCAACGGCTGCAAGATCTGCCCCAGGACGCGCTCGGCGTCTTGCGGGCGTAGCGCGTTTGGTCCAGTGGCTTCTAGCTGACGAATTGAAATTCGAAGATTTTGGCGCTCGTCTTCTGTCATTGTCATAAGCTGGCTCGGGCTCGCGGCGTTTCCGCTTTTCCGTACATGAAAGATGGTCAAAGTGTTGGTCGAAGCAGCCGCATAGCAAACCAACGTTCGGCACTCAACCGACGATATCATCGACCAATCGAATTAGTGGAAGCACAAAAATCACATGATATCTGCACTGATCTGTTTCAGTCTGACCGGATTGTCTTCGACATAGCGAGCCGTCATCGCAATCGACGCATGGCCCATCAATGTCGATACGGCCTTGATGTCCACCCCCTTCTCAATCAAGACCGTCGCAAACGTGCGACGACCCGAATGGCTCGATGCGCCCTGCAATCGTGCCTTAGAGTACATGCGCTGGAAAAGCTGTTGCAGCGTGTTCGGCGTGAACTGACCATCCTTCTGCGAACGGAACAGCGGCGCATCGTAGTTGAACAGGATGCCTTCGACGCTTCGTCGTTCATCGAGATAGTCCCGAATCGCATCGGCAACCTTCGGGTTCGTCAGATAGGCGTGGCGCTGTTTCTTGCCCTTCGTCATCGAACCATCGAGGTCGATTTCGTCCAGCAGTTTCCCACCGTCATCGAGCACATGCCGAATGCGAAGCGATGCCATCTCTTTCGCACGCAGCCCGAGTCCGAACGAACAATAGAGAACCGCGACGTTTCGCGTCGCATGGGCTTCCTTCTTCACTAAGTTGACGACACGACGGAACTCCGAATCGGAGAGCACTTTCGCCTGCCCCTCTCGCATCGAACACCTCAAAATGTTTAAAAATTTCGCTATCCGAACAATTTATAAACATTATATCCAGCCTCGATGGGATCGAACACTGGCAGGCTGGCTTCAGGGTTTGGAATGTTTACTTCTTGTATTTCCTAAACATTCTCGAACGGCAGTTCAAAAAAAGTTTCCCGCCGATCCGCTCACAAGGACAGCGACGACTCAATGCACCGGATGGATCGTTTCCCACAACGTCACGGCCCCAATAACAACGGAAATAATAGTCAAAGCTATAATTGATCTCTGGATCTTTATATTCGTTATAGTTTGAGATAGATCGCTACTGACCGAAAGAAGCGACTGCAAAAGATTTGCTTCACGAAGCAATTGCTGCGCGCGGCTACGTTGCCCCGATCGAAGCGCATTCAACAGGTAGAATTTTTGTCCGCGCTTGGCACTTTCCACATTCTCAAAATTCAAAACATCGAAGCAAAAATCTGAATCAGATTGCGCAAAATCGTCGGCGTCGTGTGCAGACGTAACAATGTCATAGAACTTCGTGCGGACGAGATGTCGAAGTCGCTTCAGGTCTCTAACTGTTCGATGTGAATGATCGATGGCCGACTGATCTCTCAATTCTGACAACTGTTCATGGTAACCATCCAGTAGACAGGACAACGCCCATCGCACCGCAAGTTGCGCAATTTTTTCGTGCGTCCGATACGCAATAGTCCAATTTGATTCCGGCTCTCGATACATCGCATTGATGGGAAAGGCATTCTTGCGAGAGCAAGCAAACGTGAGACGCATACTTGCATCATCCCAAGACCGAGATAGGAAGAGCCTCACGTTCGGCCACTCGTCAGACCGCCACGCATCAAAAAAATTATTCAACCCTATACCATCAAATGCTGCATGATACCGAGTTGCCTCACTCGAAAATTCCGTCTTTTCCGTTACAAATAAAATTGCAGATGGAAGTGGCTTCCCTCGTATTCCCGACGAAAATATTCCCGGAAGACTCTCTCGCACCCATCGAGCACAAGCATCCTCCTGTACATCAATGCACAACGCAACCGCATTACGCTGTTGATTCATTGGATTATGAATTGTTCTCGAGAATTTTATATCCCCTCCAAACAAAACATACGATATGATATTCCACCAACGAAAGCTCGAATGAGTTTCAACGTGGGTGGCATAAGAGTGGTGAAGTGGTTTATTAATCCTTGCCGCGAACTCATCATCCAGAATGAAACTCATCACCATCGCGGTGATACTTGGCGTCAAGGTCATTAATGTTGGGAATGCCGCGCGTACCCCTACTGGCAGATCGGCGGTGCGCTCTTGCATCAAATAATGCTTAGCACCCTTTGCCCCAACCAACCCCAAATTGATCGATCCAGCACTGCGGCCTTGTCGAACCTCATTCGCCCACTTCAACAGATCGTCAGACCGCGTTCTACCATGCTCCCACCCTAACCCTCTAATCCCCTTGAGTAGCCCGTTGATCTGCGAAGGCGTATACAGCTCCACTATCGTAATGACTGGAATCTGCACGACTTCATCGTCAGGAAGGCGAACGCGATCATTCTGTGCTTGATCACTGCTCCTCCAATCATCACCCTCCCCGTCTTGGATGAATTGGCGGCAATGACCAAGCCGTTGCCAAACTGACCATTTAGAAAATATTCTACGAACCCGTTCTCTGACAGTCCCGATACCATTCGACTCCCGGATGTCCTTCGATGACGATTTCATCTCATATGGTCCGATTCTTGATTCGCTTTATTGTGCCCCATATTTTTTCCAAGCGGTACAGGGTACGGTATCGGAAAGAGAGGCGTGAGCCAAGCCGCCCGGGTCGCCGCCAGGGACGGGCGGGCGGCTGGCTGGACTGGTCAACTCAGGCCGTTGCCAGACGCCGCCCTGGATGGTCCGTCCCGAGGTGTACATTTTTGCAGTCGCCCCCTCAGATAGCTGTTCGTTTTGTTAGAAGCACTATCCTCACCAGTGGCGGCAAAAATGTACACCCCGCAGGCGGGCTCATGCCTGCCCGATTTCCTCGACTGCTGCCCGAACCTGTGGCGATTTCGAAAGCTCGCTGACTTTGTCGTGGTCCACGATAAAACGAGGGTTTCTCTTCTTGCGTTCGCGTTTGATCTTGAGGCCGAACTCGCCCAAGACCTTATTGAACACCCTCAACCGATCCTCTTCGAACACGTCCGGCATGAAGCTCGTTTCGAGATACATGTTCATCTTCTCCATATGTGCGCGAACGTAGTTCGAAACACTAGCGAGCTGCTCCAGACTGACCTCCGTTGCATTGGCGGACGTCTCAGCCCTGAAGCGCGATGTCGCATCCCGGTACGGGCGCGAATCGCGCTTTTGCATCGATTTGGCCTCTGCAAAATCACGCACAAGCGCCCGTTGACGATCAACACGACGATACACCTCAGCGATATCAATGCCCGATGCTCGTCGAGATTTCGGACTAGGTCACACTCACCGGCCCGAAATCCGCCCCGGGCGCTTGTTCATTCGAGAACAGCCAACGACGAAGCTCCCGCCACGCCGATAGCTTTGTCGAGTACGGAAGCGCGGCATACGCTGGACTGCTCGATGGAAGCCCGACAATTTGATATCGCTCCGCATGCACACCGAGTGCACGTAAACCTATCGCCTTGGCCTTCCCGCCGTTGAACGCAATCACTTCGAGCTCAGGCAGCGTATCGATCAACGCGATAAGGTCATTGCTCGCATGGTCGCGAATACTGCTATCGAGACTACCGGTACGTCGAGCCTCGGCGACAACGTCCCACAGGCCGATGTGGCATTCCAGCAGCGTGCGAAGCCGATCGGCATAGTTCATATCGACTACGTTCTGCCCGACCACATCGCCGACGAGCAACCAGAACCGATTTTGCTTGTGTGCGTAGTATTGGTTGTGCGCGAGCGATACTTCGCCAGGCAAGCTGCCGAGAATCAGCACGCGCGTGTTGAGGTCAACGACCGGAGGGAAGCAACGTTTCATCATCGCGATTCGCCTCTTCGTTTACAACACCGTGGATTGCCGACCTGACTTTTTGCGAACGTGCCGAATCCGTCTCCATAACCTGTCCTTGCCGAACGGTTCGGCTGATGCCGTTGCGCAGATGCGCAATGAAGTATCGTGCAGATCGATCCGGTTTGATGGGTAGCTGCGTAAGATAGTCGTCGATCCGGCCATTGTCGAAACCTCCTGACTGCAACTGACTACGCAACGCGTCGATCTCATCCTGAGCGAGCATGGGGCCACCAGGAAACAGATCGAGTCGACGAACGACCTTTTGCACCTCGCCAAGCATCCGAAAACGCAGACGCAGCTTTTCTTCGAGATCGGATTCCTTCGATCCCAGTTGCTCCATCAGCTGACTCAGCATCTCAAGCGACACCTGTTCGTCCCGGCTGGTATTCGTCAGGATTTCGACCTCGCTTTGCAGGGCGAGCCGCTGCTTCTTCAAGTCGTTGACCTGCGCCTCCACGTCACGCAGGCGTTGTATCAGGATCGGCATATCGCCACCTGCCTCGATAGCGTTTAACAGATTCGCCATCTTGGTCTGCGCCTCCTCAAGCATTGCATTGCTTGCGGACAATCTGGCTTTTTTTCGGAACGAGCGTTGTCCGCCGACGTGTCCCCGAGGACGTGAGATAGATCCAGTTCACGGGTGAATTCGATAAACTCCGCTTCCAAGTTTCGAATGTTGTACGATCCAATCTTGCGCGGATGCGCGTAGTACTGCGCGGCATCGAGCGACGCCTCGCCTGGAAAGCTGCCGAGAATCATCGTGTGCGTATTCGGCCCGACGACCGGCGGAAAACCTTGCAGCATCACGCGGCTCCGCGCGGCCCGTCGCCATGCGCATCGAGATGGCGCCACAGCGCGGGCAGCATGCACTCGGTGACCATCAACGGCTTGCCGAGCCGCTGGAACACCGAGCGCCGCGCGACGAACGCGTGCGGCGCCCGCGCACCCTGCAACGCATGGCTTGCGAGCGCATACAGCGGATGACCGGCGATCACGCGCCGGCTGACGAGCGCCGAGCGCTCGACCTGCGGATCGCTGTACAGCAGCTCCGCGAGCGGCCGCGTGCGCAACCGCCGCATCGCCTGCCATACCCCCTTGCTGGCCGCGAGCGGCGCGATGCTGTGCGCGGCGACGTACGGCGTGCCGTCGACCGACAGGATCACCTCGCGCACCCACATCGGCGCGCGCGGCGCACTGTCGAGCGCGTCGGGCTCGTCGAACCACGGACAGTCGACGGCCTCTCGCGTCACGCGCACGCTCACGCGGCCGAGCCGCGCGAGATGCGCGGTCAGCGAACCGCCGCGCGTCAGCCAGTCGCGCTGGTCGAGCGTGCAGCCGGGCCGGGGCGTTGCGCGCCAGCCCGCCTGTGCGCCGTCGAATCGAATCCGCTTGCTCACGCAGCGCGCGACAGCAGCAGCGCGTTGGTCCGCTTCACGAAGCTCGCCGGATCGTCGAGCATCCCGCCTTCGGCCAGCAATGCCTGGTCGAACAGCAGATGGCACCAGTCGCCGAAATTGGCGCTGTCGGCGTTCAGCTGCTTCACGAGCGCGTGCTCCGGGTTGATCTCGAGGATCGGCTGCATCGCCGGCGCGTTCTGACCGGCCGCCTTCAGCATCCGCTGCAGGTAGCCGCTCATGTCGTTGTCGTCCGCAACGAGGCACGACGGCGAATCGGTCAGGCGGAACGTGACGCGCACTTCCTTCACCTTGTCGCCGAGCGCTTCCTTCATCTTCTCGACGACCGGCTTGATCGCCTCGCCCGCCTGCTCCTGCGCCTTCTTTTCCTCGTCGTTCAGCTCGCCGAGATCGAGATCGCCGCGGGCGACGCTCGCGAGCGGCTTGCCGTCGAATTCATGCAGGAACGACAGCATCCATTCGTCGACGCGATCGGTCAGCAGCAGCACCTCGACACCCTTCTTGCGGAACACTTCCAGATGCGGGCTGTTCTTCGCGGCCTGCCACGTATCGGCGGTCACGTAGTAGATCTTGCTCTGCTCCGGCTTCATGCGCGACACGTAGTCGGCGAGCGACACGTCCTGCGCGTCCGTGTCGCCGTGCGTCGACGCGAAGCGCAGCAGCTTCGCGATGCGCTCGCGGTTCGCGTGATCCTCGCCGAGGCCTTCCTTCAGCACCTGGCCGAACGCGCTCCAGAACGTCTTGTACTTCTCCTTGCCGGCATCCTCTTCCGCGTTCGCGAGCTCCTCGAGCATCGACAGCGCGCGCTTCGTCACGCCTTCGCGGATCGCCTTCACGTCGCGGCTTTCCTGCAGGATTTCACGCGACACGTTCAGCGGCAGGTCGGCCGAATCGACCACGCCCTTCACGAAGCGCAGGTATTGCGGCAGCAGCTGCTCGGCGTCGTCCATGATGAACACGCGCTTCACGTACAGCTTCAGACCGCCGCGGTAGTCGCGGTTCCAAAGATCGAACGGCGCGTGCGCCGGCACGAACAGCAGCTGCGTGTATTCGCTGCGGCCTTCGACGCGGTTGTGCGTCCACGTGAGCGGATCCTGGTGGTCGTGCGCGACGTGCTGGTAGAACTGCGTGTACTGCTCGTCGGTGATGTCGCTCTTCGAACGCGTCCACAGCGCGCTCGCCTGGTTGACGGTCTCGTCCTCGTCCTTCAGGACCATCTCGCCCTTTTCCTGATCCCACTCTTCCTTCTGCATCAGGATCGGCAGCGCGATGTGATCGGAATACTTCTGGATGATCGACTTCAGGCGGTGCGACGACAGCAGCTCGTCCTCGCCTTCGCGCAGGTGCAGCGTGATCGTCGTGCCGCGCTGCGCGCGCTCGATCGCGTCGATCGTGAAGTCGCCCTCGCCCGCGCTTTCCCAGCGCACGGCTTCGTTCGCCGGCAGGCCGGCGCGGCGCGTCTCGACGGTGATCTTGTCCGCGACGATGAAGCCCGAGTAGAAGCCGACGCCGAACTGGCCGATCAGCGCCGCGTCCTTCTGCTGGTCGCCGGACAGCTTCGTGAAGAATTCCTTGGTGCCCGAGCGCGCGATCGTGCCGAGGTTCGCGATCGCCTCGTCGCGGCTCATGCCGATGCCGTTGTCGTCGATCGTGATCGTGCGGGCGGCCTTGTCGAAGCCGATGCGGATGCGCAGGTTCGGATCGTTCTCGTACAGCGCGTTGTCCGCGAGCGCTTCGAAACGCAGCTTGTCGGCCGCGTCGGACGCGTTCGACACCAGTTCGCGCAGGAAGATTTCCTTGTTGCTGTAGAGCGAATGAATCATCAGGTGGAGGAGTTGCTTGACCTCTGCCTGAAAGCTCATCGTTTCGTGTGCCATGAATAGATTTCCTCTGACTTGAACTTGATGGGGCCCCCGCCCATGGCCATGCCGGACGGGTTTGCGCGCTCATTTGGGGATGAATGATTCGATTTCAAGAGATCTCGGCCGGTGCCGGCAAGCCGATGGCACACGCCGCATGCGCGGCTGACGTAGCCGGTGCCGATCCGCAGAGATTCGAACGCGTCCGATGTTTCCGCGGATGGAAATTTGCTCAAATGCCATACGCGCCCCGGGTCTGGCCGCCCGGCAACAGAGTTCGACAACAGACATGTTACGCACACTGAATCCCAGTATAGGTACGTTGCGCCCAGGGCAAGTTTTGAAATACCGGAAGGCGGCGATGCGCAAAGTCATCACGGGCTGGAAGCCAATGACTACAGCAAATGTTGGTCGCCTGTACAACACGAAAGCACCCGACACATACGCGAAAAAGCTCGACCATGCGCTTGCGACGATTCAGCAGGTCAAGGAGCCGGTATGCACGCCGTGAGAATTGCCCAGGGATTGAGTCTCGTTACCGCGCTGCTGGCAAGTGTTGCACAGGCCGGCAACCAGCCGCTTACAGGAGCGTTCGTCGGTCACGGCCGGCAATGCGATGGCCAACTTCGTGTGGCCGAAAAAACGATCGAATGGCACACGCCTTTCGCCAATTGTACGAAGCGCCCCTATCGAGTGATTGAAAGCGATCTGACTGCGACCACGCCGAAAATCGCCTTCTTGCTAGAGGGACGAGCCTGTGGTTTCGGCGTGATATCGCTGACTTTCGATCCGGCTTACCCCGATTACTGGATCGCAAAGGGTTACAGAAACCTGGATGGCTACAAGCGCGATAGCGCGGATGCGTTAAGTTGCAGCATGGTGCGCCTGAAGCAGTAACGCGCGACTTGCGGCGTAGCGGCAAAGCAACCCGAATCCACTCGAAGCGTGCTCCAGCCATGGAGTGATCCCTTTGAAGCACATCCCCACCCCGTCGGCGCGCGCGGCGGGACTTATCCCCCCGTTCCGCGCCTCGACACCGCCCCCAGATACTCGCCGAGAAATGGCGCCAGCGCCGGATCGCCGCAGTTCGCGACGTTGAAGCGCGTCCAGGTGGACGGCGACTGCTGCGGCGAGAACAGGCTCCCCGGCGTCAGCAGGAAGCCTTCTTCGTGCGCGGCGGCCGCGAGCGCGTCCGAATCGACGCCCGTGTCGGCCCACAGGAACATCCCGGCCGCCGGCATCGCGAACAGCCGCAGCCCGGTGCGCTCGAGCATCCGCGCGGTCTTGTCGCGCACGCCGTCGAGCCGCGCGCGCAAGCGCTCGACGTGGCGCCGGTAATGCCCTTCGGTCAGGATTTTGTAGAGCACGCGCTCGTTGAGCTCCGGCGTCGTCATCCCGACCAGCATCTTCTGGTCGGTGATCGCCTTCGCGATCTCCGGCGCGCAGGCGACATAGCCGACCCGCAAATTCGCCGCGAGCGTCTTCGAATAGCTGCCGAGGTAGATCACGCGCTTCAGCTGGTCGAGGCTCGCGAGTCGCGTCGCCGGGTAGCTCGGCGGGCACAGGTCGCCGTACACGTCATCCTCGACGACGAGAAAGTCGTACGCCTCCGCGAGCTTCAGGATCCGGAACGCCTGCGCGGCCGACAGCGACGTGCCGGTCGGGTTCTGCAGCACCGAATTGATCACGAGCATCTTCGGCCGCCACATCTGCACGAGCGTTTCCAGCGTGTCGAGATCGGGGCCGTCGGGCGTATAAGGCATGCCGACGAGCTGCGCGCCCTGCGACGCGAAGCGGCCGAACATCTGGAACCATGCGGGATCGCCGACGATCACCGCGTCGCCCGGCTGCACGTAGATGCGCGAGATCAGGTCGATCGCCTGCGTGATGCCCGACACCATCACGAGCTGCTCGGGCTTCGCGCCGATCTCGACTTCCGCGAGCCGCGTCTGCAGTTGCTGGCGCAGCGGCAAAAAGCCCTGCGGCGTGCCGAAGCCGAGCATCTGGGCGCCGGACTGGCGCCCGAGCGCGCGCAGCGAGCCGGTGATCAGCTCGCCGTCGAGCCAGCGGCCCGGCAGGTAGCCGAGACCCGGCCCCTTTTCCGGGCTGGCGGTATGCAGCATGTTGCGCAGCAGCCAGACGACGTCGATCGTGTTGTGCACCGGCGCGGCTTCCGCCACGCGCGCCACGTTGTCGACCGGCTGCGGACCGACGGCCGTGCGCTCGCGCACGTAGAAACCGGAGCCGCGCCGCGAATCGAGATACCCCTGCGCGACGAGCCGCTCGTACGCCTCGACGACGGTGAAACGCGACACGCTCTTGTCGAGCGCGAGCTTGCGGATCGACGGCATGCGCATGCCGGGCCGGAACACGCGCTCGTCGATGCGGCGCCGCGCCCACTGGACAAGCTGGTCGACGAGCGTGAGCGTGGCCGTATCGTGCGGCGCGGGAATCTGGGCGAGAGGGACGGTGGACACGGGGCTGGCAACTCCAACTGTACCGAAGGCTATCGCGCCGATTGTACCGTTACTGTGCCGGTGCGGACGATTACAGTTGACCTCGAATGGCGACGTGCGGCCGCCGTTCCGGCCCGCCCGCACGCGGTGCCGCACCGCCCGGCGCGCGGCGCGGCACAGCACGGCCCGGTGCACCGGCCGGTCGCGCCCCCGTCCGCCCACCATGACACTTTCGCTTCCCGACCGACGTTCATGCCAGCCCGTTCCCTGACCCTCGACCATCTCGTGATCGCCGCGCGCACGCTCGATGAAGGCGTGCGCCATGTCACCGACGCGCTCGGCATCGAACCGGCCGGCGGCGGCCGCCATCCGCTGATGCGCACCCATAACGCGCTGTTCGGCGCGTGGGGCGGGCTGTACCTCGAAGTGATCGCGATCGATCCCGACGCACCGGCCATCGGCGACGACGCCACGCCGCCGCGCGCACGGCTGTTCGGCCTCGACGACCCGGCGATGCACGCCCGGCTCGCGCAGGGGCCGTTTCTCGCGCACTGGGTCGCGCGTGTCGACCGCCCGCGCCAGCTCGCGCTGTGGCAGAGCCAGTACCCGGCGCGCATCGCGCCCGTCGTCGCGATGCGCCGCGGCGACCTGAGCTGGGGCCTCACGGTGCCTGACGACGGCGCGTTCCCCGCATGGCAAGGCGCCGGCGACGGCCTCGTGCCGTCGCTGATCCAGTGGGACAGCCCGCGTCATCCGGCCGAATCGCTGCCGGACAACGGCGTCGCGCTGAAGTCGCTCAAGGGCGTCCACCCGCGTGCGGACACGATCCGCGAGCAGCTCGACTGGCTCGGCGTCGGCCATCTGCTCGACGTCGAAACCGGCGACGGCCCGCCCGCGCTCGTCGCGGAATTCGACACGCCGCAAGGCGCCCGCACGCTGCGCTGAGCGCCGGCCGCCCCCTCGATTACACGAACCCCGCCAAACCCGGCAATACGGAGACACCCAGTACATGAATTCGCGCGAAACCCGGGGCATGCTGCTCGGCCTCATCGGCGTGATGATCTTCAGCCTGACGCTGCCGATGACGCGTATCGTCGTCTCCGAACTCAATCCGCTGCTCAACGGGCTCGGCCGCGCGCTCGCCGCGTCGGTGCCGGCCGGCCTGCTGCTGTGGTGGCGCCGCGAACGGCTGCCGACGCGCGCGCAACTGAAAAGCCTGGCCGTCGTATCAGCCGGCGTGATCATCGCGTATCCGGTGTTCTCCGCGTGGGCGATGAAAACCGTGCCGGCGTCGCACGGCGCGGTCGTCAACGGCCTGCAGCCGCTGTTCGTCGCGCTGTACGCGGCGTGGCTGTCGCACGAGCGCCCGTCGAAGGCGTTCTGGGCCAGCGCGCTGGCGGGCAGCGCGCTCGTGATCGCGTTCGCGCTCCGCGACGGCGGCGGCACCGTGCAGGCCGGCGACGCGCTGATGCTCGTCGCGGTCGGCATCGGCGCGCTGGGCTATGCGGAAGGCGCGCGCCTCGCGCGCCAGATCGGCGGCTGGCAGGTGATCTGCTGGGCGCTCGTCGTGTCCGCGCCGTTCCTCGTGCTGCCGGTCGGCTGGCTCGCATGGACGCAGCACGTCTCGCATCCGGCCCCGCTTGCGTTGCGGACGTGGCTCGCATTCGGCTACGTGACCCTTTTTTCGCAATTCATCGGCTTTTTCGCGTGGTATGCGGGTCTCGCGATGGGCGGGATCGCGCGCGTCGGCCAGGTGCAGCTGCTGCAGATATTCTTCACGATCGCCTTCTCCGCGCTGCTGTTCGGCGAGACGGTGACGCCGTCCACGTGGCTGTTCGCGGCCGCCGTGATCGCGACCGTGATGCTCGGCCGGCGCTCGGCCGTGGCCACGGCGCCGCGTGCTGCTCGCGCCGGTTGATGAGGTGCGCCATAATGTTTGTTTTGCCAGAACGGTTTTGCCCACCCGGCCGCGACGGCCCGATCGTGCTCCCGCATGCCTACCCGGCCGCGTCGACGCAATCTGCCCGATCGACCTTTCTTGACTGACCCGATATCCGAACGAGGAGACTATGAATCCGACCGACCTGCATCCGCCGCATTGGCAGCTTTCCGAACGCGCCCGCAAGCTGACGAGCTCCGCGATCCGCGAGATCCTGAAGGTCACGGAACGCCCCGAGGTCATCTCGTTCGCAGGCGGCCTGCCGGCTCCGGCGACGTTCCCGGCCGAACGCATGCGCGCCGCGGCCGACCGCGTGCTGCGCGATGCGCCCGCCGCCGCACTGCAGTACAGCGCGACCGAAGGCTACCTGCCGCTGCGCGAATGGATCGCCGAGCGCTACAGCGTGCGCGTGTCGCAGGTGCTGATCACGACCGGCTCGCAGCAGGCGCTCGACCTGCTCGGCAAGGCGCTGATCGATCCGAACAGCCCGATCCTCGTCGAAACCCCGACCTACCTCGGCGCGCTGCAATCGTTCTCGCTGTACGAGCCGCGCTACGTGCAGGTGCCGACCGACGAGCAGGGCCTGTTGCCCGAAGGCCTCACGCCCGAGCTGACCCAAGGTGCGCGCCTGCTGTACGCGCAGCCGAACTTCCAGAACCCGACCGGCCGCCGCCTGCCCGTCGAGCGCCGCCGCGCGCTCGCCGCGTTCGCGCAGTCGAGCCCGTTCCCGGTGCTGGAAGACGACCCGTACGGCGCGCTGAACTACCAGGGCGAGCCGCTGCCGACGATGCTGTCGATGGCGCCGGACCACATCGTGCACCTCGGCACGTTCTCGAAGGTGCTCGCGCCGGGCCTGCGGATCGGCTACATCATTGCCCCCGAAGAACTCCACTTCAAGCTCGTGCAGGCCAAGCAGGCCACCGACCTGCACACGCCGACGCTCACGCAGCGCATCGCGCACGAAGTGATCAAGGACGGCTTCCTCGACGAGCACATCCCGACGATCCGCCAGCTGTACGGCGCGCAATGCGAAGCGATGCTCGCGTCGCTGGCACGCCACATGCCGGAAGGCGTCACGTGGAACCGTCCGGAAGGCGGGATGTTCATCTGGGTGAACCTGCCCGCGCAGATCGACAGCATGAAGCTGCTCGCCACGGCCGTGGACAACCACGTCGCCTTCGTGCCGGGCGCGCCGTTCTTCGCGGACGATGCTCAACAGAACACGCTGCGCCTGTCGTTCGTGACGGTGCCGCCCGAGAAGATCGAGGAAGGCGTCGCGCGGCTCGGCAAGCTGCTGCGCGAGCGCCTCTGCGAGCGCCTCTGATCCCGCTTTTTCCTGTCACGACTCTCTACGAGGAATCGAACGCATGGCTAACGTCTACGACAAACTGAAGTCGCTCGGCATCGAGCTCCCGACCGCCGGCGCACCGGCCGCCGCCTACGTGATGAGCGCGCAAAGCGGCAACACGGTCTACCTGTCGGGCCACATCGCGAAAAAGGACGGCAAGGTCTGGGCCGGCAAGCTCGGCGCGGATCTGCAGACGGAAGACGGCAAGGCGGCCGCCCGCTCGATCGCGATCGACCTGCTCGCGACGCTGCACGCGCACACCGGCGACCTGAACAAGGTCACGCGCATCGTGAAGCTGATGAGCCTCGTCAACTCGACGCTCGACTTCACCGAACAGCACGTCGTCACGAACGGTGCGTCGGAACTGATCGCGGAAGTGTTCGGCGACGCGGGCAAGCACGCGCGCTCGGCGTTCGGCGTCGCGCAGATTCCGCTCGGCGCATGCGTCGAGATCGAGCTGATCGCCGAAGTCGCGTAACTCACGTCACGCAATCGTCACGATGACTAGCCGCCGCGTCCGTTTCAAGCAGGTCGACGTATTCACGTCGGTACCGTTCAAGGGCAACCCGCTTGCGGTCGTGTTCGACGCCGATTCGCTCGGCGACGACGACATGCTCGCAATCGCCCGCTGGACGAACCTGTCGGAAACGACGTTCGTGTGCACGCCGACCGATCCGGAGGCCGATTACCGCGTCCGGATCTTCACGCCGGGCGGCGAACTGCCGTTCGCCGGCCACCCGACGCTCGGCACCGCGCACGCGTTCCTGGAAAGCGGCGCGCGACCGCGCACGCCGGGCGTGCTGATCCAGCAATGCGGCGTCGGCCGGGTCGAACTGCGCGAACAGGCCGGCGGCTGGGCATTTGCCGCGCCGCCGGCACGGTTCACGCCGCTCGACCGGGCCGACTATCCGGTGCTGGCGGCCGCGTTGCGCAGCAATGCGATCGATCCGGACGCCGAACCGTGCGCGGTCGACAACGGCGCGCCGTGGCTCGTCGTGCGGCTCACGTCGGCCGACGCCTGCATCGGCCTCGCGCCCGATCCGGCCGCGCTCGGCGCCCTCATCCACCGCTACGGCGCGCACGGCCTCGCGGCCTACGCGCCGCACCCCGACGACGGCCCCGCGACGTTCGAAATCCGCTGCCTGATGACGGGCGACGGTTTCGGCACCGGCGAGGATCCCGCCACCGGCAGCGCAAACGCCGCGCTGGCCGAGCTGCTGAGCCGCCAGCAGCGCCGCCCCGGCACGTCGTATACGGCCCGCCAGGGCACGGCGATCGGCCGCGACGGCCGCATTGCCGTTCGCTATGACGACGACGGCACGATCTGGATCGGCGGCAACGTCGTGACGGTCGTGGACGGCACGTTCCAGATGCCCGCCTGACGTTTCGTCGTTTCGCCACGTGCGATGGCGCCACAGCGGCCGACGCCCTGAGGTTGCCCGGCTATCGCAAAAACGTTCCAGCCAGTAATATCGGGCCTAATCCGTCGCTTCGGCGGGTCTGTCCATGGTTGCGCATCCCGCGAACGAACAGACGCCGGGGCGACCCCCAACCATAGCCGGCCATCCCGACGAGGATGGCGCAAGCGAGCAGGACGCCGCCCTTCTTCAATGAGCTCCGCCCGGTCCAACCACACGCCGCCGACCCGGCCGCTGCGCGCGCCGCGCAAATCGCGCCGGCGTGCGCTGTTCGCGATCCCGTTGCTCGGGATGCTGGCGCTTGCGCTGCTGTGGGCGGTGATCATCGCGCGACTGTCGGTCGAAAAGGACAGCGCGTACAAGGAAGCGGCGGCATCCGCGGCGATCCTGTCGTCCGCGCTCGAGCAGCACACCGTCAAGGCGATCCACCAGGTCGACCAGATCACCCGCTTCGTCAAGTTCGAGTTCGAGAAATCGCCCGCGCACTTCAATCTCGCGAGCGCGGTCGAAAAAGGCGTCGTGCCGAGCGACACGCTGATCCAGGTCTCGCTCGTGAACGCGAAGGGTATCCTGTTCGCGAACACGGCCGACATCCATCCGCAGCCGATCAACCTGTCGGATCGCGAGCACTTCAAGGTCCATCTCGCGCACAACGACGACCGCCTGTACATCAGCAAGCCGGTGTTCGGCCGCGTGTCGAGCCACTGGACGCTGCAGATGACGCGGCGCCTGAACAACCCGGACGGCAGCTTCGCGGGCATCGTCGTGGTGTCGGAAGACCCGAGCTACTTCACGAACGACTTCTACAACAACGCGGCAATCGGCAAGGAAGGCGTGATCTCCGTGGTGTCCGACACGGGCGCCGTGCTCGCGCGGCGCACCGGCTCGGTCAGCAACGCACCGGGTGCGTTCTCCGCGTCGGGCGTGTACCCGATCGCCGAGCGCGTGACGGGCACGATCATCGACCCGATCGACGGCGTGACGCGCATCGTGTCGTACCGCCACCTCGACGGCTACCCGCTCGCGGTGATGGTCGGGCTGTCGCAGAGCGAGGAATTCGCGGACTACTCCCACACGCGCAACGTCTACCTGCTGATGACGAGCTTCATCACGCTCGCGATGCTCGCGTTCTTCAGCGTCGCGACGGGGCTGATCGGCAAGCTGCTGGGGCGCGAGCGCGAGATGACCCAGCTCGCCGAATACGACCTGCTCACCGGCCTCGCGAACCGCTACGCGACGCTGCGCGGGCTGCGCAACGACGTGTCGATGCCGGCCAGCCTGTCGCGGCTCGGCCTGCTGTTCATCGACCTCGACAACTTCAAGACCGTCAACGACACGCTCGGCCACAACGCCGGCGACATCGTGCTGCAGATGACCGCGTCGCGCCTGTCGGATGCAGTCGGCGACGAAGGCTCGCTCGCGCGGATCGGCGGCGACGAGTTCGTGGTCGTGATGAAGGGCGACGACATCGAACGGCGCGCGGTGCGGCTCGCGGAGGCGATCATCCGGATGTTCGGCGAGCCGTTCGACGTGCGCGGCAGTTCGTTCGTGCTGCACGCCAGCATCGGCATCGCGCTGCACAGCGTCGCGAACGAAAGCGAGATCGACCTGCTGAAGAAGGCCGACCTCGCGATGTACAGCGCAAAGGACGCCGGCAAGAACTGCTATCAGTTCTACGCGCCGCACCTGTCGCACCGCGCGGACCACCTGATGCGCTGGGAACAGCAGTTGCGCGTCGCGCTCGCCGAAGGGCAGCTGTTCCTCGCCTACCAGCCGAAGATCGACCTGACGCACCGCACGATCACCGGCTTCGAGGCGCTCGCACGCTGGGACCACCCCGAGCACGGGATCATCTCCGCGAACGAATTCATTTCGATCGCCGAATCGACGGGCCTGATCGTGCCGATCGGCGACTTCGTGATCCGCACCGCGTGCGAGCAGATCGCGCGCTGGCGCGACGACGGCCACGACACGCTGACGCTCGCGATCAACATCTCGCCGGTGCAGTTCTGGCGCGGCGACCTGATCGAGACGATTTCCCAGGCGCTGCAGGACACCGGCATCGACGCGAACCGGCTCGAGATCGAGATCACCGAGACCGCGATGATGGAATACCCGGAGCTCGTGTCCGAGAAGATCGTCGCGCTGAAGAAGCTCGGCATCCGGATCGCGCTCGACGATTTCGGCACCGGCTATTCGTCGCTGTCGTACCTGCACCGCTTCTCCGTCGACACGCTGAAGGTCGACCGCTCGTTCGTGCAGGCCATCCCGAACGATCGCAGCGTGTGCGTGATGGTGTCGTCGATCGTGCATCTGGCGCGCTCGCTCGGCCTGACGGTCGTCGTCGAAGGCACCGAGACCGAGGAGCAGATCGCGTGGCTGTCCGCGCTCGGCGAGATCGAGGCGCAGGGCTTCCTGTTCTCGCGCCCCGTGCCGGCCGACGCGATTCCCGCGCTGATCGCACGCTTCGGCGTGCGCGGCGCCCGGCCGGACGTCCTCACGCACCGCGCGACCGGCAGCACGGGCGCCTGAGCACGCCCCACGCGCGGCATCTGCGCGGCACCTGTTACGCGGCCCACCGATCGTTTCGGCTTCCGATCCGATTGTTTAGTCCATTTACTAGCGTTTTCGCGCATGGCAGTGTCACGATGCGCGGCGGACAATCGGGAGGGCCATCGTGTCGGCGGGCCGCCGGCACGTTTTCAAGCGCGAGACCAGGCCCAGCGCCAACAGCATAGTCATGACAACCGTCGAAGTCGAAGCGGCCGAACGTGTCGAACAGGCACAGGCCTCCCTATGGACCTTGTTCAAGGTCATCGCCGGCATTTCCGCCGTGTCGTGGGGCGGGCTGTCGATGATGGCGCAGCTCGAACGCCACTACGTCGACCGGTTGCAGCGCATCGAGCCGCACGTGTTCGCCGATTTCATCGCCCTCGCGTGGCTCGTGCCGGGCCCGGTCGGCTGCAATGTCGCGGTGCAGGTCGGCCAGACGCTGCACGGGCGCATCGGCGCGTGGATCGCCGGCATCGCAAGCGTGCTGCCGTTCTTCCTGCTGATGACGCTGTTCGCGATCTTCTACCGCACGCCGATCGTGCGCTCGCTCGCCGCGCCGATGCTGATCAATCACTTCGGGATGGTGCTCGCCGCGCTGATCGGCGTCACGTGGATCAAGCAATTGCGTACGCTCGCGCGCACGCGGCTCGAACAGTTGATTGCCGCGCTATCGACGATTCTGCTCGCTTTCGCGCATAGTCCGGCCGCGTTCGTCGGGATTCTCTTCGCCGCGTTTGCAGCCGGCTGGCTGACCGGGCCGCCGCAAGACGACGCGGTCGACTTCACGCTATCGAAGCGCGACCGCAACCTGCTCGTGCTGCTCGCCATCCTCGTCGCGCTGTTCGCGCTGCCGCTGTCCGGCGACTACCAGATGACGCTGCTGTGGCCGCGCCTCGCCGGCGCCGGGATGACGCTGTTCGGCGGCGGCTTCTCCGCGCTGCCCGTGCTCAAGACGCTGTTCGTGTCGCCGGCGACCGGCATCTCGGATCACGACTTCACGCTCGCGTTTGCGCTGTCGCCCGTGTCGCCCGGCCCGCTGCTGAACGTCGTGCCGTTTCTCGGCTACCTGACCGACGGCTGGACCGGCGCGCTGCTCGCGACCGCCGCGCTGTTCATTCCGTCGGGATGTCTCGTCGTGTTCGCGCAGAACCATCTGTTCCGGCTCAAGCGCCACTCACGCTTCGAGCACGGGATGCGCCTGATGCGCGCGGCGACGACGGGCTTTCTGGTCGTCGCCGTCGTGAAGATCCTGCATCGCGAGCCGGCCGATCCCGTCTACTGGCTCACGGGCGCCTTTGCGATGCTGTGCTTCGCGCGCTTCAAGCTGCCCGTGTATGCCGTCTACGGCGCGGTCGCGATTGCGTGCGGCGCATGGCTGTGGGCCGTCGCGCATTGACGGCCGGCTGCGATTGCCGCCACCGCCCGCCCCGCCGCTTGCCGCTCAGCCTGCCTGCACCGCGATGCGGCGCGCAACCCAGCGCGCCCGCAGCGCGTCGTACGCGAAGTTGAAGCAGAACGTGTAAGGCAGGAAGAACAGCACGATGCCGAGGTCGAGCAGCAGCGCCTCGACGAGGCTCACATCCAGCCACCACGCGGCGACCGGCACCACCATCGCGACGAGGCCGAGCTCGAACGCGACTGCATGCGCGACCCGCATTCCCAGCGTGCGCGTGAGGCCGGCCCGCCGCTCGAAGCGGTCGAACAGCGTGTTGAACGTCATGTTCCAGGCCATCGCGATCAGCGACACCATCACCGTCAGCACGCCGACGTGCGACACCGGCATGTCGAGCAGCCACGCGCCGATCGGCGCGCACAGCGCGATCGCCACCAGCTCGAACGTCAGCGCGTGAACGAGGCGTTCCGTCACCGTTTTGTTCATCTGTTTCATGTTCCCTCCGATTCGTTGGTCCAGCTCATGTCGGCCATTCTGATCGGCAGGACCGTATGAATCCAGTTTGATATCATCGGTTTTACCGATACAACGCGATGAGATCCGTCACATGCGCCACGCGCCCGAAGCGCTGCTCGCCTTCGCCGAAGCCGCACTGCTCGGCTCGTTCACGGCCGCCGCGCGCAAGCTGGGCAAGCGCCAGTCGACGGTGTCCGAAGCGATCGCGAACCTCGAGATCGATCTGGGCGTGCAGCTGTTCGACCGCTCGACGCGCACGCCGACGCTGACCGATGCCGGCCGCGCGCTGCTGCCGCAGGTGCAGCGCACGCTGGAAGCCGGCGCGGCGATCGACCGCACCGCCGCGCGGCTCGCGCAGGGCGAGGAAGCGCGGCTCACGCTCGTCGTGTCCGATACGTACCAGTCGAAGCGTTACGAGGAAACCTTGATGGCGCTCGAGCGGCGTTTTCCGGCGCTCGAACTCGAATGCCAGATCGCCGAGCACGAGGACGTGCTCGACCTGATCCAGCAGGGCCGCGCGCAGCTCGGGCTGATGGCCGCGCGCACCGTCTACCCGCCCGATATCGGCGCGGCGACGGTGGCGGAGGAATCCGAGATCGGCCTGTTCGTCGGGCGCACGCACGCGCTGGCCGCCTACGGCGACGCCGAAGTGCCGCATGCGGCGCTGCGCGACGCGCGCGAGCTGCGCCTGAACACCTACGTGAAACCGGAGGATCGCGGCGCCGACGACCGGATCGTCGTCGGCACGCAGCGCTGGCTCGCGCCGAGCTATCTGATGCTGCTGGAGATGGCGGTGCTGGGGTTCGGCTGGGCCGAGCTGCCGCGCTGGATGGTCGAGCACTTCGCGCGCGACCGGCTGTGCGAGCTGCGCGCGCGCGGCTGGCCGCGCCGCGTGCGGGTCGATGCGGTGTGGTCGCGCAACCGGCCGCTCGGCCCGGCCGGCGCGTGGCTGCTCGACGCGATGCTGGCCGCGTAGCGGCACGCGGCACCGCGCCGGCGGCAAGCGCCGAACGGCGCCGCGGAATCGGAGGTCAGAAGCCGCGCGACAGCACGGCGGCGCCGATCGTCACGACGCCGAGCACGAGATTGACGATGACGAGCAGGCGCACCGCGTTCACCGCGCGCGCGCCATCGGGCCAGTTCTGCGCCTGCACCGCGCGGCGGATACGCGGGAACAGCGCGAAACGGATGTGGCCGAAGATCAGCATCATCACGACGCCCAGCCCCGCCATCGCATGCAGCGTCCACGTCGCGTGCGCGCCGCCGAATGCCATCAGCAGGAACCCGCCGGACAGCAGGATCACGATCACCGAGCCCGACACCCAGTTGAAGAAGCGGCCGAACACGCCTTCGATCAGCGGCAGCCGGAGCTGCGGCGTCAGGTCGGACAGCGCCGGGCGCAGGCAGAAATTCGCGAAGACCATCCCGCCCACCCACACGGCGACGGCCAGCAGGTGAAGAAACAGCGCGACGGCAACAGCGTGGGACATGGCGACAATCCTGATAGGGGTTGGGTGCAACGAACAGCCGCGTCACGCGCGGTCTCGAGCGACGTTCGACCGGCGTCCCGGCGCTCGGTTCAGACCCCGGGCGGCATTTCACACTATTTTGCAAATTCCGCGTGACGCCGCCACTGTCGCTTACGTGAATACGCCGCCCAAAAGAACAGGCCGCACGCCCGCCGAAGCGGAGGTGCGGCCTGCGATGCCGGTCCAGCCGGCGCGCGGAGGCGGCGTCAGCCGAGCAGCGGACGCAGTTCGTTGACGACCTTGAGCTTCGTCTCCGGCGTGCGGCCCTTGCGTGCGCGCTTGCCGATGTGCGGCGCGAGCCCCGCGTACGACAGCGTCTCGTCCTGCGCCTTGCCGCCGCGCCCGGTGCCGATCAGCACGACGCCGGCCGGGTCGATCGCGAGCGCCTGCACGAGCGTTTCCTTGTCGTCGAGCGCCATCAGGATCACGCCGCGGCCGCCGCCGGACAGCGTCTTCATCTCGTCCATCCCGAACACCAGCAGCCGGCCGCCGCTCGACAGGCACGCGACCTGCGTCGCGTTCGGCAGCACCGGCATCGGCGCGAGCGGCACCGCGCCCGTATCGATGGTCATGAACGCCTTGCCGGCCTTCACGCGGCTCACCATGTCGCCGACCTTCGCGAGGAAGCCAAACCCATTGCTCGATGCGAGCAGCAGTTGCTGGTCGACCGGCGCCGCGAAGTAGTGCATCAGGTGCGAGCCCGATTCGAGCTCGATCAGCGAGGTCACCGGCACACCGTCGCCGCGGCCGCCCGGCAGCACCGACACGTCGACCGAGTACACGCGGCCGCTGCTGCCCCACGCGATCAGGCGGTCGGGCGTGCGGCACTGGAACGCCGCGTACAGGTGGTCGCCCGCCTTGAACGTGAAGCCGGCCGGGTCGAGCCCGTGACCCTTCAGCGCGCGCACCCAGCCCTTCTGCGACACGACGACCGTCACCGGCTCGTCCACCACCTTCGCTTCGAACGTCGCGCGCTTTTCCTGCTGGATCAGCGTGCGGCGATCGTCGCCGTACTGCTTCGCGTCGGTCTCGATCTCCTTGATCATCAGCCGCTTCATCGCGCTTTCGTTCGCGAGCAGCTCCTCGAGCTTCGCCTTCTCGTCGCGCAGCGTCTCGAGTTCCTTCTCGATCTTGATCTTCTCGAGCCGCGCGAGCTGACGCAGCCGGATTTCGAGGATGTCTTCCGCCTGGCGGTCGGTGAGGCCGAACGCGCTCATCAGCGCGGCCTTCGGCTCGTCCGCCTCGCGGATGATGCGGATCACCTCGTCGATGTTCAGGAAGACGATCATCCGCCCTTCGAGGATGTGGATGCGATCGTCGACCTTCGCGAGACGATGGCGGCACCGGCGCGTCATCGTCAGCTGGCGGAACTTCACCCATTCGTCGAGGATCGTCAGCAGCCCCTTCTGGCCCGGCCGGCCGTCGGCGCCGATCATCACGAGGTTCAGCGTCGCGTTCGACTCGAGGCTCGTGTATGCGAGCAGCGTGTTCACGAATTCAGTCTGATCGATCGTGCGCGACTTCGGCTCGAACACGAGCCGCACCGCCGCTTCCTTGCCCGACTCGTCGCGCACCGCGTCGAGCAGGTCGAGCATCGCCTTCTTCGTGTTGAGCTGTTCGGGCGTGAGCGTCTTCTTGCCGAGCTTGAGCTTCGGGTTGGTCAGCTCTTCGATTTCCTCGAGCACCTTCTGGCCCGACGTGCTCGGCGGCAGCTCGGTGACGACGAGTTGCCACTGGCCGCGCGCGAGATCCTCGATCTTCCAGCGCGCGCGCACCTTCAGGCTGCCGCGGCCGGTTTCATAGGCCGCCGCGATCTCGGTGTCGCTCGAGATGATCTGGCCGCCGCCCGGGAAGTCCGGGCCGGGAATCAGGTTCATCAGCTCCGCGTGCGTGAGCTTCGGATTGCGGATCAATGCGACCGCCGCCGCCGCGACCTCGCGCAGGTTGTGCGACGGGATTTCGGTGGCGAGGCCGACCGCGATGCCCGATGCGCCGTTCAGCAGCACGAACGGCATGCGGCTCGGCAGCGTCTTCGGTTCCTCGAACGAGCCGTCGTAGTTCGGCATGAAGTCGACCGTGCCCTGGTCGATCTCGTCGAGCAGCAGCTTCGAGATCGGCGTGAGCCGCGCTTCGGTGTATCGCATCGCCGCCGCGCCGTCGCCGTCGCGCGAGCCGAAGTTGCCCTGCCCGTCGATCAGCGGATAGCGCAGCGAGAAATCCTGCGCGAGACGCACGAGCGCGTCGTACGCCGACTGGTCGCCATGCGGGTGGTATTTACCGAGCACGTCGCCGACCACGCGCGCCGACTTCACCGGCTTCGCGTCGGGGCCGAGGCCCATTTCGTTCATCGCGAACAGGATCCGGCGCTGCACCGGCTTCTGGCCGTCGCACACGTCGGGCAGCGCGCGGCTCTTCACGACGCTGACCGCGTAGCTGAGGTACGCCTGCTCCGCGTAATTGCCGAGCGTCAGCGCATCGGCGTCCGGTGCGTCGGACCCGGCGAAGAGATCGGAAGTATTGTCGTCCATCTGAATTCCGTATTCGTAAATGGCGTGAGGCCGGGCCGGGCGTCATGCCCGGCCGCGCGGGTTAGATGTCCGCTTCGACGTCGTTGCCCTTTTCCTCGAGCCAGCCGCGCCGCGCGGCTGCCTCGCCCTTGCCCATCAGCATCGTCATCCGCGCGACGGTCGACTCGTAGTCGAGCTCGCCGAGCTTCACCGGCATCAGGCGGCGCGTGTCGGGGTTCATCGTCGTGTCCCACAGCTGCTCCGCGCTCATTTCGCCGAGCCCCTTGAAGCGGCTGATGCTCCATTGCGTTTCACGCACGCCGTCCTTGCGCAGCTTGTCGAGCGTCGCCTCGAGTTCGCCTTCGTCGAGCGCGTAGAGCTTCTGCGCGGGCTTCTTGCCGCGCGCGGGCGCATCGACGCGGAACAGCGGCGGCCGCGCGACATGCACGTGGCCGCGTTCGATCAGCTGCGGGAAGTGCTTGAAGAACAGCGTGAGCAGCAGCACCTGGATGTGCGAGCCGTCGACGTCCGCGTCCGACAGGATGCAGATCTTGCCGTAGCGCAGGTTCGACAGGTCGACGGTTTCGTCCGGGCTGTGCGGATCGACGCCGATCGCCACCGAGATGTCGTGCACCTCGTTGTTCGCGAACAGGCGGTCGCGCTCGGTTTCCCAGGTGTTCAGCACCTTGCCGCGCAGCGGCAGGATCGCCTGGTATTCCTTGTCGCGGCCCATCTTTGCGGAACCGCCCGCGGAGTCGCCCTCGACGAGGAACAGCTCGTTGCGCGCGATATCTTCCGTCTCGCAATCGGTCAGCTTGCCGGGCAGCACCGCGACGCCCGAGCTCTTGCGCTTCTCGACCTTCTGGCCCGCGCGCGTGCGCGCCTGCGCCTGCTTGATCACGAGTTCGGCGAGCTTCTTGCCGTGCTCGACGTGCTGGTTCAGCCACAGCTCGAGCGCCGGCCGCGAGAACGACGACACGAGCTTCACCGCGTCGCGGCTGTTCAGGCGTTCCTTGATCTGCCCCTGGAACTGCGGGTCGAGCACCTTCGCCGACAGCACGAACGACACGCGCGCGAACACGTCTTCCGCGAGCAGCTTCACGCCCTTCGGCTGCAGGTTGTGCAGTTCGACGAAGCTTTTCACCGCCTGGTAGAGACCGTCGCGCAGGCCCGACTCGTGCGTGCCGCCGGCCGGCGTCGGGATCAGGTTCACGTACGACTCGCGCACGAGCGAACCTTCCTCGCTCCATGCGACGACCCACGACGCGCCCTCGCCTTCGGCGAAGGTTTCGTCGGTCGAACGCGCATCGGCGAAGCGCTCGCCCTCGAACAGCGGGATCAGCAGCTCGCTGCCGTTCATCTCGTCGAGCAGGTAGCCGCGCAGGCCGTCCTCGTATTTCCACGTCTGGCGTTCGCCGGTCTTCTCGTTGACGAGCACGACCTCGACGCCCGGCAGCAGCACGGCCTTCGAGCGCAGCAGGCGCTGCAGCTCGCCGAGCGGCAAGTTCGGCGAATCGAAGTACTTCGGATTCGGCCACACCTGCACGCGCGTGCCGGACTTCTTCTCGCCGCGCCCCGCGCCTTGCGCCGTGAGCGGCTTCACGACATCGCCGTCGGCGAAGCCGAGTTCGGCGATCTTGCCGTCGCGCCAGACCGTCACGTCGAGGCGCGTCGCCAGTGCGTTCGTCACCGACACGCCGACGCCGTGCAGGCCGCCCGAGAACGTGTACGCGCCGCCGGCGGCCTTGTCGAACTTGCCGCCCGCGTGCAGGCGCGTGAACACGATCTCGACGACCGGCACGCCTTCCTCGGGGTGCATGCCGAACGGGATGCCGCGGCCGTCGTCTTCGACCGATACCGACTGGTCGGCGTGCAGCGTGACCGTGATCTGCTTGCCGTGGCCGCCGAGCGCCTCGTCGGACGCGTTGTCGATGACTTCCTGAATGATGTGCAGCGGATTTTCGGTACGGGTGTACATGCCGGGCCGCTGCTTGACCGGCTCGAGACCCTTGAGCACCTTGATCGATGCTTCGCTATAGGCCGCGCTGGGCTTCTTCGTTGACATAGGCGCTGAATTTCGTCATTCATCGGGACGTTGTCCACACCTGGTGTGGATAACGTCGTGGACAAAACGTTGAGTTCCGTAAAAAAGCGAATCGAAACAACGCTGTGCTTGGACTGCTTCGAAAGCGGGCGCGCGGCATGCGCTGCGCGACCCGGGACGCGCAGTATTTTACTGGTTCCGCGTGGCGCGCCATCGCAAGATCGTCGCGCGGTGCGGGCGGCGATACGACGCGCCCGCCCGCGACACGCGGCGCGCCGTGCGTGCGTCAGACCGGTTTGCGCTTCGCCTCGAGCGTCTCCCACCGCTCGAGCGCGGCGAGCAGTTCGTCGTCGATCGCCGCGAACCGCTCGGTCAGGCGCGTGCCTTCCTGCGGATCCTTCGCGAAGATTGCGCCGTCCTCGAGCTGCGCGTTGATCGTCTTCTGTTCTTCCTCGAGCGCCGCGATCTTCTGCGGCAGCGCATCGAGCTCGCGCTGCTCGTTGAACGACAGCTTGACCGTGCGCTGCGCGTTACGGCCGGCCGCGCTTTTCGCCGGGTCTTCCTTGACCGGCGCTGCTTCCTTCACCGCGCGCTTCGCCGCTTCCTGCTGCGCGAGCTGCTGCGAACGCTCGCTCTGGATCTGCCAGTCGGTGAAGCCGCCGACGTATTCGCGCCACTTGCCGTCGCCCTCGGCCGCGATCACCGACGTCACGACGTTGTCGAGGAACGCGCGATCGTGGCTCACGAGCAGCACCGTGCCGTCATAGTCGGCCAGCAGCTCTTCGAGCAGTTCGAGCGTCGGGATGTCGAGATCGTTGGTCGGTTCGTCGAGCACCAGCACGTTGGCCGGACGCGCGAACAGGCGCGCGAGCAGCAACCGGTTGCGCTCGCCGCCGGACAGCGACTTCACCGGCGAGCGCGCGCGTTCCGGCGCGAACAGGAAGTCGCCGAGATAGCTCATCACGTGCTTGCGCACGCCGCCGATCTCGACCCATTCGCTACCGGGGCTGATCGTATCGGCCAGGCTCTTGTCCTGGTCGAGCTGCGCGCGCATCTGGTCGAAATACGCGACCTGCAGGTTCGTGCCCGTGCGCACCGTGCCCGCGTCGGGCTTCAGCTCGCCGAGGATCAGCTTGAGCAGCGTGGTCTTGCCGGCGCCGTTCGGGCCGACGAAACCGATCTTGTCGCCGCGCATGACCGACGTCGAGAACGTGTCGACCACCGTTCGATCGCCGTAGCGCTTCGTCACGTCCGTCAGTTCCGCGACGATCTTGCCCGACTTCTCGCCCTGCGCGACGTCGAGCTTCACGTTGCCCTGCGAATTGCGGCGCTCCGCGCGCTCGTTGCGCATCTGCACGAGCCGCGCGATGCGCCCGACGCTGCGCGTACGGCGCGCCTCGACGCCCTTGCGGATCCACACTTCTTCCTGCGCGAGCAGCTTGTCGAACTTCTCGTTTTCCACGCGCTCGACTTCGAGTTGCTGCGCCTTGCGCGTCTGGTACGCGGAGAAATTGCCCGGATACGACAGCAGCCCGCCGCGATCGAGTTCGACGATGCGTGTCGCGACGCGGTCGAGGAACGCGCGATCGTGGGTGATGAACAGCAGGCCCGCGCGCTGCGAGACCAACAGTTCTTCCAGCCAGCGGATGCCGTCGAAGTCGAGGTGGTTGGTCGGTTCGTCGAGCAGCAGCACGTCGGGCTGCAGCACCAGCGCGCGCGCCAGCGCGACGCGCTTCTGCATCCCGCCCGACAGCGCGTCGACGCTGGCGTCGCCGTCCGTCAGGCCGATCTGCGCGAGCGTCATCGACACGCGCGTGCGCCAGTTCCACGCGTCGTGCATGTCGAGCGACGACTGCAGCGCGTTCATCCGCGCGAGCAGCGCATCGTGCTCGGCGCCTTCGGGTGTCTCGGCGAGGCGGTGCGCGATCGAATCGTATTCTTCGAGCACTTCGCGCGTGTGCGTGAGCCCCGATGCCACGGCCTCGAACACCGTCGCGCCGGGTTCGAATTCGGGCTCCTGCGGCACGTAGACGGTCACCAGCTCCTGCTGGCGCGTGATCAGCCCGTCATCGGGCTTCGCGAGCCCGGCGACGATCTTCAGCAGCGACGACTTGCCTGCGCCGTTGCGGCCGATCAGGCCGACGCGTTCGCCGGCTTCCAGCGAGAAGTCCGCGTGATCGAGCAACGCGACGTGACCGAACGCGAGTTGCGCGCCGGTAATGGAATAAAGCGACATGGGGAGACGGCGAAGAGAGAAATCGGAAGCGCCCATTGTACCGGGGGCGGAGGCCTGCGCCGGGATGGCCTGACGGACTATGCCGGTGCGCGGTGCTTTTCGTGCTGTGACTGCTTGCAGGCGCGCGCTCGGCGGACGGCGCCGGCGTGGCGCGTTTCGGCGCCCCGCGGGGCCGGCGCGGCGGGCATCCCGTCGTAGCTTCCCGGCCGGGCGCCCGCAGGCGGGAGGTGCGATTACTTCACGTTGACCGTGATCGTCGAGCTCAGCTCGGGACCATACGAACGGTGTGCGCCGTCGCCGAGCTGCAGCGTCAGCGTGTGCTGGCCGGGCGGCAGCTTCACGTCGGTTTCGGTCTGGGCCTTGCCGAAGTGCAGCGAATGTTCGGAGGCGGGAATCACGTCGCCCTTCGGCACCGGCTTCCCGTCGATCAGCAGGTGATGGTGGCCCGTGTCCGGCGTCATGTCGCCGGCCGGCTTGAGCGCCATCCCTTCGAGGCCGAACTGCACGTGCACGGGGCTCGACACCGTCGCGCCATCCTTCGGCTCGACGAAAAACACGCGCGCCTCGGCACGCGCGAGCGTCGACACGGCCAGTGCCGCGACACATACCGCACCTGCGATCCATTTCTTGTTGAGCATCGTTTCCTCCTTCAGATTGAAAGGCTCACGAAGCATACACTGCGTGCCCGGCCCGTGCGATGACTGCCGTTGTTCGCGATGCGTACGTTTAAAAGGACGTTGCGCAGGTGTTCGGCGAAATTACGGTACCATTGCGCCTTTCGTCCGTTGGCCGTGCCGCGGACGGCATGACCGACTTTCTTCATCCCGAACGCGCTATGAGCGAAGTAATCGAATACCAGAGCTGGGTCTGCCTGATTTGCGGGTGGGTCTATAACGAAGCGGAAGGGCTGCCCGACGAGGGGATCCCCGCCGGCACCCGTTTCGCCGACATTCCTGCCGACTGGCGGTGCCCGCTGTGCGACGTGGGCAAGGAAGATTTCGTCGTCGTCGATTTCTGATTCCGGTTTCGTGTATCCGGTTTTCGGTTTCCGGACGCACTGAGCACGCGCGCCGCGCATCGGCACGCATTCCGTCCGCCGATGCGCCGCGCGTTTGCTATACTCTGCGCGCTGTCCACATCGCCGTCCCGGTCGCGTTTTTGCACGCGATATCGCGGACTCGGCTCTCCCCGTAGTTCAATGGATAGAACAAGCGCCTCCTAAGCGCTAGATACAGGTTCGATTCCTGTCGGGGGGACCAGAGAGCCTCCATAGTTTCACCAGCTTCGCCACAAGAACCCCGTCACGCTTGGCTGTGCGGGGTTTTTTGTTGCAACCCTCCATCAGCGACCACCGTTGGAAATAACTGCCGCTGCCCGGCGACCTCTTGTCAGGTTGTCGTTCAGCAACCTCGCCGTTCTCCCGCCCCAGACAATCTAGTGATCGGCAAGCGCTGCTCCCCGCCCTCTCCCATCGGCGGCGATTTTCACGACTTCATACGACATCCAAGGAAAAATACGACAGCTCTCAATGTTCAATTTTCCGGTTCGAGTGAATCCGAAATCGTTGCATAACTTATCGCACGCAAGACGCGCCCGCATAAGCAAAACCTTGGCACCGTCGATGTTGACGAGCAACGATGGGCATCGTTTTACGAAAAATCCGGTGTCTCGGAACCGGGGCTGCCCGTGCCGACTGGATCATGAGGCCGCATTAAGTTCAGCCGCGGAGATCGCGTAGAATGCTCCGTCATTTAAGCGCTTCTGCCCGGCATGGATACTACTCGTATCGAAACGCGTTCAGTTGCATGGCGCGCATGCGCCAGTGAGTCCGTGTCGTGGCTCTACTGCGCGTTTCTGGCTTTTGCGTCCGGTGCGGCTGTCCTGGCGTGGCTCGTGGCAGCGTTGTATGCGCCGCATGTCGAAGGGAAGGCAGTCGATGCCTCCATGCTGCTACCGCTCTATCGATCGCTGTTATCGCCCAAGCCGGTCGAGCGCTTTACCTTTCTGTTGCTTGCATTGTCGTTGCCCATCGGTGCATTCCTGGGTGCACTTACGGTCCGAAGCAATTCTGTGCGGTCAATGCCAGCAATACTGTTTCGGGCGATCCCCTTCGGCGTAGCCGGGGCATTCTGCGTGCCATTCGCGCGGTTCGGGTTTGATGTGTCGCTACTGACAGGACGGACTCCGACAGGCGTGTATCCGTTGCTGATGTTTTGCGGCCTGGTTGCGGTTACCGCACTCGCGTGTGCTACACAAACGAAGGTGCTGACTTATCGCACCTATAGATCGTCGCGCGTCATCTCATGGTCGCTGTTCGTTGCGAGTGCCGTGCTTCAGTTGCTCGCCTGGAGAATAGTCAGCGAGAACTCGATGACGGAAGGGACGACGTGGTCGACAAGTATGGATGCGGTCATATATTCCGTGAGCCAGGTGGTCGGTGGTCGAACGCTTCTTGCCGATCTCCCGTCGCAGTACGGACTCTTCCCGGAATTCATCGCACCCGCCCTCCGATTTTTTGGTTTATCGATTTTCTCTTTCTCGGTGCTGTTCGGGGTCATGCAGCTAGCCTCGCTTGGCGCGGTATTTTACGTCGCACAGCGTGCACTTCGGCATCCATTGTTCAAGATCGCGTTCGGCGTCGCGCTTGTGATGGTTACCTATGAGACGTGTTTGTTCCTGGTTGGCATTCCAGAACAGTACTTCCAATATTGGCCTGTACGGTTTTTTTGGCCGGCACTCTCTGTATTGGCCTTCCACTTTTATGCCCGAAAACCGAGCCGGTGCCGCGCCGCGTTAATGTCGTTGATTGGCGCGATCGCTAGTCTGTGGAATGCCGATTCGGGTGTAATGGTGGAGATCGCCTTTGGCGCATTCCTGGTGGCAAAATGGGCCGCGCTGTTGTCGCGAGACAGATCCAGCTCGTGTCTGGAGCGCCGCGAGATCGTGTTGAAGCTGTTGCTACATGTTGGGGTATTTGCGATAGCGATAGCGACTGCAGCGGTTTACCTGTCGACAAAGGCAGATCGATCTCTACAGTGGACGTGGCTCTTCGAATACCAAAAGCTATTCTATGGGCTGGGCTTCATGATGCTGCCGCTACCATTGAGGGCAAGTCCGTGGATCGCAATTCTCGGCGTGTATCTGATGGGGATCTTGGTGGCCGCATCGACATGGCGGAAATCACCCCGAAATCGCGCTGCCGATCTGCTGCTCTACGCGAGCCTCATCGGAATAGGCCTGTTTGTCTACTACGAGGGCAGATCTCATATCCTGAATCTCGTCACGGTATCGTGGCCGGCGCTGCTGACCGCGTCACTAATGGCAGATCGGGTTGTTCGAGCCACGGCAGCCGGGATACTGCACCGGGGATTTGTAGCGCCTGCGGCCGTCACGGGAGGAGTTGTCCTGCTTTGCTGTTTGGCTTTCGTTCGGGGGATTCCAACGCTCGCGGATTCTACCAAGGCGGCGATCGATGAATGGTCAGTTCCAGCATCGCCGGTCGTTAGCAATGAAATCGCATTTATTTCGTCGAATACGAGAAAGGGTGAGACGTGCGTCATCTTGTCTAAACGACAAGGACTTTATTATGCATCCCGTCGCCTGGTCTCCCCGCTGATTGGTCCCGGCATTGCGGAAACGCTTACTGTTTCAGATCGAGACTCGATGATCGCGCAGATGAGGAAAGGAAAATTTGATTGTGTGTTCGTTGGCGTGGGTAAGAGCGCACCAGAGCTCGACGTCGATCTTCTTCGTGCGTTGTCATCTTATCGCGTCGTGAGGTCAAACTCGCTCCAAACGATGGTTCAACTGTCGCCGAATTGATTTGGATAATTGGCAGTTTAAATAATCATGAGCTGCCTCCGGGCGGTTTTTTCACGTCTTCGGCCCGAGCTTGCGGGCTTTCCTTTTTCCTTGAGCCGCCTGGAGACGAACTACCGAAGCGCTCCATCCCGACGGTGCTCCGGCTGTTACCCAAAGTGTTACCTGGCTAGCAAACAACGTGACACCCTCGTCTTCGAGCGTGCAGCCAACGGAGGCGAGCGGCCCAGCCGCGCGACGCACGTTCGCTCGATTTCGACGAGACGCGCTGAAAGTTTGACGCACTGCAACAGTCCGGGGTACACTTCGCGCCGCGGGGTGGAGCAGTCTGGCAGCTCGTCGGGCTCATAACCCGAAGGTCATAGGTTCAAATCCTATCCCCGCAACCAACATCGAAGCCCGCTCTGCGAAAGCAAGCGGGCTTTTTGCTTACCGGGCTGATCACGGTGCGGAGAGCTGATTTCGCCCAGCCCATGCTCAGCGCAACCAAAGTCAGCCAAAGTCGGCCAGCCCCGTGATCGCGGCGATCGAGAGATAGTATCTGGGCGTTCTTTCGGGGGTCTTTTCACGAGCCCCCCGGTGCTTGTCCAGTCATACGGACATGAATTCTGTCGGAGACTAGGCAAGCGCCCAGCCGCCTCAAGATTCCCAACGCGCCGCCGCTCTGGCCCATCGCCAGGCATCACCCGGCGCCGTATCGCCGGGATTCCATTTCGGCCGTTTCGCCCTCGCCGGTCGTTATCCAGAATTTCGCTATGCCGACGCCAAGCAGTCGGCCATCGCCAACCCCACCGCTTTGCTGCGGAGAATGCGGCGATGCCGGTCGAATCCGGATCGTCCGCGCAGCAGTCGGGTTGTCGAAGCGCAACGCGAATTCGCGAATCCCGTCACCTGGAATCACGGTCTGTACCTGTTGGCCAACCATGATGCTCGACGGTTGCCCAACGTTCGGACCGTATCCCAGCATGCGAATATGCAGCGTGAAGTGTGCCGGAAGTGGCTGAACGAAGCTCAGTTCCACCTCGGGGAACACATTGGCATCCGACCAACGCCCCCAGTGTTCTGGCGCCGACAGACCGCGAAGATTCTCGATGAACATCGGTACGCTCGTCGTCGCGAGGTCGAAGCCTTCGCTGAGTGTGTTGTTGTTCCGCGGCCCCAATTTGTCGACGACATAGCCGGCCCGTTCCATGATCTGATGCGCGGTCATTCCGGACAGATCCACGTCGCTCTTTTCAGCCGATTGCCTTGGAAGAGCGAAAAAAGCCTGATCGCCAGTCAGGCTGACAATCGGCGCCATACCAAGATTTCGGGTAAGTTCCGCCTCGATGGCAGCACCGTGGTCGGCATAACCGCGCCGGTCGATATAGATACCGTTGAAGCCGATCCGCTTGATCACTTCAATCTGCCGCGCGACGGATTCAAGCGCGAGGGAGCGAAAGAACAGATCGCCATCGCGCCCCTTCATGCCGCCGAAGCTCCACCTGAGCGCGCTGGTATGCAGAAAGGGCCGCGCCAGATCATAGGACTCGAGACGGTTGAGCATCGGTCCTTCGGGAAATGCGACGTACGGCAACTGATAGATCGCGCTTCCGGCCGGCACCCGCTGTTCGATCGCATGCACGAAACGCTCATCACTATTGAATTCAGCCCTGTTCTTTTCAAGGCGGGTCAGCGAGGGGGCCGTTGCCTGGTCCCAAAGCGCAAACGTGCACAACGCCAAACAGAAGGTCGCGGCCCGGAGAGAACCACGTTCACCGACGATCAGATATCGCTGGATCAGCAGCAACACCGCGGCAATCGACGTAAAGGCGATAAATACGCTGACGCGGTTCCACGCGCGAATCATCGGGCTGATGAGCAGACTGAATACGCCGGAAAATCCACCAACCGTGCAGAACAACACGAGCACAATCGTGAGACTTGCAAGGATTTGCAGGGGGCCTTCCGGAACGCGCCGCCGCGTCGGCGCGACCACGAGAATCACGAGACTCAGCAAGCCTGCGCTGCCGATGATGCCAAGCGATGCAAAGGCGTTTTCGTTGACGAGCGGAAACGTTGTCGAGTAGTCCGCCGTGAGCTTCGCGAATGGCTTGAAGCGATGATCCGGCCGCGGCAACAGAAGCTGGTCGATCTTGAGACCGTATAGCTCCGCTTCGCTCGGCGAGCGCTGCGCCGCTTCCTGATTGACACCGTGCTGCATCCGGTAAATCAGGTTCGGACTGACATTGGCCACGATGCCGAACGATACGATCGCCACGGCCACGATCGCAGGCAAGGTCGCCGTGATCGCTTTCTGCTGAACCCCTCGCACGATGCCGGCTGTCAGCAGGCAAAGAACGCCAAAGAACGCGTAATACACGCCGAAGCATGAAAGCGCGAGAAGGATCAACGCGTCGAACAGCGTTCTCTTCGCGGCACCTCGCTGCAGGCTGAAAGGCATTTCTCCGTCCCAGATCCGCTTGGCGAACCAGACGAACGTCGGGGCGGCAAAGTACCAGGTATAGAAGAGATGATGAAGTCGCAGGAAGTGGAACGGGAGCAGCGTAAAGATGAATCCCCCCGCGAAACTCAGTGCCCTCGAGATCTGAAACTTCCGCAGCGCCCAGTACGCCACGATTGCATTGAGCGGAAATCCAATCAGATAGTAGAGGTCGAGCGCGGTCGCGGGATTGCCAAAGGTCCGACCGAGAATCTTGAGCACGAGCATACTGCCCGAGTCTGGAATCGGATAGTCATACAGGTTCGCGCCGAACGGCGCGCCTAGCAGTTGAGTGCTGAGGAACCAGTGACTCCTGACCGCAAGCTGTATCAACGACAGCGTGAAAATGCCATCGCTTCCGTAGATGAGCGGGAGATGAATGCCGAGATAGGCCGCACCCGATAGCTGCCAGCCGGCGACCAGAGAAACCGCCATCAGCGCGCCAGGAAATGTCCATTGGGGCAGCACACGCTTTTCAGACGATTGCATGTAGGAAATTCGGTCGGAAGGTCGGTCGTTCATGCAGCTGGCTCAGCAGGTTATCAGGACTGTCGGTCAATTCGGTCGCGGGGCCACTTGGGCCTCGACGGCGGTCCCGCCTGAATTGATCCGCTCGCGTTCGACCACCAACGGTCTCTTTTGCGCATAGGTGAGAATCGCGCCGACATACTCGCCCAGCAGCCCAATGAAGAACAGCTGTACCGATGCAAAGAAAAACAGACCGATCAGCATCGGAGCACTGCCGATCGTGAAGCTGCTCCAGAACACCAGCTTCAGGACGAAATACATGAACGACACGAAAAGGCTCAGGCCCGAAAGAAAGAACCCGGCGATCGTGGCAAGTCGCAACGGCACCTTCGAATGCGAGGTAATACCCAGCATTGCGATATCGTAGAGCGTATAGAAGTTGTTCTTCGAAATGCCCCGTTTGCGGCGCGGCTGGACGTATGGAATCTGTTTGATCTCGAACCCGATCTCGCATACGAGTCCGCGAAAGTAAGGATACGGATCATCGATCTGTCGCAGGATCTCGATGACCTTGCGGTCGTAAAGCCCGAACCCCGTAAAGTTCTGAATCAGCGTGACGTTGGCGATCTGCGTGACCAGGCGATAGTACATCCTGCGCAGTGCAAAAAAGAGCGCCGATTCTTTCGATTCGGGTTTTACGCCGACCACGACAGGGGCGCCGGCGAGCCAGTGCTTCACGAACTCACGCATCAGATCGGGCGGGTCCTGCAAGTCGGCGACCAGCAGAATGACGGCATCGCCCTTTGCTTGCAACAGACCATGCATCGGCGATCGGATATGTCCAAAGTTCCGTGCATTAACGATCACGCCGACCGCCGGATCCTCCGCGGCGATCGTTCGCAGGATAGCGACCGTCGAATCCGTCGATGCGTTGTCGATGAAAAGATGGTCGTAGGTCACCTCGGGAATCGTCGAGAACACGCGACGAGTCTCTTCGTAGACGGCCCGAACGTTTTCCTCTTCATTGAAACAAGGCGTGACAACGGTTATATGCTTCATGGCAGATTGAAAACAAAGCGGCGATTCAGGATAAACGCAATGACGCTGAGCGGAAGCAGCGTCAGAGCATTCGCAATGTAGATGTTTGCGTCGAGGCCGAGCAGCAAGCGGACTCCGCCGAGATTCAACAGGTAGATCACACAGTAGACGCCGACGAATCGCCAGAAGCGCGACCGCGGCGCTCCGTCGAAGACGAGCCGTCCGACGCTTTGGAAGTTGAAAAGCACACCGCCGACGGTCGCGAGCCCGATAGCGACGGGGTACGCGAGACCCGCGTAAGTCAGGAGCGCAAATAACGAATAGCCGACCAATGTGTTCAGCCCGCCGACCGCCAGAAAACGCAATAGCTGGACAAGCGTCCTTGTCAAAGGCTCACGGTCGGAATCAGACGCCTGCATCGAGTGCCTTTTTTATTTGCTCTGTGACGGCATCCGGCGAAAGGCCATGGCTTTCCATCAGATAGGCATAGTTGCCACACAACGTACTGAACCTGTCTTGAATGCCCACACGCACGAACGCCCCGACAAAACTGCCCATCAGCGTCTCCGCGACGGCGCCACCGAGTCCACCGTAAATCGAATGCTCTTCAAACGTCACGATCGCTTGCCTGCCCGCCGCGAGCCTGCGGATCGAATCGACAGGAAAGGGTTTGATGCAGGGCACGGAGACGATGTCCGCGCCACCGATAGCAGCAGCGACCTTCTGAGCCAGCTTCACGCCCGAACCTGTCGCAATGAAAAGGCTCGAGTGCGCTTCGTTCGTCAACGGGACGGCATCGCCATCGCACCACGAGTCGAGCGGTCCGGCGTGCACATCGCCAAGATCCGCCTTGCCCATTCTCAGATAGGCGGGCGTCTGTCTGGTCGAGATGTCCTGCATGCATGCCGTCAATTCGAACCGGTCGGCAGGAGAATAGATCGACAATTGCGGGATCGCGCGAAGCGCAGCGATGTCCTCCGTACTTTGGTGGCTCGTACCCAGTTGTGCGTAGACGACGCCGGCGCCATCGCCGATGAACGTCACCGGCAGATTTTCATAGCAGACATCGATCTTGATCTGTTCCAGGACGCGAATGGGCACGAATGCGGCGAGCCCGTAGACGATGGGTTTGAATCCAGCCTTGGCGAGACCCGCTGCCACCCCCACCATATTCTGCTCGGCAATCCCGCAATTGATGTACTGATCGGGACATGCTTTGCGAAATGCATCGAAGAGCGCATAGCCGTGATCGCCGGTCAGCAGAAGAACCTTGGGATCTTGCCGCGCCGCACCCACGATGGCATCGGAAAACGCATCCCTCATCGCTTCTCTCCAAGCTCGGCAATCGCGACTTCGTACGTTTGCGCCGTGAGCCGCGTGTAATGCCAGATATTTTCGTGCTCCATGAACGAAACACCCTTGCCTTTGACCGTGCGAGCCACCATCGCTTTCGGGCGCCCGTCGTTTCGGGTCTTCAGTGTCTGATACGCTTGATCGATCGCGGTTTCGTCGTGACCATCGACAGAGATGGCATCGAAACCGAATGCTTCGAACTTGGCACGGATGTCGCCGAGTCCGATCACCTCGTCTGTCGTGCCCATGGCCTGAAATCCATTCACATCGACGATGACGATCAGGTTGTCGAGCTTGAACTGAGCCGCAAAGAGCGCCGCTTCCCAGATCGCTCCTTCATTCAGTTCGCCGTCTCCAACGAGCGCATAGCACTTCTGATCGGTGCCGTTTCGCTTCGCAGCCAACGCAAGACCGACCCCCACGGAAAGACCGTGTCCGAGCGACCCTGCCGTGGTTTCGATGCCGGGCACGTGCGCGTCGGCGAGCCCCTTCAGGCGCGTGCCGTTGCCAAAGTAATGGGCAATTTCATCATCGGAGAGCCACCCGATTTCATTCAGACAAGCGTACTGAGCCATCACACCGTGGCCCTTGCTCAGCACCATGTAATCGCGACCGGGAGAACGCGGGTTACTTTGCTCGTAGCGCAGGTGTTTGCGGTACAGAACGGCCAGCAGTTCAACGATGGAAAATGCACAACCGATATGGACGGTCGATCCTGCGAACGCCATATCGAGAATGGTCTTGCGAATCCGGGACGATTCGAATGTCTTCATGCCGTGGCCGTGTTTCGATTCCAGTTGATCGTCTTGGTAAGGGCCGCCTCTAACGGCGTGTACTCCTCCACGCGAAGCGAATGACGCGCGAGCGAGGTCGAGGGTACATAGCGTGGCGCCGGACCCGGCGCAGGCGCCATATCGGGCACGGTAGCCTCGCGTGCGTCGCAGAGCGTCTCCACCATGCGAGCAAGTTCGAGAATCGACACGGCGCGTTCGGAGCCCACGTTATAGGCGCGCCCCGTCACGCCGCCGTGCAGCATGCGCAGAAGCCAGATACAGGCATCGGCGATGTACAGATAGCTGCGTAGAGGCCGGCCATCGCCCTTGATGACAATGCGCTGCCCCGCCAGCGCATCACGGATGAAATTACCGGCGGCAAATGGACCGTCTGCCGGGATACCGGGGCCGACGAGCGCATAGATTCGCGCAATGGAAACACTGATGTCATGCTGCTCGCCGTAGGCCGACGCGAGCCATTCAGCCGACCTCTTCGCGTGTCCATACGCTGCTTGTGTGTCGAGCGTGTCAGGCGCGCCGCAATAGCTCTCGGGCGTCCGCTCCAGCGTCGCCGGCTGCTGCCCGTAAATGGCGCCGCTCGATGTCAGCAGGAAGCGTGTCGCACCATTCGAACGGGCGAGATCCAGCACCCGACGTGTCCCGGTTACATTCGCATCGAACACCCGCAAACCATCGCGAGCCTTTGCGATATCAGCGACGTCGGTCGCCGCATGAATGCAAAGATCGATCGCTCCCATCGTGCCTGCCGTCGCGTCGAAATCGATCACGTCGCCTTCGTGCAATTCCACGCCGGGGACTGCATAAAGATGCGGTGCAAACGCACGCGCTTTCTCGGGGTTACGGCTCAGCACGACAACGTCGATCCCGCTACCGAGTATCCGGTTGGCGTGCTGTACCGCTTCCAGCAACCAGGATCCGATGAAACCCGTGCCACCCGTGACGAACAGTCGCGCCCCACGGAAAGCCGACCAGACATCCGCCGTATGCTGGATGACCAGATCGAGATCTTCTCGTGGGTACGGCTTCCGCATTGATGTCACCCCTGGAAATTGACGCCGACGAACGTCTCGATTTTCTCGACGATGAAGTCGAGCATTTCGTGGCTCAGCCCTGGGTATACGCCGACCCAGAATGTCTGGTTCATCACGATGTCAGTATTCATCAGGTCGCCGCTCACGCGATATTCCCGGCCAACCATATAAGGCTGACGCGTGAGGTTGCCGGCAAACAGCAGGCGGGTGCCGATCTTGTTCTGGTCGAGGTAAGTCAGCAAGTCGACGCGCGAGAACTCCGCCTCGGGCTTCAGTGTGATCGGAAAGCCGAACCATGACGGATCGGCGTTCGGTGTCGCATGCGGCAGGATCAGATGTTCCGCGCAAGTCTGCAAACGCTCGTGCAGATAGCGAAAATTCTCGCGGCGCGCCTGGACGAATCCATCCAGTCGGTCCATTTGCGCGAGTGCGCATGCCGCCTGCATGTCGGTGATCTTCAGGTTATAGCCGAGATGGGAATAGGTGTACTTGTGGTCGTAGCCTTCCGGAAGTGTGCCGAGCTTCCAGCAAAAGCGCTTGCCGCACGTGTTGTCCTTGCCGGGCGCGCAATAGCAGTCGCGCCCCCAGTCACGGAACGATTCGGCGATGAGTTTCAATTCGGGGTTATTGGTGAACACGGCACCACCCTCGCCCATCGTGATGTGATGGGCCGGGTAGAAACTGAGCGTGCCGATATCGCCGAAGGTGCCGACCAGTTGGCCATTGTAAGTGGCGCCAAGCGCGTCGCAGCAGTCCTCGATCAGCCACAGGTTGTACTTCCTGCACAGCGCGGTGATCGCTTCGAGGTTGTACGGGTTGCCGAGCGTATGGGCGAGCATGATCGCCTTGGTTTTCGGCGAGATGGCCGCCTCGATCTTCGTCGCGTCGATGTTGTAGGTACCCAGTTCGACGTCAACGAATACCGGAACCGCACCGAATTGAAGAATCGGATTGACCGTAGTCGGAAAACCCGCTGCGACACCGATTACTTCGTCGCCCTGACGAATGGCGCGATCGCCAAGTTTCGGTGATGTCAGCGTCGAGAATGCCACCAGATTGGCCGACGAACCGGAGTTCACGGTAATCAGGTAATCGACGCCGAGATACGCAGCGAGCTTTTTTTCGAATGCTTCGTTGAATCGTCCCGTCGTCAACCAGCCGTCGAGAGAGGCCTCGACCATGAGCTCCATTTCATGTGCCCCAATCACCTTGCCCGACGGGGGCACGGCTGTCTGGCAAGGCTCGAAGGCCGGGGGTCGAGTCGCGAGTTCGCCATACTGCTTGACGAGCTCGATGATCTGCATGCGGATTTGATCTTTGTTCATTGGGGCGATAAATAACTATGACCGGGAGTAGTCGGCAATCTGGGCGAGCGTCAGCGCTCTTACGTCTTCGTGCTCGTGCGCCGCCCTGTACCAATCGACGATCTTGTCCAAGGTGAAATCGAGGTCCCAACGGGGATGCCATCCCAGCCGGGCACGTGCTTTCGAACAGTCGAGCTTGAGGTAGGTGGCTTCGTGCGGATGATCGCCGCCATCGAGCTGCCAGCGTGCGCCGTCACCCCACCGGGCAGTCAGCCGCTCGACAATCGCCTGCACGGGTTGGGCATCGATATCGTTGGGCCCAAAATTCCACGCGCCGGCGTAACGCGGCCCTTCGACGTACAGTTTCTCGGCAAGCAGCAGATAGCCGCAAAGCGGTTCCAGCACGTGCTGCCACGGGCGAATCGCGCGAGGATTGCGGATGTTGACGATTTCGCCGGCGCTGATCGCCTTGATGATGTCCGGAATGAGGCGGTCCGATGCCCAGTCGCCTCCGCCGATCACATTACCGGCACGCGCGCTCGCAATGGCAACGCGATGTGTATCGTAGGCGGCTTCGTTGAAAAACGAACTGCGATATGCAGCGGTAACGAGTTCCGCGCATCCTTTGCTGCTGCTATACGGGTCGTAGCCGCCCATCGCTTCGTTCTCGCGGTAGCCCCACTCCCATTCGCGATTTTCGTAGCATTTGTCGGTCGTCACGATCACAACCGACCGGACACTGCGTACTTGACGGATCGCGTCCAGCACATGCACGGTGCCCATTACGTTGGCTTCGTAGGTTTCCACCGGATTCGAATACGACGTCCGAACGAGCGATTGCGCCGCCATGTGGATCACGATTTCCGGGCCGGCACGGCGCAGCGCGTCGAGCAACTGTCCGCGATCGCGAATATCGCCGATCACCGACTCGATGCCCTCTTCCACTCGTGCGAGCGAAAACAGGTTTGGCGTGGTGTCGGGCGCGAGCGCATAACCGGTGACCTCCGCGCCGAGCGAACGGAGCCACAGCGTCAACCAGCTCCCCTTGAAACCCGTATGGCCAGTCAGAAAGACACGTTTTCCGGACCAGAACGACGGTGTGATCATGACCACACCTTCCATGGCGCCTCATTGGTCTGCCAAAGTTTTTCGAGGAGCAATTTGTCCCTCAACGTATCCATCGGCTGCCAGAATCCTTCGTGCTCGTACGCTGCAAGGTCGCCCCGCTCGGCGAGTTGCTCGAGCGGCTCCTGTTCCCACACGCACGCATCGCCGGAAATCAGATCGATCACCTTCGGCGACAGCACGAAGAAGCCGCCATTGATCATCCCGCCGTCGCCTTTCGGTTTTTCCTTGAACGACGTGACCTTGTTGTCGTGAATATCCAGCGCGCCAAAGCGGCCGGGTGGAAACGCGGCCACGAGCGTGGCGAGCGTGTTGCTCTTCCGGTGGTATTCGACGAGTTGGGTAATATTGACGTCACTCAGGCCGTCGCCATACGTGAAACAGAATGCTTCCTCGTCCTGGACGAAATTCTTCACGCGACGAAGACGCCCACCCGTCATGGTCGATTCGCCGGTATCAACCAGTGTGACCTTCCAGGGTTCGGAATATTGCTGATGCACCTGCATGTCATTGGTCCGCATATCGAAAGTGACATCGGACGTATGCAGGAAGTAATTCGCAAAATACTCCTTGATCATGTAGCCCTTGTACCCGCAGCAGATCACGAAGTCATTCACGCCATAAGCGGAATAAATCTTCATGATGTGCCAGAGGATCGGTTTGCCGCCGATTTCGATCATCGGCTTCGGGCGGTTGACCGTGTCCTCCGAAATGCGCGTCCCCAGTCCACCCGCAAGAATGACTGCTTTCATCAAAATCCTGTGTTGAACGTCGAGCGGCTAGCTGCCTTGCCCGGAGTGGTGATGACGGCGGATCCCGTGCTCAGCCAGCATGATGAGCCGGATAGTCATCGCGACTCGCGTATTGATGTAGCGACCCGACAATTTGGAGGAGTTGTTTCACTTCGTTTGTCAACCAAAATGTTTGCGCAGGGTGGTTAGCAACCTTGCCGGACGCGTCGGAGTGCAAAGGTTGCACGACCACGCAAAGCATACGGCTGGCAGATGTCAGGAGTGTCGCGTCGCTGCTGCAACGCCGGTTGCGTCGGAAGCAATCAAGCGCGGCGGAAGATCGAAGACCGTCTCGCGGACACGAATCCACCTTTCCGAGTCGACGCGGGTCGGCGAACGATCCACACTCCGGGGGCAATCACGCAACTAATCTCAAATTACACCAGATTCCCGCTCGGAACGAAAGTAGTCGCAACCCAAATCAAGCGCGGGAGCGACTCTGGAGGCTGCGGTCTGTCACCATTTCTCTCACGCCCCTGTGTCGCGCACCCGTTCCAATTACTGAATGCACGATTCTCTCTGGAACCGGCGTTTCCCGCAGCGCTCACGCGCGTGCGCGGGGGCGCAACAGCGCCTCACCGCATCAACCCCGTCCTGACCTTCGGCATCAAACTCACATTCACCCCCGTCACGGCAAACGTCCCCGTCGACGACGCCCCGGCCGGCGGCGCCAGCACACTGCCATCCCCGAGCCGATTCGCATCGACGACGATCCGCTCCACGGCGCACCCGTTCGTCAACAGCCCGACCGGCAACCCGGCGATGGACGAAAACGTATTGCCCGTCACACTGAACGAACACACGTTCCCATACGCCCGGAACCCCGCATAGCCGGATCCCGACACACGGTTATCCGTCACCGCGACGCCCGACACCGTTCCCGTCCATGTATCCAGCTCGATCGCGCCCTGTTGCGTCGGCTGCAAGCCATTGTTCACGTTCGAGTTCTGGATGTTGGTCACGGTATTGCCGGCGATGACGACGTTCGACGACCCATAAGTCTTCCAGCTGTCTTCCTGCGCGACCAGGATACCCGCCGCCTTCTCGACGCCATCGACCGTGTTGTTCGAGATCGTCACGCCCTGCCCGCCGACAACGGTAATGCCGCGCCCCCATGCATTACCCGACACAGAATTGTGGTCGATCAGCACGTTGCTGCTGAGCCGGCCGTCGCCGAGATAACTGACCACGGCGATCAGATCGTCGCCGGTGCCCGTCACCGTATTGTTCTGCACCAGCACGTTGGTCGCCCCGTAGGTCGTATGGATGCCGTCGGCCAGCGTCGCCCGCACGGTATTGCCGACGATCGCGATCCCGCTGCCGCCGAACACGAAAATCCCCGCGCTCGCGCCCCCTTGGACCGTCACGCCGAGCACCTGAACGTCCGCGCCCGTCACCTCGACCTTGGTCGACTCGGGCGTCGTGAGCCGCGTCGTGCCGGTGCCGGCGAGCGTCACGCCGACAAGCGTCGAACCGGCGCCGCGCATCACAATCGTCTGGTCGGCCGGATTCGTGGCGGCGAGCGTCGCGCCATATCCGGAGATCACCGCCTGCGGCACGGTCACGGCAAGCGAATGCCCGACGACGTAGCGGCCCGGCGCGATCACCAGGCGCTGGCCGGCCTGCAGGCTGTCGAATGCTTTCTGCAACGCGTCGGCCTGATCGCTGCCGTCGGCGGCCGGGGAGACCGTCACATCGGCGACGAGAACCGGTTTGGAGCCGCTGGACGGCTGAAGCGTCGCGCCGGGAGTGATGCCGGTCGCCCCGGCGGTCGAGCCAGAGCTTCCGGAATTCGTCGATGAAGTCGATGCGCCGGATGCGGCGCCGGCAGATGTCGATGTACCCGCAACGGTTTGCGGTGCCGCCGCAGCGTTGTCATCACCACCACCACCGCCGCATGCGGCAAGACAAAGGCAGAGAGCGGCAAGCATCGCCTGATCGACTGTACGCATACGATGTTCCGCTAGCCCAGGTTGGCGTCATCGTAAGTACGCCAGCGCACTTTGTAAATGAATTCCGCGCGAAGGTACCGTTCGCAGTCCTCCGTCATTCATCGCGGCTGACGCGCATCCTACATTGCATAGAATCCCGAACCTTCCTCATCACGCGGGCGTCGATGCTGATTCGGGTGCGCGCGACCGCGAGATCGCGCGCGCGGCATCGGTGCAGCGGTTGCCGGCAGCACACGATCAAATCAAATTACATCGCACTTCTACGTTTATGCATTCGCACCGCCATCGATTGTCAACCCGGTACCGTTAATCGATCGTCCTTCCGGCCCGACGACGAACGCGACGAGTGCCGCGACGTCCTCCGCCTTGCCGTACTGCGGAATCGCCATCCGCGAACGTTGCGCACCGGCATGCTCACCGTCGGCCGGATTCATGTCCGTATCGGTCGACCCCGGATGCACGAGATTGACCGTGATGCCGCGCGCACCGAGATCGCGCGCGAGCCCCTGCGTCCAGCCGATCAGCGCGGCCTTGCTCGCCGCATAGAGGCTCATCCCCGCGTCGGGCACGCGCGTCGCGAGGCAACTGCCGGTCGACACGATGCGCCCGCCCTCCCCGAGATGCCGCGCAGCCGCCTGCGACGCGACGATCACCGCGCGCACGTTGACGTTCAGCGTCGCGTCGATATCGTCGAGCGTGAGGTCGTCCAGCGCGGCCGCGCGGAAGATGCCCGCGTTGTTGACGAGGATGTCGAGGCCGCCGAGCGTCTGCGCGGCATGATCGACCGCGCCGCGCACGGCCACCGGATCGGCGCTGTCGGCCTGGATCGCGACGGCCCGGCGGCCGAGCGCCTCGATGTCGGCAACGACGGCCCGCGCCCGCTCCGCCGATTTCTCGTAAGTGATCGCGACGTCCGCGCCATCGGCCGCCAGCCGTTTCGCAATGGCCGCGCCGATGCCGCGACTGCCGCCCGTGACGAGTGCGCGCTTGCCCTGAAGTCGATTCATGAAAGCTCCTGTGGTCATTTATGTAACGACCGACACAGAATGTGGCAGGTTGCGCGACGCTGTCAATTGAATTATTTTATCGATCGATACAGATATCGACGAAGGAACGAATGTCATGGCTGAACGGGGCCGACCGAGAAGCTTCGACAAGGAAGCGGCGCTGGATCGCGCGATGGAGGTGTTCTGGCGCCTCGGCTACGAGGGTGCGTCGATGACGGACCTGACGGCCGCGATGGGCATCGCGTCGCCGAGCCTGTACGCGGCGTTCGGCAGCAAGGAGGCGTTGTTCCGGCAGGCGATCGAGCACTATCGGGAAACGGAGGGCCGCGAGATCTGGGACGGCGTCGAACAGGCCCGCAGCGCACACGACGCGATCGAGAACTACCTGATGCAGACCGCGCGCGTGTTCACGCGCCGGTCGAAGCCGGCCGGCTGCCTGATCGTCTTGTCGGCGCTGCATCCGGCCGAGCGCTCGGACACGGTCCGGCAAACACTGATCGCCATGCGCGAGCAGACGGTCGCCGCGTTACGCGCGCGGCTCGGCGAAGGCGTTGCAGCGGGCGAGATCTTCGCGCACGCGGATCTCGACGCGATCGCGCGCTACTACGTGACGGTGCAACAGGGGATGTCGATTCAGGCGCGCGACGGCGCGAGCCGTCGCGATCTGGAAGCGGTCGCGCAAGCCGCGCTGGCCGCATGGCCGGCGCTCGCGGGCGCACGCGCCGGCTGACGGCGGGCGCCGGAAAGAAACCCGCGAAACCGCGCGCGGCCGGCCGGCGACGAGCGCCCGGCATGGCCGCGCGGGTACCTTACCGTGTCACGGCGTGCTGCACGTCCTTCGACGCATGCCACACGCGGTAGCGCACGTCGAAGCCGTCCGGCACGTACACGACGAGCGGCAGGCGGCTGTTGTAGCGCAGCAGTTGGCCGTCGCTACGCACCTGCACGAACCGCTGTTGCGGCGCCTGGCCCGGGCACGCCATCAGCGTCGACGCCGGCCCCTTCACGTCGGTCAGCCGATAGTACGTATAGCCCCAGCCCTTCACGTCCTCGGCGGTCAGCTCACCGCCGAACCATTGCTGGTTGCAGTCGGTCTGCAGCGTCTTGCCGATCATCAGTTCGACACGCGCATCGCCTTCGTTCTCGAGCGCGGGCAGCGCGATCACCGCGCGCTGCTGGCCGGCCGCCGGCTGCGGGAACATCTTGATCGACTCGGCCGGCACGGCGGGCGCCGATGCGGGCCCGGCCGCGCAGGCGGCGGTGGTCGTCACGCAAAAGGCGGCCAGGATGGCCCGGATCGCGAATTTCATCGATGTGCTCCTGATAAACAAAATAGGCCCCGGATGCTAACACTTTCGTCGCAAGACCTTACGGGGCTGTAATTTGACGACACAATTGCAAACAGCCGGCAATCCCCGCGCGCGGTACTTATAGGGGAACCCACGGAGAACATCATGCTGAAGCTCATTGCTGCCGCCGGCGTCGCCACGCTGCTGGCCGGTTGCGTCGTCGGCCCCGACGCCGGATACGGCTACGGACAGCCCTACTATTCCGATCCCGGCTACGCGTACGGGCCGGCCTACGGCGCGGCGCCGGTCTATGGCACGGTCAACATATGGGGCGGCGGCGGTGGCGGGCGCGACTGGGATCGCGGCCACCGCGACTACCGCCGCTGGGATCGCGATCGCGGTGACCATGGCGGCTGGGGACGCGGCGGCGGACGCCGCGGCGACTGGAACGAAGGCGCAGGCGGCGGCCGCGGTGAGGGCGGCCATCGCCACTGATTCGGCCGATCCAGCGGATGCAATTGCAACCGTTTGTATCCGCAGCGGTCCCGCACGGGCGCTGCGTGGACGGATAAAAAGCTGCCGAAACCGGCTCCCCCGACATGACAAAGGCCCTCGCATCACGCGAGGGCCTTTCCTTTTGTCATCCTGCGTACCGGCGATTCAGTCGGCGCCGATCATGCGGCGCCGATCCCGGTCACGCGTCCGATCACCAGCCGGCCGGCTGCGCATAGCCGCCCGACACCGGCGCGCCGCACACATACGCGCGCTGATAGCGGTCGTAGCAATAGTTCGGGCCGCCGTCCTGGTACTGCGCCTGCTGGTAGCTCGGATAAGCCGGCTGCTGGTAGGCCGGCGCCTGGTAGTACGTCGGCGGCTGATAGGCCGGTGCCTGATACACGGGCGCCTGGTACGCGACGGGCGGATTCATCGCGGACGTCACGATCGCGCCGAGCACCGCGCCGCCGATCAGCGCGCCGATGACGGCGCCGCCGTCGCGGCCATGCGCGGACGCCGGGCCCGCAACGGCGAGCGAACCGGCGAGGACACATACAGCGGCAATTTTTTTCATGATGGACTCCCACGCGAAGTGGTACTGGATGCGATGCATTGTGGCGGCGCGCGGTCGTAATAGATGCAGCAAGTGGTAACGCGCCATTACGGGTATCACGCACACCGAAACGCGGTACGACCGTGCTACGATTTTCGGCCCACAGGAGACGCGTTCATGCAGCCCGAAACCGCCCGCCGTTTCGATACCGAATTCGCGCCGCGCATTGCGCGGGCGATCGCCGCCTTCTTCGCCGATCACGTCCAGGCCGACGTCGCCCCGTACGGCGGCCACGGACAACCGACGCGCGTGCGGATCCGCAGCGCGCCGCACGAGCACGTGAGCGGCTTCGTGCATCCGCTGAACCTCGAGCTGACCTGGGACACCGACGAGATCGAGCGGCTGATGGAGCCGGACGGTCCGCAGCGCTTCGAGCACTACCTGGCCGCGCTGCCGAAGAAACTGGGCGCGTGGCAGAGCGCGCGTGACATCGATCTCGCGTCGCGCACGCAGGCCGACCCGCTCGTGCGGCTCGGCGGCCTCGATTTCGAAGGCTGAATGCGCGTGCCGGCCGGTGGCTGGCGGTCCCACGTGCGTCGGCGTCGCGCGATGCGGCCCGGTGATACACTCGACCGGTCCGGCGCCGCCAGGCCGACCGGGCCACTCACACCGCCGCCTCCACCCGCGAGCATGGTTGCGCACACAACCGGTGCCCGGGCGCGCGGACAACCACGCTTTCGCTCCCGTCATGAACGCCGATACCGGCCTGCCACTTCCGCAACGCTACTGGGCGATCGTCTGCGTCGCACTGGGCATCACGCTCGCCGTGCTCGACGGCGCCATCGCGAACGTCGCGCTGCCGACGATCGCTCGCGACCTGCACGCGTCCGATGCCGCATCGATCTGGATCGTCAACGCGTATCAGCTCGCGGTCACGATCACGCTGCTGCCGCTCGCGTCGCTCGGCGAGCGCGTCGGCTATCGCCGCATCTATATCGCGGGGCTGGCGCTCTTCACCGCGGCGTCGCTCGGCTGCGCGCTCGCCGGCTCGCTGCCGATGCTGGCCGTGATGCGTGTGATCCAGGGGTTCGGCGCGGCCGGCATCATGAGCGTCAATGCGGCGCTGGTGCGGATGATCTACCCGTCGTCGATGCTCGGGCGCGGGCTGTCGATCAACGCGATGGTGGTCGCGCTGTCGTCGGCGATCGGGCCGACGGTCGCGTCCGCGATCCTGTCGTTTGCGTCGTGGCCGTGGCTGTTCGCGGTCAACGTGCCGATCGGCATCGCCGCGGTACTCGGCAGCGTGCGCGCGCTGCCGGCCAACCCGCTGCACGACGCGCCGTACGATTTCGCGAGCGCGCTGATGAACGCCTGCGTGTTCGGGCTGCTGATCACGGCCGTCGACGGGCTCGGCCACGGCGAACGCCACGCTTACGTCGCGGCAGAGCTGGCCGTCGCGTTCGTCGTCGGCTACTTCTTCGTGAAGCGCCAGTTGTCGCAGCCGGCACCGTTGCTGCCGGTCGATCTGATGCGCATCCCGATGTTCGCGCTGTCGATCTATACGTCGATGGCGTCGTTCACGTCGCAGATGCTCGCATTCGTCGCGCTGCCGTTCTGGCTGCAGAATTCGCTCGGCTTCTCGCAGGTCGAAACCGGCCTCTACATGACGCCGTGGCCGCTCGTGATCGTGTTCGCCGCGCCGCTCGCGGGCGTGCTGTCGGACCGCTACTCGGCCGGCATCCTCGGCGGAATCGGGCTCGCGCTGTTCGCGGCCGGCCTGTTGTCGCTCGCGACGATCGGCGCGCACCCGGGCACGGTCGACATCGTGTGGCGGATGGCGCTGTGCGGCGCGGGCTTCGGGCTGTTCCAGTCGCCGAACAACCGCGCGATGCTGTCGTCGGCGCCGCGCGAGCGCAGCGGCGGCGCGGGCGGGATGCTGAGCACGGCGCGACTGACCGGCCAGACCCTCGGCGCCGCGCTCGTCGCGCTGATTTTCGGGCTCGCGCCCGACCACGGTCCGACGATCGCGCTGTATGTCGCCACGGGGTTCGCGGCGATCGCCGCGGTAGTCAGCATGCTGCGCATCACGTCGCCACGCCCGGACGCGGCGACCTGACGCCGCCGTGCGCCGCGTGCGCGCGTCATGCGGCGTCGAGCGCGTCCATCACGAAGCGCACGCGCGCCTTCACGCTCACCCGCGGCAGTTCGATCAGCCGATACCCGTACGCGGTATAGCAGTCGACCATCGCGTCGTAGGTCCGCACGGCCTCGGCGAAATCCTGCCGCCGTTCGGCGTCCTGCGCGTAGATCTCGGGCCATGGCGGCGCGATGAATACGCGCCGGTGATAGCGAAAGCGCCGCGCCGCGGCCTCCGCATGCGCGGGCACGGCGAGCCCCGTCAGCCGCAGATAGCCGATCACGTCCGGCACGCCGCGATCGAAGAACACGGGCCCGCGCGTATCGTGCGCGAGACGGTACGAGCGCATCTCCCAGTTCAGCATCTGCTCGGCGAACGCGGCCCGGTCGCGCCACGGCAGCGCCGGGCCGTCGATCGCCATCTGGTCGCGGATCACGCCGCGCCCGGCCTCGTGCGAGCGCGCGAAACCGGTGCGTTCGAGCGCATCGAGCAACGTGCTCTTGCCCGAGCCCGGGCCGCCCGTGACGACGAAGAAGCGGGCGGACGCGTGGTCCGCCGCGCCGCCCTCCTCCACGCGTTCAGACATGCGCGGCCCGCCGGCCTGCGCGCTGCGTCACCGACGCGGCCGCCGCGACGCTGCGCAGGTCGGCGACGAACGTGTCGCGCCAGACCGACAGGTTGTTCGCGCGCAGCCGCGCGAGGTTCTCTTCATGTCGCGACTGACGCTCCGCGAGCGGCATCGACAGCGCGCGCTCGAGCGCGTCGGCCATCTGCGACAGGTCGTACGGATTGACAAGCAGCGCACCGGTCAGCTCGGCCGCCGCACCGGCGAACTCCGACAGCACGAGCACGCCCGGATCGGCCGGGTCCTGCGACGCGACGTATTCCTTCGCGACCAGATTCATCCCGTCGCGCAGCGGCGTCACGTAGCCGACCTGCGACATCCGGAAGAACGCCATCAGCAGATTGCGCTCGTATTTGCGGTTCAGGTACTGGATCGGCGTCCAGTCGAGTTGCGAGAAGCGGCCGTTGATGCGGCCGGCCTCGCCTTCGAGCGTTTCGCGAATGTTCTGGTAGGTCTTCACGTCGGAACGCGTCGGCGGCGCGATCTGCACGAGCGATACACGCCCCTGCCAGCCCGGCGCGTTGGCGAGCATCCGCTCGAACGACTGGAAGCGCTCGACGAGCCCCTTCGAATAGTCGAGCCGGTCGACGCTCATCACGAGCTTGCGGCCGCCGAGCGCATCACGCAGCATCTTCACCGGCTTGCGCGAGCCGTAATGGACGGCCGCCTCCGCAATCGCATCCGGATGCACGCCGATCGGATAGGCGGCAACCTTCACGACACGGCCGTGCGCGTGCAGCATCCCGTCGTCGCTCGCCGCACCGATGCCGCGCCGCTCGATGTAGTCGGTGAACGCCTGCCTGTCGGCATCGGTCTGGAAACCCGCGATGTCGTACGCGCACATGAACTTCACGAGTTCCTCGTGCGGCGGCACGACGCGCAGCATGTCGGGCGACGGAAACGGAATGTGCAGGAAGAAGCCGATCGGGTTCTTCACGCCGAGCTCGCGCAGGCAATGCGCGAACGGCAGCAGGTGATAGTCGTGCACCCAGATCAGGTCGTCGGGCCGCAGCAGCGCGGCGAGCTGCTTCGCCAGCATCGCGTTCACGCGCAGATAGCCCGCGTACTCCTGCCGGTCGAAGCGTGTGAGATCGCTGCGGTAGTGGAACACCGGCCACAGCGTCGCGTTCGAAAAACCGCGGTAGTACTGATCGTAGTCGCGCCGGGTCAACCCGACCGTCGCATACGTGACGTTGCCGTCCCGCTGGATCGCGGGTGCGGCGTCGGGCGTACCGACGATCTCGCCGTTCCAGCCGAACCAGACACCGCCGGTGTCCTTCAACGCGTCCATCACGCCGACCGCGAGACCCCCTGCACTCGGGCGTGTGTCCTCGCCGGCGGCGACACGGTTCGATACCACGATCAATCTGCTCATGCGGCTTCCCCTCCTCGATTCGATTGGTTGGCGCGCGGCGCGCGCCAAGGCGGACGCGACGACCCTGAGGCAGTCGCGCGGCGATTCAGATGTGAGCGATGCAACAAAGAGCGCAATGAAATGCGGCGGCGGAATGCAACGGCGACAGGGTCAAGCGTCCTGTTCCTGGCCGAGGTCGCGTTGATAGTCGAGCCCTTCCGGGCGTGCGCCTCCCTGGTTGTGATCGCCGTCGGCCGGCGTCTCGCCGGGCGCGCCGGCAGGCGGTGCGGCCGGCGCGTCGGTCTGCGGACGCTGACGCTCGGCGCCCCCATCGGGCGGCCGGGGAGAAGATCGTTTCGAACGGCGCATGGCTGGGTGTCTCATAGGCAGCGCGGCTCGGAGCCGTCGTAGAAACATTCCATAACAAAACAGTCTAGGTGGCTTCCTCGCATACGAAGGTAACAATTACCTTCAATTTGTAACGTTTCGACCCCTCTCCAATCGTCTGTCCGACAATAACGCGGCGCGTACGCGCGCGTGCCGCCGGCCGCGATTTGTCAAAGCTTTGCAGTTTTCCTATGACAATTGCGAAACAATGACGCGGCAAGGGGGCGCGCATGCGTCGCCGCTCACCCAGACAGGACTTGCACTCAGGGATGAACACACGTTTCGAACCGCCGCGCCGGGCCATGACGGCGCGCATCGCGCTGGCCGCGCTCGCGACGGCCACGCTGCTGTCCGGCTGCAACTCGCTGTACAGCGAAGGCGCGACCGCCGGCGCCGGTATCGCGGGGGCCGCGATCGCCTCCAAGGTCACCAACAACGCCGCCGTCGCGACGGGCATCGGCCTCGGCGCCGTGGCCGGCGCGCGTGCCGGTGTCCAGTACTCGCAGCGCGTCGCACACCGTTACACGCAGGAACAGATCGCGAAGGCAGCGGCTCCGCTCGACGTCGGCGGCGTCGCGCCGTGGTCGACCCACCATTCGTTCCCGATCGAGGACGACGAACAGGGCCGCGTGACGGTCAGCCGGATGATCAGCGTCGGTCCGCTCGACTGCAAGGAAATCGTGTTCGCGGTCGACACGCCCGCGAAGGCCGACAAGGCCGCGCAGTCGGCGTTCTACGTCGCCACGATCTGCCGCGACGGCCCCGTATGGAAATGGGCGTCGGCGGAGCCGGCGACCGAACGCTGGGGCGCGCTGCAATGAGCGTCGCGATCCGTATCGCGACGATCGGCGCGCTGTGCGCGGCCAGCGCCGCGCTGTCGGGCTGCGGGTCGGTCGGCGCGGCCAGCGGCGCGCTGGCCGGCGCGGCGACGGGCCTCGTCACCGCGAATCCGGCCGTCGGCGTCGGTGTCGGCATTGCCGTGCAGGCTGCGACGGACGAAGCCGTCAACCGCACGATGAAGCAGCTCCATCAGAATCAGCAGGACGCGATCGCGAAGGCGGCCGGCAGCCTGGCCGTCGGCGAAGTCAAGCCGTGGAAGGTGAAGAACACGCTGCCGCTGGAAAACGGCGAAGGCGAGGTGCGCGTCACGCGTGCGTACTCGACGGCGCTGGCGCTGTGCAAGGAATTCGCGTTCTCGGTGAAGGACGGCGACAAGGCCGACTGGTATTTCGCAAATGCGTGCCAGCAAGGTACGCACTGGAAGTGGGCGTCGGCCGAACCGGCCGTCGACCGCTGGGGCAATTTGCAGTAACGATGCGATGCGCGGCGCTGGCCGAAAGCGCCGCGCAGGCGGATGCCGGGCCGCACGGCCCGGCCAGTTGGCCTTACGACTCGACGTCCTCGAGGCTGAAGATTTCGGTCTGGTCGTTGTACGAGAAGATCTCGCCGTAACGGCCCCAATCGATCACCGCATCGAGCGTTTCCTCGGCCGCGCCATCCGACAGAAAATCCTCCAGCTCCTGCTCGAAGCGCACGCGCGGCGCGCGATGGCCCGGGCGCTCGTTCAGCACCTTCTTGATCCGCGCGGCGAGCGGCACGTGCTTGAGCAAGTGATCCGCGAACATCAGCTTGCGCTCCTGCGTGCCGAACTCCGCGAACACGCGCCCCGGCGGCGTCAGGAACACGTCCCCTTCCCGCACGTCGGCGAAACCGAGGTACTGCAGCACTTCGGCGATCGGGAACAGGTCGTCCACTTCCAGATGCAGCGTGCGCGCGATTTCCGGCATGTCCGCGCGGCCGTGGTACGGCGCCATCGCGAGCGTCTCGATCAGGCCGGCCATCAGGTTGGTCGACACCTGCGGCAGCCAGCTGCCGAGTTCCAGCCCCTTCTTCGTCGCCTCGCCGGTCTGGCGCGCGGTCATCTTCGCGTAGATGTCGTCGACCAGTTTGCGAAAGGCCGGGTCGAGACGGTTGCGCGGATGCTTGAACGGCACCTTGATCTCGGCGATCACGCGGCCCGGGTTCGACGACAGCACCAGGATCCGATCGCACATGAACACCGCTTCCTCGATGTTGTGCGTGACGATCAGCACCGACTTGATCGGCATCCGGCCTTGCGTCCACAGGTCCAGCAGGTCGGTACGCAGCGTTTCGGCCGTCAGCACGTCGAGTGCGGAAAACGGCTCGTCCATCAGCAGGATCGTCGGATCGACGACGAGCGCGCGCGCGAAGCCCACGCGCTGGCGCATGCCGCCCGACAACTCGCGCGGATACGCGTTCTCGAAGCCGTCGAGACCGATCAGGTCGATCGCGGCGAGCGCGCGCTCGCGCCGCTCGCGTGCGCCGACGCCCAGCGCTTCCAGCCCGGCTTCCACGTTCTGCAACACGGTCAGCCACGGGAACAGCGCGAAGGTCTGGAACACCATCGCGACGCCTTCGGCCGGGCCGCGCAGCGGCTTGCCGAGATACGTCACTTCACCGCCGGTCGGCTCGATCAGCCCGGCGATGATCCGCAGCAGCGTCGACTTGCCCGACCCGGAACGGCCGAGCAGCCCGACGATCTCGCCTTCGCGCAGCGACAGGTTCGCGTCGTCGAGCACGAGCAATTCGCCCTGCGTCTTGTTGAAGCCGCGGCAGACGTGATCGACACGCAGGATTTCCTCGCCGAGGCGCGGCGGCTGGGACGTCTGGACGGGGGCGTTTACAGCATTCGGATTGTGCATCGCGTTTCGCTCTCAATCGGTCTCAGTCGAGCCGCAGCTTCGCTTCGGCGAAGGCATACAGCGGGCGCCACAGCAGGCGGTTGAACAGGGTAACGAACAGGGACATCACGGCGATGCCCAGGATGATCTTCGGGAAGTCGCCAGCGGCGGTGGTCTGCGCGATATACGCGCCGAGGCCGTGCGCCTCGATCTTGGTCGTGCCCCACTGCACCGCTTCCGACACGATGCTCGCGTTCCACGCGCCGCCCGACGCGGTGATCGCGCCGGTCACGTAGTACGGGAAGATGCCGGGCAGGATCGCCTGGCGCCACCACTGCCAGCCGCGAATCCGGAAGTTCGTCGCCGCTTCGCGATAGTCGTTCGGATAGGACGTCGCGCCGGCAATCACGTTGAACAGGATATACCACTGCGTGCCGAGCACGATCAGCGGCGACAGCCAGATGTCGGGGTTCAGGTGGAAGCGCGCGATCACGATCACGAACACCGGGAACAGCAGGTTGGCCGGGAACGCGGCGAGGAACTGCGCGAGCGGCTGCAGCTTCTCCGCCAGCCGCGGACGCAGCCCGATCAGCACGCCGATCGGCACCCAGATCACCGACGCGATCGTGATCAGCACGACCACGCGCAGCAGCGTGATGAGCCCGAGCACCAGCACGTGGCCGACGTCGGCCATCGTCACGCCGGTCGCGACGAAGCTGACGACGCGCCACACGATATAGGCCGTGCAGATCAGCACGAAACCCGACCATGCGATATCGACCGTGCGCGACGCCTTCTTCTCGACTTTCGGCAGCGTGAAGCGCATCGCGCCCGACAGCGGCAGGCGCAGCGGAATCCGCGCGGCCTTCGCGAAGAACCAGCCGGCCGGCACGAGCAGCTGATGGATCAGGCGCGTGCGGCGCACGAGGTCGAGCAGCCACGATTGCGGCGCATCGCCCGACGCGGTGTTCTCCATCCGGAACTTGTCGGCCCACGCGATCAGCGGGCGGAACAGGAACTGGTCGTACGCGAGGATCACGACGGTCATCGTGAGGATCACCCAGCCGATCGCGCCGAAGTTCTTGTCCGAGATCGCCTGCGCGAGATACGCGCCGATCCCCGGCAGCGTGATCGTCTGGTTGCCGACGGTGATGGCCTCCGACGCGACGACGAAGAACCAGCCGCCCGACATCGACATCATCATGTTCCAGATCAGCCCGGGCATCGAGAACGGCACCTCGAGCTTCCAGAAGCGCTGCCACGACGTCAGGTGGAAGCCGCGCGACACTTCGTCGAGATCGCGCGGGACCGTGCGCAGCGACTGGTAGAAGCTGAACGTCATGTTCCACGCCTGGCTCGTGAAGATCGCGAAGATCGCCGCGAGCTCGGCGCCGAGCACCCGGCTCGGGAACAGCGCGAGAAAGAACGTGACCGTAAACGAGATGAAGCCGAGCACCGGCACCGACTGCAGGATGTCGAGGATCGGAATCAGCACCATCCCCGCGCGGCGGCTTTTCGCGGCGAGCGTGCCGTAGATCAGCGTGAACGCGAGCGACGCGACCATCGCGGCGAGCATCCGCAGCGTCGTGCGCAGCGCGTATTCGGGCAGGTTCGACGGATCGAGCGAGATCTTCTGGGTCTGAAGGGTCCCGATCGGCGCCATCGTTTCATGAAAGCCGACGACCGCCATCGCGATCAGGCAGATAATCAGCGGGAATGCGATGAAGTCCCACCGGTTCGGCAGAACGCGCCATGCGGACGCGTTGGCGGTCCGGTTCGGATTGAAGAATCCGACGTCCATCAGGCGCCCTCCCCGGTAAGGCCGAACGAAGCCGGCAGACGATGTTGATTCATGGCAAAGCGCACGGGCGCGGTAATTCGACGCGGTAATTCGATGGATTCACGATCTCACGCCGGCGCGACGCGCCGTGCGTGCAAGCTGCGCCCCGGCGCGGCAAGCGGCCGCGACGGCACGACACTACACCAACCTGTATTTCAGGTACAACCGTCCGGGGCCAGTGTGGCGCCGCGCGACGCGTGGGCGGTGCGTGGATCGTGCCCGGCGCGCGGGCGGACGGCGGGCGCGCGGGGCGGTGCAGCCCGGCCGCAGTCGTGCGGCCGGCGTGCAGGCCCCGAATTATGCCGTGATCCGGGCCGGCCGGGAACCCGCCAGCCGCACACGGGCGCAAACCATGCCGGACGTCATCGGACGATCGCGGCGAAGCAGGTATGATCGGGGCTAGCCCCCGGGGTGTGCCGACCCGCGGCCCCGGGGATTGACCGACCAGCTGGAGGAAGGGAATGGCAGGAAATTTGGTGATCGTCTGCCGCGATCAGGACGCCGAGGCGTTCTACGAGCTGATGCAGGAATACGGGTCGTTCCAGACCCGGCTGTCGTCGACGGCATGGTACCTGAACATGAACGTCGTGCCCGAATCACTGCAGGAGGAAATCCTGGAGCGCCTCGGCCGCTATACGACCGTCTATATCTTCGAGGCCACGAGCGTGACCTACAACACCATCGACAGCAACGCCGCCGAGACGCTCGGCTCGCTGTTCGGCGAATGATGCCGCGCGGCGCCTGCCCGGCAGGCGCCGCTTCTTACGCAGCCTGTGCGTGAAGTTCGTCCTTCGGCACCGCGTCGAACGGGAACGTCATCGCCACGCGCAGGCCGCCCTCGGGACGGTTGCCGATCTCGCACGTCCCGCCCAGCCTCAGCACGAGCCGCTCGACGATCGCGAGCCCCAGCCCGCTGTGGCCGTTCCCGCCGCGCGCGGGGTCGAGCCGCACGAACGGCCGCGTAGCGGCCGCCAGGTCGCGCGGCGCAATCCCGCCGCCGCTGTCGCTGACCGACAGTACATACCCGGTCGGCGTGCGCGCCGTCTCGACCAGCACGGGCGGCGCGCCGTACGCATGTGCATTGTCCAGCAGGTTCGACAGGATCCGGTCGAGCGTCGCGGTCGGCAGGCGGAAGCCCGCGTCGGCCGTGAGGCGCGTCTGGACCGCCGGCGCGTTCGGTGCGACCGCGCGATAGCTGCGCGCGATCCGCTCGCAGGTCTGGTCGACCGGCACGGGCTCGCTGCGGTCCGCCCCGCCGTGCGCGAACGCGAGGAACTGGTCGACGATGTGCGACATCGAGTCGACATCGCGCACGACGCCGTCGCGCAGCCGCGCGTCGTCCATCATTTCGGCGCGCAGGCGCATCCGCGCGAGCGGCGTACGCAGGTCGTGCGCGACGCCAGCCAGCATCACCGCGCGGTCGCTGTCGGCCTGCGAAACCTGTTCCACCATCTGGTTGAAGCCGCGCGTGAGCTGGCGCAGCTCGCGCGGTCCGCGCTCGCGCAGCGGCGGCACCGGCTGGCCGCGGCCGAAGCGCGCGACCGCGCGCGCCAGCGAGCGCAGCGGCTGCTGCAACTGCCAGGCCGCGAACAGCGCGGCGATCACGCCGGCCGAGAAGATCGTGCCGAGCCACAGCAGCATCCGGTCGAGCGAGCGCGGCGGCCGCAGCGGCTGCACCGGCACCACGATCCAGTTAGGGTCGGTCGGCTCCTTGACCCACAGCACCGGCGGATGACCGGGCGCGCCGATCTCGACCTGGGTGCCGTGCGGCATCCGCTCGCTCACGTCGTCGCGAAAGCGCTTGAGCGGCGCCGGCAGGTTCGTGTCGGCCACCTTCGGCACGTCGGGACTGTCCGGCGCCACGAGCCGCACCCGCGACGGCAGCGGCTGATCGGGCGTGCGCTCGACGTGCTGGCGCACCGCGTCGACGAGGAACGCGGCCTCCTCGACCGCGTAGCGCGTCTGCATCTGGTTGCGCTCGATGCGCATCGCGAAGAACCACGCGAAGTGCGACAGGAGCAGCACGCCGATGACCAGCAGCGCGAGCCGCCCGAACAGTGAATCAATGGGCTTGCGCATGGGCCTCGCCGTCGGGCACGAACACGTAGCCGCGCCCGCGGACCGTCTGGATGAAGCGCGGCGCGGACGGATCCGTTTCCAGGATGCGGCGCAGGCGCCATACCTGGACGTCGATGCCGCGGTCGGTGCCGTCGTACTCTGGCCCGTGCAGCAGCTCGAGCAGCCGCTCGCGCGTGAGCGTGCGCAGCGCATGGTTCACGAAGATCTTCAGCAGCGCGAATTCGCTGCTCGACAGCGTCGCCGGCTTGCCGTCGACCGACAGCGTGCGCGCCTGGAAGTCGAGCACGAAGCGGCCGAACGCGAACGGCTCGCGCTGCTCGGGCGCCGCCGCCGACGGCGTCGCGCGGCGGCGGCGCAGCACGGCCTGCACACGCGCCAGCAGCTCGCGCGGGTTGAATGGCTTGCCGAGATAGTCGTCCGCGCCGAGTTCGAGCCCGACGATGCGGTCGACGTCGTCCGCGCGCGCGGTCAGCATGATCACGGGGATGTCGTCGCCGGCCGCACGCAACTGGCGCAGCGCGGTGAGGCCGTCCACGCCCGGCATCATCAGGTCCAGCACGATCAGGTCGGGCCGCTCGCGCTCGAGGCGCTTCTCGAGCGTCGCCGCGTCGTGCAGCACGGACACTTCCATCCCCTGGCGCACGAGATAGTCGCGCAGCAGGTCTCGGAGTTCTTGGTCGTCGTCGACGATGAGGATCTGGGTAGTCATGGCTTGAAGTTTACCGCGCGAGCGCGGCGTCGAAGAACGAAACAAAGGGACGAAAGGGTTACTGCGGGTTACGGCGCAAGGGAACTGTAATGCGCCGTAACCCGCCGGCCACCCCGCGTAACACCGGCCGGGACCCGCGCCGCTAACCTGCGTCTTACCGGATGCGGGCACGAATCACCGCGACCCGCATCGCCGGACCTTTGATACAAGGAGTTTCTGAAATGTATAAGAAGACTTCCCGCGTGGCCATTGCCGCCGCCACCGTGCTCGCTCTCGCATTCGGCACCGCGCATGCCGCGCAACCCAACGACATGCCGCCGCCGGGCGGCCCCGGCATGCACCAGATGCACGGCGGCCATGACGGCGGCCCGTTCGGCGTGATCATGAAGCTGCACGACCAGCTGAAGCTCAACGCGTCGCAGGAACAGCAGTGGCAGACGGCCGTCAACACGATGAAGCAGAACCATGAGGCGATGCGCAAGAGCCACGAGCAGATGCGCGAGCAATTCAAGGCGCAGCAGAACCAGCCGATCCTCGACCTGAGCGCGATGCACGCCGCCCGCCAGCAGGCCGAGCAGCAGAATGCGCAACTGCGCGAGCAGAGCGCGGCCGCGTGGCTCGCGTTCTACAACGGGCTGAACGACCAGCAGAAGACCACGGTCAGCACGGCGCTCAAGCAGCAGTTCGCACGGATGGAGCAGCGCCACGAGACGATGAAGGAACGCTGGCAGCAGCACCGCGCGGCCAAGGGCGCGTCGGCGCCGGCGCAGTAAGCCGGCAGGCCGCCCTCCGGGCGGCACCGCGGGGGACGCGCGCTTGACGCCGCGTCCCCCGTTTCATTTCAGGCGACGTCGAACAGCAGCACCTCGGCCGCCCGGCCGCGGGCGAACGCAACCATATCCATGCCGGCGATCCGCGCGCCGTCGCCCTCGGCCAGCGCGTGGCCGTTGACTTCCACATCGCCGCGCGCCACGTGCACGTACGTGCTGCGCCCGGCCGGCACGCCGAAAGCCGTCTCCTCGTCGCCGTCGATCAGCCCCGCGAAGATGCGCGCGTCCGCACGGACCGACAATGCGCCGTCGTCACCGTCGGGCGACGCGACGAGCCGCAGCCGGCCGCGCTTCTCGTCGTCGGCGAAGCGCCGCTGCGCATAGCCGGGCCGCCCGCCCCGCTCGGCCGGCTGCAGCCAGATCTGCAGCAGATGCAGCGGCCGGTCGCACCACGCATTGGTTTCGCTGTGCATGAGCCCCGTGCCGGCGCTCATCCGCTGGACGCCGCCGGCCCGCACGATCGCGCCGTTGCCGAGGCTGTCGCGATGCGCGAGCGCGCCGTCCAGCACGTAGGTGACGATCTCGAGGTCACGGCGCGGCTGCATTCCGAAGCCGCGCGTGGGTGCGATCCGGTCCTCGCTCAGCAAGCGCAGCGCGCCGAACGGCGGATGCGTGGCCCCGGCGTGGCCGGCGAGCGGGAAGCTGCTGCTCGATTCGAGCCAGCCTTGACGCGTATGGCAACGGTCGGCGGCGCGGCTGATCTGGAACATGGGGGTACTCCGGCAGGCGGCGATTCTTTTGCGGGTTTACCTGTACTGTAGGCTCGCCCCCATCCGGCCACAATTCGCCGCCCGCGCACCGCATCGTTGCGCTCACGAATCCAATGGACGCAATACTCGTTGCGAATACCACGATTGCCGCAACAGCCGATTCGAAGAATCGATCGGTCGCGCCGGATTGCCGTTTTCCGGATATCGCGTTCGGGTAAAATACCGCCCTTTTGGCGTTCGCCCGTCCGGCGAGCGCCATTGCCAGCGCGCCGAAACACGAATTTTGGCCGTCTAGAATACGCCGCGGCGCCCGGCCCGACCGGCCGCGAGCGCCCCCCGGAAGTGAGCGACAAAAGGATGGAAATGAAGAAGGCCGCCCTGTGCGCCGCCCTCGCCCTCGTGGCGGGCAGCGCCTTCGCGAAGGAGTGGAAGACCGTGCGGATCGGTGTCGATGCCAGCTACCCGCCGTTCGAGTCGACCGCGCCGAGCGGCGAGATCGTCGGTTTCGACGTCGATCTCACCAAGGAAATCTGCAAGCGGATCAACGTGAAGTGCGTGTGGGTCGCGCAGGATCTCGACGGGATCATCCCCGCGCTGAAGGCGAAGAAGTACGACGTCATCGTGTCGTCGCTGACCGTCACGGACAAGCGCCGCGAGCAGATCGACTTCTCCGACAAGGTGTACGACGCACCGGCACGCATGATCGCGAAGGCCGGCTCGCCGCTGCTGCCGACGGTCGCGTCGCTCAAGGGCAAGCACGTCGGCGTCGAGCAGGGCTCGACGCAGGAAACCTACGCGAAGGCGTACTGGGAACCGCAGGGCGTGACGGTCATTCCTTACCAGAACCAGGACCAGGTCTATGCCGATCTCGGCTCGGGCCGCCTCGACGCGACGCTGCAGGATGAACTGCAGGCCGACTACGGCTTCCTGCGCACGCCGCGCGGCAAGGGCTTCGCGTTCGCCGGGCCGGAAGTGAAGGATCCGAAGACGATCGGCGACGGCACCGCGATCGGCCTGCGCAAGGAAGACACGGACCTGAAGCTCAGGATCAACAAGGCGCTGGCCGATATGCACAAGGACGGCACGTACGACCGGCTGTCGCACAAGTATTTCTCGTTCAGCGTCTACTCGGCTCGCTGAGCGCCGACAATGACGGGAAGCGGATGCGGGGGCGGCCCCGCGTCCGGCGGTACAGGCAGTCCACCACGCGCCGCCCGCCCCCTTGCCCGCCGCTCGCGCGACGGGCGGGCCCGGCACCGTTGCCGGGGCGGACGGTCATGATACGCACGGGGCGTTCCGCGCAGCTTCGCGGGCGCGTATTTCGCGGCGCTCCGCATGCGCCCTCAGGGACCACACCAGGGACCACTCTATGTTTCTACAAGGTTACGGCCCGCTGATCCTCGCAGGCACCTGGCAAACCGTCAAACTGGCGGTGCTGTCGCTCGCGTTGTCGTTCCTGCTGGGCCTGCTCGGCGCGGGCGCGAAGCTGTCGCGCAACCGCGTGACGAACGGCATCGGCACCGTCTACACGACGCTGATCCGCGGCGTACCCGACCTCGTGCTGATGCTGCTGCTGTTCTACAGCCTGCAGATCTGGCTGAACTCCGCGACCGACGCGCTCGGCTGGGACCAGATCGACATCGACCCGTTCCTCGCCGGCGTGCTCGTGCTCGGCTTCATCTACGGCGCGTACTTCACCGAGACCTTCCGCGGCGCGTTCCTGTCGGTGCCGCGCGGCCAGCTCGAGGCCGGCAGCGCGTACGGGATGACCAGCTGGCAGGTGTTCGCGCGGATCATGTTCCCGCAGATGATGCGCTTCGCGCTGCCCGGCATCGGCAACAACTGGCAGGTGCTCGTGAAGTCGACCGCGCTGGTGTCGATCATCGGCCTCGCGGACGTCGTCAAGGCGTCGCAGGATGCCGGCAAGGGCACGCTGCGTTTCTTCTTCTTCACGTTGATCGCCGGTGCGGTCTACCTCGCCATCACGACGATCTCGAACTTCGTGCTGATGTGGCTCGAAAAGCGCTACTCGACCGGTGTCCGCAAGGCTGACCTATGATCGAACTCATCCAAGAATACTGGCGCAACTATCTCTATACCGACGGCTTCCGGATCACCGGCGTCGCGATCACGCTGTGGCTGCTCGTCGTGTCGATCGGCCTCGGCTTCTGCCTGTCGGTGCCGCTCGCGGTGGCCCGCGTGTCGAAGAGGAAGTGGCTGTCGGGCGCCGTGTGGCTCTACACGTACGTGTTCCGCGGCACGCCGCTCTACGTGCAGCTGCTGCTCTGCTACACCGGCCTCTACAGCCTGCAGTTCATACGCGGCACGCCGCTGCTCGATTCGTTCTTCCGCGACGGGATGCGCTGCACGCTGCTCGCGTTCACGCTGAACACCTGCGCGTACACCACCGAGATCTTCGCGGGCGCGATCAAGGCGACCTCGTACGGCGAGATCGAAGCCGCGCGCGCATACGGGATGTCCACCTTCACGATGTATCGCCGCGTGATCCTGCCGTCCGCGCTGCGCCGCGCGCTGCCGCTCTACAGCAACGAAGTGATCCTGATGCTGCACGCGACCACCGTCGCGTTCACCGCGACCGTGCCGGACATCCTGAAGATCGCCCGCGACGTGAACTCGGCGACCTACATGTCGTTCCACGCATTCGGCATCGCCGCGCTGCTCTATCTCGTGATCTCGTTCATGCTCGTGTGGCTGTTCCGCCAGGCCGAGCGTCGCTGGCTCGCGTATCTGCGCCCGCAAGGCAAGTAAGTTTTCGCAGGACTATTGATGAATTCCCAGACTCAGAAGCTTTTCGTCGACGATCTGCACAAGCGGTACGGCGACAACGAGGTGCTCAAGGGCGTGTCGCTGAAGGCGAACTCGGGCGACGTGATCAGCGTGATCGGCTCGTCCGGTTCCGGCAAGAGCACGATGCTGCGCTGTATCAACTTCCTCGAACAGCCGAACGCGGGCCGCATCGTCGTCGACGGCGAGGAAGTGCGCACCACCGCCGACAAGACGGGCGCGCTGCGCGCGGCCGATTCGAAGCAGCTGCAACGCGTGCGCACCAAGCTGTCGATGGTGTTCCAGCACTTCAATCTCTGGTCGCACATGAACGTGATCGAGAACGTGATGGAAGCGCCCGTCAACGTGCTCGGCATCCCGAAGAAGGAAGCCGAGGATCGCGCCCGCACGTATCTCGAGAAGGTCGGCCTCGCGCCGCGCGTCGAGAAGCAGTATCCGTCACACCTGTCGGGCGGCCAGCAGCAGCGCGTCGCGATCGCGCGTGCACTCGCGATGCATCCCGACGTGATGCTGTTCGACGAACCGACGTCGGCGCTCGACCCGGAACTCGTCGGCGAAGTGCTGAAGGTGATGCAGAAGCTCGCCGAGGAAGGCCGCACGATGATCGTCGTCACGCACGAGATGGGCTTCGCGCGCAACGTGTCGAATCACGTGATGTTCCTGCACCAGGGGCGCGTCGAGGAAGAAGGCGTGCCGTCCGAGGTGTTCGCGAATCCGAAGAGCGAGCGCCTGCGCGGGTTTTTGTCGGGCAGCCTCAAGTAACGCGCGCTGCGCGATACGACACACGAGCGGGCGCCGGGCGGCGCCCGTTTCGCGTTTACGCGGCGCCCACCGGCGCGCCGTCCGCGAACGCGCGCAGCGCATCGCCCGCGAGCCGGTAGCGCACCCATTCGCTCTGCGGCGCCGCGCCGACGCTTTCGTAGAAGCGGATCGCCGGCTCGTTCCAGTCGAGCACGCTCCATTCGAACCGCCCGCAGCCGGTGTCCACGGCGATGCGCGCGAGCGCCTTCAGCAGCCGCAGCCCGGCGCCCGCGCCGCGAAAGCGCGGCGATACGTACAGATCCTCGAGATACAGCCCCTGGCGGCCGAGCCACGTCGAGTACGAGAAGAAATACACGGCGAAGCCGGCCGGCTCGCCGTCGACCTCGCAGATCAGCGCACGCGCGGGCGAGCCTTCGCCGAACAGGCTGCGCTCGAGCGACGCGGGCGTCGCGACCACTTCATGCTCCGCCTTCTCGTAGACGGCCAGCTCGGTGATGAAGCGCAGGATTTGCGGGACGTCGGCGACGGTGGCGCAACGGATGTCGATTTGCACGGCGGGGAGCCCTCCTTCGGCCCGGACGGGAAACGGAATGCGGCGCCGCCCGCGCACATGCGCGTGGCGGCGGTCGGATCCACATGCTACGTTCACGGCTCAACTGCAGGAAGTGCAGTTTCTTCATCCTGACATGAACATGATGCATCCCGATCTGCGCCGTCTCGACCTGAACCTGCTGCTCGCGTTCGACGCGCTGTACCGCCACCGGTCGGTGGCAGCGGCCGCGCACGAACTGGCGATGAGCCCGTCCGCGCTGAGTCACGCGCTCGCGCGGCTTCGCGACGCGATCGGCGACGCGCTGTTCGTGCGGCTCGGCAACGAGATGCAGCCGACCGTGCGCGCCGACGACATCGCCACCTGGGCCGGCGACGCGCTCGACACGATGTCGAAGGGGCTCGCCCGCGCGCGCCGCTTCGATCCCGCGCAAAGCGACCGCACGTTCGTGTTCGCCGCGAGTGACTACACGGCGTTCGCCGTGCTGCCGGCCTTGCTCGCGCGCGTCGAGCGGGTCGCGCCGCGGCTGCGGATTCGCGTCGTCCATTCCGAGCGCAAGATTTCGGTCGACGAACTCGCGGCCGGCCGCATCGATTTCGCGCTCGGCTATCACGAGGAGTCGGCCGCCGACTCGCCGGGCATCGAGGATTTCGACTGGTTCTCGGACGACTACGTGGTGATCGCGAGCGCCGCGCATCCGGACATCCGCCGGCGGCTGACGCTGGACCAATATCTCGCGGCACGCCACGTGGTCGTCACGCCGTGGAACGAGTCGCGCGGCGTCGTCGACTACGTGCTCGACCGGCTCGGTCTCGCGCGGCAGGTCGCCGTGCAGCTGCCGAGCGTGCTGGCCGCACCGTTCGCGATCGCGGAATCGACGCTGCTGATGACGGTGCCGAACCGCGCCGCGCAGGCGCTGCGCCACGCGGCGCCGATCCGCATCTTCCCCGCGCCGTTCGAGATCCCGCGCTACACGGTGAAGGTCTACTCGCACGCGAAGCACGCACGCACCGATGCGCACCGATGGATCCGCGCGCAATTGCTCGATGCGCGCCCCGCGCAGGGTTGAGCGGGGCGCGCTCCCGGCGGACGAGGGCCCACGCGGCACAAGCCTTTCAGAGTCGTTTCACCCGCGGCCCGGCGCCGTTGTCCCACGCCCGATTTATTACGAAATACTTACCAATTTCGCCTCTCCGACGCTTACGCTCGCGCCTCGGCAACGTCAATAGTGGCAATCCTTGACCCCACACCGCCGAAACCGTGTCTTCCTTGTCGGACAAGGGTTTACGGCACCCGGCGCGCCTCCGCGCGGCCGCCGCGCACTCTGTTGCATGGCAAATTGGCGACACGTGTTAGTCAAACAACGATTTCGGTCGCCACAAAATTGTATTTTTGCTAAATTAGTAACCAAAGTAGCAAAACGAAGTTCGTGAAATGTAGTTTAGCTTCACGACACAACAAGGAGACCCCGCAAGCCGACCCGGCCGCGCGGGACCGCTCAACGGTTTTTCCGTCCGCTTGCCCGCGTGCCGCGCTTACCGGCCTGCACGAGGTCTCCCTGGTTATCCCGCTTTTCGCTTTTGCCCGACGCTCGCCGCGCCGGGCATCTCGTGCAGTCTGGGTTGACTTTTTGACAGGGTATGGAGGAGATGATGAAGAAAGCTTTGGTCGCGGCCGCGCTGATGGCTGCTGGGGTGGTTACGGCGCACGCGCAGAGCAGCGTCACGCTGTACGGTCGCCTGGATGCCGGCCTCGAGTACATGAACGGCCTGCAGGACGGCCATCGCTACCGGGCGGAGAGCGGCGACTGGGGCACGAGCCTGTGGGGCTTGAAGGGCAGCGAGGACATCGGCGGCGGCAACAAGATCCTGTTCCACCTCGAAGGCGCGTTCAACACGATGAACGGCGGGCTCGGCACGAGCGGCTCGATCTGGGATCGTTTCGCGACTGTCGGCATCTCCAACGACCGCTACGGTACGCTGCTGCTGGGTCGCGAACTCGCGATCGCGAACGGCGTGTGGGACTTCGATCCGCTGGGCCAGTCGAGCTGGTCGTCGGCATCGCTCGTGCGCGGCCGCAACTGGAACAAGACCAGCAACAACGTGTCGTACCAGTCGCCGCAGTTCTACGGCCTCGACTTCTACGGCCAGTTCGCGTTCTCGAACTCGACCAGCTTCAACGGCAACACGACGGCCGGTCAGCCGGGGCGTGCGGCCGGTGCGCAGGTCACGTACACGAACTCGCTGTTCCAGGTGCGCGGCATCTACGACGAAACGCGCGACAGCAACGGCCGCTTCTCCGACGTGTTCAACTATTCGCGTGAATACTTCGCGGGCCTGAACGTGTTCCTCGGCCAGTTCAAGCTGCAAGCGGCTTATCAGTCGTCGCACGCGGACGGCAGCGGCGGCCCGGCCGTCAACAACGGCATCACCGGCACCCAGCAGGTCTGGGGCGGCGTGACGTGGCAGGCCACGCCGGCGGCCGCGCTGATCGCAGCCGTGTACCACGTGAATGCGAACCACGGTGGCGGCAACGCGAACATCTACACGGTCGGCGGTTCGTACAACATCTCGAAGCGCACGCTGTTCGACGTGCAGGTCGCGACGGTGCGCAACAGCTCGACGGCCAACTTCGGCCTGAACGCGAACGGTGCGGGCACCGCCGTATCGACGGGCAACCCGCATCCGGGCGGCAGCCAGACCGGCGTCTACGCCGGCATCCAGCACCTGTTCTGATCAGGCGCCGTCCAGAGAACGATTCGACAACACTTTCCACGCTGCTGCGAGAGGCGCGTATCGGTGCGGTACCCACCCGGGTATCGCACCGTTTTTTATTGGCGGGCCGGAATCATGCGATCCGCGGCCCGATCGACCGGCCCGGCGGGATCGGCCGAATGCGGCGCTCAGACCGCCGCTTCGTTCTCTTCGCCGGTGCGGATGCGGATCACGCGCTCGACGTCCGACACGAAGATCTTGCCGTCGCCGATCTTGCCCGTGCGCGCCGCGCCGATGACCGCGTCGATCACCTGGTCGACCTGCGCTTCCGCGACGACCACCTCGATCTTCATCTTCGGCAGGAAGTCGACGACGTATTCGGCGCCGCGATACAGCTCGGTGTGCCCCTTCTGGCGGCCGAAGCCCTTCACTTCCGTCACGGTCAGCCCCGTGAGGCCGACTTCGGCGAGCGCTTCGCGGACTTCGTCCAGCTTGAACGGCTTGATGATGGCGGTGATGCGTTTCATGATGGTTGTCCCTCAATGCTCGTTTGGATGAAAAATCGCGATCCCGATTGTAAGCCGGCCGGCCGCGTACGGCCCAGCACCGCTCAGTCGAGACGTTCGGTAAAGCGTGACGTGATCGGATAGCGCCAGTCGCGCCCGAACGCGCGATGCGTGACGCGAATGCCGATCGGCGCCTGGCGGCGCTTGTATTCGTTGATCTTGATGAGCCGCGTCACGCGCGCGACGTCGGCCTCCGCATAACCGGCCGCGACGATCTCCGCGAGCGGACGGTCCTCCTCCATGTACATCCGCATGATCGCGTCGAGCACGTCGTACGGCGGCAGGCTGTCCTGGTCGGTCTGGTTCTCGCGCAGCTCGGCCGACGGCGCGCGCGTGAGGATCCGCTCGGGGATCACGTCGCGCTGCCCGTAGTCGGCGGTCGCGTTGCGATAGCGGCACAGCCGGTAGACCAGCGTTTTCGCGATGTCCTTGATCACCGCGAAGCCGCCGGCCATGTCGCCGTACAGCGTGCAGTAGCCGACCGCCATCTCGCTCTTGTTGCCGGTCGTCAGCACGATCGAGCCGAACTTGTTCGACAGCGCCATCAATAGCGTGCCGCGGATGCGCGCCTGGATGTTCTCTTCCGTCGCGTCCTCCGCGCGGCCCGCGAATTCGTCCGCGAGCGCCGCCCGGAACGCGTCGAACATCGGCGCGATCGCGATCTCGTCGTAGCGCACGCCGACGCGCCGCGCCATCTCCGCCGCGTCGGTGGTCGAGATGTCGGCCGTGTAGCGCGACGGCATCATCACCGCGCGCACGCGCTCGGGCCCGAGCGCGTCGCATGCGACCGCGAGCACCAGCGCGGAGTCGACGCCGCCCGACAGCCCGATCAGCACGCCGGGAAAGCCGTTCTTGCCGATGTAGTCGCGCACGCCGGTCACGAGCGCGCGATAGACCTGCGCGTCGACCGGCAGCGCTGGCGCGATCGCGCCGGGCAGCGGGCGGGCGCCGTCGAATTCGACGATCGCGTGCCCTTCGTCGAACTGCGGCATCTTCGCGACGAGCGCGCCCTGCGCGTCGAGCACGAACGAGCCGCCGTCGAACACGAGCTCGTCCTGGCCGCCGACGAGGTTCACGTACACCATCGGCAGCCCGGTCTCGCGGATCCGCGCGCGCAGGATGTCGATGCGCAGCGCCTCCTTGTTCATGTGATACGGTGAACCGTTCGGGATCAGCAGCACCTGCGCGCCGGCGGCCTTCGCGATCTGCGCGGCCGACGCATGCCATGCGTCCTCGCAGATGATCACGCCGAACTTGACGCCGTTCAGCTCGAACACGAGCGGTTCGGCGTCGGTCGCGAAATAGCGCTTCTCGTCGAACACGTCGGCGTTCGGCAGATCCTGCTTGCGGTAGGTGCCGGCGATCTGGCCGCCGACGATCAGCGACACCGCGTTGTAGGTATCGGCCGGCGGCACGCCGCGCTCGATCGGGCGGTTTGCATTACCATCGACGGCTGGCGCGCGTGCATCGTCGCCAAGCCCCCTGCCCGGCCCCCTGCCCGGACCCCGCAACGGATGACCGACCAGCACCGCGAGCCCGTCGAACGGACGCAGCGCGTCGGCGAGCGTGTCGAGCGCGGCAGCGGCCGCCGCGTAGAACGCGGGCCGCAGCAGCAGGTCTTCCGGCGGATAGCCGGACAGCGCGAGTTCGGGTGCGACCATCAGTTGCGCACCATCGTTGTGCGCGGCGCGAGCGGCCGCGACGATCCGCGCGACGTTGCCGGCGAAATCGCCGACGGTGACGTTGATCTGGGCGAGAGCGAGTCGGGTCTTCATGACGGGATCGGCGCAGCCCGGCGGCGCGCCCTGAACGGCTGACGAAAACGTCCCGGACGCGGGCCATGGCGGCACGCATCCGGCGGCATCCAACAGTACGGATTCACGCTTGAAACACGAACGCATCGATTATCGCACGGGCATCCTGTCGTCCCCCGCGGAAGTGCCGGCCGACGAATGGAACGCGCTGCTCGAACGCGACGCGCAGCCGACGCCGTTCCTGCGCCACGAATTCCTCGACGCGCTGCACGTCGCGCGCTGCGCGGTCGACGACACCGGCTGGTCGCCCCACTTCGTCACGCTGACCGACGCGCGCACGGGGCGGCTGGCGGCCGCCGCGCCCGTCTACGCGAAGCAGCATTCGTACGGCGAATACGTGTTCGACTGGGCATGGGCCGACGCGTACCAGCGCAACGGCCTGCCCTATTACCCGAAGCTGCTGTGCGCGGTGCCGTTCACGCCCGTGCAGGGCACGCGCCTGCTCGCGGCCGACGACGACGCGCGCCGCCGGCTCGCGGCCACGCTGCTCGCGTTCGCCGAGCAGAGCGACGTGTCGTCGCTGCACGTGCTGTTCCCCACCGGCGACGAGGCGCGGCTGCTCGAATCGCTGGGGATGATGCTGCGCGAAGGCGTACAGTTCCACTGGCTCAACGACGGCTACCGCGACTTCGACGACTTCCTCGGCACGCTCGAGCAGAAGAAGCGCAAGAACATCCGCGCCGAACGGCGCAAGGTGCGCGATGCCGGCGTCACGTTCCGGCGGCTGACCGGCGACCGGATCACCGATGCCGACTGGCGCTTCTTCTCGCGCTGCTACCGGCAGACCTACCGCGAACACTACTCGAGCCCGTACCTGAATCTCGACTTCTTCCGCGCGATCGGCGCGACGATGCCGGAGAACCTGCTGCTCGTGATCGCCGAAGCCGACGGCCGGCCGATCGCAAGCTCGCTCGCCGTCTACCGGCGCGGCGCGAACGGCGGCGGCACGCTGTACGGCCGCTACTGGGGCGCGCTCGAGCACGTGCCCTGCCTGCATTTCGAGACGGCGTACTACCAGTTGCTCGAATTCTGCATCGAGGCCGGGCTCGACACGTTCGAGGGCGGCGCGCAGGGCGAGCACAAGCTCGCGCGCGGCTTCCTGCCGACCGTCACGCATTCCGCGCACTGGCTCGCGCATCCGGCGTTCTCCGATGCGGTCGCGCATTTTCTCGCACGCGAGACCGAGCATATCCACGCGTACGTCGACGAGTTGCGCGAACACGATCCGTTCCGGCGCAGCACCGGCTAGCGTCATCCTGCATACCGGCATGCGGCCGGTTCAATGCGCGGCGAGCGCCACCGTCTGCGACAGCGCCTGCGGGTCACGCGACGACGCGGCCGCCGACAGCCCGTAGCTGCCCGCGCCGATCCGCCATGCGTGCGCATTCGCATCCCACACCGCGAAGCGCTGCGCCGGCACCGCGACACTGACCGTGCGCGCCTCGCCCGGCTGCAGCGCGACCCGGGTCCAGCCGACGAGCCGCTTCGGCGGCTCGCCGAGCGACGCGGGCAGCGCTGCGTAGATTTGCACCGTGTGCGTACCGGCACGCGTGCCGGTGTTCGTCACCGTGACGCCAACCGTCACGTTGCCCGCTGCGTCCGCCCGCGCCGACATCGCCGACAACGCATACGTCGTGTACGACAGCCCGTAGCCGAACGGAAACAGCGGCTCGATCGCCTTCGCGTCGAACCAGCGATAGCCGTACGCGAGCCCTTCCGCATAGACGTTCTGCGTGTTCGACGGATCGATCGTCGGCTGCGGCAGGTCGGCCTCCTGCTTCGGGAACGTCAACGGCAGCCGGCCCGACGGATTCGCGTCGCCGAACAGCAGGTCGGCGATCGCCTGGCCGCCCTGTGCGCCCGGATACCATGCGTCGAGCACGCCGTGCACGTTGGCAAGCCACGGCATCAGCACCGGGCTGCCGTTCTCGAGCACGACAATCACACGCTTCGCCTTCGCGGCGACCGCGGCGATCAGCGCGTTCTGGTCGTATTGCTGGTTGTACGGGTCGGCTTTCGCATCGGGCAGCGACAGGCTCGCGAGATCGAGGCCTTCGGTCTGCCACTGCGTGGCGAACACGATCGCGACATCGGCCTGCGCGGCCGCGGTGGCCGCCGCGTTCGCGTCGGTCCCGTCGAGGTAGCTGACCGACGCGTTCGGCGCCTTCGCGCGGATCGCCGCGAGCGGCGCAGACTTGTACCAGGTCGCGCACCCGCCGAACAGCATGTCGGCCGGTTGCCGACAGGACGTCACCGCGTTGCCGTCGATCGCCGGCACCGCACCCGAGCCGCCGCCCGACAGCACGCCCGCATCCGCGTGCCCGCCGATCACGACGACCGACCTGAGCGTGCCGGCGGCCAGCGGCAGCACCGGCTGCGTGTCGCCCGACGCGGCCGCGTTCTTCAGCAGCACCGCCGCTTGCCGGGCGATCGCGAGCGCGTCGGCATTGCCGGCGGCTTCGTCGATCGCGCCGCCCGGCTTCGGCGGCGCGTCCATTACACCGATGCGGATCAGCGTGCGCAGCTTGCGCTGCACCATGTCGTTCAGCCGCGCGGCCGACACGCTGCCGGCCTGCAGCGCCGCGCGCAGCTTCGAATTGAAGTACGAGCCGAGCGGCGCGTTGCCGTCGTCGGCCGCGCCGGGCTGTTCCTCGTCGAGCCCGGCCTGCACGGCCGCGACCGTCGAATGCGTCGCGCCCCAGTCCGACTGCACGACGCCCTTGAAGCCCCACTCGTTCTTCAGCACGGTCGTCAGCAGATACGGGTTCTCGCACGCATACACGCCGTTCAGCTTGTTGTACGAGCACATCACGTTGCCCGGCCGGCCGTCCTTCACGCCGATCTCGAACGCGAGCAGTTCGGCCTCGCGCATGGTCCGCTCGTCGACGACCGAATCGACCGTCATCCGGTTGGTTTCCTGGTCGTTGAACGCGAAATGCTTGATCGTCGCGATCACCTTCCGCGCCTGCGTGGCCTGCGTGCGCGCGGCGCTCAGCGTGCCCGCGAGCACCGGATCCTCGCCCATGTATTCGAAGGTGCGGCCGTTGCGCGGCTCGCGCGCGAGGTTCACGCCGCCGCCGAGCCCTTCCGCGAACCCGAGCGCGCGCAATTCGAGCGCGATGCGCGTGCCGTAGGTGCCCGCGAGCGCCGGATCCCACGTCGCCGCGAGCGCGACCGGCGCGGGCAGCGCGGTCACGCGCGCATTCTTAACGTTCACGCCGCCCGCCGAATCGGCGCTGCTGAGCGCCGGAATGCCGAGCCGCGGCACGCCCGGGATGTAGCTTGCGCCGTTCAGCGCGTCGGCCGGAAACGGGCCGCCGAGGTTGAGCGCGGGCATGCCGGTACCGTGCACGAGCTGCAGTTTCTCGTCGGTCGTCAGTTGCGCGACGAGTGCGGCCGCGCGCTGGCCGGCCGCCGCGTCGGGGTCGGCCGGCGCATGGATGTCGTCGCCGCCGCACGACGCGAGCAGCATCGTGAGCGCACATGCGGACGCAATCGTCGAACACCGGAACAGCGAAGTTTTCATTGATCCTCCAGAATCGTTCTGTTGTACTGGTCGCCAAACTCCAGCGTCGAGTCTAAAAATCGACCGGTCACCACGCTTGACCGGCAGGAGCATGCGTTGACCTCTCGCAGCGGGGACAAACCCGAACGGCATGACGACAGGGGGCAGGCATGGAGTTGAGACAGAAATCGGTATCCGTGCGGATCTACCGCTGGCTGTGCGAGGACGCGCGCGCAAACGGCATCGATCCCGCTGCGCTTTACGAGACGCTCGGCATCGGGCCGGCCGAGCTCGCCGACGACACGCGCCGCATCGCCGGCGACCGGCACGTGGCCGCGATGCAGCTGACGAGCGGCTGGCCGCTGTCGTGGCATCGCCCGCCACCGCAGGTCGTGCCTTGGCTCATGCCGTTTCCCGAGCTCGCGGGCATCACCTGCAACGCGGCGACGCTGCGCGGCGCGCTGCACGGCTATCTGCGCTATCGCGAGCTGATCGGCAACGTCGACTGGGTCTTCGCACACGAGAGAGGCGACGCGATCGCGCTCGAGTACGTGAACGAAGGAGACGGCCGGCACGCGGGCAGCGCGTTCGCCAATCTCGCGATCCTCGCGGCGCTTGCGCGCCTGTACGATCCGCACGTGCGCATCGACGACGCCGAATTCGCCGGCCGCGCGTTCGCGCCCGTTGCCGCACTGCGCGACATGCTCGGCGCGCCGGTGGCGTTCGAGGCCGCGCACAACCGCATCGTGCTGCGCTCCGCGCACTTCGACACGCCGTTCGAGCGCTACAACGCGCCGCTCGCCGGCATCCAGCGTCATGCGGCCGACGCCGCGCGCGAGCGCGTGCGCGCACGCTCGACGTTCGGCGCGTCGGTCGAACAATGCGTGCGCGACTGGCTGCGCACCTGCGACGATACCGACGTGCCGACCGATACGCTGATGCAGCACGTGTGCACGCGCTTTGCGATGTCGCGCTGGACGCTGCGCCGGCGGCTGCATCGCGAAGCGGTCGGTTTCCATGCGCTCGTCGCGCAGGCGCGGCTCGGCGAGGCGCGCGACCTGCTGCTCAATACGCAGTTGCCGATCGGCGAGATCGGCGTGCGCGTCGGCTTCCGTTCGACCAGCGCATTCACGCGCTTCTTCACGCGCGAACTCGGCGCGGCGCCGAGCCGCTTTCGCGACGGGCACGGCGACCGGTGCCGTTGACGCACGCTTTTTCTGAGACACTGGCGGCTTCGCATCCCGCCGCCCTGCCATGTCCTGGTTTCTGTATCTGATCGAATGCGCGGACGACAGCGTCTACACGGGCATCACGACCGATGTCGCCGCGCGCTTCGACGAACACGCGTCCGGCAAGGGCGCGCGCTATACACGCTCGCGCAAGCCGCGCGCGGTGCTCGCGGCGTTTCCTCTGCCCGACCGGTCCAGCGCGTCGCGCGCCGAATACTGGGTGAAGCGGCTCACGCCCGCGAAAAAGCGCGAGTTGGCGGCCGGCTTGCGCACGCTCGAATCGGTGTTGCCGGCGGTGGTTGCGCTCGACGAGCGCAACGATACGGCCGGGCCGAAGAAGGGGCGCGCGGAAGACCTCGGCGATGCGGCCAAGGCAACTGATACCGAACCGGTTGCCGGGAAAAAGGCGAAGGCGGGGAAACTCGCCGGGCCTGCAACGGCCGCGAAGACGGTGAAGACAGGGGAAACGGCGAAGCCTGCGAAAGGCAAGCAAGCGTCGAAGTCGCCGCAATCGAACCAGGCCGCACCGGACGCGAAACGGGCAAAAGCCGACGGCGACGCCACCGCAAAAAAGACGTCGTCGCGTGGTACGCCGGTAAAGAAGGCCGGCCCACCTCCAGCCGCGTCGCCAAAAAGGAAGGCATCGGCCGCCGTCGGCAAACCGGCAGCGAACGCACGCGAAGACGCCGCCTCCGCACCGACGCGGCGCCGTCCATCGACCACGCGACCCGCCGAAGCGACCAAGCCGGCCACGTCACCCGCTGCCCCGCCCCGCGCGAAACGCACGAAGCAGGCACCGGCCACCCCACGCCCGCAGGCGTCCGCGTCCGCGCCCACCCGCCGGAAAACCGTGCGCACAAAACAAAACCGCGCAGCCTCCTGAGGAGACACGCGCGGTTTGCGTTCCGAACGAACCGGCGCGAGGCCGGCCAACGGGCTTACTTCTTGTAGTTCGCGGCGCCGTCGGTGATTTCCTTGTGCGCGGCGTCGATGCCGGCCCAGCCTTCGACCTTCACCCACTTGCCCTTCTCGAGCGCCTTGTACTGCTCGAAGAAGTGCTTGATCTGATCCTTCAGGTACTCGGGCACGTCGTCGATCGACTTCAGGTTCGCCGTCATCGGGCAGACCTTGTCGTGCGGCACGGCGACCAGCTTCGCGTCGACGCCCGACTCGTCGGTCATCTGCAGCATGCCGAGCACGCGCGAACGCACGATCGAGCCGGCCAGCAGCGGGAACGGCGTGATCACCAGCACGTCGACCGGATCGCCGTCGCCCGACAGCGTCTGCGGGATGTAGCCGTAGTTCACCGGGTAGCGCATGCCGGTACCGATGAAGCGGTCGACGACGAGGAGACCCAGTTCCTTGTCCGCCTCGTACTTCACCGGATCGCTTTGCGCGGGGATCTCGATGATCACGTTGAAATCGTGCGGCAGGTCCTTGCCGGCCGGAACATGATTAAAGCTCATAGCGCTCTCTGTTGGTCGATGGAATTCGGGACAGGGGCGCCGCGGCCGATGCACCGCCGCGGGCGTCCCCGCAGGGAATGCGCCATTATAGCCAATCGACCGGTGGCGTCCGGATGACGATCGGCGCGATAATCGTTCCGGATGTCCGGCCACCGAACCACGGGCAACGTCGTCCGTCGCCGCGAAGCATGGGACCCGAGGAGCAGGCATGGAAGAAGCGAAGCACTTCATCGCGGGCGAATGGACGTTGCCCGCGCAACTGGAGACAATCCCGGTCGTCGATCCCTCCGACGGCCAGCCGTTCGCGACGATCGCGCGCGGCACCGCACCCGACATCGAGCGCGCGGTCGCCGCGGCCCGCGAAGCGTTCGCGGGCCCGTGGGGCGCGGCGAGCGCCGCCGAACGCGGCCGCGTGCTGATGCGGCTGTCGGCGCGCGTCGCCGACCATCTCGAGGAACTCGCGACGATCGAGGCGCGCGACACCGGCAAGCCGCTGAAGCAGGCGCGTGCCGATGCCGCCGCGCTCGTGCGCTATTTCGAGTTCTACGCGGGCGCCGCCGACAAGCTGCACGGCGAGACCCTCCCCTATCAGGCCGGCTATACGGTGCTGACCGTGCGCGAGCCGCACGGCGTCACCGGCCACATCGTGCCGTGGAACTACCCGATGCAGATCTTCGGGCGCAGCGTCGGCGCGGCGCTCGCGGCCGGCAACGCGTGCGTCGTGAAGCCGGCCGAGGATGCGTGCCTGTCGGTGCTGCGCGTCGCCGAGCTGGCCGCCGAAGCCGGGCTGCCGGCCGGTGCGCTCAATATCGTCACCGGCTACGGCCATGAGGCGGGCGCCGCGCTCGCGCGCCACCCCGGCATCGACCACATCTCGTTTACCGGCTCGCCCGCGACCGGCAAGCTGGTCACCCAGATGGCCGCGGAGAACCACGTGCCCGTCACGCTCGAGCTCGGCGGCAAGTCGCCGCAGATCGTGTTCGCCGACGCCGATCTCGAAGCGGCGCTGCCCGTGCTCGTGTCGGCGATCGTGCAGAACGGCGGACAGACCTGCTCGGCCGGCAGCCGCGTGCTGATCGAGCATGCGGTGTACGAGCCGCTCGTCGATCGGCTCGCCACAGCGTTCAACGCGCTGCGGGTCGGCCCGAGCCGCGCGGATCTCGACTGCGGCCCGCTGATCAACGCGAAGCAGCAGCAGCGCGTGTGGGATTTCCTGTCCGACGCGCAGCATGACGGCATTCCGATGGCTGGGCACGGCCAGGTCGTCGCCGACGCGCCCGAAAGCGGCTTCTACCAGGCCCCCGCGCTGCTGCGCGACGTGCCGGCGTCGCACCGGCTCGCGCAGGAGGAAGTGTTCGGTCCGGTGCTCGCCGCGATGCGTTTCGTCGACGAGGAGGAAGCGGTCGCACTCGCGAACGGCACGCCGTACGGCCTCGTCGCAGGCATCTGGACCCGCGACGGCGCGCGCCAGTTGCGCCTCGCGCGGCGCCTGCGCGCCGGTCAGGTGTTCATCAACAACTACGGTGCGGGCGGCGGCGTCGAACTGCCGTTCGGCGGCGTCGGCCATTCGGGCCATGGCCGCGAGAAAGGCTTCGAGGCGCTGTATGGCTTCACCGCACTGAAGACGATCGCGATCCGGCACGGCTGAACCAGCAACCGCCGGCCGGCAACGACCGGCCGTGCACCGACACACCACGCACGTGAACAACAGAGGAGACACACCATGCGGTTGAGCGGCAAGACGGCCATCGTCACGGGCGGAGGCTCGGGCTTCGGCGAGGGCATCGCGAAGACCTATGCGCGCGAAGGCGCGAACGTCGTCGTCAACGACCTGAACGGCGCGGCGGCCGAGCGCGTCGCGAGCGAGATCGCGCTGGCGGGCGGCAAGGCGATCGCGGTCGCGGGCGACGTGTCCCGGGACGCCGACTGGCGCGCGCTGCTGCAGGCCGCGCTCGACGATTTCCACTCGGTGCAGATCGTCGTGAACAACGCCGGCACCACGCACCGCAACAAGCCGGTGCTCGACGTGACGGAAGCCGAATTCGATCGCGTGTACGCCGTCAACATGAAGAGCCTGTTCTGGAGCGTCCAGACCCTGGTGCCGTATTTCCGCGCGCAGGGCGGCGGCGTGTTCGTGAACGTCGCGTCGACGGCCGGCGTGCGGCCGCGCCCGGGCCTCGTCTGGTACAACAGCACGAAGGGCGCGATGATCACCGCGAGCAAGTCGCTCGCGGCCGAGCTCGGCGCCGACCGGATCCGCGTGAACTGCATCAACCCGGTGCTCGGCGAGACGGGCTTGATGACCGAGTTCATGGGCTGCGAGGACACGCCGGAGAATCGCCGCCGGTTCCTCGCGACGATTCCGCTCGGCCGCTTCTCGACGCCGCAGGACATCGCGAACGCGGCCCTGTACCTCGCATCCGACGAAGCCGAGTTCATCACCGGCGTCTGTCTCGAAGTCGACGGCGGGCGCTGCATCTAGCCGCACGACCGCGATTGCGCCGCGCCGGCATCGGCGGCCGGATCCACGCATGGTGCGCCCACGCATCGGCATTGCTTCGCAAGACACCGGATCGGCGCCCACGCGCCGGCTCCGGCACATGACAAAAGAAGGACAGGAGACAACATGGCTACATCGATGCAGTCGCTGCCGGGCTCGTCCGGCGCATTCGAGGAAGCAACCTATCGCAAGGTGTCGTGGCGGCTCACGCCGCTGCTGCTGCTGTGCTACGTGGTCGCGTATCTCGATCGCGTGAACGTCGGCTTCGCGAAGCTGCAGATGGCGAGCGACCTGAATCTCAGCGACACCGTCTACGGGCTCGGCGCCGGGATCTTCTTCTTCGGCTACTTCCTGTTCGAAGTCCCGAGCAACATCATCCTGCACAAGGTCGGCGCGCGCGTCTGGATCGCGCGGATCATGGCGACGTGGGGCGTGATCTCGATCCTGACGATGTTCGTCACGACGCCCGCGATGTTCTACGTGATGCGCTTCCTGCTCGGCGTCGCCGAAGCCGGCTTCTTCCCCGGCGTGATCCTGTATCTCACTTACTGGTATCCCGCGCATCGGCGCGGCCGGATGACGACCTTCTTCATGACTGCCGTCGCACTGTCCGGCGTGATCGGCGGACCGATCTCGGGCTTCATCCTGAAGGCGTTCAACGGAGTGAGCGGCTGGCACGGCTGGCAATGGCTGTTCCTGCTCGAAGGGATCCCGTCGGTGCTGGCCGGCGTGCTCGTGTTCTTCGCGCTCGACGACCGGATCGCGAAGGCCAAATGGCTCACCGACGACGAAAAGGCGCTGCTCGCGCGCAACGTCGACGCGGAGGAAGCGACCAAGGAAGACCTGCCGCTCGGCGCGGTGATGTCGAGCCCGCGCGTGTGGCTGATGGCGCTCATCTACTTCTCGTTCGTGATGGGGCTGTACGGCGTCGGCTTCTGGCTGCCGACGATCATCAAGGCGACCGGCGTGGTCGACACGTTCATGATCGGCCTGCTGTCGGCGATTCCGTATGCGGCGGCGGTGGTTGCGATGATCCTGATCGCGCACAGCGCGGACAAGCGGCGCGAACGACGCTGGCACCTGGCGATTCCGGCCGCGTTCGGCGCACTCGGGCTCGTGTTGTCGGTGGTCTGGGCGCATCAGACGGCGCTCGCGATGCTGGGCCTCACGCTCGCGACGATGGGCATCCTGACGACGCTGCCGCTGTTCTGGAGCCTGCCGACGGCGTTCCTCGGCGGTGCGGCGGCCGCAGCCGGCATCGCGATGATCAACTCGATCGGCAACCTCGCGGGTTTCCTGAGCCCGTACCTGATGGGCTGGCTCAAGCAGGCGACGGGCGCCAACGACGCGGGCATGTACATGCTCGCGGCGTTCCTCGTGCTCGGCGGGCTGCTCGCGCTGTCGGTGCCGAAGCGGCTCGTCGACAAGTGATGCGGTGGGCCGGAGCTTGTCGCACTCGCGCACGAGCATGAAGCGGCCGGGGTCGCGCCCCTCACCGGTGCGTTGCATGACGACTGTCTCCCGGCTCGACAGCGGGCTCGCGGCCGCCGTGCTGCAAAAGCGCGTGAATCACGGCGTCCGGGCCCGCCTGCAAGGCGGCGCCGAATAAAAAATGCCCCGAAGGCCAATCGGCGTTCGGGGCATATTCACGCGCGGCAGAAGACCGCCGCCGCGTCAGACCACGGTGATCGCGAGCGCGCTTTCGCGGTAGTGCTTCGCCGCCTTGTCGGTTTCGCCGAGATGCTCGAACAGGCGTGCGAGCGCACGATGCGCACGCACTTTCAGCGCCTCGTTGTCGGCCTGCTTCAGCGCGGCCTCGAGGAACGACTGCGCCTTGCCCCACAGCTGCTGCTGCTGGCAGAGACGCCCGAGCGCGAACAGCAGGTCGGCATCGTCCGGGTGATCCTTCTTCCACCCTTCGGCCTTCTGGATCAGCGGCAGCGCATCGGCGCCGGCCGTATCCGGATAGCGGCGCAGCAGCCGCGCATCCCAGTTGTGCGCGAGCGCTTCCTCGACGATGCGGCGCGCTTCGGGGCGGCGCTCGAGCGGCACCAGCAGTTCGGCCGCGAGATCGGCGAGGCGCGGCGACTGACGCTCGAGCGGCGACAGCGACTGCCACACCTCGAGCAGCGCGTCCGGGTCGTGCCGGCGTTCACGCAGCAGATTCTCCGCCGCCTGCTGGCGCAGCCGCACGGCCGCGGCCGGATGCAGCGCCTCGCGCTTCTCGAGCGCCTTCGCGAGCTTCAGCACCTCGGCCCAGTTCTTCAATTGCTGCTGCGCGCGCAGCGCGACCTGCTGCGCATGGATGCGCTTGCCGCCCGCCTGCAGGTCGGCCAGCGCGGCGAGCGCGCCGTCGGCATCGCGCGCATCCGCGCGCATGTCGGCCGCGGCGAGCAGCCTCGCGTCCTGCCATTCGGGCGCGTCGACCTTCGACAGCCAGTCGTCGCGGCGCGTGTACTCGTGCATCCGGTGCGCGGCGGTCGCCGCGACGAGACTCGCGGCGCCCTGGTTCGCATCGACCGCGAGCGCGTCGCGCGCGGCCTTCTCGGCGCGCGAGAAACGGCCTGCATACAAGTTCGCGATCGCATCGCGCAGCGACGCCTGCGCCTTCTCGTTGCGCGAACGCGCACGATACGCGGCCACCCGCTGCGGCATGCGCCAGATGTTGCGCACGATGCGCAGCAGCGCGTACACGACGATAAACAGCACGACGATGGTGATCACGAACAGGTTCAGCGACACGTCGATCCGGTACGGCGGATAGACGAGCAGCACCTGCCCCGCGTCGAAACGGCCGACGGTGGCGAGCGCCGCGGCGATCCCGAACAGGATCGCGAGCCAGACGATTCCTCGAAGCGTCATCGTTACCCCCGGCTCTTGAACTGCTGAACGGCGTTCAGGCTCGTGTTCAGGTTCGGCACCGCGACCGTCAGCGATGCGCCGTCGACCTGCCGGAGCAGATCCTGGACGGTTTGCGTGTCCTTCGAGGCCTGGTCGAAATACTTGCCGAGCGACGCCTGCGCCGCATGCAGGTCGGCCTTCATCGCGGTGTCGTTGCGCGCGAGCAGCGACAGCCGCGCGGTGAGCAGGCGCAGCTTCACGTTCTCGCGCACGAAGTAGCCCTGGTCGGGCGACGCGAGCATCGCGTCCGCATTGTCGATCCGGCGCACCTGCACGAGGCCCTTCAGCTGCTCGCCGAGGCCCGCCGAGAAGTCATGCCACCACACCTTCCAGCGCGGGGTGTCGGCCGCCACCGACGAGGCGGCCTCGGCCGGCGCGGCCTTCGGCGCCGCGTGCGGGACGATCGCCTCGCCCGACAGCGGCAGCGCGTCGATTTTCGCGATCGCGTCGTCGAGCTTGATCGCGAGGCCCGTGAGGTCGGCCGACGGTGCGGCCTTCAGCTTCTCGATGTCCTGCGCGAGCGCCTTGCGCACCGTGACGGCCTGCGCGCTCTGCGACGTCGCGAGGCGCGCGTCGGCATTCTGCAGCGCGATCAGCGCGAGCTGCGTGTTGCCGGTGAGCTGCAGCTGCTGGCTCGCGCTCGACAGCATCTGGTCGACTTCTTCCAGCATCCACGCGTCGCGGTTGCGCGACAGGTCCTGGTACTGCTGCTGCAGCGCCTGCTGTGCGCTCTGCGCGTCGGCGAGCTTGCCGTCGAGCTGCGCGAGCTGCGTGTCGACCTGGTGCGTGCCCGCGAGCGCCTGCTCGGTCTTCATGCGGGTCTCGGCCGTTTGCGCGTCGAGCGCCTTCTGGCGCGCGACGAACGTCGCGTCGAGCCGGTCGACCTTGCGGTTCAGCGCGTAGGCGCCCACGCCCGCGGCGCAGCCGAGCACGACGACGACGAACCACAGCGCCGCGCTGCTGCCGCGGCGCGCAGGCGATTGCGCGAGATAAGGGGGACTGGACGGCGGCGCGGAGGCAGCGGCCGGCTGGGAAGCGACGCTTTTGGAATCGTTGGTATCTGTCATGCGTTTAGTCACCGGTGCGGCTGTCGCCGGTTGGACGGCCTCGTCGGCCATCGTTCGAAACGCGCGGACGATGCGCTCATCGCCCGCGCCGGTCAGCGTAATCCTATCAAAACCCAGTGCGCGGGCGGTCTGCTCGATGCGCGGGTGCGGCGTCACGAGCGGCGCATGCTTCAGCGCTTCGATCTCGGCGTCGTTCAGGTGCGTGCGCGCGAGTTCGTGCAGGTTGCGCACCCCTTCCGAGCTCGTGACGAGCCATGCGTGCGGCGCGCCGGCGAGCAGCGCATGCACGCGCTCCCACGCGCCGACGCGCGGCTCGGGCACGACGCGCCGGTACGCGGCGACCAGCGTGACGTCCGCGCCGGCTTCGCGCAGCCGCTCGGCGAGCCATTCGCGCCCGCCGTCGCCGCGCACGATCAGCACGCGCTTGCCGGCGAGTGCCTGCGCGCCGCCGAATGCGGCCTCGATGCTCGCGAACAGGTTTTCCGAATCGTAATGCGGGACACCGCCGTCGGCGGGCGCCTGCGGCGCGATCACGCGATGCGCGGGCGCGGCGATCCCGTGGCGCTCGAGCGCCGCGACGCTGCCCGGGCCGACGACGCCGACCGGCAGTGCATTCGGCCAGATCGCGCCGTACCGCACGAGCGCGCGGTCGATCGCGTTCGGCGACACGAAGATCACCAGCGCGTAATCGCCAAGCGCCGCGAACGCGGCGTCGAGCGGCGCCGGATCGTCCACCGGCGCGATGTCGATCAACGGGAATTCGAGCACGTCGCAGCCGGCCTCGGCCAGCTGGGCCGAGAGTCCGGCCGACTGGCCGTCCGGACGCGTCAGGACGGCGGTGAACGCGCGCGCGCCGCCCGCCATCAGGCGTCGCCCTTGCCGGCCTGCGACGCGGCCAGCAGTGCGTTGACGATGTCGAGCGCGCCCTGCGCCTCGAGCTCGTCGGACACCGCGCGGCCGAGCGCGAGCGCATCGGCGACGGTCATGACGGCGCCGCACTCCTCGGCGGTCAGCACGCGCTGGCCGTCGGTCGTCGACACGCGGCCCGTCAGGTACAGCTCGCCGGCGCGCCATACCGCGTGCGCGGCGAGCGGCACTTCGCAGCTGCCGCCGAGTGCGCGCGACACCATCCGCTCGGCCTCGACCGCGAGCGCGGTCTTCGGGTCGTGCAGCGGTGCGAGCCATGCGGCGACGTCGGTGCGGTGCGCGGCGATTTCGATGCCGAGCGCGCCCTGACCGGCGGCGGGCGGGCTGTCCTCGACGTCGATCAGTGTACGGATTCGCGCTTCGAGGCCGAGGCGCTTGAGGCCTGCGGCCGCGAGAATGATCGCCGCATAGTCGCCGCGATCGAGCTTCGCCAGGCGCGTGTCGAGGTTGCCGCGCAGCGGCAGCACGTCGAGGTGCGGATAGCGCGCGCGCAGCATCGCCTCGCGGCGCAGGCTCGACGTGCCGACGATGGCGCCGGCCGGCAGCGCGTCGAGCGACGCGTAGTCGTTCGACACGAACGCATCGCGCGGATCCTCGCGCTCCATGATCGCCGTGAGCGCGAAGCCGTCGGGCAACGCCATCGGCACGTCCTTCAGCGAATGCACGGCCAGGTCGGCGCGACCGTCGGCGAGCGCGTTCTCCAGCTCCTTCACGAACAGGCCCTTGCCGCCGACCTTCGACAGCGTACGATCGAGAATCTGGTCGCCGCGGGTCGTCATCCCGAGGATTTTCACGTCGCAAGCTGGATATAATTTGCGCAGCGCATCACGCACATGTTCGGCTTGCCACATCGCCAGGCGGCTCTCGCGCGAAGCAATCGTCAGCGTCGCAGGGGCTTGTGCCGAAATAGTCTCGGAATTCATTGCTGGAACATCGAAGGACGGGATGGAAGATCGAACAATGGTAGCACGCACGCTTCGGCCCGCCCGGGCCCGGAGCCCACGCCCGCCGCGCTTCGGCGCGGGCGGCGACACCGATGCGCGGATGTGCCGCACGTAGCTGGTTGCTTGACCGCAGTTCCCGTAGTTTCCGCAGTCCCCGCAGTCCCTTTTGACTCGAGCTTTCCCAAGGAAACCCATCGTGAAGTCTTCCGGATCGGCGCGTACGACGCGCCGCAATGCTGCCCTGCCCTCCTCCGACGCCCAGACGGGTACCATCGCCACCGCCGCGAACGGCCGTGCGAAAACGGCAACGAAACCGAAAGACCCGATACCTCGGACAAAACGCGCGATCAAGACCTCGGGCCCGGCTGCCCGCACGGCGAAGCCCGGCGTGCGCACGCGCGAGGACAAGGACGGCCCGCTGTTCGAGGACATCCGCTTCCTCGGCCGCCTGCTCGGCGACGTGGTGCGCGAGCAGGAAGGCGACACCGTGTTCGACGTCGTCGAAACGATCCGCCAGACCGCGGTGAAGTTCCGTCGCGAAGACGACAGCGAAGCCGCGCAGACTTTGGAAAAGAAGCTGCGCAAGCTGACGCCGGAGCAGACCGTGAGCGTCGTGCGCGCGTTCAGCTATTTCTCGCACCTCGCGAACATCGCGGAAGACCGCCACCATAACCGCCGCCGTCGCATCCACGCGCTGGCCGGCTCCGCGCCGCAGCCCGGCACCGTCGCGTACGCGCTCGAACAGCTGAAGACGACCGGCAACGCGTCGAAGCGCCTGCTGCAGCGCTTCTTCGACGATGCGCTGATCGTGCCGGTGCTGACCGCGCACCCGACCGAAGTGCAGCGCAAGAGCATCCTCGACGCGCAGCACGACATCGCGCGGCTGCTCGCCGAGCGCGACCAGCCGCTCACCGCGCGCGAACGCTCGTACAACGAATCGATGCTGCGCGCGCGCGTGACCGCGCTGTGGCAGACCCGCATGCTGCGCGACTCGCGCCTGACGGTCGGCGACGAGATCGAGAACGCGCTGTCGTACTACCGCGCGACGTTCCTCGACGAGCTGCCCGCGCTGTACGGCGACATCGAGGCCGCGCTCGCCGAGCACGGCCTGCCGGCGCGCGTGCCCGCGTTCTTCCAGATGGGCAGCTGGATCGGCGGCGATCGCGACGGCAACCCGAACGTCACGGGCCCCACGCTCGACGAGGCGATCAACCGCCAGGCCGCGGTGATCCTCGAACATTACCTGGAACAGGTGCACAAGCTCGGCGCGGAGCTGTCGGTGTCGAACCTGCTGGTCGGCGCGAACGACGCGGTGAAGGCGCTCGCGGCAGCCTCCCCCGACCAGTCACCGCACCGCGTCGACGAACCGTATCGCCGCGCGCTGATCGGCATCTACACGCGGCTCGCCGCCAGCGCGCGCGTGCGGCTCGGCGAAGGCACGGTGCCGGTGCGCAGCGCGGGCCGCGGCGCGCCGCCGGTGCGCGCGATTCCGTACGCGGATTCCGAAGCGTTCGTCGCCGACCTGAAGGTGCTGACCGCATCGCTCGAAGAACACCACGGCGCGTCGCTCGCCGCGCCGCGCCTGACTCCGCTGGTGCGCGCGGCCGAAGTGTTCGGCTTCCATCTCGCGAGCATCGACCTGCGCCAGAGCTCCGACATCCACGAAGCCGTGGTCGCCGAGCTGTTCGCGCGTGCCGGCGTCGAAGCCGACTACGCGGCGCTCGCCGAGGAAGACAAGCTGCGCGTGCTGCTGGCCGCGCTCGCCGATCCGCGCCCGCTGCGCTCGCCGTACCTCGAATACTCGGCGCTCGCGCAGAGCGAGCTCGGCGTGTTCGAGAAGGCCCGCGAGGTGCGCGCGCAGTTCGGCGCGCGCGCGGTGCGCAACTACATCATCTCGCATACGGAAACCGTCAGCGACCTCGTCGAGGTGCTGCTGCTGCAGAAGGAAACGGGGCTGCTCGAAGGCCCGCTCGGCAGCCATGCGAAGAATGGCCTGATGGTGATCCCGCTGTTCGAGACGATCCCCGACCTGCGCGATGCCGCGCGCATCATGCGCGAATACTTCGCGCTGCCGGGCATCGACGCGCTGATCGCGCACCAGGGCGCCGAGCAGGAGGTGATGCTCGGCTACTCGGACAGCAACAAGGACGGCGGCTTCCTGACGTCGAACTGGGAGCTGTATCGCGCCGAACTCGCGCTCGTCGACGTATTCCGCGAACGCAAGATCACGCTGCGGCTGTTCCATGGCCGCGGCGGCACGGTGGGCCGCGGGGGCGGCCCGACCTACCAGGCGATCCTGTCGCAGCCGCCGGGTACCGTGAACGGCCAGATCCGCCTGACCGAGCAGGGCGAGGTGATCGCGAGCAAGTTCGCGAACCCCGAAATCGGCCGGCGCAACCTCGAGACGGTGGTCGCCGCGACGCTCGAGGCGTCGTTGCTGCCGCAGTCGAACGCGCCCGCGCAACTGCCCGCGTTCGAAGCCGCGATGCAGACGCTGTCGGACGCCGCGATGGCATCGTATCGCGCGCTCGTCTATGAAACGGCCGGCTTCACCGACTACTTCTTCTCGTCGACGCCGATCACCGAGATCGCGGAGCTGAACATCGGCAGCCGCCCGGCCTCGCGCAAGCTGCAGGATCCGAAGAACCGCAAGATCGAGGATCTCCGCGCGATTCCGTGGGGCTTCTCGTGGGGTCAGTGCCGGCTGCTGCTGACGGGCTGGTACGGCTTCGGCAGCGCGGTGAGCGCGTATCTCGACGGCGCGCCGGACGCGGCCGAACGCACGAAGCGCCTGACGCTGCTCAAGAAGATGAACAAGACCTGGCCGTTCTTCGCGAACCTGCTGTCGAACATGGACATGGTGCTCGCGAAGACCGATCTCGCGGTCGCGTCGCGCTATGCGCAGCTGGTCGCCGACCGCAAGCTGCGCAAGCACGTGTTCGAGCGGATCGTCGCGGAATGGGAGCGCACGTCGCAGGCGCTCGCGGAAATCACCGGGCACGAAGGCCGCCTCGCGACCAACCCGCTGCTCGCGCGTTCGATCAAGAACCGCTTCCCGTATCTCGATCCGCTGAACCACCTGCAGGTCGAGCTGATCAAGCGTCACCGCGCGGGCGACACGAACGCGCGGCTGCGCCGCGGGATTCACCTGACCATCAACGGGATCGCGGCCGGCCTGCGCAACACGGGCTGATCCGCGCGCGGCGCGGGCTCGCCCCGCGCCGCGCCGGCATCGCGATACGAAAGCCGCGATACGCGCGTCATGCGTATCGCGGCTTTTTTTATCCGACGGCGCGACGGCACGGCGGTACGACGGTACGACGGTACGATTGAGACGGCCGCCGTGCCGCCGATTCATCGCGCGTCGATCAGCAACGCGTCGTGCTCGAACGATCCGTCCGGCTGCACCGCGTAGTAGCCGCGCACCTCGTCGGGCGCATGCGCCCACAGCGCGCGGATGCCCGCGACGCTGTCGGCCGGCGTGCGGATCCGCTCGACCCACGTCTCGAAATCGATCGGCAGGCGCCAGCGGCTCTGCACGTGTGCATCGAAACCGGCGCCGCGGAACATCGCGAGCCATTCGTCGGCACGGTAGTCGCGCACGTGGGACGCGTCGCGCAGCACTTCCGCGGCCTGCAGATACGTGTCGAGCAGCGGATGGTCATTGCCCGCGATGTCGATCATCAGCACGCGGCCGCCGGGCTTGAGCACGCGGCGCACCTCGGCGAGCGCCGCGCGCACGTCGTGCCAATGATGTGCACTCATCCGGCTGACCACCCAGTCGAAGGTGCCCGCGTCGAACGGCAGCCGCTCGGCCGGGCCCTGCTGCGTGCGGATGTTCGCGAGCCCGCGCTCGCGCGCGGCGGCGTCGACGGTCGCGAGCATCGGCGCGGCGAGATCGTAGGCGACCACGTCGCGCACGTGCGGCGCGACCGCGAAGCTCGCGTGGCCCGCGCCGCAGCCGAGATCGAGCACCGCGCCGTCGGGCGTCGCGCGCACGGCGTCCGCCAGTGCCTGCAGATCGGCGCCCGTCGCGTGGACCGTGCTCGTCAGGTAGGCGGCGGCCGTCGTGCCGAATGCGTCGGCGACCTGGTCGTGGTGTTTCATCGTTCGCTCCTTCGTTGGGTGGGGCGCCCGCTGCCTGTCAGCGCGCGAATCGCTACAATAGGGCCGCGCTTGTACCAGTACAAGTTAAGCGGTTATTCTGGTATTTGTTACACCTGCCTGATTTCCGGCCCGATCTTCGCCGCGCATCCCGCGCCCTTTTTCGTCGTTTCAGCCGTTTCCGCATGAACCAGCCGTCCTCCGCCCCCACCCCGCCGCTCGACGCCACGCCCGCCCGCGCGCTCGGCGAATTCATCCGCGCGCACCGCGAACGGCTGTCGCCGCAGGCCGTCGGCCTGCCGCCCGGCCCGCGCCGCCGCACGCCGGGGCTGCGGCGCGAGGAAGTCGCGCAGCTATGCGGCGTCAGCCCCACCTGGTACACGTGGATCGAGCAGGGCCGGCCGGTGTCGGCGTCGGCCGACGCGCTCGCGCGGATCGCCGTCGCACTGCAGTTGTCGAAGGCCGAACGCGCGTACCTGTTCGAGCTGGCCGCGCAGCGCGATCCGGCCGAGCCCGACGTCGCGGCCGGCGACCTGCCGCCGACGCTCGCGGCGACCGTCGCCGCGATCGCCACGCCCGCCTACGTGCTCGACCGGCAATGGAACGCCCTCGCGTGGAACGCGCCGGCCGCCGCGCTGTTCACGGGCTGGCTCGACGGCGAGCACGACCGCAACCTGTTGCGCTTCACGTTCATGGCGCCGGCCGCGCGCACGCTGATCGTCGACTGGGAAACCCGCGCGCGCCGGCTCGCGGCCGAATTCCGCGCCGACTCGATCCGCCACCTCGCCGACGCGCCGACCCGCGCGCTGATCGACGCGCTGATGGCCGGCAGTGACGCGTTCGCGCAGTACTGGGCGTCGCAGGACGTGTTCGAGCGCGAAGGCGGCCTGCGCGAGTTCGACCATCCGGCCGACGGCCGGCTCGTGTACCAGCAGATCACGCTGAAGCCCGCACACCGCGAAGACCTGAAGCTCGTCGTGCTGGTGCGCGATTGACGCGACTCAAAAGCTGATCGTCGCGGTAATGGTGTCGCTGTAGTTGCCGGGCGCCGGCGTCGCCTGCGCGGGGACGCGGCCATACACGGTGATCGCCTGCGCGAACCCGCTGCCGGTGCCGGTCGCCATCGACGTGCCGCCGGTGCCGTCGCCCCACGGCTGCGTGTGGCCGCTGTCCTGATAGAGCTGATAGCTGACCGAGCCGCCGCCCGTGCGCTGCATCGTGCGTGCGACGACACTGCCGCTGACCCCGCCGTTCAATGCAATCTGGAATGCATCGCCGTTCGTGCAGCGCGCACTGATCGAGCCGCTCGCGCTCAGCGCCGACGTCAGCACGCCCGCCGCCGGAAACGCCACGCCGGTCGCGCTGATGATGCAGTTGTTGATGACGGTGGCGGTGGCGGCAAAGCTCATCGTGCCGGCCGTCGACTGCGACACGCACGGCGTTGGCTGCACGCCGAGCAGCGAAAAACTGAAGCTGTAGGCGGCCTGGTTGCCGGCGAAACTTTGCGTATAGACGGTGCTGGCATTGTTCACGGTCGGCACGGTCGGCTGGTTCGACGCGATGCGGCCATAGACGGTCACGTTGGTACTCGCGGTCGTGCCGAGCACAGGTTTCGTCAACGATACGGAGATCGGCGTCGTGCCGGCACTGACGGCGCCCCAGGGCTGCGAATAGCCGGCGTCCTGATACAGGTCGTACTGCATCTGGTTCGTCCCGTTGGTCAGGTAGCGCGGGCTCGTGCCGTCGAGGTTCACGCAAACGAGCACGCCGGTGTTCACGCTCAGTGCATCCCACGTGCAACTGACCGTCATCGTGCTGTTCGTCGTATAAGCCTGCAGCGTGATCGGACTGACCGAGCCGAAGCTCGGCGCCGGCGGCGTCACCGAACACGTGTCCGCCCGGGCCGGCATCCACGGCATGCCAAGCAGCGCGGCCAGCAGCACGCACGCTAGCGCGCGGATCCAGCGTCGCGCCGTGTCGAATTCGTCATCCGCCATGCGTTCCCTCCGAACATGCTCGTCCGCTCGACCGGGCTTGCGGCCCGTTCGGCGCCCCATCGTATCCGGCTGCGCATCAATCGTTCGCACTGTTTTGATCCATGTCAAATCGGCCGCTGCCAATCGGTTCGCAACCCAAAACAATGCGTTCCGGTCAGCGTTTTCTCGATTGCGCGCGCCTGAATCCGTGGAGTAGTCTTCCAACAACGACAGAGCGGTTACGGCGACCGGCAACAGACCACGCGGCAGGCACTCCGCGTCCGGGCGACCCCTTGAACGGCAGGAGACCATCATAATGAACGATTCCCGACGTCGTGTTCTCTCGGCCCTGCTCGCGGCCAGCGTCGCATTCGCGCCCGCGCTGCAGCCCGTCGCCATTGCGGCAGTCTATTCGAACGGCACCGCTACCGCCCAATTCACCGTCACGCTCACGATCCAGGCCAACTGCACGATCGCCGCGAACCCCCTCGCGTTCGGCACGGCCGGCGTGCTCGCGTCGGCAGTCAACCAGCAGACCACGGTCTCCGTCACCTGCACGAACTCGACACCGTACAACGTCGGACTCGACGGCGGCACGGTAAGCGGCTCGACGGTCGCCAGCCGGCTGATGGGCGGCACGACGACCGGCAATACCAGCACGACGGTCGGCTATCAGCTCTACCAGGACTCGGGCCATACGACGATCTGGGGCAACACGCAGGGCACCGACACGGTCGGCGGCACCGGCACCGGTTCCGCGCAAGTGCTGAACGTGTACGGCCAGGTGCCCGCGCAAGCGACGCCGACGCCCGACACCTACCAGGCCTCCGTCACCGCCACCGTGTACTTCTGACGCGCCATGGCATGGTTCCCGCGCGCATTGGCCGCGCTGTGCGTCGCGTCCGCGTGCGCGGCCGCACCCGCCGCCACGCTGCAGATCACGCCCGTGACGATCGAGCTGGCGCCGTCGGCGGCCGCCGCGAGCATGACGCTCAGCAATCCTGGCGGACAGCCGATCTACGGCCAGGTCCGCACCTATCGCTGGACGCAGCAAAACGGCGACGACGTGATGACGCCGACCGACATGCTCGCCGCGTCGCCGCCGCTGCTGCAGATCGGCGCGAACGCCGAGCAGCTGATCCGGCTCGTGCGCACGGGCCGCGGCGCGCCGCCCGCCGAAGAAAGCTATCGCGTGCTGATCGATGAACTGCCCGCGCCCGGCACGCCGGTCGCGAACGGCGTCACGATCCGGCTGCGCTATTCCGTGCCCGTATTCGTCGAGCCCGATGGCGCACCGGTGTCGCCAAAACTTGACTGGCGCGTCGAGCGTGACGGCGCGGGCACACGGCTTGCGGTCGACAACCGCGGTGGACGGCGCGCGCAGATTTCCGCGGTTCGGCTCATCGACGCGCGCGGCGCCGTGCATGACGTCACGCGCGGCCTGCTCGGCTATGCGCTCGCGGGCAGCACGCGGCGCTGGCCGCTCAAGCTGGATGCGGGCCCGGCGACGTTCGTCAGGATCCAGGCGACCGTCAACGCGCAGCCGGTCGAAGCGCGGCTGACACCGCCCTGATCGGCTCGGAAGGATCGCACGACGTTGCCCGTTCCGACGACGCGCACGGCCCTCCAGGCTGCCGGCCCCGCACGATACGCGCGGCCCGCCGCAGCGGCGCTTGCACTGGCGCTTGCACTGGCGCTGGCACTGCGTGCAGGCACCGCCTGCGCGCAAACGGCGCCGGTGCAGGTGACAGCTGCGCCCGTGCTGGTGCCGGTGCCCGTACCCGTGCCTGCGCCCATGCCTGCGCCCGTGCCCGTGCCCGCGCCGGCGCCCTCGCCCGCATCCGACGCACTGTTTCTCGACGTATCGGTCAATGGCGAACCCACGCACCGGATCGCACGCTTCCAGCAAATCGGCGGACGCCTGTACGCGGCCTCCGCCGACCTGAACGACCTGGGTATCGCGACGAACGACCGGACGAACAACCGCACGCCGGAGCCGTCGAACGCGCTCGTCGCGCTCGACACGCTCGCCGGGCTGCGCTACGACTACGACGCGGGCCGGCAGACGCTCGACCTGCGCGTGCCCGATGCGCTGCGCATCCCGCACACGTTCGATACGCGCGCACTCGCGGCCGCGCCGCCCGCCTCGTCCGGCCGCGGCTTCGTACTGAACTACGACGCCTACGCGCAGACCATCGCCCATGCGCCGCTCGCGGTCTGGAGCGAGGCGCGCTATTTCGATCCGTACGGCGTATTCAGCAGCACCGGCGTCGCGTATCTGTACGACGACCGCCGGCGCTACGTGCGCTACGACACGTCGTGGAGTCATTCGAACCCCGGCACGCTCACGACGACCCAGATCGGCGACACGATTTCGTCGTCGTTGTCGTGGACCCGCTCGCTGCGCATCGGCGGCGTGCAGTGGCGCAGCAACTTCGGCCTGCGCCCCGATCTGGTCACGTTTCCGGTGCCCGCGCTGTCCGGCAGCGCGGTCGTGCCGACCTCGGTCGACCTGTACGTGAACAACGTGCGCCAGTTCAGCGGCAATGTGCCGAGCGGGCCGTTCGTGATCAACAGCGTGCCCGGCATCACCGGCGCGGGTAACGCCACGGTCATCACACGCGACGCGCTCGGCCGCTCGATCGCGACGTCCATTCCGCTGTACGTCGACACGCGCCTGCTCGCCCCCGGCCTCGCCAGCTATTCGGCGGAAGCCGGGTTCCTGCGCCGCGCCTATGGCATCGATTCGTTCGACTACGCGCGCACGCCGGCCGCGAGCGGCTCGCTGCGCTACGGCGTCAGCGAGCGGCTGACCGTCGAGGCGCACGCGGAAGCAACGGCCGGCGTCTACAACGCGGGCGCCGGCGCGCTCGCACGTCTGGGCGAACGCGGCGTGGCGAACGCGTCGCTGGCGCTCAGCGCGCCGGGCCGCACGGGCGTGCAGGCCGGCATCGGCTACCAGTACGTGACGCCGCGCTTCTCCATCGATGCGCAGACGCTGCGCGCCTTCGGCGACTACAGCGACCTCGGCAGCCGCGAAGGCGTGCCGGTGTCGCGCGCCACCGACCGCGTCACAGTCTCATTCCCGTTCCTGCGCAGGCAGACGCTGTCGTTCAGCTATCTCGGCCTCAAGTATCCGGGCGTCGCCGCGTCGCGCATCGGCTCGGTCGCCTACCTGGTCAATCTCGGCGGGCTGACCTCGGTCACGTTCAGCGGCTTCCAGGACTTCCGGCAGCGCGACACGCGCGGCTTCTTCGTGAGCCTGAGCATCGGGCTCGGCGGCAACACGTCCGTGTCGGTGAACGCCGGGCGGCAGAACGGCGACTCGACCTACACGCTGAGCGCGACACGGCCGCCCGACTATGGCGGCGGCGTCGGCTGGAACGTGCAGGCGGGCGCCAACGCAGGCATGCGCTACGCGCAGGGGCAGCTGCAGTATCTCGGCCGCGCGGGCGAGGTCACGCTGCTCGCGCAGTCGTTCGACGGGCACCGCAACGCGTCGGTCGACGTCACGGGCGCGATCGTGCTGATGAACGGCCAGCTGATGACGGCACGCCGCGTCGACGACGGCTTCGCGCTCGTCTCGACCGACACCGGGCGCGTGCCCGTACTGCACCAGAACCGGATGATCGGCGAGACGAACCGGGCCGGCTACCTGCTCGTGCCCGACCTGAATGCGTACCAGAGCAATCGCGTCGCGATCGACGGCACCGCGCTGCCCGCCGACGCCCGGATCGCCGACACGACGCTCGATGTCGTGCCGCAGGCGCGCTCCGGCGCGCTCGCGCACTTCGCCGTGACACGCTACAGCGCCGCGTCGATCGCGCTGCGCGCGCCGGACGGCACGCCGCTGCCGCCCGGGCTCGAGGTTCGCCACGTCGAAAGCGGTCAGCGCACGATCGTCGGCTACGACGGCCTGACCTTCGTCGACGGCCTCGTCGCGAACAACCATCTGGAAATCACCGGCGGCGGCCGCGATTGCGCCGTCGCGTTCGCGTACCGGCGCCCGGACGACGGCACGCTGCCGCGGATCGGCCCGCTGACCTGCGGCCCGCGGTGATCCACGCCCGTTCGCGGCCGGCGCGCGCCGGCCGTCAGCCCCGCGAATGTTAGAATTGCGGGATTCCCTCGGCGGCGCACGCCGCCCAACTCCCCTTCGAAGAATCGCCATGACGTCCCAACTGCACAAAAAGGGCGAGGCCTGGTCGGCCCGCTTCTCGGAACCGATGTCGGAGCTGGTCAAGCGCTACACGTCGTCGGTGTTTTTCGACAAGCGCCTCGCGCTCGTCGACATCGCCGGCTCGCTCGCGCACGCGAGCATGCTCGCGGCGCAGAAGATCATCAGCGCCGACGACCTCGCCGCGATCGAACGCGGGATGACGCAGATCAAGGGCGAGATCGAGCGCGGCGAATTCGAATGGCAGCTGGATCTCGAGGACGTCCACCTGAACATCGAGGCGCGCCTGACCGCGCTGATCGGCGATGCGGGCAAGCGCCTGCACACGGGGCGCTCGCGCAACGACCAGGTCGCGACCGACATCCGTCTGTGGCTGCGCGGTGAGATCGACCGCATCGGCGGCCTGCTGAACGACCTGCGCGGCGCGCTGATCGACCTCGCGGAGAAGAACGCCGACACGATCATGCCGGGCTTCACGCACCTGCAGGTCGCGCAGCCGGTCACGTTCGGCCATCACCTGCTCGCGTACGTCGAGATGTTCACGCGCGACGCGGAACGCATGCGCGACTGCCGCACCCGCGTGAACCGCCTGCCGCTCGGCGCGGCCGCGCTCGCGGGCACCAGCTACCCGATCGACCGTCACGCCGTCGCGAAGACGCTCGGCTTCGACGGCATCTGCGCGAACTCGCTCGACGCGGTGTCGGATCGCGACTTCGCGATCGAATTCACGGCGGCATCCGCGCTCGTGATGACCCACGTGTCGCGTTTCTCCGAGGAACTCGTGCTGTGGATGAGCCCGCGCGTCGGCTTCATCGACATCGCCGATCGCTTCTGCACCGGCAGCTCGATCATGCCGCAGAAGAAGAACCCGGACGTGCCCGAGCTCGCGCGCGGCAAGACGGGCCGCGTGAACGGCCACCTGATGGCGCTCCTCACGCTGATGAAGGGCCAGCCGCTCGCGTACAACAAGGACAACCAGGAAGACAAGGAACCGCTGTTCGACACGGTCGACACCGTCGCCGACACGCTGCGGATCTTCGCCGAGATGGTCGCGGGCATCACCGTGAAGCCGGACGCGATGCGCGCGGCCGCGCTGCAGGGCTTCTCGACCGCCACCGACCTCGCCGACTACCTCGTGAAGCGCGGGCTGCCGTTCCGCGACGCGCACGAAGCCGTCGCACACGCGGTGCGGATCTGCGACGACCGCGGGATCGACCTCGCCGACCTGACGCTCGACGAAATGAAGCAGGAACTGCCGAACGTCGCGCACCTGATCGGCGACGACGTGTTCGGCTATCTGACGCTCGAGGGTTCGGTCGCAAGCCGCAACCACGCGGGCGGCACCGCGCCCGACCAGGTGCGTGCGGCGGTCAAGGCTGCCCGCGCCGCGCTCGGCACGTAAGCCCGGCGTCCGTCCTTCATTCGGGCGGCCGCCGCGCCGCCCATTGCCTGCCCCGCTTCCCGGATACCGCCGATGACCTTCTCCGCCGCGCTCTTCGACATGGACGGCCTGCTCGTCGATTCCGAGCGGACCATCATGAACACGTGGATCGACGTGTCGACCGCGCACGGCGTCACGTTGACCGAGATCGACTACCTGCAGATCGTCGGGCGCTCGTTCGCCGAAGGCCAGGTGATTCTCGCGCGGCTGATCGGCGACACCAACACGTTCGACGCCGTGCGCCTGCTCGTGCGCGAACAGCTCGCCGCGCCTGAACCGCATCCGAAGTTTCCGCTGAAAGCAGGCGCGCTTGCGCTGCTCGAGGCGCTTGCGCAGGCCGGCATCCCGTGCGCGGTCGCGTCATCGTCCGCGCGCGACGTGATCCGTGCACGGCTCGACGCGGTCGGCGTGCTGCCGTTCTTCCACGCGATCGCGGGCGGCGACGAAGTCGCGCGCGGCAAGCCCGATCCGGCCGTGTACCGGCTCGCGGCCGAGCGCCTCGGCGTGCCGGCGCACGCGTGCGTCGCGTTCGAGGACAGCGACTTCGGCGCGCTGTCGGCCGCTGGCGCCGGCGCATCGGTCGTCACCGTGCCGGACCTGAAAGCTCCGACGCCCGAGATCGTCGCGCTGAGCCTGCACGTGCTCACGTCGCTCGACGATGCGCTCGCGCTCGTGCCGTCGTGGTTCGGCGGCCTCGACACGCAGCAATCCGCGTAAGCGCCGCACGCGGCACGCCATATGCAAACGGGCACCCTCGGGTGCCCGTTTTGCGTTGCCGCGCCGGCTGACCGGCGTCGCGGCGCCCCTAATTGTTGCCGGCCGTCTCCGACAGCCGCTTCATCGTCGCGATGCGCGCGCCGATCAGGTCGACGCGCCCGTCCTCGCCGACGAGCGGCGCCGTCGCATCGCGGAACGCGACCCATGCGCGTTGCGCGCGCACGAGCGTCGCGGCCGAATGCGCGGGCATCTTGCGACGCAGCTTCTGGTAATAGCGGTTCAAATCGAACAGCGCGTGCTCGCACGCGGCATCCTGCACGCACGGCCGCACGCGGCCGATCGCCGGATCGCGCGGCACGTTCGCAGGCTTCGCGCCGACTGACGCGGCGGCGCCCGGCGCCGCGCTCACACCGCCCTGCGCACCGCTCGTGGCGGCCACCGGCACGGCGGCAGGCGGCGGCGCATAGCGGTCGGCCGCCGCGCGCAGCGCGAGCGCGCGATCGCGCACCGGCTGCAGCTGCATGTCGGCGCTCGACATCGCGTATGCCGTGCCGCGCGTCGTGTCGTACACGGCCTTCAGCAGCTGAATTTCATCCTTGCGCCACGTGACCCAGTGGCGCTGGCTGTCCTGCCAGCCGCGCTTCACGTCGTCCGGCGCATCGTCCGACAGGCGCTGGTACGCGCGGTCCATCACCGTCTGCCACTGCTGCTGCGCCTCGCCCATGCACTGGATCTGGCCGGCCGTCGACGACCGGTCGCGCCGCGCGAGACACTGCCGCATCGCGACGTCGATCGGGTCGGCCGCCGCCACTTCCGCCTGCGCGACATTCAACCCCGCCGGCCCTGCCGACCACGCGGCCCAGACGGCGAGCGCGGCCAGCGCCGCGCGCATCGTCCGGATTCGTCCCTGCGCCGCCATCAGTCGCGCACGCAGTCGACGAAGTACTCGACGCGACCGTTCACTTCTTCCGCGACGAGGCCGTGGATGTCGGTATGGAAGCCCGGGAAGCGTTCGTTGAAGTCGCGCGCGAACCGCAGGTAGTTCACGATCGTCTTGTTGAAGCGCTCGCCCGGGATCAGCAGCGGAATGCCCGGCGGGTACGGCGTCAGCAGGATGCTCGTCACGCGGCCTTCGAGCTCGTCGAGCGGCACGCGGTCGATCTTGCGGTGCGCGAGCTTCGCGAACGCGTCCGACGGCTTCAGCGCCGGCTCCATGTCCGACAGGTACATCTCCGTCGTCAGGCGCGCGATGTCGTTCGCACGGTACACGTCGTGGATCTGCGTGCACAGGTCGCGCAGGCCGACGCGCTCGTAGCGCGGATGCTGCGCGACGAATTCCGGCAGCACGCGCCACAGCGGCTGGTTGTTGTCGTAGTCGTCCTTGAACTGCTGCAGCTCGGTCACCATCGAGTTCCAGCGGCCCTTCGTGATGCCGATCGTGAACATGATGAAGAACGAGTACAGGCCGGTCTTCTCGACGATGATCCCGTGCTCGGCCAGGTACTTCGTGACGATCGCGGCTGGAATGCCCGTCTCGCCGAACTCGCCGTCGACGTCGAGCCCCGGCGTGATGATCGTCGCCTTGATCGGGTCGAGCATGTTGAAGCCTTCCGCCAGCGGGCCGAAGCCGTGCCAGTGGTCGTTCGGCTTCAGCATCCAGTCCTCGCGCGAACCGATGCCTTCTTCCGACAGGTCGTCCGGGCCCCACACGCTGAAGAACCAGTCGTCGCCGTATTCGGCATCGACCTTGCGCATCGCGCGGCGGAAGTCGATCGCCTCGGCGATCGATTCCTCGACGAGCGCGGTGCCACCCGGCGGCTCCATCATCGCGGCCGCGACGTCGCACGACGCGATGATCGCGTACTGCGGGCTCGTCGACGTGTGCATCAGGTACGCCTCGTTGAAGCGGTGCTTGTCGAACGTGCGGTTCTCGGAATCCTGCACGACGATCTGCGACGCCTGCGAGATGCCCGCGAGCAGCTTGTGCGTCGAGTGCGTCGCGAACACGAGCGCGCCCGTGCGCGGACGGCCGTCGCCGATCGCGTGCATGTCGCGGTAGAAGTCGTGGAAGGTCGCATGCGGCAGCCACGCTTCGTCGAAGTGCAGCGTGTCGAGCAGGTCGCCGAGCAGGTCCTTGATCATCTCGACGTTGTAGACGACGCCGTCGTACGTGCTCTGCGTGATCGTCAGGATGCGCGGCTTCAGGTCCGGGTTCTCGCGCAGCGCTTCGCGTGCGAACGGGTTCGCCTCGATCTTCTTGCGGATGTTCTCCGGCTTGAATTCGTCGCGCGGGATCGGCCCGATGATGCCGAAGTGGTTGCGCGTCGGCGTGAGGAACACCGGAATCGCACCCGTCATCGTGATCGCGTGCAGGATCGACTTGTGGCAGTTGCGGTCGACCAGCACGATGTCGCCGGGCGCGACCGTCGCGTGCCAGACGATCTTGTTCGACGTCGACGTGCCGTTGGTCACGAAGAACAGGTGGTCCGCGCTGAAGATGCGCGCCGCGTTGCGCTCGGACGCCGCGACCGGGCCCGTGTGGTCGAGCAGCTGGCCGAGTTCGTCAACTGCATTGCAGACGTCCGCGCGCAGCATGTTCTCGCCGAAGAACTGGTGGAACATCTGGCCGAGCGGGTTCTTCAGGAACGCGACGCCGCCCGAGTGGCCCGGGCAGTGCCACGAGTACGAGCCTTCGTCCGCGTACTTGACCAGCTCCTTGAAGAACGGCGGCGCGAGCGAGTCGAGATAGACCTTCGCCTCGCGGATGATGTGGCGCGCGACGAACTCCGGCGTGTCCTCGAACATGTGGATGAAGCCGTGCAGTTCGCGCAGGATGTCGTTCGGCAGATGGCGCGACGTGCGCGTCTCGCCGTACAGGAAGATCGGGATGTCCGCGTTGCGGCGGCGCACTTCGGTCACGAACGCGCGCAGCTCGATGATCGCGGTCGCCAGCTCGGGCAGCTCGCCGTCCGAGCCCGTTTCGCCGAGCATGAGTTCGTCGTCGTCGATCGACAGGATGAAGCACGACGCGCGGCTCGACTGCTGCGCGAACGACGTCAGATCGCCATAGCTCGTGAGGCCGAGGACTTCGACGCCCTCCTTCTCGATCGCTTCGGCCAACGCCCGGATGCCGGAGCCCGAGATGTTCTCGGAGCGGAAATCTTCGTCGATGATGACGACGGGAAAACGAAACTTCATGGGCGATTCTCCAAAAAGAACGACCGCGGCGCGTCACGCGCAGCGGTCACCCGGAAACCGGTGAGACGATATGCAACCAGATCAGGTTTTCGGCAGCGTGACACCACGCTGACCCTGATACTTGCCGCCGCGATCGGCGTACGACACGTCGCACACTTCGTCGCTTTCGAAGAACAGCACCTGCGCGACGCCTTCGTTCGCGTAGATCTTCGCCGGCAGCGGCGTGGTATTCGAGAATTCCAGCGTGACGTAGCCTTCCCACTCGGGTTCGAACGGCGTCACGTTGACGATGATCCCGCAGCGCGCGTACGTCGACTTGCCGAGGCAGACCGTCAGCACGGTGCGCGGGATGCGGAAATATTCGACGGTGCGGGCCAGCGCGAACGAGTTCGGCGGGATGATGCACACGTCGCCCTTGAAATCGACAAACGAGCCCTCGTCGAAGTTCTTCGGATCGACGATCGTCGAATTGATGTTGGTGAAGATCTTGAATTCGTCCGCGCAGCGGATGTCGTAGCCGTAGCTCGACGTGCCGTAGCTGACGATCCGGCGACCATCCTCGGACGCGCGAACCTGATCGGGCACGAACGGCTCGATCATCTTGTGTTCTTCGGCCATGCGCCGAATCCACTTGTCGGACTTGATGCTCATGCGAGCCTCCGCCGGGCTGTCCCAAAGAGGCTGACCGCCCCGTCGGAGGGCAGCGAACAAAGTGAGCGTTGGGGTCGTTTCATATCGGGGCGCCTGGAAACGCTGCGTGACAGTCGGTGACGGCCGTACCCGCGAGGCGGCGGCCGGGAAAGGCGCACATTTTACGCGATCATCGGCTCGCGCACGCGGCGGCCGTCAACGGATCACGCCGCACGCGAGCGCAGCGCCCGCGCCATGCTGCGAAAAGATCGGATCGCTCGGGTCGCGGTGCACCAGCGCCGCGCGGTTCATCGCGGAGCGCACGCCATCGAGGGCCAGATCGGGCGCGACGATGAAACCGGCCGCGACGCCGTTCGCATCCGCATGGATATTGCCGAGATCGCCGGCGACCCGCGCGCCCGCGCGCAGGCGCTCGGCAGCCGGCGCGAACACCGGGCCGGCGCTCGAGCCGTCGCCCGCGTTGCAGTCGCCGCGCTCGTGCACCTGCAGCGCGTGATCGCTGTTCGGCGGCAGGCCGACCAGGTTGTACGTGACCTGGACGCCGTCCGGGCGTGCGACGAACGTCACCGCGCCGCGTGCCTGCGAGCCGACCGTCGGCTGCAACTGCGCGTCGGCGCGCTTTTCGTGCGACGAGGAAAAGGAGGTACAGCCGGCCAGCAGGCCCAGCGCGGCGGCGGCCAGCAGCGCGCGCCGCGCGCGGCCGGCGCGCACGCCGTGATGTCGTTGGTTCATTCGATCCTCATGCCGGCTGGCGGCTGTTGATGCGGCCGCCGTGCCGGGTGGGTAAAGGGACCCGGGAAAAGTCGCCATGATACCGCGCCTCGCGGCGCCGTAAACAGCGTGAGCCCCCGCCCCGCAAGGGTTTTACGTATTTTGAACAACGATCGACGGGAACTTCGACGTCATGTCGCGCGCGCGCTCGGCGATCGCCAGCGCGACGCCGCGGGCGATGTCGCGGTAGCGCCGCGCCAGCGCGCCGTCGGGCTCGGCCGCGACCGTCGGCGTGCCGCTGTCGGCGCGCTCGCGGATCGCGATGTCGAGCGGCAGGCTGCCGAGCACGTTCACGCCGTACTCCTGCGCCATCCGCTCGGCGCCGCCCGCGCCGAAGATGTGCTCCTCGTGGCCGCAGTTCGAGCAGATGTGGATGCTCATGTTCTCGACGATGCCGAGGATCGGAATCCCGACCTTCTCGAACATCTTGAGGCCCTTCTTCGCGTCGAGCAGCGCGATGTCCTGCGGCGTCGTCACGATCACGGCGCCCGTCACCGGCACGCGCTGCGCGAGCGTGAGCTGGATGTCGCCGGTGCCCGGCGGCATGTCGACGATCAGGTAGTCGAGCTCGCGCCAGTTGGTCTGGCGCAACAGTTGCTCGAGCGCCGACGTCGCCATCGGGCCGCGCCACACCATCGGATTGTCTTCCTCGATCAGAAAGCCGATCGAGTTCGCCTGCAGCCCGTGGCCGATGAGCGGGTTCATCGACTGGTTGTCCGGCGACTCGGGGCGCTGGCCGTGAATACCGAGCATCGTCGGCAGCGACGGACCGTAGATGTCGGCGTCGAGAACGCCGACCGATGCGCCTTCCGCGGCGAGCGCGAGCGCGAGGTTGACGGCCGTCGTGCTCTTGCCGACGCCGCCCTTGCCCGACGCGACCGCGACGATGTTCTTCACGTTCGGCAGCAGCTTCACGCCGCGCTGCACCGTGTGCGCGACGATCTCCTGCGACACGGCGACACGCGCGTCGCGCACGCCCGGCACGGCCTTCAGCGCAGCGGCGATGCGCGCGCGCACGTCGTCGTGCTGGCTGCGCGCGGGATAACCGAGCACCACGTCGACCGCCACGGCGTCGCCGTCGATCGCGACGTTGCGCACGCCCTTGTGTGCCGCGTACGGACGGTCGGTATTGGGGTCGACGACCGCCGCCAGCGCGGCGTCGACTTGTGCCCGGTCAATGCTCATCGAAACTCCATGAAAACGTTTTTCTCCCGCGCAAACGTCAAAAAATATCAAATTACGCTGCGAAAATCGGGAAAAGTGAAAGAATCTGTTGCACGCCATTGCGCGAACGCGCGCGGCGGCGCAATCTTCGCGTGCGGCATGCTATGGGGCCAAATCGGCCGCCAACCGCCTATATTGTAGAGGCTGACGCATCACCCTGTCCGGAACAGCCACGCTGGCGAACAGGGCATGCAGCCGCCTCGGCGGCTGCCGCGAGCCCGGGCCCGCCCGCCTTTGTCGGGCGCCCGTGGTGGGAGCCGTCACTGTTGTTTGTCGTCGTTGTCGACTCGTTCAACCAAGAAAGAGAGGAATCCAAGATGAACATGAAAATCGCGACCCGCTTGTCCGTCTTCGCATTGGCCGGCGCATTGCTGGCAGGCTGCGCCACGCAGCAAGGCAATAACGCGGCCGTCGGCACCGGCACCGGTGCGGCGCTGGGCGCGGGCATCGGCGCGCTGGCCGGTGGCGGCAAGGGCGCGGCGATCGGCGCGGGCGTCGGCGCACTGGTCGGCGGCGTGACCGGCTACAACTGGCAGGCGATCAAGAACAAGCTCGCACCGTCGGCAGCGCAGACCGGCACGCAAGTGACCGAGCAGCCGGACGGCTCGCTGAAGCTGAACGTGCCGAGCTCGGTGACGTTCGCGACGAACCAGTACGCGATCACGCCGGCCTTCACGCCGCTGCTGAACGACCTGGCGACGACGCTGAACCAGAACCCGCAGCTGACGGGATCGGTTATCGGCTACACGGACAGCACGGGTTCGGCACAGCTGAACCAGACGCTGTCGCAGAACCGTGCGCAGAGCGTCGTGAACGCGCTGGCGCAGCGCGGCGTCGCGGGCGGCCGTCTGTCGGCACAGGGCATGGGCCCGTCGAACCCGATCGCGGACAACGCGACCGAAGCCGGCCGTGCGCAAAACCGCCGCGTCGAGATCTACCTGCGCGCGCCGCAGCAGCATCAGTAAGCATCGCCACGAGAGGGAACGGGGCCGTGCGCCACGCGCACAGCCCCGCCGCACAAGGCTTCCAGCAGGGTCCGTAACAAATCGAAAAAAATTTCGAACTTCCGTCGTGGCCTGCGGTCTGTCTTTACGGTACGCGGCTGGCGCTGCCGGCCCGTCACCATTCTCCTCTTGTCGTTGTTGCTCCGGGGCCGTATCCGCCCCGGTTTTTTTTGCCCGAAAATCGTGTGCTGCGCCGCAGCATTCCACCGCCGGGCACGCGCCCCCCTCCCTCTCGCCCGTTGCGGCGCCCGCTCTCGAACACCCGCCCCGGCTGACCGGCGCGCGCCCCTGCTAGAATCGCAGTTTCCGTCGTTTCCGCCGTTCTTCTACAGACCCTATGTCCGCATCCGACCTGACTTCCGTGCAGGCTACGGCGCCGCAAGGCCGCCGCCAGATCCTCGTTACGTCCGCACTGCCCTATGCCAACGGCCAGATCCATATCGGCCACCTGGTCGAGTACATCCAGACCGACATCTGGGTGCGGACGCTGCGAATGCACGGCCACGAGGTCTACTACATCGGCGCCGACGACACGCACGGCACGCCGGTCATGCTGCGCGCCGAGAAGGAAGGCCTCACGCCGAAGCAGCTGATCGACCGCGTGTGGACCGAGCACAAGCGCGACTTCGACAGCTTCGGCGTGTCGTTCGACAACTTCTACTCGACCGACTCGGACGAGAACCGCGTGCTGAGCGAGAGCATCTATCTCGCGCTGAAGGAAAACGGCCTGATCGCCGAGCGCGCGATCGAGCAGGCGTACGACCCGGTCAAGGAAATGTTCCTGCCGGACCGCTTCATCAAGGGCGAGTGCCCGAAGTGCCACGCGAAGGACCAGTACGGCGACAACTGCGAAGTGTGCGGCTCGACCTACCTGCCGACCGAACTGCTGAACCCGTATTCGGTGGTGTCGGGTGCGACGCCGGTGCGCAAGACGTCGACGCACTACTTCTTCCGCCTGTCCGACCCGCGCTGCGAGTCGTTCCTGCGCGAATGGGTCAGCGGCCTCGCGCAGCCCGAAGCCACCAACAAGATGCGCGAATGGCTCGGCGACGCCGGTGAAGCCAAGCTCGCCGACTGGGACATCTCGCGCGACGCGCCGTACTTCGGCTTCGAGATCCCGGGCGCGCCCGGCAAGTACTTCTACGTGTGGCTCGACGCGCCGGTCGGCTACTACGCGAGCTTCAAGAACCTGTGCGACCGCGAGGGCATCGACTTCGACGCGTGGATCCGCGCGGGTTCGACGGCCGAGCAGTATCACTTCATCGGCAAGGACATCCTGTATTTCCACACGCTGTTCTGGCCGGCGATGCTCGAATTCTCGGGCCATCGCACGCCGACCAACGTGTTCGCGCACGGCTTCCTGACGGTCGACGGCGCGAAGATGTCGAAGTCGCGCGGCACGTTCATCACCGCGCAGAGCTACATCGACACCGGCCTAAACCCCGAATGGCTGCGCTACTACTTCGCCGCGAAGCTGAACGCGACGATGGAAGACATCGACCTGAACCTCGACGACTTCCAGGCGCGCGTGAACAGCGACCTCGTCGGCAAGTACGTGAACATCGCGAGCCGCGCGGCCGGCTTCCTGATCAAGCGTTTCGACGGCCGCGTGCAGGACAGCGCGATGAACCACCCGCTCGTCGCGAAGCTGCGCGATGCGATCGCGTCGATCGCCGCGCACTACGAAGGACGCGAATACAGCCGCGCGCTGCGCCAGACGATGGAGCTCGCGGACGAAGTGAACGCGTACGTCGACGGTGCGAAGCCGTGGGAACTCGCGAAGGATCCGGCCAACGCGGTCGCGCTGCACGAAACCTGCAGCGTGAGCCTCGAGGCGTTCCGCCTGCTGTCGCTCGCGTTGAAGCCGGTGATGCCGCGCGTGGCCGAAGCGGTCGAGGCGTTCTTCGGCGTCGCGCCGCTCGCGTGGGCCGATGCCGCGAAGCCCCTGTCGTCGGCGCAGCCGATCAAGGCGTACCAGCACCTGATGACGCGTGTCGATCCGAAGCAGATCGACGCGCTGCTCGCCGCGAACCGCGATTCGCTGCAGGCCGACGCAGCGGGCGCCGCTGCCGCGGGCACGACCGCCGCCAACGCCGCGAAGGACGCGAAAAACGCCAAGGCGAACGCGAAGGCGGTTGCCGCGAACGGTGCCGACGACGCTCCGATCTCGATCGACGATTTCGCGAAGGTCGACCTGCGCATCGCGAAGATCGTCGCGTGCCAGGCCGTCGAAGGCTCGGACAAGCTGCTGCAGCTCACGCTCGACATCGGCGAGGAAAAGACCCGCAACGTGTTCTCTGGCATCAAGTCGGCCTACCAGCCCGAGCAGCTCGTCGGCAAGCTGACGGTGATGGTCGCGAACCTCGCGCCGCGCAAGATGAAGTTCGGGCTGTCCGAAGGGATGGTGCTCGCCGCGTCGGCGGCCGACGAGAAGGCCGAACCGGGCCTCTACATCCTCGAGCCGCACAGCGGCGCGAAGCCCGGCATGCGCGTGAAGTAAGCAGCGCCCGCCGCTACCTGAGCAAGAAAGCCTCGCACGATCCGTGCGGGGCTTTTTTCATGGCGGGGCCGGACCGCGCCCCTTGATCACCGCTGGCTGAACCAGCGATCGAAGCGCCGCGTGTAGTTCAGGTCGACGCCCTGGAACGTGCCGCCATACGCGGACACCGACCAGAAGCGCGTCAGGTTGATGGTCGCCTTGAACGCGTTGCTCGCCGATTGCAGCCCTTGCTCGTAACCGAGCACGAAGCGCTCGTTGATCGCCTTCGAGATCTGCACGACCTGCGCATCGGTCAGGCCGACGTCGCTGCGGCCGATCGAGAATTCGTCGAGACCGATACTCTGCGCGACCCGCTTGCCGGTCGCGCTGCCGAGCAGCGCAAGCGCGGCGGTCATCGCATTCTGCTGGCCGACGTTGTTGCCCTGATCGGTGCCGTGACCGAACAGCAGCCACGACAGCTTCTCGTTGTCGGTGACGTTCGGCTCGGACACGAGCTTGACCGTCGGCGACTGGATCGTGCCGATGACCTGCACGCCGGCCTCGACCTCCTGGTTGCGCCGCATCGCGAGGATGTTGATGCCCGGATTCGACACCGGGCCGTTGAACGTGAAGAACCCGTTCTCGACCGCGAGCTTGCGGCCGAACGACGTATAGGTCGACCCCTCCGTCACGCGCACGTTGCCGACCGCGCGTAGCGGCACGCCCGGCGCGCTCATCACGGTGATCGTGCCGCGCAGCCCGAGGTCCGCGCCGTGGCCCCGGAAGCGGAAGTTGTTGCCGAGGCCGATGTCGATGTTGGCGCGCGGCGCGAGCGACGGCGCCGGCTTTTCGTCGACCTTCTGCGGCTTCGCGACCGCGGTGCCCGTCTGCACGTCGCCGCGCACCGTGCCGTCCGGGCGCACGATCACGACGTCGTCGGACAGATGCGGCGCGCCGTCCTCCGGCAGGTCGAACAGCGCGCGGTCGACGACGAACTTGCCGTCGATCGCCAACGCGCCGCGCGGCCCGTCGTTCGCGACGGTCGCCTTGCCCGACAGCGACAGCTTGCGGTCCGGCGCCGCGAACAACTCGAGCTTGTCCGCGACGATGCTCGCGGTCAGGTCCGGCGCCGCGCCGTCGAGACGCACTCGGCCGATCGCGCGCAGCGTGCCGTCGCCGCCGTGGAACTCGACCTGCTGGAATTCGACGAGGTTCTCCGCGAGCTTCACGCGCACGATGCCGTCCTTCAGCTGCACGCCCTGGTCGACCAGCGTCGCGGACAGGTCGTCGCCCGTGAGGCTCCCCGACACGTTCGGCTTCACCGGCGTGCCCGCGACCGTCAGGTGCAGCGCCGCGCGCCCGCCGAGCAGGTAGCTCGGCCCGAACAGGTTGCCGGTCGCCTTCAGCGACGGAATGTCGGCGTCGATGCGGCCCGACAGCGGACCATCGTCGACGACGCCGAACACGCCGTCGCGCAGCGCGAACGGGACGGTGACGTTCGCGGCGAGCGTGCCGATCCGGTTCGCCTTCGCGAGCGCTACCACGTTGAGCCGGTTGCCGGGTGCGAAGGTCGCGCGCGCGGACAGGTCGGTCAGCCCGAGCGACGCAATGCCGCGGCCGCTCTCGATCGTCACGTCGCCGCCGCGCCGCTTCATCTGCACATGGCCGGTCGCATTCGCGCCGAGCGAGAAGTCCCAGTCGGCATCGAGCACGACGTCGGTACGCACCGGCGGCCGCTGGCCCGTCAGCGCCTGGCGGACCTCGAGGAAACGCGCGACCGATGCATCGCGCACGGAGCCTGCCGAGCGCATCTGGCCGCGATCGAACACGAACGACTTCAGGTCGATCGACGCGCCTTCGAGCGTGAGCCGCGTCGCGCCGAGCGTCACGCGACCGGCACCGGCCGATATGGTGAGCGGCGCCTGCAGCGCGAGCGCCGGCGTGCCGCGGTTCGCGAGGCGCGTGACGGTGCCGTCCCAGCGCATCCCGTCGCGGTTCTCGACCACGCCGCCGTTCGCCGCGAGCGTCAGGTTGATCACGCGGCCGTCGGCGATCCCCATCGCCGACGCATCGAGCGTGTGCTTCGCGCGCGTGCCGTCGAGGTTCGCGCGCAGCGATTTCAATTGCAGCGAGCCGAGCGCGAGGTCGGTCGCGTCGGCCGTGAACACGAGCGCGCCGTGCGCGCCGTCGCGGATGTCGGCGCGGCCCTGCGCGGCGCCGATCCGGTTCGAGCCGACCACGACGTGCTGGGCCTTGTAGGTGCCCGTCACGTTCGGATGCGCGAAGCTGCCGGTCAGCTCGCCCTGCGCCTGCACCAGCCCCTGCATGCCGAAGCCGAGCCGGTCGAGCTGCGGCGCATCGACGACGAAGCGCAGCCGGTCGCCAGGCGCGCCGAAGCTGCCGCGCAGATCGACGTGGTTGCCCGCGATCGACAGGGTCGCGTTGCTCGGCAGGATCCGCGGGCCGGCCAGCTGCACGACGCCGGCGCCGGTCAGCGGCACGCCGTCGTACAGGCTGTCGCCGAGCTTGAAGGTCGCCTTCGTCGACACTTGCGGCGCGAACGCGCCGGAGGCCGTCAGCGTGCCCGATACGCGCGTCTCGCCGTGCTTGACCGGCGCCTTGGTCGCTTTGGCCGCGTTCGCCGTCTTGGCCGGCTTTGCAGCCGTTTTTGCACCCAGCTTGCCGCCAGCCGCACTCGGCGCATTCATCGCGGCGAGCAGCAGCGGATCGAACGCCGTCAGCGTCGCCTTCGCGTCGTAGCTCGAATGCGCGTCGTGGCGGAACACGCCCGTCAGGTCGATACGGCCCTTGCCGGCCGTCACGCGCGCATCGGTCAGCACCGTCTGCTGCGCGGTCAGCGCGACCTTCGCACGCGCGCCGAGCGCGAGCTTCGGATCGTTCAGGTTGAAGTCGACGGTCGTCACGTCGCCCGCGAGCGTCACGCCGAGCGGGCCGCCGAGGCGCATCGGCCGCAATTGCGCGACGAATGCATTGAGGTCGAGATTCGCGACCTGCAGGTCGAAGCGGCCCTTGCCGCCCGTCAGCGTGCCGCTGCCGGTCACGCTGCCGTCGCGGATCAGCTTCACCGCGAGGCCGTCGATCCGCTGCGCGTGCGCGTCGAGATTCACGGTCGCATGCGCGTCGACGACCGGCAGCAGGTGCTCGCCGAGCAAGCCGGGCTTCGCGTTGACGATCGACACGGGGCCCGTCACCGCGAAGCCCTGCGCCGGTGCGGCGCCGGCCGGCGCAGTCACGGGCGCCAGCTCCGCGCGCACCGCGAGATCGGCGGCCGGCGCGCCCGGCGAAATCGCCTGCGGATTCACGTGCTCGAACGCGATCGACGCCCGCGTGAGCGGCACCGCGCCGAACGGCGCGGCCTCGACGTGCGCGCGCCCGTGCAGCTTCATCCCGCTCGCGGCGACGTCGGCGACCAGCGCCTCGAGCGAACCCGATACGTTCGCGCTCGCGTTGACCGCTTCGTCCGCGAGCTTGCCCACGTAGGTCGCGTTGCCCGTCAGCGCGAACGGCTTCACGCCGTCGAGCTTCGCGCGCGCGGTCAGCGCGCCGTACGGCGTGTCGACGCCGTCGAGCGCGAGTTCATGGTGACGGCCGTCGCTGCGGCCGTTCAGCGCGAGATGGTCGAGCTGCGTCGTCGAGCTGCCTTCGTGGATCGCCAGGTGATCGACGCGCAGGTCGTCGATCCGCACCTGCAGCGGCAGGCTCAGGTCCTGCGGTGTCGTGGCCGGTTTCGACGGCCCCGGCACGATCCGCACGTCGATCGTGCCCGCGCGCAGGTACGCGACAGACAGTCGCCACGGCGCGCGGGTCAGCGCCCAGCGGCCCTCGAGCCGGTCGATCCGCACTTCGGTGCCGGCGCCGCCGGGGCTGGTCCACGCGAAGCCGCGCAGCCGCACGCCGGTCGCGAGCGCGCCGCCTTCCAGCGTGCCCGTCAGCCGAGCGCCCAGCACGCGCACGGCCGTCTGCCAGGCGAGCCGCGTGCCGCGCTCGGTCGTCGCGGCGGCCAGCACGAGCCCGACCGCCAGCACGACGAGCAGCACGACCGTCGCGAGCGTCCACGCGACGACCCGGACCGCCCGCCCGCGGCGCGGTGCGCGCGGCGGCGCGTCGGGCGCGCGCTCGGGCGAATCCGGATCGTGAGGCGGCGGCGTGTCGTTCGGGTCCTTCGTCATGCGGTTCGTCGTGGATCGGGCAATAAGGTCAGAAAGCGATGCCGAGCGTCAGGTACGGGCGCACGCTGTGGTTGCGCAGCCCGTACGCGACGTCGACGTTGATCGGGCCGACCGGGCTGCGCCAGCGCGCGCCGATGCCGACACCCGGGTAGAACACCTTCTCGCCCCACGCATCGGTCGCGGTGCCGATGTCGAAGAACGTCGCGGCGCCCCAGTCGCGGTTGAACCAGTGCTGGTATTCGGCGGTGCCCGTCATCAGGTACTTGGTCGGCAGCACGGAGCCTGCGACGCTGTTGCCGATGCTCTGGTAACCGTAGCCGCGCACCGAGTTCGAGCCGCCCGCGCGGAACAGCAGCGACGCCGGCACGCCGGTCGAGCTGCCGCTCGTGAACACACCGCCGAGCTCCGCGCGGAACACGAACAGGTCGCGCTTGCCGATCGGCACGTACTGCTGACCGCGCGCGTAACCGCGGATGAAGGTCTGGTCGGTCAGCACGCCCTTGATCGCGAAGCCGGCCTCCGCGTGGATCAGGTTGCCCGAGCGCGGGAACAGCGGATCGTCGACGTTGCGGCGTGTCCATGACCACTGCGGCACCAGCGCGCGGCTCGTGGTCGGGCCCGCGCCGTTCTGGTCGAGCCGGTCCTGGTAGTACATCAGCGAGTACGCGTAGTCGATGAACTGGCCGGTGCGCGTGCGCTGCGCGCCGATCCGCGCGCTGTAGATGCGCGTGTCCGACACGTTGGTGTTCGTGTACGACGCGAGCACGCTGTTGGTCCACCCTTTCTCGCCGGGCGGCATCGACAGCTGCACCTGGCCATACTGCTGGATCTGGTCGACCCGGCCGGACACGGTGAACGGCCATGCGGCGCCGAACGTATCGAGGTACGTGTACGAGCCCTGCACGTGCGGGCCCGTGTCGGTCGCGTAGCCGACGCCGCCGCGAATGTTGTTGTACGGGAACTCGCTGACCTTCACGTGCACGGGCGTGAGCTCGGGCTTCGACGTATCGTCGCCGACGTCGATCGCGACGCTTGCGTAGTACGGCGTGTTCTGCAGTTGCCGCTGCAGCTCGGTGATGCGCCGCGCGTCGTAGATCTCGCCTTCGGACAGCGGGTTGACGTTCGTGACGATCTTCTCCGGATAGCGGCGCACGCCATCGACATCAACCTTGCCAATCGTAAATGTCGGGCCGCTATCGAACGCGACGGCCAGCGTCGCGCGCTGCGTGCGCGGGTCGATGCGCGCCTCCGACGACGTGATCTTCGCGCCCAGGTAGCGGCGCGACTGCAATTGCTTGAGCGCCTCGCCCTTTGCGGTGTCCCAGCCGGACTGCGTGAACGGATCGCCGGGCTTCAGCGAGAACGCGAAGCGGGTCGCGGTCTCCTGCTTCGGATCCTCGGTGTCGACGGGCCCCTTGAACGTCAGGTCGACCGTCGACACGACGGTCTGCGGCCCCGGATCGACGGCGACGCGCACGTCGCGCTTGCCGTCGCGCGTGCGCACGTCGGTACGCACGACCGGCGAAAAATAGCCGGCTGTCGCTGCCAGGTCGCGAACCTCCTGCGGCGTGGCGGTCACGAGGAAGTCGAACTGGTCGTCGCTGATGTCGTCGCGCTTCGCGAAGCGCGCGATGTCGAGATGGGCCTTGAGGAGCTTGCGGATCGAGCGCGGCGCGTCGATGTCGACGTCGTACTTCGCGTAGGCCGGCAATACGACGCACGCGGCGAGACAGCCCACGACGGCGGCCCGGGCCGCGGTAGCGACGCCGCGCCGCGCGCGATCACCCGCGTGCCGGGCCGCGCGCGGTTCGCGCGGCGCCGCCTCATGCGCCGGATATGCTTGCTGGTTCGCCTGACCCGCCAAATATGACCTCGCCCTCGGTTGTCATGGTTTCGTGGAAAGCCCTGTATTTGACCACAGGGCGGCATCCCTGCCCGCGCCGGCGCCGCTTTGACGCTTGCGCGCAACGACGCGCGTGACCGGCCGGTCACGCGCTGCCAGTCGCGCCGCACGCGCCGGCCAGCGGATTCGACGCGCGATTGCCGCCGGCTGTTCCCCGCGATGCGGTAAAATCCCGCCATCGAGAATCCGGCGCATCGTGCGCCCCCCGAAACGGAAAGCCAAGCCATGCCGTATCAGTCCGACGTCACGCAATTCCTGAATCAGCTCAAGCAACAGAAGCCGACGCTCGAAGCCGAGCAACGCAAGGGCCGCTCCCTGCTGTGGGACAAGCAGCCGATCGACCTCGACGAGCGCGCCGAGCAGCAGGAATCGCGCGTGAAGCAAACGTCCTACGTCTACTACCAGAACTTCTAAGCACGTGAGCGCCGCCGACGAGGCCAGCGCCGCCCCGCAGGACGACGCGATCGCCGCGCCCGCGGGCGCCGATTCGACGCCCGACACGGTCGACGGCGTCGCGGCGTTCGCACGCCTGTACGGCGAGCCGCTCTTCAAGCTGCCGCAGGATCTCTACATCCCGCCCGATGCGCTTGAGATCTTCCTCGAGACGTTCGAAGGCCCGCTCGACCTGCTGCTGTACCTGATCCGCAAGCAAAACTTCAACGTGCTCGACATCCCGATGGCGCAGGTCACCGCGCAATATCTCGGTTATGTCGACCAGATCCGCACGTCGAACCTCGAGCTGGCCGCCGAATACCTGCTGATGGCCGCGATGCTGATCGAGATCAAGTCGCGGATGCTGCTGCCGGTCAAGAAGGCCGATACCGGCGAGGAAGCCGAGGATCCGCGCGCGGAACTCGTGCGCCGCCTGCTCGAGTACGAGCAGATGAAGCTTGCCGCGCAGCGCCTCGACCAGTTGCCGCAGCTCGGCCGCGACTTCCTGCGCGCCGAGGTCTACATCGAGCAGAGCACCACGCCGCGCTTCCCGGACGTCGATTCGAACGACCTGCGCGCCGCGTGGGCCGACGTGCTCAAGCGCGCGAAGCTCGTCCAGCACCACAAGATCTCCCGCGAGGAGCTGTCGGTGCGCGAACACATGAGCCTGATCCTGCGCCGGCTGCAGAATGCACGCTTCATGGAGTTCGCCGACCTGTTCGACACGTCGCGCGGCGTGCCTGTCGTCGTCGTGAACTTCATCGCGATGCTCGAGCTCGCGCGCGAATCGCTGCTCGAGATCACGCAGGCCGAACCGTTCGCGCCGATCTACGTGCGCCTCGCCTACCTGCCCGCGTAACGCGCGCCGCCGCGCCCGGGTCGTCCCCGCGCACCGCCCCACACCTCCACGCACTGCATTGCGCCGCCGGGCCCGCCCGCACGGCCGGCCAGCGGCACGCCCGATTAAAAAGTGAACGATCGTTCTTTTTTCGATGCACCCGGCGGCCAAATCCTCTACAATCCGCCGACGCCCGATGCGCCGCCCGCGCGCCGGCGTTCTCCGCTTCGACCCCGACGCCGCTGTTGCGGCGCCAACGCGCGCATGCGCGAGGAACCCGCTACCCGATCATGAAAGTCATCAGCTCGATCCAGGAACTGCGCGACCAGTTGCGCGGCCAGAACCGCACGGCGTTCGTGCCGACGATGGGCAACCTGCACGAAGGTCACCTGTCGCTGATGCGCCTCGCGCGCCAGCACGGCGACCCGGTCGTGGCGAGCATCTTCGTCAACCGGCTGCAGTTCGGCCCGAACGAGGATTTCGACAAATATCCGCGCACGCTGCAGGACGACATCGAGAAGCTGCAGAAGGAAAACGTCTACGTGCTGTTCGCGCCGACCGAGCGCGACATGTATCCGGAGCCGCAGGAGTACCGCGTGCTGCCGCCGGACGACCTCGGCGGGATCCTCGAGGGCGAGTTCCGCCCCGGCTTCTTCGCCGGCGTGTGCACGGTCGTCACGAAGCTGATGTCCTGCGTGCAGCCGCGCGTCGCCGTGTTCGGCAAGAAGGACTACCAGCAGCTGATGATCGTGCGCCGGATGTGCCAGCAGCTCGCGCTGCCGGTCGACATCATCGCGGCCGAGACGGTGCGCGACGAGGACGGCCTCGCGCTGTCGTCGCGCAACCGCTATCTGACGACCGACGAGCGCAAGGAAGCACCCGAACTCGCGAAAACGCTGCAGCGCGTGCGCGACGGCGTGCTCGGCGGCGAACGCGACCTCGGCAAGCTCGAGCAGACTGCGCGCACGCACCTGGCCGAGCGCGGCTGGGCGCCCGACTACATCTCGATCCGCCGCCGCGCGAACCTGATCGCGCCGAGCGCCGCCGAACTCGAAGCCGGCGAGCCGCTCGTCGTGCTCGCGGCCGCGAAGCTCGGCGCGACGCGCCTGATCGACAACCTGGAAATCTGACGGGCCGCCCGCCCTCGCCTCTCACGCATCACGGAGATACCATGCAGCGCCATATGCTCAAATCGAAGATCCACCGCGCGGCCGTCACGCACTGCGAGCTGCATTACGAAGGCTCGTGCGCGATCGACGAAGACCTGCTCGAAGCGGCGAACCTCGTCGAAAACGAACGGATCGATATCTGGAACATCAACAACGGCGAGCGCTTCTCGACGTATGCGATCAAGGGCGAGCGCGGCAGCGGGATGATCTCGCTGAACGGCTCGGCCGCGCGCCGCGCCCAACTCGGCGACCTCGTGATCATCGCGGCGTTCGCGATGGTCGACGAAGCCGAGCTGCAGGCCGGCTGGAAGCCGAAGCTCGTGTTCATCGACGAAGGCAACAAGATCAAGGGCCACCGCGATCACGTGCCGACGCAGAACTGGACCTGATCGAGGCGGCCGTCGGCGTGTCGCGACACGCTGGCTTGTTGTATCGCGGCGCGCCGCGCGCCGTGGCGGCCGTGTCGTGTAGCCGTAGACGTAGACGTACGAAGGGCCTGATCCGGCGCGATGCCGGATCAGGCCCTTCGTCATTCGATCGGGTTCGCCGCTTCGCCGCCGCGGGGTTGGGCCGGGTTCGGCCCAGCCCGGTCAGGACGCCTTGCCGACCTTCTCCGCTTTCGGCGCGCGCCGCTCGGCCCATTCGACGATCGGCCGCCACTGCTCGAGATCCTTCTCGACGCGGCTCTTCGCGACGTCCCACAGCGTCAGGCCGTGCGCGGCGATCTGCACGTAGTTCTGCGTGTCGCGCACATAGCCGAGCACCGGCAGCCCGAGCCCCTCGACGAAACGATGCAGCTGGTCGGACGAGCGCGTGCGCGCGTCGACCCGCATCCCGACGATCCCGACCTCGACGCTGCCCTTGCGCACGGCCTTCTCGCCGGCGAGGCGCTCCAGAAACTGCTGGGTCGCGAGAATATCGAACATCGACGGCTGCAGCGGCACGATGACCTTGTCGGCGAGTTGCAGCGCGACGCTGAGCCGGTTGCCGTGCAGGCCGGCCGGCGTGTCGATCACCGCATATTCGAGGCCGCGCGGCGGCTTCGACGGCGCGTCCGGATCGAGCGCCCACGCCTCGATCGCCGGCAGACCGGCCGGCCGCAGGTCGAGCCACGCATGCGCGGACTGCTGCCGATCGAGATCGGCGAGCGCGACCCATGCGCCCTGCGCCGCGAAATAGCCGGCAAGATTGGTGGACAGCGTGCTCTTCCCCACGCCGCCCTTCGGATTCGCCACCACGATGACCGTCATGAATTCCCCCAAAAAGCCGCGCGGCGCCTGCCGCCTCGCAGGCGCCGCTCGATTGCGGATACAGGGAGCGATGATATCGGCAAACGGGGGGTCACCGGAACGGGTCGCGCCGATGCCCGCCCCGTTTATGCGGCCCGCGTCGCGGTGCGCAGTGCGCCGAGCGCGAACGCGCCGCCGCCCAGCAGCGCCTGCACGGCCAGCGTGACGGCCCAGAACGCCGGGTATTCCCAGCCGCCGTTCGGCGACCCGAAGCTCCAGCCGTTCGGCAGATGCGCGGACACCGCGCCGAGCATGAACGGCAGCAGCACGAGCGCGACGACGCGCACGCGGAAGCCCGCCAGCAACGCGAGGCCGCCAGCCAGTTCGACGAACGTCGTCACGTACGCGAGCCAGCCCGGCAGGCCGATCGACGCGAAGAACTGCGCGGTGCCGGGCAGCGTGAAGACGAACACCTTCTGCGCGACGTGCGCGAGATACAGCACGCCGAGTGCGACACGCAGCAGCGTCGCGCCGAGATCGTTCAGGCGATTGGGGTTCATGGCGAATTCCTTGTGAGTGGCTGAGAATGGATTGCACTCTATTCGAATCGATTCGGCCGATAAACACGCGCCAACGCTTTAATTGATTCCCAATGAGAACGAATCAGGCCGTAAAAAAGGGCATGACCGATCATGCCCTGCGTCCTGTCTCGCCTACGCCTGTCAGCCGCCGCTCTTGCCTTGTGTCGCGTCGCCCGAGCCGGCCGGACCGCCACCCGGTGCATACGAGTCGCACGCATGCGCAAGCGCCGACGCGCCCAGCAGCGCCGCGAGCAGCACGCTCAACCACCATCGAGCCTTCATCGTCGCGCTCCTTCGGGCGGACCTCCGCCCACCTGTGAGTTGTACGCGATCCTGCGCAAAATGCCAGGCCGGCCGCGCCGCGCGTCAGCGGAACTCGGCGTACAGCGCGCGCAGGTCGAGATGCTCGGCGAACGAATCGGCCAGCCGCTCCAGCGACGCTTCGCGCAGCGCCGGGTAGTCGATGCGTTCCGCGCCGTCGAGCCCGGCCCACGCGAGCAGCACCGCGCACGCGTCAGGTGCATCGAACAGCCCGTGCACGTAGGTCGCGAGGATCTGCCCGTCGGCCGACACCGCGCCGTCCGGGCGCACGCCATCCGATGCGCCGCCCGCCGCCAGCGTCAGCGCGGGTGCCGCGAGCGCCGGCCCGCGCGTGTCGCCCATGTGGATCTCATAGCCGTGCACGGCGGCCGCGCCGGGCAGCGCGAGATGCCCGGTCACGTTCTTCAGCGTCTTGTCCGGCTGCAGCGTCGTGTCGAAGTCGAGCAGCCCGAGCCCCGGCACGCTGCCGGGCGCGCCCTCGAGGCCCAGCGGATCGTCGAGCGTGCGGCCAAGCATCTGCATCCCGCCGCAGATGCCGATCACCTTGCCGCCATAGCGCAGGTGCCGGCGGATCACCGTGTCCCAGCCCGCGTCGCGCAGCCATGCGAGATCGCGCTGCACGCTCTTCGAGCCGGGCAGGATCAGCAGGTCGGCGTCCGGCACCGGGCCGCTCTTCCAGTACGTGCACTCGACCTGCGGATGCGCGCGCAGCGGATCGAAATCGGTGTGGTTGCTGATCCGCGGCAGCGCGGGCACCACCACGCGCAGCACGCCGGCGTCGCCGCGCGCGGCGGCGCTGCGCGCCTGCGACGGCAGCATGTCCTCGGCGTCGAGCAGCAGCCCGTGCAGGTACGGCAGCACGCCGAATACCGGCTTGCCCGTCTGCGCGCGCAGCCAGTCGAGACCCGGCTCGAGCAGCTTGATGTCGCCGCGAAAGCGGTTGATGACGAAACCGCGCACGCGCGCGCGCTCGCTGTCAGACAGGCACGCGAGCGTGCCGACCAGGTGCGCGAATACGCCGCCGCGATCGATGTCGGCCACGAGCACGACCGGGCAATCGACGCGTTCGGCGAAACCCATGTTCGCGATGTCGCCTTCGCGCAGATTGATCTCGGCCGGGCTGCCCGCGCCTTCGACGAGCACCGTGTCGTAGCCGGCGCGCAGCCGCGCGTATGATTCGAGCACCGCGTCGAACGCGACCGGCTTGTAGTCGTGGTACGCACGCGCATCGAGGTTCATGCGCGCCTTGCCGTGAATGATCACCTGCGCGCCGCGATCGCTCGTCGGCTTCAGCAGCACCGGGTTGAAATCGGTATGGGGCGCGACGCCCGCGGCGAGCGCCTGCAGCGCCTGCGCGCGGCCGATCTCGCCGCCGTCGGCCGTCACCGCGCTGTTCAGCGCCATGTTCTGCGGCTTGAACGGCGCGACGCGCGCGCCCGCGCGGCGCGCGAGGCGGCACAGGCCCGCGACGAGCGTGCTCTTGCCCGCGTCGGACGTCGTGCCCTGGATCATCAACGTGCCGCGCGGCGGCGCTTCGGGTGCGTTCATCGTGTGCAAGGTCGTGGCGAAGCAAAGGCCGCATTATCGCCCGCGCCGCCGCGCGCGCGCCGTTACAATCACGCGATGATTTCGCACGACCTCACCTTCGTCCTCGGCGGCGCGCGTTCGGGCAAGAGCGCGCACGCCGAGCGGCTCGCCGCCGACAGCGGCCGCTCCGTCACCTATATCGCGACCGCAACCGCGAGCGCCGCCGATGCCGAGTTCGAACAACGCATCGCGCATCACCGCGCGCGCCGGCCGGCCGACTGGGGCTTCGCCGACGCGCCCGTCGACCTCGCCGGTACGCTCGCGCGGCTCGACGATCCGCGCGCGTGCCTGCTCGTCGACTGCCTGACGCTGTGGCTCACGAACCTGCTGTGCCCGCTCGACGGCCAACCGCTCGACGACGCGCAGTACGCGGCGCAGGTCGAGCGGCTCGAACACGCGTTGCGCAACGCGCGCGCGAAGGTGATCGTCGTCAGCAATGAAATCGGGCTCGGCGTCGTGCCGCTCGGATCGGTCACGCGCCGCTACGTCGACGAGCTCGGGCGCCTGAACCAGCGCATCGCCGCGCTCGCGACCCGCGTGACGCTGCTGGTGGCCGGGCTGCCGCTCGAGCTCAAGGCCGGAGCACCGTCATGCTGATGCTGTCGCTGCCCGTCGTCGCGATGCTCGCGGTCGCGGCCGTGATCGTCGATCGCATCGTCGGCGAACCGGCCGGCTGGCATCCGCTCGTCGCGTTCGGCCGGCTCGCCGGCCGCATCGAAGCCGCGCTGAACACGGGCCGGCGCGGCCGCGTGGTCGGCGTCGCCGCATGGGTCGCGGCGGTGGTGCCGCCGGTGGCCGTCGCCGCGTGGCTCGCGGCCGTGCTGCCCTGGCCGCTCGCGGCCGCGCTGCACGTCGTGCTGCTGTGGTTCGCGCTCGGCGCGAAGAGCCTCGCCGATCACGTCGCCCCGATCGCCGCCGCGCTGCTGCGGCACGATCTCGACGCCGCACGCGCGCTGACCGCGCGCATCGTGTCGCGCGACACGAGCGAAGCCGACGAAGGCGCGCTGTCGCGCGCGGCCGTCGAATCGGCGCTCGAGAACGGCAACGACGCGATCTTCGGCGCGCTGTTCTGGTTCGTGGTCGCGGGCGGCCCCGGCGCGCTGCTGTTCCGGCTCGCGAACACGCTCGACGCGATGTGGGGGTACCGCACGCCGCGCTTCCTGACCTTCGGCTGGGCCGCCGCGCGCCTCGACGACGCGCTCAACTGGATTCCCGCCCGCCTCACCGCCGCGAGCTACGCGCTGCTCGGCGATACGGCCGCCGCGTGGCGCTGCTGGCGCACGCAGGCACGCCACTGGGACAGCCCGAACGCCGGCCCCGTGATGGCCGCAGGCGCCGGCAGCCTGAACGTGCAGCTCGGCGGCCCGGCCGTCTATCACGGCGAAATCGAAGACCGTCCCGCGCTCGGCACCGGCGCGAGCGCGACGGCCGTGCACGTCGTCGCCGCGCTGTCGCTCGTCACGCGCACGCTCGCGCTGTGGCTCGCGCTGCTCGTCGCGAGCGGCGCACTCATCCTCGCTACCCATCATGTCTGACGCACGCATCCCGCATGGCGGCAACCTGCACGAAGCCGCGCGCCGCCACGGCATTCCGCACGACGACTGGCTCGACCTGTCGACCGGCATCAATCCGGTCGGCTATCCGGTGCCGCCGGTCCCGGCCGACGCTTGGCGCCGGCTGCCCGACGACGGCGATGCGCTCGCCGCGTGCGCGGCCGGCTACTATCACGCGCCCGATGCAGCACACGTGCTGCCGGTCGCCGGCAGCCAGGCCGCGATCCGCGCGTTGCCCGCGCTGCTGCCCACCGGCGACGCCGGCGTCGCGGCACTCGCGTATGGCGAATACGCACCTGCCTTCGCGCGCCACGGCCATCGCGTCGTGCCGCTCGACATCGACGCGAACATGTTGCCGGCAACGGTGCGTCACGTCATCGTCGGGAATCCGAATAATCCGACCGCTGAATGCGTGCCGGTCGAACGGCTGCTCGGCTGGCATGCGCAGCTGTCGGCACGCGACGGCACGCTGATCATCGACGAGGCCTTTTCCGATACGGGCGCCACGCCATCGCTCGCGCAGCACACCGATCATCAGGGTCTGGTCGTGCTGCGCTCGGTCGGCAAGTTCTTCGGGCTCGCCGGCATTCGCGCGGGCTTCGTGCTCGCGCATCCGGACCTGATCGCCGCGCTGCGCGACGTGCTCGGCGCATGGACCGTCAGCGGCCCCGCGCGTCACGCGGTCACCGCCGCGTTCGCCGATCGCGCATGGCAGGCGGCCGCGCGCGAACGGCTCGCAACTGACGGCGAACGACTCGCCGCGCTGTTGCGCACGCACGGCTTCGCGGTGCACGCGACACCGCTCTTCAGCTGGACCGACGACCCGCGCGCCGCCGCGTTGCATGCCGCGCTCGCCGCGCGCGGAATCTGGACGCGGTACTTCGCGCAACCGTCGAGCGTGCGCGTCGGCCTGCCGGGCTGCGAAGCCGAATGGCGGCGGGTCGCCGGCGCGCTCGCGGAATGCGTCCCGATGCTGCAACAGGCATCCGTATGAATGCTCGCCTGTTGCGCCTGTTGCGCCCGCTGCTGCCGCTCGCGACGCTGGTCGCGCTCGTGCACGCGCCCGTCGCGCACGCCGACGTCACGGCCCGCGACGATGCAGGCAATACCGTCACACTGCCCGCCCCGGCGCAGCGCGTGATCAGTCTCGCGCCGCATGCGACCGAACTGGTCTACGCGGCCGGCGGCGGCGCGAAGCTGGTCGGCACGGTCACGTACAGCGACTATCCCCCCGCCGCGCAGGCCGTGCCGCGCGTCGGCGACAACAAGGCGCTCGACCTCGAGCGGATCGCCGCGCTGAAGCCGGACCTGATCGTCGTCTGGCGGCACGGCAATGCCGAACGGCAGACCGATGCGCTGCGGGCGCTGCACATCCCGCTGTTCTTCAGTGAACCGAAGCACCTCGACGACGTGGCGACGTCGCTGCGCCAGCTCGGTACGCTGCTCGGCACGGCACCGGTCGCCGACGCGGCCGCGGCATCGTTCTCGCGCGACATCGCGGCGCTGCGCGCACGCTACGCGGCGCGCGCACCCGTCACGATGTTCTTCCAGGTATGGGACCGGCCGCTGACGACGCTCAACGGCGCGCACCTGTTCAACGAAGTCATTACGCTGTGCGGCGGCCGCAACGTGTTCGCGGCGCTGAAGCCGCTCGCGCCGAGCGTCACCGACGAGGCCGTGCTCGCGGCCAATCCGGAAGCGATCGTGACGACGAGCGCCGGCGCGACGCGCTCGGACGCGCCGCTGCCGAACCTCGCGCGCTGGCGCGCATGGCCCGCGCTGACGGCCGTGGCGCGCAACAACCTGTTCGCGATCGACGGCGATCTGCTGACCCGGCCGTCACCGCGGATCGCACAAGGCGCGGCCGCGCTGTGCGAGGATCTCGAAGCGGCGCGGGCGCGGCGGCCGGCGCGCTGATTTCCGGCTTCCACGCGCTTCCGCGCTTGCGCACTTGCGCACTTGCGCACTTGCGCACTTCAGGCGAGCATGCGCTTCGCCTACGCGTCCCAGTGGACGACTTCCCACGTGCGCGCGGCATCATCCCTGCGCAACCACACGACACCGGCCGTCGGCACCGGCCGCGACAGCAGCGTATCGAGCGGCACACGCAACGCGTGCGCGGCGAGCACGCGAATCACGCCTGCATGCGTAAGTACCCATTGCGGCGCGTCGGTCGGCGCGACCGCGTCCGCAGTCCGCGCGACACGCTCGGCGAACCGTGCAACGCTTTCGCCGCCATGCGCGCACGCATGCATCAGGTCGGCCGCCCACGCATCGAGCGCGGCGCGGTCGATATCGTCCCAGCGCTGCAGCTCCCACGCGCCGAAGTCCATTTCCTGCCAGCCTGCGTCGCGTCGCAGCGGCACGTCCAACTCCTGCGCGAGCCGCTCGGCGACCGACGCGCAGCGTATCAGCGGGCTCGTCCAGACCTGCTCGGGCAACGGCGCCCCAAGCGCCGCCAGGCGCTCGCGCACGGCCCGCGCGCCCGCGTCGGCCGACGCGGCGAGCGGCACGTCGCTGCATCCGTAACACACGCCCGGCTCGATATCGACGGCCGGATGGCGAATCAGGACGAGATCCATCCGAGCACCACCAGATAGATCGCGAGTTCACTCAGTTGCTGCGCGAAGCCGAGACAGTCGCCGGTATAACCGCCGATCCGCTTCACGAAATAGCGGGCCGCCCATGCCCGCACGAGCACGAGCGCGACGAAGGCCGCGACGCCCGCGCGCCAGTCCGGCCACAACAGCCACGGCAGCCCGAATGCGGCCGCGACCCAGGCCGCGCGCGCGCCCATGCGCTGCGCGACCGGCTTCGCCTTGCCCTCCGGCCGAACGTAGTCGAGCGACATCAGCAGGCTCACGGCTGCCGCCCGGCTCGCCGCATGCGCGGCGACCATCGTCCACGCGGCGCGCAGCGGCGGCATGGCCGCGAGCGCCTGCCATTTCAGGCCGAGCGTGATCACGAGCGCGGCCGCGCCGAACGTGCCGATGCGCGAGTCGTGCATGATCCGCAGCACGTCTTCGCGCGTATAGCCGCCACCGAACGCATCGCAGCTGTCGGCCAGGCCGTCCTCATGGAACGCGCCGGTTGCGAGCAGCGTCGCGGCCATCGACAGGCCGACCGCGATCGACGCGGGCAGCACGCGCAGCGCCGCAAGATAGACGAGCGCGCCCCACGCGCCGACGCATGCGCCGATGAGCGGGAAGTAACGCGCGGCCTGATCGAGATCGCCGGCCGCATAGCCGATCGCGCGCGGCACCGGCACGCGCGTGAAATAGCCGAGCGCGACGAAGAAGTAGCGCAGTTCGGCGCGTACGCCGCCGCGCGCGCGCTCAGGCGTCACGATTGTCGACGCCCGCGGATTCGAAGCTCGCCATCTCGGTGAGGAACGCGGCCGCCGCGCGCACCAGCGGCAGCGCGAGCGCGGCGCCCGTGCCTTCGCCGAGCCGCAGGTCGAGCGCGAGCAGCGGCTTCGCACCGAAATGCTCGAGCATGCGCCGGTGGCCGGCCTCGTGCGACGCATGCGAGAACACGCAGTAGTCGCGCACCCCGGGCGCGATGCGCTCGGCGACGAGCAGCGCCGCCGTCGCGATGAAGCCGTCGACGAGGATCGTCATCCGCTCGCTCGCGGCCGCGAGATACGCGCCCGTCATCATCGCGATCTCGAAGCCGCCGAACGTCGCGAGCACGTCGAGCGGCGCGATCGCGTGCGAATGCCGGACCAGCGCGCGGCCGAGCACCGCGCGCTTGTGCGCGAGCCCCTGGTCGTCGAGGCCGGTGCCGCGCCCCACGCACGCGTCGATCGGCACGTCGAGCAGGCGGCTCATCAGGCACGCGGCCGACGACGTGTTCGCGATCCCCATTTCGCCGAAGCCGATCACGTTCGTGCCGAGCGACGCGTGCAGGCGCACGCGCGCGGCACCAGCCGCGAGCGCCGTCGCCGCCTCGTCGCGCGTCATCGCGGGTTCGGCCGCGAAGTTGCGCGTGCCGTGCCCAACCGGCAGCGACACGAGCCGGTCGGATACCGGCAGCGGCGACGCGACGCCCGCGTCGACGATCTCGAGCACGCACTGCGCGACACCCGAGAACGCATTGATCGCCGCGCCGCCGGCCAGGAAGTTCGCGACCATCTGCGCGGTGACCGCCTGCGGATACGGGCTCACGCCCTCGGCCGCGATCCCGTGGTCGCCGGCGAACACGATCGTCACGGGACGCTGCACGTGCGGCCGCTCGGTGCGCTGGATCAGGCCGATCTGCAACGCGATCGCCTCGAGCTGGCCGAGGCTGCCGGGCGGCTTGGTCTTGTGATCGATCACATGCTGCAGGCGCTTGCGCAGCGCGTCGTCGAGCGGCGCGATCGCGGGCGGGAAGTCGGTCGGATTCGTCATCGGAAGGTTTACCTCGTTGGCGCGGCCGGTGCCGCGCATCGAAAGAAGGAAGTTCATCGCCGCTCGGGCCACGCGGGCAGCAGCGCGTCGCGACCGTTCTCGCGGATCAGCACGAGCGGGTAGCCGAACGCGTCGCTCGCGCGCGCCGGCGTCAGCACGTCGTGCACGGGGCCCGCCCACGCATGGCCGCGGCCGTCGAGCAACAGCGCGTGCGTCGCGAAACGCCGCGCGAGATTCAGGTCGTGACACGAGAACAGCACCGTGCGCGGGCCCGCGTCGAGCCACGTGCACAGCGCGGTGAGGCCATCGATCTGGTGATGCAGGTCGAGATGGGCGAGCGGCTCGTCGAGCAGCATCAGCGGCGCGTCCTGGCACAGCGTCGCGGCCAGCGCGACGCGCTGCCGCTCGCCGCCCGACAGCGACAGCACGTCGCGCGACGCGAGCGCGCTCAGCCCGAACGTCGCGAGCGCATCGCGCGCGGCCGCGCGGTCGCCGTCGCGCTCCCAGCCCCAGCCGCCGAGATACGGAAAGCGGTTGAGCAGCACCGTGTCGAATACGGTCGCGCTGAACGCGTCGTGCAATTGCTGCGGCATCAGCGCGCGGCGCCGTGCGAGCTGTTCGGGCGGCCACGCGGCGAGTGGCACGCGGTCGATCTCGACGTGACCGCCGGCCGGCTGCCGCAGGCCCGCGAGCGTCGCGAGCAGCGTCGTCTTGCCGGCGCCGTTCGGCCCCGCGACGCACCAGATCTCGCCGGGCCGGAACGCCTGCGTGAAGCCGTCGAGCAGCGTGCGTTCGCCGGCCTTCAGCGTCAGGTCGACCGCCGCGCAGGTCATGTCGCCGGCGGTGTGCGGTGCGGCGTGCGTCATCGCATCGGTCTCCTCAGCAACATCCACAGGAACACCGGCACGCCGATCAACGCGGTCATCACGCCGACCGGCAATTGCGCCGGTGCGATCGCGGTGCGCGCGAGCAGGTCGGCCGCCATCACGCCACCGCCGCCCGCGAGCATCGCGGCGGGCAGCAGCATGCGCTGGTCGTTGCCGAACGCGAGCCGCAGCGCGTGCGGCACGACGAGGCCGACGAAACCGATCGTGCCGGCCGTCGTCACCGCGGCCGCGGCGGCCAGCGACGCGACGAGGTAGATCCGCATGCGCAGCCGCGCGACCGGCACGCCGAGCGCGAGCGCGGTCGCGTCGCCGCGCAGCAGCACGTTGAGTTGCGGCGCGGCCGGTAGCGCGACGCATGCGGCCAGCAGCAGCGCGCCCCATGCGAACCAGGGTGCCGTCACGCCGTTCAGGTCGCCCGTCAGCCAGAAGATGATGCCGCGCAGCCGTGCATCGGGCGCGAGCGACAGCAGCAGCGTGACGAGCGCGCCCCACCCGGCCGCGATCACGACACCCGTGAGCAGCAGCCGCGGCGACGCGTCGCGCGAATCGCCGCGCCCCAGCTCGCGGCGAGCAAGCCCCAGCACGAGCGCGACCGACACCAGCGCGCCGGCGAACGCGGACGCATCGACGAGCCACCACGCGGCGCCCGCGATCATCGCGACGAGCGCGAAGCCGGCCGCCCCGCCGGATACGCCGAGCACGTACGGCTCCGCGAGCGGATTGCGCAGCAGCACCTGCAGCAGCGCACCGGCCAGCGCGAGCAGCGCGCCGCAGGCGAAGCCCGCGAGCGCACGCGGCAGCCGCAGCGTGCGCACGATGTCGGCGAACAGCGCGTCGCCGCCGTGCGGCACGAGCGATGCGAGCGCCTGCCACGGCGACATCGGCACGCTGCCGATCGACAGCGACGCGACGAACAGCAGCGCGACGACGACCGCGAGCGCGGCCCAGATCGACGCGGCACGCGCGGCGCTCATGCGGGGCACGACATCGTGCATGACGCACGATGTCGTCGCTTGTCGCCGTTGCCGGCCGTGCGCGGCACGGGCATCGCGCCGCGGCGTGTTGTAGGCATACGCAAGCTCGTCATCCTTGTTGAGCAGGTTGTTGATGTGTGCACGGACGACCGGTGGCCCCGAACAGCAGCGCGACCACGGCCACGAGCGCGGCCCCGATCGACGCGGCACGCGCGGCGCTCATACGGTGCACGAGGCGTCGTCATCGCGCGCCGCAGGATTGACGACACCGTCGTCGCAACGCCGCGTGCCGCCCGAGTCATTGTGCGCACGGCTCAGGCGCCACGCGCCGCCGAACGCGCAATTCACCGCCATCGACGCACGATACCGCGTGCGGCGATCGCCCCCGAATCCGCGTTTCGCCGCTCGCGTCGCGCGACGTGGCGGCAGCTCCCGCGTCGGTCGAGCCGACGCGACACCACCGCACAGATGGCCGCGCACCCGGCCGCGATCCGGCGAGCCCCACGTTCGCGCGGCCGACGCTCTGCGCAATATAGTGGAAGCCGCCCCATCGGGTCGATCGGCGTCGCGCTGGCGTCACCGTCAAGCACGATCGGCTCGGCAACGGCGCCTTTCGGCGGCAACGGTGCGTCGGTACACCGCGCGACGAATCGCGGCGCCACGTGACGCGCGACGTGCGACGTCGCCGCTCCGGGCGGATCGGCGTACGCCGCAGCCCGCGCGACGGCGGCAAGCGGCACACCGCGGCGCGCACCGAACGCCGGTCGAACGATTGGGGTCAGCATCGAAGACAAGTCCCGTGATGCACTGCGCGCCCCGCTTCCCCGCAGGCCGCGCGTCATGAAGCCGCAGGCTCCTCGCCTCGGCCGGTATCCGGGCTGGCGGCGTGCCGGCTCGCCTTCCCGCGCGTTTCACGCGCAGTGGCCCGCGCCCGCGTGCGACCTGCACGCGAAACGCGCCCGAGCCGGCCTGCGTCATGCGACGCGGCCGCTTACCGTTGCGGGGGCAGCGCAGGTTGGCGATCTCCGTGCGGAGCACGCGCCCTGCTTCCCGTTTAACCGCGCGACGCACGCGCGAGCACCGAGGCGGCGCCAGTTTAGGAGCGGGCCGCACGAGCGTCAAGAAAGCGTCCGGACGCATGCCGGGAGCGCGTCGGACGCGCATATTCGCGGCAAGAAGCGGGGGTGTTACGACTGGAAACGTTACAGATGTCGGAATGCGCGTTATTCCGCGCTAAAATGCTGGGTCTTTAGAGGACGCAGCAGATGCTCAACGAACTCGAAACTTTATCTCAAAATATTGGCCGTCTGATCTCGCTGAACAAGCGCTATCACTCGGAACGGCTCGCGCTCGAGGAGCAGGTCGCGCAAATGCGCGCGGAAGCGGACACCGTCCGCGCGGAACTCGCGCAACTGCGCGACGAACGCAATGCACTCGCGGCGGAGCGCGACACGCTGTCGGCAAAGATCGACGACGCCCAGGTCAAACTGAACGCGATTCTCGAAAAGCTGCCGCGCACGAAGAGCGCCGAGCAGGCCGACAACCAGCTCGATCTGCTGGATGCGCAGGCGCGGCCGGATAGCGACGACGCGGCCAGCCACGGAGAACATGCATGAGCACCAAGCAGATCGAAGTCTCGATTCTCGGTCAGCCCTATCGGCTCGCCTGCTCGGCCGAGACCGAAGCAGCGCTGCTCGAGGCCGTCGCGCGCGTCGATGCCGAAATGTCGAAAATCCGCTCGAACAGCTCGGTGCGCGGCACCGATCGCATCGCGGTGATGGCGGCCTTGTCGCTCGCATCCGAATTGCTGCGACTGCAAACGAGCGTGCGGCACGGTGAAGCATTTCCGGCGGAAGAAATCCGTCGTACAATGCACCAGATGAACGAACAGCTCGGCGCGGTGCTCGCACAGCACGAGACGCAGTAACGTTTGATCGATGCGTCGATTCCCCTTGATCTCGGCGATCAACGGTGGTCAAATTGGCGCAACGAAACACAGTTCAGTCAGCTTCCCTGCCTGGTTCGCCAAGGTCATATATTCCTTGAACCAATGCCATGTGCACGGTTGCGGAAATTTGTAGCACGGGCGCGCGCGTCACTCTGTCTGATGTACCCGAAGTGCTGCTAACTGCGACCAATTCTGAACCTCAGGTTCAGGATGCCGGCCTAGCGGCCAAGGTGGGGACCTATTCAACGGCATCGGGGCTTCCCGATGCCGTTTCCTTTTCAAGGTCTGTCTGCATGCAGAACGCGTGTGCAGACAGACCGTCACGCCCTTTCTGCATCGATCACGATCCATGCAATACTGGCTGATGAAGTCCGAACCGGACGAAGCAAGCATCGACGATCTCGCCCACGCGCCGCAGCACTCGCTGCCGTGGACCGGCGTGCGCAACTATCAGGCGCGCAATTTCATGCGCGACACGATGAAGATCGGCGACGGTGTGTTGTTCTATCACTCGAGCTGCCCCGAGCCGGGCATCGCGGGCCTCGCCGAAGTGTCGTCGACGCCCTACCCCGATCCCACCCAGTTCGATCCGAAAAGCCCGTATTACGATCCGAAGTCGACGCAGGAAGCACCGCGCTGGCTGCTCGTCGACGTACGCTTCGTGAAAAAGTCGCCGCTCGTGCCGCTCGCCGCGCTGCGCGAACACGACGAACTCGCCGACATGCGCGTGCTCGCACGCGGCAACCGGCTGTCGATCACGCCCGTCACGCGCGCCGAATGGCGCTTCATCACCGAAAAGCTGATGAAGTAGGCGCACGCAGCAGGCGCGCGCAGCAGGCGCGCACGAGCCAAACGTCAAATCCCGTCAACACGCGCACCGCCACGGAACTCGCGGCGCGTTCGCGCGGCCTAAGCAACCGCTGTCGCCCGATCTGGCCGACGGCCGTTTTTTCGTCGCGCGGCACATCCGCGTCGCGCACGCGTGATCCGCGTGCGCGCCCTCGCACAAGGAGTCCAACAATGACCAAGAAAACCGCACTCGCGCTGTCGCTCGCCCTCGCCGCCGCCGTGCCCGTCGCGCTGACGCTCGCGTCGCCGGCCGCGCATGCGCAAACGGCGAACCCGCACTTTCCGGAGCCGGCGGGCGTGCTGTCGCTGTCGTCGCAGGCCAGCGCCGACGTGCCGCAGGACATCATCCACATCACGCTGTTCTACGAACAGCAGGCGAAGGACCCGGGCAGCCTGACGTCCGCGCTGAACCAGCGCGCCGATGCCGCGCTCGCGCAGGCGAAGGGCGTATCGGGCGTCACCGCGCACACCGGTGCGTTCTCCGTGTATCCGAGCACCGATCGCGACGGCAAGATCTCCGCATGGCGCGGCCGTACCGAAGTCGTGCTCGAATCGCGCGATTTCGCGGCGGCATCGAAGCTCGCGGGCCAGTTGTCGAACCAGATGCAGATCGCGAACGTCGAGTTCTCGCTGTCGCCCGAAGCGCAGCGCGCGGCCGAGCAGAAGCTCACGACCGAAGCGATCAAGTCGTTCCGCACTCGCGCGGACGAAGCCGCGAAGGCCTTCGGCTACGGCAGCTACTCGATCCGCGACGTGAACGTCGGCGGCGGGCGCAGCGTGCAGCCGTATCCGCGCATGATGGCGATGGCCGCGGCGCCGATGGACAACGCGAAGATGAGCGCACCGATCGCGGTCGAAGGCGGCAAGGCGACCGTGTCGGTCACGGTCAACGGCTCGGTGCAGATGAAGTAACGCACATCGCACATTCGGCGGATGCAAAAACGCCGGCCCGAGGGCCGGCGTTTTTTCGTTTGCGCTCCTGCGATCGACGCGCATGCCGATCGTATGCATCGGCATCGCATCAAGCGTCATGCGTCACACTGCTCGCGCATTCCGCAGTCCCATCACGCAACCCCATCACGCAGCCGCATTCACCGGACGTCGGCGGTAGCCCCACACCAGCAGCGCGATGCCCGCGAGGATCATCGGCAGCGACAGCCACTGCCCCATCGACAGGCCGAGCGCGAGCAGGCCGAGGAAGTCGTCCGGTTCCCGTGCGAATTCAACCGTGAAGCGTGCGAGCCCGTAGCCGATCAGGAACAGCGCGGACACCGCACCCAACGGGCGCGGCTTGCGCGAGAAGAAGAACAGCACGAAGAACAGCGCAATGCCTTCGAGCGCGATTTCATAGAGCTGCGAAGGATGGCGCGGCAGCATCTGGTACTGCATGAACACGTCGGCGAGATGCCACTTCTCGACGAGCGCCGGATGCTTCGACAGCCACGCCGCGTCGTCGCGCATCGCGCCAGGGAACAGCATCGCCCACGGCGCATTCGGATCGGTCACGCGGCCCCACAGCTCGCCGTTGATGAAGTTGCCGAGCCGCCCGGCCGCGAGCCCCGCCGGCACCATCGGCGCGACGAAATCGGTGACCTGCAGCCAGTGGCGCTTGCGCTGCCACGCGAACAGCACCATCGCGAGCGTCACGCCGAGGAAGCCGCCGTGGAACGACATCCCGCCCTCCCACACCTTGAACACGTCGAGCGGATGCGAGAAGTAGAAGTCGGCCTTGTAGAACAGCACGTAGCCGAGCCGGCCGCCGAGCACGGTGCCGAGCACGCCGTAGAACATCATGTCGTCGATGTCCTTCGCGGTCCAGCCCTGCGCCGCGACGTGCGGCAGCTTCAGGCGGATCCTGCCGACGACGATCGCCGCGATGAAGCCGACGAGATACATGAGGCCGTACCAGCGCACGGCCAGCGGCCCGAGATGGATCGCTACGGGGTCGAAATTCGGGTGAATGATCATGGATTAGCGATGAAGTTTTCGAATGCGGTACGGCGCCCGCACCGGCGCCGCTCCGCGCATTGGACGGCGCCGGCGCGCCATCGTTCGCATCACGTGGCGAGACCGTGCGCGCGCACGACGTCGATGAAGCCGGCGAGCACGGGACTGACATCGCCCGTGCGCCACACGAGGCCCGTCTCGACGACCGGCGCGTCGCCGGCGAGCGGCCGGTAGACCACGCCGGTGCGCCGCAGGTTACGCAGCGATTGCGGCACCAGTGCGACGCCCATGCCGGCCGACACGAGGCTGACGATCGTCTGCATCTGGATCGCCTCCTGGCCGATGTGCGGGGTTTCCCCCGCCGCGCCGTAGCAGCCCGTAATGATGTCATAAAAGCCGGGCGCCAAACGACGCGGGAAGATCACGAGCGGCAGCGCGGCCAGGTCAGCCAGATGCACGGGCTCGTCCTCGGGCCCATCGGGCGCCGCGGCCGCCGGCATCGCGACCACCAGCGGCTCGCGCACGACGGGCAGGTACGACAGCCCGGCCGCGTGGCGCGGCGGCACCGGTGGAATCACGAGCCCCGCGTCGATGCGTCCCGCGACGAGTTCGTCGATCTGCACGTCGCTCGTCGCTTCCGCGAGCTGCAGCCGCACCTGCGGATAGCGCGCGCCGAACGCGCGCAGCAGCGACGGCAGCAGCCCGTAATCGGCGGTCGACACGAACGCGAGCGACAGCGAGCCGGCTTCGCCGCGCGCGAGGCGCCGCGCGAGCGGCGGCAGCGCGTCGGCCGACGCGAGCAACCGGCGCACGTCGGGCAGCAGCGCCGCGCCGACCGCCGTCAGCGCGACCGAGCGCTTGGTACGCACGAACAGCGCGACGCCGAGCGCCTCCTCGAGCGCCCGGATCGCCTGCGACAGCGGCGGCTGCGTCATCGACAGGCGCTCGGCCGCGCGGCCGAAATGGCGCTCGTCGGCAACGGTCACGAAATAGCGCCACTGGCGCAGGTCGGGTGTTGGATCGGCCATGCTTCACTCATTCGCAAAACGACTTAATAAGCGACAAATAATATATTGGACATCCCAAACCGGACACGCCATCCTTGATCGATCCGAACCGGCGCGCCGTTCGCGAGCGTCGCCCACACAACGATGGAGTCCCCCATGCCGTACAACCGTCGCTCGAAGCACATCACGCAAGGCGTGGCCCGTTCGCCGAACCGCTCGATGTATTACGCCCTCGGCTACCAGAAGGACGATTTCGACAAGCCGATGATCGGCATCGCGAACGGTCACTCGACGATCACGCCGTGCAACTCGGGCCTGCAGCGGCTGTCGGACGCGGCCGTCGCGGCGATCAAGGCGGCCGACGCGAACCCGCAGATCTTCGGCACGCCGACGATCTCGGACGGCATGTCGATGGGCACCGAGGGGATGAAGTACTCGCTGGTGTCGCGCGAAGTGATCGCCGACTGCATCGAGACCTGCGTCCAGGGCCAGTGGATGGACGGCGTGGTGGTGGTCGGCGGCTGCGACAAGAACATGCCGGGCGGGATGATCGCGCTCGCGCGCCTGAACGTGCCGGGCATCTACGTGTACGGCGGCACGATCCGCCCCGGCCACTGGAAGGGCCGCGACCTGACGATCGTGTCGTCGTTCGAGGCGGTCGGCGAGTTCACCGCCGGCCGGATGTCGCAGGAGGATTTCGAAGGAGTCGAGAAGAACGCGTGCCCGAGCTCGGGGTCGTGCGGCGGGATGTACACGGCGAACACGATGAGCTCGTCGTTCGAGGCGCTCGGCATGTCGCTGATGTACTCGTCGACGATGGCGAACCCCGACCAGGAGAAGGTCGATTCGGCCGCCGAATCGGCGCGCGTGCTGGTCGAGGCCGTGAAGCGCGACCTGAAGCCGCGCGACATCATCACGAAGGCATCGATCGAGAACGCGGTGTCGCTGATCATGGCCACCGGCGGCTCGACCAACGCGGTGCTGCACTATCTCGCGATCGCGCGCGCGGCCGAGATCGACTGGACGATCGACGACTTCGAGCGCATCCGCAAACGCGTGCCGGTGCTCTGCGACCTGAAGCCGTCGGGTCAGTACGTCGCGACCGATCTTCACCAGGCAGGCGGCATCCCGCAGGTGCTGCGCATCCTGCTCGATGCGGGGCTGCTGCACGGCGACTGCATGACGATCACCGGCCGCACGATCGCCGAGGAACTGAAGGACGTGCCGGGCGTGCCGCGCGCGGATCAGCAGGTGATCTTCCCGATCGATCGCGCGCTGTACAAGGAAGGGCATCTGGCGATCCTGAAGGGCAACCTCGCGGAAGACGGCGCGGTCGCGAAGATCACCGGCCTGAAGAACCCGGTGATCACGGGCCCCGCGCGCGTGTTCGACGACGAGCAAAGCGCGATGGATGCGATCCTCGGCGACCGGATCCGCGCGGGCGACGTGCTGGTGCTGCGCTATCTCGGCCCGCAGGGCGGCCCCGGCATGCCGGAAATGCTCGCGCCGACATCGGCGATCATCGGCAAGGGGCTCGGCGAATCGGTCGGCTTCATCACGGACGGCCGCTTCTCGGGCGGTACCTGGGGGATGGTGGTCGGCCACGTCGCGCCCGAGGCGTTCGTCGGCGGCACGATCGCGCTCGTGCAGGAAGGCGATTCGATCACGATCGACGCGCACCAGCTGGTGCTGCAGCTGAACGTCGACGACGCGGAGCTCGCGCGCCGCCGCGCCGCGTGGAAGCAGCCGGCGCCGCGCTACACGCGCGGCGTGCTCGCCAAGTATGCGGCCCTCGCCCGCCCGGCGAATCAGGGCGCCGTCACCGGTTGACGCGGCGCGCGGTTCATGCGACCCCACTTCACGCGGCCGCCCGGGAAACGCGCAAAACGCGTTTCCCCTTTGCTTTTATAATGCGCGGACCGTGAAGCCGGCCGTCCCCGCCGGCGGAGAACCGCATGAAACAGACGATATTGCGCGCGCTGCTCGCGGCGCTGCTGACCGGCAGCGCGGCGGCTGCGCACGCCGACCTGGCCGGCGACGGGCTCGCGCTCGCACAGCGCAAGAACTGCGTGGCCTGCCATGCGGTCAGCAAGCCGCTGATGGGCCCGCCGTTCCACGACATCGCCGGCAAGTACGCGGCGCGCGCCGACGCGGTCGATTACCTCGCGCAATCGATCGTAAAGGGCAGTATCGGGGTGTGGGGCAGCGTGCCTATGCCCGCCAACACGCAGCTGACGAGCGCCGAGGCGCACACGCTCGCGCAGTGGGTGATGTCGCTGCATTGAGGCGGATGAACGGGCACCGCCCCGCTCTCCTCGACATGACCGGCTCGGCGATCGTCATCGACGAGGAACGGAACCACCGCGCTCGCGTTCCCGTGCACGAAACGATCGTGCACTCAGCCTGAACGACCGGTCCAGCGGCGGGCGATCTCTTCGTCGACCGCGTCGCGGACCCACTCCATCACTTCGGTTTCGAGCGCCAGCGCCACCTCGCGCGTGATCTGGCCCACCAGCCACGCCGTATGGTCGTGCAACGCGTCTCGGCAGCGGGCCTCGATGGCCTCGCGCCCTTCCCCGGTCAGATAATTCGTCAGCCGATTGCGCAGCCGCTCGGCGATATGCTGCGCGTCCTCAGGCGTCAGCGCGGCGGCCGGATGCGTGTCCGGCTGCGCCGCGCCGGCGAGATGATCGCTAGCCAGCTCGTCGGCACCCGGCACGACCCCGTGCGGCAGCATCGCTTCGTCGGCCTGCGCCGGCGTCGCGGCAAAGGCCGGCTGCTGCGCCTCGTCGGGGGCCAGCGCGGAGCGCAGCGGCGCCTGCATCCCGGCCGCTTCCTCGGCCACCACACGCCCGGCGGCACCGGGTAGCGCCGGCGCGTCGCTGTCACCCGGCAGTTCGACGGTCGGCACGTGCGGCGTCGGCACCGGCTCGACCACCACGGATTCAGGGTCGATTCCGGCGTGTTCCGGCACGGCGGCTTCGTCGCGCGGCGGCACATCGGCCGCGGCAGAACGCGCCGGCACCGGCTTGCCAGGCACCAGCACGTCGGTCAGCGTCGGGATCGAAGAGGATTCGGCTTGTGTCACGGGAAGGCTCCGTCGACGGTTGCGGCTAGCTGCCCTGCTTGTAGTTGTTCAGCGCGTAGCCGCGATCGCGATAGAAGCGATAGCGGTCGCGGCCCGCGGCCAATTCGTCCGGCGCGTTGCCGACCACCTCGAGCAGGCGCTCGAAGCGGGCGAACTGCGCGGGCACGGCCGCGCCGAGGTTCAACAGCACATGGTAATGCGGCGCCTGGTCGAGATCGGCGGCCAGCACGATCGGCGTGCCGGCCGCGTGCGCGCTATCGACGCCGCAATGCGGGATGAAATCGAGCGGCGAGAATGTCCAGAGCCGCTCGTCGAGCGCGCGCAGGCGCGCGGGTTCCGCGAGCACGACGACCGGCTGCCCGGCCTGATAGGCCTTGCGCAGCAGCCGGCACGCGTATGCGAGCGAATCGCCGACGTTCGAATGGAAATCGATTCGCGTCATTGCCCGCGCACCCGCATCGTCGTGAGACCTGCCATCACTGGCCGGCGCGGTCGATCAGGAACTGCGCGAGCAGCGGCACCGGACGGCCGGTCGCGCCCTTCGCCGCGCCGCCCTTCCAGGCGGTGCCGGCGATGTCCAGGTGCGCCCACGGATAGCTGTCGGTGAAGCGCGACAGGAAGCACGCCGCCGTCACGGCACCGGCCGGACGCCCGCCGATGTTCGCGATGTCCGCGAAATTCGACTTCAGCTGGTCCTGGTACTCGTCGTCGAGCGGCATGCGCCACGCCGGATCGTTCGCTTCGCGCGATGCGTCGAGCAGTTCGCCCGCCAGCGCGTCGTCCTTCGAGAACAGGCCGCTGTTGTGGGCGCCGAGCGCGATCACGCACGCGCCTGTCAGCGTCGCCACGTCGATCACCGCGGCCGGCTTGAAGCGCTCCGCATAGGTCAGCGCGTCGCACAGGATCAGGCGGCCCTCGGCGTCGGTGTTCAGCACCTCGATCGTCAGCCCCTTCATGCTGGTGACGATGTCGCCCGGCTTCGTCGCGTTGCCGCCCGGCATGTTCTCGCAGGTCGGCACGATCGCGACGACATTGATCTTCAGGCCCATTTCCGCGACCGCACGCATCGTGCCGAGCACCGAACCGGCGCCGCACATGTCGTACTTCATCTCGTCCATGGCCTCGCCCGGCTTCAGCGAGATGCCGCCCGTGTCGAACGTGATGCCCTTGCCGACCAGCACGACCGGCGCGGCCTTCGCGGCGGCGCCCTGGTAGTGCAGCACGATGAACTGCGGCGGCTCGACCGACGCGCGCGCGACCGACAGGAACGAGCCCATGTTGAGCGCCTGGATCTGCTTCAGGCCCAGCACCTCGGCCTTCAGACCCCAATCCTTCGCGATCTTCTTCGCGGTATTGCCGAGATAGGTCGGCGTGCACACGTTGCCGGGCAGGTTGCCCAGGTCGCGCGTGAGATCCATCCCGTTCGCCAGCGCGACGGCCTGCTTGACCGCCAGCTTCGCCGCCTTTTCATCGGCCGGATCGACGCTGAACACGACACGCTTGAGCGTGTGCGACGCCGGTTCCGGCTTGCTCTTCATCTGCGTGAAGCGGTAGGTCTCGTTGCGCAGCGCGAGAATCGCCGCACGCACGCCCCAGTCGGAGCTGCGCTCGTCGACCGGCAGCTGCGCGAGCGTGAACGTGACCTGGACGATCTTGGTCGACAGCAGCGCGCGCCATGCGGCCGTCACCGCGTCGGTGTAGGCTTTCTGATTGAAAGCGTCCTGCTTGCCGAGGCCGACGAGCAGCACGCGCGACGCACCGATGCCCGATACTTCATGCAGGAACAGCGTCTTGCCGCGCTTGCCGTCCATGTCGCCGGCCTTCACCACGCGCGAGATCAGCCCCTTGGTGGCAGTGTCGATGTCGAGCGCCGCGCCCGAAAGGGTTTGCGCCTCGAAGATGCCGAGCACGATGCAATCGGACTTCCCCGTCAGGAACCCCTTGGCCTCGCCTTTGCTCCAATCACAGCCTTTTATGCTAAAGTCCATCGCGCTTGTCCTCGGATAAAATCTGGGCTAAGGATGAAAGCCGCAATTATCCGCTATTTTTCCCGTGGCGGCGCGAGCGCTCCACCACGCGTGCGCAGCCTCCCGCCCTCTTCTCATCAAGAATGATCTTCGAACGCTCCCTCCAGCGCGAGCTTGCGTATACGGCTGGCGCCGTGTTCATGGTGCTGCTCACGATCATGCTCACGACGATGATGATCCGCATCGTCGGCTATGCCGCGTCCGGCGAAATCGATCCGCGGGACGTGCTCGTGCTGATCGGACTGACCGTGATCGGCTATCTCGCCGTGATGCTCGTCGTCACGCTGTTCGTGTCGATCCTGTTCGTGCTGACCCGGTGGTACCGGGACTCCGAAATGGTCGTCTGGCTCGCGTCCGGCGTCAGCCTCACGCGCCTGATCAAGCCGATCGGCGTGTTCGCCACGCCGCTCATCCTGCTGATCGCGTTCTTCGCGTTCGTCGGCTGGCCGTGGTCGAACCAGCAGAGCAAGATGATCAAGGCGCGCTTCCAGCAGCGCGACGAGATCTCGCTGCTCGCCCCCGGCCAGTTCCGCGAATCGGCGTCGAACCATCGCGTGTTCTTCATCGAGAAGATGTCGCCGGACCAGAGCAAGGTGCAGAACGTGTTCGTCACGTCGACCGAGAACGGCAAGGTCAATATCGTCGTATCGCACACGGGCCATACGGAAACGAAGGACGGCGATCGTTTCGTCGTGCTGGAGGACGGCCGCCGCTACGACGGCACGCCCGGCCAGCCGAACTTCAAGATCATGGAGTTCCAGCGCTACGGCGTGAAGATCACGAGCACCCCGGTCACCAACGTGCCGACCACCAACAGCACGCCCACGCCCGACCTGCTGCGCAACCCGACGCGCGACAACCTCGCGGAATTCGCGTGGCGCGCGGGCTTGCCGCTGATCGCGATCAACCTGATGGTGCTCGGCATCCCGCTGTCGTACCAGAACCCGCGCCGCAGCCGCACGATCAACCTCGTGATGGCCGTGCTGATCTACCTCACGTACTCGAACCTGCTGAACGTGGTGCAGGCGCAGATCGAGCAGGGCAAGATGTCGTTCGGCGTCGGCCTGGTCGGCCTGCATGTGATTGTCGCGGCGATTGTCGCGCTCATCTTCTGGTTGCGCGTGCGCAACCGTCCGCTGTTGACACGCGCGCTGTTCGGCCGCTCGGGAGCATGATCGATGCGGCTCTATGAAAAATACTTCGCGCGGCAGATCTACGTCACGTTCATCTTCATCCTGTTCGCGTTCTCGGGCCTGTTCTTCTTCTTCGACCTGATCAGCGAACTGAACTCGGTCGGGCACGGCAACTACAAGTTCGGCTACGCGGTGCTGCGCGTCGCGCTGCAAACCCCGTCGCGCTTCTACGAGATCATCCCGGTCGCCGCGCTGATCAGCGCGATCTACGTGTTCGCGCAAATGGCCGCGAACTCGGAATTCACGATCTTCCGCGTGTCGGGCCTCGCGACCAACCAGGCGCTGCGCTCGCTGCTGAAGATCGGCATTCCGCTCGTGATCATCACCTACCTGATCGGCGAATTCGTCGGCCCGTACGCCGACCAGCTGTCCGAACGCGTGCGGTTGCAGGCGCTCGGCGCGTCGGTGTCGTCGAACTTCCAGTCGGGCGTGTGGGTGAAGGACACGCTCGCGGCCCGCGAGAACGGCGAGCAGGTCACGCGCTTCGTCAACGTCGGCAACCTGTCGCCCGATTCGACGATCAGCAACGTGCGCATCTACGAGTTCGACTCGAAATTCCAGCTGCAGAACGTGCGGATCGCGCAGACGGGCCGCTACGAGCCGCCCGGCCACTGGCTGCTAACCGGCGTGACGGAAACCGAACTGACGCCGATCAAGCCGATCAGCGGCGCCCCGGCCGATGCGCTGAACCCTGTATACCGGTCGCAGCAGGTCACGCTGCCGGAATACCGGCTCCGCTCGGACCTGACCCCGCAGATCCTGTCGGTGCTGCTGGTGTCGCCGGAGCGGATGTCGCTCATCAACCTGTTCCGCTATATCCAGCACTTGCGCGAGAATCAGCAGGACACGCAGCGCTACGACATCGCGCTATGGCGCAAGCTGCTCTACCCGTTCGCGGTGTTCGTGATGCTCGTGCTGTCGCTGCCGTTCGCGTACCTGCATACGCGCGCCGGCGTGGTCGGCGTGAAGGTGTTCGGCGGCATCATGCTCGGCATGAGCTTCCAGCTGCTCAACACGCTGTTCTCGCACATCGGCACGCTGAACACGTGGCCCGCGCCGCTGACCGCGGCGACGCCGGGCCTCATCTATCTCGCGCTCGGCCTGTTCGCGCTCAAGTGGGTCGACCGGCACTGAGCGCCGTCACGACGGAGGCTTCGACATGAGTTCGCACGGCATCGTCCTGTTCGGCCACGGCGCACGCGATCCGCGCTGGGCCGAGCCGTTCGAACGGCTGGCCGCGCGGCTGCGCGGCAGCGGCGCACCCGCGCCGCACGTGTCGCTCGCGTTCCTCGAACTGATGACGCCTTCGCTCGACACGGCCGTCGCCGCGCAGGTCGCGGCCGGGTGCACGCGCATCACCGTGGTGCCCGTGTTCTTCGGCCAGGGCGGCCATGTCCGTCGCGATCTGCCGCAGCTCGTCGACGCCTGCCGGGCCGCCCATCCGAATGTCGAGATCCGTTGCGCGACGGCGGTCGGCGAAGACGACGGCGTGCTCGATGCCATCGCACGCTACTGCATCGACCAGCTCGGCCGCAACGCGTAGCCCGTAGCCGGATCAACGGCACCAATGAAAAAGCGCCGGCTTCCGCCAGCGCTCATTCGAATCACCCACCGCGAAGCCGAGCGGCTGCCGCGTCGGAACCGCTACGTCGACTCAAGCCGCATTGCGCAACGCATCGCCCGCTTTCGCGGGTCGCACGCGTTCGGCGAATGCATCGCCGATCATCAGCAGGCTCGGCTCCGCCGGATCGAGCCACGCCTGCGCGTCACCCGCCGCCATCTGCGCGAGTGTGAGCGTCAGCGTGCGTTCGCGCGCGGTGCTGCAGGCCTCGACGATCGCCACCGGCGTCGCCGGCGCACGGCCCGCGTCGATCAGCTCCTGCGCGATTCCCGGCGCGCTGTCGCGGCCCATGTAGTAGACGATCGAATCGGCGCGCGCGGCCTCGCGAATCTCGTCGCTGCCGGGTGCGCGGCTATGCGTCGCGAACGCGACGCTGCGCGACACGCCGCGCAACGTCAGCGAGCGCTTGAGCGTCGCCGCGCCGGCCAGCGCCGCGGTGATGCCCGGCACGACCTCGAAGTCGATGCCGGCCGCCTCGAGCGCACGCATTTCCTCTTCGGCGCGACCGAACAGCATCGGGTCGCCGCCCTTCAGCCGCACGACGCATGCATGCTCGCGCGCCGCGTCGACGATCTGCTTGTTGATGAAGTGCTGCGCGGTCGAACGCTGCCCGCAGCGCTTGCCGACCGCGATCTTGCGCGCGTTCGGCGCGTAGTCGAGCATCGCCGGCTCGACGAGCGCGTCGTGCAGCACGACGTCGGCTTGCTCGAGCAGCCGCGCGCCGCGCACCGTGATGAGGTCCGCGGCGCCCGGCCCTGCTCCGATCAGATACACCTTGCCCATGTTTGTCGCTTCGCTTCGGTTCTGCCCGTGCGGACGGAGGCCGGCCCGCGCCGCCACGAGGGCGGCGCGCAACGCCGGTTACGCCGAGAACGCCCGGATCATGCCGGCGGCGACCGTGTGGTGCGTCGCCTCGTCGATGAGCACGAATGCGCCCGTGCCCGGATGTGCATCGTACGTGTCGCAGACTATCGGCTTCTGCAGCGTCAGCGCGACGCGGCCGATGTCGTTCATCTTCAGTTCCTGGCGGTCGGTCGCTTGCGACAGCGTATGCACGTCGAGCACTTCCTTGACCGCGCCGATCTTCGCGAACACCGTGCTCGTGGTCTGTTTCAGCAGATACTTGCGCTGCGGCGACAGCGGCGTCTCGTCGAACCAGCACAGGTCGGCCTCGAGTTTCTTCGCCGGCTCGACCGGCTCGGCGGTCGTGACGAACATGTCGCCGCGCGACACGTCGACATCCTCCTCGAGGCGAATCGTCACCGTCTGGCCCGCGAATGCGTGCGCGACGGACGCGGTGCCGCCCGGCACCGGCGCGACGATCTCGGCGACCGTCGCGGTGCGGTTCGACGGCAGCACGACGATCTGGTCGCCGACCTTCACCTCGCCCGATTCGATCCGGCCCATGTAGCCGCGGAAATCGTCGGCCGAGCTGCCGTCCTGGCGTGCGACCCACTGCACCGGGAAGCGCAGCGCGTCATGCGCCTGCGTCTCGACCGGCAGCGACTCGAGCACGTCGAGCAGCGGCTCGCCCGCGTACCATGGCATGCGTTCGCTCGCGCCGACGATGTTGTCGCCCTTCAGCGCCGACACCGGCACGAAGCGCACGTCGGTCAGGCCGAGCTGCTTCGCGAGCGTGACGTAGGCGTCGCGGATCTCGTTGAAGCGCGCTTCGCTGTAGTCGACGAGGTCCATCTTGTTGATCGCGACGATCACGTGCTGCAGCGCGAGCAGCTTCACGATCGCGCTGTGGCGCTTGGTTTGCGGCAGCAGTTGCGCAACGCCGTTCTCGATCGTCACGCGCGTCGCGTCGACCAGGATGATCGCCGCATGCGCGGTCGATGCGCCCGTCACCATGTTGCGCGTGTACTGCTCGTGGCCAGGCGTGTCGGCGATGATGAACTTGCGCTTCGCGGTCGCGAAATAGCGGTACGCGACGTCGATCGTGATGCCCTGCTCGCGCTCGGCCTCGAGCCCGTCCGTCAGCAGCGCGAGGTCGAGCTCGTCGCCGACGGTGCGCTTGTTCTTCGCGCGCGACAGCGCGGACAGCTGGTCGGACAGCACGGCCTTGCTGTCGTACAGCAGGCGGCCGATCAGCGTGCTCTTGCCGTCGTCGACGCTGCCTGCGGTGATGAAGCGCAGCACGCCGAGGTCTTCGGTGTTCTCGATGATGCTCATGATTTGAATGTCCTCGTGTGCTTCAGAAATAACCTTGCTTCTTGCGCTGTTCCATCGCGGCTTCGGAGGCCTGGTCGTCCATCCGGGTCGCGCCGCGTTCGGTGATCTCGGTCACGGCCGTCTCGGCGATGATCTTCTCGACGTCGTCCGCATCGCTCGCCACCGGGCACGTGCAGCTGATGTCGCCCACCGTGCGGAAGCGCACCTGCGCGATCTCGCTCGTCTCGCCTTCGCGCATCGGCGTGAGCGGCGTGACGGGCACGAGCAGCCCGTTGCGGCGCACGATCTCGCGCTGGTGCGCGTAGTAGATCGACGGCAGTTCGAGGTTCTCGCGGGCGATGTACTGCCACACGTCGAGTTCGGTCCAGTTGGAGATCGGGAACACGCGCAGGTGCTCGCCCTTGTGCAGGCGTGCGTTGTACAGGCTCCACAGTTCCGGGCGCTGCGCCTTCGGATCCCACTGGCCGAATTCGTCGCGGAACGAGAAGATCCGCTCCTTCGCACGCGCCTTCTCTTCGTCGCGGCGCGCGCCGCCGATCAGCGCGGTGTAGCCGTGCTGCTCGATCGTCTCGAGCAGCGTGACGGCCTGCGCGGCGTTGCGCGAATCGGTTTCGCGGCGCAGCACGACCGTGCCGCGCTTGATCGAATCCTCGACGTGGCCGACCACCAGCTCGGCGCCGAGTTCTTGCGCGCGGCGGTCGCGGAAGTCGATCACTTCCTCGTAGTTGTGGCCCGTGTCGATGTGCACGAGCGGGAACGGCAGCGTCGTCTTGCGGTTCGCGCCGAGGCCGAAGGCCTTCAGCGCGAGATGCAGCACGACGACCGAATCCTTGCCGCCCGAGAACAACAGCGCCGGCTTGCTGCACTCGGCGACCAGCTCGCGCAGGATGTGGATCGACTCGGCTTCGAGCCAGTCGAGGTGGCCCATGCGGTTGTCGGCACCGGTGGGCGGGGCAAAGGCGGATTGCTCGAGCGTCGTGCTCATGATTTCAGTCCTTCTCTTCTGGGTTCGTGCCGCCCGCTGTCGCAGGCGGCGCAATATTCGGTTTCTGGTCGGCTGTCAGTGCGCGGCGCCGGCTTCGGCGTTCGCGGGAATCGGCGTGATCGTGATGTGCAGCCCGCATTCCTTCGTGTCGCGCGACTCCCACCACCAGCGGCCCGCCCGGCTGTCCTCGCCAGGACGGATCGCGCGGGTACACGGCTCGCAGCCGATGCTCGGGTAGCCGCGCGCATGCAGCGGGTTGACCGGCACGTCGAACGCCTTCAGGTACGCCCACACGTCGGCTTCCGTCCAGTCGGCGAGCGGGTTGTACTTCGCGATCCCGCGCGCTTCGTCCTGTTCTTCCTCGTGCAGCTCCGCACGCGTGACCGACTGCTCGCGACGCTGGCCCGTGACCCACGCGCCGACGTCGGCCAGCGCACGGTTCAGCGGCTCGACCTTGCGGATGTGGCAGCACGACTTGCGCAGCTCGACGCTTTCGTAGAACGCGTTCAGGCCGTGCTCGGCGACGTACTGGTCGACCGCGTCCTGCTGCGGGTGAAACTGCTCGATCTCGTAGCCGTAGCGCTCGCGCACGCGGTCGATCATGCCCAGCGTTTCCGCATGCAGGCGGCCGGTGTTCAGCGAGAAAATGCCGATCGACACGCCCTTGGACAGGATCGCGTGCGTGAGCAGCATGTCTTCCGCGGCGAGGCTGCTCGCGAACTTCACCTTCTCGTGCCGGGCGCCGATCCGCGCGAGCAGCGCGTCGAGGCGCTCGACCTTCGCGGCGAGTTCCGGCGTCAGTGCGGTGGCGGTCGCGGTGCTCATGCGCTCACCTTCGCGTCGGGCGTCGCTACGTCGGCGCGGCGGCGGAACAGCGGCGCCGGCTCGTCGAACGCGCCCTGGTAACGCTGCGTGAATTCGCCAAACGCGTTCAGCGCGTCGTGGATGTCCTTGTCGGCACGCACCGCGAACGCGTCGAAGCCGCAACGCGACATGTACAGCAGCTGGTCGCGCAGCACGTCGCCGATCGCGCGCAGCTCGCCGGTCCAGCCATGGCGCTCGCGCAGCAGGCGGCCGATGCTGTAGCCGCGGCCGTCCGCGAAGCGCGGGAATTCGACGGCGATCAGCGAGATCGCGCCGAAGTCGGCCACGAGATCGGCCGGCTCGCTGTCGGGCGCGAGCCACACGCCGAGTTCGTCCTTCGTCTTCGCGGCGACGAGCGCCGCGCGCTCGGCCTGCCACAGGGTGAACGGCACCAGCACCTTGCCGGCCGGCAACGCGTCGACCGCGGGCAGCGTACCGTCTTCCGCCGCGCGCACGACCTGCCATGCGTCGTCGATCACTGCGCGGTTCTTGATAATCGAAGCCATCTGCAAATTCCTTCTAGCCGGTTGGTTACGCGTTCACTGCCTGGCGCGCCGCATACACGCGCTCCTTGAACGGTGCGAGGCCGATGCGATCGTACGTGTCGATGAAGCGCTCGCCGTCGATGCGCGCCTCGACGAACGTGTCGATCAGCTTCGCGATCACGCCCGGCACTTCTTCCGCCGAGAACGACGGCCCGATCACGCGGCCGAGGCGCGCGCCGTTGCGGCCCGTGCCCTGCTCGCCGCCGAGCGACACCTGGTACCACTCGGCACCGTCCTTGTCGACGCCGAGGATGCCGATGTTGCCCACGTGATGATGACCGCACGAGTTCATGCAACCGGAAATATTCAGCGACAGGTCGCCGAGGTCGTACACGTAGTCCAGATCGTCGAAACGCTGCTGGATCGCCAGCGCGATCGGGATCGACTTCGCGTTCGCGAGCGAGCAGAAATCGCCGCCCGGGCACGCGATGATGTCGGTCAGCAGGCCGACGTTCGGCGTCGCGAAGCCGGCCGCCTTCGCCTTTTCCCACAGCGCGAACAGGTCGCGCTTCTTCACGTTCGCGAGAATCAGGTTCTGCTCGTGCGACACGCGCAGTTCGCCGAACGAGTACGCGTCGGCCCAGTCGGCCACCAGATCCATCTGCGCGTCGGTCGCGTCGCCCGGGGCCACGCGGTGGTCCTTCAGCGACAGCGTGACGGCGGCATAGCCCGGCACCTTGTGCGGCGCGACGTTGCGCTCGACCCAGCGCGCGAACGCCTTGTTCTCGAGCAGGTGCTGTTCGAACGATCCGTCGGTGTCGGCGAGCTTCTCGTAGACGGGCGGCACGAACGACTGCGACACGCGGTCGAGCTCGGCCTGCGTGAGCGTCGACGGGCCGTCCTTCAGGTGCTGCCACTCTTCCTCGACCTGCTGCGCGAACTTCGCGGGCGACAGCGCCTTGACGAGGATCTTGATCCGCGCCTTGTACAGGTTGTCGCGGCGGCCGTAGCGGTTGTACACGCGCAGCACGGCTTCGCAGTAGGTGAGCAGGTGCTGCCACGGCAGGTCTTCCTTGATCACCGCGCCGACGATCGGCGTACGGCCGAGGCCGCCGCCCGCGAGGATGCTCGCGACCACGTCGCCCTGCGCGTTCTTCTTCAGGTACACGCCGAGGTCGTGGATCTGCACGGCCGCGCGGTCGTCCTTCGAGCCGGACACCGCGATCTTGAACTTGCGCGGCAGCCATGCGAATTCGGGATGGAACGTCGACCACTGGCGCAGGATCTCGGCCCACGGACGCGGGTCGATCTCCTCGTCCTGCGCGACGCCGGCGAACTGGTCGGCCGTGATGTTGCGGATGCAGTTGCCCGACGTCTGGATCGCGTGCATCTGCACCGATGCGAGCTTCGCGAGGATTTCCGGCGTGTCTTCCAGCTCGACCCAGTTGAACTGGATGTTCGAGCGGGTCGAGAAGTGGCCGTAGCCGCGGTCGTGTTCGCGGGCGATGCGCGCCAGCATGCGGAGCTGGTCGCTGCGCAGGTTGCCGTACGGAATCGCGATGCGGTGCATGTACGCGTGGCGCTGCATGTACAGGCCGTTCTGCAGGCGCAGCGGACGGAACTCGTCTTCGCTCAGCTCGCCCGACAGGCGGCGGCGCACCTGATCGCGGTACTGTGCGACGCGTTCGTCGACGATCGTCTGGTCGTACTGGTCGTACTGATACATTCGGGGACCCCAGGGTTTTCGTGGTGACCGCGCGACGTCCTAGCCACGTCGCGCCCGAATCTCCGTTCCGCCGCCACCGCCGGCGGCCTTCCGCTGCCCGGCTGGATTGCTAATGACGAAAACAGATATCCATATTTGAAAAACTCCGGTGAATCGTAATAAACTCGCCTTATATTTCAAACGACTAAAAAATTCTGTTGATATGCGGAAGGGTTATAAATGAACCTGCACCAATTTCGCTTCGTGCGCGAGGCCGTCCGGCAGAATTTCAACCTCACCGAGGCCGCCAAGGCGCTCTACACGTCGCAGCCGGGGGTTTCGAAGGCGATCATCGAGCTCGAGGACGAGCTCGGCGTGGAGATCTTCACGCGGCACGGCAAGCGCGTGCGCTCGCTCACCGAACCCGGAAGGATCATCCTCGCGTCGGTCGAGCGGATCCTCCAGGAAGTGGAAAGCCTGAAAAGGGTCGGAAAAGATTATGCGGCGCAGGATCAGGGCAACCTGACGATCGCCGCCACCCACACGCAGGCGCGCTACTCGCTGCCGGCCGCGATCGCCGAGTTCAAGAAGCGCTTCCCGAAGGTGCACCTGTCGATCCTGCAGGGCAGCCCGACGCAGGTGGCCGAGATGGTGATCCACGACCAGGCCGATCTCGCGATCGCGACGGAGGCGATCGCCGACTACAAGGAACTCGTGTCGCTGCCCTGCTTCCAGTGGCATCACGCGGCCGTGGTGCCGGCCGACCACCCGTTGCTCGAACGCAAGCCGGTCACGCTGGACGATCTCGCGCAGTACCCGCTGATCACGTACGACGATGCGTTCGCGGGCCGCAAGAAGATCAACCATGCGTTCGCGCTGCGCGGGCTGGCGCCGGACATCGTGCTCGAGGCGATCGACGCCGACGTGATCAAGACCTATGTCGAGCTCGGCCTCGGCGTCGGGATCATGGCCGACATCGCGTTCAACCCGGAGCGCGACCGCAACCTGCGGCTGATTCCGGTCGGCCACCTGTTCGGCAGCAACGTGACGCGCGTCGCGCTCAAGCAGGGTGCCTATCTGCGCAGCTATGTGTATACGCTCGTCGAGCTGCTGTCGCCGACGCTGAACCGCAAGCTGATCGAGCAGGCGCTCAAGGGCGAAGCCGAATCGTACGAGCTTTGACCGGCGCCCCAGGCCGGTCGCTTTGCGCCAGACGCCCCGCGGGGATCAGTAACACCCTGGGGCGGCCGGCGTTTTCTCGAAGCGACGTGTACGTGTATAACCACAGGGGCGCATATCGCGCCCCTTTTCGTTGCCCGACGGAGATTCCCGCATGACGCTTCCCGCCCTGTTGCGCCGCGCCGCCGGCGCCGCCCTCGCGCTCGCCTGCATGGCCGCGCATGCCGACCTGAAGGTCGGCGTCGACCTGTCGTCCACCGGCCCGGCCGCCGCGATCGGCATCACCAGCAAGAACGCGATCCTGATGTGGCCGAAGACGATCGCCGGGCAGCCGGTGCAGGTGACGGTGCTCGACGACGCGTCGGACCCGGGCACCGCCGTGCGCAACATCCGCAAGCTGGTCGACGAGGATCACGTCGACGTCGTGGTCGGGCCGAACATCACGCCGGCCGCGCTCGCGGCGCTCGACGCGGTGGCGGCTGCGCAGACGCCGATGATCACGCTGGTCGGCTCCGGCGCGATCGTCGAGCCGCAGGAAGGCGCGCGGACCTGGGCGTTCAAGATGGCGCAGAGCGACAGCGCGATGGCCGACGTGATGACGCGCTACATGGCCAATCACGGCGTGAAGACCGTCGGCTTCATCGGCTTCGCCGACAGCTACGGCGACAGCTGGCTCAATGAATTCACGCGCTTCGCGCAAGTGCGCAAGATTCGCGTGATCGCGACCGAGCGCTTCAACCGCACCGACGCGAGCGTCACCGGCCAGGCGCTGAAGCTGATCGCGGCGAAGCCCGATGCGATCCTGGTCGCAGGCTCGGGCACGCCGGCCGTGCTGCCGCAACGCACGTTGATCGAGCGCGGCTACAAGGGCGCGATCTATCAGACGCACGGGATCGCAACGCCGGAATTCATCAAGCTCGGCGGCAAGGACGTCGACGGGACGCTGTTCCCGACCCAGCCGGTCGTCGTCGCGCGCACGTTGCCTGCCGATCATCCGGCGCGCAAGGCAGCGCTGGCATTCGTCGACGCCTATGAAGCGAAATACGGCGCCGGCACCGTCACGCAGTTCGCGGGCGACGCGGCCGGCGTGTACCCGCGCCTGTCGGACGCGGTCGGCCGCGCGCTGAAGACCGCGCAGCCGGGCACGCCCGCCTTCCGCGCGGCGCTGCGACGCGAACTCGAACGCGCGAACGAGCTCGTCGTGCCGAACGGCGTGGTCAATACCAGCGACAAGGATCACGTCGGGCTCGATCAGCGCGCAAGCGTGATGGGAATCGTCAAGCATGGCCAGTTCGTCTACCTGAGCCAGTAACGCGCGAACGGCTCGCCGGGCATCTTGCCCGACGCCCCGTTTTCCGCCATAATCTGCCGTTCGCCGCGCGCAACCGCAGCGCGGCCAGGATCAAAAAGCCCAGGTGGTGAAATTGGTAGACGCAGGGGACTCAAAATCCCCCGCCGCAAGGCGTGCCGGTTCGATTCCGGCCCTGGGCACCATGACATAGTTCCGGGAAATTCCCGGAAGTCCCAAAACCCGCGACAGCACAAGGCTTCGCGGGTTTTTTCATTCCGGCAAAGTGCCGTGTGGTGCGTAGACAGCCGGGGGCAAGCGGGGGCAACATTGGGGGCAACCCATCCGAAATTGCCTTACCTGTCAGGAGTTGCCCCCGTGCCATTAACCGATACAGCCATCCGGAACGCCAAGCCTGCCGACAAGCCCGTGCGCCTGTTCGACGGAGGCGGCCTCTATCTAGAAATCGCCCCGAGCGGGGGCAAGTGGTGGCGCCTCAAATACCGGTTTGGGGGCAAGGAAAAACGCTACTCGCTCGGCGTCTACCCGGAAGTTACATTGGCGACCGCACGGAAGAAGCGCGACGAAGCCCGTGAAAAGCTCGCTGCCGGCATCGATCCGGGTGAAGCGAAGAAGGCAGAAAAAAGAGCCAGCCTGCTCGCGGCCGCCAATTCGTTTGAGGTTGTCGCTCGCGGTTGGATGGACGAGCGCAAGACGACTGTAGAGCCAGCGCAGCATGACAAGACGCTCGCCCGCATGGAGAACGATGTATTCCCATGGCTCGGCAAGCGCCCTATCGCTGAAATCGACGCCCCGGAGATACTGGTTGTACTGAAGCGCGTAGACGGGCGCGGAGCGAGATTTACGTCCCATCGCATCCGCAGCGAGATAAGCCGGGTATTCCGCTACGGCATCAAAGAGGGGCACTGCAAGACCGATCCAGCTCGTGATTTGGTAGATGCCATTCCGCCCGCCCAGACAACGCACTTTGCCTCGATCACCGAGCCCGAGAAAGTTGGCGAGATGCTTCGCGCGTTCGACGGCTTCACGGGTACATTCCCAGTTCTCTGCGCGCTCAGACTAGCCCCGATGCTGTTCGTCCGCCCCGGCGAATTACGCAAGGCGCAGTGGTCACAATTCGAGCTCGACAGGGGCGAGTGGCGCTATTTCGTCAACAAAACGAAAACGGATCACCTTGTTCCACTGGCTACACAGGCGGTTGCGATTCTGCGCGAGCTTCACGCCCTGACTGGCGAAGGCGTCTACGTGTTCCCCGGTGCTCGCGACCGAAACCGGCCGATGAGCGAGGCCGCTATCAATGCAGCCCTTCGTCGGCTTGGCTACGACACACGCACCGAGATTACCGGTCACGGCTTCCGGGCAATGGCACGGACGATCCTGCATGAAGAGTTGGAGGAAAAGCCGGAAGTGATCGAGCACCAACTAGCGCATACCGTCCCTGACAGCCTTGGGCGGGCGTACAACCGAACAAAATTCATCAAGGCCCGACGTTCGATGATGCAACAGTGGGCGGACTACCTCGACAAGCTCAAAGCCGGAGCGGAAATCATCCCGATCGCGGCGGCAAGATAGACCCGTGCCGCCACACGTATGACCCCCTTGCCGCGCGCCTCCCACCGATTTCTCAGGGTTGGCATTGCACTGCCGCCCCCCTGCACTTCGGTATGAATATGACCCCCCTTAGGCGGGCCGGGAGTAGGAAAAACACGCGGGTGTGAGCCCCCGCGTCTTTGCCCTGGACGCAGGGTCCCCCGCTTTCCGGCCGCCTCGACACTTGCGGCCGGCGCAACAATGCCCGATCGGGGCGCATCGCGGACACCCCCCTCGAAAACACGTTGCCGACACCCTTCGAATCCCGGAGATCCGCGCCCCGCTTGGCTTCAAGGTCGATGCAGTCGGTCGACGCCTGTCCGCTCAGTGCAAAACGAGTTGGAGATTTGGAGATAAACGCCTGAATCGGCCGCAAAGCCTTATGGAGTAAGGCCTCGCGTGTCTCCAAACGATTTGGAGAACGCTGGAGATACTGGAGATAAACCGGGCTGGATTGTTACGGTTACGGCAAGATTCGCGGCAGCCGCCGGCCCGGTTCCATCTGGAGCGGACCGCTCAAAGTAACTTTGACGCGCAGGCCAAAAATGCCGCGCAAAGGAATGCCCGCCACCGCCCTCCCGGACGGCGGCGGTGCATTTCACAGCTCAAGTGTGAAGATGGACGGCAACACGCGATAGACCATGAACTTGCCGTGACCGGGGATGTACTCCTGCCGGTACGGATAGCCGTCACTACGCGGCATCAGCACGCCCCGCTTCATCAGTGCCTTGGCGACGATCTTGTGATCGAAGCCGGCGCACACGTCCTTGCGGAATACGGCCGCCTCGATCAGGTATTCCGTCTCGACGCTTTCGGCATCGTCGGCGCTCATCTTGCCGCCGAACTCGGCGTAATACTCGCGATCGGATGCGATGGGTGTGCGCCGCTCGTCGCGCTTCACGTGCTGCTTGAAGCCCGCTCGATGCGGCACGTTCGGCCGATGGTCGTCCTGCGCACGGTTCATCCACACGAAACGGTTGTCGCCGTGCGCGGCGAGGAAATGCTGTACCTGCCGCACGGCTTCCGCCTCGTCCGAATTGCCGGTGCCGCCGCGTAGTTCGAGCCAGCCTTCGAAGCAGCGACGCGCGGCCTCGACCGCTTCGCCCTGCGGCCAGCCGGTCAGCCCGTGCGCCGTCGCCAGCTCGCCGGCCACCGCAACGAGGCAGAACCGCTTGGCGACGCGCGCGACCTGCGAATGCGAGCCGTCCGGCACCCATTGCCCGACCAGCTCGTCGACGCGCATGCGCAGATGCTCGGCCAGCTCGCCGGCCTGCGACGACGCCCACTCGATGAACGCAGGGCCGGCCGTGCCGTAGTGCATGCCTGCGTGCCGCTCTAGATGCTCGATCAGCGCGGCCGGCGTCGGGAAGCCGTGCAGCTTCTCCACGACGCCCATTTCGCCGACTTCGGCCGGGATCGCTGGCAAGCGCACCTCGATACCGCCTTTCATCGGCTTGTTGCCCTCGGCCATCAGCGCGGACACGCTCTTTTCGCCGTTCGACAGGAACAGCAGCCGCCACGTGAGAACCGGCTTGGCCGAGCCGCTACGCGACGCGCGGGCCTTGCCCGACTCGTTCGCAAGCATGTAAATCACATCGCCGACCAAGCGCGGCTCGACCTGTCCGATTTCGTCGAGGATCAGCAGCGCGTCGCTATGCTGCGTGGCGACGGCTTCGAGCGCATTGTCGGTTGCCTTCCAGCTCCGCACGTAGTCGGGCGAGCCGAACACGGACGCGGCGATGACGCCGCCCGTCGACTTGCCCTTGGACGTCGTGCCGAGCAAGTGGAAACCTCCCGACTGAAGCCCGGAGAAGTGCAGCAACGGACCAGCGAAGGCGGTTGCGACGCAGAACAGCAGGCGGCTGTTGCCGACGCAGTAGGCCGCGACCTCGCGCTGCCAGTCGTCCAGCGTGCCGCGCTCCTTGAACTGGCTCTGGATCGGCGTGTCGGCCTGATAGATCAGTGCTTCTTTGCCGGTGCCGATGACGCGATCGGGCAGCACGAACGCGCCGTGATGCCAGCCGACGCGCGGCACGCAGCGCACGCGCTCGTCCGGCTGCGCCATCTGCACATAGTTCGCGATCTGCGTGCGGGCGATCTGCGTCACGCCGAGCTTCACGCCCATATCGAGCAGCATGCGGCGCAGCTCCGTACCGTCGCCGGCAAAGAGGCCGGCCGGCACCGCCCACCGTTTCAGGATGCCGTCGCGGTCCGTGAATTCGAGCAGGTAGCCCCACTCGCTGTTCATCTCGTTTCGCGTCTCCGCGATCACGTCGATACGCGTGCTGACCCAATGCGGCGGAAGCGGATCGCCTTGATTGTTGAAGCCGTGAAACCACACGCCCTTGTCATCAACGACGAACCGCGACTTACCGTCCTGCGCGCGGGCTGTTTTCGGACGCTTGGCGGGCTTTGCGGCGGGCAGTGCTGCCTTGGCCTTGCCGGCATCCGACGAGCCGGCCGGCGCGAGTGCAGCACGCACGGCGGCGGCCACCGCATCCGGGCCGACGTGCGCAGCCAGGTCGTTAAAGTCGGTCCCGGCCGCCGGGCGGTTCGGACCGAAATCGGGCACGGCGACGATGCCGGCGACGGCCTCGGCCGCCGCGCGGGCCTTCGTTACCCCCGGATTGCCCTTCGTCGTGTGATCGTCGTCGGCGCACACGACGATGCGCGCATCCGGATACTGGCCGCGTAGCGCCGTCGCCACGGCGTGCAGGTTGCCGGCGTCGAACGCGACAGCGGCCGGATAGCCCGACGCGGCCGCGAGCGTCGCGCACGTGGCGTAACCCTCGCCAATCAGCAGCGTCGACGACACCGGGCCGCCGATCAGCGAGAAGCAGCCCGCCTTGCGGCCGTTCGGCAGATAGCGCTTCTGGCCGTCCGTGAGGATGAATTCCAGCGTCCACAGCTTGCCGTCCGCATCACGCGCCGGGATGACGAGTGCGCCGTCGCATGCGGCCGTGCCGATGCACAAGCCGCCGCGATAGATGCGCAGCGCGTCGACCGGGATGCGCTTGCGAACAAGATACGGGTGATCGGCCGGCGCAGGCTCAGCCGCCGACCAGATCGATTCAGCGAGCGCCGACGCGGCTTGCTGCTTCTCGGTCAGTTCGGCCAGCTCGGCCGCCTCGCGAGCCGCGCGTTCGGCCTTCTGCCGCTCGCGTTCCGCTGGATCGACCGGCTTCGCTCGATGCGCGCGCGGATCGAAGCCGCCTTGTTTGGCGAAGTGGAATAGCGTGTTGATGGTGATCTTGCCGCCCTTGAACGACTTCCACACATCGCGCGCGTCTTTGCCGTTGTAGTTCTGCGCGCCTTGGCTCCATTCGTTCCAGAGGGCAAAGCCCTCCTCGTCAAACTCGGCCTTGAGCGCCATCCCCACCTGACGCCACGTATCGCGGTCGTCGGGCGGGACATAGCCGAGCGCGACTCTCGCCCGCTCGAATTCGGACATGGGTGCGTTACTCATAGGTTCCCACTGGACGCGCGTCGGTCCACTTCCGATTAGTAGTCCATATCGGGCAAGCAGCTACCCGACGCGCGAAGAATTGAAGATGCGATGCCTAGCGGCGGAGCGTCAGCCGGCCGCGCGAGGCACCGACAGAACCGCACCGCCGGCCGTGACGTCGTTGCTATAGACGTAGCGGCCGAGCCGCGACTCGCCAAGGGCATCGTTGGCCGCCTCCAGCGCCGCGCCGATCGACGGCAGGGATGCGCGGAACAGGCTCAGCACAAGCCAGAAGTCGTCATCGGACATGGCCTTGTCGGCCGCCCAATGCAGGCTGTCCAGCAGCTCCATGGCGTCGCTGATCCGCGTGCCGATTCGGTTGCGATCGGGGCGGTTCACCTCGGCCACGAAGTGCGGCGCGAGCGGTTGCACGGCGTTCTTGTTCGTCTTTGCCATGGCCGGTCCCTTAGTGTGTCGTGCGCGGTTCGCGCGTGACGAGGCCGAGGGCCGCGAACAGGTGCTGTTGCACGCGGCCCATCAGGCCGGCCGCGAACGCTTGACGGCTGATCGTCACGCGATGCGCGTCGACGTCGCCTACGTCCTGCATGGCGGCTTCCATGCCGCGTGCGAACGCGGCGGCTTGATGTGCCGCGTAGTCGTGCAGGCGCACGTCGCCTTTCAGGTCGAGCCACGCGTCGGCGCAGATCGCGCCAAGGTCGACGGCGAATTGCAGCTCGATCGGAGCGCCGGTATCGAGCGGCGGTGCGTTGTCGAATCCGTCGACAACCGCGGTTCGGATGCGCTGATCAGTCATGGCACACCTCTGGTTGCGCGGTACGGCGCATTTCGGCCGAATAGCGGCTCGCAACGCTTTGCCCCATGTCAACGAGTGCTCGCTCGTAAGTGCCCTCCGCAAGATGCGAGCGGACAGCATCAAACAGCGCTTCGAGTTGGGCGAATTGATGGGCCGCACACATGGCAATCATCGCGACTTCGTTCGGAAGGCGGAATTCAGACATGGCGCACCTCCAGAATCGACGTGAGGAGTTGCCCGACGTCGATCGTGCAATCCAGCTCCGCTTCGCCGCGAATCGGCGTGAGGTTCCAGTCGTGGACGGCTGCATGCGTGAATTCGCCGAACCGCCGGTCGTGGACGCTGCGCCCCGTGACGGGGCCGCCCAAGATCCGCACGCGCCAATCGTGATCGGGCGTCGGACAAGCCGATGCCACCTCGACCAGCATGCCGATGCGCGAGCGCGCATCGCATTTCGTGACGATCGCCAGATCGCCAATCTTGCAGCGCAGGTCAGCCATGACGCACCTCCGCACGGACGAGCGCCGCGATCGCGGCCAGTGCTGCACCGGTCGCGTCGAGCGCATCTTGATACGTGCTGGCGGTTGCCGCGTCGCGCAGTGCTGTACGGACGATGGATTGAATGAGGTGGGATTGCTGCCCGGTACGGGCGTGCGAGGGCTGGCGCAAGATGCGACCTCCGACGTTGGCGTTTCGGAAGCCCGCGCCCCACTGCAAATTGGGGTGGGCGGGCGAATAGCAGGGTTTGCAGACCGGAACGTCGGCACCGGCAGGCCGAAGCCTCCCCACCATCGCCCACCCATTGAAAAGGCGTGCAAAGGCACACGGACGTAAAAAAGCCGCTCATTCGCGGCCGTCCGCCGACATTTTCCGGGCTGCAAATCCCGGGCCGCTGCTGTTTCAGCGACGCGCATAGGATACCGCGTGGTGCCAGACGAAGCAAATCGTGCCCCCGTCGCCGCGCATTGCCGAGTACAAAGTGACTTTGAGCAAGCATCAGGCGGCCTCCCCCTTGAGTACGGCGGTTGCCAGCTTGAGCTGTTCGATATCCAGTTGCGAGCTGCCCTGCGCCAGTGATTGACCGAGCGCGACGCCCCGCAGCATGGCGCTGACTTCCAAGCGGCGCGTCACGTCCGTGCACTGCGCATCGATGTCGTTGTAAAGCGCACGATAGGCTTTCCGCAGCTGTCGATACTGCCGACGACGATAGTTCGTCGAATCCTGTTCAGCAGCGACGATCGCCTGGACGAACTTCTCGCAGGCGGTGCCAAGTTGCTTTGTCGTCAGGTGCGGGGCTTCGAGCGCGAGCGTCGAGGCGAGCGTGACGGCGATCGCTACGAGCTTCCCGGCGTCGTCGCCACGGTTCCAGAAGCAGCCCTCGATGTCATCGAGGATTCCTGCGAGCTTGCGGAGTCGGGCGTCGCGGCAACGCACGAACGCGGCGTCGCGGGCCGTGACGGCCGCGCCCATCGCACGACCATACGGGCCGCCGCGACTGATCAGCGGGGCATGCGCGCTCATGCCTGCCCCCGTGTGGACTGACGGGATTCAACCCATTGCTGGACGTCGTTCGCGCGCCAGCCGACGCTACGAGCACCTAACTGGACCGGCGCTGGAAACTTGCCTTCACGAATCCAGCGATACAGCGTTGTTTTCTTGACGCCGACGCAATCCAGCACACCAATAAGTCGAAGAATCTTAAGAGCCATTTTCTGTTCAGAAATGGCCTGTTCCGCAAGAAGGAGGAAAGCGGCGGCAATAAACCGCGCCGTACTATCAAAGTACGGGCGCAATGAAGTTCGCGGAAGACGCACAAAGTAATCTTGCAAAGTTACTTTGCACGGCGCGCCGCGCGCGGTATCATTCGTCCTAACAAGAGCTATGCGTTTCCTAGGCGCGATGGCTCTTGTCGTTCCCCCAATTATGGAACAGGCAGCCAAGCCAAAAAATCGCCGGTGGGATGTGTTGGTAGCACACCCCCGGCACCCTCTCGTCAGCTCGACGAAATATGCTCAACGATTGAGCATTCCTCGCCTTTTTTCCTTGCATCGCCCACAGATCCCTAGAGCCGTGTTCGATTAGGTACCAACAAGTGCCGCCATTATATCGAAAGGTCTGCCCCCATAAAAGATTCGTCTCGGATTATCCAAGACCGCAATACATGGTGTCACCGTTTGGCCATCTACGGTCGGCGTTCGCTAACGGACATTCGCGCAAATACTGTCCGCGCGTGATGCCGTCAAAGGAGCTGTTTCTTTAGCTGTATCTTGGGGAGATTGCGGCACCTGATCGACGCATAGAATCCAAATACGGCATATTTCGACTAACCCCAAGGCGGGTTTAAGGCGCTTGACCGCGAATGATGTCATCCGCCATTTTCGTAGCCAAGAAGTCCGCCTGAAGCATCGGCTTGATCGCGCGCCCCCACGCCCGCCGCTCATCGTCCGGAAGAGCAATTGAGGCACCGATTATTCTGCGCTTTTCCCACTCGTCGCATCGGTCGAACCATTCGCGGATTGTCCGGAACTCCTCCCTTGTCAATCGCCCCTTTAATCCTTCCAGGGCGATCATCGAGGGGTACGTAACACTGTCCTTGTTGGGAACTCTTACGATGTGAATGAGTGCAGGTTTTCGAAAATATCCATCGCTGGAGAGCAGCTTCGCCAGCGTTGCTTGATGCCACTCAAGCGAGCCAAAGCCAGATGATAGGACCAGTTGCGAGTAGTAATTGGTTATATTTTCTTTGTTTCCCTGAGGAATAACGTCACTATTTTTTAACAACATATCGACGAAGTACTCCAGCGAATAAAGATAGTCCCCGCACAATATCGCCACTTGCTCCAAAAAATCAAAGTTCTGCTGTATTAGGCAGGCAATAATCAGCTTTTGGATGCCGGAAAATTCCGGTATTCCGTTGGCTTTGAGTGAGTTGATTTCGTGGGGGATATCAATTTTTTTGAATGCATCATATTTATCGCTGGCCGGCATTATGAACGTTCGCGCGATTCGATTGTAGCCCCCCGTCAATTTCGTTACTTTCTTGATGATTGCCTCTGGGCTGTCATCAGGCTGAGTCGCGGTAGCCTCCTCATTCTTTTCAGACAGATAGAGTTTTGTCTTCCCTGTGTTCAACATCAACCCGTCACGAAAGAGGCGCGTTGTAAGCAGGTTCATCCAGCGCTGCGCAGTAATGAGGTTTGGTGCGAAAATTCGAAAATCGTCAACGTAGCGAACAAACTTAACGCCTTCATCGATGAGATATCTATCAACGTCGATAAGGGCGGCCTCCGCAATTATCCGACTTGCCGCATTACCAACCGGTATTCCGTAGCTATCTTTCTTTGACCAAAGGAGTAGCAAGCTATTTAATGCGGTGACAATTTGCTGATCAACCCCGACATCCAAGAGAGTCGACTCGACGCGATGAATGTTAATGCGATCATAGAATGACGCAATATCGCATTGGACAACGTATGTACAGGCATCCTCGTTCGCTAGTTCTTTGACCCGCTCCCGCCAATCGCCATAGCCAATGCTCTTATCGAAAAGTGTTCCCTCATTCGGCGCGAATCTTGCCGAGTAAACGATTTTGTCTGCAACCGGAATTCTAGCCCGCTCTATCTCTTCTGCGGCCTGAAGTACGATGGCAGTATATTTCGCCAAACATAACGGATCAATTATTGCGGCCTTTCGATAATCAAAGACATATCGATTTTTTGGGGTTAAGATGTGCTGAACAGGCTTGAAGCCCATGTCATATACATTTCCCCTGCGAACTTTTGCGCGGACTTCGCTAATAATATCCGCCTTGTGCGCCTTGATTAACGTCGTTTCCAACGTTTCTCGCGTGATATCGCTGGAGCCATGAACCGCTAGGTGCTCAATGCTAAGACTGCAGGCGTCATCTAGGTTCATGGCTTTGAGGACCCTATTTGTGACAATTCTTTTGTCGAGTATCCAAGGCAGATCAGACTTATCGACCGACAGCATACGGGATGCGGACTGAGGCTACGTCGATGAACGCTTGCCGGCGCTCGCCTACAGGAGGTCCTCGATCTCGATAACCCCAAAGTTCTTCGGGTTCAACAATTGGGCGGACTTGCTCTTGATGTGCACGTCACCTTCAACCCGAACCATCTTCGAGTTGTCGTGCGCCACGACTGCCTGATGATAGTCATCGCCCATCAGCTCGACTTGCACCTTGCGCTCGACGTCACCAACGGTTGAGTCGATGGTGATCGTGCCTGACGTTTCGTCCTTCGGCCTGCTCAGCTTAGTGATGTAGCCGGTCAGCCTGCGCTCGGGAAGGATGTAATCGCCCTTGTAGTAGTCCGTCGCCTTTTCCAACGCCTCAACGTACCTGCCATCGAACATAAACTTTGCTGGCTCGGTCTCGAAGAGTGGGCTTGGAGCTGCCGTCACTGTAATCTCGAAGTTCCGGTTGTGCTTTTCACCGCTGAAGCCTAGCAACGCATCGCACATGTTAGAACTTGCACCAGCGAGAACAGCCTCGTCAAAAGCGCCGAGGTCGCCCTTCTCTTCGTAGGTCGCAGTCGCCTTCTCTAGAGCACTCAGGCCGGCGACTAGGTTCGAAGTGATTGCTTGCGCGAGCGGGATCGTGGTCACGTTATTTGACCCATCGCCAACCATCTGCACTGGAGCGATAACATTGACGACATAACTACCAATCTCGGTCTGCCCTAGCAACAGCGTCTCAAGGTATTCCTTCGCCTCCTTTGGAGCACCTCGGGTGAATTGCTTCCGCTTCGCGTAAAGCGACCGCGCTGCCGCAGACAAAAGATCCTTAGCCTTTGCGATCAGGAGAACGCCGTCGTTGATGGGGATCGTTCCGTCGTTCGTGTCGTCATGCACCACACGAATAGTGATGACATTCGCGAACAGCCGTTTGACTTCGTTCAGGACCTCATGGACTGCGCGTCCTTCAAAGGACGCGATCGACGCGAGAGCGTCCCGAATCCGCTGACGGTAGTCCTTGACGTACGAGAACGGCAGGACCACCTCGGCGTCTTCATTGTCCTGCCGGTGCCAGGTCGTTGCGACGTTGCGAATCTTCCCGTCTTCGAACCACTGCTTGTGTTCTAGGTATGCCCTTAGCTGGTAGGAGGACACCTCACGGTCCAGGCGGCGATCGGAGCTAGTCATAGCCACTCCCCCTCGCTAGCGCGATCCATCATAGCCTTTAGGGTCTCGGTCGTTAGCCGTTGATTCAACGGAATCGAGACCGTCACCGTGTACATGTTGTCGGTCGGCTCGTAGTCGCGCAGCGAAAGCCAGTAGCAGTTTTTGTGAAGCTCTATGTGCTCGTCGTTGTGGCCGATCCAGTGCTCAACATCTTCAGGTACAAGCAGTACCGCGAGATAGCGCGGGGAGGCGAAGTCAGAGCCCCGGAGGTCGTCGTAGTTCTTGCGGGGAAGTGGGAACTTGATCACTTCACCATCGACAAAATCTTGCGAGGTGCACTTGAGCTGAAACTCGATTTGCGGGCTGCGAACAAGGTGCCCGTGGTACCCCTTACTCTTGAAAGCAACATCAATGCTGTCGTCGTCAACGGATGACGAGGTACGGTTCAGTCCTGCATGCGCGGCGAGCGCGCATACGTAGGCGTAGTTGAACTCCTCCTTCTGCTTCTGCGGGTCCATGCGCGCGTGTATTCATTTTTTATATGGTCGCACAGTAGCATGGTTTCCCGCCGCCGAAACCCTCGGCATTCGCGACCGGCTTTCTCCTTGGAGGTCGTTGGAACAGGAGGCTCGAACGGCAGGTCATTGGCCAGCAGCGGAAGTCCAGTGAAGAAGTTCGATCGACCGCGATCGCTGCAAAGCGGCTGATGGGCGTCACACCTCGAAGGACCGCAACGGGTCGGTTGTTAGTGGGACCTTCCTGTCTGTCCCAGCGAACGACCAGAAGGCAATCGGCCTCCAATCAAATGCGCCTGTCCAAAACCGATCCCTTGCGGACAGGGGCATTTTGCCCTGTCCGTAAATAAGGGTTGAAATGTTTTGGACATTGCCTTACATTCGGACGTCCATTTCGTACAGATTGAGTGCCCGATATGTCCCGAACCTTTGCCTATGCCCGTGTCAGTACGTCCGACCAGACCACCGCGAACCAGTTACGAGAGATCGAGGCGGCCGGCTTCTCGGTCGACAAGCGCCGCGTTGTGTCGGAAAGCATTTCGGGGAGCGTAAGCGCCGATCAGCGGCCGGGGTTTGCGCAGTTGCTCGTCAAGATGGAAGAAGGCGACGTGTTGATCGTGACGAAGCTCGACCGACTCGGCCGCAATGCGATGGACGTGCGGGCCACAGTCGAGGGATTGGCCGAACGCGGTATCCGGGTTCATTGTCTCGCCCTGGGCGGCGTCGATCTGACTAGCGCGGCCGGCCGGATGACGATGCAGGTGTTGAACGCGGTGGCCGAATTCGAGCGGGATCTGTTGATTGAGCGCACGCACGCCGGTATCGCTCGCGCGAAGGCGGAAGGCAAGGCGATGGGGCGGCCGTCCGCCCTGTCAAACGAGCAGCGGGCGGACGTGCTGCGCGAGTTGGACGCGGGGGCAAGCGTGGCCGCACTTGCTCGGCGATTTGGCACGAGCCGCCAGACGATCATGCGGGTACGCGACGCAGTCTAAGCGGCGCGCGTCGTTCAACTCACGCCCTGCTAGAGCCCGACTCAGCGGACCAAGCAGACAGGTTGTCTGGCTGAGTTCGGCCAGAAGGAGACCGTCATTCGATGCGCCGCCAAGACATTGAGACGGCTGCTGAACTCCGCAAGCGGTCACTCGATCGTCGAGTGCCGGCGTCGCGCTATCGACCTTTGTCTATGGGGCGGTTTTATATCACCGAAGGCGACAATTGTTTCCAGTATTCCTTGGCTTCGATCGTCCAATTGATGTGACTTGATACTCCATCAAGCCCCGGAAACAATGTTGCATCATTGAATCCGTAATATGACAACTGGCTACGCAACGTATTTCTGAACCCCTCTGAGATCCGAATTTCGTCCAGACCCAGAACACCCTTGGAGTCCGCTCGAATTGGCAACTTAGGGTCGGGATGTATCGTAAATGCTCCACTTTGACTCGTTATGCGTTCGGCGATCCGATGAGTTCGAAATACTGCCAAATCTGAGAACTTGTGGGGACTACTTTCGGTCTCTGGAGGAACTGTCCATTGAAATTTCGCTGCGTAAACGATCGCATCGCCCGGTTGCTGTTCACGCACAGCGAAGTAGCATGCTACGAGCGGATTGAGCGACCAGTCTAGGAGACGAGTGGCGAGGCCATGATGCTGCCCAACGGCAAGCCATTCCCAATCGTCTTGAGGTCGTGAAGTAATGTAGGCGACAGCCTGCCGGCGCCATGACTGAAATACGACTTTATCGTCTATCTGCTGGTACGGCTCTCGGCCGGCCTTCGGGATCAGCGGCCAATCTGCTTTGGCATGCCCTCGGAAAATCCAGCGCTTGTCAGACCGGTACGCATCGAATGCGGCGTGCAACTGCTCGAAAGTTGAAATCATTGCCATAGGAATTTGTTCAGTATCGACCTATTATCACTGACCTTCTGCCATTTCAGCTAACGACAGTTTCTACGGGAAACTTGAGTTTACGTTCTATCTTCGACTTTATGCGCTGCGCTTTCGATGTCGCGATCGAGGGCCGCTGTACTTTGGAAGCCGCCATAGAGGTCCGCTCGTGACGAGCGGCGGTAATGGGTCGATCACGGCCCTTGATGAGGTGACGTCCACGTAATCTCAGACCTGATCTGCATCCGACTGAGAGATCAGGTCTGGACTTGCGCATCTCAGCCCCCGAATCACCAATCTTGTCGCGATTATGCCGCACTTGCTCGTGCCAATCACTGACGTGATGCGACGGTTGCAAAGTAGCTTTCTAGCGTGACGGCGGCTCGGGGGTGTGGGCGCGCGGGGCGTTCTTTGCGCGCAGCGTTCCAGAAGGCGGGGCAACTCTCAACGTCGTCGTACGGGCCCCATGGCTAAGCAGCCTGTCTCCAACTTTATCTCCAAGAAAATGTGTACTTTGGAGATAGACTTGGAGATGACCACAGCCTTACCAGACAAGGCTTACAGGCCGATACAACCGTCTATCTCCAAATCTCCAAATATTTTTGCTTCCGGCGGCACAGCAACGTTCCGCACGGCACGGGCCTTCGACTGATCGAGCCTACGCCGATACGCCCGTCGGTATCTTCTGAACGACCTCGCCCGAACGGCACACGCAGCAGAGCGATATGAATTCTGCGGCTGCCAGAAGCGCGGGGGGCAACTCTGGGGGCAACTCAGCAACACCCAACAAGCAATGCCCTTACACTACCGGCATCACAGAGAATTATTTCATTCCGGCCCTGGCACCAGAAGAAAAGCGCAAGAGAATCGAAAACTTGCGCAGCGCCTTCCCCCCGGAGGGCTGTAGAAGACCGAAGCAGCAAACATCTTCCGAGCGACAAGACGCGCCGAAGAGTCTGCCGGAACAGAGCCCCGTGTCAGTGATGACCGGGGCTTTTTCTTTTCGCGCTTCGTCCAGTGGCCAACAGCGGGTTCGCCGGCCTGCTCCCGTTCCTGCTCGACCGGCTAATACGTGCGGTGCGCCGCCCCCTCGAGCTTCGAACTCGCATGCTGGCCCCCCGGAAGAACGCACGGGTAACGTACGGCAGCAGCAATGAAACACCGCTGAAGCAAAAGCCGTCACTTCGGGGATCGCCCACGTATCGGAATACAAATAGGCCAGCCGGTCAATTGCCCCCAGCCATCAGGCGATTACCACAAACATATAAATCCGATGTTTGCTTGACGGCATATTTTGTTTTATTGCGCAGCCAAATTTCAACGTTAAATATTTGCAGAACCTCATTTAACAAATATTCACAATGATCCTGTAGGATTTGTCAGCTTGCCGAATTTATGCCAAGCAATAAACTCAGATCACGTTATGTTTCAGGCGCCCCGTATAGAAACAAATAGAGCCAGACACACCCTTGCTTAATCGAGCTCCATTCTCGATTCATTCCGGAGTGGCCGGGACGTTTTTTGCAAAACGACGCAGCCCTATAGGACATTCACATACGAGATCGCAGGTCGGCAATTTCCATCCAGTCTGTAGATATTGCGCAATAAACGAAAAACGGCCGACCGAGCGAGGCGCAATACCTTCATCGCGACATTAAGATCATAGAGGTCGTTAAAATGAGTGAAACGCTTACAGATGTGACGCCGGATCAGATTGCCGAACTCGACAAGAAATCGCAGGCGGCCTACGATGTCGCGATCAAGAACAGACAAGCACTGGTCGCCAAGAAGCCGGAACTAAAGACTGCCTTTGACCAGAGCGTGCATCCGCAATCCTTGTGTGGTTGCGGATCCCGGCTGTATATCTGCGGATATTTTTCCTTCGAGGGTTGCGGCAGCGGTGGCGGGCCTAATAACGAAACGGTCTGTATCAGTTCGTCACGTGCCAATATCGGCCCCCAGCCCAATCAAGGGATCCAGGTGACGCTCGCTGGGCACGCTACAGGGGCGGGAACGAATATCGACCTTTCCAACATCTACATGCAGGGGATAGTTCCCGACGCCGCCAAACTGATCGGCGTTTCGCTTTCGTTCACGCTATCGATCAATTCCGGCTCGGTTTCCCTGACCATATCGGAAGGCCCGCGGTTGCTGGCCGTGTTGGTCTCCGGATCGGGGGTACAGGCCAACGGCGAGTTCACGGGCTCCGGAAGCGGCGTGTTCACGCAAGCCTGAAGCAGCCGGCGGTACGACGTTACGTCACTGGCGCGCGCTACACGCCCGAGGCCAGCCGACGACCCCTCAGGGCGTCACTTCGACGGCGCCCTGATCCGTTCAATAGAAAGACATCCATTCAGGACACGAAATGACTGCCATTACCCTCAAATATTCTGGAACGCCTTCACTCTATTTGTCCGTAGACAGCAACGGACTATTGGCGTTCAGCGAAAATCCGTCGATATGGAACACCAGCAACCCTGTCACCAGTAACGAATTCGAGAAGGTGACGTTGCAGCTGAATTCCCCGGGAAATGGTTTTGACAAACGGTATCTCAGTTGCCCTCCCAATCCGGAGTCCGGCAATCCCTTTTTGCTCCTCCCGGATGCTCATCTCGCTGCCCGGCTTTCCCAGCTCGGCCCGAGCATCAATGGTTTTCCGATCACTGTCAACGGCCTGACGAATGCCTTCCTGAACCGCACCGTTGAAAACGATGTCATCGTCGGAAGCGACGGGATGCAAGCTTTTATCGTGACCCCGGTTTAACAGTCGAGAAAGCACTTCGCTTCAACAAAATTCACGCGGCATTCTTATCCGAGGAAAACCGGATGAACAAGGAAGCATTGAAAAACGATGCGCGATTCCAGGCATTCGCGTCTCGTGATAGCTCGGCGTCGTTGGCCTTCGTCGCGGTCACGGGAGGAGATTTCGTCGACAAGTTCGGCGCACGTTGACCGACGTGTCCGATCGTACCGATTGAGGTAGCAGAAAGCTGAAGAGAAGCGAGTGGCGTTGATGTAATGGGTAATTGACGCCACTCGATGCCCCGCTATGGTCTTCCGTCCCGATACTCGGGGTTTAATCTGGCCGGCTCGCCTTGTCCGATTGTCGCGTGACGCACTTCCCAGCGCACGACCGCGTCGCGTCCTGTCACATCGCCTCAGCCCGTCAATTCCCGCACGAAGTCGAGAAACACGCGCACCTTTGCGGAAACGAGATTCGACGCATGGTGATACGCGTAGAGCGGGAATGTCTCGTCCGCCCATTCCGGCAGCAACTGTACCAGCCGCCCGTCGGCGAGGATGTCCCTCGCATAGAGTTCCAGCAGCTGCGCGACGCCCTCACCGCCAACGCATGCGCCGAGCAGCGCGCCCGTATCGTTGACCGTCAGCCGCCCGGTGGCATCGAACGGCACCACCTCGTCGCCGCAATGGAATTCCCATCCGTACGGCCGGCCCGTCACCGGATCGCGAATCAGCACGCAGCGGTGGCCGTCCGCGAGATCCCGCGGGTGCCGCGGCTCGCCGTGACGCGCAACATAGGCCGGCGACGCGCAGGTCAGCACATGCGTCTCCAGCAGCAGCCGCGCACGGTATGACGACGGCTCCGGAATGCCGAAACGCACCGCCACGTCGAACCCGTCGGCGACGAGGTCGCCCATCCGGTCGCGCACGCTTATCTCGACGGACAGTTCGGGGAAGCGGTCGAGGAATTCGGCCATCCTCGGCGCCAGCACGTAGTGGCCGAAGGTGCCGTCCACGTTGACCCGCAGCCGTCCCCTGACGCGAGCGCGGGAACGGCCGGCGTCGACCGCCGCCTCCTCGATGCCGGCCAGCAGCGGCGCGACCGCCTCGTAGAAGCGCCGCCCTTCGTCGGTCAACGTGATCGCGCGCGCCGTGCGGTTGAAGATCCGGATGCCGACGCGCTCTTCCAGCCGCGCGACCGCGCGGCTCACCGCCGGCTGCGTCAACCCCATCGCCTCGCCCGCGCGCGCGAAGGTGCCGGCCTCGATCACCGCCGAGAGCACACCGATACCGCTGAGGAGCCTGCTGTCGAATGCCATCAGACATACTTTCAGTCATTCTTGATCTGATCATTATTCATTATTTTTATTGACCGCGGAAGCCTACATTAGTCCTGTCGCCGGATCGCCCGGCACACACGAACCAAGGAGCAGGACATGAACGCATCGAAACAGGTCGCCCTCGTCACGGGCTCGTCGCGCGGCATCGGCGCGGAAATCGCCCGCCGGCTCGCCCGGGACGGCTTCCGGGTCGTCGTGAACTACGCCGGCGGCGCCGGCCCGGCGCGCGAAGTGGTCGACGCGATCGCCGCCGACGGCGGCGAGGCCATCGCGGTACAGGCGGACATCGCCGACCCCGCGGCGGTGGCCGCGCTGTTCGATGCGGCCGAGCAGGCGTTCGGGCGCATCGACGTGGTCGTCAACAGCGCGGGCGTCATGAAGCTCGGTGCAATCGCCGACTACGACGACACGACGTTCGACCAGACCGTCGCGATCAACCTCAAAGGCACCTTCAACGTCAGCCGCGAGGCGGCAAAGCGCGTGCGCAGCGGCGGCCGCATCGTCAACCTGTCTTCGACGATGGTCGGCGTGCGTCTGCCCACCTACGGCGTGTACGTCGCGACCAAGGCGGCCGTCGAGGGACTGACGCAGGTCCTCGCGCAGGAAATGCGCGGCCGCGGCATAAGCGTGAACGCCGTCGCGCCGGGACCGGTCGCGACCGAGCTGTTCCTCGAGGGCAAGAGCCCCGAGCAGGTCGATCGCCTGGCGAAGATGAACCCGCTCGAGCGGCTGGGCCAGCCCGCGGACATCGCCGGCGTCGTCGCGTTCCTCGCCGGCCCCGACGGCGCGTGGGTCAACGGCCAGATCCTGCGCGCCAACGGCGGCATGTGCTGACCGCCGCAGCAACCGCGCGCACCACGCAAGGGCCGCCCGCCGTGGCCCGCTCCCACCCGCTTGCAGGAGATCGATCATGAAGGCATTCATTCTCGTCACGGGCGCGTCCAGCGGCTTCGGCCTGCTGACGGCCCAGGCACTCGCCCGCGCCGGCCATACGGTCTATGCGTCGATGCGCGAGAGCGCCGGCCGCAATGCGCCGCGCGTCGGCAACTGATCGCGCCGAGCGCCGGGCCGGCCGGCGCGCGTCAGTCTCGCTCGCAGAACCGGAGGATTGCCTGCGCGACCGCGGCCGGCGCCTCCCGCTGCGGAAAGTGCCCCACGCCGTCCAGCAACTGTCGCGCGTAGCGCCTCGTGAAGAACCGCTCGCGCCCGGCCGAGCTGTCCGGGTGGTTGCACGCATCCGCGCCGCCATGCAGCACGAGCGTCGGCACCGACAGCCGCGGCGCCGGGTTCAGCCGCGCGTCGTCGTCCGCATAGGCCGGCGTGCCGGGCGCGAAGCCCCACCGCTGCCGGTACGAATGCAGCACGACCTCGATCCAGTCGGGCCCGTCGAACGCCGTGGCAGCCGCGTCGAATTCCACATCGCGATACCAGCCCGGCGGCGACCACGTATCCCACATCAGGCGTGCGAACGCGCGCCGATCGTCGCGCAACGCCTGTTCGCCGCGCGGCGTCGCCATGAACCAGTGATACCAGTAATTGCGCGCCTGCTGCAGCGACAGCGGCTGCGCGGGATCGTTGGTGCCGTAGCCGACCGACAGCATCACCAGGTGCGACGCGACGCCGTCGCGCAGCCCGCACGCGTTCGCGACCGCGCGGGCGCCCCAGTCGTGTCCGACCAGCACGGGCCGCTTAAGGCCGAGCACGTCGACGAATTCCAGCAGGTCGCGCCCGAGCGCCGCGAGCTGGCCGCTGCGCGGCACCGTCGTATCGCGAAAACGGGTCGGCGCGAAGCCGCGCAGCGCGGGCGCGAGCACGCGGTAGCCGCGGACAGCCAGCGCCTGCGCGACCGTCTCCCAGCCGACCGGGCTGTCCGGCCAGCCGTGCAGCAACACGGCCACGCGTTCGCCGCGCGGATTCCATTCGAGATAGGCGAGTTCGAGCGACGCGGTCGTCGCGAATCGATAAGCGGTCATCGTGCACTCCGGTGAGGCGTCTGAAGGTCGATGATAGAGCCGCCTCTCATCACGATTCGCGGCGTATCATGATCCATTCTTTGAATATCACGTTGAATCGACCATGGAACCGACGACTGATCGCGCGTCGACCGCGCTCGACATCGCGCTGTTGCGCACCTTCCTCGAAGTCGTCGACAGCCGCGGCTTCGCGCCCGCCGCGGAGCGCCTCGCGCTGACGCCGTCCGCGGTCAGCGGCCATATCAAGCGGCTCGAGCAGGCGGCCGGCACGGTGCTGCTCGCGCGCACCACGCGCCGCGTCGCACTCACGCCGGCCGGCGACACGCTGTACGCGTATGCGCGCAACATCGTCGACATGGAGCGCGAGGTGCGTGCGCGGCTGCGCGGCGCGCCCGCGCATGGCCGGCTGCGCGTCGGCGCGTCGGAGGACTTCGCGGGCACGTGGCTGCCGCAGGTGTTGCGCACGTTCCGCGACAACCATCCGCGCACGTCGATCGAGCTGAAGGTCGGGATCACCGCGTCGCTGTTGCGCGAGCAAGCGCTGGGCCGGCTCGACGTCGTGTTCGGCAAGCAATGCCGGCAGGTCGACGCACCGGGCGAACTGCTGTGGGAAGAACCGCTCGTGTGGGCGTTCGCGTCGGATACGGCGCTTAACGCCGACGGCGACGTGCCGCTCGCGCTGTTTCCGGAGCCGTGCGTGTATCGGGAAGCCGCGGTGTCCGCGCTCGCCGCCGCGCTGCGGCCGTTTCGCGTGCTGTTCGAAAGCGGCAGCATGGCCGGGTGCGTATCGGCCGCGCTCGCCGGCTTCGCGGTCACGGCACTCGCGCGCAGCCAGTTGCGCGACGGCCTGCGCGCATGCGGGCCCGACGAAGGCCTGCCGGCACTGCCGGCCGCGCGCTTTCATGCGTTCGCGTCGAAGCGCGACGGTGCGGCAGCCGCGCTGATCGACGCGGTGCGGGCCACCGGGCGCAGCCGGCAGTTCGCCGCCCCGCCCGGCTGAACCCGCACGCCGCGGCCGCGACGCCCTTCGCAGGTCTCTCGCACCTGCCGATCGCGGTCGGCGCACGCGAGCGCGGCGCCCCTTCAGTCGCCGCGCGCGGCCGCGCCCGTGTCGTTCAGCGCATCCGCCATCAACTCCCCGAACCACTCGATGAACGCGTTGAGCCGCCGCGACCGGTGCCGGCGATGCGGATACACGGCCGACACGTCCATCGGCGCGGCGCGATGGCCGGGCATCACCTCGACCAGCGCACCGCTGTCGAGCAGGTGCACGACGTCGAAGCGCGGAATCTGGATCAGCCCCATCCCGGCGATGCAGCTCGCGATATACGTTTCGGCGTTGTTGACGATCACGCGGCTCGGCAGCGCCAGCGTGTGCTGCCCGCCATCCGCGCAGTATTCCCAGCCGAGTTCGCGCCCGGTCGTCGGCGACGCATAGCCGATCGCCCAATGTCCGTGCGCGAGCGCATCGGGATGCTCGGGCACGCCGCATTCGCGCAGGTAGTCGGGGCTCGCGCAGTTGATCAGCGCGAACTGCCCGAGCGGCCGCACGACGAGGCTGCTGTCCGCGAGCCGCCCGACCCGGATCGCGCAGTCGACGCCCTCCTGCACGAGATCGATCGTGCGGTCCGTCGAGCCGAGCGACAGTTGCAGCTTTGGGTGGCGGCGAAACAGCGACGGCAGTGCCGGCGCGATCACGCGGCGCGCGATCCGGCTCGGCGCATCGACGTTCAGCCGCCCGACCACGTCGCGATCGCGACGCCGGAACAGCCGGTCAAGTTCGTCGGCTTCCGCGAGCAGGCGCCGGCCGCGCTCGAGCAGCAGCGCGCCGTCGGCGGTCAGCTGGACCTGCCGCGTCGTGCGGTGCAACAGGCGCGTGCCGAGCGCCGTCTCGAGTTGCTGGACAGCGGCCGACACGGTCGCGCGCGGCACGTCGAGCGCATGCGCGGCCTTGATGAAGCTGCCCATCTCGGCAACCTGAAGGAAGATTCTGACCTGGTCCAGCTTGTCCATCGGAGCAAAACGTAAGTTCGGACGACCGTCGCCGGCACCCGCCGCATGGCGCGGCCGAGCCCGGCGGCACAGGAAAAGCGGGCGCGCGGCTTCGTGCCCGCGCGCCCGTCCATTGTCCATGCAAAAGGTCCATTGCGGGCGGCCGCGCGCACGCGGCGACCGCCGGCGCGGCCCATTACTTGGTCGTATAACCGCCGTTGATCAGGATCGTCTGGCCGGTGATCCACCAGCCGTCGGTCACGAGATGACGGATGAACGGCACGACGTCCTCGATGTCGGTGAGGCCCGTCTTGCTGAACGGCGACAGCGCGGCCGCCGTCTTGTGATACGCGACCGCGTCGGCGCCTTCGGCCGGATAGAAGAACGGCGTGTCCATCGGCCCCGGCCCGACCGCCGTCACCGAGATGCCGCGCGCGCCGTACTCCTTCGACGCGGCGCGCGTGAAGTGCTCGACCGGCGCCTTCGACCCTTCGTAGGCCGCATAGAACGGCGTGAACGCGCCGAGCAGCGACGTCACGAGCGTGACGAGCTTGCCGTGATCCTCGAGGTGCCGCCCCGCCTCCTTGATGAAGAAGAACGCCGACTTGCTGTTCACCGCGAACATCTCGTCGTATTCGGCCTCGGAGATGTCGGTGAACGGCTTCTTCAGCACCTTGCCGACGGTATTGATCGCGATGTCGATCTTGCCGAAGCGCTGCTTCGCGTCGTCAAACAGTTTCTCGACTGCAGTGGCCGTCGTCAGGTCGGCCTGGAACGTCGCGGCTTGCGCGCCGGCCGCGCGCACGGCGGCAGCCGTCTCTTCGGCCTGCGCCTGCGACGCCGCGCTGTTGTAGTGAATCGCCACCGCCTTCGCGCCGTGGCCAGCCAGGTCCCGGGCGATCAGGCCACCGAGATTCTTGGCGCCGCCTGCGATCAGGACGACCTTGTCTGCGAGCGTGTGAGTCGCCACGGTTGACTCCTTTCAACGTTGAATGAAGCTACGAGTGTAGGCACGCAGGACGCGACGGTCAGCCGGGCACGGCTGGATGAATTATCCAGAAAAACGATCCAATCATTCGGCTGGAATGGTGAGCTGCCGCACTGACGGCGGCCACTCGATCTGCTCGACGCGGCACGTTGGCGGCGGCCTGCCGGCCGAACAGCAGCGAATCGAATGGCATGACTTTCCGTGAAGAACGAACGCGCGCAGCGCGCCGGGCGCTTCCCGGCGCGAGCGCGTTCGTGCCGGCGCCGGCACGCCGCTTGATAGAATGCGCGCGCTATGGATCTCGAAAGCATTCTCTACACGCAGGGCTTCGGCTCGCGCCGCCAGTGCCGCGGCCTGATCGAAACGGGTCGCGTCAGCGTCGCGGGCGCGAGCGCGACCGACCCCGACGCGTCGTTCGACACCGACGGCCTCGTATTCACGGTCGACGACACCGCATGGCCGTTCCACGCCCGCGCGTATCTCGCGCTCAACAAGCCGGCCGGCTACGAGTGTTCGCGGGACCCGCAACACCACGCGAGCGTGTTCAGCCTGCTGCCCGCGCCGCTCGTCGCCCGCGGCGTGCAGTGCGTCGGCCGCCTGGACCAGGACACGACGGGCCTGCTGCTGCTGTCCGACGACGGCCAGTTCGTGCACGCATACACGTCGCCCAAGCGCAAGGTGCCGAAGACCTACGTCGCGACCGTGCGCCACCCGCTCGACGACACCCAGCTGAACGCGCTGCGCGCCGGCGTGCAGCTCCACGGCGAGCCGAAGCCGATCGCGGCGGTCGCTGCCCACGCGCGCGACACGCACGCGCTGGCGCTGACCGTCCTCGAAGGCAAATATCATCAGGTGAAACGCATGGTCGCCGCGGCCAGCAACCGCGTCGAGGCGCTGCACCGCGAAAGCATCGGCGGCTTCACGCTGCCGGACGACCTCGCGCCCGGCGCGTGGCGCTGGCTCGGGGAAAGCGACCTGTCAGCGCTGCGCGATCCCGTCAAAACCCTCTAAGGGAAAATCCGCACGACCGTTCGGTGTCTGACCGCATCGCGACCGCACGATCCCCCGCTATACTGAAATCACAAGCTGTACGAGCAGCGATGCAGGGGGAGACACATCATGAACATCAATCATTCGTTGGAACTGTCGTACGTGATGATCGCGTTCGCGGTCATGGGCGTCATCGTGATCGGCGCACTGCTGGCCATGATGCACAGGAAGCACAAATACAGTCCGAACCTGATCGGCGCACTGATCGGCGCGCTGCTGTGCTTCCTGCTGATCGAGGCGCTACCGGCGCTGACCTGACGCGTCGCGCGGCGCGAGCGTTTGAAGGAATTCGTCTACGGTCGGGTAGCGCAACGTCACGCACAATTCGGTCTTGAGGCGTGCATTGGACAGGCGCCGCGATTCGCGCATGAACGACAGCAGCGTCGGCTCGAGCTGATGCTCGGCGTTCGCGCGGCTGATGCGCGGCGGCGGCGGCAGGCCGAACACCCGCGCGACCCGGTCGAAATACTCTCCCATCCGCAGTTCGCTGTCGTCCGACGCGTGCACGGCTCGCGCCGGCTTGCCGCGCACGGTCGCGCGGCGCAGGATCGTCGCGAGATCGTCCGCGTGGATGTGATTCGTGTAGACGTCGTCGGCCGCGACGAGCGCCGGCGTGCCGCGCTCGAGCCGCGCGAGCGGTAGCCGGTTCGCCGCATAGATGCCGGGAATGCGCACGATGCGCGCGGACAACGCGCCGCGCACCGTCGCCGCCCGCAGCTGACGCTCGGCCGACACGCGCCGGAACGCGCGCGGATTCGCGGGTCGCACGGGCTGCGTTTCGTCGATTCGCGCCCCGCCGCAATCGCCGTATACGCCCGTCGTGCTGGCATAGACGAGCGTCGGCACGCGAAGGGCGTCGGGTACAATACGCGCTGCCCGACCGGGCGCGCCGGCCTGTCGGGTCGCGGCGCGCAGCGTGCGAAGCCGGCCGACCGCGGACACCGACGGTGCGGCGGGTCGCCGCGCAGGCACGGACAGTGCGGCGATCAGCGCACGGGTGCGGCGATCGTCGCTGCCGTCGGACTGCGGCGGCGCCAGATGCAGGATCGTGCGGGCGAGCCCGGCGATCCGTCCGAGCGTCGCGCGGCGATCGAGGTCGCCGACGATCGGCGTCGCGCCTGCCGCGCGCAATTCGTCGCAGCGGCCCGGATGGCTCGTCAGCGCGACGATGCGCAGGTCGCGGCGCGCGGCGCGCCATTGCGCGACGCAGCGCAGGCCGACGTCGCCGCAGCCGACGATCAGTGCGCGCGGGCGGCGCAGGATTCGAGTCGCGATCATGTTGGTTGCGAAATCAGTAGCCACCGTTGCGCGGCGCGCAACGGGTTTGCATTGTAGCTGCCGTGCGCGACATGCACGGTCCCCACATTTTGTTCTATTTGGTTCTATGGCATTCAACGTTACTCTCAAGCAAAGCGGCCGGCAGTTCCAGGTCGAGTCGGACGAAACCGTGCTGGCGGCGGCGCTGCGCCAGAACGTCCATCTGCCGTACGGGTGCAAGAACGGCGCGTGCGGCTCCTGCAAGGGCCAGATCGTGTCGGGCCAGATCGAACAGGGCCCGCATGCCGCGTCCGCACTGTCCAACGACGAGCGCACGCGCGGCCTCGCGCTGCTGTGCTGCTCGAAGGCGCAATGCGACCTCGAGATCGACGTGCGTGAGATCGCCGGCGTCGACGGCGTGCAGGTGAAGAAGCTGCCGTGCCGGATCGCCGCGCTCGAGCGCCGCGCCGACGACGTGATGGTCGTGAAGCTGCAGCTGCCCGCCAACGAACGCCTGCAGTACCTCGCGGGCCAGTACGTCGAGTTCATCCTGAAAGACGGCTCGCGCCGCAGCTACTCGATGGCGAACGCGCCGCACGAGGAAGGCCCGGTCGAGCTGCATATCCGCCACATGCCGGGCGGGAAGTTCACGGATCACGTGTTCGGCGCGATGAAGGAGCGCGACATCCTGCGCTTCGAAGGCCCGCTCGGCACGTTCTTCCTGCGCGAGGATTCCGACAAGCCGATCGTGCTGCTCGCGTCGGGCACCGGCTTCGCGCCGATCAAGGCGATCATCGAGCACGTGAAGCACACGGGCATCACGCGCCCGATGACGCTCTACTGGGGCGCGCGCCGCAAGAAGGATCTCTACCTCGGCGAACTCGCCGAGCAATGGGCGCGCGAGATCCCGAACTTCAAGTACGTGCCGGTGCTGTCCGAGCCGGACAACGCCGACCAGTGGACCGGCCGCACCGGCTTCGTCCACCGCGCGGTGATCGAGGATCTGCCCGATCTGTCGGGCCACCAGGTGTACGCATGCGGCGCGCCGGTGATGGTCGAATCCGCGCAGCGCGACTTCACGCAGCACCACGCGCTGCCGGCCGACGAGTTCTACGCGGACTCGTTCACGAGCGCCGCCGATCTCGCGCATCCGGTCTGAGCACCGGGCGCGCCCGCGCCTGCCGCTGCGCGCCGCCGTGTCACATCCGTGGCATCGCGGCGGTTTACAGTGGGGCGCGGGATGCCTTATGCTTGCGCACATGAACCGCTTCCTGTCCGCTCTCCGACGTCGCCGCTCGCCGCTCCGCCCGGATGCCGCCGGCTCGTCACGGACTCGCGCGTAACCCTCCTCGCTTCACCGGTTACGCACAAGCTGTTCGATCCACCAGCCACGGCCTTCCGTGGCTTTTTTATTGCCCGTTTCCCTTTCAACGCCCGCTGGAGTCTGTTGCCATGCCCCTGAACGATTACCCGATCGACTCGCTGATGTACATCACGAACCGCCCCGACATCGTGTTTACGCACGGCAAGGGTTCGTGGCTCTACGATCACACGGGCAAGCGCTATCTGGACTTCATCCAGGGTTGGGCCGTCAACAGCCTCGGCCACTGCAACGATGGCGTGGTCGAAGCGCTGAAGACCCAGGCGGAAAAGCTGCTGAACCCGTCGCCAGCGTTCTACAACGAGCCGATGGCGAAGCTCGCCGGGCTGCTCACGCAGCACAGCGTATTCGACAAGGTGTTCTTCACGAACAGCGGCGCCGAGGCCAACGAAGGCGCGATCAAGCTCGCGCGCAAGTGGGGCCGCAAGTTCCGGAACGGCGCGTACGAGATCATCACGTTCGACCACAGCTTCCACGGCCGCACGCTCGCGACGATGTCGGCCAGCGGCAAGCCGGGCTGGGACACGATCTACGCGCCGCAGGTGCCGGGCTTCCCGAAGGCCGAACTGAACAACATCAACTCGGTCGAGAAGCTGATCACCGACAAGACCGTCGCGGTGATGCTCGAGCCGATCCAGGGCGAAGGCGGCGTGATTCCGGCGACGCCCGAGTTCATGCGCGAGCTGCGCGCGCTGACGAAGCAGCACAACCTGCTGCTGATCGTCGACGAAGTGCAGAGCGGCTGCGGCCGCGCGGGCACGCTGTTCGCGTACGAGCTGTCCGACATCGAGCCGGACATCATGACGCTCGGCAAGGGTATCGGCAGCGGCGTGCCGCTCGCGGCGCTGCTGTCGAAGGCCGACGTCGCGGTATTCGAGGCCGGCGACCAGGGCGGCACGTACAACGGCAACCCGCTGATGACGGCGGCCGGCTATTCGGTAATCTCGCAACTCGTCGCACCCGGCTTCCTCGAAGGCGTGCGGGCGCGCGGCGAATATCTGAAGCGCAAGCTGCTCGAGCTGTCGGAGGAGCGCGGCTTCGAGGGCGAACGCGGCGAAGGCCTGCTGCGCGCGCTGCTGCTCGGCAAGGACATCGGCCCGCAGATCGTCGAGAAGGCGCGCGACATGCAGCCCGACGGCCTGCTGCTGAACGCGGCGCGCCCGAACCTGCTGCGCTTCATGCCCGCGCTGACCGTGACGACCAACGAAATCGACCAGATGATGGCGATGCTGCGGTCGATCCTCGACACGCTCTAAGGAGACCGCCGCGATGGATGCCGCCGCCGATGCTGTTGCCATCCGCCCGTTCGAACGCGCCGATACCGATGCCGTGCTGGCGGTCTGGCGCGACGCATTCCCGCAGTACGACGAAGCCGGCGCGCCGCCGCACCGCGATCCGCTGCGATCGATCGAGCTGAAGCTCGCGACGCAGCCGGAGCTGTTCTTCGTCGCGACCTGCGGCGCGCGGGTGGTCGGCACGCTGATGGCGGGTTTCGACGGACATCGCGGCTGGCTCTATTCGTTCGGTGTGTCGAACGACGCACGGCGACTCGGCATCGGCCGCGCGCTGATCGCGCATGCGGAACGCGCGCTCGCCGCGCGCGGCTGCCTGAAGATCAATCTGCAGGTGCTGCCCGGCAACGACGATGCATGCCGCTTCTATGCGGCGCTCGGCTATCGCGTCGAGGAACGCATCTCGTTCGGCAAGACGCTGCCGGCCGCCTGACGACGCCGGCAATCGCCGTCGTCAGCGCGTGATCGGCCCCGCGTCCGGCAGCGGATTGCCGAGCGCGTCGGTCGGCACGGCCTGCTTCTCGAACGCCGCGAAATACGCGGCCCATTGCGTCTCGCTCACGCGCACGATCAACGCGCCGTCCTGCCACACGTCGTTGTGATCGTTGTGGTCGTTGCCCGCGCGGTGCAGGTAGTTCGAGCCCGTCGAACCCTGGTTCATGTGCGTGTCGTGGATGCCGTTGCCTTGCGCATACGTGCGGCCGAACACGACGACGTCGAGCTCCTGCGACTGCGCGGCGTTGACGAGCCGCAGCAGCGACGGAATCGGCTCAGCGCTCTCGGTGCCGTCCATCACGGCGCTCGCACGCCATGCGCCCGTCTCGTTCAGGATGTCGCTGCGCAGATAGTCGAGCGCCGGCAGCGCCGTTTGCCCGGTCAGATCCGTATAGCCTTCGGCCGCGGCCGCGAGCATCGCCGTGACCGGATGATGGAAATCGTAGACGAGCTTGTAGTTCAGCAGGTCGTCCGCGTCGTTGGTGCCGACGTTGATCGCGACGTCCCAGTCGCCCGTCGGCAACGCGAGCGTCAGGTGAATGTGATACTGGATCTCGCTGCCGTGCGGCGAGCCCTTGAGCTTCGCCACCGACGTCACCTTCGCCTTCACGAAACCGTAGTCCAGACTCATGCGTGCTCTCCGTGTCCCGATGGATCGACCATGCTACGCAGCCCGCGTGTCGGTTTGCGGACGGCCGGTTGCGGACGGCCGGTTGCGGACGGCCGGTGTCACTATCGAATCAATGGAGTCGCATCCGCGCGCACAGTTCGCCGTCGGGCGCGCCGCACGAAAAAAAGGCTGTCACGGAATCCCGTGACAGCCTTTCGAAAGCCCTGGCGCGACACGCCGGCATCCGCCGCCGCGCCGCCCCGGGCCCGCTCATTCACCCAGATACGCAGCCCGCACCTTCGGATCGTCCAGCATCTGCTTCGCATCGCCTTCCATCGTGACCGTGCCGGAGTCCATCACGTAGCCGCGGTCGGCCGCCTGCAGCGCGAGGCGCGCGTTCTGCTCGACCAGCAGCACCGTGATGCCTTCCTTCGAGATCTCGCGCACCACTTCGAAGATCTTCTCGACCATGATCGGCGACAGGCCCATCGACGGCTCGTCGAGCAGCAGCAGCTTCGGCTTGGACAGAATCGCGCGCGACATCGCCAGCATCTGCTGCTCGCCGCCCGACAGCGTGCCGGCCAGCTGCGTCGCCCGCTCCTTCAGACGCGGGAAGAAGCCGAACATCCGGTCGACGTCCTTCTTGATCTGCTCGTTGTCGTTGCGCAGGTACGCGCCCATCTGCATGTTCTCGATGATCGACATCCGCGCGAAGATCCCGCGGCCTTCCGGCACCATCGCGAGGCCGCGCTTGAGCAACTCGTGCGACGGCACGCCCTTGATCGACTTGCCGTCGTACTCGATGTCCCCCGCCGAATACGGCTTCAGACCCGTGATCGCCTTCATCGTCGTGGTCTTGCCTGCGCCGTTCGCGCCGATCAGCGTCACGAGCTCGCCCTGACGGACTTCCAGGTCAACGCCCTTGACGGCCTGGATGCCGCCGTAGTTGACCTGCAAGCCCTTGATTTTCAACATTGCCGCTGCCATCAGTGCACCCCTGCGCCGAGATATGCCTCAATCACCTTCGGATTCTTCTGCACGTCCTGCGGCAGACCCTCGGCGATCACCTTGCCGTAATCGAGCACCGTCATCCGGTTGCACAGACCCATCACGAGCTTCACGTCGTGCTCGATCAACAGGATCGTGCGGCCGTCCGAACGGATCTTGTCGAGCAGGCGCGTGAGTTCGACCTTCTCGGTCGCGTTCATCCCGGCCGCCGGCTCGTCGAGCGCGAGCAGCTTCGGGTCGGTGGCAAGGGCCCGCGCGATTTCCAGACGGCGCTGGTGGCCGTACGACAGGTTGCGCGACGTGTAGTCCGCGTACTGCAGCACGCCGACGTATTCGAGCAGCTCGATCGCACGCTCCTTGATCTCGCGCTCTTCCTTGCGCTCGGCCGGTGTCTGGAACACCGCGCCCAGCAGCCCATGCTTGGTGCGCACGTGGCGGCCCACCATCACGTTCTCGAGTGCGGTCATCCCGCCGAACAGGCGGATGTTCTGGAACGTGCGCGCGATGCCCGTCTTCGCGACCTGGTGCACCGCGGTCGGCTTGTATTCCGTGCCATCGAGCTTGAACTCGCCGGAGTCCGGCGTGTAGAGGCCCGTGATCACGTTGAAGAACGTCGTCTTGCCGGCGCCGTTCGGGCCGATCAGCCCGTAGATCTCGCCTTCCTTGATCTCGAGGCCGACGTCGGACAGTGCCTGCAGCCCGCCGAAGCGTTTGTTCACGCCCTGCACGGACAGTCGGATTTGCTTGTCGCTCATGTGTGTATCCCCTGTGTCCGTCGATTAAGCGCGCACCGGCTTCTTGCTGGCGCGCTTCGCCAGTTTCGCGATCTTGTCCTCATGCTTCGGCGCGGGCCACAGGCCTTCCGAGCGGTACAGCATGATGATCACCATCGCGAGGCCGTACAGCGCCTGACGGATCACTTCCGTATCGACGATGTCATGACCGAACAGCGCATGCTGCAGCGGGCTCATCGTCGAGCGCAGGAATTCCGGGAAGATCGCGAGCAGCACCGCGCCCAGGATCACGCCCGGGATGTGGCCCATGCCGCCGAGCACCACGCAGGCGAGCACGACGATCGATTCCCAGAACGTGAACGATTCCGGCGACACGAAGCCCTGGAACGAACCGAACATCGCGCCCGACAGGCCGCCGAACGATGCGCCCATCGCGAACGCGAGCAGTTTCACGTTACGGGTGTTGATGCCCATCGCCTTCGCCGCGATCTCGTCTTCGCGGATTGCCGCCCACGCGCGGCCGATACGCGAGTGCTGCAGGCGCGTACAGATCCAGATCACCAGCAGCGAGCAGAGCACGAACAGGTAGTAGTACATGTACACCGACGGCAGCTGGAAGCCGAACAGCGTGTGCGTCTGCGACAGGTTGAAGCCGCCGACATGCACCGGATCGATGCCCGTGATCCCCTTCGGGCCGTTGGTGATGTTCACCGGACGGTCGAGGTTGTTCATGAAGATCCGGACGATTTCACCGAAGCCGAGCGTCACGATCGCCAGGTAGTCGCCGCGCAGGCGCAGCGTCGGCGCGCCGAGCAGGATCCCGAAGGTGGCCGCCAGCGCCATCGCGATCGGCACGATCAGCAGGAACGGGATGTGCAGCCCGTTCGGCGCGAGCGCCGCGATCCACTCGAATTGCGAGGTGAGGTGCGGCGAGCTCAGGAGCGCCGCCGTGTACGCGCCCACCGCATAGAACGCGATGTAGCCGAGGTCGAGCAGGCCGGCGAAGCCGACCACCACGTTAAGACCCAGCGCGAGCATCACGTACAGCATCGCGAAGTCGAGCACGCGGACCCAGTAGTTGCCGCCGGCCGAGCCGATGATGATCGGCGCCGCGATCACGAAGACCGCGGTCAGGATGCCGATGATGACCGTCTTGGTGATGTTGCGTTCTTCGACGAGCGACGTCGAGGATTCGATCGGTTGAATGGATGTCATGTTGTTTGCTCCCCTTCCGTTACGCGCGATCCGCGACACGTTCGCCCAGCAGGCCCGACGGACGGAACACCAGCACGATGATCAGCACGATGAAGGCGAACACGTCCTGGTAGTTACTCCCGAATACGCCGCCCGTGAGGTTGCCGATGTAGCCGGCACCGAGCTGCTCGATCAGGCCGAGCAGCACGCCGCCCACCATCGCGCCGCCGAGGTTGCCGATACCGCCGAGCACCGCCGCCGTGAACGCCTTCATGCCGGGGATGAAGCCCATGTAGAAGTGCACGTTGCCGTATTCGGACGCGATCATCACGCCGGCCAGCGCGGCGAGCGCGGAGCCGATCATGAACGTCGCGGAAATCACGAAGTTCGGGTTCACGCCCATCAGGCTGGCCGTGTTCGGGCTTTCGGCGATCGCGCGCATCGCGCGGCCGAGCTTGGTCTTGTGCACGAGCAGCAGCAGGCCGCCCATCACGATGAACGCCACCGCGATGATCACGATTTCAGTGACCGAGATCACGGCGCCGGGCGTCGTGTCGGTCGCCTTGATCACGTTGATCGGATCGGTCGGCAGCAATTGCGGGAACGGCAGCGGGTTGCGCGACCAGATGATCATCGCGGCCGTCTGCAGCAGGATCGACACGCCGATCGCGGTGATCAGCGGCGCGAGGCGCGGCGCGCGGCGCAGCGGCCTGTACGCGACGCGCTCGATCGCGAAACCGACGAACGCACAGACAACCGCCGCAATGCCCAGGCCGATCGTCAGCGTCGCGACGTTGCCGAGTCCGGGAAAATGGTTCTGCAGCACGGTGATGGCCGACAGCGCAACCATCGCGCCGATCATCAGCACGTCGCCGTGCGCGAAGTTGATGATGCCGAGAATGCCGTACACCATCGTGTAGCCCAACGCGATGATGGCGTACACACTGCCGAGCACCAGCCCGTTGAGAACCTGCTGGACGAAAATATCCATTTAAAGCTCCTTGGCCCATGCTGCCGGAGGACGTTGCGCCCCGCGGGTAAGCGAGGAATCGCGCCTTCTCGGCGACACTGCGGGTACTAGTCGATACCGGTAAGGGTGGATCGTCCCGGCGCGCGCCGCCCGGCCTGTACGGCCGGACCTGCCGCCGGAGCGGATACAAAAACGGCACCGCACTGTTCCGGTGCCATCGAGGTCCTGTCGCTAAATCGTCACGACATCGAGGACGGTGTACTTGGCCTCCTTGAAGTCGTAGGGCAGCGTGCCGAAACGGCCGGCCTCCGGTTTCCCGAAGTCCACGCCTTTTTCCGTCCGGGCCGGGGCGAACCCCGCGTCCGGGCAGATCAGGTTCCGCGCCGCGTCGCCCGCGTGCTCGACCACCTTGACGGCGCACATGCCATTGCCGCCAGGGATTTGCGCTCCGATGCAGGACGCCGGCGCCTCTTTGGCAAGCCGGCCGTCCGCTGCCGCCCGCGCGGCGCCCGAACGGGCATCGCGAAGGTGGCGTCCCACTTTCGTCAGGACTGCATCGGAATTCGTGAAACGAAGCACGCCGCCCGCCGCGCCGCGGGTCGCGGCGACATGCCGTTTCGTCGAATCGAAATGAAAGGGGATCACTGACATCTGCACGCTGCCTGTGTTGCCCCGAAACCCGGGCGTCCGTCGTATGACGCGCCCTGCTGCCGCCGCATCACGGTCGGCGGCTCGTTGTCGGGCGACCCACGTGCCCGTCGCCCGGTTGGCCGCAGCGCTGCCGGCGAATGCTGCCCGCCGTGCCGAATGCATGCCGATCTTCGGGCCCTGCGCGTTGAAATCCTCGATCGCCAAACGTGCCCCGTTATCCTTGTCACCGTCCGATTGCGCCATGCGGCACGCCGCCGGCGTCGCACGACCGGTTTCGGCAGCGTGCACGTCGCTGCCCGCCGGTACTGCGTCTGCCGCAGCCTCCCCACCCGCCCTGTCGTCGCTCTTTTTGCTGCGACCGGCAAGCATTGCAACCGGTGCGGCGACGAACCTGGCGTAAGCCAACTTCACATGCATCGAATAGGTCTCCCGCGCCTTCCCAAAACCCGATTTCAAAGCCATTCCGGCTTGAAAACGGGCGCATTGTAACTCCATTTACAGGACGCCAATATTCCTGATTCGATGGGGTTTTCCTGCATTGCAACCAATTTTGAGAGACGGTTAAGCGCGGGCATAGCAACCGGGTTGCACTATTAATGTGAATAATGGTTGCGATGTCGTTTTTCACGACGCAAAAAAAGCGCGCCCGGAGGCGCGCTTTTGGAGTACCGCGGGTGCGATGCGGCAATCAGACGGCGGGCGGCAGATTCAGGCCGCGCGGCAGCGGGAACGACACGTTTTCCTCGATGCCGTCGAGCGCGCGCACGTTGCGCACGCCGAGCTCGCGCAGCCGTGCGATCACGGCCTGGGCGAGCACTTCGGGCGCCGATGCGCCGGCCGTCACGCCGATGCGGCGCTTGCCGGCGACCCACGCGGGATCGATCTGGTCGGGCGCGTCGACCATGTACGCGGCCACGCCGCGCTTCTCGGCCACTTCGCGCAGGCGGCTCGAATTCGAGCTGTTCGGGCTGCCGACGACGATCACGACGTCGCACTGCGGCGCCATGAACTTCACCGCATCCTGGCGATTCTGCGTCGCGTAGCAGATGTCCTGCTTCTTCGGCTCGCGGATCTTCGGGTACTTCGACTTCAGCGCGCCGATGATCTCGGCCGCGTCGTCGACGGACAGCGTCGTCTGCGTGACGAGCGCGATGCGCTCGGGATCGGCGAGCTCGAGCTTCTGGACATCTTCGACGCTTTCGACGAGATGCATGCCGCGCTCGACCTGCCCCATCGTGCCCTCGACTTCCGGATGGCCCTTGTGGCCGATCATCACGATGTCGACGCCGTCCTGGCGCATCTTGGCCACTTCGACGTGCACCTTCGTGACGAGCGGGCAGGTTGCGTCGTAAATGCGCAGCCCGCGCACGTCCGCTTCGTCGCGCACGGCCTTCGACACGCCGTGCGCGCTGAAGATCACGGTGTTGCCGGCCGGCACTTCCTCGAGTTCCTCGACGAAGATCGCGCCTTTCTTCTTCAGATCCTCGACCACGTACTTGTTGTGGACGATCTCGTGACGGACGTAGATCGGCGCACCGTGCATCGCGATCGCGCGCTCGACGATCTCGATGGCGCGGTCGACCCCTGCGCAGAAGCCGCGCGGCTGGGCCAGCAGGATTTCGGCATCGGCGGCGACGGTCTGCCCGGACAGCGTATCGGTGGTACTCATGATTACAGGATTCCGATGATTTTCACTTCGAACGTGAGCGCCTGGCCCGCGAGCGGATGATTGAAGTCGAACAGCGCCGAGGTTTCGCTGACTTCCTTCAGCACCCCTGCATAGCGGCCGCCGTCCGGCGCGTTGAACTCGATCAGTTCGCCCGGCGTGAAATCGTCGCCGACCATCCCGTTCTCGCGCAGCGTCGACAGCGTCACGCGCTGGAGCATGTCGGGATTGCGGGGACCGAACCCCTGCTCGGGCGTTAGCTGATAAGTCGAATGGTCGCCGACCCGGAGCCCGATCAGAATCTGTTCCAGCGAGGGCGCCAGTTGCCCCGCGCCGAGCAGCAGCGTGGCGGGCTTGTCGGAGAAGGTGTTGACGATGTCGGCGCCGTCGGCCAGTGCAAGCCGGTAATGCAGCGTGACATGGGAACCGGGCTTCACTTCGGATAGATCGATGAGGCTCATGAATGACTCGTGTTCGTCGGCGCCCGAACTGGCCGAAAGGCCCGGCGCAAAGCCAATATTGTAAGTCACCTGAGCGCGCAAGGCTGAAAGTGCGACGACGTCGCATCCACGCCCGCCGCCAATGGAGTTTCGCTCATGCTGTCACCTTGTCTCGCCGTCCCGGCGACCGAATGTCGCGACCCCGCCGATGCGCCGGCCGCTCCAGCCCGCCACACGGGCCCGGCCCGGCCGCGCAAGCGCCGCCCGCGAAACTGGAAGCCGCATCTGCCGCGCGAACGGTTGCTGGAACGCGGGCCGGCCGCGCTGACCGACGCGGAGCTGATCGCGCTGCTGCTCGGCACCGGCGGCGGCGGCCGCGACGTATTCGCCAGCGCCCGCGCGCTGCTCGCCCGGTTCGGCGACTCGCTGCGTGACATGCTCGATGCGGAGCCGGATGTGTTCGCCACGCACCCGGGCATCGGCACGGCGCGCTCGGCGGTGCTGATCGCCGTGACCGAGATCGCGCGGCGCGCGCTGGTGGAAAAAGCGCGCGAGCGGCTGCAGATCGATTCGCCGGGCGCGGTCGAGGATTATCTGCGGCTCAGGATCGGCACGCGTCCGCACGAAGTGTTCGTCACGCTGTACCTCGATGCCCGTCACGGCCTCATCGACGTGGAAGAAAGCGCCCGCGGCTCGCTCACGCGGATGGCCGTCTATCCGCGCGAGATCGTGCGGCGCGCGCTCGTGCTGAATGCCGCGGCGCTGATCATCGCGCACAACCACCCGTCCGGCGCGGTGCAGCCGAGCGCCGAAGACCGGCGCCTGACTCGCGTGCTTCACGAGGCGCTCGCGCTCATCGATGCGAAGCTGCTCGATCACGTGGTCGTCGGCACCGCCGATACATTTTCGTTCGCGCGTGCCGGTTGGCTGTAGACTGTGGCCCGGCGACCCGCCCTGGGGCGCCGCGACGATGAAGCGAAATTGGGTTTGATTTTTCTGAACTTTTTCTGCTAGAATCATCGTCTGTCTTTTTTCCAACCAGTTCTAGCCATCGAAGGGCCTTGTCTGTAAGGGCTTCGGCGTTCTGAGTGCAGCCATGGATCACGTGGCGGTACGATGGAACCTTCATCGGCGATCGAACCCCGAATTTAGCGTATTAGGAGTGCTCTCATGGCACGCGTATGCCAAGTAACTGGGAAAGCGCCGATGAGCGGCAACAACGTTTCCCACGCCAACAACAAGACCAAGCGTCGCTTCCTGCCGAACCTGCAAAACCGCCGGTTCTGGGTAGAGAGCGAAAACCGCTGGGTGCGCCTGCGCGTCTCGAACGCCGGCCTGCGCCTGATCGACAAGAACGGCATCGATTCCGTGCTCGCTGACCTGCGCGCACGCGGCGAAGCCTAAGCCCAAGGAGCACAATCATGGCAAAAGGCGCACGCGACAAGATCAAGCTCGAGTCGACCGCTGGCACGGGTCACTTCTACACGACCACGAAGAACAAGCGCAACATGCCGGAAAAGATGGCGATCAAGAAGTTCGATCCCGTCGTCCGCAAGCATGTGGAATACAAAGAAACCAAGATCAAGTAATCTCCGGTTTCTGTAGCCTGACGGCGACCAAAAAGCCCCGCACATGCGGGGCTTTTTGTTTTGCGCATACGCGCGCGGGCCCGACGCGGTATGCTCTCCCCTTTCCGCGGCCATGGCCGACGGAACGCACAAGATCTAAAGCGTAACGATGGAGATGCAGCATGAAATTCGACGTGGCGATCGTCGGCAGCGGCCTGGCAGGGCTGTCGGTCGCACTCAACCTGGCCAGCACGCGACGTGTCGCGCTGATCGCGAAACGTTCGATGATGGAGGGGGCGAGCGATAACGCGCAAGGCGGCATCGCGGCTGTCCTCGACTCGGCGGACAGCATCCAGAACCACGTCGACGACACGCTGGTCGCCGGCGGCGGGCTGTGCGACGAAGGCGCGACGCGCTACATCGTAGAGCACGGCCGCGAAGCCATCGAATGGCTGATCTCGCAAGGCGTGCCGTTCACGAAGGACGATGCGGCCGAACTCGGCTTCCATCTGACGCGCGAAGGCGGCCACAGCCACCGCCGGATCATCCATGCGGCCGACGCGACCGGCCATGCGGTGCTCGCGACGCTGTCCGACCGCGCGCGCCAGCATCCGAACATCACGTTCTTCGAAAACCACCATGCAATCGACCTGATCACGTCGGACCGGCTCGGCCTGCCCGGCCGTCGCTGTCACGGGCTGTATGCGCTCGACGTCGACAACGACCGCACGATCACGATCGAGGCGCCGCACACGGTGCTCGCGACCGGTGGTGCCGGCAAGGTCTACCTGTACACGACGAACCCCGACACCGCGACCGGCGACGGCATCGCGATGGCATGGCGCGCGGGCTGCCGCGTGTCGAACATGGAATTCATCCAGTTCCACCCGACCTGCCTGTTCCATCCGTATGCGAAATCGTTCCTGATCTCGGAGGCCGTGCGCGGCGAAGGCGGGTTGCTGAAGCTGCCGGACGGCACGCGCTTCATGCCCGCGCACGATCCGCGCGCGGAACTCGCGCCGCGCGACATCGTCGCGCGCGCGATCGACTTCGAGATCAAGAAGCGCGGGATCGACTGCGTGTATCTCGACATCAGCCATCAGCCGGAAGCGTTCCTGCGCGAACACTTCCCGACGATCCACGCTCGCTGCCTCGAATTCGGCATCGACATCGCCCGGCAGCCGATTCCGGTCGTGCCGGCCGCGCACTACACGTGCGGCGGCGTCGTCACCGACCTCGCGGGGCGCACCGATCTCGCGGGCCTGTATGCGGTCGGCGAAACGTCGTACACGGGGCTGCACGGCGCGAACCGGCTCGCGAGCAACTCGCTGCTCGAATGTCTCGTGATCGGGCGCGCGGCGGCCGAGGCGATCGAGGCAGCCGGCTTCGACGCCCAAACGCCGGCCACGCTGCCCGCATGGGACGAAAGCCGCGTGTCGGATGCGGACGAGGAAGTCGTCGTGGCGCACAACTGGGACGAGCTGCGCAGGCTGATGTGGAACTACGTCGGCATCGTGCGTACCGACAAGCGTCTCGAACGCGCGAAGCACCGCTTGTCGCTGCTGCGCGACGAGATCCATGAGTACTACGCGAATTTCCGCGTGACGCGCGACCTGCTCGAACTGCGCAATCTGGTCGACGTCGCGACGCTGATCGTGAAGAGCGCCTACTCGCGCCGCGAAAGCCGCGGGCTGCACTACAGCCGCGACTGGCCGCACACGCTGCCCAAGGCGCTGCCGAGCGTGCTCACGCCGCGCTCGCGCCGCTGACCGGCACGCCCTTCCCGGGGCGGCCACCATACAGAAAAAGGCCGTTGGCGCTTGCACGCCAACGGCCTTTTTCGTCAGACGACATGCCGCGAGGTCAGTCGACGATCCGCATCGAATAGTCGGTCGCGCGCACGTCCTTCGTCAGCGCGCCGATCGAGATGCGGTCGACGCCCGTTTCCGCGAACGTGCGCACCGTATCGAAATTGACACCGCCCGACACTTCGAGCACGGCCTTGCCGGCCGCAACGCGCACCGCTTCGCGCATCATGTCGAGCGTAAAGTTGTCGAGCAGCACCGATTGCGCGCCATGCGCGAGCGCCGTGTCGAGCTGCGCGAGCGTCTCGACTTCGATCTGCACCGGCACGCCCGACTCCAGCGCGAACGCCGCATCGAGGGCTTCGCCGACGCCGCCGGCTGCTGCGATATGGTTTTCCTTGATCAGGATGCCGTCGTACAGCGCGAGACGCTGGTTCTCGCCGCCGCCGACCCGCACCGCGTACTTCTGCGCGAGCCGCAGGCCCGGCAGCGTCTTGCGCGTATCGAGGATCTTCGCGCGCGTGCCTTCGACGCGATCGACGTAACGGCGCGTCGCGCTCGCGACGCCCGACAGCAGTTGCAGGAAATTCAGCCCGTTGCGCTCGGCCGTCAACAGTGCCCGCGCCGGTCCTTCGAGCTCGCAGACGGTCGAATCCGGCGTCATCCGCTCGCCTTCGCGATAGCGCCACTGCACGACGATCGACGGATCGATCCGCGCGATGACGGCCTCGAACCACGGCACGCCGCACAGCACCGCTTCCTCGCGCACGATGATGCGCGCGCGGCGCCGCTCGCCGGCCGGCACGAGCCGCCCGGTCTGGTCGCCGGTGCCGACGTCTTCGGCGATCGCATCGGCCACGTTGCGCGCGATCGCTTCGTCGAATGCCGCGCCGTACTGTGCGCGGACGGCGTCGAACAGCGGGGAGACTGCGGTCGTCACGGCGCCTTCCGGCGCGCCACTCTCAAGCAATGCGGCCTTCCCTTCGGAAGGCGCCGTGCCTGGGACCAGCGTGAGCGCCGCAGCGCCGGCTTCGGAGGACAGCGAACGGATGTGGGCGCGGGAGTCGTTCATTACGCTGCCCCCACGTTCGCGAACAGTTGCTGGTCGCGCTGCAGATCGCCGCTCGCCTGCACGCGCTTCTTGTGCGCCGCTGCGAAATCGAGCATCCGGTCGATCGGCAGACGCGCACGCACGCCGATCGCGGGATCGACAAAGATCTCGTTGTGACCGCGCTCGAGCACGTCGGCGAGGTTCGCGAGGCCGTTCATCGCCATCCACGGGCAATGCGCGCAGCTCTTGCAGGTCGCACTGTTGCCGGCTGTCGGCGCGGCGATGAAGGTCTTGCCGGGCGCCGCGAGCTGCATCTTGTGAAGGATGCCGAGATCGGTCGCGACGATGAAGTGCGTCGCGTCGAGCTTCACGGCTGCGTCGATCAGTTGCGTGGTCGAGCCGACGACGTCCGCCTGCGCGACGACGTTTTCCGGCGACTCGGGATGCACGAGCACCTTGGCGCCCGGATATTCCGCGCGCAGCAGGTCGAGCTCGATGCCCTTGAATTCGTCGTGGACGAGGCACGAACCCTGCCACAGCAGCATGTCCGCGCCGGTTTTCTTCTGGATGTAGCTGCCGAGATGGCGATCGGGTGCCCAGATGATCTTCTCGCCCCGTGCGTGCAGGTCGGCGACGATCTCGAGGCCGATCGACGACGTGACCATCCAGTCCGCGCGCGCCTTCACGGCGGCGCTGGTGTTCGCGTAGACGACGACCGTGCGATCGGGATGGGCATCGCAGAACGCGGAGAATTCGTCGGCCGGGCAGCCGAGATCGAGCGAGCAGGTCGCATCGAGGTCGGGCATCAGCACGCGTTTGCCGGGGCTCAGGATCTTCGCGGTTTCGCCCATGAAGCGCACGCCGGCGACGACGAGCGTCTGCGCGTCGTGGTCACGGCCGAAACGGGCCATTTCGAGCGAATCGGCGACGCAGCCGCCTGTTTCGTCGGCCAGTTCCTGCAGCTCGGCATCCACGTAGTAGTGGGCGACGAGCACGGCCTTTTCCCGTGCGAGCAGCGCCTTGATGCGCGCCTTCAGTGCAGCGCGTTCCTCGGCGGACGGCGCGTCGGGCACCTTGGCCCATGCTTGTCCCACGCCGCACACGGTCCCTGCTGCGACGGGCCGGTCGTACTCGACGGGTTTGATCGTCGATTGCATCTCCATATCTCCTGTCGACCAGAGTTGGCGCTTTAGCGCTTACTCTGGTCCCATGCTTCGCGGTCGGCCAGAGTTGGCGCTTTAGCGCTTACTCTGGCCCCATGCTTCGCGGTCGACCAGAGTTAGTGCTTTAGCGCTTACCCATGGTCCCATGGGGCATCGAATCCACTGCCCCAAGCCTCATACCAATCCACCCTGCCGATCGGCCATCAAAAACCGGCGGCCCAAATGAAAAAACCCCGCCAACGCGGGGTTTGTGACGTCCTTAGATTCTAATCGATTTCGAATCAGGCGTAGCGACGCAGACGTGTCGCGAATTCCTGCAGCGCCTTGATGCCGCTTTGTTCGGCGCGATGGCACCAATCCTGCAATTGCGCGAGCAGCTGTTCGCGCGATGCAGTCGAGCGATCCCAGATCGCGGCCAGATCCTGGCGCAGCTGGAAGTACGTCTGCAGCTTCTGGCTGTTCGCGAAGATTTCCGGCAGCAGCTTCTTCTGCGGCTCGTCGAGACCGTCGGCGTCCTTGTGGAACCACTTGCGCGCGCTGCGCATCAGCTGGTACTTCTCGCTCGCACCAAGCTCCTTCAGGTGCGCGAGCTCCTGGCGGTATGCACGCTTGACGGCCTTGCCGTAGCGCGCCATCACTTCGTAGCGGTTCGACAACACGGCCTGCAGCGTTTCCTGGTCGAGCACCGTCTTCGGCTTGTTCAGGCGCGGCGTCGGTGCGACCTTCTTCACCTTCGCGAGACCGAATGCCGACATGATGCGGATGTACATCCAACCGATGTCGAACTCGTACCACTTGTTCGACAGCTTCGCCGACGTCGCGAACGTGTGGTGGTTGTTGTGCAGTTCTTCACCGCCGATCACGATGCCCCACGGGAACAGGTTCGTGCTCGCATCGGCCGAGTTGAAGTTGCGGTAGCCCCAGAAGTGGCCGAAGCCGTTCACGACACCGGCGGCCCAGAACGGAATCCAGACCATCTGCACGGCCCACACGGTCAGACCGAGCACGCCGAACAGCGCGACGTCGAGCACCATCATCAGGCTCACGCCGAGGATCGGGTACTTCGAGTAGAGATTGCGCTCGATCCAGTCGTTCGGCGTGCCGTGGCTGAACTTGCGCATCGTTTCTTCGTTCTTCGCTTCCGCGCGATACAGCTCGGCGCCTTCGAGGAACACCTTCCAGATCCCGCGCGTCTGCGGGCTGTGCGGATCTTCCTCGGTCTCGCACTTTGCGTGGTGCTTGCGATGGATCGCGGCCCACTGGCCCGTCAGCATGCCGGTCGTCATCCACAGCCACATGCGGAAGAAATGGCTCGCGATCGGATGCAGCTCCAGCGCGCGGTGCGCCTGGCAGCGATGCAGGTAGACCGTCACGCCGATGATCGTGACGTGCGTGACGGCAAGCGCGAACAGCGCGACCTGCCACCACGAAAAACGCAGGAGCCCGTGGGAAAGAAAATCGAGCAGGGAATTCAACAAGGCAGTTACCTGTGGTGAGAGCGACGCCGGCGCCGGCCGACGTCATAAAAATGAAAGCATACCGCGTGTAGACCGGAATTTTACTTCAACCGTTCCAAGTCTTTGTAAAAAATGAATATTTTCTTGTGTTGACGCAAGGCGGACAGTCCATCTCCGGACCCGGAAAGCCCCGCGATCCCGTTCTGGCCGGTCAGATTTACCCGACTCGGAGCGACGCACCGCGCCTCGGGCCTTCTAGGCCGCCGACGCCTGCCCGTCCACCGTCCCGACGCCGGCCACGGGCAAGCCCTTCGCCACCACGCCAGTTGCCGCAAGACCATCGGGCAGGCCGACCACGCGCACTTCGCGCTGCGGGAACGGGATCGAGATCCCGTGCTCGCCGAACAGCCGCCAGATGTTGCGGTTCACGGCCGAACGCACGCCCGACGTGCCCGTCGCCGCATCCTCGATCCAGAAACCGAGCTCCAGATCGATCCCGTCCGCGCCGAAGCCGACCAGGTACGGGGCCGGCGCCGGCTCCGCGAGCACGCGCGGCACGATCTTCGCGGCCTCTGCCAGGACCGCCAGTGCCTGCTCGACGTCGTTCGTATAGGCGACCTGCACGGCGACCTTCGCGTAGCCGCGCGTCAGGTACGACGACTGGTTCTGCACGACGTCGGTGATCAGCTTCTCGTTCGGGATCAGCGTCTCGTTGCCGTCGAGGCCGCGCACGACCGTATAACGCGTGCGAATCTGCGTGACGACGCCCTGCAAGCCGCCGACGCTGATCGCGTCGCCGAGCCGCAGCGAGCGATCGAGCAGGATGATGAAGCCCGACACGTAATTGCTGGCGACCTTCTGCAGGCCGAAGCCGAGGCCGACGCCCAACGCACCGCCGAACACGCCGAGCACCGTCACGTCGATGCCGACGAGCGACAGCCCGATCAGGATCGCCGCGAACACCAGCAGCGCGCGGCCGACCCGCGACAGCACGACCTTCAGGTTCGCGTCGAGCGTGCTCGCGCGCGCGAGGCGATCCTCGAGCACCGAGCCGAGCCACATCGCGACCATCAGCGTCACGCACACCCACAGCGCGCCGGAGATCACCGACAGCAGCGTGAGATGCGCATTGGCCACGCGAAACTGCACGCTGTCGAGCCAGCCGAGCACGTCGCGCTGGATGCCGAGCACGGTCAGCACCATCGCGGCCCACACGATGGTCGACACGATCTTCTCGACGATCGACAGCCACGCATGCGTGTGGCCGTCGCGCGCGAACACGCGCCGCGCGAAGAAGAACAGCACGTAGATCAGCCCGATGCCGAACAGCGGCACGAGCGCGAGCGACAGCAGCGACGTCGACATGAACGGCTCGAACGCGAGCTGCGCGACGCCGACGAAAATGCCGCCGAACAACGGAAACAGCGCGCGCTTCAGGCTATCCGAGCCCGCCCCGGGCGCGCGTCCGGACGCCGTGCGGCGCGCATCGATCCGGCCGTGCACGAAGCGCGCGGCCAGCCAGGCGAAACAGAGTGCGCCGACGAGGATCGCCGCCTGCCAGATCATCACCGGCTGGTGGAAATCGCGAATCACCGAGGCCAGCCGGCGCGACAGCAGGCGGCTTTGCAGACTCTCCATCGTCCGTCCGTGCCGCCGTTACTGCGCGCGCCGCTCGAGCACCGCGGCGAAGAAGCCGTCGGTCGCGTGGCGGTGCGGCCACAGCGACAGGTAGTCGCCGGTCTCGATCGCGATGCGCTGGTCGGCCAGCACCTGCTGCGCGGGCACCAGCACGAACTCCGGATGGTCGGCCAGGAACTGCTCGACGATTGCTTCGTTCTCCGCGTGGAGCACGCTGCAGGTCGCGTACACGAGCCGGCCGCCCTTCTTCACGAGACGCGCGGCGCTCGCGAGGATCGACGCCTGCTTCGGCGTGAGCTCCTCGATCGACGTGCGCGTCTGGCGCCACTTCAGGTCGGGATTGCGGCGCAGCGTGCCGAGGCCGCTGCACGGCGCGTCGACCAGCACGCGGTCGATCTTGCCGGCGAGCCGCTTGATCTTCGCATCGTGCTCGCTGTCGATCAGCACCGGGTTCACGTTCGACAGCCCGCTGCGCGCGAGGCGCGGCTTGAGCTTGGTCAGGCGCTTTTCCGACACGTCGAACGCGTAAAGGCGCCCGGTCGAGCGCATCATCGCGCCGAGCGCGAGCGTCTTGCCGCCGGCGCCCGCGCAGAAATCGACGATCATCTCGCCGCGGCGCGGCGCGACCAGCGAGCACAGCAGCTGGCTGCCCTCGTCCTGCACTTCGATCTGCCCTTCCTGGAACACCTGCAGGCGCGTGAGCGCCGGCTTGCCGACGACGCGCACGCCCTGCGGCGCGAACGGCGTCTCGCCCGCGTCGATGCCCTCCGCGCGCAGCGCGTCGATCACCTGGTCGCGCGTCGCCTTCTGCGCGTTGGCGCGCAGGTCGAGCGGCGCCGGGTAATTCAGCGCGGCGGCGAGCTGCGCGAGCTCCTCGGCGTCGAAACGGGCCGACAGCGCCTGGTAGATCCAGTCCGGCAGGTTCGTGCGCACGCGCACCGGCAGGCTCGCCGGATCGATCTTCGACACGTGCTCGAGCCATGCGGCCTCCGTGTCGGACACGAACGGCTTCAGCGCATTGCGGCCGAGCGTCTGCATCAGGCCCAGCAGCGTGAGGCGCCGTGCGGGGCTGCCCGTGCCGCTCTCGGCGAGGTGCGAAAACTCCATCTTCCGGCGCAGCACCGCGAACACCGCCTCGGCGATCACGCCGCGCTCGGCGTGGCCGAGCTTCGGGTGCGCGCGGAAGAACCGGCTCGTCGTCGCGTCGGCGGGGCCGGTGAACTTCAGCACCTCCGCCAGCAAGGTCTCGGTCTGGCCAATCAGGAATCCGTGCAGCTTCATACGCCCTCGCTCGTTTCGGTATGCGGTTGATCCGCGAAAATCCAGCGCGCCTCTTCCGGCGCCACCACTGCCCGGCCGTTCTCGAGGCGCAGGCGCCCCTCGACGAACCAGCGCACCGCACGCGGATACAGCACGTGCTCGACCGTCAGCACGCGCCGCGCGAGCGCGGCCGCGTCGTCGCCCGCGCGCACGGGCACCGCGCCCTGCGCGACGATGGCGCCGCTGTCGAGTTCGGGAATCACGAAATGCACGCTCGCGCCATGCAGCGCGACGCCGGCATCCAGCGCCTGCTGGTGCGTGTGGATACCCTTGAAGCTCGGCAGCAGCGACGGATGGATGTTCAGCAGCCGGCCTTCATATCGTCTGACGAAATCGGGCGTGAGGATGCGCATGAAGCCGGCGAGCACGACGAGATCGGGCGCGAAGCGGTCGATCTCGGCGGCGAGCGCCGCGTCGAAGCTGTCGCGGCCATCGAACGACCGGTGGTCGACCACCGCGGTCGCCACCCCGTGCGACGCGGCAAAAACCAGGCCGGCTGCGTCAGGCCGGTTGGCGATCACGGCGGCGACCTGGGCCGGCCAGCGTTCCTGCGCGCACGCGCGAACGATGGCCTCCATGTTGCTGCCGCGACCGGAAATCAGGATCACGAGTTTTTTCATCCGCGAATTTTACCATTCGCCCCCGCGTTTCCCTCCTTCTCGGCCGCCGGGCCGCCCGAACGTTTATAATCTTCTGCTTTGCGGCATTCCACCGCCCATTCCCCCGACGCTGCTTCCGCTATCGTGAAAGTCTTCCGCGGCCTGCCCAACGCCGAGAGCCGCGCGCCGTGCGCGCTGACGATCGGCAACTTCGACGGTGTCCATCGCGGGCACCAGGCCCTGCTCGCGCGCGTGCGCGCGGCAGCGGACGCGCGCGGCCTGCCCGTGTGCGTGATGACGTTCGAGCCGCACCCGCGCGAATTCTTCAATCCGGCCGGCGCGCCGCCGCGCATCGCGATGCTGCGCGACAAGCTGGAAGCGCTGCGCGAGCACGGGGTCGACCGCGTCGTCGTCGAGCACTTCAACCACACGTTCGCGAGCCAGTCGCCGCAGGCGTTCGTCGAACGCACGCTGGTCGGCGGGCTGCACACGCGCTGGATGATGGTCGGCGACGATTTCTGCTACGGCGCGAAGCGCGCGGGCACCTTCGACACGCTGAAGGCGGCCGGCGAACAGTACGGTTTCGAAGTCGAGCAGATGGGCACGGTCTCCGGCAGCGACGGCACGCGCATCTCCAGCTCCGGCGTGCGCGCCGCGCTCGCCGCGGGCGATCTCGACGCGGCCGCACAGGCGCTCGGCCACGGCTACGCGATCAGCGGCCACGTCGCACACGGGCTGAAGCTCGGCCGCGACCTCGGCTTCCCGACCCTGAACCTGCCGATCGCGCACAAGCGGCCGGCGCTTGCGGGCATCTTCGTCGTGCAGGTGCACGGCCTGGGCCCCGCCCCGCTGCCGGGCGTCGCGAGCCTCGGGCTGCGCCCGACCGTCGACGATTCCGGCCGCGTGCTGCTCGAAGTCCACCTGCTCGACTGGCACGGCGATGCGTACGGCAAGCTGATCCGCGTCGAATTCCTGAAGAAGCTGCGTGACGAGGCGAAGTTCGACGATCTCGAGGCGCTGTCGCGCGCGATCGCTTTGGACGTCGCGAATGCGCGCGCGTATTTCGTCGAGCGCGCCCGCGCGCCGGGCAGTCGCGCGACCGGCTTCTCGACGTCGGCGACCGACCGAATTAGCTGATCCGGCCAGCGGCGCCACGCGCCGCGCCCTCGCGCCGCCAACACGCGCGCATCCCCGATTCACGACGCACGAGCGTCCACCGATTTAGATAGCGATCCCATCATGAGCAACAAGAAAGCCGATTCGAAACCGCAGGCCAAGTATCCGGTCAACCTGCTCGACACGCCGTTCCCGATGCGCGGCGACCTGCCCAAGCGCGAGCCGCAGTGGGTCAAGGAATGGGAAGAGCGCGGCATCTACGAAAAGATCCGCGCGGCCAGCAAGGGCCGCCCGAAGTTCATCCTGCATGACGGCCCCCCGTATGCGAACGGTGACATCCACCTCGGTCACGCGGTCAACAAGATCCTGAAGGACATCGTCGTCAAGTCGCGCAACATGGCCGGCTTCGACGCACCGTACGTGCCGGGCTGGGATTGCCACGGGATGCCGATCGAGATCCAGATCGAGAAACAGTTCGGCAAGTCGCTGCCGGCGGCCGAAGTGATGAGCAAGGCGCGCGCGTATGCCACCGAGCAGATCGAGAAGCAGAAGGTCGGCTTCAAGCGCCTCGGCGTGCTCGGCGACTGGGCGAACCCGTACAAGACGATGAACTTCGTCAACGAGGCGGAAGAGATCCGCGCGCTCGGCAAGATCATCGAGAAGGGCTACGTGTACCGCGGGCTGAAGCCGGTGAACTGGTGCTTCGACTGCGGCTCGGCGCTCGCCGAGGCGGAAGTCGAATACAAGGACCGCACCGACCCGACGATCGACGTGATGTTCGCATTCGCCGAGCCGGAAAAGACCGCGCAGGCGTTCGGCCTGCCGGCGCTGCCGCGCGCCGAGGGCGGCATCGTGATCTGGACCACCACGCCGTGGACGATCCCGGCAAACCAGGCGCTGAACCTCCATCCGGAAATCGTCTACGCGCTGGTCGACACCGAGCGCGGGCTGCTGATCATCGCGGAAGAACGCGTCGCCGCCTGCATGGCCGACTTCAAGCTGACCGGCCGCGTCGTCGCGACCGCGCCCGGCGTGAAGCTCGCGAACCTGCGCTTCCACCACCCGCTCGCGTCGGCCCACCCCGGCTACAAGCGCACCGCGCCCGTCTACCTCGGCGACTACGTGACGACCGACACGGGTACCGGCGTCGTGCACTCGTCGCCTGCCTACGGCATCGAAGACTTCATGTCGTGCAAGGCGCACGGGATGACCGATTCCGACTTCATCAACCCGGTGATGGGCGACGGCCGCTACATCGAATCGCTGCCGCTGTTCGGCGGCCTGTCGATCTGGGACGCGAACCCGAAGATCGTCGACGCGCTGAACGCGGCCGGCTCGCTGCTGCGCAGCGAGAAGTACACGCACAGCTACATGCACTGCTGGCGCCACAAGACGCCGATCATCTACCGCGCGACGTCGCAATGGTTCGCCGGCATGGACGTGACGCCGCGCGACGACGGCAAGACGCTGCGCGAAGCGGCGCTCGAAGGCGTCGAGGCGACCGCGTTCTACCCGTCGTGGGGCAAGCAGCGCCTGTTCAGCATGATCGCGAACCGTCCCGACTGGACGCTGTCGCGCCAGCGCCAATGGGGCGTGCCGATGGCGTTCTTCGTGCACAAGGAAACCGGCGAGCTGCACCCGCGCACGCTCGAGCTGCTTGAGGAAGTCGCGAAGCGCGTCGAGCAGTCGGGCATCGAGGCGTGGCAGTCGCTCGACCCGCGCGAGCTGATCGGCGACGACGCGAACATGTATGAAAAGAACCGCGACACGCTCGACGTGTGGTTCGACTCGGGCACGACGCACTGGCATGTGCTGCGCGGCTCGCACAAGGATCAGCTGCAGTTCCCGGCGGACCTGTACCTCGAAGGCTCGGACCAGCACCGCGGCTGGTTCCACTCGTCGCTGCTGACCGCGTCGATGATCGACGGCCGCGCGCCGTACAAGGGTCTCCTCACGCACGGCTTCACGGTCGACGGCGAAGGCCGCAAGATGAGCAAGTCGCTCGGCAACGGTGTCGACCCGCATGAAGTCGCGAACCGCCTCGGCGCGGAAATCATCCGCCTTTGGATCGCGTCGACCGACTATTCGGGCGAGCTCGCGATCTCCGAGGAAATCCTGAAGCGTGTGACGGAAGGCTATCGCCGTATCCGCAACACGCTGCGCTTCCTGCTCGCGAACCTGTCGGACTTCGACTTCGCGCAGCACGCGGTGCCGGTCGACGAATGGCTCGAGATCGACCGTTATGCGGTCGCGTTCTCCGCGCAACTGCAGACGGAATTGCTCGGCCACTACGAGAAGTACGAGTTCCACCCGGTCGTCGCGAAGCTGCAGACATACTGCTCGGAAGATCTCGGCGGCTTCTACCTCGACGTGCTGAAGGACCGTCTGTACACCAGCGCGGCCGATTCGCGCGCGCGCCGCTCCGCGCAGACCGCGCTGTACCACCTGACGCACGGGCTGCTGCGCGTGCTCGCACCGTTCCTGTCGTTCACCGCGGAAGAAGCGTGGAAGGTGTTCCAGCCGGCCAGCGACACCGTGTTCACGGAAACGTACTACGCGTATCCGGAAGTGGCCGGCTCGGCCGCGCTGATCGACAAGTGGGCGCTGCTGCGCGACGTGCGCGGCAACGTGACGAAGGCGCTCGAGGAAGCACGCACCGCGAACCGCATCGGTTCGTCGCTGCAGGCCGAAGTAGCCGTGCACGCGAGCGGCGCGCGCTACGATGCGCTCACGAGCCTCGGCGACGATCTCAAGTTCGTGCTGATCACGTCGGCGGCGACGGTCGTGAAGGTCGACGACGAGGCGCAGGAAAGCGTCGACGTCGCGGCGTCGAAGTACCAGAAGTGCGAACGCTGCTGGCACTACCGCGAGGACGTCGGCGCGCACGCCGATCATCCGACGCTGTGCGGACGCTGCTTCTCGAACCTGTTTGAAAACGGCGAAATCCGGAGCGCGGCATAACCATGGCAAAAACCCTGTCGAAGCCGGCCAGCGGCGCGCTCGCGCCCTGGCTCGGCATTTCGCTGATCGTGATCCTGTTCGATCAGCTGTCGAAGATCGCGATCCTGAAAACGTTCGCGTACGGCGCGCAGCATGCGCTGACGTCGTTCTTCAGCCTCGTGCTGGTGTACAACCGCGGCGCCGCGTTCGGCTTCCTGTCGACCGCGAGCGGCTGGCAGCGCTGGGCGTTCACCGCGCTCGGCATCGGCGCGACGCTCGTGATCTGCTTCCTGCTGCGCCGCCACGGCCAGCAGCGGCTGTTCAGCCTGTCGCTCGCGCTGATCCTCGGCGGCGCGCTCGGCAACGTGATCGATCGGCTGGTCTACGGCCACGTGATCGACTTTCTCGATTTCCACGTCGGCGGCTGGCACTTCCCGGCGTTCAACCTCGCCGATTCCGCGATCACCGTCGGCGCGGTGCTGCTGGTCTACGACGAACTGCGTCGCGTGCGCGGCTCGCGCTGAGCGCGCATACTCGGTGTCGACGGCCGGCTTCGCGCCGGCCGTTCCGTTTGACCCTTGGAGGCCTGAGTTGGCACACGCAGAACTCGCTGGAAAACACCTCGTTCTCGGCCTGACGGGCGGCATCGCCTGCTACAAGATCGCCGAGCTCACCCGGCTGCTGACGAAGGCAGGCGCGACCGTGCAGGTCGTGATGACCGAAGCCGCCGCGCAGTTCATCACGCCCGTCACGATGCAGGCGCTGTCCGGCCGGCCCGTCTATACGAGCCAGTGGGACGCGCGCATCGACAACAACATGGCGCACATCGACCTGTCGCGCGAAGCCGACGCGATCGTGATCGCGCCCGCGTCGACGGATTTCCTCGCGAAGCTCGCGCACGGTTTCGCGGACGACCTGCTGTCGACGCTGTGCGTCGCGCGCGACTGTCCGCTGCTCGTCGTGCCCGCGATGAACCGCCAGATGTGGCAGAACCCGGCCACGCAACGCAATGCCGCGCAACTGCGCGCCGACGGCGTGTCGGTGCTCGGCCCCGATTCGGGCGCGCAGGCCTGCGGCGAAGTCGGCGACGGCCGCATGCTCGAACCCGAGGCGATCCATGAAGCGATCGTCGCGCACTTCGCACCGAAGGTGCTCGCGCACCGTCGCGTGCTGATCACGGCCGGCCCGACGTTCGAGCCGCTCGACCCGGTGCGCGGCCTCACGAACCGCTCGAGCGGCAAGATGGGCTTCGCGCTCGCGCGCGCCGCGCAGCAGGCCGGCGCCGACGTGCATCTCGTCGCGGGGCCGGTCGCGCTCGACACGCCGTGGGGCGTGACGCGCCAGGACGTGCAGACCGCGCAGCAGATGTACGACGCGGTCATGCATGCGGTAACCGACGCGGACATCTTCATCGCGGTGGCCGCGGTCGCCGACTGGCGCGTCGACCAGCCGGCCGAGCACAAGATGAAGAAGACGGCCGATCGCAAGATGCCGGCGCTCGCGTTCGTCGAGAACCCCGACATCCTCGCATCGGTCGCGGCGCTGCCCGATCCGCCGTTCTGCGTCGGTTTCGCCGCCGAAAGCGGCGACCTCGACGTGCATGGCGACGAAAAGCGCAAGCGCAAGAACGTGCCGCTGCTGGTCGGCAACCTCGGCCCGCTGACGTTCGGCCGCGACGACAACGAAGTCGTATTGTTCGAGGCAGCCGGGCTCACGCGCCTGCCGCGCGCGCCGAAGGACGAGCTCGCGCACGCGCTCGTCGCCGAAATCGCGAAGCGCCTGCCCGACAATCACCTGATCTGATCCGTTGCCCGGCGGCACGCGCCGCCGGGCCCTTCCCGACCGATTCGACGACCGCATGAAACTCGACCTGAAGATTCTCGACGCGCGCATGCGCGACTACATGCCCGCCTACGCCACCACCGGCAGCGCGGGCCTCGACCTGCGCGCGTGCCTCGACGCGCCCGTCACGCTGCAGCCGGGCGAAACGGCGCTGGTGCCGACGGGCCTCGCGATTCATCTCGCGGATCCCGGCTATGCGGCACTGATCCTGCCGCGCTCGGGGCTCGGCCACAAGCACGGGATCGTGCTCGGCAACCTCGTCGGCCTGATCGATTCCGACTACCAGGGCCAGCTGATGGTGTCGACGTGGAACCGCGGCCAGACCGAATTCGTGCTGAACCCGTTCGAGCGGCTCGCACAGCTCGTGATCGTGCCGGTCGTGCAGGCGCAGTTCAACATCGTCGACGATTTCGCGCAAAGCGAGCGCGGCGAAGGCGGCTTCGGCAGCACCGGCCGTCACTGAACGGCGCCATGCGGAAAGGGGCCTCGCGGCCCCTTTTCTTTTTCCGTTTCCGTTCACCGATCGGCCGTCTGTGCGATCCGCGCGGGCGCGGGTTCGCGTCGCCGTGCCTGCGCGACGCTCGCATAAATCACCATCACGGCCAGCACACCGAGCAGCACCACCGACGAGCCGACCGTGCCGAGTGCGAGCCCGCCCTTGGCGACGGGTTTCGTCAGCAGGTCGCCGACCGTCGCGCCGAACGGACGCGTGAGCACGAACGCGGCCCAGAACAGCAGCACGCCGGAGATCCGCGTGAAGTAATGCGCGAGTACGATCGCCGCGAGCAGCGCGCCGATCAGCAGTGCGCCGCCGCCGAAGCCGAGCCCCGAGCTGTCCGCGAGGAAATCGCCGAGCGCGGTGCCGAGCGTGTTCGAGAACAGGATCGCGATCCAGTACAGCAGCTCGACCTTGCGCGTGCGGATCAGGTCGACCGACAGCGACTCGCCGCTCAGGCGCCACACCGCGAAGATCGCCAGCAGGATCGCGACGAGAATCGACGAGCCGGCCGCGTAGCCGAGGCCGAGCGTGCGGTCCATGAAATCGGACATCGTCGTGCCCGCGGTGCTCGTCGCAACGATCACCGCCCAGTAAACGGCCGGGCGATAGCCGGTCGTCCTGAGCTGCGCGCCGAGCGTGACGAGAAAGAAACCGAACAGCAGGATCGAGCTCACCGCGTAGCCGACGTTCAGCGTCATCGACAGCAGGTCGCCGCCGGTTTCGCCGAGCGTCGTCGCGCAGATCTTCATGATCCAGAACGCGAGCGTGATTTCGGGAAGTTTGTTCATTCGAACCCCTTCTGACAGGAAAGCGGCGAGCCGGCGTGCGCCGGCCCGCCAGCAGACAGGTTCGAATGTAATCGCCGCCGGCTTAACGCAACCTTAGCGGCCTCGCCTCGCCGCGCAGGCCCCTGCCCGAGGCGTGCGCTCACCGGTCAACGCGCGTGCTGATGCCGGTAGTGCAACGCGTACGCGACCGTCAGCAGCACGACGAACACGACGCCGACCACCATCGTCATCCGGAATTCGCGCGTGAACGCGGTCGTGAGCAGGACTGCGCCCACGAGCCCCGCACCGAGCACGCTGCCGAACGGGTGGCCCCACATCCGGAATGCGAGCGCCGGGCCGCGATACCGCGCGCGAAAGCGCAGGTGCGTGACGAAGATCATCAGCCACGTGAACAGCGCGCCGAACATCGCGATCGCCATCATCACGGTAAACGCGGTGTCGGGCGACAGCGCGACCAGCACGGCCGCGACCGCGACGCCGCTGGTCGAGATCCACAGCGCCGCACGCGGCACGCCGTTGTTGCCGAGCCGGCCGAACACCGCCGGCGCGAGCCGCGCACGCGACAGGCTGAACATCATCCGCGTCGTCACGTAGAGCTGGCTGTTCATCGCCGACAGCGCGGCGATCAGCAGCACGAAGTTGATCACGCCGGCCGCATACGGCACGTGGGTGGCAGCCATCACCTTCACGAACGGGCTTTCGTCGGTGCCGGCTTGCGTCCAGGGCACGATCGCGAGCATCAGCGACAGCGTCAGCAGGTAGAACAGCACGAGCCGGAACACCGTCGAGCGGAACGCACGCGTGACCGCATGCTGCGGATCGCGCGCCTCGCCGGCCGCGATCGCGACCGCCTCGATGCTCATGTAGCTGAAGATCGCGACGATCACCGCGACCCAGGTGCCCCACGGCCCTTTCGGCATGAAGCCGTCGTGCGCGGTGTAGTTCGCGAAGCCGATGCCGGCAGCCGCCGGCGCCGACCACACGAGATACGCGCCGAGCACGATGAACACGACGATCGCCGCGATCTTCAGCAACGAAAACGCGTATTCGACCGACCCGTACAGCGTGACGCTCGCGAGGTTCACCGCGATCAGCAGCGCGGAGAAGCCGATCACCCAGTACCAGCCGGGCACGGCCGGGAACCAGTACTTCATGAAGACGGCGATCGCGCTGATCTCGGTGCCGATCGCGAACACCACCGCGAACCAGTACGCATAGCGCACGAGAAAGCCCGCGAGCGGGCCGATGTAGTGCTCGGCGTACGCGCCGAACGAACCGGCCGTCGGATGCGCGACCGTCATTTCCGCGAGCGCGCCCATCAGCAGCAGCGCAATCAGCGCGCCGATCGCATACGAGAGCAGCACGCTCGGGCCGGCGAGCCCAATCGCGAACCCGCTGCCGAGGAACAGCCCCGTGCCGATCGCGCCGCCGATCGCGATCATTGCCATCTGCCCCGACGTCAGCGCGTGGCGCAACCCTTGTTCGCGCGCGACGATGTTGTCGAACGACCGTTGTTGTTGTGTCACTGCGTTGCTACTCCCTGCCCCACCATTGCGCCACCGGCGCCAGATAAAACGAAACGGCGCGGAGAACTTCCCGCGCCGTTCGCATGAACAACGAATTATCGCTTACTCGACTTCGACCGTCTCTTCGTTCGGCTTGTGCGGCGGATTCGCCAGCTTGTCGAACGACAACTGAACCTTGTCGTTTTCGTCGACGTCGACCGTCACGTGCCCGCCGTTGACGAGCTTGCCGAACAGCAGCTCGTCGGCCAGTGCACGACGGATCGTGTCCTGGATCAGCCGCTGCATCGGCCGCGCGCCCATCAGCGGGTCGAAGCCGTGCTTCGCGAGATGCTTGCGCAACGCGTCGGTGAACAGCGCGTCGACCTTCTTCTCGTGCAGCTGCTCCTCGAGCTGGATCAGGAACTTGTCGACCACGCGCATGATGATTTCCTCATCGAGCGAGCGGAAGCTGATGATCGAATCCAGGCGGTTGCGGAACTCCGGCGTGAACAGACGCTTGATGTCGGTCATCTCGTCGCCCGTCTCGCGGCGCGTCGTGAAGCCGATCGTCGCCTTCTGCATCGACTCGGCGCCCGCATTCGTCGTCATGATGATGATGACGTTGCGGAAATCCGCCTTGCGGCCGTTGTTGTCCGTCAGCGTGCCGTGGTCCATCACCTGCAGCAGCACGTTGAAGATGTCCGGATGCGCCTTCTCGATTTCGTCGAGCAACAGCACGCAATGCGGCTTCTTCGTGACGGCTTCGGTCAGCAGGCCGCCCTGGTCGAACCCGACGTAGCCCGGCGGCGCGCCGATCAGGCGGCTCACCGCGTGACGCTCCATGTATTCCGACATGTCGAAGCGGATCAGCTCGATGCCGAGCGTGAACGCGAGCTGGCGCGCCACTTCGGTCTTGCCGACGCCCGTCGGGCCGGAGAACAGGAACGAGCCGATCGGCTTGTCCATCTTGCCGAGGCCCGCACGCGCCATCTTGATCGATGCGGCGAGCGCATCGATCGCCGGATCCTGGCCGAACACGACGCTCTTCAGGTCGCGATCGAGCGTCTGCAGCTTGCTGCGATCGTCCTGCGACACGCTTTGCGCCGGCACGCGCGCGATCTTCGAGATGATTTCCTCGATCTCGCTCTTGCCGATCGTCTTCTTCTGCTTCGACTTCGGCAGGATGCGCTGCGCGGCGCCCGCTTCGTCGATCACGTCGATCGCCTTGTCCGGCAGGTGGCGGTCGGTGATGAAGCGTGCCGACAATTCGGCCGCGGCCGACAGTGCGCCCGACGAATACTTGACGCCGTGATGCTCCTCGAATCGTGACTTCAGCCCGCGCAGGATCGCGACCGTCTGCTCGACGGTCGGCTCCGTCACGTCGACCTTCTGGAAGCGCCGCGACAGCGCCGCATCCTTCTCGAAGATGCCGCGATACTCGGTGAACGTGGTCGCGCCGATGCACTTGAGCGTGCCCGACGACAGCGCCGGCTTCAGCAGGTTCGACGCGTCGAGCGTGCCGCCCGATGCGGCGCCCGCGCCGATCAGCGTGTGGATCTCGTCGATGAACAGGATCGCGTGCGGACGCTCCTTCAGCTCCTTCAGCACCGTCTTCAGACGCTGCTCGAAGTCGCCGCGATACTTGGTGCCCGCGAGGAGCGCGCCCATGTCGAGCGAATACACCTGCGCGTTCGCGAGGATGTCCGGCACTTCGCCGCGCGTGATGCGATAGGCGAGCCCTTCCGCGATCGCGGTCTTGCCGACGCCCGCTTCACCCACGAGCAGCGGATTGTTCTTGCGGCGACGGCACAGCACCTGCACGACGCGCTCGACCTCCGGCTCGCGGCCGATCAGCGGATCGATGCGGCCGTCCTTCGCCATCTGGTTCAGGTTCTGCGTGAACTGCGCGAGCGGCGTTTCCTTCTGCGCGTTCGCGTCTTCGCTTTCCGCGTTCGCGTCGGTCGACTTCGCGGCTTCGCCGCCGTTCGTCTTCGCGATGCCGTGCGAAATGAAGTTCACGACGTCCAGGCGCGTGACGCCCTGCTGCTGCAGGTAGTAGACGGCGTGCGAATCCTTCTCGCCGAAGATCGCGACCAGCACGTTCGCGCCGGTGACTTCCTTCTTGCCGTTCGACGTCGACTGGACGTGCATGATCGCGCGCTGGATCACGCGCTGGAAACCGAGCGTCGGCTGGGTATCGACATCGTCGGTACCGGGGACGGTCGGTGTGTTGTCGTGGATGAAATTGCGCAGGTTCTGACGCAAGTCCTCGATGTTGGCCGCACACGCGCGCAACACCTCGGCTGCCGTCGGATTATCCAGCAGGGCCAGCAGCAGATGCTCGACCGTAATGAACTCATGGCGCGCCTGGCGTGCTTCCATGAACGCCATGTGCAGGCTGACTTCCAATTCCTGGGCAATCATGCTTCCTCCATCACGCACTGCAGCGGATGCCCGGCCTGCCGCGCATGGGTAACGACTTGCTCAACCTTGGTCGACGCGATGTCCCGCGTATAGACCCCACATACCCCTCGCCCTTCACGATGGACCTTCAGCATGATCTGCGTGGCCGTCTCGCGATCCTTCTTGAAATACTCCTGTACGACCATCACGACGAACTCCATCGGCGTGAAGTCGTCGTTCAGCAGCACCACCTTGTACATCGAAGGCGGCTTGAGCTTCTGCTGCTTGCGTTCCAGGACGGTGCTGTCCTGCTTGTCCGGGATAATCGCCATACACCCATTCTAAACAACTCGGACAGGCCCGCAATCCTGCCATTACCCGACCGACCGGCCGGCGCCCTCCCTGGTTCCCGACGACATGCGATCGTCTTCGCACCATACGAAAGCCGGCTGCGGTGCCGGCTTTCACGCGTGGCGCGGAACACGAACCGTCAGGGGGAGACTACACCGGACCGTCGCATCCGCATCCAGTATCCCACAAGCCGGGACGACTCGATCGCGTGTCACTCGAGCCTGGTATATGAGCCGATTATGCGACTTTTCAAGTCCGCGCGCTTGGGGGCATGCTGCGAAGCAAAGCCGGAAAAACCCTGAAAATGGGTTCTTTACAACGGCCCTCTAACCGTCTAAAAATTCCGCTTGACACTCAAATAAAGAGCGCCAACAATCAAGCTGGCACTTTTTTAATTTTGCCAGTCGGCGAATTGAAAGAGGGCCGAAGGTGAGCTTGTGAGGGGGGAACGGCTGTATTTTCCGGTCGTTTAGCTTTTCGAGCGTGCTCGTGGTATGTAGCAGCGACTGTGTGACAGGGGAAGTAGGAAAATGGCAACTGGTATCGTTAAGTGGTTCAACGACGCGAAGGGCTTCGGTTTCATCACTCCCGACGAGGGCGGTGAGGATCTGTTTGCGCACTTCTCGGCCATCAACATGCAGGGCTTCAAGACCCTGAAGGAAGGCCAGAAGGTGAGCTTCGAGGTCGTCCAAGGCCCGAAGGGCAAGCAAGCGTCGAACATCCAGGCCGCATAAAGGCACCGGATATCTGACGAAGAAACCCGGCATTGCGCCGGGTTTCTTTTTTTGCGTATCTGGTTTTGTTATTTCAATCGTCACCTTCTTTTCGATTGACTCCCCGATTCGCACAATTGCGGTGAAACTAACGCGATTGTCGGATGAGGCATACAGATGGTCAGGCGTTCGCACACGACGGAGTGCCATGCGGCGAACTTGCGGGCTTGCCGCTGCGGACGAACGCCCTACGCCTGCCGCGCGTGGCTTACCAGCTGTACGACGCGCCCGCACCCCACGTCGTCGAAGCCGAACTGATCCCGGCTCCAGCGCGCACCTTCAGGTTTTCGCCGATCCGCACCGACGCGCCGAGCGCGACGGCCTGGTAGCCGAGATAGCTGCCCATGCCGACGCCCACTGCGATCGTCTTGCCCAGATCGACATCCGGAATCATCGACAATGCGGTCGCCGCGGCCACACCGCTGTACGCGCGCCGGGCTACTGCGTTCAACTGCTTCAGGTTGACCGCGTCGTGAGGCAGAACTGCGTCGGCGACGTTCGCGAGCTTGCGCTCTTGCCCCGGCGCCCCGATCGACACGGTGTCGTCACGATCGGCAATCGAGCCGTGGCCGAGCGCAACCGAATTCCGGCCGGTCGCGACCGCGTTCGTGCCGAGCGCCGTGCTGTTCGTGCCTGACGAGGACGCCCCGGCGCCGAAGCTCGAGCTGCCGTCGCCGAGGGCCTTTGCGTTCGTGCCCATTGCCGTCGAATCGCTGCCGCTCGCCCGCGCGCGCGCGCCGGTTGCCGTGCTGTCCTTTCCGGACGCCTGCGAATCTGCACCTGCTGCCGTGCTCGAGTCGCCGGTTGCCTTCGAGCGCGCGCCGTTGGCCGTGCTGTCCTTGCCCGACGCCTCCGAATCTGCACCTGCCACCGTGCTCGATTCGCCGGTTGCCTTCGAGCGTGCGCCGTTGGCCGTGCTGTCCTTGCCCGACGCCTCCGAATCTGCACCTGCTGCCGTGCTCGATTCGCCGGTTGCCTTCGAGCGTGCGCCGTTGGCCGTGCTGTCCTTGCCGGACGCCTCCGAATCTGCACCTGCCGCCGTGCTCGAGTCGCCGGTTGCCTTCGAGCGTGCGCCGTTGGCCGTGCTGTCCTTGCCTGACGCCTGCGAATCTGCACCTGCTGCCGTGCTCGATTCGCCGGTTGCCTTCGAGCGCGCGCCGTTGGCCGTGCTGTCCTTGCCGGACGCCTCCGAATCTGCACCTGCCACCGTGCTCGATTCGCCGGTTGCCTTCGAGCGTGCGCCGTTGGCCGTGCTGTCCTTGCCCGATGCCTCCGAATCTGCACCTGCCGCCGTGCTCGAGTCGCCGGTTGCCTTCGAGCGCGCGCCGTTGGCCGTGCTGTCCTTGCCCGATGCCTCCGAATCTGCACCTGCCGCCGTGCTCGAGTCGCCGGTTGCCTTCGAGCGTGCGCCGTTGGCCGTGCTGTCCTTGCCGGACGCCTCCGAATCTGCACCTGCTGCCGTGCTCGAGTCGCCGGTTGCCTTCGAGCGTGCGCCGTTGGCCGTGCTGTCCGTGCCCGACGCCTGCGAATCTGCACCTGCTGCCGTGCTCGAGTCGCCGGTTGCCTTCGAGCGTGCGCCGTTGGCCGTGCTGTCCTTGCCCGATGCCTCCGAATCTGCACCCGCCGCCGTGCTCGAGTCGCCGGTTGCCTTCGAGCGCGCGCCGTTGGCTGTGCTGTCCTTGCCTGACGCCTCCGAATCTGCACCCGTTGCCGTGCTCGAATCGCCGGTCGCCTTCGAACGCGCGCCGTTGGCCGTGCTGTCCTTGCCTGACGCCTGCGAATCTGCACCCGTCGCCGTGCTCGAATCGCCGGTCGCCTTCGAACGCGCGCCGTTGGCCGTGCTGTCCTTGCCCGACGCCTCCGAATCTGCACCCGTCGCCGTGCTCGAATCGCCGGTCGCCTTCGAGCGCGCACCGTTGGCCGTGCTGTCCTTGCCCGACGCCTCCGAATCTGCACCCGTCGCCGTGCTCGAGTCGCCGGTTGCCGATGCGTTCACACCGACTGCCGTACTCCCTGCCCCGGATGCATTCGAATTCTTGCCAACCGCGACACTGTCCTTGCCAGTGCCGGGGGACGGCAGCGAACCTTCGAGACGATTCTTCAGGTTCGAGACATCGCTCTGCAGGCCCGACAGCCTACCGTTGATCGTCGACACGCTACTTTCCAGCGAGTCCACCCGTTCGCCGATCGTTTGCGCGTTCGCGTCTACGAGCATCAATCCCAGCATGCCCGTCACACCGACCGCGATCGCACGCTTGGCGAGCACGCGTGCGGTATCCGAAGCGGAGTGCCCGCCCTTCATTTTCCGCATATTATTCGGATCACTAATTATTTTCATAAGATTCCTAACCAAATCCACATCAAAAATTCCGGCGTGAAACTTCATCCACCAAATCTCAATATTGTTCGCGCCGCACTTGCGCGTTTTGCCGAAACATCGGGAGACGATGATGCATCCGGTACTCCGGAAATGTCGCCCCTCCGTCGCGCCCGGCAATCCGAGCGTGTCACCTTCCGAGGTGATCGCGGACCAGTATAGGAAGCACGGAGGTCCCGGAAAATAGGACAAGTTCTATTTTGCATTCCGGCGCTAAGAGATCCTTTAAATCACGCGCCGGTTCGTATGCGCGGCCGATATAAAACGCGCGGTCGAGCGGGATACGAAAAAGCCGCGCACCGAATACGATGCGCGGCTTGTCTGCTGCATTCGATTTCGACCGTCGGCGGCACATGACATATCGTGCGCCGCCCACGGATCAAACGACTCGCAGTGTCCCCATCATCCCCAGATCTTCATGTTCGAGGATGTGGCAATGAAACATGCGCTCGCCCGGCTCGGCCTGCGACGTGAGAATCGTCACAAGCTCGCCGCTGCGCACGTTCACGGTATCCCGCCATGCGCGGAACGGCTCGGGCGTGCGCGTGCCGTCCGATGCGCGCTCGATCACCTGGAATTGCGTGCCGTGCAAATGGAACGGGTGATCCATGTCGGTCGCATTGCGGATCGTCCAGCGCTCGACGTCGCCGCGGCGGCTCGTCAACGTCGCGCGATGCGGTGCATAGGTCGCGCCGTTGATCGTGAAACGCATCCCAGCCGGACGGCCATGCATCGGGCCGTTCATCATCGCATCCATGTCCATCTCTTCGCCGAACGCGACTTCCTTGTGCGCGACCGGCTCGCCGAGCGCCGGCACCGCGCGCAGCGTCGCCGGCAGCGCACGGGCGGCGGCCGGCGCGAACGCGACGTCGACCAGCGGCAGCGCCGGATCGGGCGGCAGGCTGCCGTGGCCGTCGTCGTGCGACATCGCCATCTTGCGGCGGTCGTATTCGGCCGCCTGCAGCACCGCGCGTGACGCGCGGTCGCCGGCGCGCACCAGCAGTTCCGCGCGCTCGCCCGGCGCGAGCAGCAGCGACGTCACGCGGCGCGGCGCATCGAAGAGCCCCCCGTCCGTGCCGGCATGCTCGAACGCGCGGCCGTCGTCGAACGCCACGCGCAGGTAGCGCGCGCTGCACGCGTTCCACACGCGCCAGCGCTCGTCACTCGCGACGTCGATCCGCGGCCGGCGCGCACCGTTGACGAGCACGAACTGGCCTTCGCGGCCGTTCATCCAGTCCATCATGTCGTTCGGCGCAATCGTGCCGTCGCGCGCAAGCTTCAGGTCGGACACGAACAGGTTGCGCTCGGGCCAGCCGGCGAGCGGATCGTCGGCGGCGCGCACGACGAACGGGCCGGCCAGCCCGCGGAACACCTGCTCGGCGGTCATCATGTGCGGATGCGGGTGATACCAGTAGGTGCCGGCACTGCCCTTCGGCAGCGTGAAACGGTATACGTGCGATGCACCCGGCGCGACGGGGTCGGACGGGTTGCCGTCCTGGTCGGGCGGCACCGGCAGGCCGTGCCAGTGGATCGTCGACGGTTGCGGCAGCTTGTTCACGAAGCGGATTTCGACCGTATCGCCCTCGCGGACGTCGATCAGCGGGCCGACCACCGGCCCCTGCGTGCCGGTGCCGAACTGCCAGAACGTCGTGGGGCGCGCTCCATGCAGCAGCGGACGCGCGACCGGCTGCGCGACCAGCGTCGCGCGGAACGTGCCGGGCTCGCGGCTTTCGTTCGCGAGCGTGCGCAGCGACGCAAGCGGCGCACCGGCCGGCAGCGCATCGGCCGCGGCGAGCGCGGCCGGCGCCGCCTTCGCGTGCTGCGTATGGCCCGCCATCCCCGACATGCCGGGCATGTCGTCCATCTGATCCATGCCGGCCATGCCCGCGTGTGCGGCATGCTGCGCCCAGGCGGCGCGCGCAAACAGCGATGCGGCCGCCACGCCGATGGCATGCGACAGGAAGGTTCTCCGTATCATCAATCGTTCCTCGTTATTCGTGCTGCGTCGCGCGGCCGTCGCGACACCCGCGCCGGCCGGTGCGCAAGCGCCCATGCGCGACGCGAAACCTGATGCCCGCGTCATCATAACCGCGGGTCGCGGCCGAAGTACCGCGGCACAGCGCGAGCGGCGATACGCCGCAGTACGCGGCGGCTGGGCCTCACGGCCGCCGCGCCGTTCGGGCGGCGTTTTCAATCATCGGCCGACGCAGCGACGCCTCACTGCATTCATGCAGGCTACGCGGTCGACCGCACTCGCTGCCCGCGTTCGCCTCACCCCATCGAGGCAATTTCCCACCATCCGCTCATCCCGCCAGCGGCACGCCACGCACCTCCAATGCACGAACCAGTCGATTTTTCACGATGCGGAACAAGTCCCTGCGTTATAAAAATTCGTGGTGCACGGCACAAATTCGCTGTTTCGCGATGCCAAAAATCATTCCGCAATACGAAACACGCCAAGTAACTTGATGTTTTTAAAAATGAATTTTTGTTTCGAGAAAGCGTTCTACGCGCACCATCGGTCGCGGCCACGGACGTAGACTGGGTTCCATGCACCGACGCTTCGCCACGACGGTCGATACGAAACCCAACCGGCGAGCGGCACAACAGAATCGCTTGTAATCAGAAAGGGAGAACGGAAATGAAGGGATTTCGCTTTGGTTCAGCGCTCGGGTCGTTCTACATCCTGCCGGGTAACGGCGGCTGGGAAGCGACGTTCGGCAACGCTCTGCTCGGCGCGTTCTCGTGCCCGGAAGTCGCCGCCGACCACATCTCCCGCGGCGACTGCGAGCAACCGTCCGAACTGGATACTGCCACGCTCGAAGTGCCGCCCGAAATCAGCGAATGGGAAATCGTGCACGTCTGAATGGCACGCCTGCAACGAAAAACGCCCCGGGCGACCGGGGCGTTTTTATTGTCGGCGAAGCGGCGAGCCGTGAAGCCCGCCGCGTCGGCGGCTGCCGTTGCCGTCGCGCGCGCGTGGGCGCGGCCGGCGTCAGGCGACTGCGTCGACGATGGCGTTCAGCGTTGCGCTCGGGCGCATCGCCTGGCTCGTCAGCTCGACATTCGGACGGTAGTAGCCGCCGATCGCCTGCGCGGTGCCCTGCGCGGCCGACAGTTCTTCCAGGATGCGCGCTTCGCTGGCGGCCAGCGACTTCGCGACGCCTTCGAACTGCGCCTTCAGCGCGGCATCGTCGGTCTGCTCGGCCAGCGCCTGCGCCCAGTACAGGCACAGGTAGAAGTGGCTGCCGCGGTTGTCGAGGCCGCCGACCTTGCGTGCGGGCGACTTGTTCTCGTCCAGGAACTTGCCGGTCGCCTGGTCGAGCGTCTTCGCGAGCACGAGCGCCTTCGGGTTCTGGTAAGCGTGGCCGAGGTGTTCGAGCGACGCGGCCAGTGCCAGGAATTCGCCCAGCGAATCCCAGCGCAGGAAGCCTTCCTCGACGAACTGCTGAACGTGCTTCGGTGCCGAGCCGCCGGCGCCCGTTTCGAACATCCCGCCGCCGGCCATCAGCGGCACGATCGACAGCATCTTCGCGCTGGTGCCGAGTTCCATGATCGGGAACAGGTCGGTCAGGTAGTCGCGCAGCACGTTGCCCGTGACCGAGATCGTGTCCTTGCCCGCGCGGATGCGCTCGAGCGAGAAACGCGTCGCGTCGACCGGCGTCATGATGCGAATGTCGAGGCCGTTCGTGTCGTGATCCTTCAGGTAGCGTTCGACCTTCGCGATGATCTGCGCGTCGTGCGCACGTGCCGGGTCGAGCCAGAAGACGGCCGGCGCGCCGGTCGCGCGGGCACGGTTCACCGCGAGCTTGACCCAGTCCTGCACCGGTGCGTCCTTCGTCTGGCACATGCGCCAGATGTCGCCCGACTCGACCGCGTGCTCGAGCAGCACGTTGCCGGCCTCGTCCGTGACGCGCACGACGCCATCGGCCGGGATCAGGAACGTCTTGTCGTGCGAACCGTATTCCTCGGCCGCCTGCGCCATCAGGCCGACGTTCGGCACGCTGCCCATCGTGACCGGGTCGAATGCGCCGTGCTGCTTGCAGTCTTCGATCACGGCCTGGTAGACGCCCGCGTAGCAGCGGTCCGGAATCACGGCCTTCGCGTCGGACAGTTCGCCGTCCGGGCCCCACATGCCGCCCGAGTCGCGGATCATCGCCGGCATCGATGCGTCGACGATCACGTCGCTCGGCACGTGCAGGTTCGTGATGCCCTTGTCCGAGTTGACCATCGCGAGACGCGGGCGCACTGCGTACTCGGCCTTGACGTCGGCTTCGATCGCTTCGCTCGTGTCGGCCGGCAGATCCTTCAGGCGTGCGTACAGGTCGCCGATCCCGTTGTTCGGGTTGAAGCCGAGTTGCGCCAGCACGTCCGCGTGCTTCGCGAGCGCGTCGCGGTAGAACACCGACACGAAGTGACCGAACAGGATCGGGTCCGAGACCTTCATCATGGTCGCCTTCAGGTGCACCGAGAACAGCACGTCCTGCGCCTTCGCGTCGGCGATCTGCGCTTCGATGAAGCTGCGCAGCGCCTTGCGGCTCATCACCGATGCGTCGATGACTTCATCGGCCTTCACGGCCGTCTTTTCCTTCAGCACCTTCTTCACGCCGTCGGTCGTCGTGAGTTCGATCTTCACGGTGCCGGCCGCGGCGATCAACGCCGACTTTTCGCTGCCGTAGAAGTCGCCTTCGCTCATGTGCGCGACGTGCGCCTTCGACGTGGCCTTCCATGCGCCCATCTTGTGCGGGTGCTTGCGTGCGTAGTTCTTCACCGACAGCGGCGCGCGGCGATCCGAGTTGCCCTCGCGCAGCACCGGGTTCACCGCGCTGCCCTTGATCTTGTCGTAGCGGGCCTTGACCGCCTTCTCTTCGTCGGTCGACGGATCTTCCGGATACGCCGGCAGCTTGTAGCCCTGCGCCTGCAGTTCCGCGATCGCGGCCTTGAGCTGCGGCACCGATGCGCTGATGTTCGGCAGCTTGATGATGTTCGCTTCCGGCTTCAGCGTGAGCTGGCCCAGCTCGGCCAGATCGTCGGAACCCTTCTGCTCCGGCGGCAGAACGTCGGCGAATGCCGCGATGATGCGGCCGGCGAGCGAGATGTCGCGCGTTTCGACGGCGACGCCGGACGAGCGCGTGAAGGCCTTGACGATCGGCAGCAGCGAATAGGTCGCGAGCGCGGGCGCTTCGTCGGTGAGGGTATAGATGATCTTGGGCGAAGTGGACATGGTGGTCAAAGCATTGCTACGTGAATGTTGGACTGAGAAGCGCCGGCGGTAACCGGCGGGGAGCGACCGGGTGGGTCGCGAAAGGGGCGCGCCGGCTTAGCCGGGCGGTGGTGTTGCGAGGGCCGTCATGTTCTACCTTGCAGGGCATGCGGGCCGCAGCGCGGCGCCGCGGCCCGCATGCCGGACCGCCCTGCCAACAAACCTGCCATCCACGAAACGCCCCGGCGCCGGCAGTAGGCGCCGGGGCGGCCGGCAATCCGCCGGCCCACCCCGGAAGGGGTCTTACATGTTCTCGATCAGCACTTCGCCGAAGCCGGAGCACGACACCTGCGTCGCGCCTTCCATCAGGCGCGCGAAGTCGTACGTGACGCGCTTCTGCAGGATCGACTTTTCCATAGCGGCGATGATCGTGTCGGCCGCTTCCGTCCAGCCGAGGTGGCGCAGCATCATTTCCGCCGACAGGATCTCGGAACCCGGGTTCACGTAATCCTTGCCCGCGTACTTAGGCGCCGTGCCGTGCGTCGCCTCGAACATCGCGACCGAATCCGACAGGTTCGCGCCCGGCGCGATCCCGATGCCGCCGACCTGCGCGGCCAGTGCGTCGGAGATGTAGTCGCCGTTCAGGTTCAGCGTCGCGATCACGTCGTATTCGGCCGGACGCAGCAGGATCTGCTGCAGGAACGCGTCGGCGATCGAATCCTTGATGACGATCTCGTTGCCCGTCTTCGGGTTCTTCACGCGCATCCACGGGCCGCCGTCGATCAGCTCGCCGCCGAATTCCTTCTGTGCGAGCGCGTAGCCGGCGTCACGGAACAGGCCTTCCGTGAACTTCATGATGTTGCCCTTGTGCACCAGCGTGACCGACTTGCGATCGTTGTCGATCGCGTACTGGATCGCCTTGCGCACGAGACGCTCGGTGCCTTCGGTCGACACGGGCTTGACGCCGATCCCCGAGGTTTCCGGAAAGCGGATCTTCTTCACGCCCATCTCGTCCTGCAGGAACTTGATCACCTTCTTCGCCTGCTCGGAGCCCGCGGCCCACTCGATGCCCGCGTAGATGTCTTCCGAGTTCTCGCGGAAGATCACCATGTCGATCTTTTGCGGCTCGCGCACCGGCGAGGGCACGCCCTTGAAATACTGGACCGGGCGCAGGCACACGTACAGGTCGAGTTCCTGGCGCAGCGCGACGTTCAGCGAACGGATGCCGCCGCCGACCGGGGTCGTGAGCGGCCCCTTGATCGACACCACGTATTCCTTCAGCACCTGCAGCGTTTCGTCCGGCAGCCACACGTCCGGACCGTACACCTTCGTCGCCTTCTCGCCCGCGAAGATCTCCATCCAGTGGATCTTGCGCTTGCCCTTGTAGGCATGGGCCACCGCCGCGTCGACGACCTTGATCATGACCGGCGTGATATCGAAGCCCGTACCGTCGCCTTCGATATAGGGAATGATCGGCTGATCGGAAACGTTGAGCGAGTAGTCCTTGTTGACGGTGATCTTGTCACCGCCCTCCGGAACCTTGATGTGCTGATACGGCATGATCGACTCCAGTGACGTGGCTGAGCAGGTGATGCTGGTCGAAACTGCGCGCGTGGCGAGGTGGCCTTGCCACCTACGTGACGGCAACAGCGAGCCGCTATTCTAGCGCCCCAATCGGGGCCGGCGGCACGAAGCGCGACGCTGCGTATCAAGTCTTCCCTTATGTCTTATATAAGACAGATGACTTGCCGTTCCGTATTATGCATTAAGATTCCGCCATTTGCCATAGACCGCCGGCCCGCCTCCCCGCGGCCCGCCGCGCGGGCGCCCCGCCATGACCCTGATCGCCCTCAACAAGCCGTTCGGCACGATTTGCCAGTTTTCCGCGCACGAGACGCGGCCGTCGCTCGGCGACTGGGTAAAAACGCCCGGCGTCTACCCGGCCGGCCGGCTGGACGCGGACAGCGAGGGCCTGCTGCTGCTCACCGACGACGGCGCGCTGCAGGCGCGCATCGCGGAGCCGCGCCACAAGCTCGTCAAGCGCTACTGGGCGCAGGTCGACGGCGCGCCGGGCCCGGCCGACCTGAAGGCGCTCGCGCGCGGCGTCGATCTCGGCGACTACGTGACGCGCCCGTGCCGCGCCGAATTCATCGAGCCGCCCGACGCGCTGTGGCCGCGCAACCCGCCGATCCGCTACCGCGCCGCGATTCCGACCACGTGGATCGAACTGGCGATCACCGAAGGCAAGAATCGGCAGGTGCGCCGGATGACGGCCGCGATCGGCTTCCCGACGTTGCGTCTCGTGCGCGTGGGCATCGGCGCGCTGGACATATTCGCGCTCGGCATTGCGCCGGGCGAAACAATCGCGCTGCCGCCACGCGCCCCGTGGGACGGTTTTGCCCGCGACGCATGAGTGCGCCGGCAACTTTCGGTTTTTTCGTCATCTTTTTCGTCAACCGCCGGCGAAGATCGCGCGTTAAACCACGCAGATGCCATCCTGAGCTATCCGGCATTGGCAGCCGAACCGGTATTTGCGTGTTTGCGTCACGAAAGCGACGTTTTCTTCGAATACGATTCGGCGCCCGCAGCGCAATGAGAAATTTCTCGAAGCGTCTGTCAACCGAAAGGTGGATGGCACCGTTAGACGACATGACTCCTATGCCGGGTCATTTGGTTAATTAACTAAAGCTGAGGAACACAACATGAACAAACTGATCGCCGCTCTGGTCGCTGGTCTCTTCGCAACGGCTGCTTTCGCACAAGCTTCGGCTCCGGAAGCTGCTTCGGCTGCTGCTCCGGCAGCTGCTTCGGCACCGGCAAAGCACACGGCCAAGAAGCACCACGCAAAGAAGAAGCACCACGCAGCGAAGAAGGCAGCTAGCGAAGCCGAAGCCCCGGCAGCTGCTTCGAACTAAGCAAGCTGGTTGTAATAACGCAGTCAAGAACACGCAGTCTTGCCGTTCTTACGGCGTTGAAAGGCAGATCACCGCGAGGCGATCTGCCTTTTTCTTTTTGTGCCCGCCCGCGCGCTTCGCGTACCATGCGGGTCTCGTTTTCCCGATAGGAGCCTTGCTGTGCGATTCTCCCTGCGCTCGTCGCTCGGCCGCCTTGCGCGCGCCGCCGTGTTCCCCGCCGCGCTCGCCGTCCTCGCACTCGGCGTGCACACCGCCCACGCGCAGATGCCGCCCGGCGCCAAGCAGCCGAGCGAATTCCCGCACGTGAAGCTGCGCGCCGGCATGTACGTGATCGACGCGGCCGTCGCCGCGAACGACGCCGACCGCGAACAGGGGCTGATGTACCGGTCGCAGCTCGGGCCGAACGAAGGCATGCTGTTCGTGTTCAACGAGAACGCCGTGCACTGCTTCTGGATGAAGAACACGCTGATTCCGCTGTCGATCGCGTTCATCCGCGCGGACGGCACGATCACCGACATCGACGAGATGCGTGCCGAGACGACCGACAATCACTGCCCGCGCAACAACGGCGTCTATGCGCTCGAAATGAGCAAGGGCTGGTTCGCCGCGAAGGGCATCAAGCCGGGCATGAAGCTCGACGGGCTGCCCAAGCCCCAGTAACGGCGAGTGCCGCGGCACCGCCGCGCATCGACCGAAGCCGGCCGCCCGTTGCGCGCCGGCTTTTTTTTCGCGCGCCGGCGGCGCCCGCCTTGATTCGGCCGACGCTGGCCGCATCTGCAAAAGCCACGGACAAGCGCTATCCTTTAAATCTCGCTTGTTCCAATCCGGACCGGCCCAGCCGGCCCGCTTACGATCCGAACCACCAGGAGGTTCACGTGCCCCGCAAAACCCCCATCGAGCGCTATCGCAACATCGGGATCAGCGCTCACATCGATGCCGGCAAGACCACGACGACCGAGCGCATCCTGTTTTACACCGGCGTGAGCCACAAGATCGGCGAAGTGCACGATGGCGCGGCCACGATGGACTGGATGGAGCAGGAGCAGGAACGCGGCATCACGATCACGTCGGCGGCGACCACGGCCTTCTGGAAGGGCATGGCCGGCAACTATCCGGAACACCGGATCAACATCATCGACACCCCCGGGCACGTCGACTTCACGATCGAGGTCGAACGCTCGATGCGCGTGCTCGACGGCGCGTGCATGGTCTACGACTCGGTCGGCGGCGTGCAGCCGCAGTCCGAAACCGTGTGGCGCCAGGCGAACAAGTACAAGGTGCCGCGCATCGCGTTCGTCAACAAGATGGACCGCGTCGGCGCGGACTTCTTCCGCGTGCAGCGCCAGATCGGCGAGCGCCTGAAGGGCGTCGCGGTGCCGATCCAGATCCCGATCGGCGCGGAAGAACATTTCCAGGGCGTCGTCGATCTCGTCAAGATGAAGGCGATCGTCTGGGACGACGAAAGCCAGGGCGTGAAGTTTTCCTACGAGGAGATCCCGGCGAACCTCGTCGAGCTCGCGCATGAATGGCGCGGGAAGATGGTCGAGGCCGCCGCGGAAGCCAGCGAGGAACTGCTCGAGAAGTACCTGCACGACCATGAGTCGCTGACCGAGGACGAGATCAAGGCCGCGCTGCGCCAGCGCACGATCGCGAACGAGATCGTGCCGATGCTGTGCGGCAGCGCGTTCAAGAACAAGGGTGTGCAGGCGATGCTCGACGCGGTGATCGACTACCTGCCGTCGCCGGTCGACGTGCCGGCCATCCTCGGCCACGACTTCGCCGATCCGGAAAAACCGGCGGAACGCCATCCGAGCGACGACGAGCCGTTCTCGTCGCTCGCGTTCAAGATCATGACCGACCCGTTCGTCGGCCAGTTGATCTTCTTCCGCGTGTATTCGGGTGTCGTCAATTCGGGCGACACGGTGCTGAACGCGACGAAGGACAAGAAGGAGCGGCTCGGCCGGATCCTGCAGATGCACGCGAACGAGCGCAAGGAAATCAAGGAAGTGCGCGCGGGCGACATCGCGGCGGCGGTCGGCCTGAAGGAAGCGACCACGGGCGACACGCTGTGCGATCCGACCAAGCCGATCATCCTCGAGAAGATGGAATTCCCGGAGCCGGTGATCTCGCAGGCCGTCGAGCCGAAGACAAAGGCCGACCAGGAGAAGATGGGCCTGGCGCTGAACCGTCTCGCGCAGGAGGATCCGTCGTTCCGCGTGCAGACCGACGAGGAAAGCGGCCAGACCATCATCTCGGGGATGGGCGAGCTGCACCTCGAAATCCTGGTCGACCGGATGAAGCGCGAGTTCGGCGTCGAGGCGACGGTCGGCAAGCCGCAGGTCGCGTACCGCGAAACGGTGCGCACGACGGCGTCCGACGTCGAAGGCAAGTTCGTCAAGCAGTCGGGCGGGCGCGGCCAGTACGGGCATGCGGTGATCACGCTCGAGCCGAACCCCGGCAAGGGCTACGAGTTCCTCGACGAAATCAAGGGCGGCGTGATTCCGCGCGAATTCATCCCGGCCGTCGACAAGGGCATCACCGAAACGCTGAAGAGCGGCGTGCTCGCCGGCTACCCGGTCGTCGACGTCAAGGTGCACCTGACGTTCGGCTCGTACCACGACGTCGACTCGAACGAAAACGCGTTCCGGATGGCCGGCTCGATGGCGTTCAAGGAAGCGATGCGCCGTGCGAAGCCCGTGCTGCTCGAGCCGATGATGGCCGTCGAGGTCGAGACGCCCGAGGATTTCATGGGCAACGTGATGGGTGACCTGTCGAGCCGGCGCGGCATCGTGCAGGGGATGGAGGACATCGCGGGCGGCGGCGGCAAGCTCGTGCGCGCCGAAGTGCCGCTTGCCGAGATGTTCGGCTATTCGACGTCGCTGCGCTCGGCAACGCAAGGCCGTGCGACGTATACGATGGAGTTCAAGCAATACGCTGAAACGCCGGCCAACGTGTCGGAAGGCGTGATCAACGCGAAAGTGAAGTAAGCGCCGGGCGCGTGCGCCCGACGGCAAGCCGCAGGCCCGTCCGGTTCCGGACGGGCTTTTTTTCGTCCGTCGAGCGCGCCGATGCGCGCGGCCGCCGACGGGTTCGATCGGCACGCCAGGCATTTTTTTCACATGCCACAATGGATCGCGATTCGTCCGATGGAACCTTCCCCATGCCGCCCACCCCTGCCCTGCGCCGCCTGCTGACGCTGTATGCGGGCCTGATCGTCGCCAACATCGCCGTGTGGCTATGGGCGCTCGCGGTGCTGCGCGACCATCCGCTGCTGCTCGGCACCGCGGCGATCGCGTACGGGCTCGGGCTGCGTCATGCGGTCGACGCCGATCACATCGCCGCGATCGACGTCGCGACGCGCAAGCTGATGCAGGACGGCCAGCGTCCGGTGACCGTCGGCCTGTTCTTCTCGCTCGGCCACTCGACGATCGTGATTGCCGCGACGCTCGGCATCGCGCTGACCGCGTTCGCGCTGCGCGACCGTTTCGACGCATTCCGCGAGATCGGCGGCACGATCGGCACGGCGGTGTCCGCGACGTTCCTGCTCGTGCTCGCATGCATGAACCTCGTGATCCTGCGCGGCGTGTGGCGGCGCTACCGCAGCGCGGCCGACCATGCTCACGGCGGCGCGCACACGCATCGGGCGGGCGGGCTCGTGTCGCGGCTGCTGCGCCCGCTGTTCCGGTTCGTGTCGAAAAGCTGGCACATGTATCCGGTCGGCGTGCTGTTCGGCCTCGGTTTCGATACTGCAACAGAAATCGCGCTGCTCGCGATCGCGGCCGCGCAGGCAAGCCACGCGCTGCCGCTCTACACGGTCATGCTGTTTCCCGCGCTGTTCGCGGCCGGCATGACGCTGATCGACTCGACCGACAACGTGCTGATGATTCATGCGTACGGTTGGGCGATGGACGACCCGCAGCGCAAGCTGCTCTATAACGCGAGCATCACGCTGCTGTCGGCGGTCGTCGCGCTGGCCGTCGGCGGGATCGAGGCCGCCGGCCTGCTCGCCGACAAGCTGTCGCTGACAGGCCCCGTACGCGATGCGCTCGATACGCTCAGCGAGCACTTCGGCGCGATCGGCTATGGCATCGTCGCGCTGTTTCTCGTCGGCTGGATCGCATCGATCCTCTGCCATCGCTGGCCGCGCGCTGCCGATCCAACGGCGCGCTGATCTGGTCAGACGTTTCATTCCAGAAACAAAATGCGCCCGACAGCGTTTCACGCGCTGTCGGGCGACGAGTGCACGCCTTGCGCCACGGGCATAGCCGGCCGGTGGCACGAATCTCGCAGATAGGGATTCGCACGGCGGGCCCGCGTGCCGATCCGAGTTCGCAGCTGGCCTCCGGCGCCAGCGCGACACGCATCGGCCGCCGATACGACATTGCATCGTTGCTGGTCCCCTGCATCACACGTTGACGGTCGCGCGTGACGAGGCATCGCGCCCATCGGGGAGATCAATGATGAGCATAACGAAACAATTGTCCCGCACTGCGGGCCGGCGCTTTCACACGACCCTGCTGGCCGCAGCCGCGTTTGCTTGCTGCTGTTCGTACGCCAGTGCGCAGGACGCGGCGCCGGGCGCCGCGCCCGACGCGATTGCGGGCGCGGACCCCGTGATGATGCTGGTCGAGGATGCGGCGTCCTGCGCCGCCAATCCGGCTGCATGCGCGGTACACGTCTATGCCGGCCGTGACGCGGCAGGCAGCGGGGCCGGCAATACCACTCGCGGTGGCAGTCCGGGTAATGGCGGAAGCGGCGGGAGCGGCGCGGTCGGGCCCGCGGGGCTCGGTGGCTCCACGGGATCAACATCCGGCGGTATGAATGGCACGGGCAGTGGCGGGACTGCATCCGGCAACGGAGGTAAGGGTAATGGGACTTCGGGTGGTGGCACTTCGGGTGGTGGTACTTCTGGTAGTGGCACTTCTGGCGGCGGCACTTCTGGTGGCGGTACTTCGGGTGGCGGTACTTCGGGCGGTGGCACTTCCGGCGGCGGCACTTCGGGTGGCGGCACTTCGGGTGGTGGCACTTCGGGTGGTGGCACTTCGGGTGGTGGCACTTCGGGTGGTGGCACTTCGGGTGGCGGTACTTCGGGTGGCGGTACTTCGGGTGGCGGTACCTCGGGTGGCGGTACCTCGGGTGGCGGTACCTCGGGTGGCGGCACTTCGGGTGGTCATGGTGGTCACGGCGGTGGTGGTCATGGCGACGGTGGCGGCAATGGTGGTGGAAATGGCGTAGGTAACGGTGGCGGCAACGGCGGCGGTCACGGCGGCGGTCACGGCGGCGGTCACGGCGGCGGCAACGGCGGCGGCAACGGCGGCGGTAACGGCGGCGGTAACGGCGGCGGCAACGGCGGCGGCAGCGGCGGCGGCAGCGGCGGCGGTAACGGTGGCGGTCACGGCGGCGGCAACGGCGGCGGCAACGGCGGCGGCAACGGCGGCGGCAACGGTGGCGGCAACGGCAACGGTGGCGGCAACGGCGGCGGCGGCGGCAGCGGCGGCAGCGGCGGCAGCGGCGGCAGCGGTGGCAGCGGTGGCAGCGGTGGCAGCGGTGGCAGCGGTGGCCAAGGTAACGGCGGCGGCAGCACCGGCGGTCACGGAATCGGTGGCCACGGCAATGGCGGTGGCAACGGTAATGGCAACGGCAATGGTGGGACCGGCAGCGGCGGCGGCAACGGTGGCAGCGGCAGCGGTGGCAGCGGTGGCAGCGGCGGCAGCGGCGGCAGCGGCGGCGCCGGTGGCAGCGGTGGCCAAGGTAACGGCGGCGGCAGCACCGGCGGTCACGGAATCGGTGGCCACGGCAATGGCGGTGCCAACGGTAATGGCAACGGCAATGGTGGGACCGGCAGCGGCGGCGCCAACGGTGTCGGCAACGGCAGCGGCGGAGGCGGCAGCGGCGGATCGGCCGGTGGCCATGGCCACTGACCGGCGCATCGCCTGAGCAGTGCCGTCAGAGCATTTCGAGCGCGCGCTTGCTGCGCGGCGGACGGAAGTAACCGTCGATCTGCGCGCGCTCGTCATCGCTCAACACGAGATCGAGCGCCGCACGATTGTCGCGCACGTGCTCGATCCGCGACGCCTTCGGAATCGCGAACACACCCGGTTGCGCGAGCACCCAGGCAAGCGCGACACGCGTCACCGACACGCCGCGCTGCCGCGCGATCTCGTCGAGCGGCGAGCGCTTCGGCAGCCGCCCGTGATCGACGGGGCTGTAGGCCATCGCGGGTATCCGGTGGTCGGCGAGCCACGGCAGCAGGTCGAATTCCGGACCACGCCGCGCGATGTTGTAGAGGATCTGGTTGGTCGCGCACGCGCCGCCGCCCGCCTCGTCGACGAGCTCGGCCATGTCGGCCGTATCGAAGTTGCTGACGCCCCAGTGCCGGATCTTGCCCGCGCGCCGCAACGCGTCGAACCCCTCGACCGTCTCCTCGAGCGGCACCGAACCGCGCCAGTGCAGCAGGTACAGGTCGAGACGATCGGTACGCAAACGTTCGAGGCTCGCCTCGCACGCTGCGACGACGCCACGCCGGCTCGCATGATGCGGATACACCTTGCTGACGAGGAACACGTCGTCGCGCAGGCCGGCCAGCGCGTCGCCGACGAGTTCCTCGGTCGCGCCGTCGCCGTACATCTCGGCGGTGTCGACGAGCGTCATCCCGAGCGCGATACCCTCGCGCAATGCGGCGATCTCGTCGGCGCGGCGCGCGGGGCGCTCGCCCATTTCCCAGGTGCCCAGGCCGAGCTTCGGAATCGTCTCGCCGTCCGGCAGGACGACCGTGGCGATCGTGTCTGTCATGCGTTCCTCGCTGCGGTTCGTGGCCGCGCACCGCGGCCGAAGCATCGAATACGACGCATCAGTGTAGTCAATCGGTGCGGCATCCACCTATTACACGGCAAAAACCGGCTATAACGGCGCCGCATGATGACTTAGAATGGCCGGCAACCTGATCGATACCCATTCCATGAAGTCACCCACGGACGACCGCTGGCAGGACCTGCGCCCCGACCCCGACAACGACACGCCGCTCTATCTGCAGCTCGCCCGCAAGCTCGGCGACGCGATCCACGACAATCGCTGGGCGGCTGGCGAGGCGCTACCGTCCGAGCGCGTGCTGTCCGAAGCGCTCGGCGTGTCGCGCATCACCGCGCGCAAGGCGATCGCGCTGCTCGTCGAGCAGGGCCTGATCCGCCGCACGCAGGGCGCCGGCAATTTCATCCAGCCGCGTTACGAGGATCCGCTGTCGCGGCTCTCCAGCTTCAGCGAAATGCTCGAGCGCCGCGGCTTCAAGCCGAGCTCGCAATGGCTCGAGCGCGAAATCCAGCCGGCGAACCGCGACGAAGTGATTCAGCTGGGGCTGTCGCCGGCCGCATCCGTTACACGGCTGAAGCGCCTGCGCCTTGCCGACGGCATCGTGATGGCCGTCGAGAACTCGACGTTCCCCGCCACGCTGATTCCCGATCCGCAGGCGATCGGCGGTTCGCTGTACAGCTATCTCGAAGCGCGCGGCACGCCGATCGTGCGCGCGCTGCAGCATTTCCGCGCGGTCAACGCGACCGACGAGATCGCGCAACAGATGGGCATCGCGCCGCACGACGCGCTGCTGCTGATCACGCGGATCGGCTATACGGCCGACCAGCGCGCGATCGAGCTCACCGATACCTACTGCCGCAACGACTACTACGACTTCGTCGTCGAGCTGCGCAAGTAACGGCCACGGCGCCGCCGGCGCTCATAGCCAGTGCGGGTCGTCCGTGCCGAGCGGAACGGGCGGCCGGGCGAAGCGCGGCGGCGTCGCCGACAGGCGTTCGGCCGGACGCACCGCATCGATCGTGCCGAACGGCGACGCGCTCCGGTCGATCCGGTCGCGCACGTCGTCGGACGTGAACTCCGGTGCGTGCAGACCGTCCGGTACCACGCCGAACGATTGCAGCCAGCGCCCCGTCTGCGCGAGCGACAACCGCACGTGCCAGCTTCCCCCCTCCGTCGCCCGCCGCGCGAGCGCGATCATCGCGCCGAACGCGGCCAGATACCCCGTCGCATGATCGAGCGCCTGGCACGGCAGATGGCGCGGGCCGTCCGCGTGCGCGGCGCGCTGCTCGCTCCATGCAATGCCGCTCGCCGACTGCACGAGGCTGTCGAAGCCGCGCCGCATCGACCACGGCCCCGTGTGTCCGTATGCCGACACCGACACGCAGACGATGCCCGGCCGCAGTTCCGCGAGCGCCTGCGGCGAGAACCCGCGCGCCGCGAGCGCGCCCGGGCGATAGGCCTGCAGGAATACGTCGGCGTGGCGTGCGAGATCGCGCAGCGCGGCGACGCCCGCCGCCTCGCGCAGGTCGATCCACGTCGAGCGCTTGCCGCGCCCGTTGTCGATCACGAGCGACGCGATGTTCGGCAGGTGCGGGCCGTTGACAAGCAGCGTTTGCGCGCCGTGCGACGCGAGCGTGCGGCCCGCGACCGGCCCCGCGATGATGCGCGTGAGATCGAGCACGCGCACGCCCGCGAGCGGCTGGTCGGGCTCGCCGCGTCCGATCGCCTCGACGGGTGCATCGCCGATCCGCTCGATCTCGAACAGCGGCAGCGACGCGAGCGCGCGCGCCTGGTCGTGCGCAGCCCATTCGTCAGGGGTTCTGATCAATGCCGCGCACAGGCCGGCCTCGGCCAGCGCGGTATCGAGCGCCGCGCCGTCCCACGTGCGGATCGCCGCGGCAACGTCGTCACGCCGCGGGCCGCAGCCGAGCACGTCGAGAATCCCGTGCAGGTGATGCGCAAAGTTCGCATGCAGCTGGATCCAGCGTCCGTCGCGCGTGTCGTAGAAGCCCGTCACCGGATGACGCGGCTCGGGCGGCGGCCCATCGTCGACGCGCAGGTAGCGTTCGCTGCGGAACGCGACGAGCGCATCGCGCATCGACACGTCGACGCGCTGCGCGACACCCGTGCGGAACCGGTGACATTCGGCCGCCGCGAGGCCCGCTGCCGCGATGGTCGCCGCGGCCAGCGTGCCGACGTGGAACGTCGACGGCAGCGTCGGGTCCTGCCCCGTCACGGCCGCGCGGGCCAGCGCGCCAGGCGCGCCGTGCGCGAGTTGCCACAAACGGGTCAATGCGAGTTCGGGTGTCATGGTGAAAGCGCGCCGTCGAGGAGACTCAATCGAGTCTAGAATTCGCGACGGGCGCGATCAATCTTGATTGCCCGAATCAATGCATAACGAATAGTTGTAGCCGGGCCGCGTTTCATGCGCCCCGACAGGAGCGATCCGCATGACGTCCCTCAGCGCGCCGGAAGCCGCCGGCATCCTCGGTGTCAGCGTGAGCACCCTTTATGCGTATGTGAGCCGCGGGCTGCTGCGTTCGCTGCCCGACGGCGCGAGCAAGCGCCGCCGCTACGACGCGGACGAGGTGCGTCTGCTCGCGCGCCGTCGCGCCGATGCAAAACGCGCGGGCGGTGTCGCCGAACGCTCGCTCGACTGGGGCGTGCCCGTGCTCGAATCGCGGATCACGCAGATCGCCGACGGCCGCCTGCACTACCGCGGCGCCGATGCGATCGCGCTCGCGAACGACGCGACGCTCGAGGAAGCGGCCGCACGGTTGTGGGATTGTCCGCCCGCGCGGCTCGCCGCCGCATCGCCGGCATCGACCGGTTTCGACACCGTGCAGTGGGACGACTGGGCGCGCCGCTGGGCGCATCTGGCACCACTCGAGCGCACGCTGGTGCTGCTACCCGCCGCGGCCGCGTCACTGCCGCGCCTGTGGGCGCAGGGGCGCGACGCGCAGTTCGACGCGGCCACGCTGCTGCTGCGCGTGACGGCGGCCGCGCTGGCCGGCAGCCCGCCAAATGACGCGCCCGTGCACCGGCAGCTCGCCGTCGCGTGGCGCATCCGGCGACGCGACGAAGTCGACCTGCTGCGCCGCGCGCTCGTGTTGTGCGCCGATCACGAGCTGAACCCGTCGACCTTTGCGGTGCGCTGCATCGCATCGACCGGCACCCATCTGTTCGGCGCGATCGCGGGCGGGCTCGCCGCGCTGTCGGGCCCGCGCCACGGCGGCGAGACGTTCCGTGCGGCCGCCCTGCTCGATGAAGCGGCGCGCGCCGCCGACCTCGACCGCTATCTCGCGCTGCGCGTCGCGCACGACGAACGCGCGGACGGCGCACGCACGGCGCTGTCCGGCTTCGCGCACCCGCTCTATCCGGACGGCGATCCGCGTGCCCGCGCGTTGCTCGACGCACTGCACGCGACGCTGCCCGACCGGGCGCCGCTACAGGTGGCTCGCGCGCTCGCCGCGCGCGTGGAAGCGGCGACCGGTCTGCGCCCGTCGATCGATTTCGCGCTCGCGGTGCTGGAGCGCACGCTTGCGCTGCCCGACGGCGCCGCGTTCACGCTGTTCGCGGCCGGCCGCACCGCGGGCTGGATCGCGCATGCGCTCGAACAGTATGCGGACGGCAAGCTGATCCGGCCTCGCGCACGCTACGTCGGCAGCGATGCGACGGCCTGAGCGCGGCCGGTGCGCCATGCGGCAAACCGTCGCCACGCGATCGGCGCGGCGTGCACGGCCGGCGCCGCCTGCGGGCCGAACGCGAACACCGCACCGCCCGCCGCCGCGCTGATCCATACGCGCATGCCGGGCAGCAGCGACAGCGACTCGCCGGCGCGCAGCCAGTGATCGTCGGGCCGGCCCTCGACCGTCACCCACAGGTCGCCGTCCGCGACCTGCAGCGCGGTGCGATCGACGATCCGCCACCGCGCGGCCGGCTCGTTGCCGTCCATCTCGTAGAGTCGCAGTTCGCGCATGGCGGCCTCCGGGTCGCGTGGATTCGATGACACCAGTATTCCGGACAGCGGCGACACGCGGACAGATACGCCTGCAGACACTTTCGGCTGAACTGTACCGGTCCGCCGGCGGACGGGCGTCCGCCCGGTGCCGGTACGCCCGCTGCCGGTACGCCCGAGCCGGTACGCCCCGTTTCGTGTCCTGACGGCTGGCGAGGCCCCCCATTCTGCGTGTTCCGGCGGCTTTGCCTACAATGGCGGCTGTCCCGCGCCCCCCGGTCCGCCCCCATGTTCCAACTCCCGCCCGCCGCCGCTTCCGGCGAAAAGAACCTCACCGTGATGCTGTGGCTCGTCGCGACGGGCTTCTTCATGCAGACGCTCGATGCGACGATCGTCAACACGGCGCTGCCGTCGATGGCCGTGAGTCTCGGCGAATCTCCGCTCCGGATGCAGTCGGTCGTGATCGCGTACTCGCTGACGATGGCGGTGATGATTCCGGTTTCGGGCTGGCTCGCGGATACATTCGGCACGCGGCGCGTGTTCTTCAGCGCGATCCTGGTGTTCTCGCTCGGCTCGCTGCTTTGCGCGAACGCGCATACGCTGCAGCAGCTCGTCGTGTTCCGCGTCGTGCAGGGGGTGGGCGGCGCGATGCTGCTGCCGGTCGGGCGGCTCGCCGTGCTGCGCACGTTCCCGGCCGAACGCTACCTGAGCGCGCTGTCGTTCGTCGCGATTCCCGGGCTGATCGGTCCGCTGATCGGGCCGACGCTCGGCGGCTGGCTCGTGAAGATCGCGTCGTGGCACTGGATCTTCCTGATCAACGTGCCGGTCGGCGTCGCCGGCTGCATCGCGACCTTCTACTCGATGCCCGACTCGCGCAACCCGTCCGTCGGCCGCTTCGACCTGAAGGGCTATCTGCTGCTGACGATCGGGATGGTCGCGATCTCGCTGTCGCTCGACGGGCTCGCCGATCTCGGCATGCAGCACGCGGCCGTGCTGGTGCTGCTGATCCTGAGCCTCGCGTGCTTCGTCGCGTACGGACTGTACGCGGTGCGCGCGCCGCAGCCGATCTTCTCGCTCGAGCTGTTCAAGATCCATACGTTCAGCGTCGGCCTGCTCGGCAACCTGTTCGCGCGGATCGGCAGCGGCGCGATGCCGTACCTGATCCCGCTGCTGCTGCAGGTGAGCCTCGGCTATTCGGCGTTCGAGGCCGGGCTGATGATGCTGCCGGTCGCGGCGGCGGGGATGTTCTCGAAGCGGATCATCACGCAGCTGATCACGCGGCACGGCTACCGCAAGGTGCTGCTCGTGAACACGATCATGGTGGGCGTGATGATGGCGAGCTTCGCGCTGATGCGCGACACGGTGCCTGTCTGGGTGAAGGTCGTGCACCTCGCGCTGTTCGGCGGCTTCAACTCGATGCAGTTCACCGCGATGAACACGCTGACGCTGAAGGATCTCGGCACCGGCGGCGCGAGCAGCGGCAACAGCCTGTTCTCGCTCGTGCAGATGCTGTCGATGAGCCTCGGCGTCACCGTCGCCGGTGCGCTGCTCGCGACCTTCACCGGGATGCTGCGCACGGTGACGCCGAGCAATACGCTGCCGGCGTTCCATGCGACCTTCATCTGCGTCGGGATCATCACGGCTGCGTCCGCGTGGATCTTCGCGCAGCTCGCACCCGAAATCCGCGGCCGCGCGCAGAAGACCGACCCGTCCGAACGCGCGTGACGCGTGACGCCCGGCGCGCGCCGCCGCGATCGCCACGACGGCGCGGCGCGCACCATGTCGGTGCGGCCATGCTGCACCGCGCGGCAGCCGGCGGCCGCGACGGCCCGCCGCACGGGGCACGATGCCGTGCATGCTTCTTGCTCGCCTATTCTGTAGGTAAACTGGCAGTCTCCCTTCGGCCGACATCATGAGCATGATCGACATCGATCCCCCCGGCTTCCAGCCGCCCCGCCCCGTCGCCGGCGACGACGGAAAGCGGCGCACCGTGCTGTACGGCGCGTACACCGTATTCAGCGTGTTCCAGCCGGTTTTCTCGGTGTCGCACCGCCGCGCGATCGGCTATCACGCGTCGCTGCGCGCGCACGACGAGGAAAGCCGCCAGGTCGCGTCGCACGAGGTATTCACGCAGGCGGCGCGGCGCGGCGACCTGCTCGAGCTCGGCCGGCTCGCCGAATCGCTGCATCTCGGCAACTTCCACGCGTTCGACAGCCACGACGAATGGCTCTTCCTGAGCCTGCATCCGGCCGCGCTGATGGACACCGTCTACGGGGACGCGCTGCTCGCGAACCTGAAGGCGCTCGGCCTGCCGCCGCATCGCGTGGTGCTCGAGGTGCCCGAACAGGCGGGCGGCGAGACGCCGCGCTATGCGGCAATCGTCGACGGGTTGCGCAAGGCCGGCTTCCTGATCGCGCTCGGCGGCTTCGGCGCGAAGCATTCGAACATCGACCGCGTGTGGCACCTGCACCCCGACATCGTCACGCTCGATCGCGGCATCCTCGCGCAGGCGAGCGAGCACTCGCATCTCGAACGCGTGCTGCCCGGGCTCGTGTCGCTGCTGCACGAATCCGGCCAGCTCGTGCTGATGGGCGGCCTCGCGACCGAGCGTGACGCGCTGATCGCGCTCGAATGCGACGTCGATTTCGTGCAAGGGCAGTACTTCGCGGGGCCGAGCGTCGATCCCGTCCAGCCGCAGGCCGCCGCCGGCTGCATGGACACGCTGTCGGCCGCCTTGCGGCTGCGCGTCGCGCAACGCGAGCGCACGCAGGCCGAACGCCTCGCGCCGTATGTCGCCGCGCTGGAGGAAGCGAGCCAGAAGCTCGCCGCGGGCGAGCCGCTGATCGACGCCGCCGGCGCCGTGCTCGGGTTGCCGGAAACCGCGCGCTGCTTCCTGCTCGATGCATCGGGCCGCCAGATCGGCGACAACGTGCTCGCGCGCGGCAGCGTCTCGCAGCGGGCGAAACGCTTCCGGCCGCTGCTGCATTCGGAAGGCGCGAGCTGGGAGCGCCGCCCGTACTTCAGCCACGCGATGCGCGCGCCGGGCCGCGTGCATCTGACGCCGCCGTACCTGTCGATCAACGAGGCGCACCTGTGCGTGACCGCCTCGATCGCCGCGCCGGTCGCGACCGGCATGCAGGTGTTGTGCGTCGACATCAACTGGGAAGCGGCGCTCAACCGCGAATGAAGATGCGCGCCGCGCTCATGCGGCGCCGTTGACATCGCCAGCCCGGCGCGCGATCAGCCGATGCACGCGCTTGCCGGATGACGCGCTGACGACTTCATGCTCGTCGATCACCTGCATGCGGGCGCCGAGCGCCGCCCGCATGCGCGCCGAATCGAGCGGCGTATACAAACGGCCGCGCTCGTCACGCAACGCACCGTGGCCAGCCACCCGCCAGCTCAGGTACAGCGTGCCGCCGGGCATCAGCAATGTGGCGAGCCGTGCGGCCGCCGCGGCCGCATCGGTCTGTTCGAGATGCATCACGACCGTCTCGCACAGTACGTTCCGGAACGCGCCGGACGGCGCGCCGGCGAGCGCCGGCAGCGCGGCCAGCTCGAACGTCAGCGACGGGTGGCGCAAGCGCGCCTCGGCGAGCAGCGCGGCGCTCGCGTCGTAGCCGCGCACGTCGAATCCTTGCGAAGCGAGCCACGCGGTGTCGCGCCCCGCGCCGCAGCCGACATGGGCCGTCGGCCCCGGCGAGAAATACTGCTCGACCAGCGCATACATGTCGTCGGGGGCGGCCTCGTCGAGCCAGTCCTGCGCGTATTGCGCGGCATGGGCTTCGTAGGCATCTAGAGTCGGGCGATCCACCATGGCGATTGCTCCGCGTACGCGTCTGATCGGGCGACGCATCACGCATCTTAGCCGCTGCGCATCGCGCGTGGTATGGCGCGCGGTGCGTGGCGCTACGCCGCTCGCATGCCGCCCGCGCGGGTCGCGTCGGCCGTCAGTTCTGCCCACAGCGCGTCGCCGCGCCAGGCCGGCCGCGATGCCGCCGTTTCCGCGTCGTGAACGAGTGCGCAGAGCCGCGCGTTGACCGGCGCCGGCGCGCCGAAGCGCGCGGCCAGCCGGACGATCTCGCCATTGATCCATTCGACTTCGGTCGCCCGACGTGCGGCGAGATCGTCGGACATCGACGAACGCGCGAGCGGATCGATCGCGAGCATCCGGCCGCCCAGCGCGCGAAACGCGGGATCCGGCAGCTCCAGCACCGCGGGTATCCATGCGGCCGGCAACGGCGTGAGCCGTGCGGGCCGGATCGCGGCGCGGGCCAATACGTGCAGCGCTTCGCGCTGCGCCAGCGCGACGCAGCGCCGGTATGCGCGTTGCGAGAGTTCGTCGCGCAGCGGCAGGTTCGCGAGCGCATTGACCGCGTTGTTCAGGTTCAGCAGCAGCTTCGCCCATTGCACGGCGCGCATGTCGCGGTGCAGCGCGAGCGGCAGCCCGGCACGCGCGAACGCGCCGGTGAACGGCCGCAGCGCGGGCGACGCATCGGCCGCGAGCGCGCCGGTCGAACCCTGGTGAAACGCGCCGGGCGCGCGCTCGATCACGTTGAACGGCACCATGCCGGCCAGCACGGTCGCTTGCGGCAGCGCCTCGCGCAACACGTCGGCGTTGGAGAGGCCGTTCTGGAAACTGACGACGACCGTGCCGGGCCGCAGCACGCCGGCGAGCTGCGCCACGGCATCATGCGTCGCGGCCGACTTCACCGTGACGAGCACCAGCCGCGCGGCGGCCGCGGCGGGCGGATCGGTCGAGAACGCGACCTGGGCCGGCTCGAGCGTCGCGCGATAGCCGCGCGAGTCGGTCAAGGTCAGCCCGTTCGCCCGAATCGCGTCGCCGATGCGGGCGCGGCCGACGAGCGTCACCGGCGCACCGGCCGCCGCGAGCCGGCCACCGAGATAGCAGCCGACCGCGCCCGCGCCGAACACGCAGACGGGCGCGGCCGACGTGTCAGACATGCGAATGCGCGCCGCCGTGGACGGGCCCCGCGCGCCGCTCGACTTCGCGGCGCACGTCGCCGCGCAGGCCCGCGAAGAACGCGACTTCGGCGACGACGAACAGCGGCCCGACGATCAGGCCGACCAGATCGTCGACGAACGCGGGCTTGCGCCCCTCGAACCAGTGCCCGACGAACTGCACGATCCAGCCGACCACGAACGCGCCGATGCCGATCGCGAGCCACTGCGCGGTGGGCAGCAGCGCGAGCGTCTGCGCGGCCCACAGGCCGAGCGCGAACAGCGCGGCCATCACCACGCCGAAGCGCAGGTCGAGGCGCAGGTAGAACACCACGGCCGCCACGGCGAGCAACAGCGCGGGCGACAGCACGACGCCGGCCAGCGTGCCGAGCGCCGGCCGCGACAGCAGCACCGCGATCGCGAACACGATCATCGGAATACCGACCAGGTGCGTCGCGATGTTGCGTGCGTCGCGATGGTAGGCCGCATATTGGGAAAGATGGTCCTCGAGCGTCTTCATGGTGTCTCCTGAACGATCATTGAGCGCTATGATGCGCGTCACGCCCGAGAACCTCTGTCAGCTACCCGACATCGCGTGCCATGCCCTCGTCGCTCGCCCCCTACCTGCCGCAGATCGAAGCGCACCCGTGGTTCGCCGCGCTGCCGCCCCCGTTGCGCGCCGACCTGCTCGCCCGCGCCGCGGTGCGGCGCCTGCCGGCCGGCCACGCGCTGTTCCGCCGCGGCGACCCGCCATGCGGGCTGTATGCGGTGCTGGCCGGCTCCCTCACCATAGGCGCGGTGGATCCGCAGGGCAAGGAAGCGCTGCTGATGGTCGCCGAACCCGTCATGTGGTTCGGCGAGATCGCGCTGCTCGACGGCCAGCCGCGCACTCACGATGCGATCGCGCTCGACGACACGCTGCTGCTGCACGTCCCGCAGGCCGCGCTGCTCGCGATTCTCGACACGACGCCCCAGTACTGGCGGCAGTTCGCGCTCTTGATGGCGCAAAAGCTTCGGCTGAGCCTCCTGAGAGTCGAATCGATGAGCGTGATGCCGGCCGCGCAGCGGCTCGCCGCGCGGCTGCTGATGATTGCCGAGGGCTACGGCGGGATCAGCGCCGGCCACACGCACATCCGGCTGTCGCAGGAAAAGCTTGCGGCGATGCTGTCGCTGACGCGGCAGACCACCAACCAGCTGCTGAAGGCGCTGCAGGCCGACGGCGTCGTGCGGCTGCACGTCGGCGAGATCGAACTCGTCGACGTCGACGCGCTGCGCCGCGCGAGCGGATTGCCCGGCAGCACGGACTGACACCACCGCGCAAGCGCAACAACCCCAACAATCGCAGCAAGCGCCGCAACATTGCGTTCCCGCCGTCATGGCATTGCGCTATCGTGGCGGCTCGTTCCCCCTCCCCCGATCCGCGCTTGAACACGTCGACCGTCACCGCCCCGCCCCGCCACGCCTGGCCCGTGTTCGTCGCGTTCCTGCGGCTCGGCCTCACCTCGTTCGGCGGCCCCGTCGCGCATCTCGGCTACTTCCGCGATACGTTCGTCACGCGGCGCGGCTGGCTGACCGAGCGCGCGTACGCGGATCTCGTCGGGCTGTGCCAGTTCCTGCCGGGGCCGGCGAGCAGCCAGGTCGGGATGGCGATCGGACTGTCGCGCGCGGGCTATGCGGGAATGTTCGCCGCGTGGCTCGGCTTCACGCTGCCGTCGGCGCTGCTGATGATGTTGTTCGCACTCGGCGTGCATGCGATGGGCATGCCGGTCGCCGCCGGCGCGCTGCACGGGCTGCGCATCGTGTCGGTCGCGGTGATCGCGCAGGCGGTGTGGGGCATGGCGCGCACGCTGTGCCCGGATGCGCGCCGCGTCACGCTGATGGCGATCGCGGCCTCCATCGCGCTGCTCGTGCCGGCCGCGTGGCTGCAGGTTGCCGTGATCGTCGCGGCGGGACTCGCCGGTCTCGTGCTGTTGCCGCAGCCCGAGCGCGGCGCGCACGAGCCGTTGCCGCTGCATGTGTCGCACCGCGCGGGCGTGCTGTGGCTCGCGCTGTTCGCCGCGCTGATCGTCGTGTTGCCGTTCACGGCCCGCGCGTTCCATTCGAACACGCTCGCCGTCGTCGACGCGTTCTTCCGCACCGGTGCGCTGGTGTTCGGCGGCGGGCACGTGGTGCTGCCGCTGCTGCAGGCGGCCGTCGTCGCGCCGGGCTGGGTCGGCGATTCGGCGTTCCTGGCCGGCTACGGTGTGGCGCAGGCCGTGCCGGGGCCACTCTTCACATTCGCAGCCTTCCTCGGTGCGTCGCTACGCGACACGCCGAACGGCTGGCTCGGCGGGACGATCGCGCTCGTGTCGATCTTCGCGCCGTCGTTCCTGCTCGTGGCCGGCACCGCGCCGTTCTGGGAACGCTTGCGCCGCAGCACGCGCATGCAGGCCGCGCTCGCGGGCGTGAACGCGGCCGTCGTCGGGCTGCTGCTGGCCGCGCTCTATCACCCGGTATGGACCGACACGATCGCGTCGCCAGGCGATTTCGCGGCCGCACTCGTCGCGTTCGTCGCGCTCGTGTTCTGGCGCGTGCCGCCCTGGGCCGTCGTGATCGCAAGCGCGGCGCTCGGGTGGTTGGCGGGGATGATTGCCTGATCCGGCGAATGTCGGGTGTCGATTCAGGTCCGACAAAAATGAAAAAGCCCTCTTCACGAGGGCTTTTTTTCGGCGCCGCGCGCCGCTTAGGCGCGCAGGACACGTGTCCCATGACAATAAAGTCTGGAACGTTTCGCAATTAAGTTTGGAACGCACCAACCTCGCACATGCGCAGTTGGAACAGGAAATCATCGGCCTCTTATATCATATTTCGTATGAAATTCTCGTTACCCATAAGCAGTTGCGCATTTTCCCTATGCCATCTGCGTTTTCAGCCTGACATGAAATCTCATTGAAAGCAAATTTCCTGACTTTTTTGTTCATATGCGCAATCGCAGTGGGCGAGTAAAGACGATCACACCGCTAGCGTTACGTTTGCGGAAAACTCTGGGTTGTCGACGACATCCACCGCGAGGTTAAGTGTCGCTACACGACGTCGTCTGCGAGGCGACCAGACGTGGTGGTGGAGAACAAAGACAGATGCAAAGATCGTCACTGAGCGCTGCCTGCCGGCCATCGGGACCGGTGGTGGAAATCCGCGGGCCATCGCACGCGATTTTCCCGACGGTTTTGCAGACTGGACAAAAGACGGGATCATGTTCGTAGGCTTGCTCGCGACCGTTTATCAGGTCTGCCCCATCCCCGCACTGCACCACTCCGCCAACGGTTGTCAGATCGCCCTTCACAATGTCATAGCGCGGCATTCCTCCACCTCCTCCTTACTTCGCGGCACCACGATAGTGGAAGCTGTTCAGGACCGTATCCCACGCCTGGACGGCCTGTTCCTCGTTCACTGGTGACGTCGTCACGGAGGCGGGATTCACCGCGTCAGGTTCCGCGCCGAACAACAATTGAATGGCGGTGTGCGGTTTTGATGGATCTCCCTCGACCCCGGCCGCCAACAGATAGAACTGGTACTTCTGGACGCCATCTTCATGGATGTCGACGAGAATTTCCTCGGCGTGAATGCCGGCGACTTGACGCTTGCCCTTTCGCAATACCTTATAGTGCCCCGCGTACGGCTTCAGCTGAGCCTCAAATTCCGAAAGCCCGCTCAACAGCGACGCCTTCTGATCGGCAGCAACAGATTCGCGCAGCTTCACGATCAGATTAGACGGTCGCCCCGGAACAAGACCGGCCGCGACGGTGGCATCGAAAGCCGGAAGTTGCTTGCCGCCGATCAGGCCGCCGTTAAAGCAAAATGCGCCATCGTTCGGCACGTCCCCTTCATCACGCGGACGAATATTTCGCAGGATCTCGGACGCATTCTGGACCGCGCTCTGGTCATAGCCATCGCCGAACTTGTTCTTCAGGGTGAATTGCGTGTCGTGCGACCACGCGTACCCTTCCACGTCGTATGAGAGCTCGGCGGGCGGGACGTCGTATCGCCCGAAAACAAAGAGACGCGAGTAGTCATTGGGCTGTACCGCCTGATGGAGCCACGGTGTCTTCGTCGGCGAGAAGGAATTATGCGGATCAACCCGCAGCTTGGCCTTCAGCTCGTGCTCGCGCGCCTCTACTCTCCGTCCGAATTCCTGTTGACCTACGTTCTTCGCTACATCGATCGAGTACCCCATGTACTTATATTCTTGGTTGTACACCTCTGCATCATGGGGAAGGTCGACAACGAAACGGCCAATACACCACGGGCGGGTGTCATGCATCACGGGGGTGGTCATAGGCAACTCCGACGGATTACTCTTCGAGCACGCGGCCATCCCTACCGAGAAGGCCACGAGCGCGACTGCGATTCGATTTGCGAACTGGTTTAATGTTGTCATACGGGAACGTCGATCGATTTTGCGACCTTGACCATACTATAGAGTGTGGCCCACTTCGCCCACGGATGCCCGAAGCAGCCTTGGTGATCAAACCCGTTCTGCGTGAAGGCGATCTGTACACCCTTCGCCTTTTCGCCAGGGACACCGGCCTTCAAGCCACGTGCGACGGATTCCCCAGACCAGCTCGGCACCGTGCCATCCCCAAAGATCAAGCCTCGCTCCTGCGGAAAATTGGGATCCATGATCTCCGCAAAGAGTGTACAGACAAGCCCCTTGACGCGGATACGGACCTGGCCCTTCTGGCCGTCGCTCAAGAGTTCGGCCTTCATCAGGTCCTCTTCGGTCGTACCTGCTGGGAAGTCACCACGCCAATAGATTCGGCCAAAGGTGAGCAGCTTATCCGCTGGTGCGGTGGTCTCCTGCTTGGTAGGAGCCTTGGCTGTACCGCCCTTTGTCGGATCAACCTCGCTCGACCGTCGCAAGGGACCGTTCCCGTAGAAGGCAAAGGTGTTCGGATGATAGTTGTTTATCAGTTGATGCTGCCGGTCAACCACGTCCTGCATTGTCGTCAGAAAGTTCTTCTGCAGCGTCATGCCAGGCTGAGTCGTTTGCAGGCGCTGTTTGGCAATTCCAGCAGGATCGAGCATTGCGTCGGACTGGTTGGGAACCAAGCCGTACCACGCCTGTGACGTGAACAACTTCAGCGTGTCGTTCTTCTTCGGCAGCGCGAGTACTTCCTGTCGCTTCATGTCGCGAACAACCCACCATGGTTCATAGTCATGATAGTCGGGCATCGGAAGGAGCTCCAACGGCCCGGGTGCATTGACCGTGATTGCCGTGAATTCCGGCGCGTTTCGCCCTACGAGTACCTTATTGAGGATTGCCCCCTCCCCTTCAGCGCCGGCCCGAAACCGTCGTGCGGCCAACGGTGCGCCAGTCGCTGGCTGCGCCCCGTGGATCACGCCGTACATCAAGTCGTCGTAACCCGCTATCACTGAAGCCATGCGGGCGACGAGCCCCCCCATGGAGTGGGTGATGATGATTGCCTTCTTTACTTTGTTCTCGGCGCAGATCTCCTTGATACCCATCAAATGGTATTTCTTGTGGGTTTTCTGATCGACATAGTCAACGCCCTTCACGGCGTCTTCAGCCGACAGCAGATTCGATTGCAACCAGTTGTAGCCAATCGCATACACCGGATATCGGTACTGGCAGAACTTCTTAAATTCATCCGAATCGACCTTAAGCGGGTCGATACCCGGACCATTCGCGCCGTAGCTCGATGGCGCCGTCCCGATGACCGGATTCAAAGTGAAGTCTTCACCTTTCGGGTCACCGCTTGCCCAGGCGCCAAGGAGCTTTCCCGCCTTCATCGGGTGGTTGAGCTCGCGCTCAAGCCAAGCGAGCGATCCATGGTAGCTCTTCGAATGGACCGACCCCCAGCCTCGCCGTCGCGCTTCGTCGGCCGTCAGATCGCAACCCGTCGTCACGATCGCGCCGAGCGTGGAGACGACTGCCGACGATGTGTCGTACTTTGTTTCGCGCTCCGACGCATCTGAGAAGTATCCATTCCAGCCGAATGCTATCGCAGCGCGGTTGGTTTCATTCGGCGGATTCCAAATCTCCTGCCCGGTATTTCTGTTGATTAGCAGGGAGCCCATCACCCCGGGAATAAAAATCACCGGGATAGGTGGCCGCGGATCGCAATGAAACTCTTTAGTGCATTTGTTGGCATCCGGCGTTAACGTCACCTTTGCGGACGACCCACCGCCTGGCTCGTGCTGCCCTTGAATGACGACCGTATCGGATTGCTTCGCTGCGTTGTTGCTGCCGGAATTGTTCGGACCCATACCGGTACCTACGATTACTGCGGTTGATCGGAGAGATTCAAGATGTGCTGATGGCGATTGACACGATCCACGATTCGGACCGCTAGCCGACGTCGTTGAGCGTGCGAGGCAACACACGCACAGTCATCGTCTCGACGTCCACGTTCTTCTGCACCGAAGTCTTACCGAGTTCGTCCGTCACGCCCTTGATGACCGTTCCATCGCTCCGTACGAACTCGTACGGGTGATTCTTGAGCACTTCGCCTGTGATCGAGTGGCGAAGCACATAGGGGTCGTTGAACGCGGTCTTAGGCAAGCTGTTCATGTGTTCAGCGATCGAGCTCGGACCTTGACGGCTGAATGAGGCCGATTTGATCGTGCGAGGTCCTCGCGAGCCGTCTTCGATACCTTCCGCGGTGATGCGAATGTACGAGCCACCACACTTCAGAATCAGCTCCTGCTTCGCCTCGATTACGACTCTACCTTGATTGCTGGTAACCGTTACGTCGCGATCGGCAAACAGGCTCAACGCGTCGCTTTGCGCAGCGATTTCGACCTTGCCCTTTGCAGCGAACAGCTTCATCCCCGCCTTCTGCACAAACAGGCTGATCTTTTCTGCAGCCGCAACGATGAGGGATTTGCCCGTGGCAAGGTGAGTGTGTTCGCCGCTGGTCAGATTGATGTGTCGATCCGCTGCGATGCTAGTCGACTGTCGGGACGTTAATCCGATATCGGCTGGCGTGGCCATCATGATCATCGGGGTGGCGAATCCGTTGGCCTCCCCTGTTCCGCCGCCATCGGTCCTGCCCCCTGACGTTTGTCCTGAAATGGGATGCTCGGTGGCCTTGGCTACGGCTTTCAGAGTGTCTTGACTTCCCTCCAGCGACTCGGCCTGCGCCGTCGCGCTGGCGCTTGATAGCGATTCCACAAGCATGCCCGATCGCGTCAGCTGATCCCTCGCCTCAACGACGTCGAGCTGCTCTGCGTCGTGCGCCTTGGCATGCGTACTCAAATAAAGGCCGCGGTTCGCTCGTACCGCGCCGTAGTCGTCGGTGTGAATCTGAAAACCGGCACCAAGGTAACGCCCACGCTTGTTCCGGTCTTGGCTGATCAGATATCCCTGATGGAACGAGCTGTAGCTTGAACCCGTGAAGGAGGTCAGTCGCGTCGCACCTTGATTGGTTGAATCGTCGTGAACGAACGAGTTGAAAGCGCCCGTACCGCCGAACCCACTCGACTGAAAACCCGATAGCAACACATTCGTATGCCAAGGCGGTGGAGTCGTACCGCCATTAAGCCGTCCAAGCACGAACGGGCGATCACAATCGCCGCCCCAGTGGCTAATCGCCACCCATTCCCCCGCGCGCGGAACGTGTACGGAGCCGTACGAATTCCCAGTGTCGGACTGCAACGACAACAGCAACGGCGATGTATTGAAAGCCCCTGCAGGACTCTGGCGGTCCCATGCGTGCCGCACGCGAATTCGATTCGATTCGTCGGCCCAAGCTTCTTCCCCCTCTGGCGCCACCACGATCGCATGCTCGATATGCATGATTGGTTTGCGGTGCTCGAACGGGCTCCGATATTCGATAGTCGTGGGTTGAGCTTCGACGTCGACGACGAAGAATCCAGTTTCGCCATCGGCCGGATGTGGCGGCGACTGGAAATCGCTCCCGCGAGCTGCTTTTGCATCGGAAACTCGCCGCTGCAAACTGTGCGGGAAAGCAGCTCCCTGGCGAGCGATAGGCACATTATTTTCGACGAGCCATCGCGCTTCGATCGCGACAAACTCGCGGTGCTTGGCGTCCGGGTTCGAATGCCGGGGGTGGTCGTGCAGCACGAAACGCGTCCCAGCGTCGATCCATCGCAATCCGGCGACTGCCGCGTAGCGCAATGCCTGTGCATCCCAGGCCTGCGTATGCAATTGCGCGCGAGATCCACCGGCATCCGTGGTGGGATACCCATACGGCGTCGATTCGAAGACCTCCATTGGCACCGTCGGGATGCTTTGCGTTTCACGTTGTCGACGCTGCTCGATCTCGTAGGTCGTCGACTCGATTTCGCTAACTGCCTCGAAGTCGTAATTCGGGCGCTTGTAGTCGAATGAACGCGTTGTATAACGCACGCTTTGGAGCGTCTGGATAGCTGCCCATTGCGCTACGCCATTGCTTTCATTGCTCGCGTTGCCGCGGGTATAGGTCGCATCCTTTGGCTGGGGGAGCGAGGAAAGACGGTCGACGATGACTAGGGTAGTCTTCGGTGGCTCCCCTGACTGGGTGGTCGCGTGTTCCCAGTAGAAATACCAACCCTCATCCTCGAGCAGCCGATGCACGAAATTCAGGTCGGACTCTGCCTGTCTGCAATACGAGCGCACCCGCGGGGTGCTGACGGTGTCGAATCGATAGAGACCTTGCAGCTGCGGATATCGGTCGAACACATTCGCCAGAATCTCCCGTGCATCCTTTTCGAGCCAAAAATGATCGTCACGGGTATGCCCGAGGAAGTGCAAAGCCGACGAGATCTCTAGCTGGTAGACAGCCAGGCCACCATCTGCACCCAGCATCCCGATACGGTGTACAAAGCCGTGGACGGGAAGGTAGGTCGACTCAGCGAATGGCGCGGTTTCCTGCTGAATCCACAAAGTGACGGCCTGATGCATCAACGACAGAAGCGTAAGATCGGTGCGCATCGACGCTACATCGACAGTCCACCGATAGTCGCGCCCTATTTTTGCATGCCCCTCGGCACGTAATGCAACGAGGGTATTCGCGCCAAGGGGCGTATCGAGTTTCAGCAGCCGATCATTCTGCAAAATGCCCCGGTGAAAAGCGTCAAAAAGACCGCTCGACGACAGCTCCCCGACCGAGGATGCCCTGGCTTCCATTTTGTTCTTCCTTCCTCTCAGATACCCCGCACGGCCACGGAGGCAAGAACGTCCGGACCGATGATCACGGCGCTCTCACTATATCGAAATCATTGTTGGGAAAATGTAGGCGACGGAGAACGACGCTCATCCCATTGATACGCCAAACATCGTATCAAATCACCAATATGATATCGCACGCATTTGACGATATTTCATACTCGATCGAACCCAGAAACACGACGTCGCCACACCGTCTTTGCGAAATTCTGGACGAATTCTGCCCGCCGTTTTTGCAGTCTTTCACGATGAAATGTTGATCGAGCGGGATTTCTGACGGCACCTTGACCTACTTCGACACGGCCGTGGGCGACGCCACCCACGTGGTCAGTCTCCAGTTCCACTGCGACTTCGGCGCAGTGTCGCGGTGATGAATGCGCAGCCAAGACTGAGGAACAAGGAGCAACTAAATGGTGCTTCGCAAGCCGATTTGTCGATTTCCACCGAATCTTGCCCCCCGGTGGGTCAGTTCTGCGTGGACATCAACATGCTGGATTCTCCTAGATGCGCTGCGATCAATCCCCTAAGGCTTTGGGAATGCGATTTTGTTGAAAGCCGAAATCCTTGAAAATACGTCGGAGATGAATTCAATAAACACGATGGCCCGTGTTGGAAGCAACCTGTTTGCAACATAGACAATCTGAACAGGGACGGCCGGAGCAAAGTGCCCGGTCAGAATTAACTGCAAACGACCGCTTTTTAACCCTTCCTCGAACAGCCATTCCGGCCCATGCCCGACCCCTGTGTAAGTGCCTCAGTCCAGTCTTCAGGCAAAGCGCCAAGCCGTACCAGGACTTCCATCCGCTTGGCCGGGCTGAGGTCGCGAAAAAAGCGAAGACGCATGATTGCGAACTGGTCATCCACTGGCGGAGTTCCTCGTGCGTCAGTAGTCGTGTCCGGATCGACATGAGGCACATTAATGGGCGAAGAACCGGCACTTGCCGTCTCGCGTCGCTCTAGTGGCGTAGTGACCGGAGGCGCCATTCGCCTGAAGTTCGGACACCCGAGAACATATTCAACAGTTGGGCCACCAAGACGCTCGGTGTCTGCTACAAATTCCTTATCCTCATCTGACCACGCGCGAGGCTGCACCGTCACCTTCAGATTGTCAGTCGGACTTTCCCAAGAAAACTGAAGAAAATTGTATGTGTACGTGTATCGTTCGTCGGCGTGGGGGGAATGGTCGCACCCGCAGCAAGCATCAGGACATCGCACCCATCCCGGACCGCTTCGACACGTGCCGAAGGATTGTGTTCGTGCCCAGTGATCAGTACGCGTGCGCGATTGCGCACATAACGCCTCGCGTCGTCAGAATCCTGCAGCCAAGAAAGTGGGTGATGGGCAATGAGCACCAGCTCCTCGCCGGCAGTGATTGGTAGAACGCGCTGACGGGCGCCAAGCAAAAGCTTCCCCTCTTCATCCTTCAGGGCACCACATATAAGTGCCGTGTTCAGCCCGATAAAGCGAAGTACCCGATTCGGCGCGAGCTCGACGGTCCGCGCTCCAGCGTTACCGCCTTCGAAATCGAGCGGACACCCGTAGCCCTCGCCAAATGGACGGTAGCCGTCGAACCGCGCGTAAAACATCTCGCGATCCTCAGGTGCCACCAGCACTCGGTCTAGCTCTTGCTCCCCTTGATCTGCGATGTTCCTAAGCGTCTGTCCGATGATATGAGAGACACGGGTGCGGTCGACATCGTGATTTCCAGGGACGACTTGAATTGCCGTGATAGGACAACCTGCTGCAGCTGCCAATTGATCGAGCCAACGAGCCGCATCCGCGTATTCATCGGATTTTCCAGCGTACGCGATGTCACCGGAGATGATGACTCCGTCGACTCTCGGTTCGGGTAGCGTCCCCGTAACTTTGCGCACATCATCGATCAGGCGTGCCTTGACGTCGTTGTGGGTAACAACAGTACCGCCCTTTTCTTGGCCGAAGTGAATGTCCGACAGATGGATGTAAGTGGTTGCCATGCATTACCCCGCAAACGTTTGTTCTTTTGCTGCCCACGACAGTGCCAGATTGTATCGTCAGACCGGAACTCGACGGGCATTGCTGGTAGTCAAGAAGTCACCGATATGCACCGCTAAGACCAAAACGAGCATGAAAAGCAGAAAGCCCTCATACCGAGGGCTTTCAATTTCACTACAATTTCAAAACTTTATTGCGCGGCTCAGTCTGGGTTTTCCAGTCTTTATTGCACTTTCCAAACTATATTGTCACGCTACAAACACGTGGACTTACGCGAAGTTCTTCGCTGCGAAGTCCCAGTTCACGATGTTCCAGAACGCCTCGACGAACTTCGGACGTGCGTTGCGGTAGTCGATGTAGTACGCGTGTTCCCACACGTCGATCGTCAGCAGCGCCTTGTCGGCCGTCGTCAGCGGCGTTGCGGCGTTGCTCGTCGACACGATGTCGAGCGAACCATCGGCCTTCTTCACGAGCCATGCCCAGCCCGAACCGAACGTGCCGACCGCGGCCTTCGTGAACGCTTCCTTGAACGCGTCGTACGAACCCCACTTCGCGTTGATCGCGTCGCCCAGCGCGCCCGACGGTGCGCCGCCGCCGTTCGGCGACAGGCTGTTCCAGAAGAACGTGTGGTTCCAGATTTGCGCGGCGTTGTTGAAGATGCCGCCCGACGACTTCTTCACGATCTCTTCCAGCGGCAGGTTTTCGAATTCCGTGCCGGGGATCAGATTGTTCAGGTTCGTCACATAAGCCTGGTGATGCTTGCCGTAGTGGTACTCGATCGTCTCTTTCGAGATGGTCGGCGCGAGTGCGTCTTCAGCGTACGGGAGCGGCGGGAGCGTATGAGCCATGGCGATTCCTTCGTTGAGTATGTAGGGGGGCTGTATTGGATGCTGCCGAGCGTCCGATTGTAGGCGAGTCCGAATATCCCCGCAAACTCACGGGCATTTATCCGCGGTATGCAGAAAATCGGCGTTGGCGCTTCATCCGGCAGGACGAGACGACGAGGCGCAGCATCCGTTCCCGCGCGCGGAGCGACCGGTCAATCCGGTACGCCGGGAGCGAGCTTCGCTTCGCGTGCGCCGTCCTCGTCAGATCGAATCGGTCAGCCGCGGCTGAACGTCGGCAAGCGACACGTCGGCCGATCCTTCGGCCAGATGCACGGTCAGGCGGCGCTGCGGCTTCAACGCGCTCGGCGCGCGCACCGCGCGGCCGGTCTGCGCGTCGATCAGCGCCGCGTAGCCGCGCTCGAGCGTGCGCTGCGGGCTCAGCACCTCGAGACGCGCCGCGCAGGCCGATACCCGCGCGGTGTCGCGCTCGTGACGGCGCTGCAACGCCACGGTGAGACGCTGCGACAGCCTTGCGAGCGCATGGCGCGCCTGCGTCGGATCGGGCCGCGCGCGCTGCCAGCGCAGTTGCGCGAGCGCGAAACGCGCACGCGCGTCGCGCACCGGCCGCGACGCCGCCGACGCGAGCCGCACCGCCAGTTGCTCGACGTGGGTACGCTGCCGCCGCAGCCGTTCGGCCGGGCTGACGAGCCGGCGGGCGAGCCAGTCGAGCTGCTGCGCCCGCTGCTCGAGCCCGCGTTCCAGGCAGCGCGCGAGCGCGCGCTGCCGGTCGGCGACCTCGCGCAACAGCAACGCGCGCTGCGGACTCGCGAGTTCGGCCGCGCCGGTCGGCGTCGGCGCACGCAGGTCGGCCGCGAAGTCCGCGATCGTGAAATCGGTTTCGTGGCCGACGCCGCTGACGACCGGCAGTTCGCTCGCGGCGATCGCGCGCGCGAGCGCTTCATCGTTGAACGACCACAGATCCTCGATCGACCCGCCGCCACGGCAGACCAGCAGCACGTCGACCTCGCGCCGCGCATTCGCGGCCTGCACGGCCGCGACGAGCTTCTCGGCCGAGCCCGCGCCCTGCACGGGCGCCGGATAGACGATCACCGGGATGTGCGGCGCGCGGCGCGCGAGCGTGGTCAGCACGTCGCGCAACGCGGCGGCCTGCAGCGACGTGACGATGCCGATCCCGCGCGGGTGCGCCGGCAGCGGCCGCTTGCGCTCGGGCGCGAACAGGCCTTCGGCCTCGAGCTGCGCCTTCAGCCGCAGGAACGCCTCGTACAGGCGACCTTGCCCGGTGCGCCGCACGGCCTCGACATTGAGCTGCACTTCGCCGCGCGGCTCGTACATCGTGACGACCGCGCGCACCTCGATCCGGTCGCCTTCGCGCGGCGTGAATTCCGCATATTGCGCGCGACCGCGAAACATCACGCAGCGCATCTGCGCCTGCTGGTCCTTGATCGAGAAATACCAGTGACCGCTCGCGGCGCGCGTGAAATTCGACACTTCGCCCGAAATCCATAGCAGCGGAAACGAGCGCTCGAGCATCGTCGAAATCGCGCGATTGAGCGCCGAAACGGGAATCACTTCGTCGCCGCCGCGGGTGGCGCCGGGAACTGAAAAAGGAGAGTCGGAAAGCATGGGCGGTCGAATGAATGCTGGCGGCGACACGATAGTCCGACACGCGCCCGACGTCCAGCGCGGACCGTGCGCGCCGCGATGCGCGAAATGTGTCCACACTCTGGCAATCGTCCGCCAAAAACGCTCGAAAACCGCGGGAAAATCCAGACAATTGCTTGCAACGCCTTGATTTTTATATATTTTTAAACCTTACGAATCGATTCTCGACCGATTCGATGTCCGCCCGGCGGGCGTTTGGCGCGAACAGGCGGGGAGTTCTTCACAGAGTTATCCACAGCGCGCGACGATCCGACCCCGTCGGGTGCGTCGCCCGGCCGCGCTTGCCGCGCCCGCGTGCGGCGCGCTAGAGTGCCGCCTTCCGAAGACCTTGCGGCATGCGCCGCGCAACGGAGAATCCGTCTTGACGAATCCGTCCCACGCCGCGGCGCACGACACGCCGCGCCCGGCCCGATGAGCGCGCCCGGCGGCCCGCTCGCGCGGCTCGAAGCGCGCGTCACGCGCGAATGGCAGCGACGCGGCGCACTCGCTTGGGCGCTCACGCCGTTCGCGTGCGTGTTCGGCCTGTGCGCGGCGCTGCGCCGTACCGCCTACGCACAGGGCTGGAAGCAACCGGTCGACGTCGGCGTGCCCGTCGTCGTGGTCGGCAACGTGACCGTCGGCGGCACCGGCAAGACGCCGACCGTGATCGCGCTCGTCGATGCGCTGCGCGCGGCCGGGTTCACGCCGGGCGTCGTGTCGCGCGGCTACGGCGCGAACGTGAAGACACCCACCGCGGTCACGCCCGCATCGCGCGCGAGCGCGGCCGGCGACGAACCGCTGCTGATCGCGCGCCGCACCGATGCGCCCGTGTGGGTGTGTCCCGACCGCGTCGCGGCCGCCCAGGCGCTGCGCGCCGCGCACCCGGACGTCGACGTGATCGTCAGCGACGACGGCCTGCAGCACTACCGCCTCGCGCGCACGGTCGAGCTCGTCGTGTTCGACCACCGGCTCGGCGGCAACGGCTTCCTGCTGCCGGCCGGCCCGCTGCGCGAGCCGCTGTCGCGCCACCGCGACGCGACGCTCGTCAACGATCCGTACAGCGGCGCGCTGCCGCCGTGGCCCGACACCTATGCGCTCGCGCTGACACCGGGCGCCGCGTGGCACCTCGACCAGCCGGCGCTGCGCCGCCCGCTGTCGCAGTTCGCGCACGAGCGCGTGCTCGCCGCGGCCGGCATCGGCGCGCCGGAACGCTTCTTCGCGACGCTGCGCGCGGCCGGCCTCGCGCCGGCGACGCGCGCGCTGCCCGACCATTACGCGTTCGCCGACAATCCGTTCGTCGACGACGCAGTCGACGCCATCCTGATCACCGAGAAGGATGCAGTAAAATTGGGCGCTTCCTGGCGCGACGCTCGGCTGTGGGTCGTCCCCGTCGAAGCCGCGCTCGATCCTCGCCTCATTGCCCTCGTTGTGGAGAAACTCCGTGGACGCTCGCCTGCTTGAAATCCTTGTGTGCCCTATCTGCAAAGGCCCGCTCCACTATGACCGCGCCGCGCAGGAGCTGATCTGCAATGCGGACAAGCTCGCCTACCCGATCCGCGACGGCATCCCCGTGATGCTCGTCGACGAGGCACGCCAGACCGTCGAAGGCACGCCGGTCGACCCCGCCGGCCCGGCCGGCAGCTGAACGCCGCGCAGCTGCACCGGCACGCGGCCGCCGCGGTTTGCCGCGGCCGCATGCCGAACCCTGCCGGGCGACCTGCTTTCGACGCGTCGCCCGCCCCCGCCCTTCTCACCGCCCAGCCCCGATGACTCATCAGCAGCCCTTCATCGCCGTCATTCCTGCCCGGCTCGCGTCGACGCGCCTGCCGAACAAGCCGCTCGCCGATCTCGGCGGCAAGCCGATGGTCGTGCGCGTCGCCGAGCGCGCGCGCGAAGCGGGCGCGCAGCAGGTGCTCGTCGCGTCCGACGCGCAGAGCGTGCTCGACGCGGCACGCGATCACGGTTTCGAAGCGGTGCTGACGCGCGCCGACCATCCGTCCGGCACCGACCGGCTCGCGGAAGTCGCCGCGACGTTCGGATGGAGCGACGACACCGTCGTCGTCAACGTGCAGGGCGACGAACCGCTGATCGACCCGGTGCTCGTGCGCGACGTAGCGTCGCACCTCGCCGCGCATCCGGACTGCGCGATCGCGACCGCCGCGCACCCGATCCACGACGCGGCCGACGTGTTCAACCCGAACGTCGTGAAGGTCGCGCTCGACGCGCGCAACGTCGCGATGTACTTCTCGCGCGCGCCGATTCCGTGGAGCCGCGACGCCTATCTGCCGCACTGGCCCGACGTCGCGGCCATGCCGCCACCGGCCTTTCCGGTCCATCGCCACATCGGCCTCTACGCGTATCGCGCGCGTTTCCTGCGCACTTATCCGTCGCTCGCGCAGGCGCCGGTCGAGCAGGCTGAGCAGCTCGAACAGCTGCGCGCGATGTGGCACGGCGAGCGCATTGCCGTGCTGATTACCGAGCACGCGCCCGAAGCCGGCATCGACACGCCGGCCGATCTCGCACGCGTGCAGGCCCTTTTTCGTCCGGGTTCAAAATAACCCGTGGCATAATCAGGCGATTGTGCGAGCCGTCCGCGACCCGCGCGTTCTCGCTTGACCCGCCACGGCCCGTCCCGGCAGCCGCGCGTCGCTTTTAGCCGACGCGCCGCGTCAGACCGGTCCGCCGCGCGCCAGGCAAGCGCCGCGCACGCTGTCGCCGACACTTTCGCGTCTCGCCATACGAATCTACATTCTGGAGATATCACCATGCGTTTGATCCTGTTGGGCGCGCCCGGCGCGGGAAAGGGCACCCAGGCAAACTTCATCAAGGAAAAGTTCGGCATCCCGCAAATCTCGACGGGCGACATGCTGCGCGCGGCCGTCAAGGCCGGCTCGCCGCTCGGCGTCGAGGCGAAGGGCTACATGGACGCCGGCAAGCTCGTGCCGGACGCGCTGATCATCGGCCTCGTGAAGGAGCGCCTGAAAGACGCCGACTGCGCGAACGGCTACCTGTTCGACGGCTTCCCGCGCACGATCGCGCAGGCTGACGCGATGAAGGACGCCGGCGTCGCGATCGACTACGTGCTCGAAATCGACGTCCCGTTCTCGGAAATCGTCGAGCGCATGAGCGGCCGCCGCACGCACCCGGCATCGGGCCGCACGTACCACGTGAAGTTCAACCCGCCGAAGGTCGAGGGCAAGGACGACGTGACGGGCGAACCGCTGATCCAGCGCGACGACGACAAGGAAGAAACCGTCAAGAAGCGTCTCGAAGTGTACGAAGCGCAGACCAAGCCGCTGATCACGTACTACGGCGACTGGGCGCAGCGCGGCGAGGAAAACGGCCTGAAGGCCCCGCAGTATCGCAAGATCTCGGGCCTCGGCACCGTCGATGAAATCCGCGAGCGCGCGTTTGACGCACTGAAGTAAGCACCGCGTCGTGCACCCGCAAGCCGCCCTTTCCGGGCGGTTTTTTTTCGTCTGCTTGATCCCGCTTCGGCCGACCTGGATGCGCACGAGCGTGCCGGTCGCTCCGGCGCCCGGCGGGGCCCCGTACAATCGATCGGACGCAGGTGCCGACCGACATCGGACCCAACCAAGGAGACAGTGATGGAGATTCGCGGCAACGTCTTTCTGATCACGGGCGGCGCATCGGGCCTCGGTGCCGGAACGGCCCGCATGCTCGCGCAGGCCGGCGGCAAGGTCGTGCTCGCCGACCTCAATGAAGCGGCCGGCACGGCGCTCGCGCATGAACTGGGCGGCGTATTCGTGCGCTGCGACGTGTCGAGCGAGGCCGATGCGCAGGCGGCCGTCGACGTCGCGACGCGCGCGGGCACACTGCGCGGCCTCGTGAACTGCGCGGGCATCGCGCCCGCCGCGAAAACCGTCGGCAAGGACGGCGCGCATCCGCTCGACGTGTTCGCGAAGACGATCAACGTGAACCTGGTCGGCACCTTCAACATGATCCGGCTCGCGGCCGCCGCGATGGCCGCGACCGCGCCGAACGACGGCGGCGAGCGCGGCGTGATCGTCAGCACCGCGTCGGTCGCCGCGTACGACGGCCAGATTGGCCAGGCCGCGTACGCGGCGTCGAAGGCCGGCGTCGCGGGCATGACGCTGCCGATCGCGCGCGACCTCGCGCGCCAAGGCATCCGCGTGATGACGATCGCGCCGGGGCTGTTCGAGACGCCGATGCTGCTCGGCATGCCGAAGGACGTGCAGGACGCGCTCGGCGCGATGGTCCCGTTCCCGCCGCGGCTCGGCAAACCGGACGAATACGCGATGCTGGTGCGCCAGATCGTCGAGAACCCGATGCTCAACGGCGAAGTGATCCGCCTCGACGGCGCGATCCGGATGCAGCCGAAGTAAGTGCAAACAACTGCAAACAAAAACGCCCGCAATGCGGTAATGCCGTTCAGTTAAGCGACTGAACGGCATTTTTGTTTTTGGGAGGAGTGGTTGTAAACGGTGCGCAGAGGTGTTAACTTCTGGCGCGATGCTTTCCAGCCACCTCACCTATCTAAGTGCAGCCCAACAGCCCACGCCGGACCTGAGCCGGCTGGCGGAACATTTGCCGCAAGAATGGATCGAGCATGCGATCGAGGCGACGGGCACCGCGAGTATCCGCCGTCGGCGCTTGCCGGCCGAACAAGTGGTTTGGCTGGTGATTGCCTTGGCCATGTACCGGCACTGGTCGATCAATGAGGTACTCGACAGTCTCGATCTGGCGCTGCCCAACGAGGTCGTCCCCTTCGTCAGCAAGAGTGCCGTGGCGCAGGCGCGCCAGCGTATTGGCGAAGCGCCGCTGGCGTGGCTGTTCGAACGGACAGCCTGGGCGTGGACCACGCAGGACGCGGCACGCCATGCATTCAAGGGATTGAGTCTATGGGCGATGGACGGCACCACGCTGCGCACGGCCGACAGCCCGGCCAATCGTGAGCACTTTGGCGCGCAACGCTATGCCAGCGGCAAGGTCGCCAGTTACCCGCAGGTGCGGGCCGTGACGCTGACTGCCATTCCGACGCATCTGGTGGCCGATATCAACTTCGGCGCTTATGGCACCAACGAAATGGTGTACGCCCAGGATCTGCTGCCGCAGATACCGGACAATTCACTGACGGTATTCGACAAGGGCTTTCTGGCCGCTCGGATCTTGTGCGGCCTGACGATGAATGGGCACAACCGCCACTTCCTGATTCCGGCCAAATCCCATACCCGATGGGACGTGATCGACGGCACGCCGGACGATGCGACAGTACGCATGCGCGTGTCCCCGCAGGCGCGCAAACAATCTCCCGAACTGCCGGAGTTCTGGCAGGTCCGTGCGATTCGCACCATCGATGCGCGCGGGCGCGAACGCGTGCTGCTGACCTCGCTGGATGATCGCCAACGCTTCAAACCGGCCGATATCGTCGCCTGCTATGGGCGCCGCTGGCAAATCGAAACCAGCTACCGAGAATTGAAGCAGTCGATGCTCGGTGCGGAGCTGAGCTTGCGTAGCCGGACCGTCGAAGGGGTCTATCAGGAGATCTGGGGCGCATTGATTGCCTACAATCTGATTCGCCGCGAGATGGCCACTGCCGCATGGCAGGCGAAACTCGATCCGACCGACATCAGCTTCGTACGGGCATTGCACGTCTTTCAGCACGAAATGATGTGGGCTGCCGTCACCCCGGCCTTCGGCAAGATACCGGCGTGGCTCGACCGCCTGCACGCTCGCCTTGCGTTCGAGACCGTGGAAAAACAACGGGGGCGTGAATGCCCCCGTGTGGTTAAAGCTCGCCCCAAGCGTTACGCCGTTCGGCACATCACTGTCCCTTAACTGAACGGCATTACCCGCAATGCGGGCGTTTTTTGTTCAAGGCTTCAGGCGTCGCACCAGCGGCTCAGTCCTCGTCGTCGCGCTGCATCCGCTGCCGCAATTCCGTCACCTGCGATTCGACGACGGTTGCGTCGTCCGCATCGGGCCGCTCGCCGAGATACTGCTCGAGATCCTCGAGCGCGGGGCGCAGGTAGTCGAGCCGCGCATACGCGAAGCCGCGGTCGCGCACTTCGTCGAGCTGCTGCGGCAGCAGGATCACGAGCCGCTGCTGCACCGCGAGCAGCCGCTGCCAGCGTTCCGTCTGCAGATAGATCGTCTTCAGGTTGCGCAGCATCCGCGCTATGATCTCGCGGCTCGTGGCCGGCTGCAGCAACGCGCGCAACGCGCTGTCGACCGCGCCCGCCGCCCGCGCGACGTACGGCTCGAGCATCTCGACCATCTCGGCTTCGGACAGCGAATGGCCGTTGGTCGGATCGATGATCAGGTCGCCGTCCGGCAGCGTCACGCGCAGCAGGAAATGGCCGGGGAACGACACGCCGCGCGCCGGCACGCCGATCTGCTCGGCGAGCTCGAGGTACAGCACCGACAGCGAGATTGGAATCCCGCGCCGGCGCTTGAGCACCGCGTTCAGGTGGCTGTTATCGGGGTCGTAGTAATCGTTGTGATTGCACGCGAAGCCGAGTTCGCGAAAGAAGAATTCGTTGAGCGCGGCGACGCGGTCCTTCAGGTTCGCATCGTCGGCGAGCCGGCGGCGCAGCCGCGCGGCCAGCATGTCGAGTTCGGCCAGCGTGCCCTGCAGGTCGAGGTCGGGATAGGCGTCCTGTGCGAGCGACAGCGCGGTCTCCGTGACGGGCAGGCTGTCGTCGTCCGCCACGAGCGTGCTGAAGTAGTCGAGGACGCGGGTCATTGCGGTCGTCACTTGGCGCGCCTTCTGAAGTAAGCGTATTTAAAGCCCATTACCCACAACATACCGAAATATAGTGCAGCGAACAGCACGAGGCACGCGGCCATCAGCGCGATGCGATCGAGCGGCTGCGCGCGCATGCCGGTCCAGTCGAAGCTGATCGCGCACCAATGCATCAGCCCCGCGAGCACGAGCGCCGCGCCGACGAGCTGCACGAAGAAGCGCGGCCAGCCCGGCGACGGCTGATAGATGCCGCGCTTGCGCAGCCCGAGGAACAGCAGCAGCGAATTCAGGCACGCGCCGACGCCGATGCTCAGCGTGAGGCCCGCATGACCGATCAGCGGCACGAACACGTAGTTCGACAGCTGCGTGACGATCAGCACGCCGACCGCGATCTTCACCGGCGTCTTGATATCCTGCTTCGCATAGAAGCCTGGCGCGAGGATCTTGATCAGGATGATGCCGACGAGGCCGATCCCGTAGGTCGCGAGCGCGCGGGCGACCATCGTGACGGTATGCGCGTCGAACTTGCCGTAGTTGAACAGCGTCGCGGTGAGCGGCGTCGCGAAAAAGAACAGCGCGAGCGCGCTCGGCGCCGCGAGCAGGAACGTGACGCGCAGCCCCCAGTCGAGCAGCGACGAATACTCGTGCGTATCGGCGTCGACGTGCGCCTTCGACAGGCTCGGCAGCAGGATCGTGCCGAGCGCGACGCCGAGCAGCGCCGTCGGGAATTCCATCAGCCGGTCGGCATAGTTGATCCACGACACCGCGCCCTGCCCGAGCCGCGACGCGATGTTGGTGTTGATGATCAGCGACAGCTGCGCGACCGACACCGCGAACGTCGCGGGCACCATCTTCGCGAGCACGCGCTTCACGCCCGGGTGGCGCAGCGCGCGCAGCGGGTTGATGCCGATCAGCGGCACCATGTCGATCTTCTTCAGCCCCGGCAATTGCACGAGGAACTGCAGCACGCCGCCCACGATGACGGCCCACGCGAGCGCGTACACCGGCACCTTCAGATGCGGCGCGACGAACACGGCCGCGGCGATGAACGCGACGTTGAGCAGCACCGGCGCGAACGCGGGCAGCGAGAAGCTCTTGTAGGTGTTGAGCACGCCGGACGCGAGCGTGGTCAGCGAGATGAACACGATGTACGGGAACATGATCCGCGTCATCGTGACCGCGAGCGGGAACGCCTGCCCGTCGGTATGCAGGCCGGACGCGACCGCGAACACGACCCACGACGCGCCGGCGATCCCGAGGACCGACAGCACGGCAAGCGCCCATGCGAGGACGGTCGACATCGCGTCGACGAGCGCCTTGGTCGCATCGTGCCCCTGCTGGTTCTTGAATTCGGCCAGGATGGGCACGAACGCCTGCGAGAACGCGCCTTCGGCGGACAGGCGGCGCAGCAGGTTCGGAATACGGAAGGCGACGTAGAACGCGTCGGTGTATTGACTGGCGCCGAACGCACGGGCGATCAGCGTCTCGCGGGCCAGTCCGGTCACGCGCGACAGCAGCGTGAAGCCGCTGACCGTCAGCAGGGCTCGGAATAGATTCATGGGGCGCTTATTATACGGACGTTGCGTGTCCCGGCACGGACGGATGCCGAAAAGGACCTGCGTCGCCGGCGGCCCCGCCCGGCGGGCGTCACGTTGAACTTGCCACGCGCTTGATTTTGTTGCTATAATTGCCGGTTTCTGAGCCTGTTACATGCACGGCAGCTGTCGTTTTCATGTCTCGGCCTCGGTTAAACTCACCGTTTTTTATGCGCCCCTGGGCAATCGTTCTCAGGGGACGGATCGAAAAGCAGCGCTTGGCCGTCAGGCTCCAAGCTCTGGAAACAGGACAGGATAAGGAACCGTCATGGCTAACTCCGCACAAGCACGCAAGCGCGCCCGCCAAGCCGCGAAGGCAAATTCGCACAACTCGGCGCTGCGCTCGAAATTCCGTACCGCGATCAAGTCGGTTCGCAAGGCTGTTGAAGCCGGCGACCAGGCAAAGGCTGCCGAGCTGTTCAAGGCTGCCGTGAAGACGATCGACACGATCGCCGACAAGAAGATCGTTCACAAGAACAAGGCCGCTCGCAGCAAGAGCCGCCTCGCCGCGGCCGTCAAGGGCCTGCAGGCAGCAGCGTAAGCCGGTACGCCCGCTTCGGCGGGCGTTCCTGTTTCCTGCGATCGCAAAAAAGCCCGCCTAGGCGGGCTTTTTTGCGTGTCGGCCGCGCATCGCGCCGGACGACCATCAGACGCGAGCGCGGCATGCGCGCTCGCCCGTCGACTTCACTTCTTCTCGTTGTAGTCCGGCAGCTCGCACGCCTCGGTGACGACGAGGTTGTTGTCCTTCGCGAAATTCAGCACGAAATCGAACGCCATCGGCTCGATGTCGCGCAGCCGGGAATCGAGGATCACGCATTTCAGGTCGCCGAGCATCGTCGGGCGCACGTACAGCGAATATTTCAGGCGCGCGTTCGGGCCGCTCGCGCCGGGCCCGAAGCAGGCCATCACGCCGGCCAGACGCTCCGACCAGTCGCTCGGGCGAAACTTTTTCCCGTCTTTCGTGATGCCCTGGATGAAGAATTCGGTCGGAGGGGTTTCAGCCATGTGGTTACCCAAGTGACGGCCCGGCGATGTCCAGGCGACGGCGCCTGGATACGCGAACACAAAGCTGGAGTGGACGACACACGCGCTTCGATATCCCGAAAACAGGCCGTCGATGCGTGCCGCCGGCGCGCCGCACCGGATTTGTGCAGCGCATGGCTTGTGTCCGGCAGAGCGCGAAAAGCCTTGCCTGCCGGGCTGGAGAAAACTTTCGGATTATACCGCAGCGCGCCATCGCGCGTCGTCTCGCCACCCCTGTTCCGGCGTGCTCCAGCGTGCGCGACGATGCCGCCCCGGTGTATGTCGCGGCTCGTCAAAGCACAGAAAATCCTTTATGCTGCTTTGCAGTTATCCACACCCGACGGCGGCGGCGTCCGGCTCCGCAGCCGGCTCCAACCCGCCGTATTTCGTTTCATGACCGCCAAAACCATTCGTCACTACCTGCAGTTCAAGGATTTCTCGCTGGAAGACTACGAGTACGTGCTCGAACGCACGGGTATCCTGAAGCGCAAGTTCAAGAACTACGAGACCTATCACCCGCTGCACGACCGCACGCTCGCGATGATCTTCGAGAAGAGCTCGACGCGCACGCGGCTGTCGTTCGAAGCCGGCATCTTCCAGTTGGGCGGCCACGCGGTGTTCATGAGCACGCGCGACACGCAGCTCGGCCGCGGCGAGCCCGTCGAGGATTCCGCGCAGGTCATCTCGCGAATGGTCGACATCATCATGATCCGCACGTTCGAGCAGGACGTGATCACGCGCTTCGCGCAGAACTCCCGCGTGCCGGTGATCAACGGCCTGACCAACGATTACCACCCGTGCCAGGTGCTCGCCGACATCTTCACGTACTACGAGCACCGCGGCCCGATCGCCGGCAAGACGGTCGCGTGGGTCGGCGATGCGAACAACATGCTGTACACGTGGATCGAAGCCGCGCAGATCCTCGGCTTCAAGCTGCGCCTGTCGACGCCGCCGGGCTATGCGCTCGACATGAAGCTCGTGTCGCCGGACAGCGCGCCGTTCTACGAAGTGTTCGACGATCCGAACGAAGCGTGCAAGGGTGCCGATCTCGTGACGACCGACGTGTGGACGAGCATGGGTTTCGAAGCCGAGAACGAAGCGCGCAAGCAGGCGTTTGCCGACTGGTGCGTCGACGAGGAAATGATGGGCCACGCGAACGCGGACGCGCTCTTCATGCACTGCCTGCCCGCGCACCGCGGCGAGGAAGTGACGGCCGGCGTGATCGACGGCCCGCAGAGCGTCGTGTGGGACGAGGCGGAAAACCGCCTGCACGTGCAGAAGGCGCTGATGGAGTTCCTGCTGCTCGGCCGCCTCAAGCACTGAACGCCACACTCGCGCGCTGCCAAGATCCGGCGGCATGCAAAGAAAAGCGCCGATCGATGATCGGCGCTTTTTCGTTTGCGCGGGCGAAAGCGCGTGAAGGGTGCGGGTCGAACGCCCGCGTTACACGCACACCGGCTCGGGTTCCAGCTCGACGCCGAATTGCTTGCGCACGTCGTCCTGGATCGCCCGCGCCAGTGCGAGCACGTCGGCGCCCGTCGCGCCGCCGCGATTGACCAGCACGAGCGCCTGACGATCGTGCACGGCCGCCGCGCCGAGCGTGCGCCCTTTCCAGCCGCAGCGGTCGATCAGCCAGCCGGCGGCGAGTTTCACCTGCCCGCCCGGCTGCGGATACGACACGACGTCCGGCACGCGCGCGCGCAGCCCATCGAACTGCGCGGCGTCGATCACCGGATTCTTGAAGAAACTGCCCGCGTTGCCGAGCTCGAGCGGATCGGGCAGCTTCGCGCGGCGGATCGCGACGACCGCGTCGAACACGTCGCGCGGCGTCGCCGCGTCGGGCGCGATGCCGCGCGCGTCGAGCTCGCGCGTGACATCCGCGTAGCCGAGCCGCGGCGTCCAGCGCTTGGGCAGCCGGAACGTCACCGCGACGATCGCGAAGCGGCCGCGCCCTTCCCGCTTGAAGAAGCTGTCGCGATAGCCGAACGCGCAGCGCGCGGCATCGAAGCGCTCGCTGCGCCCCGTCGCGAGTTCGACGGCGACCAGCGAGTCGAAATACGTCTTCATCTCGAGGCCGTACGCGCCGATGTTCTGGATCGGCGCGGCGCCGACGGTGCCCGGAATCAGCGCCAGGTTCTCGAGGCCCGGCATGCCGTGCTCGAGCGTCCACGCGACGAACGCGTGCCAGGTCTCGCCGCCGCCGGCCTCGACGTACCACGCATCGTCGTCCTCGCGCACGACGCGACGCCCGGCGATCTCGTCGAGCAGCACGACTCCGTCGAAATCGCGCGTGAACACGACGTTGCTGCCGCCGCCGAGCACGAGTTGCGACAGGTGCGCGACGCGCGGATCGCGATGCAGCGCCGCGAACTGCGCCGCATGCGTGACGCGGGCGGCAAAGCGCGCGGTCGCGTCGATGCCAAACGTGTTGTGCGCGGCAAGCGGATGGTCGGGGAGCAGCGACAGGGCGGAATCGTCAGGTGGCATCGGCATTCGCGGTCGCGTCCGCCGGGCGGCATAAGGCCGGCCTTGGGCAAACGCAGGGGCATCGGTAAAATGGCAAACAGTCCGCAATTATAGCGAGTGCCCGCGCGCAAGCCGGGCGCCTGCATCTCAAGGGAGAATGCCATGCCATCGTTCGACGTCGTTTCCGAAGCGAACATGATCGAAGTGAAGAACGCCATCGAGCAGTCGAACAAGGAAATTTCGACGCGCTTCGACTTCAAGGGCTCCGACGCGCGCGTCGAGCAGAAGGAGCGCGAGCTGACGCTGTTCGCCGACGACGATTTCAAGCTCGGCCAGGTCAAGGACGTGCTGATCAACAAGCTCGCGAAGCGCAACGTCGACGTGCGCTTCCTCGACTACGGCAAGGTCGAGAAGATCGGCGGCGACAAGGTCAAGCAGATCGTCACCGTGAAGAAAGGCGTGACGGGCGACCTCGCGAAGAAGATCGTCAGGCTCGTGAAAGACAGCAAGATCAAGGTGCAGGCGAGCATCCAGGGCGACGCGGTGCGCGTGACCGGCACGAAGCGCGACGACCTGCAGAGCGTGATCGCGATGCTGCGCAAGGACGTGACCGACACCCCGCTCGACTTCAACAACTTCCGCGACTGATCGACGCCGTCGACCGGTCACTCCGCGCCGCCGGGCCCCGATGCCCCGGCGGGCGGCGACAGCAGCAACCCCTTCCTCAGAGCTTCCCGCCGTCCTGCGCGCCGCCGTTGGCCGCGGCCTTCTTCTTGTCGCCGATCCGGCTTTCCTGGCCCGCCAGCAGCTTCGAGATGTTGCCGCGGTGACGCCACACGAGCAGCACGCTCATCGCGAGCACGGCCCACGCGACCGGGTTGTGGCTCGTGCCGAACAGGAACACGTCGAACAGCGGCGCGAACACGGCCGCCACCAGCGCGGCGAGCGACGAATAGCGGAAGAAGAACGCGACGATCAGCCAGGTCAGCGCGGTCGCGAGCCCGAGCACCGGGTGCACCGCGAGCAGCACGCCGGCCGCGGTCGCGACGCCCTTGCCGCCCTGGAAGCGGAAGAACACCGGGTACAGGTGGCCAAGGAACACGGCGATCGCGACCCACGCCACGGCGACGTCGGGCAGCCCGAAGTGCCGCGCGAGCCAGACGGCGAGCCAGCCCTTGAATGCGTCGCCGACGAGCGTCAGGATCGCGGCCTTCTTGTTGCCGCTGCGCAGCACGTTGGTCGCGCCAGGATTCTTCGACCCGTACGAACGGGGATCGGCCAGGCCCATCGCGGCGCTGACGACGACGGCGAACGACACCGAACCGATCAGGTAGGCAACAAGTGCGGCGAGCAGGATCTGCATGCGGAGAACTCTTCTTTCAACGTATCGGTGAAGGGGCGGCCGGGCGCGGCATGCCGGCCGGTTGCGGCAGGCGCCGTCGCGGCGAACCGCCGGCAGGCCATGGCGGCCGGCCGTGCGGGCCGACCGGCCGAAACGGCGCCCATTCTACCGAACGCGCACGGCCTGCCACGAAGGTGAAACCCTCAGTCGCCGCTCGCGCACTGCACGGGCGTCGCACCGAGCAGCGTCGTGAGCACCGCCGGCGCGAGGCTGACGAGATAGCCGCGACGGCCGCCGTTCAGGTAGATCGTCGGCAATTCGAGGATGGTCGATTCGACGTACACGGGCATCGGCTTGCGCGTGCCGAACGGCGACGTGCCGCCGACCAGATAGCCGGAATAGCGGTTCGCGACGTCGGGCTTGCATGGCTCGACGCGCTTCGCGCCGATCTGCCGCGCGAGGTTCTTGGTCGATACCGTGCGGTCGCCGTGCATCAGCACGATCAGCGGCTTTGCATGTTCGTCCTCCATCACGAGCGTCTTCACGACGCTGTGTTCGTCGACGCCGAGCTGGCGCGCCGACTCGCCGGTGCCGCCGTGCTCGACGTAATCGTACGGATGCTCGCCGAATGCGACGCCGTGGCGGCGCAGCAGCTGGGTCGCGGGTGTCTCGGACACGTGTCTGGATTTGCTCATCGCGGCATTTTAATGGCGAACGACCAGCGGGCGCGCGCCATCGCCCCCGCGCGTGCTCGCGGAGGGTTGCCGCGCGCCGGCGGTATACTCGCGGCCCTTTGGTCACGGACGGCCGGTCCCGGACGAGCGGTCCCGGACGGCCGGTCCCGGACGGGCACGCCCATCCATCATCATTGCGGACTTCGCGAAGCGCCATTGCCCGAATGGCCGATTGTGGCGCGGCCGCCGTCATGGCACGATCGTTCGCAAAACTCGCCGCGCCATCGCCCGGCCCTTCTTCTGGAGACGCAATGCCCTCGCCTGCCCGCTCATCCGCGCCGCCCGACGTCGCGGCACTGCTCGCCGCGTTGCCCAGCCGCATCGCCGACGTGCCCGCCCGCTGGGCCGCGCAGGCGCCCGCGCATCCAGCGCTGATCGAGGACGCGCGCCGCCTGTCGTACGGCGAGCTGGCGCAAGCCGTCGAGGCTGCCGCCGAGCGGCTCGCGCGCCTGGGCGTGCGCGGCGGCGATCGCGTGATGATCGTCGCGGAAAACAGCATCGCGCAGATCGTGCTGCTGTTCGCCGCCGCGCGCGTTGACGCATGGGCGCTCGTGTCGAATGCGCGGCTGTCGGCCAGCGAACTCGATGCGATCGCCGCGCACGCGCGCCCGAAGCTGATCGCGTTCGCCACGGAAGCGTCGCCCGACGCGCGCGCACACGCGGCACGCCACGATGCGACGCCCGCCGACGCGCTGCCGGTCGACATCGGCGCGTGGTCGCACCGCGTCGACCCGAGCGCGCCCGGCGAACCGGTGGCGGCCGACGGCGCCGCCCAATGCGCGGCGCTGATCTACACGACCGGCACGACGGGCACGCCGAAAGGCGTGATGCTGTCGCATCGCAACCTGCTGTTCATCGCCGCGATGTCGAGCACGCTGCGCCGCGTGTCGCCCGACGACGTCGTCTATACGGTGCTGCCCGTGTCGCATGTGTACGGGCTCGCGTCGGTCTGCCTCGGCAGCCTGTACGCGGGCGCGACGCTGCGGCTCGCGCCGCGCTTCTCGCCGGAGGCCGTGCGCGTCGCGCTCGCCGACGAAGGCGTGACGATCTTCCAGGGCGTGCCCGCGATGCACGCGAAGCTGCTCGAGCACCTGCACACGCACGCGCACGCATGGCGCGCGCCGCGGCTGCGCTTCGCGTATTCGGGTGGCTCGCCGCTCGACGCCGACCTGAAGGCGCGCGTCGAGCGCGTGTACGGCGTGCCGCTGCACAACGGCTACGGGATGACCGAGAGCAGCCCGACGATCACGCAGACGCCGCTCGACGCACCGCGTACCGACTGCTCGGTCGGCGTGCCGATCCCGGGCGTGGAGATGCGGATCGTCGCACCGGACGGCACCGACGTGCCGCACGGCGAAGTGGGCGAAATCCGCGTGCGCGGGCCGAACGTGATGCTCGGCTACTACCGCGACGCGGATGCGACGCGCGCGGCCGTGTCGCCCGACGGCTGGCTCGGCACCGGCGATCTCGCGCGCCGGGAAGCGGACGGCTCGGTGACGATCGCGGGCCGCAGCAAGGAACTGATCATCCGCTCGGGCTTCAACGTGTATCCGGTCGAGGTCGAACAGGTGCTGAACGCGCACCCGGACGTCGTGCAGGCGGCCGTCGTGGGCCGCGCGGTCGAGGGCAACGAGGAAGTGCTCGCGTTCGTCGAGCTGGTGCCCGGCGCGAGCGCGACCGAGGCCGCGCTGCAGGCGTGGTGCGCGCAACGGCTCGCGCCTTACAAGCGCCCCGCGCGGATTCGCGTGCTCGATGCGCTGCCGGCCGCATCGACGGGCAAGGTGCTGAAGCACAAGCTGCGCGAACTCGCGTGACGTGTGACGCGCGGCGCCGGCCGCATGCCGCGCATGGGCCGGCGCGCGTGCCGCGCTAGCCGCGCTAGCCGCGCTAGCCGCGCGGATGGTGCGTCGCGTGCAGCGTCTTGAGCCGCTCGCGCGCGACGTGCGTGTAGATCTGCGTGGTCGAGATATCGCTGTGACCGAGCAGCAGCTGCACGACGCGCAGGTCGGCGCCGTGGTTCAGCAGGTGCGTCGCGAACGCGTGCCGCAGCGTATGCGGCGATAGATGCGCGCGCACGTCGGCCTGCTGCGCGTGGCGCTTGATGATGTTCCAGAACTGCTGGCGCGTCATCCCGTCGCCGCGCGCGGTCACGAACAGCGCGTCGGCCGCGCGTGCGCCGAGCAGCGCCGGCCGCGCGTCGCGCAGGTAGCGCTCGATCCAGCCGTGCGCGACTTCGCCGAACGGCACGAGCCGTTCCTTCGAGCCCTTGCCCATCACGCGCACGACGCCCTCGTTGAGCCCGACCTCGACGGTCTTCAGCGTGACGAGCTCGCTCACGCGCAGCCCGCTTGCATACATCAGCTCGAGCATCGTGCGATCGCGCAGGCCGAGCGGCGTGCCGACGTCGGGTGCACCGAGCAGCGCCTCGACCTGCGCCTCGGACAGCGTCGACGGAAACCGCGCGGCCTGCTTCGCCGACGTGATCCGCAGCGTCGGGTCCGCATTCGCGCGATGCTCGCGCACGGCCCAGCCGTAATAGCGCCGGAACACCGACAAGCGCCGGTTCGACGATGTCGCCTTGCCGTCGCTGCGCGCGGCGATGTAGCCGATCAACATCGCTTCGTCGGCCGAGTCGAGCGGCGCGTCGTGCGTCGCGGCCAGCCATTGCGAAAACAGCACCAGATCGCGCCGGTACGCATCGAGCGTATTGCGCGCGAGCCCGTGTTCGAGCCACAGCGCATCGCAGAACACGTCGATCGACGCGCGGCTCGCGAGCAGCGCCGGCGATGCGGCGGCCGCGTCGCCAGCGGTATCGGTGTCGGACGCGGAGTCGGGGGAAAGCAACGGTTCACTCATCGGTACGGCACGCCCTCGTGCGCCAGCAGCCAGCGCTTTACTTTCTGGTAATAGCCATTGTCGTCGTGGTTCGCGAAGCCGCCGAGGCCGCCCGCCGCGACGACGCGATGGCAAGGAATCACGAGCGGGAAATAGTTCGCGCCGCACGCCTGGCCGACCGCGCGCGGCGCGCTGCCGATCCGCTTCGCGACCTGGCCATAGGTCAGCACCGTGCCCGGCGCGATGTCGCTGATCACGTCCCACACGCGATGCTGGAATGGGCTGCCGACGTCGGCGAGCGGCAGGTCGAAGCGCGCCGATGCGCGCTCGAAATAACGTTCGATCTGCTCGACCGCGCGCCGCGCGAGCGGCGAGTCCGGCTCGACCGGCTTGACCGACTCGGGCAGATAGACGATCTCGCGCACCACCGCGGCGTCGGTGCGGATGCCGACCTTGCCGAACGGTGCGTCGATGACTGCGTTGAACATGAGCTTCTCCTCACCGGTGAAACGCGCGCCGCCGCCGCGCGCCGTCGATACTGTACGCCGCGTTCATGCGGCACGCAGCGCCCATTCGACATGCTCGCGCACGATCGGCGACGGATCGTCGGCCCGCGCGCGCAACGCGGCGACGATCGCGTCGCGCGCTTCGGGCGCGAGCCGATCGGCCGGCGCGCGCAACGCATTGCCGAGCCCGACCGCGAGATTGCGCAGCCAGCTTTCATGGCCGATGCGCCGGATCGCGCTGCCCTGCATCCGCGTATCGAACGTGTCGGCATCCCAGCCGAACAGCTCGACGAGCGTCGCGCGGTCGAGCCCGTGCCGCACGTCGAAATCGGCGACGGGCGCGGCCTGCGCGAACTTGTTCCACGGGCACACGAGCTGGCAGTCGTCGCAGCCGTACACGCGGTTGCCGATCATCGGCCTCAGCGGCTCCGGAATGCTGCCTTTCAGTTCGATCGTCAGGTACGAGATGCAGCGGCGCGCGTCGACGCGATACGGCTCGACGATCGCACCGGTCGGGCATGCATCGATGCAGCGCGTGCAGCTGCCGCAGTGCGCGCCGGGCGTCTCGGGCGCGACGTCGGGCGCCGTTTGCGCGTCGGTCGGCAGCGGAATGTCGACGTAGATTTCGCCGAGGAAGAACAGCGAACCCGCGTCGCGCTGCAGCAACAGCGTGTGCTTGCCGCGCCAGCCGACGCCGGCCTTCTGCGCGAGCTCGACTTCGAGCACCGGCGCCGAATCGGTGAACACGCGGTAGCCGAACGCGCCGATCTCGCGCTCGATGCGCTCCGCGAGCGTCTGCAGACGGTTGCGCAGCACCTTGTGATAGTCGCGGCCGCGTGCGTAGATCGACACGACGGCCGCCTGCGGATCGTCCAGGCGCGCGTGCTCGCGGGCGCGCCAGTCGTGCGGCACGAGTGCGCCGGGGGAGGCATCGGGTGCGTCGGCCGCGAGCGTCTGGGCCGGCAGATAGGCGAGCCGCGCGGAGATCACGCGTCGCGTACCGGCCACAAGTTCGGCCGGCCGCGCGCGTTTCGTCCCGTGTTTCGCCATATAATCCATTTCGCCGTGGTACCCGGCTTCCAGCCAGGCGGCGAGGCCTGCTTCGGCATCCGAGAGATCGGTATCGCTGATGCCTATCGCCCCGAAACCCAATTCGCGCCCCCACGCCTTGATGCGAGTGGCGAGCGCAGTCAACGTCGCATCATCGAGCGCGCACGGCGCCGCGCCTTCGGTACGAGTCGAAGGCCTGTCGGATGCGGCGAGTTCCGGTAATCGGTTCATCGCACTATTTTACGAGAATGCCAGCCACGTCCCATACGCCTCATGCAGACACGCTGCCCGCCCCGCTCGCGGAGCGCGTGATCGCACTCGCCGACGAAGCGGCGACCGAGGCTTTCGGCACCCGCTTCGCGCACGCGCTCGACGCGGCGCGCGGCGAACTCGCCCGCGCGCACGCGTTCGACGGGCTGCAGATCCAGCTGATCGGCGACCTCGGCGCGGGCAAGACGACCCTCGTGCGCGCGATCCTGCGCGGCCTCGGCCACCCGGGACGCGTGCGCAGCCCGACCTACACGCTCGTCGAACCGTATGCATTCGCACGCGACGATGGGGAACTTGAGGTCTATCACTTCGATCTGTATCGATTCAACGATCCGGCCGAATGGTCCGACGCGGGCTTTCGCGAATATTTCAATTCCAGCGCGATCTGCCTCGTCGAATGGCCGCAACAGGCGGGCACCCTGCTCGGCGTGCCCGATCTGGTTTTCTCGCTCGACGTGGACGGCGACGGTCGCGCCCTCACCGTCCGGGCGTTCAGCGCTTCAGGAAAGGCATGTCTCGAAAGATGTTGATCAAACCGTTCCGCTCGATCGAATCGGCGGCCACCGCGACGCACAACTGGCGGCGCCGCCAGATCCTGCGCGCGGGCGCGTCGACGCTGGTGCTCGGGCTCGCCGCGCCGCGGCTCGCGCACGCGTCGTCGGTGCTCGGCGTGCGCGTGTGGCCCGCACGCGATTACACGCGCGTCACGATCGAATCCGACCAGCCGCTGCAGAATAGCCAACAGCTGTTGCAGGGCCCCGACCGGCTCGTCGTCGACCTGAGCGGGCTCGATCTCGATCAGGCCCTGCGCGACCTCGTGTCGAAGATCGCGCCGAACGATCCGCAGATCCAGTCGGTGCGCGTCGGTCAGTACCAGCCGCACGTCGTGCGGATGGTGTTCGACCTGAAAGGCTCGGTGAAGCCGCAGGTGTTCACGCTGCCGCCGGTGGGCACCTACAAGTACCGGCTCGTGTTCGACCTGTATCCGGCCGTCGCGCCCGATCCGCTGTCCGACCTGATCGCGCAGACGGAACGCAAGGAACAGGCGCTCAACGACACCGCGCGCGCGCAGCAGATGCAGCCGCCGACCTCGCTCGCGGGCCCGGCCGCGCCGTCGGCGCCCGCCGCGGGCGACAGCACCGACGCGTTCTTCCAGCGCTTCGCGCAGAACACGCCGGCCACGCCGCGCACGCCGCCGGCCGCCGCGACGCCCTCCACGCCCGCGAAACCGGCCGTCAAGCCGCCGCCCGTCATCGCGCGCCGCGACGACAGCGACGACGACGGCGACACCTACAAGTTCACCGCACCCAAATCCGGCAAGGGCGGCACCATGCGCCTGCTGACGGTCGCGATCGATCCGGGCCACGGCGGCGAGGATCCGGGCGCGATCGGCGGCGGCGGCACGTACGAGAAGCACATCGCGCTCGACATCGCGAAGAAGCTGCGCGCGAAGATCGACGGCGCGCCGAACATGCGCGCGATGATGACGCGCGACGCCGACTTCTTCGTGCCGCTGAACGTGCGCGTGCAGAAGGCGCGCCGCGTCGGCGCCGACCTGTTCGTGTCGATCCACGCGGATGCGTTCACGACGCCCTCCGCGCGCGGCTCGTCGGTGTTCGCGCTGTCCGACCACGGCGCGACGAGCGCCGCGGCACGCTGGATGGCGAACAAGGAAAACTCGTCGGACCTGATCGGCGGCATCAACATCAAGACGCAGGACGCGGCCGTGAGCCGCGCGCTGTTCGACATGTCGACGACCGCGCAGATCCGCGATTCGCTGCGCTACGGCGGCTACGTGCTGAAGGAAGTCGGCGGCATCAACAAGCTGCACAAGGGCTCGGTCGAGCAGGCCGGATTCGCGGTGCTGAAGGCGCCCGACATTCCGTCGATCCTCGTCGAGACCGCGTTCATCAGCAACCCGGAAGAAGAGAGCCGGCTGAACGACGACAGCTATCGCGACCAGATGGCCGACGCGATCTTCCGCGGCATCAAGCGTTACTTCGCCGCGAACCCGCCGCTCGCGAAGAACCGGATGGCCTGACGCACGGCCGCTTCCTCTTCATCGCCGCCGGCACGCGCTGCGTGCCGGCGCGTCACGACGCCGCAAAGCGGCGCATCAGCTTCCCGCCGAATACGTTCACCGCGAGCCCGCCCATCACGAGCGCGGCACCTGCCAGCTGCGCGCGCGTCAGGTGTTCGTCGAGCAGCAGCGCCGACGACGCGAGCCCGACGATCGGCACCAACAGCGAGAACTGCGCGACCTGCGCGGCCGGATAGCGCGACATCAGGCGGCTCCACAGGCCGTAGCCGAGCAGCGTCGCGACGAACGCGAGATAGACGACCGCGAAGATCGACGCGCCGTCCAGGCCGGCGAGCGCGGCGCCGATCCGCTGCGGCCCCTCGAACCACAGCGACAGCAGGAAGAACGGCACGGGCGGCACGAGGCTCGCCCATACGACCAGCGACACGAGGTTCGCCCGGCCGACCTTCTTCGTGACGATATTGCCGATCGCCCACATCGCGGCCGAGCAGATGGTCAGCAGGAAGCCGGCGAGCGTCATCGCGCGGCCGCCCTGCGCGGCGATCACGGCGAGCCCGGCCGCGGCGATCGCGAGCCCGATCAGGTTCTCCATGCGCAGCCGCTCGCGGAGGAACAGCATCGCGAACACGAGCGTGAAGAACGCCTGCGACTGCAGCACGAGCGACGCGAGACCGGCCGGCATGCCGACGTACATGCTTGTGAACAGGAACACGAACTGGCCGAGCTGGATCGTCGCGCCGTACAGGATCAGCATGCGCCACGGAATCTGCGGCCGGCGGACGAAGAACACCGCGGGCACGGCCGCGAGCGTGAAGCGCAGCGCGCCGAGCAGCATCGGCGGCATGCCGTGCAGCCCGACCTTGATCACGACGAAGTTCACGCCCCACGCCAGGATCACGATTAGCGCGAGCAGCAAGTCCTTCGGGGCCATCATCGGCGTCTCCTCGTTTTGAATGGTGGTTCCGAGGCGGCTCAGTCTACCGGGTTTCGCCGCCCGGCCCGATACCCGCGCGGCGTGCAGGGAATCGGCCATGGGCGTGGCCGCGCATCGACTGGCAAGCCGCATCACGCGTGCCCGCTGCCGCCCGCACCGCAGGCTGGCGCAGCGCCACGCCCATTACGCGCGCGGCCAGTACAATGACCGGCATCCCCGCCGTTCGCCACGAGGCCTGTCATGACCGAACCGATCAAAGCCTTGCTGAAGCCGCACATTCGCGACATCGGCAACCTGCAGGTGCGCCGCACGCTGCCCGCGCTCGCCGCACGCCTCGTCGGCCCGTTCATCTTCTTCGATCACATGGGGCCCGCGGCGCTGCCGGCCGGCACCGGGCTCGACGTGCGCCCGCACCCGCATATCGGGCTCGCCACCGTCACCTACCTGTTCGACGGTGCGATCCTGCACCGCGACAGCCTCGGCTCGCGGCAGGAGATCGTGCCGGGCGACGTGAACTGGATGACGGCCGGCCGCGGCATCGTCCATTCGGAGCGCACGCCCGACGCGCAGCGCGCGAGCGGCCATACGGTGCACGGGATCCAGACCTGGGTCGCGCTGCCCGCCGCCCACGAAACCACCGAGCCGTCGTTCGAGCACCATGCGGCCCACACGCTGCCCACGCGCCACGAAAACGGCGTGACGCTGACGGTGATCGCCGGCGACGCGTTCGGCCTGCGCTCGCCCGTCACGACGTTCTCGCGCACGCTGTACGTCGCCGCCGAATTCGCGGCCGGCAGCCGCCTCGAGCTCGACGCGTCGCACGAGGAACGTGCGGTCTACGTGGTCGACGGCGACCTGACGATCGACGGCACGCCAGTGCCCGCCGAGCAGATGGCCGTGCTCACGCCGGGCGCGACCGTCACGCTCGGAAGCGGCAACGGCGCGCGCGCGATGTTGCTGGGCGGCGACAAGATCGACGGCGAACGCTTCATCGAATGGAATTTCGTCGCGAGCAGCCGCGACGCGATCGAGCGCGCGAAAGCAGCGTGGACGAACCAGGAAATGGGCGAGGTGCCCGGCGAAACCGAGTGGATTCCGCTGCCCGCAGCGAAGCCGCGTTGAAAAAGGCGCGCGCCGCCCCCATCCTCACGACATTCGACTGGAAGAGAACGACATGGACACCACGCTTGCCACTTTCGAGAAAGACGTCATCGAGGCGTCGCTGGACGCCCCCGTGCTGGTCGACTTCTGGGCGCCGTGGTGCGGCCCCTGCAAGACGCTCGGTCCGCTGCTCGAAAAGCTCGAAGCCGACTACCAGGGCCGCTGGAAGCTCGTGAAGGTGAACGTCGACGAGAACCAGGAGCTCGCCGCGCACTTCCAGACGCGCAGCATCCCGCACGTGATCGCGTTCGCCGACGGGCGCCCGGTCGACCAGTTCATCGGCGTGCTGCCGGAAGGCCAGTTGCGCGCGTTCCTTGACCGGCTGCTGCCGGCGCCCGAGGAAGCAGAACGCCGCGCCGCGCAATACGCGATCGCCGAGTCACGCTACGACGATGCGCTCACCCACCTCGAGGCGGCGCTCGCGCTGAACCCCGGTTTCGACGATGCACGGCTCGACCTGATCGAACTGCTGCTCGCGAACAACCAGGTCGATGCCGCGCGCACCGAGGCCGAGCGCCTGTCGCCGCAGACCGTGCAGGGCGCCGATCCGCGCTACCAGGCGATCAAGACCCGTTTCGATGCGCTCGACGCGACGGCCGACCTGCCGCCGACCGACGCGCTCGAAGCGCGTATCGCGGCGAATCCCGCCGATCTCGACGCACGCTTCGACCTTGCGCAGAGCCTGATCGCGCGACGCGCGTACGAAGGCGCGCTCGAGCAGTTGCTGGAAATCGTGTTGCGCGACCGCGCGTATGGCGACGACCTCGGCCGCCGCACGATGCTGTCGGTGTTCGAGCTGGCGGGCGACAGCCCCGAGCTCGTCGCCGCGTGGCGGCGCAAGCTGAGCATGGCGCTCAACTGACGAACGGGCGGCCGGGCTGCGATGGCCCGGCTGCCGCGCCATCGCGCGCGGCGGCTCTGCCGCGCCGCGGCAGCGCAGCATGCTTCTACGCGCGGATCGATTTCCGGATCAGCCCGCGGCCCGCGCCGCGAGCGCGCGCAGCGCATGCGCGGCGGCCGCGAAACCGAAGCTCGCGGTCACGCACACGCTGGAACCGAATCCCGCGCAGTTGAGCCCCGCGACATGCGCGGCCGCGGACGGCTCCGCGCCATCCTCGATGTCGCAAGCGGCCGCTTCCGGATAGATCAGCGGCTCGTCCGAATACACTGCGCTGACCTTGAAGCGCGCCTTCGGCCCGCGCGGAAAGCCGTGCTGCTTGCGCAACTGCGCGCGCACCTTCGACAGCAGCGGATCCTGGATCGTCAGCGCGAGATCGTCGATCCGGATGCGCGTCGGGTCGAGCTGCCCGCCCGCGCCGCCGACCGTGACGAGCGGCTGCCCTTTCGCGACGCACCACGCGATCAGCGCGACCTTCGTCCGCACGCTGTCGATCGCGTCGATCACGTAGTCGAAGCCGCCGCCGAGCAGCGCGTCGAAGTTGTCGGGTTCCGCGAAATCCTCGATCCGGTTCACGCGGCACGCGGGATCGATCAGCGCGATCCGCTCGGCCATCGCATCGACCTTCGGCTTGCCGTAATTGCCGTCGAGCGCGTGGATCTGCCGGTTCGTGTTGCTTTCCGCGACGTTGTCGAGGTCGATCAGCGTCAGCGTGCCGATCGCGCTGCGCGCGAGCGCCTCGGCCGTCCACGAACCGACGCCGCCGATGCCGATCACGGCGACGTGCGCGCGCTCGAACGCGGCGAGCGCGGGGGCGCCGTACAACCGCGCGATGCCGCCGAAACGGCGTTCGCGATCCACGTCAAGCTGGATTGTCGGGCTCGGGGTAAGATCAGAAGAACTGGGCGGGGCAGCGTCGGGGGCGGACATGGCAGCAAGGAAAACGTAAGCGTACAGCCCTCTATTTTGCCTGAACTCGCCGCCTACACGCGCCACTGTGCACGCACGATTCCCGCGCGTTCGCTATACTGGCCCCGGATTGAAGCGTTTGCATAACATGACAACTCTCGCCGATCTTCGCATCAACTATTCGCGTGCTTCGCTCGATGAAGCCGATGTCGCCCCCGACCCTTTCGCCCAGTTCGATCGCTGGTTCAAGGAGGCGCTCGCCGCCAAGCTTCCCGAGCCGAACACGATGACGCTCGCCACCGTCGGCGAGAACGGCCGGCCGTCGGCCCGAATTGTGCTCATCAAGGGTGTCGACGAACGCGGGTTTGTCTTCTTTACCAATTACGAAAGCCGCAAGGGCCGCGATCTCGCCGCCCATCCGTACGCGGCGCTGCTCTTCTACTGGATCGAGCTCGAGCGCCAGGTGCGCATCGAAGGCCGGATCGAGAAAACCAGCACCGACGAAAGCGACCGCTATTTCGCGTCGCGCCCGCTCGGCTCGCGCATCGGTGCGTGGGCGTCCGAGCAGAGCGCCGTGATCGACAGCCGTGCGACGCTCGAAGCGCGCGAGAAGGCCGTGGCCGAACGCTACGGCGAGAATCCGCCGCGCCCGCCGCAGTGGGGCGGCTATCGCGTCGTGCCCGACGCGATCGAATTCTGGCAGGGCCGCCCGTCGCGGCTGCACGATCGCCTGCTCTACACGCGCGACGCGGCGGCGGCGCCGGGCTGGACCATCTCGCGCCTGTCGCCGTAAGCAAGGCAGCGGCGCCGGTGCCTGCCGGTCGTGTCTCGTGTTGCATCCGGGCGCCCGCCTCGCGAGGAGCGGGCGCCGGTCAAGATACTTGGCTGTATTCGATTCAACGAACAAACGGAGAATCCAAATGTTCTGGGAAAAGAAGCTGGCACAGTGGGCGGACGAAGTACGGGCGAAGGCGAACATACCGGCGCGCCTCGTGCTGTGGAACGGCGATCAACTCGATTTCGGCACCTTCAGCGCACCGCAGGTCACGCTGAAGGTCAACAGCGCGTCCGCGTTGCCGCTGCTGCTCGAACCGAGCCTCGACAATCTCGGCGAGGCGTACGTGAAGGGCAAGATCGACATCGAGGGCAGGCTGTCGGACATCATCAACATCAGCTACTCGCTCGCGCGCAGCACGGTCACCAGCGCGAGCAAGCTCGCGCGCGTGAAGCGCTACTTCAATCATACGAAGAACAGCGACAGGAAGGCGATCCAGTATCACTACGACGTCTCGAACGAGTTCTACCAGCTGTGGCTCGACGAGAACATGGTGTACTCGTGCGCGTACTTCGAGAACGGCGACGAGGATCTCGCCACCGCGCAGATCAAGAAGATCGACCATATCCTGACCAAGATCCAGCTCGAGCCCGGCCAGCGGCTGCTCGACATCGGCTGTGGCTGGGGCGCGCTCGTGCTGCGCGCCGCGCAGAAGTTCGGCGCGACCTGTCTGGGCGTGACGCTGTCGCAGAACCAGTTCGATCTGGCGACCGCGCGCGTGAAGGCCGCCGGGCTCGAGGACAAGATCGAGATCCGCCTGCAGGACTACCGCGAGATCGACGGGCAGTTCGACCGCATCACGAGCGTCGGGATGTTCGAGCACGTCGGCCGCAAGAACCTGCCGCTCTATTTCTCGCGCGTGCATGACCTGCTGACCGACGAAGGCATCGCGATGAACCACGGGATCACGTCGACCGACGCCGAAAGCGGCGAGACGGCGCTCGGCGGCGGCGAATTCATCGACCGCTACGTATTCCCGGACGGCGAGCTGCCGCACATCAGCCTCGCGCTCGAAGCGGCGCAGCGCGGCGGGCTCGAGGCGGTTGACGTCGAAAGCCTGCGGCGGCACTATGCGCGCACGCTCGAGATCTGGACCGAGAACTTCGAGGCGAAGGCGGAACAGGCGCGCGCGCTCGTCGACGACGAAAAATTCCGCATCTGGCGCGTGTACCTCGCCGGTTGCGCGTATGCATTCGAGCACGACGACGTGTCGATCTTCCAGATCGTGTGCCGCAAGGCTGGACGCAGCGCGAAAACGCTGCCGTGGTCGCGGCGCTATATGTACGAACACACGCTGCCGCGCTAGGCGGCACTTCACGCTGGGCACGCATGGGTGACGGCAGGACGCGGCGCAACACGCCGCCGCAACGACAGCAGCGCGACGAACCGGACGGGTCGCACGCCGACGGGCAGTTCGACCTGTTCGGCGCGCCTCCCGACGACGCACGCGCGGCGGCTGTGCCCTCGAATGACGACAACCCTGCCGCCCCCGGCGAACGCGTGACACCGGACGCGCACGATGCTGCGCCACCGGCAAAGTCGCCTGCGCGCGCGGGCCGTGCGTCGCCCCGCCCTTCCTCCGATCAGGAACCGGAACCGCCTCCCGCCTCAGGCCTGCTGTGGGACGAGCCGTTGCCGCCTGCCACGCCGCCGAAGAAGGGCAGGCGCCAGCGCGGCGTGCCGCCCGCACCGGTTTCCGCGGAAATCGCCGACGTGGCGGCCGCGTTGCCGCCGAATGTGCGGCTCGGTACGTCGTCGTGGTATTTCCCCGGCTGGGACGGCATCGTCTACGACGGCGATTTCGCGCAGACGAAACTGTCGCGCGAGGGACTCGAAGCGTACGGCGCGCATCCGCTGCTGAAGAGCGTAAGCCTCGACCGGTCGTTCTACGGCCCGCTGTCGGTGGCCGACTACCTGCGCTACGCGCAGCAGGTGCCGGACGACTTCCGCTTCGTCGTGAAGGCGCCGGCATCCGTCACCGACGCGGTCGTGCGCGGCCGGCGCGGCGAGCCGTCGGGCCCGAACCCGACCTTTCTCGACGCGCAGCTCGCCACTCGCGAATTCGTGCAGCCGTGCATCGAAGGGCTCGGCAAAAAGGCCGGCGTGCTGGTGTTCCAGTTTTCGCCGATGCCCGATCAACTGCTCGTCGAACCGGCCGCGCTGATCGACCGGCTGTCGGCGTTCTTCGCGGCGCTGCCGCCGCTGCCGCCGGATGCCGACGGCACGCGCTACGCGATCGAGATCCGCGACGCGTGCCTGCTCACGCCGCGCTTCATCCGCGCGCTCGCGGCGCTCGGCGTGCGCTACTGTGTCGGCCTGCATGCGCGGATGCCCGACCCGCTGCGCCAGGCGGCCGCGCTCGCGCTGCTCGACGGCGACGCGCCGGGCCCGCTTATCGTGCGCTGGAGCCTGCATGGTGGATTCAAGTACGAACAGGCCAAGGCGAAGTACGAACCGTTCGACAAGCTCGTCGACGAGGATCCGGCCACGCGCTCGGCGCTCGCCGAGCTGGCCGCGCGCTACGCGCTGGCCGGACAGCCAGTGATCATCACGATCAACAACAAGGCGGAAGGCTCCGCGCCGCTGTCGTGCGTCGCGCTCGCGCGGGAGATCGCCGCCGCGTGCGCGCAGTGGCGCAGCGAGGCGGCGTAGGGTTCGGCGGCGCGCGTCGTTGCGGCGCCGATGCGTTGAAGCCGTGTCCCAAGGTTCACGCGCCGTTGGCCTGCGCCGACATTCGGACAGCGCTACTTTTCAGACCCGTTCTATTTACCGCTCCGCCTGCGTAGACAAAAATGCCTGTCCGTTCGGCTGGCTTCCCGATCCACTTTCAATGCCGACGGCGACACAACGATTTGACGATCGGGGCCGACTGAAGTGCCATACAGAAGCCGTCACCCAGAGTGGTTTGGCCTTTATAGCTCGCAGACCATGAGTGTCAACGGCACCCCAACTTCAGCAAGTGCGACGTGAGATGAAAAAAATTACCTTCGCGATCGCTTTTTTATGCTTCTCCTACCTCTCTTTTGTGCTGATCCCGAACAGATGGGTAGAGACTTTCGTTTTCAACCATCTACATGTCAACGGCGATGGCGAAGAGGCAATGAACAATTTCTATCTTCTGGCATTGGCGATCAAGCTTCTCGTCTCCGCACTTGTCTCGTTCGCCATACTCAGCGCAGCCGGCAGGGTCCTGACGAAACAAAAATAACTTCATGGCTCACCACAAGGCGGCACGCTGACCACGACGGCCAGCGCGCCGCGCATGCGGCTCGACTATCTTCACGTTCGACCTATCGTCCGTGACCTTGCTCGCATGACCCGACACCATCATTGTCGCGTTCACGCGGGCAAGGCATGAACAGGTTCCGAGGTACTGCTCACGCGCCGCGCAGCGACTTCAGCCGGTGCGAGAACTTCTGGCGGAATTTCGCGAGCTTCGGCCCGATCACGACCGAGCAATAGCCCTGCCCCGGATTGCGCGCGTAATAGTTCTGGTGATAGTCCTCGGCCGGCCAGTAGTTGTCGTCGAGCGGTACGACCTGCGTGACGATCGGCTGCCCGAACACCTGCTCGCGCTCCAGTTCGCGGATCACGTCCAGCGCGATGTCGCGCTGCTCGTCCGAATGCGTGAACACGACCGAACGGTACTGCGTGCCGACGTCGTTGCCCTGCCGGTTCAGTTGGGTCGGATCGTGCGTCGCGAAGAAGATCTCGAGGATCTCGCGATAACCGATGCGCGCCGGATCGAACGTCACGTTCACGACCTCCGCGTGACCGGTGTCGCCTTCGCACACGTCGCGATAGCCGGGATTGCGCATATGGCCGCCCGCATAGCCCGACTGGACGGCCGTCACGCCGTCGACATCGAGAAACACGGCCTCCGTGCACCAGAAGCACCCACCACCCACGGTCGCGGTTTCAAGCATCTCGTTCACCATGAAATCATCACCTCGTTGATAGCGGCGACCGCACGCACGCGCGCGCCGGCGCCGCCGGTCCGTATCGCCGCTGCCCGGTTGCCCGGCGCGAAGCGGCACGCGTTCAAGTATCTCACTCGCGCGCAAATCAGGCAGAGACGCGCGCGTATCACGCACCACCGGCGGTGCGTTTCTCGACTACACTTAGGCACGCTTGCCCGCGACGGCACACCGTCCGGCTGCACGCAGCGTCCGATGCATGCCCGCCCCGATGCCAACATCATCCGCCGGAACATCGATATGCACGCCCCGACAGAAATCGTCCGGATTGCAGCTCCTGCCACCGGTGCCGCGCGCGCCGGCACTTCCATCGCACCATTGCGCCGCCATGCGTCCGTCGCGTCCGTTGCGCCGCGTGCGCGGCGAGCCGGTGCAACGCGTTTCCCCGCTGTCCCGATCTGATGCACCGCACCGCGCGTCCTGCCACGTGCGCGGCCGCCGGTGCATGCGCATCACGCAACCGTTCGACCCGCACGTCCGCAACGAACGGCCGTGCGCCCGTGATCCGATACAACCGAGAGAGGCACTACGATGAGCATGCGGCCTGACCCGACATTTCACGCTTCGCCGGAACTCGCGATGCAGGCGCCGGCGGAAGAGTTTGCCTATACATTGTTGCTGAGCCCCGATTTTTCCAGACCCGACGCGCTCGCCGTGATCGACGTGAAGCCCGGCTCCTCGACCTACGGCAAGATCGTGCACACGGTGACGATGCCGAATACCGGCGACGAGTTTCACCACTTCGGCTGGAATGCGTGTTCGTCGTCGCTGTCGCCGCTGACCGGCCACGCGTTTCTCGAGCGCCGCTTCCTGATCATTCCCGGCCTGCGCTCGTCGCGGATCTACGTGATCGACACGAAGCCGCACCCGACGCAGGCGCGCATCCACAAGATCATCGAACCCGACGAGATCTTCGCGAAGACCGGCTATTCGCGACCGCATACGGTCCACTGCGGCCCCGAGGGGATCTACGTGAGCACGCTCGGCGGCGCGGGCAAGGACGGCACCGACGGCGCGCCCGGCATCTTCATCATGGACTGCGAGACCTTCGACGTGCTCGGCCGCTGGGAAATCGACCGCGGCCCGCAGGACAAGCATTACGACTTCTGGTGGAACCTGCCGCGCGACTACATGGTGTCGAGCGAATGGGCGCTGCCGCCGCAGTTCGAGAACGGCATCGTTCCGGAAGACCTGCTCGCGAACCGCTACGGCCACCGGCTGCATTTCTGGGACCTGCGCGCGCGGCGCAACGTGCAGACGATCGATCTCGGCGCGCAGCACCAGATGGCACTCGAAGTGCGGCCCGCGCACGATCCGGTGCGCGAATACGGGTTCGTCGGCGTCGTGGTCGATACGACCAACCTGGAAGGGTCGATCTGGACCTGGTGGCGCGAGGATGGCCAGTTCCATGTGAAGAAGACGGCGACGATCCCGCCCGAGCCGGCCGCGGCCGACGAGCTGCCGCCGCTGCTGCAAGGGTTCGGCGCGGTGCCGCCGCTCGTGACCGACATCGACCTGTCGCTCGACGACCGCTTCCTGTACGTGTCGTGCTGGGGCACGGGCGAGATGCGCCAGTACGACGTGTCGGATCCGCATCACCCGGTGCTCGCGGGGTCGGTGCGCATCGGCGGCATCGTGCGCCGCGCGCCGCACACGAACGGCCGCGCGTTCGCGGGCGGTCCGCAGATGGTCGAGATCAGCCGTGACGGCCGGCGCGTGTACTGGACCAACTCACTCTATTCGACGTGGGACGACCAGTTCTATCCGGACGGCGTGCCGGCCGCGCAGGTGCTCGCGCATGTGGGGCCGGAGGGCGGGCTGACGCTCGCCGACGACTACTGGGTCGAGTTCCCCGACGGCTATCGCGCGCACCAGATCCGGCTCGAGGGCGGCGACTGCTCGACAGACTCGTTCTGCTATCCGTCGGTCAAGCGTTGAGCGCCAGCCTCTCAGCGCCGCTCGCGCTGTGGGCGGCCGTGCTCGCGAGCGGTGTCTATCACGGACTCAATCCGGCGATGGGCTGGCCGCTCGCGGTGTCGAATGCTCTGATGACGCGCCACGGCGGCGCGCTGCTCGCGGCGCTCGGCTATCTCGCACTCGGCCATGCGCTCGCCGTCTTCATGGTGATGCTGCCGTTCGGGCTGCTCGCCGCGTTGCTCGCGTGGCAGTCGGCGATCCGGATCGGCGCGAGCGCGCTCGTGATCGGCTTCGGCGCGGTGCTGCTGATCCGGCGGCGCCATCCGCGCGCGCTTGCGCGGATCGCACCCGCGCGGCTCGGGCTGTGGTCGTTCGCGATCGCGCTCGCGCACGGCGCGGGACTGATGCTGGTGCCGATCTATCTCGGGCTCTGCGGGCTCGACCGGGACGCCGGCCATCGCGCGGCGGCCACGCTCATCGATGCGCATCTCGGGATGGCCCTCGTCGTCGCGGCCGTGCACGCGGCTGCGATGATCGGCGCGGGCGGCGTGCTCGCGTGGCTCGTGTACCGCTATCTCGGGCTGAAGTTCGTCGCGCGGAGCTGGTTCAACCTCGACGCGGTGTGGGCGTCGAGCCTGATCCTGACGGGCGCGCTGTCGCTCGGGCTGGCGGCGCGCTAGCACCCGGCGCACGGCGCGGTCGCGGATCACGCGCGGTAAAACGCGACAGAACGGCCGTTCCGCGTCGATCGCGGCACCGTGCGACAGTGTTCGCTACCTCACGTTCACGCCGCAATGCACCGTGCGCACGGGCCCGGCGGTCGCGATTCCGCTAAAATCCGACCATGCGCACCCCTTCCCAACCGACCACCCCGGCCTTGTCGCCTTTCGTCCGTCGCGCCCGTTGCATCCGCCGCGCGCCGCGCCCGTCCGTTTCGTTCCGGATGGCCGCCCGATGAACCATGCCAACCCGCCGGATTTCGATTCGGCCGCATTCCGCCAGGCACTCGGCCAGTTCGCGACCGGCGTGACCGTCATCACGACGCAGGCGCCGTCCGGGCAGTTGATCGGCATCACCGCAAGCTCGTTCAACTCGGTTTCGCTCGATCCGCCGCTCGTGCTGTGGAGCCTCGCGCACAAATCGGCGTCGACGCCGGTGTTTCGCAGCAACAGCCATTACGTGGTGAACGTGCTCGCGGCCTCGCAGATCGACCTGTGCAAGCGCTTCTCGACCTACAAGGGCGACCGCTTCGAAGGGATCGCGCACGTGGCCGGCAACTCGGGCATGCCGGTGCTCGACGGTGCGCTCGCGTGGTTCGAATGCCACAACCGCAGCCGCTACGACGAAGGCGACCACGTGATCTTCGTCGGCGAAGTGGAACGCTGCGGCGTGCGCGCGGTGTCGGATGCCGCGCCGCCGCTCGTGTTCCACGGCGGCGGGTTCCACGGCCTCACACCGCTTTGATCGCCCCGGTGCGCGCCAGTCCGACCGGCGCGCCCGCTTCGTCCTTCAGCGTCTGCAGCACGATGTTCGAACGGATGTCCATCACGCCCGGCGCCTTGTAGAGCCGGTTCAGCACGAAATCCGAATAGTGCTTGAGGTTGTGCGCGAGCACGCGCAGCAGATAGTGGCTCTCGCCCGTCACGACGAACGCGCCGACCACCTCCGGCCATTCGCGCAGCGCTTCCGCGAAGCGCTCGTGCCATTGATTCTCTTCGTTGCGCATCGACACCTGCACGAACGCCTCGAGCTCGAAGCCGAGCTTCTCGCGGCTCAGGCACGCGCGATAGTGTTCGATGACGCCCTGCTCCTCGAGCAGGCGCATCCGGCGTAAGCAAGCCGACGGCGAAAGCGAGATGCGTTCGGCCAGGTCGAGATTGCTGATTCTGCCCTCCTCCTGCAGTACCGCCAGAATCCTGCAGTCGGTGGCATCGAGCGTGATCGCATGCATTTTTGGTCCCCCTTTTCCCTCTCATTCGAATTATCTGCCAATCTGGCGGATTGTCCATGTTTATTTCGCAAGCACTTTCTGCGAGCGTCCACCTATCATTCGAAGGATCGATTCACCGCTTCGTCATGCCATGGACACACTCTGGGACATCTCGCCGCCCGTCAGCCCCGCCACCCCCGTGTGGCCGGGCGACACGCCCGTTTCCGTCGAACGCGTGTGGCGGATGGAGGCCGGCTCGCCGGTCAACGTCGCGCGCCTGACGCTGTCGCCGCATACGGGCGCGCACTGCGATGCGCCGCTCCACTATGACGCCGACGGCGCGCCGATCGGCGCGGTGCCGCTCGATACCTATCTCGGCCCGTGCCGCGTGATCCACTGCATTGGCGCGGCGCCGATCGTGCGCCCGGCCGATATCGAGGCCGCGCTCGACGGCGTGCCGCCGCGCGTGCTGCTGCGCACCTATGCACGCGCCAGCGTCGAGCAATGGGACAGCGGCTTCTGCGCGGTCGCGCCCGAGACCGTCGACCTGCTCGCCGCGCGCGGCGTGAAGCTGATCGGCATCGACACGCCGTCGCTCGACCCGCAGGAATCGAAGACCATGGATGCGCATCATCGCGTGCGCGCACACCGGATGGCGATCCTCGAAGGGATCGTGCTCGACGACGTGCCGCCCGGCGACTACGAGCTGATCGCGCTGCCGCTGAAGTTCACGACGCTCGACGCGAGCCCCGTACGTGCGGTGCTGCGCGCGCTGCCCGGCCACTCCGCCTGATTACCCGACCCACTGACCCGACATCATGATCAAGACCCGTGAAGACGCGCTCGCCCTCGACCGCGACGACCCGCTCGCCGCGCTGCGCGACCAGTTCGCGCTGCCCGACGGCGTGATCTATCTCGACGGCAACTCGCTCGGCGCACAGCCGCGCGCATCGGCCGCCCGCGCGCAACAGGTGATCGGCGCCGAATGGGGCGAAGGCCTGATCCGCAGCTGGAACACCGCCGGCTGGTTCGCGCTGCCGCGCCGCCTCGGCGACAAGCTCGCGACGCTGATCGGCGGCGCACCGGGCGAGACCGTCGTGACCGACACCATCTCGATCAACCTGTTCAAGCTGCTGTCGGCGATGCTGCGTCACCAGGCCGCGCACGCGCCGGAGCGCCGCGTGATCGTGTCGGAGCGCTCGAACTTCCCGACCGACCTGTACATCGCGCAAGGGCTGATCGAGCAGCTCGGCGGCGGCTACGAGCTGCGCCTGATCGACGATCCGGCCGACCTGCCCGACGCGCTCGGCGCGGACACGGCCGTCGCGATGATCACGCACGTGAACTACCGCACCGGCTACATGCACGACATGCCGGCCGTCACGCAGCTCGTGCACGACGCGGGCGCGCTGATGCTGTGGGATCTCGCGCACTCGGCCGGCGCGGTGCCGGTCGACCTGAACGGCGCGCATGCGGACGGCGCGGTCGGTTGCACGTACAAGTACCTGAACGGCGGCCCCGGTTCGCCGGCGTTCGTGTGGGTGCCGCAGCGCCATCACGCGCATTTCTCGCAACCGCTGTCGGGCTGGTGGGGCCACCGCGCACCGTTCGCGATGCAGCCGGGCTTCGCGCCCGATCCGGGCATCGCGCGCTTCCTGTGCGGCACGCAGCCGATCGTGTCGATGTCGATGGTCGAATGCGGGCTCGACGTGTTCCTGCAGACCGACATGCACGCGATCCGCCGCAAGTCGCTCGCGCTCACCGATGCGTTCATCGCACTCGTCGAAGCGCGCTGCGCGGGCCTGTCGCTGAAGCTCGTCACGCCGCGCGCGCATCACCAGCGCGGCTCGCAGGCGAGCTTCGAGCATCCGCACGGCTACGAGGTGATGCAGGCGCTGATCGCGCGCGGCGTGATCGGCGACTATCGCGAGCCGTACGTGCTGCGCTTCGGCTTCACGCCGCTCTACACGCGCTTCGCCGACGTGTGGGATGCCGTCGAGACGCTGCGCGACATCCTGGCCACCGATGCGTGGAAGGCACCCGAGTTCGCCGAGCGCGGCGCGGTGACCTGATCGGCGTCGACCGGCGCGCGCCGCCGTTGCGTGCGGATCGCGCGCCGCGCCCCCGTCATTCAAATCTGGAGAGAGTCGTGAATTCTGGTCATATGCAGCCACCCGGCGACAATGCGCCGGCGGGCTGCCCGTTCTCGGGCGCACGCGCGGCCCAACCCGCTCATGAAGCGCCGCACGTGCCGGGCGATGCGGCAGGCGAAGCCGGCTGGCACGATGCGCAGCTCGATTTCTCGAAGTCGATGAGCTACGGCGACTACCTGTCGCTGAATTCGATCCTCGACGCGCAGCATCCGCTGTCGCCCGATCACAACGAGATGCTGTTCATCATCCAGCATCAGACGAGCGAGCTGTGGATGAAGCTCGCGCTGTTCGAGCTGCGCGGCGCGCTCGACGCGGTGCGCGGCGACGCGCTGCCTCCCGCGTTCAAGATGCTCGCGCGCGTGTCGCGGATCCTCGAGCAGCTCGTGCAGGCGTGGAACGTGCTGTCGACGATGACCCCGTCCGAGTATTCGGCGATGCGGCCGTATCTCGGCCAGTCGTCGGGCTTCCAGTCGTACCAGTACCGGCAGCTCGAATTCCTGCTCGGCAACAAGAACGTGCAGATGCTGCAGCCGCATGCGCATCGGCCCGACATCCTCGAGCAGGTGCGCGCGACGCTCGAGGCGCCGTCGTTCTACGACGAGGTCGTGCGCCTGCTTGCGCGGCGCGGTTTCCCGATCGCGCCCGAGCGGCTCGAGCGCGACTGGACGCAGCCGATGCGTCACGACGAAACGGTCGAGGCCGCGTGGCTCGAGGTCTACCGTCACCCGCAGCAGCACTGGGAGCTGTACGAGATGGCCGAGGAACTCGTCGATCTCGAGGATGCGTTCCGCCAGTGGCGCTTCCGTCACGTGACGACCGTCGAGCGCATCATCGGCTTCAAGCAGGGCACCGGCGGCACGAGCGGTGCGCCGTATCTGCGCAAGATGCTCGACGTCGTGCTGTTCCCCGAGCTCTGGCACGTGCGCACCACGCTGTAACGCACGGCACGCGCCCGCGCGTCACGACGACGTGCGGGCCAGCTCCTCCCCGTCGCGCGGCAACGCCCGTTCGCGCGCGAACCGCGGAATGTGGCGCCGCATCGCGAGCAGTGCGACGCACACCACGCCCATCGCGACGGCCAGCATCGTCAGGTACGCCGTCGCGCCGCCCGCGGTGATCACGATCGCACCCGCGAACGCGCTGAGGATCGCGCCGAGCCGGCCGAAGGCGAGCGCGCTCGCGGTGCCGGTCGCACGCACCGCCGTCGGATAGATGTACGCGCAGAGCGCATACATCGTCGACTGCACCGCGTTGACGAACAAACCGTGCAGGCCGAGCCCGACGATCAGCCAGCCCGTGTGGCGTCCCGCATCGATACCCATCAGCCAGATCGCGCTCGCCACGCCGCCGATGCTGCACAGCGCGAGCGGCCAGCGCGAACCGGCATGCGTGATCGCCCATGCGCACAGCAGCGCGCCGATCACGCCGCCGAGGTTGTACGCGGTCAACCCCGAGCCCGCGACCGACACGCTCAGCCCGCTCGCGGCCAGCATCGTCGGCAGCCAGCTGAATGCCGCATATACGGCGAGCAGGCACATGAAGAATGCGCACCACAGCGCGATCGTGTCGCGCGCCTGGTTGCCGGCGAACAATGCGCCGAACCCGCCGCGCGCGCCGAGTGCGCACGCATCGCGCAGATCGGTGAACACGGTGCCCGGCGCGACCGGCCGCTGCATGCGCGCGAGCAGCGCGCCGAGCTCCGGCCAGCGCGCCGGACGGCGCGCCAGATAGCGCGGCGATTCGGGCAGCGCGCGCACCAGCACGAAACCGAGCACGAGCGGCAGCGCGCCGCCGGCGAAGAACAGCCCGCGCCAGCCATAGCGCGGGAGCACCTCGTGCGCGAACAGTCCGGCCAGCATGCCGCCGAGCGGCACGCAGACGATCGTCGCCGTCACCATCATCGTACGGCGCCGCGCGGGCGTGTATTCGGCCGTCATCGTCGTGGCGGTCGGCAGCGCGCCGCCGATCCCGAGCCCCGCGCAGAAGCGCAGCATCGCGATCGTCGCGACATCCGGCGCGAAACCGATCGCGCAGGTCGCGACGCCGAACAGGAACACGCTGCCGATCACGGCCTGGCGGCGGCCAAAACGATCCGCGACGATCCCCGCGCACGCGCTGCCGATGCCCATGCCGATCAGCCCGGCGGCCACGGCCGGCGCGAACGCGCCGCGCGTGATCCCCCATTCGCGGATCAGCACCGGAATCGCGAAGCCGATCAACTGGCCGTCGAAGCCGTCGAGCACGATCGCGAGCGCGGCGAGCAGCACCACGCAACGCTGCATCGTCGTGAACGGCCCGTCGTCGAGCGTCGCGCCGATGTCGACGGCCGGCGGCTGCACTCCGTCGCGCGTGCTCATGCGGCCTCCCGGCGGCCGCACATCGGCGGCAACATGCGCGAACGGCGCGCGGCAAGACAACGGTATTCGATGAGTGTCATGGCGTCTCCTGTTGCCCGGGCTGACGCGCTGGCGCGTGCCCCGGATCTCGTGCTGCGCGGTCGGTCGATGTCGATGCATCGGCGCCGGCATCCTGTTCAATCTGCGCCGATCCGGCGGCATCGCGTCACGCGGCGCGCGCGTATCGTCGTGCGGCGCAAGCCGGCCGCCGGCCCGATGCTCAGTCGAGCTGCGCGTCGATCAGCCGGACCAGCGCGAGCAGCGTCTCGACGTGCGGCACCGCGACGCCCGTCTCGCGCGCGGCCGCGACGACCTGCCCGTTGATCGCGCCGATCTCCGTGCGGCGGCCCGCGAGCACGTCCTGCAGCATCGACGGCCGATGGCCGCGATGCTCGCGGATCGCATGCTCGACATTGCGCGCGATACGCTCGCCGTCCACGGCGACGCCTTTCGCGCGCGCGACGGCAGCCGTCTCCGCCGCGATCGCGAGCGCAAGCCGCGGCCCTTCGGGATCGCGGCCGAGCTGATCGACCGTGCAGCCCGTCGCCGCGCATAGCGTGTTGAGCGCCGCATTGAACGCGACCTTCTCCCAGATCGCGGCCCAGACGTCCGCATCGAGCGAACACGCGAGCCCGGCGCGCGACAGCGCGTCGGCCACGGCCGCCGCGAACGGGCGCGGCGCGCCGTCCGCCGTCATCATGCGGATCGTGCCGGCACCGTGCGAGCGCACGTGCCCGGCGCCCGCGAAGTCGGCCGGCCACGTCGTGACGCCGACCAGAATGCGCTCGAGCGGCACGAACGCGTTCAGCGCCTCGACGTTGCCGAGACCGTTCTGCAGCGTCAGCACCGATGTTCGCGGCGTCAGCAATGCGTGCACGCCTTCGAGCGCCGCGCACGTGTGCAGCGATTTCGTGAACACGATCAACAAGTCGAACGGGGCATCGGGCGCGTCGCCTGCCGCCGCATTCGCGGCTTCCGGCCGCACGGCCTGCAGCGCGCGGATGCGGCGTTCGCCGCGATCGTCGTCGATGCGCAACCCGTCGCGACGGATCGCCTCGAGATGCGCGTCGTTCACGTCGATCAACGTCACGGCTTCGCCGTGCTCGGCCAGCCGCGCGCCGAACAGCGAGCCCATCGCGCCGGCACCCAGAATCGCAATCCTCATCGTCGGTCGCCTCTCAGAACGGATAGTGGCGCGGCGTGGTCTGCACGGTGATCCAGCGGAGGTCCGTGAACGCGGCGATCCCGGCCTTGCCGCCGAAATGCCCGAAGCCGCTGTCCTTCACGCCGCCGAACGGCATCTGCGCCTCGTCGTGCACGGTCGGGCCGTTCACATGGCAAATGCCCGATTCGATGCGCGCCGCGACGCGCATCGCGCGGGCGACGTCGCGGCTGAACACCGCCGACGACAGCCCGAACGCGTTGTCGTTCGCGCAGGCGATCGCGGCCGCCTCGCCGTCGACCCGCACGATGCCCTTCACCGGCCCGAACGACTCCTCCGCATAGATGCGCATCGCGGGCGTCACGCGATCGAGCAGCGTCGCCGGGAACAGCGTGCTGTCGGACTGGCCGCCGCACAACAGCGTCGCGCCGTGCGCGAGCGCATCGTCGATCAGCGTGTTGCAGCGCTCGACAGCCTTCATGTCGATCAGCGAGCCGAGCACGACGGGCCCGCGGCGCGGGTCGCCGAGCGGCAGCGACGCGGCCCGGGCGGCGAGCTTCGCGACGAACGCGTCGGCGATCGATGCGTCGACGATGATCCGCTCGGTCGACATGCAGATCTGCCCGGAATTCGCGAACGCGCCGAACGCGGCCGCCGCGACCGCCGCGTCGAGATCCGCGTCGTCGAGCACGACGAACGGCGCCTTGCCGCCGAGTTCGAGCACCGACGGTTTCAGATGACGCGCGCACGCTTCGGCGATGATCCGCCCGACGCGCGTCGATCCGGTGAAATTCACGCGGCGCACGGCCGGATGCGCGATCAGTGCGTCGACCACTGTGCCCGCGTCCTCGGGCGCGTTCGTCACGAAGTTGACGACGCCCGGCGGCAACCCGGCCTCCTGCAGCGCCTCGACCACCAGCCCATGCGTGACCGGGCACAGTTCGGAGCCCTTGAGCACGATCGTGTTGCCGCACGCGAGCGGCAGCGCGAGCGCGCGAGTCGCGAGGATGACCGGCGCGTTCCACGGCGCGATGCCGAGCACGACGCCGGCCGGCTGCCGCACGCCCATCGCGAGCGAACCGGGCACGTCGGACGGGATCAGCTCGCCGCCGATCTGCGTGGTCAGCGACGCGGCCTCGGCGAGCCCGCTCGCGGCAAGCTGCACGTTGAAGCCGGCCCACAGCGCCGACGCGCCGGTTTCGGCCGCCATCGCGGCGACGAACTGCTCGTGCTTCGCTTCGAGCGCTGCGGCCGCCTTCAGCAGCAACGCGCGGCGCGCGCCGGGGCCGAGCGCCGCCCATTCGGGAAACGCGCGCGCGGCCGCGCCGGCCGCCGCGCGTGCATCGTCGGCCGTGCACGCCGGCGCGGCCGACGCGACTTCGCCGTCGAGCGGGTTGCGGCGCACGAAGGTCGCGCCGCTGGACGAATGGCGGCGTTGGCCGCCGATCAGCATCGATACGGTTTGCATGAATTCTCCGGAACGACGCGCGCTGCGCGTCAGGCAACCTCGACGTCGACGACGACGGGCGTACCGGCCCGCTGCGCATCCGTCAGCGTGTCGCGCAGGCGTGCGGCATCGGTGACGCGGATGCCGCGGCATCCCATCCCTTGCGCGAGCGCGACGAAATCCAGGTCGGGCAGATCGGTGCCCTGCACCGGATCGTCGGGACCGAAACCGAACACGGGCGCGAAGTCCTGCAGCGCCGCGTAGCGGCGATTGTTCAGGATCACGAACGTGATCGGCAGCTTCTGCTGCGCGGCGCTCCACAACGCCTGGACCGAATAGAGGCTCGACCCGTCGCCGATCAGCGCGATCACACGCCGGCCCGGCTGCGCGAGCGCGACGCCGACCGCGGCCGGCATCCCGTAGCCGAGCCCGCCGCTGTCCATCGTGTAGAACGTGCCGCTGCGCGTGAACGGCAGGTGCGTTTGCATCACCGGCCGCGCGCTCGGCGCTTCCTCGACGACGATGTCGTGCGCGTCGCGCAGCTCGGCGAGCGTCTGCAGCACGAACGCCACCGACATCCGCTCGCCGGCGGCCGGCGCTGCGGCGCGCGGGCGCGGCGGCCGCGGCGCGGGCATCGGCCGCTCGGGCGGCGCCGGCCGGGCCAGCAGGTCGCGCGCCGCGAGCCGCAGGTTGCCGACGACCGCGTCGCCCGACGGCGTCCACGCGGCGACGCCCGGATCGTCGACGAGCTGCACGAGCGTCGCGCCCGGCGGCACATGCGGGCCGAAGCCCTCGACGTGATAGGTGAACGCGGGCGCGCCCAACGCGAACACGAGATCGTGCCCGGCGAGCCGCGCGACGATCTTCTCGCGGATCGCGGGCAGGAAGCCGGCGAACAGCGGATGGTCCTCGGGAAAGCTGCAGCGCCCCGACATCGGCGCGGCGTACACGCTAGCGCGGTGCCGCTCGGCGAGCCGCACCACGTTGTCCCACGCACCGGCCCGATCGACGGCCGCGCCGACCACGAGCGCAGGGCGCCGCGCGGCATCGAGCGCGTCGCCGAGCCGCGCGAGCGCGTCGGGATCGGGCCGCACGACGCTGCTCACGTCGCGGCGCGGCAGCAGCTCGGCCGGCTGGTCCCAGTCGTCCACCGGGATCGACACGAACACCGGCCCGCGCGGCTCCTGCATCGCGATCCGGTACGCACGCGCGATCGCGGCCGGCACGTCCTGCGCACGCGCGGGCTCGATGCTCCATTTCACGTACGGCTTCGGCATCTCGGCGGCCTGGGTCGCGCCGAGAAACGGATCGAACGGCAGGATCGCGCGGGCCTGCTGGCCGGCGGTGACGATCAGCGGCGTGCGGTTCCGGAACGCGGTGAACAGGTTGCCCATCGCGTTGCCGACGCCGGCCGCCGAATGCAGATTGACCACCGCCGCATTGCCGGTGGCCTGCGCATGACCGTCCGCCATCCCGACCACGACGGCCTCCTGCAGGCCGAGCACGTAGCGGAAATCGGCGGGGAAATCGCGGAACATCGGCAGCTCGGTCGAGCCGGGGTTGCCGAACACGCGATCGATGCCGAACTGGCGAAACAGGTCGATGACCGCGTCGCGGACGGTGATCGGGGCGGCGGATTGGGACGGGGTGCCGGACATGCTCGGGCGTCTCCTCGGTGGCTTGGCGGTTTCCACAGTATCGAAGTGCGAGTCATTCTCGGATACTGTATTTTCTGCGAAAAGCCATTACGATTCGGCATGACTTTCGATCTCCGGCAATTGCGTGCTTTCACCACCATCGTCGCGTGCGGCAGCCTGGGCCGCGCGGCCGACGCGCTGCACGTAACCCAGCCGGCGCTCAGCCGGATCCTGAAGCGGCTCGAGGATCAGGTCGGCGCGCCGCTGTTCGAGCGCCACTCGAAAGGCGTGCAGCTCACCGCGTTCGGCGAGGCACTGCTGCCGCACGCGACGCTGCTGCAGCACGAGGCCGAGCACGCGCGCGAGGAGCTCGATGCGATGCGCGGCTTCGCGAAGGGCACGATCAAGGTCGGCACGGTGGGCAGCATCGCGAGCCTCGTGCTGCCGGTCGCGGTCGGCCGCGTGCTCGACCGCTGGCCGAACCTGCGCGTCGAGATTCTCGAAGGCGTGTGGGACCGGCTCGCCGATGGCCTGAGCAAGCACGAGATCGACCTCGCGCTGTCCGCTCACGGCCCCGACACCGACGAGATCGTCGCGATTCCGGAGTGCCGCTGGGAGGATCGCAGCCATATCGTTGCGGCGCCGCACCATCCGCTGCGCGCGCTCGGACGCGCGCCGACGCTCGCCGACACGCTGCACGCGCGCTGGGCGATTCCGCCGCGCGGCACCGCGCCGTTCGACCACATGCGCGCGACCTTCGACGCGCACGGGCTCGCGCTGCCCGACATCGCGGTCGAGACGCGCTCGGTCACGACGCTGAAGAGTCTCGTCGCGCACGCGGGCTTCCTGAGCTGGATGCCCGAACCGATGTACGGCGCGGAACGGCGCGCCGGCACGATCGACACGCTGCCGGTGCGCGAAGTGGTCGCGGTGCGCACGCTCACCGCTTTTCGCCGCCGCCACGGGATCCTGCCGGGGCCGGCCGGCAAGCTGCTCGACGAACTCGTCGCGCTGACCCGCGACGCGCGCGACGCACCCTGACACCGCCCTCCCGCCCCGCAGCGCACCATCGAAATGCCGAGTCGCCGCCTTGACTTTCGTTCGCCCGAATACGATCATTCGCTCACATGATGAGCAAATGATCGTATTCGACGGCGCGGATCGCGGGTGCTGCAGCCAGCCCGGCCGGGATCCGATCGCGACAGGAGACACCGGATGACCGAATCGCCCTCCGCCCGCACGCCCGTGCTGCTGCACATCGGCGCAGGCTCCTTCCACCGCGCGCACCAGGCGTGGTATCTGCATCGCGTGAATGCGGCCGTGCCGGCCGGCGAGCGCTGGTCGCTGACCGTCGGCAACATCCGCGACGACATGCGCGCGACGATGGACGCGCTCGCCGCGCAGCACGGCGCGTACACGCTCGAGACCGTCACGCCGCAAGGCGAGCGCGCATACGAGACGATCCACGCGATCTCGCGCGTGCTGCCGTGGTCGATCGACCTCGCCGCGCTGATCGACGCCGGCGCCGACCCGGCGTGCCGCATCGTGTCGTTCACCGTCACCGAAGGCGGCTACTACCTGGACGAACACAACCGGCTCGATATCGCGAACGCCGATCTCGCGGCCGACCTGCAGGGCGCGCGCACGACGCTGTACGGCGCGCTGGCGGCGCTGCTCGCCGAACGCGTCGCGCGCGGCGCGGGGCCGCTCACGCTGCAGAGCTGCGACAACCTGCGCAACAACGGCGCGCGCTTTCGCGCGGGCATGCGCGAATTCCTCGAACGGCGCGGCGAGGCCGGCCTGCTCGCGTGGTTCGATGCGAACGTCGCGACGCCGAGCGCGATGGTCGACCGCATCACGCCGCGCCCGACCGACGACGTGCGCGAACGCGTGCGCGCGGCCACCGGCGTCGACGACGCGTGCCCGGTGATGGGCGAATCGTTCATCCAGTGGGTGATCGAGGACCGCTTCGCGGCCGGCCGGCCGCGCTGGGAGCTGGCCGGCGCGGAACTGGTCGACGACGTGCACCCGTACGAGGAAGCGAAGATCCGCATCCTCAATGCGACGCACAGCTGCATCGCGTGGGCCGGTACGCTCGCGGGCCACACGTACATCCACGAGGGCACGCACGACGCGGCGATCCGCCGCTTCGCACACGACTACGTGACGCAGGATGTGATCCCGTGCCTCAGCCCGAGCCCGCTCGACCTCGAACGCTATCGCGACGTCGTGCTCGAACGCTTCGGCAACCCGTACGTGCTCGACACGAACCAGCGCGTCGCGGCCGACGGCTTCTCGAAGATTCCCGGCTTCATCGCGCCGACGCTCGTCGAATCGTTCGCGCGCGGCGCGGCGCCGGTCGCGACCGCGGTGCTGCCGGCGCTGTTCCTGCGTTTTCTCGAACGCTGGGCGCGCGGGCTGCTGCCGTATGCATACCAGGACGGCGTGATGGATGACGGCATCGCGCGGGCGATCGTCGAAGCCGACGACCCGGTCGTCGCGCTGTGCGCAAGCCGCGCGCTGTGGGGCTCGCTCGCCGGCAACGCCGCGCTGTTCGACGCGCTGCGCGCCGGGCTCGCGCGCGTCGACGCGTGGCTCGCGCAGCGCTGATGCGCGGCCCCTGGGCCCCTCGCCCGGCGGCCGGCCGCTCGCCAGCGCCCGCGCATCCGGGCGAACCTGCGTTGGCATGCGCGCGTGCGTGCGGCTAAAGTAGCGGCTCCTCACTGACGGAACGGATCGCTCATGTATCTCGGCATCGACCTCGGCACCTCGGAAGTGAAGGTGCTGCTGCTGGCCCCGGACGGCACCGTGGTCGGCACCGCGGGCACGCCGTTCGGCGTGTCGCGGCCGCACCCGCGCTGGGCTGAACAGCATCCGGACGACTGGTGGCAAGGCACGCTCGCCGCGCTCGCGGCGCTGCGCGAACGGCACCCCCAGGCGTTCGCGCAGGTGCGCGGGATCGGCCTGTCGGGCCAGATGCACGGCGCGGTGCTGCTCGGCCGCGACGATCGCGTGCTGCGCCCGGCGATCCTCTGGAACGACATGCGCAGCGCCGACGAATGCTCGCTGCTCACCGAACGTGCACCCGATCTGCACGCGCTGGCCGGCAACCTCGCGATGCCCGGCTTCACCGCGCCGAAACTGCTGTGGGTCGCGAAGCACGAACCCGACGTGTTCGCCGCGACCGCGTGCGTGCTGATGCCGAAGGACTACCTGCGCTTTCGGCTCACCGGCGCGAAGGTGTCCGATCCATCTGACGCGGCCGGCACGCTGTGGCTCGACGTCGCGCGCCGCGACTGGTCCGACGCGCTGCTCGCCGCGTGCGACATGACGCGCGAGCAGATGCCGCGCATCGTCGAAGGCAACGCGCCGTCCGGCACGCTGCGCGCAGACGTCGCGCGCGAGCTCGGGCTGTCGGAGGCCGTCGTGGTGGCCGGCGGCGGCGGCGACAACGCGACGAGCGCGCTCGGCATCGGCGCGATCCACGCGGGCGACGGCTTCGTGTCGCTCGGCACGTCGGGCGTGCTGAGCGTGGTCGGCGACCGCTTCATGCCGAATCCCGCATCGGCCGTGCATGCGTTCTGTCATGCGATTCCCGATCGCTGGCAGCTGATGAGCGTCGTGCTGTCGGCCGCGAGCTGCCTGCGCTGGGTCTGCAAGCTGACCGGCACCGACGAGCCCGCACTGCTCGCCGAAATCGAGGCGCTCGACGCGGACGCGCTCGCCACCGCGCCGCTGTTCCTGCCCTACCTGTCCGGCGAACGCACGCCGCACAACGATCCGTTTGCGCAGGGGGTGTTCTTCGGGATGACGCACGCGACCGAACGCGCGCATCTCGGCTACGCGGTGCTCGAAGGCGTGACGCTCGGCCTCGCGGACGGCCTCGACGCGCTGCACACGGCCGGCGTCGAAACCGACCGGCTGTCGCTGATCGGCGGCGGCGCGCGCAGCGCGTACTGGGCGCAGCTGATCGCCGATGCGCTGAACGTGCACACGCGCCAGCACGGCGGCGGCGAAACCGGTGCGGCGCTCGGTGCGGCGCGGCTGGGCTGGCTCGCCGTCGGCGGCGATCCGCATGCGGTGCTGACCAAGCCGCCGGTGCGCGCCGAATACACGCCCGACGCCGCGCGCCATGCGCTGCTGCGCGAGCGCCTCGACGCGTTCCGCGCGCTGTATCGCCACGTACGCCCGCTTTACGAACCGTCGCGCGCGCGGCTCGCGTAAGCGCCGCCGCGGCCGTCGGCCGCGCGCCCGGCATGCGTTACAGTGGATGCCGTCGGCGCCCCTCACGGCCGGCCCGCGGGGGCAGCCCCCAGATCCGAACCGAACCGCTATCGTGTCCAAGTCCTCAGAAAAACTCGATCTCGCCACGCGCGCCGCGTGGCTCTACTACGTCGCGGGCGACACGCAGAATGAAATCGCCGAGAAGCTGCAGGTATCGCGCCCGGTCGCGCAGCGCCTCGTCGCGTTCGCGGTCGAGAAGAACCTGATCCGCGTGCGCGTCGATCACCAGCTCGCCGACTGTCTCGATCTCGGCGCGCAACTGTCGAAACGCTACGGGCTCGCGATGTGCGAAGTCGTGCCGGTCGATGCCGACGCGCCCGAAGCGATCGACCGCAAGCTCGCGGTCGCCGGCGCGCAGGTGATGGAGCGCTACCTGAACGAAACGCGGCCGATGGTGATCGCGGTCAGCAGCGGCCGCACGCTGAAGGCGGCGGTCGCGCAGATCGCGCAGATCGAGCGGCCGCAGCACCGGCTCGTGTCGATGGTCGGCGCGATCGCGGCCGACGGCTCGTCGAACCGCTACGACGTCGCGCAGTACATCTCCGAGAAAACGGGCGGCAAGCACTTCCTGCTGCCCGCGCCGCTATTCGCCGACAGCGACGCCGAGCGCGCGCAATGGTGCAATCACCGTCTGTACCGGATCGTCGATGCGCTGTCGGCGCAGGCCGACGTCGCGTTCGTCGGGATCGGCAACATCGGCCCGCACTGCCCGCTCTACGAGGACGGCTTCATCACCGAACAGGAACGCGACGAGATGACCGCGCTCGGCGCGGTGGCCGAGCTGCTCGGCGTGCCGATCGATGCGCGGGGCAGGCTGGTCGACGTGTCGACGAGCGCGCGCGTGACGAGCGTCGCGCTCGATGCGCCGCCGAAACGTCCGACGATCGCGTTCGCGGGCGGCCCGAAGAAACGCGACGCGGTGATCGCCGCGCTGCGCGGCGGCTGGCTGTCGGGGCTCGTCACCGACGAGACCTGCGCGCGCGCGGCACTCGACGCGAAGGCGGCCTGACGCCGCCAAACACGCATACGGGCGCGCACGGCACCGGGCGCGCCCGTCATTCACCGCACCCAAGCCCCATCCTTAACCTCACCCGACAGCGCACGGCAGGCGCGACGAGCGCGCGCACTGCCTATCGTTCGTGCATATCACGCCGCCTTCGCGTGCGCGCTCAACCGCCGGAACGCATGACCCTGCTCGTCGAACAGATGGCAATGCTCGGGCTGCGCATGCACGTGCAGCGCCTCGCCGGTGCGATACGTGTCGAGCGGCGGAATCCGCGCGATCAACCCGTCCGGCGCGACCGCCGACTCCGCATACAGATACGCGGCATCGCCGAGAGATTCGACGGCCATCGTCCGCGCGGCGACCCCGGTGCCCGCCGCGCCCACCAGCAGGTGCTCGGGCCGCACGCCGACGGTCACGGCCGCGCCGGGCTGCAGCCCCGCCGCATCGACCGCCACGCACTGCGTCTCGCCGCTGTCGAAGCGCACCAGCACGCCGGTCGCATCGGCCGACTCGGCCGTGCCCTTCAGGAAGTTCATCTTCGGCGAGCCGATGAAACCCGCGACGAACTGGTTCGCCGGCGCGTGATACAGCGTGTTCGGCGTGCCGACCTGCTGCACCGCGCCGCCCGACAGCACGACGATCTTGTCGGCGAGCGTCATCGCCTCGACCTGGTCGTGCGTCACGTAGATCATCGTCGTCTTCAGCTCGTCGTGCAGCCGCGCGAATTCCAGCCGCATCTTCACGCGCAGTGCCGCATCGAGGTTCGACAACGGCTCGTCGAACAGGAATACCTTCGGCTTGCGCGTGATCGCGCGGCCGATCGCGACGCGCTGCCGCTGGCCGCCCGACAGCTGCTTCGGCTTGCGCTCGAGCAGGTGATCGATGTGCAGGATCTTCGCGGCCTGCTTCACCGCCTGGTCGATCTCGGGCTTCTTCGCGCCGGCGAGCTTCAGGCCGAACGCCATGTTGTCGTACAGCGTCATGTGCGGATAAAGCGCATACGACTGGAACACCATCGCGATGCCGCGCTTCGCGCTCGGCACGTCGTTGACCTTCGCGCCGTCGATCAGCAGCTCGCCGCTCGAGATGTCCTCGAGCCCGGCGATCATCCGCATCAGCGTGGATTTGCCGCAGCCGCTCGGGCCGACGAACACGACGAATTCGCCGTCGGCGATGTCGAGGTTCACGTTGCGCAGCACTTCGGTGTCGTCGTAGCGCTTCGCGATGTTGCGCAGGAGCACGCTTGCCATGGTCTGTCTCCGTTCGTTCGTGATGCGCCGCGTTCGACGCGGCGCGCAATCGCTCGTGGTGAGGGTCCTAGCCCGGCAGCACCGCGCCCGTCGCCTGCCAGCGCGCGACGTAGCCGGGCAGCTCGTGCATGTCGTCGAATACGTGACGCGCGCCGATCCCGCGCAGTGCGTCGACTTGCGCGGCCGACGCATGCCCGCCGCCGACGAAGCCGAGCACCGTCATGCCGGCCGCGGCGGCCGCGGTGATGCCCGTCACGCTGTCCTCGACGACGAGGCATTGCGCGGGCACCGCGCCGAGCGCGCGGGCGGCCGCGAGATACACGTCGGGCGCGGGCTTCGGCCGCGCGACGGCGTCCGCGCAGAACAGCCGGTCGCCGAAGAAGCGTGCGAGGCCGGTGCGCGCGAGCGCCGTCTCGACATACGCGCGGTAGCTGTTGCTCGCGCACGCCGTCGTCAGACGGATCTCCGCGAGCGCCGCCTCGATCCCGTCGACCACCGGCGCGTTGACGGCCGCCGCCTCGACCGCGCGGCGGATCGCGTCGACGTCGTCGGCCGACAGCGTGCGGCCGACGGCCTCGCTCGCGCCCGCCAGCACGCGCTCGATGCGCAGCCCAAGCAGCGGCATCACGGCCGGCCGCGCGTCGACGCCCGGCCAGCGCGCGTCGAGCTCGCGCACGATCACGTCGGCGGCGACGGCCTCGCTGTCGATCAGCACGCCGTCGCAATCGCAGATCAGCACGTTCAACCCGTGGCCAACCACGCCTTCGCCGGCCGCCGTCATTTGACCGCCCCGAACGTGAGCCCGCGCACGAGCTGCTTCTGCGACAGCCAGCCGACGATCAGGATCGGCGCGACCGCGAGCAGGGAAGCCGCGGACAGCTTCGCCCAGAACAAGCCCTCGGGGCTCGAGTACGACGCGATGAACACGGTGAGCGGCGCGGCGTTCGAGCTCGACAGGTTGATGCTCCAGAACGCCTCGTTCCACGACAGGATCACGAGCAGCAGCGCGGTGGACGCGAGGCCCGGCAGCGCCATCGGCATCAGCAGGTAGACGATCTCCTGCCACGTCGACGCGCCGTCGATGCGCCCCGCTTCGAGGATGTCCTTCGGAATCTCGTTGAAGTACGTGAAGGTCATCCATACCGCGATCGGCAGGTTGATCAGCGTGTACACGATCACGAGGCCCGACACGGTATCGAGCAGCCCCGCGTTCTTCCACAGCAGGTAGATCGGCACGAGCACGCCGACCGACGGCATCATCTTGGTCGACAGCATCCACAGCAGCACCTTCTGCGTGCGGCGGTTCGGGAAGAACGCCATCGCGTAGGCCGCCGGCACCGCGAGCAGCAGCGAGATCGCCGTGACGCCCGCCGAGATCAGCACCGAGTTCCACGCGAAGCTGAAGTAGTTGCTGCGCGCGAACACCTCGCGGAAGCTGTCGAACGTCGGCGCGAAGAACAGCGTCGACGCGTAGGCCTGCTGCTCGGTCTTGAACGCGGTGATCGCCATCCAGAAGATCGGGAAGAACAGCAGCAGCGCGATCAGCCACGCCAGCGCGCCAGGCAGCGCGCGCCGCACGAGGTCGAAGGGCGCCGGCGCGCGCCGGCCTTCCAGAGTCAGGTCGCTCATTTTTCGTACTCCCCTTTCAGGTTGCGCGCGAGCATCCGCACCAGGAAGAACGACACGACGTTCGCGACCACGACGGCGATGATCCCGCCCGCGGACGCGAGGCCGACGTCGAACTGCTGCAGGCCGAGCGCGTAGATCAGGTACGACAGGTTGGTCGTCGCATTGCCCGGGCCGCCGCCCGTCGTCGTGTAGATCTCCGCGAAGATCGACAGCAGGAAGATCGTCTCCATCATCACGACCACGGCGATCGCGCGCTTCAGGTGCGGCAGCGTGATGTAGAAGAACATCGCGATCGGGCCAGCGCCGTCGATGCGGGCGGCTTCCTTCTGCTCCTGGTCGAGCGACTGGATCGCGGTGAACAGGATCAGGAACGCGAACGGCAGCCACTGCCACGCGACGATCATGATCACGGCGGTGAGCGGGTAGTCGGCGAACCAGTCGACCGGCGTCATCCCGAGCGCGCGCATTGCGTTCGCGACGAGCCCGTACACCGGATGGAGGATCATGTTCTTCCAGATCAGCGCGGCGACCGTCGGCATCACGAAGAACGGCGCGATCGCGAGCAGCCGCGCGATGCCCTGCCCGTAGAACTTGCGGTCGAACAGCACGGCCATCAGCACGCCGCCGACCACCGTGATCGCGAGCACCGCGCCGATCAGCACGAGCGTATGCCAGATCGCGGGCAGGAACGACGGATCGGTCGCGAGGAAGCGATAGTTGTCGAGCCCGGCGAAGCCCTTCACGTCCGGGTTCAGCAGGTTGTAGCGCGAGAACGAATACCAGATCGTCATCGCGAGCGGAATCGACATCCACAGCAGCAGCACGGCGACGGACGGCGACACGAGCCAGCTCGGGCCGCCGCGCGCGCGGCGCGGCGCGCCCGGCGGCGACGACGCGTCGCCGACCGACGGCGCGTGGCTCAGGGGAAGACGCAAATGACGCATGATCGGAGTCCCTCCGGTTGAGGCGCGGGCGCGAACGGCCGGCCCGCGTTGTTGCTTCGGCCACGTGCACCGCGCGCGGCGGCGCGCACGGTGCGGGCCGCGTTACTTCTTGTAGCCGGCCTGCCGGACCGCGCGATCGGCGGCGGCCTGCCCGGCGGCCAGCGCCTGGTCGACCGTCGTCTGGCCGGCGACCGCACCCGCGATCGCCTGGCCGACCACCGTGCCGAACGACTGGAATTCAGGAATCCCGACGTACTGCACGCCCGTGTACGGCACCTTCTTCAGCGACGGATCGTTCGGATCGGCCGTCTCGATCGCCTTCAGCACGAAATCCGAGAACGGCGCGGCGGCCTTGTACTCGGGACGCTGGTAGGTCGACGTGCGCGTGCCGGGCGGCACCGATGCCCAGCCTTCGTCCTTGCCGGCCATCTCGATGTACTGCTTCGACGTCGCCCACGCGATGAACTTGCGCGCGGCGTCCTGCTGCTTCGACGTCTTCGGCACGGCCAGCGCCCACGCCCACAGCCAGTGCGAGCCCTTCGGCGTGGCGGCCACAGGCGCGGCCGCGAAACCGATCTTGTCGGCCACCTGCGACTGCTGCTTGTTGTAGAGCATCCCGGCCGCGACCGTCGCGTCGATCCACATCGCGCACTTGCCCGATGCGGTCAGCGTCAGGTTCTCGTTGAAGCCGTTCGAGCTGGCTCCCGGCGGGCCGTCCTTCTTCAGCAGGTTCACGTAGAAGCCGATCGCCTTCTTCCATTCCGGCGACGTCAGCTGCGCATTCCAGTTCTCGTCGAACCAGCGCCCACCGAACGTGTTCACGACCGTCGACACGTACGCCATGTTCTCGCCCCACCCGGCCTTGCCGCGCAGGCAGATCCCGTAGGTGCCCTTCGCCTTGTCGGTGAGCTTGTCCGCGAACTCGGCAATCTGGTCGTAGGTCGGCTGGTCGGGCATCTTGAGCCCCTTCGCCGCGAACAGGTCCTTGCGGTAGAACGTCATCGAGCTTTCCACGTAGAACGGCAGCGCGTAGAGCTGGCCGTTGTACGACAGGCTGTCGCGCGCGGTCTTCACGATGTCGTTCAGGTCGTAGTCGGCGGGCAGCCCCGTCATCGGCGCGAGCCAGCCGCGCTTGCCCCACTGCGGCGTCTCGTAGGTGCCGATCGCCATCACGTCGAACTGGCCGCTGCCGGTCGTGATGTCGGTGGTCGCGCGCTGGCGCAGCACGTTCTCCTCGAGGATCACCCAGTTCAGCTTGATGTCGGGGTTCGCCTTCTCGAACGCCGGCGACAGCTTCTTCAACTCGATCATGTCCGGGTTGTTCAGCGTCGCGATCGTCAGCGTGCCGGCGGACGCCGCGCACGCGGCCGTCGCGAGCGCGGCTCCGGCGAAGCAGCGTGCGGCGGCATCGAGCATCTTTCGTTGCATGGCATGTCTCCTGTGATTGTTCGAACTGTCGTCGGTGTTGCGTATCGTGTTGCGTGCGTATTACTGGTTACGTATTGCGTGTGTCGCGTTGCTGCGTTTCCTGCTCGGACCGTCACGCCGGCCGCTGCATGCCGCACGCGCGCGCATAGTGCGCGATCACCTCGCGGATCCGGTGGCGCACCCACGCGCGCGGTTCCTTCGCGAGGCCGCCCGCGCGGCACGCCGCGTACACGTCCGGCAGCCATTGCGCGACGAGCGTCTCGGGCACCGGCTGCCGCGCGAGATTGTCGAACAGCTGCTCGACCGCCGCCGCGACGGCCGGCTGCAGCCAGTAGTAGCGGATCCGATCGCTGTAGCTGAACTGGCGCGCGAGCCGCTGCTCGGTTTCGTCGCCGCGGTAGTACGGCGCCCAGTGCTCGGGCTGCGCGCGCATCGCGGCGTCGACCACGTCGCGCAGGCGCGAGCGCTGCGCGACGTCGTCGATCAGCGCGTCCTCGATGAAGGTGAGCGCGAACAGCGCCTCGCGCAGCGCGAAGGTCAGCGCGGGGCCGACCTTCAATACCGCGAAGTGGTCGCGCACGAGCGCGGCGAGCGCGTCTTCGGTCTGGTAGTCGGTCGAATGCGCTTCGAACACGAGGCGCGGCGTGCGCAGGATGCTCGCACCGAGCGACGCGGCCTTCGCGCTGTCGTAGTCGAGCACGTGACGATCGTCGAAGTCGACGCCCGGCTGCGCGACGATCGCGACCACGCGGTTCCACGCATCGTCGAGCCCGGCCGCCGCGAATGCGTCGCGGTGCGCATCGAGCGTCGCGGCGATGCTGTCGCTGCGCGTGACCGCGATCCGCGCGATCGCATCGCCATCGCCATCCGCATCGCCGGCCACTTCGCCGCCCGGCGTCGGCACTTCGGTGCCGATCACGTAGACGGGCGCGACGCCGGCGCGCGCCGCTGCATCTTCGGCCGCGCGGCACAGCTCGGCCGCGCGCGCGGCGATCGTCCGGTCGTCGAGCCGCGGCGGATCGTCCGCGCACGCCATGCTCGCATCGAGGTGGATCTTCTCGAATCCGGCTTCGACATACGCGGCGACCATCGCGGCCGCTTCGCGCATCGCGTCGGCCGCGCGGCGGTGCCGCCACGGGTTCGGGCCGAGGTGGTCGCCGCCGAGCACGAGCGCCGATGGCGCAAGCCCGCAACGCTGCGCGATCGCATCGACGTCGCGCCGGAAATCGGCCGGCGTCATGCCCGTATAGCCACCGAGATGGTTCACCTGGTTGCAGGTCGCCTCGATCAGCAGCGGCGAGCCGTCCGCGCGCGCGGCTTCGCACGCGGCCTCCAGTACGAGCCGGTGCGCGCTGCAGATCGAATAGATGCCGCGCTGCGCATCCGCGCGATTCGCATCGAAGATCATCCGCAACACGGCGTCAGCGTGCGCGTGGCGCGGGCGTTCGGCGGTTAAGGTCAGGCCGGACATGCAACACCTCGTTCGGTCAGGAAGCCGTCGATCTCGGCCGCGCTGCTGTTGCCCTCCATCGGACCGCGCCGCGTGACGGCGATCGCACCGGCCGCATTCGCGCGGCGCAGCGCGAGGTCGATCGGCAGGCCCGCGACGAGGCTCGCGACCAGCGTGCCGCCGAAGCAGTCGCCGGCGCCGGTCGGATCGAGTTCGTCGACCGGCCAGGCCGGCGCATCGACGCGGCTCGCACGATCGAATGCAGTGCTGCCGGCCGCGCCGCGCTTGAGCACAACGCGCTCGAGCAGCGGATGCGTCGCGAGCAGCCCCGCGATCGCACGCTCGGCCGGCTGCGGCCCGCAGAAGAACGGCAGGTCGGCCTCGCTCGGCAGGAACAGATGACACGCGGCGAGCATCGCGTCGAGTGCCGCGCGCATCGGTCGAAAGCTCAGCATCTCCGGCCGGACGTTCGGGTCGAACGACACCTTCGCGCCGACGCGCGCCGCTTCGATCACGCCGCGCTGCACCGCCGCGATCGCCGATTCGCTCGTCAGCGACGAGCCCATCACGTGGAAGTAGCGGCAGCCGTCGAATATCGCGGTGTCGACGTCGGATGCGTCGACGCACGCGGCCGCGCTGGTGGACAGGCTGAAGACGAAGCTGCGCGAGCCGTCGTCGCAATACGCGACGAACGCGGTGCCGGTCGGGCGGGCGACGCGGCGGATGCGCGCGACGTCGACGCCGTCGCGCTCGAGCCGCGCGACGATCGCGTCGCCGAACGCATCGCGGCCGACGCAGCCCGCATACGCGACGCGCGCGCCGAGCCGCGCGGCCTGGTCGGCGAAGATCGCCGGCGCGCCGCTCGGAAACGGGCCCGCGAACAGGCCCGGCGTGTCGAAACCCTGGCCGCGCTCGGCGGCGACGAATTCGGCCAGCAGTTCGCCGGCGACCACGATCTCGGCCATCATGCGGGCCCTCGTGCGGCGGCGGCCGCGTTTAGCGACCCCGCCCGAGTTGCGCGTGCGAGCATCGCCACGTCAGCTCATCCAGTTGCCGCCGTCGACGTTCAGCGTCTGGGCGGTGATGTAGTCGGCGTCGGCCGACGCGAGGAACAGCGCGGCGCCCGTCAGGTCGCCCGGCACGCCCATCCGGCCGAGCGGCACGGCCTCGCCGACCAGCCGCTTCTTCTCGCCGGGCGGACGATGCTCGTAGCGCGCGAACAGCGCATCGACCTGCTCCCACATCGGCGTGTCGACCACGCCCGGCGCGATGCCGTTCACGTTGATCCGGTGCGGCGCGAGCGCGAGCGCGGCCGACTGCGTGTAGCTGATCACCGCGGCCTTGGTCGCGCAGTAGTGCGAAACGAGCGCCTCGCCGCGACGCCCTGCCTGCGACGACATGTTGACGATCTTGCCGCCGCGGCCCTGCTCGACCATCCGCTGCGCCACGGCCTGCATCAGGAAGAACAGCCCTTTCACGTTGACCGCGAACAGCCGGTCGAACACGTCCCAGGATTCGTCGAGGAGCGGGCGCATGTCGAACAGCGCCGCGTTGTTGAACAGGATGTCGACGCCGCCGAAGCGCTCGACCGCGGTGGCGACGATCCGCTCGATGTCGTCGCGGCGCGTGACGTCCGCGGTGACGGCCACCGCGCGGCCGGGGCTCGCCTCGATCAATCGTGCGAGCGAACCGCTAGCCGGCTTCACGTCGACCAGCACGCAGCGCGCGCCTTCGTCCAGATAGCGTTGCGCGACCGCCTCGCCGATGCCGCTTGCCGCGCCCGTCAGGATCGCGACCTTCTGTTCCAGTCTCACTGGTTGTCTCCGGTTCGTTCTGCTGCTCGAAGGTCGCGAGGTGAGCGAACGCTCGCTGACCGATCAATTGCTCTGTTAGTGATCGAATGATCGGATACGCGATTCGCGCTGTCAAGGCGATGCGGCGGCTTTCGATGATGCGCTGCGGCAAGGCGGAGCGCCGCGCTGGCTTGTGACCCGCGTCCGGCAAGGCGCGGCACACCGGGTGCGGCGCGGCTGAAACGGCGATGAAGGGGACGCAGCGTATCCGGGGGACGGAATTCGGGCTGCACGCCAAGGAGATACGTTATATCATCGCCATACTTCGTTTTTCATGCCTGCTTCACGCCATGGCCACCTCATCGCCCATCGACGCCCGGCTGTCCCGGGCCGACGCATTCGCCGCCGAGCACGGGCTCGCGTGGACGCCGCTGCGCCGCCAGGTCTACGAACGCGTGCTGGCCGCGCAGCGCCCGATCGGCGCGTACGATCTGCTCGCCGAGCTCGAGCCGCAGCGCGGCCGCGTGCCGCCCACGACCGTCTATCGCGCGCTGGATTTCCTCGTCGAGCACGGCTTCATCCACCGGATCGAATCGAAGAACGCGTTCTTCGCGTGCTGCGAGATCGGCGTGCCGCACGAAGGCCAGTTCCTGATCTGCGATTCGTGCGGCGAGACCGTCGAGATCCCGGGCAGCGACCTCGCGAAGCAGCTGTCCGCGAGCGCGCCCGCGCACGGGTTCGAAGTCCATCACCAGGTCGTCGAGCTGAACGGCCTGTGCGGGCACTGCAAGGGCAAGCCCGCGCATCGCTGACGCCGCCCCGCGCGGCGCTCGGCGCCGCCCCCTTCCAACGAGGAGTTCCATGTCCATTGCCCTGAAGCGCGCGCCACGACGCGCCCTGCCGCTTGTTCGCCTGCTGGCCGCCTCGGCTGCCATGCTGTCGATCGCGGTGCCCGCCTTCGCGCAGGCCGCGACCGTCAACGTGGTCGCCGCCGAGAATTTCTATGGCGACGTCGCCTCGCAGATCGGCGGCCGCCATGTCGCGGTCACCAGCATCCTCAGCAATCCCGATCAGGATCCGCACCTGTTCGAAGCGAGCCCGAAGACCGCGCGCGCGCTGCAGCATGCGCAGGTCGTGATCTACAACGGCGCGAACTACGATCCGTGGATGAGCAAGCTGCTCGGCGCGTCGAAGCAGGCGAAGCGCGCGACGATCGTCGTCGCGGATCTCGTCGGCAAGAAGGCCGGCGACAATCCGCACGTCTGGTACGACCCGGCGACCATGCCGGCCGCCGCGCGCGCGATCGCGGCCGAGCTCGGCCGTGCCGATCCGGCGAACAAGGCCGACTACGACGCGAACCTGCAGAAGTTCGTCGCGTCGCTGAAACCCGTCGACGACAAGGTCGCCGCGCTGCGCGCGCAGTACAAGGGCGTGCCGGTGACGGCCACGGAGCCTGTGTTCGGCTACATGTCCGACGCGATCGGCCTCGACATGCGCAACCAGCGCTTCCAGCTCGCGACGATGAACGACACCGAAGCCAGCGCGCAGGACGTCGCCGCGTTCGAGAACGACCTGCGCAAGAAGCAGGTGCGCGTGCTGATCTACAACAGCCAGGCCGAAGCGCCGATGACCAAGCGCCTGCTGAAGGTCGCGCGCGACGGCGGCGTGCCGAGCGTGAGCGTCACCGAGACGCAGCCGGCCGGCAAGACCTTCCAGCAATGGATGGCCGGCCAGCTCGACGCGCTCGCGGCCGCGCTTTCCGCCAGCAAGAAATGATCGACGCAACGACATGAGCCCCACTCCCCACGCACTCGCACTCGATCGCGTCACGCTCGAACTGGGCGGCCGCACGATCCTGCGCGACGTCAGCTTCTCGATCGAACCCGGCGAATTCGTCGGCGTGCTCGGGCCGAACGGCGCGGGCAAGACGACGCTGATGCGCGCGGTGCTCGGCCTCGTGCCCATCTCGGGCGGCACGCTGTCGGTCGGCGGCGTGCCGGTCGTGCGCGGCAACGCGTCGATCGGCTACATGCCGCAGATCAGGAGCGGCCTCGCGAATCGCCGGATGCGCGGCTACGACTTCGTCGCGATGGCCGCCGACGGCCATCGCTGGGGGCTGCCGCACCCGAACGCGGCGACGCGGCGCGACGTCGAGCGCGTGCTCGAGCTCGTCGGCGGCGCGGCGCTCGCGCGCCGGCCGCTGTCGGAGCTGTCGGGCGGCGAGCGGCAGCGGCTGCTGCTCGCGCAGTGCCTGCTCGGCAGCCCGAAGCTGCTGCTGCTCGACGAGCCGCTGATCAGCCTCGACCCGAACCACCAGCGCGGCGTCGTCGAGCTTGTGCGCAACGTGCAGCGCGAGCTCGGCATCACCGTGCTGTTTTCCGCGCACGAACTGAATCCGCTGCTGAACGCGCTCGACCGCGTGCTGTATCTCGGCAACGGCGTCGCGGCGCTCGGCACCGTCGACGAGGTGATCACCAAGCCGGTGCTGTCGCGACTCTACGGCTCGCCGATCGACGTGATGCGCGTGAACGGCAAGATCTTCGTGATGTCGGGCGACGTCGAAGTCGAGAAGCACGACCACGAACACGAGGACGACGACGGCCACTCGCACGGCGGTGGCGGCGGCCACGGCCATCACCACCACGGACACGCTCATCCCGGGCATTCGCACGATGTTTGAATACGACTTCATGATCAACGCGTTCGCCGCGTCGGGGATCGTCGCGGTGCTCGCGGGCATCGTCGGCTACTTCCTGGTGCTGCGCGGACAAACCTTCGCCGGCCACGCGCTGTCGCACGTCGGCTTCACCGGCGCGACCGGCGCGGTGCTGCTCGGCATCTCGCCGATGTGGGGGATGGTCGGCTTCACGCTCGCGGCCGGCATCGGGATGGGCGCGCTCGGCGAACGGCTCGCGGGCCGCGACGTCGCGATCGGCGTGGTGCTGTCCGGCGCGCTCGGCTTCGGGCTGCTGTTCCTGCACTTCTACACGTCGTTCGCGACGCAGGTCACCGCGCTGCTGTTCGGCAACGTGCTCGCGGTCAGCCGCGACACGCTCGCGGTGCTGGCCGGCATCGGCGCGGTGAGCCTCGTCGCGCTCGCACTGATCGCGCGGCCGCTGCTGTTTGCGTCGCTGCAGCCCGAACTGGCCGAAGCCAAGGGCGTGTCGCTGCGCACGGTGTCGATGCTGTTCCTCGCGGTATGCGCGCTCGCGGTGGCCGCGGCGACGCAGATCGTCGGCGTGCTGCTGGTGTTCACGCTGCTGGTCGGGCCGGCCGCGGCCGCGCAGAACGTGTCGACGCGGCTGTCGACCGGCGTGCTGCTCGCCGCGTTGTTCGCGCTGTTCGAAGCGTGGCTCGGGATCACGCTCGCGTATCATACCGACTGGCCGACGAGCTTCTGGATTACGGCGTTGTCGGCGATTGTGTATGGGGCGAGTTTGTTGCGCAGGACATGATGGCGTGCATGCCGATCGGCGTTATGTGATGGCGTGCCACGCGCATAGGCCCGTTGCCGCGAGCATCAGCAGCCCGACCCACGGTTTGGCACCGGCGGCTGCGGATTTCGCGAGCAGCACGACTTGGGCCGCCGCAACGGCAATCAGCAGTACGTAGGCGACAAGCGCCCGGTCGCCCGCTTCGTCCTGGATCGTTCCGATCGCAATGGATGGGTCGACTTCGTGCATCCATGCGTACTTGTTCCCGGCGATTGCGACGACGACGAGCAAACCGATGACGCATGCGACATGAATGGCGAAGCGGAAGAGACGAGTCATATTCGCGTCCTGAACATTACTGCACGAGCCGGGTGAAACGCGGCCAATGTGTAGCGATGAAATTACCGTAACTGGTATTTTGCTTGATCTGATCGAGCGATAATCCGCTTCCTCGATTGTAGCGAGCACCGAAAATGCGAATCTGATCCATCGAAAACGGATACTGGAATCCGTCGCGTTTCGCCAATTGGCGGAGATGTCGCGCAACGAGGTCGATATTGAAGACATCGCGTTGAAGGCAGTGCGCCAAACTCCGGAATTGCGACGCTGACATTGTCGACGGGGCCATTCCGAGTGTTTGTGCGGCCGTACGAAGCTGCATGCTGAGCGGACCAAACGATGTCATCGCCGGATGGCGGGTGAGCGTCAGATGCTCGTCGACGACTGGCGGACCGCTCCAGTCGAACGTGCGGACTTCGAATGCCATGCGATCGATGAATTCAGGGTCCCCGCCCACCTCGATCCAACATACGCCCGCGAGCATTTCCTGCGGTAGACGGTTTCGCCCCGCTGCTGCTCGGATATGCAACCTGTTGTGCCTGACCCAGGCATCCTTGAACATCTGGATGTACTTGACACCACCACCCCATCGTTCAGGTACAAGTTTCCACGCAAACAGATTGATCACCCCCCAGCTCGGGGAGTCGTTCGATACCTCGCAAATGGTGCCGCCCATCCAGATCGAAGCCTCGCTCAAGTAAATTTCACCGTGACAAAATCGGCGTTCATTATTCTGCGAGTTGATTCGATATCCTATAGAAGCAGTACGAATTTCGGCTGCCCGGTATATTTCCAGGTATGTAATCCGTAGCGAGGGGACCGCCACGTCGCCCGCTGGGGCACAACGACGTGGCGTCAGAGACGGCTCACTTCACAAGCACGCGCGCATGATGCGCGATGTGATCGGCGATGAACGTCGAGATGAAGTAGTAGCCGTGGTCGTAGCCCGCGTGTCGGCGCAGCGTCAGCGGCTGGCCGGCCTTCGCGCATGCGGCTTCGAACACGTCGGGGTTTAGCTGGTTCGCAAGGAACTGATCGGCGAGACCCTGGTCGACGAGGATGCCGTCCGCGAACTTCGGCGCATCCGCGCGCGCGACGAGTTCGCTCGCGTCGTGCTGCTTCCACGCGTCGCGATCGGCGCCGAGGTAGCCCGAGAATGCCTTCTCGCCCCACGGGCAGCGCGTCGGCGCAGCGATCGGCGCGAACGCCGACACCGACCGGTACAGGTCGGGATGGCGTAGCGCAAGCGTCAGCGCGCCGTGCCCGCCCATCGAGTGGCCGAAGATCCCGAGCCGCGCGCCGTCGATCGGCAGCTCGGCCGCGACGAGTTCGCGCAGCTCGCCCGTCACGTACGACTCCATCCGGTAATGCGTCGACCACGGCGCTTGCGTCGCGTCGACATAGAAGCCCGCGCCGACGCCGAAATCCCACGCATCGGCCTCGCCCGGCACGTCCGCGCCGCGCGGGCTCGTATCAGGCATCACCAGCGCGAGGCCGTGCTGCGCCGCGTACTGCTGCGCGCCGCCCTTGATCGCGAACGTCTCCTCGGTGCACGTGAGCCCCGCGAGGTAGAACAGCGCCGGCACGCGGCCGTGCGCCGCCTGCGGCGGCAGGTACACCGAGAACTTCATCGGCAGGCCGATCGCCTTCGAATCGTGGCGATAGAAGCGTTGCTCGCCACCGTGGCAAGCATGCGAAGAAACGAGTTCGAGCATGGGGTTCCCTTCCGTTCAATACAGCACGATCGGGCGAATCGATTCGCCCGTCTTCATCGAGTCGAAGCCGTCGTCGAGCTTCCCGGGCGGCAGCGCGTGCGTGTCGGGCCAGGCCGTGCCGCGCGACACGGCGAAACCGTGCCCGCCATGATCAGCGATCCCGCCGCCCGTCGCGTGCGCGAAACAGTCGCCGGCTTGCCGCGATGCGTCACCGCCGTCGCAACAGGACAAGTGCCCGAGTTTAAACGCCGGTCGTGAACCACGCATCCGTTCGCGCATACAGATCGACGAAACGCGCATGGCGCGCGGCCAGCGCGCGATCGTCGCGTGGCGCGGCCACCGGCGACGCAGCCGGCGCCAGCGTGCGCAACGCATCTTCGCGCCAGTGTCCGATCGCTACGCCCGCGAGCAGCGCGGCGCCCCGCGTCGCGGCGTTCGGGCAATCGACCGCGTCGAGCGAGGTGCCGAGCGCATCGGCGAGCAACTGGCGCCAGCGCGGATCGACCGAGCCGCCGCCGGCAAGGCGCAGCGTCGTCACCGGATCGGCCGGGTTCGCGTCGCGGATCGCATCGAGCCCCGCGCGCAACGCGAACGCGACGCCTTCGAAGGCGGCGCGCATCATCGCGCCGCGCGTGTCACCGAGCCCGAGACCGAGCCAGCCGCCGCGCGCATCAGGATTCATCCACGGCGAGCGCTCGCCCGTCAGGTACGGCAGGAAGCAGAGCCGCTCGGACGGCGGCTGCGCGAACGCGTCGTCGTACGCCGCCGGCCAGCCGTCATAGCCGAGCCAGCCGCGCACCGCCTCGAGCGCAATGCCGACGTTCTGCATCGCGGCCATCGTGTAATAGCCGCCGCCGGCCGCCGTGCGATAGCGATGCAGCCCGCGCCGCGCGGGCGGCAAGCGATCGGCGAGCACGACGATCTGGCCGCCGCTGCCGGTGGTCAGCAGCGCGTCGCTGGCCGCGACGAGCCCGCTGCCGAGCGCCGCGCACGCGGTATCGGCCGCCCCCGTCGCCAGCGGCACGCCGGCCGGCAGCCCGAGTGCCGCCGAGGCCGTCGCGGCGAGCACGCCGCAGCGCGCGCTCGACGGCTGCACCGGTGCGAAGCGGTCGGCCGGCAGGCCCAGCGCGTCGATCAGCGCCGTATCCCACGCGCCGTCCGGCGTCGCGAGCGCAGTCGCGCACGCATCGCTCGGGTCGGCCGCGACGTCGCCGCCCAGTGCGATGCGCAGCCAGTCCTTCGGCTGCACGGCCCAGCGCGCGGCACGCAGCGCCTGCGGTTCGTGTGCGGCGAGCCAGCGCAACAGCGGGCCCGCCATGCCGGGCGCGACGGGATTCGGTGCGACGGGCAATCCGGCGACGGGCACACCGGCGACGGGCAATCCGGCGCCCGGCCAGTCGGCCGCGTCCGCTTCACGCACCGCGCGCGTGTCGGGCCACAACAGCGCGGGCCGCACCGGCTGTCCGGCCGCGTCGATCAGCACGACGCCATGCATCTGGCCGGAGAAGCCGATCGCGGCGACCTGCTCGCGCTCGGCGGCCGGCAGCCGCGCAGCGGCGCGCACGAGCGCCTGCCACCACACGTCGGGCGCGATTTCGGCCCAGCCGGGCTGCGGCGAAGACAACGCATAGGGTTCGCTCGCAACCGCGCGCTCGACGCCGTCGGCATCGAGCGTGACGAGTTTGACGGAGCCGGTACCGAGGTCGATTCCGAGCAGGCGCATGGCTGAATGGCGTAGTCGAGTAAACGGATGTCGATGATAGCGGGATCGCGGCACACGCCCCCGATTTGCGCCGCGTTTGCCGCCGCGGTAATGCGAAAACGCGGCCGCGCGCGGCGGGCTTCACGAGGCTGCATCTTGCGCGTGAAAACGGCCGCTCGCGGGTTAACCCGGCGCGATTTTTCGCAGGTCGTTTTTGCCACTATGCCGTCGCGCCGATACACACCATAAAGCCGACGATATTTGACATGGGGGCCCGCACTATTTTGAAGGGCTATAAAACCGGGGAACCTCACTCCAGCGGTGTTTCCCGATGATCTTCCCCCTGTTGCATGCCGAACCGGCATATCGAACCTGCAAAGAGCGGAATAGAACCCAGTGCTCTTGTTGCGATGGTGCATTCCGCATAACTTCGTACCACCCCGAAAACAAGATCATGGAGTGAGACAGATGCAATCGAACACGGTCCATCCGTGCGATGAGGTGCTGCCGACCGGCAAGCTTGTAACGCTTGGTCTCCAGCACGTCCTCGTCATGTACGCCGGCGCCGTCGCAGTGCCGCTTATCGTCGGCGGCGCGCTGAAGCTGCCGAAAGACCAGATCGCGTTCCTGATCAGCGCCGATCTGTTTTCGTGCGGCATCGCCACGCTGATCCAGACGCTCGGCCTGTGGATCTTCGGGATCCGCCTGCCCGTCATCATGGGCTGCACGTTCGCCGCGGTCGGCCCGATGATCGCGATCGGCACCAACCCCGGCCTCGGCATTCTCGACATCTTCGGCTCGACCATCGCGGCCGGCATCATCGGCATCGTGCTCGCGCCGATGATCGGCAAGCTGCTGCGGTTCTTCCCGCCGGTGGTGGTCGGCACCGTGATCGCGGTGATCGGGCTGTCGCTGATGGAAGTCGGGATCAACTGGGCCGCCGGCGGCGTCGGCAACCCCGAATACGGCAGCCCCGTCTACCTCGGCCTGTCGCTGCTCGTGCTCACGCTGATCCTGCTGATCAACAAATTCGGCCGCGGCTTCCTCGCGAACATCTCGGTGCTGCTCGGCATCGTCGCCGGCTTCGTGATCGCGTTTGCGGTCGGCCGCGTGAATACCGACGGCGTGGCGCTCGCGCCGTGGGTCGGCTTCGTGATGCCATTCCACTTCGGCATGCCGCACTTCGACCCGCTGTCGATCGCGACGATGGTCACGGTGATGTTCGTCACGTTCATCGAATCGACCGGCATGTTCCTCGCGGTCGGCGACATGGTCGATCGTCCGGTCAACCAGGACCGCCTCGTGCGCGGCCTGCGCGTCGATGGCCTCGGCACGCTGATCGGCGGCATCTTCAACTCGTTCCCGCACACGTCGTTCTCGCAGAACGTCGGCCTGATCGGCGTGACGGGCGTGAAGAGCCGGTACGTCTGCGCGACGGGCGGCGTGATTCTCGTGCTGCTCGGCCTGTTTCCGAAGATGGCGCAAGTCGTCGCGTCGGTGCCGCCGTTCGTGCTCGGCGGCGCGGGCATCGTGATGTTCGGGATGGTGGCGGCCAACGGCATCAAGGTGCTGTCGAAGGTCGACTTCGTGAACAACACGCACAACCTGTTCATCGTCGCCGTGAGCGTCGGCATGGGCCTCGTGCCGGTCGTGTCGCCGCACTTCTTCTCGAAGCTGCCGCCCGCGCTCGCACCGATCCTGCACAGCGGCATCCTGCTCGCGTCGGCCTCCGCCGTGATCCTGAACATCGTGTTCAACGGCGTGAAGGGCGAGAAGGACGCGCGCTGCGAGATCCGCCGCGCAGGACATGACTTCGACGGGCGCCCGGCCGACGTGCATCACTGATCGGTCCGCGCCGGACGCCCGGCGCGACACGGCAAACGAAAAACGCCACGGCAAGCCGTGGCGTTTTGCTTTGCTGCGGAGAACCGCAGCGGGGATGATGGTAATGCGGTGATGGCGATGCGGTCGCGACAAACCGGCCGCCCAAAAAGAAACGCCACGGACTTTCGTCCGTGGCGTTGTCGCATCCGGGGACCGCGACTTCAGCGAACCGGTGCGGTCGCCCGCCCCTGCCCGCCGTCGTGCTTACCCGTTCGTCGCGGCCGCCGACGCAGGCGCCGGTGCGGCCGCCTTGTCGTAGTCGACCGTCTGGTCCGGCGCACGCGGCGTCTCGCCGGCTTGCTGGATCCACCCGCCGCCCAGTGCGCGGTACAGGTCGACCAGGTTCGTCCAGCGGGCCAGACGCGCGTTGATCAGCGACTGCTGCGCGGTGTACAGATCGGTTTGCGCGGTCAGCACCGACAGGTAGCTGTCGACCCCGTTCTTGTAACGCAGGTCCGACAGATCGAAACGACGCTGCTGCGCGTGCTCGTTGCGCTGGAGCGCGGCGATCTGCTGGTCGTACGTGCCGCGTGCCGCCAGCCCGTCCGACACTTCGCGGAACGCCGACTGGATCGCCTTCTCGTAGTTGGCAATCTCGATGCGCTTCTGCACGTTCGCGAGGTTCAGGTTCGCGATGTTCTGCCCGCCCTCGAAGATCGGCATCGTGATCTGCGGCGCGAACGACCATGCGGCCGTCCCGGCCTTGAACAGCCCGCCGAGCGTCGGGCTGCCGGTGCCGAACGCGCCCGTCAGCGAGATACGCGGGAAGAACGCCGCGCGTGCCGCGCCGATGTTCGCGTTCGCGGCCAGCAGCGTCTGCTCGGCCTGCATCACGTCGGGGCGACGCGTCAGCAGGTCCGACGGCAGGCCGGCCGGCACGTCCGTCAGCAGGTTCTGCGCGTCGAGCGGCATGCCCGCGGGCAGATCGTCCGGCAGCGGCTCGCCGATCAGCAGCACCAGCGCATTCAATGCCTGCGCACGCGCGCGCGCCTGCGCCTGCTGGTTCGACAGCGCCTGCTCGACCACCGTCTGCGCCTGACGCAGCTCGAGCTCGGAGCCCGTGCCGTTGTCGAACTGCAGCTTGGTCAGGTCGTACGACGCCTGCGCGGTCTTCAGCGTGTTTTCCGTGACCTTCAGCAGGTCGTCGGTCGACAGCAGCGTCAGGTACTGATCCGCGACCTGCGACACCAGCGAGATCTCGGTGGCCTGCCGTGCATACGACGTCGACAGGTACTGCGCGAGCGCCTGGTCCTTCAGGCTCTGCACGCGGCCGAACAGGTCGAGCTCCCACGACGCGGACAGGCCGACGTTGTAGGCGCGCGAGATGTACGGCGCACCGGTCTGCGAAAGGCCCTGCGGCACGCGCTGGATATTGCCGGTGCCGGTGCCGTCGAGCGTCGGGAACAGGCCGGCGCGCGTGATCTGGTACTGCGCGCGCGCCGCCTCGATGTTCAGCACCGCGACGCGCAGGTCGCGGTTGTTCTTCAGCGCGATCTCGATCAGCCGCTGCAGGCGCGGATCGACGAAGAATTCGCGCCAGCCGATGGCGGTCGCCGCCTGGCCGTTCGCGCTGCGCGCGCCGGCAGCACCCGGCTGCGTCGCATAGACGCCGTCGGCCGGGTACGCCTGCGCGACGGGTGCGTCGGGCCGCTTGTAATGCGGCGCCATCGTGCAGCCCGTGGCAAGGAGCGCGACCGCGATTGCAGTCAAAGCGTGTTTTTGCATCATCACTGTCCCTTGTTGCCTTCGTCGCCGTTGCCCGGCTTCTCTTCGTGGTGCGAGTGCTCCTGAGCCAGGCGCAGCGCCTCGTCGACGTCTTCCTTCTCGCCGCTGAAGATCGCGCGAATCTTCACGAAGAACATCGGGATCATGAAGATCGCGAGGAACGTCGCCGTGATCATCCCGCCGATCACGCCCGTGCCGATCGCGTGCTGGCTCGCCGAACCCGCGCCGTTACTGATCGCGAGCGGCATCACACCGAGAATGAACGCGAGCGACGTCATCAGGATCGGACGCAGCCGCAGGCGCGCCGCTTCCAGCGCGGCCTCGATCGGCCCCATCTTCTCCGTCATCTGCAGTTCGCGCGCGAACTCGACGATCAGAATCGCGTTCTTCGCGGACAAGCCCACCGTGGTCAACAGGCCGACCTGGAAGAACACGTCGTTCTCGAGGCCGCGCATCGTCGCCGCGAGCAGTGCGCCGACGACGCCGAGCGGCACCACCATGATCACCGAGAACGGAATCGACCAGCTTTCATACAGCGCCGCGAGACACAGGAACACGACCAGGATCGAGATCGCATACAGGATCGGCGCCTGCGAGCCGGACTGGATTTCCTGGAACGACAGGCCGGTCCACGAATAGCCGATACCGACCGGCAGCTTCTTCGCGAGCCCTTCCATCGCGGTCATCGCCTGACCGGTCGACTTGCCCGGTGCGGCCTGACCCTGGATTTCCATCGCCGACACGCCGTTGTAGCGCTCGAGCTTCGGCGAACCGTACGTCCAGTGACCGGTCGCGAACGCGCCGAACGGCACCATCCCGCCCGACCCGTTGCGCACGTACCAGACGTTCAGGTCTTCCGGCGTCATCCGGAACGGCGCGTCCGACTGCACGTACACCTTCTTGATCCGGCCGTCGGTATCGAGGAAGTTGTTCACGTACTTCGACGCCCACGCGATCGAGAACGTCTGGTCGATCGCCTCCGCCGTCACGCCGAGCGCGTTCGCCTTCTCGCGATCGATGTCGACCTTGTACTGCGGCGTATCGTTCAGCCCGTTCGGACGCACGCCCTGCAGCGTCGGGTCCTTCGCGGCCATCCCGAGCAGCTGGTTACGCGCGGCCATCAGCGCGTTGTGGCCGAGACCGGCGTTGTCCGTCAGCTCGAAGTCGAAGCCGGCGGCCGTGCCGAGTTCCGGAATCGACGGCGGGTTGAACGGGATCACCATCGCGTCCTTGTAGCCCGCGTAGCGGCCGAACATCCGGCCGATCAGCGCCTGGACCTTCTGGTTCGCGTGCTGACGCTGCGAGTAGTCCTTCAGTCGCACGAACACCAGACCGGAGTTCTGGCCGCGGCCGGCGAAGCTGAAGCCGTTGACCGTGAACGCCGATTCGACGATTTCCTTCTCGTCCTTCAGCAGGTAGTCGGAAATGTTCGCGAGCGTGCGCGCGGTCGTTTCCTGCGTCGAACCCGACGGCGTCTGCACGATCACGAACATCAGGCCCTGGTCTTCATCGGGCAGGAACGACTTCGGCAGGCGCACGAACAGCAGCCCGACCGCGACGATCACGACCAGATAGATGATGAGCCAGCGGCCCGAGCGCTTGATCACGTGGTGCACGCCGACGTGGTACTTCTCGCGGCTGTTGTTGAACGTGCGGTTGAACCAGCCGAAGAAGCCCTTCTTCTCTTCGTGATGGCCCTGCGGGATCGGCTTGAGGATCGTCGCGCACAGGGCGGGCGTCAGAATCAACGCGACCAGCACCGACAGCACCATCGCCGACACGATCGTCAGCGAGAACTGACGATAGATCGCGCCGACCGAACCGCCGGAGAACGCGACCGGCACGAACACCGCGGACAGCACGAGCGCCACGCCGACGAGTGCGCCGGTGATCTGGCCCATCGCCTTGCGGGTCGCCTCCTTCGGTGACAGCCCCTCTTCCGCCATCACGCGCTCGACGTTCTCCACCACCACGATCGCATCGTCCACCAGCAGGCCGATCGCGAGCACGAGGCCGAACATCGACAGCGTGTTGATCGAGAAGCCCACCATCGACATGATCGCGAACGTGCCGAGCAGCACCACCGGCACCGCGATCGTCGGGATGATCGTCGCCCGCAGGTTCTGCAGGAACAGATACATCACGAGGAACACGAGCACGATGCCTTCGAGCAGCGTCTTGACCACTTCCTCGATCGACAGCTTCACGAACGGCGTCGTGTCGTACGGATACTTCACGACGAGGCCGTGCGGGAAGAACGGTGCGAGCTCGTCGATCTTCGCGCGCACGGCCTTCGCGGTCGCGAGCGCGTTCGCGTTGGTCGCGAGCTGGATACCGAGTGCCGCGGTCGGCTGACCGTTGTACTTCGTGTCGAAGTTGTAGTTTTCGCCGCCGAGCTCGATCTTCGAGACGTCCTTCAGGCGAACCTGCGAGCCGTCCTGGTTGACCTTCAGCAGGATGTTGCCGAACTGCTCGGGCGTCTGCAGCAGCGTCGATTCGGTGATCGTCGCCTGCAGCACGGTGCCCGGCTTGGCCGGCGTGCCGCCGATCTGGCCGCCCGCGATCTGCACGTTCTGCGCGGCGATCGCGCTCGACACGTCGACCGGCGTGAGGCCGTAGTTCGTCAGGCGGGTCGGGTCGAGCCAGATCCGCATCGCGTACTGCGAGCCGAACAGCGTGACGGTACCGACGCCGTTCAACCGGCTGATCGGATCCTTCACGTGCGACGCCACGAAGTTCGCGAGGTCGTACTTGTTCATGCTGCCGTCTTCGGAGTTGAAGGCGAGCACCAGCAGGAAGCTGCTGCTCGACTTCGTCACCGACAGACCGAGCTGCTGCACGACCTGCGGCAGAACCGGCGTCGCGAGCGACAGCTTGTTCTGCACCTGGACCTGCGCGATGTCGGCGTTGGTGCCCGGCGCGAAGGTCAGCGTGATCGTCGCGTTGCCCGAGTCGTCACTCGTCGACGACATGTACAGGAAGTTGTCGAGACCGCTCATCTGCTGCTCGATCACCTGCGTCACCGTGTCTTCCACGGTCTTCGCGGAAGCGCCCGGGTAGTTCGCGGTGATCTGGATCGATGGCGGCGCGATCGTCGGATACTGCGAGATCGGCAGCGTGAAGATCGCCGCGACCCCGGCCAGCATCAGGATGATGGCGATCACCCACGCGAAGATCGGGCGATCGATAAAAAACTTTGCCATGAAACAGGCTCCCTGTTATTTCGCGCTCGAAGCGGCGGCGGCGCTCGCCGGCGCTGCGCCCGAAGCGGCAGCACCCGAAGCAGCAGCACCCGACGCACCAGCGCCCGACACAGCGGCGCCCGACGCGGCAGCGGCCGGCGCGGCGGATACGGCTGCACCCGATGCGGCGTCGGCGGCCGGCAACTGCGCGGCGACCGACTTCACCGTCGCGCCCGGACGAACCTTCTCGACGCCCTGCACGATCACGCGGTCGCCCGCTTGCAGGCCGCCTTCGACGATCCAGTTCTGACCTTGCATGCCGGTCGTCTTCAGCGGACGCGGCTCGACCTTGTTGCTCGCGTTCACGACCAGCGCGACCGGCTGGCCCTTCGCGTCATGCGTGACGCCGATCTGCGGCACCAGGAACGCGTTCTCGTTCACGCCTTCCTCGATCCGTGCGCGCACGAACATCCCCGGCAGCAGCACGCGGCCCGGGTTCGGGAACACCGCGCGGATCGTCACCGAGCCCGTCGTCTGGTCGACCGTGACATCGGAGAACTGCAGCTTGCCGGCGTCGGAATAGGTCTTGCCGTCCTCGAGGATCAGCGACACCTTCGCCGCGCCCGGGCCGCTCGTCTTCAGGCGGCCGCTCTGCACGTCCTGGCGCAGCTTCAGCCCGTCGAGGCTCGACTGCGTCAGGTCGACATAGACCGGATCGAGCTGCTGCACCGTCGACATCAACGTCGCCTGGCTCGCCTGCACGTAGGCGCCCGGCGTGACCTGCGAAATGCCGACGCGGCCGCTGATCGGCGACACGACGTCCGTATAGCCGAGGTTGATCTGCGCGGTATCGACCGCTGCCTTGCCGGCCGCGACGTCCGCCGCGGCCTGGCCTTGCGTGGCCACCGCGTTGTCGTATTCCTGCTTGCTGACCGCGTTCGCGGCCACCAGCACCTTGTAGCGCGCGACGAGCGCGTTCTGCGTGACAAGGTTCGCCTGCGCCTTCGCGAGCGTCGCCTTCGCGCTGTTCAGTTGAGCGATGTACGGTGCCGGGTCGATCTTGTAGAGGCGCTGGCCGGCCTTGACGTCGCCGCCTTCGGTGAATTCACGGCGCAGCACGATGCCGTCGACCCGTGCACGCACTTGCGCGACGAGGAAGGCGCTGGTGCGGCCCGGCAGTTCGGTGAAGACCGGGACGGCTTGCGGCTGGACGGTGACGACACCGACTTCCGGCGTTTGCGGCGGCGGTGCCGATTCTTTTTTTCCGCAGGCAGCCAGGAAAACCGCGGCTGCCGCGACAGTGATCAAGCGGTATGGAACCCGTTCGACGCGCATGGAGCGACCTCTGTTTGTAACCAATGGAATGAGTGCAGCACCCCGCGGGAGCGCAACACGGATGCGCCTCGCGGCGCAGATCGAACACCTGAATTACGGGACTGCTGGATACAGCAAGTCGGCACGAGACCTCCATGCCGACGAGATGCCGCGAACTGCGGATGGTACTTGGCGGGAATCAGCAGAGTGGGATATTAACTGATTGCCACTTGGGTCATTCGATCGTAGGGTGGTATTGTATATACATTCACGAATGTATGTAAAAAGCCCGATCGCCCGTCGCGACCCGCCTAATCTTACGAATTATTTCCAATCGAGAGCATAGCGGCTGCCGGAGACGGCGACGAGGGTTGCAGACCCTATATTCACCTACGATCGTTCCATTCAGGCCTGCACATGGTCAGACGTACCAAGGAGGAGGCGCTCGAGACGCGCAACCGCATTCTCGATGCCGCCGAGCACGTGTTCTTCGAGAAGGGCGTGTCGCACACGTCGCTCGCGGACATCGCCCAGCACGCCGGCGTGACGCGCGGCGCGATCTATTGGCATTTCGCGAACAAGAGCGAGCTGTTCGATGCGATGTTCGACCGCGTGTTCCTGCCGATCGACGAGCTCAAGCGAATGCCGCACGACGCGCCCGGCGGCAATCCGCTCGACACGATCCGCAAGATTCTGATCTGGTGCCTGCTCGGCGTGCAGCGCGACTCGCAGTTGCGACGCGTGTTCAGCATCCTGTTCATGAAGTGCGAATACGTCGCGGACATGGAGCCGCTGCTGCAGCGCAACCGCGCGGGGATGAGCGAGGCGCTGCACGCGATCGATGCCGATCTCGCGGTCGCCGTCCGGCTCAAGCTGCTGCCCGAGCGGCTCGACACGTGGCGCGCGACGCTGATGCTGCACACGCTCGTCAGCGGTTTCGTGCGCGACATGCTGATGCTGCCCGACGAAATCGACGCCGAGGAGCATGCGGAAAAACTCGTCGACGGCTGCTTCGACATGCTGCGCTACAGCCCGGCGATGCTGAAGACGGGCGACTGACGGGCGTCCCGCCGACGGCGCGACGTGCGCCGTTTCATCGTCAGCGGCCGGGCGATCCGGCCATGCGCGGGGTAGTCAGCGCCGCGCCGCGCGATCGATACTTTCCCCGATTCGCTCAGGCCGCCTTCGCGCGTTGCGCGCGGGCCCGCCGGTTCGACGCGGCCACCGAATCGCGCGTCGGCATCGCCGCGCCGCCGAGCCCCGCGATCCATGCGTCGGTCGACATCACGGCCGCGAAATTCGACTGGAACACCACCGTGTACGCGCGGTGAATCTCCTCGGCGCTCGCCGCGCCCGCTTCGTTCTCGTACGGCAACGCGCCGGTCGCGTCCGTCAGGTACTCGACGGCGAGCCCCGCATGCGCCGCGTGATAGACCGTCGCCGCATTGCAGTTGTGCGTCATGTAGCCGGCGACCGACAGCGTGTCGATGCCGTGCGCGTCGAGCCACGCGGCGAGATCGGTGCCGGCGAACGCGCTGGCCTGCGCCTTCACGATCAGGTGCGCGTGCGGCCGGTCGGCGACGACGGGATGCAGCGCGACGCCGTCCGTGCCGGGCGCGAAGATCGGCGCCCCCGCCGGCGCAACGTGCTGGACCACGATCACGGGCACGCCGGCCGCATGCGCGGCGTCGATCGCGCGGCCGATGTTCGCGAGCGATGTGTCGATGGGCGGATACTCGATCGGCAGGTTGCCCGTCACGTATTCGTTCTGGACATCGATCACGATCAAGGCACGGCGGGAAGCGGAAGACGATACGGCGTTCGACATGGCAGGCTCCGGGTTTGGCCGCGCCGCCCCGCTCCGGAACGGGGCGGACAGCAGCGCGATGCGATGCATTGTCGGATCGCATCGCGCTTGCCGACAGTGGCCCGATAGCCATTCTTCGATAGAATCGGGCCATCGCCATTCCGGAGCCCGTCATGCGCGCCGCTGCGTCGTCCGTTGCCCCAGCCCCGACCGTCGTCGCCGTGATCGCGTACGACGGCATCAGCCCGTTCCACCTGTCGGTGCCGTCCGTCGTGTTCGGCAAGGAGCGCGATGCGGCCGCGGCGCCCGCGTTCGAGTTCCGCGTGTGCTCGGCCGAGCGCGGCCCGCTGGCGACGACGGGCGGCTTCACGATCACCGCGCCGCACGGGCTCGACGCACTCGGCGACGCGGACATCGTCATCGTGCCCGCATGGCGCGATCCGGCCGAAGCGCCGCCGGACGTGCTGGTCGACGCGGTACGCGCGGCGGCCGCGCGCGGCGCGCAGGTCGTCGGCCTGTGCCTCGGCGCGTACGTGCTCGCCGCGGCCGGGCTGCTAGACGGACGCCCGGCCACGACGCACTGGGCGTGGGCCGACGACTTCGCGCAGCGCTTTCCGCGCGTGAAGCTCGACCCCGACGTGCTGTACGTCGACGACGGCAACCTGATGACGTCGGCCGGCACCGCCGCGGGGCTCGACTGCTGCCTGCACGTGGTGCGGCGGCGCTTCGGCTCGGACGCCGCGAACCAGATCGCGCGCCGTCTCGTGATCCCGCCGCACCGCCAGGGCGGGCAGGCGCAGTACGTGCCGCAGCCCGTCGCCGCGCATCCGCGCGACGCGCGGCTCGCCGGCCTGCTCGACTGGGTGCGCGCGCATCTAGACGTCGCGCACAGTGTGGATTCGCTCGCCGAACGCGTGCTGATGAGCCGGCGCACGTTCACGCGCCACTTCCGCCAGGCGACGGGCATGACCGTCACCGCGTGGCTGCAAGCCGAGCGGCTCACGCGTGCGCAGCATCTGCTGGAAACCACCGGACAGTCGATCGACGCGATCGCGCAGGCGGCCGGCTATGGGTCGAGCGTGTCGCTGCGCCAGCATTTCGCGGGCGCGCTCGGCACGTCGCCGTCGGCCTATCGGAGGGAATTTCGCGGCGCCGGGCCCGACGCGCGGCGCTAGCGTGCGCGCCGTGCCGCCGGCGCTCGGCCGGGCAACTCGCTAGCGTGCGCGGCCGCTCACGCGCCGTTGATCCAGCGCGCCGCATACAGCAGCAACGCGACGAACACGATGATCGCCGCCCACGCCCAGACAGGCAGCGGGCCGGATTCGCGATGATGAACGGCGCTCGCCGCGCGGCCGCTCAGCGCACCGCCGAGGTGCGACGGCAGCGGACGCTTCGCCGCGGCCATCAGCGACGCAGGCCGCAGGAACACATGCTGGCGACGCACCGGGCTCGAGCGCGCGCGGTTCGGCACGAGTCCGTGCTTCGCCTGCACGACCGCGCAGAATTCGCGGAAGAAATCGTCGGTCCACTCGTGCAGCGCATTCTCGATCTGCCGCGCCGGCAGCTCGGCGAGCGGCCCGCTCGCCGTCGCCCACACCACGTATTCGATGCGCGTCGCGGCCTCGTCGTCGTCCGGCAGCAGCACGAGCTCGACCTGCCCGCGCAGCGCGCCGAGGCCGTCGGCCCGCGCCTTGAAGTTGAGCACGCGGCGCGGCTGCCCTTCCGCGTCGCCCTGTTCGCTCGCCGAATGCGCACGCACGTCGTAGCGCGCACGCAGCGGGCCGAGCGGGACCGTGATCGTCAGCGCGAACTCGCCGTGCGCGAGCTTCACGAACGATTCGCAATGGTCGAAGCTCGCCCGCAGCAACGCGAGATCCTCGAGTGCCTCCCGCACGACAGCCGGCGCGAGCGGTACGCGTAACGTGTCGGTCAGTTCCATGATGCCTCCCCCGATGAACCCACGCCGTCTCAGGACGTCTCGATGAGATTGTCGACCCGTGCGACATCGAAGGCGACGTAGTGCGCGAGCGCGGACGCAGCCTCCCCCGGTTCCTCGTAACTCCACGCGGCGTTCTCGATCACGCCGTCTTCGGTCTGCAGGTGGAAATACACGGCCTGGCCACGCAGCGGACACGCCGTCGTGACGCTCGACTTCACGAGCCGGTGCATGTTGACGTCGCCGCGCGGCAGGTAATGGGTGTCCGGCAGGCCCGTCTCGCGCACGGTCAGTGCGCCCTGCGAGTCGGCGTACGTGATCCCGCGATGGATCACGCGCACGCGATGGCGGTTCGGCACGATTTCTAGGCGAGGGTCGGCGGCATCGGACATCGTTTCTTCTCCGGGCGGCGGCCCCGGCGGGCAAGCCGGGTGCAGGAAACGAAAAAGCCACGGCACAGGGGCCGTGGCTCTCATTATGGGCGAAACTGCACCCGATTGCGCGACCGGACCGGGCCCGCGCAATCCGCTATTGCGTATTCCACCGGAACGCGGCCTTCGCGCCGCCCTTCGCCCCGACCGTGACCGCGCGCGATTCGTCGCTGCCTTGGTACGACGCGTGAACGGTGTAGCGCCCCGGCGGCACTTTCACGAGCATGTACGGCCCGCGTGCGTCCGTCTTCAGCACTTCGGTGCCCTTGGCATCGACGATCCGCACATGGACGTCGGCCAGGAATTCGCCGCCCTGGCCAGTGAAGCGCAGCGCCAGCGGCCACGCCGCTTCGCTATGCTCGAATGCTGTCGATTGATCCTTGCCGATGCCGCCGGACACGTAGCTGACATCGCCCTGCTGGCTCGCTGCGGGCAAGCCGTCCGAGCCCTCCGATTGCGCGTAGGCGCCGGGCGCGGCGCCAACAAGGCCGGCGGCCAGTGCCGCGGCGGCGGCAATTCGGGACACGTTGCGTAGATATTGCATGGCTCTCTCCTTTCGGGTCGGAACACAGCACCACGGGGCCGAACGCCGGCAGCGTCCGCGCGGGCCGGCGAGGCCGGCCCACAACGGCCGCCGGTCAGCTCAGGTCGACCGGCACGAAGATCTGTGCATTATCGCGCTGAATCAGGAGAGCAAGACTGTTGCCCGCTCCCTTGACCGCGTCGCGCAATTGCTCGGCGTTCGTGACCGGGCGGCCGTTGACCGCGAGGATCACGTCGCCGGGCTGGATGCCCGCGGTCGCGGCCGGGCCGCCGGCCTGCTGCACGATCAGCCCGTGCGACAGGTTGGTGGCGCTGCGCTCCTGCGGCGTGAGCGGCCGCACCGCGACGCCGAGGCGCCCTTGCTCGACCGGGCCGCCGTCGTTCGAAGCCAGCTTCGCGTCGGTCATCGCGCCGAGCGTCACGCTGATCGTCTTCTTCGACTTGTCGCGCCACACCTGCAGATCGGCCTTCGAGCCCGGCTTCAGGTTCGCGATCTGCGCGGGCAGCGACGTGGAGTCGGCCACCGGCGAGCCGTTCACCCCCAGGATCACGTCGCCCGGCTGCAGGCCGGCCTTCGCGGCCGGGCCGTTCGGGTCGACCGAGCTGACGAGCGCGCCGTCCGGCTTCTGCAGTCCGAACGAGCTCGCGAGCGTCTGGTTCAGCCCCTGCACCGCGACGCCGAGGCGGCCGCGGCTCACATGGCCCGTCTTCACGAGCTCGTCCTTGACCTTGATCGCCTCATTGATCGGGATCGCGAACGACAGGCCCTGGAAGCCGCCCGTCTGCGAGTAGATCATCGAGTTGATGCCGATCACCTCACCCTGCAGGTTGAACAGCGGGCCGCCCGAGTTGCCGGGGTTCACCGGCACGTCGGTCTGGATGAACGGCGTGTAGTTCTCGTCGGGCAGCGCGCGCGATTTCGCGCTGATGATGCCGGACGTGACCGTGTTGTCGAAACCGTACGGCGAGCCGATCGCGACGACCCACTGGCCGACCTTGCTCTGGCCCGGGTCGCCGATCTTCACGGTCGGCAGGCCGCTCGCGTCGATCTTCAGCACGGCGACATCGGACTGCTTGTCGGAGCCGACGACCTTCGCCTTGTACTCGCGCTTGTCGGTCAGCTTGACCGTGACGACGTTCGCGCCGTCGATCACGTGCGCGTTCGTGAGGATGTACCCGTCGGCGCTGACGATGAAGCCCGAACCGAGGCTCGCGCTCGGCTGGTCGTCCGGCTGCGCGTCGCCGCCCATGCCCGGCACCTGGCCGTAGAAGTGCTTGAAGAACTGGTAGAACGGATCGCTCGGATCCATCGGCAGTTGCGGCTGCTGCACGCGTCGCGACACCTGCTTCACGACGTGCTTCGCGCTGATGTTCACGACCGCCGGGCCGTAGGTTTCGACGAGCCCGGAGAAATCGGGAATGCCCGTCTTCGCCGCGGCCTCGGCCGGCATCAGCGCAGCGGCCTGCGCAGGCGTGATGATCTGCGGATCGGCGTGGCGGGTGCCCGCGACATAGCCGGCGGACAGGGCGGCCGCCACGGCGACCGCGACGGCGCCGCGCGCAAGGAATCGAGTGTTCATCGTAGGACCTCCTCTTTGTTAGGACGCAGCGTAACGACCCTGACTTAAAGGAGGCTTAATCGACCTCGAGCGAGGCATAGACCCGGTTTACACCGATCACGGGCCGGCGCCGCCCACCGCCGGCGCCCGCGGGGCGCCTTGCATCATGCGGATTCGGAAGCCTGTGCCGGCATCTCGGCGTCGCCGAACACGACGCTCACGAGCAGGCCGCCCGCGGCTGCGTCGCCGAGCGACACCGTCGCGCCCTGCTGCGCCGCCACGCGCTTGACGATCGCGAGCCCGAGCCCGCTGCCCGACACGTCGGCGCGCGCCCGCGCGGAGCTGTCGCGGTAGAAGCGGTCGAACACGCGCTCGCGCTCGTCGGCCGGGATACCGGGCCCGCTGTCGCCGATCTGCACGCACGCGCGGCCGGCCGCGTCGCGCGTCAGCGACACGTCGATACGGCCGCCGTCGGGCGTGTACTTCACCGCGTTGTCGAGCAGGTTGCCGAACATCACGCGCAGCGCGCCGACGTCGGCGACGACGGTCGCCGCGGAGCTCTCCTCGAAGCCGAGATCGATGTGATGCCGCTGCGCGAGCGGCGCATGCGCGGCCACGCATTCAACGAGCAGCGCCTGCAGATCGACCGGCTCGCGCATCGTCGCGCCGTCCGGTTCGGCGCGCGCGAGCGCGAGCAGTTGCTCGGTGAGACGCGTCGCGCGCGACACGCCGTCCTGGAGATCCGCAATCGCCTCGCGACGCGACGTATCGTCCTTCGCGCGGGCGACGAGCTGCGCCTGGATCTGCACGGCCGCGAGCGGCGTGCGCAGTTCGTGCGCGGCATCGGCGACGAAGGCCTTCTGCGTGTCGAGCGCCGCCGACAGCCGCGCGAGCAGCCCGTTCAGCGCGCGCACGAGCGGCTGCACCTCGAGCGGCAGGCCCGCATCGTGCAAGGGATCGAGCGCTTCGGGCCGGCGTGCCTCGACCGCGCGCGTCACGCGGGCGAGCGGCGCGAGCCCGCGCCCGACGATCATCCAGACCGCCGCGCCGAGGAACGGCAGCAGCACGATCAGCGGCCACAGCGTGCGCAGCGCGACGTTCGCCGCGAGCCGGTTGCGCACCGACAGCGGCTGCGCGAGCTGCACGACGTTGTCGCCGACGATCGCGCCGTACACGCGCCATTCGCCGCGATCGGTGCGCTCGGTCGAGAAGCCGAGCTCCGCACGCGGCGCGATCGGCGCGCGCGGATGCGAGAAGTACATCAGCACGCCGTTGCGGTTCCAGATCTGGATCACGATGCCTTCGTCGCCGTTGGTGCGCGAGCCGAACACCTGCGAGAACGGCTCCGACGGCAGCGCCGCGGCGATTTCCTGCAGCTGGTAGTCGAACAGCTCGTTCGCTTCGGCGAGCGCCTGCCGGTAGATCAGCCAGCCCGCGAGGCCCACGCCCGCGACGACGATCGCGAGCAGCCAGATCAGCAATTGATGACGAATCGACCTCACGCGTCAGCTTTCCTTGACGACCATGTAGCCGAGCCCGCGCACGTTGCGGATCAGGTCCGAACCGAGCTTCTTGCGCAGCGCGTGGATGTAGACCTCGACCGTGTTGCTGCCGATCTCCTCGCCCCAGCCGTACATCTTCTCCTCGAGCTGGCTCTTCGACAGCACCGCGCCGGGCCGCGCCAGCAGCGCCTGGAGCAGCGCGAACTCGCGCGCGGACAGCGCGACGGGCGCGCCGTCGAGCGTCACCTGATGCGACGCGGGATCGAGCGTCAGCGCGCCGTGGCGGATCAGCGATTCGCTGCGCCCGGCCTGGCGGCGGATCAGCGCGCGCATCCGCGCGCCCAGTTCGTCGAGGTCGAACGGCTTGACGAGGTAGTCGTCGGCGCCCGCGTCGAGCCCCTTCACGCGATCGGCGACCGCATCGCGCGCGGTGACGATCAGCACCGGCAGCGACTGCCCGCGCGCGCGCAGCGTGCGCAGCACGTCGATGCCGTCGCGCTTCGGCAGGCCGAGATCGAGCAGCAGCAGGTCGTACGCCTCGCCGCCGAGCGCCGTGAGCGCGGCGTCGCCGTCCTGCACCCAGTCGACCGCGAAGCCGTCGGCGCGCAATGCCTTGCGTACGCCTTCGGCAATCATTCGATCGTCTTCAACGAGGAGAATCCGCATCGGAACCGGAACCCATGGGGCGAGTCAACATGGCGACCATTGTAGCGCCGCGAATCGCGTGCGCCGCCTGCAATGCAACAGAAAGGCGGATTGCAAGGAGCGTGTGCGCACTTGTCTCTACAATGTGCGCTCCGGCGCGCCGCGCGCCCTGCCCGAACCCCTGCATTTCCCGTATTCGCCCATGCCGATTTCCGATCTCTCCGCCCGGTTCGCACCCCGCGCCCGCGTCTGCGCCCGCGTCTGCCTGCGTGCGGCCGCCGTCGTCGCCACCTGCACGGCCCTTGCATTCGCACCTCCCGCGCAGGCCCGCAAGAAGCTTCACAAGGAAGCGCGCAAGACCGCCGTCGTGTCGCCCGCCGCGCGCGCGGCCGGCCTGCCGGCGTCCGTGCTCGTCGCGCTGCAGCGCGCGAAGGTACCGGCATCGGCGATGAGCGTCGTCGTCGAGCGCGTCGGCGATCCGGAGCCGCTGATCGAATGGAACGCGAACCGGCCGATGCTGCCGGCGTCGACGATGAAGCTCGTCACGACCTTCTCGGGCCTGTCGATCCTCGGCCCCGACTTCCGCTGGCGCACCACCGCGTATGCGGACGGCCCGGTCGATCCGGACGGCACGCTGCAAGGCAACCTGTACATCAAGGGCACCGGCGATCCGAAGCTCGTGCCCGAGGAGTTGATCGACCTCGTCGACAAGCTTCGCAAGGCGGGCGTCAAGCGCGTGGCCGGCGGCCTCGTGCTCGACAAGAGCTATTTCGCCGCGTCGACGCGCGACCTGCCGTCGTTCGACGACGACGTGAGCGCACCGTACAACGTCGGCCCCGACCCGCTGCTGTACGCATTCAAGGCCGTGTCGTTTACGGTGACGCCGGGCGACGACGGCAAGATCGCCGTCGATGTGCTGCCGCCGCTCGCGAACCTGTCGATCGACAACCAGCTGTACGAAGGCAGCGGATCGTGCGGCGCGGCAGCCGCGGCCGCGCGTCCGACGCTGACGGCCGGCAGCGGGATCATGACCGCGTCGTTCGCCGGCGACTATCCGCTGCGCTGCGGCGCGCGCACGACCAATCTCGCGATCCTCGATCACACGACGTTCTTCGCGCGCGGCTTCCTCGCGCTGTGGCAGCAGGACGGCGGCACGATCGCGGGGCCGGTCAGCGAAGGCAAGGTGCCGACCACCGCGCGCCCGCTCGCCGTCCATCACAGCCCGGTGCTCGGCAGCATCGTCTACGACATCAACAAGTTCAGCAACAACGTGATGGCGCGCAACCTGTTCCTGACGATCGGCGCGGTCGCCGGCAAGCCGCCCGCGACACCCGAGCAGTCGAGCCGCGCGATTCAGGCATTCCTGCGCAAGAACGGGATCGCGATGCCCGACCTCGCGCTCGAGAACGGCTCGGGCCTGTCGCGCGACGAGCACGTGAGCGCGCTGTCGCTCGCCGCGCTGCTGCAGGCCGCGAACGCGAGCCCGATCGCGCAGGCGTTCGTCGATTCGCTGCCGGTCGCCGGCATCGACGGCACGATGAAGAACCGCCTGACCAACGCCGGCGTGCTCGGCAACGCGCACATCAAGACGGGCACGCTGCGCGACGTGCGCGCGATCGCGGGCTACGTCGCGGGCGCGGACGGCCAGAGCTACGTCGTCGTCAGTTTCATCAACGACGATCACGCGGAAGCCGCGCGCGCCGCGCACGACACGCTGCTCGAGTGGATCTACGCGGGCGCGCACTGACGGGACGGCGCGCGCCGCGACGCGGCGCACCCGCGCACCGCCGGCGCACCGCGCCACAAAACGGGGCCGCACCGCGCGGCCCCGTTGCACATGGTTTTCCGTAGAAACCCTGTCCTCAGAGGGAACCCTCTACGCTGCCCCCTCGCCTAGCGCGTGGCGATTGCGTAGGCTGTTGGCCTGACCGATATCTACAACGGGCCATGGGCCCGGCCTCACGGCTTGCAGGGGAAAGGAGGAGACACGTCCATGCGATTCGACGTCGAATTGCTTCTGCTCGCGCTGGCGCCCGTCTTCCTGCTCTGCATCGCGTGGGAGGCCTCGCACCTCGCCCGCACGCGTGCGCACGAGCATGTCTATGCGTGGCGCGACACGCTGTGCAACGCGGTGCTCGCGCTGATGCACCAGGGCGCCGACAAGCTCGCGTGGCTGTTCGTGATCCCCGTTTATGCGTACTGCTACGCACATTTCCGGCTGTTCACGTGGCACGACGGCTGGCTGTCGTTCGCCGTGTTGTTCATCGGCCAGGACTTCCTCTACTACGTGTTCCATCGCGCGAGCCATCGCGTGCGCTGGCTGTGGGCCGCGCACGTCGTGCACCACTCGTCCGAGCGGATGAATTTCTCGACCGCGTTCCGGCAGAGCCTGATGTATCCCGTCGCGGGCATGTGGGTGTTCTGGCTGCCGCTCGCGTTCGTCGGCTTTCCGCCGCAGCAGATCGTCGGCGTCGTGCTGATCAACCTCGCGTTCCAGTTCTTCGTGCACACGCAGGCGATCGGCAAGCTCGGCTGGCTCGAATACGTGTTCAACACGCCGTCGATCCATCGCGCGCACCATGCCCGCAACCCGCGCTACATCGACCGCAATTACGCAGGTGTGCTCGTGATCTGGGATCGCCTGTTCGGCAGCTACGTCGAGGAGTCGCCCGACGATCCGCCGCGCTATGGAATCGTCGAGCCGCTCGGCTCGAACAACCCGCTCGTCGCGACGTTCCACGAGGGGGTGTCGATGGCGGCCGACGCGTTGCGCATCGGCGGCTGGCGCAACAAGCTGCGCGCGATTTTCGGCCCGCCCGAATGGGCGAGCGCTTATCATGCGCAGATTGCAGAGGCCGCGAACCAGGATCCGCGCGCCGTGCCGCTTGCGGCTGCGCGTGACCAATAAACCGTTTCAGCCAACGGCCGCCGCGCAGCCCGGAGTCGGGCAGGCACGCGGCAGATGAGAAACACATCAGGCCATATCTACGAGGAGATAGAACGATGCAATCACGACAACACGCACCTTCGCGCCACCGTCAACGCCTGCTGCGCACCGCGCAGGTCGCGATCGCGGGCGCCGCGCTCGCGCTGCTCGCCGCGTGCGGCGGCGGTGACGACAACAACAACAGCGCGTCGAACACGCCGCCGTCCGGCGTGAAAATGCAGATCGTGTCGTTCGGCGACAGCCTGTCGGACGCCGGTACCTACTCGCAGATCAAGCTCGGCTTCGGCGGCGGCCGCTTCACGACCAATCCCGGCCAGGTGTGGACGCAGAACGTCGCGCAGTACTACGGCGACACGCTGCAGCCCGCGAACCAGGGCGGCTTCGGCATCCCGCTGCAGGCCACCGGCGGCCTCGGCTATGCACAGGGCGGCTCGCGCGTGACCCTGCAGCCGGGCATCGGCCATGCGGACGCCAGCGTGCCGAACGCCGACTACGCGCAGGCAACGACGACGCCGATCGCCGATCAGGTCAAGCAGTATCTGACGCAGCACGGCAGCTTCAACTCAGGGCAGATCGTGCTGGTCAACGGCGGCGCGAACGACATCTTCTACCAGGCGCAGGTCGCGCAGGCGCAAGGCAACACGCCGGCCGCCCAGCTTGCGGCGGCGCAGGCGATCGGCCTGGCCGCGCAGCAGCTCGGCGGCATCGTCCAGCAGATCGTCGCGGCAGGCGCGACGCACGTATTCGTGTCGAACGTGCCGGACATCGGCGGCACGCCGCTCGCGCTGCAAGGCGGCACGCAGGCCGTGTTCACGCAACTGTCGGGGCTGTTCAACCAGACGCTCGCCGGCACGCTGGCCGCGCTGAAGGTCGACAAGACCAAGTACGCGCTGCTCGACACGTTCACGTGGCAGGACGGCGTCGCGGCCAACTACCAGGCGAACGGCTTCGCGGTGTCGAACACCGACACCGGGTGCAACCTGAAGGCGATGGTCGCAGCGGCGACCCAGTACGGCGTCGCGAACGCGACCGCATTCGGCTCGTCGCTGTTCTGCTCGCCGCAGACCTACACGGTCGCGAACGCGGACCAGACCTACATGTTCGCCGACCTGGTCCACCCGACGACGCGCCTGCACCTGCTGTTCTCGCAATTCGTCGAGAAGCAGATCGCGGCATCGGGCGTCGGCAAGTAAGCCGCCCGCCACGCGCTGAAACGCAAACGCCCGACCGGTTTTTCGCCGGTCGGGCGTTTTTTATTCCGGATCGGATGCGCGACGCCGCGTCAGTCGCGCGCTTCGAATGCCGCGGCCGCGCGACCGAGACGATCGTTGACCGCGATCCACTCGACGGTCTCGGGCAGCTTCTCGACGAGGATGCGTGCGACCTGCGCGCGGTCGAGCGCGCGCAGCATCCCGTACAGGTCGCGCGCATACGCCTGCGGATCTTCCGGCGCCGCGACGAAATGCACGCCGTCGGCCTGCGCCCAGCGTCCCGCGCGCGACGCGCGTGCGACGAGCGCGACGCGTTCGCCGTCGGTCTGCGCGGCCGCGAGCAGCGGCTCGAGCGCATCGAACGGCAGCAGCGAGAGCGGCGTGCGCGGCGCGTAATGCGCCTTCAGCGTGCCGGACGCGCGCGGCGCGGTCGCGTCGCCACCGTCGGGCAGGCGCGGCGCGCGGCCAAGCACGTCGGCGATCTGCCGCGGCGTCACGTGGCCCGGGCGCAGCAGCGCCGGGAAGCCGCGCGACAGGTCGAGGATCGTCGATTCGATGCCGACTTCGGACGCGCCGCCATCGAGCACGTGGACCGTGTCGCCGAATTCGTCGCGCACGTGCTGGGCGGTAGTCGGGCTCACATGGCCGAAGCGGTTCGCGGACGGTGCGGCGACGCCGCCGTGGCCGCCTCGCCGCGCGCTGAACGCGGCCAGCAGCGCCTGCGCGACCGGATGCGACGGACAGCGCAGGCCGACCGAATCCTGCCCACCGCTCACGGCGTCCGGAATGCGCGCATGGCGCTTCAGGATCAGCGTCAGCGGGCCCGGCCAGAATGCATCGATCAGCGCCTGTGCATCGGCCGGCAGGTCGTCGGCCCAGTAGCCCGGATCGCCGCCGGGCGGCAGATGCACGATCACCGGATGGTTCGCCGGGCGCCCTTTCGCCGCGTAGATGCGCGCGACGGCTTCGGGGTTCGCCGCGTCGCCGCCGAGCCCGTACACGGTTTCGGTCGGGAACGCGACGAGCTGCCCCGCGTCGAGCAGCGCGGCGGCCGCGTCGATCTGCGCGCGCGTCACGGAGTTCGGGAGATCGATGGACATCGGCTGGCGCCTCAGTCGAGCGGCACGCGCAGCAACTGCGCACACGCGGTGGCGGCGGCGACGGCGGCGTCGCGCGTCTCGGCCGTGAAGTTCACGTGGCCCATCTTGCGGCCGACGCGCGCTTCTTCCTTGCCGTACAGGTGCAGGTGCGCGGCCGGCATCGCGGCGACCGTGTCCCACGGCGGCGTGACGGCCCCGGCCGCCGCACCATTGGGGAACCACACGTCGCCGAGGATGTTCAGCATCGCGGCCGGCGAATGCTGGCGCGGGTTGCCGAGCGGCATGCGCGTCATCGCGCGCACCTGCTGCTCGAACTGGCTCGTTGCGCACGCATCGACCGTGTAGTGGCCGGAGTTGTGCGGGCGCGGCGCCATTTCGTTCGCGACGAACGAGCCGTCTTCCAGCACGAAGAATTCGACGCACAGCACGCCGACGTAGCCGAGCGTATCGGCGATCCGGACGGCCGCCTGCTGCGCCTCTTCGACACGCGCGGCGTCGGCGGCCGGCGCCGGCACGATGGTCAGCGCGAGGATGCCGTTGTGATGCACGTTCTGCGCGAGCGGAAAGGCGGCCGAGCGGCCGTCCGCGCCGCGCGCGATCAGCGCGGACACTTCGTACTTCAGCGGCAGCCGCTTTTCGAGCACGCACGGCACGCCGCCGAGCGCCGCATGCGCATCGCGCGCTTCCCGCGCGGTGCTCACGCGCACCTGGCCCTTGCCGTCGTAGCCGAGGCGCGCCGTCTTAAGGATGCCCGGCAGCACCGCATCGAGCGCGGCATCGTCGAGCGCGGCCAGTGCCGCCGCCGATTCGATCACGACGTGCGGCGCGACCGGCACGCCGGAGGCCTCGATGAAACGCTTCTCCGCGATCCGGTCCTGCGCGACCGCGACGCAGCGGCCGGCCGGCGCGACGAACGTCGTGCGCGCGAGGAAGTCGAGGCTCGCGGCCGGCACGTTCTCGAATTCCGTCGACACGGCCTCGCAGAGCCCGGCCAGCTCGGCGAGCGCGGCTTCGTCGTCGTAGGCCGCGCGCAGGTGGCGGTCGGCGACCGCGCCCGCAGGGCTCGCCGGATCGGGATCGAGCACGGCGACGCGATAGCCCATCGACTGGGCGGCAAAGCAGAACATGCGGCCGAGCTGGCCACCGCCGACCATGCCCAGCCACGCGCCGGGCAGGATCGGGGAAACGGAATCAGGAGTTGCGGTCATGTCAGTGGTCGGTCGCGACGGGCGCTGCCCGCCGCAGTGAGGAAAGTCAGGCGGCCGCCGGAATGACAGTGCGGCCGCCGGTGCGCCGTCACGCCAGCGGCGGCAGCACCATGGCGTGCGCGGCTTCGTTCTGGCGCACGCGGAACGCGGCGAGCCGGTTCGCGTAGTCGACCGACGTGCCGGACAGGATCGACACCGCGAACAGCGCAGCGTTCGCGGCGCCGGCCTCGCCGATCGCGAACGTCGCGACCGGCACGCCCTTCGGCATCTGCACGATCGAGTGCAGCGAATCGACGCCCTTCAGGTACTTGCTCGCGACCGGCACGCCGAGCACCGGCACCGTGGTTTTCGCGGCGAGCATGCCGGGCAGGTGCGCGGCGCCGCCGGCGCCCGCGATGATCGCGCGCAGCCCGCGCTCGCGCGCCTTCTCCGCATAATCGAACATCTCGTCGGGCATCCGGTGCGCGGACACGACCTTCGCTTCGTATGGCACGCCGAATTCCTGCAGGATCGCGACCGCGTTCTTCATCACGTCCCAGTCGGAACTCGAACCCATCAGTACGCCGACGAGCGGTGCGCTGTGCGTGTGGGCGGTCTGGACTTCACTCATTTTCGTCTGTCCTTGCTCAGGCGAGCGGCTGGCCGGTGATGCGCTCGAGCGCTTCCTGGTACTTCGCGGCCGTCTTCTCGACGACGTCGGCCGGCAGCGCCGGCGCCGGCGCGGTCTTGCCCCACGGCTGCGCCTCGAGCCAGTCGCGCACGAACTGCTTGTCGAACGACGGCGGGTTGGTGCCGACCTGGTACTGGTCGGCCGGCCAGAAGCGCGACGAATCGGCCGTCAGCACTTCGTCCATCAGGTACAGCTTGCCGTGATTGTCGAGGCCGAATTCGAACTTCGTGTCGGCGATGATGATGCCGCGCGTCGCCGCGTAGTCGGCCGCTTCCTTGTACAGGCGGATCGAGATGTCGCGAATCGTCGCGGCCAGCTCGGTGCCGATGCGGCGCTCGGTTTCCTCGAACGTGATGTTCTCGTCGTGCTCGCCGAGTTCGGCCTTCGCGGCCGGCGTGAAGATCGGCTCGGGCAGCTTCTGCGCGTTCTGCAGGCCTTCCGGCAACTGCACGCCGCACACGGCGCCCGACGCCTGGTATTCCTTCCAGCCGCTGCCGGCCAGGTAGCCGCGCACGACCGCTTCGATCATGATCGGCTCGAGGCGCTTGACGACCACGCCGCGGCCCTTGACCTGCTCGACCTCGTCGGCCGCGACGACCGCTTCCGGCGCGTCGCCCGTCAGGTGGTTCGGCACGATGTGCGCGAGCTTGTCGAACCAGAAGTTCGCCATCTGGTTCAGCACGCGGCCCTTGTTCGGAATCGGCTCGCCCATGATCACGTCGAATGCCGACAGGCGATCGGTCGTGACGATCAGGAGCTTGTCGTTGCCGACCGCGTAGTTGTCGCGGACCTTGCCGCGACCGAGGAGCGGCAGCGAGCGGAGCGTGGATTCGTAAAGGGTAGACATCGTCTTTTCGCAGATAAGGAGCCAAACAAAAAGGGAAACGCCGTTCCCCGCGGCAGGCGGGAACGGCGGTCTTGCAATGCGTCGGCGAACCGGCGGGCGATCGTGCCCGCCAGTTGCCGGCCGGCCCTCGTTCGGCCGGACGGAACGGCTGCCGGGGCCGGATCACTCCGGCATCGGGCAGCCGGCCCCGGCCTTTCGGCGAGGCAATCGTACTACAGTCTCAGCGCACGACCTGCGCGAGCGCGCCGGACTTGTACTGTTCGGCGATCTTGTCGAGCGACACCGGCTTGATCTTCGCGGCCTGGCCTTCACAGCCGAACGCGAGGTAGCGGTCGACGCACACCTTCTTCGCCGCTTCACGCGCGGGCTTCAGGTAGTCGCGCGGATCGAACTTGCCCGGGTTCTCAAACAGGTAGCGGCGGATCGCGCCGGTGATCGCGAGACGCAGGTCGGTGTCGATGTTGATCTTGCGCACGCCGTGCTTGATGCCTTCCTGGATTTCCTCGACCGGCACGCCGTAGGTTTCCTTCATGTCGCCGCCGAACTGGCGGATTTCTTCCAGCAGTTCCTGCGGCACCGACGACGAACCGTGCATCACCAGATGCGTGTTCGGGATGCGTGCGTGGATTTCCTTGATGCGCTGGATCGACAGGATGTCGCCCGTCGGCTTCTTCGAGAACTTGTACGCGCCGTGCGACGTGCCGATCGCGATCGCGAGCGCGTCGCACTGCGTGAGCTTCACGAAGTCGGCCGCCTGCTCCGGATCGGTCAGCAGCTGCTCGCGGGTCATCGTGCCTTCCGCGCCGTGGCCGTCTTCCTTGTCGCCCTTCATCGTCTCGAGCGAGCCGAGCACGCCGAGTTCGGCTTCGACCGTCACGCCGATCGAGTGCGCCATCTCGACGACCTTGCGCGACACGTCGACGTTGTACTCGTACGAGGCGACCGTCTTGCCGTCGGCTTCGAGCGAACCGTCCATCATCACGCTGGTGAAGCCGCTGCGGATCGCGCCCATGCACACTGCCGGCGACTGGCCGTGGTCCTGGTGCATCACGACCGGGATGTGCGGATACGACTCGACCGCCGCTTCGATCAGGTGGCGCAGGAACGGCTCGCCCGCGTACTTACGCGCGCCGGCCGATGCCTGCATGATCACGGGCGCGCCGACCTGATCCGCCGCCGCCATGATCGCCTGGACCTGCTCCAGGTTGTTCACGTTGAAGGCCGGCAGGCCGTAACCGTGCTCTGCCGCGTGGTCCAGCAATTGACGCATTGATACGAGAGGCATTGTGGAACTCCTTGGAATGAAAACCGGTGCGCCCTGACGCCGGCGCGGCGCTCGCTCCCGTTCGAACGGGGGGCACGGCGCGGCTGAGCGTCGAATAGCGGCATTTTATCGCGAAGCGCCTCCGATTCCGACCGCCCGGTGGCGCCTGCTCGCAATTTGTTACCTTCGCACGGCACAATGCGGGCAAAAAACAGAAAAAAAGCCGCGCGGGGTATCGGACCCCACGCGGCTCTTCGTCAATAAACGGTGCCGGATCGACTCGGACGCTCAGCTCAATAATGCTCGCCGACCCGCACGATCTTCAGCGTGTTGGTGCCGCCCGCCTGCCCCATCGGCTCGCCGACGGTCAGCACGACCATGTCGCCGTGCTGCACGTAGCCCTGCTTGACGACGATCTCGAGCGCCGCCTGCAGCGCCGAGTCGCGGTCGCTGTTGAAGTCGACGTGCAGCGGCGTCACGTTGCGGTACAGCGCCATCGTGCGCTCGCTGCCGACGCGCGGCGTCAGCGCGAAGATCGGCACGTGCGTGTAGTGACGCGACATCCACAGCGCGGTCGCGCCCGATTCGGTCAGCGCGATGATCGCCTTGGCGCCGAGGTGATAGGCGGTAAACAGCGCGCCCATCGCGATCGACTGGTCGATCCGCGTGAACGTGCGGTCGAGGAAATCCTTGTCCAGCTCGACGTGCTCGGACTTTTCCGCCTCGACGCACACGGCCGCCATCGTCTCGATCGTGACGACCGGGTACTTGCCGGCGGCCGTCTCGGCCGACAGCATCACCGCGTCGGTGCCGTCGAGCACCGCGTTCGCGACGTCCGACACTTCCGCGCGGGTCGGCACCGGCGCGAGGATCATCGACTCCATCATCTGCGTCGCGGTGATCACGAGCTTGTTCGACTCGCGCGCCATCCGGATCATCCGCTTCTGCAGCGCCGGCACGGCCGCGTTGCCGACTTCCACCGCGAGGTCGCCGCGCGCGACCATGATGCCGTCGGATGCGTCGAGGATGCTCTGCAGCGCCGGAATCGCCTCCGCGCGCTCGATCTTCGCGATCATCTTCGGCTTGATGCCGTAAGGCGCACCCGCGATATTCGCGAGCTGGCGCGCCATTTCCATGTCGGTCGCGTTCTTCGGGAACGACACCGCGACGAGATCCGCGCCGAGCGACATCGCCGTGCGGATGTCCTCCATGTCCTTCGCGGTCAGCGCGGGCGCCGACAGGCCGCCGCCCTGCCGGTTGATCCCCTTGTTGTTCGACAGCTCGCCGCCCACCTTGACGACCGTATGGATCTCGTCGCCGAGCACGCGCTCGACGGTCAGCACGATCAGGCCGTCATTCAGCAGCAGCAGGTCGCCCGGCTTCAGGTCACGCGGCAGCTCCTTGTAGTCGAGGCCGACGCGCTCGTCGTTGCCGAGCTCGCAGCCCGCGTCGAGGATGAAGGCCTGGCCCGGCACGAGCATAGTCTTGCCGTTCTCGAACTTGCCGACGCGGATCTTCGGGCCCTGGAGGTCGGCCATGATCGCGATCTCGCGGCCGACCTTGCGGGCGGCCTCGCGCACCATCTCGGCGCGCTGGCGGTGATCGTCGGCCGTACCGTGCGAAAAATTGAGCCGCACGACGTCGAGGCCCGCCTGCATCATCTGCAGCAGAATCTCCGGCGAACTGGAAGCCGGGCCGATCGTGGCGACTATCTTGGTGGCGCGCTGCATGAAACTCCTCATCTGGATCAAGGTGGATGCGCTGGGTGAAACGCTGCGAGAGCCGGAATCGGCAGGCCCAGCGGCCGCCGTTCCGGGGGGCGTGCCGGTGCTTGCGCCCGGCATCGCTTTGTTCTGAATCTCGTGGTGCTGCACGGCCGCGTCGCCGGCGGCCGCCGGTGCGCGCGGGGCTGAGTTCGCCCGCGCGGGCGCGCGTTTGCGCTTGCCCGCGCCGGCCGGCTGCTCCGCTTTAGCGGAGCGCGCGGCCCTGGTCACCCCTGCGCGCGCCGCCACGCTCAGGCCGCCCGCGTTTCGAGCACTTCCACCGCCGGCAGCTTCTTCCCTTCGAGGAACTCGAGGAAGGCGCCGCCGCCGGTCGAGATATAGCTGACCTGGTCGTGGATGCCGTACTTCGCGATGGCCGCGAGCGTGTCGCCGCCGCCCGCGATCGAGAACGCGGACGATTTGGCGATCGCTTCGGCGAGCGTCTTCGTGCCGTTGCCGAACTGGTCGAACTCGAACACGCCGACCGGACCGTTCCACACGATCGTGCCGGCCTTCTCGAGCTGGCTCGCGAGCGCCTTGGCCGTATCCGGGCCGATGTCGAGGATCATGTCGTCCGCTTCGATGTCGGCGACCTGCTTCACCGTGGCCGCGGCCGTCGGCGAGAATTCCTTGGCCGTCACGACGTCGGTCGGGATCGGCACCGACGCGCCGCGCTCGCGCGCTTCGTCGATGATCGCCTTCGCCTCGGCGACGAGATCGGCTTCCGCGAGCGACTTGCCGATCGACAGGCCGGCCGCGAGCATGAACGTGTTCGCAATGCCGCCGCCGACGATCAGCTGGTCGACCTTCCCGGCGAGCGACTTGAGAATGGTCAGCTTGGTCGACACCTTCGAACCGGCGACGATCGCCACCAGCGGGCGGGCCGGGTTGCCTAGCGCCTTGCCGAGGGCGTCGAGTTCAGCGGCCAGCAGCGGGCCCGCGCACGCGACCGGCGCGTACTTCGCGATCCCGTGGGTGGTCGCTTCCGCGCGGTGCGCGGTGCCGAACGCGTCGTTCACGTACACGTCGCAGAGCTTCGCCATCTTCTGCGCGAGCTCGTCCGAGTTCTTCTTCTCGCCCTTGTTCACGCGGCAGTTCTCGAGCAGCACGACCTGGCCCGGCGCGACGTTCACGCCGTTCTCGACCCAGTTCGCAACCAGCGGCACGTCGCGGCCGAGCAGTTCGGCGAGGCGCTTCGCGACCGGCGCGAGCGAGTCTTCGGGCTTGAATTCGCCTTCGGTCGGGCGACCGAGGTGCGACGTGACCATCACGGCCGCGCCGGCGTCGAGCGCGGCCTGGATGGCCGGCACGGACGCGCGCACGCGCGTGTCTTCGGTGATGTTGCCGTGATCGTCCTGCGGGACGTTCAGGTCGGCGCGGATGAACACCCGCTTGCCGGCGAGCTGGCCGGCGGCGATCAGGTCGGTAAGACGCTTGACTTGGCTCATGTTGAACAGATTGAAGTAGTGGATGGGGAAAGGGGGTTCACGCTGGACGTGCGCGGGCAGCCGCGAAAGGGCGCCGGATGCGGCCGTGGCTGGCGGTTCGCATGGCGCGCACGGGTAAAAAATCTTGAACGGGCATTCTAGCCGATCCATCCGGCAGACTGACCCGTGCGGCGGCGAATTCCGCCTATTTGGGATCGCACGCGCCCGCCGACACATTGCCGCAATGCAGCAATCTCCAGGCGCAAGCGACCGATGCCCGGCCGGCCGGCGCGGCGATTCGTCAGAAGATCAGGCGCAGCACGGTGAAGACGAGCATCCCGATCACGATCGTGCCGAGCATGCTGCGCCGCCACAAGAACCAGCCAAGGCCGGCGAGCGCCGCGTAGAACGGATGATTGGACAGCGCGAACGACAGCCCGGCCGGCGTTTCGAGCACGTCGGGCAGCACGACCGCGACGAGCGCGGCGGCCGGCGCGTAGCGCAGTGCGCGCTGCGCGCGCTCGGGCAGCACGGTGCGTTCGCCGCCGAGCAGGAACAGCGCGCGCGTGACCGCCGTGACGATCGTCATCCCGACGATCACGATCCAGATGTCCGTCGCGCTCATTCGATTTCCTTCTCGTGCACGGTTTCGGTGCGGATGCGGCGCCAGTCGGCGCGTTCGACGAAGAAATCGGCCGTGCAGCCGGCCGCGAGCGCGGCCAGCACCGCGATCGGCAGCGCGAGCCGGTACGGCAGGTCGAACGCGATCAGCGACACGATGCCCGCGACCGCGACGGCGGCGAGCGTCGAGCGGTTCGCGACCGCCGACACCATGATCGGGATCAGCGCGAGCGTGCCGGCCAGCTCCAGCCCCCAGCTCGCGGGAAAGACGCTCGCGAGCAGGATGCCGGCGAGCGACGACACCTGCCACGACAGCCAGCTCGCGAGCGCCATCCCCCAGAAGTAGGCTTCCTTGCCCGGCACGTGGCCGTATGCGAAGCCCTGTTTCTGGAACAGCAGGTAGATCACGTCGCCGTTGAAATAGCCGATCGCGAGGCGCCGCCACAGCGGCAGGTAGGAAAAATGGGGAGCAAGCCCGGCGCTGAAGATCACGAAGCGCAGGTTGACCATCGCGGCCGTGAGCAGGATCGTCCAGATCGGCAGCTTCGCGACGAGGAGCGGCAGCACCGCGAGCTGCGACGAGCCCGCGTAGACCAGGATCGACATCGCGCTCGCCTGCCCGAGCGTCATCACCGACTTGCTCATCGCGACGCCGGTCACGAGCCCCCAGGAGAGGATCGCCATCAGTGTCGGGGAATAGTCGCGCGCGCCCTGGATCAGCGCGAAGCGGTCGGTGGCGGACAATCGAGCGAGCATCGGAAAGCGGGCCGCGGCGGGCGGTTCGTGCGGGCTCCGGCGTCTCCTGCCGGCACGGCCCGTCGTTATTGGAATCGGTACCGGACGATTATAGCGCCGGCCCCGCGCCGACCGACCGGCTCGACACCAAATGACGCTAAAATAAGCGTCTTTCCGGCTCAATGCTGCACACAAGCCGCTGTACCCAATTGCTTCACAGGAGAACCCCATGTCAATGGCCGACCGCGACGGCAAGATCTGGATGGACGGCAAGCTGATCGACTGGCGCGACGCCACGATCCACGTCCTGACCCACACGCTGCACTACGGCATGGGCGTCTTCGAAGGCGTGCGCGCGTACCGGACGGCCGACGGCAGCACCGCGATCTTCCGCCTGCACGAGCACACCAAACGTCTGCTGAATTCGGCGAAGATCTTCCAGATGGACGTGCCGTTCGACCGGGAAACCCTCGAAGCCGCGCAGCTCGACGTCGTGCGCGAGAACAAGCTCGAGTCGGGCTACCTGCGCCCGATCATCTGGGTCGGCTCGGAAAAGCTCGGCGTGTCCGCGAAGGGCAACACGATCCACGTCGCGATCGCCGCGTGGCCGTGGGGCGCGTACCTCGGCGAGGAAGGCCTCGCGAAGGGCATCCGCGTGAAGACGTCGTCGTTCACCCGCCACCACGTGAACGTGTCGATGGTGCGCGCGAAGGCGTCGGGCTGGTACGTGAACTCGATCCTCGCGAACCAGGAAGCGACCGCCGACGGCTACGACGAAGCGCTGCTGCTCGACGTCGACGGCTACGTGTCGGAAGGCTCCGGCGAGAACTTCTTCCTGGTGAACAACGGCAAGCTGTACACGCCCGACCTGTCGTCGTGCCTCGACGGCATCACGCGCGACACGATCATCACGCTCGCGAAGGACGCAGGCATCCAGGTGATCGAGAAGCGCATCACGCGCGACGAGGTCTACACGGCCGACGAAGCGTTCTTCACGGGCACGGCCGCCGAAGTCACGCCGATCCGCGAACTCGACAACCGCACGATCGGCAGCGGCGCGCGCGGCCCCGTGACGGAAAAGCTCCAGTCGGCGTTTTTCGATATCGTGTCGGGAAAGAACGCGAAGTACGCGCACTGGCTGACGAAGGTCTGAGCGCGCCGCGCGACCGACCGCCCCACCAAAGAGTGATAAGAGAAAGTCTCATGAGTGAAATCAAGGAAATGCCGCTGGTCGAACTGACGGCCAAGGATCTCCCCGCCTACTGCCCGAACCCGGCCATGGCGCGCTGGAGCGCGCACCCGCGCGTGTTCATCGACGTCTCGCACGGCGAGGCGCGCTGCCCGTACTGCGGCACGCGCTACAAGCTGCGCGACGGCGAGGTGGTCAAGGGCCATTGAGCCCGGCCGGGCCCGCGGGCCCGCCGCACGCGAGGCGGCGCAGCCGGAACCCCGGCGCGCCGCCCTTTTCCTGTTCTGACAACCCGAACGCGGTGCATGCGCGCCGTGCTTCATTACGACATCGGAAGTCGACCTGATGCGTCGAGCGCTGGTTATCGCACCGAATTGGATCGGTGACGCATTGATGGCGCAGCCGCTTTTTGCGCTGCTGAAAAAAATCCATCCCCGCATCGCGATCGATGCCGTCGCACCCACCTGGGTCGCGCCCGTGCTCGAGCGGATGCCCGAGATCCACGATGTCTACGCGACCGACCTCGCGCACGGCAAGCTGCAGCTGCTGCGCCGCTGGCAGCTCGCGAGCGACCTGCGCGACGTCGGCTACGACGCGGCGTACGTGCTGCCGAATTCGCTGAAGTCCGCGGTGATCCCGTGGCTCGCGAACATTCCGCTGCGGATTGGCTATACGGGCGAGCACCGCTACGGCCTGCTCAACGTGCGGCACGCGAACCCCGACAAATCGGCCGAGCGGCCGCCGATGACGACCCACTACGCGGCGCTCGCGTATGCACCGGGCGCGAAGCTGCCCGAGTCGATGAAGATGCTGCCCCCGCCGCGCCTCGACGCCGACCTGAACGAGACGGCGCGCGTCTCCGCGCGTTTCAATCTCGATACACGCAAGCCGCTCGTCGTGTTCTGCCCCGGCGCGGAATACGGCCCGGCCAAGCGCTGGCCGCCCGAGCACTTCGCGACGCTCGCGACAATCGTCCATCAGTCTTTCCCGTATACGCAGATCGTCGCGCTCGGCTCGCAGAAGGACGCCGCCGCCGCGCAGGCGATCGCCGACCACGCGCCGAACGTGCGCAACCTGTGCGGGCAGACGTCGCTGTCCGAGGCGTGCGCGCTGATCGCGCGCGCGAACGCGGTCGTGACCAACGATTCCGGGCTGATGCACGTCGCCGCCGCGCTGCGACGGCCGCTCGTCGCGTTGTACGGATCGACCGATCCGCGCCACACCCCTCCGCTGTCGGACCTGGCGAAGGTACAATGGCTTCATCTCGAATGCAGTCCCTGCTTCGAACGCGAGTGCCCGCTCGGCCATCTGAAATGCCTGCGCGAACTCGGTCCCGAGCAGGTATTCGGCGATTTGCGCGGCATGCTCGTCGGGCAGCGCTGACCCTGACCGGCAGCGTCGCACGACGCGCCGGGCAATCCGATTCACCGGTGCAAGGCGGCCCCCACCCGGGCCGCCGTGCTGAATACGGCGCGCGACGCGCGCGAGAGATAACCCCGATGCCACGTTTTGCCCGCCTGTTCGAAGCCGCTGCCGATACGCTGAACGCCTACTACCAGGCCGTCGCCGATGCCAATCTCGACGCGCTGCTGGGGTTGTGGATCGACGAGGACTTCGCCAGCTGCGTCTGGGCCGACGGCGAGCATCTGCACGGCCTCGACCAGATCCGCAGCGGGCTGGCCAACCGGCTCGCGACGCGCCCGGTGACGATCGAACCGCTCGACATCCGTGTTTACGACAGTCTCGGCACCGTCGTCTATACGATCGCCGAAGCGCATCAGCAGGCCGACCTGACGGCCGAACCCGACATGGTTTTCGCGACGTACGTGATGATCCACGAACGCGGCGAGTGGCGCATCGCGCATATTCACGCGAGCCCGATTCCTGAACAGGCGGCCGGACAATTCGCCGCGAAGATCCGTCACGGGCAGGGTCCGCTGCACTGACGAACAACGAAGCAACGCATTAGCGGGGCGATCATGAGTACGGCTTCTCCGCCCACCTCGCCGCTGACCGGGGCCCCGGCCCCCGACGACGATTCATTGCGCTATCGCGCACCGCGCTGGCTGCCGAACAGCCATGTGCAAACCATCGTGCCCGCGCTGTTCGCACGGCGTCCGGCTGTCGCCTACCGACGAGAGCGATGGGAAACCCCCGACCACGACTTCATCGATCTCGACTGGGTCGCGCACCTCGACAGTGCCGCGCCGCCGCCCGACGCACCGCTGTTCGTGCTGTTCCACGGCCTCGAAGGCAGTTCCGGCTCGCACTACGCGCTGGCGATGATGGCCGCCGCGCGCGCGAAGGGCTGGCACGCGGTCGTCCCGCACTTTCGCAGCTGCAGCGGCGAGTTGAACCGCCAGCCGCGCTTCTACCATCTCGCCGACAGCGCCGAAGTCGACTGGATCCTGCAGCGGCTCGCCGCGCAGCATCGCGGGCCGATCGTCGCGGCCGGCGTGTCGCTCGGCGGCAACGTGCTGCTGCGCTGGCTCGGCGAGCACCGCAGCGACACGTCGATCGTGCACGCGGCCGCCGCGATCTCGACGCCGATTGACGTGCATGCGGGCGGCCGCGCGCTGTCGCAGGGCTTCGCGATGGTCTATACGCGCAGCTTCCTGAAGACGCTCAAGCGCAAGGCGCTCGCGAAGCTCGACCAGTATCCGGGCCTGTTCGATCGCGACGCGATGCTGCGCGCCGTGACGATGCGCGACTTCGACGAGGTCGTGACCGCACCGCTGCACGGCTTCGCCGACGCCGACGACTACTGGACCCAGGCCACGACGCGCCCGCTGCTGCCGGCCATCGACGTGCCCACGCTGATCCTCAACGCCCGCAACGATCCGTTCCTGCCGGAATCCGCGCTGCCGAGCGCCGCCGACGTGTCGCCGGCCGTCGAGCTCGACCAGCCCATGGACGGCGGCCATGCGGGATTCATGACCGGACCGTTCCCCGGCCGCCTCGACTGGCTGTCGGCGCGGGTGTTCGGCTATTGCTCGAAATTCGTCGACCATGGATGACATCGTCAGGCAGGCCCTCGCCAAGTGGCCGAACGTGCCGCACTGCACCGGCTGGCTGCTGCTCGACCGGCGCGGCGAGTGGCGGCTGCGCGACGACGCCGCGCAGGCCGCCGGCGAGCTCGGCTCGCCGGTCCGGCATGCGGCGCTCAATGCGTTCATCGGACGCAACTACGAATGCGACGCGCATGGCCAGTGGTTCTTTCAGAACGGGCCGCAGCGCGTGTACGTCGAGCTCGCGTACACGCCGTGGGTCGTGCGCCTGGCCGAACGCGACGGGCAGCTCACGCTGGCCGACCAGACCGGCGCGCCGTTCGAGCCCGACGCCGCATGGCTCGACGATGCGGGCGGCGTGCTGTTCCGCTCGGCGGGCACGCCGCCGCGCATCGCGGCGCTGCACGACCACGACCTCGGCCTGTTCGCCGATCATGCGGACTTCGACGCGACACCGCCCGTGCTGCGCTGGCGTGACGGGCGCACGCTGGCGCTCGGCAACCTGGCGTGTGCCGATGTGCCGGCAACGTTCGGCTTCGTCGCGAGTCCCGCGCAGCGGGCGCAGTGCGACGCGCCGGCGGGTGGCAACGACAACGACAGCGGCAGCGCCGCAAGCTGAAGCGCCGCCGCCCTGCCCGCCTAGCGACCGTTATCCGCGGCCGTTCTTCTCGTCCTCGCGCTCTTCCTTGTAGCGCGCCTCGAATTCCAGCAGCCGCGCGCCGATGATCGACTGGTCGTAGAACGACACGTCCTTCGCGTCGCGCGCCTCCTTCAGCTGGCGAATCGCCGACGGCCACGCGCCGTCGAGCGCCAGCTTCTCCGCGAGCGCACGGCGCCGCGCGAGCACGTCGCCCTTGCCGTCGCTCGCCTTCGCGAGATAGTCCCACCAGTCCGGTTGCTCCGGGTCCGCTTTCGCCTGCGTGCGTGCGAGCGTCTGCGCTTCGTCGAAGCGGCGCGCGGCGATCAGCGCCTGCAGGTGCGCGACGATCGCCGCGTGCGACGCCGGCCAGCGCCGCTGCGCGAGCGCCGCGAGCCGCACCGCGTCGTCGGTCCGACCCGCGCGGCGGGCGAGGTCGGCGGCGAGCACGTCGAGGCTCGGCGAACTCGTCTGCGGATCGTCCGCGCGCCGCTCGCGCGCGTCGAAGGCGGCGCGGGCCGACGCAAGCGCCTTGTCGGCCGCGTCGTACTGGCCGAGCAGCGTGTTCGCGAGCGCGATCCCGTACTCGTTCGCCGCGACGTTCGGCGCCGTGCGATCGTCGATCTCGAGCTGCATCCGGCGCGCCTCGGCCGCGATGTCGTTCGGCGCACGGTTCTGCAGAATGCGCAGCCGCGCGCGCACGAAGCCGTATTCGGCCGACTGGCGCGGCTGCCGGTACGGCGCGCGGCGCGCGCGATCCTCCATGTCGGCGATCCGTTCACCCGTCAGCGGGTGCGTGCGCGCATAGGCCGGCACGCCCGCGTCGCCCATCGACGCGCGCTCGAGCCGCTCGAAGAAGCCCGGCATCCCGTACGGGTCGTAGCCGGCGCCCGCGAGCAGCTGAAAACCGACGCGATCGGCCTCGCGCTCGGCCGAGCGCGAGAAGCGCAGCTGGTTGTCGACCGCAAACGCCTGCCCGCCCATCGCGATCGCGCTGCCGAGATCGCCGCTGCGCGCGAGCACGCCTGCCAGCACCCCGAGCAGCATCGTCGCGAGCGCGGTGTAGCCGGTCTTCTCGTTGGCGCCGATCATCCGCGCGATGTGCCGCTGCAGCACGTGGCCCATCTCGTGGCCGACCACCGAGGCGAGTTCGGATTCCGTTTGCGTCGTGACGACCAGGCCGCTGTTGATCCCGATGAAACCGCCCGGCATCGAGAATGCGTTGATCTGCGGATCGCGCACGGGGAACAACTCGAAGTCCGGCGTGTAGCCGCCGATGTAGCGCGCCGCGGCCGCGGCCGCGAGCCGCTTCGCGATCGCGTTCAGGTAGTCGCGCGCGAGCCAGTCGTCGAGGTAGTCCGGGTCGCGCCGCACCTCGCGCATCACGCGCTCGCCGAGACGGCGCTCGGCCTGCGGCGTAAGCGAACCGCCGGAGCCGTCGCCGAGGTCGGGCAGTTCCAGCGCGCGCAGGGGTGCACGCAGGCTCGCGACCGGCGCGGACGCGCCGTCGCCGCCGGAGAACCGGCTTTCCGCGCCGCCGTAGGTGCCGAATACGCCGGTCGCGATGCCGGAAGGCACCGTGGAAATCGACGGCGAAGCGCCGGCCGCCGGCTCGAGCGGCAGCGCGGACAGGCGCTGTGCATGGCCGCTCGGCGGCAGCACGAGCGCCGTCGACAGCAACACGGCAAGCAACTGTTTGACACGCATGGCAGGATGAAGACGACGCGTCCCGCGCGCCGGGCGCGCATCGCGGCGTTTGGTCTGAAGATCCTGGTCATTGTACCGGCGGGATCGCGACTGTTCGCTGCGGCGGATGCGCCGTCTGCACGCCCGACGTCGTGCAGGCCGCTGCTATGATAGGCGCCCCTTGAAACGTTGCAGATGGTTGCGGCACGGTGCCCGACGCGGTGGATCGACCGGCCGCGACACAAGAGATCGGAGCAGGACATGTCAGGACTTACCCATTTCGACGCCGCCGGCCACGCGCACATGGTCGACGTCGGCGGCAAGCAGGAAACGCAACGCATCGCGATCGCGCGCGGCACGATCCGGATGCTGCCGGCGACGTTCGCGCTGATCCGCGACGGCAAGGCGAAGAAAGGCGACGTGCTCGGCGTCGCGCGCATCGCCGCGATCCAGGGTGCCAAGCGCACCGCCGACCTCATTCCGCTGTGTCACCCGCTCGCGCTGACGCGCGTGGCCGTCGACTTCGAACTCGACGGCGCGCTGCCGGGCGTGCACTGCGTCGCGCAGGTCGAGACGTTCGGGCGCACCGGTGTCGAGATGGAAGCGCTGACCGCCGTGCAGGTCGGGCTGCTGACCGTGTACGACATGTGCAAGGCGGTCGACCGGGGGATGGTGATCACCGAGGTGAGCGTGAGGGAGAAGCGTGGCGGGAAGTCGGGAGACTGGAAGGCCGAGGACACCGCCGGCTGACCGGTCGGCACCCTGTCGGCCGGTAAATTCGGGATATCGCCCGTTTATCTCATACAATTACCGGATTCCGCACGGGAGAGCGTGCGACCCAGCACAAAAAAAGCGAGCACGGGTGATGAATTCGCAAATGTTAAGAAGCGCATTGCTGGCCGGACCGGTTCAGCACGAGCGCCTTGTCAAACTGGATACGCCGCTGGGCCCCGACGTGCTGCTGCCGCATCGCGTCATCGGCCGATCGCGGCTCGGGCGTCACTTCGAGTTCACGGTCGATACCGTGTCGGTGTCCGATAACCTCGAGCTCAAGAAGCTGATCGCGCAGCCGGTGACGCTGTGGATCCTGCAGGCCGACCAGTCTTATGCGCCTCACCACGGCTACGTGCATTGCGCCCGCCGGCTCGGCTCGGACAGCGGCGTCACGCACTACCAGATCGCCTTCGCTTCGTTCCTGCACTTTCTCAAGTTCCGCCGCGACCAGCGAATCTGGCAGGACCAGTCCGCGGACGACATCATTGCCGACGTGCTGAACCAGCATCCGCAGGCCAAGGGTCGCTTCACCTTCAAGCTCCACCAGCCGCTGCCGCTCCGCTCGTTCTGCATGCAGTACGAGGATGACTGGAATTTCGTGCATCGCCTGATGGAATCGGAAGGCCTGTATGGCTTCTGGGAACAGGACCAGGACGGCAAGTCGCACCGGCTCGTCGTCGTCGACCGCGTCGACGCGTTGCCCACGCTGTCGCCGCGAACGGTGCGCTTTCATCATGCGGGCACGGGCGACGAGGCCGACACCTTCGTCCAGTTTTCCGGCACGCGCACGCTGCGAAGTGTCGCCCGCGCGACACGCACGTTCGACTACAAGCAGCCGCCGAGCGCGGCGAACCCGAAGGCGACCCATACGCCGACGATCGCCAATCAGGGCGACCTGCCGCCGCAGCTCGAGGTCTACGAATACACCGGTGCGTACACGTATCCCGAACAGTCCCGCGGTGACCATCTGTCGAAGATATGGATGGAGGAACAGGAGTCGCGCGCGAAACGCTTTCATGGCGTCGGCGGCGTGCGGCGCATGGATGCCGGGCGGACCTTCGAACTGGCGGATCACCCCGAACACGACAAGGACGATGCCGGGCAGCGCGAATTCGCCGTGATCGAGACGGCGTGGGTCATCGTCAACAACCTGCCCGTGGCGGACGAACAGGCGGTTTTCCCGCACAGCCTGCAGGCCGAGGTCGGCAGCATCGTGGCGGCAACCGATACGGGCCAGTCGCGCGTGCGTCATCCCGACGGCAGCGAAGGCTTCTTTCAGATCCGCGTCGAAGCCCAGCGCACGACCGTACCGTTCCGCAGCCCGTTCAAGCACGCGAAGCCGCCGATGCACCTGCAATCGGCGATCGTCGTCGCACCGAAAGGCGAGGAAATCCACACCGACGCGCTCAACCGGGTCAAGGTTCGCTTCCATTGGGACCGCCTGAACGACGGCGACGAAAAGGCGTCGTGCTGGCTGCGTGCCACCGCGTCGGATTCGGGCAAGGGTTATGGGGCCGTTCACCCGCACCGCAATGGCGAGGAGGTGCTGGTCGATTTCCTCGGCGGCGACTGCGATCGCCCGATCATCGTCGGCAAGGTCTACAACGGCGCGACCAGTCCGCAATGGCACAGCAACGGCATCCTGTCCGGATACCGGTCGAAAGAATACGCGGGCGCCGGCTACAACCAGCTCGTGCTCGACGACGCGACCTCGCAGAACCGCGTGCACCTCTACAGCAGCCAGACCAATGCGCACCTGCATCTCGGTTACCTGATCGACCATACGGGCAACAACCGCGGCAGCTATCTCGGCAGCGGCTTCGACCTGCGCTCGGACGCGTACGGCGCCGTACGTGCGAGCCGCGGGCTGTACATCACGACGCACCCGAAGCAGCCGGCGAGCCAGCCGCTCGACGTTCAGGAAACGCAACAGCAGCTCGTCCGTGCAGAAGGCCTGATGGAGGCCATGTCGGAGGTCGGCGCGCAGCATCAGGCCGAACCGCTCGACCACGGCCACTCGGCGCTGAAGCAGTTCACCGACGCGACGCAGAACAGCGTGAGCGGCGGCACGTCGGGCGGCAGGACCGCGGGTGGCGGAACCGGCACGGCCAACGCGTTCAAGGAGCCGGTGATGCTGTTCGGCAGCCCGGCCGGTATCGGGATGTCCACGCAACAGTCCGTGCAGCTTGCCGCGGACCAGCACGTCAACCTCGTCGGCGGGCAAAGCACGCACGTGGCCGCCGGAAAGTCGCTGATCGCGAGCGTCCTCGACCGGATCAGCCTGTTCGCGCAGAACTCCGGGATCAAGCTATTCGCCGGCAAGGGCAAGGTCGAAGTGCAGGCGCACGCGGACAACATCGAGCTGACGGCCCAGAAGGCGCTGAAGCTGATGGCGGTAACCGAGTCGATCGAAGGCGCCGCGGCGAAGGAAATCCTGCTGACCTCCGGCGGCGCGTACATCCGCATCGCGAACGGCAACATCGAAGTGCACGCACCCGGCAAGATCGACATCAAGGGGGCGCAGCACGCGTTCAGCGGCCCCACGCACCTGTCGCAGACGATGCCGACCCTGCCGAACTCGACCGGCAACTACGATCAGGCGTTCATCGCGCACTGGGCCGGCACCGACATTCCGGTAGCGAACACGCGATACCAGATGTTCTCGAACGGCAAGCTGCTCTCGGAAGGCGTCACCAATGCGGCAGGTGAGACGGGGCTCACGCAGAGCCACGTGCCGCACGACGTCGTCGTCAAGTTTCTAGGGAAATCGAATGGCTGACGGACAACAGGACAACAACGTACTGGGCAGCGGCTCGGGGATGCTGACGCCGACGGGGTACAAGGATCGGCCGAAGGTGGCGATCAATATCTGCGACAAGCATGTGACGCCGGCACCGAAATGGATCGTCGGCACCTGTCCGTTCTACTATCGGCCGCTTCACGGGGCGTATATGGAGACGGTCGAGAAGGTCAGCATGTCGAGCATCTGGTCGACCATCAAGGGTTTCGCCCTATCGTGGGATCCGTGGACCGACTCGGACGTCGCGCACCGACTCCTGCACCGCCGTGAAGAATTGATCAAGATAGACAGCACGAATTCCGACTGGTCTCGTCATGGCAACTTCATGATGCGTCACATCGGGTGCGGACATAAGCCGCCCGATTACTACATCAGCTACGGCTACTACTACTGCTCCGACTATGGAGCGAATCTCTATCCGAGCCTCAGCCCCCAAGGGAAAGCGTGGCTGAACAAAGCGCGCAAGCTGCTCCAGGTCAACATGGAAGACGGGTTGAATCAGAACATGATGGGCAACACGATCCAGATGGCCAGCCCGACGCCGGGAAACGGTAGCGTCGATATGACGTGGCCACAGTTCGAGCTGGAAATAAACACCGAAAAGTTCAAGGAATTTGCATTCAAGACACACCCGATGGCCTACCTCGACGGAGGATTGGCCGACCTGCCGATCATGGATCTCGTCAGGATCGGGATGCGGCCGAACATTCAGGAATGGGGCGACGGAAGAACGTGGGGGCAGGCTTTCGATTCCGCCATCCCTGTTCTCCGGAAAAAAGCCGAGGAATCGGACGCCGACGATCCGGTCGGCAAGGCGCTCGGAAGGCTGCTGGCGAAGTGACATGCGAAAAGGCAAACGATGGCTTTGGGTCGCGGGATGCGTGCTTGTTCTCCCGATCGCTATTTACGGATATACGGAAATGACATCAGGGTGGGACACGGTATCGACCGAATTCATGCGCAACGACAAGCCGTACGGTGCGGGCGCATTTCGCGTGCAACGCAACGATTTCATGTCACTGAAGGTTGCGCGACCGGAACTCAAGTTCAAGCCGGAGAGCGAGCAGAAGAACCCTGACCTCGCGGAATTCACCGAACCTTGGATGGACGATTCGAACCAGCGGCTGAACCGGTCGACCGTCAGTTTCCTGCGCGGCACGCTGGACGGGAGCGCCGTGCGCCACTTCCAGCAACCGGGCCAGACCGCGTCATGGTGGTACTCGCCTGACTGGCAGATCCTGTACGTCAGTACGGGCTGGATGGATTACGCGGCGCCGCGCACCGTCGACGGTGCGTCCCCTCAGACAACCCGACTCTGGAAGTCGAGCGACGGTGGCCAGCACTGGGCCCAGCTCGAATGGCCGACGGAGCGCAACATCAACCGCTTGCTGTTCATTGATGCGCAACGGGGCTACGCCATCGGATGGGGACCCCGCGTGTGGCGAACGGCGGACGGCGGGCAATCGTGGCAGGAAATCAAGGAACCGCCGGGTGCCGCCCTTCAGGACAAGCCACGCCGGACTTTCGACGGGACCAACCTCGGTCCCGACGGTGTATTGCGCATTGCCTATCAGGTTGAAGACGCCGAGCATCCGCAACCGGCAACGGTGGTCTGGCGGCTCGATTGGAATCAGCAGGATTTCATCCGGGAAGCGGTGCTCCCCGGACAAGTCATCGTCAGCCTCGAATCGTCGCCGGCCCCCGTCCGGAATTACGCACTGTATGCGTTGTCGCGTACAAGCGGCGAATCCGGCAGCGGTCATGGTGCGGGCGTCATTTCGACCTGGACTAGCGAGCACCCCGAACACATCCAGGAACTGCATGCGTTTGACAGCCCGCTGACGCTCAACGGACTGAGCGCGGGTCGCAACGGCGTCCTGCTGGTCCACGCGACCGACCCGAACACCGCAAACGGCGGCGGCGCACCGATCGACCTGACGATCAGCAGCACCGACGGTGGAAAGACATGGCAGCAGATCGCCGACAAGGCTTCACAGGGCGGCTACTTCGATCCACAAACGAACACGCTCTATTCGGTGTTCGCCTATACGCTGCGGAAACGGCAATTCTGATCGGCGCCCGATGCGTTTGTCGCAGGCCGTGTCCGCGGAAACGAACGACGTCCGCGGCACGGCCAGCCACGAGATTCCTCTATCGACTTCAGCCAATCCCATGCGCCATCGATCTCGACTGAAGGGGCTGGCCGTCATCGCGATCGGCGGCATCGTATTGAATCTGTTTTACGAGAGCACCGGTCCTCACTGGAAGACCGTTTCGTCGCAGATCACATGGTCCGACCCGCCAGCAGGTGTGGGTGATTTCTACATCGCCGGCAACGAAATCATGTCGCTCACGTTTGCCGATCCTGTCGTGACGCTGAAGCCGGCCGGCGAGTGGAAGGTTCCGACGGTCGCCGAACCCACCGAAGCATGGATGAACAGTGCGGGAGAAACCCTCAATCGACGAACCGTGAATTTCTTCCGCGGCACGCTCGATCACGGACTGCAGCGCTTCTTGCAAGCGCCCGGCCAACACACCGCGTGGTGGCATTCGCGAGACGGTCAGGTCCACTTGATCAGCATCGGCTGGCTGGACTATACGTCGCAGCATTCCGCGGACGACCTCGTCTCGCGGCAAACCCGTGTCTGGAAATCGCTCGACGGCGGCCGCCACTGGTCGCAGATGGCATGGCCGGAGCACGAAGATATCGACGACCTGCTCTTCATCGACGCGCAGCACGGCTATGCGATTGGCCGCGGCCCCACCGTCCGGCGAACATCCGACGGCGGCGAGTCCTGGCAACTGATCGCACTACCGCCGGATGCAGTCGTCCCCAGTGGCCGTCGGCGCAACCTCAGAGCGGTGAATCTTGGTCCCGACGGCACCCTGCGAGTGGCTTACCATGTCGATCCGTCGGCAACGGGGCCCGCTCGCAGCATCGTATACGGGCTTCCGCCAAATCAGCAGACGTTCGTTCCCGATATCGTTCTGCCGAACCAGACCGTCATCCGACTCGCTTCGACGCCGGCCACGACCAGCGGTTACGCGCTTTACGCACTGTCTCTCCTCGACGACGAGGGCGGCAAAGATACGGCACCGGATCGCGCACGCCGGGCCGGCGTGCTTTCGACGTGGACGGACACGCAACCCGCGCGCGTCCGGCAAGTGATGACGTTTGACATGAAGCTCATCGTGAGCGGCCTCGACGTGGGCCGCGACGGCCTGTTACTCGTATATGCCACCGATCCCGGGCAAGCAATCGACGATCCACCAATCCCCCTGATGATCAGCAGCACTGACGCAGGCAGGACCTGGAAACAGAATGCCGACGGGATCGTCTATCACAACCGGTACTTCGACCAGGATACGAACACGCTCTACTCGCTGCTCGATGAAAGACTGAAGAAGCTGTCATTCCCCATCCGACATTCCCCCGCCTCACAAGACTGAATCCCCTCGCTACATCCGGAGACCCTATTCGATGAAAAAAGCGCTGCATCGCGCCGCATTCGTACTGTGCGCTGCCGCGGCGGCCACCGCCTCCGCCGCCAGCCCCTGCCCCGCCGCCGACACCGCCGCACGCGCGGCGCTCGACGCGCAGCACCGCGTACAGCAAGTCCGGAATCCGCAAGGCGACGGCGGCGGCACGGTCGACGTCTCGCCGCCTTTGCGCGACGCGCTTCGCGCGTACAAGCAGGCGCTCGTCGGCGCGATCGACGCGCGGCTTGCGTGCAGCGACGAACACGTCGAGCCGGCTGCGCTGAAACGCACGCTTGCGGCCGCACTCGGCGTACCCGCCCAATCCACCCAATCCGCCCAGCCGAAAAACGGCGAATCGGCATTCGGCCGCAACCCGGACGTCGACGTCCAACGCGACGGAACGTCCCGCTCGCTCCTCTTCGTGCGCACCGGCTTCGACATCCCGTGCGGCGACGACAACCTGCTCACGGCCTACGCGTGGGAAAATGGCGGCTGGCGGCGCGTGCTGCGCTGGCAGGCCGACGACTACAAGGACATCGGCGGCGCCTATGGCGGCGGCTTCTGGTTCGGCGCATTGCCCGGCGGGCAGGTGGCGATCGTCCACGGCACGCCGTGGTGCTCGTCGCGCTGGAGCCGGTTCGGCGCGGACGTGGTCGCGCCGGCAAACGGCACGGTCACGCAACGCACGCTGTTCCATACGGCTCACGGCTACGTGCTCGACGACGACGCGATCCGCTTCAAGGTGCGCCCCGACGGCTTCGAGCTGCGCATGACGGTCGGCTCGCGCGACAGCGACGTGATGACACGGTCGGGCATCTTCCGCTATCGCGTCGACGGCGACACCGTGCAACGCGTGCAGCCGGTCGCGATCAACGGCCGCGATTTCGTCGACGAATGGCTGGGCGTGGACGATACGCTCGCGCGCGCATGGAGCGAACCCGCGACCGCTGGGGCGGCGCTGCAAGCCCGGCAGGCGTTCATTGCGGAAAGCAAGGCGCCCGATACCGGGTTCGCCTATGGACCGGTACGCGGCTGCGCGGACAGCAAGGATCTCTTCCAGGTCGAACTGGATCTGACGGGCAAGGACGGAAACACGGTTGCGCGACGCTACGCGCTGATCCGCCAGGAGCGCAACGGGTTCACGATGCTCGGGCTACGCAAGGCGGCCGAGCCGGCGTGCCACGGCGCGAACCTGATGCCGCGGCACTGAACGTCGGCGGCACGGCGGCGCCTCACAGGAATCGACGGCAAGCGGCACGCGCGCCTCGGCGTGCCCGGCCGCCCATTATTGGGCGCGTCGCGGCTCGAACACGAACGGTTGCGTGAGCAGGAACGGATTCGCGGTGGCGCCCGTCTGCGCGCAGGTCGCGTGCGTCATCGCGTCGACGGCCGCGCGGTCCGCCGCCGCATTGCGGCTGCTCGTCGTCACGGTGACGTTCTGCGCTTCGCCCGCGGTCGTCATCAGCGCGCGCACGAGCACGGTGACCGGACGCGTGAGCGGCTTCGCGCTATCCGGATAGACGGCGCGCGGAATGTGGCAGGTCAGCTTGCTTTCCTGCGACGACGACAGCATCGCGCAGCCGGAAACCAGCACGGCGACGGCAGGCAGGATCAGGAGGGTCGAGCGAAGGGCCATGGTCGAATATCGTTCTTCAGTACTGTTGCGGACGAACGCCGCGCCGGCGGACATCGCCCCGCGCCGCGGCCATCGGACCGGCGCGCCGTTACGGCCGCACGACCGACGGCTGCCCGGTCGCGATCCTGCTTGACGGGTTCCCGGAGATCCGGGGCGGCGTTCGCGGTAGCGGCCCGCAGCGGGCGGCCGCGCACGCGAACGCTTTGCCGCATTGTGCACGCGCCGCCTTGCGCGTGGCCGCGATTTGACAATGGTTGACGCGAATCACACCGGATTCGGCAGGCATCCATTCCGCGGGGGAAGCAATCGCCGCCCCCTTCGCCCCGCCATCGCCCACCCGCCTCACCGCAATGCGGCCAGCGCCGGGATTCCCCGCCCGGCGCCGCGCGGTGTCGGCACGGTGTTCAGCGTGGCGTCACTCGGAATCCTCGTCGGCGTCGTCCTCGTCCGCATCGGCCGGCACTTCCCCGTACTTCGCGACGACGGCCGCCTTGAACGCCTTCAGTGCCGGTTGCTGGTCGCACAGCTTGTACAGCAACGCCAATTGCTGCGGCCAGTCCTTCAATTCCTTCGCGAACACATGCAGGCGCGCGACCGTATCGAGCGCATCGGCTTCCCGACCGGCCAGCGCCTGCAGCGCCGCATAGCGGCGCAGCACCGTCTCGCCCGGCAGCAGCGCGATCGCGCGCTCGTGCGCGGCGAGCTTGAGCGGCAGATTCTCCGGCGAAATCGTCAGCAGCGTGGCCACTCCGTAATCGCCCCATGCGCCGAACAGCTGCGACGGCGCATCGCGGTACTGCGCGGCCGGATCGCTGCCGTAATACAGCACTTCCGCGCGCTGGTAGTCGCGCAGCACGGGCACCGCCGCCAGCACGCCGCCGACCGACAGCACCGCGAACAGCCCGAACGCCGCGCGGCCCGGCAGGAGGCGCAGCGGCTTCACGTCGAGCAGGCCGATCACGAACATCGCCGGCAGCAGGAAGAACATGTACTGCTGCGGATATTCGACGAGCGCATGCATCAGCAGGATGCCGATCAGCGCGAGGCCGAACACGCGCGTGCTCGACTGCGGCGCACGCACCGCGCGCACGAACCACGTCACGAGCGCGACGACGAGCACGCCGAGACCCAGCAGACCGGACTTCGCGAGCAGGTCGATGAAAATGTCGTGCGAGTTGTTCGCGATCTCGACACCGCCGAGCGTGCGCACGAGCGCGAACTGGTGCGACGGGAATTCGCCCCAGCCGACGCCCAGCACCGGATGCTCGCGGAACATCGCAAGCCCGTACTTCCACAGCGCGAGCCGCGGCGCGATCTGCCCCGCGTCGCGCATCCGTTCGGCGGCCGACTCGGCAAGCCCCAGGTGGAAGTGCACGTTGGCCCAGCGCACCGCGACGTTCACCGCGACGAAGGCCACCGCGAGCGCGGCCGGTATCAGCCAGGCGCGGCGGTTGCCGGGCGCACGGCGCGACTCGAGCCATGCCATCCAGAAGCCCGCGACGACCATCACCGCGACCTGCAGCCACGGGCCGCGCGACACCGTCAGCGCGAGACCGCCCGACAGCACGATCGACAGCGCGAACCAGGCCCATACCGCGAGCCGGCGCGTCTGCACCAGATACAGCGCGCCCGCGAGCGCAAACGCGATGTAGGTCGCCAGGTGGTTCGCCTGCGCCATGTTGCCGTAGGGACGGCGATCGACCGCGATGTTGTAGACCACGACGAACGGCGACACCGCGGTTTCGAGATGGAACAACTGCACGACCTGGCTCGCGACCGCGAACACGCCGCCGACGAGCAGCGCGCCGGCCATCATTCGCGCGGTGGCTTCGGCGAGCCCCTCGCGCGCGAGCGTGTAGCCGGCCTGCATCGCGACCAGCGCGGCGGCCAGATAGCCAAGCGCCAGCCAGTTCATCGACGGCACTTTCAGCGGCATCAGCGCAACCTGCGCGAGCAGCACCGCCGCGAACCCGAGCGGCGCGACGAACGCGGCCGGCGCGGCAAACGGCTCGGCCGGGCGGCCCGTGCGCGCGAGCAGCACGACAGAGAGCCCCACCAGCAGATACAGCACCAGCGCGGCAAACTCGGAATAGAAGGTCGGGATCGGATACGTGTGATTCGTGATCGCGTACGGCACGATCAGGGCGACAGCCAGCGCAACGAGCGGCAACGAACGGGAAAAAGTAGAAGGCATGAGCGAACCGGATGTCAGCAACCGGCGCACTATACAAAACTTTCCCCCGTCTGTGCGGCCCCGCCACCCCGTCACCCGATACGGCCGGGCCGGCTCGGCAGGCCGGCAATGCGTGCGCGGCGCCGTGCGCGTGCCCACGCACCGGCCCGCAGGCCGCCCGCACTATGCGCGGCATTCCGCCGGCGCGTATTTCGCTGGCAACGTCGCCGCCTCCGCAGGCAACGGGCCCGCGCCTGGCGCCGGCAGCGATGACGCGGCCTTGCCGGCGGCAAAGCATTCCCATGCGATCGCGCCGGCCTGCATCGCACCCTTTTTCAGCGGCACCCGTGCGGTCGGCGTATCGGCCTTGTCCGGCGCGGACGGCACCAGCACGAGCGTATTCGCGCCGGCCGCGGCGACGCGGGTGGTGAACGCCACCGTGATCTGGCCGGTATCGGCGTCGATCCGGACGGATTCGACGTTCCGGGTGGCGACCGGCGGGCTGTAGCCGCCGTCGAGGCCCGCGCCGCTCGCGGCATTGTCGGCGACCGCGAGCCGCGCGGACGACGCGAGCGCGAGCCCCTCGCCGACGCGCGACCGCGCGAGGTAATCCTGGTACGCGGGAATCGCATAGGCCGCGATCACGCCGACGATCGCGAGCACGATCATCAGCTCGATCAGCGTGAAGCCGGCCGGCCGCCAACGTGGCACGGGCCGGCGCGCGCGCCGCAGATCGGCGGCGACGCGCCGGAACAGGGAAACGGAAAAGGCTTCGAACATGACTGGCTCCGGAAACGAAAAACGCCTGCCGAATCAGGCAGGCGTTTCGATCGTAGCCAGTGGGCCGCGGCCCCGGCAGTCGGCCGGACGGCCAACGTCATTGCGGGTGCGGAATGCTGCGGCGGCGCCGCAGCGCGTACCCTGCGGCAACGACGAACAGTGCGCCGGCGATGCTCGCGCCGTAGATCGCGGCCTGCGTATCGAGCACCGGCCAGCGATCGCCGACCGGGTCGTGCACCATCAGCCCGCCGGCGATCCAGCCGAGCAGCCCCGCGCCCAACGCGACGACGATCGGGAACCGGTCGAGCAGCTTCAGCACCAGCGTGCTGCCCCACACGATGATCGGCACGCTGACGACGAGCCCGAAGATCACCAGCGCCAGCCGGTGCGACGGATCGGCCTGCTCGGCCGCGCCGGCGATCGCGATCACGTTGTCGAGGCTCATCACGGCGTCGGCGATCACGATCGTCTTCACCGCGTCCCACAGCCGGTCGGCCGGCTTCACGTTGTCGTGCGCGTCGGCATCCGGCGCCATCAGCTTGACGCCGATCCACAGCAGCAGCAGGCCGCCGCCGAACTTCAGGAACGGCACGTCGAGCAGCGCGACCGCGAACGCGATCAGCACGACCCGCAGCAGGATCGCGCCGGCCGTGCCCCACACGACGCCGCGCAGCCGCTGGTTGGCCGGCAGGTTGCGGCACGCGAGCGCGATCACGACGGCGTTGTCGCCGCCGAGCAGGATGTCGATGATGACGATCTGGAACACGGCGCCCCAGTGCAGCGACGTCAGGAATTCAAGCATGAGTGGATATAGGTGCGGGGCGACGACCCTGTGACGGGCGGCCCGGTTCATTACCGGCACATGCGTCGCGCATGCCCGGGGCTTACAAATTCATTGCGCGAGCATAACAAAAAACGCCGGCTAAGCCGGCGTTTTTTGCAGGACGAACCACGCGGAACTTACAGCGCCTTCTTCAACAGACGGCCCATCTCCGACGGGTTGCGCGTGACGGTGATGCCGCACGCTTCCATGATTTCCAGCTTCGCTTCGGCCGTATCCGCACCGCCCGAGATCAGCGCGCCGGCGTGACCCATGCGCTTGCCCGGAGGCGCCGTGACACCCGCGATGAAGCCGACGACCGGCTTCTTCATGTTGTCCTTGATCCACTCGGCTGCATTGGCTTCGTCCGGACCGCCGATTTCGCCGATCATCACGACTGCGTCCGTATCCGGATCGTCGTTGAACATCTTCATCACGTCGATGTGCTTCAGACCGTTGATCGGGTCGCCGCCGATACCGACTGCCGACGACTGGCCGAGGCCGAGCGCCGTCAGCTGAGCAACGGCTTCATACGTCAGCGTGCCCGAACGCGACACGACGCCGATGCGGCCCTTGCGGTGGATGTGACCCGGCATGATGCCGATCTTCAGTTCGTCCGGCGTGATCGTGCCCGGGCAGTTCGGCCCGAGCAGCAGCGTCTTGCGGCCTTCGCGACGCATGCGGTCCTTCACTTCGATCATGTCACGCACGGGAATGCCTTCCGTGATGCAGATCGCGAGATCGAGGTCGGCTTCGACCGCTTCCCAGATCGCAGCCGCTGCGCCTGCCGGCGGAACGTAGATGACCGACACGGTCGCGCCGGTTTCCGCCTTCGCTTCCTTGACGCTCGCGTAGATCGGAATGCCTTCGAAATCTTCGCCGGCCTTCTTCGGGTTCACGCCCGCGACGAATGCTTCGCGGCCGTTTGCGTATTCACGGCAGGCGCGCGTATGGAACTGACCGGTTTTGCCGGTAATGCCCTGCGTGATGACCTTCGTGTCCTTGTTGATCAGAATCGACATGTATTTTGACCTCTGTTCGATTGGCGTCGCGTGCAAACCGCGCCGCCATGCGTATTCGATAGCGTTACTTGCCTGCGGCAGCCGCGACGACCTTCTGCGCAGCCTCTTCCATGCTGTCGGCCGAGATGATCGGCAGGCCCGAATCGGCCAGCATCTTCTTGCCCAGGTCCTCGTTCGTGCCCTTCATGCGCACGACGAGCGGCACGTTCAGGTTCACGGCCTTCGAACCGGCGATCACGCCTTCCGCGATCACGTCGCAGCGCATGATGCCGCCGAAGATGTTCACGAGGATCGCCTTCAGGTCCGGGTTCTTCAGCATCAGCTTGAACGCTTCCGTGACCTTCTCGGTCGTGGCGCCGCCGCCGACGTCCAGGAAGTTCGCCGGTTCGCCGCCGAACAGCTTGATGGTGTCCATCGTCGCCATCGCGAGGCCTGCGCCGTTCACGAGACAGCCGATGTTGCCGTCGAGCGAGATATACGCGAGGTCGAACTTCGACGCTTCGATTTCAGCCGGATCTTCTTCGTCCAGGTCGCGGTACGCGACGATTTCCGGGTGGCGGAACAGCGCGTTCGAGTCGAAGTTGAACTTCGCGTCGAGTGCGATGACCTTGCCGTCGCCGGAGACGTTCAGCGGGTTGATTTCAGCCAGCGACGCGTCGGTTTCCCAGAATGCCTTGTACAGGCCTTGCAGGATCGCGCGCGCTTGCGGGATCGAAGCAGCCGGCACGCCGATCTTCGCGGCCAGGTCGTCTGCCTGCGCGTCGAGCAGGCCGGTCGACGGCTCGACGATGACCTTGTGGATCAGTTCCGGGTGCTTTTCGGCGACTTCTTCGATGTCCATGCCGCCTTCGCTCGAACCCATCAGCACGATCTTTTGCGAGATGCGATCCACGACGAGGCTGACATACAGTTCCTGCTTGATGTCGGCGCCTTCCTCGATCATCAGACGGTTGACCTTCTGGCCTTCCGGACCGGTCTGGTGCGTGACGAGCTGCATGCCGAGGATCTGGTTCGCGTATTCGCGAACCTGCTCGATCGACTTCGCCACCTTCACACCGCCGCCCTTGCCACGGCCACCCGCGTGAATCTGAGCCTTCACGACCCACACCGGGCCGCCGAGCTCTTCCGCCACCTTGACGGCCTCGTCCACCGAGAACGCCGGCTTGCCGCGCGGTACCGCGACGCCGAATTTCCGCAGGATTTCCTTACCCTGGTACTCGTGAATCTTCATGCGTGATTCCCTTCAGTCTGAGAGTTGGATGAAAAGTCGCTTAAGACGCTTCTTCGAATGATTTCCGTTCATTCCTTCGTGCTGCCTTCACCGGGCACGTCCGGCCGGCTCGCGCCATACCAGCGCGGGTAGTACTGCCGCACGACCTCGCCGTCGAACCGCAACGCCCGGCAGCGGCCGAGCTGGAAAGGCGCGTCGTCGTGCGCGCCGCCGTGATCCGGCCCTTCGCCGCCCTCCTCGCGCACGTTCCACACATCGCCGGCGAACGCCTGGATCGCTGCCGTCGGCAGCACGGCGCACAGTTCGGTGAGATGGGAACAGCCTGCGACCCCGGCGAGCAGCCGGTTCGCGTTGCGGCGGAAATTGCGGAAGAGGTTGAGCCCGATGAGGGCCCGATAGGCAGGAGTGGCGGATTGACAATGACCGGGATAGGGAACCCATTCCGAAGACGCTTCGGCGTCGACGACGTTGAGATCACGATCGATAGTCACGCGCAGCCAGAGTTCGTGGATCGGCAGGCCCTGGGGCCGGATGCCCGACGCAAGCGCGACATCGCGCGGCTTGTGGTCGGTCAGGCAGGCTTCGATGTCCCACAAGCCGTCGCCGCGCTCGTAGGCTTCCGCTCGGATTGCGCGTCGATGTCGCAACTGACGGGGCACGGGCTCGGATAGCGGCATGCTGGAGGTTGAGGCCGAAGAGGGAAACCCGTGGATTTTAGCATATCGGGTATTTGAGGCAGCCGGCCGCGACGGCGGGTATTCCCGCCTGTCCGGAAACGGTTGCATTGCAGCAAAATCGCGCGCAGCGCGCGTGACAAGCCGGTCAGTCGTCGACCAGGAAATCGTCGCCGACCTTCAGCAACTTCACGATGGTCGAACTCGAGAAGCCGCGCGCGGCAAGGAAGCGCGCCTGTTTCGCGCGCTCGGCCGGCGTTTGCGGCAGTGCACCGAATTTCTTGCGCCAGACGGCCTGCGCACGTGTCCATTCGGTCTCGCGCAACTGCGCGTTGACTTCCTCGACGAGCGTGTCGCCGACCGCGTGACGCTTCAGTTCGCTGACGATGCGCGCGGCGCCGACGCGCGACGCACGGCGATGCACGAGGCTCTCGGCAAAGCGCGCGTCGGACAGCCAGCCTTCCTTTTCCAGCGCATCGAGCACCGGCTCGACGGATTCGTCTTCGCCGACGTACGGCGCCAGCTTGCGCGCGAGTTCCGCACGGCTGTATTCGCGCCTGGACAGATAACCGAGCGCGCGGCCCTTCAACGAACGCGGCGGCTTCGACGACTTGCGCCTGCCGGCGGCCGGATCGTCGCCGGCAGATGTACTTGATGACGTGCTTGACGACGCGCCGGACGCCCGGCGCGTGCGGCGCGGATGCTGGCTGCTGCGGGTATAGACGTCTTCCCGGGCCGGCGCCGCCGCAGCGGCTGCGCGCTCGCCGGGGAAGCTGACACCGGAAACGCGACGGCGGGAGCGGTCGTGCGCGTCGAACGATTCGTCGTCGACGAACGGATCATCCGGCGCGGCAATCTCAAACGAAACGAGGGCATCATCGGATGCCCTCGTCGCGGTGCGGTTCGCGGCGTTGCCGCCTGCGACCTGCCGGTCGGCACCCGAGGATCCGGCTCGCCGGCCGGAGCGACCCGCCGTTTCGGGCGCGTCGCTCTCCTCCGGCTTGCCTGCCTGACCTCGGCGCCCGACCATCACTCTTCTTCGTCCATCGCCTCGGCTTCGTCGTGGACCGCAGCCGCACCTTCAGGCATGGTGACCACGCCGAGCGATTCGCGGATACGGTTCTCGATCTCACGCGCGATTTCCGGATTCTCGCGCAGGAATTCACGCGCGTTGTCCTTGCCCTGACCGATCTTCTCGCCGTTGTAGCTGTACCAGGCACCGGCCTTGTCGACGATCTTCGCCTGCACGCCGAGATCGATGATCTCGCCCTGACGCGAAATGCCTTCGCCATACAGGATGTCGAAGATCGCTTCGCGGAACGGCGGCGACACCTTGTTCTTGACGACCTTCACGCGGGTTTCGTTGCCGATCACCTCGTCGTTCTTCTTGATCGAGCCGATCCGGCGGATGTCGAGACGCACCGACGAATAGAACTTCAGCGCGTTGCCGCCCGTCGTGGTTTCCGGGTTGCCGAACATCACGCCGATCTTCATCCGGATCTGGTTGATGAAGATCACGAGGCAGTTCGTGCGCTTGATCGTGCCCGTCAGCTTGCGCAGCGCCTGCGACATCAGGCGGGCCTGCAGGCCCGGTAGCGAATCGCCCATCTCGCCTTCGATTTCGGCCTTCGGCACGAGCGCCGCGACCGAGTCGATGACGATCATGTCGATCGAGCCCGAGCGCACCAGCGCGTCGGTGATTTCGAGCGCCTGCTCGCCGGTGTCCGGCTGCGAGATCAGCAGTTCCGGCACGTTCACGCCGAGCTTCGCCGCATATTGAACGTCGAGCGCGTGCTCCGCGTCGATGAACGCCGCCGTGCCGCCCAGCTTCTGCAGTTCGGCGACGACCTGGAGCGTCAGCGTGGTTTTACCCGACGATTCCGGACCGTAGATCTCGACGACCCGGCCGCGCGGCAGGCCGCCGACGCCGAGCGCGATATCGAGACCGAGCGAGCCCGTGGACACGACCTGGATGTTCTCGGCCACTTCGCCGTCGCCCATGCGCATGATCGAGCCCTTGCCGAACTGCTTCTCGATCTGTGCGAGTGCGGCCGCCAGCGCCTTGCTCTTCTCGGCGGTCATCCCGGAGCCCTTCTTGCTATCTTCCATGAATCGTCCTTTGCTATGATGAGCAGCGTCTGTTAGAGGCGCGCCCGCTTTCAAGCGCTGCCCATGAATGCAGACACTGTATAAAAAAACAGTGTTTTGTGCAAGCCCGCAATGCAGAGCGTTGTACACGAATAACTTCGGAGACAGCCGCGCCGGCGCGAATGCCCGCCGGCCATCGGTCAGCACCATGCGAATTCTCATCGCCGAAGATGACAGCATACTCGCGGACGGCCTCACCCGGTCACTCCGCCAATCGGGCTATGCGGTCGACCACGTGAAGAGCGGCGTCGACGCCGATACGGCGCTGTCGATGCAGACATTCGACCTGCTGATCCTCGATCTCGGGCTGCCGAAAATGTCCGGGCTCGACGTGCTCAAGCGCCTGCGCGCCCGCAATTCCAACCTCCCCGTGCTGATCCTGACCGCCGCCGACAGCGTCGACGAACGCGTGAAGGGGCTCGACCTCGGCGCCGACGATTACATGGCCAAGCCGTTCGCGCTCAACGAGCTGGAAGCGCGCGTGCGCGCGCTGACCCGGCGCGGCGCGGGCGGCGGCCCGACCGTCGTGCGCCACGGCTCGCTCGCGTTCGACCAGGTCGGCCGCATCGCGTATGCGAACGATCACGTGCTCGATCTCTCCGCGCGCGAGCTCGGCCTGCTCGAGGTGCTGCTGCAGCGGATCGGCCGGCTCGTGTCGAAGGAGCAGCTCGTCGATCATCTGTGCGAATGGGGCGAGGAAGTCAGCAACAACGCGATCGAAGTCTACGTGCACCGACTGCGCAAGAAGATCGAACCGAGCGGCGTGCGGATCTCGACCGTGCGCGGCCTCGGCTATTGCCTCGAGAAGGTCGCGCCCGCCGCGCCGGCCGATACGGCAGCGCCCCAGCCCGCGGTGGCCGGCACGCCGCTGCGCTGAAGCCGGGCGCGCCGCGATGGCCACCCCGGCCCATTCCCGCCGCCCGAGCGGCGCGCCGGCGTCGGCCGCCGACGACGCACGCGACGCGCGCTACGAAAACCCGTTCGCGCCACCCGACGAAACCGATGCGCCCGAGGCGCCGCGCCCGCGCTCGCTGTTCGGCGAAATCCTCGACTGGATGCTCGCGCCGCTGCTGCTGCTGTGGCCGATGAGCATCGCCGTCACCTATCTCGTCGCGAAGACGATCGCGAACGGCCCGTTCGACCGCGCGCTCGAGACCAACGCATACGTGCTCGCGCGGCAGATCCATCCGGTCAACGGCGTCGCCGAGCTGACGCTGCCGCAGCAGACGCGCGACTTCCTGCGCGCGGACAACGTCGACAGCGTGTACTTCCAGGTGCTCGGCACGCGCGGCGAGCTCGTCGCGGGCGAGGCCGACATGCCGCTGCCGCGCGACGAGGACCGCCCGCCGCCGGGCGTCGTCGTGTTCCGCGACGACCTTTTGCGCGGCAACGACGTGCGCGTCGCGTATACGACCGTCGCACTGCCGGAGCCGGGCGGCGCACAGCCCGTGCCCGTGCTCGTGCAGGTCGGCGAGACGCTCGACAAGCGCAACGCGCTCGCGAACGACATCATCAAGGGCGTGATCCTGCCGCAGTTCGTGATCCTGCCGCTCGCGATCCTGCTCGTCTGGTTCGGGCTGTCGCGCGGGCTCGCGCCGCTCAACGCGCTGCAGGCGCACATCCGCGCGCGGCGGCCCGACGACCTGTCGCCCGTCGAGGCGCAGCGCGCGCCGCCCGAGATCGAGCCGCTCGTCACGTCGTTCAACGACCTGCTCGCGCGGCTCGAGCAGAACATGGCGTTGCAGAAGCGCTTCATCGCCGATGCCGCGCACCAGATGAAGACGCCGCTCGCGGGCCTGCGCACGCAGGCCGAATTCGCGTTGCGCCACCCCGTGCCGCCCGACGTGCAGCGCTCGCTCGAACAGATCGCGACGAGTTCCGAGCAGGCCGCGCGGCTCGTCACGCAACTGCTCGCGCTCGCACGCGCCGAGAACCGCGCGAGCGGGCTGACGTTCGAGCCGGTCGAAATCGGCGCGCTGGCGCGCCGCACGGTGCGCGACTGGGTGCAGGCCGCGCTCGCGAAGCGCATGGACCTCGGTTACGAAGGCCCGGAGGACGACGCGCCGCTCGACGTCGACGGCAATCCCGTGATGCTGCGCGAGATGCTCGGCAACCTGGTCGACAACGCGATCCGCTACACGCCCGAAGGCGGCCGCATCACCGTGCGCGTGCGGGCCGAGCCGGCGGCGCGGCGCGTGCATCTCGAAGTCGAGGACACCGGGCCCGGCATCCCGGCCGCCGAACGCGAGCGCGTGGTCGAGCGCTTCTACCGGATCCTCGGCCGCGAAGGCGACGGCAGCGGCCTCGGGCTCGCGATCGTGCGCGAGATCGCGACGCAGCACGGCGGCACGCTGACGCTCGACGATCATGTCTATCAACAGGCGCCGCGCCTCGCCGGCACGCTCGTGCGCATCAGCCTGCCGCTGTCGGCGCCCGCCGCGGATCCAGCCTGACACGCGCGGGCCTCCACCCTCACCCTCACCGCGCACCCCGCCGCGATCGCATCGAAACCGGCGCGTTACCGCCCGTTTGCGACCCGATCGAGGGGCGAAGCGGCCGATTCGGCGCGGGTTAACGCGCAGTCGTTTTGTGCCCGCAAGTCAGTGCGCCGTAAGTTTCCGTGCCAATAATCGTCGACAGGCCCGCCCACCCAAGGCGGCCGCATATCTATATCAAGGGACTTGGAGACGATTCATGGCAACCTTAGGCGGGCAAATTTCGCACTCGCCGATGACGGCCGAAGAAAAGAAGGTGATCTTCGCGTCGTCGCTCGGCACCGTGTTCGAGTGGTACGACTTTTACCTGGCCGGGTCACTCGCGGCCTACATCAGCAAGAGCTTCTTCTCCGGGGTCAATCCGACCGCCGCCTTCATCTTCACGCTGCTCGGCTTCGCGGCCGGCTTCGCCGTGCGGCCGTTCGGCGCGATCGTGTTCGGCCGGCTCGGCGATCTCGTCGGCCGCAAGCACACGTTCCTTGTGACGATCGTGATCATGGGCATCTCGACCTTCGTGGTCGGCTTCCTGCCCGGCTACACGACGATCGGCATCGCGGCGCCCGTGATCTTCATCGCGATGCGGCTGCTGCAGGGCCTCGCGCTCGGCGGCGAGTACGGCGGCGCGGCGACCTACGTCGCCGAGCATGCGCCGGCGAACCGTCGCGGCTTCTACACCGCGTGGATCCAGACGACCGCGACGCTCGGCCTGTTCCTGTCGCTGCTCGTGATCCTCGGCGTACGCACGTTCATCGGCGAGGAAGCGTTCGGCAACTGGGGCTGGCGCGTGCCGTTCGTCGCGTCGATCCTGCTGCTCGCGGTGTCGGTGTGGATCCGGTTGCAGCTGAATGAATCGCCGGTGTTCCTGCGCATCAAGGCCGAGGGCAAGACGTCGAAGGCGCCGCTGACCGAAGCGTTCGGCCAGTGGAAGAACCTGAAGATCGTGATCCTCGCGCTCGTCGGCCTGACCGCCGGCCAGGCTGTCGTCTGGTACACGGGGCAGTTCTACGCGCTGTTCTTCCTCACGCAGACGCTGAAGGTCGACGGTGCCAGCGCGAACATCCTGATCGCGATCGCGCTCCTGATCGGCACGCCGTTCTTCCTGTTCTTCGGCTCGCTGTCGGACCGGATCGGCCGCAAGCCGATCATTCTCGCCGGCTGCCTGATCGCGGCGCTCACCTACTTCCCGCTGTTCAAGGCCCTCACGCACTACGCGAACCCGCAGCTCGAACTCGCGACGCAGAAGGCACCGATCTCGGTCATCGCCGATCCGGCCACCTGCTCGTTCCAGTTCAACCCGGTGGGCACGTCGAAGTTCACGAGCTCGTGCGACATTGTGAAGAGCGCGCTCGCGAAGGCCGGCCTGAACTACGAGAACGTCGCGGCGCCGGCAGGCTCGACCGCGCAGATCAAGGTGGGTGACACGGTGATCCCGGCCTATGACGGCAAGGCGCCCGATGCGAAGGCGCAGGGCGCGGCGTTCGACAAGACGCTCGCGTCGACGCTGAAGGGCGCCGGCTATCCGGCCAAAGCCGACCCGGCGCAGCTCAACTGGCCGATGACGATCGTGATACTGACGATCCTCGTGATCTATGTGACGATGGTCTACGGTCCGATCGCCGCGATGCTGGTCGAGATGTTCCCGACGCGGATCCGCTACACGTCGATGTCGCTGCCCTATCACATCGGCAACGGCTGGTTCGGCGGCTTCCTGCCGGCGACCGCGTTCGCGATCGTCGCGGCGAAGGGCAACATCTATTCGGGGCTCTGGTATCCGATCGTGATCGCGCTGGCCACGTTCGTGATCGGTCTGCTGTTCGTCAAGGAGACGAAGGACTCGAACATCTACGCGCAGGATTGATGAGGTCGGGCAGGCGGGGAGCACCCCGCCTGCAACCCGGGCTGCCGGCAACTTTTTTCGGGGAAGATGAAAAAGGTGTTGACAGCCCGGCGGCACATCTGCATAATTCAATTCTTCGGCGAATTAGCTCAGTCGGTTAGAGCGACGGAATCATAATCCGCAGGTCCGGGGTTCGAGTCCCTGATTCGCCACCAAATGCAAAAGCCCTGTAAATGTTTGATTTACAGGGCTTTTTCAATAAGGGCTCTGCGGCTTCGCTGCGAGCCCTTTTCTTTTACCGGCCCCTCGCGGTGCAAATTCGGTGCAATACGCGGTGCAGACCTCACGGAAGGAGCACCATGGCAGCACTGACAAAAACCCCCTCTGGCACGTGGAAGGCAACCATCCGACGCGTTGGTTGGCCGACCGTCGCCAAGACATTCCGCACGAAGCGCGATGCCGAGGATTGGGCGCGGCGCACCGAGGACGAGATGGTACGCGGCGTGTTCATCCAGCGCGCGCCCTCGGAAAAGACCACGGTAGCCGATGCGCTCGACCGCTACGAGCGAGAAATCGTCCCCACCAAAAAAGCCAGCACGCAGCGCCGCGAAGGCGCGCGCATCCGCGAGCTTAAAGAGCACTTCGGCAAGTATTCGCTTGCGGCGGTCACGCCAGACCTCGTGGGCCGGTATCGAGACGACAGATTGGCTCAGGGCAAGGCGAACAACACTGTCCGCCTCGAACTCGCCCTGCTCGGCCACCTATTCAACGTAGCGATTAAGGAATGGCACATCGGGTTGATCTTCAACCCTGTCTCAAACATCCGTAAGCCCAGGCCCGGCGAGGGGCGAAATCGGCGTCTGTCCGGCCGCGAACAAGCCACCTTGCTTGCAGCCGTCGATGAGCACACCAACCCGATGCTGGGCTGGATCGTGCGCCTGGCGATCGAAACCGGCATGCGGCAATCCGAGATACTTGGCCTACGCCGTGGTCAGGTCGATTTGGAGCGCCGCGTCGTACGACTGACGGACACCAAGAACAATGATGCTCGCACGGTGCCGCTGACCAAGCTCGCGGCATCAGTCCTACAAAGCGCCCTCGCCAACCCCGTTCGGCCAATCGACACCGACCTGGTGTTTTTCGGAGAACCAGGCCGCGACAAGAAACGGCGCGCGTACCAGTTCACGAAGGTCTGGAACGGGATCAAGAAACGTACAGGGCTGGTCGATTTCCGTTTTCACGATCTGCGTCACGAGGCCGTGAGTCGGCTTGTTGAAGCCGGCCTCAGCGACCAGGAAGTAGCCTCGATCAGCGGGCACAAGTCGATGCAGATGCTCCGGCGATATACGCACCTACGCGCCGAAGACCTAGTCGAGAAGCTGGACCGGCTTCACGCGATACGTTGAAAGGTTGCTCAGCAAACGATAGTGGTCTGCCAACCACGTATCTTCGCGTGACCTTTCCCACATTAGGAGGAACGGATCTTCGACGAAACTCGGGAGTTCGTCCGACCACTGGCCATTGAAGTAACGCTCTTCAATGAGCCTCGCATAGTGAGGATCGGTCCAGACCCGTTCACTCTCTAAACTGACCACGTATGTCGCCAGCTCATCCCATACGCCGAGCCATCGGAACGTTGGCGACAACTCAGCCATAGCCAGCCGAACGCACAGATAGAGTGCCAAGCCATCTTCTGGACGCCCAGCCATTCCGGCCTGCTCAAGCCGATACAGCATGATTGCGCGACCAAGGTCTTCCTCTTCAATCTCGACCTCGCATCGCGAATTGCTCCACAGCTTCATTTCCAGCTCAGCCACCACATCGGAGAAGTCCGAGTCGCGTCCCCAACCATCAAGTCTCTCATCGGAATAGTGGCTCCATAGGTCAAGAAGCGCATCGTCGCCACCCCACAGGGCCTGCCACAGCCGTCCAGGACCAACCTCGAACAGTTCGCTCACGCTCTGCTTACACAGCGAGCGACGCAAACTATATTCGGCCTGGATTTCACGGGCATGCCTGCGAGTATCCGACGCGCTGTAGTAGCGATCGTCCGGAAAAAGCTCCTCCAAGTGCGCGATGGACTCCGCAGCCAATCCCACAGTGCCGGCAAAGTTCTTCCGCCACTTCCCGGATTCCTCGGTATCCCACCCCCTCAGCGGATGCCGCTTGCGCATCGCCTCATCGAACCAACGTGCAAATTGACTTGCGTTCTCAGCGCATGTGACGCGCACCAGCAGCTTGTTCAGCGTTGCGACAGTTCGGATGCGGTCGCGCACGCGCGCTCTGCGGTCCTTCACCGATCCTGGCGGCCGACCGCGTCTCGGTCGGACAGGTACAGCACTCAGCTGGGTCGAAAAAGCTTTGGGCATCGGCGGACTCGCGGCGAATTTCTTTTACCGCCCAATATAGCTGAGTTCAGCGAAAACTAGCGATACCAAACGTAACTTGAAGATGCCCCCGGAGCTACCGTGACAACGACGCTTGCCGCATTGAAGGAACGATATTCCGTATTGCTAACGCTGGATCAGCTCGCGGAAATTCTCGACCGCAGCCCGGAAGGCCTGCGCATCAGCTTGAGCACGTCGCGCGCCGATTGGGCACGCCACATCAACGCGACGAAGGTCCATATCGGACGCCGGATTTACTTCCGCACCGAAGCGATCGCGAAATTGATCGACGAGCAGTTCTCGGTGCAGTCATGAAGGCCAACGTCATGCACGAGCAAGGCGACCTGTTTCGCGCGGAGACGACGTGGTTCCACGTGTTCCACTCCATGATCGAAACCGGCGATATAGCTCGCATGGGACCGTATGCGGTAACGGTCTATCTCGTCATCAAGGCTCACACCAATTTCAAGACCGGACGCTCATTCCCGGCAATCGACACGATTTCTGCGGAGTCAGGCATCAGCCGCAGCCAAGTGATCCGCGAGCTGAAGACGCTTGAGGCATTCGGTTACATCACCAAGACCCGCGACGGCCGGCGCAACGAATATCGGCTGCGCGAAAAAATCTGCATTCAAGACGGAGCCGGGCGACCGGCAGCAGTGGCGACATGGGATTACCTCCCCTCGTCGGTTCAAGCGGCAAGGGCCGACCTGCAAAACGTATTGCTCTCGGGCGACTTCGCTGGATCGAGGATTGTTCAGATCGAACGACTACAGGTCAACGTTACCCACGCGAGCGGCAACGCCGTCGTGTTCAACGCTCAGGACATCGCCTGCCTGCCGCAGGACATGCGAGACATCCTGATGTCGCTGCGAACGAAGATCGAGGCTCGACGGCAGGAGGAAGTTGTACACAGCTCAGGCTGATACGTGTCCGCCTGACACCTGACATATCCACATTGGTGTCCGGCAGATACCGATTGGCCGCGAATCAGTGTCAGCCGGACACCCTAACAAGATAGATAAATCTATTTAACAAGAAGTGCGGCAGCCAGCAGCGGGCTGTGGACAACCCGCGAAACCTGAATTGAGGGACGCACATGAAACGACTCATCGTCACCGTGAGTGACAAGACGGCCACCGAACTCGACGAGCTCGTGGGGCTACTCAACGATCATCATGAATCCATCGACCGGTATAGCAGTCATGGCCGCCTCACCCGAGCGAGCCTTCTTGCCATGCTCGCTGAAGATGCCGGTCTGGTAGTCAGTCGGCCTGGAAGCTGGGAAGGAGCCAACATGGCCAATGTTCTGTCGTCTCACGGTTATGCGGTCTGAGGCCATGAAAACACTATCCGAGCGCATAGCGGAGAGAGCGCTGAGCCGCGCCGTTGGTCGCAATGCAAGGAACCGCGCAGCGTTTCTTCTTATGCGCACCGAAATTCAAGCAGCCATCGATGACGGGCATTCGCTGATGAGCATCTGGGAGGCACTGGTGGAGGAAGGACACATCCACTACGGCTACCAGGCTTTCCGCAGATACGCCGACGAGCTGACGCGCAATCAGGAAGTGGCTCGGTAATGGTCAGCAACCTTGCTGCATTCGGCCATTGCCTTCCTGGAGTCGAACAAAACAGGTCTTTTTTCGACCCATGCGGCATTCGCACGTTGTTCTTTCGATTGATCGAAAGGGGTATGGCAAATCAACACCGGCATGTCAATCGTGGAAAGGTTCGGTCTCGTTTAGAAAGCGGTTGCATACCGGGCAGGATAGGTGAAGTTAGCTAACCGGCAAGCCGGCTATCTATCTTCACTCCCCTTATTCGCGCCCTCGGCGCTCAACGGGAATCCTGCTCTGCGTGGCAGCGGCTACCGCCGCTCAGTGCCGGTTCACACCGGCTTGGAGAAGCGATGAACGACGAGAAAAAGATGACAACGCGCAAGCATGGTCGCCACCTCCGCGTGCCCGTCTTGCCCGACGAAGAGGCAGCAATAAAGCGCAATGCGGCGGCCACTGGCTTGAGCATCGCCGCCTACTTGCGCAACGTGGGTGTGGGCTATGAGGTTCGCGGCATCCTCGATCTCGTTCAGGTCCAGGATTTGGCCCGAGTCAATGGCGACCTCGGTCGCCTCGGTGGCCTGTTGAAGCTCTGGCTGACGAACGATGAGCGGACGGCCGGGTTCACGCCAGCAACCATCCGTGCGCTGCTTGCGAAGATCGAGGCCACACAGGACGAATTGCGAGCTGTCATGAAGCGAATCGTACTCGGATGATTTTTTTAGCCGCTAAAACGAGCATCCCATCGCTACGGATGTTCGGTTCGCGGCGCGGCGTCTCACAAATCGAAGGAGAAGCAAGATGCGTAGAGCAACGCGCCAGGCCACCAAGATGGCACTGGTTATCGGAATCACAGCAGCATTCGGTGGCGCGGTACACGCCGGCATCCCCGTTATCGACGCGACGAACGTTGTTCAAACGACGATCAGCGCCATGCAAAACGTGGCGGCGGTCGCGAAACAGATTCAGCAGTACGAGACGCAGTTGCAGCAATACCAAAACATGCTGCAAAACACGCTCGCGCCGGCTGCCTACGTGTGGGATCAGGCAAACCAGACCATCGGCAAGCTCCTACAAGCACAGGACACGCTGAACTACTACAAGAACCAGGCTGGGAGCATCGACGGGTATCTGTCGCGTTATCAAGACGTGGCCTATTACCGGTCGTCGCCGTGCTTCACCTCGACTGGTTGCACAGACGCGCAGCGGCAAGCATTGCTTGATGCGCAAGCGAACGGCTCTGAGGCGCAAAAAAAGGCGAACGATGCCGTATTGAAGGGCGTCGATCAGCAGCAGCAAACCCTTGCGACAGACGCCGCGAACCTTCGCTCGCTGCAATCGCAGGCGACGAGCGCCCAAGGTCAGATGCAGGCGCTGCAGGCAGCGAACCAGCTCGCTAGCGCGCAGACAAACCAGCTCCTGCAAATCCGGGGCATGCTGACAGCGCAGGCAACAGCGGCCGCCACCCGCGCACAAGTGATTGCAGATCGAGAGGCCCAGCAGGCGGCATCGGCAAAGCAGCTTCGTGATGGCAGCAACATCACCACCCCGACACCGAAAAACTGGAGCTTTCAATAAGGTGGTGACGATGAAATTCATTATCTCGCTCTCACTGATCGGGCTCCTTGCAGGCTGCAATGACAAGAGCACCCAGACCGATTCCCAGCGGGCTGCCGCAGCGAAACAACTGCATGATGGCAGCAACATCGTCATCCCGCCTCCCAAAAACTGGTCATGGGGCGATACGCCGTCACAACCGCAGAAAAACGATCAATGACGAAGGACAGCGCTATGAAAACGATGTTTTCCAACGGCGGCAAACTCTCAGTGCTCGGCTTGATGGCCGTCGCGTACTCGGCGACTGTGACGGCCGCGCCGATGAATGCCGATGTGGTCGATTCGGTGATGGGGAAATATCAGGCCGCAGCCAGCGCGTGGGGCAGCGTCATGGTCAATTACGCTTCGTGGCTCTTTTGGGGCCTCGCGCTGATAAGCATGGTGTGGACCTTCGGAATGATGGCGTTGCGAAACGCCGGCATTCAGGAGGCGTTTGCCGAAATCGTTCGCTTCTTCGCCGTGCTCGGCTTCTTCTGGTGGATTCTGTTCAATGGCCCCGCGATTGCCGACTCCATCGTCAAGTCGATGTGGATGATCGGTGCCAAGGCCATCGGCCAGTCAACCGATTTTACGCCAGGAGGTATCGTGCAAATCGGCTACGACATCTTCACCAAGGCGTTCGATCAGTCGTCGGTCTGGTCGCCAACGGACAGCGTGGTAGGCCTTCTCATGGCGTTGGTCGTGATGATTGTTCTCACGATTGTCGGTGTGAACCTGCTGCTGGTCTTCGTGTCGGCCTGGATCATGATCTACGGCGGAGTGTTCTTCCTAGGCTTTGGCGGGGCGCGCTGGACGTCGGACATCGCAATCAGCTACTACAAGCATGTCCTGGCGATCGGTGCCGAGATGATGGTGATGCTGCTGCTCATCGGCATCGGCAGAACGTTCATCAACGAGTACTACGCCAGCATGAGAGCCGGCATCGACCTCAAGGAAATGGCGATCATGCTCATCGCCGCATTCGTGCTGATGTATCTCACGAACAAGGTGCCGCCGAGGATTGCAGGCATCGTCGGGGTTGGCGGCGCTGGGTCCATAGGTGGCGTAGGGATTGGTTCGGTGATGGGTGCAGCCGCCATGACTGCGAGCGCGGCGGCTTCGGTCGGTTCTGCTGCGATGGGTGGCGCGACAAGCGCGGCCGGTGGGGCGTCAGCGCTCAAGGCAGCGTTTCAGTCAGCGCAGCAGAGCATGGCCGAGGGTCGCGGCATGTTCTCGGACGGCAGCGGCAGCTCGAGCGCTATCAGCGGTGGTTTGGGCGGTGCTTCGCTTGGTGGTTCGAGTGGCAGCGGTGGCTTCGCATCGGCGATGAGCACGGCCGGTCGATTCGCGGCTGACATGGGTGGGAATCTCGCCAAGGGTGCAGGCGAAATCGCCAAGGGCAAAGCCGCGAACATCGCGGGTACCGCCAAGGAACGAATCGCGGAGACGACGGGCGGCAAAATCGCATCGGCAATTTCGAGCAAGAGCGGCGCCGGCATCGACGCCGGACCGAGTTTCGCCGGCGACAGTCTCGGTGGGGGTCAGCAAAATGCGACGGCCGGCACCGCCACGAACGACGAGGTAGCCGCGTTCGTGAACAGGCAACGCTCAACACAAGACGATGCTTAGAAAGCGCACCGGCCGGCGGCAACCGGCCGGCACTTCCACGTATCAACACCTGCTAGAGAGGTGAAGCATGGCAACTACGCATAATACCGAAGCGCAGCAAGTTATCCATCATGCCGCAACGCAACTCGCTGATCTGGGCTTCATGGACCAGCGCACCGCTCGGGAGCTATCAAAAATGGCCGAGGCAGTTGCAAACTTGTTCATGGTCGTTTTCTACCAAGCCGAAACTGGACGAGCGACGCGCCTGGATTTCAGTGAGGCAATGGCTGCTGTACGCGAAACCTTGCAGCACCATTGAGTCGCTGGCGAGCGGCATCTATCGGCACAAGGAGTTTCCATGAACCACACCGACTTTCATATCGGCCTGGTCTTCATGGATTGCACCGGATGGTGGCGTTGCACCGATGTCGGGGCGCGAACCATCTTGGCGATCCGGTTGGACCACGACGATCCGCACTGGTATGAAGGGCCGCCCTATATCGTCGAAGAAGAGGTGTTCGATGAAGAGGATATTGCACGTTGTCACCTTGCAGTCGAGGAATCGATTCGTGCGGCGGTCCACGCCGCGCATACTTCTGCGCACCCGGGCTTTCCCCATGAAGTCGTCACACGGATGATGGAGATTCGGCACGCACACCCGTATCCGCACGAAGGGGTTCTGCGATTTGACCGCAAGCGACCAGATGGCGAAGTTCTTCACCCTTTTGCAGGGCGGAAAAAAGCTGATTCGTGGGTTGTGGAGGTCTACCTACCCTTTCGAGGCACCTACGAGACAATGGCCGAGCGCGACTTCATCTCGCTACCGAGAGCTACGCCGGATGACCTCCGAGCAAGAGCAAACCGCTCGGCCGACATGTAACGCGCAGAGCCTGCAACACCGGGCATTGCATTGAATTGAGCTGGAGCCCCATGATCAAAAAGAACGCCTTGAACGCGCATGATGTCATCGCAAGCGGTAACGCTTTGGCCGATCTGGCTGATGCGCCCGAGCCAACCTTCCTGGACGACGAGGGCCCGAGCCTTGACGTTCCCATGTTCATTACGAGGACCAATGCCCGCGAACTATTCGGCCTACGTCCCGGTGAGACGGTAGCCCAGGCAGCAGCACGCAAGGCGGCGGAAGACTAGGTGAGTATCGATTTCAATTGCAACACGCGAGCGACCGAAAACGCACAAGACTGTCGCTCAACTGTCCATAGGCCCAAGCTAGTTGTTTGACACTTGAGGGATCAAGTCGCACGTCTGCCAGCTAAGGCTAAACAGCGTTATCGGCCATCCCCCCAAATGTCAACAAGCACAAGCGGTCGGTAGCACCTCACCTCAAAATGGAGCGGCATCTCGCTTATTTGCACGTGCCGCTCAGATGCAAGAGAACAGTGCGGCAAGGCCATCTGCAAGGCGAGCATTTGTTGTTTGCCATGAGGTGCCTGTTTGAGCGAAAATCTGGGAATGTCAATAAATCCCAGATTCAAGGTGGCCATGGTTGACCCGAGACCGAATGCCCAAGCGCAGCTCTCGATTTTCGCCGCGACAGATGAAACCGATACGGTCGTCCCCGATTACGAGGAAAACCCACTGCATTTCGGGACCGCCGATGCAGCGATTGCACATTTGAGAACCATTGACCTGTCGTTCACGGATGACGACACCAGGTTCTTGGGCCACGATCTGCACCCGTATCCGGCAAAATTCATTCCGCAGCTGCCAGGAACCTTCGTTTCTCTCTTGAGTTCGAGGGGCGAACTAGTATTCGACCCGTTTGGTGGCAGCGGAACTACCGCCTTGGAAGCTATCCGCCTAGGTCGCCGGGCGGTGAGCTTGGATGCGAACCCAGTCGCTGCTCTTATCGGACGCGTCAAAACCGCGCGAGTTAACACCGAGGCAACCGCCGAACTTCACTTGCTACACGGGGCGCTTCGCGCTCTGGTGCCTACCCTTCCCCGCGATCCAGCCGAGACGGTCAGGAAGTACGCTCAATTCGCACCATCAATTACCAATCGTGAAAAGTGGTTCCCGGATTCGTCCTTTGGCGAACTGGCCCATATCCGGCAACGCATCGCGGCATTAGCCGACGATACGGCAAGGGACATAGTTTCACTCGCCCTGTCACGAACGGTACTCGCCGCATCGTTCCAAGATTCAGAGACACGCTACAAGAGCGTGCCGCGTGATATCCCGGTAGGTGAGACAACCAAGCGGTTCATCAGAGAGTTCGAACTGGTCATGCGCTCTGTGGCGAAGAACGCAGCAGCTACCCGCTATGGCGTGTCGTATTTTCTGACTGGCGACGTAAGGGCAATTCCGGAGGATGGACTTCCTGATGGCTCTGTGGATTTAATCGTCACATCGCCGCCTTACGGCAACGCGATGGACTATCACCTTTACCATCGTTTTCGCCTGCTCTGGCTTGGTCATGACCCTGTCGCGTTTGGCAAGCTCGAAATCGGCTCGCATCTGAAACACCAGCGAGAGTCGAGTGGTTTCGAGACATATCACAATGACATGGTGGCGGCACTTGAGGGAATGTCTAGGGTCCTGAAAAACGGACGCTACGCCGTATTGGTAATCGGCGACTCGGTGTACGAGGGCACAACTTATGACACAGCACGGATCCTCGCAGGTGACGCGGAAAGACTCGGATTCGATGCGGCCGACGTCTTCGAACGCGAAGTCCATAAGGTCAAACGATCGTTCACGCCTGCGGGAAGACGAGCGTCTAAGGAAAGCATCCTCGTGCTTCGAAAGAAGGAAGGCCGCACGCCCGTGCTACTTCAGCCTCCCCCTTACAAGCTCTGGCCGTACGAGCAAACATTAAGGGACCGTGAAACCGGGACGGCAGAGTCTCGAACGGCGATTGAGGCCAGCGTGGCCGATCTCGCACGATGCCGTTCGATGGTGTTCACCCACAAAGTGGAGTTTCCCTCGGGGCACGGCGAACCCACGTGGCAGGCCATCCTCGAAAATGGCATGGCGTCCAATCCGGCCGCTCGGAAGGACCCGAAATATGTGACGCACGGACTGCACCCCTATAAGGGAAAGTTTTACCCCCAGCTAGCGAAAGCATTAATTAATCAGCGTTCTCTTGCTCACGGATCGCGCATTCTCGACCCGTTCTGCGGAAGTGGAACGACCTTACTGGAAGGCTATCTGAACGGATATTCCGCGTTCGGATGTGATGTTCATCCTTTAGCGGCGAAAATCGCAAAGGCCAAGAGCAACGTTCTCGACGAAGACCCCGATGTACTAACAGAGGTCGTGTCCAGCGTGCTTGAAGCACTGGACGGCGCGCCGACAAAGATGCCAAACAACTTGGATCAGTTCGACCCCGATTGCATGGATGAGATTTGCAACTGGTTCGCAGCACCGGTAGCGAAGAAGTTGAACTGGTTGTTGAAAACCATCCGTGCGGGGAGTGAGGGGGTTAGCCGGGACTTTCTCGAAGTAGTGTTCAGTTCTATCATCCGGGATGTTTCGCAGCAGGATCCCAGCGACCTGCGAATTCGATATCGAAAAGAATTGCTTGACGACGCGGACGTGTTCGGACTCTTCCGCCAACAACTCACGTTACAGTTTTCGAGGATCGAGAAATTCTGGAAGGTACGTGGACATGCGCCCAACGCGTTTTATTCGGCTTCGGCTGTCGTAGGGGATAACAGAATCGCTGCAACCTACGACGCCTTGGGCTTAGAGGCCGGCACCATCGATATGGTTCTGACCAGTCCACCGTATGCCATGGCACTGCCCTACATTGATACTGATCGGCTCTCCCTCCTGACGCTGTTCGGTTTGGGTGGCACTCGCCGGCGCCCCATCGAACAAACTCTGATTGGAAGCCGAGAGATTTCCACTGGCTTACGCAAACGTATCGAGGACACTTTCAAAGATGACGGCACGCTACCTGCGTCGTGCCTGCACTTCGTTCGGGACCTACACGATAGAGTAAGCAGATCGGATGGTGCCGGATTCCGCAAACAGAATATGCCCGCACTCATTCATCGATTCCTGAGTGACATGCAGGCAGTATTTACCCAACTTCACCGTCTTTGCAAAATTGGGGCCGAAGCTATGGTTGTGATCGGGGACAGTAGGATGACTGTGGACGATAGAGACGTTCGCATTCCGTCCACCGATCTAGTCGAAGACATCGCGGAAGCCTGCGGCTTCAGAAGAATGGAGCGCATCGACATTTCCGTGACCACGGAGAACCTAGTGCATATGAAAAATGCGATCACCGAGAACGTAGTCCTCCGACTGCGCAAGGATGGCTAATCGAATCCGAAACCGCGATCCGTTTTTTCTCCAGTCTTACAGTGCGCTGCCCACTTGGCGTGGAGCGGGTGGGTCTTTTTCACAAGTTCACAAGTGAAATCCGCGGTGCCGTCGTCGACTCGAGTGATTTTGACGATGTCCCCTGGCTCGCCACCCCATGACTTCAATTCCCCAGCTGTAAAGCGGAAGTCAGAACTATTTTCGTAAAAATACATTCTGACTTCTCTACGCACACTTTTTGTCGGATCCCCGACTAAAGAAAGCTTCCAAATGGGGCGCCAGTTATGGTAAATGCGGTCCACCTTCTCTTTTTTCGGGTCTTCGTCTTTCTTTGCGCGCTTTCTATCGGCTCCCGGATTGATGGATACCGTGTAATTGTCAGGCCAACCCCAATATTCCTGAGCGGACCAAATGGCTGGCAGAGGAATACGTTGCTCACCAGGAATGTTCGACTTGTCGCCCTTTTTTGCTTTAGCGCCCTCGGTAGCATTCAGCTCCATGTAAAAAGAAATGGGAGCCATCTGAGCCAACGGCTCCGCAGCCATGATCCCGCCCCTCTTTACCGTCTTAGTCGAGCCGGATTTCCCGGCCTTCTTGGCCCCCTTTTTTATCTCCGTCAGCTTTGCGGAATTTGCAGTAAGTACTAAATCTTGATATTCCGGCGGTAACTCAAGCGCGCCGGGAGTCGGTTCAAAACCGAAGGTATCATCAACTACCGATGACGGCGATCCCACTTTGGCAGTTCTTGCGCGCTGTCGACTTTCCAGCTCGCTGGGAATGTCTGGTCTCGCAAGTAATTTCGTCAAATACTCTTCGTCGAGCAGTTTTGCAACGGGTGCTTCAGGAGCAAGGAACTTCGATAGTTCGGCTTTCGCAGCGGTAAGTGAAGCTGCGTCTGCAGGCAAAGAGTATGCTAAATGAACAGCCCCTTCGTAATTCTTGAAGAGTCCGCCGTCAGTAAGGTTGTTTGATCCCACGAAAAAGTTGGCTACATGATCGCGTTCGACTACGTAGATCTTCGGGTGGAACGTAACACCAACTTTCTTGTTCTTGAAAACGAAAACCTCAATCGGCGACCAAGAGCAAAGCTCTTGCAAGACTTCTTTGCTCGTGCCGCCCATATCGACACCAATCACAAGCCGGACCTTCGTTCCAGCGGCATGAAGCTCACGCAGGCGAGATTTCATGCGGTGGACTGTTGCACGGGCTACGAACGCCGACACGATGGTTATGGCCTTGGGCGGCTGAGGGTTCGCCAGTTCCTCTAAAAAGAGTTTTCCTAGTTGGCTTCCGTGGGGTTGTGCGACAAATCGAACCTGCATCTTCTTCCCTTTATTGCGCAGTTTGATTGGCTTGACATCGATAGTTGCGAAAGCGCCGTCTCGGATGTCCTGTAAAGCAGTCTGTCCCCACTGCATAACATCAGGCGCATCACAGACACGGTCCATTCACACCGTCCTCCACATGGACAGCGGTAGAACCGACGGCTAGCCGCGTGGTCTTCGCGGAATTCGATGACAAATGTTACCGGCGGCAGGAGCATCGAACTCAACGCGACGCTCGCGCGCCGCAGCATGATAGCGCACGGCGCAATGTCCACTCGACAACCAAATCTGGCCGGGTATCGGTGCATAGACGGTACAGCGCCCAACTTTTCTACCCACACTGAAATTACGCTAAACTACTGATACGAAACAACTTTTGATTTCGATCGTTTACGGTCAAATTCTCTTAGTTTTCAGCAACTTACCGCGTCACACGCCGAATCATAATCCGCAGGTCCGGGGTTCGAATCCCTGATTCGCCACCAAATGCGAAAAGCCGCTGTTCCGCAAGGAACAGCGGCTTTTTTCATTGCTTCATCCGTCGCCCGTCCCTCAGGCCACGCACGCCCCGCGCTACGCCACCACCGATCCGCGCTCCTCCACGGCATCCGCACGCACCTTCCCGCGCCAGTTCTCCCCGCCCTCCAGCGCCGGCGTCGACTCGAACAGCTCCGCGAGCCAGTCCGCGAACACCCGCACCTTCTGCGACAGATGCCGGTTGTGCGGATACACGATCGAAATCGGCTTGGGCTTCGGATTGCAGTCGGGCAGCACCTCGACCAGCGAGCCGTCGCGCAGGTTCGGCAGCACCATGAACAGCGTCGGCTGGATCATCCCGAACCCTTCGAGCCCGCACGTCACGTACGCATCCGAATCGTTGACGGTGACACTGCCGTTCATCCGCACCTCGAGCGGCTTGCCGTCGATCATGAACACCCACGGAATCGCCCGCGCGCCGTGGCTCGCGCGGAAATTGACCGCATGATGGTCGGCCAGGTCGGCGATCTCCTGCGGCTCGCCGTGACGCGCCAGATAGTCGGGCGACGCGCAGGTCACGCGCTTGAGCATCCCGATCCGCCGCGCGACCATCGACGAATCCTCGAGCGGCCCGACCCGGATCATGCAGTCGATGCCCTCCTCCACCGGATCCACATAGCGGTCCGACAAGCCGAGGTCGAGCGTGATGTCCGGATAGCGCTGCCGGAAGATCGACAGCGCCGGCAACACGACGCGCCGCCCGAGCGAGCTCGGCATGTGCACGCGCAGCACGCCGCTCGGCTTGCGGTTGCCGGACTGGAAACTCGCGTCGGCCTCCGCGATCTCCGAGATGATCTTCATGCAATGCTCGTAGTACGCGGCGCCCTCCGGCGTCAGCGACAGCCGGCGCGTCGTCCGGTGCATCAACCGCACACCGAGCAGCGCCTCGAGATTCTGGATGATGGTCGTGACCGACGCGCGCGGCATCGCGAGCGTGTCGGCCGCGCGCGTAAAGCTGTTCGCGTCGACCACGCGGGTGAAAACTTCCATTGCCTGGATGCGGTCCATGCTGCGCCCCCTTCGAATCGCCAACAGGACAGAATAGAGCGCGCAACGGCCGCGGCACAAGCCCCCGCCCATTGTTCTCAACTTCTGAATAGTCGACGCGCTTGGGACTGGAAAGTAACCGGCTTTCGTTCAGTTCGGGGCCACGATCGTTCCGTCCCCGGCTGCCGCGCATCGGCCACGCGCCTGCCGCCCGCGACATGCCCGCCCGCTATCGCACGAACCGCTCGCGATAGCCCTGCGGCGACACGCCGAGCACGCGCACGAAACTGCGCCGCAGCGTCTCTTCCGAACCGAAGCCGCATCGCGTGGCGATCCGCTTGACGGGCCACGCGGTTTCGCCGAGCAGACGCTGCGCGGCCTCGACGCGAATCTGCTCGACCGCGCGCGCGGGCGTGCGGCCGGTGCCCGCGCGGTAGTGGCGCACGAAGCTGCGCTCGCTCATGCTGACGCGCTCGGCGAGCGCGGGCACCGACAGGTCGGCCGTCAGGTGCTCGGCGATCCATGCATGCAATTCGCCGAAACGATCGTCGGTGCGCTGCATCGACAGCATCGCGCTGAACTGTGCCTGCCCACCCGGCCGCTTCAGGAACACCACGAGTTCGCGCGCGGCGTCGAGCGCGACCGCGCGCCCGAGATCCTCCTCGACGAGCGCGAGCGCGAGATCGATGCCGGCCGTCACGCCGGCCGACGTCCACAGCGCGCCTTCGCGGATGAAGATCGGATCGGGCTCGACGCGCACGTTCGGGTAGCGCGCCGCGAATTCGTCGCAGCGCGCCCAGTGCGTGACCGCGCGCCGCCCGTCGAGCAGGCCGGCCTCGGCGAGCAGGAACGCGCCGGTGCAGACCGACGCGACACGTCGCGCGCGCTGCGCCTGCTGGCGGACCCAGCGCACCATCCGCGCATCCTGCGATGCGGCGCGCACGCCCTTCCCGCCGGCCACGATCACCGTATCCGGCCGTCCGGCGGAGCGCAGCGAATCGGCCATCACGACGAGGCCGGACGACGTCTCGATCGGCCCGGCCTCAGCGGCGACGACGCGCGGCGCATACGGCGCGGGCTGACCGCGTTCCTCGGCGAGCTCGTTGACGGACGCGAACACCTGAAGCGGCCCGCTCACGTCGAGCAACTGCGCACGAGGGAACGCGAGAATCAGGATCGAGCGCGGCGCGGTAGACATGGCGATTGGCTGAAAACGTGGGTGATATGGCAATTTCGCCAAACACTACGCGCCTAGAATCGATCTGTCCATCGTGCGCCGGTCGCGGCGCCCCCTTCCCTACGGAGTGTTCGCATGACCCTGCATATCGGCCTTCTCGTGTTTCCGGGCGTCCAGCAACTCGATCTCACCGGCCCGCACGACGTGCTGGCGTCGCTGCCCGACGCGGCTGTCCACCTGGTCTGGAAATCGCGCGACACCGTCGCGTCGAGCAGCGGCCTCGCGCTCGCGCCGACCTGCACGTTCGACGACTGCCCGCCGCTCGACGTGATCTGCGTGCCCGGCGGCATCGGCATCAACGACCTGCTGCTCGATGCGGAAACGATCGCGTTCGTACAGCAGCGCGCGGCCACCGCGCGCTACGTGACGTCGGTCTGCACGGGCGCACTGCTGCTCGGCGTGGCCGGCCTGCTGCGCGGACGCCGCGCGACGACGCACTGGGCGTTTCACGAACTGCTCGAACCGCTCGGTGCGGTACCCGTGCGCGAGCGCGTGGTGCGCGACGGCAACCTGATCACCGGCGGCGGCGTGACGGCCGGCATCGACTTCGCATTGACGATCGCCGCCGAACTCGCGGGCGACGAAGAGGCGCAGTCGATCCAGCTGGCGCTCGAATACGCGCCAGCGCCGCCGTTCGACGCGGGCTCGCCGGATACCGCACCCGCGTCGGTGCTGAAGCGCGTGACCGAGCGCTCGGCGGCGGGGCTGGAGAAGCGCAGGCAGACGATCGACGCGGCCTTGCGCGCGATGGCGCGCTGATCCCGAGCATTCGACCACGCCGCCCACCCTGCGCGGCATCCACACTCAAGGGCCTATCGATGAACATCATCCGCAGCACCGCATTCACCGCCGAACGCCCATGGGGCGCGCTGGACATCGCGAACCTGAACGGCATCACGGTCCGCCTGCACTGGACCGATCAGCCGTACCGATGGCACGTGAACGACGGGGAGGAAGTGTTCGCGGTGCTCGACGGCCGTGTCGAGATGCGCTACCGCGAAGCAGGCATCGAGCACGCGACGGTGCTCGAAACGGGAGACGTATTCCACGCGACGATCGGCACCGAACACGTCGCGCACCCGCTCGGCGAAGCGCGCATCCTGGTGGTCGAGACCGAAGGCAGCGTCTGACGACGGGCAGCCCGCGGCGGCCGCCGCACCGATTCGACGGGCGTCAGCCCGAGATGGTGCCCGTGCCCTGCGACGGGATCAGCTTCGGCTGCGGCGTGCACAGGCACTGGCACAGGTCGTGTTCGAGCGCGACGACCTTGCCCATCACGGTCATCGTCCGCTCGCCGCCGTCGGACACGATCACGCCCTGGGTCTTGCACGCGGCGCAGAATACGGGCGCGCCGAGATAGGCGAGTTCGCGGCCGTCGAACGACGAATTGGCGATGCCGTCGAGCACGACGCCGCCATGGTCGGTCGTGTCGCCCTTCAGAATGAATTTACGGCTCATGGTTCGGCTCTCCCTCGGAAACGCCGCGCGGCACGGCGTCGGGCCGCGTACGCGCAGTCGGTATCCGCCCGTCGGTCGCGGGCGTTTCGCGAGGATATCACCGCGCGCTCGAGCGCCGTCGTGCGGATCAGAACTTGTGCCGCATGCCGACGCGCGCCTGCAGCTGCCGATCGTTCGCGGATGCACCGGGCCCGTTGATCGCCGCGACAGCGACGTGCCCCGTCGAGTCGGTGCCCGATGCGCGCTGATAGACGGCGCTCACGTAGACGTCGGTGCGCTTCGACAGGAAGTAGTCGAGCCCCGCCGCGACCTGGTGATACGTCGCACCGTCGCGGCCGTTCACGCCGCCGCGGTGCGTGTAGTCGTACGCCACACCGCCGAACAGCGAGGTCATGAACTGGTAGCGCACGCTCGCCTCCACGTTGTCGAACACCGCGTTGCCGGACACGCCGCCCGGGTTCGGCCCGGACGACAGGTCACCGAGCTGGCGGAACGACGTGTTCGTATACATCGCGCCGAGCGTCATCGCACCGATCGCATAGGTGCCGCCCACCACCGCGACCTGCAGCGTGCGCGCGGACGCATAGCCGGAATACACCGGCGACAGCATGTTGCTGCCCGGCACGCCGCCCACGGTCGGCGCGGGGCTGCCGGTCGTGCCGAAGAACGACACGTTCGGATTGCGCGCATTCAGATAGCCGGCCGCCACCGCGAGCGGCCCGCGCGTGTAGGCAACTGTTGCCGACCACACCTGGTTGCGCGTGGCCGCGCCCGCGATGCCGCCCACCCCGTACATCGCCGCGACGCGAGCCCCGCCGTAGTCTTTGCTCGTGAACTTGATCGCGTTGTTGGTCGAGTTCGCGTTGTTCACGTTGTCGAGGTCACCGGGGTGCGCGACCATGTAGCCGCCGAACAGCGCGGCGGCCTCGAGCGGCCCGAGGATATCGACGTTGGTGTCGTACTGCCGCCCGAGCGTGACGGTGCCGAACGGCCCCGACAGCCCGACGAACGCCTTCTTGCCGAACATCAGCCCGCCCTGCCCGAGCCTGCCGCTGCTCGGATCGAAACCGTTCTCGAGCGTGAAGACCGCGGCCAGCCCGCCGCCGAGATCCTCGCTGCCGCGCAGCCCCCAGCGGCTCGCCTGCTGCACGCCGCCCAGCATTCGCAGCGCGGGCTTGCCGCTCACCGCGCCGTGCGGGCCGGGCGTCGCGATGTTGCTCGCATAGGTCAGCCCTTCATCGATAATCCCGTACAGCGTGACGCTGCTCTGGGCGTGCGCCGCACCCGCGATCAGCGCGACACCCGCGCCGGCCAACAGCTTCTTCTTCATCGAACGATCTCCAGTGCGCGGGTCGAATGGCGATACACGGGCGCACGCCCCCCGCAGGCGCGCGGCCTGCTCCGGTGCAAACCGGAACGGTCGGGGTCAGCCGGGAAAGACGGTCAGCGCAGTGCGTCGGCAACGACCGGCGGCGGCGTCCAGCGCCGGCCGGCCGCGACTTCGTACGCATGGCCGAACTGCAGCACGCCCCAGTCGTCGCGATGGCGGCCGACGATCTGCATCCCGATCGGCAGGCCGGCCGCGGAGAATCCGCACGGGACCGACAGGATCGGCGCCTCGGTCGACGACAGCAGCCAGCACACGCGCATCCAGTCGATGTAGGTCGTGCTCTCGACGCCGAGCACATCGGCAGGCGCGCGCAGCGCCGCGTCGAACGGCATCACCTGAGTGGTCGGCAGCACGTAGAACGCGTAGCGCTGCATGAACGCGCGCATCCGCTCGAACAGGCGCGTCTTGCGCACGAACATGCGGCCGAGATCCGCGGCGGAGAGCGAACGATGCAGCCGGTATTCGTCGTGGAGTTCGGGTTTGAGCGCCGCGCGCTGCCGCTCGTCGAAGCCGTCCATCAGCGTGCCGATCAGCCACGCGCGCTCGATCCGGAACAGGTCTTCGGCTTCGGCGAGATCGGGGTCGTCGAATTCGACTTCGCAGCCGAGCGACGTGAACACGCGCGCCTGCGCATCGACCGTGCGCCGAATCTCGGGATCGACCGGCACGCCGGGCAAGCCGCGCGACATCGCGATGCGCGTGCCGCGAAAATCGCGTTCGAGCGGCTGCGCGAAGCGCGCGCCGGGCTCCGCGATTTCGGTCGCGGTTTCGCCGCTCGGCCCGGCGATCGCGGACAGCAGCAGCGCCGTGTCGGCGACATCGCGCGCCATCGGCCCGTCGACGCCGAGCGTCGCCCAACCGTTCAGGTCCGGCGCGCGCGGCACGCGCCCGGGCGACGGCCGCAGCCCGACGACGTTGTTCCATGCGGCCGGATTGCGCAGCGAACCGCCCATGTCGCTGCCGCACGCGAGCGGATTCATCCCGCAGGCGAGTGCCGCGGCCGCTCCGCCGCTGCTGCCGCCGGCGGAGCGCGTCAGGTCCCACGGGTTGCGCGTCGTGCCGAACACCTCGTTGAACGTATGCGAGCCGGCGCCGAATTCCGGCGTGTTCGACTTGCCGATCATCAGCGCGCCGGCGCTCGCGCAGCGCCGCACGATCAGCGCGTCGTGCTGCGGGACGTGGTCGGCGAACAGCGTCGAACCGAAGGTCGTGCGCACGCCGCGCGTCGCGGTCAGGTCCTTCTGCGACACCGGCAGCCCGTGCAGCGGCCCCTGCCATTCGCCGCGCGCCCAGCGCGTGTCGAGCTCGCTTGCGCAGGCGCGCAGCGCATCGGGATCGACCACGGTGCCGAGCGCATTCACGCGCGGGTTGATCATCGCGATGCGCTTGAGATGCGCATCGAGCAGCTCGCAGGCGCTGATCTGCCGGGACTTCAGCAAGTCGAGCATGGTGCGCGCGGACAGATCGCACAGATCGCCGGCGGCAGCGTCGGCCGGCGACGGCGAAAACGAAACGGTGGTGGTCATGGAATCGATCGAAGAAGAAGGAAATCGGTCGGTCAGTGATCCTGATCGCTTCGGTCCGATGCGAACGCGAGCGCGACGAGCGACAGCAGCCCGCAGACGATCACGTACCACGCCGGCGCGGCCGGATTGCCGGTCGCCCCGATCAGCCAGGTGACGATGAACTGCGCGAAGCCGCCGAAGATCGACACGCCGCCCGCATACGCGATCGACAGCGCGGTCGCGCGCGTGCTCTTCGGAAACAGCTCCGCGAGGATCACGCCGTTCGCGCCCGCATTGATCGAGTGCAGCGCGGCGAGCAGCATCACGACCGCGTACATCGTCGCGATCGACGGCGCCGCGCCGATCAGCTGGAAGCCCGGCAGGATCAGCACGGTCAGCGCCACACGCGTACACAGCGCGACGCGCTTTCTGCCGAGCCGATCCGACAGCCGTCCGCCGATCGGCGCGGCGACGAACATCACCGCACCGGAGAGAATCCCGCACCACAGCGCGGTATCCATCGACAGGTGCAGCACGCGGATCGCGTACGTCGACATGTAATAGAGGACGATGAAATGCGCGGCGGTGCCGCCGACCACGAGGCCGAGCGCGGTCAGCACGGCGCCGCCGTCGCGCCGCAGCACGGTGCCGAGCACCGCGGACGAGCGCCGCGCGGCCGCGGCCGGCGCGTGCTGTTCGAGCGCATTGAAGCGTGCGCGCAGATACAGGCCGACCGGCGCGATCAGCACGCCTGCGAGAAAGGGCACGCGCCAGCCCCACGATTCGAGCGCGGCCGGTTCGAGGAAATACGACAACAGGAAGCCGACGAACGAACCGGCCAGCGCCGCCGCCCCCTGGCTCGCGAACTGCCAGCTCGTGTAATAGCCGCGTTCGCCCGGCGGTGCACGTTCGGCGAGCAGCGACGTCGATACGCCGACTTCGCCGCCGGCGGAGAAGCCTTGCAGCAGCCGAGCGAGCACGACCAGCACGGGCGCCGCGGCGCCGATCTGCGCGTAGGTCGGCATGACGCCGATCATCCCGGTGCCGATCGCCATCGTGACGAGCGTGAGGTTCATCGCCGGCACGCGGCCGAAGCGGTCGGCGACCAGCCCGATCACGACGCCGCCAATCGGTCGCGCGATGAAGCCGACGCCGAACGTCGCGACCGACATCAGCAATTGCTGCTGCGCGGACGCGGCCGGGAAAAACAGTTTTCCAAGCAGCACCGCGAAGAAGCTGAACACGGTGAGATCGAAGAATTCGAGGCCGTTGCCGATCGTGATCGCGACGATCAGCTGGCGATTGGACGGGGATGCGGCAACGTCGCCGACATGCCCGCCGAACGTGCTGTCCGCTCGGGGCGCCTTCATGAAGGTATGTCTCCGTACTGGTTGTGCGTATCGGTTGCGTGTGTGGTGCGCGGCCCGTTCGACGGCCTGCGCATGCAGTCTAGGCATTCAAAATACGCAGCCCGGAGCGACATTTTTCGATCGTGATAACGCGTGGTTATCGCGCGCTTTGCCCGCGCGATCGCGGTGTAGGATACGAACGTCGCTACTGCCGCCGCGCCCCGCCACGCCGTGAAACACCATCAGCTCCGGGCGCTTGCCGCCATCGCCGAACACGGGAGCCTGCGCGCCGCCGCGCGTGCGATCCATCTGTCCCAGCCCGCACTCACGAAGGCGATCCGCGAACTCGAGCAGGACCTCGGCGTGCCGCTCGTCACGCGCAACGCGCGCGGCGCGCAGCTCACGCGCTTCGGCCAGGCCGTCTATGCACGTGCGCGGCTGATCCTCGCGGAAATCCAGCACGCGCGCGACGACGTGATCCATCTGTCGGGCGGCAAGGAAGGCGCGCTCGCGTGCGCGCTGACGCCGCTGATGTCGCTCGGCTTCCTGCCGGCCGCGCTCGATGCGTTTCGCCAGCGGATGCCGACGATCCGCCTCGACGTGCGTGAAGGTTTTCTCGACACGGCGCTGCCGCGCCTGCGCGACGGCTCGCTCGACTTCGTGATCGCGATCGTCGATGCGACGCGGCTGTCGCCCGAATTCACGTTCCGGCCGCTCATCGAATCGGCGCTGATCCTGATGACGCGCGCGAGCAATCCGCTGCGTCACTGCACGTCGCTCGCGCAGCTTCAGGATGCGCAGTGGGTGCTCAACACGTCGCCGGAAAGCATCGGCCGGGTGCTGCAGAACGTGTTCGTCGCACACGGCTACGCGGCGCCGCGGCCGATCGTCGAATGCACGTCGTTCAGCGCGGCGTTCGCGCTGTCGGTGCATACCGACAGCGTGTCGTGCGTGCCGCAGCTCTTCATGGAGATCGACTGGATACGCGAACGGATGGTCACGATCGATGTGAAGGAGACGATTCCGACCGTGTCGGCCGGCGTGCTCACGCGACGCGATGCGTTGAACACGGTCGCATGCGACTACCTGATCCACTGCTTCGTCGAGGCCGTGCGCCGGTACGATCCCGCGAAACTGCTGTGGCGATCGTGACCTGTCCTATTCGATTCGAATCGCACTACGAATATCGATTTTCTTTATAAGAAAAATCACGTCTAATTTCGTACAATTACTAAATACTAATCGAGGCAGAAGGTTTATATAGGACCAATCCCGCCGATAAGATTCGACAAGGCAACGGCCCCGTAACGCGTTATTTTGAGACCGTTCCAGCGGCCGATCAACACATCATTTCATAATACTTATTCGCCTGAATTGCTCGTTCAAATACAAGCATCGGCAGATAGAATTAAACAAACAATTCTATTTACCGATAAAAAATGGACGAACTCCTGCCAATGCGGCTATTCATCAAGGTGGCCGAACTTCATAGTTTCGCGCGTGCAGCCACGGAACTGAACATCTCCAACTCGTCGGCTACCCGCCTCATCATGGGCATCGAGGACCGGCTCGGTGCACGCCTGCTGAACCGCACGACGCGCAGCCTGTCGCTCACCGATGCCGGTCATCTGTATCTCGCGCAGATCCGTCACGTGGTCGAGGAAATCGACCGCGTCGAGGAAACGATCGCGTCGATGCATCACGAGCCGATCGGGTCGCTGAAGATCGCCGCGCCGGTCATGTTCGGCATGCACGTGCTCGCCCCGGCGATCGATGCATTCAAGACGCTGCATCCGGCCATCGTGCCGGAAGTCACGATCGTCGACCGCCATGTCGATCTCGTATCGGAAGGCTTCGACGTCGGGCTGCTGCTGTCGCAGCGCATCAGCACCAACACGCTGGTGACGCGGCCGCTCACGCGACTCAAGCGGATCGTCTGCGCGGCGCCCCGGTATGTCGAAGCCCACGGCGCACCGATCCATCCGCACGATCTCGCGTCGCACGCGTGCCTCACGTTCCATGCCGACTTCGCGGGCGAATACATGTCGTTCGATCACGAGCCGACGCGCGTCGCGGTGCGGCCGAACAAATCCGCATCGTCGAACAACATCGGGCTGATCCGGAACTGGGCGTTGTCGGGCATGGGTATCGCGGTGCTGCCCGACTTCCTCGTCGAAGCGGATCTCGCCGACGGACGGCTGCTCGCGCTGCTTCCCGACTATCGGCTCGAGGACCTCGAGATGAATATCGCGTACCCGAGCCGGCGGCACTTTCCGCGCAAGACGCGGCTTTTCGTCGATCACCTGGTCGAGTATTTCGTCAGGTGAAAGAAGGGTTCAATCGCGCACCTTTTTTTGCATCGACGCCGCGCGCCGACGGCGAACCCGCGGCCCGCCGCGCAGCCGCGCCAGCCGGGCCACGGGCGGCCGCATCGCCGCCCACGCACGGTGCGGGCACACCTGTTGCGCGGCTGCATCTCAGTAGTGAACCGCTCTTGGCAGCCGGCCGTTGAGGACTACACTAATCCTTAATGAGGTGCGGCCGGAGCCCGTGCCTCCAGGGAGACGCCGCCATGAATCGGCCACTGAATCGCATCCTGCCGCGCATGACCGGTAGTGCATCGGTCTGGACGTGGGTCAAGTGGTCGTTGCTGGCCGCGCTGGTGATCGCCCTGGCGATCCTCGTGCGGCTCGTGATGACCGAGATCGCGACGTCGCGCATGCAGGCGCACTACCTGTCCGAACTCACGCGCGACGTCGGCTACACGGTCGAGGCGGGCGCGAGCGACCACATCCGCTTCCCTGCGAACGGGCCGTACGACCAGCGCCTCGGTTATTCGATGATTCCCGCGTTCCAGCAGCGCCTGCTCGCACGCGGCTTCGTCGTCGGCAAGCAGGCGCGCGATTCCGACCGGATGCTGTCCCTCGCCGATCGCGGCCTGTTCCTTCCTTACGAAGAGAAAGATCAGGCCGGGCTGATGCTGTTCGACTCGACCGGCTCGCCGCTGTTCGCGACCGTGTTCCCGCAGCGCGTGTACGCCGACTTCGACACGGTGCCGCGCGTGGTCGCCGATTCGCTGATGTTCATCGAGGATCGCTACCTGCTCGACCCGAACCAGCCGAACCGCAATCCGGCGATCGACTGGGGGCGCTTCAGCCGCGCGCTCGCCGATCAGGCGCTGCACGTCGTCAACCATCACCAGGCGCGCCCGGGCGGCAGCACGCTCGCGACGCAGATCGAGAAGTTCCGCCATTCGCCCGACGGCCGCACCGCGACGCCGCCGGAGAAGCTGCGCCAGATCGCGTCCGCGTCGATCCTCGCGTACCTGAACGGCCCGCAGACGATGCTCGCGCGCCGCACGATTCTGGTGCGCTACCTGAACTCGGTGCCGCTCGCCGCGCGGCCGCACGTGGGTGAAATCAACGGTATCGGCGACGGTCTCGCCGCGTGGTACGGCCGCGACTTCAACGACGTGAACCGCATCCTGTCCGCGCCGACCACCGGCGACAACGTCGACGAGCAGGGCAAGGCGTTCCGCGAGGTGCTGTCGCTGATCATCGCGCAGCGCGCGCCGTCGTACTTCCTGAATCGCGGCTATCCGGCGCTGCAGAAGCTGACCGACAGCTACCTGCGGCTGCTGTCGAACGGCGGCGTGATCTCGCCCGCGCTGCGCGATGCGGCGCTCGCCGCGCAGATCGAGCGCGCCGCGCCGCCGGCCGCCGCGCGCGTGCAGTCGTTCGTGTCGCGCAAGGCCGTGTCGTCCGCGCGCGCGTCGCTGCTGTCGGCGCTCGGCATCAGCGACCTGTACCAGCTCGACCAGCTCGATCTGGAAGCCACCAGCACGCTCGACAACGGCGTGCAGCAGGCGGTCGCCGACCGGCTCGCGCGGGCGTCGACCCGCGACGGCGCGCAGGCGGCCGGCCTGTACGGCTTCGAGATGCTCGCGCCGAAGGACGACCCGTCTCATCTGACGTACAGCTTCACGCTGTACGAGCATCGCAACGGCGCGAACATGCTGCGCGTGCAGACCGACAGCGTGAACCAGCCGTTCGACGTGAACCGCGGCGGCCGCATCAACCTCGGCTCGACCGCGAAACTGCGCACGCTGATCACCTACCTGCAGATCGTCTCCGAGCTGCACGCGCGCTATGGCAACCTGCCGAACGCGCAACTCGCGCACGTGAAGCCCGATCCGATCGACGGGCTGTCGCGCTGGGCGCTCGACTACCTGTCGCACACGCGCGACCGCTCGCTGCAGGCGATGCTCGATGCGGCGGTCGAACGCAAGTACTCGGCGAGCCCCGACGTGTTCTACACGGGCGGCGGCGCGCAGGTGTTCTCGAACTTCGAAAAGTCGGACAACGGCCGCATCCTGACGCTGCATACGGCGTTCGAGCATTCGGTCAACCTGGTGTTCGTGCGGCTGATGCGCGACATCGTCCATTACGAAATGCTGAAGGCGGCCGGTCCGTCGACGTCGTGGCTCGGCGATCCGGAGCAGCGCAAGCATTACCTCGAGCAGTTCGTCGACGGCGAAAGCAAGGTGTACGTGAAGCGCTACTACACGCGCTACGCGGGCAAGACGCCGGACGACGCGCTCGCGCTGATGCTGCAGGACGTGCGCAAGTCGCCGCCGAAGATCGCGACGGTGCTGCGCAGCGTCGCGCCGAACGAATCGCTCGCGTGGTTCAGCGCGCACACGCGCGCGCAGCTGAAGGGCACGCCGGCCGCGACGATGTCGGACGACGATCTCGCCGCGCTCTACGCGAAGTACGCGATCGACCGCTTCAACCTCAACGATCGCGGCTACATCGCGAGCGTCCACCCGCTCGCGCTGTGGACGCTCAATTACCTGCGCGCCCACCCGAACGCACCGCTCGCCGACGTCCAGCACGACAGCCGCGATGCGCGCTTCTACACGTACTCGTGGCTGTACAAGACCCGCTACCACGCGACCCAGGACCGGCGCATCCGCCACATGGTCGAGCTGCGCGCGTATGGGGAAATCACGAAGGCGTGGCGCGCGCTCGGCTATCCGTTCGAGGAAGTCACGCCGTCGTTCGCGGCCGCGATCGGCGCATCGGGCGACCAGCCGGACGCGCTCGCGAAACTGATCGGCCTGATCGCGAACGGCGGCCAGAAGGCGCCGACCGAGACGATCACGCGCCTCGACTTCGCGAAGGGCACGCCGTACGAAACGCGCTTCGTGCGCGCGGCCGCGCAGCCGCAGCCGCTGCTGTCGCCCGAGATCGTCAACGTGGCGCGCACGCTGCTGGGCGACGTCGTGCAGCACGGCACCGCGCGGCGCCTCGCGGGCGGCTTCACGCTGCCCGACGGCAAGACGCTGCCGGTGTACGGCAAGACCGGGACGGGCGACCAGCGCTTCAATGTGTACGCGCGCGGCGCGCGGCTGATCGAGTCGCGCAAGGTCAACCGCAGCGGCACGTTCGTGTTCGTGCTCGGCGACCGCTTCTTCGGCGTGCTGACGGCGACCGCGCACGAGCCGTACGCGGCACGCTACGACTTCACGAGCGCGATGGCCGTGCAGTTGCTGAAGTCGATGGCGCCGGCGCTCGCGCCGCTGATCGAGCGCCCGGCCGAAGCCGGCACGCGCACGGCTGGCCCCGCGCCGCAGGCGGAAACGCCCACGCCGCAGGCCGCGCCGGTCGCGCCGTCCTGAGCGCCGCCCGCGCGCTCACGCGACGACGCGCCGCTCAGACCGAGCGGCCGTCGAAATGCGTGACGGGCAGCGCGTCGATATCGATATCCTCGAGGCATCGCACGTTGATCGCGGCCATCTCGGTGCCGTTCGGATGCGTCCCCTCGCCGAACGCGTGAATCCCGCAGCGCTTGCAGAAGCGATGACGGATCACGTGCTTGTTGAACATGTAGGTCGACAGATTGTCGTCGGGCGTGAGAAGCGTCATGTGGTCGCGCGGCACGAACCACATCAGCGCGCCCTTGCGCCGGCAGATCGAGCAGTTGCAGGCCATCACGCCCTGCAGGTCGCCTTCCGCCTCGAACTTCACGTCGCCGCAGTGGCAGCTTCCGCGATAGAGCATGGTCGTCTCCCGGTGCGGCCCGTGCACGACGACGGCGCCCGGGCGGGACACCGTTGGCCGGGCCGATCCATGCGCGTACAGTAGCGCGCACATGCGCCGCACGCAATGTCCGGCGGCGCCCGCTCCGACCCGTCCCAACCAAGGAAAACCAACATGCTCGAACTGCGCCCCGGCTGCGAATGCTGCGACAAGGACCTGCCGCCCGATTCGGCGGAAGCGCGCATCTGTACGTTTGAATGCACGTTCTGCGCGACCTGCGCCGACGAGGTGCTGAAGGGCCGCTGCCCGAACTGCGGCGGCGACCTGGTCGCTCGCCCGCGCCGGCCGGCGAGCCTGCTCGCGAAGTATCCGGCGTCGACGGAGCGCATCCACAAGCCGGGCGGCTGCGCGAACGCCTGACGGCGCCGCATCGCGCGCCGCTTCCCGTCACGACATCTCGATCCGCGCGCGCGTGATCGCGAGCAGCGACGCCATCGCGCGGCGCGCGCCGTCCTCGTCGCGCACGCCGATTGCGTCGGCGACGGCCGCATGCTCGGCGAGCGACGCATTGAACACGTGCGCCCGGCGCGCGTTCAGGTGCAGCTGCGCCTCGAGTGTGCGGTCGATCAGCGCGCCGAGCGGCACCAGCAGCTCGTTGCCGCCGGCCTCCAGCACGCTCAGATGAAAGCGCAGGTCCGCGCGCACCCATTCGTCGACGTTGCGCGCGGCGGCCATCGCGCGCACCGCGTCGTCGATCGCGTCGAACGCGCCCGCCCCGTGCGAACGCGCGGCCAGCGCGGCCGCGTGCGGCTCGATCATTTCACGCATCTCCTGCAGCTTGAGCGCGAACGCGAGCGGCGGCGCGACCCGCGCATACCAGTCGAGCAGGTCGGCATCGAGCAGGTTCCACGCGCGGCGCGGCCGCACCCGCGTGCCGACCTTCGGCCGCGATTCGACCAGCCCCTTCGACGTCAGCGTGCGCAGCGCCTCGCGCAGCACCGTGCGGCTCACGCCGAACATCTCCATCAGGTCCGGCTCCCGCGGCAGCAGCGATTCGGGCGGATAGTCGCCGCGCAGGATCGCCGTCGCAAGGCGGAAGGACGTCTGTCCATGCAGGTCGCGTTGAATGATCGTTCTCCGTTCGCCGGGCACGCCGCGGCTGTCCACTATCTGCACAATAGTGCTATTAATACTATTTTTTATCGGGCTACGCTAGGATAACCGTCACGTACTCGACGGCGCCGCATCCGCACGCCCGCGCCGCGCAACCCAGGAGACTCGCGACATGAAAATCATCCGCCTCGAAACCTTCGTCGTCCCGCCGCGCTGGCTGTTCCTCAAGATCGAAACCGACGAGGGCATCGTCGGCTGGGGCGAGCCGGTGGTCGAGGGCCGCGCGCACACGGTCGAAGCCGCCGTGCAGGAACTCGCCGACTATCTGGTCGGCAAGGATCCGCTGCTGATCGAGGATCACTGGCAGGTGATGTACCGCGCGGGCTTTTACCGCGGCGGCCCGATCATGATGAGCGCGATCGCGGGCGTCGACCAGGCGCTGTGGGACATCAAGGGCAAGCATCACGGCGTGCCGGTGCACGCGCTGCTCGGCGGCCAGGTGCGCGACCGCATCAAGGTGTACTCGTGGATCGGCGGCGACCGCCCGAGCGATGTCGCGAACAACGCACGCGCGGTGGTCGAGCGCGGCTTCAAGGCCGTGAAGATGAACGGCTCCGAGGAGCTGCAGATCGTCGACACCTACGACAAGGTCGAGCAGGTGATCGCGAACGTCGCGGCGGTGCGCGACGCGGTCGGCCCGCACGTCGGGATCGGCGTCGACTTCCACGGCCGCGTGCACAAGCCGATGGCGAAGGTGCTCGCGAAGGAGCTCGACCCGTACAAGCTGATGTTCATCGAGGAGCCGGTGCTGTCGGAGAACGCCGAGGCGCTGCGCGACATCGTGAACCAGACCAACACGCCGATCGCGCTCGGCGAGCGGCTCTACTCGCGCTGGGACTTCAAGCACATCCTCGCGGGCGGCTACGTCGACATCATCCAGCCCGACGCGTCGCACGCGGGCGGCATCACCGAGTGCCGCAAGATCGCGACGCTCGCGGAAAGCTACGACGTCGCGCTCGCGCTGCACTGCCCGCTCGGCCCGATCGCGCTGGCCGCGTGCCTGCAGCTCGATGCGGTCAGCTACAACGCGTTCATCCAGGAACAGAGCCTCGGCATCCACTACAACCAGGGGAACGACCTGCTCGACTACCTGCGCAACCCCGAGGTGTTCCGCTACGAAGACGGCTTCGTCGCGATTCCGCAAGGGCCGGGGCTCGGCATCGACGTCAACGAGGAGAAGGTGCGCGAGATGGCGAAGACGGGCCATCGCTGGCGCAATCCGGTGTGGCGACACGCGGACGGCAGCGTCGCCGAGTGGTGATGCGGAGCTGAAGTGAGATGAGATGACGTGCGTTGCGCGGCGGACCAGCCGCGCATCGCGAGTCGAGACGGCCGCCCGACAGGCGGCCGCTTTTACATCCGCGGCATGCGGCTCACGCAGCTCATGCGGGGACGGCACTCCGCGCCGTCAGCCGAGCGCCGCGAACCCCGGCACGCAGAACGACAGCACGGCAGCCGCGACGAACACCGCGAACATCGTCAGCGCTTCGAGATGCAGGATGTTGCGGAACGTGTGCGCGTCTTCGGTCGACGCGGTACGGCGCAAGCGCGGCAGCGCGGAGAAGCGGTTCAGCCCGCCGAGCACGAGCGCGAGCGCGACCAGCAGCAGCTTGAGCAACAGCACGCGCCCCCATGTGCTGCCGTCGAGCGGCGCGAGCGAGCCGCCGAGCCCGCGCAGCGCATTGAGCACGCCGGTGCCGAGCACGAAGACGACCGCGATCGCCGAGGTTCGCGACAGTTGCTGGCCGATCCGGATCAGTGCACCACGCGCGACCGACGAACCGAGCACCGGCAGCACCGCGAGCCCGGCCGCGAGCACGAGGCCCCCCCACACCGCGGTGGCGAGGAGGTGCAGCGTCTGCACGCCGACCGCCGCGGACAGCGGGCCCGTGTCGGCCGCATGGCCGAGCGACGCCTTGCCGGCCGCGACCACGATCACCGCGAGCCACAGCACCGCATGCGCGACCGGGCCCTCGGGCTTCGCCAGCGCGACGATCGCGAGCAGCACGGCACCGGCGAATGCGACGCTCCACGCAAAGCCCGCATGCGTCTGCATCAGCATGGTCGGAATCGCATCGAACGCGCCGCCGAGCCCCGCGCCGCTCATCGACGCGGCTTCATACACGAGCCAGCCGAGATCGGCGAGCACGAGCGCCAGCGCCGCCGCGACCAGCGAATGTTGCGCGCGCAGCCATGCATGATGCGATGGCGCGACGACCGGCCGCGCGCCGTCCTTGCCGAGCCACGCCTTGAGCAGCGCCGAGCCGACCGCCATCGCGAACGTCGCGTCCATCAAGGCCGCGAGCGCGACCTGCCCGATCCACAAGCTGTCGATCCTCATCGCGCGCGCCCTCCCGGAAACGGCCGGCCGGCGGCGCGGCGGCAAGTGGAACGACTGCGGGAAGACGGCAACGGCACGGTAGGGAACGTCATCGATGAATCCGGAAACGGGAGAAATGACTGGATCTGCGGCGGAGGCGGCGCCGCGCGACCCGCGAGTGTACGGTCTTCGATGGTCAAAGCGCACGCCGGTTCACATCATCCGTACATATCGCGCGGCAAATTGTCGCAAGTCGCAAACAGACAGGAACCCATGTCCTTTTGCCAAATAGCCGTCATTACCCATCGATGATAGAATGCCGCGTCGCAGCAGCCCGGCTGCCCTGCCATCCATGCGCCGAGCCGATCGTAGCCCGGACAGGTCCCCGACGAATAAACATGGAGTCTCGTGTGTCTTCAAGACGCCTCTTCCGTCCGTTGCTCGCCGTTCTCTTGATCGGTGGCGCGGGCCTTATGAGCGCTGCTCAAGCGCAGACCAAGCCCACGGAGCAAGCGCACGCCCAGCAGGCGCCGCTCAAGGCACCCGATACGATGGCCGAGCGTGTGCGCGGCTGTACCGCATGCCACGGCGTTCACGGCCAGGGCACCGACAACGACTATTTCCCGCGTCTTGCCGGCAAGCCGGCCGAGTACCTGTACAACCAGCTCGTCAACTTCCGTGACGGACGGCGCAAGTACCCGCCGATGAACTACCTGCTGACGTACCTGAACGACGATTACCTGAAAGAGATCGCCGAGCACTTCTCGGCCGAGCGTCCGCCGTACCCGACGCCCGCCAAGCCGACGCTGCCGGCCGCCACGCTCGCGCGCGGCAAGCAGCTCGTCACGCAAGGCGATCCGTCGCGCAAGCTGCCGGCCTGCGTGGCCTGCCACGGCGCCGGGCTGACCGGCATGCAGCCGGCGATCCCGGGCCTCGTCGGCCTGCACGCCGATTACCTGAGCGCACAGCTCGGCGCATGGCGCTCGGGCAACCGCCACGCGAAGGCACCGGATTGCATGCACGATATCGCGTCGAAGCTGTCGGATGAAGACGTCACGGCCGTGACCGCGTGGCTCGCCGCGCAACCGGCGCCCGCCAACCCCGTGCCGGCCCCGGCGCGTTCGATGAAGACTCCGCTCGCCTGCGGCAGCGAACCGCAATAAGGCAAGGGAGACAGACACAATGAAACGCAAGTCCCTGTTTGCACTCTCGGCTGTCGCGATCGTCGCGGCCGTCGCCCTCGTGCCGGTCCTGTGGCCGGGCAACGACACGCTGCACGGCGCTGCCGCCGTCGCGGCCACGCCGGCCGACCAGGCCGCGCTGATCAAGAAGGGCGAGTACCTCGCGCGCGTCGGCGACTGTATCGCGTGCCACACCGTGCGCGGCGGCAAGTCGTTCGCGGGCGGCCTGCCGATGGCGACGCCGTTCGGCACGATGTACACGCCGAACATCACGCCGGACGACAAGGACGGCATCGGCAAGTGGACGTCGGACGACTTCTACCGCGCGATGCACACCGGTCGTTCGAAGGACGGCAGCCTGCTCTACCCGGGCTTCCCGTTCGCGAGCTACACGAAGGTCACGCGCGCCGATTCGGACGCGATCTACGCGTACCTGCGTTCGGTCCCGCCGGTCTCGGTGCCGAGCCGTCCGCACGAACTGAAGTTCCCGTTCAACAACCGCAACCTGCTGATCGGCTGGCGCACGCTGTTCTTCAAGGAAGGCGAATACAAGCCGGATCCGACCAAGTCGGTCGAATGGAACCGCGGCGCGTACCTCGTCGAAGGCCTCGGCCACTGCTCGATGTGCCACACGTCGATCAACATGATGGGCGGCCCGGTGAACTCGGCAGCCTTCGCGGGCGGCCTGATCCCGCTGCAGAACTGGTATGCTCCGTCGCTGACGAACGACAAGGAACTCGGCCTCGGCGACTGGCACGTTCAGGAGCTGTCCGACCTGCTGCAGGCCGGCGTGTCGAACAAGGGCGCGGTATTCGGCCCGATGGCCGACGTCGTGCACAACAGCCTCCAGTACATGAACGACGAAGATACGCGCGCAATGTCGACGTACCTGAAGTCGATCCCGCAGAAGGCTGAAGCGCCGAAGAACATGCAGTACGAGCCGTCGAAGCAGTTCGGCAACACGCTGTTCGACCAGGGCAAGAAGATCTACGCGGACAATTGCGCGACCTGCCACGCCGAAACCGGCGCAGGCAAGCCGCCCGCGTATCCGCCGCTCGCGGGCAACCATTCGATCGTGATGGAATCGGCAGTCAACCCGATCCGCATGGTGCTGAACGGTGGCTACCCGCCGAGCACGTTCAAGAATCCCCGTCCGTACGGGATGCCGCCGTTCGCACAGTCGCTGTCGAACCAGGAAGTTGCGGCAGTCGTCACGTATATCCGGATGTCGTGGGGCAACAACGGTACGCCGATCTCGCCGCAACAGGTGAGCGACCTGCGTTCCGCGCCGCTTGACTAAATAACGCGCGACACAGACGGGGGCGCGGCTGCGGGAAAACCGCAGCCGCGCCCCTTTGCTTTTTGCGACGCCATTCCCCGCGCGGGCCGCGCGAGGCGTCGCAGATCATAAAACTCAAGAGTGGTATCTATGTCTTTCGAATCTCTCGGCTTGGCCGAACCGCTTGTCAAGGCGGTCAATGAGCTCGGCTACACATCGCCGACCCCCATCCAGCAGCAGGCCATCCCCGCCGTCCTCGGCGGCGGCGACCTGCTCGCCGGCGCACAAACCGGCACCGGCAAGACCGCCGGCTTCACGCTGCCCATCCTGCAGCGCCTGCACACGTACTACGCCGAGCATCGCGGTGCGAAGCGCGCGGTGCGTGCGCTGATCCTCACGCCGACGCGCGAACTCGCCGCCCAGGTCGAGGAAAGCGTGCGCGCGTACAGCAAGTACGTGAAGCTGCGCTCGACCGTGATGTTCGGCGGCGTCAGCATCAATCCGCAGATCGACGCGCTCAAGCGCGGCGTCGACATCGTCGTCGCGACGCCGGGGCGTCTGCTCGACCACATGCAGCAGAAGACGATCGATCTGTCGAACCTCGACATCCTCGTGCTCGACGAAGCCGACCGGATGCTCGACATGGGCTTCATCCACGACATCAAGCGCGTGCTGGCGAAGCTGCCGCCGCAGCGCCAGAACCTGCTGTTCTCGGCTACGTTCTCCGACGAGATCAAGTCGCTCGCCGACAGCCTGCTCGATTCGCCGGCGCTGATCGAAGTCGCGCGCCGCAACACCACGGCGGAAAGCGTCGCGCAGAAGATCCACCCGGTCGATCGCGATCGCAAGCGCGAGCTGCTCACGCACCTGATCCGCGAACACAACTGGTTCCAGGTGCTCGTGTTCACGCGCACCAAGCACGGCGCGAACCGGCTCGCCGAACAGCTGACGAAGGACGGCATCAGCGCGATGGCGATCCACGGCAACAAGAGCCAGTCGGCCCGCACGCGCGCGCTCGCGGAGTTCAAGAGCAGCACGCTGCAGGTGCTGGTCGCGACCGACATCGCCGCACGCGGCATCGACATCGACCAGCTGCCGCACGTCGTCAACTTCGACCTGCCGAACGTGCCGGAAGATTACGTGCACCGGATCGGCCGCACGGGCCGTGCAGGCGCGACCGGTGAAGCCGTGTCGCTCGTATGCGTCGACGAGAAGCAGCTGCTGCGCGACATCGAGCGGCTGATCAAGCGCGAGATTCCGCAGGAAGTGATCGCGGGCTTCGAACCCGATCCGAGCGCGAAGCCGGAACCGATCCAGCAGCGCCGCGGGCAGCAGCCGCGTGGCGGCAATGCCGGCGGCGGCGGCAATCGCCAGCCGCGTGCAGGCGGCTCAGGCCAGCCGGCCGCGAAGCGCGAAGGAAATGCGCAGCCGAAGGCCGCGAAGGCAGCCAAGCCGCGCACGGCCGGCGGCGCGGGCGGCAATGCCGGCGGCGGCCGTCCGTCCGGCGGCACCGGTGCACGCCCGGCGAGCGGCAACGCCGCGCATCCGAACCGCAACCGTCCGTCGCGCAGCGGCCAGCGCGGTCACTGAAGCCGCGCGGCCGCGCGCCGCAGGTGCTCGACCTGGCTTTGCCAGCGCGCGAGCACCTCGGCGCGCACCTCCCCTTCCAGCGCAAACGTGACGCCGGTCGCGAGACGCGCATAGCCGACCCGCTGCGCATCGCCGTGCGCGATCGTCGCAGCGAAGCCGGCCAGTCCGCCGAAGTCTCCTTCGAGCGGCTCGATCCTCAGTTGTGCCTGAAAGAATGCGCCGTCCGCGACGAGCGTCATCGCGGCCGCGCGTCGCTGCGCGATCGCACGCGCCGCGCGCGATTGCGGCCATAGCGCGAGCAGCAGCGTATGCGCGTCGCGCGCATGGATCTCGCCGACACTGAGCAGCGTCGTGCGCAGCTGGCCGTCGTCGGTCGCGACGATCAGCGACGCGGCGACGTCGGCATGGCGCTCGAGCGCGGTGCCGTCGAACAGCGCGACGACGGCCGGCGGCCACGCGTCGAACGTCCATTGCTCGAGCGCGTGGCGATGGGAATCGGTCATGATGGCGGCCCCGGTGAAAAGCAGACGATGATGCCGCAGCATACGCGCTGGGCCGCGCGGTGACGATCAGCGCATGAACACGTGCCGCGTGATCTTCGTCAGCGGATAGTGGACGCCCGGCTGGATCTTCGCGGGCAGGTCGAGCGGCTTGAGCAGCATCTTCACGCACATGTCGGCCGACAGGTTGCGCCGCACGAGCGAGCTGATGCGGGCGACGCGCTCGCGGTTGTACTGGCTGTCGCCGACGCGCTCCGGATAGCGGATCGCGAACACGTGGCGCAGCGCGATCTCCGAATCCTCGTTCTTGATTTCCATCACGCGGCGCATCAACGCGCCGAGTACCGCGAGCCGGCCGTTGCCTTCGAGCTTGTTGTACTTCTTGAAGAACTTGAAGAAGTGCTTGTAGTGACGCACTTCGTCGGTGCGGATGTTGTCGGTGATTTCCTTCAGCACCGGCTCGTCCGAGCATTCGTTGATCGCGCGATAGAGCGTGGCCGTGCCCGTCTCGACGACGCAGCGGGCGACCATCTCGAGCGCGCGGGTCTTCTCGAACGCGTCGACCGAGCACGTCTTCGAATACTCGGCGAAGAAATTCGCGAACGCGGTGTCCCAGTCGAACTCGGGCCACACGTGCGCGATGTACGCCTTCAGCGCGCGCCCGTGCTGCAGTTCCTCGGGCTCCCACGCCGTGTTGAGCCACGCGGACACTTCCGGGTCGTCGTTGAAGAACTCGCTCAGGTTGCTCGTGTAGAGATCCGAGCCGCTTTCGATGAACGACGACGCGCACAACAGCAGCAGCAGATCTTCGTTTGCGGCGGCACGCTGACGATCGATCCGGTTCAGGTCGATGTCCTCGATACGCCACGGCATGACATGCGTCGTTTCAGTAGGCATGGTGATGCGCTCCCAGTCGTCGCGCGGCCGCCCGGCCGATGCCCTCGGCACGGGCCCGGCGCGCCCGCAGGCGACGTGTTGCTTGCATTTATAGTGGATTGGTCCGGCCGAACCATGCTGGCATCTTAGCCGCACTTGAATGTTCGTGCTTCAAAGCACTGACCATGCCCGGCGGGCGCAGTTCCGCCGCGGATGTCGCGGTTCGTTAGACGAGTTCTTCGAACCGGTTGCGCGCGCTCGGCGGCATGCGCGGCAGCAGGCAAAACGGGCGGCCATTCGACCGCCCGTCGCCGCAGGAAACTGGAAGCGTCCCGTCAGAAACCGGCCGCGAGGCCATCGCGACGGCTGTCGCTCGCGGCCACGTAGCCGCGGTCGGGATCGTCGGGATCGAGGCGCCACACGAACTGCCCGGAGCCGAAATCCATGTAAGGATCGTCGACCGACTTGATCGTATGGCCGCGCGCGGCGAGCGCGTCGACGGTGTCGCGGTTCATCGTCGCCTCGACGTCGAGCGTGAAGTCGCGATTGACCTTCCAGCGCGGCGCGCAGCAGGCGGCCTGCGGCTGCTGTCCGTAGCCGAGCATCCGAATGATGGTCTGCAGATGACCCTGCGGCTGCATGTCGCCGCCCATCACGCCGAAGCTCATCACCGCCTCGGTGCGGCCGTCGATCTCCTCGGTGACGAACGCCGGGATGATCGTGTGGAACGGCCGCTTGCCGCCCGCGACGACGTTCGGCGAGCGCGGGTCCATCGAGAAGCCGTGCCCGCGGTTCTGCAACGCAATGCCCGTCCCGGGCACGACGAGCCCCGAGCCGAAGCCCATGTAGTTCGACTGAATGAAGCTCACCATCATCCCGCGCTCGTCCGCCGCCGACAGATAGATCGTGCCGCCCGAATGCGGCCGCCCGGCGGCGAAGTGCGTCGCGCGCGTGCGGTCGATCAGCTTCGCGCGTTCGGCGAGATACGCGTCGTCGAGCATCTGTTCGGGCGTCAGCTCCATCGCACACGGATCGGCGACGTAGCGATAGACGTCCGCGAACGCGAGCTTCATCGCCTCGATCTGCAGGTGCTGCGAGTCGACCGAATCGACGGGCCATTCGGTCACGCCCGCGTGCTCGGCGATCCCGAGCGCGATCAGCGCGGCGATGCCCTGCCCGTTCGGCGGGATCTCGTGGATCGTGTGGCGGCCGAAGCGCTTGCCGATCGGCTCGACCCATTCCGGGCGGTATCCGTGCAGATCGGCTTCGGTCAATGCGCCGCCGCCTTCGCGCGCGAACGCCGCGAGCTGCGCGGCGAGCGCGCCCTCGTAGAACGTGCGCGGGCCGTCCTTCGCGAGCGTGCGCAGCGTGCGCGCATGGCCCGGCAGGCACATGCGTTCACCCACGAGCGGCGCCCGCCCGCGCGGCATGAAGGTATCGGCGAAGCCCGGCAGCCCCTGCAGCTCGGGCACCGCGGCCGCCCACTTGTGCGCGACGATCGGCGACACCGAATAGCCGCGCTCGGCGAGCTCGATTGCCGGCTCGAGCAGTTCCGCGAACGGCAGCGAACCGAACTTCGCATGCAGCGCTTCCCAGCCCGCGATCACGCCCGGCACCGTCACGGTGTCCCAGCCGCGCGTCGGCTTGTTCGCGATGCCGTGCGCGTCCTCGCCATGGCGCTTGCGGAAGTAGTCGGGGTTCCACGCGGCCGGCGCGACACCCGACGCATTCAGCCCGGACAACCGCCCGCCGTCCCACACGAGCGCGAACGCATCGCCGCCGAGCCCGCACGACACGGGCTCGACCACCGTGATCGCGGCCGCGGCGGCCAGCGCCGCATCGACGGCATTGCCGCCCTTCCACAGCATCCGCAGGCCGGCCTGCGCGGCGAGCGGGTGCGACGTCGACACGACGTTGCGCGCAAACACCGGAATGCGGATCGTCGGATACGGGTTGTGCCAGTTGAAGTCAGTCATCGGTGCCACCTCGTCGAAAGCAGAATGAACGCGCCGCGCGCAGGCTCGGCGTGCGCGGACAGTCCGCCATTGCAGCGCGATCCGCGCGATCGCGCAAATTCATTTGTCAAATGAATCCATGCACCTTCCGCATGAATGACGAGCCACCGCACGGCCTGCGCCGGCCGAATGCCCTTTCCGCCCCTTACAATACGCGCTCCGCCTCACGATCCGACCGCCCAGCCATGACCCGAGATCCCCGCCTCACCCTCAACGCGCGCCAGCAGGAATTGCTCGAATGGGTGCAGCGCGACGGCTTCGTGACGGTCGACGATCTCGCCGCGCACTTCGCGGTCACGCCGCAGACGATCCGCCGCGACGTCAACTGGCTCGCGGACCTGAACCTGCTGCGCCGCTACCACGGCGGCGCGAGCCTGCCGACCAGCTCGGAGAACGTGTCGTACACCGCGCGCCAGCGGATGTTCCACGACGAGAAGCGGCGCATCGCGGCGCTGGCGGCGTCGCACATCCCCGACCAGGCGTCGCTGTTCATCAACCTCGGCACGACGACCGAGGAAGTCGCGCGCGCGCTGAACCGCCATCACGGGCTGCACGTGATCACGAACAACCTGAACGTCGCGTCGATGATGAGCGGCTATCCCGACTGCGAGGTGCTGATCACGGGCGGCATCGTGCGGCCGTGGGACAAGGGGATCGTCGGCGAACTCGCGATCGACTTCATCCGCCAGTTCAAGGTCGACTACGCGATCATCGGCACGTCGGCGATCGAGGCCGACGGCACGCTGCGCGACTTCGACACGCGCGAGGTGCGCGTGGCCGAGGCGATCATGCAGCATGCGCGCACGGTCTATCTCGTCGCCGACCACTCGAAGGTCGGCCGCCCGGCGCTCGTGCGCCAGGGGCATCTGAGCCAGGTCCATGCGCTTTTCACCGACAAGCCGCTGCCGCCGGAGATGGCCGACGCGGTGGCCGCCGCGGGCACCGAAGTGTACGTCGCCGAATAACACTTGCGATGCTGCGCTGCACCTGAAACTTCAAGTGAAATCAAGAAGTTGGCGCACCGACCGAACCGCTAGCGGCCCGCGTGCCTGTCAAACGGAAAATTAACGGGGCACGATTTGTCGTTGCTCGCGCGCTCGACTAGACTCCAGTTCCCCGGCCCGTTCGCCCGATCCGCCCGTGCCAAGGCGTGTGCGAACTCCCAGGCCGGCCAATACAGCTTTCCCCCCAAGCCATACCCCCGTGTGGGGTATCGCGCTGCGGCGTTCGCGCCGGCCGCGCGGGCATACTGGTCGCCATGGAGAGAACGATGCTGAGTCCGCATGAATTCGCCACGCTATTGCTTGTGAAGGACGCGCCCGATCAAACCAACATGGATCGGGACGAAATCGACGCACTGCTCGAACAGCAGCTCGTCCGCCTGGAAGGGCTCGGCTCGGGACGCAAATACTGCGTGACCGAGACCGGTGACGCCGCGTTGCGATCCATCAAATACCGATACTCCTGAACTACCGCTGGTCCTGACCTGAGCGCGCCGGCCGGATTCCCCGGCCGCGCCGCTTTTCCGCCTTTCCCGCCTCCGCCAGCTTTCCCGCGTCAGCCGCCGCGCAGCGTCGGATCGACCGCGGCCCGCCAGCTGACGGCCTGCGCGCGTGCGCCGTTGAAATACGCGACCCATCCGGCCCGCCCCGCCGCATCGGGTGCCGCATAGCGCGCCGAAAGTTCGTTTACGAACGCGCAATAGTTCGCTTGCGTGAGCCCGCGATACCGTTTCGCCACGTACGCGTCGTACAGCGTCGAGTAGACCGGCTGCGCGTCCGCGCCCCAATCGTGCGCGGTGCCGCCGCACGACGTCTGCAGGTCGACGAATGACGGCGCACGCCAGTTGCCGGCAAGCGGCGGCGTGCCGGCGCTGCACCCAGCCAGAACGACGGCGCAGGCGCCGGCCCACATCCCAATACGCATGATTCACCTCGCGAAACGGTCGATTCCGCCAGTATCGTCCGGGATCGCCGCGCGCGCTACTGGCCCCGCTTTTTCGAACTTTACTTTTTCGATTTCGTTCGTTAAATTTCGAATTCGAACATTTCATGTTCGCCCATTTCCATCAGACGATAAGGACAGCAGGTGACCCAACCGAATCGCTACGATCTGCTCGTCGTCGGCGGCGGCATCAACGGCGCAGGCATCGCGCGCGATGCGGCCGGCCGCGGCCTGTCGGTCCTGCTCTGCGAGCAGGACGACCTCGCGTCGCACACGTCGTCGTGCAGCACGAAGCTGATTCACGGCGGCCTGCGCTACCTCGAATACAACGAATTCGGCCTCGTGCGCAAAGCGCTGCAGGAGCGCGAGACGCTGCTGCGCGCGGCGCCGCACATCATGTGGCCGCTGCGCTTCGTGATGCCGCACATGCCGAACCTGCGGCCGGCCTGGCTGATCCGCATCGGCCTGTTCCTCTACGATCACCTCGCGAAACGCGAACTGCTCCCCGGCTCGCGCGGCATCGACATGCGCCGCCATGCGGCCGGCGCGCCGCTGATCGACTCGATCAAGCGCGGCTTCGTGTATTCGGACGGCTGGGTCGACGATGCGCGCCTCGTCGTGCTGAACGCGCTCGATGCGAAGGAGCGCGGCGCCGAGATCCTCACGCGCACGAAGCTTGTGTCGGCGGAGCGTCACGGCGACGAATGGGAAGCGCGGCTGCAGCACGCGGACGGCTCGATCCGCGTCGTGCGCGCGCGCGCGGTCGCGAACGCGGCCGGCCCGTGGGTCGGCGACGTGCTGCACGGCGCGCTCGGCCGCGGCGCGCAGCACAGCGTGCGGCTCGTGAAGGGCAGCCACATCATCACGCGGCGCCTGTTCGATCACGATCACGCGTACATCTTCCAGAACCCGGACAAGCGGATCATCTTCGCGATTCCGTACGAGCACGACTTCACGCTGATCGGCACGACCGACGTCGAATACACGAACGATCCCGCGAAGGTCGCGATCGATCGCGACGAGACGCAGTATCTGTGCGATTCGATCAACCGCTACTTCAAGCGCAAGATCTCGCCGGCCGACGTGCACTGGACCTATTCGGGCGTGCGCCCGCTGCTCGAGGACGAGAATGCCGCGAACGCATCGGCCGTCACGCGCGACTACCGCCTCGAGCTGGACGACGGCGCCGGCGCGCCGCTGCTGTCGGTGTTCGGCGGCAAGATCACGACCTTCCGCAAGCTCGCGGAAGAAGCCGGCGACCTGCTGTGCCGCGCGCTCGGCCGCGATGCGAAGACCTGGACCGCCGGCGCGCCGCTGCCGGGCGGCGACATCGCGAACGCGAAGTTCGACGTGTTCGCCGACGCGTTCGCGAAGCGCCATCCGTGGCTGCCCGCCGCGCTCGCGCGCCGCTATGCGCGTGCGTACGGCACGCGTGCCGAACGCGTGGTCGACGGTGCGCGCTCGCTCGCCGATCTCGGCACCGAAATCGCGCCGGGCCTGTACGACGCCGAACTGCGCTACCTGCGCGACGTCGAATGGGCGACCTGCGCGCAGGACGTGCTGTGGCGTCGCTCGAAGCTCGGCCTGCACGTCGCGCCGGGCACGCTCGACGCGGTGACGGCCGCGGTCGACGCGTGGTTCGCCGCCGCGCACGCGCCGCACGCATGATCCGTTTGCAGTTGCAGTTGTCTTACCGATGTTGATTCACCGACGCGCCGCCCGACATGCGGCGCGCATCACAACTACGCCGATCCACGGATGGAGATGAGAGACATGCAGGACCAGTACATCCTCGCGCTTGACCAGGGCACCACGAGTTCCCGCGCAATGCTGTTCGATCGCCAGGGCAATATCGTATCGATCGCCCAGAAGGAATTCGAACAGATCTACCCGCAACCCGGCTGGGTCGAGCACGACCCTCAGGAAATCTGGTCGACGCAGGCGGGCGTCGCGGCGGAAGCCGTCACCCGCACCGGCCTGAACGGCACGTCGATCGCCGCGATCGGCATCACCAACCAGCGCGAGACGACGATCGTCTGGGATCGCGAGACGGGCCAGCCCGTCTACAACGCGATCGTCTGGCAGGACCGCCGCACCGCCGACTTCTGCGATTCGCTGAAGAAGCAGGGCCTCGAAGCGAAGGTGCGCGCGAAAACCGGCCTGCCGATCGACTCGTACTTCTCCGCGACGAAGATCCGCTGGATCCTCGACAACGTGCCGGGCGCGCGCGACAAGGCGCGCCAGGGCAAGCTCGCGTTCGGCACCGTCGACAGCTGGCTCGTGTGGAACTTCACGAAGCACGAGCTGCACGTGACCGACGTGACGAACGCGTCGCGCACGATGCTGTTCAACATCCACACGCGCGAGTGGGACAGCGAGCTGCTCGAACTGCTCGACATCCCGCGCAGCATGCTGCCGGACGTGAAGGCGTCGTCGGAAATCTACGGCCACACGAAAACCACCGTGTTCGCGTCGAAGATCCCGCTCGCGGGCATCGCCGGCGACCAGCACGCGGCGTTGTTCGGCCAGATGTGCACGACGTCGGGCATGGTGAAGAACACCTACGGCACCGGCTGCTTCCTGATGATGAACACCGGCGACAAGCCGATCGAGTCGAAGAACAACCTCGTCACGACGATCGCCTGGCAGATCGGCGACGACGTGCAGTACGCGCTCGAAGGCAGCATCTTCATCGCGGGCGCGGTCGTGCAGTGGCTGCGCGACGGCGTCGGCATCATCAAGACCGCCGCCGAAATCGAAGCGCTCGCCGCGAGCGTGCCGCATACCGACGGCGTCTATCTCGTGCCGGCGTTCGCCGGCCTCGGCGCGCCGCACTGGAACGCGCGGGCGCGCGGCTCGGTGTTCGGCGTGACGCGCGGCACGACGTCCGCGCACCTCGCGCGCGCGGCGCTCGACGCGATCGCGTACCAGTCGCTCGACGTGCTGGCCGCGATGGAGGCCGATTCGGGCATCAGCATCGGCGAGCTGCGCGTCGACGGCGGCGCGAGCGCGAACGACCTGCTGATGCAGTTCCAGGCCGACCTGCTCGGCGTCGACGCGGTGCGTCCGCAGATCACCGAGACGACCGCGCTCGGCGCGGCCTACCTCGCCGGCCTCGCGATCGGCTACTGGAAGAACCTCGACGAAGTGCGCAGCCAGTGGCAGCTCGATCGCCGCTTCTCGCCGTCGATGCCGAAGGAGCAGGTCGAGCAGCGCATGGCGGGCTGGCAGCGCGCGGTGCGCGCCGCCAAGGCATGGGCCGACGACACGCAGTAACCGCAGCACACCTGTACAAACGAAATACAACAACACCGGCGGACCGCGCGGCGCGTGAGTCCGCCGTCATCTACGAGAGACAACATGTCACCTTATATTGCGGAATTCATCGGCACGGCGATCCTCGTGCTGCTCGGCAACGGCGCGGTCGCAAACGTGCTGCTTGCGAAGACCAAGGGCAAAGGCGCGGATCTGATCGTCATCGTGATGGGCTGGGCGATGGCGGTGTTCGTCGCCGTCTACGTGACGGCTTCGTTCAGCGGCGCGCACCTGAACCCGATCGTCACGATCAGCCTCGCGCTCGCGGGCAAGTTCGCATGGTCGAAGGTCGGCGGCTACATTGTTGCGCAGATGCTCGGCGGGATGGCCGGCGCGTTGCTCGTGTGGCTCGCGTATCGCCAGCACTTCGCGAAGGAAGCCGATGCGGACCTGAAGCTCGCGGTGTTCTGCACGGCGCCCGCGATCCGCAGCGTCACGCACAACGTGCTGACCGAAGCGATCTGCACGTTCGTGCTGATTCTCGGCGTGCTGTACCTCGCGTCGCCGCAGGTCGGCCTCGGCGCGCTCGACGCGCTGCCCGTCGGCTTGCTCGTGCTCGGCATCGGCATCTCGCTCGGCGGCCCGACCGGCTATGCGATGAGCCCGGCGCGCGACCTGTCGCCGCGCCTGATGCATGCGCTGCTGCCGATCCCCGGCAAGCGCGACAGCGACTGGCGCTATGCGTGGGTGCCGGTGATCGGCCCGCTGCTCGGCGGCGCCGCCGCGGCCGGCCTGTATCTGCGTCTGCACGCGATGGCCTGAGCACGTTTCTTCACTCGAGTGTGAGCGCGCGGCAGCGGCTGCCGCGCGCTTACGGTTTCTCCGCCCTTCCCTCCTCCCGTCTCCCTCCGGAAATGCTGGTCGCCGGATCGATCCGGCCGCGCAAGCAGCTCGCCGAACGGTGCGCGGCACGGCCGCGAAAGCACGTATCATGGCGGCATGATCGGCGTCGCCGACACCCGCCTTTTTCACCACCATGCTCGATCACCTTATCTGCGACTGCGACGGCGTGCTCGTCGACAGCGAAGTCATTGCCGACCGCGTGCTGTTCGAAACGCTGTCCGCCACCTTCCCCCACCTCGATTTCGAAGACGCCGCGAAGTCCGCGTTCGGCCAGCAGACGTCGCGCTTTCTCGCCGGGCTCGAAGCGCATTTCGGCATCCGGATGCCGGACGGCTTCATCGAGACCATCGAGCGCAACATCGAGACCGGTCTTGCGCAATCGCTCGCACCGATCACCGGCGTGCGCGATGCGTTGCTGAAGGTCAGCCTGCCGGCCGCGGTGGTATCGAACAGCCGGCTCGTGCGCGTGCGCAGTTCGCTGAAGCGCGCGTCGCTCACCGAAATCTTCGGCGATCGCGTGTTCAGTTCCGAGCAGGTCGCGCGGCCGAAGCCCTACCCCGACGTGTACCTGCATGCGGCACACACGCTCGGCGTCGCGCCGGCGCGCTGCATCGTCGTCGAGGACAGCGTGTCGGGCCTGAATGCCGCGCGCGCGGCGGGCATGAAGACGATCGCGTTCGTCGGCGCGAGCCACATCCCCGACAACTACGCGGATGCGCTGCGCGCGATGGGCATCACGCGGATCATGCGCAGGATGGATGAACTGCCGGCACTCGTCGCGGCCGGCCTGCGCGGCGAATTCGGCGACGTGCAGTCCTGACGAGCGGCCGCGCCGAAACGACAGAACCGGCGTGCGGCTCGATACGCACGCCGTACCGCGGGCGCATCGAGCCGCACGCCATACCGGCTGTCAGGCCGGTTCGCAGCAGCGCTCGCGCGCGGCCGCCAGCGCCTCGCGGAATTCCACCAGCTCCGCGATCGTCAGCATCGGCAGCCCGTGCTGCTGCGCGAAACGCTCGACGTCGTCGCCGCGCGTCATCGTGCCGTCCGGATTCATCAGCTCGCACAGCACGCCGGCCGGCTTCAGGCCCGCCAGGATCGACAGGTCGACCGTCCCTTCGGTGTGACCGCGACGCGCCAGCACGCCGCCCGGTTGCGCACGCAACGGAAACACATGGCCGGGGCGCACGATGTCGTACGGCTTCGCGTCGTCGGCGATCGCCGCGCGAATCGTCGTCACGCGGTCGGCGGCGGACACCCCGGTATGCACGCCTTCGCGTGCCTCGATCGATACGGTGAACGCGGTGCCGTTGCGGCTCTCGTTGGTCTGCACCATCGGCGGCAGCTCGAGCGCGCGGACCTTGTCGTCGGTCAGGCACAGGCACACGATGCCGCTGCACTCGCGGATCAGGAGCGCCATCGTCTCGGGGGTGATGCGCTCGGCGGCGACGATCAGGTCGGCCTCGTTTTCACGGTCGTGATCGTCCTGCAACACGACCGCGCGGCCCGCGCGCAACGCGTCCAGCGCGGCGGCGATGCGCGGCGGCACCGGTTCGGAATCGAGCAACGGGAGATCGGCAAAGGCGTCGGCGGGTGCCGACGAAACGGACAGGAAGGACATGTGAAACGCTCCTCGCAATTTCGATTTGGGCGAAAAACGTTTCAGGGCATTGCAAACAGACAGAACGACAACCCGCTTCGCACGCACGGCAAAGCGGCCCTGACGGACATGACTATCTGCACATCTTCTCTCATCCGGACTATGACCGTCGGCTCTGGCATTCGACCAGATCTGCTGACCCCGCGCGGATGCGCGGGCGCTCGCGGGCTCGCCGGCTTTCGCCAGCCTACCGCCGGTGGGGAATTTCGCCCCGCCCTGAAGACGCACTGATTACCGGCCGGGAGCTGCCCCGGAAAACCGGCGGGCCAAGCATACCTCAGCTGCGCGCGCCGCGCAGCGAACCACACCTAAAACCTTACTGACGACCCCGTCTAACGGCATCGTCCGAACGGCCGATAGCAGGCCGACACCAGGCCGGCGCGACCGTCCCCAACGATACCGGCAACCCGCCCGCGTTCAGCCCGCCGCGTGCGCGGCGTCGGGCACGAGCCAGCGCGGCGGCACTTCGGGGCTCACCGTCACGCGGAACGCGCGCGCCTCGGTGTCGCCCGGATTGCGCAGGCTGTACGGCTGGTCGGCGTCGAACACGATCGCGTCGCCGGTCGCGAGCAACTGGCGGCGATCGTGCACGCTGACTTCGAGCGTGCCCTCGCTCACGACCAGGTTGACCGTCGTGCCGGGCGCGCGGCGCGTGCCGGGCTCCGTGTGCAGCGGCGCGATCCGCAGCTCGTGGAATTCGGCCGCGGCCGGTTCGCCCTCCGGATACAGCGCGCGCGCCGAGAAACGGCCGCTCGAGCTCACGACGCGCGCCGCGCGCTCCGCCGCCAGGTGCTCGAAGCCGTTCACCGCGTGGCGGCGCAGGAACGCGGCGACCGACACCTTCAGCGCCGCGGCGATCTTGCAGAGCACCTTGATCGACGGCACGCTGCGTGCGGATTCGATCTGCGCGAGCATCGCGCGCGATACGCCGGACAGACGCGCAAGCGCATCGAGCGACAGCTGCCGCTCGGCGCGCAAGCGCGCGAGATTCACGCCGACGACCTGCTCGAGGACGTCGAGCGACGCGGCCGCCCGCGCGCCGGCGGCGTCGCCGGACTCGAAGGAAGACACGTCGCGCACCAGCGCCAGGGATGAAGACATAGCATGGCCTCCGGGCCGCCGTGCGGCCCTGCGAAATGGGGTGAGCCGGAATCGGGTTGCGCCACGAACGGCGCGTATCGAGACGCTATCACCCGGCCCTGCCCCCGCAAACGAAGTTATCTTCACACCGTTATCAGCATCGCGGAGGAATGCGTTCGTCGCGAACGTTTTCCCGTCGCCATGGCGTCGGCGCAGCGCCGCTCAATGCGCGGCCGGGGCCGTGCCGCGCGCCGGCGCGCGCGCATCGAGCCGCATCGCGAACCACGTGACGACGAGCGCCGCGAACGTCACCGCGACGGCGACCCACGGCAGCGCATCGAGCGCGAAGCCGTGCTCCAGCGCCAGTCCGCCGAGCCACGCACCGCCCGCATTGCCGACGTTGAAGGCGCCGATGTTCAGCGTCGACGCCAGATGCGGCGCGCTAGCGGCCTTCTCGACGACGCGCGCCTGCAGCGGCGGCACCGTCGCGAACGCGGCGATCCCCCACACGAACACCGTCGCCGCGGCCGCGACCGGCAGGTGGCTCGTCTTCGCGAACACGGCCATCACCGCCATCAGCGCGACCAGGATCGCGATCAGCGACGGCATCAGCGCGCGGTCGGCAAGCTTGCCGCCGAGCGTGTTGCCGACCGTCAGCCCGGCGCCGAACAGCACGAGGATCAGCGCGACCGCCCGCGGCGAATAGCCGGTGACGGTTTCGAGGATCGGCGCGATGTACGTGAACACGACGAACACGCCGCCGAAGCCGAGCACGGTCATCAGCAGCGCGAGCCAGACCTGCGGCTCCTTCAGCACGCGCACTTCGTGGCCGAGGCCGACGGGCCCGCCGTCATGACGGTTCGGCACCAGCAGCGCGACGCCGCCGAGCGACAGCACGCCGAGCGCGGCGACGATCCAGAACGACGCGCGCCAGCCGAGCAGCTGGCCGACGAACGTGCCGAACGGCACGCCGAGCACGTTCGACAGCGTGAGGCCCGTGAACATCAGCGCGATCGCGCTCGCGCGCTTGTCCGCCGGCACGAGCGACGCGGCGACCACCGCGCCGATCCCGAAGAACGAGCCGTGCGCGAACGACGTGACGACGCGCGCGACCATCAGCATCGCGTAGCCGGATGCGGTCGCGCACAGCACGTTGCCGATGATGAAGATCGCCATCAGCAGCAGCAATGCGGCCTTGCGCGGCATGCGGCTCGTCAGCACCGCGAGCAGCGGCGCGCCGACCGCGACGCCGAGCGCGTAGCCGGTGACGAGCAGGCCGGCCGACGGCAGCGACACCGCCAGGTCGTGCGCGACTTCGGGCAGGAGCCCCATGATGATGAATTCGGTGGTGCCGATGGCGAACGCGCTGATCGCGAGCGCCAGTAACGGGATGGGCATGACGTTCTCCGGAAGGCGGCGGACGCGGCGCCCGGTCGGTGCCGCACCGCACAAAAAAGCAGGACGTGCGCGCATTGTCCCGAATACGCCTATCTTTGATAATTGGCGTGGCATTTGAACCATTTTCAAAAAATTCTGGAAAATCCAATGGATCGACTGGGCGACATCCGGCTGTTCGTCGAAGCGGCGGAACTGGGCAGCCTGTCCGCGGCAGGGCGCAAGCTGAACCTCACGCCGGCCGCCGCGAGCGCGCGCCTCGCGAAGCTCGAGGCCAAGGTCGCGACGCGGCTGTTCGAGCGCTCGACCAGACAGCTGCGGCTCACCGACGAAGGCCGGCTCTACCTGAACTGCTGCCGGCAGGCGCTGCAGGCGCTCGACGACGCGCACGCGCTGCTGCAGGAAGGCCGCAACGTGGTGGCCGGCAAGGTGCGGCTGTCGTCGACGTCCGATTTCGGCCGCAACCAGCTGCTCGACTGGCTCGACGAATTCACCACGCTGCATCCGGGCGTCACGTTCTCGCTGACGGCGTCCGATTCGGCGTCGAACCTGTGGCAGGACGAAATCGACCTGGCGATCCGCTTCGCCGCGCCGCCCGACGGCGCGTTGATCGCGCGCCGGCTCGCCGCGAACCGGCGCGTGCTGTGCGCGGCGCCGTCGTTCGTCGCGCGCCACGGCATGCCGGCGGATCCGCACGATCTGGCCCGCTTTCCCTGCAACGTGATCACGATCACGTCGGGGCCGATGAACACGTGGCGCTTCACACGCGGCGACGAAGTACAGACTCACACGGTGCCGGTGTCGACCGCGTTCGAGACCAACGACGGCGGCCTCACCCGCGAATGGACGCTACGCGGCCACGGCATCGCGCTGAAATCGCTGTGGGACATCGCCGACGACGTGCGCGCCGGCCGGCTGCGCGTGCTGCTGCCCGACTGGCGGCACCAGGACGCGCCGCTGCACGCGATCTATCACAGCAAGCGCTACATGGCGCCGCGCGTGCGCGTGCTGCTCGACTTCCTCGCCGAACGCTTCGCGCGCGAGGAAGCGGCGCTCGACGACCTGCTGAACGCGTGCCGCTGATGCCGACACCGACGCGGGCGGCGTCGCGCCGCCCTATCGGGGTCGGAGCGCGCCGAATGGCGTCGCGCGGCCGCAACCCGCCGCCCGCCCGGGACGGCGCGTAAAGCTATAATGGAAGGCTTGCCCGACGGCTTTTCAGAGTGCACGCCACGCTCGCTCGACGCGCACCGCGCGCCCCGGTCCGCCACGCGGCGCCGGCACGAGCCGCTGCACCGCTGCAGCCGTCCCGATACACCCTTGACGACGCCCCCAGGTCAACCACTGCGAACGGCGAATCCCCATGACGAAAAAAGTTTACGTAAAGACCTTCGGCTGCCAGATGAACGAGTACGACTCGGACAAGATGGTGGACGTGCTCAATGCGGCCGAAGGCCTCGAAAAGACCGATACCCCGGAAGACGCGGACATCATCCTGTTCAACACGTGCTCGGTGCGTGAGAAGGCACAGGAAAAGGTGTTCTCCGACCTCGGCCGCGTGCGCGAGCTGAAGGAAGCGAAGCCGGGCCTGCTGATCGGCGTCGGCGGCTGCGTCGCCAGCCAGGAAGGCGCGTCGATCGTGTCGCGCGCACCGTACGTCGACCTCGTATTCGGCCCGCAGACGCTGCACCGCCTGCCGCAGATGATCGACCAGCGCCGCGCGAGCGGCCGTGCACAGGTCGACATCTCGTTCCCCGAGATCGAGAAGTTCGACCACCTGCCGCCCGCGCGCGTCGAGGGACCGAGCGCGTTCGTGTCGATCATGGAAGGCTGTTCGAAGTACTGCAGCTACTGCGTCGTGCCGTACACGCGCGGCGACGAAGTGTCGCGCCCGCTCGACGACGTGCTGACCGAAGTGGCCGGCCTCGCCGACCAGGGCGTGCGCGAAGTCACGCTGCTCGGCCAGAACGTGAATGCGTACCGCGGCGCGCTGACGGCCGGCTCGACGGAAATCGCCGATTTCGCGACGCTGATCGAATACGTCGCCGACATTCCCGGCATCGAGCGCATCCGCTACACGACGTCGCACCCGAAGGAATTCACGCAGCGCCTGATCGACACCTACGCGAAGGTGCCGAAGCTCGTGAGCCACCTGCACCTGCCGGTCCAGCACGGCTCCGACCGCATCCTGATGGCGATGAAGCGCGGCTACACGGTGCTCGAATACAAGTCGGTGATCCGCAAGCTGCGCGCGATCCGCCCCGACCTGTCGCTGTCAACCGACATGATCGTCGGCTTCCCCGGCGAGACCGAGGAGGATTTCGACAAGATGATGGCGCTCGTGCACGAGATGAGCTACGACACCAGCTTTTCGTTCATCTACAGCCCGCGCCCCGGCACGCCGGCCGCGAACCTGCACGACGACACGCCGCGCGAGGTCAAGCTCAAACGCCTGCAACATCTGCAGGCGACCATCGAGGAAAACGTCGCGCGCATCAGCCGGTCGATGGTGGGGAAGGTCGAGCGGATCCTCGTCGAGGGCCCGTCGCGCAAGGATCCGAACGAACTGTCGGGCCGCACCGAGAACAACCGGGTCGTGAATTTCCCGGCGCCGCTCGCGTCGCACCCGCGCCTGATCGGCCAGATGATCGACGTGAAGATCAACCATGCGTACCCGCATTCGCTGCGCGGCGAGCTGCTGCTCGTGACCGACGACGCGAGCGCGGCCACCCACTGACCGACTGACGCCCGACAGGAGCCCGACGCTACTTTGAAGACCGTCCAAGCACTGGAATTCACCGCGCCGCGCGACGACAACGCGCGCCTCGCCAACCTCTGCGGCCCGCTCGACGAGAACCTGCGGCAGATCGAACAGGCGCTCGACGTCACGCTCGCGCGGCGCGGCCACCGGATCACGATCCGCGGGCGCGGCGCGAAGCTCGCGCTCGCGGCGCTCGAGAACTTCTACAACCGCTCGCGCGATCCGCTGTCGGTCGACGATATCCAGCTCGCGCTGGTCGAAGTGCGTCACACCGCCGGCAACGGCCGCCAGGACACGCTCGACGTGCGCTTTCGCGGCGATCCGGACCATCCGTTCGACGAACCGGCCGTGCAGCTCGACGACGCCGCGCCCGACGAGGAACCGGGGCCGAAGCTGTACACGCGGCGCGCCGACCTGCGCGGGCGCACGCCCGCGCAGCGCGAGTACCTGAAGCAGATCCTGTCGCACGACGTGACGTTCGGCATCGGGCCGGCCGGCACCGGCAAGACCTACCTCGCGGTCGCATGCGCGGTGGACGCGCTCGAGCGCGACCAGGTCAAGCGGATCGTGCTGACGCGCCCCGCCGTCGAGGCCGGCGAGCGGCTCGGCTTCCTGCCGGGCGATCTCGCGCAGAAGGTCGACCCGTACCTGCGGCCGCTGTACGACGCGCTGTACGACCTGCTCGGCTTCGACAAGACGGCGAAGATGTTCGAGCGCCAGATGATCGAGATCGCGCCGCTCGCGTACATGCGCGGCCGCACGCTGAACCACGCGTTCATCATCCTCGACGAGGCGCAGAACACGACGCCCGAGCAGATGAAGATGTTCCTCACGCGGATCGGCTTCGGCTCGAAGGCCGTCGTGACCGGCGACACGAGCCAGGTCGACCTGCCGCGCGGGCACAAGAGCGGCCTGGTGGAGGCGCAGCAAGTGCTCGGCGGCGTGCGCGGCATCGCGCTCACGCGCTTCACGAGCGTGGACGTCGTGCGTCATCCGCTCGTCGCGCGCATCGTCGAGGCGTACGACGACTTCCACGCGCAGCACAAGGACGCGTGACGCACGGGCGGCGCCCGCGGCCCGCACCGGCCCACGGCCCGGCCCGCCCGACGGCGCGCCGGGCTTTTTTTCGCACACACGCGGCCGGTCCGAATTCGGGAGCGATCGGCCGTTTGGTGTATCCTCAACGCGTTCCAATCGCCGTCCCCGTCATGAAATCTTCCCGTTCTCGCAAGTCCGGGCGCGACCAGTCCGCCGCGCCCGATTCCCCCCGTGTTTCGCTGTTCGATGCGAAGGGCAAGGCCCGGACCGTCGACGCACAAGGGCTGCGAATCGACTTCCCGGACGGCCGCAGCCTGATGTTCGACCTGTCGGGCAGCTCGGGCGACACGGCCGTCGCGATCGTCGCGCAGCACAACGATCCGGCGATGCGCGCGAAGCTCGCGCTGCAGCCCGAGCATTACGACAGCGTGACCCTCCACGTCGGCGCCGAACCCGCGCCGCGCGATGAGGAAATCGCGGAAATGGCGGACGAGCCGCGCGAGCTCGAGTTCGACCTGTCCGTGCAGTACGGCGACGAAATCACCGGCGACGTCCGCAAGGCTTGCCCCAAGCGCAAGCTGATCGCCGAATGGATCGAGCCGGCGCTGTTCTCGAGCGCGCAACTCACCGTGCGCTTCGTCGGCGAGGAAGAAGGCCGCACGCTGAACGACGGCTACCGCCACAAGGACTACCCGACCAACGTGCTGACTTTCGCGTACGATCCGCTGCCCGACGGCACCGTGATCGGCGACCTCGTGCTGTGCTGCCCGGTCGTCGAGAAGGAAGCGCAGGAACAGGGCAAGCCGCTCGCGGCCCACTACGCGCACCTGCTGGTGCACGGCGCGCTGCACGCGCAGGGCTACGATCACGAGACGAGCGAAGAAGACGCCGCCGAAATGGAAGCGCTCGAAGTCGCCATCCTCGCGAAGCTGGGCTTCCCGAATCCGTACCAGTAAGAGCCGTCCGCGCCATGCGCCACGCCGCAATGCTGCCACCCGCCTACCCGCCGTCGATCGGCGAGGGACGGCTGCTGACGCAAGACGAACTCGCGGCGTCGCTCGCGCACACGATGCGCGACTGGGACGGCCAGCAGGATCTCTGGCTGTTCGGCTATGGCTCGCTGATCTGGAACCCCGGGCTGCCGACCGTCGCCGCCGTGCGCGCCAAGGTACACGGCTACCATCGCGGGCTCTACCTGTGGTCGCGCGTGAACCGCGGCACGCCGGAACGTCCGGGCCTCGTGCTCGCGCTCGATCGCGGCGGCTCGTGCTCCGGTATCGCATTCCGGCTCGCGGGCCCGACCGCGCAGCCGCATCTCGAGACCTTGTGGAAACGCGAGATGCCGATGGGCTCGTACCGGCCCGCGTGGCTGCCGTGCTCGCTCGAGACCGGCGAACGCGTGAACGCGCTGGCCTTCGTGATGCGCCGCGACGCGCCGGCCTACACGGGCAAGCTGACGGACCCCGTCGTGAAGGAAGTGTTCGGCTGCGCGGCCGGCCGCTACGGCACGACGCTCGACTACGTGAGCCGCACCGTGGAGGCGCTGCGCGCGAGCGGCATCCCCGATCGCGCGCTGGAAGGGCTGCTCGCGCGATGCCGGTGACGTTCGACAGGCGGACGCGCGCCACGCCGCTGCGTGCGAAAGGAGGCGCCATGCCCATGAAACCGTCACGCGGATCGCGCGGCGCGCTGGCCGCGCTGCTCGTCGCCGCGAGTGTCGCGCTGTCCGGCTGCGGCATCCTGGGCTGCGGCGGCGCCGCGACCAACGGCGCGGCGGGCGGCGGCTGTTCGGCCGGCATGCGCTTCTGAATTTGCGGGCCTGCGCGGGCCGGCCCGGCCCGCCCGGCCGCGACGAAATGCCGCCGGCACCGACCGGCCGGCCGGTCGCCGTTGCGCCCCGCTTTTTTGCCGCCGCTGCCCCGGCGCCTCGTTCTGGGATAGGATGGATACGAAGGACGGCGGCGCCCGGCGCGGCCGTTCCCGAGCGGGGCCCGCGCGCGCCGCGTGTCCCCGGCCGGACGGCCGGGGTGACACGGCCGCGCCATGCCCTTGGTGTATCCTTGCCTACTCCGTGACCGCGCGCCCCGGCATGACCCGGGCGCACCACCATGAACGATTCGTATCCCAGTCGTAAGCTCACCGACAAACCGCAAGAAAAGCGCTCGCTGCTCGAGCGCCTGACCGACTTCATCTCGCCCGAGCCGGAATCCCGGACCGAGCTGCTGGAAATCCTCCAGGACGCCCACGAACGCAACCTGATCGACGCCGATTCGCTGTCGATGATCGAAGGCGTGTTCCAGGTGTCCGACCTGTGCGCCCGCGACATCATGGTGCCGCGCGCGCAGATGGACGCGATCAACATCGCCGACAAGCCTGAAGACTTCATCCCGTTCGTCCTCGAGAAAGCGCACTCGCGCTACCCCGTGTTCGAGGAGAACCGCGACAACGTGATCGGCGTGCTGCTCGCGAAAGACCTGCTGCGCTTCTATGCCGAAGAGGAATTCGACGTGCGCGGGATGCTGCGCCCCGCCGTGTTCATTCCCGAATCGAAGCGCCTGAACGTGCTGCTGCACGACTTCCGCGTGAACCGCAACCACCTCGCGATCGTCGTCGACGAATACGGCGGCGTCGCGGGCCTGATCACGATCGAGGACGTGCTCGAACAGATCGTCGGCGACATCGAGGACGAATACGACTTCGACGAAGAAGCCGGCAACATCATCTCGGGGCCGGACGGCCGCTACCGCGTGCGCGCGCTCACCGAGATCGAACAGTTCAACGAATCGTTCGGCACCGACTTCCCCGACGACGAAGTCGACACGATCGGCGGGCTGATCACCCATCATTTCGGCCGCGTGCCGCACCGCGGCGAGAAGCTGCAGCTCGGCAACCTCGTGTTCGAGATCCAGCGCGGCGATGCGCGCCAGGTCCACGTGCTGCTGGTGCGCCGCAACCCGCACGCGAGCCGCCGCGCCGAAACCTCGCACGAAGACTGACCGTCTCGCGCCGCCCGCGTCTCCTTCAACCGCTCGCCCCCTTTCGCTTCACATGGACGATCCGATTCCGTCCCGCCCGGCAGGCGGCCTTCTCGCGCCGGCGCCCGGCCGCGCGCTGCCGCGCTGGCACTATCCGGCCGCGCTGCTCGCCGGCGCGGCCAATACGCTCGGCTTCGCACCGACCCCGCACGGCGGCTGGCTGCAGCTCGTCGTATTCGTCTGGTTTTTCGCGCAGCTGACGCGCACGTCGAGTTGGCGCGGCGCCGCGCTTACCGGCGGCGCGTTCGGCTTCGGCAACTTCATCACCGGCGTGTGGTGGCTCTACATCAGCATGCACGTGTACGGCGAGATGGCCGCGCCGCTCGCAGGCGGCGCGCTGGTGCTGTTCTCGCTGTACCTGTCGCTGTACCCGGCTTTCTCGGCCGGGCTGTGGTCGTTCTGCGCGGGCCATGCATGGCATCGCCGGGAAGCCGACCCGCGGCCGTTCTCGCCGACCTGGCACGGCGCGTTCGCGTTCGCGAGCGCATGGGCGCTCGGCGAATGGCTGCGCGGCACCGTGTTGACCGGCTTTCCGTGGCTCGCGAGCGGCTATGCGCAGGTCGACGGCCCGTTCGCGGGCTTCGCGCCGGTGGTCGGCGTGTACGGGATCGGCTGGGTGCTCGCGCTGTTCGCCGCGCTGGTCGTGCAGGCGCTCGTCGCCGCGCGCCGGTCGCCCGCAGCTGAACGCGCCGGCGGCAACGCACGCATCCGCATCGCCGCGCCGGCCGGCGTCGCCGTCGCGCTCGTCGCGGCCGGCATCGGGCTGTCGCAGGCCACGTGGACCGTGCCCGCGAACGCGCCGCTCAGCGTGCGGCTGCTGCAGGGCAACGTGAAGCAGGACATCAAGTTCGAGCAGGCGGGCATCGACGCGGCGATCAAGATGTACCAGCAGATGATCGTCGAAAAACCTGCCGACCTGATCGTCACGCCGGAGACCGCGATCGCGGTGATGATCCAGGAGCTGCCCGAGCCGTTCGCCATCGCGATCCGCACGTTCAGCGACACGACGGGCTCGGCCGTGCTGTTCGGCGCGGTCGGCGCATCGGTCACGCCCGAAGGCCGTTACGTCGACTACACGAACAGCCTGTACGGCGTGACGCCGCATTCGCGCGACATCTATCACTACGACAAGCACCATCTCGTGCCCTTCGGCGAATTCATCCCGTGGGGCTTCCGGTGGTTCGTCGACCTGATGAAGATGCCGCTCGGCGACTTCGCGCGCGGCGCGCCGGTGCAGAAGCCGTTCCTCGTGCACAACCAGCCGGTGATGGCCGACATCTGCTACGAGGACTTGTTCGGCGAGGAAATCGCCGCGACGATCCGTGACAATCCGCAGCCGCCCGGCGTGCTCGTCAACGTGACGAACCTCGCGTGGTTCGGCGACACGATCGCGCTCGACCAGCATCTGCAGATCGCGCGGATGCGCGCGCTCGAGACGGGCCGGCCGATGCTGCGCGCGACCAATACCGGGATGACGGCCGCGATCGACGCGCGCGGCCGCGTGCTCGGCCAGCTGAAACCGTTCACGATCGGCTCGCTCGACCTGCGGATCGAAGGCACGAGCGGCTTCACGCCGTACGTGACGAGCGGCAACAATGTCGTGCTCGCGGTATCGCTGGTGCTGCTCGCGTTCGGCTTCACGTTCGGGCCGGGCCTGCGCCGCCGCAACGGCTCGAAGGCCGGCGGCGACCCCAACCTGTGACGCCTCGGCCGGCCGCTCAGGCCGGCCGCTTCGCCTGCGCGGCCAGGCCGCGCAGATCCCGCCCCAGCGCCGCCATCACCGGCGCCCACGCGCCGAACGTCGGCTGCCGGTACAGCGTGGCGGTCGGATACCACGGGCTGTCGGTGCGTTCGAGCAGCCACGGCCAGTGCGGATTCACGTCGAGCAGCACCCAGGTGCGCGCGCCCAGCGCGCCCGCCAGATGCGCGACCGACGTGCACACGGTGATCACCAGATCCAGCGCGCCGATGAACGCGGCCGTATCGTCGAAACTCTTCAGTTCGGCCGTGTAGTCCTTGATCGCGAAACCGGCCGCGCGCGCCGCGGCGACATCCGCATCCGCGCCCGGCTGCAGCGAATGGAACGTGACGCCGTCGATACCGCGAAATGCATCGGCGTAGCGATCGAGCCCGACGCGCCGGAACGGATTGCGCTGGTGTCCCGCACTGCCCGTCCAGACGAGCCCGACGTTCAACCGGCCATCGCCCGCGAGCCGCGCGCGCCACGCGTCGCGCGCGTGGCGGTCGGCCTGCAGGTACGGCACCGACTCGCCGAGCGTCGACGTCTCCATCCCGAGCATCAGCGGCAGCCCGATCAACGGCACTTCGTAGTCGAAGGCGGGCAGTTCGTCGACGCTGCCGCCCGCGCTGAAGGCGTCCGCATGCGCACCGAGGCTGCGCTGCATCAGCGTGCCCACCTGCGGAAACGTGTTCCACACGAGCCGGCCGCCCTCGCGGTGCACGCGCTCGGCGAGCGGCGCGACGAAGCGCGCGAACTGCAGCACGTCGCCGAGCCCCTGCTCGCCCCACACGAGCAGCGTCTTGCCCGCGAGCGGCTCGCCCTGCCAGCGCGGGCCCGGCAGCGCCGGCCGGCGGCCGCGCAACTCGCCCGCCCCGTCCCAGCGCGCCTCGTGGCCGCGCCAGCCGGCCGCGTAGTTGCCGCGCACGAGCTGGATGATCGCGAGGTTGAAACGGAACGACGCGTCGTCGGGCGCCAGCTGGCATGCACGCGCCGCGTAGCGCTCGGCGTCGTCCCAGCGCTGCGCTTCCTTCATCGCCATCGCGATGTTGTTCAGCGCGAGCGCATTGTCGGGCGCGATCTGCGCGAGCCGCGCCGCGCAGGCGAGCGCGCCGTCGAGATCCTGTGCCGCGAGCCGCGCGACGACCAGGTTGATCCACGCCTGCACGTCGAGCGGATCGGCCTCCACGGCCGCGTCGAGCAGCGCGATTTCCTCGTTGCGGTCGCCGCCCGACAGCCGCAGCGCGATCGCGAGGTTGTTGCGCAGCGAGGGCCAGCGCGGATCGAGCGCATAGGCGGCGCGATACGGCGCGACGGCCTCGGCGTGACGGCCGAGCATCTGCAGCACATAGCCGTGATTGAAACGGGCATCGGCGCCCGGATGCACGCGCACCGCGCGTTCGGCCAGCGCGAGCGCGTCGGCCGTGCGCTGTCGCGCGACGAGCGCCGACGTGAGCTGTGCGAGCGCGGCCATGTCGACCGCGTGCAGATGGCCGGCGGCGGCAAGCCACAGCGCGTGCGCATCGTGCTCGCCGCGCGCGTGCGCGTCGGCGGCCTGCCCGAGCATGGCGAGCAGCGGCGGGATCAGCGGAATGAGGAAGTCGTTCGAATCGTCCATGCGGTCCGGAGTGGGCAATCGGTCACGCGGCACGCGTCGCGCGCGCCGCAATACGTGCATCTTAACGCCCGCGCCAAGCGCTGCGGCCGCCGATGCGACACGCGCATCGCGACGCCGCACAAGCGAGCGCGACACGCGCGCCGGCACCCCGCGCACCGGCTTCGCACGGGTCGCCGGAACACCGCCGGCGGCCCCTTCGTCGGCGTTCCGGCCGCATCCGCTCGCCGATCCGGTAAAATTACGCGTTTCAGCACACTAACAAGCCGCGCCGCCGCGCGAGCCGACCCTCCGGGCTCCGCCCGGAGCGCCGTTCGCAACGGAGCGCCAGCGCCACGAAGGCTCTTCATGCTTACGTTTCAGCAAATCATCCTGACGCTGCAGTCCTACTGGGACAAGCAGGGTTGCGCCCTGCTCCAGCCCATCGACATGGAAGTCGGCGCGGGCACGTCGCACGTCCACACGTTCCTGCGCGCGGTCGGCCCCGAGCCGTGGCGCGCCGCGTACGTGCAGCCGTCGCGCCGCCCGAAGGACGGCCGCTACGGCGAGAACCCGAACCGCCTGCAGCATTACTACCAGTACCAGGTCGTGCTCAAGCCGGCGCCGGAAAACATCCTCGACCTGTACCTCGGCTCGCTGGAAGCGCTCGGCTTCGACCTGAAGCAGAACGACGTGCGCTTCGTCGAGGACGACTGGGAAAACCCGACGCTCGGCGCGTGGGGCCTCGGCTGGGAAGTGTGGCTGAACGGGATGGAAGTCACGCAGTTCACGTATTTCCAGGAAGTCGGCGGCCTCGAATGCAAGCCGGTGCTCGGCGAAATCACGTACGGCCTCGAGCGCCTCGCGATGTACCTGCAGAAGGTCGAGAACGTGTACGACCTGGTCTGGACCGAGTGGGAAGAGCAAGGCCCGAACGGCCCCGAGCTGCGCCGCCTGTCGTACGGCGACGTCTACCACCAGAACGAAGTCGAGCAGTCGACCTACAACTTCGAGCACGCAAACGTCGACCTGCTGTTCACGTTCTTCAACAGCTACGAAGCGGAAGCGAAGAAGATGATCGACGCGCAGCTCGCGCTGCCCGCGTACGAGCTCGTGCTGAAGGCCGGCCACACGTTCAACCTGCTCGATGCGCGCGGCGCGATCTCGGTCACCGAACGCGCGGCCTACATCGGCCGGATCCGCGCGCTGTCGCGTCTCGTCGCGCAGGCTTACTACGACTCACGCGAGAAGCTCGGCTTCCCGATGCTCGGCAACCCGCCGGGCGTGCCGGGCCTCACCACCGACGCCCAGGACGCCGCGCAGCCGGCATGGGCGCCGCCGCTCAAGGTCGAACGCAAGATCGATCAGGACTGACGAGACGAGATTGATTCCACACATGACGCATAACCATCCCGCCCCCCTGCTCGTCGAACTGCTGACCGAAGAGCTGCCGCCGAAGGCCCTCGCGCGCCTCGGCGACGCATTCGCCGAAGGTCTCGCGCAACGCCTCGCGGCGCGCGACCTCGTCGAAGGCGAACTCGTGTTCGAACGCTACGCGACGCCGCGCCGCCTCGCCGTCGTCGTGCAGAACGTGCGCGCCGTCGCGCCTGAAAAACAGGTCCGAGAAAAGGTCCTGCCCGTCTCGGTCGCGCTCGACGCCGAAGGCAAGCCGACGGCCCCGCTCGCGAAGAAGCTCGCGGCGCTCGGTCACCCGAACCTGTCGATCGCCGATCTCGAGCGCGCGCAGGACGGCAAGGCCGAAGCGTTCTTCGTCAATTATTCGGCAGCCGGCGCGACGCTCGCCGACGGCCTGCAGGCAGCGCTCGACGAAACGCTCGCGAAACTGCCGATCCCGAAGTTCATGACCTACCAGCGCCCGGACGGCTCCGACGTGAAGTTCGTGCGCCCGGTGCACCGCCTGACCGTGCTGCACGACGATCGCGTCGTGCCCGTGACCGCGTTCGGCATCGACGCCGGCGACACCACGCTCGGCCACCGCTTCCTGTCCGACGGCCTCGTCGCGATCCAGCATGCGCACGCGTATGCCGACACGCTGCGCGACAAGGGCCGCGTGATCGCGCACTTCGCCGATCGCCGCGAAACGATCCGCACGCAGCTGAACGAGCACGCGAACGGCGACACGGTCGTGATGCCCGAAGCGCTGCTCGACGAAGTGACGTCGCTGGTCGAATGGCCGGTCGTCTATCCGTGCCGCTTCGAGGACGAATTCCTGCAGGTGCCGCAGGAATGCCTGATCCTCACGATGCAGACGAACCAGAAGTACTTCGCGCTGACCGACGTCGGCGGCAAGCTGCGCTCGCGCTTCCTGATCGTGTCGAACATCGACACGAAGACGCCGGGCGAGATCATCGAAGGCAACGAGCGCGTCGTGCGCCCGCGCCTCGCCGACGCGAAGTTCTTCTTCGAGCAGGACAAGAAGAAGCCGCTCGCCGACCGCGTGCCGCTGCTCGCGAACGTCGTCTATCACAACAAGCTCGGTTCGGCGCTCGCACGCGTCGAGCGCCTCGAGGCGCTGGCCGGCGAGATCGCGCCCGCGATCGGCGCCGACGCCGCGCACGCGAGGCGCGCCGCGCGCCTCGCGAAGGCCGACCTGCTGACCGACATGGTCGGCGAGTTCCCGGAACTGCAGGGCACGATGGGCACGTACTACGCGCGTCACGACGGCGAACCCGACGACGTCGCGCTCGCGTGCGCCGAGCACTACCAGCCGCGCTTCTCCGGCGACGCGCTGCCGACCACGCCGGTGTCGACCGCCGTCGCGCTGGCCGACAAGCTCGAGACGATCGTCGGCATCTGGGGCATCGGCCTCGCGCCGACGGGCGAAAAGGATCCGTTCGCGCTGCGCCGCCACGCGCTCGGCGTGCTGCGCCTGCTGCTCGAGAAGCAGCTGCCGCTCGATCTCGTGGCGCTGCTGCGCACGGCGCATGCGCGCTTCGAAGGTGTGCCGGGCGTCGCCGAATCGACCGACGCGATCTTCGCGTTCTTCATGGACCGCCTGCGCGGCCTGCTGCGCGAACGCGGCTACTCGGCCGGCGAAGTCGACGCGGTGCTGAGCCTGAACCCGACGCGCGTCGACGATCTCGTCGCGCGCCTCGACGCGGTGCGCGAATTCACGCTTCTCGCGGAAGCCGAGGCGCTCGCGGCCGCGAACAAGCGGATCTCGAACATCCTGAAGAAGTCGGAAGGCGGCGCGAACGGCACGGTGCAGCCGACGCTGCTCGTCGAGGCCGCCGAAAAGGCGCTGCACGAACAGCTCGCGGCCGTGACGCCGCACGTGCAGTCGCAGCTCGAGGCACGTGCGTACACGGGCGCGCTGTCGGCGCTCGCCGCGCTGCGCGCACCGGTCGATACGTTCTTCAACGACGTGATGGTCAACGCCGAGGATCCCGCGCTGCGCGCGAACCGTCTCGCGCTGCTGTTCGCGCTGCATCAGCAGATGAACTGTGTCGCCGACATCTCGAAGCTCGCCGCATAAAGGCCGCACGATGCCGATCAGCCCCAACCGCAAGCTCGTCGTCCTCGACCGGGACGGCGTGATCAACGTCGATTCGGACGCGTTCATCAAGACGCCCGACGAATGGATCGCGCTGCCCGGCAGCCTCGAGGCGATCGCACGGCTCAACCACGCAGGCTATCGCGTGGTCGTCGCGACCAACCAGTCCGGCATCGGTCGCGGGCTGTTCGACATGGCCGCGCTCAACGAGATGCACCAGAAGATGCATCGCGCGGCGGCCGCGGTCGGCGCGCGCATCGACGCGGTGTTCTTCTGCCCGCACGTGGCGGAAGATCGTTGCGAGTGCCGCAAGCCGAAACCCGGCATGATGCAGATGATCGCCGAGCGCTTCGAGATCGATCCCGGTCACACGCCGGCCGTCGGCGATTCGCTGCGCGACCTGCAGGCCGCCGTCGCGGTCGGCTTCCGGCCGCACCTCGTGCTGACCGGCAAGGGCAAGAAGACGCTCGCCGCGGGCAATCTGCCGGAAGGCACGAAGGTCCACGACGACCTGCGCGCGTTCGCGCTCGACTTCCTTTCACACGAACACGAGTGATGCGGCCGCCGCGCGCATCCTCCTTACCACCAGACCCACGCCGATGCGCTTCGTCCGCTCCCTGCTGCTGCTGATCTACTTCATCCTGTACACGGTGCCGTACGCCACCGCGTGCTTCATCGCGTTCCCGTTCATGCGCCCCGACGCGCGCTACTGGATGGCGGCCGGCTGGTGCAAGTCGACGCTGTGGGTCGTGCGCTGGCTGAACGGCATCCGCTACCGGATCGAAGGGATGGAAAACCTGCCCGACGGCCCGGCCGTGCTGCTGTCGAAGCACCAGTCGGCGTGGGAGACGCTCGCGTTTCCGGCGCTGATGCCGAAGCCGCTGTGCTACGTGTTCAAGCGCGAACTGCTGTACGTGCCGTTCTTCGGCTGGGCGCTCGGGCTGCTGCACATGGTCAACATCGACCGCAAGGAAGGCAAGAACGCGTTCACGTCGGTGATCCGCCAGGGCAAGAAGCGCCTGTCGGAAGGCGCGTGGATGATCATGTTCCCGGAAGGCACGCGCACGCCGGTCGGCAAGCAGGGCAAGTACAAGACGGGCGGCGCGCGCTTCGCGATCGAAACCAATACGCCGGTCGTGCCGATCGCGCACAATGCAGGTCGTGTGTGGCCGCGCAATTCGTTCACGAAATTCCCGGGCGTCGTCACCGTGTCGATCGGCAAGCCGATTCCGGTCGACGGCAAGACGCCCGACGTATTGAACTCGCAGGTCGAAGCCTGGATCGAAGCGGAAATGCGCCGCATCGATCCCGATGCGTATCGCCAGCCGGGCAACGCCGGCACGCGCGATGCCGCGCGCGTCTGAATCACCCGGATTGCAGCCGTTGCGAACGACGAAACGAAGCGAACTGATGAAAAAGCGTCCGCGGCCACGGCCTGCCGTCGTGGCCCTCGATCATCGCCAGATGGACCTGCCGCTCTTCGACGGGCCGGCCGCGGCCTCGCCGGCACCGTCGGCGCCCGCCGCGCCGCCCACGTCACCTGAAGCGGCCGCGGCGCCCGCGATGCCCACCGCGCCGCTCGATCCGGGCCCCGCGCGCGATCGCTCCCGCGTCCGTACGTTCGCACTCGACAGCCGCGTGCTCGAATACCGGCTCAAGCGCTCCGCGCGCCGCACGATCGGCTTCACGATCGACGGCAGCGGCCTGTCGATCACCGCGCCGCGCTGGGTCACGCTCGCCGACATCGAAGCGGCGATCGCCGAGAAGCAGCGCTGGATCTTCGCGAAGCTCGCGGAGTGGAAGACCCGCACCGAGCAGCGCGCGCTGCCGCAAATCGACTGGCGCGACGGCGCGCAACTCCCGTATCTCGGCAAGACGATCACGATCGCGCTCGGCGCGGGCGCCGTCGCGTTCGACGCCGACGCGCTGCGCCTGTCGCTGCCGCTGCCCGTGCAGGCGGACATGCAGCAGATCAAGGATCGCGTGCAGGGCTGGCTGCAGGGCGAAGCGAAGCGGATCTTCGGCGAACGGCTGGTGATCTACGCGGAAAGGCTCGGCGTCACGTATTCGATGTACGCGCTATCGTCGGCCGCGACGCGCTGGGGCAGTTGCTCGAGCGACGGCAAGATCCGGCTGAACTGGCGGCTGATCCATTTCCCGATGTCGATCGTCGACTACGTCGTCGCGCACGAGCTGTCGCACCTGCGCGAAATGAACCACAGCCCGGCCTTCTGGCAGACCGTCGAATCGATCTTCCCGGAATTCCGCGAAGCACGGCACACGCTCAAGCATCACCCGCCCGAACTGCTGCCGGCGCTGTAGCGCGCTCAGTCGCCACACAAATGCAAACGGGCGATGCGGATTCCTCCGCATCGCCCGTTTTCGTTGCCCGCGACGCACATCGTGCGCCGCGCGCCGCTCATCCCGCGCTCAGTGCGCCTTCTTCTGGATGAACTCGATCTTGTAGCCGTCCGGATCCTCGACGAACGCGATCACGGTCGTGCCGTGCTTCATCGGGCCCGCTTCGCGGGTCACCTTGCCGCCTTGCGCCTTGATCCTGTCGCAGGCCGCGTACGCGTCGTCGACTTCCACCGCCAGGTGGCCGAAGCCGTTGCCGAGATCGTAGGACGGCGTATCCCAGTTATGGGTCAGCTCGATCACGGTGCCCGTGCTTTCCGCTTCATAGCCGACGAACGCGAGCGTGAACTTGCCTTCCGGATAATCCTCGCGACGCAGCAGCTTCATGCCGAGCAATTCGGTGTAGAACTTGATCGAGCGGTCGAGATCGCCGACTCGCAGCATCGTATGCAGCAAACGCATTGTTGTACTCCTGTGGGGGACTTTCCAGAGCCGGAAATTCTACCGGAGTCACGGAAAACCCGCTGCAAGCGAGCCTCCGCGAGACGCGATAGCCTTGTTGCCGCATGGATAAGGCGACAACTATCTTGGCTCACGTGGGCAATAAGGAAAATACGAGGATTGACAGGAAATCTGCAGCACCGAGGCAGCGAAAAACGCATCACATCAGCGATGCCATTCAGATAGATCCATACAATATCGAGATATTTAAATATCTCAAAATCAATAATATTCCCATCCTCAGAAACAATACATTATTATTGAAATCCGATTTCATTTTCATATCGCCATGCAAAACACATATGCATATGGGATACACAACAACCTCACACCTGCAGAGCTATTCTTTTTTGATCGCGGTCGATAAAACCATGGATGAATTGGGAGTTAGTGATGCAGCAGGTGTGGCAATGATACTTGCGGGCTCACGGTTTCTCTCAACACGAGGCAAATTCGCTGGTGCAGTGAAAGGGACTTCGGTTGCTTCGAAGGTGTCTCGCTCACTATTGCCCTATGAGATAAAATATCGAATCTTACCGACGTTCACATCATGGGCCAGTGTAGCGCGATTACGAGTGAAGTTGACGAACCATATTGGTGTATTCGTCGGCCGGGCGATTCCGGGAGTCGGCTGGGCTATTACTGCCTTCGATGTGGCAATGATCGGAAACAAAACGGTTATGGAATACAACCGACGGGTAAAACGTGAGGATCGACTGTAATGGACGATGCGTGGCCCCAACTCCAGAAATTTATACGCGAAGTACGAGCTGCCGGAGCATTTGGACTGGACGAGGAATTAACTCGCGATATGGATCTGTATCATGATCTCGACTGGGAACCACCTAAAATCGTGAACATCATGCGGACGTGGGGTGAACGATTTCACGTCGACCTCAGCGACTTCAATGTCGCCTACTACGTTCCATCCGCGAGTATGCGAAAGCGTGACGTAGTACTGGCTGCGTTGAAGTCGCCGTTCAGCCCGAAGGCGCGAGAATCGCTGGGGGGGCGATCGCTCACACTGGGGATGTTGGAAGAAGCAATGAAGCGGGGGCGATGGGAACAGCGTTAACGACGCACGGCCGCCAGCGCCTGCGCGACACCGACATATTCGGCCACGCTCACATCCTCCGCGCGCCGCGCGAGATCGAAGCCGAGCCCGTCGAAATCGATCGTCTCGCGATAGTCGCCGAGCGTATTGCGCAGCATCTTGCGGCGCTGCGAGAACGCGGCCGTGACGACTTCCCCGAGCAACACAGGATCGACGTCCGGCAGCTCGTGCGGTTCGTACGGAATCATCCGGACGATCGCCGAATCGACCTTCGGCGGCGGCTGGAACGATTCCGGCGGCACGTCGAGCATCTTCTCCATCACGTAGCGATACTGCAGCATCACCGACAGCCGCGAGAACGCCTTCGTGCCCGGCTCCGCGACCATCCGCTCGACGACTTCGTTCTGCAGCATGAAATGCTGGTCGATGACCGCATCGGCGAACGTCATCAGGTGAAACAGCAGCGGGCTGGAAATGTTGTACGGCAGGTTGCCGACGATCCGCAGCGACGGCTTGTCGCCGGGCGCCGCGAGCGAGCGGAAGTCGAACGCGAGCGCGTCGCCGGCGTGCAGCTCCAGCAGCGGGCCGAAACGCTGCTGCAGGCGGCCGATCAGGTCGCGGTCGAGTTCGACCGCATGCAGCGGCGACTCGGGCGTCGCGAGTCGCGCGATCAGCGGCTCGGTCAGCGCGCCGAGCCCGGGGCCGATCTCGACCATTCGCTGGCCGCGCGCGGGGCCGATCGTCGTGACGATCGAGTCGATCACGCCGTGATCGACGAGGAAGTTCTGCCCGAAGCGCTTGCGCGCGAAGTGGCCTTGGTGCTGTCTGCTGTTCGACATCGACTGAGAAAAACGAAAAATACGACGAGTTAGGTCAGGCCTGCGCCTGGGTGCGTCACGACGCGCGGCGATGGCGCGCCATCGCGACGGCCGTGTCGAGGGCGGCGACCATGCTGCCCGGATCCGCGCGGCCCGTGCCGGCCAGATCCAGCGCGGTGCCGTGATCGACCGACGTGCGGATGATCGGCAGCCCGAGCGTGACGTTGATGCCCTCGCCGAACGTCGCATACTTCAGCACGGGCAAGCCCTGATCGTGGAACATCGCGAGCACGCAATCGGCGCCCTCGAGATGGCGCGGCTGGAACAGCGTGTCGGCCGGATACGGGCCGCGCGCGTCGATGCCCTGCGCTTGCGTACGTGCGAGCGCCGGCGAGATCACGTCGATCTCCTCGCGCCCGAGATAGCCGTTCTCGCCCGCGTGCGGGTTCAGCCCCGTCACGAGGATGCGCGGCGCCGCGAGACCGAAGTCGCGCCGCAGATCGCGATCGATGATCACGAGCGTCTCGACGAGCCCGTCGATCGTCAGCGCGGCCGACACGTCCTTCAGCGGCAGGTGCGTGGTCGCGAGCGCGACGCGCAGCGGCCGCTCGCCCGTGCCCGCCAGCATCATCACGACGCGCGGCGTGTGCGTGCGCTCCGCCAGGTATTCGGTATGGCCGGTAAACGGCACGCCGGCATCGTTGATCGTGCTCTTCTGCAGCGGCGCGGTGACGATCGCGTCGAACCGGCCCGCCAGCGCGCCGTCGATCGCGGCATCGAGCAGTCCGAGCACGTAGCGGCCGTTGGCCGCGTCGAGCTTGCCGGCCTGCGCGGGCGCGGCGAGCGGATGATGCTCGACCGACACGGGGCCGCCGCCGGCGAGCACCGCCCGGTCGGCCCCGACGGCCGCCGCGCGCGCGTCGAGCAGCGCGGCGTCGCCGAGCACGGTGAAATGCGCGCCGGGCCAGCGCCGCGCGGCATCCTGCAACGCCTGCACGGTCAGCTCCGGGCCGACACCCGCGGGTTCGCCCGTCGTGATCGCGATCTGCAGCGCGGATGCCGACATGTGAAGCTCGCTCAGTTCGCCGGGCCGACGCCGCCGATCTTGTACTGCACGTAGGACGAATCGCGCAGTTCGCGCAGCCAGTCGGCATACGCCTGCTCGGCCTTGCGCTGGCCGATCGCCTGACGCGCGATATCCATCTGCTGCTGCACCGAGCCTTCCGACTCGCGGCGATCGATCACCTGGATCAGGTGGTAACCGTACTCGGTACGCACCGGCTGGCTGATCTGGCCGTCCTGCAGGTTGTTCATCGCGCGCTCGAATTCCGGCACGGTCTCGCCCGGGCTGATCCAGCCGAGATCGCCGCCCTGCGACGCCGAACCGTCCTGCGAGTAGGTGCGCGCGAACTTCGCGAAATCGCCGCCCGCCTCGACCTGCCGGCGAATGTCCTGCAGCTGCTGACGGGCCTGGCCTTCCGACTTGCCCTCGCCGACGCGCAACAGGATGTGGCGCACGTGCGTCTGGACGATCTTCGGTGCCGCGGCGCTCGTGCCCTGGCTCTGGCGGCGGTCGACGAGACGCACGATCTCGAAGCCGTCCGGCACGCGGATCAGCGTCGGGTTGACCTGGCCCGGGCGCAGCTTCGATGCGGCGTCGACAACCTCGGGCGGCAGCGCGCCCGGCGCCTTGAAGCCGAGGTCGCCGCCCTTCTTCGCGTCGTTCGCTTCCGAATTGTTCTTCGCGAGCTTCTCGAAATCGGCGCCCGACGTGGCCTGCTGGAGCAGCGCTTCGGCCTTCTTCTGCGCGACTTCGATCTCGGCCTGCGGCGCGTTGGTCGGCGCCTTGATGAAGATGTGCTGGAAGCGCAGGTCCTGCTGCTGCGACGCGCTCGGCCCGCGCTGGCTCGCGATGTAGTTCACGACCTCGGCGTCCGACACGGTGATCTTGCCGTCGACCTCGCGCTCGCGCAGCTTCGACAGCATCAGCTCGGTGCGGGCGTCGCTCGTGAACACGCTCCAGGGCACGCCTTGCGCCTCGAGACGCGCGCGATACTGTTCGAGCGTCATCCCGTTCGCCTGCGCGAGGCGCTGCAGCGTGGACTGCACGGTCGCATCGTCGATGCGGATCCCGTCGTCCTTGGCCTTCTGCACCTGGATGCGTTCGAGGACCATCTGGTTCAGCACCTGCGCACGCAACTGGTCGGCCGGCGGCACCGGTGCGTTCTGCTGCTGCAGCCGGCGCGCGATCAGGCCGACGCGCTGGTCGAGTTCGCGGCCCGTGATCACGTCGTTGTTGACGACCGCGACGACTTCGTCGGCGAGCTGCGCGCCTCGCGAACCAAGCGCCTGCGCCGCGGCCGGCGCGGCGGCGAGCAGCGCGGCGGACGCGGCGAGGCTGGACACGACTGCCGCGAAACGAAGGGTTTTCTTCATTGCCACTGATACTCCATTGAAATCGTGCTGACCGGTGCAGACAAGCCGGCGTTACTCGTAGTTACTGAAGCGGGACATCGGCGGCGGCGCGGACGGCAGCGCCGTATAGCCCGGCACCCCGGCGCGGAATGCCGCCACCAGACCGTTGTCGATGCTCGACAGCCCCTTCAACGTCAGCTGCATCATGAATCGCGTCGACGAGTTCTGCTGCCCCGACGAGTTCACGCCGTTCGCGAAGCGCTGGACACCGACGCCGAGCGCCCAGCAATCCGCGTCGTATTGTAAGCCGAGCAGGCCGTCGACGATCCGGTCGGCGGCCAGGTCGTAGTTGAAGCGGCCGACCGCGTACAGGCGGCGCGTGAGCGGCCATTGCGCGGACACCAGGAACTGGTTGATCGGCTGGTTGTCGAGCGTCGTGTTCGCGCGCGTATAGCGGTAGCCGACGTTGATCACGCGACGCTCGCCCGGGCTGAAGCCGAAACCGATGCTCGACTTCACGAGCTGGTTGTTGTTCTGGTTGTACTGGAACGCGGTTTCCGACATGAAGCCGGAGCCGAGCTTGAGCGCGGCACCGACGATCAGGTCCGAGTGGCGCGCCTGCACGGGCGCCTGCACCGAGTTCAGCGTGACGCGCTGATCGGCGAAGTAGTACTGCTGCGCGATCACGAAGCGCGCGCGTTCGTCGCCGGTGCGCGGATCGATGAAGCGCGACGTCAGGCCGGCCGTGATCCGGTTCGCGTCCGCGATCCGGTCGTTGCCGACGAACGTGTTCGGCTGGTAGATCTCCGCGAGGCCGAAGTCGGATTCCGCGGTGTCGAACAGCGGCGCGTTCGACTGGTCGCGATACGGCGTGTACACGTAGTACAGGCGCGGCTCGAGGGTCTGGATGAAGTCCTGGCCGAACAGGCGCACCGAGCGGTCGAAGATCAGGCCCGTGTCGAAGCTCACGGTCGGGATCGACTCGGTGAAGCGCTTCGGGCTGTTCGGCGTGCTCGACGACAGGTAGTTCAGGTCGTACGACGCGAAGTGGTACTGGACCTTCGGCACGACGAAGTAGCCGGGGCCGTACACGCCGTACGCGATGTACGGGTTGAAGACGATCCGGTCGCCTTCGGTCGCATCGGCGGTCGTGATGCGGAACCGCGAATAGTCGGCTTCCGCGCCGAAGTCGAAGCCGCCGACGTTGTACTTCGTGTACTTCACGTTCAACTGCGGCTCGCGACTGTAAGGCGCGATCGACGGCGGCAGCGTCTGCCAGTGCTGGTAGCGCGCGAGCACCGACCACGGGCCGTTGTTGTACGTGAGCCCGGCTTCCTGCTGGTACAGCGTCTGCGTGCCGTTGATGAACTCGTTCGTCGACCCGAGGTCTTCCGGATACGTGTTGTCCGAGACCTTGTTGAAGTAGACGTAGCCGCCGAAGCCGCCGCCGAAGTTCTGCTGGTGCTGCCAGTAGATCGCGTAGCGGTTGCGGTGCGCGAGCCGGTCATCCGGCAGGTAATTGGCCGTCAGCGTGCCGGAATAGGTCGGCGACAGGTAGCGGAACGTCGCTTCGGTCTGCACGCCGCGCCGCGAGATGATGCGCGGCGTGATCGTCAGGTCGCGGTTCGGCGCGATGTTGAAGTAGTACGGCAGCGTCAGCTCGAACCCGTTGTTCGAGTTCATCGAGAACGTCGGCGGCAGCAGGCCGCTGCGCCGCTCGCCCGACAACGGGAACGTCAACCACGGGCTCGCGAAGATCGGCACGCCCTGGAAGAACAGCACGCCGTTGCGCGCGGTGCCTTCGTCGGCGCCCGTATCGAAGTCGAAGCGGCTGCCCTTGATGTACCACGCCGGGTCCGTCGCGCACTGGCACGCGGTGTAGGTGCCGTTGACGAACACCGAGCGCTCGCTGTCGAGCAGGTCGACGCGCTCCGCGCTGCCGGACCCGCCCGTCACGTTGAAGTGGTATTTCGGCGCCGTCATGAAGCCCTGGTTCGCCTCGACCTTCAGATGCGCTTCGGGGCCCGCGAACGACGTGCCGCCGTTGATCACCCGGACCTGGCCGTACGCATCGGCCATGTCGGTATCCTGATCGTAGTGGAGCGCGTCGGCCTTCACGACGGCGTCGCCGCGGCGCAGCTCGGCCGAGCCCTTCGCGGCGAGGTCCTGCTCGGCCGTGCCGCTCGTATGGTCGGCAATCACGAAGGCGGCCGGCTTCGCGCCGTCCTTCAGCGGATGATCCTCGAGCTGCGGGGCGAGACGCAGATCCCACGGCGAGTCGAGCGGCTGCGGCTGCGCGGCCGCGCCCGACAGCTGCGCGTACGACACGGCCGGCACGAGGCCCGGCACGGCCAGGAGCGCGAGCGCGAGCCGCCGTTTGCGCGGCGCCCCGTCACCGGGGAAAACATTCGGGAATAGCGGTTTGGGCGGCATCTATCGTTTGGCGAATCGCCCCTTGTCAACCGCACCGGCGGCACATTCATTCGCGCGCGGCGGCCCACGCCGTCGCACCGCGACTGCGGCTGAGCGCAAACCGGGGAGGCGATCGGGCGGACGGCGCGACAGGCGGCGGGCCTGCGCGGCGCAAGCTGACGCGGGGCGCGTCAAAAAAGTCGTGGGGTATTATATGGCAAGACGTTCCCCCCTCCGCCGAGTTTCATGACGCCCCCATCCGCCGCATCCCAGCCCGACGCACGCCTCGAAGCACTGACCGCGTGGCTGCGCCCGCTCGCCGAGCGCTTCGCCCTCGACCTGTCGACCCTCGCACCCGCGTCGTCGGACGCCAGTTTCCGCCGCTATTTCCGTGTCGCGTCGGCCACGCGCCCCGGCGGCTCGCTGATCGCGGTCGACGCGCCGCCGCCCGAGAAGTGCCGTGAATTCGTCCAGGTCGCGCAGTTGCTCGCCACGGCCGGCGACCACGTGCCGGACGTGCTGGCCCACGATTTCGACGCGGGCTTCATGCTCGTGACCGACCTCGGCCGCACGTCGTACATCTCGGTGCTCGATCCGGCCGATCCGGTCGCGGCACGCCCGCTGATGCGCGACGCGCTCGACGCGCTGATCCGCTTCCAGCTGACGTCGCGGCCGGACGTGCTGCCGCCGTTCGACGAGGCGTTCCTGCGCCGCGAGATGGAGCTGCTGCCCGAATGGTTCGTCGGCCGGCACCTCGGCAGGCCCGTCACCGACGCGATGCGCGGCACGCTCGATCGCACCTTCGCGCTGCTGGTCGCGAGCGCCCATGCGCAGCCGCAGGGCTTCATGCTGCGCGATTTCATGCCGCGCAACCTGATGGTCTGCGAGCCGAACCCGGGCGTGCTCGACTTCCAGGACGCCGTGTACGGGCCGCTGACGTACGACGTCGTGTCGCTGCTGCGCGACGCGTTCATCAGCTGGGACGAGGAGTTCGAGCTCGACTGCTTCGCGTACTACTGGGAACGGGCGAAGAAGGCCGGTCTGCCGGTCGATCCGGACTTCGGCGAGTTCTACCGCCAGCTCGAATGGATTGGGCTGCAGCGCCACATCAAGATCCTCGGCCTGTTCGCGCGCATCAACTACCGCGACGGCAAGCCGCACTACCTGAACGACCTGCCCCGCTTTCTCGCCTATGCGCGCAAGGTCGCGCTGCGCTACCGCCCGCTCGTGCCGTTCGCGAAGCTGCTCGACGAGCTCGAGGGCAAGGCCGCGGCCGACGTCGGCTATACATTCTGACCGCTCTGACCGCTCTCACATTCAGACGAACAACATGAGCACTATCCTCACCACGGCGATGATTTTCGCCGCCGGGCGCGGCGAGCGGATGCGTCCGCTGACCGACGCCCGCCCGAAGCCGCTGCTCGAAGCCGGCGGCAAGCCGCTGATCGTCTGGCAGATCGAAGCACTCGCCCGCGCGGGCATCGAGACGATCGTGATCAACCATGCGTGGCTCGGCGAACAGTTCGAGGCGACGCTCGGTGACGGCTCGCGCTGGGGCGTGCGCCTCGCATATTCGGCCGAAGGCGACGCGCTGGAAACTGCAGGCGGCATCGCGCAGGCGCTGCCGCTGCTCGAGCGCGACGGCCGGCCCACCGTGTTCGCGGGCGTCGCGGGCGACGTGTACTGCACATTCGACTACGGGACGCTCGCCGCCCCTGCCGCTCGAATGGCCACGCTGGATGCGCCCGCGATGCATCTCGTGATGGTGCCGAACCCGCCGTTCCATCCGGACGGCGATTTCGTGCTCCGCGACGACGGCCGGCTCGCGCTCGCCGGCGCCCCGCGCGTCACGTTCGGCAGCATCGGCGTGTACGACACGCGGATGTTCCGCGACATCGTGCCCGGCACGCACCGCGCGCTGTCGCCCTACTTCAGGGCGACCATCGAGGCCGGCCGCGCGACCGGGGAATTGTACGAAGGTATCTGGGAGAACGTCGGCACGCCCGCGCAGCTCGGCGAACTCGACGCGCGGCTGCGCGCCGCGGGCTGATCGTTTCGCGGCCGCCGCCGGGCGACCCGGCGGTGACCGCGCAATGCCGGCCGATTCCGGACGGCCGGCAAACCACCCGCTCGCGCCGCGCGCGGGCAGCCACGCTCACGCGGCTTCGGCCGCTTCCCCGCCCGCCGCCGCGCGCTGTTGCTGCAGCGCCCACATCTGCGCATAGAGGCCGTCCGCGCGTACGAGCTCGTCGTGGGTGCCGCGCTCGACGATCCGCCCGTGATCCATCACGAGAATCTGCTGCGCATGCACGACCGTCGACAGCCGGTGCGCGATCACGAGCGTCGTGCGGTGCCGCGCGATCTGGTCGAGCTCATGCTGGATCGCGCGCTCCGAGCGTGAATCGAGCGCCGACGTCGCCTCGTCGAACAGCAGCACCGGCGGATCCTTCAGCAGCGTGCGCGCGATCGCGACGCGCTGCTTCTCGCCGCCCGACAGCTTCAGCCCGCGCTCGCCGACCGGCGTGTCATAGCCCTTCGGCAAGCTCTCGATGAAGTCGTGGATGTGCGCGGCGCGCGCGGCCGCGATCACTTCGTCGCGACTCGCGGTCGGCCGGCCGTACGCGATGTTGTAGTAGATCGAATCGTTGAACAGCACGGTGTCCTGCGGCACGATCCCGATCGACGCGCGCAGCGAGTCCTGCGTGACGTCGCGGATGTCCTGGCCGTCGATCCGGATCGCGCCGCCCGCCTGCCGGTCGAGATCGTAGAAGCGGAACAGCAGGCGCGACAGCGTCGACTTGCCGGAGCCGCTGTGACCGACCACCGCGGTCGTCGTGCCCGCGTCGATCGTAAACGTCACGTCGTGCAGGATCTGCCGCGACGCCTCGTACGAGAAGTTCACGTGCTCGAAGCGCACCTGCGCGCCGGCCACCGCGAGCGGCCGCGCGTCGGGCGCGTCGGGGACTTCCTTCGCGGCCGCCAGCAGCCCGAACATCCGGTCCATGTCGGTGAGGCTCTGCTTCAGCTCGCGATACACGACGCCGAGGAAATTCAGCGGAATGTACAACTGCAGCATGAACGTGTTGATCAGCACCAGATCGCCGAGCGTCAGCTTGCCCGCCAGCACGCCCTGCGTCGCGCGCCACAGGATGAACACGAGCCCGGTGCCGATGATCGCCTGCTGGCCGAAGTTCAGCACCGACAGTGAGTTCTGCGAGCGGATCGCGGCCTTGCGGTAGCGCTTCAGGTTCTCGTCGTAGCGCTGCGCCTCCCACTCCTCGTTGCCGAAGTACTTCACCGTCTCGTAGTTGATCAGCGAATCGATCGCCCGCGAATTCGCGCGCGAATCGAGCTCGTTCATCGTGCGGCGAAAGTGCGTGCGCCAGTTGGTGACCTTCACGGTGAACACGATGTACGTGACGAGCGCCGCGAACGTCACGTACGCGTAGTACGCCTCGTACTTGACCACGAAGAAGCCGAGCACGAGCCCGACCTCGACGAGCGTCGGCAGGATGCTGTACAGCGAATAGGAAATCAGCTGCTGAATGCCGCGCGTGCCGCGCTCGATGTCGCGCGACATGCCCCCCGTCTGGCGTTCGAGATGGAAACGCAGCGACAGCCCGTGCAGATGCCGGAACACCTGCAGCGCGAGCTGACGCACCGCGCTCTCGGTGACCTTCGAGAACAGGATTTCGCGCAGCTCGGTGAAGAGCGACGTCGACAGCCGCACGAACGCATACGCGACGACCAGCAGGCCAACGCCGCCCGCGAGCACGATGCCGGCCGACTGCTCGGCGCGGCCGAGCGCGGTGAGCTGCTGCACGGCGGACAGGTGATCGACGATGCGCTTCATCACGACCGGCACGCCGAGGTTCGCGACCTTCGCGCCGATCAGGCAGCCGAGCGCGAGCGCGACGCGCCATTTGTAGGTGGCCAGGTACGGCAGCAGCGACCGGATGGTCTGCCAGTCGTTGCGTGGCCCGGTCGGAGCCGGCGCGGGCTCGCCGGAAGCGGAATATCGACGCATGGGGGAAGGATCGGCGGTGCTGCCGGACGCGTGCTGCAGCGGCCGACTCGCCCGCTTTCTCGTACAATTTGCGAACGTTGTATTGTCGCAGAAGCCGCCTCGCGCCGCTGCCGGCGCCCTCGCCGGCCCGGCTGCGCGCGGCGGCATATTCATTACAGGATGAAAGCCCCGCCATGACCGATTCGACCCTCGAACTTCCAGCAAAGCAGCCCGCGCTGCGCGTCGTCCCGCAACCGCACGACGCGAACGTCCACGGCGACGTGTTCGGCGGCTGGATCATGTCGCAGGTCGACATCGCCGGTTCGATCCCCGCGAGCCAGCGGGCGAACGGCCGCGTCGCGACGGTCGCGGTCAATTCGTTCGTGTTCAAGCAGCCGGTGTTCGTCGGCGACCTGCTGAGCTTCTACGCGACCATCATCCGCACCGGCAACACGTCGGTGACGGTCGACGTCGAGGTGTACGCGCAGCGCATGCGCCTGATGGGCGAAATCGTGAAGGTGACCGAAGCGACGCTCACCTATGTGGCAACCGGCCCCGACCGCAAGCCGCGTCAACTGCCGCCGCTCTGATCCGCACGCGCGGCGCCGCAGGCGGCCATCAGTGCGTGGCCGTCAGCCCGAACTCGCGCATCGCCGGCACGAAGTCGTGATTGAGCGTCGGCTTGCGCGACAGCTTCATCAGCACGTAGCGCTGAAACGGCGCGAGCCGCTGCCACTGCGCGAGCGCGGGCGCCGGCAGCCCGGCCAGCGCGCTCTGCTGCACGAGCGCATCCGGCACCGTGTCGGTCGCGCGCCAGCTCGGCTGCTCGTCCGGTTGGAACCACGACGGTTCGAGATCGGCATGCGTGCGCAGCATTTCGAACAGCGCGTGATCGAAATTGGGCTCGATCAGGGTGTCGTCGTCGGCCGGAAAGCGCGCGAGCAGCTTGCGGTCCTCGAGCGGCAGCAGTTGCCACTGCTCCAGCGAAATCCGCAGACCGAAGCGGTCGAGATTGAAACGCACGATCATCGGAATGTACGTCAGGTTTTCCGACGAATCGTGTTCGAAATTGAATAGCAGCGGAGCGTCGCTGAGTCCCATGGTCGTTACCCGAGTGGCGGATGCCGGCGCGGCCGGCCTGCCTGGGGTATTTTAGAACCTCTGCGCGCAAGCGGCGGACATGATCGCCGCCGCCCTGCTTCGAATCAACGGGAGTACTCGTGAATCCGACTGAAACGGAAGAACCGCGCGGCGCGATCGAGCTGTCCGTGCGCCGCACGCGCGGCGGCGCGGTCGAGACGGCCCACGACTACGTCGGCCAGGAATGGCCGGTCGCGCTGGTCTTCAACGGCATCTCGCACGCGGTGATGATGTGCACGCCGCGCGACCTCGAGGCGTTCGCGGTCGGCTTCGCGATCTCGGAAGGGATCGTCGAGCGCGGCAGCGACATCAAGGACATCGACGTGATCCTGCACGCCGACGCGGCGCTGCCGCACGCGGAGGTGCACCTGGAAGTCGTCCAGCAGGCGTTCGCCGCGCTGAAGGACCGGCGCCGTGCGCTCGCCGGGCGCACCGGCTGCGGCGTGTGCGGGATCGAAAGCATCGACCTGCTCGATCTCGCGCCCGAACGGGTGCCCGACACCGGCTTTCTCGCGCGCCTCGCGCCCGACGCGCTCGCGCGCGCGGCCCACGCGCTGCCGGCCCATCAGGCCCTCACGCGGCTCACCGGCGGCCTGCACGCGGCCGCATGGTGCGATGCAACGGGCACGATCCGGATGGCGTTCGAGGATGTCGGCCGCCACAACGCGCTCGACAAGCTGATCGGCTCGCTCGTGCTGGCACGCGCGGACGCGACCGACGGCTTCGTGTTCCTGTCGAGCCGGGCCAGCTACGAGCTCGTGCGCAAGTCGGCGCGGGTCGGCATTCCGATGGTCGCGACGATCTCCGCGCCGTCGTCGCTCGCGATCGAGATTGCAAAGGCGGCCGGCCTGCGGCTCGTCAGCTTCTGCCGCGAAACCGGCCACGTCGATTACGGCACGGCCTGACGCCGGCCGTCCTTGCCGTCCCGGCGCGCCGGCGGGTCGGTGCAGGCGCGGCCCGCCGGGTCAGTCGAACTGACGGAAATCCGGCTTGCGCTTCTCGAAGAACGCCGTCATCGCCTCGCGCGCTTCCGGCGCGCGCAGCATCGCGGAGAAATGGCCGGCTTCCTCGGCGATCCGCGCGGCTACCGCGACCCCGCCCGTATCCTTCAGCAGCGCCTTCGTCACGCGCAGCGACGACGCCGGCAGCGCCGCGAGCTTCGCGGCCTGCTTCGCCGCGAATGCGTCGAGCTCGGCGGCCGGCAGCACGCGATTGACGATGCCGATCCGGTACGCTTCAAGCGCATCGAACGCTTCGCCGAGCAGCAGCTTCTCGGCCGCGACCTGATGGCCGGCCAGCCGCGGCAGCAGCGCGCTCGACGCGGCTTCCGGGCACAGCCCGAGCTGCGCGAACGGCAGCGAGAACGTCGCGACGTCGGCCGCGTAGACGAGGTCGCAGTGCAGCAGCATCGTCACGCCGACGCCGACCGCGACGCCCGGCACCGCGGCGACGATCGGCTTGCTTGCCTGGCTGATCCGCGCAAGAAACTGGAACACCGACGCGTTCTCGTCCTTCGGCGGTGTCTTCAGGAAATCCTCGAGATCGTTCCCCGCGCTGAAGTTGCCATCGCTGCCGCGCAGCAGGATCACGCGGATCGCCTTGTCTTCCTGCGCGTCGGCGAGCGCATCGGCCATCGCCTGGTACATCGCCGCCGTCAGCGCGTTCTTCTTCGCCGGGCGTGCGATCGTGATCGTCATCACGCCGTCGGCGCGTTCCACTTGAATTTCGGCCACAACCGTCTCCTTTGATGTCCTCTACCGGAATGAAAAAACGGTGCGCGAGCTCGTGGCCCGCGCACCGTCGTCGCTTGTCGTCGCGTCCCGCCTACAGGCGTTCGATGATGCCCGCCGCACCCATGCCGGTGCCGACGCACATCGTGACCATCCCGTACTTCAGGTTGCGGCGGCGCAGGCCGTGCACGACGGTCGCCGCGCGGATCGCGCCCGTCGCGCCGAGCGGGTGGCCGAGCGCGATCGCGCCGCCGACCGGGTTGACCTTCGACGGGTCGAGGCCGAGATCGCGGATCACCGCCAGCGACTGCGCGGCGAATGCCTCGTTCAGCTCGATCCAGTCGAGATCGTCCTGCTTCAGGCCCGCGGCCTTCAGCGCGGCCGGAATCGCTTCCTTCGGACCGATGCCCATGATTTCCGGCGGCACGCCGCGCACCGCGAAGCTCACGAAGCGCGCGAGCGGCGTCAGGTTGAATTGCTTGAGCACCTTCTCCGACACGACGAGCAGCGCACCCGCGCCGTCCGACGTCTGCGAGCTGTTGCCGGCCGTGACCGAGCCCTTGTTCGCGAACACCGTGCGCAGCTTCGCGAGGCCTTCGAGCGACGTATCCGCGCGCGGACCTTCGTCGAGCGCGATCTCGCGCGTCTTCACGTCGACTTCGCCCGTCGCGAGGTTCGGGAAACGCTCGGTGAGCGTGTACGCGGCGATTTCGTCGCCGAACTCGCCGGCCTGCTGCGCGGCGAGCGCCTTGCGGTGCGACTCGACCGAGAACGCGTCCTGGTCCTCGCGGCTCACCTTCCACTGCTCGGCGACGCGCTCGGCGGTCAGCCCCATCCCGTACGCGATGCCGAAGTCTTCGCTGCGATCGAAGATGTGCGGCGACATCGACGGCTTGTTGCCCATCATCGGCACCATGCTCATCGATTCGCAGCCACCCGCGAGCATCGCATCGGATTCGCCGACGCGGATGCGGTCGGCCGCCATCGCCAGCGCCGTGATGCCCGACGCGCAGAAGCGGTTGACCGTCACGCCGCCGACCGTCTGCGGCAGGCCCGCGAGCAGCGCGCCCATGCGCGCGACGTTCAGGCCCTGCTCGGCTTCCGGAATCGCGCAGCCGATGATCGCGTCCTCGATCAGCTTCGTGTCGAAGCCGGGCACCTGCGCGACCGCCGACCGGATCGCGTGAACCAGCAGCTCGTCGGGGCGCGTGTTCTTGAAGACTCCGCGCGGGGCCTTGCCGATCGGGGTGCGGCTGGCGGCGACGATGTATGCGTCTTGCAATTGTTTGCTCATTTGAAACTCCTTGGCCTGTCGACCAGAGTTGGCGCTTCAGCGCTTACTCTGGTCCCATGCTATGCACTCGCTCACTCAGTTACGCACCGGCTTGCCGGTCTGCAACATGCCCATGATCCGTTCCTGCGTCTTCTGCGTGCCGAGCAGCTCGACGAACGCACGGCGCTCGAGCGCGAGCAGCCACTGCTCGTCGACGAGGCTGCCGGCTTCGACGTCGCCGCCGCACACGGCTTCGGCGATGCGGCTCGCGATCAGGTAGTCGTGATCGCTGATGAAGCGACCGTCACGCATGTTGACGAGCGATGCCTTGATCGTCGCGATCGCCGAGCGGCCCGCCACCGGCACGTCCTTCGCGCGCAGCGGGGCGCGGTAGCCGACGTCGGCCAGCGCACGCGCTTCCTTCTTCGCGGTGTCGAGCAGTTCGAACACGTTGAAGACGATCGTGTCGGACGGCTTCAGGTAGCCCATCGCGCGCGCATCGTGCGCCGACGACGACACCTTCGCCATCGCCGCGTTCTCGAACGACTTCGTGACGAACTTCAGGATGTCGGTGGTCGCGTTCGCGGCCGTGGCCGCCTCCGCCGCGCGCAGCGCCGCTTCCTTCAGGCCGCCGCCCGCCGGCACGAGGCCGACGCCCACTTCGACGAGACCGATGTAGCTCTCGACGTGCACCACGCGCTTCGCGCTGTGCAGCATCAGCTCGCACCCGCCGCCGAGCGCGATGCCCGACACGGCCGCGACGACCGGCACGTTCGCGTACTTCACGCGCAGCATGCCTTCCTGGAACTTCTTCACGAACGGCTCGATGCCCTTCGCGCCGCCCATCATGAACGCGGGCATCGCCTCCTCGAGGTTCGCGCCGGCCGAGAACGGGCCGCCCGGCGTGCCGAGCTTCAGCGACGTCGGCTGCCAGATCACCACGCCCTTGTAATCCTTCTCCGCGAGTTCGATCGCCTGCACGAGGCCGTCGATCACGCTCGGCCCGATCGTGTTCATCTTCGACTTGAACGACACGATCACGACGTCGTCTTCGCCTGCACGGTCGTCGACCCACGCACGCACTGCGTCGGTTTCGAACAGCGTCTTGCCGTACGTCTTCGGGTCGACGCCGGTTTCGCCGATCAGCGGCGCGCGGAACACCTGCCGGCCGTAGACGGCCAGGTCGGAACGCGGCACGAAGCGCTTCGACGCCGGTGCCCACGAGCCTTCGGCCGTGTGCACGCCGCCCTGCTCGGCGACCGGGCCTTCGAGCACCCACGACGGCAGCGGCGCGTTCGCGAGCGCCTTGCCGGCCGCGATGTCTTCCTGCACCCACTCGGCGACCTGCTTCCAGCCGGCGGCCTGCCAGCCTTCGAACGGGCCTTCGTTCCAGCCGAAGCCCCAGCGGATCGCGAGGTCGACGTCGCGCGCGTTGTCGGCGATCGACTCGAGATGCACGCCGATGTAGTGGAACACGTCGCGGAAGATCGACCACAGGAACTGCGCGTGCGGATGATCCGTCTCACGCAGCAGCTTCAGGCGCTCCGCCGGCGGGCGCTTCAGGATGCGGCCGACGGTTTCGTCCGCCTTCGCGCCCGCATCCACATAGGTGCCCGTCTTCGCGTCGAGCACCTTGATCGCCTTGCCTTCCTTCTTGTAGAAACCGCCGCCCGTCTTCTGGCCGAGCGCGCCCTGCTTCACCAGCTCGGCGAGCACGGCAGGCGTCTGGTAGACCGGGAAGAACGGATCGTCGGCGAGGTTGTCCTGCATCGTCTTGATCACGTGCGCCATCGTGTCGAGGCCGACCACGTCCGCGGTGCGGAACGTCGCCGACTTCGCGCGGCCGAGGCGGCTGCCCGTCAGATCGTCGACTTCATCGAAGCGCAGGCCGAACTTCGCGGCCTCGGTGATCACCGCGAGGATCGAGAAGATGCCGACGCGGTTCGCGATGAAGTTCGGCGTGTCCTTCGCGCGCACGACGCCCTTGCCGACGATGCTCGTCAGGAACGTTTCGAGCTGATCGAGGATGTCGGCACGCGTATGCGCGGTCGGGATCAGCTCGACCAGGTGCATGTAGCGCGGCGGGTTGAAGAAGTGCACGCCGCAGAAGCGCGACTTCAGCTCTTCCGAGAAACCTTCGGACAGCTTCGTGATCGACAGGCCCGACGTGTTGGTCGCGAAGATCGCATTCGGCGCGATGTGCGGCGCGACCTTCTTGTACAGGTCGTGCTTCCAGTCCATCCGCTCGGCGATCGCCTCGATCACGACGTCGCACTCGGCGAGCTTCGCGATGTCGTCCTCGTAGTTCGCGGCTTCGAGGTATTTCGCGTCGTCCTTCACGCCGAACGGCGCGGGCGACAGCTTCTTCAGGTTCTCGATCGCCTTCAGCGCGATCGCGTTCTTCGGGCCTTCCTTGGCCGGCAGGTCGAACAGCAGCACCGGCACGCGCGCGTTGACGAGGTGCGCGGCGATCTGCGCGCCCATCACGCCGGCGCCCAGCACGGCGACCTTGCGAATCAGGAAATTGCTCACGGGATGTCTCCGGATAGTGTCGTGCAGCGCGGGTTGTGAGGGCTGCACGGCGAAGTGAGTACCAGGAACCGTTGCGTCGGGGCGGCGCGCGGCGCGCACCGCCCCGACTCGCGTCAGAACAGCGATTCGTCGACTTCCATCAGCGTCTTCGAACCGGCGCGCGCGGCGCGGATCGTCGCTGCCGTCTCGGGCAGCAGGCGCGCGAAATAGAAGCGTGCCGTCGCGAGCTTCGACTTGTAGAACGGATCTCCCGACGCTTCGTTGTCGAGAGCGATGCGCGCCATGCGCGCCCAGAAGTACGAGAACACCAGATGGCCGACGGTGCGCAGGTACGGCACGGCGGCGGCGCCGACTTCGTCCGGGTTCTGCATCGCCTTCATGCCGATTTCCATCGTCAGCTTCTGCACCTTGTCGCCGATGTCGGCGAGCGGGTTGATGAACTCGGCCATCTCCGGCTTCACGCCTTCGGCTTCCGCGAATTCGGTGACGAGCTTGCCGAACTTCTTCAGCTTCGCGCCCATGTCGCCGAGCACCTTGCGGCCCAGCAGGTCGAGCGACTGGATCGAGTTCGTGCCTTCGTAGATCATGTTGATCCGCGCGTCGCGCACGTACTGCTCCATGCCCCACTCGGAGATGAAGCCGTGGCCGCCGTAGATCTGCATCGCGTGGTTGGTCGACTCGAACGCGTTGTCGGTCAGGAACGCCTTGATGATCGGCGTGAGCAGCGCGACGAGGTCGGCCGCTTCCTTGCGCACCGCTTCGTCACCGTGCGACAGTTCCTTGTCGATCTGCAGCGCGGACCAGTACGTGAACGCGCGCGCGCCTTCCGCGTAGGCCTTCTGCGTGAGCAGCATGCGACGCACGTCCGGGTGCACGATGATCGGGTCGGCCGGCTTGTCCGGTGCCTTCGGGCCCGTCAGCGAGCGCATCTGCAGGCGTTCCTTCGCGTATGCCAGCGAGTTCTGGTACGCGACTTCCGTCAGGCCCAGGCCCTGCATGCCGACGCCGAGACGCGCGGCGTTCATCATCACGAACATCGCGTTGAGGCCCTTGTTCGGCTCGCCGACCAACCAGCCCTTCGCGTTGTCGAGGTTCATCACGCACGTCGAGTTGCCGTGGATGCCCATCTTGTGCTCGATCGAGCCGCACTTGATGCCGTTGCGCTCGCCCGGCTCGCCCGCGGCGTCCGGCACGAACTTCGGCACGATGAACAGCGAGATCCCCTTCGTGCCTTGCGGCGCGTCCGGCAGGCGCGCGAGCACGAGGTGGACGATGTTCTTCGACATGTCGTGCTCGCCGCTCGAGATGAAGATCTTCGTGCCGCTGATCGAGTAGGAGCCGTCGCCGTTCGGCTCGGCCTTGGTGCGCAGGATGCCGAGGTCGGTGCCGCAGTGCGGCTCGGTCAGGCACATCGTGCCCGTCCATTCGCCCGACACGAGCTTCGGCAGATATTGCTGCTGCAGTTCCGGCGCGCCGTGCGCGTGCAGGCATTCGTACGCGCCGTGCGACAGGCCCGGATACATCGTCCATGCCTGGTTCGCCGAATTCAGCATTTCGTAGAGCGCGTTGTTCACGAACGCGGGCAGGCCCTGGCCGCCGTAGTCCGGATCGCAGCCGAGCGCCGGCCAGCCGGCCTCGACGTACTGCCGGTACGCTTCCTTGAAGCCGGTCGGGGTCTTCACGACCCCGTCGCCTTCATACGTACAGCCTTCGCGGTCGCCGACCTGGTTCAGCGGGAACAGTACCTCGGAGCAGAACTTGCCCGCCTCCTCGAGAACCTGGTTGATCGTGTCGGCGTCGAGGTCCGCATGCCGCGGCATTTGCTTGACCTCGGCTTCGACGTTCAGAAGCTCGTGCAACACGAATTGCATGTCGCGCAGCGGCGCGGCGTACTGTCCCATGACTCTCTCCAAAGTGGGCAAACGGCTCGAGCTCCTGGCGGGCGGGTCACGCGCCGCTAACGGCTCTCGCTCTGATACGAAACGATCGTCTTTTCCAGCGCGGCCCACGTGAGGCGCACGGCATCCGGCGAATGCAGGAAGCGTGCGTCGTGATGCAGGCCGAGCGTGAAGCTGTACAACTCGAAGAGCATCAGGTCCGGATCGGTATCCGCACGCAGATGGCCTTCTTCCTTCGCCTGCGAAATGGCACGCAGCATCGCGGCACGCCAGGCCGTCACGCTTGCGATCAACTGCTCGCGCACGGGGCTGTCAGGCCGGTCGTCGTACTCGACGGCTCCGCTGATGTAGATGCATCCGGTCGTCACCTCCTGGATGCGCTTCTCCGTCCAGCGAGCCAGCATCGCCCGCAGGCGCGGCAAGCCTCGCGGCTCGCGCAGGCTCGGAAAGAACACCTCGTTTTCAAAACGATGGTGATATTCACGGACGACCTCGACCTGGAGGTCTTCGCGCGATCCGAAGTGCGCGAACACACCGCTCTTGCTCATCTGCATGCGCTCGGCCAGCAGGCCGATCGTCAGCCCCTCCAGCCCGTCACGGCTAGCGAGGTCCAAAGCAGCTTCGAGTATCGCGGCACGCGTCTGTTCGCCTTTTCGCATAGCTTTTTCTTAACCGTTCGGGGGTTCGAATAAAATCGAACGGCCGTACTATTATTGAGTGCGGCCGCTCGCGAAACAAGGAAATTATTAGAAACCGGTGTCTAACCGAGCCGCTATTTTGCGCGATTCCGGCGGGGCCGGAGCGACTTTTCCGCACGAACGTGCGGACAGATTTTTTGAAGCGGACGCTTAGTCGTAACCGCCGACCGTCAACGCCTTCATCACGACGCGGTACGTGTTGTACGCGAGCCAGTTCAGCATACGCTCGATGCGCGGCCGCGCGGCGTAGCGGGCGGCGTCGATCTCGCGGCCTTCGGCGAACGCGATCGTGATCGCGTCGCGCAGCTCGTTGGTGAGCGCATCGTAGCGCACCAGCACGACATTGGCCTCATTGTTGAGCATCAGGCTCAGCGCGTCCAGATTCGACGAACCGACCGTCGCCCAGTTATCGTCGATCACCGCGACCTTGCCGTGCAGGATCGTCTTGTCGTATTCCGCCACGCGCACGCCCGCGCGCAGCAGCGCGTGATACAGGAACGGCACGGCCGTATCGAGCGCCGTGAACTCGTTGCGGCCGATCAGGATCCGCACGTCGACACCGCGCCGCGCGGCCCCCGTCAGCGCACGGCGCAGCTTGCGGCCCGGCATGAAATACGGGTTCGCGAGCAGGATCCGCTGTCGCGCCCGCCCGATCGCGGCGAGATACGCCTTCTCGATCGCGCGGCGGTTCACGACGTTGTCGCGCGCGACGAACGCGACGCTCGGCTCGGTGACGACCCGCAGCGCACCGGCCTTGATCCATCGGTGGCTGCGCATCCAGCGCCGGAACATGTCCGGGAACGCCTCGCCGCCGTGCAGGCCGGCCGCGTACTGCGCGTACGGCTTGTGGCCGAACTGGATCCGGTGCCATTGCAGCTCGAACGCGGCGCGCACGTCCGACACCGCCGGCCCGGCCATCTCGACCGCGAAATCCCAGCGCGGAAATGGCAGCGTCGCGGTGCCCTGCGTGTAGTCGTCGACGATGTTGATGCCGCCGCAGTACGCGACCGCATGATCGATCACCGCGAGCTTGCGGTGCGTGCGCGAGAAGCCGAAGCGGCCGAACAGGAAGCGGTTGTAAATACAGTGCTCGACGCCGGCGTCGGCCCACGTGTCGAACAGCGGCAGGCGCGCGGTGCCGACGCCGTCAGTGATCACGCGCACGCGCACGCCGCGCTGCGCCGCCCGGATCAGCGCATCCGACACCGGGCGGCCGGCCGCATCGTCACAGAAGATGTAGGTTTCGAGCATCACCTGCTCGCGCGCCGCCTCGATCCGCTCGATCAGCGCGTGGAAGAATTCGCCGCCGGTCGTGCACAACCGCACCGTGTTGCCGGCGGTGAATGCGAGCCGCGACGCGGAGCCGCGTTCCTGCAGGAACATCTGCCGCAATTGCGCGAAGCGCTTGCGGGTTTCCGAATTCATGCGGACGAGCCGTGCGGCGCCCGCGCGAGCGACACGCGCACGGGCAGTTGCAGGATCGCCTCGGCGTTCGACGGCGAGTAGCAGCGCGCGGCCGCTTCGCGGTACGGCAGCCATGCATGGTCGACATGCTCGCGCGGCGACAGCGTCACGTCGACGCGGTGCGGCACGCACAGGCCGAACCAGTGCTCGACGTTGCGCGTGACGCCCGGCCCATAGCGATGCAGGTATTGCGGATAGATCGTGTATTCGATCTGGTGGTGCCAGTCGATCAGCGCGGTGGCCGGCACGTCGTGCGTACCGACCAGGATGCCGGTTTCCTCGGCGACTTCGCGCGCGGCCGTGAGCGCGAGCGGCTCGTCGAGCGCGTCCTTCGATCCGGTCACCGATTGCCAGAAATCGGGCTGGTCGGCACGCTTGATCACCAGCACGTCGAGTTCGGGCGTGTAGATCACGACGAGAACGGATTCGGGAATTTTCGGCGGCTTCGTCATCTTTGTTTCATGCGGCACAGGGCCGTGCGCCGGGCCTGTGCCCGAACGTGCGGCAAGTGCTGCGACTGTACCGCAAAAAACGAAACAGGCGCATCGCGGCGCCTGTTTCGTTGGGGTGTCGTGCGCGCGTCACCGTGCACACGACCTGCGATACGCGTTACGCCTTCGGCTGTTCCGGCTGACGCAGACGGATGTGCAGTTCGCGCAGTTGACGCTCGTCGACCGGGCTCGGCGCCTGCGTGAGCAGGTCCTGCGCACGCTGCGTCTTCGGGAACGCGATCACGTCGCGGATCGAGTCGGCACCGGCCATCATCGTGACGATGCGGTCGAGACCGAACGCGATACCGCCGTGCGGCGGCGCGCCGTACTGCAGCGCGTCCAGCAGGAAGCCGAACTTCAGCTGCGCTTCTTCCGCGCCGATCTTCAGCGCGCGGAACACCTTGCTCTGCACTTCCTCGCGGTGGATACGCACCGAGCCGCCGCCGATTTCCCAGCCGTTCAGCACCATGTCGTACGCCTTCGCGAGGCAGCGGCCCGGATCGGTCTCGAGGTATTCGAGGTGCTCGTCCTTCGGGCTCGTGAACGGGTGGTGCGCCGCGACGTAGCGCGCATCTTCGTCGTCGTATTCGAACATCGGGAAATCGACGACCCACAGCGGCTTCCAGCCGGCCTGGACGAGGCCGTTCGCCTTGCCGAATTCCGAATGACCGATCTTCAGGCGCAGCGCGCCGAGGCTGTCGTTGACGACCTTCGCGCGGTCGGCCGCGAAGAAGATGATGTCGCCGTCTTCAGCACCGGTGCGCTCGAGGATCGCCGCGATCGATGCGTCGTGCAGGTTCTTGACGATCGGGCTCTGCAGGCCGTCGCGGCCCTTCGCCTTCTCGTTGACCTTGATCCACGCGAGGCCCTTCGCGCCGTAGATGCGCACGAATTCCGTGTAGCCGTCGATGTCGCCGCGCGACAGCTCGCCGCCCTTCGGCACGCGCAGCGCCGCGACACGGCCGTCCTTCGCGTTGGCCGGCGTGCTGAACACCTTGAAGTCGACGTCCTTCATCGCGTCGGTCAGCTCGGTGAATTCGAGCTGCACGCGCAGGTCCGGCTTGTCCGAACCGAAACGCGCCATCGCTTCCGAGTACGGCATCACCGGGAATTTCGCGTCGAGTTCGACGTCGATCGTCGTCTTGAAGATGTGACGGATCATGTCTTCGAACAGGTCACGGATTTCCTGCTCGCCGAGGAACGACGTCTCGCAGTCGATCTGCGTGAATTCCGGCTGGCGGTCGGCGCGGAGGTCCTCATCGCGGAAGCACTTGGTGATCTGGTAGTAACGGTCGAAGTTCGCGACCATCAGCAGCTGCTTGAACAGCTGCGGCGACTGCGGCAGCGCGAAGAACTGGCCCGCGTTCACGCGCGACGGCACGAGGTAGTCGCGCGCGCCTTCCGGCGTGCTCTTCGTCAGCATCGGCGTTTCGATGTCGATGAAGCCCTGCTCGTCGAGGTACTTGCGCGCTTCGATCGCGACGCGGTAGCGCAGGCGCAGGTTGTGCTGCATCTGCGGACGGCGCAGGTCGAGCACGCGGTGCGTGAGGCGCGTTGTTTCCGACAGGTTGTCGTCGTCGAGCTGGAACGGCGGCGTGACCGACGCATTCAGCACGTTCAGTTCGTGACACAGCACTTCGATCTTGCCGCTCTTCAGGCCGGCGTTGACCGTGCCTTCCGGACGGTTGCGCACGAGACCCTTGATCTGCACGCAGAACTCGTTGCGCACGCCTTCGGCGGTCGCGAACATTTCCGCGCGATCCGGGTCGCACACCACCTGCACGAGGCCTTCACGATCGCGCAGGTCGATGAAGATCACACCGCCGTGATCGCGGCGGCGCTGCACCCAGCCGCACAGCGACACGGTTTGGCCCAGCAGGTGTTCGGTCACGAGACCGCAGTATTCAGTACGCATCGACATGATGTTTGCTTTCGTTCGGTTTGATCAACGGGTGCCGCAACGCGCGGCCCGGGCGATGATTCTTTACTTACAGCGGCGGCTCGACGGGGCGGCGGGCGGGCACCGGAGCCGGCGCCGAAGGCGCCACGACGCCCATCGAGACGATGTACTTGAGCGCGGCATCGACCGACATGTCGAGTTCGATGACTTCGCTCTTCGGGAGCATCAGGAAGAAGCCCGACGTCGGGTTCGGTGTCGTGGGCACGTACACGCTCACGTACTCTTCCGTCAGATGGTTGACCACGTCGCCGCCGGGCGCGCCGGTCAGAAACGCGATCGTATACGAGCCGCGACGCGGGTATTCGATCAGCAGCGCCTTGCGGAACGCGTTGCCGCTGCTCGACAGCAGCGTGTCCGACACCTGCTTGACGCTCGTGTAGATCGGCCCGACGACCGGGATGTGACGCACGACCGCGTTCCACCACGTGACGAGCTTCTGGCCGATGAAGTTCTGCGTGGCCAGCCCGACGACGAAGATGAACGCGAGCGTCAGCACCGCGCCGAGCCCCGGCAGGCGGAAGCCGAGCGCCCGCTCCGGCTGCCACGATTCGGGCAGCAGCAGCAGCGTCTGGTCCATCGTGCCGATGATGAGACCGAGCACCCACAGCGTGATCGCGAGCGGGACGAGAACCAGCAGGCCGGTCAGAAACACCGATTTCAGGGTCGTCTTTTTCATCATCTGCCGTCAATGAACCGCGCCGGAAGCGCGGTGTGGACGCGGCCCGGACGGGCCGCGACTGTCAACTGCCGGCGGCGGGCGCCGCAGCCTGGGCCGGCGCGGCGCTCGTCGTCGTACTTTCGGAACTCGTGGCGGCTGCCGCCGGCGCCGCGGCGGCGGGTGCCGCAGCCCCCGCTTCGCCCGTTGCCGTCGCCGGCGCGCTGGTGCCGCCCGAGCCACCGCGGAAATCGGTGACATACCAGCCGGAGCCCTTCAGCTGGAAGCCGGCGGCGGTGACCTGCTTGCGAAAAGCATCCTTCCCGCATTCGGGGCACTGCGACAGCGGCGCGTCGCTCATCTTCTGGAGCATGTCCTTCGCGAAACCGCACGCTTCGCATCGATAGGCGTAGATCGGCATGATATTTTTCCCGCGGAAACTGGAAACGGCTTGCAAAACCTTGAATTATATCCGAAACCCCGGCGCGCTCCGGCAACGGCCGCGACGCACCGGGCTTCAGCGACGGCGCCACGTGAGCCAGCGCTCGTGTCCTTCGAACACGGCCAGCGAATCGGTCACGGGCAGATCCTCGATCAGCTCGAAGTGCGGCGCGAGCAGCGCATCGAGTTCGGCGCGCTCAATGCCGAACGGCGGGCCCTTCGGTTTCTTCGTCACGAAGAAATAACCGGCCAGCAACGCGCCGGCGGCCAGCAGTTCGGCCATCCGCGCCGCATAGCCGGCGCGCAGGCTCGGCGGCAGCGCGCACAGGAACGCGCGCTCGTACACCCACTGCACGTCGAACGGCGGCCGATACACGAAGAAATCGGCCTGCTCGACGACGTCCGCATGCACGCCGAGCTGCGCCTTCGCGGCCGCCACCGCCTGCGCGGCGAAATCGATCGCGCGCACGGGCCAGCCGGCCTGCGCGAGCCAGCCGGCCTCCTGCGCACTGCCGCAGCCGGGAATCAGCACCGCGCACGGGCCGAGCCGCTGCGCAAACGCGCGAAAGCCGGCCGGCACGCCGCCGAATTCCCACGGCGTCACGCCGCGCGCGAAACGCTCGTCCCAGAACGATGCGTCGCTCGGGTCGCGCGTCGCGAAATCGGCGGCGCCCGGCGTGGACGGTTGCTTCGGTTCGGACATCGCGCGGCTCCTTTCGGTCACGCGCCGTACGCGAGCGCGAGCAGCACGCGCGCGACGAGCGCCCCGACGCCGACGGCAAGACCGAAAATCAGCAATGCCTGCAACAGCCGGTTGGTCCGTTTCTGCTCGATGAGGACCTGACGCATCAGGTCCTCGCTCGCCGCACGCGGCGCATCGTGGCGCGCCGCCATCGCGTGGTGGATCAGGCGCGGCAGTTGCGGCAGCGTCTTGCTCCACTGCGGCGCCTCGACCTTGAAGCGCTCGTACCAGCCGCGCAGGCCGATCTGCTCGGTCATCCAGCGCTCGAGATACGGCTTCGCGGTCTTCCACAGGTCGAGTTCGGGGTCGAGCGAGCGGCCGAGCCCCTCGACGTTCAGCATCGTCTTCTGCAGCAGCACGAGCTGCGGCTGGATCTCGACGTTGAAGCGGCGCGACGTCGAGAACAGGCGCATCAGCACCTGGCCGAGCGAGATGTCCTTCAGCGCGCGGTCGAAATACGGCTCACACACCGCGCGGATCGCGCTTTCGAGTTCCTCGACGCGCGTCTCGGGCGGCACCCAGCCCGATTCGAGGTGCAGTGTCGCGACGCGGTGGTAGTCGCGCTTGAAGAACGCGAGGAAGTTCTGCGCGAGGTAGTTCTTGTCGAAATCCGACAAGGCGCCCACGATCCCGAAATCGAGCGCGATATAGCGGCCGAAAGTCTTCGGATCGAGACTCACCTGAATGTTGCCCGGGTGCATGTCCGCATGGAAGAAACCGTCGCGGAACACCTGCGTGAAGAAGATTTCGACGCCTTCGCGCGCGAGCTTCTTGATGTCGACGCCCGCGGTGCGCAGCGTCTCCACCTGGCTGATCGGCACGCCGGTCATGCGCTCCATCACGAGCACCTGCGACGTCGAGAAATCCCAGAACATCTCGGGCACGAGCAGCAGGTCGAGGCCCGCGAAGTTGCGGCGCAGCTGGCTGCCGTTCGCGGCCTCGCGCATCAGGTCGAGCTCGTCGTGCAGGTACTTGTCGAATTCGGCGACCACTTCGCGCGGCTTCAGGCGCCGGCCGTCGGCCCACATGCGCTCGGTCCACGTCGCGATGTCGCGCATCAGCGCGAGGTCGGAATCGATCACCGGCAGCATGTTCGGGCGCAGCACCTTGACCGCGACGGCCTTGCCCGCGTGCACGCCCTGCTTCAACTTCCCGAAATGCACCTGCGCGATCGACGCGCTCGCGATCGGCTCGCGCTCGAATTCGTCGAACAGCTCGTCGACCGGCGCGCCGAGCGACTTCTCGATGATCGCTATCGCGACAGCCGAATCGAACGGCGGCACCTGGTCCTGCAGCTTCGCGAGTTCGTTCGCGAAATCGACCGACAGCAGGTCGCGGCGCGTCGACAGCACCTGGCCGAACTTCACGAAGATCGGGCCGAGGCTCTCGAGCGCGTGACGCAGCCGGACGGCGGGCGGGTCGGAATAGCGGCGGCCGATCGTCGTGAGCCGCAGCAGCAGCTTCACGCGCCGGTCGTCGATCCGGGACAGCATCACCTCGTCGAGGCCGAAGCGGATGACGGTGTAGACAATCTTGATGAAACGGAAAATGCGCATGCCCTGCGGCCCCTCAGTGCGCGCCGCGCGGGCCGGAACCCGTGCGCGCGCCGATTTTTTGTTCGAGTCGCTCGATCCGTTTTTCGACCCGTGCGAGCGCATCGCGCGCACGCGCCAGTTCGGCGTCGAAGCCGCCGAGCACCGTGCGCCGAACGACTTGCGGGTTCTCGTCGAGCCAGTACTCGGCGACGGAATCGAGCACGTTGCGGCCGGTGCGGCGCGCGCGCGCGCCGGCGTCGCGCACGACCGTCGCGATCCGGTGCGCCGCCGCGTCGCCGACCAGCTTCGCGAGATCTTCTTCAGGTTCCCAGCGCAGGTGCTCGGCCAGCTTCGCGATCTGCGTCGCGAACTCCGCGTCGCCCTCGATCTTCACGTGCTTCATCACGGCCGGCTGGCCGCCCTGCAGGAACGCGGCGAGCGTGTCGCCCGCGAGCGCGATCGACACGTCGACGTGTTGCGCATCGTGCGCGTCCACCGCGGACAGATAACCGTCGGGCTGCACGAGCAGCGTGAGCGTGACGGGCGGCACGTCGAGCCGGGCGGTCTTGCCCGCGTAGGGGATCAGGCGGTCGCGCGCCCACGATTCGCGCGCGAGCAGGTGATTGACAGCAGCAGCAAAAGGCTTGGCGGCAAAGGTCATCGGGCTGGGAAAGAAAAACCCGCGCAGGCCGGGCGCCTACGCGGGTTTCTATTGTAACGTCGGATCGTCGGCAGACCGCGGCCAACCGCACACCCGGGCGGCAAGCGGTCGCAGTGCGACGACCGTCGCCCGGGCAGCCGGCAAGCCGGCCGCCGGCCACGCTCAGTGCGTGTTGATCTGCTGGATACCCGCGAGCAGCCAGCCCTGGCTGCCCGACTTCGACAGGTTCCACACCTCGTCGAGCGGCGCGGCCGGCGCATTCGCCGACTCGCGGATCAGCCCGTGGAAGCGCACGCTCGCCGACTGCTCGATGCCGCGATCCTCGATCGCGACCAGCTCCGCGTCGAGCTGCACGACATCGGTCTGGTTCGCTTCGTTGCCGCGCGAATCGAGATCGATCTTGATCTCGGCGAACATTTCAGGCGTCGTGAACTCGCGGATGTCGGCCAGGTTGCCCTGGTCCCATGCCGCCTGCAGGCGCACGAAGTAGACCTTCGCGCTACGCAGGAACGCTTCGGTGTCGAAGCCGGCCGGCACCTGCAGCGGTGCGGCCGCCATCGCGCCCGCCGCACCGGCAGCCGCTGCGCCGCCGCCGAACACGCCTTGCGCTTCGTTCGCATAGCTGCTGCCGCTGCCCGCATAGTTGTTGCCGGTGCTGCCCTGCTGGAACGACGGGCTTTGCGAGTAGCCACCCGACGACGATGCCGAGCCGCCGACCGAATATGCCGGCTCCTGCGAACGGCGGCGGTTCATGAACTTGCGGACCAGCCAGATGCCGATCATCGCGAGCAGTGCGATCACGATGACGTTCGCCATCATGCTCGCGAACGCGCCGCCCAGGCCGAAGTGCGACAGCAGCGCCGCGATGCCGAGGCCGGCCGCGAGACCGGCGATCGGCCCGAGCCAGCGCGAGCGGTTCGGCTGCGCGGCCGGCGCCGGGGCGGCCGGGTTCGCGCGCTGCGCCTGATTCGGTGCGGCCTGCTGCATCGGCTGCTGCGCGGGCGGCGTGGCCTGACGCTGCGTGACGGTGGAACTCTGACGGCCGATGCTGCGCCCGCCGCCCATGCGCTTGGCCTCGGCGTCGAGCGATGCGAACGTGCCGGCCGTGAGCAGGCCGACCATCAGCAGCGTGCCGGCCCGTCGAGCCCACGGCTTCGACGGCTTGCTACGGTTGAACAACGAACGCGATTCGGACATCAGTTTCTCCAGATGTAAGACGAATGTATGGGAAGAACCCCTTAGTACTTGGTTCCTAGGTGTAAAGCTACCACGCCACCTGACAAATTGTAATATTTGACGGCATCGAGGCCCGCTTGTTCCATCATCGTCTTCAGCGTGTCCTGATCGGGGTGCATCCGGATAGATTCAGCAAGATACCGGTAACTTTCAGCATCTTTCGCGAACTTGTCGCCAAGCCACGGTAATACTTTGAAAGAATACAGATCGTACGCTTTTTTCAGCGGATCCCAGACTTTCGAGAATTCCAGCACCATCACGCGGCCGCCGGGCTTCGTCACGCGGCGCATCTCGGCGAGCGCGGCGTCCTTGTGCGTCATGTTGCGCAGCCCGAACGCGACCGTGACCACATCGAAGTAGTTGTCCGGAAACGGAATTTTCTCCGCGTCGCACAGCAAGGACGGCGTCACGATGCCCTTGTCGAGCAGCCGGTCGCGGCCGACGCGCAGCATCGATTCGTTGATGTCGGTGTGCCAGACTTCGCCCGTCGGCCCGGCCGCCTTCGCGAACGACTTCGTCAGGTCGCCCGTGCCGGCCGCGATGTCGAGCACCTTGAAGCCGGGGCGCACGTTGGCCTGCGCGATCGTGAACGCCTTCCACGCGCGGTGCATGCCGGCCGACATCAGGTCGTTCATCAGATCGTAGTTGCTCGCGACCGAATGGAACACGCCCGCCACTTTCTTCGCTTTTTCGGTTTCCTCGACGCTTTCGAAGCCGAAGTGGGTTTTACTCATCGCGTTGATCCTCAGTAAATGGCAAGACGGCGCCGAGCGGGCGCCGTCGATTTCAGTGGCAGTGGCCGTGCGGCGCGGGTGCCGCCTGCATCGGCGCGTCGCGCTCGACGCCCGCCGCCTTCAGTTTGTCGAAATAGTCGCGCCACAGCGCGTCCTGCTGCGTCGCCAGTTCGTACAGCAGATCCCACGAGTAGATGCCGGTCGAATGGCCATCGGAGAACGTCGGTTGCAGCGCGTAGTTGCCCACGCCCTCGAGCGCGGTGATCGTCACCTCGCGCTTGCCGGTCTGCAGCGTCTCCTGGCCGGGCCCGTGGCCGCGCACCTCGGCCGACGGCGAATAGACGCGCATCAGCTCGAACGGGATCCGGAAGTTCTCTCCGTTCGGGTATTGCAATTCGAGCACGCGCGACACCGCGTGCACGACGACGCCGGACGGAATCGGCGTCGTGGAAGTCAAACCGCTCATGGCTGCCTCGAATCGGTCGTTCGTTGAATTTCCTCGCGCACCGCATTGTGCAGCAGCGAGGCCTGCGCCGCGCGCGAGCGCAGCAGCGCCTCGGACACGCTGCGCTGGCGCGGCGCCCAGACGGGCTGCGGGAAATGGGCGTCGTTCGAGAAGCGCGGGATCACGTGCCAGTGCACGTGCGGCACCATGTTGCCGAGGCTCGCGAGATTCACCTTGTTCGGCTGCATCACGCGGCGCACCGCACGCTCCACCGCATACACGATGCGCATCAGGTGTGCCCGCTCGGGCTCGCCGAGATCGGAGAACTCGGCCACGTGCGCGCCCCAGATCACCCGGCAGAAGCCCGGGTAGTCGTGCTCGCCCGCCGCGAGGACGACGCGCAGCATGTCGTCCTGCCAGAGCACCTCGCCGCCGTCTTCACGGCAAAACACGCATTCCATCGTCGCTCCCATGTGCACGGGCGCCGGCGCTCATGCGCCGGCGCCCGCTCATCCCAAGCCCGGTCGGGCGGTCGTCATGCCCGCATTAGACCAGCACGCGCTCGATCCCGCCATTGTTCGCGTGTGCGACATAGTCGGCCATCCAGTTCTCGCCGAGCACCTGGCGCGCGATTTCGACCACGATGTAGTCGGCCTCGATGTTCGCGTCCTCGTTGTAGCGCGACAGGCCCTGCAGGCACGACGGGCAGCTCGTCAGGATCTTCACGTCCGGGCCGTTCGCGGCGGCGGCCTGCGCCGGCGCGTCGCCGGCCACGACCGGGATGCTGCGCAGCTTCGCGGCACCCTTGCGGATTTCCTCTTCCTTGCGGAAGCGGACCTGCGTGGAGATGTCAGGACGCGTGACCGCGAGCGTGCCCGATTCGCCGCAGCAGCGATCGTTCTTCTCGATCTTGTAGCCGTCCTTCTCCGCGCCCATCAGCTCGTTGACGAGCTTGACCGGATCCATCGTCTTGATCGGCGTGTGGCACGGGTCGTGATACATGTAGCGCGTGCCCGTCACGCCGTCGAGCTTCATCCCCTTCTCGAGCAGGAACTCGTGGATGTCGATGATCCGGCAGCCCGGGAAGATCTTGTCGAATTCGTAGCCTGCAAGCTGGTCGTAGCAGGTGCCGCACGACACGACCACCGTCTTGATGTCGAGGTAGTTCAGCGTGTTGGCGACCCGGTGGAACAGCACGCGGTTGTCGGTGACGATCTTCTCGGCCTTGTCGTACTGGCCCGAGCCGCGCTGCGGATAACCGCAGCACAGGTAGCCCGGCGGCAGCACCGTCTGCACGCCCGCTTCCCACAGCATCGCCTGCGTCGCGAGGCCGACCTGCGAGAACAGGCGCTCGGAGCCGCAGCCCGGGAAGTAGAACACCGCTTCCGAATCGACGGTGGTCGACTTCGGGTTGCGGATGATCGGCACGATCTTGTTGTCCTCGATGTCGAGCAGCGCGCGCGCCGTCTTCTTCGGCAGGTTGCCCGGCATCTTCTTGTTGACGAAGTGGATCACCTGCTCGACCACGGGCGGCTTGCCGACCGTCGCCGGCGGATGCTGCGTCTGCTTCGTCACGACCTTCTTCAGCATGTCGTTCGCGAAGCGCTGCACCTTGTAGCCGACGCCCATCATCGCGCCGCGCGCGAGGTTGATCGTCTGCGGGTTGGTCGCGTTCAGGAAGAACATGCCCGCCGCATTGCCGGCGTTGAATTTCTTCTTGCCCATCTTGCGCAACAGGTTGCGCATGTTCATCGTGACGTCGCCGAAGTCGATCTTCACCGGGCACGGCGTCGCGCACTTGTGGCACACCGTGCAGTGGTCGGCCACGTCGTTGAACTCGTCCCAGTGCTTGATCGACACGCCACGGCGCGTCTGTTCCTCATACAGGAACGCCTCGACCAGCAACGAGGTCGCGAGGATCTTGTTGCGCGGGCTGTACAGCAGGTTCGCGCGCGGCACGTGGGTCGCGCACACCGGCTTGCACTTGCCGCACCGCAGGCAGTCCTTCACCGAATCGGCGATCGCGCCGATGTCGGACTGCTGCATGATCAGCGACTCGTAGCCCATCAGCCCGAAGCTCGGCGTGTACGCGTTGCGCAGGTCGGCGCCGTCGAGCAGCTTGCCCTTGTTGAAGCGGCCGTGCGGGTCGACGCGCTGCTTGTACGCGCGGAATTCGGCGATCTCGTCGTCGGTCAGGAACTCGAGCTTCGTGATGCCGATCCCGTGCTCGCCGGAGATCACGCCGTCGAGCGAGCGCGCGAGCTTCATGATGCGTGCGACCGACGCGTGCGCGTCCTGCAGCATCTCGTAGTTGTCGGAGTTGACCGGGATGTTGGTGTGGACGTTGCCGTCGCCCGCGTGCATGTGCAGCGCGACGAACACGCGGCCGCGCAGCACGCGCTTGTGGATCGCCTGCGCTTCGTCGAGGATCTGCTTGAACGCGCCGCCGTTGAAGATCGCGCGCAGCTCCGCGCGAATCTCCTGCTTCCACGAGATGCGGACCGTGCGGTCCTGCGTGATGTGGAACACGGTCGCGCCCGGCTGGTCGTCAGCACGGTCGGCGAACTTCTCGGCGAGCGCCTCGTAGCCGAGCTGCACGAGGTAGTGCTGCGCCTCGCGCAGCGGCTGGTCGAGGCGGTCGCGCACGAATTCCCAGCGGGCACGCACGCGCTTGAGCAACTCCAGCGCCTGCTGCACGCGATCCTCGAGCAACTCGGCGCTCGGGATCTCGTTCGCGTCGTCGGTCTTGCCGAGCGGCAGGTTGCCGCCGCGGAAGAACGCCTCGAGCGCGTCGACCAGCTGCAGCTTGTTCTTCAGCGACAGCTCGATGTTGATCCGCTCGATGCCGTCGGTGTACTCGCCCATCCGGTTCAGCGGGATGACGACGTCCTCGTTGATCTTGAACGCGTTCGTGTGCTTCGCGATCGCGGCCGTGCGGCTGCGGTCGAGCCAGAAGCGCTTGCGCGCCTCCGCGCTGACGGCGACGAAGCCTTCGCCGCTCTTGCCGTTCGCCATCCGGATCACTTCGGACGTCGCTTGCGCGACCGCATCGGCGTCGTCGCCGACGATGTCGCCGATCAGCACCATCTTCGGGAAGGCGTTGCGCTTGCTCTTGGTCGCGTAGCCGACCGCGCGCAGGTAGCGCTCGTCGAGGTGCTCGAGGCCCGCGAGGATCGCGCCGCCCTGCTTCGACGTCTCGAACAGGTAGTCCTTGATTTCGACGATGCTCGGGATCGCCTCGCGCGCCTGGCCGAAGAATTCGAGGCAGACGGTGCGCGTGTGCGCGGGCATCTTGTGCAGCACCCAGCGCGCGGACGTGATCAGCCCGTCGCAGCCTTCCTTCTGCACGCCCGGCAGGCCGGCGAGGAACTTGTCGGTGACGTCCTTGCCGAGGCCTTCCTTGCGGAACCGGCGGCCTTCGATCTCGAGCATCTCGGTCTTCAGCAGCTTCTCGCCCGGCGCATATGCGCCGTCGAACCACTTCAGCTCGAAACGCGCGACCGCGATGTCGTGGATCTTGCCCTGGTTGTGCTCGTGGCGCGTGACTTCGAGCCAATTGCCCTCCGGGTCGACCATCCGCCACCAGGCCAGGTTGTCGAGCGCGGTGCCCCACAGCACGGCCTTCTTGCCGCCGGCGTTCATCGCGACGTTGCCGCCGATGCACGATGCGTCGAGCGAGGTCGGATCGACCGCGAACACGTAGCCGGCCGCTTCGGCCGCTTCCGTCACGCGGCGCGTGACGACGCCCGCGCCGGAGAAGATCGTCGGCACCTTGTGCGCGACGCCCGGCAGTTCGGTAAGCTCGACCGCGCCGAGCTGTTCGAGCTTCTCGGTATTGATCACCGCGGAGAACGGCGTGAGCGGCACCGCGCCGCCCGTGTAGCCGGTGCCGCCGCCGCGCGGGATCACGGTCAGGCCGAGCTCGAAGCACGCCTTGATCAGCGCCGCGATCTCGGCTTCGGTATCGGGGGTCAGCACGACGAACGGGTATTCGACGCGCCAGTCGGTCGCATCGGTCACATGCGACACGCGCGACAGCCCGTCGAAGCGGATGTTGTCCTTCTGCGTGCAGCGGCCGAGCGCCTTGGTCGCGCGACGGCGCAGGTCGGCCATCTTGTCGAATTCGTCGGCGAATTCGTCGACCGCGCGCTGCGCGGCGGCCTCGAGCATCTCGACACGTTCCGCGCGTTCGCGGCCGGCGTCGTCGTGGTGCGCGGTGAGGTCGGCGCGGCGGCGCTTGCCGATCTCGGTCAGGCGGTGGTTCAGCGCCTCGATCAGGAGCGCGCGGCGCTTCGGGTTGTCGAGCAGGTCGTCCTGCAGGTACGGGTTGCGGCGCACGACCCAGATGTCGCCGAGCACTTCATACAGCATCCGGGCCGAGCGGCCCGTGCGGCGTTCGGCGCGCAGCTCGTCGAGCACCGACCACGCGTCCGCGCCGAGCAGGCGGATCACGATCTCGCGGTCGGAGAAGGACGTGTAGTTATAGGGAATCTCGCGCAGTCGGGGCGCGGGGTCGGCGGCGACGGCGGCGGCCGCGCCATGCGGATCGAAAACTTGTGGTGCGTTCATGTTCGGACGACTCGGAGGGCCGATACACCGTGCACGGGCGTCGGCAAGCGCGTAGGCGCAATCTTGGGGAAATCTGTTCTGTTGCCAGGCGCGCGATTATTTCGCATGGGGCCGGAGCGGGTCTGGACTCACCGTTCCGGGTTGGCAGGGCCTGGCGGCACTCGGAGCCATCAGCACGATCGCGCGCGGCGCGCATGCCGTTCCGCCGCAGGGCTGGCTGCGCGCGGCGTCGGCTTCAACGGGGCGATCCGAGGGTGCCTCTGCATCTTCCGATCCTTGATTCAAAACAGAATTCTAACCCATGATCGCGCCGTCCGTGACAGGCCGGACAGGTCGTGGGGCTTTCGCCGCAACCCGCACCAGGCCTGGTTCGGCACGAATTCGCAGCGGCATTTGCCGTCCGTCCGGTCGGTAACCATGCGGTTAAGCCGGTAAACAGGGACGCGTCGCGCCGCAAACACGGCCGCCGCCGCGGTTTCGCGACGGTGCGCCCGGCATGCCGCTTGCGTGCGGGCGGACCCTTGGCGCTATCATTGACCTTTTACCGTCTGCTTCCGCACCGCACGCGAGCGCCCATGGCATCCCACGATTACCTGAAGAAAATCCTCACCGCGCGCGTCTACGACGTCGCGCTCGAGACGGAACTCGAACCCGCCCGCAACCTGTCGGCCCGACTGCGCAACCCCGTTTACCTGAAGCGCGAGGACAACCAGCCGGTGTTCTCGTTCAAGCTGCGCGGCGCGTACAACAAGATGGCGCACATTCCGGCCGACGCGCTCGCGCGCGGCGTGATCACGGCATCGGCCGGCAATCACGCGCAGGGCGTCGCGTTCTCGGCTGCCCGGATGGGCATCAAGGCCGTGATCGTCGTGCCCGTCACGACGCCGCAGGTGAAGGTCGACGCGGTGCGTGCGCACGGCGGCCCGAGCGTCGAGGTGATCCAGGCGGGCGAGTCGTACAGCGATGCGTATGCGCATGCCGTGAAGGTACAGGCCGAACGCGACCTCACGTTCGTCCACCCGTTCGACGATCCGTACGTGATCGCCGGCCAGGGCACGATCGCGATGGAAATCCTGCGGCAGCACCAGGGCCCGATTCACGCGATCTTCGTGCCGATCGGCGGCGGCGGCCTCGCGGCCGGCGTGGCCGCGTACGTGAAGGCGGTGCGGCCGGAGATCAAGGTGTTCGGCGTGCAGGCCGAGGATTCATGTGCGATGGCGCAGTCGCTGGAGAAAGGAGAGCGGGTCGAGCTGAGCGAAGTCGGCCTGTTCGCGGACGGCACCGCGGTGAAGCTCGTCGGCGAGGAAACCTTCCGGCTCTGCAGCGAATTCCTCGACGGCGTCGTGACGGTCGACACCGACGCGCTGTGCGCGGCGATCAAGGATGTGTTCCAGGACACGCGCAGCGTGCTCGAGCCGTCCGGCGCGCTCGCGGTCGCGGGTGCGAAACGCTACGCGGAACGCGAAGGGATCGAGAACCAGACGCTCGTCGCGGTCACGTCCGGCGCGAACATGAACTTCGACCGGATGCGTTTCGTTGCCGAACGCGCGGAAGTCGGCGAGGCGCGCGAAGCCGTGTTCGCGGTCACGATCCCCGAGGAGCGCGGCAGCTTCAAGCGCTTCTGCTCGCTCGTCGGCGAACGCAACGTCACCGAGTTCAACTATCGGATCGCCGATGCGCAGGCCGCGCATATCTTCGTCGGCGTGCAGATCAAGCGGCGCGGCGAATCGGCGGAGATCGCCGCGAACTTCGAGTCGCACGGCTTCAAGACCGTCGACCTGACGCACGACGAGCTGTCGAAGGAACACATCCGCTACATGGTGGGCGGCCGCTCGCCGCTCGCGCTCGACGAACGCCTGTTCCGCTTCGAATTCCCGGAACGGCCGGGCGCGCTGATGAAGTTCCTGTCGTCGATGGCGCCGGACTGGAACATCAGCCTGTTCCATTACCGCAACCAGGGTGCAGACTACAGCTCGATCCTCGTCGGGCTGCAGGTGCCGCAGGCCGATCGCGCCGAGTTCGAACGCTTCCTCGCGGCGCTCGGCTATCCGTATGTCGAAGAGAGCGCCAATCCGGCGTATCGGCTCTTCCTGTCGTAAGGCTTCGTGCAATGAATCCCGAACACTCCCCGCTCGGCAAGGCCACCGCCTATGCCGCCCAGTACGACGCGTCGCTGCTGTTCCCGATCCCGCGCGCCGGCGCGCGCGAGCAGCTCGGCATCACGTCGGCGCTGCCGTTCTTCGGCACCGACATCTGGAACGCGTACGAACTGTCGTGGCTCAACGCGCGCGGCAAGCCGCAGCTCGCGGTCGCGACGTTCTACGTGCCGGCCGAATCGCCGAACATCGTCGAATCGAAGTCGTTCAAGCTGTATCTCGGCTCGTTCGCCCAATCGAAGTTCGACTCGCTCGACGCGGTGCGCGACACGTTGAAGCGCGACGTGTCGGCCGCGTGCGGCGCGAGCGTGTCGGTGCAGCTCGTGTCGCCGCACGATTTCGGCAAGCTCCAGATGGAAGAGCTCGACGGGCTGTCGCTCGACCGGCTCGACCTCGACACCGACGTATACGAACCGGATCCGTCGCTGCTGTCGGCCGCGCAGGAAGAAGCGCCGGTCGAGGAGACGCTCGTGTCCGACCTGCTGCGCTCGAACTGCCCGGTCACCGGCCAGCCCGACTGGGGCAGCGTGCAGATCCACTACGTGGGGCCGCAGATCGACCATGCGGGCCTGCTGCGCTACATCATTTCGTTCCGCAATCACACGGGCTTTCACGAGCAGTGCGTCGAGCGCATCTTTCTCGACATCCTGCATGCGTGCAAACCGTTGAAGCTGGCGGTGTATGCGCGCTATACGCGCCGCGGCGGGCTGGATATCAACCCGTTCCGCACGAATTACAACCAGCCGATGCCGGATAACGCGCGGACTGCGCGGCAGTAACGGCGCCTGGCGGGCAATCGCCGCGAGCCGCAGCCACCGGCAATCACGAGCCCGTAACGAAACAGCCCCGCCGGCTCGCGCCGACGGGGCTGTTTTGCTGTGCACGGGAAGCGCGCGTTACTTCGCCGGCGCCTTGTAAGCAATGCAATCGACCTCGACCTTGCAGTCGATGACCATGCTCGACTGCACGCACGCACGCGCCGGCGGATGCTCGCCGAAGTACGACACGAACACCTTGTTGAACGACGCGAAATCGCGCGCGTCGTCGAGCCACACGCCGCAGCGCACGACGTGCTCGAGGCCGTAGCCGGCTTCCTTCAGGATCGCGATCACGTTCTCGATCGTCTGCTTCGACTGCGTGACGATCCCGCCTTCGACGACTTCGCCGTTCACCATCGGCGTCTGGCCCGACACGTACAGCCAGCCGTCGGCCTCGACCGCGCGTGCAAACGGCATCACCTGGCCGCCGGTACCCTTCGCTTCGCCCACGCCATATCGCTTCATCGTTTCACTCCTGGTTTGTCGACCGGCATCGGCACGTCAGCGCCCGCGCCAGCCCATGCAACGCACGGTTGCGGATGCGCGCGCCGACATGGCGCACGCGGCAAATCGGTTGGAGACCGCGCTCAGAACGCGGCGTCGGCACTCGCCGGCACGCGCTCGCCGCGTGCGACGAAACCGCCGGCGCGCTCGCCGGTCGGCTGGCCGTTCTCATAGGTCAGCACGCCGTTCACCCACACGGCGTCGATCCCGTGCGCGGGTTGCTGCGGCTTGTCGAACGTCGCGGCATCGATCACGCGCGCCGGATCGAACAGCACGAGATCCGCGTGGTAGCCGACCTGCACTTCGCCGCGCCGCGCGATCCCGTAGCGGCGCGCGGACAGCGACGTCATCTTGCGGATCGCTTCCTCGAGCGGCAGCAGGTTCGTGTCGCGCACGTAATGACCGAGCACGCGCGGGAACGCGCCCCACAGCCGCGGGTGCGGCAGCGGATCGTTCGGCAGGCCGTCCGAGCCGACCATCGTCGCCGGGTGCGACAGGATCCGGCGCACGTCGTCCTCGGACATGTTGTGGTACACGGCGCCGGCCGGGCGGATCCGCTGCGCGGCCTCCTGCTCGGTCACGCCCCAGTCGGCCGCGATCGCCTTCAGCAGCTTGCCGGCGACTTCCGGATGCGGCTCCGACCACGTGATCGTGATGTCGATGTCGCCCGTCACCTGCTTCAGGTCGAGCGTCGACGAGCTGCGGCTGTACGGATAGCAGTCGCAGCCGACCGGCTGGTAGCGGCGCGCGCCTTCGAGCGACGCGAGCACCTCGGTGCTGCGCCCCCAGTTCGACGGGCCCGCGCACTTCAGGTGCGAGATCACGACCGGCACCTGCGCGTGACGGCCGACGCGATACGCCTCGTCCATCGCGTCGAGGATCGCGTCGAATTCGGTCCGCATGTGCGTCGTGTACAGCGCGCCCGCATTCGCGAGCGGCTCGGCGAGCGCCATCACTTCCTCGGCCGGCGCCGCGAACGCGGAGCCGTAGGCCAGGCCCGACGACAGCCCGAGCGCGCCGTTCGCGAGCGCCTCCTCGAGCTGCGTGCGCATCCCGGCGATTTCGCCGTCGGTCGCCGCGCGGTCGAGGCGGTCCATCTGGTTGTTGCGCAGCGCGGTGTGCCCGACGAGCGCCGCGACGTTGACGGCCGGACGCGCATCGTTCACGGCCGCGACATAGGCGGCGAAGGTCGGGTAGCGGAACGCGTCGCGATCGCCGAGCAGGTTCATCGGATCGGGCGGATCGCCGGCGAGCATCACCGGCGACGCGCTGATCCCGCAGTTGCCGACGATCACGGTCGTCACGCCCTGCGAGATCTTCGGCAGCATCTCCGGCGCGCGGATCACGTGCGTGTCGTCGTGCGTGTGCACGTCGACGAAGCCCGGCGCGAGCGCGCGGCCGTTCGCATCGACGACGGTTTCGGCGAGCCAGTTCGACAGGTTGCCGATGGCCGCGATCACGCCGTTGCGGATCGCGACGTCGCGCGTGACGGGCGGCGCGCCGGTGCCGTCGTACAGCTGCGCACCGACGATCAGCGTATCGGCGGCTTCGGGATGCGAATGCATGGTCAGTCTCCTACCGGTTGACGGTCTCCGCCGCCGCGGTGCGCATCGAGCGCATGCTTGATGCGGCGCAGCGATTCTCGGCCCGCATCGCCGAGCCGCAGCGCGACTCCGGTGACGAGCACGTCTATCGCCATCATCATCGCGTAGCGCGATGTCGAAGGCTTGTAAATGAAATCGGTTTCGAACGCGACGACCGGGATCAGGTGGTCGGCAAGCTTCGCGAGCGGCGAAGCCGGCGCGGTGATCGCGATCAGCGTCGCGCCGTAACGCTTCGCGAGGCGGCAGCTCTCGAGCAGCTCGGGCACGCGCCCGCTCACCGACAGCGCGACGACCACGGCGTCGCGCGACAGCGTCGCGGCCACCATGCGCTGCAGCAGGCTGTCCTGGTAGCTCGCGACCGGCCGGCCGAAGCGCACGAGCCTGAAGCGCAGCTCGTCGGCGAGCGCGGTCGAACCGCCGCCCTGCCCGTACACGTAGACCATCTTCGCGCCGGCCAGCAGGTCGGCCGCCGCGTCGAACGACGTGTTGCGCAGCAGCTGGTGGTTGTGCGCGAGCGCCACGCGGATCTCGTCGTAGACGACCGATGCCGGGCTCGCGTCTTCGTCGGGATGCGCGTCGGACGGCACGAGGAAGCGCTGGCCGACGGCCGCGGCCTGCGCGACGAGCACCTTCAGCTCGCGCACGTCGCGGCAGCCGACGGCCTTCGCGAAACGCGTGACCGTCGCGACGCTGACCCCCGCGTCGCGCGCCAGCGCGCCGATGCTCGCATGCGCGGCGCGCGCGAGATCGGCGAGGATGTATGCCGCGACCTTGCGTTCGGCTTCGCGCAGCTCGGGCGCGCATTCGGCGATGCGCGCGACGATATCGAGAAGCGGCGGGGCGACCGCAGCCGTGGGGTCGGCGGCGAACGGCGTTGACGGGGTGGTTCGCGAATTCATCTGCTGAAAGGGTGGGCGCTTTATGTTACTAAATAACATCACCGCGCCGATGCTACTTTCTGTACCATCGGCATGTCAACTTCAGTGCAATGTATAGTGATGATGGAGCGGGATGACATGAAAGTTACAAACTATCAGGAACCGACAATCAATCCGTTGGGCAAGGGGCTCGGCAATCTGCCGAGCGCGAGCGTGCCGCTCGGCGACGCAACCCGCCTCGAGTGGAACCTGCTCGCGGAAGACGTCAGCCTGCCGGCCGCGGTGCTGTACGCGGATCGCATCGAACACAATCTGAACTGGATGCAGGCGTTCGTCCAGCAGTACGGCGCCCAGTTCGCGCCGCACGGCAAGACGACGATGGCGCCGCAACTGTTCCGCCGCCAGCTCGCCGCCGGCGCATGGGGCATCACGCTCGCGACCGCGCACCAGACGCAGGCCGCGTATCACGGCGGCGTGCGGCGCGTGCTGCTGGCGAATCAGCTGGTCGGCCGCCAGAACATGACGATCATCGCGGAGCTGCTGTCCGACCCCGACTTCGAATTCTTCTGCCTCGTCGATTCGGCCGACAGCGTCGACCAGCTCGGCCGCTTCTTCGGCGACGCGAAGAAGACGCTGAACGTGCTGCTCGAGCTCGGCGTGCCGGGCGGCCGCGCGGGCGTGCGCGATGCCGCGCAGCGCAAGGCCGTGCTCGACGCGATCGCGCGCTATCCGGACACGCTGAAGCTGGCCGGCATCGAACTCTACGAAGGCGTGCTGAAGGAGGAAGGCGAGATCCGCGCGTTCCTGCAGGACGCGGTCGCGCTCACGCGCGAACTGGCCGAAGCCGGCCGTTTCGCGCGCACGCCGGCGATCCTGTCGGGCGCCGGCTCGGCATGGTACGACGTGGTCGCGGAGGAATTCGCGAAGGCGTCCGACGCCGGTTTCGCGGAAATCGTGCTGCGTCCGGGCTGCTACCTGACGCACGACGTCGGCATCTACAAGAAAGCGCAGACCGACGTGTTCGCGCGCAATCCGATCGCCCGCAGGATGGGTGAAGGGCTGCTGCCGGCACTGCAGCTGTGGGCGTACGTGCAGTCGGTGCCGGAGCAGGATCGCGCGATCATCGCGCTCGGCAAGCGCGATGCGGCGTTCGACGCGGGCCTGCCCGAGCCGGCGCGCCACTTCCGCCCGGGTCGCGACAGCGCGCCGCGCGACATCGCCGCGAGCGAAGGATGGGCGGTCACCGGGATGATGGACCAGCACGCGTACCTGCAGATCCCGCCGGGCGCGGACGTGAAGGTCGGCGACATGGTCGCGTTCGACATTTCGCATCCGTGCCTGACGTTCGACAAGTGGCGCCAGCTGCTCGTCCTCGATCCGCAATTCCGCGTGACGGAAGTCGTCGAAACCTTCTTCTGACGCCCCGCGCATGCCGCCCCGCCGCCGCGCGGGGCGGCCGTCACGCGCGCTTCAATCTGCCGGAGTACACTGCGCTTTCGTCCTCGGGGCCGCTTCGCCGCCGTAGCGCCTGTCTGCCGCGCGCGGCGCGAACGGCCCTCAATGCTGTTCAATGGAGAAAGCCATGGCCGCGAAGAAGATCCTGTTCCTGACCGGCGATTTCGCCGAAGACTACGAAACGATGGTGCCGTTCCAGGCGCTGCAGGCCGTCGGCCATCACGTCGATGCAGTCTGCCCGGGCAAGCGCGCGGGCGACAAGATCAAGACCGCGATTCACGATTTCGAGGGCGACCAGACCTACACCGAAAAGCCCGGCCACCTGTTCACGCTGAACGCGACGTTCGACGACGTCGATGCGTCGGGCTACGACGCGCTCGCGATCGCGGGCGGCCGCGCGCCCGAGTACCTGCGCCTGGATTCGAAGGTGATCGCGCTGGTGCGCGCGTTCGCGGAAGCCGGCAAGCCGATCGCGGCGATCTGCCATGCGGCGCAGCTGCTCGCGGCCGCCGACGTGATCCGCGGCAAGCGCATCTCGGCCTACCCGGCCTGCGCGCCCGAAGTAAAGCTCGCCGGCGGCGAATACGCGGACATCCCGGTCGATGCGGCCGTGACCGACGCGCCGTTCGTTACCGCACCCGCGTGGCCCGCGCATCCGGCCTGGCTCGCGCAGTTCCTCGTGCTGCTCGGCACGCGCATCGAGTTGTAAATGCAGTTGAAATGAGGTGAAGTGAAACGCCGGGCGGCGGCGAGTTCGTGCGCCCGGTGCGCCTCGCCCACCCCGCCCCAGGTGCCGCGCCGGCCGCAACCGAACGCCGTGTGCGCGCCGTCGCGCCGCTTGCCGCCCTGCTCTTCAATGCGATGCCGGCGTCGAGCCGACATCCGCGATCCGCGCCTCCAGCATCGCCAGCGCGCCCGACAGCGCATTCAGCACGTCGTCCGGCAGTTGCGCCATCGTCTGTTCGAGGAACGCCTTGCGGCGCGGCAGGCACGCGTCGAACGCGGCGCGGCCGGCGTGGGTCAGCGTGACGTTGGTCACGCGGTTGTCGCGCGCATCGGACGCGCGCTCGATCCAGCCGAGCGCGTCGAGCGATTTCAGCTGGCGCGTGAGCGCGCCCGGATCGATGCGCAGCACTTCGACGAGCTTCTTCTGCGACGCATGCCCGTCCATCGTGTGCAGCGCGACCATGATCCGCCAGCGCGGCATCGGCTGCCCGACGTTCGTTTCGAACGCGGTCATGAACGCGCGATACGTGCGTCCGAATTGCTGCAAGATCGCGACGCGGTCCTGTTCTTCCATGCGGTGAATTCGTGTCCGGTGAATCGTTGAATCGGTCAATCGGCCGCGACATGCGGCTCGATCTTGCGCCGCAGCGCGATCGGCGGCACGCGGCGGCACTGCCACACCGACACCACGGCGACGACGGCCGCCATCGCGACACCCAGGTGAATCGCGCCAACCAGCGATTCGCGGGCCGCTTCCAGCAGCAGCGCGCCATTATGCCCGGCGCGGGTCAGCTCCGCGACGAGACCGCCTTGCGCGGCGCGGTCGATCAGGATCTGCGGATCGGCGAGCCGCGCATGCCATTGCAGCGCGTGGTCGCCCGACAGCGCATCGCGCACGCCGCTCGAATACATCTGGTTGACGAGCGTGCCCGTCAGCGCCGTGCCGAGCATCCCGCCGACCATCCGCAGCGACTGCAGCAGCGCGGTCGCGATGCCAAGGTGCTCGCGGCCGGCCGTCTGCTGCGCGAACACGGTAAGGTTGGGCAGCACGAAACCGAGACCGATGCCGCCGGCGACCATCAGCGCCATCAGCATCCAGGTCGGCGTCGCGTGGGTCGACACGACGATGCCCGCGCACGCGATCGCGAACAGCACGAAACCGACCTGCAGCATCGCGTTCGGATGGCGGATGCGCGTGATGACGCGGCCGTTCATGATGCTGCCGATCGTGATGAACACGACGAGCGGCGTGATCACGAGCCCCGCCTCCTTCGGCGACATCCCGAAGCCGCCCTGGAACAGCAGCGGCGCGTAGAACAGCAGCGAGAACATCGAGAAGCCGGCGAGGATCGCGAGCACGAACAGCGCGGACAGCGCGCGGTTGCCGAACATGTCGAACGGCAGGATCGGCTGCGCGCAGCGCTTTTCCCAATGCCACAGCCCGATACCGGCGCCGACCGCGACGAACAGCAGCAGCGACGCCCAGCTCGTGACGCCGTACTTCGGCAGCCATTCGACGAACAACTGCAGCGCGCCGAGCGACAGCGCGATCAGCAGCGCGCCCGGCCAGTCGAGGCGCATCTTGCGGTCGTGCTCGACATGCCGCAGGTGCGGCAGGTAGCGCCACACGAAGAACAGCGAAAGCAGGCCGACCGGCAGGTTCACGTAGAACACCGAGCGCCAGCCGAACGACTGCGTCAGGATCCCGCCGAGCGACGGCCCGACCGCGTTCGCGATGCCGAACGCGGAACTCATCAGCACCTGCCAGCGCAGCCGCACGACGGAATCGGGGAACAGGTCGGGAATGCACGCGAACGCGGTGCCGACCAGCATCCCGCCGCCGATCCCCTGCAGCCCGCGCGCGAGCACCAGGTACAGCATGTCGTTCGCCATTCCGCATAGCACCGATGCGCCGGTGAACACGACGATCGACGCGATGACGAACGGCTTTCGGCCGTAATAGTCGCCGAGGCGGCCGAAGATCGGCACGGTGATGACGGAACTGAGCAGGTACGAGGTCGCCACCCACGCGTACAGGTCGAAGCCCCTGAGTTCGGCGACGATGGTCGGCAACGCGGTGCCGACGACCGTCTGGTCGAGCGCGACGAGCATGGTGACGAACGAGATCCCGATCATCGCCAGCAGCGATTCGCGGAACGGCAGGACTTGCCCGCTCGAATGGTGGGCGGCAGTATGGACGGCCATTTTTTGTTGATGCAACTTTTGACGAGTCAAACAATCTTAAAATTCTAGCACGCCGGAGTAATCTAGGATGGCGACGGTTCACCCGGCCCCGGCCGCCAAGGAGAAAGATGGAACCGATTTCAATCACGCCTGCCGCGACGCTGTCGCCGGAGGATCAGGACGCGCTGCGGCGCGCGAAGCAGGTGCTGGAAAGCCCGTCGCTGACGATGAAGCTGACGGGCATGCTGGGCGCGCCGGTCGAGAAAATGATCGCGCGGCTGCCGGACTTCGCGACCGGCAAGATCAACGACGCGACGCAGCTCGCGCTGCGCAAGTGCCTGAACATCGCGCTGCGCACGCTCGGCAAGCCGCAGACGCCCGATGCCGAGCCGGACAAGCCGAGCAACCTGCTGCACAAGCTCGCGGTCGCGACGACCGGCGCCGCCGGCGGCGCATTCGGCTTCCTCGCGCTGCCGGTGGAGCTGCCGGTGACGACCACGCTGATCTTCCGCTCGGTGTGCGACATCGCGCGCAGCGAGGGCGAGGACCTGGGCTCGGTGGATACGCAGCTGCAGTGCCTGGCCGTGCTCGGCATGGGCGGCAACCCGGACAAGGACGAAGAGGACGCCGATCTCGGCTATTTCGTGCTGCGCGGCGCGCTCGCGCAGGCGATTTCGAAGGCGTCGTCGGACATCACGACGAAAGGGATCGCCGCGCACAGCTCGGCGGCCGTGTTCAAGCTGGTGCAGACGGTCGCGTCACGCTTCTCGGTGCAGGTCACCGAGCAGATGGCCGCGAAGTCGATCCCGGCGATCGGCGCGGTGCTCGGCGCGACCGTCAACACGCTGTTCATCGACCACTTCCAGCAGATGGCGCACGGCCACTTCACCGTGCGCCGGCTCGAGCGCAAGTACGGCTCGGTGGCCGTGAAAGCCGCGTATCACGCGATCGACGGCTCGCCGACGCGCTGAACCGCCCGCTCGATCGCAACGCGGCGCAGGAACGCGGCCGCCCGGTCGAGCGCGTCGCGCGACTCGGGCACCATCGGCGCGTACAGCTGCCACACGTGCGGCATGTCGGGCCACACCTCGAGCTCCACCGGCACGCCGGCGGCCTTCGCCTTGTCGGCGACGCGGCGCGAATCGTCGAGCAGCACCTCGGTGCTGCCGACCTGGATAAAGAGCGGCGGCAACCCGGTGAAATCCGCATAGAACGGCGACGCGTACGGATGCGTGGCCGACGCATCCCCCAGATACAGCTTCGCCGCCTTCGGCAGCGCCGCGCCCGCGAACATCGGGTCGGGGCCGTCGTTGCTGCGCATCGTGCCGCCCGTGCCGGCCAGGTCGGTCCACGGCGAGAACAGGATCGCGCCGGCCGGCAAGGGTTCGCCGCGGTCGCGCAGCGCAACGAGCGTCGCGAGCGCGAGGCCGCCGCCCGCCGAATCGCCGCCGAACACGATCGATTCGGGCGGCGTGCCGAGCGCGAGCAATTGCCGGTAGGCGGCCAGCGCGTCGTCGAGCGCGGCCGGAAAGCGGTTTTCGGGAGCGAGCCGGTAGTCGAGCGAGAACGCGCGCACGCCCGCGCGCTTCGTGAGGCCGAACACGAGCGGTCGATGGGTTTTCGTCGAACAGAAGTAGTAGCCGCCGCCGTGGAAGTACAGCAGCGTGCGGCCGGGCCCGCGAGTAGCGACCGCGTCGGTGCGTTCGAGCCATTCGCCGCGCAGCGGCGCGTCGCCAGGGCCGTAGCACTCGCGCAGCCGGTAGCCCGACGGCGCGCGACGCGGCACGATCATTCTCAGGTCGGTGAAGCGCCGCGCGCGGGCAGGATCGAGCACCGGGCGCGTCGTCTCGGGACGAAACTGCCAGCGCAGCAGCCAGCACGCGAACTTGCTTTGCCAACTCATCGAACACACTCCGTCATCGCAGGGTCACGATGGTACGTGCGATCGCCGCCGCGCCGCTCGACGGGAGCCTCTATATCAAACGCCGGCGCCCGGCCGGCCGGCTCAGTTCGCCGGCATCATCTGGCCGCGGATCTCGCCGGACGGATGCTCCTTCGTGTGCACGTTGAAGTACCACTTGCCGCTCATCAGGTCGGTCACCTGCGCGTCGGTGAGCTCCTTCGCACCCTTCATCGGGCTCGCCAGCTCGTCCTTCGGGACCGGCACCTGCACGCCGGCGTTCTGGCCGACCGGCGCGGGCCCGTGGAAGTGCGCGGCGGTCGCCGGCCCGGTGAGGTGTTCGTACGTCGCCGTCCAGTGCAGCATGTGGGTGGCCGTGTCGTAGGTGGCGTCGACGGCGCCGGAGCCCTTCGTCGCGGTGGGCGGCACCTCGCTCGACGGCTGCAGGTTGGCGGACAGGCGCACCGTTTCGGCAGCGGCACCGCCGGCGGCCAGCACGCCCGCGAACAACGCCACCTGGAGCAAACGCAGCTTCGGCATGAATCCTCCTTGAACGACGTGGTACGCCACCCGGACGGGGGCGTGACATGATGGTAGTCGATCGCCGCCGATCCGGCAGCCCCATGCGGCGTCGGCGCGTGCCGGAATCTGGAACAGACCTTTCCAGCCGGAGCGCTGAATCCGCGCGCGGCCTTTCGCTACACTTCGTTTCACAGTTGCTTGTTTCCTTCGTCCGAAGGAGTCTGCGAGTATTCACGCGGCCATCCGGCCGCGTTTTTTTTGCCGGCGCGGCACGGCTACCGTCCGACACGACGACGCAACGACGCACCGCGCACCACACGATGCGTAACAGGTTGTTGTGCAAACCCGCGTCGACACCGGCCCTGCCCGCGCGGGACAATGCCCCCCGTATTGTCGTGACTGGAAAGTGAACCGTGCCGGCCCGTCTCCCGATGCCCTGCCCGACCCGCCCCGTCCGTGTCCGCCCGCTGCTGGCCAGCCTCTGCTCCATCGCCGCGTTTTACGGCGCACCTGCCAACGCGCAGGAATTCTCGCTGTTCGCCGGCTCGCTGTGGGGCGGCGGCGACCGCTCGTATGCGTGGGCGTTCGACTATCAGGAAGGCTTGAGCGCGCATACCGCGCTCGGTTTCACCTGGTACAACGAGGGTCACATACCGAATCACCATCGCGACGGCCAGGCCGTGCAGTTCTGGGGCCGCGTGCCGCTCGAGAATCGCCGCTTCGTGCTGTCGGCCGGCGTGGGCCCGTATCGCTACTTCGACACCGTGCCGGCCGGCGAAGGCCGCGGCTACTCGAACACGCACGGCTGGGGCGTGCTGATGAGCATGCGCGCCGCGTATTACACGTCGCACCGCTGGATTACGCAGCTGCAGCTCAATCGCGCGCAGGTGTTCAGCGGCCCGGCCACGACGTCGGTGATGTTCGGCGTGGGCTACCAGCTCGATGCGCCCGACACGCCGGGCCCGCGCGACACCGCGCTGCCGCGCACGCGCAAGGTCACGAACAACGAAGTCACCGCGATGCTCGGCGAGACGATCCTCAACAGCCGCTCGTCGCCGTCGACGCTCGGCGGCAGTCTCGAATACCGGCGTGGTCTCACCCGCTCGATCGACTGGACCGCGACGTGGTTGTACGAAGGCGCGAAACAGGGCGTCCGTCGCAACGGCATCGCATCCGAGCTGTGGCTCACGCGCGCATTCCTGAACGACAAGGTCACGCTGTCGGCCGGCGCTGGTGCGTACGTCACGGTCGATCAGCACAATCGCGCAGTCGAGCCGAACGCGGGCGGCGGCCGGCTCTCCGGCATCGTGTCGATTTCGGCGAGCTACCGGATCTCCGACCGCTGGCTCACGCGCGTCACGTGGAACCGCGTGGTCACGCGCTACGACCGCGACACCGACGTGATCCAGGCCGGCCTCGGCTACCGGTTCTAGCCGGCGCGCGGCGCGTGCCTCACGCGCGATAGCCGGGATCGATACGATCGACGATGCGCTGCAATGCGTCGAACGCGTCCTGCCCCGCGCCGTGCTTCGGATCGAAATTCAGCGAATCGCGCACGCAGCCCTCGAGCACCGGCAGCGCGATCGGCAGCGCGTCGCCGATCGCATGGGTCGCGACCTGCACCTCGCACGCGCGATTGAGCAGCCACATCAGCGAGAAGGTCTGCGCGAGCGTCGCGCCGATCGTCACGGGCCCATGATTGCGCAGCAGCAACACGGGCCGCCCGCCGGCGCTCTCGACGATGCGCCGCCCTTCCTCGAGATGCACGGTGATGCCCTCGAAATCGTGATACGCGATCTTCCCGTACAGCTGCGCCGAGTAGAAGTTCGAGAACGACAGCCCGTCGCGCGAGCAGCACACGGCCATCGTCGGCGTCGTATGCACGTGCATCACGCAGTGCGCGTCGGGCAGCGCCGCATGGATCGCGCTGTGGAACGTGAAGCCCGCCGGGTTGATCGGCCAATCGGAATGGCCGATCACGTTGCCGTCGATGTCGATCTTCACGAGGTTCGACGCGCATACCTCGCGGTAATGGAGCCCGAACGGATTGATCAGGAAATGGCCGTCCTCGCCCGGCACGCGCAGCGAGATATGGTTGTAGATCAGCTCGGTCCAGCCGAGATGGTCGAAGATCCGGTAGGCGGCCGCGAGCTGCACGCGCGCCTGCCATTCGGCCTCGGAGAAACGGGCGGGACGCGTGAACGGCTGGTTCGGTACACGTTGCATGGGGCACTCCGGTGGCGGACGGGCGCGGCCGCGCGGGCGGCGGCGCGCATCGTCGGTCGCCTGCTGGCGTCGCACGCGGCGTGGGCTGCGTGGCGGCTGGTTCGGCGTCGTCAGGCGTCGTCAGGCGTCGTCAGGCGTCGTCAGGCGTCGTCAGGCGTCATTCGGCGCCGGTCCGGCCCGCATTGCGCGAGCCGTCCGCCGGCGCCGTCACGATGCGCACATCGTTGCGCGCACAACCATATCACCTTTCCGCGCGCACCGGAATCGCGGGTTTGGCCTGAGTCGTTCCGGCCCTTACAGCTGGTCGTCGACCGGCAGCAACATGAAGATGCCGGTCATCACGTTGCGCATCAGCCCGGCATGCGGATCGACGTGATACGTGGTCGGCTGACCGCCGTCGACGCCGGTCCATTCGAGCGCGGGCCGGCCGCCGTCAGTCTGCTTCGCGAGCGTGACGCGATAGCTTTCGTCGGGCTGCGTCACGCGCGCGAAGATCGCCGCGGCCTGCTGCGCGAGCACCGGGCTGTGGATCACGAGCGCGAGCTCGGTGTTGAGGTGCGCGGAGCGCGGGTCGAGGTTCAGCGATCCGATCACGAGGATTTGCCGGTCGATCACGTACGCCTTCGCATGCAGGCTCGCACGCGAGCGCGAGCCGAACAGGCGGGCAGGCTGCTGGTCCGGCTGCGCCTTGAATTCGTACAGCTCGACGCCGCGCTGCAGCAACGGGATGCGATAAGGCGCATAGCCGGCCTGCACCGCGACCGCGTCGGTGGCGGCGAGCGAATTCGTGACGATCGCGACGCGCACGCCGCGCGCGGTCGTATCGCCAAGGATCTTCACGCCGGCGTCGTGCGGCACGAAGTACGGCGAGAACGCGAGGAATTCCTTGCGCGCGCCGCGCGTGAGCTCGCCCAGGCGCTGCATCGGCGGGCTCACGTACGCGTCGGTCGGCCGCGCGATCTTGTCCGGCGCATCGACCTTGAATTCGGCCGGCGCCCACACGAGCTCGAGCTGGTCGCGCGCGATCTGCTGCGCGAGCGGCGTCGCGTTCAGCGGCTTCGCGTTGTACGGATCGGCGTTCTTGCGCCAGTGCTCCCGCAGCTCGTCGCGCATCGCGTCGAGATCCTTCGGATCGAACTTCTGATGATTCAGCACGCGCAGCGGATAGCTGCTCGCGCTCGCCCAATAGTCGTCGAAGCTCTTCGAGATGTCGTGCGTCACGGGGCCGGCCGCGAGCACGTCGAGATCGCGGAACTGCAGCGTCGGGCTCGCGCTGAAGTACTGGTCGCCGAGATTGCGGCCGCCGACGATCGCGAGCTGGTTATCCGCGATCATCGCCTTGTTGTGCATCCGGCGCGTGAAGCTGTCGATCCGCGTGAAGAAGTTGGCCGTGCGCTCGACCATGCCGCGCTGCGACGCGCCGAACGGGTTGAACACGCGGATCTCGATGTTCTGATGCGTATTCAGCGCGGCCATCACGCGGTCGATGTCGTCGAAGTTCAGGTCGTCCACCAGCATCCGCACGCGCACGCCGCGATCGGCCGCGTACAGCGCCGCGCCGAGCAGCAGCTTGCCGGTCGTATCCTCGGTCGCGATGTAGTACTGCATGTCGAGCGTCTTCGTCGCCGCGCGCGCGAGCGCGATGCGCATCTGCAACGCGGTGGCGCCGTCGGCCAGCAAGCGGAAGCCCGACTGCCCCGGATGCGCGGCTTCCGGCGCGGCGAGCGCATCGCGCAGCGGGGTCGCGGTATCGGCAGACAACGCGTGGGACACGGGGCGATCGAGCGAGGTGGCGGGCGGGTGCGTCGCGCAGGCGACGAGCGGCAGCAGCGCGCAGACGATCAGCGCGCGGGCCGGGCGGCACACGGCGCGCCACGACAGCGAGGCCGGTGCGCGCCGAATCAAAGACGTAAGCACGGAAACTTCCTCGACAGGCGGATCAATGGGTCCGCGATCGCCGCGGCGCGCGGCTGACAGGCGGCTCCAGCCGATTCTAGTGGGCGCCGGATGAACCGGTCAATCGCGCGGCCGCAGCGCGGGTGGCGCCGCGCCGCAGCAAAACGCGCGTCGCCCGCGGCGCGCGCCCCGGCCCGGCGGCCTGCGGCTCGCGATCGTCCGCCATACGGCCTGAGGCGGCCATGGTCCAACCAATCTCACGGCGCGTCGCCGCTTCGCTCGAAGTGGCTGCGCACGTAGTCGATATGCGTCTGCATCGCGGTGCGCGCCTCCTCGGGCCGCTGCGCGCAGATCGCGTCGCACACCACCCGGTGCTGCTGCAGCAACAGCTCCGATGCCTGCTCATGCGTCGTCATCCCCGCGACGTTGATCGAGATGTGCTCGCGCAGCATCCCGATCACGCTCGTGTGCAGGTGCAGGAACATCGTGTTGTGCGACGCGAGCGCGATCGCCTCGTGCAGCTTCGCATCGGCCGACGCCTCGACGGCCGCATCGTCGTTCGCGTGCGCGGTTTCGAGCTCGCGCAGCAGCGCGCGGATCCGGCGCCGGTCGCTCGCGTCGGCGCGCAGCGCGGCGAAATACGCGGTCGCGCCTTCGAGCACGCGACGGAATTCGAGAATGTCGTCGCGCAACGCCGGGTGGTCGGCGACCAGCTGGCCCCACGGCGACGCGATGCCCGCGCGCAACTGGTCCGTCACGTACACGCCCGCGCCGCGCCGGCTCTGCAGCAGCCCGCGCGCGACGAGCCGCTGGGTCGCCTCGCGCACCGTATTGCGCGCGACGCCGTACTGCTGCGCGAGCACGCGCTCGGCCGGCAGCCGCGCGCCGGCCTGCCACGTGCCGTCGAGCAGCGCCGTCTCGATCTTGCGCATCACTACTTCGGTCCGGCCCCGTGCCGTCATCGCCGCCATCGCCGTCTCCCCATCCGAATATCCCGTCGCGCCGATTGGCCCAACCAATTTGAGCTTCGGCGCCGTCGCGGGAATTATGCAGCGAAAGCGAAATCGTCGTCCCGCATGCGCATGCCGGGCCGCCGCACCTGGAGCGAGACATGAACGAAAGGCACTACCCCACCGCCGCCCCCGCGCACGTCTACCTGTTCGCGACCTGCCTGGTCGACCTGTTCGTCCCCGAAGCCGGGCTCGACACGGTGCGCCTGCTGGAACGCGAAGGCGTGACCGTGCACTATCCGCGCGGCCAGAGCTGCTGCGGGCAGCCTGCGTACAGCAGCGGCAATCCCGACGAGGCGCGCCGCGTCGCGGCCGCGCAGCTCGACCTGTTCGCCGAGCCCTGGCCGGTGATCGTGCCGTCCGGTTCGTGCGCGGGCATGATCCGGCACCATTGGCCGGCGCTGTTCGCCGACGATCCCGTGCACGGCCCGAAGGCCCGCGCGATCGCGGAGCGCACCTACGAACTCGCCGAATTCCTCGTCAATGTGCTTCACGTGCGGCTCGATGCCGTCACCGCGAACGCCGGCCCGGACGAACGCGTGGTGCTGCACACGTCGTGCGCGGCGCGCCGCGAGATGGGCACCCGCGTGCACGGCGTCGCGCTCGTCGATGCGCTGCCGGGCGTCACGCGCATCGAACACGAACGCGAATCGGAATGCTGCGGCTTCGGCGGCACGTTCTCGCTGAAACATCCCGACATCTCCGGCGCGATGGTGAGCGACAAGGTCACATCGGCCTGCGCGACCGGTTGCGAGCGCCTCGTGTCGGCGGACTGCGGCTGCCTGCTGAACATCGGTCACGCGGCCGAGAAGGCTGGCGCGCCCCTGCCCGTCGAACATCTCGCGAGCTTCCTGTGGCGCCGCACGGCAGGCGCCGGCTCGCTGCGCGGGGATTCGCAATGAGCGCGCGCGACGCGATCCTCGCGCGCCTGCGCGCCGCCGCGCCCGGCGTCGCCGCAAACGCCGCACCGGCGCTCGACGCGCGCATCGACACGCATTACGCCGCGCGGCGCGCGCCTGCCGCATCCGACCCGCTCGCACTCGCGCGGACGATGCAGGCCGCGCTCGCCGCGTCGCATGCCGACGTCTGGTGCGCGAGCGCCGACGCGTGGCCCGCGCAGCTTGCCGCGCGTCTGGCCGACGCCGGCGTGCGCCGCCTGCTGCTCGATCCGGCCCGCGCCGAATCCGCGGCGCTCGCACGGGCGCTGCCCGACGCGGTCGCGCCGGTGCCGTTCGACCGGCCGATCGACGCGTGGAAAGCCGAGCTGTTCGACACGATCGACGCGGGCTTCACCATCGCGCGCTCGGGCATCGCGACGACCGGCACCGTCGTGCTCGCGCCCGATGCCGGCACGCCGCGCACGGTGTCGCTGGTGCCGCCGCTGCACATCGCACTCGTCCACGCGAACACGCTGCATGCCGACCTCCACGCGGCCGTGCACGCGGAGCGCTGGCACGCCGGCATGCCGACCAACGTCGTGCTGGTGTCGGGCCCGTCGAAGACGTCCGATATCCAGCAGACCCTCGCGTACGGCGCACACGGCCCGCGCCACCTCTGGGTCGTGATCGTCACCGGGCCGGCCGCCGAACCGGCCGCCACCGCCTGCCAGGAGCTGCCGCGATGAGCGACCAACCGCTGCAATTCGTCACCCCCGGCGACTTCAAGGCCCGTGCGCGCGCCGCGCTCGACGATCCCGCGCTGCGCCAAAGCTTTCGCGGCGCGATGGACTTCCTGCAGGGCAAGCGCACGTCCCAGTTCCCCGACGACACCGAGCTGCAGCAGTTGCGCGATCTCGGCGAAGCCGTGCGGCGGCACGCGCTCGCGCAACTGCCGGCGCTGCTCGAACAGCTGGAGGCAAAGCTCAGCGCCGCCGGCGTGCAGGTGCACTGGGCCGAGACGGCCGCCGACGCGAACGCGATCGTGCTCGGCATCGCGCAGGCGAATCACGCGCGCCGCGTGATCAAGGGCAAGTCGATGGCGAGCGAGGAAATCGAGCTGAACCATTACCTCGCGGATCACGGAGTCGACTGCATCGAGTCCGACATGGGCGAGTTCATCGTGCAGCTCGCGGGCGAGAAGCCGTCGCACATCGTGATGCCGGCGATCCACAAGACGCGCGGCGACATCGCCGAGCTGTTCGAGCGGCACATCCCCGGCACGCGCTACACGGAGGACGTCGACGAGCTGATCCAGACCGGCCGGCGCGCGCTGCGCCGCGCGTTCGCCGAGGCCGACATCGGCCTGTCCGGCGTGAACTTCGCGGCGGCCGACACGGGCACGCTGTGGCTCGTCGAGAACGAAGGCAACGGCCGGCTGTCGACCACCGTGCCCGATACGCACGTCGCGATCATGGGGATCGAGAAGGTCGTCGAGAAGCTCGAGCACATCGTGCCGCTGTCGAGCCTGCTGACGCGCTCCGCCACCGGCCAGGCGATCACAACCTACTTCAACCTGATCTCGGGCCCGCGCCGCGACGGCGAACGCGACGGCCCGCGCGAGCTGCATCTCGTACTGCTCGACAACGGCCGCACGCAGGCGTATGCGGACGAACAGCTGCGCGCGACGCTGCAGTGCATCCGCTGCGGCGCGTGCATGAACCATTGCCCCGTCTATACGCGCATCGGCGGCCACGCCTACGGGACGACCTATCCGGGCCCGATCGGCAAGATCATCTCGCCGCACCTGCTCGGCCTCGACGCGACGGCCGACCTGCCGACCGCGTCGACGCTGTGCGGCGCGTGCGGCGAAGTGTGCCCGGTCCGGATTCCGATCCCGCAGCTGCTGGTGCGGCTGCGCACCGAGGCGAACCGCAAGCCCGACGAGCCCGTCGCGCATCCGCTGCGCGGCCAGGGCGCGAACTACAACCGCGCGGAAGACCTCGTGTGGCGCTTCTGGTCGGGCGCGTTCGCGCATCCGCGCGCGTATCGCGCGTTCCGCTGGACCGCGACGCGGCTGCGCGCGCTGACGCCCACGAAGCAGATGGGCTGGACGCAGCACCGCACGCCGCTCGAGCCGGCGCCGCGCAGCCTGTCCGACCTGCTGCGCGCGCGCGGCCAGCCCGAATAGACACCCCGCTTTCAAACCCGTACCCGATAAATCCATGGAGGAGACAACCATGCAGGTTTGGCATCAGATCTACACGCCGCTCGGCAGCCTCGGGCTGTCGGCGTTCGTCGCCGCAATTCCGATCATCTTCTTTTTCATCGCGCTCGCCGCCTTGCGGATGAAGGGGCACGTGGCCGCCGCGATCACCCTGCTGCTGTCGCTCGGCGTCGCGATCGTCGCGTACGGGATGCCCGTGCCGCAGGCGCTCGCGGCGGCCGGCTTCGGCTTCGCGTACGGCCTGTGGCCGATCGCGTGGATCATCGTCGCGGCCGTGTTCCTGTACAAGATCGTCGTGAAGACCGGCCAGTTCGACATCATCCGCGCATCGGTGTTGTCGATCACCGACGACCAGCGGCTGCAGATGCTGCTGATCGGTTTCTCGTTCGGCGCGTTTCTCGAAGGCGCCGCCGGCTTCGGCGCGCCCGTCGCGATCACGGCCGCGCTGCTCGTCGGCCTCGGTTTCAAGCCGCTGCACGCGGCCGGACTGTGTCTGATTGCAAACACTGCACCGGTCGCGTTCGGCGCGATGGGCATTCCGATCATCGTCGCCGGGCAGGTGACGGGCATCGACCCGCTCCACATCGGCGCAATGGCCGGCCGCCAGTTGCCGCTGCTGTCGCTCGCGGTGCCGTTCTGGCTCGTGTTCATGATGGACGGGCTGCGCGGCGTGCGCCAGACGTGGCCGGCCGCGCTCGTCGCGGGCGGCAGCTTCGCGATCACGCAGTACTTCACGTCGAACCACATCGGGCCCGAGCTGCCGGACATCACGTCGTCGCTCGTCAGCCTCGTGTCGCTGGCCGTGTTCCTGAAGGTCTGGCAGCCGAGCAGCGCGAAGCAGACGGCAGGCGGCGTCGTCGCGTCCGGCGGCGGCGCGGCGCTCGCGGGGTTCGGCGCGGGCGGCAACGGTTCGGGCGCAAGCCGCCAGGCGTCGCCGTACACGCTCGCGCAGACCGTGCGCGCGTGGTCGCCGTTCCTGATCCTGACGGCCGTCGTCACCGTGTGGAGCATCGCGCCGTTCAAGGCGCTGTTCGCCGCGCACGGCGCGCTCGCGTCGACCGTCCTGAAGTTCCATGTGGCCGGGCTCGACCAGCTCGTCGTGAAGACCGCGCCGATCGCCGCGACGCCGAAGGCACTCGACGCGGTGCTGAAGCTCGACCTCGTGTCGGCGGTGGGCAGCGCGATCCTCGTGACCGCGCTGATCTCGATGGCGCTGCTGCGGATGAAGCCGCGCGACGCGCTCGTCACGTTCGGCGAGACGCTGAAGGAACTCACGCGCCCGATCCTGTCGATCGGCCTCGTGCTCGCGTTCGCGTTCGTCGCGAATTACTCGGGGATGTCGTCGACGCTCGCGCTGATGCTGGCCGGCACCGGCGCCGCGTTCCCGTTCTTCTCGCCGTTCCTCGGCTGGCTCGGCGTGTTCCTGACCGGCTCGGACACGTCGTCGAACGCGCTGTTCTGCTCGCTGCAGCAGGCAACCGCGCACCAGCTCGGCGTGCCCGAGACGCTCGCGGTCGCCGCGAACACGACGGGGGGCGTGACCGCGAAGATGATCTCGCCGCAGTCGATCGCGGTGGCATGCGCGGCGACCGGCCTCGTCGGCAAGGAATCCGATCTGTTCCGCTTCACGGTGCGCCACAGCCTGCTGTTCGCGGTGATCGTCGGTGTGATCACGCTCGTGCAGGCCTACGTGCTGCCGGGAATGGTGCCGTAAGCAGGCGGCGCGGCCGCTTTCCGGGCCCTCAAAAACAAAACCCCACGCCCGAGAGAGCGTGGGGTTTGATTCATCCCGGGCGCCGGACGAAGCCGGCGCCGCGATCGGCGATCAGCTGCCCTTCGCGATGCGATCCTGGATGTGCTGCGCACGGCTCGACGACGACGGGTGCGAGCTCATCATCGAGCTCTTGCCGCCATCGAGTTGCGCGAGTTTCTGGAACGCGGTGACGAGGCCCTTCTGGTTCATGCTCTTTTGCTTCATCAGGTCGAACGAGTAGTCGTCCGCCGCGCTTTCCTGCGTCTGCGAGAACTGCGCGTTGATGAACTTCTCGGTGATGTCGCCGAGCTGCGAGCTCGTCAGGGCCGCGACGCCCGGCGATGCCGCGCCGGCCGCGGTGCGCGCCGCGCTGACCGCGTAGGCGGTCTGCATCGCCTTCTTCGAGTGACCCAGTGCGACGTGGCCCATTTCATGACCGATCACGCCGCGCAGTTCGTCGTCGTTCATCATGTCCATCAGGCCGCTGTACACGCGCACGCAGCCGTTGCCCATCGCCCAAGCGTTGACGTCCTTGGTCATGTAGACCTTGTAGTTGATCTTCTGGCCGTTCAGCGTCATGTCGCCGAAGCCCTTCATCACCTTCGTCAGACGCTTCGCGTACGCGCTGTTCGGCGCGGCGATCTTCGATTCGGCGTCGCTCGCCTTGCACGAGTCGTTCGACAGTGCCGCGATGTCGCTGTCCGACAGCGTCGCCGCCTTGAACAGGCTGGTCCCCGCCGACGTCAGGTTGTTCGCGTCGAGATTCTGCACGCCCCCGCATGCGCTCAACAGGAACGCCATGCCACACGCTGCCGCTGCTTTCTTGATATGCATCCCGGATCCCTCGGTAGTTGTAGTTGGGAGCGGCGATTTTGCATAATCCGGCAGAAAATTACCAGATGTTTACATCGAATGACAGATTGATGACCAGTCGATCCGGAATGAACGGCGCGCTTTCTCGGCGGATTAATGACGAACCGGCAGTCAATCGCCGCGGCCGGGCGACCGGCTGAACGCCGAACGCGGCCGCCGCATCAGCCGCCGCGCGGCCAGCATCGGCAGCCGCAGCACGAAACCGGCGAACAGCCGCAGGTGCATCCACGCGAGCAGCGCGTTGTCGCGACCGTAGTGGAAATGCGACACGCCGCCCTCGTGCGCGCCGAAGTAGCGCACCGGCGCCTCTATGCGGATCGGCCGCACGCCGGCCCAGCACAGCCGCACGGCCGCTTCCGGATCGAAGTCGAAGCCGCGCATCCACGGCTGCCGATGCATGATCGCGGCGAGCGGCGCGACCGGATACACGCGAAAGCCGTACAGCGAATCGCCGATCCCCGCCCACAGCGTCTCGAGGTCGGCCCAGCCGTTCGACAGCCGCCGGCCCTGCACGCGCAGCTGCGGCGCGCTCGCGTCGAACTTCGGCAGGCCGAGCACCATCGCATCCGGGCTGGCCTGCGATGCGGCCATGAATTCGGGAATCAGCCCGGCCGGATGCTGGCCGTCGGAATCCATCGTCAGCACGTGCGTGAAGCCGCTCGCGGCCGCCGCGTCGAGGCCGGCCAGCACCGCCGCGCCCTTGCCGCGGTTCTCCGGCAGCACGATCACGCGCAGCCCCGGATCGCGCTCGGCCATCGCCTGCAGCCGCTCGGCACTGCCGTCGGTACTGCCGTCGACGACGACCCACACCGGATTCCACTGCGCGCGGGCGTTGCGTACGGTCGTGTCGACCTTGAGGCCCGGGTTGTAGCTCGGAATCAACACGAGATGGGTGGACGACGCGTGCAGCTTGGACATGGGAACGGCCGATTGCGAAGACGATGATCCTGACAAAAGTGTATGACCTGCGGGCGCGCGCCGACAGGCTTCCTCGACGTCGCCCGCATGCGGCGACGGTTCGCGCAGCGACAGGCCCGCGCGCTTCACGACGGTTGCTCCAGCGGATGGCCGGCGCTCGCGTCGATTTCGACCAGCAGATCGTCGCGGCACACGTGCGCGTGGACGAACAGCGCGCGCACGTCGGCGCCGGCCGCATCGCGCAGCGCGCGTTCGATCGCGGCGAGCGCCGCGGTGTCGCCGGCGTCGCGCACGTAGACGCGATAGCTCAGGTCCGCGAGCGTGAACGGGCCGTGCCCCTGCCGTGCGGCCTGCTCGAGCACGGCCGCGAGATTCGCGATCGTCTCGCGCGTTTGCGCGACGACGTTGCCATGATGCACGGTGCGGTGACCGACGATGCTGGCGGTGCCCGATATGAACAGCAGCGGTGCCGCGTCGCCGCCGGTCCATGCAGCCGCGCGCGCGAACGTCGGCGCACGCGGGCCGTACTCGGCCGGGTAGTGATACGCGCTGACCTGGCGCGGGTTCTCGACCGGATCGGCCGGCGTGCGGCTCGCGATGAAATGGATCGCGAGCGGCGCGGCCGGCGGCGTGTCGCCCGCGGCCGGCACGACCGAACCGAGCGCGCAGGCGGCCGGCACGCCGCCCGTCAGCGCGCGGCGGCACGCGTCGAACGCGCGCTGCCTGCCGATATTGAACTGACGATAGCGTTCGATCCCGAACTGATGCGCATTGATCGCCGGCACCGTGTTCCAGATGCGCAGCGGATGCGGCAGATCGAGCGTATCGAGCACGTCGAACAGCGCGCGGTACGCATCGTATGTCGCGCGTTCGAGCGGCGTGCCGCCGTCGCGATCGATATCGGCCGGTTCCTGCGTTTCCTGCACGACGATGCTGCCGAACACGAGCCCCGCGGTTTCGCTGTAACGGTACTGCAGCGTGCCGCGTCGCGCGCTGCGCAAGTCGGACGCGTCGCACTGCCAGATTTCGCAGACCGCGTCGCCGCGCGCGTGGCCGCCGGCGTCGAGCAGCGCCATCGGCACCGGTGCGAGCGGCAGCTCGGGCGCAGCGACGGCGAGCATGCGTGCCATCGCATCGGCCGGCGATCCGGCCGCGCCGATGCACACCGCGCCCAGCGCGCCGGGAAACAGGTGCTCGAATGCGTCGCCGCGCTGCCGCGCAGCGTGCAGCAGCGCGGCCAGCCGTGCGTGATCGATCCGGGCGAGTCGCAGCGCATGGCTGACGCCATTCGCCGCGGGCGGGATGCCCGCTCGCGATGCGGCAGGCGCGGCTGCCGTGTGTCCGGGCGCGACCGCATTCGGGGCGGACGACAGGGAACACGCTCGCCGTTCGGCGTCGACTGGATGCACTGACACTTCGATTTCCTCACTATGCGGCGCAGGCTCGCGGCATGGGGGCCACGCGCCGCGTTGCGCGCCGTTGCTTCGCGTCAAGCCGACGCCGCGCGCGTCGTCATGCGAGCCCGCCGTTGACGGACAGCACCTGACCCGTCACATAGGCGGCCGCATCGGATACCAGATACGCGACCATCGCAGCGACTTCGTCGGGCCGGCCCGCGCGTTGCGCCGGCACGAGCTGCCTGATCCGTTCGGCGGGAAACGCATGGTCGGTCATCGGCGATTCGATGATGCCGGGCGCGACCGCGTTCACCGTGATGCCGCGCGACGCAAGCTCCAGCGACAGCGATTTCGTCGCGCCGATCAGCCCCGCCTTCGCGGCCGCGTAGTTGACCTGCCCGCGATTGCCGGTCACGCCCGCGACCGACGCGATGTTGACGATCCGTCCGCGCCGCGTGCGGATCATCGGCAGCAACAGCGGCTGCGTGACGTTGAAAAAACCGTTGAGCGTCACGTCGATCACGCTGTGCCATTGCCGGCGCGACATGCCGGCCATCGGCGCGTCGTCATGAATGCCCGCGTTGTTGACGAGGATCTGCACCGGCGCGTCGTCGACGAACGGCGCGAGCGCGGCGAGCGTCGCGTCGCCATCGGTCACGTCGAATGCAATCGCGTGCGCGGTACCGCCGGCCGCTGCGATCTGCTGCGCGACCGTCTGCGCCTGCGCGAGATTCCGGTTCGCGTGCACCCAGACTTCGTGACCGGCCTGCGCGAGCGCCATGCAGATCGCCTGCCCGAGTGCGCCGCTGCCGCCCGTTACGAGCGCCCGCATCGACTTGCTCCGTTCATCGCGTTTCACCTCGATCGACGCGGCGGCATGTCGTCCAGCGACGGCCGCCGCGTGCGGTAAATCATCCGTGTGCCGCGCCGTGCGCGCCCGTCACTTCGTGCGATGCGCGGCGACGTATGCGGCGAGCGCGCCGAGCGTCGCGAAGATCTGTTTGTTGTCCGGATTGTCCGAGCGCAGCTCGAAGCCGTATTTCTTCGAGATCAGCAGCGCGATTTCGAGGATGTCGACGGAGTCGAGCCCGAAGCCCTCGCCGTACAGCGGGGTCCCGGCCGTCACCGTTTCGAGCGGGACGTCTTCGAGATTCAGTTCGCCGATGATCAGCGTGGCGAGCTCTTGTTCCAGTGCGTTCATCATGCTTGCGGGCAGGCGGCCCATGGCAGCGGGAGGCATCCGGAAACGGCAACCGTCATGCATGCCCGGCGCGTGCGAAGCGCGCGAATCTCCGTCCCTCCGGCGTCTGCCGGCTTCCCCGCCTGCGTTATTGGGGGTCGTTTGTAAAAGTTACGCGGATTCTAGTTGATGGGTATCGGTGCGTATACCGCGAATGGTTACAGACTGAAGGGCCGCGCCGCGGCCGGTTTCGGGCCCCGATCGCAGCAGACGCTTGAGCCGCTTCGGATCGAAATGGATCGCCGCCGCGAAAGCGTCGGTGCGCTGCCATACATTCGGTTACAAAACCCGGCCGCACCGGTCTCGAACGGCCACGCAGCGGCCCTAAAATGGCGAGCACGACAGCCGGCCCGGACAAGCGTCCGGGCCGCCATTCATATGATGTTTGACGGCCCGACGAACGCGTCCGGCCCCCCGATACGCCCGATGTTTCCAGCAGCCATGCCGCGCCCGTCCGTTTGCCTCGCCCCCGTTTGCCCGCCGGTGCTCCACCATGCCACGGCCGCCGGCGGCGATGCGCGCCCACGTCGCGCGCCGGGAGCGCCGCGATGAGCACGCCGCTCGCGATCGTGCGCGGTGTCGGTGCGCTCGCCGCGGTGGCCGCGTACCAGGTCGGCGCGCATTACGCGGCCGCGACGCCCGGCGCGCATGGCGTCGGTCTCGCGATGGCGCTCGTGCCGCCGCTGCTGCTTGCGCTCGGTGCGGCATGGCGCTCGCCGAGGCGCGCGTGGCTCGTGCCGGCGTGGCTACTGGCCGCCGTCGCGCTGTGGGCCGCGCGCATCCCGCTCGCGCGCCATTTCGAATGGGGGCTGTATCTGGAACACGCGAGCTTCAACCTCGCGATGGCGCTGCTGTTCGGCCGCACGCTCGCGGCGGGCCAAGTGCCGCTGTGCACGCGTTTCGCGACGATGATCCACGGCACGATCACGCCGGCCGTCGCGCGCTACACGCGGCGCATCACGCTCGCGTGGACGCTGTTCTTCGTCGCGATCGCCGCCGTGTCGACGCTGATGTTCGCGATCGCGCCGATCGTCGCGTGGTCGACGTTCGCGAACTACCTGTCGCTGCCGCTCGTCGCCGTGATGTTCGCCGCCGAGCACGCGTGCCGGCGCTTCGCATTGCCGCACGAAGCGCGGCCGCGGATGATCGACGCGGTGCGCGCGTACCGCGCGTCGGCCCAACCGTCACGATGAATTCATGGCCGGCGTGGCGCCGCATCGCGGCCGCGCCGGTCACCGCTTCCCGCTCTAGCCGATTTATGCCGACTCACCCGCTGGTATTCCATTCCTCGCCTGACCAGACGATCGCCTGGCGCGACGGCACGCCCGTCACCGTGCGCGCGTTCGTCGCCGACGTCGCGCGCGTGGCCGCCGCGCTGCCCGCTGGCGGCCACGTGTTCAACGTGTGCCGCGACCGCTACCGCTTCGCGGTCAGCCTGTGCGCGGCGCTCGTCTCCGGCAGGATCAGCCTGCTGCCGTCGACGCACACGCCGGAGATGGTGCGCCAGCTCGCGTCGTTCGCACCGGACGCGTTCTGCCTGCACGACGCGCCCGACTGCACGATCGACCTGCCGCGCTTCGCGTATCCGGACGCCGCGGCCGGCGACCTCCCCGACGACGCCCCCTGCGTGGTGCCGCGGATCGACGCGGCGCGGATCATGGCGTACGTGTTCACCTCCGGCTCGACCGGCGCGCCGGTGCCGCACCGCAAGACCTGGGGCTTCCTGGTCGGCTGCGTGCGTGCGGCGGCCGACCGCCTCGGCCTGCTCGACGGCCGCGCGGCCACGCTGATCGGCACCGTGCCCGCGCAGCACATGTACGGATTCGAGTCGACGGTGCTGCTCGCGCTGATCGGCGGCCTCGCGTTCAGCAACCGCCAGCCGTTCTATCCGGGCGACATTCGCGACGAACTCGACGCGATCCCGCAGCCGCGCGTGCTCGTCACGTCGCCGATCCACCTGCGCGCACTGCTGTCGGCCCGCCATGCGCTGCCGCCGGCCGCGCTCGTGCTCTCGGCCACCGCGCCGCTGTCGGAAAAGCTCGCGTGCGAAGCCGAGGCCGCGCTAGGCGCGCCGCTCGTCGAGATCTACGGCAGCACCGAGACCGGCCAGATCGCGACGCGCCGCACGTCGCAGGGCGCGACCTGGCAACTGTTCCCGGACATCCGGCTCGACACGCGTGATGCGCACGACGCGTCGCACGGCGACGCCGCGGCCGACGACAGCGGCCCGACCGTGTGGGTATCGGGCGGACACGTCGAGGCCCCCGTGCCGATGGGCGACGCGCTCGAGCTGCTCGGCGACGGCCGATTCCTGCTGCACGGCCGCAAGGCGGACCTCGTCAACATCGCCGGCAAGCGCACGTCGCTCGCCTATCTGAATCATCAACTGAATGCGATTGCCGGCGTCGTCGACGGCGTGTTCTTCATGCCGGACGAAGCCGCGCCGGCCGATGCCGATGCGGCCCGCGAACCGGTCACGCGCCTCGTCGCGCTCGTGGTCGCACCGACGCTTGCCGCGGCCGATCTGCAGCGCGCGCTGCGCGAACGGATCGATCCCGCGTTCATGCCGCGTCCGCTCGTGTTCGTCGATGCATTGCCGCGCAACGAAACGGGCAAGCTGCCGCGCGACGTGCTCGCCGCGCTCGTCGCACGGCACACGCGCGCCGCCGCGACCGACGGGGGCGAGCGCAGCGAGACGGATGCGCCGCTCGCGTTCACGATTCCCGCCGATCACCCGGCGCTGCCCGGTCATTTCCCCGGTCATCCGATCGTGCCGGGCGTCGTGCTGCTCGATCACGCGATCGCCGCGCTCGGCGCATCGCTGAACCGCCCGCTGGACACGTGGCGGCTGGCTTCCGCGAAATTCCTGAGCCCGGTCGCGCCCGGCGAACCGCTCGATCTCGCGTTCGATGCGGCGGCCGGCGGCGCGATCCGTTTCACGCTGCGCGCCGGCGCGCGCGACGTCGCGACCGGCGTACTGTCCGCGCCGCCGGCCGCACGGGACGGCGCGCAGCCATGAAGCGCACCGCATGGGCCGAGCGCCAGGAACGCAGCAACGCGGCGCTGCTGCGCGCGATGAGCTGGATCTCGCTGCGGTTCGGCCGGCAGCCGTCGCGCGTCGTGCTGCACGGCATCGCGGCCTATTTCGTGCTGTTCTCGCCGGTCGCCCGCGCGGCGTCGCGCGACTACCTGCGCCGCGTGCTCGGCCGTCCGGCGCGCTGGCGCGACGTGTACCGGCACGTGTTCACGTTCGCGGCGACGATCCACGACCGCATCTACCTGATGAACGGCCGCTTCGACCTGTTCGACATCCGACTGCACGGCGAAACGCGGGTGGACGACGCGCTCGCCGGCGGGTGCGGCGCAGTGCTGATGGGCGCGCACCTCGGCAGCTTCGAAGTCGTGCGGGCGATCGGCCGCACGCGGCCGGACCTGCGGGTCGTCGTCACGATGTTCGAAGAGAACGCGCGCAAGATCAACGCGACGCTCGCCGCCGTGAATCCGGCCGCGAAGCCGGAAGTGATTCCGCTCGGGCAGGTCGACTCGATGCTGAAGGTGCGCGAGCGCCTCGACGCGAACTGCATGGTCGGGATGCTCGCCGACCGCACGCTGCTCGACGACGCGGCCGCGTCGATGCGGCGGCTGCCGCTGCTCGGCGCGCCGGCCGCGTTCCCGCTCGGGCCGCTCTACATGGCCGCGATGCTGCGGCGCCCGGTACTGTTCATGACCGGCCTCTATCGCGACGGCAATCGCTACGACGTGCACTTCGAGACGCTCGCCGACTTCTCCGACGTGCGTCGCGACACACGCGCGGCGGCGGTCGATGCGGCGCTCGCGCGCTACGTCGCGCTGCTCGACCGGTATTGCCGCGCGGCCCCGTACAACTGGTTCAACTATTTCGATTTCTGGCAGACCGGCGACGCCGCCGCGCGCCGCGACGATGCGTGCGCGTGCACCGGGCTGTCCACCCCGAGGGATTCCGACGCATGACCGCCGTTCGCCGCTTCCTGTCACTGTTGCCGCTGCCGTTCCTGCTCGCGCCGCGCCACGCCGCGCGCGTGTTCGCCGTCGCGTCGGCCGTCGCGCTCGCGCTGCCCGCGCACGCGGCCGACACCGGTTCGGCATGGACCCTCGACCGGCTGATGTCGACGCTCGCGCAGCACAAGTCCGGCCGTGCGACGTTCACCGAGACGAAGACGCTGTCGATCGCCGCGCAGCCGCTCGAATCGTCGGGCGAACTCGTGTTCGTCGCGCCCGACCATCTCGAGAAACACACGCTGAGCCCGAAGCCCGAACATCTCGTCGTCGACGGCGACATGCTCACCGTCGAGCGCAACAACCGCAAATTCACGCTCGCGCTCGCGCGCTACCCCGAGCTCGGCGCCTTCATCGACAGCATCCGCGCGACGCTTGCCGGCAACCGCTACGCGCTCGAGCAGGTCTACAAGGTCGCGCTCGCCGGCCGTGGCGACGACTGGACGCTGACGCTCACGCCGCTCGATTCGCGGATGCTGAAGGTCATCAGCACGATCACGCTCGACGGCACGCGCGACGTGTTGCGCAGCGTCGCGATCCGGCAGGCCGACGGCGACCATTCGACGATGCACCTGCAACCCGTCCCGGCGAACTGATGGACGAACGCACCCAGCCGCCCGCCCCCGTCACCCGACGCCTGCCCGCGTGGCGGCAACGCGCGGTGCTCGTGTGGCTGCTCGCGCTCGTCGCATGCGGGATCGCGATCGCCCGCGCGAATTTCACGGCCGACCTGTCCGCGTTCCTGCCGCGCGCGCCGAGCGCCGGGCAGCGCGTGCTCGTCGAGCAACTGCGCGACGGCATCGTGTCGCGGCTGATCCTCGTCGCGATCGACGGCGGCGATGCGGCCACGCGCGCCGCGCTGTCGCGGCGCGTCGCCGGCACGCTGCGCGCCGACCGGCAATTCTCGGCGATCAACAACGGCGAGGCCGTGAACGACGCACGCGACCAGCAGTTCGTGTTCGATCATCGCTACCTGCTGAGCCCGGCCGTCACGCCGCGACGCTTCAGCGCGGACGGCCTGCACCAGGCGCTCGGCGACAGCCTCGACCTGCTGGGCTCATCGGCGGGCCTCGTCGCGAAGGCGATGCTGCCGCGCGACCCGACGGGCGAAGTGACCGCGCTCGTCGACCAGCTCGACAGCGGCGCGCAGCCCGCCGTGCGCGACGGCGTGTGGGCGTCGCGCGACGGCGCGCGCGCCGTGCTCGTCGTGCAGACGGCCGCGGCCGGCTCCGACACCGACGCGCAGGCACGCGCGATCGACGCGGTGCGCCGCGCGTTCTCCGCCGCGACGCAAGCTCTGCCGAACCCGGCCGCGTACACGCTCGCGATGACCGGCCCCGGCGTGTTCTCGGTCGACACGCGCGACACGATCCGGCACGACGTCGAGCGGCTGTCGACCGCGAGCCTCGTGCTGATCGTCGCGCTGCTGCTGACGCTGTACCGCTCGCCGCGCACGCTCGTGCTGGGGCTGTTGCCGGTGCTGACCGGCATCGCGGCCGGCATCGCGGCGGTCAGCGTCGCGTTCGGCACCGTCCACGGGCTGACGCTCGGCTTCGGCACGACGCTGATCGGCGAGGCCGTCGACTATTCGATCTACCTGTTCGTGCAATCGTCGCAGGCCGGCTCGCGCGGCGCCGCACGGCCCGCCGACGCGATGCGCGCGTGGCTCGCCGCATACTGGCCGACGATCCGGCTCGGCGTGCTCACGTCCGTGTGCGGCTTCGCGTCGATGCTGTTCTCCGGCTTTCCGGGTCTCGTACAGCTCGGGCTCTATTCGATCGCCGGGCTGACGGCCGCCGCGCTCGTCACGCGCTACGTGCTGCCGCACCTGCGCGGCGAGCACGTAGCGATTCGCGACGTGTCGCGCATCGGCGCGGTGCTCGCGCGTGCGGCCGCCGCGGCGCCGCGGCTGCGCTGGCCGCTCGCCGTGCTCGTGCTCGCCGCGTGCGCGACGCTCGTGCTGCATCGCGATGGTCTGTGGAGCCGCGAGCTCGCGGCGCTCAGCCCCGTTCCCGCCCGTGCGCAGGCACTCGACGCACGTCTGCGCGCCGATGTCGGTGCACCGGACGTGCGCTACCTCGTCGTGATTTCCGCGCCGAGCGAACAGGTCGCGCTCGAACGCGTGGAACGGGTCGCCGCGCAATTGCAGCCGCTCGTCGATCGCGGCGTGCTCGCGGGTTTCGAAAGTCCCGCGCGCTACCTGCCGAGCGACGCCGCGCAGCGCGCGCGCCGGGCCAGCCTGCCCGACGCGGACGCGCTCGCCGCGCGCATGCGCACGGCCGTCGCGAACCAGCCGATCTCGGTCAGGCCAGAGGTGTTCGCACCGTTCGTCGCCGATGTCGAAGCCGCGCGCCACGCGCCGCTGCTCACGCGCGCCGACCTGCGCGGCACGTCGATGGCGCTCGCCGTCGACGCGTTGCTGACCGAGCGCGCGGACCGCTGGAGCGCGATGCTGCCGCTGCGCGCGCCGGACGCCGCTCGCACCGCGCCAACCGCCGCGCCGGCACTCGATGCCGCGCCGATCCGCGCGGCCGTCACGCGCGCCGGCGTACCCGACGCGCTGTTCGTCGACATGAAGGCCGAGGCCGACCGCCTGTACGTGGACTACGTGCACGAGGACATCCGGCTGTCGCTCGCGGGTTTCGCGGCGATCGCCGTGCTGCTGCTGATCGCGCTGCGCTCGCCGCGCCGCGTCGTGCGCGCGCTCGCGCCGCTCGTCGCGGCCGTGTTCGTGGTGACGGCCGGCTTCGCGCTCGCCGGCGTGCAGCTGACGATCCTGCACCTCGTCGGGATGCTGCTGATCGTCGCGGTCGGCTCGAACTATGCACTGTTCTTCTGCAAGCGCGACGACGCGCAGCCAGTCACGCCATACACGCTCGTATCGCTGCTGATCGCGAACCTCGCGACGGTCGCCGGCTTCGGCCTGCTCGCGCTGTCGCGCGTGCCGCTGCTCGAAACCTTCGGGCTGACCGTCGGCCCCGGCGCGATGCTCGCGCTGGCGTTCGCGGCGATTCTGGCGCCGCGCGCCGCGGCCACGAACGGCCGTCCCCATGATCCGACAGGAGCTCGCGCATGAACGCGCCGTCATCCGTTTCACCGCCGCAGCCCGGCGATGCGCGCCGCTGGAAGCCGACGCCGCTGATCGCGGGCACCGCCGCGCTGCATGCGGGCGCGCTCGCGGCCGTCGTCGCGCAGCCGGCCGCGTGGCCGTGGGCCGCCGGCGGCGTGGTCGCCTCGCATCTCGCGCTGACAGCCGCCGGCCTGTGGCCGCGCAGCGCATTGCTCGGGCCGAACTGGACGCGGCTGCCGGCCGGCGCCGGCCGCCGGATCGCGCTGACGATCGACGACGGCCCGGACCCCGACGTCACGCCGCGCGTGCTCGACCTGCTCGATCGTTACGATGCACGCGCGACGTTCTTCTGCATCGGCGACCTCGCGCGACGCCATCCGCAGTGGATCGAAGCGATCGTCGCGCGCGGCCACGCGGTCGAGAACCACAGCCAGCGGCACCGGCATACGTTCTCGCTGTCGGGCCCCGCCGCGCTGCGGCGCGAAATCGCCGCCGCACAGCACACGCTGACCGAGATCGCCGGCACGCGACCGCGCTTCTTCCGCGCGCCGGCCGGCCTGCGCAATCCGTTTCTCGAGCCGGTGCTCTGCGAGCTCGGCCTGCAGCTCGCCAGCTGGACGCGACGCGGCTTCGACACGCGCGAGCACGATGCGGACACCGTCACGCGCCGCCTGCTGAACGGCCTGGCGCCACACGACATCCTGCTCGTGCATGACGGCCACGCGGCGCGCGATGCGCGCGGCGAACCGGTCGTGCTCGACGTGCTGCCGGCGCTGCTGCGCGCGGCCGCCGACGCACGGTTGCAATGGACCACGCTGCGCGCCGCGCTCATGCCCGAGCCGCCCGAATCGCCCGGCCAGCCGGGGATGCCGGCACCCCCGTTTGATAAAATCTGACCATGCCCGGCGGGATTCGCCAGCCCTGCTGCGGCGCCCGTTCCGGCCACCGGATGCGACCCTCGTGAAACCTCTGCTGCTCTCGCACTTCACCGCCACCAGCTGCATCGGCCGCGGCCTCGGCGCGACCCTCGACGCGCTGCGCCACGCGCGCGGCGCGCTCACGCCGTGCGACTTCGAACGCGCCGAACTCGACACGTGGATCGGCTCGGTGGACGGCGTCGATGCGCAGCCCGTGCGCGCGGATCTCGCCGACTTCGACTGCCGCAACAACCGCCTCGCGCAGCTCGGCCTCGTTCAGGATGGCTTCGACGCGCGCGTCGCCGCGGCCGCATCGCGCCATGGCGCCGCACGCGTCGGCGTGTTCATCGGCACGAGCACGTCCGGCATCCTCGAGACCGAACGCGCGTACGAGCAACGCGATCCGGCGAGCGGCGCACTGCCCGCCGGGTTCCGCTATGCGCACACCCACAACCCGTATTCGCCGGCCGCATTCGTACGCGCGTATTTCGGGCTGCGCGGGCCGGCGATGGCGATCTCGTCCGCGTGTTCGTCCGGCGCGAAGGTATTCGGCTCCGCGCGCCGGATGATCGAAGCGGGGCTGATCGATGCGGCCGTCGTGGGCGGCGTCGATTCGCTGTGCCTGACGACGCTGTACGGCTTCAATTCGCTCGAACTGCTGTCGCGCCGGCCGTGCCGGCCGTTCGACGTCGCGCGCGACGGCATCTCGATCGGCGAGGCCGCCGCGTTCGCGCTGCTCGAACGCGTGCCGGACGCACGCACCGCGCTCGATGACGACGCGATCCTGCTGCTCGGCGTCGGCGAATCGAGCGATGCGCATCACATGTCGTCGCCGCATCCGGACGGCCTCGGCGCGCGCGTCGCGATCGAACAGGCGCTCGCATCGGCCGGCCTCGATGCGAGCGACATCGACTACGTGAACCTGCACGGCACCGCGACGCCCAGCAACGACGCCGCCGAAAGCCGCGCGGTGGGCGCGCTGTTCGCGCGCACGCCGTGCAGCTCGACGAAGGGGGCGACCGGTCACACGCTCGGCGCCGCCGGCGCGCTCGAAGCCGTCGTCGGCGCGCTCGCGCTGCGCGAGCAGTTCGTGCCGGCCGGCGTCAACACGACGCAACCCGACCCGGCGCTGGCCGCCGACTACGTGCTCGCGAGCCGCGACGCACACCTGCGTGCGGTGCTGTCCAATTCGTTCGGCTTCGGCGGCACGAATTGCAGCCTGATCCTCGGCCGCGCCGAGCACGCCCGCCGCCGGGAGCCGACATGACCGTCACCGCCTTCATCGAAAGCGTCGGCCTCGTCGGGCCGGGACTGAACGACTGGCCGCACGCGGCCGACGTGCTCGCGGGCCGCACCGCCTATGCGAGCGCGCGCACCGTGCTGCCGCCACCGGCCGGCCTGCCCCCGGCGGAACGCCGCCGCACCGGCCCCGTGGTGCGCGTCGCGCTCGCGGTCGGCCTCGAGGCGGCAGCCGCGAGCGGGCGCGATCCCGCCACGCTCGCGACCGTGTTCAGCGCGTCCGGCGGCGACGGCCAGAATTGCCACGCGATCTGCGAGACCCTCGCCGGCGACGACCGCCACCTGTCGCCCACGCGCTTTCACAACTCCGTGCACAACGCGCCGGCCGGCTACTGGAGCATCGCCACCCGGGCGATGGCCACGTCGAACGTGCTGTGCGCGCACGACGGCAGCTTTGCCGCGGGCCTGCTCGAGAGCCTGTGCCAGGTCGCGGTCGATCGCGTGCCGAGCCTGCTGATCGCCTACGACACCGACTATCCGGAGCCGCTGCGCGCGGTGCGGCCGATCGTCGACGCATTCGGCGTCGCGTTCGTGTTCGCGCCCGACGCAAGCGAACGCACGCTCGCGCGCATCGACGTGCAGCTGACCGACGCGCCGGCGACGACGCTCGCGAACCGCGAACTCGACGCGCTGCGCACCGGCAATCCGGCCGCGCGTGCGCTGCCGCTGCTCGACGCGCTCGCCGCGCGGCGTGCGACGCGCGTCGTGCTCGACTATCTGGAAGACACGCACGTGCAGGTCGATATCGCGCTGCCCGATGTGGCCGCGGAGCACGCGCGATGACGGCGCCCGTCTCGACGCCAACGCCGCCGACGCCGACGCTCGATCGCGCCTGGATCGCCGCGCACATCCCGCACGACGGCGCGATGTGCGTGCTCGATCGCGTCGAAGCATGGGATGCCGAGCGCATTCGCTGCAGCGCGACGAGCCACCGCGATCCGCACAATCCGCTGCGCTCGCGCGGCCGGCTCGCGTCGGTCTGCGGAATCGAATATGCGGCGCAGGCGATGGCCGTGCACGGTGCGCTGCTCGGTGCGCAACAGAAGCACACGGAACATGCGCGGCCGCGCGCAGGTTATCTCGCGAGCGTGCGCAACGTCGACGCGTTCGTCGATCGGCTCGACACGTTCGCGCTGCCTCTCGTCGTCGACGCCGAACGCATCGGCGGCGACGACCATTCCGTGCTGTACGGCTTCGCGCTGCGCTGCGGCGATCGCGTGCTGCTCAGCGGCCGCGCGGTGGTGATGCTCGATGCATCGGCGGTCGGCGCACGCGTTCCGCCACAGTTCGGCCACGCAGGCCCCCGATGAATTTGCCCAAGGAAACCAGGTCGTGAAAGCACGTCAGTTCATTTGCACCGCAATCGTTCTCGCGCTGATCAGCCCGATCGCGCACGCGGACATGTCGGAAGTGAAGCAGGACATCAAGCGCGATTCGAAGGAAGCCGCGCACAAGACCGGCGAGGCCGCGCGCAGCTTCGGCCATGCGACCGCAAGCGCCGCGAAGACGGTCGGCCACGGCATCGCGCATGTGTCGCGCGAGGGCTGGGATGCCACCAAGCGCACGACGAAGCGAATCTTCCACAAGAACGATTCGGGCGAAGGCGCGCAGAAGAGCGATTGAGTGTGAGCGTCCCGCGCAGCGCAGGCAGGATGCGCGGGATGCGGCACGACGCTTGAGTGCGCCGCTGCCGCACCGCCACCGTCATCGCGCGCCGCTGCGCGTGCGGCGCGCCGGCCTGCGCGCGAGGCACTTGCCGTACGCGACGAACCAGCAATCGCGATGATCGAAATTTCGCAGCAGCCGCGCGCGGCGCCGCTCGAGCCAGTGAAGCGCGATCGCCATCGTCAGCGCGACGGCCAGTGCCGAGCCGCCGATCGCGAGTCCCATCCAGGTTTCACCCATGCCTCCTCCGGAATGCGAGGCCGGTGTGGCGCGCCTGCCGCGACGCGGTAGCCGAAGCGCGGACGCACACGGCCCGCCGCATGTGCGGCGAACCTGCGTCCGTGATCCATCACCGCGCGCATGCCGCGCCGCTCCGGCGCTGGATACAGCGGGAGCACGGCCCGGACGCGCGCGCGAACGCCGCCCGGGCCGCCGCGCGTCACTGCATGTGCTGGCCGCCGTTGATCGCGATGTTGGAGCCCGTCACGAAGCCGGCCTCCTCCGAGCACAGATACGCGACCAGCCCCGCGACTTCCTCGGGCTTGCCGAGCCGGCCCGCCGGAATCTGCGGGAGGATCTTCGCATCGAGGATGTCCTGCGGGATCGCCGTCACCATCTTGGTCGCGAGATAGCCTGGCGACACGGTGTTCACCGTCACGCCCTTGCGCGCGGTCTCGAGCGCGAGCGATTTCGTGAAGCCGTGCATGCCGGCCTTCGCGGCCGCGTAGTTGGTCTGGCCGACCGAACCCTTCGAGCCGTTGACCGACGCGATGTTGACGATGCGTCCCCAGCCGCGCTCGACCATGCCGTCGCAAACCGGCTTCGTCATGTTGAACACGGAATCGAGGTTGGTGCGGATCACCGCATCCCAGTTGACCTTGTCGAGCTTGCGCAGCGTCATGTCGCGCGTGATGCCCGCGTTGTTCACCAGGATGTCGACCGGGCCGACTTCCCGGACGATCTTCTCGATGCATTGCTGGCACGAATCGTAATCGGCCACATCCACCGGATATGCGTGGAATTCGCGACCGGCCGCGTGCATGTCGGTCAGCCAGCGATCGGCACCGGTATTGTTCGGCGAATACGTGACAACGACCTGGTAGCCAGCGTCGTTCAACCGGATGCTGATCGCTTCGCCAAGACCGCCCATCCCACCCGTCACAACTGCAATTCGCTTAGTCATCCTATTAGTTACCGAGAAGTAAAGTAATCAATGGTGCGCGGCGACGACATGGCACATGCCGCCGCCCCACCGCTTCGATGCGCGCCCGCCCGCGTGGCTGACGCGGCGCGCACCGGAACATCACCCCTGTCGCGGGTTGCCCGTTGCGCGCGCAACCTGCTTCGCGCGTGCGCGGCGCAGCCCTGCGCCGCACGCGTGCATGCTCGTCAGGCCTGACTCAACCCCGTTCGACCGCGAGTGCGACACCCATCCCGCCGCCGATGCACAGCGACGCCAGCCCGCGCTTCGCGTCGCGCTTGACCATCTCGTGCAGCAGCGTCACCAGGATCCGGCAGCCCGACGCACCGATCGGGTGACCGATCGCGATCGCCCCGCCGTTCACGTTCACCTTCGACGTGTCCCAGCCCATCTGCTTGTGCACCGCCAGCGCCTGCGCCGCGAATGCCTCGTTGATTTCCATCAGGTCCAGGTCGCCCGGCGTCCAGCCCGCACGCTCCAGCGCGCGACGCGATGCCGGCACCGGGCCCATGCCCATCACGCTCGGATCCACGCCCGCGTTCGCGTACGCCTTGATCCGCGCCAGCGGCGTCAGGCCCAGCGCCGCCGCCTTCTGCGCCGACATCACCAGCACCGCCGCCGCGCCGTCGTTCAGCCCCGACGCGTTCGCCGCCGTCACCGTGCCTTCCTTCGCGAACGCCGGCTTCAGGCCCGCCAGCGATTCCGCCGTCACGCCGTGACGCACGAACTCGTCGGTCGCGAACTGCAGCGGCTCGCCCTTGCGCTGCGGAATCGACACCGGCACGATCTCGTCGTTGAAGCGGCCGGCCTTCTGCGCGGCTTCCGCCTTGTTCTGCGACAGCGCCGCGAACGCGTCCTGCTCGTCGCGCGTGATCCCGTATTCCTTCGCGACGTTCTCCGCCGTGATGCCCATGTGGTACTGGTTGTACACGTCCCACAGGCCGTCGACGATCATCGTGTCGACCAGCTTCGCGTCACCCATCCGGAACCCGTCGCGCGAGCCCGGCAGCACGTGCGGCGCCGCGCTCATGTTTTCCTGGCCGCCCGCGATCACGATCTCCGCGTCGCCCGCCGCGATCGCGTTCGCCGCCAGCATCACGGCCTTCAGGCCCGAGCCGCACACCTTGTTGATCGTCATGCCCGGCACCGCGCTCGGCAGGCCGGCCTTGATCAGCGACTGACGCGCCGGGTTCTGCCCCGAGCCGGCCGCCAGCACCTGGCCCATGATCACTTCGCTCACCTCTTCGGGCTTCACGCCCGAGCGCTCCAGCACCGCGCGAATCACCGTCGCGCCCAGTTCCGGTGCCGCGATCTTCGCGAGCGAGCCGCCGAATTTGCCGACCGCGGTCCGCGCGGCCGATACGATCACTACGTCCGTCATGTTCAGTTCCTGCTTTGAAATCAGTGGGTCGATCCGAATCGTGTGCCGGTGCCGGCACCGCACTGCGGCCGGCGACGGCGCGCGAGCGCCGCGCGGCTCGCGATGCGGCTGCACGTTCGCGCGCGCATGCGCGCGGCACATCCGCGTGCTCCCGCCGTGTCCGGGCACGCCGCGGCGAGCGGAAAGTTCGCCGGCCGCCACGCGGCACACGCGGCGGCCGGCGCCTTCCGGCACCGCTCACTCGTGACTCGTGTCGCGCCTGCGCGCGACACGCGCTCACGCAGCGGAGTCGCGCGAAGCCGCTTCCTTGCGTGCGGCGGCGGCCGTCTGCTTGGCACCGCGCGCCGCCGTTTCGCTGACCGCGTCGAAACCGCTTTGCGCGGCCTCGATCGCCTGCCCCGCCGCTGCGCGCACGGTGTCGGCCGCGGCCGTCGCCGCGGACAGCGCCGAGTTCAGCGCGGCGACCACCGGGGCCGAACCGGCCGGCGCGTGCTTCGACAGTTCGCCGAACACGTCCTTCATGCGCTTGTCGTTCTGCTCGTACTGAACCTGCGCGACCTTCGCCCACTCGGCCTGCGTCGACACCGCGATGTCGAACAGATGGCGGCCGTACGCGACCGCCTTGCCGGCCGCTTCCTGCGGAACGGCGACCTGCTGCGCGAAGCCTGCGGCCGGGTTGCTGATATTGAACGCGTTCTTCAGCTTGTCCTCGTACTCCTCGAGCGCCGTCTTGGCCGCCTGTACATTGAGTTCGACGACAGCCTCGAAACCGTTGATGGCCGGACGGGCAAGCGCGAACCATGCGGCGATTCCGGACTGGTAATCGGCGGCGAGTTTTTCGGGGGCAAATACGGACATCGGGTATGCTCCTGTTGGCAATTGCGAGAGACGACACAAGGAAATGGAAGTCAGATCGACAGCCTGCTCCCTTATTTTCAACCCGCACCCGGCATTGAATGCGAGAAGTTGAAGAAGGCATTTTAGATGCATTAATTGTCAATTAAATGGCATTAATGCTAGGTGAAAACCCTTACCCCTCAAATGACCGCCTCCCGGCCGGGCGTGCAATGGGGTCGGGCCGCAACGCCTCACACTTAAACGATTTTCTTAATTTTACAGCAGCACACACCGACTGCGTCGCAATATTTACCGCGTCATTATTTCCGTTATGGGAAAATAGGTGTGCATGAAAACCGCCCAATCCGCTATGTAATCGTTTTTTCTTTTGGCTGATTCTGAAATCGTTATCGCGATTATTTCCGAAATCGTAATCGGAATTACTAACAAACAATTCAATCATCGGATGAATTGCCGCGATAATGCCGGCGGCGTCACCCGACCAGCTCGCGATGCAGCGCGCGAAACTCCTGCGCGAGCTTGTGCGCCGGCTCGAGATGGATCACCGGCGTCGACTGCTGATGCGACTCGCGGATCTTCACCGACGCCGACAGCCGCGACGCGAGCACCGGCAATCCTTCTTCGATGAGTTCGTCGACCAGCCGCTGCGGGAGGCTCGCACGCGGCTGGAACTGGTTGATGACGATCCCTTCGACCTCGAGCGCCGCGTTGTGGTCCTGCTGGATTTCCTTCACGTTCTCGAGCAGCGTGTAGAGCGCGCGGCGCGAGAAGTCGTCGCAATCGAACGGAATCAGGCAGCGCTCGACCGCGATCAACGCCGAGCGCGTGTAGAAGTTCAGTGCGGGCGGCGTGTCGATGTAGATCGCGTCATAGGTGTCGAGCTCGTTCAGCGCGTCGCGCAGCTTGTAGATCTTGTAGCGCGACTCGAGCTTGCCGTGCAGCGTGTCGAGATCCGGATGCGCGGGCATCACGTCGAGCCCGTCGAACGGCGTCGGATGGATGAACGACGCGACGTCGACCGGCCGGAAGTTGAACGTCAGCGCCGTCTCGAAGAATTCGGCCACGCCGGGATGCACGTCGCTCGCGGCGTCGCCGAGCAGATAGCGCGTGGAATTCGCCTGTGCGTCGAGGTCGATGACGAGCGTGCGCAGTCCTTCGCTCGCGCTGATCGCCGCCAGGTTGCAGACGATCGTCGATTTGCCCACGCCGCCCTTCTGGTTGAATACGACCCGCCGCATGGTGTCTCCTTCGATCGAAACGTCGAAAGAAGCAGTTTAGCCGGTCAATCGTGGCGACGGGGTGACATAAGTCAGATGCGCGGCACCGCACCAGAAATGAAAACGTTGCCGGCACGCGGCGCGCCCGCAGCGGAAGGGGCTGAAATGTTGCAGCGCCGCATAGGCAATGCTAAACTAGGGGAAAACCCTTAGTTCAAGCTCGCGAAGGAGCAATCGTGTATCCCGTATTTTCGTTCCTGATGGACATGCTGCCGGGCCGTAGCAAGGCGACGTTCGCGCCCGCGGCCAAAGTGAATCGCGTCACGTTCACGGGCACAGTCGACCGCAGCGACGGCGTGGTCCTGTCGGTCGACGGTAGCGACGCGTTGGTGCGGTGGCCGAAGGGCGGAAAGTCGGTCGAGCGCGTGAGCAATCTGGTCGCGATCACGGAAGCGTAATTCGCTATTCTCCGGGCGCGCTCGGCGCCCGTTCGGCGTGCATGCGACGCCATCGCATCGATGGCTCCGCCGAAGGCCGTTGTCGATGCCATCGGCACTTCACGAATTGCGTATCACGTCACGCCAGCCTCCGTTCGATGGAACGAAGCCATCCGGTTAGGCGCGTCCCGCCCGCATCGAAAAACCTGCACACGAAAAAAGACCCGAAGCTCCAGGCCAAATCACTGATTTAGCTCGGAGGTTCGGGCCCGTCCCTACAGCGGGAACCAACGTTCCGCTTAGAACGGAATATCGTCGTCCATCTCGTCGAAGCCGCCGCCTGCCGGCGCGCTCGGACGGCTCTGGCCGCCGCCTGCTGCGCCGCCGCGCGGTGCGCCACCGGCACGGCTACCGCCGCCGCCACCGCCGCGCTCCATCTGCTCGCCGCCGCGACCGCCGCCGCCACCGCCACCGTAGCCGCCGCCGTAACCGCCTTCGTCACTGCCGCCACCGCCGCCGCCCGCGCCGCCACGGCCGCCGAGCATCTGCATCTGGTCGGCGACGATTTCGGTCGAGTAGCGATCCTGGCCGTCCTGGCCCTGCCACTTGCGCGTGCGGATCCGGCCTTCGATATAGACCGACGAGCCCTTCTTCAGGTATTCGCTGACGATTTCGGCGAGACGGCCGAAGAACGCCACGCGGTGCCACTCGGTCATTTCCTTGAAATCGCCGCTCGCCTTGTCCTTGTAGCGATCGGTCGTCGCGAGACGGATGTTCGCAACCGCGTCGCCGCTCGGCAGGTAACGGACTTCAGGATCGGCGCCGAGATTGCCGACGAGGATGACCTTGTTGACGGATGCCATGTGTTTCTCCAGTAAATTCGATGCCGGGCCGCCCGCGACAGACGTCGGAGCGGCCCGCCGGACAAGCCGGCGAGCGCCGCCCGTGCGTGTCCGAAAAGTAGGTTCAGGCCTTGCGCGGCGGCGCTTTCATGCTGGCCGCGATTATAAGCCACGCCGCCACGAGCCCAGAGCACGCGTAGAAGACGGTGTTCGCGCCGCCGTGCTTCAGCAGCCAGCCGCCCACGATGCCGCCGAGCGCGAGCCCGATCGATTGCGTGGTGTTATAGACGCCCGTGGCCGCGCCCTTGCGCGAACCGGGCGCGAGCTTCGACACGAGCGACGGCTGCGATGCTTCCAGGATGTTGAAGCCCAGGAAGTACACGAACAGGATCGCCGCCACAATGAGAATGGTATGCGGTGCGCTGCCCAGCAACAATTGGCCGATCAGGATAGCGAGGATCCCGCCGAGCAGCACCGGCTTCATCTTGCCCCGTTTTTCCGCGACGATGATCGCCGGGACCATCATCACGAACGCGAGTCCCATCACCGGCAAGTAGACCTTCCAGTGCGCGGCGACCGGCAGCCCGCCGTCGACCAGCAGGCGCGGCACGACGAGGAACAGCGCGGTCTGCGTCGCGTGCAGCACGAGCACGCCGAAGTTCAGGCGCAGCAGCTCGCCGTTGTGCAGCACCTCGGCGAACGGCGCCGGCACGTGCACGGGCTTCGCCGCGTCGGGCACGATCCACACGACGACGCCGATCGCGAGGATCGACAGCACGCCGACGATCGCGAACAGCCCGCTCATCCCGACCCAGTGGAACACGATCGGCGCGCCGACGATCGCGACCGCGAACGACACGCCGATCGAGCCGCCGACCATCGCCATCGCCTTGGTGCGGTTCTGCTCGGAGGTCAGGTCGGCGATGAACGCGAGCACCGCGGACGACACGGCGCCCATCCCCTGGATCACGCGACCGACGATGATCCACGTGATGTCGTGCGCGAACGCGGCGACGAAGCTGCCGAGCGCGAAGATCACGAGGCCCGTGGCGATCACCGGCTTGCGACCGAATTTGTCGGACGCCCACCCGTAGAAGATGTAGAACAGCGACTGCGTGACGCCGTAGGCCCCGAGCGCGATGCCGACGAGCAGCACGTTGTCGCCGCCCGGGATGGTTTTCGCGTAGACCGAGAACACCGGCATGATCATGAACAGGCCGAGCATGCGCAGCGCGAAGATCGCCGCGAGCGACGTGGTCGCGCGCAGTTCGGGCGCACTCATGCGGGAAGACGTGGCGGACGGATTGGACATCGGGAATGAATTTCGAATGATCGGAATGTCCGCCCGGCGGCGGGCGGCGGAGGATCAGGGCCACCGGCCCGGCAGGCCTGGCTGGCGCTTTCCGGGACGTCCCACGGGCAGCCCGCGGGCCACCCGAAGCCGTGCGGCGCGGCCGCTTCCCCGGCGTGGGCACCGCCTTGCTGCCAGTTGCTGCAAAGGCTGGGGGCCCCGAACGACGGCCTCGAAAAGCCGTTATAGTAGCAGGTTTGGTTCCCTCCATTTTCGCCAGGTTCATGGAACAGATCCGTATCCGTGGGGCACGCACCCACAACCTGAAAAACGTCAATCTCGACCTGCCGCGCCACAAGCTGATCGTGATTACCGGGTTGTCCGGGTCGGGCAAGTCGTCGCTCGCGTTCGACACCCTTTATGCAGAGGGCCAGCGCCGCTACGTCGAAAGCCTGTCCGCCTACGCCCGCCAGTTCCTGCAGTTGATGGAGAAACCCGATGTCGACCTGATCGAGGGGCTGTCGCCCGCGATCTCGATCGAGCAGAAGGCGACGTCCCACAATCCGCGTTCGACCGTCGGCACGGTCACCGAGATCCACGACTACCTGCGACTTTTGTTCGCACGTGTCGGCACGCCGTACTGTCCCGACCACGACATCCCGCTCGAGGCGCAGAGCGTGTCGCAGATGGTCGACGCGGCGCTCGCGCTGCCCGAGGAAACCAAGCTGATGATCCTCGCGCCCGTCGTCGCGAACCGCAAGGGCGAGCACGCCGAGCTGTTCGAGGACATGCAGGCGCAGGGCTTCGTGCGCTTTCGCGTGCGCTCCGGCGGCGGCACCGCGAACGAAGGCGTCGCGAAGATCTACGAGGTCGAGTCGCTGCCGAAGCTCAAGAAGAACGACAAGCACACGATCGACGTCGTCGTCGACCGCCTGAAGGTGCGCCCGGACATGAAGCAGCGCCTCGCGGAATCGTTCGAGACCGCGCTGCGCCTCGCCGACGGCCGCGCGATCGCGCTCGAGATGGATACCGACCACGAGCACCTGTTCAGCTCGAAGTTCGCGTGCCCGATCTGCTCGTACTCTTTGCAGGAGCTGGAGCCGCGCCTGTTCTCGTTCAACAACCCGATGGGCGCGTGCCCGGAGTGCGACGGCCTCGGCCAGATCACGTTCTTCGACCCGAAGCGGGTCGTCGCGCACCCGTCGCTGTCGCTCGCCGCGGGCGCCGTGAAGGGCTGGGACCGCCGCAACCAGTTCTACTTCCAGATGCTGCAGAGCCTCGCGGCGTTCTACGAATTCGACATCGACGCCGCGTTCGAGGATCTGCCGGAAAAGATCCGCAAGGTGCTGCTGTTCGGTTCGGGCAAGCAAACGATCCCGTTCTCGTACATCAACGAGCGCGGCCGCACGACGATCCGCGAGCACGTGTTCGAAGGGATCATCCCGAACCTCGAGCGCCGCTACCGCGAGACCGATTCGGTCGCGGTGCGCGAAGAACTCTCGAAGTACCAGAACAACCAGCCGTGCCCGTCGTGCGAAGGCACGCGGCTGCGCCGCGAGGCGCGCCACGTGCGGGTCGGCGCGGGCGACTACGCGCGCGGCATCTATGAAATCAGCGGCTGGCCGCTGCGCGACGCGCTCGGCTATTTCGCCGGCCTGTCGCTCGACGGCGCGAAACGCGAGATCGCCGACAAGGTGATCCAGGAAATCGTCGCGCGCCTGACCTTCCTGAACAACGTCGGCCTCGACTACCTGTCGCTCGAGCGCAGCGCCGAGACGCTCTCCGGCGGCGAGGCGCAGCGGATCCGGCTCGCGTCGCAGATCGGCTCGGGCCTGACCGGCGTGATGTACGTGCTCGACGAGCCGTCGATCGGCCTGCACCAGCGCGACAACGACCGCCTGATCGCGACGCTCAAGCACCTGCGCGACCTCGGCAACTCGGTGATCGTCGTCGAGCACGACGAGGACATGATCCGCACGGCCGACTACGTCGTCGACATGGGCCCCGGCGCGGGCGAGCACGGCGGCGTGGTGGTCGCCGAAGGCACGCCGAAGCAGGTGCAGTCGAACCCGCAGTCGCTCACGGGCCAGTATCTGGTCGGCAAGCGCACGATCGAGTATCCGGACGAGCGGTTCGCGCCCGATCCCGAGCGGATGCTGCGCATCGTCGACGCGCACGGCAACAACCTGAAGCACGTCGACCTCGAGTTGCCGGTCGGCCTGCTGACCTGCATCACCGGCGTGTCGGGCTCCGGCAAGTCGACGCTGATCAACGACACGCTGTATCACGCGGTCGCGCGCCACCTGTACGGCTCGTCGGCCGAGCCGGCGCCGCACGAGGCCATCGAGGGCCTCGAGCACTTCGACAAGGTGATCAACGTCGACCAGTCGCCGATCGGCCGCACGCCGCGCTCGAACCCGGCCACCTACACGGGCCTGTTCACGCCGATCCGCGAGCTGTTCTCGGGCGTGCCGACCGCGAAGGAGCGCGGCTACGATCCGGGCCGCTTCTCGTTCAACGTGAAGGGCGGCCGCTGCGAGTCGTGCCAGGGCGACGGCGTGCTGAAGGTCGAGATGCACTTCCTGCCGGACGTCTACGTGCCGTGCGACGTATGCCACGGCAAGCGCTACAACCGCGAAACGCTCGACGTGCATTACAAGGGCAAGAACATCAGCGAAGTGCTCGACATGACGGTCGAGCAGGCGTACGAGTTCTTCAGCGCGGTGCCGGTGATCGCCCGCAAGCTGAAGACGCTGCTCGACGTCGGCCTCGGCTACATCCGCCTCGGCCAGTCGGCCACGACGCTGTCGGGCGGCGAGGCGCAGCGCGTGAAGCTGTCGCTGGAGCTGTCGAAGCGCGACACGGGCCGCACGCTGTACATCCTTGACGAGCCGACCACCGGCCTGCACTTCCACGACATCGCGCTGCTGCTCGAGGTGATTCACCGGTTGCGCGACCAGGGCAACACGGTCGTGATCATCGAGCACAATCTCGACGTGATCAAGACGGCCGACTGGGTGATCGACCTCGGCCCCGAAGGCGGTGCCGGCGGCGGCCAGATCATCGCGCAGGGCACGCCCGAGGAGATCGCGAAGACCAAGGCGAGCTTCACCGGCAAGTACCTCGCGCCGCTGCTCAAGCGTTCGCCCCGCAAGGCGGCGGCCGGCTGAGCGCTTCCGTTCCCGCGCGCGGGCGCCCCTGCCGGCGCCCGCCCCGTGGCGCCGGCCCCCTCGTTTTCCCTTCTGCGTATACACCACGAGCCAAACTGTCCCGTGACAGACCATAATGGCGGCTATACTTTACGGTCGTAAGGTTCGCTATCCGCACCAATCCGGTGCGACGCCGGGCGAGCACCGTCCTGCCGCCCACCGCGCGGCGCGACACACGAACGACAGGAATCCACGATGGAGAAGCAACAAGAGTCGCGCGACGCGCAGAGCCGCGAGCCACACCTGCGCAGCGTGCGGCTGACGAGCGACTTCAGCCTGCCGAAGCTGTCGGCGATCGAGATCGGCAGCTATCTGTTCGCCCTCGTCGCGATGGTGCTCGTCATCGAACTCAAGCTGCTGGGCGGGCTGCTGGCCGGCCTGCTGGTCTATCAGCTGATCCACACGATCGCCCCGGTGATCGAACGCCACACGACGAGCATGCGCGCGCGCTGGGTCTCCGTCGTGCTGCTGTCGATCGCGATCGTCGGCGGGCTCACGGGCCTGACGATCGGCATCATCGATCACTTCGAGCACACGGTACCGAACTTGCAGAGCCTGCTCGGCCAGCTGATGCAGATCGTCGAGCAGACGCGCGCCCGCACGCCGGCCTGGATCGCGAACCTGCTGCCCGTCGACGTCGAACAGATGAAAGCCAAGGCGGCGCTGCTGATGCACTCGCACATGGATCAGCTCCAGCAAGGCGGCAAGAGCGTCGCGCGCGGCTTCGGCCATGTGCTGTTCGGGATGATCATCGGCGCGATGATCGCGATCGGCGTCGAGCACGGCAAGGTGCGCCGGCCGCTGTCGACCGCGCTCGTCACGCGCGTGTCGCGCTTCGCCGAATCGTTCCGCCGGATCGTGTTCGCGCAGATCAAGATCTCGGCGATCAACGCGGCCTTCACCGGCATCTACCTGCTCGTCGCGCTGCCGATCTTCCACCAGCGGCTGCCGTTGTCCAAAACGCTCGTGCTCGTCACGTTCATCGTCGGGCTGCTGCCGGTGATCGGCAACCTGATCTCGAACACGCTGATCGTCGCGGTGTCGCTGTCGGTCAGCATGGGCACCGCGATTGCATCGCTCGCGTTCCTCGTCGTGATCCACAAGCTCGAATATTTCCTGAACGCGAAGATCATCGGCGGCCAGATCGAGTCGCGCGCGTGGGAGCTGCTGCTCGCGATGCTGATCATGGAAGCCGCGTTCGGGCTGCCGGGCGTGATCGCCGCGCCGATCTTCTATGCGTACCTGAAGCGCGAGCTGTACATGCTGCGGCTGATCTGACGCGCCGCGCGTCACGCGATAAACAAAAACGCCGCGCCCCATCCAGGGCGCGGCGTTGTTACTTGCGGGCAGGCGGACGGCCGATGGCCGACGCGCACCGCCGATCAGCGGAACACGACGGTCTTCGTCCCGTTCAGCACGATCCGGTGTTCGACGTGCCACTTCACCGCACGCGCGAGCGTCACGCACTCGACGTCGCGGCCGATCGCGGTGAGCTGGTCGGGCGTCATGCTGTGGTCGACGCGCTCGACTTCCTGCTCGATGATCGGGCCTTCGTCGAGGTCGGTCGTCACGTAGTGCGCGGTCGCGCCGATCAGCTTCACGCCGCGGTCGAACGCCTGGTAATACGGCTTCGCGCCCTTGAAGCTCGGCAGGAACGAATGATGGATGTTGATCGCGCGGCCGGCGAGCTGCTGGCACATGTTCGGCGACAGGATCTGCATGTAGCGCGCGAGCACGACGAGATCGGCCTGGTGCTCGTCGATCACTTCCAGCACGCGCGCCTCCTGCGCGGCCTTCGCCGCATCGGACGAGCCGCCCACGAGCGGGAAGTGATGAAACGGGATGTTGTAGCTCGCCGCGAGCTGGTAGAACTCCTTGTGGTTCGACACGATCGCCGGGATCTCGATCGGCAGCTGGCCGGTGCGGTAGCGGAACAGCAGGTCGTTCAGGCAGTGGCCGATCTTCGACACCATGATCACGACGCGCGGCTTCACGGCCGCGTCGTGCAGCTCCCAGCGCATCGCGAACTGCTCGGCGAGCGGTGCGAATTCCTGGCGCAGCATGTCGAGCGCCGACGCGGCATCCGCGCCGTCGGCATCCTGCTCGAAGTGCACGCGCATGAAGAACTCGCCGGTGCGGCTGTCGCCGAACTGCGCCGAGTCGAGGATGTTGTTGCTGCGCTCGAACAGGAAGCCCGAGACCGCATGAACGATGCCGTGCCGGTCAGGGCACGACAGTTTCAAGATAAAGCTGTGATCGGTCGACATGACCGCTACTCCCTTCGTTTCGGTATTCGTCAAATAGGCCGTTCGGCGCGTTACGCGGCCGGCGCGAACAGCGCGTCGATGCCCGCCGCGTCGGCCGCCGCGAGCCAGCGGTGGCGCAGCAGCGTGTCGAGTATCGCGAGGCTCGCATCCATCGTCGCGCGGCCTTCGCGCAACCAGCCGATCACCTCGGGCACGCCGGCCAGCAGGTGCTCGGCCACTTCGCCGTCCTGGTTGTGCGGCGCAAAGTCGCGCGGCAGCGGCAGGTCGTACACGAAGATCAGTTCGGACTGCGTGCCTTCCGGCAGCGAGCACAGCACCTGCACCGCCCGGCCCGCGATCGCGCGCGCCGCCAGTTCGGCCGGCATGCCGGCCTCTTCCCAGCATTCCTTCGCGAGCGTCTCGTGAACGCCCAAGCCCCAGCCGATGCCGCCCGCGACGACGTTGTCGAGCATGCCGGGGTCGGTGGCCTTGGTCGCGCTGCGGCGGCCGAGCCACATCTGCGGCGCGGCGGGCGAACCCGGCGCAGCCGCATATTCTACGATGCCGTTCAGGTGCACCGCATAAGTCTGCGTGCCGAAAAAACGCGACGCGGCGCGCTCGATATACGCGAGCGGCGGATCGTCGAAGCGGTTGCGGATCGCATAGATCTCGTCGCGCCAGCCGGGAATCGCGCCTTCGGCCGCCAGCGCGCCGATCGCGCTCGCGAGCGCCATGCTGCGCGCATCGACCGTGTCATAGCGCGCCGACAGCACGACGCGCTCGTCGCTCAGCTCGAACACGTCGGGCCAGCGCTCGAGCTTCGCGACGTCGCGGCGACGCACCCAGCCGACCTGCTCGCCCGCGATCTCGAAACGCAGGTGCGCGGCCGGATCGAAGCGGCGCGCGGCCGCAATGCACGGAAACGTCATCGGGTTCAGTCCTTCAGCGCCACGCGGATGCCGATCGCGATGAAGGTCGCGCCGGCGATCCGGTCGAGCCACACGCCGGCCTTCGGACGGCGCTTCAGCCATGCGCCGATCGCGCCCGCGCCGACGCCGAACAGCGAGAAGATCGCGGCCGTCTGCAGCATGAACAGCGCGCCGAGCTCGAACATCTGCAGCGTTACGCCCTGCGCGCCGTGCGGATCGACGAACTGCGGCAGGAACACGACGAAGAACAGCGTGACCTTCGGGTTCATCAGGTTGCCGATCACGCTCTGCCGGAAGATCGCGCGAAGCGGCTGCGGCGCACGCGCATGCGCATTCGCGAGGCCCTGGCTGCGCAGCGCCTTGATGCCGATCCACACGAGGTACGCGGCACCCGCGAGCTTGAGCATCTGGAACGCGACCGGCGACGAGCGCAGCACGGCCGCGACGCCGAGCGCCGCGAGCGTCGTATGGAACAGGATCCCGGCCGTGAAGCCGAGCGCCGCGACGAAGCCGGCCGCGCGGCCCTGCGAGATGCCGCGTGCGAGCACCTGCAGGTTGTCGGGACCGGGCGCGAACGTGATCGCGATCGACGTGGCGAGAAACAGCATGAAGTTGGGCATCGTGACCTCGCGGCGTGGGCCGGCGTTCAGTGGCCGGCGAATTCGGTGACGGTATAGACGGGCAGCCCCGCGTTGTGCAGCAGCGTCGAGCCGCCGAGATCGGGCAGGTCGATGATCGCCGCGCCCTCGACGACGACCGCGCCAAGCCGCTGCAGCAGGTTGCGCCCCGCCATCATCGTGCCGCCGGTCGCGATCAGGTCGTCCATGATGATCACGCGGTCGCCGGGGCGGCACGCGTCCTCGTGGATCTCGACCGTCGCGCTGCCGTATTCGAGGTCGTAGGATTCCGAGCGCGTCTTGTACGGCAGCTTGCCGACCTTGCGGATCGGCACGAAGCCGACGCTCAGCTCGTACGCGACGATCGGCGCGATGATGAAGCCGCGCGCGTCGAGACCCGCGACGTAGTCGAGCTTCGCATCGACATAGCGTTCGACGAACAGGTCGACGAGGATGCGCAGCGCCTTCGGGCTCTGCAGCAGCGTCGTGATGTCGCGGAACTGCACGCCCGGCTGCGGCCAGTCGGGCACGGTGCGGATCTGGCTATGGATGAAGGCGACCGGATCGAGCGGTGCGCCCGGCGACGAATGCGGCATGAAACTCTCCGAAAAAAACGGTGCGCGAAGATCGGGCACCGTTTCGAATCAATACGGGTCAGGTCAACGAAGCGCGACTCAGGCGACCGCGGCCGGCGGCTCGCGCCGATGGCGCGACAGCCGCTCTTCCGCGAGCGCGAGCGCTTCGGGCAGCCCGCGCAGCACGACGATGTCGCTCGCGCGCAGCTTGGTCAGCGGGTCAGGTTCGACACCGCGGATCCCGTGCCGGCGGATTGCCGTGACTTCCAGCCCGAGCGCATACAGCCCGAGCTCCTCCAGCGAGCGCCCGACCGCGTCCGCGCGCGCGTCGACCGGCACCGATTGTAGCCGCACCTGCTCGTGATCGTCGTCGTCCGCGTCGTCCGCGCCGTGGAAATAGCCGCGCAGCAGCCGGTAGCGCTCGTCGCGCATCTCCTCGACGCGCCGCACGACCTTGCGCATCGGCACGCCGACCAGCACCAGCGTGTGCGACGCGAGCATCAGGCTGCCCTCGACGATTTCCGGAATCACCTCGGTCGCGCCGGCCGCGAGCAGCTTCTCGAGATCGGCGTCGTCGACCGTGCGCACGATCGCCGGCAGCGTGGGCTCCAGCTCGTGCACGTGGTGCAGCACGCGCAGCGCGGACGGCGTGTTCGCATACGTGATCGCGACGGCCGCCGCGCGATGGATACCGGCCGCGAGCAGCGACTCGCGACGCGCGGCGTCACCGAACACGACCGATTCGCCGGCCGTCGCGGCCGCGCTCACGCGATCGGGATCGAGGTCCAGCGCGACGTACGAAATGCCTTCCTGCTCGAGCATGCGCGCCAGGTTCTGGCCCGCGCGGCCGTAGCCGCAGATGATCACGTGGCCGCGTTGCTTGAGGCTTTGCGTCGCGATCCGCGTCATCTGCAGCGACTGCTGCATCCATTCCGTCGACGACAGCCGCATCACGATCCGGTCGGCGTTCTGGATCAGGAACGGCGCGGCGAGCATCGACAGCAGCATCGACGCGAGGATCGCCTGCAGCAGCGTCGAATCGACGAGATGCCGGTCGAGGATCAGGTTCAGCAGCACGAAGCCGAATTCGCCGGCCTGCGCGAGCCCGATGCCGGTGCGCATCGCGACGCCCGGCGTCGCGCCGAACAGGCGCGCGAGCCCCGCGATCATCGTCCCCTTGAACAGGATCTGCCCGACGAAGAAGCCCAGCACGAGCAACGGGTGCTCCCAGATCACGCGCGCATCGAGCAGCATCCCGGTCGTCACGAAGAACAGCCCGAGCAGCACGTCGCGAAACGGCTTGATGTCCTCTTCCACCTGGTGACGGAACGGCGTCTCGGAGATCAGCATTCCCGCGATGAACGCGCCGAGCGCGAGCGACAGGCCGAAGCGGTCGGTGATGAACGCGGCGCCGAGCGTGATGAGCAGCAGGTTCAGCACGAACAGTTCCTGCGAGCGGCGCCGCGCGACCACGTTGAGCCAGCGCGTCATGAAGCGCTGGCCGATGACGAGCAGCAGCGCGAGCGCGATCACGATCTTGACCGCCGCGAAGCCGAGCGTGATCGCGAGATCCTTCGACGACTCCGCGCCGAACGCGGCGATCACGATCAGCAGCGGCACCACCGCGAGATCCTGGAACAGCAGCACGCCGAAGATGTTGCGGCCGTGCTCGGTCTCGATCTCGAGCCGCTCGGCGAGCATCTTCGACACGATCGCCGTCGACGACATCGCGAGCGCGCCGCCGAGCGCGACGCTGCCCTGCCACGTGATGTGCACCCAGCGCTCGAACAGCGCGCCGAGCGCGACCGCGAGCACGAGCGTCACGACCACCTGCAGCAGCCCGAGCCCGAACACGAGCCGCTGCATCGCCCTCAGCTTCGCGAGCGAGAATTCGAGGCCGATCGAGAACATCAGGAAGACCACGCCGAATTCCGCGAGGTGCTCGGCCCGTTCGAGGTCCGCGGCGATGCCGAATGAGTGCGGGCCAACCAGGATGCCGACGGTCAGGTAGCCGAGCATCGGCGGCAGGTTCAACGAACGAAAGACGACGACGCCCACCACCGAGGCCAGCAGCAGCAGCAGGGTCATTTCGAGCGGGGAAATCACGGGCAAAGCGTCCTCGTTCGTCGGGGCCACGGCAATGCGGGCGCGGGTGGTGGCGGGGGGCAAACGACCTCGGACGAGTCCGAAGGCGCGGCGCGGCGAACAAACGCCTTTGCTATACTCCGCGCATGATAGCGAAAATCAATGATGACCGGGCGCTCGCGCTCGCCCGCGACGTGCTCGACATCGAGGCGGACGCCGTGCGCGCGCTGCGCGACCAGCTCGACGGCGACTTCGTGCAGGCCGTCGCGCTGCTGCTCGGCTGCCGCGGCCGCGTCGTGGTATCCGGCATCGGCAAATCGGGGCATATCGCCCGCAAGATCGCGGCCACGCTGGCAAGCACCGGCACGCCGGCCTTCTTCGTCCACCCGGCCGAGGCCAGCCACGGCGATCTCGGCATGGTCACGTCGGACGACGTCTTCATCGGCATCTCCTATTCCGGCGAGTCGGAAGAGCTCGTCGCGATCCTGCCGCTCGTCAAGCGGATCGGCGCGAAGCTGATCGCGATCACGGGCCGCGCGGAATCGAGCCTCGGCACGCTCGCCGACGTGAACCTGAACGCCGCGGTGTCGAAGGAAGCGTGCCCGCTGAACCTCGCCCCCACCGCGAGCACGACCGCCGCGCTCGCGCTCGGCGACGCGCTCGCCGTCGCGGTGCTCGACGCGCGCGGCTTCGGCTCCGAGGATTTCGCGCGCTCGCATCCGGGCGGTGCGCTCGGCCGGCGCCTGCTCACCCATGTGCGCGACGTGATGCGCTCGGGCGACGACGTGCCGCGCGTCGGGCTCGACGCCACGCTGTCGGACGCGCTGTTCCAGATCACCGCGAAACGGCTGGGCATGACGGCCGTGGTCGGCGCCGACGGCCGCGTGGCCGGCATTTTCACCGACGGCGACCTGCGCCGCGTGCTCGCGCGCGAAGGCGACTTCCGCACGCTGCCGATCGTCGACGTGATGACGCGCGAACCGCGTACGATCGGCCCCGAACATCTCGCGGTCGAGGCCGTGGAACTGATGGAGCGCCACCGGATCAACCAGATGCTGGTGGTCGATGCCGACGGCGCGCTGATCGGCGCGCTGAACATGCACGACCTGTTTTCGAAGAAGGTGATCTGATGAGCGCAGCGCTGACTGCGGCCGAACGCGCGAGCCGCGTGAAGCTGATGATTTTCGACGTCGACGGCGTGCTGACCGACGGCGGCCTGCTGTTTACCGCGGCCGGCGACGCGATGAAGTCGTTCAATTCGCTCGACGGCCACGGCGTGAAGCTGCTCGGCGAGGCCGGCATCGCGACCGCGATCATCACCGGCCGCAACTCCGAGATCGTCGCGGCGCGCGCGAAGGAAATGAAGATCGCGCACCTGTTCCAGGGTGTCGAGAACAAGCTCGCCGTGTTCGCCGAGCTGACCGCGTCGCTCGACATCGGCGCCGACGCATGCGGCTACATGGGCGACGACTGGCCCGACCTGCCGGTGCTGCTGCGCTGCGGCTTCGCGGCCGCGCCGGCCAACGCGCACCCCGAGGTGATCGCCCGCGCGCACTGGGTGGCCGAGGCCCGCGGCGGCCACGGCGCGGTGCGTGAAGTCTGCGACGCGATCCTGCGCGCGCAGCGCCGCTACGACGCGCTGCTCGCGGCTGCCTGCGGAGCCTGACGGATGAACACGCATTTCCGTTGGACCCAGTTGCTGCCGCTGATCGCGGTCGCCGCGCTCGCGGGCATCACGTGGTGGCTGCTGCAAGCGACGCTGCCGCCGCCCGGCGAGGGCACCGCGCGGCCGAAGCGCCATACGCCCGACTATTTCGCGGACAACTTCTCGGTCACCGAGCTCGACCAGTCGGGCACGACCCAGTACCGGCTGACGGCCGCGAAGCTGATCCACTATGAAGACACCGACAACAGCGACCTGACCGCTCCGGCCATGCGCGCGTTCCAGCCCGGCAAGCCGGTCGTCACGACCACCGCGAAGCGCGGCACCGTCAACGGCGACGTGTCGATCGTCGACTTGTACGACGACGCGCGCATCCTGCGCGTGGCCGGCGGCGGCGATCCGCAGATGCAGGCCGATTCCCAGCATTTCCGGATCTTGGTCAATGACGATGTGATCCAGACCGAAAAGCCGGTTAAACTTCAGCGCGGCCTGTCGCTCGTCAACGCGACCGACGGCATGAAGTACAACAACGTCACCCGGGTCATCGAGCTTTACGGCAACGTGCGCGGCACGATCGCCGCGGCGGACACGTCCGGCGGCTCGAAAGGTCAATCCAGGTGACGCATCCCTCACGTGACTGCATGAACGAACCGTTCCCTCGACAGAATTCCGGCGGCGCTGCGCGCGCCGTCCGCGCCGCGCTCGCCGCGACGCTCGTGGCGCTCCCGCTCATCGGGCTGGCGCCGCTCGCCCATGCCGAGAAGGCTGACCAGAACAAGCCGATCAACGTCGAGGCGGACAACCTCACCTACGACGACCTGAAGCAGGTGACGGTCGCGACCGGCAACGTCGTGATCACGAAGGGCACGATCATCATCAAGGGCGATCGCGTCGAAGTGCGCCAGGATCCGGAAGGCTATCAGTACGCGACGTCGTTCGGCAGCGGCAAGAAGCACGCGACGTTCCGCCAGAAACGCGAAGGTCTCGACGAGTACATCGACGGCGACGCCGAGCGCATCGACTACGACGGCAAGCAGGATCTGACGACCCTGACGACCGCCGCGACCGTGCGCCGCCTGCAGGGCACGTCGACGATCGCCGACACCGTGCACGGCAGCGTGATCACGTACGACGGCCAGCGCGACTTCTACACCGCGAAGGGCGGCAAGGACGTCGCGGCGCCGGGCAATCCGAACGGCCGCGTGCGCGCGATGCTGTCGCCGAAGAGCGGCGGCCCCGGGCAGCTGAACGGCGCGCCGGCGAAGCTGTCGCCGTCGACCACGATCCAGGGAGCGCCGGGACAATGAACGCGCTACCGAATCGCCAGCCGGCCGGCGCGACGAGTTCGCTCGTCGTGCGCAACCTGAAGAAACGCTACGGCTCGCGCACGGTCGTCAAGGACGTGTCGCTCGACGTGAAGAGCGGCGAAGTCGTCGGCCTGCTCGGCCCGAACGGCGCCGGCAAGACGACGTCGTTCTACATGATCGTCGGCCTCGTGCCGCTCGACGCGGGCGAGATCTCGCTGAACGGCAGCTCGATCAGCCTGCTGCCGATCCACAAGCGTGCATCGCTCGGCCTGTCGTACCTGCCGCAGGAAGCGTCGGTGTTCCGCAAGCTGACCGTCGAGGAAAACATCCGCGCGGTGCTCGAGCTGCAGCATGGCGACGACGGCAAGCGCCTGTCGAAGGACGCGATCGCGGCGCGCACCGAGGAGCTGCTCGACGAACTGCAGATCGGCCACCTGCGCGAGAACCCCGCGCTGTCGCTGTCGGGCGGCGAACGCCGTCGCGTCGAGATCGCGCGTGCGCTTGCGACCAGCCCGAACTTCATCCTGCTCGACGAACCGTTCGCCGGCGTCGATCCGATCGCGGTGCTCGAGATCCAGAAGATCGTCAAGTTCCTGAAGCAGCGCAACATCGGCGTGTTGATCACCGATCACAACGTCCGCGAAACGCTCGGCATCTGCGACCACGCGTACATCATCAGCGACGGTTCGGTGCTCGCCGCCGGCGCGCCCAGCGAAATCATCGAAAACGAAAGCGTGCGCCGCGTGTACCTCGGCGAACACTTCCGCATGTAACCTCCCCTTTTTGTGGCTGGCAGCACCCCGCCCGGCATCGCCGCGCGGGGCGGCGCCCGTGCGCCCCGCGCGGCGGCCCTCTCCGCGGCCGGGCGCCGCGCCGCGCGTAATCGCCGATGGCTCAATGCGGGTCGGTCGTGGCAAACTGCCGGTATGACTCCCTCTCTGCCATGAAAGCCAGCCTTCAACTCCGCCTGTCGCAACACCTGGCGCTGACCCCGCAACTGCAGCAGTCGATCCGGCTCCTGCAACTGTCGACGCTCGAACTGCAGCAGGAAGTCGCGATGGCCGTCGCGCAAAATCCGTTGCTCGAAAACGAAGACGAATGGATCACGAGTCCGCTGCGTGTCGCGTCGGACGGATCGCTGATCGCACAGGGGCCTTCCGGACAGAACATCGAGCCGGGCCCCGCGAACGGCAGCAGCCCGTCGAGCGAGCGCACCGAGCGCGACGAGCCGGCCGGCGCCGACGAATACGACGGCTACGGGTCGGGCGACGCCGGCGACGGCCCGCAGTGGAATCTGGACGAGTACGGCCGCTCGAGCGGCGCGTCGGACGATGACGACCTCCCGCCGCTGCAGGTGCAGGAAGCCGCGACGTCGCTGCGCGACCACCTGTCCGCGCAGTTGCGCATGACGCAGGCCAGCCCGCGCGATCGCGCACTCGTGATGTTCCTGATCGAATCGCTCGACGACGACGGCTACCTGACCGCGTCGCTCGACGAAGTGCTCTCCGACCTGCCGCCGGAACTGGAAGTCGACTGCGACGAACTGAATGCTGCGCTCGCGCTGCTGCACAGCTTCGACCCGGCCGGGGTCGGGGCCCGCTCGGCCTCCGAATGCCTGAAGCTGCAGTTGCTGCGCCTCGATCCGTCCCCCACCCGCACGCTCGCACTGGAGATCGTGTCGCAGCACCTCGAGCTGCTCGCGGCGCGCGACTTCACGCGGCTGCGCAAGCACCTGAAGGCGAGCGACGACGCGCTGCGCGACGCGCACGCGCTGATCCGCTCGCTGGAGCCGTTCCCAGGCGCCGCGTACGGCAAGGCCGAGGCCGACTACGTCGTGCCCGACATCATCGTGAAGAAGGCCGGCCAGGGCTGGCTCGCGGAACTCAATCCTGAAGTGATGCCGCGCCTGCGGATCAACAACCTGTACGCGAACATCCTGCGCAACAGCCGCGGCGATCCGTCGGCCGGGTCGCTCAAGCAGCAGCTCCAGGAAGCACGCTGGCTGATCAAGAACATCCAGCAGCGATTCGACACGATCCTGCGTGTCGCGCAGGCCATTGTCGAACGTCAAAAGAATTTCTTCGCGCATGGTGAAATCGCCATGCGCCCCTTGGTTTTGCGGGAAATAGCTGATACGCTGGGCCTACACGAGTCGACTGTCAGCCGTGTGACAACAGGCAAGTACATGCTGACCCCGTTCGGTACACTGGAATTCAAGTACTTCTTCGGGTCACACGTTTCGACCGACACCGGAGGCGCCGCATCGTCGACCGCCATCCGAGCCCTGATCAAGCAACTGATAGGAGCTGAAGACCCAAAATCGCCACTTTCGGACAGCCGCATTGCCGAGCTGCTGGCAGAACAGGGTTTCGTGGTTGCGCGCCGCACGGTTGCCAAGTATCGCGAAGCCCTCAAAATCCCGGCAGTGAATCTGCGCAAGTCTCTTTAGCCTGCTGCCTGCCCGGCGGCAGGCGTCTTCCGGCCACCGCGCACACGGGGGACAGCCGGGCGACCTGTCCGCGAATTTGCCGCCACGTGCGGCAAGGGCAAGTCGACCGGAGCGCCGCCTCGATGCGGCCGGGTGGTCACTCGCTTGGAGAAGCACTATGAACCTGAAGATCAGTGGACATCATCTCGAAGTCACGCCTGCAATTCGCGAATACGTGATCACCAAGCTGGACAGGGTGCTACGCCATAGCGATCAGGTGATCGATGGCACTGTGATCCTCTCGGTCGACAACCACAAGGAAAAGGACAAGCAGCAGCGCGCGGAAATCAATCTGCACCTGAAGGGCAAGGACATCTTCGTCGAAAGCGCAAACGGCAACCTCTACGCTGCGATCGATCTGCTGATCGACAAGCTGGATCGCCAGGTCGTCAAGCACATGGAGCGTCTGCAGACCCATGCGCACGACCCGATCAAGCTGCAGCCGTCGATCGACCAGATCGAACTGCCGCCGCAATAACGTTCACCGCAACACCCACGCCGCCCGGTTCGCCGGGCGTTTTTTTTGAGTCCGAGCGGCAGTGGTGCGACCGGTCCGTCCATGCCGCGCCACGCACGCGCCTGTGCTCTATAATGTCCCGGTTATCGCCGGGGGGCGTTGGGTGCGGTAGCTGCCTTGCAGGTTGCCGATGCCAAACGCCTTGATATCGCCGAACATGGAAAATCAGTCTGCCGCCGCAAGGAGACCCCAGGCCGCCCAATCGCCTGCCAACATGAATCGCCTAGCCAAAATCCTGCCCATAGAGAACGTCGTCATCGACCTCTCCGTCACCAGCAAGAAACGCGTCTTCGAACAAGCCGGGCTGATGTTCGAGAATCAGAACGGCGTCGCCCGCAGCACCGTCACGGACAACCTGTTCGCGCGCGAGCGCCTCGGCTCGACCGGGCTCGGCGAGGGCGTCGCGATTCCGCACGGGCGCATCAAGGGGCTCAAGCACCCGCTCGCCGCGTTCGTGCGGCTCGCCGATGCGATCCCGTTCGAAGCGCCCGACGGCCAGCCGGTCGGTCTCCTGATTTTCCTGCTCGTCCCCGAGCAAGCTACTCAACAGCACCTCGAGATCCTGTCGGAAATCGCGCAACTGCTATCCGATCGCGACGCACGCGAGCGTCTGCACAACGAAACAGATCTCGCCGAGTTGCATCGCGTGCTCACTCAGTGGCAACCTTGAGTTGATCCGGGCGGAATATTTTCCCGAACGAGGCGGCACGCGCCGCCGTCCAGGGCCGCCCGGCGCCGGTCCGGCATGGCGACGCCCGTCGCCGCGCACATGCACCGGCTCATTGGAGTGACGAAAGTCATGGATACGTCCAGCATCAACGCCCAGAGCATCTTCGACGACAACGCGGCCACGCTGAAACTGAGCTGGCTGACGGGGCATGAAGGCTGGGAGCGCGGTTTTTCGGCCGACACCGTCGCCAACGCGACGTCGAGCGCCGACCTCGTCGGCCACCTGAACCTGATCCACCCGAACCGGATCCAGGTGCTCGGCGAAGCCGAAATCGACTACTACCAGCGGCAGACCGACGAAGACCGCTCGCGCCACATGGCCGAGCTGATCGCGCTCGAACCGCCGTTTCTCGTCGTCGCCGGCGGCGCCGCCGCGCCGCCCGAACTCGTGCTGCGCTGTACGCGCTCGTCCACGCCGTTGTTCACGACGCCGATGTCGGCCGCCGCGGTGATCGACAGCCTGCGGCTCTACATGTCGCGCATCCTCGCACCGCGCGCGACGCTGCACGGCGTGTTCCTCGACATCCTCGGGATGGGCGTGCTGCTCACCGGCGACTCCGGGCTCGGCAAGAGCGAACTCGGCCTCGAACTCATCAGCCGCGGCCACGGCCTCGTCGCCGACGATGCCGTCGACTTCGTCCGACTTGGCCCCGATTTCGTCGAAGGCCGCTGCCCGCCGCTGCTGCAGAACCTGCTCGAAGTGCGCGGCCTCGGCCTGCTCGACATCAAGACGATCTTCGGTGAAACCGCCGTGCGCCGGAAAATGAAGCTGAAGCTGATCGTCCAGCTCGTGCGCCGCCCGGACGGCGAATTCCAGCGGCTGCCGCTGGAAAGCCAGACGGTCGACGTGCTCGGCTTGCCGATCAGCAAGGTCACGATCCAGGTTGCGGCCGGCCGCAACCTCGCGGTGCTGGTCGAGGCGGCCGTGCGGAACACGATCCTGCAGCTGCGCGGCATCGACACGTTGCGCGATTTCATGGATCGGCAACGACTCGCGATGCAGGATCCCGACAGTCAGTTCCCCGGCAAGCTCGTGTAACCACCCCGCGCCGGCCTCGCAGCGCCGACGCGTCGAGCCGGTGCTATGATGAAACGTCAGGATTCTCAGCTTCCCATGCGTATCGTCCTCATCACCGGCATCTCCGGCTCAGGCAAGTCCGTTGCGCTGAATGCGCTTGAAGACGCAGGCTACTACTGCGTCGACAACCTGCCGCCGCACGTGCTCCCAGAACTCGCCCGCTACCTGGCCGATGGCGGCCAGCATCGGCTCGCGGTCGCAATCGATGCGCGTTCCAGCGCGTCGCTCGACGAATTGCCCGGCCTGATCCGCTCGCTGTCGCTCGAGCACGATGTCCGCGTGCTGTTCCTCAACGCGAGCACGCAGGCGCTGATCCAGCGTTTCTCCGAAACACGCCGACGCCACCCGCTGTCCGGTTCGCCGTCGCACGACGCGAACATCGGGCTGCTGTCGTCGCTCGAGGAAGCGATCGAGCGCGAGCGCGACCTGGTCGCGCCGCTCGCCGAATTCGGTCATCAGATCGATACGAGCACCCTGCGCGCGAACGTGCTGCGCACGTGGGTCAAGCGCTTCATCGAGCAGAAGAACAACGACCTGATGGTGATGTTCGAGTCATTCGGCTTCAAGCGCGGCGTGCCGCTCGATGCCGACCTGATGTTCGACGTGCGCGCGCTGCCGAATCCGTACTACGACCACGAGCTGCGCCCGCTCACCGGGCTGGACCAGCCGGTCATCGCCTTTCTCGACGCACTGCCGATCGTCCACCAGATGATCGACGACATCCATGCGTTCCTGATGAAATGGCTGCCGCACTTTCGCGAAGACAACCGCAGCTACCTGACCGTCGCCATCGGCTGCACGGGCGGTCAGCATCGCTCGGTGTTCATCGCGGAAACGCTCGCCGCGCGCCTTGCGCACGATGCGAACGTGATCGTGCGGCATCGTGACGCGCCAGTGGATGTCGACGCGTCGTCGCGGCTCGTCACCGAGGTCGACCGACCTTAGCGACACCGCCCTCTCCCCGGCGCGCCATGTCCACCCTATCGACCACCCTGATCGACCTGCCGCTGTTTCCGCTGCACACGGTGCTGTTTCCCGGTGGCTGGCTGCCGCTCAAGGTGTTCGAGGCGCGCTATCTCGACATGTCCCGCGCATGCCTGCGCGACGACGCACCGTTCGGCGTGTGCCTGCTCAAGAGCGGCCCCGAAGTCGCGCAGGACGGCGCCGTGTCGGTGCCCGAGACCATCGGCTGCATGGCGCGCATCACCGAGTGCGATACCGGCGAATTCGGGATGCTGTACCTGGAGGCGATCGGCACGCAGCGTTTCGAGCTGCTGTCGTATCGCATCGAAGGCAACGGGCTGCTGGTCGGGATCGCCGAGCCGCTGCCCGACGACATCCCGCTCGAAGGCGAGCAGGCGCTCGCGCAATTCGGCTCGTGCGCCGAGGTGCTCGAGCGCATCATCGAAGCGCTGAAGAAATCCGAACCGGGCAAGCTGCCGTTCGCCGAACCGTTCCGCCTCGACGATCCGAGCTGGGTGTCGAACCGCCTCGCGGAACTGCTGCCGCTCGACCTGCGCGCGCGGCAGAAGCTGATGGAGTTTCCGGACGTCGGCGCGCGGATCGATGCCGTGCACCACGTGCTCGACCGGCACGGATGGCTGTAGGTATCGGCTGCCTGTCACATCGCAGCGGTGCCGACGCCGCACGTCGCCGAACGGATGGATGCTCCGCGGCGACCGGGCGCCTCCCTTTCTCTCTTTCGTTACAGCAGCGGCCCGCTCAGCGCATCGAGCAGCTTGCGCACCGGCGCCGGCACGCCGTAAGCAGCGAGCCCGCTCAGCGGCACCCACGCCGTCTCGGCATCCTGCGCGTGCGCGGCCGGCAGCCCGCCGTTCGTCATGTCGCTCAGCCGCGGCTCGATCTCGAGCCTGAAATGCGTGAACGTGTGCGTAAACGGTGCGAGCGGCACCGGGCCGCCGCCGCCGAAGCCGCGTGCGAGTGCCGCGAGCGCGGCATCGCCGTCCGCCTGCGGCAGGCACCACAGGCCGCCCCAGATACCGGCTGGCGGACGCCGCTCGAGCAGCACGGCGTCGCCGTCGCGCAGCACGAGCATCCAGGTCTTGCGCGTCGGCACGGCCTTCTTCGGCCGCGCGGCCGGCAGTTCGCGCTGGCGGCCCGTCGATTGCGCGACGCAGTCGCCCACGAACGGACAGCGCGCGCAATCCGGCTTGCCGCGCACGCACAGCGTCGCGCCGAGATCCATCAGCCCCTGCGTATAGGCGCTCACGTCGGCCTCGTTCGCGGCATCGGGCAGCAGCGATTCGGCCAACGCCCACATGTCGTTCTCGACACGCTTCTCGCCCGGAAAGCCTTCGACGCCGAACACCCGCGCGAGCACGCGCTTCACGTTGCCGTCGAGGATCGTCGCGCGCGCACCGTACGCGAACGATGCGATCGCCGCGGCCGTCGAGCGGCCGATGCCCGGCAGTTCGGCGAGCGCGTCGGGCGTCGACGGGAATACTCCGCCATGCTCGGCGACGACGACCTGCGCGCAGCGGTGCAGGTTGCGCGCGCGCGAGTAGTAGCCGAGGCCGGCCCACAGCGCCATCACGTCGTCGGCCGGGGCGGCCGCGAGCGCGGCGACGTCGGGAAAGCGTTCGAGAAAGCGCAGGTAGTACGGGATGACCGTCGATACCTGCGTCTGCTGAAGCATGATTTCCGACAGCCAGATCCGGTACGGATCGCGGGTGTTCTGCCACGGCAGGTCGTGGCGGCCGTGCGTGCGCTGCCATGCGATCAGGCGCGTGGCGAACGTGCGGTGCAGCGGCGTGACGGGGAACGGAGCGGGAGCAATGCGGGGCGGCTTCAAGTGTTCGAATCTTCGGAAAAAGGTTTCAACGGGGCTCAACGCTGGCAGGTCGGGCAGAAATAGGTCGAGCGCTGGCCCTGCACGATCTGGCGGATCGGCGTGCCGCATACGCGGCAAGGCAGCCCCGCACGGTCGTAGACGAAGCAGTCGAGCTGGAAATAGCCGCTTTCGCCGTTGCTGCCGACAAAGTCGCGCAACGTGCTGCCGCCGCGCTCGATCGCGTCGGCGAGCGTCGCGCGCACCGCGTCGGCCAGTCGCTCGTAGCGCGGCAGCGATACCTTGCCGGCGGCGGTCGTCGGCCGGATGCCGGCGCGAAACAGGCTCTCCGACGCATAGATGTTGCCGACGCCGACGACCATGTCGCCCGCGAGCAGCGCCTGCTTGACCGACACCGTGCGCCCGCGCGTGCGCGCGTGCAGCAGCGCGCCGGTGAACGCCGGCGAGAACGGCTCGACGCCGAGGCTCGCGAGCAGCGGATGCGCATGCACGTCGCCCGCTTCGCGCGCGTGCCACAGCACGGCGCCGAAGCGGCGCGGATCGCGAAAGCGCAGCACGAACTCGTCGAAGATCCAGTCGATGTGGTCGTGTTTAGCGGCGACCGGCACGCCGGCCGCGGGCAGCACGCGCAGCGTGCCCGTCATGCCGAGATGCACGATGAACCAGCCCGCGTCGACCTCGAACAGCAGGTACTTGCCGCGACGCTCGACGGCGAGCACCTCGCGCGCGCGCAATTGCTCCGCGAGCCCCGCCGGCACGGGCCAGCGCAGCATCGCGGTACGGACGTCGACACGCTCGACGCGGCGGCCCGCGACAAAGGGCTCGATGCCCCGGCGCGTGACTTCGACTTCTGGCAACTCTGGCATGTTTTGCGGGTCTGAAACGGCATTCACGATCGTGCGTGTATTGTAGCGAGCGCGTTACAATCGGTTGAAACATCGAACGGATTTCCATGACTCTGCCCTCGAAGCTGCTTCTGAAGCGCCCCGCCGCCGAGCACGGCGCGCGCGTCTTCCCGGTCCGCCGTGCGCTCGGCGCCGCGCTGTTCGCCGCCTGGACCCTCACCGCCTTCCCGGCTCACGCGCAGGATCCGGCATCGGACGACGCGCAGCCGCAGGGCGCGTTCGAGCATGTGATGGCGGACGAGCAGAAGAATCTCCCCGGCGTCCCGCTGACGAGCCAGATCGTCTACCAGGTGCTGGCCGCCGAAGTCGCGCTCCAGCGCAACCAGCCGGCGCCGGCCTACCAGACCTATCTCGCCCTCGCCCGCGACACGCGCGATCCGCGCATGGCGCAGCGTGCGACCGAGATCGCACTGGGCGCGCAAAGCCCGGCCGATGCACTGTCCGCGGCCAATCTGTGGCGCCAGTACGCGCCCGATTCGAATCGCGCATCGCAAGTCGACGCCGCGCTGCTGGTGCTCGCCGGCAAGCCGGCCGACGCGCAGCCGATGCTCGCGCGCGAGCTGGCCCGCGCGACCGGCGAAACGCGCGGCCCCGCGATCCTCGCGCTGCAGGCGCTGCTGGTACGCGGCTCCGACCGCGTCGGCGGCCTCGCGGTGCTGAAGGACATGCTGAAGAACGACATGAACCGCCCCGAGGCGCAGCTCGCGATCGCGCGGCAGCAACTGGCGGTCGACGACAAGGAAGGCGCGGCGCGCTCGCTGAAGCAGGCGCTGCAGATCCGCCCTGACTACCTGCCGGCGGCGCTGATGCTGTCGCAGATGGGCCCCGCGGAGCGCGCGGCCGGCATCGCGTCGTTCGAGAAATATGTTCAGCAGAATCCGAAGTCGCGCGATGGGCGGCTCGCGCTGTCGCAGCTCTATCTCGCCGACGACCGCCTCGACGACGCGCAGAAGCAGTTCGAGACGATGCGCAAGCTCGACTCGAAGGACCCGACGCCGCTGATGGCGCTCGCGCTGATCAGGATCCAGCAGAAGAAGCTCGACGACGCGAGCGCGTACCTGAAACAGTACGTGCAGCTCGGCGACAAGCAGTCGAACCTCGACGTCGGCCAGGGCTACATCTACCTCGCGCAGATCTCGATCGAGCAGGGCAACGACGCGCAGGCGTCGCAATGGCTCGACAAGGTCGACCAGACGAGCCAGCACTATCTGCCGGCGCAGATCACGCGCGCGCAGCTGCTGCAGAAACAAGGCAAGACCGACGCGGCCCGCAAGGTGCTCGACGATCTGCCGATCAGCGATCCGCGCGATGCGGCCGTGGTCGCGCGCACCGACGCGTCGATCCTGTTCACAGCGAAGCGCTATCCGGAAGCCGAGGCACGGCTCGGCCAGGCGGTCCAGGACTTCCCGGACGATCCCGACCTGCGCTACGACTACGCGATGGCGGCCGAAAAGACGGGCCACTACGCGACGATGGAAAAGCAGCTGCGCGAGCTGATCCGCACGCAGCCCGACAACCCGCAGGCGTACAACGCGCTCGGCTATTCGCTGGCCGATCGCAATCAGCGCCTGCCGGAGGCCAGCAAGCTGATCGACAAGGCCCTGTCGCTCGCGCCGAACGATGCGTACATCATGGACAGCCTCGGCTGGGTGAAGTACCGGATGGGCGACACGACCGGCGCGGCCAAGGTGCTGCAGCGCGCGTTCGAGTTGCAGCCGAACGCCGAGATCGGCGCGCACCTCGGCGAAGTGCTGTGGAAAAGCGGCGCGCAGGACGACGCGCGCATCGCATGGCGCGCCGCGCAGAAGCTCGAGCCCGACAACGACACGCTCGTGCAGACGCTGAAGCGCCTGCAGATCAACGGCCTCTGATGCGGATGTTCCCGATGCTTTCCCTGTCTTCCCGCGCGCTGCGCACGCTGGCCACGGCCGGCGCGGCGCTCGCGCTCGCCGGCTGCGCGAGCACGCCGCCGTCGGCGAACGCGCCGGCCGGCGCCCCATTGCAGACGGCCGCGACGCATGCATACCATGGCCGCTTCGCGGTGCAGTACAACGACCGCCTCGGCAGGCAGCAAAACGTGTACGGCAACTTCGACTGGCTCGAGCACGGCGACGACGTGTCGCTCGAGCTGCGCAGCCCGCTCGGCCAGACGCTCGCAATCGTGAAATCGACGCCGCAGACCGCAACGCTAGAACTGCCGAACCGCCAGCCGCAATACGCGACCGACGTTGGCGAGCTGATGCAGAACACGCTCGGCTTCTCGCTGCCGCTGGCCGGCCTGCGCTACTGGCTGCTGCCGACTCCCGCGCCCGCGACGCCCGCGCAGACGGTGCGCGACCCGGCCGACACGACGCACGTGAAGCAGATTCGCCAGGACGGCTGGACGATCGATTACCTCGCCTACGCGGACGCACCGGCCACCGGCGTCAAACGCGTGAACCTCGTGCGCGCGACGCCGCCGCTCGACATCAAGCTCGTGCTCGACCAATAAGCACGTGAACCTAGCCCCGACATACGCATGACCGATTCGACCCGCTCGCTGCGCAATTGCCTTGCGCCCGCGAAACTCAACCTGTTCCTGCACATCACCGGCCGTCGCCCGAACGGCTATCACGATCTGCAAAGCGTGTTCCAGTTGCTGAACTGGGGCGACACGCTGCACTTCACGCTGCGCGACGACGGTCGCGTCGCCCGCGTCACCGACGTGCCGGGCGTGCCAGAGGAAAGCGATCTCGTCGTGCGCGCGGCCAATCTGCTGAAAGCGCATACGGGCACCGCGGCCGGCGTCGACATCGAGATCGACAAGTGCCTGCCGATGGGCGCGGGCCTCGGCGGCGGCAGCTCCGACGCGGCCACGACGCTGCTCGCGCTGAACCGCCTGTGGCAGCTCGACCTGTCGCGTACGGAACTGCAATCGCTCGCGGTAAAACTCGGCGCCGACGTCCCGTTTTTTGTTTTTGGAAAAAATGCGTTCGCAGAGGGTATCGGAGAAGAATTAGCTGAGGTAGAATTGCCGACTCGCTGGTTCCTGGTTGTGACGCCGCGAGTTCATGTCCCCACCGCTGAAATTTTTTCAGATGAGTTGTTGACAAGAAATACGAAGCCAGTCACAATTGCTGACTTTCTTGCACAGCAAAACAGCGATGCGGGATGGCCAGACAGTTTCGGCCGGAACGATATGCAGCAAGTTGTGACAAGTAAGTACGCGGAAGTTGCGCAGGTGGTCAAATGGTTGTATAATGTGACCCCCGCGAGGATGACCGGCTCCGGAGCAAGCGTGTTTGCAGCGTTTCAAAGCAAGCACGAGGCAGAAGCGGCGAAAGCCCAGCTGCCCACCGGTTGGAACGGTGCAGTTGCCGAGAGCCTGAACGAGCATCCGCTCTTCGCTTTCGCGTCATGAAGTTTTGCTTTGCCGGATGGCCTACAAGTCCGGTGAAGTTATCAGTTGAGTGTAGGGGAGTCGCCAAGTTGGTCAAGGCACCGGATTTTGATTCCGGCATGCGAGGGTTCGAGTCCTTCCTCCCCTGCCAAAAATTTTCCCGCATTTCCCGCCCAAGCCTGAAGCAGGTGCACGATGAGCAGCCACAGCCTTGATGGCCTGATGGTCTTTACTGGCAACGCGAATCCCGCGCTCGCACAGGAAGTCGTCAATATCCTTGGAATCCCCCTCGGCAAAGCAATGGTCAGCCGTTTCTCCGACGGCGAGATTCAAGTCGAGATCCAGGAAAACGTGCGCGGCAAGGACGTCTTCGTCCTGCAATCCACGTGCGCGCCGACGAACGACAACCTGATGGAACTGATGATCATGGTCGACGCGCTCAAGCGTGCGTCCGCCGGCCGGATCACCGCTGCCATCCCCTACTTCGGCTATGCCCGCCAGGACCGTCGCCCGCGCTCGGCGCGCGTCGCGATCTCGGCGAAGGTCATCGCGAACATGCTGGAAATCGCCGGCGTCGAGCGGATCATCACGATGGATCTGCACGCCGACCAGATTCAAGGCTTCTTCGACATCCCGGTCGACAACATCTACGCAACGCCGATCCTGCTGGGCGACCTGCGCAAGCAGAACTACGCGGATCTGCTCGTCGTGTCGCCGGACGTCGGCGGCGTGGTCCGCGCCCGGGCACTCGCGAAGCAGCTCAACTGCGATCTCGCGATCATCGACAAGCGTCGTCCGAAGGCGAACGTCGCCGAAGTGATGAACATCATCGGTGAAGTCGAAGGCCGCACCTGCGTGATCATGGACGACATGGTCGACACCGCCGGCACGCTCTGCAAGGCAGCGCAAGTCCTGAAGAATCGCGGTGCGAAGCAGGTGTTCGCGTACGCGACGCACCCGGTTCTGTCGGGTGGCGCCGCCGAGCGTATCGCCGCATCGGAACTCGACGAGCTGGTCGTCACCGATACGATCCCGCTGTCGGCCGAATCGCTGGCCTGCTCGAAGATCCGCTCGCTGACTAGCGCGAGCCTGCTGGCAGAAACGTTCTCGCGAATCCGTCGCGGCGACTCGGTGATGTCGCTGTTCGCGGAATCCTGATCGCGTAACGACAAAAAAAGCATGCGCGGAAAGCGAAGCGGCAACGCTTCGCTTTTTGCACAATCGGACGGGATAGACGAAACCCCGCCCGTTTCATCAGGGGCCGCCATTTCGCCGGCCCCGTTTTACTGCCTGGTCGCGGGCAGCTAATGGAGAATCACATGAAAGTCGTCGCTTTCGAGCGCCAAGAGCAAGGTACGGGTGCGAGCCGCCGCCTGCGCAACGCTGGTAAGACCACGGGTATCGTCTACGGTGGCGAAGCAGCCCCGCAAAAGATCGAACTCGATCACAACGCGCTGTGGCACGCACTGAAGAAGGAAGCCTTCCACTCGTCGATCCTCGATCTCGAAGTGGCCGGCCAGTCGCAACAGGTTCTGCTGCGCGACGTGCAATACCACCCGTTCAAGCAACTCGTGCTGCACGTTGACTTCCAACGCGTCGACGCGAAGAAGAAGCTGCACACGAAGGTGCCGCTGCACTTCCTGAACGCTGAAGTCAGCCCGGCAGTGAAGCTGTCGAGCGCAGTCGTCTCGCACGTCGCGACGGAAATCGAAATCGAGTGCCTGCCGTCGGCACTGCCGGAATTCCTCGAAGTCGACCTGTCGAAGATCGAAGCAGGTCAGTCGCTGCACGCGAAGGACATCGCTCTGCCGAAGGGCGTGGCGCTGGTCGCGCACATCGACGCGGAAAACCCGGTTGTCGCATCGGCGACGATCCCGGCTGGCGCCGTGTCGGACGCAGCAGGCGAAGGCGAAACGCCGGCTGCCTAAGGGCTGCCCACGCGCTGCCCACGCGCCCGTTCGATCCGTTTCACGAAACGATCGACGCAACCCGCCGCGGCTCGCCCGGCGGGTTTTTCTTTTTCTGCGCCCAGGCGGCGCTGCCGCCTACGAAACGTCATGATCAAACTGATCGTCGGCCTCGGCAATCCCGGGGCGGAATACACCGCGACGCGTCACAACGCCGGCTTCTGGCTGGTCGACCAGCTCGCCCGCGAAGCCGGCGCGACGCTGCGCGACGAGCGCCGCTTCCACGGCTTCTACGCGAAAGCGCGCCTGCACGGCGAGGAAGTCCACCTGCTCGAGCCGCAAACCTACATGAACCGCTCCGGCCAGTCGGTCGTCGCGCTCGCGAGTTTCTTCAAGATCCTGCCCGACCAGATCCTCGTCGCACACGACGAGCTCGATCTGCCGCCCGGCACCGTGAAGCTGAAGCTCGGCGGCGGCAGCGGCGGCCACAACGGCCTGAAGGACATCTCCGCGCACCTGTCGTCGCAGCAGTACTGGCGGCTGCGCATCGGCATCGGCCATCCGCGCGACCTGATTCCGGAAGGCGCGCGTGCCGGCGCGAAGCCCGACGTCGCGAACTTCGTGCTGAAGCCGCCGCGCCGTGAAGAGCAGGACGTGATCGACGCATCGATCGAGCGCGCGCTCGCCGTGATGCCGATGGTCGTCAAGGGTGAGCTCGACCGCGCGACGATGCAGCTGCATCGCAACTGAATCCGCACCGGCATGGTGCAACGTGCCGTCCGGCTGCGCCGGGCGGCATTTCGGCCCCGTGCAATTGCGCACCGTGCCGTCCACATGCGGTAATCTGGTCGTTTTTGCCCGTCAGGAGCCAAGCGGTGAGCCGTTACTGGAGCGACGTCGTTCAGCAACTCGTGCCTTACGTGCCCGGCGAACAGCCCGCACTCGCACACCCCGTCAAGCTGAACACCAACGAGAATCCCTATCCGCCTTCGCCGCGCGTCGTCGCGGCGATCGCACGCGAACTCGGCGACACCGGCGACACGCTGCGCCGCTATCCCGATCCGCTCGCGCGCGCACTGCGCGAGACGGTCGCGGCCCATCACCGCATCAAGCCCGAACAGGTCTTCGTCGGCAACGGCTCCGATGAAGTGCTCGCGCATGCATTCCAGGCACTGCTCAAGCATGAGCGGCCGCTGCGCTTTCCCGACATTTCGTACAGCTTCTATCCGACCTACGCGCGCCTGTACGGCGTCGACACCACGATCGTGCCGCTCGCGGACGACTTCTCGATCCGTGTCGAGGATTACCTCGACGACGCGGGCGGCGTGCTGTTTCCGAATCCGAACGCGCCGACCGGGCGCGCGCTGCCGCTCGCGGACATCGAACGCATCGCGGCCGCGAACCCGTCGTCGGTCGTGCTGATCGACGAAGCGTATGTCGATTTCGGCGCGCAATCCGCGATCACGCTGATCGACCGCTATCCGAACCTGCTGGTCGTGCACACGACGTCGAAGGCGCGCTCGCTCGCGGGCATGCGCGTCGGTTTCGCGTTCGGCGATGCGGCGCTGATCGACGCGCTCAATCGCGTGAAGGACAGCTTCAATTCCTATCCGCTCGACCGGCTCGCGCAGGCCGCCGCCCAGGCCGCATACGAAGACACCGACTATTTCGACGCGACCTGCCGGCGCGTGATCGACACGCGTGCGCGCCTCACGCACGCGCTGGAGGCGCTCGGCTTCGACGTCGTGCCGTCGGCCGCGAATTTCGTGTTCGCGCGCCATCCCGCGCACGATGCGGGCGCGATCGCGGCAAGGCTGAAGGATCGGGAAATTTTCGTGCGGCACTTCCGCGCGCCGCGCATCGACCAGCACTTGCGCATCACCGTCGGCACCGACGCGGAATGCGACGCGCTCGTCGCGGCGTTGCGCGAACTGATCGGCTGAAGCACAAGCGGGAAGCGCAACCGGCGCCGAGAGGCGCCGGTCAAGGAAATCGTGACGTCGTGACGCGCGCGTCGCGACGGAGTCAATGCGAGGTCACGCTTGGGTCACTGCGCGTCGTCGCCCTTCGCGGCGGTCAACGCGTGATACTTCTCCATCAACTGCGCGTGCGATTCGTCATGCTGCGGATCGCGCGGAATGCATTCGACCGGACACACCTGCTGGCACTGCGGTTCGTCGAAATGGCCGACGCACTCGGTGCACTTGTTCGGGTCGATCACGTAGATATCCGGGCCCATCGAAATCGCGCCGTTCGGGCACTCGGGCTCGCATACGTCGCAATTGATGCACTCGTCGGTAATCATCAAGGACATACTGATCTCACTTCTTCAGGCCAGCGGCCGGCTTCGCAATGAAACCGGCCGGCGCCGCGTCACGCGGCCGGGCCTCCCATCGCGGCGACTTTCTCGGTCAACCACTTCTCGACGGACGGGAACACGAATTTGCTGACATCGCCGCCCAACTGCGCGATTTCGCGCACGATCGTCCCCGAGATGAACTGGTATTGATCGGACGGCGTCATGAACATCGTCTCGACGTCGGGCAGCAGATAGCGGTTCATCCCCGCCATCTGGAACTCATACTCGAAATCGGACACGGCGCGCAGGCCGCGCACGATCACGCGCGCGTTGTTGGTACGGACAAAGTCCTTCAACAGGCCCTTGAACCCCATCACCTTCACGTTCGGATAATGGCCGAGCACCTCGTTCGCAATCTTCAGACGTTCTTCCAGCGAGAAGAACGGCTTCTTCGCGCGGCTGTCGGCCACACCGACCACCAGCGTATCAAAAATGCTCGACGCACGCCGCACGAGGTCTTCGTGCCCGCGCGTCAGCGGATCGAACGTACCGGGATACACGGCGACTACCATGTCGCTCCTCCTGTCATCACGCAAACGGGGTGGCAGCCGTGCGATGCGCACGCCACTGCCGAGATGGGCACGCGTCGCCTCTCCGGCGCGCCGCCTCGTATGGAACGCGCATTATTCATCATTTTCGCGCTGCAGCAAATGGTAGTGAACCGCACCGGCCTTGCCGTGCTTGACCACCTGCCAGCCGGCGAGTGCTTCGTGCACGGCCGGGTCGAGTTGCGCCCCCGTCTCGACGTAGAGCAAGCCGTCCGGCGCGACGAGCGGCGCCGCCAGCGCGATCACGCGATCGAGCACGGCCGGCTCGCCGAACGGCGGATCGAGGAACACGACGTCGAATGCGCCCGGGGTCAGCCCGGCCGCGAGCCGCAGCGCGTCGGCTTCCGCGACCTCGACCGAGCGCGCGCCGAGCTTGTCCTTGATCGCGCGCAGCTGCTGCGCCGCGCGCGGGTGGCGCTCGACCATCACGACGCTCGTCGCGCCGCGCGACGCGGCCTCGAACCCGAGCGCGCCGGTGCCCGCGAACAGGTCGAGGCAGCGCCGGCCGTCGAGATCCTGGCCGAGCCAGTTGAACAGCGTCTCGCGCACGCGATCGGGCGTCGGCCGCAGGCCGTCGAGATCGAGCACGGCGAGCGGCGTGCGTTTCCAGTCACCGCCAATGATGCGGATCGTGTGCGGCTTGCCGCGGCCGGAGGAGGCCGCCGGGCGGCCGGAAGAGGAACGGGACATACGGAATATCGACGACGGAGGGACCGGGTGCGCACGGGGGCGCACCGCCAAACAGGCGCACGTTACCACAGCGGCGGCACCGGCTGACGCGAGTGCCTCGCCGCACTGATAAAATGCACGGTTTCGGCCGCCGTGCGCACGCCCGACAGCCCCTGCCGCGCGCCGACCCGCGCCCCGCCCTCTTCCCGACGTCAGACCATGTTCAGCTTCTTCAAACGATTCAAGAAAACGCAGGAGTCCGACTCCACGGAATCGCAATCGGCCGACGCGCTGCAACCGGACGAGCCGTCCGACGCGCCCGCAGCCGATGCCCGTCAGGCGATCGAAGCCCCGCCCCCCCCCGCGCAACCGCGACCGGCCGCGCCGGCCGTCGTGATGACGGTCACGCCGACCAACGACGGTAGCGACGACGTCGTCGAAGCGGTCGAGATCGTGCCGCCGCCGACGCAGGACGCCTCCGCGAAGAAATCGTGGCTCACCCGCCTGAAAACGGGGCTCGCGAAGACGGGTTCGAGCATCACCGGCGTGTTCGTCAACACGAAGATCGACGAGGATCTGTACGAGGAACTCGAAGCCGCGCTGCTGATGTCCGACGCCGGCGTCGATGCGACCGAGTACCTGCTCGGGGCGCTGCGCGAGAAAGTGAAAACGGGCCGGCTGACCGATCCGCAGCAAGTGAAGAGCGCGCTGCACGACCTGCTCGTCGAACTGCTGAAGCCGCTCGAGAAATCGCTGATGCTCGGCCGCGCGCAGCCGCTCGTGATGATGATCACGGGCGTGAACGGCGCGGGCAAGACCACCAGCATCGGCAAGCTCGCGAAGCATCTGCAGAGCTTCGACCAGTCGGTGCTGCTGGCCGCGGGCGACACGTTCCGCGCGGCCGCGCGCGAGCAGCTGGCGGTCTGGGGCGAACGCAACAACGTGACGGTCGTCCAGCAGGAAAGCGGTGACCCGGCCGCGGTGATTTTCGACGCGGTCAGCGCCGCGCGCGCGCGCAAGATCGACGTGATGATGGCCGACACGGCCGGCCGCCTGCCGACGCAGCTGCACCTGATGGAAGAGCTGAAGAAGGTGAAGCGCGTGATCTCGAAGGCGCACGACGGCGCGCCGCACGAGGTGCTGCTCGTGATCGACGCGAACACCGGCCAGAACGCGCTCACGCAGGTGAAGGCCTTCGACGATGCGCTCGGCCTCACGGGCCTGATCGTCACGAAGCTCGACGGCACCGCCAAGGGCGGGATTCTCGCCGCGATCGCGCGGCAGCGCCCGGTGCCCGTCTACTTCATCGGCGTCGGCGAGAAGGTCGAGGACCTGCAGCCGTTCAGCGCCGTGGAATTCGCGGACGCGCTATTCGACTGAACACCGCCGGCCCGCATCGCACGGGGCGCCTTCGGGCGCCCTTTTTTTCATGCGCGCCGGAAACCGCCAGCCTCGGCCGCGGCCGGGGCATCGCGCGGTGTCACTCGGCGTTCACTCGGCGTCGGGCTGCACGCCGGGCTCGGCGGCCTTGAATGCGTCGAGCGTCGACGCGTAATCGGCCACCCGCTGGATCGTCGGGAAGCGCGTCGTGTCGATCGAGAAACGGTTCGCGTTGAACACCTGCGGCACGATGCAGATATCGGCGAGCGTCGGCGTGTCGCCGAAGCAAAGCTTGCCGGTGCGCGGATCGTTCGCGAGGCGCGTCTCGAGCGACGCGAAACCCGCCTCGATCCAGTGCCGATACCATTCGCTCTTCGCTTCCTCCGGCACCTTCAGCGTGTGCTTCAGGTACTTCAGCACGCGCAGGTTGTTCAGCGGATGGATCTCGCACGCGACCTGCAGCGCGATCGCCCGCACATACGCGCGGTCGACCGGCTGCTTCGGCAGCAGCGCGGGTTCGGGATGCGTTTCCTCGAGATATTCGATGATCGCGAGCGATTGCTGCAGCGTGGCATCGCCGTCGATCAGCGTCGGCACGACCGCATCCGGATTCACCGCACGGTACGCGTCCTTCAGTTGCTCGCCGCCGTCGCGCAGCATGTGCACGGGCACCGTTTCGTACGGCAGCTGCTTCAGGTTCAGGGCGATCCGCACGCGGTACGACGCGGAACTGCGGAAATAGCTGTAGAGCTTCATGGGATGTCTCTCGTAGTCGTATTCGGCCGGCGACGGCAAGCGCAGGGCACCGCCGGGAACCCGAGTTTAGCGCGCCGCGCGGTGCCGACGCGCGGGGCCGCGCGCTTGGGCGAGCCACGCCCATGCGATACTCGGGGCATTCCTTACCGTTCACAGCGCGGCCCGATGCCGGCCGCCCGCCCCACGCCGATGACCGCTCCCCACGACTCCGCAGCCTCGCCGTTCCCTTGCGCCCGCTTCATCAAGGAAATCGGCCGCGGCCCGCACGGCGCACGCGCGCTGTCCGCCGAAGACACGTTCGAGCTCTATCGCGCGATGCTCGATGGCCGCGTGTCGGACGTCGAGCTCGGCGCGATCCTGATCGCCTATCGCCTGAAGGGTGAAAGCGCCGACGAACTGGCCGCGATGCTCGCCGCCGCGCAGGCGTCGTTCGAACCCGTGCACGTGCAGGACGCCGCGTTCCGCCCGGTGTCGATTCCGAGCTACAACGGCGCGCGCAAGCAGCCAAACCTGGTGCCGTTGCTCGCGTTGCTGCTCGCGCGCGAAGGCGTGCCGGTGCTCGTGCACGGCGTCGAGCGCGATCCGGGCCGCGTGACGAGCGCGGAGATCTTCTCGGCGCTGTCGATCGCGCCGTCGACGTCGCACGACGCGATCGAGGACACGCTCGCCGAGCGCCGCGTCGCGTTCGCGCCGATCGAAGCGCTGGCGCCGCGCATCGCGCACCTGCTGTCGATGCGCCGCGTGCTCGGCGTGCGCAACTCCACGCACACGCTGGTGAAGATCCTGCAGCCGTTCGCGCCGGCCGGGCTGCGGCTCGTCAACTACACGCATCCGCCGTACCGCGAGAGCCTCGCGCAACTGTTCCGCGATCATCCGGACGCCGCGCTCGGCGGTGCGCTGCTCGCGCGCGGCACCGAAGGCGAAGCGGCGGCCGACACGCGTCGCCAGGTGCAGGTCGACTGGCTGCACGACGGCGTATGCGACACGCTGATCGAGGCCGAGCGCTCGTCGACCGACGCGCCGCCCGTCGCGCTGCCCGAATCGCGCGACGCGGCGACCACCGCCGCGTGGACGGACGCCGTGCTGCGCGGCGAAATTCCCGTGCCCGGCGCGCTTGCGCGGCAGGTCGCGACGATCGTGCGGATCGTCCGGACCGCAGCGTAAACGGCACCCGGGTCGGCGCCACCCGGGTCGGCCCTTTCGTGCCGACCTTTGAACCGACCATTTGACACGCGCACGCATCCTGGCATAGAGTTGTCGCCATGCGTTCCTTTCCGAACACCCTCCGAATTACCTCCGGCCGCCTAGCGCGGTCGCTATCGCTACGACTAGCCTAAGGCTCTCGTAGCGCCGTGTGCTGTCCGCACGGTCCCTCCAGCAGTTCCTCGCAGCACCCTTCTCGCAGTTTTTACAACCCGAAGTCGTCAGCACTCGTCCGTCTATCCGTCGGTCGATTCGCGAAGATCATCCGCATCCGCCGCGCATTCCCTGCGCCACGGTGCGAGGCAGCGCCAACCGTCGCTCCTGCCGCCCGTCTTCGCTCGCGACTTGAGATCCGAGGCCCAGAAGATGAAGCGCAACCCGCAAGACAAGTACCGTCCGTTCGAACCCGTCCGCCTCAATGGCCGCCGCTGGCCGACCCGCACCATCGAGCGTGCGCCGGTCTGGATGAGCACCGACCTGCGCGACGGCAACCAGTCGCTGATCGAGCCGATGAGCATCGAGCAGAAGCTGGAATTCTTCGACATGCTGGTTGCGATCGGTTTCAAGGAAATCGAAGTCGGCTTTCCGTCGGCGTCGCAAACCGACTTCGATTTCGTCCGCAAGCTGATCGACGACAAGCGCATCCCCGACGACGTGACGATCGAAGTGCTCGTGCAGTCGCGCGAAGACCTGATCGCGCGCACCTTCGACGCGCTCGAAGGCGTGCCGCGCGCGATCGTGCACCTGTACAACGCGATCTGCCCGTCGTTCCGCCGCATCGTGTTCGGGATGTCGAAGGACGACGTGAAAGCACTCGCGGTCGACGGCACGCGGCTCATCAAGGAACATGCGGCGGCCCGTCCGGACACGTACTGGACCTACCAGTACTCGCCGGAAACCTTCAGCATGACCGAACTGACGTTCGCGCGCGAAGTGTGCGACGCGGTCGCGCAGGCATGGCGGCCGACCCGCAATCACAAGATGATCGTCAATCTGCCGGCGACCGTCGAAGCCGCGAGCCCGAACGTGTTCGCCGACCAGATCGAGTGGATGGACCGCAATCTCGCGTATCGCGACAGCATCGTGCTGTCCGTGCATCCGCACAACGATCGCGGCACCGCGGTCGCGGCCGCCGAACTCGCGCTGCTCGCGGGCGCCGACCGCATCGAGGGCTGCCTGTTCGGCAACGGCGAGCGCACCGGAAACGTCGATCTCGTCACGCTCGCGCTGAACCTCTATACGCAGGGCATCGACCCGGGCCTCGATTTCTCCGACATCGACGCGGTGCGCCGCGTGGTCGAGCGCTGCAACCAGATTCCGGTGCATCCGCGCCATCCGTACGCGGGCGACCTCGTGTTCACCGCATTCTCCGGCTCGCACCAGGACGCGATCCGCAAGGGTTTCGCACAGCAGCGGCCCGACGCGGTGTGGGAAGTGCCGTACCTGCCGATCGACCCGGCCGACCTCGGCCGCAGCTATGACGCAGTGATCCGCGTGAACAGCCAGTCCGGCAAGGGCGGCGCGACGTTCCTGCTCGAACGCGGGATGGGCTTCACGCCGACGCGCCGCGTGCAGATCGAATTCAGCCACGCGGTGCAGACGCTCGCCGACGCGTCCGGCGAGGAAGTGACCGGCGATGCGATCTGCGCGCTGTTCGCCCGCGAATTCTTCGAGACCGCCGGCCCGGCCGCGCGCCACGGCGACGCCGCGCGCTGGCAGAACCGCGACATCGCGGCTGCGCCGCCGGCCGACGCGACGCCCGAAGATGCCGTGCAACGGATGGCCGCGGCCTTCGCGACGGCAGCCGGCGCGACGATCGACGTCGCGTCGTGCGAACACACGCGCACGACGGACGGCAGGATCGCGGTATCGGTCGGCTGCCGGATCGGCGATGCGCCGCTGCGACATGGCGTGGGCGTGCACGCCGATGCGGCGAGCGCGGCGCTCGACGCGGTCGTCAGCGCAATCAACCGCTCGGGCTGGCATTGCGCCGACCGACGCGCGGCGGCCTGAGCACCGGGTTTCACTTCAGGGTTCGAACGTCCGGGAGCGGGGCGGACCGCCCGTGCGCCGCGCAATCCGCGCCGCACGGGCCAGCAAAAAGCGGCCCAGGAGGCCGCTTCGGTGGGGACATGAAAAGGAGCGCCACGCGCGCTCATGTCTCGGTCGCGCACCGCGTCGCCTGCCACGCCAGCAGGCGCCAGTGGCCCTGCTCGTGGGTGTGGACGGCCGTATAGGCGATCGGAAACACCAGCCCGCCGTTGTTCGTTTCCATCTCGATCAGCGCGCGCCCGGTGACGACGCAGGTGGCGTCGCCGAGGGTCAGCAGGTCCTGCGACTGGATTTCGATCTGGCGATAGCGGCGGCGGCCGGCGACGATTGCGTCGATGAACTGCTGCTTGGTTTCGCGTTTGCCGTTGGTGTGCACGAAGAACACCTTGTCCGACAATTGCGCGTCAAGCGCCTCGCCATCGCCGTCGACCATCGCCCGGAACCGATCGCGCTCGAGGGCGCGAATCGCATCGACCACCTTCGTCATCGCCTGACTCCTCGGCAACGCGCCCGCCGTGCGCGGGCGTGCGGATCAGAAGTTGTACTGCACGTAGAACTGGTGGAAATTTATACCAGGATTCGGCTCTTTGATACCCGCGTTAGACACATGTTGAAAACGGTAACCGAGCTGATATTGTTGGCGTTCTCCGAACTGCGCGCCGACGCCGACGACATCCGCAAACTGGAACGAGGTCGACAACGACAGATCGTTCGAGATCGTCGGGTGAGTGAGGAAGCGGATGCCGGCGCCGGCCTCGATGAACGGGCGAACCTGGCCCGCGCTCTTGATGAAACGGAACATCGGCGTCGCGCCGAACTCCCCGATATTGGCGTGAACGTTGCCGCCCGTATGCCAGTAGCCCGCGTGGCCTTCCATTACGAACGCGAAGTGCCAGCCGCCGATTTCCCACCAGTTCCAGCCCGGATCCCACACCACCGCGAGATCGGCCTTGTCGATCCCGTGGCGATCGGAAAACCCGCCGCCCGCCTGGATTCCCCACCGGTCCGCGAATGCGGCGCCCGATCCCCCGAGCAGCGATGCCGCCAGCAGCGCATCCAGCGCAAGCCGGCGAGGGGACCGGCGATTCTTCTTATTGTTCATCTGACACTCCAACTTTGCGGGTTGAATGGAGCCTTGCCGCAGCGGCCGGCCCGAGCGAACTGAATGGTATGGTAAAGGACTTTTCGGATCGGCATCACGAAGCGAAATTGTTTGCTTCCAAAACTACAAAAATCGAAAACGTCTACTGATTACCATCAGAAACAACGGTTTACGGAACTTCCACCGGCAGCCTCGGTCGCAAATTAGACTATCGACTCGACAAGTTCGATAGAAAAACCGGGAACTCGGATGCCCACGCGCCCTCTAAGGATTAGCACTCGGATTCCGGGAGTGCTAAGATGGGCCCCGGAATCTCATCCGAGACCAGGGGTTTGTCCCTGATTCCAAAGGAGTTTTTTTAGTGAGCCACGCCCTGACCCTTCCGAACACCCTGAGCCCGACGCCGGCCAAGGCCGAATCGGCAGGCTCGCTGGCGCTCGCAACTCAATCGATGTTGCCGGGCCAGCTTGGCAACATCGACGCGTATATCCAGGCCGTCAACCGGATCCCGCTGCTGACCGCCGAGGAAGAACGCCGCTATGCGACCGAATTCCGCGAAGACAACAACCTCGACTCGGCCCGCCGCCTCGTGCTGTCGCACCTGCGGCTCGTCGTGTCGATCGCGCGCAACTATCTCGGCTACGGCCTGCCGCACGGCGACCTGATCCAGGAAGGCAACATCGGCCTGATGAAGGCGGTGAAGCGTTTCGACCCGACGCAAAACGTGCGCCTGGTGTCGTACGCGATCCACTGGATCAAGGCCGAGATCCACGAGTACATCCTGCGCAACTGGCGGATGGTGAAGGTCGCGACGACGAAGGCGCAGCGCAAGCTGTTCTTCAACCTGCGCAGCCACAAGAAGAGCATGCAGGCGATGACGCCCGAGGAAATCGACGGCCTCGCGCAGGAGCTCAACGTCAAGCGCGAAGACGTGACCGAAATGGAAACGCGCCTGTCGGGCGGCGACATCGCGCTCGAGGGGCAAGTGGACGACGGCGAGGAGTCATATGCGCCGATCGCCTATCTGGCCGATTCGCACAACGAGCCGAGCGCCGTGCTCGCCGCGCGTCAGCGCGACATGCTGCAGACGGACGGCATCGCGCAGGCGCTCGAGGCGCTCGACGCACGCAGCCGCCGGATCATCGAGGCGCGCTGGCTGAATGTCGACGACGACGGCTCGGGCGGCTCGACGCTGCACGATCTCGCCGCCGAATTCGGCGTGTCGGCGGAACGCATCCGCCAGATCGAAGCGAGCGCCATGAAGAAGATGCGCACCGCCCTCGCCGAATACGCATAAAGCCGCGACTCAGCACGCTTCACCCAAAACCGCTGCCCGACCGGCAGCGGTTTTTTTTCGTCTGTCGTTTCGGTGGTCGCCGCGCTGATTAATCGAGTTATTGAGCGGCTATCGGACGGTTTCCCGCCCCATCCGCATACCGTTGATCTACCTCAAGTTTTGACCCGCGATTCGCGACGGTCTGCCGCAGCGGGGCACTCGGCAGCGGAAAGCCGGCGTTTTAAAATTGGCATGTCGGCTTAAAAGGATTAAAACAGCTTAAGTGCCGTCATAAAGCCGACGTAAAGTCGCCCCAAAACCCACGTAAATCGATTCAGGATAATCGCCTTGATCTCGATCAACAAAGAGCCTGCGCCGCCTCCCCTGCAGGCCGCCGGCACGATCGGCTGGCGCGCGCGCATCGCCGCGTGGGCGCGCGGCCCGACCCTCATGCGCGACATCACGCTGGTGCTGATCGTCAAGCTGATCCTCCTGATGTCGCTCAAATACGCATTCTTCAATCATCCGCAGGCCGAGCACATGTCGCTGCCGCCTGCCGTCGTCGCCGAGAAGCTGCTCTCGGTGCCGGCTCCTGCATCTACCGAGGGAGACCACCATGATAAGTAGCGAAGTCGTCGATCTGTCACGTCTACAGTTCGGCATCACGGCGCTCTACCACTTCCTGTTCGTGCCGCTGACGCTCGGCCTGTCCTGGCTGCTCGTCATCATGGAAGCCGTCTACGTGATGACGGGCAAGCAGGTCTACAAGGACATGACCCAGTTCTGGGGCAAGCTGTTCGGGATCAACTTCGCGATGGGCGTGACGACCGGCATCACGCTCGAATTCCAGTTCGGCACGAACTGGTCGTACTACTCGCACTACGTCGGCGACATCTTCGGCGTGCCGCTCGCGGTGGAAGGGCTGATGGCGTTCTTCCTCGAATCGACGTTCGTCGGCCTGTTCTTCTTCGGCTGGAACCGCCTGTCGAAGGTCAAGCACCTGATGGTCACGTTCCTCGTCGCGCTGGGCTCGAACCTGTCCGCGCTGTGGATTCTCGTCGCGAACGGCTGGATGAACAACCCGGTCGGCGCGGCGTTCAACTACCAGACGATGCGCATGGAGATGACGAGCCTGTTCGACGTGCTGTTCAACCCGGTCGCGCAGGTGAAGTTCGTGCACACCGTGTCGGCCGGCTATGTGTCGGCGGCGATGTTCGTGCTCGGCGTGTCGTCGTGGTACCTGCTGAAGAAGCGCGACGTCGACTTCGCGCTGCGCTCGTTCGCGGTCGCGGCCGGCTTCGGCCTCGCGGCGACGCTCTGCGTGATCGTGCTCGGCGACGAATCGGGCTATACGACCGGCGAAGTGCAGAAGATGAAGCTCGCCGCGATCGAATCCGAATGGGAAACGCAGCCGGCGCCCGCGTCGTTCACGCTGATCGGCATTCCCAACCAGGAAGAGCAGCGCACCGACTATGCGATCAAGATCCCGTACGCGCTCGGCCTGATCGCGACGCGCTCGATCGACGAACCGGTGATCGGCCTGCGCGAGCTCGCGAAGCGCAGCGAGGAGCACATCCAGAGCGGGATGCTCGCGTACGGCGCGCTGCAGAAGATCAAGCAGGGCGACACGAGCGAGGCGACCCGCGCGTCGTTCGACCAGCACAAGCAGTATCTCGGCTACGGGCTGATGCTCAAGCAGTTCACGCCGAACGTGACGGACGCGACGCCCGAGCAGATCAAGGCCGCCGCGAAGAAGACGATCCCGCCGGTCGCGCCCGTGTTCTTCTCGTTCCGGATCATGGTGGCCCTCGGCTTCCTGTTCGTCGCGACGTTCGTTGCCGCGTTCTGGTTCTGCGCGCGCCGCGAGCTGCTGCAGGACAACCGCCGCTGGTTCCTCCGCTATGCGGTGTGGGCGATTCCGCTGCCGTGGATCGCGATCGAATTCGGCTGGATCGTCGCCGAGCTCGGCCGCCAGCCGTGGACGATCGCCGGCGTGCTGCCGACGCATCTGTCGGCGTCGAGCCTGCAGCCGAGCGACCTGTACCTGAGTCTCGCCGGCTTCATCCTGTTCTACACCGCGCTGTTCGTCATCGAGATCAAGCTGATGTTCAAGTACGCGCGCCTCGGCCCGTCGTCGCTGCATACCGGCCGCTATCACCACGAAATCGCCGCCGGCGAGCGTGCCACGGTTTGAGCACGCGCCTGCAACGGAACAAGGAATCGCTATGGACTATGCAACTCTCAAGCTGATCTGGTGGCTGCTCGTCGGCGTGCTGCTGATCGGCTTCGCCGTCACCGACGGCTTCGACATGGGCGCGACCGCGCTGCTGCCGTTCCTCGGCAAGACCGACGACGAGCGCCGCATCATCGTCAACACGGTCGGCGCGACGTGGGAAGGCAACCAGGTGTGGCTGATCACGGCCGGCGGCGCGATGTTCGCCGCGTGGCCGCTCGTCTACGCCGCGTCGTTCTCCGGCTTCTACTTCGCGATGCTGCTCGTGCTGTTCGCGCTGTTCTTCCGGCCGGTCGGCTTCGACTATCGCAGCAAGCGGCCGGACCCGCGCTGGCGCGCGGGCTGGGACTGGGGCCTGTTCGTCGGCGGCTTCGTGCCGGCGCTGGTGTTCGGCGTCGCGTTCGGCAACCTGCTGCAGGGCGTGCCGTTCAAGTTCGACAGCGACCTGCGCGTGACCTACTACGGCGGCTTCTGGGCGCTGCTGAACCCGTTCGCGCTGCTCTGCGGGCTCGTCAGCCTCACGATGCTCGTCGCGCACGGCGCCGCGTTCATCAAGATGAAGACCGACGGCGTGATCGCGCGCCGCGCGTCGATCGCACTGCGCGTGTCGGCGCTCCTGGCGGTCGTGCTGTTCGTGCTGGCCGGGGTGCTGGTCGCGTCGACGATCGGCGGCTTCCACATCACGCACGCCGCGCCGAACGACACGGTCGCGAACCCGCTGCTGAAGGATGTCGCCGCCGGCTCGGGCCTGTGGCTCGCGAACTACGGCGAGTATCCGTGGATGATCGCGGCGCCGCTGGTCGGGATCGCGGGCGGCCTGCTCGCGCTGCTGCTCGCCGGCTCCAGGCAGGAAAAGACGGCGTTCTTCTGCACCGGCCTGATGATCACCGGCGTGATCCTGACCGCGGGCTTCTCGATGTTCCCGTTCATCATGCCGTCGTCGCTCGACCCGCGCAGCAGCCTGACCGTGTGGGATTCGACGTCGAGCCACATGACGCTGCAGGTGATGCTGTTCGCGGTGATCGTGTTCCTGCCGATCGTCCTGCTCTACACGAGCTGGGTCTATCGCGTGATGCGCGGCAAGGTCACGCGCCAGACGCTCGAAGAGAACGAACACTCGATGTATTGAACCCGGCCGGGGGCGCACGCGCCCTCGCCCACCGTTTCGCAAGGAGTCGGATCATGTGGTATTTCAGCTGGATTCTCGGTATCGGCGTCGCGCTGTCGTTCGGCATCGTCAACGCGATGTGGCTCGAAGCGCGGCAGAAACCGCAGGAAGCGCCGGTGCGCGCACGCCGCGACTGACGCGTGCGCGCCAGCGGCGGCGCACCTCGCCGCGCCGCCGCCGCGTCTGGAACGAACCTCGCTTCATGCGAGGTTTTTTTCGTCCGAACGGTCAGAGGGGCGCGCGGCCGGTCGATCCCAATTTAGCGCCAGATTGATACCACTTGAATACCAATAAAAGGTTTCATATGATCGTTGGACGCGGCCGCCAACAGGCCGAATCCATTTGAGTGGGGGAGACATGCGAATCCCGTGTGGGGCGTGCGCGTCGCGTCGCCGCTTGCGTGCGGCGGCTGCTGGCCAGGTGACGGCGCTCGCCGTTGCCGTCGCGCGCGACCACCCCGATACCACCGGCGACGTGCGCATCCACGCCGCTCCCTCTGCCGCCCCTTCCCGATGAACGCGCCGACGTGCCCTCGCCGATCGGATCGGCACGCGTGCCCGCCTCCCGTTCCGTAACGCACGCGACTCGCGTGCCGAATACGTCCGGCGCAACCGCCTCGCGCCGGGCGCTGGTGTCCCCGCAGCTCCGTTGAAAGACCCGACCGCGGCGACGTCGTCCCACGACGCCGCGACGCTCCCCTTTTTTCTCAGGAGTTCGAATGAAGAGCACGTTGCCCTCCCTGCTGACCGGCTTGCTGATCGCGGCGCTGTTGCCGGCCGCGACCTGCGCCGCGCCGGTGCAAACCGCCGCCGGCGCGATCGCCGGCACCGCCCGGGCGGCCATGCAGCCGGCCGATCTCGCGGCATTGCTGTCGAACGGCCTCGCGTTGCGCGTATCCGTGGACAACAACCACGCGGCCGCGGCCGGCGTGCCGTGTGCGGACCTTGGCGCCGATGGCGCGGCCTGCGCGACGGGCCGCCTGTTCCTGCAGAACCGCGGCCACCAGCCAATCGCCGACGGCGGCTGGAAACTCTACCTGCACAGCATCCGCCGCCTGCTGCGCATCGACCGTCCGGGCTTCGCGCTACGCCGGCTCACCGGCGACCTGTACGAGCTGACGCCGCAGCCGGGATCGGTACGGCTCGCGCCCGGCGAACGCATCGAGCTGCCGTTCGTCGCCGAATACTGGGTGCGGCGCTACAGCGACGTGATTCCGCGGCCGTACGTCGTCGTCGACGGCGCACCGCCCGCGGTGCTCCGCTACAACGACACCGACAACGAGCTTCGCTACGTCGAATCGCTGCCGGCCGACGCGCAGAACAACTCGACGGGCAACGCGCCGACCGTCGCCGCGCGGCCCGACGCGAGCCGCGCACTGCCGAGCGTGAAGCGCGAGCAGCCGCTGCCCGGCGCGCTCGATCTGCGCGGCGTCGAGCTCTTGCTGGCCGGGATGCCCGACGCGCAGGTCGCGGCGCTGCGCGAGCGCGCGACGACGCTCGGCCTGGACGGCGCACGCGTGCCGGTGCTCGGCGCGGTCGCGCCGCGCCGGCTGCCGGCCGACATCGCGACGCCGGGCGGCTACCGGCTCGCGATCGGGCCGCGCGGCGTCCTCATCGAAGGCTACGATCGCGCGGGCCTCTACTACGGCGTGCAGACGCTGTTCTCGCTCGCGCCGGCCGGCGGCGGCACGATCCCGGCGCTGCTCATCGAGGATGCGCCGCGCTTCACGCATCGCGGGATGCACGTCGATCTCGCGCGCAATTTCAAGCAGCCGGCGACGCTGCGCCGCCTGATCGACCAGATGAGTGCGTACAAGCTCAATCGCCTGCACCTGCACCTGTCGGACGACGAAGGCTGGCGCATCGAGATTCCCGGCCTGCCCGAGCTGACCGACATCGGCGCGCGCCGCTGCCACGACCCGAGCGAGACGCGCTGCCTGCTGCCGCAACTCGGCTCCGGCCCCGACAACCGCTCGGGCGGCGGCTACCTGACGCGCGCCGACTACGTCGCGCTCGTGCGCTACGCGGCCGACCGCTTCATCGACGTGATTCCCGAAATCGACATGCCCGCGCACGCGCGCGCGGCCGTCGTGTCGATGGAGGCGCGCTACCGCCGGCTGCATGCGGCCGGCCGCGACCAGGACGCGAACGCGTACCGGCTGCTCGATCCGCAGGACACGTCGAACCTGACGACGGTGCAGTTCTACGACCGGCGCAGCGACCTGAACCCTTGCGTGCCGGGTGCGCTCAACTTCGCGTCGAAGGTGATCCGCGAGATCGCGACCATGCATGCGGACGCGCAGGCGCCGCTGCGCATCTGGCACTACGGCGGCGACGAAGCGAAGAACATCCTGCTCGGCGGCGGCTTCCAGCCGTTGAACGGCACCGATCCGAACAAGGGGCGCATCGACCTCGCCGCGCAGGACAAGCCGTGGGCGCGCTCGCCCGCGTGCACGGCGCTGCTCCAGCGCGGCGAGATCAAGTCGATCGACGAGTTGCCGACGCGCTTCGCGAAACAGGTGAGCGCGGCGGTCGACGCGAACGGGATCGGCACGATGGCCGCGTGGCAGGACGGCATCAAGCACGCGAGCGGGCCGCAGGACTTCAGCACGCGGCACGTGATGGTGTCGCTGTGGGACACGATCTTCTGGGGCGCGTCGGACAGCGCGCGCGACCTGAGCGGCAAGGGCTACCAGGCGGTGCTGGCGCTGCCCGACTACCTGTACTTCGACTTCCCGTACACGCTGAACCCGCGCGAACGCGGCTATTACTGGGGCTCGCAGGCGACCGACGAGTACAAGGTGTTCTCGCTCGCGCCGGAGAACCTGCCGCAGAACGCCGAGGTGATGGGCGATCGCGACGGCAACGCGTTCGAGGTGACCGGCACGGGTCCTGCGCCGCGCATCGAAGGCATCCAGGGTCAGGCCTGGGGCGAGGTGATGCGCAACGACACGTTCCTCGAGTACATGGTGTATCCGCGCCTGCTCGCGCTCGCCGAACGCGCGTGGCACCGCGCCGACTGGGAGCTGCCGTACACGGCCGGCGTGCGCTACAAGCGCGGCGACACGCACCGCGTCGACACGGCCGCACTGCAGCGCGACTGGGCCGGTTTCGCGACGCTGGTCACGCAGCGCGAATTGCCGAAGCTCGACCGTGCCGGCATCGGCTATCGGAAGCCGACTTTTACGCTGACGAACCCGTGAACGGTCGAGTGGCTCAGCGGTCGAGCGGCTGACCGGCTGACCGGCTGACCGGCTGACCGGCTGACCGGCTGACCGGCTGACCGGCTGAGCGATGCGGACGAACGCATCGCGCATACGCCCCCGCCAATAAAAAACGGCTTGCGACGCATCGCAAGCCGTTTTCGTTTTGCTGCCCTGCGAACCGGCGGACCGGGCCGGTCTCAGCGCATCAGGCGGGTTGCGCGGCCGCGCCGCCGCCCGTCGACGGCAGACGTGCGCCGAACTGTTCGGCGTAGCGTGCCGCCGCGTTGCCGCAGACGATGTGGAACGTGTCCGGCGACACCCATGCGACGTCGAGTGCACCGAGGCGATCACGATCGACCGCCGATGCGTCGCGCACGACGACACGCAGGCGCGTGGTCGCGATCGCGTCGAGCGTTGCGACGTTGGTCGCGCCGCCGAACACCGCGAGCCAGCGCAGCGGATCGGGATCGAGCGGGCCGGCCGCCGCGCCCGTGACCGGCTGCGCGGCCGCGGCCGTGACCGGCGCCGCGGCACCGCTCGCGCCGCTGCCGATCGCCGAACGCATCTCGTCGGCAATGATGTCGGCCTCGGGCCCGATGATCACCTGCACGCTGTTGCCGCCGCGCTTGAGCACGCCGCGCGCGCCGATCGACTTCAGTTCAGGCTCCGACACCTTCTCCGGGTCGACGACGCTCAGGCGCAGGCGCGTCGTGCATGCGTCGACGACCGTCAGGTTGCCCGCCCCGCCGAGCGCGGCGATGTAGCGCAGCGCACGCGGCGCTGCCGCCGCGGCACCGGCGGCCGGCGCGACGAAACCGCCCGACGCGAACGACTCGGTCGCCGCATCGGCGGAGGCCGGCTCGCGGCCCGGCGTCGCCATGTTGAACTTGCGGATGAAGAAGCGGAACAGCCCGTAGTACGCGACACCGTACGCGATGCCGAGCGGAATCGCGATCCAGCCCTTCGTCGACAGCCCGTAGTTCAGCACGTAGTCGATCGCGCCGGCCGAGAACGTGAAGCCGAGCTTCACGCCGAGCAGCTGGCAGATCGCGAGCGACAGCCCGGTGAGCACCGCGTGGATCACGTACAGCACCGGCGCGAGGAACATGAAGCTGAATTCGATCGGCTCGGTCACGCCGGTCAGGAACGACGTGAGCGCCATCGAGAACAGCAGGCCGCCCACCATCGCGCGGCGCTCCTTCGGCGCTTCGTGCAGCATCGCGAGACACGCGGCCGGCAGGCCGAACATCATGATCGGGAAGAAGCCGGCCATGAAAGTGCCCGCGGTCGGGTCGCCCGCGAAGAAGCGGTGCAGGTCGCCGTGCACGATCTCGCCGCCGGCCGGCGGCGTGAAGTTGCCGAACACGAACCACGCGAGCGAGTTGATGATGTGGTGCAGGCCCGTGACGAGCAGCAGGCGGTTCAGGAAGCCGAACACGAACGCGCCGATCGCGCCCGCCGTCGTCAGCCACTGGCCGGCCGCGTCGATCGCATGCTGGACCGGCTGCCACACGTAGCCGAACACGATGCCGAGTATCACGCATACCAGCCCCGTGATGATCGGCACGAACCGCTTGCCGCCGAAGAACGCGAGGTAGTCCGGCAGCTTGATGTCCTTGTAGCGGTTGTACAGCAGCCCCGCGACCACGCCCGCGATGATCCCGGACAGCACGCCCATGTTCAGCTTGGGATCGATGTCCTTCATGATCGCGGTTTCGATCAGGTAGCCGATCGCGCCCGCGAGCGCCGCCACGCCGTTGTTGTCCTTCGCGAAACCGACCGCCACGCCGATCGCGAACAAGAGCGGCAGGTTGTCGAAGATCGCGCCGCCGGCGTCGGCGATCATCTTGATGTTGAACACATCGGGCTGCCCGAGCCTCAGCAGGATGCCGGCGACCGGCAACACCGCGATCGGCAGCATCAGCGCCCGGCCCAGGCCCTGTATCTTCAGAAACGGATTCCCGTCCATTCAGTCCTCCAGTCCATGTCTCGTCGTTAATCGTCGTTGAACGAATTGCTTTCGTGGTGAAACGGGTCGCGCGCCCGCCGTCGACGTTCAGTCGAGCGGCCAGACCTCGCGGCTTGCTGCCCTTACCGCCTGTGCCGAGTCGAGTGCGAGCAGATCCTGCGCACGCTGGCGACACAGCTGGTAATCGAGACGGCGCACGCGCGCCTTGATGCCCGGCACCGACACCGGATCCACCGACAGTTCGGTCACGCCGAGGCCGACGAGGATCGGTACCGCGAGCGGGTCGCCGCCCAGCGCGCCGCACACGCCGACCCACTTGCCATGCTTCGCCGCACCCCGCACCGCGATATCGATCAGGCGCAGCACGGCCGGATGCAGGCCGTCGGACTGCGCGGCCAGATCGGCCTGGCAGCGGTCCATCGCGAGCGTGTACTGCGTCAGGTCGTTGGTGCCGATCGACAGGAAATCCGCGTGCTGCGCGAGCTGGTCGGCAAGCAGCGCCGCCGACGGCACCTCGATCATCACGCCGACCTCGATCGGCTCGGTGCGGCCCTGCGCACGCGCGAATTCGTCGATGCGCTTGCGCAGCCGCACGAGTTCGCCCGCATCCGTCACCATCGGCAGCAGGATGCGCACCGCGCCGAACGGCCGCACCGCGAGCAGGCCCTGCAGCTGATCGTCGAGCAGGTCGGGGCGCACCTGCGCGAGGCGGATGCCGCGCAGGCCGAGCGCCGGGTTCGGTTCGGGCGGCAGCGTCAGGTAGTCGACTTCCTTGTCGGCACCGACGTCGAGCGTGCGGATGATCGCGGTGCGGCCCTGCAGCGCGTCGACGATCGACTGGTAGCTCTGCTGGTGCTCGACTGCGCTCGGCGCGGACTGGCGATGGATGAACATCAGCTCGGTGCGCAGCAGGCCGATCGCGTCCGCGCCGTTGTCGACCGCGGTGTTCGCGTCGTCGAGCGTCGCGATGTTCGCGGCGACCTCGATCGCACGGCCGTCGATGGTCGCCGCGGCGGCGCCGGCCATCTGCCGGTTCGCTTCGCGCACGCCGTCGAGGCGCTGGCGTTCGTGGCGCGCGCGCTCGACGTCGAGCGCGGTCGGTGCATGTTCGAGACGGCCCGCGCTCGCATCGACGACGACCTGCGTGCCGTCCGGAATCGCGTACAGCGCGTCGCCGACCGCGACGAGCGCCGGAATGCCGAGCTGGCGCGCGATGATCGCCGCATGCGACGTCGCGCCGCCGCGCGCCATCACGAGCGCGGTCACGCGCTGGCGGTCGAGCGACGACAGGTCTGACGGCGTGAATTCCTCGGCGGCAAGAACGGCCTCGTCCGGCAGCGCGCGCGTCGCGCCGCTGGTGTGGCCGAGCGCACGCAGCACGCGCTTCTCGATGTCGCGCAGGTCGGCCGCGCGCTCGGCGAGCAGCGCGTCGTCGAGCTTCGACAGCGTGTCGATCTGCGCGCGGATCGTCGCGCGCCACGCGAAGCCCGCGCTCTTGCCGAGGCTGATCTGGTCGCGCGCCGCGTCGACCAGCGTCGGATCCTCGAGCAGCACGCGATGCACCGCGAAGATCCCCGCCTCGCCCACCGCGCCGCGCGCCGACGCGTTGCGCACCGTTTCGTCGAGTTCGGCGTCGACCGCCTTCAGCGCCTGGTCGAGCCGGCGGCTTTCCGACGCGGGCGTGCCGGACGCCTGTTCGGGCGGCACGATGTCCGCATCGTCGAGACGCACGAGCGTGCCGACCGCGATGCCGGGCGCCGCGCATACGCCCGCGAGCGTGTTCGGGTCGAGCGACGCGCCGGTATTGCGCGCGACCATCTGCGGCGCGGGCGAACGCAGCCGCGCCGGCTTCTCCTCGACTTCGCCGTGCGCTTCGCGCAGCAATTCACGTTCGACCGCTTCGACGGCTTGCTGCGCGTGCGCACCGCGGCCGATCAGTTCGATCGTCGCGCCTTCGCCGGCGCCGAGGCCGAGCAGGCCCACGACGCTCGTGATCGACGCCTTGCGGCCATCGAACTGCACGTCGACCGTCGCGTCGATGCCGCGCACGGATTCGCGCGCCCGTGCGGCCGGGCGTGCATGCAGGCCGCCCGGCTGCGTCAGCACGAGCTCGCGGCGCACTTCCTGCATCGCCGCGGCGCCGGCCTGCGCCGCCTGCGCGGCGGCTTCGCCCTTGCCGCGCAGCGTCAGCAGCGGCGTCTCGCCGGCGGTCGCGAAACCGCTCGCGCGCTCGACGACCTCGAACGCGTCGGAGTTCGCGATCGCGATCACCGACACCAGCGAATGCGCGCTGCGCGCGACCGCGTCCTGGTCGAATTCGATCAGCAGGTCGCCCGCCGCGACCCGCGCGCCGGCTTCGACATGCGCGGTGAAACCCTGCCCGTTCAGCTCGACGGTATCGATGCCGATGTGCAGCAGCACTTCCGCGCCTTGCGGCGTCGTGATGGTCAACGCATGGCCGGTGCGCGCGAGATGCGACACGACGCCGGCGCACGGCGCGACGAGCTTGCCCGCGAGCGGGTCGATGCCGATGCCGTCGCCGAACATCCCGCCGGAGAACACCGGATCGGGCACATCGGCCAGCGCGACGATCGGCCCGGTCAGCGGGGCATGCAGGACGATCGGATCATGGGTGGAACTCTTCAACTGGGACTCCTCGGCGCGTCTCATCGGCTGTCTCGGCTATCAGTGCGTTTCGGTGACTTTGTTCAGGTGGCGCGGCGTGTCGGGATTGCGGCCGCGCGCGACGGCGAGATCCGCCGCCATCACGTAGAACGAAAGAATGGCGGCGATCGGGTCGAGCGCCGAATGGGCGGACTGCGCCAGCGGCAAGGTCGCGCCGGGCGTGCCGGCAGGCGCCGCGAGCAGCACGGCGGCGCCGCGTGCGCGCATGTCCTGCGCGAGCTGCAGCAGGCCGGCCTGCTCGGGCCCCGGCGGCGCGAACACCAGCAGCGGATAGTCGCGGTCGATCAGCTCCATCGGGCCGTGACGGACTTCGGCGCTCGAGAACGCCTCGGCCTGGATGCCGGAGGTTTCCTTCAGTTTCAGCGCGGCTTCCTGCGCGATCGCAAGACCCAGGCCGCGGCCGATCACGATCATCCGTTCGACGTCGGCGAGCGCGGCGACGGCCGGCGACCAGTCGAGCTGGCCGGCTTGCGCGAGCACGTCGGGCAGGCCGCGCAACGCGGTCACCAGCGCGGCGTCGCGCTGCCAGTAGGCGACGATCTGCGCGGACAGCGACAGCATCGCGATATAGCTCTTGGTCGCGGCCACCGACAGCTCGGGGCCGGCCAGCAGCGGCAACTGGTGCTCGCACGCGTCGGCGAGCGGCGACGGCAGCACGTTGACGGCGGCGACGGTACGCGCGCCGGCTTCGCGCAGCGCGGCCATCGTGTTGACGAGATCGGGGCTCTTGCCCGACTGGGAGAAGGCGAGCGCGAGCTGGTCCTGCACCTTCAGCGGCGCCTGCTGCAGCGTCGCGACCGACATCGGCAGCGACGCGACGGGCACGCCGAGGCGGCTCATCGTCAGGCTCGCGAAATAGCTGGCGGCGTGATCCGAGCTGCCGCGCGCGACCGTCAGCGCGACGGCCGGCGGGTGATCGAGCAATTGGCCGGCGAGCGCTTCGACGCGCGTGGTGTCGGCGAGTTGCGCGGCGACGACCTGGGCGGACTCGCGCGCTTCGTTAAGCATATTCGACAATCGATTCTCCTTCGACGTAGGTCGCGGTGAGGTTCAGGTCGCGGTCGAACACGACGAGGTCGGCCCACGCGCCGCGCGCGAGGCGGCCGCGATCGGCGATGCCGAGATAGTCGGCCGCATAGCGCGACATCCGGTTCGACACGTCGGCGATCGGCAGACCGAGCGACACGAGGTTGCGCAGCGCCTGGTCCATCGTCAGCGTGCTGCCGGCGAGCGTGCCGTCGGCGAGCCGCACGCCGCCGAGGCACTTCGTCACGTGCTGGCTGCCGAGCCGGTATTCGCCGTCGGGCATGCCGGTGGCCGACGTGCTGTCGGTCACGACGTACAGGCGCGGGATCGCGCGCAGCGCCGCACGAATCGCACCGGGGTGCACGTGCAGCAGGTCGGGGATGATTTCCGCGTACTCGGCATGCGCGAGCGCCGCGCCGACGAGGCCCGGATTGCGGTGATGCAGCGGCGACATCGCGTTGAACAGGTGCGTGAAGCCGCATGCGCCGTGCTTGAGCGCGGCGACGGCGTCGTCGTAGGTCGCGAGCGAGTGGCCGAGCTGCACGCGCACGCCGCGCGCGGCCATCTCGCCGATGATCTCGATGTGGCCGGCGATTTCCGGCGCGAGCGTGACGACGCGGATCGGCGCGATCGACAGGTACTTCAGCACTTCGTCGAGCACGGCCGACACGGCGGCGTCCGGCTGCGCGCCGAGTTTGCCGGGGTTGATGTACGGCCCTTCGAGGTGCACGCCGAGCACGCGTGCGCCACCGGGCGTGCGGGTGCGCGCGACGCTGCCGAGATTGGCGACGACCTCCATCAGTTCGTCGCGCGGCGCGGTCATCGTCGTCGCGAGCAGGCTCGTCGTGCCGAACTGCGCATGCGTGCGGGCGATCGTCTCGATCGCGTCGCCGCCTTCCATCACGTCGGCGCCGCCGCCGCCGTGCACGTGCAGGTCGATGAAGCCGGGCAGGATGTACGGCGCGTCGTTCTTCGCGGGATCGGCGGGCGTGCCGTCGAGCGTGGTGATGCGGCCGTTCTCGCTGTCGAGCGAACCGTGAATCCAGCCGTCGGGGGTAAGGATGTTTCCAGTCAGCATGACGTTTCTCTTGATGATCTGGTGACGCGGACATCCGCGTCGCGATTTGCAAATCCGTTGCGCTTCGTTCGTTCCGTCGCGCACGGCGCGCGGGCAGTCTCGCGCGTCAGCGTTTCAGTTCCGCGACGAAGTCGTAATAGTCGTCGCGGCAATACGTTTCGGTCACTTCGATCGCGCGCTGGTCGACGCCGTAGCCGATGCGCGTGATCACGAGCAGGGCCGAGCCCGGCTTCACCGCCATCCACTTCGCGATCTCGTGCGTCGCGTTCGCCGCGCGAAAGTGCTGCAGCGCGCGCACCACGGTCATTCCACGCGCGTCGAGGTATTCGTACAGCGACGCGCCGAGCGCCAGCGGGTCGGGCACCACCGCGGCCGGCAGCGTCGAATGCTCGACGGCCATCACGATGCCGTCCGCGCGGCGCAGCCGTTCGAGTCGCGCGACCGTCGCGCCGGGCGCGAGGCCGAGATGCGTGATCTCATCGCGGCTCGCGGCGCGCAGCGTGCGCGACAGCCACACCGAATCGGGCACGAAGCCGCGCTGCTGCATCTTCGCGGTGAAGCCGACGAGACGCGACAGCGGATCGGCGACACGCGGCGTGATGAAGCTGCCCGCGCCGCGCGCCCGCTTGATCAGCCCCTGCTCGACCAGCAGCGCGAGCGCACGGCGGGCCGTGATCCGCGATACGCCGACCGACCCCGACAGCAGCCGCTCCGACGGCAGCGCCTCTCCGGCCCGCCATGCGCCGGCGTGAATCGCGCTCGCCAGGTTGCGGGCGAGCTGCAGATACAGCGGCGTGTCGTCGAGGGGATCGGGCGCCAGTTCGGACCAGCCGGTTTCCATGTGCCTCCGGGTGTCGGACGACGATCTCGGACCGTCGAAAGTGAACGCATTATATAACCACAATAATACCAGTCAACGAACTGGTATTAGCTCGGCGGAAATCGCCGGAAGCCTTGCCCGGCAAGCGTTTTAGTAGCGGGAAAGCCTTTGTTTACAACGCGATGCGGGATAGGGATTTACCCGGACTGGTATGCAAGGGGACAGTTCCGGGGCGTGATTCGGCCGGTTTTTGGCGGCGAATACGAGGCTCGGATAGAACCAGTTGAGCCGACTGGTATGCATCGCGCGAGGCTGGCGGCACGGCGCCCGCGGACCTCAATGGAATTCGCGGCTCGATGTGCGCAGGCCGCCGAGCAGCGGCGTCAGATCCTCGAAATGCTGCGCGACGAGGTGCCTCACGTCGCTGACGACCTGCCACACGCCCGACACCGCGAGCAGCCGCGAATCGAGTGTTTCGCGGCGCTGCCGCGCGAGCAGCTCGGGTCGCACGATCACGTTCACGCACCCCGTTTCGTCCTCGAGCGTCATGAACATCACGCCTTTCGCGGTGCCCGGCATCTGGCGGGCCGTCACGATGCCGCACGCGCGCGCGAGCCGGCCGTCGGAGCGATCGTGCAGCTCGGCCGCGGACGACAGCCGCTGCGCGCGCAACGCGGGCCGCAGCAGTGCGACGGGATGTCGGTTCAGCGTGAGGCCGGTGGTGTCGTAGTCGGCGAGGATGTCGTCGGCTTCCGACGGTGCGCCGAGCGCGGGTTTCTCGGCTTCGTCGATCGGCGCGGCGGCGAGCAGGTCGCGCTCGGGTGCCGCGGCAACGGCCTGCCACAACGCATCGCGACGATGGCCGGCGAGCGTCGCGAGCGCGTTCGCGGCGGCAAGCGCCTCGAGATCGCGGCGTTCGAGTTGCGCGCGGCGGGCCAGCACGTCGACGTTGTCGAACGGGCCGGCCGCGCGTGCCGCTTCGATCCGGCGCGCGGCTGCTTCGCCGAGGCCGCGCACGAGCGACAGGCCGAGCCGCACGGCGGGCTGACCGTGGGGAGGCGGCTGGTCGGGCAGCGCTGCGAGCGACGCTTCCCAGTTGCTGAGCGTGACGTCGATCGGCAGGACCCGCACGCCGTGACGCTTCGCGTCCTGCACGAGCTGCGACGGCGGGTAAAAACCCATCGGCTGGCTGTTCAGCAGCGCGGCGAGGAAGATCGCCGGTTCGTGGCATTTGAGCCAGCTGCTGGCATAGGCGAGTTTCGCGAAGCTGGCTGCGTGGCTTTCGGGGAAACCGTATTCGCCGAAGCCCTTGATCTGCTCGAAGATCTGCTCGGCGAATTCGCGCGTGTAGCCGCGTTCGAGCATGCCGTCGACGATCTTGTCGTGATACGGGCCGAGATCGCCCCTGCGCTTCCAGGCCGCCATCGCACGACGTAGCTGGTCGGCCTCGCCGGGCGTGAAACCGGCTGCGACGATCGCGATCTGCATCACCTGTTCCTGGAAGATCGGAACGCCGAGCGTGCGTTCGAGCACGTCCCTGAGCGCATCGCTCGGATAGGTGATCTCCCCTTCCTCTTCCCCCGCCTTGATCCTGCGCCGCTTCAGGTACGGATGCACGGCGCCACCCTGGATCGGCCCCGGCCGCACGATCGACACCTCGACCACCAGATCGTAATAGTTGCGCGGCTTCAGGCGCGGCAGCATCGACATCTGTGCGCGCGATTCGATCTGGAACACGCCGACCGTATCGGCGCGGCAGATCATGTCGTAGGTTGCTTCGTCATCCTGCGGAATGTGCTTCAGCGTGAACGGCTGGCCGTCCTCCTGCGGCCCGCGCCACGCGGTGCGCAGGTCGAAGGCGCGATGCAGCGCCGACAGCATGCCGAGTGCGAGCACGTCCACCTTCATCAGCCCGAGCGCCTCGAGATCGTCCTTGTCCCACTGGATCACGCGCCGCCCGTCCATCGCCGCGTTCTCGACCGGCACGAGCCGCGTGAGCTTGCCGCGGCTGATCACGAAGCCGCCCGAGTGCTGCGACAGGTGACGCGGAAAGTTCAGCAATCGGCCGGCCAGCTCGGCCCACGCGCGAATGATCGGCGTGGCGGGGTCGAGCCCGGTCGACGCGAATTGCTGCAGCAGGTCGCGACTGCCGTCGAACCAGCGATGCGCCTTCGCGACGCGATCGACCAGCATCGGATCGACACCGAGCGCCTTGCCGGTTTCGCGCAGCACGCCGCGCGGGCGATACGTCGAGACGGCCGCCGCGAGCGCGGCGCGATCGTGTCCGTATTTGTCGTAGATATGCTGGATCACCTCTTCCCGGCGCTGATGCTCGAAGTCGACGTCGATGTCGGGCGGCTCGCCGCGCTCCTCGCTGATGAAGCGCTCGAACAGCATCGTGCTCTGCTCGGGATTCACCTCGGTGATGCCGAGGCAATAACACACGACCGAGTTCGCCGCCGAACCGCGGCCCTGGCACAGGATGTTCTGGCTGCGTGCGTATTTGACGATGTCGTAGACGGTCAGGAAGAACGGCTCGTAGCTCAGCCGCGCGATCAGGTCGAGTTCATAGCGGATCTGCCTCTCGACTTTCTCCGGAATGCCCTGCGGATAACGCGCGGCGGCCCCCGCGAAGGTTTCCTGTTCCAGATGGCGCGTCGGCGTGAGCCCTTTCGGCACGATCTCGTCGGGATACTCGTACTGAAGCGAGTCGAGCTTGAAATCGCACGCATCGAGAATCGCGCAGGTCTCGTCGAGCTCCTCCGGCGAAAACAGCTTCGCGATGCGCCCACGCGCGCGCAGATGCTGTTCCGCATTCGGCGCGAGCGCGTACCCGCACTCGGAAACCGGCATCCCGACGCGGATCGCCGTCATCACGTCCTGCAGCGGCTTGCAGGAGCGCCGATGCATCGTCACGTCGCCGAGCGCGACGATGCGCACGCCGCGCCGCTCGCCGGCCGCGCGAATCTCCTCGCGCTGCGCGCCGTCGAGCGGGCGCTGCAGTTGCACGAGCCCGAGTCGCGCCCGCGCGCCGAACGTCGCGCGAAACCAGGCGACCTGCGCATCGAGTACGTCCGCGCGCACCGGATACGTGGGGACGAGAATCGCGAAGCAGTCGGGCATGCCGCGCAAGTGGGCGAACTCCGCGGGCGGCGCCGACAGCATCCTCGACGTCAGCCGGTACGTTCCCTTCGGCGACGCCATGCGCCGCCACGAGATCAGCTCGGACAGGTTGCCGTAGCCCTCGCGGTTCTGCGCGAGCAGCACGAGCCCGAACGCGCCGGGGCCCGGATCGTGGCCGGGGGCGACTTCATCGGGCGTCACTTCGAAGAACGAACCGACGATCAGCGGCAGCCCTTGGGCCTTCGCCGCGACATGCATGCGCGGTGCGCCGGCGAGCGAGCATTCGTCGGTGATCGCGATCCCGCGATAGCCGAGCTCGGTGGCGCGCTCGACCAGTTCCTCCGCATGCGACGCGCCATGCAGGAACGAGAAGTTCGAACGACAGAACAATTCCGCGTAATCGGGCAGCCAACTGAATTCCGCAACCATCGCCGCTCACCCGAACAGGCCGTGCAGGAACCAGTGCGGATCCGCCTGGCTGCTCAACCGTTCCTGAAAGACCCAGTAGCACGCGCCGGCCTCGTCCTGCGCGACGTAGTAATCGCGCGCCGCGAGCTGACCGTCGAACCACCCCGCCTCGATCCGCTCGGGCGACGACATCATCCTGAGCGGCGTATGGAACACCGGCCGGTTCGCGCGCATCAGCAGCGGCTGCGGCTCGGCCAGCAGCCACGCGGGACGCGGCGGCGCGGCCGGCAGGCCGCCGGGCGGCTTGCCGGCCTGCGCATCGAGCGGCAGCCAGCGGTTCGCCGCTTCGGGCCGGTGATCGGCAACGGGCGCCGCGCGCAGCACGTTCTCCGTGCCGAGCCGCGCGACCAGCAGCTCGAACAGCCGCGCCCGCGTCTCTTTCGTGCCGCCCGGCTCGGGAAAGAGATCGTCGGCCGGCGGCGCGACCGATTCGACACGCGTGGCCGTGAGCCGCACCGCGATCACCGCGGCCGGCAACTCGACGCGCGCGAGCCGCTCGCCGAGCAGCCGCATGAAGTGCGCTTCGTCGCGCACGGGTGCGGCGAACGCGAGTTCGAGCGGCGTCGGCGGCACGGCCTGGCGGCCGCGCTCGTGCTCGAGCTCGAACGTCATCGCGGCCAGCGACAGCTGCCGCGCGGCCAGCCAGCCGCAAAGCTGCACGACGAGCCGCCGCGCGACGAACAGCACGGCTTCCGCGTATTCGACGCGTTCCGCCAATTCGAGCCGCACGTCGAACACGGGCGGCACGGCCATCCACGCGAGCGGCTCGACCGCATCGCCGTACGCGCGATCGAGCGCGGCGAGCAGCGCCGGACCGCAGCGGCGCTGCAGCCCCGCGCGCGGCAGGCGGCGCAGATCGGCGAGCGTGCGGCAGCCGAGGCCGTCGAACCAGCCCGCATACGGGCGCGCGTCGGGCAGCAGCACGCACGGCAAACGATCGAGCGCACGGACGAGCGAAGCCGGCCCGGCCACGCGGCGCCGGGCCCGCGCACGCGCCGACGTGCGCGCGAGCAGCCACGCGCCGCGCCCGGTCGGCGCGGCGGACAGGCGCGCCGCATAGCCGAGCGCCGCGAGCGTCGCGCGCACCTGGCGGCACAGCGACGGCAGGCCGCCGAACAGGCGCAGGCTCGGGCCGACATCGACGAGCAGCGTCGCTTCGTCGTCGAGCGCGACGCACGGCGAGAAGCGCAGCAACGCGAGCGCGACCGCGCGCAGCGCATCGGCCTCGCGGGCGGGATCGCGCTCGACGAGCCGCGTGTCGGGCGCGAGCGTCAGCACGCCGCCGCGCTTCATGCCCGCGCGCACGCCGTGCCGGCGCGCGGCCGCATCGGCGATCAGCACGACACCCTGCTCGAGCACCGCGCAGCCGGCCGCACCGGTCTCTGCGTCAGACGGCGGCGGGGCGCACACGTCGAGCGGCAGGCGCGGCAGATGGATGCCGAGCAAGACGCGCATAGCGGCTCTCCACGATGGGCGATGGCAAATCGAGCGTGAGCGGCTCGCTGCACGCGGGCCCCCGACGCTTGACGATGTCGAGCGACACACCGCCCGGCACCGGATGCAGCGCGACGCGCAGCACGGCCGGCGACGGCTGCCGCGCGGCCGCCAGCGGGCGCAGCATCACGAACAGCGTGTCGCCGGTGCGAGCGGCCGCGAGATGCAGACGCCGCAGCGCGTCGGGCCGCGCGTCCTCCCAGAGCAGCAGCGCACCGCAGCAGCCCGTCTTGAGCGCCTGCTCGGCGGCCCACAACGCATCGGTGCGGCTGCCGGCGCGCAGCCACAGCAGCGCGTCGGACGGCACGCCGAGACCGGCCAGCGCGCTCGCATGCGGCGAGTGCGGCGGCGCGACGAGCGCGAGCGGCCGCCGTGCGCTGACGGTACGCGCGAGCGCCGGCGCGAGCAGCCGCATCTCGCCGCAGCCCGGCTGCGCGGCCAGCAGTTCGACGAGGCCGCCGACCGGCCAGCCGCCGCCCGGCAGTTCGGCGGACAGCGGCGCGAAGCCCGTGTCGATCGTGCGCGGACCGCCGCGCGCCAGCTGCGAGCCACGCCAGAGCGATGGATGAAGGGATTCGGGAGAAATGGAGGATGCGAGCATGACGCCACCCACAACTGTATGGATATACAGTATATGGCAATGCGCTCGCGTCGCACAGTACTGGTACGAAACCGGGTATTTTCGTCAGAGGAAAAACCGGGGAAGCCGGCGGTGGGTCCGCGCCGGTATTGGCGCAACGCGTCAGCCGCTCTTGCCGCTTTACGTTATGCTGTCCGCCGACCCCATCCCCACCATCGGAGGGCACATGAAACGGGCGATCCGTGCGATCGCGTGCGCGGCCGTCACGCTGGTGCTACCGGGCGCGGCATTCGCGCTGGGCGACGACTACGCGCAGTACGACGACTGCATGCTCAACGCGCTGCGCGAAAGCCGTAACGGCGCGGCGGCCCAGCTGATCCAGCGCTCGTGCGATGCGCTGTACCGCAACAACGCGATGCTGCTGCCGCGCGAGCGGCGCTTTCACGAATGCGTCGTGCAGTCGCTGCCAGGCGTACGCGACAACTACGCGATCCAGCAGATCATGTCGATCTGCTCGCGGCGCGGCGAGATGTGAAGGCGCGCGAACACCGCGCGGTCGCCCCGCCTTTACGCGCACCGATATGAAAAAAGGTTTGCGCGATGTTACGCAGCAACGCCGCACAGCGCTCCTGTCAGGCCGTACACAAACTCGGTGAGCCGTCAGTCGTAGAGCCAGCGTCCCGCTTTGGCCGATGCGATCAGCATTCGAACATTCAGATCCGGAACACGATGAATCACTTTTTTCTTAAACGGATTGATCAAATCAAAAAATGAAGAATCATCTTCCGGGTAATATTTTTTTATGTCGAATCTGCTCATATCAACATTAAACTCCACCGAATACTCCCGCATCAACTCCTCGACCTCACAATCATCAAAATTCAAGTCCAGGTCCAAATCGGTATTTTCTGTTATCTCATCAACCATGAATGATACGGAGAATCCGGACTTTTTCCTTATAAACTCAACCACCCTTTTCTCAAGATCTACCATAACCTATCCCCCTCCCTTGCAACTCTATTGTAGTGGTCCATCGTCTTGCCGGCGATAATATAAATATCGCTTGCGAGAATTACCCAACCAAGCACGGGGATCGTTCTTCCTACGAAGGTTCCGATGTTTCTAACCAACCTGATTTTCAAATTTCGCACGGGCCCGCCTACCAGTGTTGGTAACTTCAAACCAAACGGGAATTGAGCCTTTTGAAAAACTCTTCTTGAGTATTTGCTTGCACGCGAAGTCCCCTGTATTGCGTCGCTCGGCTTTGCCCTGGTCGGCAAATTACTTCTACCAAGCAAGATCATACCAACCGACACGGCATCATCGACGCCCAACTGATTCATCGTTTCGTCAACCATGATCCAGAAGAACAACTCTCCCGCAGTCAGATTGACCATCCCATAGTAATGGTAGGCCTCATTCAATTTCTCGACAGCATCCATTCAGCGCCCTCGTTCGTAATTTTTAAAAATGTTTTTTAGTCTAACGAAGACGCACGATTACCGCACGGAAAAAACCGATCGATCTATTGGCCGACCGCACCGCAACGATGATGGAATTTCATGCGGAATGAATCGTTATTCGGTTCGACGTGAGCAATGACGGGGCACGGCGGGATGCCAGAGAGAGAAAGTGCATAGCGATTCCGAATTCGAGCGGTCGCGCACATGTTTCATACCAATGTGTCGAACCGTTACCAAACGGCTTTTATCCATGAACGCCCATGCCATTGCGGCGTGTAATCTTCACGCTGCCCCTGCATCTCGAAAGCATTCCGATTGCAAACAAAAAAGGCCTGCACACGTGCAGGCCTTCATTCGATCAATAGATCGCGTTCAGAACGACGCGACCATCGAGCCCTTGAACTGCTTCTTGATGAATTCCCGCACTTCCGGCGACTGATACGCCTTGACCAGCTTCTTCACCCACGGCTGGTCCTTGTCCTTCGCGCGCACGGCGATCACGTTCGCGTACGGGCTCGTCAGCGATTCGAGCGCGATCGCGTCCTTGGTCGGCTGCAGGTTGGCGGCGAGCGCGTAGTTCGTGTTGATCACGGCCGCGTCGACGTCCGACAGCACGCGCGGCAGTTGCGCGGCGTCGAGCTCGGAGATCTTCAGCTTCTTCGGGTTCTCGGCGATGTCGAGCACCGTCGCGTTGTTGCCGCCCGTGCCGGCGCCCGCCTTCAGCTTGATCACGCCTTGCGTCTGCAGCAGCAGCAGCGCGCGGTTCTCGTTCGACGGATCGTTCGGCACCGCGAGCTTCGCGCCTTGCGGCAGGTCCTTCAGCGACTTGAACTTCTTCGAGTACACGCCGATCGGCGAGATGTACGTCAGGCCCGCGGTGACAAGCTTGTAGCCGCGCTGCTTCACCTGGCTGTCGAGGTAGGGCTGGTGCTGGAAGCTGTTCGCGTCGAGGTCGCCCGAATCGAGCGCCGCGTTCGGCTGCACGTAGTCGTTGAACTCGACGACCTTCACGTTCAGGCCTTGCTTCTCCTTCGCGACCTTCTGCACGACCTGCCACACTTCCGAATCCGGACCGGCCACCGTGCCGACCTTGATCACCTTGTCTTCGGCCTGCGCACCCGCCGACAGCGTCAGCGCGGCACCGGTGGCCAGCACGGAAAATACCTTCAGGAGACTGCGACGCTTCATCTGTTTCTCGCTTTCTTGCTAACTGAAAATGGGGGCGCGATACGGGTATGCCCGGACTCGCAGGAAGGGGCAAATGGTGTCACAGGATCGGCCGGAAGTGAAATACATCCCGCTCATATGGGTATGCACCGCGGCCGTGCCCGCGGCGTGCGGGCGACTCGGCCGTTAGTTGCACTTCAGCGAAGGCCGGCGGCATCGCCGACCCGGAATGCGCCGATCGCGCCGCGCAGCCGGCCGGCCTGCTCCTGCAGCGACGCCGCGGCCGCGGCGGCCTCCTCGACGAGCGCCGCGTTCTGCTGCGTGACCTGATCCATCTGCGTGACCGCGCGCCCGACCTGCGTGATGCCGCTCGCCTGCTCTTCCGACGCGGCCGCGATCTCGCCCATGATGTCGGTCACGCGCGCGACCGCCTGCAGGATCTCGCCCATCGTCGTGCCGGCCTGGCCGACCAGCGTCGAGCCGTTGCGCACGCGCTCGACCGAAGCGACGATCAGCTCGCGGATCTCCTTCGCGGCCGTCGCGCTGCGCTGCGCGAGCGAACGGACCTCGCCCGCGACCACCGCGAAGCCCCGCCCCTGCTCGCCGGCGCGCGCGGCCTCGACCGCCGCGTTCAGCGCGAGGATGTTGGTCTGGAATGCGATGCCCTCGATCACGCCGATGATGTCGGCGATCTTGCGCGAGCTGTCGTCGATCTCGCTCATCGTGCCGATCACACGGTTCACGACGTCGTTGCCCGCCCGCGCGATCTCCGATGCGTTGTTCGCGAGCCCGCTCGCCTGCCGCGCGTTGTCGGCGTTCTGCTTCACCGTCGCGGTCAGCTGCTCCATGCTCGCGGCCGTTTCTTCCAGCGAGGCGGCCTGCTCCTCGGTGCGCTGCGACAGGTCGTCGTTGCCGGACGCGATCTCGCGGCTCGCCGACGCGATCGACTCGGCCGACTGGCGGATCCCGCCGATCGTCGCCTGAAGGCGCGCCTGCATGTCGCGCATCGCCGCCATCATGCTCGTGCTGTCGCCCGCACGCACCGGCACCGGCCGCGTCAGGTCGCCCTGCGCGATGCGACTCGCCAGCGCGGCCGCTTCATCGGGCTCGCCGCCGAGGCTGCCCCGCACGTTGCGGATGATCACGAGCATCGCCGCGCTGATCACGAAGCCGATCACCAGCACGACCGCAAGGTGACCGAACAGCGTCCGGTAGTAGACGGTATCGATGTCCTTCAGAAATACGCCGCTCGAGATGTTCCAGTCCCACGGCGCGAAGCGCGTGACGTAGCTGATCTTCGGCACCGCGGTCTCGCTGTGCGGCAGCCGGCCGCGATACTCGGCGAAGCCGCTGCCGGTCGCCTTCGCGGCATTCAGGATCGTGACGAACAGCGGCTTGCCGTCCGGGTCGAGATAGTCGCCGACCTGCGTGCCAACCAGCTTGGGCAGCGTCGGATGCATCAGCACGATGGGTTTCGAATCCATCACGAACACGTAGCCCGACTCGCCGTAGCGCATCGCCGCCAGGCTCGCGAGCGCGTCGCGCTTCGCGTCGGCCTCGGGCAGCGTGCCGCTCTGCGCGAGCGCGTGATAGGCGTTGACGATGCCGGCCGCCGATTCGACCAGATTGGCGATGCCGGCCTTGCGTTCGGCAAGCATCGTCGCGCGCGTCTCGTACGCGCTCCATGCGCCGACGCCGAGTAGCCCGACCCATACCAGCGCAAGCGCGAGCCACAGCTTGCGGTTCAAACTCATTCTGCTCATCTGCGTGCCTCGTCGAAGTCGATGCCGCGATGCGCGCGAACGGCCGGTCGCGCGCAAACGGTTGCCCCCGTATTTACGGCAGCGAGACTTACAACTTGAATACACGCGGCCGACGCACGACGGCCGGCACGACATGGAGCAGCCGCTGTGCTAAAAAGACCGGCTGGCCGGCGCGACACGCGCCGGCGACATTCCGGGGCCATCCATGTACGTCATCGACATCCATTACCACGCGTCGCTCGAACACATCGACGATGCGCTCGAACGCCACCGTGCGTATCTGCAGCCGCTGTTCGAGCGCGGCATCTTCATCGCGGCGGGACCGAAGGTGCCGCGCGAAGGCGGCGTGATCCTCGCGGCCCGCATCGATCGCGACGAACTGGACGCGATCCTCGACACCGATCCGTTCGTGACCGAAGGGCTCGCGACGTATCGGGTGACCGAATTCAAGATCACGCGTGCCGCGCAGGGTTTCAACGTGCCGGCGCTGCCGTAACCCGCGCGCGCCGCTGCACGTGCGCAAGCACGCCGCCGCGGCAGCGCGAGGCGGTGAATGCAGATCGAGGGAAAGAGGGAAGCATGCGTGACGGCGCGTCGCGGCCGTCACGCGTGTCGCCGGGCGGGCGCCCGGGCGATGCGGCGCGCGCCGCTCAGTCGACCAGCAGTTTCAGGTCGTGGACCCACGGGCCCGGGCCCTGGCCGTCGCGCACGAACAGGCGCAGCTTGCCGTCGCGATCGAACACGTAGCTCGCGGCGGTGTGATCCATCGTGTAGCTGCCGGGCGTCTTGCCGGGCACCTTCGCGTAGTACACGCGGAAATCCTTCGTGACCTTCTTGAGCTGCGTTTCGTCGGCCGGCCGCAGGCCGATGAACGACGGATCGAACGCGGGCACGTACTGGCCGAGCAGCGCGGGCGTGTCGCGCTCCGGATCGACGGTGACGAACAACACCTGCACGCGCTTCGCCGCGTCGGGCCCGAGCTGCTTCAGCGCCTCGGACAGTTCGGCCATCGTCGTCGGACACACGTCCGGACAGTGCGTATAACCGAAGAACATCACGACGGCACGGCCTTTGAAGTCGGCGAGCGTGCGCACCTTGCCGGTCGTGTCGGGCAGCGAGAAATCGCTGCCGAACTGCGTGTTGCCGGTGATGTCGAGATTCTGGAATTTCGGCGCGTTGTCGCAGCCCGCGAGCAGCGTGGCTGCCGCGAATGCGCAGGCGAGCATCCAGCCTTGGCGCGCGCGGCGCCCGAACCGTGAATGGAGCATTGCGTTCAAACCGTGCGGTTACACGCCGAGCAGCGGGCGCGCATAGTGATCGACGAGCAGCGCGGCGAACAGCAGCGACAGGTAGACGATCGAGTAGCGGAAAGCCTTGCGGGCGAGTTCGTCCGAATAATCGCGGTAGATCTTCCACGCATACGCGAGGAACACCGCGCCGAGCAGCACCGCGCTCGCCAGGTAGACGACGCCGCTCATCCCGGAGATGAACGGCATCAGCGTGACCGCGAACAGGATCACCGTGTACAGCAGGATGTGCAGCCGCGTGAATTTCTCGCCGTGCGTGACTGGCAGCATCGGCAGGCCCGCGTTTTCGTAATCCTTGCGGCGATAGAGCGCGAGCACCCAGAAATGCGGCGGCGTCCACACGAAGATGATCAGCACGAGGATCCACGCGTCGCCGGGCACCGCGCCGGTGACCGCGGCCCAGCCGAGCGCCGGCGGCATCGCGCCCGACGCACCGCCGATCACGATGTTCTGCGGCGTCATCGGTTTGAGCAGCAGCGTATAGACCACCGCGTAGCCGACGAACGTCGCGATCGTCAGCCACATCGTCAGCGGGTTCGTGAACGTATACAGAGTCCAGGCGCCGACGCTGCCGAGCACCGCCGAGAACAGCAGGATCTGCGGCGTCGTGATCTCGCCGCGCGCGGACGGACGCCACGCGGTGCGGCGCATCATCGCGTCGATCTTCTGTTCGACGAGGCAGTTGATCGCGAACGCGGCGCCGGCCAGCAGCCAGATGCCGATGGTGCCGCCGATCAGCACATGCCACGGCACCATGCCCGGCGTCGCGAGAAACATGCCGATCACCGCGCAGAACACCGCGAGCTGCGTGACACGCGGCTTCGTCAGCGCCATGTACTGCGAAAACCGGCTACCGGGCGATTGGGAGAGGGTGCTTTGCATGGGGACGGTCACGCCGGGGCGGCGTCGCGCGCGGGCTGCACGACACGGCCGGGGCGGCTTGAAAGGATGCGAAAGTTTAACATGACGACGAGCAGCAGCAGGATCGCGGCGCCGCCGTTGTGCGCGACGGCGACCGGCAGCGGCCACTGCAGCACGATGTTGGTCAGGCCCGTCAGGAACTGCAGCACGACGACCAGCAGCACGCCGTTCGCCGGCCGCCGCAGCGACTCGAAGCGGCGCATCTTCAGCGCGAACGCGACCAGATACGCGACGACGACGAAGGCGAACGTGCGATGGGTCCAGTGGATCGCGACCAGCGCGTCCTGCGTGATCGCGTCGCCGTCCTTCGTCATCCCGAGCGCGCGCCACAGATGGAAGCCCTGGCCGAAGTTCATCGACGGCAGCCACTGGCCGTTGCAGGTCGGGAAATCGGTACACGCGAGCACCGCGTAGTTGGTGCTCACCCAGCCGCCGAGCGCGATCTGCACGACCAGCAGCACCAGCGCCGCGAGCGCGGCCGCGCGGTAGCGGCCGGCCTCCGGATCATGCGACGGCAGCGGCGTCTGCCGCGCCGCGAGCCAGCCGAGCGTGCCGAGCAGCGCGAGACCAAGCAGCAGATGGGTCGTGACGATCACCGGCTGCAGCTTCATCGTGACCGTCCACGCGCCGAACACGCCCTGCACGACGATCAGCAGCAGCAGGCTCGTCGGCCACCACGGCGAGACGTGCAGCGGGCGGCGGCGCAGCCGCGCGGACCATGCGATCACGACCTGCGCGATGATCAGCACGCCGATCGCCATCGCGAAATAGCGATGGATCATCTCGATCCACGCTTTCGTCATGCTGACGGGGCCGGTCGGCATCGCCTGGTGCGCGGCCGTGATCGCGGCGTGCGCGATGAACGGCGACGACGTGCCGTAGCAGCCGGGCCAGTCCGGGCAGCCGAGCCCCGAATCGGTCAGCCGCGTGAAGCCGCCGAACATCACCAGGTCGAGCGTCAGGAACGTGGTGATCCACACCAGCTTGCGGAACTTGTCGTCGTCGGCCTTCACCCACACGTACGACAGCGGCAGCAGCGCGATGCACAGGCCGATGAGGCCGAGTTGCAGTAGATACGACATCGAATGGTTGCCTCGCTGTCTCGCCTTAGCCGATGCTCGACCACTTCAGCAGCTTCGTGACGTCCGCCTTGATCTTGCTGGGGTTCGGGTTCTTCGGGAAACGCATCATCAGGTTGCCGTTCGGATCGACCATGTAGAGGTGGTCGCTGTCCTTCGTGCCGGCGTCGGCCGGCAGCCATGCGGCGACCGCGGCCGGATCGGCGACCAGCCGGCGCGTGTCCGGGTAGGCTTCCAGCACCTTCGGCGGCACCGCGCCCGCATCGCTGCGCAGCCACACCATCGTGAGCCGGTGTCGCTCGCCCGCCTGCGTGACGCGGATCTGGCGCATGAAATAGAGCTTTTGCGCGCATGCGTCGTCGCACGCGCTGCGGTCGGTCATCACGAACAGCCACACGCCGCGCAGCGACGACAGCGGCACCGTCTTGCCGGTTTCGTCGGTGACCTGCAGGTCGGCCGGGATCGGCCGCTGCGGCTCGATCAGCGTGCCGTAGTTGGTCGAGCCGCCCTTCGGCTTGATCACGTAATAGGTGAAATACGACGCGAGTATCGGCGCCGCGCACACGAGCCCGAGCAGCACGAGCATCCAGCGGCCGCGCTTGCGGGCCGCCGGCGAAACCGGCGTCGCGGCCGGACCCTGACGGGAAGATTGCATGGACAAATCAGACCTCTCGAAACGAACCCGCGGCGCCGCCGCCGCGTCCGGGCATGGCGCTCACGCGCCGGCCGACTTCTTCGCCGCACGCCGCGCGGCGTACAGGCCGAAGCCGAGCGCGGCGGCCGCCATGGCCCACCACTGAAACATGTAACCGTAATTGCGCTCGACGCCGGTCGTCGCCGCCGGCCAGTCGCGCACGAGCTTGTCGCCGTCGTCGCTCGTCTGCTGGATCACGAACGGCTGCAGCGGCAGCCCCGTTTCCTTCGCATACGCGGCGACGTCCAGGTTCTGCCGGATCTTCTGGTGCGCGGCCGAGCCGCCTTCGCCGAGTTCGAACGCACGCGACGCGTCGGCGCGCGCGATGCCTTCGATCTCGATGTCGCCGTCGGGCGTCGCGAACGGCTCGATCGCCGTGCGATCGGCGATGTTGCGCGGCAGCCAGCCGCGGTTCACCAGCACGACGCCGCCGCCCGAGAGTTTAAACGGCATCACGACGTAAAAACCCGGCTGGTCGTTATACGGCCGATTGTCGAGGAACACCGCCTGCTCCGGCATGAAACGGCCCCTCGCCCGCACGCGGTGGAACTCGATCGACGCGAGCGGAATCGGCTGCGCACCGACGTCGATGGGCGCCGCGTGCTCGTAGCGCACGATGCTCGCCTGCAGCGCTTCCTTCTGGTGCGCGCGCTCGCGCTGCCAGAACCCGAGGCGGATCGTGACCGCGACGACGACGAGAATCAGCAGCGCAGGCAGCCAGCGGATCTTCATCGGGCCGCCCGCCGGGCGCATTCGCGAAAGCGAAGTGCGATAATTATCCTCTTCCTTTCGAATTGCCGTCGTCCGGTTCGTGTCATGCACATCCTCGTTCCCATCGCCTTCGTCCTCATCATCGCCAGCATGGGCTCGGCGCTCTACTTCATGATGCACGACCGCGGCCATACGAAACGCATGGTCTGGTCGCTTGCCACCCGCGTCGGGCTGTCGGTATCGCTGTTCCTGTTCATCCTGTTCGCGAACTGGATGGGCTGGATCCATTCGACCGGCCTGCCGATCGGGCGTTGATACATTCGTCACGGCAGCTGCCGTGACATTTCGCCGCATGGCGGCGCCACCAAGCAAAAGCGCCGCCTGACTGAGTCGCGGCGGCGCCGGGGGCGTCGAGCGCAAGCAGCCGGCCGCTGCGTCGCCTTCGCCAATGAAAACGGCCCGCGCATCGCTGCGCGGGCCGTCGTTCCATTTACAGCCAGTAGACGACGACGTACAGGCCAAGCCAGACGACGTCGACGAAGTGCCAGTACCACGCAGCGCCTTCGAATGCGAAGTGGTGATCCGGCTTGAAGTGGCCGCGGATCATCCGCACCAGCACCACCGCGAGCATCGTGCCGCCGAGGAACACGTGGAAGCCGTGGAAGCCCGTCAGCAGGAAGAATGTCGAGCCGTACACGCCCGAATTCAGCGTCAGGTTCAGTTCGTTGTACGCGTGGTAGTACTCGAAGCCCTGCAGGAACAGGAAGCAGATACCGAGCGCGAGCGTCGCGGCCAGCCAGGCGATCGCCTTCTTGCGGTAATCGTCGCGCAGCGCGTGGTGCGAGATCGTCAGCGTCACGCCCGACGACAGCAGGAACGCGGTGTTCAGCGTCGGGATCGGCCACGGGCCCATCGTCTTGAAGTGACCGGCAAGCGCGGCGGGGCCTTCGTTCGGCCACACGGCGGAGAAATCCGGCCAGATCAGCTTGTAGTCGAGGCTGCCGAGCTGGTGCAGCGCGATTTCACGCGCATAGAACAGCGCACCGAAGAACGCGCCGAAGAACATGACTTCCGAGAAGATGAACCAGCTCATGCTCCAGCGGTACGACTTGTCGACGTTCTTGCCGTAATGACCGCCTTCCGACTCGGCGATCGCGTCGCCGAACCAGTGATACAGCGTGAAGAGCAACCACAGCAGGCCGAGCAGCGCCGTGTACGGCGCCCAGTCGTGACCGTTGATCCACAGCGCCACCGATCCGAGCATGACCAGCAGGCCGACGGCCGCGCTGATCGGATGCTGCGACGGATGCGGCACGAAATAGTACGGGGTCTGGTTTTGACCGCTCATGCTTGATTCTCCACTTCAGTCCAATTTATGTACCGGAAACCGCTCCGGCTGTATTTCTTGCGCGGCGCGACCGCCGCCGCTCTTTCCCGCACGCGGCGCCCGGGCGCCACGCACTGCATTCTTTCGTGGCCGCGGGCCTCAGCCCACGACCGCACGCACGATCAGGATCAGCACGCCGATGAACACGCCGGCCGCGATCAACGCGACGATCAGCACGTGCAGCGGATTGAGCTGCGTCGCATCGGCCTCCAGGTCGCGCCGCTTGCGCACCCCGAAGAACGACCACAACACCGCGCGCACCGCCTGGCCGAACGACCCGCTCCGCTTGGTCTCCGTCATCGCCCCGTCTCCATCGTCATGCGTCCGGTTTCGCCGCGCCCTGCGCCGCCGTCTTGCGCGGTGCCGGCGCCGGCTCGGCCGGCGTATTCAGTTCGAAGAACGTGTACGACAGCGTGATCGTCTTCACGTCCTTCGGCAGTTTCGGATCGATCACGAACACCACCGGCATCTTGCGCGACTCGTTCGCGGCCAGCGTCTGCTGCGTGAAGCAAAAACACTCGATCTTCTTGAAGAACTCCGTCGCCTGCTTCGGCGCGTAGCTCGGAATCGCCTGCGCCACCACCGGCCGGCCCTGCCCGTTGGTCACGTCGTAGACGATCGTCGTCAGTTCGCCCGGATGCACGTCGAGGCTGTTGTGCTCCGGCTTGAAACCGAGCGGGCCGCGCGCATTCGCATCGAACTCGACCGACACCGTGCGGCCATAGTCGACCTGCGAGTTCTTCGCCTCGCGCTCGCTGACATCCCGCTGCACCAGGTTGTTGATGCCGGTGATCTGGCAAATCGCGCGATACATCGGAATCAGCGCGAAGCCGAAGCCGAACATCAGTCCGGCCACGACGAAGAGCTTCACCAGCATCGAACGATTGAACGCGCGATCGGCGGCGCCCTCTTCCGGCTTCGACATACGACGACTTCCTCGCTACTGCGTCAGTTACTGCATCAGTGGGTGGACAGCCACCACTGCTTGATCACGACACCCACGAAAAAAACGGCGGCGATGACGAGCAGGGTGAGGCCGAGCCGCTTGTTGCCCGCGCGAATCTGCTCGGGCGTTCGTCTTTCTTGTGGATTCCGGTTCATCTGAAACTTCGCTGAAACTCGATTCCGCGCCCGCCGCTGCCCGCCTGCGCGGCAGGCAGCGGCGGAACGCCGGGTGAAACTTATTCGACGTGCGGCGGTTGCTCGAACGTGTGGAACGGAGCCGGGCTCGGCACCGTCCATTCGAGGCCCGTCGCGCCATCCCACGGCTTGTCCGACGCCTTTTCCAGCTCGCCGCCACCACGGTAGGCCGGCAGCGCGACCGCAAACAGGAAGTACACCTGTGCGAGGCCGAAGCCGAATGCGCCGATCGTCGCCACCTGGTTGAAGTCCGTGAACTGCGCCGGGTAGTCCGCATAGCGGCGCGGCATGCCCGCGAGACCGACGAAGTGCATCGGGAAGAACGTCAGGTTGAAGAAGATCATCGACGCCCAGAAGTGGATCTTGCCGCGCGTCTCGTTGTACATCCACCCCGTCCACTTCGGCGCCCAGTAGTACCAGCCCGCGAACAGCGCGAACAGCGAGCCGGCCACCAGCACGTAGTGGAAGTGCGCGACCACGAAGTAGGTGCCGTGGTACTGGATGTCGAGCGGCGCCATGGCCAGCATCAGGCCCGTCAGGCCGCCGAACGTGAACACGAACAGGAAGCCGATCGCGAACAGCATCGGGGTTTCGAAGGTCATCGAGCCGCGCCACATCGTCGCGAGCCAGTTGAACACCTTCACGCCCGTCGGCACTGCGATCAGCATCGTCGCGTACATGAAGAACAGCTGGCCGGTGACCGGCATGCCCGTCGCGAACATGTGGTGCGCCCACACCATGAACGACAGGATCGCGATCGAAGCCGTCGCGTACACCATCGAGCTATAGCCGAACAGCGTCTTGCGTGCGAACGCCGGGATCACCTGCGACACGATCCCGAACGCCGGCAGAATCATGATGTACACCTCGGGGTGGCCGAAGAACCAGAAGATGTGCTGGTACATCACCGGATCGCCGCCGCCTGCCGCGTTGAAGAACGACGTGCCGAAGTGGCGGTCGAACAGCACCATCGTGATCGCGCCTGCCAGAACCGGCATCACGGCGATCAGCAGGTAGGCCGTGATCAGCCACGTCCATGCGAACATCGGCATCTTCATCAGCGTCATGCCCGGTGCGCGCATGTTCAGGATCGTCACGACGATGTTGATCCCGCCCATGATCGACGACGCGCCCATGATGTGGACCGCGAAGATCGCGAAGTCCATGCCCGGGCCCATCTGGGTCGACAGCGGTGCGTACAGCGTCCAGCCGGCGGCCGTCGCGCCGCCCGGCGCGAAGAACGAACCGACCAGCAGCACGGCCGCGACCGGCAGCAGCCAGAAGCTGAAGTTGTTCATCCGCGCGAATGCCATGTCGGACGCGCCGATCTGCAGCGGAATCATCCAGTTCGCGAAGCCGACGAACGCCGGCATGATCGCGCCGAACACCATGATCAGGCCGTGCATCGTCGTGAGTTCGTTGAAGAACTCCGGACGCATGATCTGCAGGCCCGGCTCGAACAGCTCGGCACGGATGCCGAGGGCCATCACGCCGCCCGACAGGAACATGATGAACGAGAACAGCAGGTACAGCGTACCGATGTCCTTGTGGTTGGTGGCGAACAACCAGCGCCGCCAGCCATGCGGTGTTTCGTGCGCGTGGTCGTCGTGCGCGTGGTCCGCGACTACGTCGTGCCCGATGCTAGACATGAGAATCTCCTAATGCGAATACGTCGACTAACTCAGCGACACGTCAAGCCGCCGGCCCGATCTCGACTCGCCGGGCTTCCTTCGCGTCAGCCCCGCCCGTGATCGTTTCCGGCTTTTTGAGAATAATGTGGTCTTCCGCCACGCCTGCTGCCTTCAGCGCGTCGCGCACGGCCTGCGCACGATGCTTGGCGAGTTCGGCGTTCGCGTCGGCCGAGCCCGTCTTGTCGGTGAAACCCGACAGCGCGAGCTTCGCGTCCGGATGTGCCTTCGCATAGTCGGCCGCTGCGGCGATCGCCGCCTTCGCGTCGGCCGGCAGCACGCTCTTGCCCGTTTCGAAGTAGACCGTCGACAGCGCGGTCGATGCCGGCGCCGCCGCCGATGCCGCCGCCGACTGCTCGGCCGCGCCCGACGCGGCTTGCGCCGGTGCCGAGGCCGCTTCGGCCGGTGCCGCGGCGCCTGCCGCGTCTTCCGGCATCTTGCCGTTGCGCGCGTCAGCCACTTGCTTCGGCTGCAGCAGATCGTTCTTGTGGTTGCCCCACGAGTTGCGCTCGTACGTGACGACCGATGCGATGTCGAGGTCCGACAGCGACGCCCACGACGGCATCGCACCCTTGCCGTGCAGCACGCGCTCGACGTGGCCGGCGATCGGACCGTTCACGATCGGGCTGCCGTCCATCGCCGGGAATGCGCCGAGGCCCTTGCCGCTCGCCTGGTGGCAGGCCGCGCAGTTCGCCTTGTAGACTTCCTCGCCGTGCGCGACGAGTTCGGCCATCGTGTAGACCTTGTTCGGATCGACCGCGGCGCCGGCCAGCTTGGCCTTCTGCGCGGTGACCCACTTCGCGTAGTCGTCGTCCGACAGCACAACGACTACGACCGGCATGAACGCGTGTTCCTTGCCGCACAGCTCGGTACAGAAGCCGCGGAACGTGCCGACCTTGTCGGCCTTGAACCACGTATCGCGCACGAAGCCGGGGATCGCATCCTGCTTCACGCCGAATGCGGGCACGTACCACGAGTGAACGACGTCGTTCGCGGTCGTGATGATGCGGATCTTCTTGTTGACCGGCACGACGAGCGGATTGTCGACTTCCTGCAGGTACGTCTCGGTGATCGGCTTCTTGCCCATCACTTCGTCACGCGGCGTGCTGAGCGTCGACAGGAAGCCGATGCCCTCGCCCGGGCCCTTCACGTAGTCGTAGCCCCACTTCCACTGGTAGCCGGTGACCTTGATCGTGAGATCGGCGTTGGTCGTGTCCTTCATCGCGACGACGGCCTTCGTGGCCGGCAGCGCCATCAGCACGACGATGACGAACGGCACGATCGTCCAGATGATCTCGACGGTCGTGCTTTCATGGAAATTGGCGGCCTTGTGGCCTTTGGATTTGCGGTGCGCGAAGATCGAATAGAACATCACGCCGAACACGCCGACGAAGATCACCGTACACAGGATCAGCATCATCGTGTGGAGATCGTAGAGCTCCTCGGCGATCTTCGTGACCGGCGGCTGAAAGTTGATCTCGTTGACGCGGGGGCCGCCCGGGCTATCACCGACCGCCAGAGCAGCGCCGGCAAAGAGCAATCCGCTGCATGCCAGCACGCCCGTGAGGGCTCGCTTGATTGTTTTCATAGCATCCTTACCCAAAATTTCCATTCAAACCCCTCCCCCGTCGCAAGCCGCCGGCCTGTTCCGGCCGGTGCCCGCGCCTCGTCAGCCGCAGCGCCTGAGCGACACGCGCAGTTCGTCGGCGAACTGCGCACGCTTGTGCTGCGCGAGATGCTGCCCGATTACGACGGTCTGCCCGCGCGATACCAGTCGAATCGGATCGCGTGGCGTCGCACCCGGCTCGACCCGCACCCAGCGCGGGTTGAATTCGATCTGCGTGAACCGCTCCGCATCCATCCGCTCGATCACGAGCCGGTGCGGAAACAGCCTGATGCGCTCGTAATCGACCGCATGACGGGCATAGATCGCAAACGCGACACCTACCGCCAGCAATTCGATTCCGGTGAAGGGCATGACGAGCCAGGCCCCACGCCACATCAGCAATGCCGCGATCACCAGCGAGAAGCTCGCGAGCGACGCGTAAAACAGCACGAACTGGCGCGGCGACACCGAACAATTGCGTTTCATGAGCCAGTCTGCGAGGACCGGTTCACCGTTCGTCGTCTCCGCCAAACCCCTCGCTGCTCCCATCGCCGCCTCACGCGAATGGCATGCGATGCATGCCTGCATCGGACTCGTCGCCCCGTATTGCGGGGACCCCGGGACGACAAGCTGACGCATTATAGGCGGGTTCAATGGCATCCACAAGCAAGCGGCTATCGGCCCGCGAGCCAAGCGCCACAAGCTTTCCGGCCGTTTTTCGCGTCAATTCGACCCCGCTTTGCACCGCTAATTTCGGACATAACAAAACCCCTCTTTACCGCTTTACCGATTCTTCGGACGTCCCTTGCCGATATCTTCGATGCGCACGATCCCGTGCCCCTCGGCAGTCGTGCGCGGCACGGCCTTCCACGCGTGGCCGTAGATCACCTCGAACGTGAGCGGAATGGTGCCGTCCGCGCGCCGGCGCGCCTCCAGCGCGTCGCCGAGCGCCGCGCGAAAGCGTCGCGTCGCGCGCTGCGGCGCCGCGCGCTCAAACGGGTAGGCGCCCCAGCGGCGCACGTCGGCCAGCAGGGAATCGGGTGTCTTGTACGTGACGGTGAGCACTTCCTGGTCCATCACCGGAATCTCGAAGCCGCTCTCGACGAGCATGTCGCCGAGGTCGTGCATGTCGACGAAATCGATCACGCGCGCCGCGGGCGGCGCGACGCCGAGCGCCGCTTCGGCTTCCGCGCAGGCCGCGCGCAATTCGCGCAACGTGTCGGGGCCGAGCGTGCTGAACATCAGCAGGCCGTTCACGCGCAGCACGCGCTGCCACTCGGGGAACACCGTGTCGGGACGCGAATGCCAGTGCAGCGCGAGATTCGACCAGATCAGGTCGAACGCGCCGGCCGCGAACGGCAGCGCCGAGAAATCGGCGTGCGCGACGCGCGGGCCGCGCTGGCCCAGTGCCCGGCCGAGCGACGCGGGCAGCCAGCGGCGCCAGCTCGTCTGCTCGACCTCGCGCTGCCCCGCCCGCGCGAGCATCGCGCCGGACAGGTCGACGCCGAACACCGGGGCTTCGGGAAAGCGCGCGCGCAGCGCCGGCAGGTCGTCGCCCGCGCCGCAGCCCGCATCGAGCACGGCCGCGGGGCTCACCTTGATGTATTCGAGGCGCTCGTTCATCCGCTGCGCGATCTCGCGCGGCAGGAACGCGACCGCGTCGAACGCGGCGGCACGGCGATCGAAGATCCGCCGCAAACGCCGGGCGTCATTGGCCGGACGGCCTGTTGAAGTCGAAGCTGGGGACATGTCGGGCACACTGGCGAAGAGCCCGAAGTATACTCGCTCGCCTCGCGGCCTTCAGCGAGACGGGGCCCCCAGGAGTCTTTCGCGAATGGATCGCCGTTTCGCCCCGCGCCAGATGCGCGTCGTTTTGTCGCAGGTTCGCGCGCTCGCCGTGCGCGTCGTCGCGCTCGCGTTGCCGAATCGGTGCGCACTGTGCGGCAATTTGTCACACGCCGTGATTTGCAGCGCCTGCGACGCCGCGTACTGGAATGAAGCGCGACTGCGCTGCGACGTCTGCGCGGTGCCGCTCGGCAGCGGGCGGCCGCGACCGCGCGGCTCCCGTGGCCGGTACGCCGGCGCCGCGGCTTCGTTCGCCTACCGGTGCGATGCATGCCGCGCGACACCGCCGCCGTTCGACGCGACGCTCGCGCTCGCCGATTACCGCGCGCCGCTCGACGGGCTCGCGCGCGGGCTGAAGTTTCATGCGCGGCTCGCGCTCGGCGCGGAATTCGCGGCCCGGCTCGCGCAGCGGATCGACGACACGGACGCGCTGCGCGCCGCGGGCGGCTTCGACGTGATCGCGCCGGTGCCGCTGTCGCACGGACGGCTCGTCGGGCGCGGCTACAACCAGGCGTGGGCGATCGCGCGTCCGCTCGCGCGCCGGCTCGGCGTGCGCGCCGACGCGACGCTGCTCGCGCGCGTGACCGAAACCGCACCGCAGTCGCGGCTCGACCGGCGCGCGCGGCGCGACAACGTGATCGCCGCGTTCGCGGTGACGGACGATCTCGCCGGCTGCCACGTGGCGCTCGTCGACGACGTGATGACGTCCGGCGCGACACTCGCGGCCGCCGCGCATGCATTGAAGACGGCGGGCGCCGCGCGCGTGACGAATCTGGTTGCGCTGCGCACCGCCAGGGATTAATTAGATAGAGAGGCCGGCCGCCCGCACGCGGCGACGGCCGTCACGAACCGGCCGGCAGGGAAGGCGTGCACGTTGCGCCGCCCCGGCCGGTCCAGCCAGACCCAACCATGTTCAACGTCATCCTCGTCGCTCCCGAAATACCGCCGAACACCGGTAACGTGATCCGCCTGTGCGCCAACACCGGCGCGCGCCTGCACCTGATCGAGCCGCTCGGCTTTCCGCTCGACGACGCGAAGATGCGCCGCGCGGGCCTCGACTATCACGAGTACGCGGAAATGCGCGTGCACCGCGACTGGAACGCATTCGTCGCGGCCGAAGCGCCCGATCCCGCGCGAATGTTCGCGTTCACGACCCGCGGTTCGGGCCGCTTCCACGACCACGCGTTCGTGCCGGGCGACTGGTTCGTGTTCGGCTCGGAAACGCGCGGCCTGCCGGCCGACGTGCTCGAGCGCTTTCCGAACGAACAGCGCGTGCGCCTGCCGATGCGGCCGGGCAATCGCAGCCTGAACCTGTCGAACACGGTCGCGGTGGTCGTGTTCGAGGCGTGGCGCCAGGCCGGCTTCGAAGGCGGCGCCTGATACGCCCAGCCCGGCTCGCCCGTCCGCACGCGCTAGCTGCGCGCTAGCCGCGCGCGATACAGGTCGTAGATGTCGGATGAAAAACACGCGAACACCACGCGTGCGAGGTTCGGCGCCTGCGGCACCATGTCCACGACCGTGCCGACCGCTATGTCGACGGCCTCGTCGGCCGGATAGCGGTATATGCCGCAGCTGATTGCAGGGAATGCGATCGATGTCGCCGCAACCTCTTCTGCCAGCTCGATCGCGCGCCGGTAACACGCGGCGAGCAGATCGGCCTCGCCGTGCCCGCCGCCGTGCCACACCGGGCCGACTGCATGAATCACGTACCGCGCCGGCAGCCCGTGGCCGCGCGTGAGCTTCGCGTCGCCGGTCGCGCAGCCGCCAAGCGTGCGGCATTCGGCCAGCAGGCCCGGGCCGGCCGCGCGATGGATCGCGCCGTCGACACCGCCGCCGCCGAGCAGCGAACCGTTCGCGGCGTTGACGATCGCGTCGACGTCGAGCGTCGTGATGTCGACGAGTTGCGCGTCGAGCGTGGTGGAACCGATCCGAAGCATGACACCCTCCCGAAATGCCCGAGACTGTTCAAGCGTAGTGCGCTTTGGCGCCGCCCGCTTTGCGCGAGCGCGCGCGGCCGCAAGAAATCGGTGGGTTTCGTCGCCGTTATTCGGCGCGCGCGTCGCGCCGCAGCAGGCCGCTGACTGCATCGCGCGGTGCGACGCCGTCGAACAGCACGCCGCACACGGCTTCGGTGATCGGCATTTCGATCGATTGCGCGCGCGCGAGCGCGAGCACGGCCTGCGCGCAGCGCACGCCTTCGGCCACGTGGCCGAGCGCACCGAGGATGTCGTTCAGCGAGCGGCCGGCCGCCAGTTGCAGGCCGACCGTGCGATTGCGCGACAGGTCGCCCGTCGCGGTGAGGATCAGGTCCCCGAGGCCCGTGAGGCCCGTGAAGGTTTCCGCGCGGCCGCCGAGCGCGACCCCGAGGCGCGACATTTCCGCGAGGCCGCGCGTGACCAGCGCGGCGCGCGCGTTCAGCCCGAGCCCGAGCCCGTCGGCGATGCCGGTCGCGATCGCCAGCACGTTCTTCACCGCGCCGCCGACCTCGACGCCGACCACGTCGTCGCCCGTGTAGATCCGCATCGCGCCGTGATGGAACGCGGCGAGCGTGCGCTCGCGGCATTCGGCGGACGTGCTCGCGACCGTCAGCGCGACGGGCAGCGCAAGCCCGACCTCGCGGGCGAAGCTCGGCCCCGACAGCACGCCATTGCTGTGCTGCCCCGGCAGTTCGGCCGCGATCACCTGATGCGGCAGCAGATGCGTATCGGCCTCGAAACCCTTGCAGACCCACACGACATGCGCGGGCACGCAGCCCGCGTCGCGCATCGCGCCGAACAGCGTGCGCAGGCCGGCCACCGGCGCGGCGATCACGCACAGCGCATCGTCCGCTGCGCCGTGCGCGAGCGCGGCGCCGAGATCGGCGTCGTAGCGCAGCGCATCGGGCAGCGCGATGCCGTCCAGATAGCGGGAATTTTCGTGCCGGGCCTGCAGCCCGGCGATCAGCGCGGCGTCGCGCGCCCAGAGAAGCGTATCGTGCCGCGCGGCCAGATGGCCCGCGAGCGCGGTGCCCCAGGCACCGGCGCCGAGAACGGCTACTTTCATACCCAGCACCGGTCCGGAGTGAAACGTCAGTTCAGCGTCGTGCCGTTCGGCGCGCCATTCGGCGCGCCTGCTGCGCCGGCCTGCTGCTGAAGCTGCGCGAGACGCTGCTCGTACAGCGCCTGGAAGTTGATTTCCGCCAGGTGGATCGGCGGGAAGCCCGCACGCGTGATTGCGTCGGCGATGTTCGAGCGCAGGTACGGGAACAGGATCGTCGGGCAGGCGATGCCGACGAGCGGGTCGAGCTGTTCGTCGGGAATGTTGCGAATGTCGAAAATGCCGGCCTGCTTCGCTTCGATCAGGAACGCGACCTTGTCCTTCACCTTCGCGGTGACGGTGCCCGACACGACGACTTCGAACACGCTTTCCGCCAGACGCTCGGCCTTCACGTCGACTTCGACTTCAACCGACGGCATGTCCTGCTCGAGGAAGATCGCCGGCGAATTCGGCTGCTCGAGCGACATATCCTTCAGGTAGACGCGCTGGATGTTGAAGAACGGTTGATTTTCGACGTCGGACATGGTGTTTCCCTAAAAGTGGTGACGAGGCGGCCCGGCTTCGCGCCGGCCGCCTCGGTTGGATCCTGCGCGCCCAAGCCGCGGCGCGGCCGGCGGCCATTCTGCCCTAATCAGGCGGCTTGCAGAAGCGGCAAGAGGCCGCCTTCGCGGTCGAGCTTCGACAGATCGTCGTAACCGCCGACGTGCGTGTCGCCGATATAGATCTGCGGCACCGTGCGGAGGCCCGTGCGCGTCATCATTTCCTCGCGGCGGGCCGGATCGCGGTCGATCAGCACCTTCTCGATCTGCTCGACGCCGCGCAGCTTCAGCAGGCGCTCGGCCTGAATGCAATACGGACACACCTGCGTGCTGTACATCAATACCTTGCTCACTTCGCGACTCCTTGTTTGACGACCGGCATCCCGGCCTGCTGCCACGCGGCGACGCCGCCCTCGAGCACGTGCACCTCGGCATAGCCCGCCGCCTGGACCTCGCGCGCCGCCTTCTGCGACTGCTGGCCGTTCTGGCAGACGAGCAGCACCGGGGTGCTCTTGTTTTTAGCGACCTGCGCAATTTTCGCGCCGATCTCGCCGGCGGCGACCTGGCGCGCCGACGGCAAATGGCCGGCAGCGAAGTCGGTCGCCGCCCGCAGGTCGATCACGACTGCGTTGCGGCGATTGATGAGCTGCGTCGCCTCCGCCGCCGACAGGCCGCCGCGGCCGCGACGCAGCGCGGGCCATGCAAGCAGGCCGCCGGAAACCAGCAGGATCGCGATAAGGGCCAGGTTCGTGTAATTGGTAAAGAACGTCACGGAATGCCGCCGGAAAAAGAGAAATCGGAAAAGGACAATCCCGCCATTATAAAATAACCATCTTGCGCGATGGCGGACCCGGGCCGGGTACCGCGCGACGCGCCCCGCTTCCCTATCACTACCGACCGCAAGATCCATGTACAAACTCGTTCTCATCCGCCACGGCGAATCGACGTGGAACAAGGAAAACCGCTTCACCGGCTGGGTCGACGTCGACCTGACCGAACAGGGTCGCAACGAGGCCTACCAGGCCGGCGAACTGCTCAGGGAGGCCGGCTACACGTTCGACATCGCGTACACGTCGGTGCTCAAGCGCGCGATCCGCACGCTGTGGCACGTGCAGGACCGGATGGACCTGATGTACCTGCCGGTCGTCCACTCGTGGCGCCTGAACGAGCGCCACTACGGCGCGCTGTCGGGCCTGAACAAGGCGGAAACGGCCGCCAAGTTCGGCGACGACCAGGTGCTCGTGTGGCGCCGCAGCTACGACACGCCGCCGCCCGCGCTCGAGCCGACCGACGAACGCGCGCCGTTCAACGACCCGCGCTACGCGAAGGTGCCGCGCGAGCAGCTGCCGCTCACCGAGTGCCTGAAGGACACGGTCGCGCGCGTGCTGCCGCTGTGGAACGAATCGATCGCGCCGGCCGTCCGCTCGGGCAAGCAGGTGCTGATCGCCGCGCACGGCAACTCGCTGCGCGCGCTGATCAAGTACCTCGACGGCATTTCGGACAGCGACATTGTCGGCCTGAACATCCCGAACGGCGTGCCGCTCGTGTATGAGCTCGACGAAGACCTGAAGCCGCTCAAGCACTACTACCTCGGCGACCAGGACGCGATCGCGAAGGCGCAGGCCGCCGTCGCGAAGCAGGGCAAGGCGGGCTGACACCCGTCACACCCGGCGGGCCGCGTCGCGCGGCCTGTCCGGGGCCCGCCCGGGCGTGCGGTGGCGCGAACCTTCGCGGCCCATATGCTGTCGAATCCGCTTTCGAATCCGCTGCGCGTCCGGCGGCCCCCGGCCAAGGCCCGGGGGCCGGGGCCTCGGGAGCGCCGGACCTGGACCATTTCCGCAGCGTTCCACTGAGTAATCGGACGAACAGTTATACTTGTCCGCTACATCCCCGCTACCGCCACGCGCTTCCCGACCGCACCAGACTCTCTATGCGAATGAAATTGAAGAACATCGGCCTGATTGCCGCGGGCCTCGCCACGGGCGTGTTCGCCACGCTGCAGGTTTCGGCGTCGGCCGAGCAGACCGCCACTGCGCCGCTTCCCCTCGACCAGCTCCGCCTGTTCGCGGAAGTGTTCGGCCAGATCAAGCGCGAGTACGTCGAGCCGGTCGACGACAAGAAGCTGCTGACGGCGGCGATCAAGGGCATGGTGTCGAGCCTCGACCCGCATTCGTCGTTCCTCGACAAGACCGACTATGACGAGCTGCAGGAGCAGACCAAGGGTCGCTTCGCGGGTCTCGGCATCGAGATCTCGCAGGAAGACGGCCTCGTCAAGGTGATCTCGCCGATCGAGGACACCCCCGCGTTCCGCGCCGGCATCCGTCCGGGCGACCTGATCACGCGCATCAACGACAAGCCGGTGCGCGGCATGACGCTCGACAAGGCCGTCAAGCAGATGCGCGGCGAGCCGGGCACCAAGGTCACGCTGACGATCTTCCGCAAGAGCGACGACCGCACGTTCCCGGTCACGGTCACGCGCGCGGTCATCCGCGTGCAGAGCGTGAAGATGAAGCTGCTCGACCCGGGCTACGCGTACATCCGGATCACGAGCTTCCAGGAGCGCACGACGCCCGATCTCGCCGCGAAGCTGCAGGACATCGCGCGCCAGCAGCCGAACCTGAAGGGCCTGATCGTCGACCTGCGCAACAACGGCGGCGGCCTGCTGCAGAGCGCGGTCGGCGTCGCCGGCGCGTTCCTGCCGCCCGACTCCGTCGTCGTGTCGACCAACGGCCAGATCCCGGATTCGAAGCAGGTCTACCGCGACACCTACGACAACTACCGCCTGCCGTCCTTCGACGGCGATCCGCTGAAGAACCTGCCGCCGGTCTTCAAGACCGTGCCGATGATCGTGCTGACGAACGCGTATTCGGCGTCCGCGTCGGAAATCGTCGCCGGCGCGCTGCAGGATGCGAAGCGCGCGCAGATCATGGGCAAGACGACGTTCGGCAAGGGCTCGGTGCAGACGGTCCGTCCGATGACGGCCGATACCGCGCTGCGCCTGACGACCGCCTACTACTACACGCCGAGCGGCCGTTCGATCCAGAACAAGGGCATCACGCCCGACGTGCCGGTCGATCAGTACGCGGACGGCGATCCGGACGACGTACTCGTGACGCGCGAGGTCGACTACACGAACCACCTCGCGAACACGCAGGATCCGAACGAGAAGAAGGAACAGGAAGAGCGCGAGCAGCGCCGGATGGACCAGCTGCGCGTCCTCGAAGAGCAGAACGACAAGAAGACGCCGGAGCAGCGCCAGAAGGACCGCGATCGCAAGCCGATCGAGTTCGGCAGCGCCGACGACTTCATGATGCAGCAGGCGCTCAACAAGCTCGAAGGCAAGCCGGTGCAGGAATCGAAGTCGCGCCTCGCCGAGAGCACGACGAAGAGCCCGGCCACCAAGGCCGCGACGCCCGCGAAGGCGTCGGGCGCGAAGGCCGCCGCACCGAAGCCCGCGTCGGCACCGCAGTAAGCGCCGGCCGGCATCCGACGGGCCATCGCGGGAAGACCGCGATGGCCCGTTTTTCATGCGCGCCTAAAATAACGCTACGTCCGCCGCCTCGCTCACGACTTCCCATGAACGACGATCAACTCCTTCGCTACTCCCGCCACATCCTCGTCGACGAAATCGGCATCGAGGCGCAACAGCGCTTCCTCGACGCGCATGCGCTGGTCGTCGGCGCGGGCGGGCTCGGCTCGCCGGCCGCGATGTATCTGGCGGCCTCCGGCGTCGGCACGATCACGCTGGTCGACGCCGACACGGTCGACCTCACGAACCTGCAACGGCAGATCCTGCACGCGACGGCCTCGGTCGGGCGCAGCAAGGTCGAATCGGGACGCGACACGCTCGCGCGGCTGAACCCGGAAGTGACCGTGCATGCGGTCGCGGCGCGCGTCGACGATGCGTGGCTCGACGAACACGTGCCGCAGGCGGGCGTCGTGCTCGACTGCACCGACAACTTCGCGACGCGCCATGCGATCAACCGCGCATGCGTCGCGCACGGCGTGCCGCTCGTGTCGGGCGCCGCGCTGCGCTTCGACGGCCAGATCAGCACGTTCGACTTCCGCGACCCGGCCGCGCCCTGCTACGCGTGCGTGTTTCCGGAAGACCAGCCGTTCGAGGAAGTCGCGTGCGCGACGATGGGCGTGTTCGCGCCGACGGTCGGGATCATCGGCGCGATGCAGGCCGCCGAAGCGCTGCGCGTGATCGGCGCGATCGGCACGACGCTCAGCGGCCGGCTGATGATGCTCGATTCGCTGCGGATGGAGTGGACGACGATGAAGATCGCGCGCCAGGCCGACTGCCCCGTGTGCCAGGGCCGGCACTGACGCGCGCGATGCATGCGCCGGACGGGCGCATGCGTGACCGTGACGTTTCGCTACGTTCGCGGCGGTTTCACCGCGCGCCCTGCGTCGCCTAGGCGGCCGCGTCGTCCGCGCGCGGTTCCGCGACCGCCAGGCGCTTGAGCGCCGCCTGCACTTCCTCGGGCTCGAACGCGGCCAGCACGTCGGCCGTCGGCTTCTCGAGCGCCTTCAGATGCGCGCGCAGGATCTCCTGCTTCACGACCAGCAACTGGCTCGGGTGCATCGAGAATTCGGTGAGCCCCATCCCGAGCAACAGGCGCGTGAGCGTCGGATCGCCCGCCATCTCCCCGCACACCGACACCGATACGCCCGCGCGCTTCGCTTCGCGCAGCGTATAGGAGATCAGGTGCAGCACCGCCGGATGCAGCGGGTCGTACAGGTGCGCGACCGCGTTGTCCGCACGGTCGATCGCGAGCGTGTACTGGATCAGGTCGTTGGTACCGATCGACAGGAAGTCGAAGCGCTTCAGGAACAGCGGCAGCGCGATCGCCGCGGCCGGGATCTCGATCATCGCGCCGATGCGCACGTTCGGGTCGTACGCGAGCCCCGCGTCGTCGAGCTGGCGCTTCGCCTCGCGGATCAGGTCGAGCGTCTGGTCGATCTCCTGCGCGTGCGCGAGCATCGGGATCAGGATCTTCACCTGCCCGAACGCGGACGCACGAAGGATCGCGCGCAGCTGCGTGAGGAACATCTGCGGCTCGGACAGGCTCCAGCGGATCGCGCGCAGGCCGAGCGCTGGGTTCGGCGCCGTCTCGTAGCCTTCGTCGAGTGCCTCGAGCGGCTTGTCCGCGCCGACGTCGATCGTGCGGATCGTCACCGGCATGCCCTTCATCCACTCGACCGCACGCTTGTACGCGGCGAACTGCTCCTCCTCTTCCGGCATCTCCTTCTGATGCATGAACAGGAACTCGGAGCGGAATAGCCCGACGCCGACCGCGCCGGCCTCGACGGCGGCCTTCGCGTCGTCGGGCAGCTCGATGTTCGCGTACAGCTCGATCTTGGTGCCGCACAAGGTTTGCGTCGGCGAGAACTTCAGGCGCTGCAGCTTGCGCTGCTCCAGCAGCTTCTCGGACTGGCGGTACGAGTATTCCTCGAGGACGATCGGCGCGGGATCGACGATCACGATCCCCTGGTCGCCGTCGACGATGATCAGGTCGTCCTGGCGGATCAGCGCACTCGCATGCTGGACGCCGACCGCGGCCGGAATGCCGAGGCTGCGTGCGACGATCGCCGTGTGCGACGTGCGGCCGCCGAGATCGGTGACGAACGCCTGGAACGACTGCGACTTGAACTGCATCATGTCGGCCGGCGCGATGTCGTGCGCGACGACGATCATCTCGTTCTGGCCGCGCGCGGCCGCGCGATCGAGCGCCTGCGACGCGGACGGCGCGCCGGCGAGCGCCTTCAGCACGCGCTCGACCACCTGTTCGATGTCGGCCTTGCGCTCGCGCAGGTATTCGTCCTCGATGTCGTCGAAGTGGCGCGTGAGCAGCTCCAGCTGCTCGGTCAGCGCCCATTCGACGTTGTAGCGGCGCGTGCGCACCAGATCGATGGTTTCCTGCACGAGCATCGCGTCGCTCAGGATCATCGTGTGCACGTCGATGAACGCGCCCACTTCGCTCGGGGTGTCGTCGGTCAGGTCGGCGCGCAGCGCGTTGAGTTCGCGATGCACGACCTCGCGGGCCGTGCGAAAACGCTCGACCTCGGCGTCGATCTGGTTCGCCTCGATCAGGTAATGGGCGACGTCGAGCGCCGCCGGCGCGATCAGATACGCTCGCCCGATCGCGATACCACGTGAGACGGGAATGCCATGCAGCGTGAAGGACACGCGCACCTCCTCTGTACAAGTAAAGCCGCGGCACACCGCTGCGATGCGCTTATGACCCCGGGTAGCGATTATAAATTCCGTCCCTCCATGCTGGCTGCATGCACCGCAGCATTGTGCGTTCCGCACCAATGCTCGGGACGAAAAAAATGCCGCGGAAAACGCGGCATTCTGCTCGGAAACGGCAACGATCCCGCGCGGGGATCACTGACCTTCGCCGAATTTGTCCGCGATCAGCTTGAGTAGCGCATCCATCGCTTCGCGCTCGTCGGGACCTTCGGTCTCGATCGTCACCGTGCTGCCGATGCCCGCCGCGAGCATCATCACGCCCATGATGCTTTTCGCGTTGATCTTGCGCCCGTTGCGCGTCATCCAGACTTCCGACTGGAAGTTGCCGGCCAGTTGCGTAAGCTTGGCCGATGCGCGTGCATGGAGCCCCAATTTGTTGACGATGGTGGTTTCTTGTTGAAGCATGATTCTCGGTCGGGTCGGTCGAGGCCGCCGGCGAGGTGCGGCGGCTCGGTCTAAAACGGGAAAACGGGCGGTCAGTGCGATTCGGTGCGCGGTTGCGGCTCGGGCGGAATCGGCGCGCACTGGCCGCAGCCGGCTTCGGTCGGCGGCGGCGGCGTGCCGGCCGCCACTTCATGGACGCCCTTCGCGCCGCCGGACAGCGCCTTGTCGACGAGCTTGTCGAGCGGCACGGTACGGTAGCAGACGGCCCGCACCAGCATCGGCAGGTTTACGCCCGCCAGCACGCGCACGTTGTCGAGCTTCGCGAGCTGGCCCGCGATGTTCGCGGGCGTCGCGCCGTACATGTCGGTCAGCACGACGACGCCGTTCTCTTCCCTGAGCCGCGCGAGCTCCGCGTGCGCGAACGCCATCACCTGGGTTGGGTCGCTGTCCGCCAGCACGTCGATACAGCCGATGCGCGCGGGCACGCCGCCGTAGATGTGCGCGATGCAGTCCCGCAACGCGGTGGCGAGCGGCGCGTGCGCGATGATCAGAATCCCGGCCATGTCAGACCGCCTCCGGCCGCCCCTGGCGGGCCGACGCCCCGCGGCGGGGCCACGAGCATAGCGAGTATGGGAATCGTTTCATGTTCAGCCTTGCAACGGTTTCGGCCCGACCGCCGGGCCTTCGGCGCGCTGGTCGCGGCACCGGGCAAGCGGGCATTGTAGCAGGCCGGTCGAACGGCTCCGGCGACGGGGGGCCTGCGCGGCCGCCGCCGGAATTGCGCGCGAAGCGGGCTACGCGGCCGCCCGCTCCAGCGCGTCGATGAACATCGCGGCGACGTCGAAACCCGTCTGCTCCATGATTTCGCGGAAGCACGTCGGGCTCGTCACGTTCACCTCGGTCAGCCAGTCGCCGATCGCGTCGAGCCCGACCAGCAGCAGCCCGCGCGCGGCGAGCACCGGCCCGAGCGTCTCGGCGATCTCGCGGTCGTGCGGCGTCAGCGGCTGCGCGACGCCCAGCCCGCCCGCGGCGAGATTGCCACGCACCTCGCTGCCCTGCGGGATCCGCGCGAGCGAATACGGCACCGGCTCGCCCGCGATCAGCAGGATGCGCTTGTCGCCGGCCGTGATCTCGGGGATGAACTTCTGAATCATCAGCGAGCGCGTGCCGTCATGACCGAGCATCTCGATGATCGCGCCGAGATTCATCCCGTCGGCCTTCACGCGGAACACACCCATCCCGCCCATCCCGTCGAGCGGCTTCACGATCACGTCGCCGTGCGCGGCGTGGAACGCACGCAAGCGCGCGGCGTCGCGCGTGACGAGCGTCGGCGCGACGAACTGCGGAAACTCGCCGATCGCGAGCTTCTCCGAGTGATCGCGGATCGACTGAGGTTTGTTGAACACGCGTGCGCCTGCACGCTCGGCCAGCTCGAGCATCCAGGTCGCCGTCACGTACTCCATGTCGAACGGCGGATCCTTGCGCATCAGCACCGCGCCGAACGACGTCATCTGACGCGATTCATGGGCGCCCGCCTCGTACCACGGATGGCGATGAAGATCTGTCGTGTCGCCGACGATCGTCACGCGCTGCACGTCCGCCTCGACGCCCGAGCCCGTCCATGCGAGCTGGTGCGGCTGGCATGTGTACACCGCATGCCCGCGCCGCGCGGCCTCCGCCATCATCGCGTAGGTCGAATCCTTGTAGATCTTGAAGCGCTCGAGCGGGTCGGCGATAAAGAGAATGTCCATGCGGGTCCTGTACGTAGCGAAGCCGTTACACCTGGATGGCTTCGGGATCGGTCTTTTCCAGTTCGATCGACGACGCGATCAGCGACAGGCGCGCGACGACGCCGTACATGTAGAAACGGTTCGGCGGCGCGGCGCCCGGCTTGGCGCCGGCATCCGGCAGCGCGGTATGCTCGAAGCCGAGCGGCACGTAGTGCATGCCCGGCGCGTTCAGGTTCTGGTCGCGCTCGCGGCCGCCGTGCGTGCGGTAGAAGCCGCCGACCACGTAACGGTCGATCATGTACACGACCGGCTCCGCGACTTCGTCGCCGACGCGCTCGAACGTATAGACGCCTTCCTGCACGATCACGTCGCGCACCGCGAGGCCGGCCTTCGACTCGGCCATCTGCGTGCGCTCGGCCTTCGACATCCGGCCGATCTCGGCCGCATCGTGCACGGTCATCACGCCGCGCCCGGCGGTGCCCGCGTCGGCCTTCACGACGACGTACGGCTTTTCGCTGATCCCGTATTCGCGGTACTTGCGCGCGATCTTCTTCAGCACGCCGTCGATCGCGTCGGCGAGCGCCTGCTCGCCTTCATGCGCCTGCCAGTCGACGCCTTCGACATGCGCGAAATACGGATTCACCATCCACGGATCGACGCCGACCATCTTCGCGAACTTCTTCGCGACGTCGTCGTAGCACGAGAAGTGCGTCGACTTGCGGCGCACGGCCCAGCCGGCGTGCAGCGGCGGCAGCAGATATTGCTCGTGCAGGTTTTCCAGCACGGCGGGAATCCCGGCCGACAGGTCGTTGTTCAGCAGGATCGAGCACGGATCGAAATTCTTCAGGCCGAGGCGGCGCTGCGAACGCTCGAGCGGTTCGAGCACGATCTTCTGGCCGTCGGCCAGCGTGATCGGCGTCATGTCGGTGATGCTCGGATCGAGCGAGCCGAAGCGCACGTTCAGGCCGGCCTGGCGCATGATCGTCGCGAGCCGCGCGACGTTTTCCAGGTAGAACGCGTTGCGGGTCGGCAGTTCGGGAATCACGAGCAGGTTCTTCGCGTCCGGGCAGATCTTCTCGATCGCGGCCATCGCGGCCTGGACAGCGAGCGGCAGCACTTCGGACGGCAGATTATTGAATGCGCCGGGGAACAGGTTCGCGTCGACGGGCGCCAGCTTGAAGCCGGCGTTGCGCAGGTCCACCGAACAATAGAACGGCGGGGTGTGTTCCTGCCATTCGAGCCTGAACCAGCGTTCGATCGCAGGCGTCGCGTCGAGGATCTTCTGCTCGAGTTCGAGCAGCGGACCGTTCAACGCGGTAACGAGGTGGGGAACCATGAATCACTCGCGAGCGGGAGAATGAAGATTGTAGAGCAATTGCTCTGCCCATTTGGGGATTGTTCCCGGCTTCACAAGGATTTGGAGGAAGTTTTCGGCTATTGACCCGATAGGTCGAAGGGTTATGCGCTGCGGCGGCGCGGCGCAGGAGAAAAAAACGCCCGCCGGGTGGGCGGGCCGAAGTCGCTGCGCTCATTCGTGGCGGGCGCCGTCTGCGCGGCGGCCCGCCGTGATCCGTACGACTTATTCGACGTGCTCGCCGTGCAGCACCACGTCGAGACCTTCGCGCTCTTCCTCTTCGCTCACGCGCAGGCCGATCGTCAGGTCGATCAGCTTCAGCAGCACGAAGCTCAGCACGCCGCTGTATACCAGCGTGATCAGCACGCCCTTCGCCTGCAGCAGCAGGCTGCCGTCGAAACCGCCGATGTCCTTGACCGCGAACACGCCGGTCAGCAGTGCACCGAGCACCCCGCCCACGCCGTGCACGCCGAACGCGTCGAGCGAATCGTCGTAGCCGAGCTTCGACTTGAGCCACGTCGCCGACCAGTAGCACACGACGCCGGCCGCGATGCCGATCACGAGCGCACCCGGCACGCCGACGAAGCCGGCCGCCGGCGTGATCGCGACGAGACCCGCGACCGCACCCGAGACGATGCCGAGCACCGACGGCTTGCCGTGCGTGAGCCACTCGGCGAACATCCAGCCGAGCGCCGCGCACGCCGTCGCGATTTGCGTCGTCAGCATCGCGAAGCCGGCACGGCCGTCGGCCGCGACCGCGGAACCCGCGTTGAAGCCGAACCAGCCGACCCACAGCATCGAGCCGCCGATCATCGTCAGCACGAGGTTGTGCGGCGCCATCGATTCACGGCCGAAGCCGACGCGCTTGCCGAGCATCAGGCACGACACGAGGCCCGCGATACCGGCGTTGATGTGCACCACCGTGCCGCCCGCGAAGTCGAGCACGCCGTCCGCCGACAGCCAGCCGGTCGGCTCCCACACCATGTGCGCGATCGGCACGTAGACGATCAGCGACCAGAGCGTCATGAACACGAGCATCGCCGAGAACTTCATCCGGTCGGCGAACGCGCCGCAGATCAGCGCCGGCGTGATGATCGCGAACGTCATCTGGTAGACGAAGTAGACCGATTCCGGAATCGTCGTCGCCAGGTGGCTGACGGTCAGCGTGGTCGCCTTGTCGCCCTTCACGTACGTCATCCCGTGCAGGAACACACGCGACAGGCCGCCGATGAAGCCGTTGCCCGGCGTGAACGCGAGGCTGTAGCCGACCACCGTCCACAGCACCGTGATCAGCGCGGTGATCGCGAAGCTCTGCATCACGGTCGCGAGCACGTTCTTCTTGCGGACCATGCCCGCGTAGAACAGCGCGAGGCCGGGGATCGTCATGAACAGCACGAGCGCGGTGGACGTCAGCATCCACGCGGTGTCGCCGGCGCTGATCTTCGACGAATCGACGGAGAACGGCGCGGTCGGCGCGGCGGGTGCGGCCGGCGCGGACGCAGCCGCGGCAGCCGATGCGTCGGCGGCCGACGCGGGGGCGGCGGCAGCAGGCGCCGAAGCGTCGGTGGCAGCCGGGGCCGAAGCGGCCGAAGCGGCCGGCGTGGCGGCTGCCGTTGCATCGGACGCCATTGCGGCGGGCGCGGACGCGGCCGAAGCCGCGTCGTCGGCGAGCGCGGGGCCGACACCGGCCGCGATCAGCGAGCCTGCCATCAGCAGGGACATCAGAAGTTTGCGCATCTCGGGTTTCCTCTTGTTGCTTGTCTTTGTCTGTTACAGCGCGTCTGCGCCGGTCTCCCCGGTCCGGATCCGGATCACCTGCTCGATCGGCGTGACGAAGATCTTCCCGTCGCCGATCTTGCCGGTGCGCGCGGCCCGCTCGATCGCTTCCACCGCCTGGTCGACGAGATCGTCGGACACGGCCGCCTCGATCTTCATCTTCGGCAGGAAATCGACCACGTATTCGGCGCCGCGGTACAGCTCGGTATGCCCTTTCTGGCGTCCGAAGCCCTTCACCTCCGTCACCGTGATGCCCGAGACGCCGAGCGCGGAGAGCGCTTCGCGCGTCTCATCGAGCTTGAACGGCTTGATGATTGCGGTAATCAGTTTCATGAAGTCCTCTCGCTGGGTGGTCCCGTCGAATTGGTTGGAATGGTGTGACGGTCTCTTCCCAGCAACTCGCATGCCATGTTTGCGCGAGGACCGTCTCGAACGGCTCCGAAAGGGGGGCGCATCACCCGTTGAAAGGTGGGGAAGCCCGGCCGAACGGTCAACGTGGGCCCGGTTTGCTGGCGCGTCGAAAGGATCGTTGCTAGAGTGCACGCACGTCCCGGTTCACCGGGCCATTCACCCATGCGGGCGCCATGCCCGGAATTCGCGCCAGCGGCGCACCATTTCCGGTCATGCGTGCATCATGGGCACGTACGCAACTGAAGATGCACATTTTTTGTGCAAGGAAGGGATATCTCATGAAGCAACCCAGCGATGTTTTCAACGACCTGCAGTCGCGCGTCAGCGACCTGCTGAAAAACTCGCCGGCCAAGGATGTCGAGCGCAACGTGAAGGCCATGCTGTCGCAAGGCTTCTCGAAGCTCGATCTCGTCACGCGCGAGGAGTTCGACACGCAGGCACAGGTGCTCGCCCGCACCCGCGTGCGTCTCGAGGAACTCGAAAAGCGCGTCGCGGAACTCGAGCAGAAGCTCGCAGCGCCCCAGGCCTGACGCCCCCCTGACCGACCGGTCCGGGCGCGGGCCGCCTCGTGCGGCCCGCGCCTGCCCCGCCAGTCGGCCAGTCAGCAAGCCGTTTCGTCGTTCCGTCGTTCTTCGCAGTCCCCCGCTCTTCGCTGTTCCTCGTTCTTCGCTGTTCGTAATTCCTCGTTCTTTCTCGCGCCACGCCGGCAAGCGCGCACCGATTCCTCCGATTCCCGCGGCATGCGGCCCCGAACGGCCGTTGCCCGTCCGATTCATTTACAGGAGCCTCGCCATGTCGCTCGCCGTGGTGCGCAGTCGCGCGCCGGCGGCCGGCCGCGCGCCGGACGTCACCGTCGAAGTCCATCTTGCCAACGGGTTGCCGTCGTTCTCGATCGTCGGCCTGCCCGATCTCGAAGTCCGCGAAAGCCGCGAGCGCGTGCGCGCCGCGCTGCAGAACTGCGGATTCGAATTCCCTGTGCGCCGCATCACGGTCAACCTCGCACCGGCCGACCTGCCGAAGGAGTCCGGCCGCTTCGACCTGCCGATCGCGCTCGGCATCCTCGCCGCGAACGGCCAGATCCCGGCCGATGCGCTGGCCGGCCGCGAATTCGCGGGCGAGCTGTCGCTGACCGGCGCGCTGCGGCCGATGCGCGGCGCGTTCGCGATGGCGTGCGGCGCGGCACGCGACTGGCGCGCGGGTGAAACCGGACCGGGCGTCGGTTCCGGCGCGATGTCCGACCCGGCGGCCGCGTCGCGCCCGCCCGAGCTGTACCTGCCGCTCGACAGCGCCGCCGAGGCCGCGCTCGTGCCGGGCGTCACGGTATTCGGCGCGCCCGACCTTCCCGCGCTGTGCGCGCACCTCGCCGGTGCGCCGGACGCGCGGCTCGCACCGGTCGCGGCGCCCTGCCTCGACGGCGAGCCGGCGCCGGCCGCCCCCGATCTCGCGGACGTCATCGGCCAGCGCGGCGCCCGGCGCGCGCTCGAAGTGGCCGCCGCGGGCGGGCACCACATGCTGATGATCGGGCCGCCCGGCGCCGGTAAGTCGATGCTGGCCGCGCGGCTGCCGGGCCTCCTGCCGCCGCTGACCGACGACGAGGCGCTGACGTCGGCCGCGCTCCTTTCCGCGAGCCGCATCGGCTTCTCGCCCGCGCAGTGGCGGCGGCGGCCGTTCCGCTCGCCGCACCATTCGTCGAGCGCCGCCGCGCTGGTCGGCGGCCGCAATCCACCGCAGCCGGGCGAGATCACGCTCGCGCACCTCGGCGTGCTGTTTCTCGACGAGCTGCCCGAATTCGACCGGCACGTGCTGGAAATGCTGCGCGAGCCGCTGGAAGTCGGCCGCATCACGATCTCGCGCGCGGCGCAGCAGGCCGATTTCCCTGCCGCGTGCCAGCTGATCGCCGCGATGAATCCGTGCCCGTGCGGCTGGCACGGCGATCCGTCCGGGCGCTGCCGCTGTTCGCCGGACGTCGCCTCACGCTATCTGCGCAAGCTGTCGGGGCCGCTGCTCGACCGGATCGACATCCAGATCGACCTGCCCGCGCTGTCGCCGGCCGAACTCGCCGCGCGCGCGACGGCGCACGGCGAATCGAGCGCCACGGTCGCCGCGCGGGTCGCCCAGGCGCGCGCGCTGCAGTTCGAGCGGCAGGGCAAGACGAATCACATGCTGAGCGGGCGCGAGACCGATGACCTGTGCCGCCCGACCGACGACGGCGAGCGGTTGCTGCGCGAGGCAGGCGAGCGCTTCGGCTGGTCGGCGCGCGCGTATTTCCGCGTGCTGAAGGTCGCGCGGACGATCGCCGACCTGGCCGGCGACCCGTTGCCGACGGCCGCGCAGATCGCCGAGGCGATCCGCTACCGGCGCGCGCTCACGGCGCTGTGAGCGCTTTCGGTGGACAAAATCCGGCTGTCAAGACTTGACTTATGCACAATTTAGCGAATCTGGCCCCGGATCGCCGCTCGCGAGCGCGTTGCCATCGCGAAATTCGTATCTCTTTGTTTCCATTGATTTTTCTCAAATGGCACCGAAGTTGTGAAATGCGCCGGAAGGCCGGCTGGTGCGGCTTTGCGCAAGATTCGCCCGACTTTTCAACAAAGTTATCCACATGCGCTGTGGATAGCTGAAAAATCCCCGCAAAATCCGGAGATTAGCGTCGAAAGCTGCGAATGAACTTTCAGTTGTCACAACGTGTCAGAGCGCCGTCGCCGGCCGGTGTCAGTCCAGTTTGAACGAGCCGAAAAACTGGTCGAGCTGTTCCTGGGCGAGCGGCCCGTCGGCGATCACGACGGCCTGATACGCATGCCGGCCGCGCGCCACGAGCCGCGCGACGATCGTCTTGTGCGCGTGGTCGCCGCCGCTGGCCGCGCCCGCGATCCGCAGTTCGAGCCCGTTCACCGCACCGCCGGCCGCGAGCGGCACCGGCACCGACGCCGTCCGCGGCGCGCCGTCGAGATTGCGCGACAGCCCGGCGCGCAGGAACTCGAGCGCCGCGCGACGCGTGTCGTCGCGCTCGTCCGGCAGCGTCAGCGTGCCGACCGCGAACACCGCGCCGTCGACGTGCGCGGCCTGCATCCGCATCGGCATCGATGCGCCGCCCACCGCTATCGGGTGGTCCTCGACGGTCGGCTTCGCCGGCAGGTCGATCGTATAGCCGGCGTCGTTGTGCAGCGTGCGCCAGTCATAGGACGGCGAGCACGCGGCCAGCGCCGCGCTCACGCACGCGAGCGCGGCGAACTGTCGCAGCGGACGAAAAAGGGGGCGCAACGAATCGATGACTTCCTTCGGCATGGCAGGGATCGAGCAGGCAAAACGCTCATTATCCGCGAAGGCTGACACCGCGGATCCGTGGCCGCCACCGGTGCGTGCCGCGCATTCGCGCTAAAATGAGCGCCGAATTTCGACGTCCTTTGCATCGATCCGCGTCATCGACCGACTCCGAGAGCACCAGATGAACACCACGCCTCCCGCCCAGCGCCGCACCGGCCCCGCCCGCTATATCGTGGCGGCGGTCGTCGTCGCGGCCATCGCCGTTGCCGGCTTCTTTGCGTTCAACGGCAAGTCCAGCGTGCCGGACGCCACGTTCACGCTGCTGTCGGGCCAGAAGGTGTCGACGGCCGGCGACCTGAAGGGCAAGGTCTATCTCGTCAATTTCTGGGCGACGAGCTGCGCGACCTGCATGCAGGAAATGCCGCAGATGGTCGAGACCTACAATCGCTTCAAGGGTCAGGGGCTGGAATTCGTCGCGGTCGCGATGAACTACGATCCGCCGATGTACGTCGCGAACTATGCGCAGACGCGCCAGCTGCCGTTCAAGGTCGCGCTCGACGACGGCAGCGTCGCGAAGCAGTTCGGCAACGTGCAGCTCACGCCGACGACCTTCGTCGTCGACAAGAACGGCAAGATCCTGAAGCGCTACGTCGGCGCACCGCAGTTCGCGGAACTCGACGCGCTGCTCAAGAAGGCGCTCGACGGCAACGCGGCCTGAGCGCCGCCGCTCGATTCCGCTCGCAGGGTGCCCGCAGCCCTGCTCCGCAAAACGGACCGCACTGCGGTCCGTTCGTTTTTCAGCGCTCGGTTTCGCCTTTCGCCGACAGCCCGTAGCGCTTCATCTTCTCGTACAGCGTCGCCTTGCCGACATGCAGCCGGTCGGCCGTCGCGGCGACCGCGCCGCCCGTCTGGTTCAGCGCCTGCGCAATCACCGCACGCTCGAACTGCTCGATGCGCTCCTTCAGCGTCTGGTCGCTCTCGGCATCGTCACCGCTCGCGCCCGCATCCTGCGGCATGTCGGCGACGCCGAGCACGAAGCGGTCCGCCGCGTTGCGCAGCTCGCGCACGTTGCCGGGCCAGTCGCGCTGCATCAGGCTCGCGCGCTGCCGGTCGGTCAGCACCGGGGCCGGCCGCCCGTAGCGCACGGCCGCGTCTAGCATGAAGTGCTCGAACAGCGGCACGATGTCCTCGCGGCGCTCGGCGAGCGGCGGCAGCGCGATCGTCACCACATTGAGCCGGTACAGCAGGTCGCGCCGGAACGTGCCGGCCGCGACGAGCTCGCTCATGTCGCCCTTCGCGGCCGCGACGACGCGGCAGTTCACGCGGATCGGCTGGTTCGAGCCGAGCCGCTCGAGCACGCCGTCCTGCAGCACGCGCAGCAGCTTAACCTGCAGCGCGAGCGGCATGCTTTCGATTTCGTCGAGGAACAGCGTGCCGCCGGACGCATATTCGAGCTTGCCGACGCGGCGCTTCGCGGCACCCGTGAACGCGCCTGGCTCGTAGCCGAACATCTCCGACTCGAACATCGGCTCGGGCAGCGCGCCGCAGTTCACCGCGATGAACGGTTTGTCGCGCCGCGGCGACAGCTCGTGCAGGCTGCGCGCGATCAGCTCCTTGCCGGCGCCCGTGTCGCCGTTGATCAGCACCGAGGCGTCGGTGGGCGCGACGTTCGCGATCAGCTTGCGCACCTGTTCGATCGCCGGGCTGCGGCCGATGATGCGCGGCGCGACGATGTTCTGCCCGGCCAGCTCGCGCCGCAGCGCATGGTTCTCGAGCACGAGTTCGCGCCGCTCGAGCGCGCGGCGCACGGTCTCGATCAGCCGTTCGGCCGCGAACGGCTTTTCGATGAAGTCGTACGCGCCGTCGCGCATCGCCTGCACGGCCATCGAGATGTCGCCGTGGCCGGTGACGAGGATCACCGGCACGTCGGGCACGCGCTCGCGGCACTGCGCGAGCAGGTCGAGCCCGCTCGCCCCGGGCAGCCGGATGTCGCTGACGATCACGCCGGCGGTTTCCGCGACGATCGCCTTGTCGGCCGCCTCGGCCGATTCGAACCCGACGACGTCGAACCCCGCGAGCTGGAGGCTCTGCACGCTCGCCCGGCGAACGAGCGCATCGTCTTCGATATAGATCACTTGCAGCCGGTTGGCCATCGTAGTCACTTGCTCCTGGCACGCCGCGCGGCGCGAAGCGCGCGCGGCTCTCGTTGATGCCGGTCGTGCGGCGAACGGGCCCTAGCGCGAGCCCGCCGGCTCGGACAGGGAGTCCGGATGATGCGTGCGCGTGCGCCGCAGCGTCAAGACGAACAGCGCGCCGCCGGACGGCGCATTGCGCGCGGTCAGCGCGCCGCCCGCGTCGCTCGCGATCGACGACGAGATCGCGAGGCCGAGCCCGAGCCCGCGCCCCATTTCCTTGGTTGTGAAGAACGGTTCGAACAAGCGCGGCAGCAGGTCGGGCGCGATACCCGGGCCGTTGTCGCGCACCTCGACCGCCAGCGTCGCGACCGACACCGCGATCGTCACTTCGATCGCCGGCGCCGTGACACCCGCGACCGCGTCGAGCGCGTTGCCGAGCAGGTTGATCAGCACCTGTTCGAGGCGCAGGTCCTCGCAGCGGGCGACGAGGTCCGGATAGTCGCGCGCGAGGTCGAGCGGCGCATCCTGCGCGGGCGACACGGTCGCATCCTGCAGCGTCAGCGTGAGGGTGACGCCGCGCAGCCGGTCGCCGAGCAGCGACAGCACGCTGCGCAGCGCGCGCACGACCAGCGCCTGTTCGTTGCGCGGCTTCGCGCGGCCGACGAACAGCTTCAGCTGGTTGGTGATCTTGCCCATCCGCTCGGTCAGCGCGGCGATCGCCTCGAGGTTCTCGCGCGCGGCTGCCTGCTCGCCGCGATCGAGCAGCACGCGCGTGTTGTCGGAGAAGCTGCGCAATGCCGCGAGCGGCTGGTTCAGTTCATGCGTGATGCCGGCCGCCATCTGGCCGAGCGCGGCGAGCTTGCTCGCCTGAATCAGTTCGTCGTGCGCAGCGCGCAATTCCTGTTCCGCGCGGATCCGGTCGCCGACTTCCTTCTGCAATTGCTCGTTCGCTTCCGACAGATCGGCCGTGCGTTCCTCGACGCGCCGGTTCAGCTCCGCATACGCCTGCTGCAGCAGCGCGCGGCCGCGGATCATCTCGCGCACGCGAGCGCGGCGCATGCGCCAGTAGAACGCGAGCAACGCCACCGACACGAAGCCGAAGCCTGTGACGATGGTCGCGTTGCGCGCATCGGCGTCGATCGGTGCGATCGGCGCGAGCGTGACGAGCAGCCAGTCGGGTTCGCCGATCCGCCGCTTGCTGGCCAGGAAGCGCGGTGCGCGCAGGCCCGGGCCTACGCCGGCCGCGCCGAGGCGCACGATCTCCGCGTCCGCGCCGAGCACCTGCTCGACGCGCAGCGGCAGCGGCGTGACGGGCTGCTGCGCGTACTGGCGCGTCTCGTAGATCGACGCGGCGACGGGGCCCGTCAACGGATGCAGCGTGTGGTATTTCCACGCGGGCACGGACGAGAGAAACACGACGCCGTGATCGTCCGCGACGACGAGCGGTTCGGACGCGTCGGCGCCCTGGAACCATTCGAGATTGAGTTTCACGACGACGACACCCACGATCTTGCCGTCGCGCCGCACCGGCTGCGAGATGTAGTAGCCGGGGTCGCGCGAGATCGTGCCGATCCCGAAGAAGCGGCCGACCCGGCCGTTCATCGCGTCGATGAAATAAGGACGGAAGCGGTATTCGATCCCGACGAAGCTGTCGGGCGCGCGCCAGTTGCTGGCGGCGACGCACAGGCCGTCCGCGCCGACCACGTAGGTGACGGTCGCGTGCGCGTGTTCGTTGAGATCTTCGAGATAGCGGTTCGCGCGCCCGGTGAAATCGGCGCGCTTCGGCTCGGCGAGCAGGTCCTGCACGTACGGATGGCTGCCGAGCAGATAAGGCAGCGATTCGTAGCGGTCGAGCGTGCTCTTGAGCGCGTTGGTGGTGCGGTCGACGCGCACCGCGGCGTTGCGCTGCAGCTCCGCGACGCCGCGCCGCCACGTGATGGTCCACGTCAGCGCGCACGCCGCCGCGAGCGCGACGGCAAGCACGACGAGGATGAGCAGGCGGCGCTTCACGGACGTGACTTCCTGGCGATGCGGATCGCCTATTGTGTCATAGGGCTCCGCATCACCGGCCCGACCGCCCCGGCCGCCGCGCGGCGCGGCGGCCGCGGGCGGACCCGCCGCCTGCTCGTTCATGGTGTCAGACGCCGGCCGCCTCGGTCGTCTTGACTTCGCCGCCGCCGGCCAGCGCCTGGCGCAGCTTGTTGCGGTCGAGCTCCTTCTCCCACGCCGACACGACCACCGTTGCGACACCGTTGCCGACGATGTTGGTCAGCGCGCGGCATTCGCTCATGAAGCGGTCGATGCCGAGGATCAGCACCATGCCCGACAGCGGGATCGTCGGCACGACGGCGAGCGTCGCGGCGAGCGTGATGAAGCCCGCGCCCGTGACGCCGCTCGCACCCTTCGACGTCAGCATCGCGACCGCGAGCAGCGTGAGCTGCTGCATCCACGTCAGTTCGATGTTGGTCGCCTGCGCGATGAACAGCACGGCCATCGTCATGTAGATGTTGGTGCCGTCGAGGTTGAACGAGTACCCGGTCGGCACGACGAGGCCGACGACCGAACGCGAGCAGCCGGCCTTCTCGAGCTTTTCCATCAGCTGCGGCAGCGCGGCTTCCGACGAGCTCGTGCCGAGCACGATCAGCAGCTCTTCCTTGATGTAGGACACGAAGCGGATGATCGAGAAGCCCGTGACGCGCGCGATCGTGCCGAGCACGACCAGCACGAACACGATCGACGTCAGGTAGAACGTGCCGATCAGCTTGAGCAGCGGCACCAGCGAGCCGACGCCGTACTTGCCGATCGTGAACGCCATCGCGCCGAACGCGCCGATCGGCGCCAGCTTCGTGACGATGTGCACGATGCCGAACAGCACGCGCGTGAGACCGTCGATGAAGTCGGTGACGACCTTGCCGCGCTCGCCGAGGTGCGCGAGCACGCTGCCGAACAGCAGCGCGATCAGCAGGATCTGCAGGATTTCGCCCTGCGCGAACGCATCGACCATCGTGTTCGGGATGATGTGCAGCAGGAAGTCGACCGTCGACTGGCCGTGCGCCTTCGCCGCGTACGATGCGACGGCCTTGCCGTCGAGCGTCGCCGGATCGATGTTGAAGCCGACGCCCGGACGCAGGATGTGCGTGGCCGCCAGGCCGAGCAGCAGCGCGAAGGTCGACACGACCTCGAAGTACAGCAGCGCCTTGCCGCCGACGCGGCCGACCTTCTTCATGTCCTCCATGCCGGCGATGCCGGTGACGACCGTACAGAAGATGATCGGCCCGATCACCATCTTGATCAGCTTGATGAAGCCGTCGCCGAGCGGTTTCATGTCGGTGGCGAGCGCCGGGTAGAAGTGGCCGAGGATCACGCCGACGATGATGGCGAAAATCACCTGCACATAGAGCACTTTGTAGAAGGGTTTCTTCTTCACGATGGTTCCTGCTGAAGTAGATGAGCCGGTGGAAACGGCGTCACGCGCGCAGGCGAATGTCAGGGGAAAGAAACATTCGCCCGCGCGGCTGCCGTGCCGCAACAAGCGATGCCTCAAGTCATCCGACAGGGGAGGAAGGCATTGGTCATCGATTGTCTCCTTGTTTAATAGTCAGGCCGGGGGGACGGCCGTGCTGTTTATATCGCAAGGTCGATGCCAGGTTTCCGGAACCCCTCAAGCCGTTGTTTTCATTGTATTTCTCATAATGCGGCAGGCAAGGAAATCCGGGATTCCGGATTTCCGGAAAATATCCGTCCGGTGATCCGGACGGATTCGGCCATTCATCGGACGGATCAGTGCTGCACGGCGCGACTGGCCAGCACGCCCGTCTGCGCGTAGAACTCCTGCTGCGCGAACGCGTCGCGCTCGCGCCGCGCGCGCTCGCCGCGATCCGCGAGCGAGCCGACGACGATCCCGACGAACGCGAGCGGCACCGACACGAGCGCCGGGTTGTCGAGGAACACCGGCGCATGCGCGTGGTGCAGCACGTCGACCCACACCGACTTCGACAGCACGGTGAGCGCGACCGCCGACGCGAGGCCGAGGCCGCCGCCGAGCACCGCGCCGCGCGTCGTCATCCCGCGCCAGAAGATCGACATCGCGAGCACCGGGAAATTCGCGCTGGCGGCCACCGCCGCGACGAGGCCGACCATGAACGCGACGTTCACGTGCTCGAACAGGATCGACAACGCGATCGCGATCGCCGACAACCCGATCGTCGCCGCGCGCGAGATGCGCATTTCCAGCCGCTCGTCGGGCTTGCCGCGCGCCCACATCTGCGCATACAGGTCGTGCGAGATCGTGGTCGCGCCGGCGAGCGTCAGCCCGGCGACCACCGCGAGGATCGTCGCGAACGTGACGGCCGCGATGAAGCCGTAGAACCAGTTGCCGCCGACCGCCTGCGCGAGCTTCACCGCGACCATGTTCGAGCCGCCGAGCAGGTCGTGCGTCAGGTTGAACGTGCCGTTCGCGCCGAGCCGGAAGAATTCCGGATGCTGCGCGAGCAGCACGATCGCCGAAAAACCGATCACGAAGGTCAGCAAATAGAAGTAGCCGATGAAGCCCGTCGCGTACAGCACCGACTTGCGCGCCTCCTTCGCGTTCGGCACCGTGAAGAAGCGCATCAGGATGTGCGGGAAGCCGGCCGTGCCGAACATCAGCGCGATGCCGAGCGACAGCGCGTTGGCCGGATCGCGGATCAGCTTGCCGGGGCCCATGATCGACAGCGCGCCCGGATGCACGGCCACCGCGCGGCGGAACATCTCGTCGATGCTGAAGCCGAATTCCCCGAGCGCGAGCAATACGAGCAGCGTCGCGCCGCACAGCAGCAGCACGGCCTTGATCACCTGCACCCAGGTGGTCGCGGTCATCCCGCCGAAGAACACGTAGACGACCATCAGCACGCCGACGATCAGCTCGGCCGTGCCGTACGACAGCCCGAACAGCAGCTGGATCAGCTTGCCCGCGCCGACCATCTGCACGACCAGGTACAGCACGACGATCGTCAGCGCGTTCGCGGACGTCAGCAGCCGGATCGGCCGCTGCGCGAAGCGGTACGCGACCACGTCGACGAACGTGAACTTGCCGAGATTGCGCAGCGGCTCGGCGATCAGGAACATCACGAACGGCCAGCCGACCAGGAAGCCGATCGAGTAGATCAGCCCGTCGAAGCCGAACATGAACACCATCCCCGAGAGCCCGAGGAACGACGCGGCCGACATGTAGTCGCCCGCGATCGCGAGCCCGTTCTGCAGCCCGGTGATGCCGCCGCCGGCCGTGTAGAAATCGCGCGTCGAGCGCGTGCGGCGCGCGGCCCAGCGCGTGAGTGCGAGCGTCGCGAACACGAACGCGAAGAACATCGCGATCGCGACCGGGTTCAGCTCCACCTTGTCGGGCATCGGGCCCGCGACGGAGCTCGCGTGCGCGGCGGAGGAAACGAGAACGGCCAGCGCGCCGAGCGCGCTTGAAGTGAGTCGCATGGGGGCCTCCATCAGGAACGCTGCAGGATCGCGGCGACGCGGCGGTCGAACGCACGGTTCGCACGCAGCACGTACCACGCGGTCAGGCCGATCGCGACCAGGATGATCGCGACGCCCGCGACGATCCCGACCGTGGTCGTCGCGCCGCGGTACAGCGGCGCGGCCAGCACGTGCGGCGCGAGCGCGACGAGCAGGATGAAGCCGTAGTAGGTGGCGATCATCAGCGCCGTCAGCGTGAAGCTGAAGCGGCGCCGCGCACGCACGAGCTGCTGGTAGTCACGGCATGCCGTGACCGATTCGATGACGGAAAGCTCCATGGTGTCTCCAGTGTCGCCTCGTCGTCGCGAGGCGTGTCTGTTGGATGGCCGGCGCGTCGACTGCTCCGCCCGCGCCGCGGCGGCAAAAGCGGTCTACACGATGCGCTCGGCGCGCAGCCGCGCCAGCTCGTCCGTCGACATCCCCAGCCAGCCGCCGAGCACGTCGTCCGTATCGGCGCCGAGCACCGGCGGCGCACCGCGCACCGGCAGGCGCGCGCCGTCGAAGCGGTACGGCGGCGCGAGCACGTCGACGCCGCCCGCGACCGGATGCGGCTGCCGCGTGACGAGCCCCGCGCGGGTCGCGCGCTCGGACGTCAGCGCATCGTGCAGCCCGAGCACTTCGCCGCACGGAATGCCCGCGCCGGAAAGCGCCGCGAGCAGCATCGCGCGCGGCCGGCGCGCAAGCTCGCGGCGGAGCTCCGGCAGCAGTTCGGCGCGATTCGCGGAACGGCCGAGGTTGGTCCTGTAGCGTTCGTCCGCGGCGAGGTCAGGCCGCTCGATCGCGTCGCAGAAACGCGCGAACTGCGTGTTGTTGCCGACCGTGATCACGAGCGGGCCGTCGGCCGCATCGAACACGCCGTACGGCACGATCGACGGATGCGCATTGCCGTAGCGCGGCGGATCCTCGCCCATCAGCAGCGCGTCGAGCCCGTAGTACGCGGTGATCATCAGCCCGCAGTCGAACAGCGCCATCTCGATGCGCCGTCCGCGCCCCGTCGCATGGCGCTCGTACAGCGCGGCGAGGATCGCCTGCGCCGAATACATGCCGGTGAACAGGTCGACCGCCGCGACGCCGAACTTCAGCGGCGGCTGGCCGGCCTCGCCGTTCAGCGCCATCAGCCCCGCCTCGCCCTGCACGACGAGGTCGTAGCCGGGCCGCGCGGCCTCCGGGCCCGAACGGTCGTAGCCCGAGATCGCGCAATGCACGAGCCGCGGATTCAGCTCGGCCAGCGCGTCGTAGCCGAGCCCGAGCTTTTCCGCGCCGCCCGCCTTGAAGTTGTGGATCAGCACGTCGGCCTGCGCGGCGAGCTCGCGCGCGATGCGCTGCCCGGCTTGCGTCTGCAGGTCGACGCAGATCGACCGCTTGCTGCGGTTCACGCTGTTGAAGTAGGTCGTCTCGGTGTCGCCGATCCGCAGCCCCCAGTCGCGCGTGTCGTCGCCGCGCGCCGGATGCTCGATCTTGATCACGTCCGCGCCGAAATCGGCGAGCACCATCGCGCTCCACGGGCCCGCGAGCACGCGCGAGAAATCGAGCACCTTCACGCCGGCCAGCGGCAATGCGCGCGGGTCGTTCGTCATCGTTGTCTCCTCCATTCGCGTCGTTCGTCTTTACTGTTTCGACAGCGCGATATAGCGCGCGAGATGATGATCCTCGTCGCCGAGCTGGTGATCGATCATCACCAGCCGCTTCGCGTAGTGCGACAGCGGCAGCTCCCACGTCATCCCGATGCCGCCGTGCAGCTGGATGCTTTCCTCGGCGACCAGCGTGCCGATCCGGCCGATGCTGTACTTGGCCGCCGCGAGCGCACGCTCGCGCACCGCACGCGGCGCATCGAGCTGCGCGGCCGCGTTGATCACCGCCGAGCGCGCCTGCTCGACTTCGAGCAGCAGGTCGGCCATCCGGTGCTGCAGCGCCTGGAAGCTGCCGATCGGCATCCCGAACTGCTTGCGCGTGCGCAGGTAGTCGAGCGTGTATTCCTTCGCGATGTCCATCGCGCCGAGCGCTTCGGCCGACAGCGCGAGCAGCCCGTAGCCAAGCACGCGTTCGAGCAGCGCGGCGCCCGCTTCGCCGTCGTGCGCACTCGGCCCGCCGAGCGCGGCGTCGGCCGGCAGCGCGACGCGCCCGAAACGCACTTCGGCCGCACGGCCGCCATCGATCTTCCGGTAGTCGCGCAGCGACACGCCCGGCGCGTCGGCCGGCACGACGAACAGGCCGATGCCGGCTGCGTCGTCGTCGTGACCGGACACGCGCGCGCTGACGACGAAGAGTGCCGCCGGCGCGGCCTGGTCGACGACGCCCTTCGCGCCCGTCAGCACCCAGCCGTCGCCGGCACGCTCGGCGCGCGTGCGCACCGTCGTCAGTTCGTAGTGCGAGCCCGGCTCGTCGTGCGCGAACGCGGCGCTCGCGCTGCCGTCGATCAGCGCGGCAAGCCGCTCGCGATGCGCGGCGCCGCCAGCGAGCGACAGCGCGCGGCCCGCGAGCAGCGCGCCGAGGAACGGCTCGACGACGAGCCCGCGCCCGAGGCATTCGAACACCACGGCGATGTCGAAGCCCGCGCCGCCGAAGCCGCCGTCGGCCTCGGCAAACAGCGCGCCGACCGCGCCGAGTTCGGCGAAGCGCTGCCACATCGTGCGATCGAACCCGTCGGCCGACTGCGCGATGCGATCGCGCACCGGGAACGCGTACTGTTCGGCGATGAAGCGGTTCAACGTGTCCGCCAGCATCCGGCGGTCTTCTGTGTGCTGGAAATCCATCGTCGCGCTCCTCGTTACAGCCCGAGCATCATCTTCGCGATGATGTTCTTCTGGATCTCGTTCGAGCCGCCGAAGATCGACAGCTTGCGGTTGTTGAAGTACTGCTGCGCGGCGCTCGGGGCCTCCTCGGGGCCGACCGGCTCGCCGGCGTAGTCGGCGTCGAGCGCGCCGTCGACGAACGGCTGCGCGTACGGCCCCATCGCGCGGCGCATCAGCGCGGTGATCTCCTGGCGGATCTGCGTGCCGCGGATCTTCAGCATCGAGCTCTCGGCCCCCGGCACGCCGCCGCCCGCGACCGCGGCCAGCACGCGCAGGTTGGTCGTGCGCATGTTCTCGAGCTCGATCTCGACGCGCGCGACGCGCGCCGCGAAGAACGGATCGTCCGCGAGCGGCCGGCCGTTCTTCGTGACCTTCGCGGCCACCGCGCGCAGCCGCTCGAGCGCGGCCGTCGAGAAGCCGATGCCGGCGATGTTGGTGCGCTCGTACGTGAGCAGGTATTTCGCGCAGGTCCAGCCGCGGTTCTCTTCGCCGACCAGGTTCTCCACGGGCACGCGCACGTCGGTGAAGAACACTTCGTTCACCTCGTGCTCGCCGTCGAACGTGATGATCGGACGCACCTCGACACCCGGCGTGTTCATGTCGATCAGCAGGAAGCTGATGCCCTCCTGCTTGCGCACGTCGGTCGCGGTGCGCACGAGACAGAAGATCATGTTCGCGTAGTGCCCGAGCGTGGTCCATGTCTTCTGGCCGTTCACGACGTAGTGATCGCCGTGGCGCACCGCGCTCGTCTTCACCGACGCGAGATCGGAACCGGCGCCCGGCTCCGAATAGCCCTGGCACCACCAGTCGGTGCCGTCGAGAATGCGCGGCAGCCAGTGGCGCTGCTGCGCTTCGCTGCCGTACTTGATCAGCACGGGCCCGAGCATGTTGACGCCGAACGGGACGATGCGCGGCGCACCCGCGAGCGCGCATTCGTTGTCGAACAGGAATTTCTGCGCGACGCTCCAGCCGGGGCCGCCGAACTCGCGCGGCCAGTGGCTCGCGAGCCAGCCGCGGGCGTTCAGGATCGCGTGCCATTCGCGCATGTCATCGCGCGTCAGATGCAGGCCGCCCTTCACCTTGCGCGCGGTGCGCGCCGGCAGTTCGGCGGCGAGAAAGCGCTGCACGTCAGCGCGGAACGCTTCCTCTTCGGGAGTGAAATTGAGGTCCATCGTAAGTCCGTTGCGAAGGCGGTGGGCGTTCAGTCGATGTGGTTCAGGCTCGCGAAATCCGCGCCGCGCTCGACCAGCTCGACGATCAGCGGCGAAGGCTTCCAGAACAGCGGATCCTCGTTCGCGAACGCGCGAATGTCGGCGAGCACGTTCGCGAGGCCGACCGTGTCCGCGTAGTGCATCGGGCCGCCGCGATAGCGCGGGAAGCCGTAGCCGTGCAGGAACACCGCGTCGACGTCGAGCGGGCGCAGCGCGATCTTCTCGTGCACGACGTTCGCGCCTTCGTTGATCATCGCGGCGAGGTAACGGCGCAGGATCTCGTCGTCGCTGAACGCGCGCGGCGTGATGCCCTTTTTCGCGCGCTCGTCGGCGGCGATGGCCTCGACTTCCGGGTCCGGCGTGCCGACGCGCGCGCCGTCCGGGTACAGGTAGTAGCCGCGCGCGGTCTTCTGCCCGAACCAGCCGCGCTCGCACAGCCGGTCGGAAATTTCCACGTAGCGCGCGCGTGGGTCGCGCGTCGCCGCGCGGCGCTTGCGGGTCGCCCAGCCGATGTCGCCGCCCGCGAGGTCGACGACCTGGAACGGTCCCATCGGAAAGCCGAATTCGCGCACCGCGCGATCGATCTGGTACGGCGATGCGCCGTCCTCCATCAGGTAGTCGGCCGCGGTGCGGTAGACCGCGAGGATCCGGTTGCCGATGAAGCCGTCGCACACGCCCGCGCGTACCGGCGTCTTCTTCAGCTGCTTCGCGAGCGCGAACGCCGTCGCGACGACCTCCGCGCTCACGCGTGCCGGCACGACGATCTCGAGCAGCTTCATCACGTTGGCCGGCGAGAAGAAATGCAGGCCGATCACGTCGGGCGGCCGGTCGATGCTGGCCGCCAGCTCGTCGATGTCGAGATACGACGTGTTGGTCGCGAGCACCGCGCCCGGCTTGCACACGCGCGCGAGTTCGGCGAACACCGCCTTCTTCACGGCCATGTCCTCGAACACGGCCTCGATCACGACATCGGCCTGCGCGAGCGCGTCGTACGACGTGCTGCCCTTGAAGCGCGCGAGCCGCGCCGCATGCGCGGCCGGCGTCATCCGGCCCTTCGCGACGAGACCGTCGTAGACCTTCTCGACGTGTGCGCGGCCGCGTGCGAGCGACGCTTCGTCGCGCTCGATCATCGTCACGGGCAGCCCGGCATCGAGCGCCGCGACCGCGATCCCCGCGCCCATCGTGCCGCCGCCGACCACGCCGATCCGCTCGACCGGACGCGCGCTCGCGCGGCGCGCCTCGGGCGCCTTCGCCGCCTCGCGTTCCGCGAAGAACGCGTGCACGAGGCCCGCGCGCTGCGGGCTGTCGATGCACTGCAGGAACAGGCTGCGTTCGAGCTTCATCCCCGCGTCGAACGACTGCGTGAGCGCGGCCTCGACCGCGTCGACGATCTTCGCCGGCGAGAACAGCCCGCGCGACTTCTTCGGCAAATCGGCGCGCGCCGCGTCGATCGCGGCCTGCGCGCTCGCGCGATCGGCGAGCCCCCGCGCCTCGCGCGTGCGCCGTGCCGGCGCACCGAGCGACACGAGTTCCTGCGCATAGGCCAGGCCTTCGGCAAGCGTGTCGTCGCTGTGCGCGAGACGGTCGACGAGGCCGAGCGCGAGCGCTTCGTCGGCGCTTGCGTGACGCCCCGTCAGCATCAGGTCGAGCGCGGCCTTCGCGCCGATCAGGCGCGGCGCGCGCTGCGTGCCGCCGGCGCCCGGCAGCAGGCCGAGCGTGACTTCGGGCAGCCCCAGCTTCGCGCCGGGCACCGCGAGCCGGTAATGCGCGGCGAGCGCGACCTCGAGGCCGCCGCCGAGCGTCGCGCCGTGCAGCGCGACCACGACCGGCTTCGCGCTCGACTCGATTTGCTCGCACACGTCGGGCAGCGACGGCGGCATCGGCGGCTTGCCGAATTCGCGGATGTCGGCGCCCGCGATGAAGTTGCGGCCGGCGCCGACGATCAGCACCGCGCGGATCACGTCGTCGGTCTGCGCTGCGTCGAGCGCGTCGACCAGGCCGCGCCGCACGTCGGCGGACAACGCGTTGACGGGCGCATGGTCGATCGTGACGACGAGCACCTTGTCGCGCCGTTCGCGCGTGACGATCCCGGCGCGGGAGGGTTCGGGGGAAGCGGTTGAATTCATCGTGTCTCCAGTGCGGTACGCCGGGCGGCAGCCGCGGGACGGGCCGGCCGCGCCCGTTCCGCGCTCCCGCGCGGCGGGAAACGATCCGGCGTGGTTGCCGGGGATGACTCGATTCTCGATTGATCGAGATTCATTGACAATTCCCGCATGCCTTTACAAGCTGTCAAGTCTGACTTGACACTGAATGCTTTCGAACCGTTAAACGGGCCAGAGCAGGAGACACCGGACATGGACCTGAACGCGCTGACGCTGCTCGTCGAGATTCTCGACGCGGGCAATCTGAGCAAGGCCGCGCGGCGGCTCAAGGTGAGTCGCGCGAACGTCAGCTACCGGCTGAACCAGCTCGAACGCTCGATCGGCCAGCAGCTCGTGCGCCGCACGACGCGCCGCATCGAGCCGACCGAGATCGGGCTGAAGCTGTACGAGCACGGCCGGCGCATCCGCAACGAACTGCTCGCCGCGCAGGAGTCGGTGACGACGCTCGGCCAGGACCTGCAGGGTCGCGTGCGACTGTCGGTGCCGAGCGGCTACGGGCAGATGGTGATGTCCGACTGGCTGCTCGCGTTCAAGCGGCTGCATCCGGGCATCGTGCTCGACGTGGTGTTCGAGAATCGCGTGGAAGACCTGATGCGCGACGAGATCGACATCGCGGTGCGCGTGATGCCGGAGCCGCCGCAGAACCTCGTCGCGCGCGACATGGGGGCGGTGCGCTACGTTGCGTGCGCGTCGGCCGCGTTCGCGGCCGCGCACGGGATGCCGGCGAGCCTCGGCGCGCTGGCAGCCGCGCCGGTCGTCACCGCGACGGTGATGGGGAGGCAGTTGCGGATCGCCGCGTATCTTGGCGACGAGCGCCACGAGGTGCTGCTCGAGCCGACGCTGATTTCGGAGAACTTCCTGTTCCTGCGCCAGGCGATCCTCGCCGGGATCGGCGTCGGCATCGTGCCCGACTACGTGGTGCAGGACGACATGCGGCGCGGCACGGTCGTCACGTCGCTCGACGCGTACCGGCTCAGCATCTTCGGCACGCACATGTACATGCTGTACATGCCGAACCGGCACCACACGCGTGCGACCGCAACCTTCATAGAGTTCATCCTCGAACAGGCCGGAAAGACCGGCCGGGGCGGGCCGGGCGCGATGCGTCAGGGTTTCCTGTCGGATGACAACCCGCCGGCCGCGCGGCGACAATAGCGCGCCGCCCGTGCGGAGCGCGTGCCGCGCACACGCCGCCTCCTTCGAATTCACCGTTGCCGAGGGTTCAATGTTCGATCGGATTCGTCCGCATTCGCGTCCCTGGACGCTCGCCGCCGCAGTCGCATTCGCACTCGCCGCCTTCGGTGCCGGCTGCACGTCGCCGTCCGCGCCGTCGGGCGCGGTCGTGCCGGTCGCCGCCGCATCGGGCGCCGCGGTGCCGCTGCCCGGCGTTCACGCGCCCGAGCTGTCGTCGGGCTGGACCGACAAGCCGGGCTGGACCTCGCAGCACGCGATGATCGCGGCCGCGAACCCGCTCGCGACGCAGGCCGGCTACGACATGCTGAAGGCCGGCGGCACCGCGATCGACGCGGCGATCGCGACGCAGATGGTGCTCGCGCTCGTCGAGCCGCAATCGTCGGGCATCGGCGGCGGCGCGTTCATGCTGTATTTCGACGGCCACGCGACGCAGGCGTACGACGGCCGCGAGACCGCGCCGGCCGCCGCGACCGAGCGCCTGTTCTACGGCCCGACCGGCCAGCCGATGCGCTTCTACGAAGGTGTCGTCGGCGGGCGTTCGGTCGGCACGCCGGGCGTGCTGCGGATGCTCGACGCCGCGCATCGCGCGCACGGCAAGCTGCCGTGGCGGCGGCTGTTCCAGCCCGCGATCCGGCTTGCCGAGCACGGCTTTACGATCAGCCCGCGGCTGGCGATGCTGATCGCGAACGACAAGTACCTGATGAACGACCCGGCCGCGCGCGCGTACTTCTACAACGACGACGGCACGCCGAAGGCGGCCGGCACCGTGCTGAAGAACCCCGCGCTCGCGACCGTGCTGCGCCAGGTCGCCGACCGCGGCGCGAACGCGTTCTACAGCGGCGCAATCGCGCGCGACATCGTCTCGAAGGTGCGAAAGCACCCGACCAATCCGGGTCTGCTGTCGCTGCAGGATCTCGCGCGCTACAAGGCGAAGGTGCGTGCGCCGCTGTGTACCGACTACCGGCGCTCGGTGGTGTGCGGGATGCCGCCGCCGTCGTCGGGCGGCCTCGCGATCGCGCAGATGCTCGGCATCCTCGAGGCGATGCCCGACTGGCAGCAGATCGGCGCGCAGAAGCCGGTACGCAACCAGGTCGGCTACGAGCCGACGCCGTTCGCCGCGCATCTGTTCAGCGAGGCCGGCCGCCTCGCGTTCGCGGATCGCGCGCGCTACGTCGCCGATCCCGATTTCGCGCCGCTGCCGGGCGGCAGCTGGGCGAGCCTCACTGACAAGACCTATCTCGCGCGGCGTGCGCGCCTGATCGGCGACAACAGCATGGGCATCGCGCAGGCCGGCACGCCGCAGGGCGCGACGCTCGCGCTGGCCGACGACCGCAGCCCCGAATTGCCGTCGACCTCCGACATCGCGATCGTCGACCGCTACGGCCAGGCGCTGTCGATGACGACCAGCGTCGAGGACGCGTTCGGTTCGCGGCTGATGGTGCGCGGCTTCATGCTGAACAACCAGCTCACCGATTTCTCGTTCGTGTCGAGCGAGAACGGCCGGCCGGTCGCGAACCGCGTGCAGCCCGGCAAGCGGCCGCGCTCGGCGATGTCGCCCGAGCTCGTGTTCGACCAGAAGACGAAGCAGGTGACGATGATCGTCGGCTCGGCGGGCGGCCCGGCGATCATCAACCACGTCGCGAAAACGCTGATCGGCGTGCTCGACTGGGGGATGACGATGCAGCAGGCGATCGCGCTGCCGAACGTCGGGTCGACGAACGGGCCGACGCAGCTCGAGCGCGGCCGCGTGTCGGACGCGCTCGTCGACGGGCTGAAGGGGCGCGGGCACGACGTGCAGGTCGTCGAGATGAACTCGGGACTGCAGGGGATCCAGCGGCTGAACGTCCAGGGGCAGACGGTGTGGTTCGGTGGGGCGGATCCGCGGCGGGAAGGGGTGGCGATGGGGGATTGAGGCTGGCCGGTAGCGGCGGCGCGCATGCGCCGCCTGCTTCGCGTCACCCCCACCCCTTCCACGGCACCACCCGCCGCTCGACCCACCTCATCGCGAGATCGAACAGCCACGCGATCGCGCCGATGATCAGGATGCCCATCACGACGATATCGGTGCGCAGGAAGCTCGATGCATTGAGCACCATCTGCCCGAGCCCGGCCGTCGCGGCGACCATCTCGGCCGCGACGAGCGTCGTCCAGCCGAACCCGATCGCGATCCGCAGCCCGGTGAGGATTTCCGGCAGCGCGGCCGGCAGCACGATGTGGCGCACGATCTGCGCGAAGCTGCCGCCGAGCGAATATGCGGCATTGATCTGCTCGACCGTCGCCGCGCGCACGCCTGCGCGCGCGGCCATCGCGATCGGCGCGAAGCACGCGAGGAAGATCACGACCAGCTTCGCCGTCTCGTCGATGCCGAACCAGATGACGACGAGCGGCAGGTACGCGAGCGGCGGCAGCGGCCGGTAGAACTCCAGCAGCGGATCGAGCACGCCGCGCGCGATGCGGCTCACGCCCATCAGGATGCCGGCCGGCACGCCGATCGCGGCCGCGAGCACGAACGCCCCGAACACGCGCGCGGCACTCCACAACAGATGCTCCGACAACGGCAGGCCGCCCTGGATGTGGCCGTGCCACGCGTCGACGAACGCCGCCCACACCGCTTCCGGCGCAGGCAGGAACAGCGGCGGCAACCACTGCCGATGCGTCGCGACCCACCACAGCACGGCCAGCGCCGCGACCGTTGCCGCGCTCAAGGCCGCCGTCCTGCCCTGCCCCGGCAACCGGTAGCGATGCGATGCGCGCGCGGGACGCGCCGCGTGGTCACGCTGCGTCGCGCGCTGATCCAGCCCGAACTCCGCGGCCGCTCGATCGGCCGCCCGCGAATCCTGCGTGCTCATGTCGTCCTGCCTGTGCAATGGTCTGATCCGGCCGCGCCCGACGGACGCGCCCTGTCGCGCGAACTCATGCGTCACGCGCTCTCCGCGACCGCCTCGTCGCGATGCAGGTACGCGATCAGCCGCTCGCGCCATTCGATGAAATCCGGCGACGACTTCACCGCGCGCGCATCGCGCGATTCGACGTAGCGCCGCGCGAACGGCAGCTCGAAGGTTTCCGCGATGCGACCGGGGCCGGGCGTCATCACGACGAGGCGCGTCGCGAGGAACAGCGCCTCCTCGACGTCGTGCGTGATGAAGAACACCGTCTTGCCGGTACGCGCCCACACGTCGAGTACGAGCGCCTGCATCGTGCCGCGCGTCATCGCGTCGAGCGCGCCCATCGGTTCGTCCATCAGCAGCACGTGCGGATCGCTTGCGAGCGCACGCGCGATGCCGACCCGCTGCTGCATCCCGCCCGACAGTTCGTACACGCGCGCATGCGCATGGCGCTCGAGGCCGACGAGCGCGAGCATCTGGTGCGAGCGCGCCTCGCGTTCGGCCTTCGACACGCGTGCGAAACGCAGCCCGAGCGCGACGTTCGCGAGCACGTCGAGCCACGGCAGCAACGCATATTTCTGGAACACGACGCCGCGATCGGCGCCGGGGCCCGTGACCGGCACACCATCGACGCGCACGTCGCCCGTCGTAGGCGCGACGAAGCCGGCCATGCAGTTCAGCAACGTCGTCTTCCCGCACCCCGACGCGCCGAGCGCGACGACGAATTCACCGGAGTCGATGCGCAGGTCGACGCGCGCGAGTGCCTGCGTCGTCGGCCGACCGCGTTCGCCCGGATAAGAGACCGAGACCTGACGGACTTCCAGCGTGCTCATGATCGAGGGCTCCGCGATGAGTGGCCTGGGATGTCTGAGCTACCGCGCTCAGCGCGCGGCCTTCTGCACGAATTGCGGATCGACGCCGACCGAGTAGTCGGCGAGCACCGCCTGGATCGTGCCCTGCGATTTCAGGAACGCCGCGGTGGCCGCGAGCGACTTCGCGGCGCCCGACTGCGCACCGCCGCCGAGCCACGTCGGCGACGCCTGCTCGGCCGGCGTCGGGAACGCGTAGAGCGCGAGGCTTGCCGGCACGTCCTGCGCGTTCGCGCCCGACACCTTCGCGACCGCCGCGACCTGCGGCGAGCCGGCCTGCCACGCGGCGGTGTGCGCACGGTAATCGGCGTCGGCCGCCGCGAGCACCTTCACAAAGCGCGCGACGAACTCGGGATTCTCGCGCGCGAACTTGCGGCTCACGACGAAGCCGTCGAAGGTCGCCTTGCCGCTTTCCTTCGCGACCCGGCCCGACGTCGTCAGCACCGTGCCCGACTGCTTGACCTTCGCGAGCACCGGATCCCAGATGTAGGTCGCGTCGATATCACCGCGCGTCCAGGCGGCCGCAACCTCGGGCGGACGCAGGTTGACGATCTTCACATCGTTCGGATTCACGCCGGCGGCCTGAAGCGCGACGAGCGTATGGAAATGCGACGTCGACACGAACGGCACGCCGATCTTCCTGCCCTTCAGCGCGGCGATGCTGGTCACGCCGGAGCCGTTGCGCGCGACGAGCGCCTCGGCGTCGTTGATGTTGTCGAGCACCCAGAACAGCGAGATGTCGAGCCCCTGCGACAGGCCGGCCGCGATCGGGCTCGACCCGGCTTCGCCGAGCTGCACGGAGCCCGACGCGAGCGCGCGGATCACGTCGGCGCCGCTGTCGAGCTTGCGGAACGTGACCTTGTAGCCGGTCGCCTTTTCGACTTCACCGCTCGCCTGCGCGTAGCGCCACGGCACGACCATGTCCTGGTACGCGATCACGACCTCGCGCGATTCGGCGTGCGCCGCGCCGAGCGCGGCAAAGGCGGTCAGCGCGACGGCGGCGCGGCGGATGAAGCTGAAACGGGACATGCGGCTCTCCTTCGGAATACGGGCATTGCTGCGGGAGAGCCGACTTTACGAGCTTTGCGCGCGGCGGGAGCGAACTTATCCTGCGAAGCTATCGATGATGTTTCGGCTTTGCTTTTCATGCTTTATTGAATGCGATCGTCGATTGAGCGTCGATTAGTGTGTGGAGATACGGGCTGCAAGTTCCCCTCCAAATCGACGATAGAAACAATCGCCGGTGTCTCAGCGGTGCTGTTGGACACGCATGGATACCGACGCCGCACATCTTCATGTGTCGCGTCGGCCAACTGCGGTTGACGCACTCCGTCATACGAGAGCAACAAGGAAGAACGCGATGACTCGCGAGACGGGCCGGACCAGAACGTAAATTCTGGGACCGCCAACATAAAACTCGAGCTCGATTCTCTGACAAATCCCTAGTTTCCGGATCGAATGTCTCGATTAGATCACCAATCCAGTTCACCTATCACCCACCATGTGTTCCGCCGACTCTCCAGATAACATTTCGTACAAATCCCATATCAATTCGGCAAAGTAAACGTTAGCTTTCCGTATCAAACGAATAATCGTTTGATATTCGATCTGATAAAAATCACGCAAAAAGTTGCGCACAGCACAACATCGCGAGGAACCATGGAAAATGCAATTCCGATGTACCAGCCTGATCCGACTTCCAATACAGATAGTCTACCTTTTCACTTCCCAATGGAACTCGCCGAATACCGAAAGGATGGCATCATAAAGAAATTTCGAGATGAATGGAGTGTAAGCGAACACGCCGCCTGCGACATCTTCGAGGAAACTAAGAAATTCCTTTTTCTGGCGGATTATGCACAGAAGCATTGCGTCACCTTCGAAATCGACGAGGCTGTCCTCATCATCGACAAGATGTGGCACACCTTTATTCTCTTCACTAAAGAATATGCCGAGTTCTGCGATACATTTTCGGCAGAATGCTACATCATATTCCTTTCTGTCGAGCACATCTCGTGGAGAAGATTAGAGACCTGTCCTCTCGCGGTATCAGCCTATCTGAGTACAAGCGAGGGCGGCTTCAGCAGCAAATCGACATCATCCACGCGACCTTCGGCATCGAAACCGTAAGAAAGTGGTATGTCGAATTCGGCAACTCCTATTCGCTACAAAAACTCAACACCATCCAGCGCCCGGTTTACCACGAAGATCTTGTCCACATCGGATTTCCTATGGATCTCGAAGCAGCAAGATCCTTGACTCCGACTGCGTTGATCGAAGGAATCATCCAGCGGCAGAATCCATCCATGTACTGTGGGGGGCACGGTTGCGGCGTCTATTGCTCATGCAACTCAAATAAGAGTTTGTATTCCTGATCGGAAAATTGTCGATCACGATTTCAACGCGCGTCATGGACATACCATCCGGACCCTGCAAGTCGCAAGCGAAGGCGTCACTCACTTCCCGCCAACGCGACCGCATGGTGCCAAGTCTCGTTCATGACGCTCCCGCTCGGCAATCCTTCCCATTGCGCCTATTTTGAATAGACACACTAAACATGCCTCTCGCCTGCCATCATTGATATATCGATATCGCGGCCTGCTTTCCGTCATTCTCATCGCGTCCGCCGCTACAGCAACGCTCAATACCTCATTGGGCGCGCTTCTTAAATTGTTGACAGAAAGCATTCAGGATAACAGCACGCACGGCATCTACTTATTCGTTTTATTTTTTTCAATTCAACGCCTACTGCTTCCCATCTGCGGAGGGATTACTACATTCGCGTCCAACCTCCTTGCGGTGAGATTGGAAAATGACATCAGAGACGCATGGTATAAACATGTCATCAATCTGGACTCCAATTTCTCAAGACAGAAAAATTCCGGCGAGTTGCAAAAGAGGCTTCAAGACGCGATCGGGTCGGTACGTTCGTTTCTGAACAACACGCTGCGCTCCACGCTATCCATCACTCTCGAATTTATTTCGATCATTGCGTTCACCCTATTCTTGATAGGACCAAGCGCAAGTCTGGCGCTCGTACTATGCGGCGCAATTTATTCGACCTACATCATCAAGGTCACTCGTACTCGCGTGCCACTCATTCGGAACATATCGGAAGCAGATGCGGCATGCTCTGCCTTCATGCATGACAGCTTCATCAACGCCGCACCGATCTCGCCGGAGGCGACCTCGATGCGCGCGGGGAAGCATTCACTGCTCTTGACGATGCTGGCGAAAAAGCGGATTGATCACGCAACGGATCTACTGAAAGACAGCATCTGGGCAGCCATACTTTGCGGCGGCATGGCGTACGTAGCTCTGTCATGGTTCGACAGTGACGGCATCGGAAGCATAGGCGCCACGATCATGCTTTCCACGGGATTGGCCCATATGATTTCACAGATAAACTCACTCGGATTCAACTATAGAAATATCCTACACGCCAAAGTTGATATTGAAAGAATATCGGGCGCACTCACCCAACCGAAGATAGACCAGCGCCAGCTTATTGCAGTTAACATCCAAACAACGGATCACATTCACTACCAAGTCCAAAATCTTATTTTATTTGGCCATCGAGACGGGCAAGCATACCCCGTCACTGGCGATATCTTCATTCGAAAAGGTCACATTAATTCGATGAGAGGGGACAGTGGGATCGGCAAAAGCACACTCACGCGATTCATGAGAGGCGAAATCACTCCGCCGGCCGCGAAGATTTTTTTATGCGGCGTCGATATGTCGTCTATCGCGCGCGATTCTTTGCTCCGGTCGATTTCCTCTACATCGCAAGAAAGCATCATCTTCAATGAATCCATCCGTAGCAACCTACGCTACGGAAACCCCAACGCCCATGACAAAGAATTGATTTCAACACTATCGTCTGTAGGGCTGGATAAATTTTGCAGCACAGATGGTCTAGATTTTATCATTGGCGAAAAAGGGGGACTATTATCCGGGGGCGAACGGCAGCGACTGGGAGTCGCCAGAGCGCTCTTGCAAAACGCCGATTTGATTATTCTAGATGAGCCGTTCTCGGGGTTGGACACTGCTGGCGCAATCAGTTTGGCCTCTTTAATTGCGGATTTGTCGAATCGCGTCTACGTTCTTCTTATTCTTCACCAGAACCCTCACCAATTGTTCGACACTTCGAACAACCCGCTCAACACCTTCGCCCTCACGGTGAATTCCGATCTGAAAACGCTGGAGATTACTCGTGAATAGAACCCTCTTCCCAAACTTCGATCTCAATTTTTTCATCAAACATGTGCTACATATTCGCCCACATCAGCTTGGCGCCGTGATGCAAAAAGACCTACCTGATTGGAACGCCGTAAACGCTCTACTAGAAAGTGGCTTACTAGACTACCCCAGAATAAGAATTAGCAGCGCCGACATGGAATACGCCCGCGGATATTGCGGATTTATAAGATACAACTCAAATCCACGTGGCGGAAGGTTCGCGACAATCATGCCCGATTTTTTGTATCGCGCACTGGATGATGGCTGCACCATAATCATCGACGGATGCCAGGATTATTTTCCATCCGTCCTTTCACTGACTGCCGAAATCGAACACATCCTAAAATGCCAATCTTGGGCAAATCTCTATATTTCTACTCAATCCGCAACGAGCTTTGGGTGCCATTTTGACGATCACGATATTATTTCAGTGCAGCTGTCTGGAAAAAAGCGCTGGCACATCTATAAGCCAACGTATATTTCCCCAAACAGAGGGGACAAGAGTTTCTATCTCGACCCTCCAACCGGCTCGCCTGATCACTTGGAAAATCTGCCAACGGGATCCAGCCTATATTTACCCTCCGGATACTGGCACAACGTCGAAACCGTCTCACCGCACTCAATGCATATAACATTTGGCCTCGATTTTCCAAGAAAATTGGATATCGTCCACGCCATAGCCAATCAACTTGGACTTAACGATATTTTTCGCGGCGCCGTTAATTTCGATCCGGATTCACCCGATTTTTATATCTTCCGAGAAAACATAATCAACGCAATCCGAGAGATTAACTTGGAAGAGTGCATGAAAAATGCCATCGAGATTCACAAAAAGCGACGCCCAACGTTCAACCTCCCTAATTATCAAATCAACACCAAAGATCAATAACCCAGCAAGCAAAACATTCAACCCAACCGAATCTCATGAAGCACAAATACAGCTTATTACAGATGCGGGATGTTTGGATCGACGCCTACATGAACGGCGACATCGATCAGCTTAATTTCGTAGAAAGCAGCCATTTCTTCATAAAACGAGGAAGTCGGATATTGACGAAGCCTCAGCAACTATCATATATACAGCGGCATCTTTCCGAGCAAACTTGGCGTAATTTTGGCCTGCACGTTCACGACGAAATCATGGAAATCACGCAAAAACCACAATGGGCGTCGTTTTCCGGCATCGGCTCGATGCGACGCGATGGAAGAATACTTACCACGTTTGATTTTCTAGAGCTATGGTTAATCTTCGAGGATCGGTGGCAAATAGCAGCGCTTTGCTATGACGAAAATGATCGCGAAGGCCGAACAACAGCAGATCAACCGAATCACGCATAACAATGCGTCGACGCCTCCTGCAATCGTTTGCCTATGATAAACATGAATGATTCACCGATGACCTCCCCCCGATTTGCTGGTGCTCGACGCAGCGCCGATGTTATCCAGCGCTTGCGCAAACATCCTGCCGAAATCTGGCACCGCGGTGTGCGGGTCACCGACGTTACCATCGACCCCGCATTCAAAAATGGGGTGGCGACCTTGGCCGGGCTCTACGATTACCAATGGAACGCCGAGGAAATCCTGCTTGAGACGGGCCCCAGAGGTACGACGGTCAATCGCTCGTTCGGCATTCCCCGCACCGCCTCAGACCTTGTTTCGCTTGGCAACGCCCTTCAGCATAGCGCCCAATACAGCATGGGGATGCTCGGGCGAGAACCCGCGTATCTGAATCGCGCGATATCCTCTTTCTCAGGAAGTGCAGCAGTGTTCGGCGCTTCCGATCGAGCATATGGCGTAAATGCGATCCGATACCATGATTTCATTCGCGAAAACGACCTGTCGCTGACCCACACGCTCCTCAATCCACGCCCGGACCGCCTGGTCGGTCCAGCATTCCAGGTTGATGCTGCGGTTGCCACTCACGTGTGCCAGGAACGAGATGACGGTATCGTAATACGCGGCGCACGTCTGCTGGCGACTCTGCCGTTCGCCGATGAGATTGCGCTCTTTCCCGCGCGCTTGATGGATCATTCTGACCAGTCGAAGTCGTATGCATTTGGCTGCGCGCTCCCGACTGCGACGCCCGGCCTGCGCTTCGTCTGCCGCGACTCGGTAGATTACGGATTCAGCACTGCGGATCACCCGCTTAGCGCTCGATTCGAGGAAATGGACGCAGTCGCGATCTTTGACGATGTGTTTGTTCCCTGGGAACGCGTCTTTTGCTATCGAGATATCGACATTTGCAATATGGCCTATATGGCCACCGGTGCGACTGCGCACATGGCTTATCAAGTAGTTTGCAAGAATATCGTCAAGACTGAGTTTCTCCTCGGTCTGGTCTCCCTGATGATCGAAGGATCCGGGCTTGAAAGATTTCAGCACGTTCATGAAAAAATGGCCGAAATCTGGGTCAACCTTGAAACTTTGAAGGCCTTCAGGTATGCGGCCGAAGCCGGTGCCCACAACAATGCCTTCGGGATGCTCGTTCCGGCCTGGGATCCGCTAGACGCTGCTAGAAATCTGTATCCTCGCCTCTATCCCAGAATGGTCGAGATCATTCAGCAACTGGGAGCCAGCGGCCTCGTTTCGATGCCGTCCACGATATCTCTCAATGGACCGCTTGCCGCCGACATCAGACGTTATTACGAAGCAGCCCGCATGGACGCCTACGATCGGATTGCGCTGTACCGGTTGGCGTGGGACACGGCGATCTCGGCATTTGGCGGGCGCCAAATCCTATATGAGCGCTTCTTCTTCGGTGACCCTGCCCAGATGGCGTCGCGCCTGTTTAGAGAAAAGGACTGTTCCGAGGCAATGAACCGGGTAAGAGCATTTCTGGTGCGTTCGTGAAAAGCATGGCAATTTCTCGTACCAGATTATTTAACGCCTGGGCCGCCAGAAATAGCTGTTCGCGGGATATTGAAACAAAAACTGAATAAAAAACCCGCGTCGCGGGTTTTTTATTCATTGAGCGTCAGCGAGCTGATCAGACCACCCCGGCCCCATGCGCCTGCAGATCGGCGTGATAGCTCGAACGCACCATCGCGCCAACCGCCGCGTGCGTGAAGCCCATCTTGTATGCCTCTTCCTCGTACATCCTGAACGTATCCGGATGCACGTACGCACGCACCGGCAGGTGATGCTCCGACGGCTGCAGGTACTGGCCGATCGTCAGCATGTCGACGTCGTGCGCGCGCAGGTCGCGCATCACCTGCAGGATTTCCTCTTCGGTTTCGCCGAGGCCGACCATCAGCCCCGACTTCGTCGCGACGTCCGGATGCAGCGCCTTGAAGTCCTTCAGGAGCTTCAGCGAGTGCGCGTAGTCCGAACCCGGGCGCGCTTCCTTGTACAGGCGCGGCACCGTTTCGAGGTTGTGGTTCATCACGTCGGGCGGCGCCGCGTTCAGGATCGAAATCGCACGGTCGAGACGGCCACGGAAGTCCGGCGTCAGGATCTCGATGCGCGTTTCCGGCGATTGCTCGCGCACTTCGCGGATGCACTCGACGAAGTGGCCCGCGCCGCCGTCGCGCAGGTCGTCGCGGTCGACGCTCGTGATCACCACGTACTTGAGCTTCAGCGCGGCGATCGTGCGCGCGAGATTCTTCGGCTCGTCCGCGTCGAGCGGATCGGGGCGGCCGTGGCCGACGTCGCAGAACGGGCAGCGGCGCGTGCACTTGTCGCCCATGATCATGAACGTCGCGGTGCCCTTGCCGAAGCATTCGCCGATGTTCGGGCAGCTCGCTTCCTCGCACACCGTATGCAGGTTGTGCTCGCGCAGGATCGTCTTGATCTCGTTGAAGCGCGAACTGCCGGTGGCCGCCTTCACGCGGATCCACTCCGGCTTCTTCAGCTTCTCGATCGGAATGACCTTGATCGGGATCCGCGCCGTCTTCGCCTGCGCCTTCTGCTTGGCGGTCGGATCGTAGGCTGCGGTCGCGGCCGAATCGGCCGGTGCGGGGGAAGCAGTAACGTCAGTCATTCGAATGTTCCAGTGCCTGCGGCTTGTCGGCGGCCGCGGATTCGCCATCGAGGTTGGCAATCAGACGCCCCACCAGCGTGTGGGCGACGTCGTTCCAGTCGGCGGCAACCTCGAGGCTCGCCATGTCGACGGTTTCCAGTCCGGCATAGCCGCACGGGTTGATCGCAAGGAACGGGCGCAGATCCATCTTCACGTTCAGGCTCAGCCCGTGATAGCTGCAGCCGTTGCGGATCTTCAGCCCAAGGGCCGCGATCTTCGCGCCTTCGTGCACGCCGGATGCCACGTAGATGCCCGGCGCGCCCGCCTTGCGGACCGAAGCGAGATTATACGCCGCGAGGGTTTCGATCACGGCCTCCTCGATCTTCGTCACGAGCGTGCGCACCATCAGCTTGCGCCGGCGCAGGTCGAGCAGCAGGTAGACGACGATCTGGCCGGGGCCGTGGTAGGTGATTTGTCCGCCGCGGTCAACCTTGACGAGCGGCACGCCGCTGTCGGCCACCAGCAGGTGGGCCGGGTCGCCGGCCTGGCCGAGCGTGTAGACGGGCGGATGCTCGACGACCCAGATTTCGTCGCCGGTGTCGGCCGTGCGCGTGTCGGTGAACGCACGCATCGCGTCGAAGCTCGTCTCGTACGCCTCGCTGCCCCGCCAGCGCACGGTGACCGGCACGGCGGGCTGAACCGGAGACCCGGCGGGCGATTCGGAAACGGCGACGGGCGTGGACACGATGGGAACCGGCGAGACGGACATGGGCGGTAGTTTACCGAAAACCCATGGGTCTCGCCGGCCGGGAAAAGGGACGGATCCGGGGGATCCGTCGGAGGAAAGGTCCGTCAGACGGTGCGCCAGCCGTCGTGGAGCAGCGCATTCACGCGGTTGCGCAGCCGCGCCAGCACGCCGCGCGCGACTTCCGCGGCCGGCCGCGACACCGAGAACGCCACATGGGCGCCCTGCCCGCTTTCCGCGCTGAGCCACAGCCGCTCACCGCGGCGAAGCCGAAGCGTCTCGCCGTCGACCAGGAAGTAGTCTTCGACGTCGTTGCTGCGCGTCGCCCACACCGGCCCGCATTGCACGGTCAGACGCGTGCTGCGTTGCACCTTCATCGGCACGGTTTCGCCCGCCGGGATTTCGAACGTGATGCTTGAAGAAATTTCTTGCATGATCGACTCCGCCAATAAGTGCTTCGATGGCTACAATCGTAGTCACTTAAAGGCGCCTGACCAAACGACCAATTTTCACGTCAATGTGAGGAAAATTAGCAAATGGACCTCCGCCAGCTCCCTGCGCTGAACGCCATCCGCGCGTTCGAAGCCGCCGCCCGTCACGAGAATTTCTCGCGCGCCGCCGACGAACTCTTCGTCACGCACGGCGCGGTCAGCCATCAGGTGCGCGCGCTCGAGGAGGAGCTGGGCGTGCAATTGTTCGCGCGCAACGGCAAGCGGCTGTGCCTGACCGGCGCCGGCATGCGCTACGCGCAGCAGGTGCGCACCGCGCTGATGATGCTGGCCGACGCGACGCGCGAGGTGCGGGCAAGCGACCGCGACCGGCGGCTGGTGGTGTCGATGCTGTCCTCGTTCGCCGCGCGCTTCGTCACGCCGCGCATCGGCACGTTCATCGAGCGGCATCCGGAAATCGACGTCGAACTGCAGTCGACCAACAATCTGACCGATTTCGCGCGCGACGACGTCGACCTGGCGATCCGCTTCGGCTTCGGCAACTATCCGGGGCTGCACGTCGAGCCGCTGTTCGACGAAGTGTTCTTTCCGGCGTGCGCGCCGACGTTGAACGGCGGCAAGCTGCCGCAGACGCCCGCCGATCTCGTGCACTACAACCTGCTGCGCTCGGACGACGAGCTGTGGCGGCCGTGGTTCGACGCGGCGGGGCTCGACACGCTGACCGAGCCGAAACGCGGGATTCTGTACCAGGATTCGTCGAACCTGCTGCTGGCTGCGATCGAAGGCCAGGGCATCGCGCTGGTGCGGCGCTCGCTGGCGGTGCACGACCTGCTCGACGGGCGCCTCGTGCGCCTGTTCGACATCGACGGGGCGAGCCCGTGGCACTATTTTTTCGTGTGTCCGCCACCGCTGCTGAACGCGCCGCGCGTGCAGGCATTCAGGGCGTGGATGTTCGAGGAAGTCGCGCAATTCAAGCTGCTGTGCGACGAACTGGATGCGCGGCGCGCGGCGGGGAAGACCCCCGCCGAGTGCGCGCAGGAAGGCGGATGGAAGGGCTAGGGGCTGTTCCCGCTAATAACGGGCTTGCGCTGGCCCCACGAATGATTTTTCCAAACAAGGGGAACAGGCCCTACAGCACAACCTTGACCATAGGATGGCCGGTCAAGGCGCGGTAGATGTTGTCGAGCTGTTCCTGGCTCGTCGCCCGAACGGTGATCGTGAGGCCGGTGTAGTTACCGCCGCTCGACACACGCTCCTCGATCTTTTCCACGTCGATCTCGTTGTCGTGAACGGCCACGACCTTGAAGATCGTGTCCTTGAATTCCGGGTGCGCCTTGCCCATGATCTTGATCGGGAAATCGCACGGAAACTCCAGCAGCGACTCCTTCCGGGTATCGATCGCGCCGGTGACCTCGATGGTTTTGGTCGGTTCGCTCATCATTTCCTCCGGGTTAGGTCAAACTGTTCAAACTCGCGCGCTTTCGCACGCTGATACGCGTCGTACAACGCCGCGAACACGGGGCCCGGCTTGCCGCCCTGCACGGGCAGCTCGTCGAGCGACGTGACGGGCAGGATTTCCTTCGTGGCCGACGTGATCATGATCTCGTCCGCCGAGCGCAGCTCGACCTCGCTGATCTCGCGCGCGACGAACGGAATCCCGCATTGATCGGCCAGCTCCTCGACGAGCGCGTAGCGGATCCCCTCGAGGATCTTGTTGCTGCGCGGCGGTGCCATCAGCTCGCCGTTCTTCACGATCCACACGTTCGACGACGACCCTTCGGTCACCTTGTCGTCACGCAGCTGGATCGTCTCGAACGCATCGCGTTCGGCCGCATGCTGCGCCATCAGCACGTTGCCAAGCAGCGAAATCGACTTGATGTCGCAATGCAGCCAGCGGCGATCCTCGGCCGTCACGCAGCGCACGCCGCGCGCGCGCTCCTCGTCCGACGGCAGGCGCAGCGGGCTCGTCATCGCGAACACCGTCGGCACCGTATTCGCCGGGAACGCGTGGCCGCGCTTCGCGACGCCGCGCGTCACCTGCAGGTAGACGAGCGCGTTGCCGTCGCCCAGGCCTTCCGCGTTCGCGGCGACCAGGCGCTCGATCAGCGCGCGCCAGCCGGCCGCGTCGTGCGGGTTGTCGATGCCGATCTTCTTCAGGCTGCGCGCGAGCCGGTCGAGATGCTGTTCGATCCGGAACGGCACGTGCGCGCCGTCGTGCGCATAAACGGGGACAACTTCATACACGCCATCGCCGAAGATGAACCCGCGGTCGAGCACCGGCACACGGGCTTGCGACAGCGGCACCAGTTCCTCCTGCGACGACACGCTGAGGTAGACGATCGGTTCGAATTCGGCTTGGCTCATAGCTATACCAGATGGGGATGAAGTCGTGAAAACAAAGGCCCGTCGCGCTTACTTCTTCTTGCTGAACATCAGCAGGATCGAGTCCCAGATACGCCCGAAGATACCCGCTTCCGGCACCGCCTGCAGCGCGACGACCGGGTACTCCGACAGCGTCTTGCCGTCGGCGACGAGCTTCACGGTACCGACCTGCTGGCCTTCCGCGAGCGGCGCGATCAGCGGCGCGTTGACGTCGACTTCCGGCTTCACCTTGTCGCCCAGGCCGCGCGGCACGGTCACCCACTGGTCGCTCTTCACGCCGACCTGCACGGTGTTCTCCTTGCCCTTGTAGACACGCGGCGTCGACATCGCCTGGCCACCCTTGAACAGGCGCACCGCGTCGAACGCGCTATAGCCGTAGTTCAGCATCTTCATGCTGTCCTGCGTGCGCTCGCCTTCCTTCGGCTCGCCCATCATCACCGACACGAGACGGCGCTGGCCGTCGACACCCGGGATCGCGCGCTTGGCCGATGCGATCAGGCAGTAGCCGGCCGCTTGCGTGTGGCCCGTCTTCAGGCCGTCGACCGTCGGATCCAGCCACAGCAGCCGGTTGCGGTTGCCCTGGCGGATGTTGTTGTACTTGAATTCCTTCTCCGAAAAGATGCCGTAGTACTGCGGAAAATCGCGGATCAGGTGCGCGGACAGCTTCGCGAGGTCGCCGGCCGTCGTGTAGTGGTTTGGATCGGGCATGCCGTTCACGTCGGCGAAGTGCGTGCCCTTCATGCCGAGGCGCTGCGCCTCGGCGTTCATCAGCGTGACGAACTGCCCTTCGCTGCCGCCGACCAGTTCGGCCAGCGCGATCGCGGCGTCGTTGCCCGACTGGATGATCATCCCGTACACGAGGTCGTGCACCGACACCGGCTTGTTCGCCTCGATGAACATGCGCGACTCGTCGAGGCCGACGCGGCGCACTGCCTCGCTCGGCGTGATGATCTGCTCCATCGAGATCTTCTTCTTGTCGAGCGCCTCGAACACCAGGTAGGCCGTCATCAGCTTCGTGAGCGATGCGGGCTCGACGCGTTCGTCGGCGTTGCCCGATGCGAGCACCGTGTTGCTCGTCGCATCGACGAGCACCCACGAGCGCGCGTTCACGCCCGGCGGCGGCACCGCGCCCGGCATGAAGGTCGCGGGCGCGCCGGTGAACTGCTCGGCGGCGGCCGGCGCCGCGTGCGCGGCCTTGGCCTTGGCGGCCGGCTTCGCCTCGGCGACGACGATCGTCGATGCGAGCGCGACGGGCAGCATCACGCCCAGCGCGACGTTGCGCGCGGCGGTGCCGAAGGCGATGGAAGAAGCGAGGGACTTGAGGCCTTGGGGAGACAGACGCATGATCGATTCAGGCTGGTGGCAGAAAGTGCGGCGCGAAACGCGCAGGGTTGAACGGCAAGGCGGCGGGCGTTCCGGGCATTCGTCCGACTGCGTCGGACGGCGCGAAACGCGCCGGTTGGACTCGTGCGGACGCGTTCGGTTCGCGGCCGTCGCGAGCGGGCTGACAGGCGGCGAAACGAGCGCCGCATGGGCCCGGCCGGGCCGCGGGCGACGCGAAATGCGGCCATTATACGTGGCCGCGAACGACGTTTTCGCGAACCGTGCGGGTGGCCGCACGCGGGATTCGGGAGGATAGCGCGGCTTCGCTGCGGCCAATCGCGCTCGAAGTCGCGCGAAATGCGTGCGCGGGCGCGGTGCGGAAAGGGGGCGCCGCGCTACACGCATCGATGCTTCAACGTATCAACACTTCAACGCCACGCGTCGACAATGATGCGCTTGAGCACGTGCAGCTTTCGATGGAAGAAATGCTCGGCGCCGGGGATCACGACGACCGGCAGCTCCTGCGGCCGCGCCCAGTCGTAGACCGATCCGATCGGCACCGTGTCGTCGGTTTCGCCGTGGATCACGAGCGTGTTCTCGGGCACGTCGGCGACCTGCCAGCGGCTCGCGGCCGTGCCGACGAACACCATCCGCTCGATCGTCTCGCCCGCGTCGCGCAGCCGCTTCGCGACATGCGACAGCACGAAGGTGCCGAACGAGAAGCCCGCGAGCACGAGCGGCAGCTCCGCATGGGCCGGCTGCGCGCGCATGTGCGCGAGCACCGCGAGCAGGTCGTCGGCCTCGCCGATGCCGTTGTCATGCACGCCCTCGGTCGCGCCGACGCCGCGGAAGTTGGACCGGTACACCACGTAGTTGAGCTGGACCAGCGTGCGCGCGAGCGTTTGCGCGACCTTGTTGTCCATCGTGCCGCCGAACAGCGGATGCGGGTGCGCGACGAGCGCGATCCCGCGCGGCGCGGCGCTGCCGTCGCGCACGGCGTCCGGCAGGTCGACCGCGATTTCGATCTGCCCGGCCGGGCCGGCGATCAGCGACTTCTGCGTATGAACGTTCATTCGGCCGGCCCGCTCAGATCTTCAGGCGGTCGACGACCTTGCCGTCGCGCAGGTGCGATTCGACGATCTCGTCGATGTCGGCCTGGTCGACGTACGTGTACCACGTGCCTTCCGGATACACGACCATCACGGGCCCTTCCTCGCAGCGGTCGAGGCAGCCGGCCTTGTTGATGCGGACCTTGCCCGGCCCCGCGAGGCCGAGTTCCTTCACGCGCTTTTTCGCGTATTCCTGCATGGCCTGCGCATTGCATTGCGCGCAGCTCGGACGCTCGGCGCCCGGTTCGCGCTGATTCAGGCAGAAAAAGACGTGGTGCTGGTAGTAGGAATCCATGATGGTGACGAGCGGCCCGGCGCGGTGCTGGGCGGAAAGAGGGGCGATTGCCGTCGCGCGCGGCAACGGATGTGCGGACGATTATAACGACCGGCGCGTGCCGCTGCCGGCGAGCGGGCCGTGGCCGCCCTGCCCCGCGCGCTGCCTCAGCACGTCAGCGCCGCAGCGCGCCCGGCAGCCACGCGTGCTCGACCCGCTGGCCGAGCCAGATCAGCGCCGCGTAGGGCCAGATCCATGCGAGCCAGCGCGCGATGCTGTTGAAGTGCACGTAGCGGCCCTGCCGCCAGCCCGACAGCGTGAAGTCGAAGAACGGGTTGACGGGCAGCAGGTTGACGAGCGCCACGCCGGCCAGCAGCGCAGCCGCCGCGAGCAGCGCGCGCCACGTGGCCGGCACGCGCAACGCGACCAGCGCCGCCGCGAAGCCGAGCTCGATGCCGAGCCGCGCGCCCGGCGTCGCCCACACGACGACGAGGCCGGTGCTCGACTGCATGAAGGTGGCGCCCGCCTTCAGCGCGAGCGACGCCGCGACGAACGCGATCAGGAGTCGCACGCGCGGCGCGCCGGCGCGCATCGCGAGCGATGCGATCGCCAGCGCGGCGAACAGCATCAACCCGCCGAGCACGGCTTCCCACGCGGAGTCGGACAGCCAGCCGTCGACGCGCTCGGGCCACTCGCTCACGCGCCACGCGGCCGGCAGCCACGCGAGCAGCGCGTCCTGCATCGAGCCGTCGGCGCGCTCCCACAATGCGGCCGGCCAGTCGCCGATGCCGAACAGGAACGGCGACGGAAACAGGATCGCGAATGGCCACAGCGCGGCGAGCAGCAGCGGCGTCGCGCCGTCGGTCTCGAACCATGCGAAGCGCAGCCGGCGCAGCGCGCCGCGGTCGAGCAGCGCGCCGGTGGCCGGGGCCGCGAGCGCGGCGCCGAACAGCGCGCCGAGCGCGTTGGCCGCGAGGTCGAGATTCGACGCGACGCGCATCGGCAGGTAGGTCTGCAGCGCCTCCATCGCCCCCGACAGCAGCACGCCGAGGCCACCCACGATCAGCGTCGCGGCCACGCCGCGCCAGCGCGGATGCAGCGCGAGCACGCCGAGTGCGCCGAACGGCAAATAGCCGAGCACGTTGGTCACCACGTCGAACGCGGTCACATAGCGCTGCATCGGCGCGAACAGGTAGTCGAACGGCCCGATGCCGAGCGACAGCCAGCCGTCGAACGGATACAGCGACGCATAGACGATGAGCGCCGCGTACGCGGCGAACGCCTGTCGCGCGAGCGACGACGCGCGCGGCGTGACCGGCGCGCTCATCGCGGCTGCACGCTGCGCGTCACGGGTTGCCCGCGTACGCCTGCACGCCGACCCAGGCGGCGATCTGCGACACGAGCTCGTCGCTCGCGGCCGCGAGCGCACGCGCGCCGCCGGCCGCATCGGGCGTGCTCGACGGTGCGCGCGCGACGAACGTGCGCTGGCCGAGCACCTTGCCGTCCTGCATCAGCGTCGCGCGCGCGGTGACCGCGCCGTGACTCTGCGACTCCCCGTCGAACACCTGCTCGAATTCGTTCAGGTCGACCTTCAGCGTCGGTGCGCGCACGCCGTCGGAGCCTTCGAGCACCGCGCCGCGCGACGACAGCGCGCCGCGCAGCCGCTGCGTGAGCAGTTGCGCGGGCGGTGCGGTCCAGCGGCTGTCGCGATAGACGGCCGTGCGCTGCGCATCCGCATACGTGAGGCGGTAGACGAACTTGTCGGTGTCGAGCGCGTCGGGCGCGGCGACGTCGAGCACCTTCAGCGCGGGGCCCGTACCGGCCGTCACGACCGACGCGGCCGGCCCGAGGTCGTAGCGGACGTTCGACAGCGCCGCGCCGTTGCCGGCGCAGCCGGCGGCGAACGCGAGCATCAGTATCGCGAGTGCGGTCGCGGCCGGACGCAGCGCGCGATCAAGGATTCGTGGCATGGCATGTTCCTGCATGATGTTTCCGGTTTCGAGGGCGTCAGTGCCCGGCCTCGCTCAGGGCCGGGCGATCGATGGGCTGGCGCCGCGCTTCATTTGCCGGCCGCCGCACCCTTGCCCGGCCAGACGAAGCCTGCTTCGCCAGGCCCCGGCGCGGCGCCGGGCGAACCGAACAACAGACTGCTCGGGTTGCGGCCGAGTTCACCGGCGACGTCCTTCAATTGCCGCGACGCATCGCCGACGCTGTCCGCCAGCGTGTTGAAACGCGGCAGCGTGTCGTACTGGACCCGCGCGTTCAGGTCGTTCAGCGCGACGCCGACCTGCTCCGCGGCCGAGCCGGCCTTGTTCAGGTTCGACACGAGCGGCCCGTTCGGCTGCAGCAGCGTGTTCGCGGATGCCATCGCGCGATCGACCTGGTGCATCGTCTGCGGCAGCGCGGCCACCGCCGGCGCGAGCTGCTTCGACAGCGTCGCCGCGCCGTCCGCCGCGTGCTGCAGGCTTTCGGCCGTCGCGCGCAACTGCTCGCGCATCTCCGGCGACATCAGCGCGTTCGCGCTTTCCGCCGCCTGCTCGAGCTGCCGCAACAGCACGTCGCCGCGCTCCTGGATCTGGTCGAACAGGCTCGGCCGCATCGGAATCTGCGCGATCGACTTCGGCGACGACGGCAGCGGCGCCAGGTCGCGGCCGGTGTCCTCCAACTGCACGAACGCGATGCCCGTCACGCCCTGGAAGCCAAGGCTGCCGTAGGTCGACTGCGTGATCGGCGCATCACGGTCGACGAGAATCCGGATCCGGATCTGGCCCGGATGCGTGCGGTCGAAGCCGATCGACTGCACCTTGCCGACGTCGAGCCCGCGAAAGCGCACGGCCGCATCGGGGAACAGGCCCGTCACGTTGGTGCGCGCGAGCAGGTCGTACGGCACGCGCACGGTGCGGTCGACGTTGAACCAGAACACGGTGCCCGCGATCGCCAGCGTCAGCGCGATCGTGAACAGGCCGGCCCAGAACGCATGTGATTTGTTTTCCATCAGCAGATTCCTTGTCCTTGCCGGTTACAGCTCGACGCTCGAGAGCGCCGGTTCGAGGGCGGCCTTCGGCAGCTTCGCGCGTCGCTCGGGCGGCAGCGCCTGCAGTGCGCGGCGCCCGCGCAGCCCCAGGAAATATTCGTGGATGAACGGGTGGTCGACGTTCGCGGCCTCCTCGACCGGCGCGGCGACCAGCACCTTGCGATCGGCCAGCACCGCGACGCGCGTCGACAGCGCGACCATCGTGTCGAGGTCGTGCGTCACCATCACGACCGTCAGCCCGAGCGTGCGGTGCAGCGTCGCGATCAGCTCGACGAATTCGTCGGATGCCTGCGGGTCAAGCCCGGCGGTCGGCTCGTCGAGGAACAGCAGTTCCGGCTCCAGCGCGATCGCGCGCGCGATGCCGACCCGCTTCACCATCCCGCCCGACAGCGCGGCCGGCATCTTCGACGCGTGCTTGCACGGCAGCCCGACCATCTCGAGCTTCAGCATCACGATGTCGTGCAGCAGGTCGGGCGGCACGCGGCCGAGCTCGCGCAGCGGCTGCGCGACGTTGTCGAACACCGTCATCGACGAGAACAGCGCGCCCTGCTGGAACAGCATCCCCGAGCGCGTGCGCATCATCCGCGCGCTCGCATCGTCGATCTTCGAGGTGTCCTCGCCGAACACCTTGATCGTGCCGGACGTCGGCCGCTCGAGGCCGAGGATCTGCCGCACGAGCGTCGTCTTGCCCGACCCCGAGCCGCCGACGATCGCCACGATCTCGCCGCGCCGCACGTCGAAATCGAGCTTCTGGTGAATGATGTTGCGCCCGTAGCGCTTCGTCAGGTTGCGCACCTCGATCACGAAGTCGCCGCCGGACGCGGCGGCCGATCCGGCGCTGGCTGCCGCGGTATGGGCGCTGGCGGCACCGGCCGCCGGGTCGTTCGACGTGTTCATCCGAGCCCCACGTTCTGGAACATGATCGCGAACACCGCGTCGGCGAGGATCACGACCGTGATCGACGAGACGACCGACGTGGTCGTGCCTTCACCGAGGCTTTGCGAGTTCGCCTTGATCCGGAAACCGAAATGGCATGCGACCAGCGCGATCAGCATGCCGAACACGACGCCCTTGCCGACGCCGATGTACAGGTTCGCGATCGGCACGACGCCCGGCAGCGAGCGCACGAAATAGTTGATGTCGATCCCGAGCACGAATTTCGCGGCGAGCGCGCCGCCGGTCAGCGCGATGATGTTGGTCCACATCACGAGCAGCGGCATCGCGACGCCGAGCGCGAGCACGCGCGGCAGGATCAGCCGCAGCCCGTGCGGGATGCCCATCACGCGCATCGCGTCGAGCTCCTCGGTCACGCGCATCACGCCGATCTGCGCGGTGATCGCCGAGCCCGAGCGGCCCGCGACGAGGATCGCCGACAGCACCGGGCCGAGCTCGCGGATCACCGACAGCCCGAGGATATTCACGATGTAGCGGTTCGCGCCGAATGTCTGCAGCTGCTGCGCGGACAGATAGCTGAGCACGATGCCGATCAGGAACGCGACCAGCGCGGTGATCGGCAGCGCCTGCGCGCCGGCGCTGTAGATGTTCGCCGAGGTTTCCTTCCACGGCATCGTCTTCGGACGGCGCAGCACCGACAGCGCGTCGAGGATCACCAGGCCGAACATCGCGATGCCGCCCTGCAGGTGCTCGGCGAACGCGAACAGCATGAAGCCCAGGCGCGTGATCGGGCCGAAGTGCACGACGCGCTCGGGCGCCTCGCGCTGGCTGTCGAGCCGCTCGATGCGCTCGAAGATCGTGCGCTGCGTGGTGCTCAGCGCGACGCCGTCCGGCAGCTTGCGGCCCCACACGCGCCACAGCGCCTGGCCGCCGACGTGGTCGAGCCGTTCGATGCCGGACAGATCCCATTCGCTCACGCGCCCGGACGCGATGCCCGCGACGCGGCGCGCGACCGCGCCCCGGTTGCGCGCGAGCGCGAGCGCGGTCCATTGGCCGTACAGGCGCACCGTCTGGCCCTGGCCGCCGGCGTCGACCGACAGGCCGGGAGGAGTCTCGAAGTCCAAGGCGGGTTGTTTGCAAAAGGATGACAGCGGCCATTGTAGCGAACCGCCCGGCGCAGCGACGTGAGGATTTCCGTCGCGGCGCCCGGCCGGCGCGCCGGCCCGCGGCGCCCGCCTGCACGTGCCGGCCCGGATCGGCTTGCCCCGCGCGCGCCTTTCATTCCTCCGTCATGTTTCCTTTCGATACTCTCACGCGCGCACATCAGGCCGTCGGCGCCCGCGCCGCCATTTCGTTGCGCACTTCGCGCTTCATCGTCGCGACTCATAGAACAGAACACGAAACAGGACAACCGATGCGTCTCCCCCCGCTTTCCCGCCGCCGCGCGGGCTTCGCCGCCGCGCTCGCCAGCCTTGCCTTCGCCCTCGCCGGCTGCGGCGGCGACGACGTCACCGCTCCGCCGTCGCAGGCCCAGGCGCCGGCCGGCACGACCGCCACGCTCGCGCTGCTCGAAACGACCGACCTGCACACCAACGTGCTGTCGTACGACTATTTCAAGCTCGCCGCCGACAACTCGCTCGGCTTCGAGCGCGTGTCGACGCTGATCGCGCAGGCGCGCGCGCAGTACCCGAACACGCTGCTGCTCGACAACGGCGACACGATCCAGGGCACCGCGCTGTCGGACTACCAGGCGCTCGTCAAGCCGATCGGCTGCGACCAGACGCTCGCGATCTACAAGGTGATGAACGCCGCGAAGTTCGACGGCGGCGGGATCGGCAACCACGAGTTCAACTACGGGCTGCCGTACCTGTCGCAGGTGACCGGCAACACGTTCGACGTCGACGGGCTGCCGGCCCCCGCGCAGCAGAAGAAGTGCGCGGGCCCGAACTTCCCGCAGGTGCTCGCGAACGTGATCAGCGCGAAGACCAACGCGCCGCTGTTCACGCCGTACACGATCCTGACCCGCACGGTGACGGCCGTCACGCCTGACGGCAAGACCGTCAGCGCGCCGGTGAAGGTCGGTATCATCGGCTTCACGCCGCCCGCGATCATGAACTGGGACAAGCGCTGGCTCGACGGCAAGGTCTATACGACCGGTCTGAAGGAAGCGGCCGAGAAGTACATTCCGGAGATGCGCGCGAAGGGCGCCGATCTCGTCGTCGCGATCTCGCACGGCGGCCTCGACAACTCCGCATACTCGCCGACGATGGAAAACGGCAGCTGGTGGCTGTCGAAGGTGCCCGGCATCGACGCGATGCTGATCGGCCACTCGCACCAGGTGTTCCCGGACGCGAACAGCACCGTGCCGCAGTTCAACCTGCCGGGCGTCGACAAGGCGAAGGGCACCGTCAACGGCGTGCCGACCGTGATGGCCAACTTCTGGGGCAAGCATCTCGGCGTGATCAAGCTCGGCCTGAAGTTCGACGGCCACGCGTGGAGCGTCGACAAGTCGCTGACGACCGTCGAGGCGCGGCCGATCCAGAACGCGGACAAGAGCTACGTCGCCGCCGACCCGTCGGTCTCCGCCGCGATCGCCGCCGAGCACCAGGCGACGATCGACTACGTGAAGACGCCGATCGGCTCGACCGACTACCGGATGAACTCGTACTTCGCGGACGTCGGCGATCCGGGCGCGATCCAGATCGTCAACGAGGCGCAGGCCGACTACGTGCGGACCTACGTGCAGGCGAACCTGCCGCAATACGCGTCGCTGCCGGTGCTGTCGGTCAGCGCGCCGTTCAAGAGCGGCTTCGGCGGCGGCAGCGACTACACCGACGTCGCGCCGGGCGCGCTCGCGATCAACAACGCGGCCGACCTGTACCTGTACCCGAACACCGTGTACGCGGTGAAGGTGAGCGGCAGCGACGTGAAGAACTGGCTCGAGACAGCCGCGAAGCGCTTCAACACGATCGACCCGACCAAGGCGACCGTTCAGCCGCTCGTCGGCAGCTTCCCCGGCTACAACTTCGACATGTTCACGTCCGCCGATCTCGCTTACGAGATCGACGTCACGCAGCCGGTCGGCAGCCGGATCAGGAACCTGACGTACCAGGGCGCGCCGATCGACCCGAACGCGCAGTTCATCGTCGCGACCAACAACTACCGCGCGAGCGGCGGCGGCAACTTCCCGGGCCTCGACGGCAGCAAGACGATCTTCGCGTCGCCCGACGCGAACCGCGACGTGCTGATCTCGTTCATCAAGAAGCGCGGCGCGATCACGCGCGCGGCGGACGGCGCGCAGCGCAGCTGGCGCTTCACGAAGCTCGCGAGCTCGGTCGCGCACGTGCGGTTCACGTCGGCGCCGAATCGGCTCGGCGACGCGGCGGCAGCCGGCCTCAGCGGCCTCACGCAGGTCGCGGCCGACGACGGCTCGGGCAAGAACCTCGCCATCTACGAGATCGACCTCACGCAATGACCATGAGACCCGCGATGCAACCGATCCGGACGATGCGGCCGGCCGAGGCCGGCTTCACCGCCGCCGCGCGGCGCCTGCTGCGCGCGAAACTCCCGCCGGCCGCGTTGCTCGCGGCGGCGGCCGTGACTGTCGCGGCCGTCGTCGCGACAACCGGCTGGCGGGCCGCCGGCCCCGCGCCGAGCGCCGCGCAGCTCGAAGAGTGGCAGGCGATGGTCGCGCAGGCCGTCGAGCCGCATGCGCTCGCGCGGTTGCGCACCCTCGCACGGCGCGGTTCGGGCGACGCGCAGGCGGCGCTCGGGATCGCGCTCGTCGATGCGCGCGAGCCGGGGCTGCGCGACGAGGGGCGCGGCTGGCTGGAAACCGCCGCGGACGGCAAGACCGACTCGCCCGCCGCGCGACGCGCGCAGCTCGCACTCGGCAAGGCCCTGCTGCTCGGCAGCGGCGACATCCCGAAGGACTACGCCCGCGCCCGTGCGCTGCTCGGCGAGGCGGCCGGCCAGGGCGATCCGGCCGCCGCGTACTACCTCGGGCTGATCTATCGCAGCGGCTACGGCACCGCGGCCGACCCCGTGCAGGCCGCGCACTGGTTCGAACTCGCGTCGCGCGCGGATATCCCCTCCGCGGACTTCATGCTCGCGAACGCGTACCGCGACGGCAGCGGCGTGCCGCGCGACGAAGCGCGGGCGCTTGCGCTGTATCGGCGTGCGGCGGAACACGAGCTGCCGGAAGCCGTGCAGACGCTCGCGATGGCGTATCGCAATGGCGAGCTTGGGCTCAAGCCCGATGCGGATGAATTCCACGCGCAGTGGATCGAGACCGCGCATGCGTTGAAGCATCCGGTCGTGGCGCCGTGAGGGTGTTGCTGCGACGCCGGCGCGAATACGCGTCGGCAGAATGATGCCGGTCCGGCGGCGCGCTAATCCTCGTGGGGCGCCTCCCGGGCCCCGCACTGAATTGCAAGGCCTCAGCGCGCAAGCAAACGCGAAACATAGGGTTCAAGGTAGAACAGGCCCGCGAGTAGCGTCCCGATGCCGAGCGTGGCACTCCATCTCTTGCACGACCAGCGCCTGTAAGCCATTGCATTGACGACGCCGAAAAACACGGCAGGCCCCAGCAAGTACGCGAAAAACACCCCCCCCTGCCACCATGAGACCGGACACTTATCGAGCTCGTAGCAACCGCGAGCCGGCGTGCTTGGGAGTTTCGGCCAACTTATATGGCTGTATGTGTACAGATAAAACCAGGTCAACAGCAATCCGCCAACGGCCCCACAAAGCGTGATCGCAAACCGCTTCACTTGATCTCCCAAAGTGAGAATCCAATGTGGACGGGCCGCATGCGCATGGCGCACCGTCATTGCTTCCGGTTCGGCACGGACGTACCACATGGATTCTCGCAACCATCCGATGAACACGCGGGAATGAACTCAATCTCTATCTGATTGCGTTGATCCGGAGCGGTAACGGAGTTGCTACGCCAAATTTTAGATTCGGTGTGAATTCTCTCTTCTGAAACACCGAGATCGACCAGATATGCCCGAACAGCGTTGGCTCGGTCGCGGGCAATTGCAATTGCGTCATGCTCGTGTTCGCCTGAATATCCGTAAATCACCACGGGGCCGTTGTTCGCCACACTGCCCCGGACGGTAACCAACAAACTGGCGAGTGCAACCCGGTCGGCATTCGAAATATTCACGATGCCGTGGTCAAGCTTACTTGCGTATTGCAAGGCAAAACTACAAGCGAACGCATCACTTGGCCCGCATAGCGCCGCAAGACTAATCGACGCACAAGATATACCATGCAATATTGTCCGCATTCCTGATTGCCATTGTGGGATCTTCTTTCGCAAGACGTCGACTGAGGAATTGTCCATAGGTGTTCTTGTAGTCAAACGCTCCAAACGTATCCAAAAAGTGCGCGCATTCATGAACGATGGTAAGTTGCATCGAGGACAACGTGCCCACACTCGTGTCCGGCAGTTCACAGAACTTTGGGTTGAGCGATATCGTATGCGTTGCAGTATCGGGACCGCAAACGTGGGCAACTTCACCTGCTAGATTTTTGGTATTCGGTGTACACCCCAGCGCCCGATCAAGCTCCGGATCGGAGCGAACGAAATTTCTTGCGGTCAATCCATTCATCACCGTGATCAAGGAAACCAGTCCGTCTACCAATACACGTCGAGTGGACTCATCGGCGATCCCGAACCATTCCCTGACTCTTGCCCGCGCAGGTTCTTTCCAGGCATCGAGCTCGTAGATTCGGTGCGTAATTATTGTTACGGCATCGTCACGCAAAGTCAGAACCTTCTTCCGAAATTCCGCATCGGTCATGTTGTCACAGATTGGTGGGCCGTCGACTGCCAACAAGAGCTCCACCTTGGAGCCATGTGTAGTGTTCGTCATGGCTGAGCTGTGCACAGTCACGTATTCGTAGTCGTCATGAGGCATTGTTGTTCTCGACTATTTCGATTCTCAGTCTCTCCGCGTAGCGCGTCGCAACGCGCTGTGTGTGGCCCGTACTATCAGTCATACCACTGAGGACGCGACCGGAACTGGTATGTATTCGGTATGGCACGCATGCCAAGGGCTGGCCGGTCTTTGCATTCTTTAATACATACTGCTCGTCGTATTGCTCACCAGCGAATGGCGGAGCAGAATGTTCGTTTCCCCGCGCCGCCGGCTCCGCCGCATACTCGTCGCCAACAAACATCTTCATACTCCGCTCGGCATAGAAAACAGGCGGCGGGCTGCACCCGCATGCGTTGATGTCCCCACTCAACGCCCATCGCTGACCATTGGGCGCCGTGCCGGACAAGCGCGGACCTGCCGGAGCAATAAACCCTTCCCGCTTGCAGGCCGTGCAGTAGGTTTTCATATAGAGCGTGGCAATCTGCACGCGCGGCGGCGGATTGGAACAGGTGACGAATTCGAGTCCTTCCGCGATCGTGGCACTGCCGCCTCGATCGCCCCTGGCAAGGAAGTAGCGGATCATTCGATGTCACCTGAACTGACCGCAATCAAACGACTGCCGCCCGCGGAAGCACCCGTTGCCACAAACTCGACGGCTGCCAGCCTACCGGGGCGGCCCCTGCCATGATCGGCCACGAACCAGCGGTCGGCAGCAGCCCATGAAAGCCCCGGCGACAATTGCTTTTCACGATTCATCTGGATTCCCTCTCGTCGCTGAATGGTGCAAATCTCATCGCACCAAAATGCGCGATCGGCATAAGAGAATCAATCTGACGAATTCGAAATCCTAATAAATTGGCATCGGTCGACCAGCAGTTTTCCTTTTAGCTCGCCTCCGCACGACGGCCCCCAATGACACTTTTCTCAACCAGACAACAGAAAACGAGCGCCCAGCGTCGCACGTCGATCGGGCCCTGTACTTCGAGCAAGATGACGTCCGCCCCGACTGCCGACTTTATTAGCGCCCTGTCGCTACAATATGCGCCATGAACGCCCCCACCTCCTCCGACACGCCCGATACCGGTGACGCGCGCATCGCGCGCAACCGGCTCGAGGCGCACCTGGATGCCGCGCCGCGCGCGTGGCCGCTCGACATCGTCGCCGCCACCGGCTCGACCAATGCCGACGTCGCGACGCGCCTGAAGGCGCTGCCGCGCACCGCGAGCGCGCTGCCCGCGCCGCTCGTGCGCGTCGCGTTCGAGCAGACAGCCGGCCGCGGCCGGCAAGGCCGCCCGTGGTTCGCGCAACCCGGCAATGCGCTGCTGTGCTCGGTCGGCTGCATCGTGCCGCGCCCCGTCGACGCGCTCGCCGGTCTCAGCATCGCGATCGGCGTCGCGCTCGCGGAAGGGCTCGCCGCGCTGCCGCTCGACGCCCGCTCGCGTATCGCCCTCAAATGGCCGAACGACCTGCTGCTGACGGCCTCCGACGACGGTACGTCGCACATCGTCGGCAAGCTCGCAGGGATTCTGATCGAAACCGTGTGGAGCACCGCCGACGCGACCGCCGTCGTGATCGGCTTCGGCATCAACGTGCGCGGCGCGGAAGCCGTCGCCGCGCAGGTCGAAGCGCTGCGCGCGCGCGAAGCGACGCTCGCGAGCGGGCTGCCGCCGGCCGCGCTGTCGGCCGCGTGCGCATCGGCCAACCTCACCGATACACTCGCCGCCGCACTGAACGCGCTCACGCCCGCCCTCGCGCAGTTCGGCACCGACGGTCTCGCACCGTTCCTGCCGCGCTGGCACGCGCTGCACGCGTACGCCGGGCGCGAAGTCGTGCTGCTCGAACAGGGCGTCGAACGCGCGCGCGGCATCGCGACGGGCATCGACGCGACCGGCCAGCTGCTGCTCGACACGCCCGACGGCGTGCAGGCAATCGCGGCCGGCGACGTATCGCTGCGCGAAGCGCAATGAACAAGCCGCATCTGCTGATCGACGCCGGCAACAGCCGGATCAAGTGGGCGCTCGCCGACGCGCGGCGCACGCTCGTCGACACGGGCGCGTTCGGCCATACGCGCGACGGCGGCGCCGATCCCGACTGGTCGGCCCTGCCGCGTCCCCATGGCGCATGGATCTCGAACGTCGCGGGCGCCGACGTGGCCGCACGGCTCGACGCGCTGCTCGATGCCCGCTGGCCGGGCCTGCCGCGCACGACGATCCGCTCGCGGCCCGCGCAATGCGGCGTGACGAACGGCTACACGACGCCCGACCAGCTCGGCAGCGATCGCTGGGCCGGCTTGATCGGCGCACGTGCGGCGTTTCCGGGCGAGCATCTGCTGATCGCGACGTTCGGCACGGCGACGACGCTCGAAGCGCTGCGTGCGGACGGTCGCTTCACCGGCGGGCTGATCGCGCCGGGCTGGGCGCTGATGATGCGCGCGCTCGGCACGCACACCGCGCAGTTGCCGACGCTGACCACCGACATCGCGAGCGGGCTGCTCGCCGGCGCGCAGGCCGAGCCGTTCCAGGTCGATACGCCGCGCTCGCTGTCGGCGGGTTGCCTGTACGCGCAGGCGGGGCTGATCGAGCGCGCATGGCGCGATCTCGCCGATGCGTGGCAGGCGCCCGTGCGGCTCGTGCTGGCAGGCGGTGCGGCGGACGACGTCGCGCGCGCGCTCACGCTGCCGCATACGCGGCACGACGCGCTGATCCTGTCGGGCCTTGCGTTGATCGCCGCGGAAGGGGCGGCGCAGGATTGACGAAAACTGGCCGGCGTCGCACCGACCGCGTCGACGGATGCCCGGCTGCGCGCATCGTCACAGGAAGGATGGAAGAACGGGCGCGGTGTGTGCGCCCATGCAGGCAGCCGGCCGCTCACGCGGCCCGGCCGTCGCGAACGATCGCCGGCTGCAACGGCAACCTTTGCCATGCGGCCGGCGCGACTGAACGGTTGAACGACTGAACCACGACGAGGAGTGTCGACGATGCTGCGCTGGCTGATCGCTGTTCTCTTTCTCGCGAACCTGCTCGCGTTCGTGGCCGTGCGCGGCGTGTTCGGGCCGCCGCCGGCGGCCGGCGCGCGCGAACCGGGCGTGCTGTCCCGGCAGGTGCGGCCCGATGCAGTGCATGCTATGCCGCTCGCGCAGGCGACCGATCAGCCCGTGATCGGCGCACCGATCGCCGCGCCGGCCCTCACGGCAGAGCCGCTCGCGGCATCCGCGCCCTGACGGCGCGGCACACGCCTCAGGACTGCTGCGCGCGCACCTTCTTCAGCAGCGCGGTGGTCGAGCGGTCATGCGCGAACGGAATCGCGAGCGCACGGCCGCCCCAGCCGCGCACGATGGCCGATTCCGGCAGCGCGTCCATGTCGTAGTCGCCGCCCTTCACGAGAATGTCCGGACGGACGGCCTCGATCAGCGACACCGGCGTCTTTTCCTCGAACTTCACGACCCAGTCGACGCTCTCCAGCGCCGCGAGCAGCGCCATCCGGTCGTCCTCGCGGTTGATCGGACGGTCGTCGCCCTTGCCGAGCATGCGCACCGACGCATCGCTGTTCACGCCGACGATCAGGCACGCGCCGAGCGCCTTGGCGTCGGCGAGATACGTGACGTGGCCACGGTGCAGGATGTCGAACACGCCGTTGGTGAACACGACGGGCGAAGGCAGCGAAGCGCGCAGGGCAACCAGGGCGTCGCGGGTGATCAGCTTGCGTTCGAAGGTGGCGGACATGATGGAGTTCGGATGGCGTGAGCGGCGCGCGGTGCACGTCGCGACAGGACGCGGCGGCGCCAGATAATAAAAAGCCCGCCGGAGGGCCGGGCGGGCTTCATGCAGGAATTCACTGCGACGATCGCAACCGGCGGAGCGTCACGGCGGCTGCGCCGCCGCGCGGCGTCAGGCCGGTTGCGCGGCCGACGACGGGCCGCTTTCGGACTGCAGGCGGCCGGTGACTTCCTTGCGATAGCGGTTCAGCTCCTGCGCGGTCGCGAACGTGCGCTCGAACAGGATCGACAGGTTGTGCAGGATCCGGTCGACGACCTTCTTTTCCCACTCACCGTCGAAGCGGATCTGCTCGTCGAGCCAGCGCTCGAGCCATTCCGGATCGGGCAGGCGCGACTGCACGGTGTCGCGCGGGAACAGCGCCTGGTTCACGTGCAGGTTGGTCGGGTGCAGCGGCTTCTCGGTGCGGCGCGCCGATGCCATCAGCACGCCGATCTTCGCGAACGCCGCGCGCGCGACGTCGCCGCAGTTGTTCAGCGCCTTCTTCATGTAGCGCAGGTAAGCGCCGCCATGGCGCGCTTCATCGCGCGAGATCGTTTCGTAGATGTGCTTGATGACCGGCTCGGTGTGCCAGTCGGCCGCGCAGCGATACCAATGGTTCAGGCGGATCTCGCCGCAGAAGTGCAGCATCAGCGTCTCGAGCGGCGGCGCCGGATCGAACTGGAAGCGCACCGCGTGCAGCTCTTCCTCGGTCGGCACCATTTCCGGCCGGAAGCGGCGCAGGTATTCCATCAGCACGAGCGAATGCTTCTGCTCCTCGAAGAACCACACGCTCATGAACGCGGAAAAGTCGCTGTCGTGCTGGTTGTCGCGCAGGAACATTTCCGTTGCGGGCAGCGCCGACCATTCGGTGATCGCGTTCATCTTGATCGTCTTCGCCTGCTCGTCGGTGAGCAGCGAACCGTCGAACTTGTCCCACGGAATGTCCTTCTCCATGTCCCAGCGGACAGCTTCGAGCGACCTGTAAAGTTCCGGATAAAGCATGGTGTTCATGATGGTCCCACCCCTGTTCTGCGCAATGCGACTTCTCTAAACGTGACTGTTGCCGCGTACGCGCGCGAGCGCGCTTTTCGCAGCCAAGACTCTAATTTTACGCGGGAATCCAGCCGCCGGACGCAGATTCCAAATCCGGCTGCCAGGCGGCCGCGCCGCCGCCTCGACGCACGCCGCAGCCCCCGCTCCGCTCGAACGGAGCCGGCCGTGCGTGCCTCATGTGGGGGGCCGGCGCAAGCCGGCTCGTTGACGAGCCGGCCCCGGCGTCACACGGCTTCCGGACGGGTTCTCCGTACGGCTGCCGGACGGCAGGCTGCTCGATATGGTGTATACGGCGGCGGCCATGATAGCACGCACCCATGACGGTTCCGAGACGCCGGCCCGGTCGCGCGCCGCCCACTGCGGTGCGGCGATCGGTCGCGGGCAGGCGTCGCGAAAACGCAACCGATCTGTAAGGCGCACCTGCTTCAGCGCCGTTTCCGCGACCGGACTCGCGTCAGACCCGTATTTCGCCCGTCGCGATGCCGCCCTCCGGCGGCGTGCCGGTCGGCGGCGCGCTGCAGCCGTCGGCGCCCGCGATCCAGCTCGCCAGCGTGTCGCGCTGCGCGCGCCCGTCGCGGTAGCCGAGCTCGATCAGCTCGCGCGTGAACGCCTCCTCGAACAGCAGGTAGCTCGCGAACGACGCGCCGGCCGGCTGGCTGCCGCCGATCGCGCCGAGCAGCCCGCGCATCGTCGCCGGCATCTGCTTCAGGTGTTTCGCGGCGATCAGCTCGATGGGCTCGGACGGCGCGATCGCGAGCACGTCGACGTGCCGCCAGCCGCTGTCCACCTCGACCTGCTGCGGCAGGTGCTCGATCATCCGGTTGATGTGCTCGATGCGCTCGATGTCCGCGCCGATCGAGTCGAGAAACACGCTCGCGAGCACCTGCTGGCCGATCTGCGCGAGCGTCGGATAGCCGCGCACCCGCCCCGAACCGTTCGCGGCGGGAATCTCGGGCCGCGGATCGGCCGCGCCGATCACGACGATCCGGTTCGCGCCGAAGTGGATCGCCGGCGACAGCGGCGCGACCTGCCGGATCGACCCGTCGCCGAAGTACTCGACCTGTCCGTCGAGCACGAGCGGCACGGCCGGGAACACGAACGGAATGGCCGACGACGCGAGCAGGTGCGACGCCGACAGGTCGACGAGCCGCGCGGTGCGCTGCGCGCGCCGCCATGCCTGGATCGGCTCGGCGGCCTGGTAGAACGTCAGGTGCCGGCCGCTCGAATAGCTGAGCGCCGTGATCGAGAGCGCATGCAGCAGCCGGCTCTCGAGCATCTGCTCGATCCGGTGGAAACTCAGCTCGCGCTGCAGCAGGTGCGCGAGCGGCGCGTTGTCGAGCAGCCCGCGCGGCGAACGGCGTGCCGCCCAGCCGAAGCTCATCGCCGCGAGCCAGCGTGCACCCGCCGCCGCGATGCCGAGCCAGTCGGTGCGATACACGTAGTCCGCGCGCAGCGGCTCCCAGAATTCGAGCAGGCGCCGCACGCCGTGCGAAAAATCGTCCGCGTGGCTCGCGATCGACGTTGCATTGATCGCGCCGGCCGACGAGCCGCATACGACCGAAAACGGCACCGTATGCCGCTGCGGATCGGCCTCGCGCGCGATCTCGGCCAGCGCCTTCAGCACGCCGACCTGGTAGGCGGCGCGGGCGCCGCCCCCCATCAGAACGAGCGCGAGCCGCATGATCGACCTGCCATCCGGTTCGCGTCAGGTCGAGCGCTTCGGCGGACGCGTTTCGGGCGACGAAGCGGCCGCCGCGCGCGCCGCGGCCGAACCGGACGGCTTCGCGCGCTTCGCGGCCGGCTTGCGCGGCGCGGCGGCAGCGGCCGGTGCGGGCGGTTCCGCCGGCGTCGTCGGCGCGGCCTGCGCGGGCGACGCATCGTCCGGCTGATCGGCCTGCACGCCCGGCTGCGTCATCGCAAGGCTCGCGAGCTGGTTGAACTGCGCCTGCAGCAGGTTCCACCAGCCGGCCGGGTCGAATGCCTGCTGCGCGGCGTCGCCTGCCGGCGGCGCGTCGGCAGCGCCAGCACCCGGCGCTTGCTGCGCATCGGCGCGCGGCGCGGACGCCGCTTGCGCGGCCGCGACCGCGGCTTCCTCGGCCGCCGACATCGAGCTCTGCGCGAATGCGCCGAACGCGCGCAGCGTCGCGAGCGTCGCGCGCTGCACCTCGAGCGCCTGGATCGCGGACTGCAGCATCCCGAGATTGAGCTTGAGCCATTGCTCGACCGCGCGCAGATCGGTGATCCGCTTGTCGAGCTCCTCGACGCTCGTGAGCGGCGCCATCATGTCGGACATGCTCGACAGCGACGGCGGCAACCCCGAGGCGGCGCCCGGAAACGACGCCATCCCGCCGAACGGCGACATCCGCATCATGTCCCACATCCGGTCGAGCATGTCGGCGGGCTTGAAACCGGCAAAGCCGGCGAAAGGATTGGAGCCGGAGGCTTCGTTCGTCATTACGGGCATCCTGGTTGACTGGGTGAGCGAAGCGGCCGGCACGGGTCGCGCGGCCGCCCTGGTTCGATGATAGCGCGCGTCAGAACGGTGCGTCGCCGGGGAAATCGGGCGGGCGCCGCTCGCGCAGCGAGCGGATGCCTTCCTGCACGTCGGGCCCGGAGAAGCCCATGAATTCGAGCGCGAGCGACGTATCGAAGGTCGGCCCGGCGCTGCGCAGCCAGTTGTTCAGCGCGTACTTGGTCCAGCGGATCGCCGACTGCGACCCGTGTGCGAGCCGCTCCGCGACTTCGTACGCCTTCGGCAGCAGGTCGGCCGGCTCGACCGCGAGCGACACGAGGCCGATCCGCTCGGCCTCCTCGCCGTTCACCGGCTCGCACAGCAGCAGGTAGTACTTCGCCTTCGCCATCCCGCACAGCAGCGGCCACACGATCGCCGCATGATCGCCGGCCGCGACGCCGAGCCGCGTATGACCGTCGATGATGCGCGCATCCTTCGCGGCGATCGAGATGTCGGCGAGCAGCCCGGCGACGAGCCCCGCGCCGACGGCCGGGCCGTGCATCGCGGAGACGATCGGCTTGCTGCAGTTGATCACGTTGTAGACGAGGTCGCGCGCCTCGCGCCACACGCGTGCGCGCACGTCGAAGTCGTTCGCCATCGCCTCGACGAGCGCGAGATCGCCGCCCGCCGAAAAGCCCTTGCCCTCGCCGCGGATCACCGCGACGCGCGTGTCGGGATCGCGGTCGACGTCGCGCCAGATGTCGGCGAGTTCGCGATGCATGCGGTCGTTCGCGGTCGCGAGGCCGCTGCGGTTCGCGCCCTCGCCGCTCATCACGATATCGAGCACGCCATGCTCGCGGCGCGTCACCTTCAATGCTTCGTAACCGCCGTATGCGGCAAGATCGGCCATGCGCAGCTCCCGGTGCTTGAGGCGTTTGAAACGCCTGAATCGAGTGTAGCCAAGCCCGCGCGGGCAAACATCGGGCGAAACCCGGCGCGCGGGCCGGAGCCGGGCTTCGCGCGTGCGTCAGGCCGCGCCGTCGGGCGGTGCGACCGACTGCTCGATCGCGCCGAAGATCGACTTGCCGGCCGAGTCGAACATCTCGATGCGCACGGTGTCGCCATAGCGCATGAATTCGGTCTGCGGCGCGCCGTGCTCGATCGTCTCGAGGCAGCGCTTCTCGGCGATGCAGCAGTAGCCGCGCTTCGCGTCCTTGTTCGACACGGTGCCCGAGCCGACGATCGAGCCGGCACGCAGGTTGCGCGTCTTCGCCGCATGCGCGACCAGCTGGCCGAAGTGGAACACCATGTCGGTGCCCGCGTCGGGCTGGCCGACCTTCCTGCCGTTCCAGTGGACGATCATCGGCCGGTGCACGCGGCCTTCGCGCCATTCGTCGCCGAGCTCGTCGAGGGTCACCGCGACCGGTGCGAACGCGGTGGCCGGCTTGCTCTGGAAGAAGCCGAAGCCCTTCGCGAGCTCGGCCGGAATCAGGTTGCGCAACGACACGTCGTTCACCAGCGTGACGAGCCGCACGGCCTTCAGCGCGTCGTCGGGCGATGCGCTCATCGGGACGTCGCCGGTGATCACCGCGACTTCGGCCTCGAAGTCGATGCCCCACTCCTCGGACGCGCAGACGATGTCGTCGCGCGCGCCGAGGAAGTCGTCGCTGCCGCCCTGGTACATCAGCGGATCGGTCCAGAACTCCGGCGGCATCTCGGCGCCGCGCGCGCGGCGCACGAGCTCGACGTGATTCACGTACGCGGAACCGTCGGCCCACTGGAACGCGCGCGGCAGCGGCGCCATGCAGTTCGCCGGATCGAACGCGAACGCGTTGCGTGCGCGGCCGTGATTCAGCGCGTCGGACAGGTCGCGCAGTTGCGGCGCGTAGAACGCCCAGTCGTCGAGGACGCGCTGCAGCGTCGGTGCGATCGCATCGGCGATCGCCGCGGTGTGCAGGTCGCGCGACACGACGATCAGCTGGCCGTCGCGCGTGCCGTCCTTCAGCGATGCAAGTTTCATGGGGTGTCTGCCGTTGTAGTGACGATGGAGGGAATCTATTTTACGATGGTGAATCCGCGCGGCGCGCCACGATCGTGCGTGCCGCTTTCGTCCCGACCCTTGCCGCCTTGCCGCGCCCCCGTTGCCCATGCCCGCCAACCCGCTTCCCGACGACGATCTCGCTGATTCCGACACCGACGACACCGGCTCCGGCGAGCATGGCGAAGGCGGCGAGAAGGTCCGCTCCGGCATCCAGTCGATCGAGGTCGGCTTCCGCCTGCTTGAGGTGCTGACGAGCGAGCCGCGCGCGATGATGCTGCGCGACCTCGCGCAGCGCGCGGGCATGAGCCCTGCGAAGGCGCACCGCTATCTGGTGAGCTTCTCGCGGCTCGGCGTCGTGTCGCAGGATCCGGTGTCGGGCCGCTATGAACTCGGCGGCTTCGCGCTGCAGATGGGCCTCGCGCGGCTCGCGCGCGTGGACGGCGTGAAACTCGCGCGAATCGCGCTGACCGAGTTGCGCGACCGCGTCGACCAGACCGTCGGCATCGCGGTGTGGGGCAATCAGGGCCCGACGATCGTGCACTGGATGGAATCGAGCCACCCCGCGAAGGCGTCGCTGAAGCTTGGCGACGTGATGCCGCTGCTCGGCTCCGCGACGGGCCTGCTGTTCGCCGCGTACCTGCCGCGCAGCAAGACCGCGGCGATGCTCGAACGCGAGCTCGCCGACACGCGCCGCTCGCCGCATCACGGCGGCCCGCGCACGCTCGACGAGGTCGACGCGGTGCTCGCGGACGTGCGCGCGCATCAGGCCGCGCGCGTCGAAGGGATGCTGCTGCCGACGATCCACGCGTTCTGCATGCCGGTGTTCGATGCGGTCGGCGAGCTGGCGCTCGCGATCGTCGCGCTCGGTCAGGAAGGCACGTTCGACATCGCGTGGGGCGGCGAGATCGACACCGCGCTGCGCGCGTGCGCGCAGAAACTGTCTTACGAACTCGGCTATAGTCCTGACGCGCGCGACGCCTGACACGCGACGCGCGCGACACCCGGGCGAATGCGCGCGATGCAGCGCGAACGCGCGGCGCGGCCGGCGGTCCGATGGGTGTGACGTGCGGTCGTGACGTGCCATTGCGACGTGCCGTTGCGATGTACGTCATGCACGATCCGCCACGACTGCCCCAACCCTGTTCCGTTTTCGCCGATGCCGCCTGCCGACACCCGTTCTCGTCACGTCCTGCCCCGCCACTGGCTGCGCGCGGGCATCGCGATCGTCGTCGTGCTGGTGCTGCACGCGCTCGCCGCGTTGTGGCTGACGCGCAACCGCGAATCGTTCACGCCGCCCGCGCCCGCCGAGATCCCGGTGCAGATCGAATTGCTGAAGCCGCGGCCGATCGAGCGCCAGCCCGCGCCGAAACCGGTCGAACCTCCAGCCGAACATCATGCCGAGCCTGCGCCGGCGAAGCCTGCTCCCGCCGCACCGAAGCACGCGCCGTCGCCCGAGCCCGTGCTGACGTCGACGCAGACGGCCGAGCACGGCGAGCCGCCGCCTGCCGCCGCCGCCTCCGCCGCGAGCGGCACGGCAGGCGCATCGGACGCGAATGCGGCACCGGCCGAGGGCGCGAGCAGTGCCGCGACGCCGGGCCCCGCGACGAGCGGCGTGAAGTTCGTGGCGCCGTCGTCCGGCGATCTGCAATACGATACGTTCTACAACGGGATGCAGAACATGATCGGCACGATCCACTGGCGCACCGACGGACACATCTACGACCTGTCGGTGTCGATGCCCGTGCCGTTCGTCGGTCCGTTCACGTACCGCAGCGAAGGCCGCATCGACGCGTTCGGTGTGGCCCCCGATCGATATGTCGAGAAACGCGGCAAGCGCCCCGAGGACATCGCGATCTTCAACCGCGAGATCCGCCAGGTCGTGTTCACCCGCACGCCAAATAACGCACCGCTGCCCGACGGCGTGCAGGATCGCTTCAGCATGCTGATGCAGTTGTCGGGGCTCGTGCGCGGCAATCCGTCCGCGTACCAGCCGGGCGTCACGCAGCAGTTCTTCGTAATCGACAACAACAGCGGCGAGACGTGGCCGATCACGGTGATCGGCGACGAGGACGTGCAGACGCAAACCGGCATCGTCCGCGCGCGGCACTTCATGCGCCTGCCGCGCCGCGCCGGCGACACGCGCCGCATCGACATGTGGCTCGCGCCGTCGCTCGACTGGCTGCCCGCAAGGCTCGTACAATCGGAACCGAACGGCGCGCAAATCGAATTGCTTTGGCATGGCCGGCTCGCGCCGCCGGACGCACCGGCCGACGGGGTGACGCCACGCGCAACAAATGCGCCCGACAGCGCGCCCGATAGCACCCCGGCCGCCGTGGCACCCGCCGCAGAGCCGGCACAACCCGCGCCGCCGGCGGACGTGCAACCATCGGCGCCCACGGGTTCATCGCCCGCGTCGACGCCGCCCGCGCCGTGATGATCCATAGATCGGCAATTTCGACCGATTAAAGTTGTTGGCCGAAATGGCCGATGACACTCTTTAACAACTATTTCAGTGCACCGGATCACAATAAGAAACGTTTGATAGACATCGGCTTCTAACCAATACACCCCACGCAAACGGGAGAACGGGGTGTGCAGCGCAAGCCCCTTGAAACCGGCACAGCCTGCCCCACCTACGGAGCAACAAGGCCAGATGCCACTGCGAAGAGGAGTGCCGCCATGCAAATGATCTACAACAGCCCCAATTACTGCGTCGTCGAATTTGCGCCGCAGGCCGGTCACCATCTGATGAATGCCGGCGGATATGAAATCGTCGACAAGAACGCGCAGCGCGAAATTTTCATCGACGGCGAACTTGCCGAGCGTTTCCGCGCACACGTGAAGCAGCTGATCGAGGACGAGCCGTCGCTCGACGAAGTGGACGAATTCCTCGGACAGTTCGACAGCCTGATGATGATGCCCGTCGTCCTGCACTGACGACATCCGGTCCGGCGCATCGCCGGGCCCATCGCCGCGCACTGCGCGGCGCCGCGAGCACTCTGATCCACGCCCCCGTCCGGTTCGCCGGCGGGGGTTTTCGTTTGATGGGGCCGTGTGCGGCCGGGCGTGCCTTCGTTGCGCGAACAACGCTCGCCCGCACGCTTCGCGCCGGCCCCGCTGCCCACGCCGCGCGAGCCCGGGCGGCGCCCCTGCGCACCGGCTACAATGACGGTTTTCCCGTCTTCGCCGGTCTTCCGCCATGTCTGCGACCCCTCTCGCTGCTTCCGTCCCGCTCGACGCGCCCTACACGCGCGGCGCCGAACTGCCCGCGCTGCTGAAATCGCGCATCCTCATCCTCGACGGCGCGATGGGCACGATGATCCAGCGCTACAAGCTCGACGAGGCCGCCTATCGCGGCGAGCGCTTCAAGGACTTCCCGCGCGACATCAAGGGCAACAACGAGCTGCTGTCGCTCACGCAGCCGCAGATCATCCGCGAGATCCACGACCAGTACTTCGCGGCCGGCGCGGACATCGTCGAAACCAATACGTTCGGCGCGACGACGGTCGCGCAGGCCGACTACGGGATGGAAGACCTCGTCGTCGAGATGAACGTCGAATCGGCGCGGCTCGCGCGCGAATCGGCCGTGCGCTACGCGACGCCCGACAAACCGCGCTTCGTCGCGGGCGCGATCGGGCCGACGCCGAAGACGGCGAGCATCTCGCCGGACGTCAACGACCCGGGCGCGCGCAACGTCACGTTCGACGAGCTGCGCAGCGCGTATTACCAGCAGGCGAAGGCGCTGCTCGACGGCGGCGTCGACCTGTTCCTCGTCGAGACGATCTTCGACACGCTGAACGCGAAGGCCGCGCTGTTCGCGCTCGACGAATTGTTCGAGGACACCGGCGAGCGCCTGCCGATCATGATCTCGGGCACCGTGACCGACGCGTCGGGACGCATCCTGTCGGGCCAGACGGTCGAGGCGTTCTGGAATTCGCTGCGCCACGCGAAGCCGCTCACGTTCGGCCTGAACTGCGCGCTCGGCGCGGCGCTGATGCGCCCGTACATCGCCGAGCTCGCGAAGCTGTGCGACACCTACGTGTCGTGCTACCCGAACGCGGGCCTGCCGAACCCGATGAGCGACACCGGTTTCGACGAGACGCCGGACGTCACGTCGGGCCTGCTGAAGGAATTCGCGCAAGCCGGGCTCGTGAACCTCGCGGGCGGCTGCTGCGGCACGACGCCCGAGCACATCGCCGAGATCGCGAAGGCGCTCGCCGACGTGAAACCGCGCCGCTGGCCGAGCCACTACAGCGACGCCGCCTGACCGACCGCCCCAACGCCCGCCCTACCTCACACGAATTCGCACCGCCATGACCGATCACATGATGCGCCTTGCCGGCCTCGAGCCGTTCAACGTCACGTCCGGGACGCTCTTCATCAACGTCGGCGAACGCACCAACGTCACCGGCTCGAAGGCGTTCGCGCGGATGATCCTGAACGGCCAGTTCGACGAGGCGCTCGCCGTCGCGCGCCAGCAGGTCGAGAACGGCGCGCAGGTGATCGACATCAACATGGACGAGGCGATGCTCGATTCGAAGGCGGCGATGGTGCGCTTCCTGAACCTGATCGCATCCGAGCCGGACATCGCTCGCGTGCCGATCATGATCGACTCGTCGAAGTGGGAAGTGATCGAGGCCGGCCTCAAGTGCGTGCAGGGCAAGGCGATCGTGAACTCGATCTCGCTGAAGGAAGGCGAGGAAGCGTTCCGCCATCACGCGAACCTGATCCGCCGCTACGGCGCGGCCGCGGTCGTGATGGCGTTCGACGAGACGGGCCAGGCCGATACCTACGCGCGCAAGACCGAGATCTGCAAGCGCTCGTACGACTTCCTCGTGAACGAAGTCGGCTTCCCACCGGAAGACATCATCTTCGACCCGAACATCTTCGCGGTCGCGACCGGCATCGAGGAGCACAACAACTACGCGGTCGACTTCATCGAGGCGACCCGCTGGATCAAGCAGAACCTGCCGTACGCGAAGGTGAGCGGCGGCGTGTCGAACGTGTCGTTCTCGTTCCGCGGCAACGACCCGGTGCGCGAGGCGATCCACACCGTGTTCCTGTACCACGCGATCCAGGCGGGGATGGACATGGGCATCGTGAACGCGGGCCAGCTCGGCGTGTACGCCGATCTCGACCCGGAGCTGCGCGAGCGGGTCGAGGACGTGATCCTGAACCGCCGCGACGATTCCACCGACCGCCTGCTCGAGATCGCCGACAAGTTCAAGACCGGCGCCGCGAAGAAGGAAGAGAATCTCGAGTGGCGCAACCAGCCGGTCGAGAAGCGCCTCGCGCACGCGCTGGTGCACGGGATCACGAACTTCATCGTCGAGGACACCGAGGAGGCGCGCGCGGCCATCGCCGCGGCCGGCGGCCGCCCGATCAACGTGATCGAAGGCCCGCTGATGGACGGGATGAACGTCGTCGGCGACCTGTTCGGCCAGGGCAAGATGTTCCTGCCGCAGGTCGTGAAGTCGGCGCGTGTGATGAAGCAGGCCGTCGCGCACCTGATCCCGTTCATCGAGGAAGAAAAACGGCTGCTCGCGGAAGCGGGCGGCGACGTGCGCGCGAAGGGCAAGATCGTCATCGCGACCGTGAAGGGCGACGTGCACGACATCGGCAAGAACATCGTGTCGGTCGTGCTCCAGTGCAACAACTTCGAAGTCGTCAACATGGGCGTGATGGTCCCGTGCAACGAGATCCTCGCGAAGGCGAAGGTCGAGGGCGCGGACATCATCGGGCTGTCGGGCCTCATCACGCCGAGCCTCGAGGAAATGGCGTACGTCGCGTCCGAAATGCAGCGCGACGACTACTTCCGCGTGAAGAAGATCCCGCTCCTGATCGGCGGCGCGACGACCTCGCGCGTGCACACGGCCGTGAAGATCGCGCCCCATTACGAAGGCCCGGTGGTCTACGTGCCCGACGCATCGCGCTCGGTGTCGGTCGCATCGAACCTGCTGTCGGACGAAGGCGCAACGAAGTATCTCGACGAACTGAAGTCGGATTACGAACGGATCCGCGAACAGCATGCGAACCGCAAGGCCCAGCCGATGGTCACGCTCGCCGAGGCGCGCGCGAACAAGACGAAGGTCGACTGGGCGGGCTACCGGCCCGTGAAGCCGAAGTTCATCGGCCGCCGCGTGTTCAAGAACTACGACCTGAACGAGCTCGCGAACTACATCGACTGGGGCCCGTTCTTCCAGACCTGGGATCTCGCGGGCCCGTACCCGGCGATCCTGAACGACGAGATCGTCGGCGAATCGGCGCGACGCGTGTTCTCCGACGCGAAGTCGATGCTCGCGCGCCTGATCCAGGGCCGCTGGCTCACCGCGAACGGCGTGATTTCGCTGCTGCCGGCGAACACGGTCAACGACGACGACATCGAGATCTACACCGACGATTCGCGCTCCGAAGTGCTGCTCACGTGGCGCAACCTGCGCCAGCAGAGCGTGCGTCCGGTGGTCGACGGCGTGATGCGCCCGAACCGCTCGCTCGCCGACTTCATCGCGCCGAAGGAATCGGGCGTCGCCGACTACATCGGGATGTTCGCGGTCACGGCCGGCCTCGGCGTCGACGTGAAGGAAAAGCAGTTCGAAGCCGACCACGACGACTACAGCGCGATCATGCTGAAGGCACTCGCCGACCGCTTCGCGGAAGCGTTCGCCGAGGCGATGCACGCGCGCGTGCGCCGCGAGCTGTGGGGCTATGCGAGCGGCGAAACGCTCGACAACGATGCGCTGATCGCCGAGAAGTACGCGGGCATCCGCCCGGCGCCCGGCTACCCGGCCTGCCCCGACCACCTCGTGAAGCGCGACATGTTCGCCGCGCTGCATGCGGAGGAAATCGGGATGAGCGTGACCGAATCGCTGGCGATGCTGCCGGCCGCGAGCGTGTCGGGCTTTTATCTCGCGCACCCGGACAGCCGCTACTTCTCGGTCGGCAAAATCGGGCAGGATCAGCTGGACGACTACGCGCGGCGGATGTCGCTGTCGCTCGCCGACGCCCGGCGCGCGCTCGCGCCGCAACTCTGACCGAGGCCGGCGGGCGGCCAGCCCGCCATTTCATCAGAGGAAATGAAAAGCCCGCTCGAAAGCGGGCTTTTTTTGCGTTGCCGACGACCTTTCGATCGGGCGGGCAAGGAAGCTCAGAAGCCCCAGTGCACGTCGGCCTGGCCGGCCTTCGCTTCGCGCAGCATCGTGAGGAAGGGTGCGACGCGCTGCGCGAGGCTTGGCGGCACTTCATGGTGCGCGTGGTCGTCGTCGTCCTCGTGGAAGTGGCCCGCGTGCTCGGCGCGCTCCTGCTTCGCCTGCGCGACCGCGCCTTCCAGCTTGGCGATTGCGTGGTCCAGTTCGTCGTGCGTAATCACACCGCGCTCGCCCAGCTGCTTGCCGACGAGACCCAGCACATACACGGCGAAATCCTTCAGCACGTCGAGATCCTGTGCCGCCTTGCTCTTGAACGTAATCATGACAATTCCCTTTTCATCTTGTTGTGCCTGCCCGGCGCGGTTGGGGGGACGCCGGCAGACCGGCGTGCGGCCTCGCGAAGCCGGGGCGCCTGAGCGGCATATTAGCACCTGTTAAAATTCTGCGATCCCTGAAACGCGCGCTTAAAAAGCGCGCCGGCCGGCCGGTGTTTCCGGCAGCCACCAACGAAGCCTTCTACCAGCATGCTGCCAGCACACAAACAGACCCTCGAAGCCCTGCTCGCGGATAGCGTCACGCAGGTCGCACACGCGCTGAAAGGCGCCGACGCAGCGTTCGTCGCCCCGGCCATCACGCTGGAGCGCCCGAAGGTCGCCGCGCACGGCGACGTCGCGTGCAACGTCGCGATGCAGCTCGCCAAGCCGCTCGGCGCGAACCCGCGCCAGCTCGCCGAGAAGATCGTCGCCGCCCTCACGGCCCAGCCGGCCGCGCAAGGGCTCGTCGACGCCGCCGAAATCGCCGGCCCCGGCTTCATCAACCTGCGCCTGACGGCCGCCGCGAAACAGGCGGTGATCGCCGCCGTGTTCGAGCAGGGCCGCGCGTTCGGCACGTCGGACCGCGAAAAGGGCAAGCAGGTGCTGCTCGAATTCGTGTCGGCCAACCCGACCGGCCCGCTGCACGTCGGCCACGGCCGCCAGGCGGCCCTCGGCGACGTGCTCGCGAACGTGATCGCGAGCCAGGGCTACGCGGTGCACCGCGAGTTCTACTACAACGATGCGGGCGTGCAGATCGGCAACCTGGCGATCTCGACGCAGGCGCGCGCGCGCGGCCTGAAGCCGGGCGACGCGGGCTGGCCGGAAGCCGCGTACAACGGCGAATACATCGCCGACATCGCCCGCGACTACCTGAACCGCGAGACGGTCGCCGCGAAGGATGGCGAGCCGGTCACGGGCGCGGGCGACATCGACGATCTCGACGCGATCCGCAAGTTCGCGGTCGCGTACCTGCGTCACGAGCAGGACATGGATCTGCAGGCGTTCGGCGTGAAGTTCGACCAGTACTACCTCGAGTCGTCGCTGTACAGCGAAGGCCGGGTCGAGAAGACGGTCGACGCGCTGGTCAAGGCCGGCATGACCTACGAGCAGGACGGCGCGCTGTGGCTGCGCACGACCGACGAAGGCGACGACAAGGATCGCGTGATGCGCAAGTCGGACGGCACGTACACGTACTTCGTGCCGGACGTCGCGTACCACGTGACGAAATGGGAGCGCGGCTTCACGCAGGTGATCAACATCCAGGGCTCGGACCACCACGGCACGATCGCGCGCGTGCGCGCGGGCCTGCAAGGCCTGCACATCGGCATTCCGAAGGGCTATCCCGACTACGTGCTGCACAAGATGGTCACCGTGATGCGCGACGGCCAGGAAGTGAAGCTGTCGAAGCGCGCGGGCAGCTACGTGACGGTGCGCGACCTGATCGAATGGTCGGGCGGCGCGGCGCCGGGCCAGGAAGCGGCACCCGACCTGATCGACGAGGCGACCATCACGCGCGGCCGCGACGCGGTCCGTTTCTTCCTGATCTCCCGCAAGGCCGACACCGAATTCGTGTTCGACATCGACCTCGCGCTGAAACAGAACGACGAGAATCCGGTCTATTACGTCCAGTACGCGCATGCGCGCATCTGCTCGGTGCTCAACGAACTGAAGTCGCGCTACAACGTCGACGTGGCGCAGCTGCCGGGCGCCGACCTGTCGCAACTCACGAGCGCGCAGGCCGTGTCGCTGATGCAGAAGCTCGCCGAGTATCCGGACATGCTCACGCACGCGGCGAAGGAACTCGCGCCGCATGCGGTCGCGTTCTACCTGCGCGATCTCGCTGGTGAATTCCACTCGTTCTACAATGCGGAGCGCGTGCTGGTCGACGACGAAGCGCCGCGCAACGCGCGCGCCGCGCTCCTCGCCGCGACCCGGCAGGTGCTCGAGAATGGTCTGGCGGTGCTCGGCGTGTCCGCGCCCGCCAAGATGTAAGCGGCCCGAACCGGGCAGCGAATGGCCGGGGCAGGAGCGCCTGCCCCGGCCTTTTCACGATTCTTTTTGCAGGTGACTCAAGCAATGGCACAACCACGCCGAACTTCGAAGCAATCGAAACAAGCCGGAGGGACATTTCTTGGAATCGTGCTGGGCCTGATCGTCGGCCTCGCGATCGCGGTGGTGGTGGCGCTCTACATCACGCGTTCGCCGTCGCCGTTCGTGTCGAAGGTCGCACCGCCGCCGACCGACACCGGCGCGAGCCAGCCGCAGCAGTTCGACCCGAACCGCGCGCTGCAGGGCAAGACGCCCGGCCAGCCGGTGCCGCAGGCCGCGCAGCCCGCGCCGCCCAACACCGCGCCCGGGCAGGCCGCGAACCAGACCCAGGGCGGCCTGCTGCCCGAACCGCAGATCGTCGAGGTGCCGCCGTCGGGCAACGCGAACGGCTCCAACACCACGGCCTCGAACAATGCGCCGTCGGGCAACGGCGTCGCCGTCGCGCCGAAGCCGGCCGACAACACGCCGCCGCCGAAGAAGACGCAGCAAGCGCAGCAACAGCAGCAAGGCGGCGAGGATGATCTCGCGCGCTTCGCCGCGCAGAAGCAGGCGCAGCAGGCGGCCGCGCAGAAACAGCAGCAACAGCAACTGGCCGCGAACACGCCGAAGCCGGCGCCGTCCGCAACATCCGCCACGTCCGCCGCGGCAGCGAAGCCGCCGACCGCGAACGACGCGAACACCGGCTACTTCCTGCAGGTCGGCGCGTACAAGACGGAAGGCGACGCCGAGCAGCAGCGCGCGCGCCTCGGCTTCCAGGGCTTCGAGTCGAAGGTGTCGAAGCGCGATGTCAGCGGCGTGACCTATTTCCGCGTGCGCGTCGGCCCGTTCTCGAAGTTCGAGGATATGAACTCGGCCCGTCAGCGGCTGTCCGATGCAGGTGTCGACACGGCGGTGATCCGCTTCACGAAGCAGTAAGCAACCAGCCGCGCCCACGCAGAACCCGTTACGTTTCGTCATCCGAGCAACTGATTCGACGCTTACAACATGAAAAAACTACTTAGCACGCTCCTTCTGTCCCTCGGCCTGGCCGCCGCGGGCTTCGCCCACGCGTCGCCCGCCGCGCCCGTGTCCGGCAAGGACTTCGAGGTGATGAAGTCGCCGCAGCCGGTGTCCGCGCCGGCCGGCAAGGTCGAGGTCATCGAATTCTTCTGGTACGGCTGCCCGCACTGCTACGAATTCGAGCCGACGATCGAGGCCTGGGTGAAGAAGCAAGGCAACAACATCGACTTCAAGCGCGTGCCGGTCGCGTTCCGCGACGATTTCATCCCGCACTCGAAGCTGTTCTACGCGGTGTCCGCGCTCGGCATCTCGGAGAAGGTCACGCCGGCGATCTTCAACGCGATCCACAAGCAGAAGAACTACCTGCTGACGCCGCAGGCGCAGGCCGACTTCCTGGCGACGCAGGGCGTCGACAAGAAGCAGTTCATGGACGCATACAACTCGTTCAGCGTGCAGGGCCAGGTGAAGCAGTCGGCCGAGCTGCTGAAGAGCTACGCGATCGACGGCGTGCCGACGGTCGTCGTCCAGGGCAAGTACAAGACAGGCCCGGCCTACACGAACAGCATCCCGGGCACCGCTCAAGTGCTCGATTACCTCGTGAAGCAGGTTCAGGACAAGAAGCTCTGATCCCCGCCCGCGCGCCGGCATGACTACTCCGCTGAAGGTCTTCATCACCGGCGCGTCGAGCGGCCTCGGCCTCGCGATGGCCGAGGAATACGCCCGCCAGGGCGCCACGCTCGCTCTCGTCGCGCGCCGCACCGATGCCCTCGATGCGTTCGCGCGGCGCTTCCCCAAGCTGTCCGTCTCCGTCTACAGCGCCGACGTGCGCGACGCCGATGCGCTCGCGACGGCCGCCGCGTCGTTCATCGCCGCGCACGGCTGCCCTGACGTCGTGATCGCGAACGCGGGCATCAGCCAGGGCGCCGTCACGGGCCAGGGCGACCTCGCCACGTTCCGCGACGTGATGGACATCAACTACTACGGGATGGTCGCGACGTTCGAGCCGTTCGTCGGCCCGATGACGGCCGCGCGCCACGGCACGCTGGTCGGCGTCGCGAGCGTCGCCGGCGTGCGCGGCCTGCCCGGCTCCGGCGCGTACAGCGCGTCGAAGTCGGCCGCGATCAAGTATCTCGAGGCGCTGCGCGTCGAGCTGCGCCCGGCCGGCGTCGGCGTCGTGACGATCGCGCCCGGCTATATCCGCACGCCGATGACCGCGCACAACCCGTACCGGATGCCGTTCCTGATGGACGCCGATCGCTTCGCTGCGCGCGCGGCGAAAGCGATCGCACGGCAGCACGCGTTCCGCGTGATTCCGTGGCAGATGGGCGTCGTCGCGAAGGTGCTGCACGTGTTGCCGCGCTGGCTCTACGACCGCCTGTTCGAGAAGGCGCCGCGCAAGCCGAAGGCCGGCGCGCACTGACGAGTCGGCGGTCCGGCCCGCGCGACACGCGCCGGGCCGCATCGCCGCATCGAAGCTTCGATTTCGCGGCACTTCCCGCGGCGTCCGCACAGATCCGCCGCGTTCCCCGACGCGCCGATCTCCCCCTCTCCGCCGCCCGGCCCTCCCGCCGCCTCCGCAGCACCTTCTGCCGCATCAACACCCGTTCCGTCGCGAAAGCAGCCGTTTTTCGGTCAATTCACCGCGTTCCGGCGCCTTTTTTCACGCGCCGCGCGCTTTGCCGGTATGCTGTTCGCCAGCCGCGCCGGCCCCGCCCGCTTCCGGGCCGCGCCCGCATCCCGTCACCCAGCAAAAAGCACAAGCCACGTGGGAGATCCTATGCACGTCAAGCTGTTCGCCGCGGCCGCGGTCGCCGCAGCACTCGCCGCCCCCGGCCTCGCCGCCGCCAAGCCGCTCACCGTCTGCACCGAATCGAGCCCGGACGGCTTCGACGTCGTGCAGTACAACTCGCTCGTCACCACCAACGCATCGGCCGACGTGATCTTCAACACGCTCGTGTCGTACGACGAAGCCGCGAAAAAGGTCGTGCCGGCGCTCGCCGACAAATGGGAAGCCAGCGCCGACGGCCTCACGTACACGTTCCACCTGCGGCCGAACGTCGCGTTCCAGACCACCGACTACTTCAAGCCGGGCCGCCCGCTGAACGCGGACGACGTCGTGTTCACGTTCTCGCGGATGCTCGACGATGCGAACCCGTGGCACAAGGTGGCCGGCGCGAGCGGCTTTCCGCACGCGCAGTCGATGGGCCTCGTGAAGCTCGTGAAGTCGGTCACGAAGGTCGACGACAACACCGTTAAGTTCGTGCTGAACGAGCCGAACGCGACGTTCGTGTCGATCCTGACGATGGGCTTCGCGTCGATCTACTCGGCCGAATACGCAGACCAGCTGCTGAAGGCCGGCAAGCAGGCCGACCTGAACGCGAAGCCGGTCGGCACCGGCCCGTTCGTGCTGAAGAGCTACACGAAGGACGCGCTGATCCGCTACGACGTGAACCCGACCTACTGGGGCGCGAAGCCGAAGGTCGACCGGCTGATCTACGCGATCACGCCGGACGCGTCCGTGCGCATGCAGAAGGTGAAGGCCGGCGAATGCCAGATCGCGCTGTCGCCGAAGCCGCAGGACGTGCTCGCCGCGAAGCGCGAAAGCGCGCTGAAGGTCGTTCAGACGCCCGCGTTCATGACCGCGTTCGTCGCGCTGAACACGCAGAAGAAGCCGCTCGACAACGAGAAGGTGCGCGAGGCGCTGAACCTCGCATTCGACCGCGCGACCTACCTGAAGGTCGTGTTCGACAACACGGCGACGGCCGCGAACAACCCGTATCCGCCGAACACGTGGAGCTACGCGAAGGACATCGCGCCGTATGCGTACGATCCCGCGAAGGCGAAGCAGCTGCTCGCGTCGGCCGGTTTCCCGAACGGCTTCTCGACGACGATCTGGACGCGCCCGACGGGCAGCGTGCTGAACCCGAACCCGAAGGCCGGCGCGGAACTGCTGCAGGCCGACCTCGCGAAGATCGGCGTGAAGGCCGAGGTGAAGGTGATCGAATGGGGCGAGTTGATCAAGCAGGCGAAGCTCGGCCAGCATGACATGCTGTTCATGGGCTGGGCCGGCGACAACGGCGATCCGGACAACTACCTGTCGCCGCTGTTCAGCTGCAACGCGGTGAAGTCGGGCATCAACTTCGCGCGCTTCTGCGACGCGCAGCTCGACAAGCTGATCGCCGACGGCAAGGCGACCGCCGACCAGGCCAAGCGCGCGAAGCTGTACGAATCGGCGCAGAAGGTGATCCACGACCAGGCGCTGTGGATTCCGCTCGGCTACCCGACCGCGGCGGCGCTCACGCGCACGAACGTGAGCGGTTATCGCGTGAGTCCGTTCGGACGGCAGAACTTCACGACCGTCTCCGTGCAGTAACCGTGCGTGGCGCGCAAGCGACGGCATCCCGGCCCGTCGCTTGCGGCCCGCGCGGCGCGCTTGCTACACTGCGCGCTCATTCCTCATACCGGACGCCAGCCAAAGTGAACAACTAAGCCTTCCCAAAAATGTTTTCGCCGCCGTGCCACGCATGCCGCGCGAAGGGTTTCACGCATTTTCGGAGGTGCTTATGGCTGCTGCCACGCCCATCGGCGCGCTCGTCGCGCTTCATCACGTTTCCTTCCGCTTCGACGACGGCGTCACGCTGTTCGATTCGCTCGACCTTTCCATCGATCGCACGCCGACGGGCATCGTCGGCCGCAACGGCGTCGGCAAGAGCCTGCTCGCGCAACTGATCGCGGGCCGGCGCACGCCCAGCGCGGGCACGATCGACCGGCACACGCCCGTCGTGTACGTCGCGCAGCAGCACGACGACGCGCCGGCCAGCATGCGCACCGTCGCCGAAATCGCAGCGCTCGATGCGCCGCTCGCGGCCCTTGAACGCCTGGCGGACGGCCGCGCGCACGCGCCCGACTTCGACCTGATCGGCGATCGCTGGGACCTGGCCGAGCGGCTGCGCGCGGCGCTCGACGCGGCCGGCCTGCACGACGTGCGCGCCGACACGCCGGCGCACGCGCTGAGCGGCGGCCAGCTCGCGCGCGTCGCGCTGATCGGCGCATTGCTGTCGGAGGCCGGGCTGCTGGTGCTCGACGAACCGACCAACCATCTCGATGCAGCGGGCCGCGCGTGGCTGCGCGCGGCGCTCGACGGCTGGCGCGGCGGCGTCGTCATCGTCAGCCATGACCGCGCGTTGCTCGCGCACGTGCAGCGCATCGTCGAACTGACGCCGCACGGCGTGCGCGCGTATGGCGGCAACTACGCGCTGTACCGCGCCCAGCGCGACGCGGAACAGGATGCCGCACAGGCCGCGCTCGAGCATGCGCACGCGGAGCGCGGGCGCGTGAAGCGCCGGCTCGAACAGGAACACGACACGATCCAGCGCCACGCGGCCGGCGCGCTGCGCGACGCGAAGACGGCCAACCTGTCGTCGATGGCACGGCAGCGTCGCAAGGGCGCGGCACGCAACATCATGGGGCAGGTCCGGCGTCATCAGAACGACTTCAAGGCGACGCTCGACGAGCGCGTGCAGGAGGCGGCCGCACGCGTCGAAGCCGACGCGCCGGTGCTCGTATCGTTGCCGGGCACCGAGGTCAGCGCCCGCCGCCAGCTGTTCACGCTCGAGCGTGCGCAATTGCCGTGGCATGCCGCCGGGCGCGCGGACGCGATCACGTGGTCGGCCAGCGGCCCGGTGCGCATCGCGCTGACGGGCCCGAACGGCTGCGGAAAATCGACGCTGCTGCGCATGCTCGCCGGCGAACTCGCGCCGCGCTCCGGTGCATGCACGACGCATGTGAGCGCCGCGTATCTCGACCAGCGGCTCGCGCTGCTCGACCCCGAGCGCTCGATCGTCGAGCAGTTGGGACTGCTCGATACGCCGCTCGCCGAAGGCGACCTGCGCAGCCGGCTCGCGCTGCTGCAGCTCGATGCCGCACGCGCGACGCAGCCGGTGCATCGCCTGAGCGGCGGCGAACGGCTGAAGGCCGCGCTCGCGTGCGCGTTGTGGCGCGGCACGCCGGCGCAGCTGCTGCTGCTCGACGAGCCGACCAATCACCTCGATCTCGAATCGGTGCGCGCGATCGAAGCCGCGCTGGCGGGCTTCCCCGGCGCGATCGTGGTCGCGTCGCACGACGCCGCGTTTCTTGCGGCGCTCGAACCGACGCACACGATGCAATGGCAGCGCGACGGGTGGCGTTACGAACCCGTCGCGTGATTGGTGCTCACGATCGCTCGCCTTTGCGCATGACGTGCGGATTGGAATCGGCGAGCCGCCGCCTGAAAAGGCGCTTCGATTCGCGCACGCCAGGCGGGGCGCATGGCGCATGAAGCGAAAACGACGGCGACGTTGCGTCGCGCATTAAGCGGCCGGAATCGGCGCGCCGCTGCCTGACAAGCCGCTTCGATTCGCGCACGCCAGCCGGGGCGCATGGCGCTTGAAACGCAAAGGACGGCGACGTAGCGTCGCCCATCGAGCGGCCGGAGCGGTCAGGCCCTCGCGTAGCGAATCACGCCGTCGTCACCGTGCTCGCGCACGAGCTCACCCGCGAGCCACAGCAGGTTCAGGTGGGCGAGCGCCTCGCCGAGCGCGAACGTCATCTGGTGGATGTCGAGCTCGCGGCGGCGGAACATGATCGGCACGATGTCGGCCGCACTCATCGGCTTCTCCGCGCACGCGACGCGCACTTCCTCGAGCCGCGCGTCGTGGTGTGCGCGCAGTTGCGCGATGCGCGTGCGCACGCCGCGGAACGGCTTGCCGTGCGACGGCAGCACGAGCGTGTCGGGCGCCATCGTTTCGTAGCGGCCGAGCGATTCGAGGTACAGCGCAAGCGGGTTCGCTTCCGGTTCGAGATCGAACACGGACACGTTGGTCGAGATGCGCGGCAGCACCATGTCGCCGGAGATCAGCACGCCGTCCGCTTCGCTGTGCAGCGCGCAATGTTCAGGCGAATGGCCGTAGCCGGTGACGACGCGCCAGGTGCGCGCGCCGATCTTCACCGCGTCGCCTTCGCGCAGGCGCCGGTAGCGCGGCGGCACGGCCGGCACGAGATCCGAGTAGTAGCTGCGGCGGCTGCGCAGCTTGTCGAGCGCGGCCGGATCGGTCAAGCCGTGGCGCGCGAAGTGATCGGCCGCGGCCGCGCCGCCGGCGTTCGAGCCGTTGCCCGCCGCCATCAGGCAGCCGAACATGTATTCGCCGAGCGTCATCCACAGCCGCACGTTCCAGCGGCCTTGGTCACCGCCTTCGCACAGCCAGTTCGCGAGGCCGAAGTGATCGGGGTGGCAGTGCGTGACGAGCACGCGCAGCACCGGCAGCCCGTCGAGATGCCGATCGAAGATCTGTTCCCAGTGCGTACGGATCGCCTCCGACGAGATCCCGCAGTCGACGATCGTCCAGCCGGCCTGCCCGTCGATCTCGTCGCGCAGCAGCCAGAGATTGATGTGATCGAGCGAAAACGGCAGCGGCATGCGCAGCCAGCGCACGCCGGGCGCGACCTCGAACGTGTCGCCCGCGGCGGGCAGCGTGTCGGCGAAGGGATAGTCGAGTTGGTGTTCCAGTGCATTCATCGGTCGGGGGTCTCGTCGTTGTCGTTGCAAATGCACCTGCAAATGCGGGTACGCATGCGGGGGGAATAGCGAGTGCACGAGCGCGCGGGCGGCAGGCCGCGGCGGGCATCGCGTCGATTCTATCGCCGTCGCGCGAAACGCGTGCCCGGCGGGCGTCGGCCGGGCAAAAAAGTTCGTGTCAGAATCGGTTCCGTACCCGTATCTTTACGCGAAGATGCACCGAATGGCATGCAACCGCGCACAAACCGCGCATTGACGGCACTTGGCGCCGGACCCCGAAACCCGTTGAAATGCCGACTTGGGCGCTAAAATGGCGGGTGCTTACAGTCCCTCTCGAACGAGCCTGCACGCAATGAATCACTTCCCCAAGCTGCTGTCGTCGCAGATCGGTTTCGACGTCGCGCAGACGATGCTCGAAAACTTCGACCGTCACTACCGGATCTTCCGGGAAGCCGCGGTCGACGCGAAGACTCTATTCGAGCGCGCCGACTGGCACGGGCTGCAGCGGCTGGCGCGCGAGCGGATCACGTCGTACGACGATCGCGTGCAGGAATGCGTCGAGGTGCTGCAGGACGAATACGACGCGGAGAACATCGACGACGAGGTCTGGCAGCAGATCAAGCTGCACTACATCGGCCTGCTCACGTCGCACCGCCAGCCCGAGTGCGCGGAAACGTTCTTCAATTCGGTGTGCTGCAAGATCCTGCACCGCTCGTATTTCAACAACGATTTCATCTTCGTGCGGCCCGCGATCTCGACCGAATACCTCGAGAACGACGAGCCGGCCGCGAAGCCGACCTATCGCGCGTACTACCCGGGCACCGACGGGCTCGCGGCCACGCTCGAGCGCATCGTCACGAACTTCCAGCTCGAGCCGCCGTTCGAGGATCTTGCGCGCGACATCGGCTGCGTGATGCAGGCGATCACCGACGAATTCGGCGAGTTCGACGCCGCGCCGAATTTCCAGATCCACGTGCTGTCGTCGCTGTTCTTCCGCAACAAGAGCGCGTACATCGTCGGCCGCATCATCAACGCCGATCGCGTGCTGCCGTTCGCGGTGCCGATCCGCCACATGCGCCCGGGCCTGCTCGCGCTCGACACCGTGCTGCTGCGCCGCGACCTGCTGCAGATCATCTTCAGCTTCTCGCACTCGTATTTCCTCGTCGACATGGGCGTGCCGTCCGCGTACGTGGATTTTCTCTGCACGATCATGCCGGGCAAGCCGAAGGCCGAGATCTACACGTCGGTCGGCCTGCAGAAGCAGGGCAAGAACCTGTTCTACCGCGACCTGCTGCACCATCTGTCGCATTCGAGCGACCGCTTCATCATCGCGCCCGGGATCAAGGGCCTCGTGATGCTCGTGTTCACGCTGCCGTCGTTCCCGTACGTGTTCAAGATCATCAAGGATCACTTCCCGCCGCCGAAGGAAACGACGCGCGAGCAGATCATGGAGAAGTACCAGCTCGTGAAGCGCCACGACCGTCTCGGACGGATGGCCGACACGCTCGAATATTCGAGCGTCGCGCTGCCGATCTCGCGGCTCGACCATGCGCTCGTGCGCGAGCTGGAGAAGGAGGTGCCGTCGCTGCTCGAATACGAGGACGGTAACCTCGTGATCAAGCACCTGTACATCGAGCGCCGGATGATCCCGCTCAACCTGTACCTGCAGAACGGCACCGATGCCGAGATCGAGCACGGCGTGAAGGAGTACGGCAACGCGGTGAAGGAGTTGATGAAGGCCAACATCTTCCCCGGCGACATGCTGTACAAGAATTTCGGCGTCACGCGCCACGGCCGCGTCGTGTTCTACGACTACGACGAGATCGAGTACCTGACCGACTGCAACGTGCGGCGCGTGCCGCCGCCGCGCAACGAGGAAGACGAACTGTCCGGCGAACCGTGGTATACCGTGGGCCCGCACGACATCTTTCCGGAAACCTACGGACCGTTCCTGCTCGGCGACCCGCGCGTGCGGGCCGTCTTCATGAAGCATCACGCGGACTTTTTCGAAGCCTCGCTGTGGCAGGCCAGCAAGGACAAGCTGCTGCAGGGCGAGCTGCCCGATTTTTACCCGTACGACGTGTCGCTGCGTTTCAGCGTGCGCTACCCCGATCGCTTCGACTCGACGCCTGACGCCGGCGACGGCGACAGCGCGGGCGACGCGCAGCGCGCTGCGTGACGCAGGCCGAATCGCACGCCCGGATCCAATCGTATCGAACCGTTATCGACCCGCTTTCCGCCAACGGAATCCACACCCGATGAATACTCAAGACAATCCGCTTTCACACCTGTTCGACAACAACGACGCCTGGGTCAAGCGCCAGCTCGCCGACGATCCCGACTTCTTCGCGCGTCTCGCCGACCAGCAGGCGCCGGAATATCTGTGGATCGGCTGCTCGGATTCGCGCGTGCCCGCGAACCAGATCATCGGCCTGCCGCCGGGCGAAGTGTTCGTGCACCGCAACATCGCGAACGTCGTCGTGCATAGCGACCTGAACTGCCTGTCGGTGATCCAGTTCGCGGTCGACATCCTGCGCGTGAAGCACATCATGGTCGTCGGCCACTACGGCTGCTCGGGCGTGAATGCGGCCCTGCACAACCGCCGCGTCGGCCTCGCCGACAACTGGCTGCACCACGTGCAGGACGTGCGCGAGCGCCACGCGGCGCTGCTCGACGAATGGCCGGTCGGCGAGGCGCGCTATCGCCGCCTGATCGAGCTGAACTCGATCGAGCAGGTCGTCAACGTGTGCCGCACGACGATCGTCAACGACGCATGGGCGCGCGGCCAGTCGCTCACCGTGCACGGGCTCGTGTACGGCGTGCACGACGGGCGGATGCGCAACCTCGGGATGGCCGTGTCGAACTTCGACGCGCTCGACGAAACCTACCGGCGCTGCGTCGCGGCGCTCACCGCGCGCGGCCAGCATGCGCCGGACAACGACATGGTCGCGGCCGACGCCGCGCAGCTCGACGACGTCGCGCAGGCGGTCGCCGATACGCTCAAGCCGTCGTGCGGCGACGCGAAGTAACCGGCGCAGGCGCGGCGCACGCGCCGCGCGTCCTCCGGCTGAAGATGCACGCGAGCCTGGCCGCGACGGGTATCGAACTGATCTGACACCGACACTGCCGCCACGGCGGTGCAACGCAAAGGAGCGGCGAACATGAAAACCGTACTGATCGTCGGCGCATCGCGCGGCCTCGGGCGCGAATTCGTCCGGCAATATCGCCGCGACGGCTGGAACGTGATCGCGACTGCGCGCGACGACGCATCGCTCGCCGCGCTGCGCGAACTCGGCGCGCAAGCCCATGCGCTCGACATCGCGCAACCCGAACAGATCGCGGCGCTCGGCTGGAAGCTCGACGGCGAACGGCTCGACGCGGCCGTGCTCGTGTCGGGCGTGTACGGGCCGCGCACCGAAGGCGTCGAGACGATCGGCGCCGAGGATTTCGACGCGGTGATGCATACGAACGTGCGCGGGCCGATGCAGCTGCTGCCGATCCTGCTGCCGCTCGTCGAGGACGCGCGCGGCGTGCTGGCCGTCGTGTCGAGCCGGATGGGCAGCATCGCGGAAGCGACCGGCACGACCGGCTGGCTGTACCGCGCGAGCAAGGCCGCGCTGAACGACGTGCTGCGCATCGCGTCGCTGCAGACGCGCCACGCCGCGTGCATCTCGCTCCATCCCGGCTGGGTGCGCACCGACATGGGCGGCGCGCAGGCCGCGATCGATCCGGAAACCAGCGTGACCGGCATGCGCCGCGTGATCGCCGAAGCCGGCGCGGACGTGTCCCGGGCCAACGGCCGTTTCTTCCAGTACGACGGCGTCGAGCTCAGCTGGTGAGCCGGCATGACAACCCGGCGTCGTTAATTCACGATTCGCATGATTTTGAACCGACCTGACGCGTGCCCGTGCGGCGGCGCGTCCCCCACTCCTGCCGGCAAAGCCCCGGCGCCGCGCTATGCGGCGTGCTGCGGGCGCTTCATCGACGGCGGCGAAGCCGCGCCCACCGCGCTCGAGTTGATGCGCTCGCGGTACAGCGCGTACGTGCTCGGCGCGACGGACTACCTGCGCGCGACCTGGGACGCGCGTACCTGCCCGGCCGATCTCGATGCCGACCCGAATGCGCCCGACGCGCCGCGCTGGCTCGGCCTCGCGGTCAAACGCCACGCGCTGCTGGACGAACGGCACGCGGAGGTCGAGTTCGTGGCCCGCTACAAGGTCGGCGGACGCGCGTACCGGCTCCACGAGACGAGTCGCTTCGGCCGCGACGAGCACGGTTTCTGGCGTTATGTCGACGGTGAAGTAAGTGAACGCTGACAAATAGTTGCCCTGTCAGACGCCGGGTAATTCCCGCATTGCACAACCTGAATTTGTCGGGCTACGATGGCCCTCGGATCGGTCATGTTGCATGGCAGGGCTTACGAATGGCGTTCAGCAAAGTATTGGTGGGATGGATGGCGGCCTGTGCGCTGTCGGCCGCTCAGGCCGGTGCGCTGCCGAACGCAAATACCGGCGCCGCCGCGGCCGCCGGCTCGCTCGCCCATGCCGAGCGCTTCGATTACGGCGATTCGCGCCTCCCGCAGGTCGCCGCGAACCTCAACGAACAAGTCATCGGCATTCCGGCCGATGCGTCGGGCACCGTGATGCTCGAGGCCACGCTGTTCAAGCCGGACGGCCCCGGCCCGTTCCCGCTCGTCGTCTTCAACCACGGCAAGAACACCGGCGATCTGCATCTGCAACCGCGCAGCCGGCCGCTCGCGTTCGCCCGTGAGTTCGTGCGCCGCGGCTATGCGGTGATCGCGCCGAACCGCCAAGGCTTCGCCGGGTCGGGCGGCACGTACCAGCAGGAAGGCTGCAACGTCCGCAAGAACGGCCTCGCGCAGGCCGCCGACGTCGCCGCGACGGTCCGCTACATGTCGCGTCAGTCGTACATCGATGCGTCGCGCATCGTCGTCGCCGGCACGTCGCATGGCGGCCTCGCTTCGGTCGCGTACGGCACCGAAGCGGCGCCCGGCGTGCGCGGCATCATCAACTTCTCCGGCGGGCTGCGCCAGGATCTCTGCGACGGCTGGCAGCGCAATCTCGTCGAAGCATTCGACCAGTACGGCGCGCATACGGCCGTGCGCTCGCTGTGGCTGTACGGCGACAACGATTCGGTGTGGACGCCCGCGCTCGTCGCGCAGATGCACGACGCGTACGTGTCGCACGGCACGCAGGCGCAATTCATCGATTTCGGCCGCTACAAGGACGACGCGCACCGGCTGATCGTCGATCGCGACGGCGTGCCCGTGTGGTGGCCGGCCGTGCATGCGTTCCTCGCGGACCTGAGCCTGCCGACCTCGGTACGCTATGCGGTCGCGAACCCGCACGAACCGAATGCGACCGGCTACGCGTCGATCGATGCGGTCGATGCGGTGCCGTTCCTCGATGCGGCCGGCCGCGAAGGCTATCGCCGCTTCCTGAGCCAGCATCCGAGCCGCGCGTTCGCGGTGTCCGCCGAAGGCGCGTGGTCGTGGGCCGAAGGCGGCGACGACCCGATGGCGCTCGCGCTCGACAACTGCACGAAGCAGGGTGCGGGTGCATGCCGGCTGTATGCGGTCAACGACCGCGTCGTGTGGAATGCGAGCGCGACGCAGACGGCCGACAACGGCGACGCCGATACGCACGCGCTGGCTTCGCGCTGACGCGCGAATCGCGATGCCCGGCGATCGGGCGCGTTTCGGCATCGTCTCCTTCGCTTCTGTCCCTGCTCCCCCTTCGCCCGTCCCACGCATCGGCGTCGCGCCTCGCGCCCCTTTTCCCTTCCCGCCCCGATTTTTCGGCTTCGCGCGCCTGTCCGCCCACCGATTTTTTCTGTCCGGGGGTCTCACTCGAACGTCGTCATCTGCGCTCATTTCTGGACATCTGGCGCGTACCGTTCCGAGCACCCCGGATCTGCGCCGAACTCCCGCCGAGCAAGGCTGGGCGGCGTTTGTAACCGGTAGTGCAACGCGCGGCGGAACACGCTAATCTCAGCGCGTTTTCCGTCTGTCGCCGCGCGGCATCCGTTCGATGCCCGCCGCCGTTTTACCCCCGGAGTCGCCTTGAGTACGCCAGCCACCGACGACTGGGTCGCGCGCAGCCTGCGCGCGGTCTGGCATCCCTGCACCCAGATGAAGCACCACGAGCGCCTGCCGCTCATTCCCGTCGCGCGCGGCGCGGGCGTGTGGCTGTACGACCGCGACGGCCGCCGCTACTTCGATGCGATCAGCTCGTGGTGGGTGAACCTGTTCGGCCATGCGAACCCGGACATCAACGCAGCACTGAAGGACCAGCTCGACACGCTCGAGCACGCGATGCTCGCCGGCTGCACGCACGAGCCGGCGATCGAGCTCGCCGAACGGCTGCATGCGCTCACCGCGCGCACGCTCGGCCACGCGTTCTTCGCGTCGGACGGCGCGTCGGCGGTCGAGATCGCGCTGAAGATGAGCTTCCACGCGTGGCGCAACCGCGGCCGCGCGGACAAGCGCGAATTCGTGTGCGTTGCGAACAGCTATCACGGCGAGACCATCGGCGCGCTCGGCGTGACCGACGTGGCGCTGTTCAAGGATGCGTACGATCCGCTGATCCGCCACGCGCACGTGGTCGCGTCGCCCGACGCGCGTGGCGCGCTGCCGGGCGAAACGGCCGCCGACGTCGCGGGCCGCGCGCTCGACGACGTGCGGCGCCTGTTCGCCGAGCGCGCGGAGCGGATCGCCGCGCTGATCGTCGAGCCGCTCGTGCAATGCGCGGCCGGCATGGCGATGCACGATCCGTCGTACGTGCGCGGGCTGCGCGCCCTGTGCGACGAATTCGGCGTACACCTGATCGCCGACGAGATCGCGGTCGGCTGCGGCCGCACCGGCACCTTCTTCGCGTGCGAGCAGGCCGGCGTGTGGCCCGATTTCCTGTGCCTGTCGAAGGGCATCAGCGGCGGCTACCTGCCGCTGTCGCTCGTGCTCACGCGCGACGACGTGTTCGCGGCCTTCTACGATGACGACACCACGCGCGGCTTCCTGCATTCGCATTCGTACACCGGCAACCCGCTCGCATGCCGCGCGGCAGTCGCGACGCTCGACCTGTTCGCGCGCGACGACGTGCTCGCCGCAAACGCGCGCAAGTCGGCCTCGATGCGCGCCGCGCTCGCACCGCTCGACGCACATCCGCAGGTGCGTCACCTGCGCGAGCGCGGCACGCTGTTCGCATTCGACGTCGCGCTCGACGGCGACGCGGCACGCGGCTTCTCGCGGCGCTTCTTCGAGCGCGCGCTCGAACGCGAACTGCTGCTGCGTCCGATCGGCACGACCGTGTACCTGATGCCGCCGTACGTGATGAGCGACGACGACATCGCGTGGCTCGCGCAGCGCACGCGCGACACGCTGGATGCGACGCTCGCGGAGATCATGCAATGACACGAACGGCCCCCAGCTCACTTCGCTCGCTGCCCGCCGAGGGGGCGGCAGCAACGGATCTGCTCGATACGCTGCAGCGCGGCCTAGCCGAACTCGACGCGCAAGGGTTGCGCCGCGTGCGCCGCACCGCCGACACCGCGTGCGACGCGCACATGCGCGTCGACGGCCGCGACATCGTCGGCTTCGCGAGTAACGACTATCTCGGCCTCGCCGCGCATCCGGCGCTCGTCGCCGCGTTCGCCGAAGGCGCGCGGCGCTATGGCTCCGGCAGCGGCGGCTCGCATCTGCTCGGCGGCCATTCGCGTGCGCACGCCACGCTCGAGGACGAACTCGCCGGCTTCGCGGGCGGCTTCTCCGATGCGCCGCGCGCGCTGTACTTCAGCACCGGCTACATGGCGAACCTCGCCGCGATGACGGCGCTCACCGGCAAACACGCGACGATCTTCTCCGATGCGCTGAACCACGCGTCGCTGATCGACGGGATCCGGCTGTCGCGCGCGAACGTGCAGGTCTACCCGCATGCGGACATGGCCGCGCTCGCCGCGCTGCTCGACGCGTCCGACGCCGAAACGAAACTGATCGTCAGCGACACCGTGTTCAGCATGGATGGCGACATCGCGCCGCTCGCCGAACTCGTCGCGCTGGCCGAACGCCACGGCGCGTGGCTCGTCGTCGACGACGCGCACGGCTTCGGCGTGCTGGGGCCCCAGGGCCGCGGCGCGCTCGCGGCCGCCGCGCTGCGCTCGCCGAACTTCATCTACGTCGGCACGCTCGGCAAGGCCGCCGGCGTCGCGGGCGCGTTCGTGATCGCGCACGAGACCGTGATCGAATGGATGATCCAGCGCGCGCGCAGCTACATCTTCACGACCGCCGCGCCGCCGGCCGTCGCGCATGCGGTATCGGCGAGCCTGAAGGTGATCGCCGGCGACGAAGGCGACGCGCGGCGCGCGCACCTCGCTGCGCTGATCGAGCGCACGCGCGCGCTGCTGCGCATGACGCGCTGGCAGCCGGTCGACTCGCACACGGCGGTGCAGCCGCTCGTGATCGGCAGCAACGACGCGACGCTTGCGGCGATGCGCTCGCTCGACGCGCACGGCCTGTGGGTGCCCGCGATCCGGCCGCCGACGGTGCCCGCCGGCACGTCGCGGCTGCGCGTATCGCTGTCGGCAGCACATTCGTTCGACGATCTCGCACGGCTCGAAGCAGCATTGATCGAAGCCAGCGACGGGCAGACCCGGCGGGATGCAGAACAGCCCCCACGCTCACTGCGTTCGCTGCCCCCCGAGGGGGCTGCAGCCTCCCTTGGGGCGGCCCGGCGGGAGACTGCGGCATGACCGCCCCGCTCTCGCTGTTCGTCACCGGCACCGACACCGAAATCGGCAAGACCTTCGTCTCGGCTGCGATGCTGCACGGCTTCGCGCGGCATGGCCTGCGCGCGGCCGCGCTGAAGCCCGTCGCCGCCGGCGCGTATGAACGCGACGGCGTGTGGCGCAACGAGGACGCCGACCAGCTCGACGCAGCTGCGAACGTCGTGCTGCCGCCCGAGCTGCGCACGCCGTTCCTGCTGAAGGCGCCCGCCGCGCCGCACATCGTCGCCGCGCAGGAAGGCGTGACCCTCGATATCGACACGATCGTCGCGAGCCACCGGGAAGCGCTGACGCGCGCGGACGTCGTCGTCGTCGAGGGCGTCGGCGGCTTCCGCGTGCCGCTCACCGACACGCAGGACACGGCCGATCTCGCGGTCGCGCTCGGCCTGCCCGTGGTGCTCGTCGTCGGCGTGCGGCTCGGCTGCATCAGCCATGCGCTGCTCACCGCCGACGCGATCGCCGCGCGCGGCCTACGCATCGCCGGCTGGGTCGCGAACCATGTCGACCCGGCCATGTCGTACGCCGACGAGAACGTCGCGACGATCCGCGACTGGCTCGCGCGCGAGCATCGTGCGCCGCTCCTCGGCCGCATCGCGCACCTGCGCCCGGCCGCCCCCGAATCCGCCGCGGCGATGCTCGACATCGCCGCGCTCGTCGACACGCTGCGCCGCGCGCAGCATTGACGCCCCGATCCCCGCATTCACGACAGGAAAACCACCATGACCCAAGTCCAGACCGCCGCCGTGCAACCCGACGCGATCCCCGTGGCTGCCCCGGCGCCGCAGCGCTGGCGCGTCGCCGACGTCGTCGCGCTGTTCGAGCTGCCGTTCAACGACCTGATGTTCCGCGCGCAGCAGGTGCATCGCGAGCACTTCGACGCGAACGCGGTGCAGCTGTCGACGCTGCTGTCGATCAAGACGGGCGGCTGCGAGGAAGATTGCGGCTACTGCTCGCAATCGTCGCACCATGACACGGGCCTGAAGGCCGAGAAGCTGATGGACGTCGACGCGGTACTCGACGCCGCGCGCGCGGCGAAGGCGAACGGCGCGAGCCGCTTCTGCATGGGCGCCGCGTGGCGCAACCCGAAGGAGCGCCACATGCCGGCGCTGACCGAGATGGTGCGTGGCGTGAAGGAACTCGGCCTCGAAACCTGCATGACGCTCGGCATGCTGGAAGACGAGCAGGCGCAGGAACTCGCGAACGCGGGCCTCGACTACTACAACCACAACCTCGACACGTCGCCGGAGTTCTACGGCCAGGTGATCTCGACGCGCACCTACCAGGATCGGCTCGACACGCTGGACCGCGTGCGCGATGCGGGCATCAACGTGTGCTGCGGCGGCATCATCGGGATGGGTGAATCGCGCCGCGAACGCGCGGGCCTGATCTCGCAGCTCGCGAACCTGAACCCGTATCCGGAATCGGTGCCGATCAACAACCTCGTCGCGATCGAAGGCACGCCGCTCGAAGGCACCGCGCCGCTCGACCCGTTCGAATTCGTGCGCACGATCGCGGTTGCGCGCATCACTATGCCGAAGGCCGTCGTGCGCCTGTCGGCCGGCCGCGAGCAGCTCGACGACGCGATGCAGGCGATGTGCTTCCTCGCGGGCGCGAACTCGATGTTCTACGGCGACCAGCTGCTGACGACGAGCAACCCGCAGACGCAGCGCGACCGCGCGCTGTTCGAGCGCCTCGGCATCCGCGCGAGCCAGGCCGACGCGCTGGCGGAGAACGCGTAAGCCGCTGCATCGTAGTCGGCATGCAGACGAAAAAGCCGGGGCATGCCCCGGCTTTTTCTTGCCCGATCGTCCGCATCGGGTCGCCCTGCCCGTCGCGAAACATGCGCGTCACACGTGCGCCGCCGCGCCGTCGAGCGCCGCGCGCACGCGCTCGACCTGCTGGGCGTCGACGGGCGCCAGCACCTCGCCGCGCACCCGCACGCCCGAGCCGAAATGCACCGCGCGCACGCCGGTCGCGCGGACGAAATCGCCGACCGCATCGACCGTGAGCCCGGAGCCCGCCAGCACCGTGCAGGTCGAGCCGGCCGACTGCCGCACCATCCGCGTGATCGTCGCGACGGCGTCGAGCACCGACGGATGGCCGCCCGACGTCAGCACCGACGTGACGGCCGGCACGCGCAGCAGCGCGTCGAAGGCGGCGTTCAGGTCGCGCGACACGTCGAACGCGCGATGGAACGTCAGGTCGCGCCCGTCAGCGGCGGCCGCGATGCGGGCGAGCGCGTCGAGATCGACGTCGCCGCGCGCATCGAGCGCACCGAACACGACGCCGTTCGCGCCGGCCGCGACGGCCGCGCGCACGTCGCGTTCGATCACGCGCAGGTCGTCGGCGTCGTAGACGAACGAGCGGCTGTGCGCTCGCACGATCACGTTGACCGGAATCGGCACCGCGGCCACGACGGCCTCGATCAGGCCGACGCTCGGCGTGAGGCCGCCTTCGGTGATCGCGGTCACGAGTTCGAGGCGGTCGGCGCCCGCGCGGGCGGCGGCCTTCGCGTCGCCGACGGTCGTGGCGATCACTTCGAGGAGGACGGAGGAACGGGCGGTACGGTTCATCGGCGGCTCGCGAATCGTCAGGACAATTCGCGCATCCTAGCCGAGCGGCGTGAACCGCGCCAGCGCGACGCCCGCGCTATGCGCCGCCGGCCTCCTCGTCGACCCAATCGATATCGCCGCACAGCACGTGCTGCGCGTCGCCGATACGCACGGCCACCGATAGCGTCACGCACGGCTGCGCCTCGTTGATCGACAGGTACGGACGCGTCACCTGCACGCGCCCCGGCTCGGCGATCGCCGTGCGGAAGTACGGCCGGCGCAGCCAGTTCGCCCCCTGCGCATCCGACAGCGGCGAGAAGCGCGCCTCGGCGAGCGCGCGGTCCGCCCGCAGCACGACGTTGCGGCCCGCCTGGCGGCCCCGCGCGTCGAGCAGGAAGCAGCGCGCGGCGGCGTCGAGCGCGAGGAAGTTCCAGCACACCTCGTCGAGCGGCTCGCCGGCCGCCACCCGCTCGGCCGCGCGCTCGAATGCGCGCAGGTACGGCGCGAGCCGCTGCGCGTCGCGCCGCTCGCGCGCTTCGGTCTGCTCACGAAAGCGCTCGGTCAGCTCGCCGATGCAGCCGGTCGCCGCCGCGCTGTCGGGCAGCCCGGGCGCCGGGCGGCCGAAGTAATAGCCCTGCACGAAATCGGCCTCGCACGACAGCGCGATCTGCGCGTCGTGCTCGGTCTCGATCCCTTCGACGAGCACCAGCTTGCCGGCCTCGTGCAGCAGCGTGACGAGCCCGTGCAGGATCGCGGTGAGCCCCGTGCGGTGCGCCGCGTGGGACAGCATGATCCGGTCGAGCTTCACGATGTCGGGGTTCAGCTGCCAGATCCGCTCGAGGTTCGAGTGGCCGGCGCCGAAATCGTCGAGCGCGATCAGGAAGCCCTGCGCGCGGAACTCGCGCACGGCGTCGGCGAGCCGCTCGACATCTTCCGCGCGCTGTTCGAGCACTTCGAGCACGACGCGGCGCGGCGGCATGCCGATCCGCTTCAGGTTCGCGAGCAGCGCGGCGGCCTGGAACGGATCGGTGAGCACGCCCGGATGCACGTTGAGAAACAGCCACTCGCGCTCGGCGCCGAGCAGCGCGAAGTTCTCGAGGTGCAGCGCCTGCGCGAGCCGGTCGAGCTGCAGCAGCTCTCCCTGGCGCGCGGCCTCGCCGAACACGTCGAGCGGCGACACCGCGCGGTCGAGCGCGTCATGCGCGCGCAACAGCGCCTCGTAGCCCACCGCACGCTGGTGCGACAGGCTGAAGATCGGCTGGAACACGGTCGTGAGCGACAGGTCGCGGTGGCGCGTCGCCAGGCGTTCGAGCCCGGAGCTCATTTCCCGCTCGAAACGATACGGCGACGCGGTGGCCGGGCGCTCCTGCTGCACGATCGTCATGGCTTCCTCCTGGCGGTGCAGCCGAACGCGGCGGTGGTTCGAGATGGCGCGCGCAATGTCATGGTCGAATCCTCGGTTGTCCGGCCGGTGCCGGACGGTACGCAAGCATCAAGCAAGCTTCGTGCAAGGGCTGAACACGCGCGCCACGCCTACGTGCGGCGCCGCCGCACCAGCGTGGCGCGGGCCGGATGCACCGTTTGCGTGCACGCGCACCGGCGCACTCGAACGCACCCGTCACACCGTCACGCTAAACTCCGTCCGATCGTTTCATTCTCCACAATTGCCGTATCGATGGAAATCGTCTTCACAGTCCTGATTCTGCTGCTCACCGTCGCGCTGTCCGGCGCGGCCACGCGCCTGTTGCCGTTGCGGCTTCCGCTGCCGCTGATGCAGATCGCGTTCGGCGCGATGCTCGCGTGGCCGAAGCTCAACCTGCACGTCACGTTCGATCCCGAAATCTTCATGCTGCTGTTCATCCCGCCGCTGCTGTTCGCGGACGGCTGGCGGATTCCGAAACGCGAGCTGTATCTGCAGCGCCGCGCGATCCTGATGCTCGCGTTCGGGCTCGTGTTCATGACCGTACTCGCAGTCGGCTACTTCGCGCACTGGCTGATACCCGAGTTGCCGCTGCCGATCGCGTTCGCGCTCGCGGCCGTGCTGTCGCCCACCGACGCGGTCGCGCTGTCGGGCATCGCCGGCCGTGGCCGGATTCCGCCGCAGCTGATGCACATCCTCGAAGGCGAGGCGCTGATGAACGACGCGTCGGGCCTCGTCGCGCTGAAGTTCGCGGTCGCGGCCGCGCTCACGGGCGTGTTCTCGCTGCGCGACGCGTCGATCACGTTCGTGATCGTCGCCGCCGGCGGCCTGGCGACGGGCGCGATCGTCGCGTGGCTGTTCAGCGCGCTGTCGACGCGCTTCCTGAACGCCGAGCAGGAAGGCGACCCGGCCCCCGGCATCGTGATGACGCTGCTCGTGCCGTTCGCCGCCTACCTGTTCGCCGAGCACCTCGACCTGTCGGGCGTGCTCGCGGCCGTGTCGGCGGGGATGATGATGAACTACACGAGCTTCTCCCGCAAAAGCACCGTGGCGTCGCGCGTGCGTGCCGAAAGCACGTGGGCGATGATCGAGTTCGTGTTCAACGGCATGGTGTTCATCATGCTCGGGCTGCAGTTGCCGCACATCATCGGCCGCGCGCTCGTCGACGCGCACCACACGAGCGACGCGCTCGTCGGCCGGATGATCTTCAACGTGTGCGCGATGATGCTCGCGCTGTATGCGATCCGCTTCCTGTGGGTGTGGCTGCTGCGCTGGATCGCGAGCCGCCGCGCCGCGCGCCACGGCCTCGCGGGCACGATGGCCGGCGTCCGCACGATCGCGGTGATGACGGTCGGCGGCGTGCGCGGCGCGGTCACGCTCGCGGGCGTGCTGTCGATTCCCGTCGCGCTGTCCGACGGCGCACCGCTGCCGGGGCGGGACACCGCGATCTTCGTCGCGTCGGCGGTGATACTCGGCTCGCTGATCGTCGCGGTGATCGGGCTGCCGCTGCTGCTGCGCGGCGTGCGCTCGACGCGCAACCCGCTCGCCGACGAGGAACGCACCGCGCGCGCGGCCGCCGCGCAGGCCGCGATCCGCGCGATCGACTCGTCGCACGATGCGATCTCGGCCGATCTCGACGAATCGGGCGCTGCGCGCTGCGCCGACATTTCCGCGCGTGTGATGGATCAGTATCGCCGGCGCCTCGCCGCACTCGCCGAGGACGGCCCGACGCCGCGCGCGGAAGCGAAGCAGACCGAGACGATGGAACTGCAGATGCGGATCGCGGCGGTGCGCGCGGAACGCTCGGTGCTGTACCGGCTGCGCGGCGAAAGCAAGATTTCCGACGAGACGCTGACGAAGCTGATTCGCGAGATCGACCTGTCGGAAACCGCGCTGTCGACGCGCAAGAAAGGGATCGTCTAGCAGGATGTTGAGGTATCCCCGTCGCGGCGCGGCGGGGGAGGATGACAGGCCCTATGCATCAGTTTTTTTGGCGCCATCCTTACTACGCCACCGCCAGCAAGCCCATACACCTACCCCACCCAGCATAATGACGGCCGACGAAACAAGAAAGGCCAGATCTGTCTCCTGCGGCCCGGTTTTCGCCCCATAGATCCAAATCAATCCACGCCACACCGGGCTCGAAAAGTTGACGGCTGTATCTGGGTGTGTCCCCCACCAGATCGCATTAAGAAAAATCACGATCAGCAGACCGATCACAATCGCCAAACGCTTGAAAAGTGTTCTCATGAAACGGTCAACACACCATACGCCTTGAGGGCCGACCCGGGAACCGAAATCTTCGGCACGTTCGTCAATATCGAGCGAATGCGGACCCAATCGCTTCTCTGTTCAATCGTGACACAACCTTCACTGACTCCAAGGCGGCCTTTTGGATGCAATCTCAATTGGCTTCGTACAATCTTGTCACAAAGGACCTTGTCATCGTCGATGTTTCCATCGATCGCATACAGCGCATACCAGTCGGATTTATCGTTTCCGTTGAGGTTCAGCCACTCCATGAACGGACCGACCACACCTCCTGATTGCCGATCAAAGATGTAATAATGTCCAACCGGGATGGCGCCGAATTTTGGCGTACAAACGAGAGAACGATTATTTACGTGCAATCCACTTCCTGAAAATGCAGGAAACGACAAGGCACCTATCCTGAATTCGCTCATCGGCTCATTATTTAATTTGAACATGCATTGAATCATTCAACCCACCAATTACGATTAGCAAAAAATCTCGAATATCAGTTACTTCGGATCTCGGCAGTCTACTAGCAAATACATCTCGAAAAAAACGCTCAAGCACAGTCAACGATTTGTGCGATCTGCACCCGTCCGTTCGCATGGACGCTGACGAAGCTGATCCGCGAGATCGACGCGTCGGAAACGGCGCTGTCGACTGACGATGGGGCCGCGCAGCGGCCTGCTACGACGCCCGTCGCATGCAACACGCCACTAGACGTCTCCCTCTAGAGGCCGGTATTCAATCGGCGACATATTCAAAAAACTTAAACGAGACATCCGTATCCTGTGTTGCGGGCCGTCACGATACCGGCGCCCGCATGCGTGCCGGGCCTGGCATTCCATCCGGCCCGCTCATCCCATGTGTCTTCCGCGAACGTCGAGGGCCGGACGCATTGATCCGGCGCGCGTGCATTTCGCCGCGCCCCGTGCCTCTTTAATCGCAATCCTAATCAAAACGCGGATGCCATTCGCCTCAAAACGCGTAAGCCCATGATCAAACCCATCTCGCTTCAGAGCCGCCGACGATTTCTGGCGCAAGGCACCGCCATGCTCGGCAGCGGCATGCTGTCCGCCTGCGGCGGCGATTCGATCGACTCCAACGCCTCGGCCCGCTTCGCCGACGACTTCGTGTGGGGCGTCGCCACCGCCGCGCCGCAAATCGAAAGCCGCGACGGCCGCGGGCGCAGCAACTGGGACGTGTTCGCCGACCAGCCCGGCACGATCGCCGACGGCTCGACGAATGCGCGCTGCATCGAGTTCGAGAAACGCTACCCGGGCGATCTCTCGCTGCTCGCGAACGCGGGCGTCCAGGCATTCCGGTTCTCGACCGCGTGGCCGCGCGTGCAGCCGGACGGCCCCGGCGCGGCGAGCGAAGCGGCCTCGCAACCTACGATCGCATGGTCGACGCGATGCTGGAGCGGCACCTCACGCCCTACCTGACGCTGTTTCACTGGGACATCCCGGTGTGGGCCGGCGATTTTCGCGATCGCGACATCGCGTACCGGCTGGCCGACTACGCGCAGCAGGTGTCGCGCCGGCTCGGCGACCGGGTCAAGCACTGGATGATGCCGAACGAGCCCAACGGCGTCGCGCTGTCCGGCTATGCGTACGGCGCGTCGCCGCCGCGCGCGCAGTCCATGGGGGCGATGTTCGCCGCGATCCATCATCAGAACCTCGCGCAGGGGCTCATGTTCCAGGCCGTGCGTTCGAACGTGCGCGGCGCGGCGCAGATCGGCACCACGATCAGCGGGCGGCCGGTGCATGCGGCAACGAATGCGGCCGCCGATCAGGCCGCCGCCGCGCAGTTCGACGCGATCTGGCATCGCGCGTTTCTCGACCCGCTGTACGGCAAGGGCTATCCGGCCGAGCTGCAGGCGGCGCTGGCGCCGCTCGTCCAGCCGGGCGACATGGCGACGATCGCGGCGAACCCGGATTTTCTCGGCGTGCAGTATTACAACTGCTTCTACGTGAAGGCCGGCGCCAACGGCACGGGCTTCGCGCTGGCCGCCAGCCCGGCGAATGAAACCCAGACGCTGGGATATCCGGTCGAACCGTATGGGATGTCCGAGAGACCGGCTTCGCGATCGCCGAGCCCGCGCCGAGCGGCGGCATCGTCGACGACGGCCCGCGTATCGACTACCTCGCGAGCTACCTGAACGCCGCGCACGACGCGTATCGGCAGGGCGTGCGCCTCGGCGGGGTGTTCTACTGGGCCGGAATGGATAGCTGGGAGTGGTCCAGCGGCTTCGCGAAGAAATTCGGGCTGATCCACGTCGACCCGGCAACGCAGCAACGTTCCCCGAAACGCAGCCTCGCGTACTACTCGCGCTGCATCGCAGGCAATCGCGTCGCGTAGGCCACGCAGGCGCCGGCGCAGGCCGGCAGGCGGGCGAACCTACGCGCCCGCCTCCCCACGGCGCCCCGCCAGCCGTCGCGCGGGCGCGTCGCTCCCCGGTCCCCCGCAACGAATCGCCGCGCCGCCCGTTCGCATTACTTCGCGACGACGACCGGAATGCCCTTCAGCATCCCCGCGCCCTTCATCTCGTCGAGCGCGTGCTGCACGGCCGCGCTCGTCGCCGCGTCGATGCCGAGTTGCAGCGCGAGCTCGCGCTCCGTACGCTTCACGCCGGCCAGATTGCGCACCTTCACGTGCCCGAAGCCGCGCACGCGGGCGTGCAGGTCGGCCAGCTGCGCGACCTGCGCGGCATTGCCGGCGGTCAGCGCGGCGAGCGCGCGCGTGAGCGTCGTCTCGTAGTCGTCCGCGAGCGCGCGCTCCATCCTGCGCTCGGCCGTGCGGCCGAACGGATCGAACCACGTGCCGCGCAGGCTGCGCACGCGGGCCAGCATGCCGAACACCGGCCACATCCACTGGCCGAACACGCGCTTCTTCGGCGCGCTGCCGTCGCGTCCCGCCTTCGCGACCGTCGGCGGCGCCAGGTTGAACTTCACGCGATAGTCCTGCCCCGGCACGCCTTCGAACTGCGCTTCGAGCGCCGTGCGGAACGCGCCGTCCGCATACAGCCGCGCGACCTCGTATTCGTCCTTCACCGCGAGCAGCCGGTAGAACGTCGTCGCGACCGCACGCGTCAGCGCGTCGTCGCCCTTCGCGCGCGCCGCGTTCACCAGTGCACGGTAGCGCTCGACGTAACGCGCGCCGCCGTATGCGTCGAGACGCGCTTCACGATCGGCGATCAGTTCGGCGAGCGTCTCCGGCGCGGCCTGCGCGGCCACCGTGTGACGCGCGTTCCACAATGCGTCGAGGCCCGCCGCGTCGCCGGCCGCCATCCGGCCGATCGAGAACGCGAGCTTGTTCATCGGCACCGCGACGTTGTTCAGTTCGATCGCGCGCATCATCGCGGCGAGCGACACCGGCACGAGGCCGAGCTGCCACGCGTAGCCGAGCATCAGGATGTTCGCGCCGATCGAGTCGCCGAGGAACTTCGCGGCGAGCGCCTGCGCGTCGCAACTCGACAGGTAGCCGTCGCCGGCCGCGTGATGCATCTTCTCGAGCAGCGCATCCGCGTGCAGGTTCGCGTCGGGATCCTGCACGAACGACGCGTTCGGAATCCGGTGCGTGTTGACGACGATCCGCGAACGCTCGTGGCGCACCGTCTGCAGCGCCTCGGCACTCGCGCCGACGACCATGTCGCACGCGAGCAGCACGTCGGCCTGCTGCGTGTCGATGCGCACCTGGTTCAGCCACTGGTCGCTCGACGCGATCCGCACGAACGACAGCACCGAGCCGCCCTTCTGCGCGAAGCCCATGAAGTCGAGCACCGATGCGCTCTTGCCTTCGAGATGCGCGGCCATGCTGATCAGCGCGCCGACCGTCACGACGCCCGTGCCGCCGACGCCCGTCACGAGCATGTCGAACGGCGCCGCGTCGAGATGCGTCGCGGGCACCGGCAGCGCGTCGACGCGTGCGGCGAGCGCCGCTTCGTCGAACGCCGCGCCCGCGGCCTTCTTCAGCGCCGCGCCTTCGACCGTCACGAAGCTCGGGCAGAAGCCGTTCACGCACGAGTAGTCCTTGTTGCACGACGACTGGTCGATGCGGCGCTTGCGGCCGAGCGGCGTCTCGAGCGGCTCGACCGACAGGCAGTTCGACTGCACGCCGCAGTCGCCGCAGCCTTCGCACACCGCGTCGTTGATGAACAGGCGCTTGTCCGGGTCGGGGAACTCGCCCTTCTTGCGACGGCGACGCTTCTCGGCCGCACAGGTCTGGTCGTAGATCAGCACGGTGACGCCCGGCGTCTCGCGCAACTCGCGCTGCACCGTGTCGAGCTCGCTGCGGTGATGGAACGTCGTGCCGGCCGGGAACTGCCCGTGATGGCCGTCGTACTTCTCCGGTTCGTCGGACACCACCACGAAGCGCGACACGCCTTCCGCCTCGACCTGCCGCGCGATCTGCGGCACCGAGATGCTGCCGTCGACCGGCTGGCCGCCCGTCATCGCGACCGCGTCGTTGTAGAGGATCTTGTACGTGATGTTCGCCTTCACGGCGACCGCCTGGCGGATCGCGAGGATGCCCGAGTGGAAGTAGGTGCCGTCGCCGAGGTTCTGGAACACGTGCTTCGTGTTGGTGAACATCGCGTGCGCGGCCCAGTCGACGCCCTCGCCGCCCATCTGGATCAGGCCCGTCGTGTCGCGCTCCATCCACGACGCCATGAAGTGGCAGCCGATGCCGGCCTGCGCGATCGAGCCTTCCGGCACCTTCGTCGACGTGTTGTGCGGGCAGCCCGAGCAGAAGTACGGCGTGCGCTTCACCGCGTCGGCTTCGTTCGACAGGATCCGCGGCGCGACGAGATCGACGACGCGTTCGCGGCGATCGAGCGCCGGCTTGTGGCGCGCGAGCCATTCGGCGAACACCGGCAGGATCCGCGACGGCCGCAGCTCGCCCAGTTCGGACAACAGGCAGGCACCCGTCGCATCGTGCTTGCCGAGCACGCGCGGGCGCGCGCCGTCCGCGCGGTTGTACAGGTAGTCCTTGATCTGCTGCTCGATGACGGGGCCCTTCTCCTCGATCACCAGCACTTCGGCGAGCCCGTCGACGAAGGTCTCGATGCGCGTCATCTCGAGCGGATACGACAGGCCGACCTTGTAGATCCGCACGCCGGCCGCGTCGAGGTCGGCCACCGTCAGGTCGAGACGGCGCAGCGCTTCCATCAGGTCGAGGTGCGCCTTGCCGCAGGTGACGATGCCGACGTTCGCCTGCGCGCTCGGGGCGATCCACTTGTCGATGCTGTTGCTGCGCGCGAAGTGGCGCACCGCGTCGAGCTTCGCGGCGAGGCGCGCCTCGATCGTGAGGCTCGGCAGGTCGGGCCAGCGGTTGTGCAGGCCGCCCGCCGGCGGCGTGAAGCCCGCCGGCGCCGGCCATTGCGTCTGGAGCGCGTCGAGGTCGACGGTCGAGCCGGACTCGACCGTCTCCGAGATCGCCTTGAAGCCGACCCACGCGCCCGAATAGCGCGACAGCGCCCAGCCGTACAGGCCGAACTCGAGCATGTCGGCGATGTTCGACGGGTTCACCACCGGCATGTGCCACGCGATCATCGCGAAGTCGCTCTGGTGCGGCATCGACGACGACACGCACCCATGGTCGTCGCCCGCCACCACCAGGACGCCGCCGTGCGGCGACGAACCGTATGCGTTGCCGTGCTTGAGCGCGTCGCCGGCGCGATCGACGCCCGGGCCCTTGCCGTACCACATCGCGTACACGCCATCGACGGTGCGCTCCGGGTCGGCCTCGACGCGCTGCGTGCCGAGCACCGCGGTGCCGCCGAGTTCCTCGTTGATCGCGGGCAAAAAGCGCACGCCGCTGCCGTCGAGCAGCTTCTGCGCCTTCCACAGCTGCTGGTCGACCATCCCGAGCGGCGAGCCGCGGTAGCCGCTGACGAAGCCGGCCGTGTTGAGCCCCTGCGCGACGTCGGATGCGCGCTGCATCAGCAACAGGCGCACCAGCGCCTGCGTGCCGGTCAGGAAGATCCGGCCGCGCGTGGCGGTCAGGTTGTCGGTCAGACGATAGTCGGATAGAGCGGGCGTACCGTCGACAGGCAGGCGGGCGGTCATGGGGGATGTCTCCTGATTGTGCTGTTCTGGGCCGCGCGCCGGGGCGTCGGACGACGCCGGCCGGAGGTGGCTGGATGGCTCTATTTTTTCGCGGGGAGACGAGAAAGTTTTTTCTCATCTTGCTCGGCGGGTGCTGAAGTGAGAAAAACTGCGCAGGTTTCGGGCGGGAATTGAGAGAGTTTTCGCGCGGGGTGGTGGGCGGCGATTGGGGTGGGTCGGGAGGGGTGGGCGCTTGCGTCGAAATGGCGGGGGACGAGCTGGGCGCGGGCCGCGGGTGCTCGCGGCCCGTGCGACAAGGGTTTGGGCGGGAAACGGCGGCGTGCTCACCGATGGATTTCACAGCGTTCGGATTGGTTGCTGGCGCGGGATGTCCACAATGCCGCGGCTATGGGCCGAGTCGGTGATCGCGCTCACCGTTCGATCGCACAGGGTTTCGAGTCGCGTCAGGTGCCGGATGTCCACACCTCAATCGGTCCGCAGCTCAAGCGGATTCCGACGCTCACCATTGAAATCCACAGCGCGACGAGTCGATGCCGGCAGGAGATATCCACACCGCCGCATCCCTGCTTCGCCGCTGCGATGGTCGCCCTCACCTTCCGGATGCACAGGGTCGTGAGTCGATTCGGCGGCAGGATATCCACATGTTGGTCCGGCCTTGGTGCAAGCCGTTGGGCAGTCGAATGAGACAGCCGGTACGGGTGTAGATATCGCCGCCCGCGGACACTCAAAACGCTGTGAATTTCGACGGTGAGCGTCGGCACGCGCTCGAACGCGGGTGTCGATTCGGGTGTGGACAGCGCGATCCGCGACAACTCAAAACGCTGTGAATTTCGATGGTGAGTGACGGCACGCGCTCGAACAAGGGTGTCGATTCGGGTGTGGACAGCCCGCCCCACGACGACTCAAAACACTGTGAATTTCGATGGTGAGTGGCGGCGCGCGCTCGAACAAGGGTGCCAATTCGGGTGTGAACAACCCGCTCCGCGACGACCCTAAACCCTGTGAATTTTGACGGTGAGGGACGGCGCGCGCTCGAACAAGGGCGTCCAATTCGGGTGTGAACAGCCCGCTCCGCGACGACCCTTAACGCTGGAACTTTGACGATGCGTGACGGCAGACAATCAAACGAGTACGCCGACTCGGGTGCGAATCGCTCGACTCACGACGATGCCAAACACTGTGGATTCCGGCAGTGAGCGACGACACGACGATCGAACAACGGCGCTGATTCGGGTGCGGATAGCCCAACCCGAGACCAGTCGAGACGCTGTGAAATTCAACGGTGAGCGCGGGCATCCTGACGCACGACGGCGCACCGTCTCGGCGCGAACAGCCGCGCCCGCAACCGCTCGGCGGCCCATGGTGCGCCCCGATTCGCGCAGACGCGGCCGAGCCGCATGCACGCGCCCTCACCGCTGAAATACACAGCACGTCGACTGGCTTCGGCGGCCGGCTATCCACATCGGCGCATGGACGCGAACGGCACGCGCGATCGCGAGTGCGGTTAGAATGCGCGCCCCTCGAAGCCGTGTCGAAGATCGGAAACGGGCACGCGGCTCGATCGGCCGCCGACGCTCACCATTGAAATACACAGCGCTTCGAGTGAATTCGGCTGCGAGATATCCACACCGTGATACGGGTCCGGATCTATCGCCGATCCGCGCGTGCCGTTAGAATGCGCGGCGCCCCGAATTCTCGCGCGACACCCGCGCGACGCCTGGAAATCCGCACCAGGCAAGCCTCACGCGCAATCGGTCACCGACGCTCACCCTTCGAAAGCACAGCATTTTTCGTCGTTCGGGGTCGCGGTTGTCCACGCGCTGCGTCGCGCTCACCGATGAAAAGCACAGCGTGCCGAGTGATTTGGAGGCCGGGATATCCACAACCGACGCCGCGTAGGAATGCGCCGCCGGCGCATCGGCACCATCGGCGCATGCATCTGCCCGCGACTGGTGTCGAATGCCGGGAAGCCCCGCCGATTCTGCCTCTGGCCACACACTCACCGTTCGCATCCACAGCGTTTTGAGTGCACCGAAAACCCGGTTGTCCACATGCGCGCCACCGCGGGACAACCTCGTAGGCTCCCTCACTCGGCAATCGAACGGGTGATCCGCGCCGGGTTTCCGCCGACCAGCGTATTCGGCGGAACGTCGCGCGTCACGACGGAACCCGCGCCGACCACCGCGTTCTCGCCGACCGTCACGCCGCCGATGATCGTCGCCCGGCCGGTTCGCATATCGTTCGGCCGGGCTGGCCGTCGCAAGCGTCGGCGCTATTTCGACGGCAAGTCGGATATGGCGTTGCGTAGCTGCTCAACGCGTCTGCTGTTGAGTTCCGCGACACAGGCCAAGCGCCCCATTTCGTGGGCGTTACCCGCTCCACCGCCACTCAGCGAAGCGGAGAATTCACATTGCGCCGCGCGATACTTCACGAATTCCTTATTCGATGCCGCCAAGGCCACCTCGGATGCGTGAATATATTTATTATCTTCATCCCATTTTTTTATGACAGCGAGCGCATCGTCTTCAGCTTTTTTTAAATATACTCGACTTTCACTGGCCTTCTTCGCAAGACAATCCTTCATTCCAGCCTGCGAATAAGCACCACACTGCTCGTACAGATCCTTCTCAGTATTGACGGTGTTGTCGGATGCGGCGATCGAGAGTAACGGAAACGATAGCGCAAACCCAAAGCCGATACTTCTTATTGCACGCATGAAGTCTCCTTTCCCTTTCTCACCACGTTCCACCGCTCTTCGCTGGCTCTTGAACCGCCATATTTTCACCTTCCGGTTGGATTGGTTATGTTGATGCGCATCGGACCCATACCCGACACGTCAGCACCGAAATAAAAACACAAGGAACAATGCACGTTCTCCGTTTGCATTTCAATTTTCGAGATATCTGCCGAACAACCGAAGGACAACGAGAAAGCACTCAAAGCCGGATAGATGCGAGAAAAAAGATGGCAAAAGGTCAACAGCCCTTGTCCGGTAGCGGTGCCCAAGCGTCGTCGCCCCATGGGCGGCGCGCGTTCCACCGAGCGCGTCGCACACTCGGTCACACAACGAACGACACATTCGGCGAACCGACTCGACTACACTGAACCGTCACCGCCTATATGGAGCACGCGATGAAGCTCTACTACTGGCCCAAAACCCGGGCATTCCGGGCGCTGTGGATGCTGGAGGAAATCGGCGCCGTCTACGAGCTCGTGCCGATCGACCTGCGTTCGCACGAACAGGGCAGCGACGCGTTCGTCCAGGTCAATCCGATGGCCAAGCTGCCCGCGCTCGACGACGGCTGCGAGCCGTTCGCCGAATCGGGCGCGGTGCTGCTCTATCTCGCCGATCGCTGCCCGGGCGCCGGGCTCGGCATCGCGCCCGACGATCCGCTGCGCGGCCGCTTCCTGCAGTGGATGTTCTTCACACCCACCTGCCTCGAACCGGCGATGGCCGAGAAATTCACCGGCGCCTCGGGCAATCCGGTCGCGTTCGGCTGGGGCAACATCACGCGAGTGCAGCGTGCGCTCGCGCAAACGCTCGCCCACAGCCGCTGGCTCGTCGGCGACCGCTTCACCGCGGCCGACCTGCTGCTCGCCAGCACGCTGAAGATTGCGTTCGACGCGCACCTGCTGCCGCACGAAGGCGTGCTCGGCGACTACGTCACGCGCGCCGAGGACCGCGACGGCCATCGCCGCGCGGTGGCGGTCGAACAGCGCGAAGCGGCGCGTCTGCTGCATCCGTGACGCGTGCGCGGCGCGGCGGTCGGCGGCGGCGGTTGCGGCGGCCGCATCCGGGCGCCAGCGCCCGTTAGCGCCGGTCGCCAACGTCATGCAGCGGGCCCTGACGCCTGCGCCGCCGGGCCGCCCTCGATCACGCCCGGCGAACCGCGTTCGTCGCTCTCCACGTCGACCGGCACGACCTCGTGAAAATGCGTGTAGTCGATATGCGTGATGCCGCCTTCGTCATGCATCAGGTCGACGTAGCGGTGACGCCAGCGGATGTCCGCATGCGTCCATGAGTAGCGCGCCTGCATGACCTGCGCGGTCGTCTCGTCGGAGCCCTCGATCGTGATCAGCAGCGTCGCGTCGCGCGCGGCGAGCGATTCGGCCGTCTCGCCGAACAGCGGGCTCGTTTCGTCGATCACGTGCATCAGGTTCCAGCCGAGCAGGAAGATCGGATGCTCGCTGCGCACAAGCGGCAGGTCGTGGATCTTGCGCAGCGTGTAACCCTCGTGCGTCCCCTCGACGCGCATCAGCCGCAGCTTCGCCTGCGCTTCGGCGATCACGTTCTGGCGCGCATTCGCGGCACGCACCATCAGCGTCATTCGCCCGTTCAGCGGGCGCACGATCGCCAGCCGCGCGAACAGGATCTTCGCCTGCGGCCGCGAAAACCGTGCGAACACGAGCCCGGTCGCCAGCGCGATGCCCGACATCCCGATGAAGATCTCGAAGGTCGAGACCACGTGCGCGTAGACGGTCTGCGGATGCATGTCGCCGTAGCCGACCGTCGCGAGCGTCTCGACGCTGAAGAAGAACGCGCCGACGAAGCCGGCCGGCGACTGGTTCGCGATCGCGTCGTGGCCAAGCAGATAGAGCGCCGCGAAGCCGCCGTTGAGCAGCAGGAACAGTATCGCGAGCGACAGGAAGAATACGGGCCAGCTCACCGTCAGCGCACGGTGATAGAGGTCGCGCCAGCCCAGCGGCGGCATCCCGTATGCGACAACAGGGCGGGTGCCCGACCAGAGCTTGCGGCCACGGCCGCGGGAAGCTGGGGAGGACGAATCGACGTTCATCGCGCAAGGCCGGAAGCAAGAAGGCGATGAGCGTAGCACGCGGGGCGGCGGCCGGGAATGCGCAACGATGCGGGGCGATGGGCGGCCTTGCGCGTGCGGCGCGAGCGATGCGTAGCGGCCTTGCGCGTGCCGGCGCGAAAAAAAGCCGGCCGCATCGGCGGCCGGCTGCGCGGTCATCCTGCCGGCACGCACGCGGCGTGCGGCGTGCCGCCTACTTGCGGTCGACGATCACGCGATCGAACGTGCCGCCGTCGGCGAAGTGGGTTTTCTGCGCGTTCGCCCAGCTGCCGAAAACCTGCTCGACGCTGAACGTCTTCAGCGGCTTGAACTCGGCCGCATGCTTCTTCAGCACACTCGCGTCGCGCGGGCGCAGATGGTGCTGCGCGATGATCTCCTGCGCCTGCGGCGTGTACAGGTAGTCGAGATACGCCTGCGCGATCTTGCGCGTGCCCTTCTTGTCGACGACCTTGTCGACGACGGCGACGGGCGGCTCCGCGAGGATGCTCGCCGACGGGTACACGGCGTCGAATTCCGCCCCCGACGCGCCCGTGTCCATCAGCGCGACTTCGTTCTCGAACGTGACGAGCACGTCGCCGATGCCGCGCTGCGTGAAGGTCGTCGTCGCGCCGCGGCCGCCCGAATCCAGCACCGGCACGTTGCGGAAGATCGCCTTCTCGAAGTCGAGCGCCTGCTGGTCGGTCGCGCCCTTCTGCTTCTGGTAGCCCCACGCGGCGAGATACGCGTAGCGGCCGTTGCCGGACGTCTTCGGGTTCGCGATGATCACCTGCACGCCCGGCTTCGCGAGATCGCTCCAGTCCCTGATCGCCTTCGGGTTGCCCTTGCGCACGAGGAACACCATCGTCGTCGAGTACGGCGAGCTGCTGTCGGGGAAGCGCGCGCGCCAGTCCTTCGGCAGCAACTGGCCCCGCTCGGCGAGCAGGTCGATATCGTTCGGCTGGTTCATCGTCACGACATCGGCCTGCAGCCCCTGCAGTACCGACAGCGCCTGCGCGCTCGACGCGCCGTGCGACTGCTTGATCGTCACGGTTTCGCCCGTCTTCTGCTTGTACGCGGCGGCGAAGCCCGAGTTGATGTCCTTGTACAGCTCGCGCGTCACGTCGTACGACACGTTCAGGATCGACGTGTCCGCGTGCGTGGCCGTTGCCGCCACGACCAGCGCCGCCGCGGTGCCCGTGTGCAGCCAGCGACCGATTCCCTTGATGCTTGCCATCGTGATATGCCCCGTTCCAGTGGTGTTGAAGGTGCGTGACGGCACGCGTGCGCGCTGTCATCGAAACGTAAGCGGGCATTCTAGCGGCCGGGCGTCGCGCGCCTTCCAATCTGTCGTGGAAAGCAAATCTCGAATTCTGCTAACCGGCGCATGCACGCTCGCGTGCGCGCCGGATCCGATGTTAAGATCGCCGCTCAGCCCTTTTCACGGTTCATCCATGTCCGCTGCCCTGCGCTCGTCGTCGATCCTTGCCGCCATCGCGGCAGGTGCGCGCGCGGCCGGGCTGAAACTGAAAAAACGACTCCTCGACTGACGGGGACGTCGCGTCCCGTCAGGCGAATGCCGGACGGGATGCCCGCAGGTCGTTTCTTTTTCCTTGCTCGCACGCCTCGCTCCGGCACATCGCCGGCGGAACGGTTCCTTCCCACTCCGTTTCCACCATGAGGCTTTGCATGCACACACGTTTCGAAGGTATCTGGCTGCCCATCGTCACGCCGTTCCACGACGGCGAGGTCGACCACGGCGCGCTCGCGCGACTCGCGCGCCACTATGCAGCCGCCGGTATCGCGGGTTTCGTCGCGGGCGCGACGACCGGTGAAGGCGTGCTGCTCGACGCGCGCGAGCAGGACGCCGTGTTCGCGACGCTGCGCGACGCGGTGCCCGGCCTGCCCGTCGTCGTCGGGCTCACCGCGAGCGCGACGCACTCCGCGGCCGCCCGCGCACGCGAGCTCGCCGCGCTGCAGCCCGACGGGCTGCTCGTCACGCCGCCCGTCTACGTTCGGCCGACGCAGGACGGCATCCGCCGCCACGTCGAAGCGATCGTCGACGCGGCCGACCTGCCCGTCCTCGTCTACAACATCCCGTACCGCACCGGCGTGAACGTCGAACTGGAGACGCTGCAGGCGCTCGCGCGCGACCCGCGCGTCGCGGGCATCAAGGAATGCGGCGGCACGCTCGAGCGGATGAGCCGGCTCGTGCACGACACGCCGCTCGCCATCCTTTCCGGCGACGACAACCAGAACTTCGCCGCGCTGTGCGCCGGCGCGCACGGCGCGATCGCGAGCAGCGCGCACGTGCTGCCCGAGTGGCATGTGCGCATCCATGCGCTGCTGCGCGACGGCCGGCTCGCGGACGCGCGCGACCTGTCGGTCGCGCTGCAGCCGCTGGTCGCGGCGCTGTTCGCGGAGCCGAATCCGGCCCCGGTGAAGGCGGTGCTCGCGGCGCAGGGGTGGTGCGAGGACGGGTTGCGGCTGCCGTTCGTGCCGGCGAGCGACGGGTTGCGGGACAGGCTGGCCGAAATTCTCGCCACGCTCGGGGAAATCGCGCCGGACAGCGCCGTCGCATAGGCCGGGCGCGACGCGCGGCTCGGATGATGGGCGCTGCTGACGAAGCGTTCATTCGCATGCCTGATCGCTCCATTCGGCCGATCGGCAGAGGCGTGCCGATGCATACCGAGCCGCGGCTCCGGTACGTTCCGTTACGCCGCAAGCATCGCCACCTCTGCCTGCGTCGCGTCCCGCACCGCCTGCGCGACGATCCGCGCGAGCCGTTCGACGGTCGGCGTCGCCGACGACGTCCGCCGCAGCAGCATCAGCGGCAGGCTCGGCAGTTCGGGCAGCCCGAACGACGCCGCGTCGAGCACGCGCACCGACGCGGGCAACCCATAATGCGAGCGCACCGTCAGCCCGAGGCCGGCTGACGCCGCGGCCCACAGCCCGGCCAGGCTCGGCGTCGTGAACGCGACGCGCCACGGCACGCCCGCGCGGTCGAGCGCGTCGGTCGCCGCGCCGAAGAACCGGCACGGCCGGTCGAACACGACGAGCGGCAGCGGCTCGCCCGACGCGCGCATCACACGCAGACTCGCGTCGCCGTCGTCGGCCGCCTCCGCCGGGCCGCCGCCGTCCGGCATGCCGAAGCCCGCCGCGCCGACCGCCGCGATCCACTGCATCGGCACCTGCGCGATCGCGTCGCTGTCGATGCCCGCGCGCGACACGAGCGTCGCCGACGCCGGGTCGCCCCACACTAGCGCGAGATCGAGCTGGTTCGCGTCGAGCCGCTCGAGCAGCTCCGCGTTGCGCGCGACGCGCGCCTCGATCCTCACCTTCGGATGCGCACGCGCGAACCGCCCGAGCACGTCGGGCAGGATCGCCTCGCCGAAATCCTCCTGCAGGCCGACCCGCACCCAGCCGTCGAGATTCACGCCGCGCACGGCCGCGGCCGCTTCGTCGTTCAGTTCGATCATCCGCCGCGCATAACGCAGCATCGCGTCGCCGGCGTCGGTCAGCGCGAGCCCGCGCCCGGCCTTCACGAACAGCGGCGTGCCGGCCTGCTCCTCGAGCTTGCGGATCTGCGCGCTCACCGCCGACGACGAACGCGCGACGCGATCGGCAGCCTTCGCGAAGCTGCCGAGATCCACGCCCGCCACCAGGCTGCGCAACGCGGCGACGTCGAAGTTCGGTCGAGCCAGCGCGGCGTCGGGTGCCGCGAGCGGCGTCGCGCCATGGGCATTGTGTTGTCCGGACATGTCAACCATCCCGTTTTATCGAACGATTCATCAAAAACTTTCCGATTTTCAGGATGAATGTAGGTCGCCACACTGGTGATGTCAATTTCCGAACGGGCTTTGTCGCCATGGATACCTCCTGCCTCGCTTCCCCATCCTCGCCGGCGCACGACGCGCGCGGCCCGGCCCACCGCTGGCGCGTGCTCGCGGCCGGCGTCGCCGCGAACATGAGCTTTTCCGCCGCCGCGGCCGGCATTCCGACCACCGCCGTGTGGATGCGCTCGGCCTACCACCTCGACAACGGCGCGCTCGGCCTCGTGCTCGGCGCGCTCGGCTTCGGGGTCGCGCTGTCGGAGCTGCCGTGGGGGATCGCCGCCGACCGTTTCGGCGACCGTCGCGTGTTGCTCACCGGCCTCGTCGCGACGGCCGCGATGCTGGCGCTGATGGTGATCGCGATCGTCCCGAGCGCGCACGCGGTGCCGCCGCTCATGCGCGTCGTCGCGGCGATGTGCTGCGTCGGCCTGCTCGGCGGCAGCGTGAACGGCTCGAGCGGACGCGCGGTGATGCGCTGGTTCGGCGAGCGCGAACGCGGGCTCGCGATGAGCATCCGCCAGACGGCCGTGCCGCTCGGCGGCGGCGTCGGCGCGGCGCTGCTGCCGTCGCTCGCGTCGCATGCCGGCTTCGCCGCGGTGTACGGTGCGCTGATGCTGCTGTGTGCCGGATCGGCGGCGCTGACGTGGCGCTGGCTGCACGAACCGCCCCACGCGCCGGCCACCGCGCACGGACCCGCCGCGCACCGCCCTGCCGCGCAGCAACCGCCTGCCGCAGCCACGCGCAGCCCGCTCGCGAGCGGCCGCGTGTGGCGCATCGTGCTCGGCATCGGCGCGCTATGTGCGCCGCAGTTCGCGGTGCTCACGTTCGCGACCGTGTTCCTGCACGATTTCGGCCGGCTCGGCCTCGCCGGCATCAGCGCGGCGATGGTCGCGCTGCAGGTCGGCGCGATGGTGATGCGGGTCTGGAGCGGTCGTCATACCGACCGGCACGGCAACCGGCGCGCGTATCTGCGCGGGTCGGTGTGCGTCGCGGCCGGATCGTTCGCGCTGCTCGCGGCGGCCACCGCCGGCAGCCCGCACGTGCCGCTCGCCGCGATCGTAGCGATTCTCGTGTTCGCCGGCATTTGCGTGTCGGCATGGCACGGCGTCGCGTACACCGAACTCGCGACGCTCGCGGGCGCGAACCATGCGGGCACCGCGCTCGGGATGGCGAACACGATCGTCTATCTCGGGTTGTTCGCCACGCCGCTCGCGATTCCGCCGCTGCTCGCCGTCAGTTCGTGGAGCGTGGTCTGGCTCGCCGCCGCGCTGATCGCTGGCGCGACCTATCCGCTGTTTGCCCGCTAGCGGGGGCCGGCGCGCCGCCGGCTTGCCAAACCCGCACGGGCGTTCAGAACGTGTACACGGCCGACAGCATCGCCGAGCGGCCGTCGCCGAGCTCGACCGCGGACGATCGCGATTCGCTCCCCGACACCTGCCGCACGCGTTCGACATACGCACGGTCGAACAGGTTGTCGACGTTCAGCTGGAAGCGCAGCCGGCGGCTCACCTCGTAGCCGGCCATCAGGCTATGCAGCCAGTACGCGCCAAGCTTGCCGTCGCCTTGCGACGTTACGTTGCGCCGGCCGACGAAGTGCGAGCCGTAGCCCATCGTCCAGCCCGCCGGCAATCGATAGGTCGTCCACACGTTGAATGCGTGCCGCGGCGTGTTGCCGAGCGCCTGGCCCTCACGGCGCGGCGTGGCCGGCGAACTGAGCGTGACGCTCGCCAGATACGTGTAGTTCGCGAACAGGTCCCAGCGCGGCGTCACCTTGCCGGCGGCGCCGAGTTCGACGCCGCGCACGCGTTGCCGGCCCACGAGCGCGTAGCTGCCGTCGGCCATTCGTTCGCGCGCGTTCTTCTTTTCGGTCTGGAACAGCGCGCCGTTCAGCGCGATGCCCGCGAGCCCTTCCCATTTCGCGCCGAGTTCGAAGCTCTCGTTTTTCTCGGGGGCGAGCGCGCCGGTCGCCGCGCTCACGCCGGAGCCGGTGGTGACGAGAAATTCGGCGGACGGGTTGAACGACGTGCCGTAGGCGAAATACGCGCGGCCGTTATCGGTCGGCTTGAACACGAGAGCCGCGCGCGTGCTCAGATGACGATCGTCGCTGTCCGCGCGCTCGGTTGGTTTGCCGGCCGGCGTACTTTCCGCCCAGCCGTCGATCCAGTCGTGCCGCAGCCCGACGTCGACGTCCCAATTGCGGCCGAGTGAGATCGTGTCGAACGCGTACAGCGCCTTCACGACGAGCGCCGTGTCGTTGCGCGCGCTGTCCTGGCGCCGCGCGGGCCCTTGCCAGACGCCCGGCGGGGCGGCGAGCGCGAAACCGTCGGCCGGATAGAAGCGGTTGAGCCCGTACGAATAGGTCGTGCGGCCGTACGTTTCCCGCGAGATCTCGAAGCCGGTGACGAGCGTGTGCCCGATCCCGAGCGTCGCGAACTCGCTCGTGATGTTCGTCTGGTTCGCCCACATCGTGGTCGATGCATCGCGGCCGTAGCCCTGCGGCCCGGCCGGCTTGTAGCGCCCGGGCGGCAGCCCCTGCAGGTTCACGTGCGACGCGGAAATCACGGTGTCGCGATTCAGGTGCGCATAGCGGCTCAGGTTCTGCACCTTCAGGCCGGACGACACGTCGTGTTCGGCCTTCACGGTGAACGCGTCCGACGTGATGCGTTCGCGATCGAGATTGCGCCAGCCGAAATAGCTGTCGCGCGATACGCCGGCCAGCACCTGGCCGTTGTGCGCCGGCAACCCGTAGTCGGGCAGGTTGTTGTCGTACTGGTGAAAATAGCCGAGCGTGACGCGCGTCGGCGTGCCGAGACCGAACGCCAGCGACGGCGCGACGCCCCAGCGCCGCTTGCGGATGTCGTCGCGGCCCGGCACTTCGTTGACGTGCGCCATCGCGTTCAGGCGGAACGCCGCCCGATCGTCGGTGCCGGGCAGCGGCCGGTTCGCATCGAGCGTCACGCGGCGGTAGCCGGACGTGCCGAGCATCGTGCCGGCTTCCGCGGACGCGCCGGCCTTCGGCGTCTTGCTGACCAGGTTCACCGAGCCGCCCGTCGTGCCCGCGCCGCCGAAGACCGAGTTCGGCCCCTTGATGACTTCGACCGCCTCGATGTTGAACAGGTCGCTGCGATTGTTCTGAGCGCTGTCGCGCAGCCCGTCGATCTGCATATTCGCATTCGCGCCGAAGCCGCGGATATTGAACATGTCGCCCGAACCGCCGCCGCCCTCTCCGGCGTTGAACGTGATGCCCGCGACGTTCGACAGCGCCTCGCGCAGGCTCAGCGCCTGCTGTTCGTCGAGCACCACGCGCGGCACGACGGTGATCGTCTGCGGCACGTCGAGCAGCGGTGTCGCATATTTGGCGGAACCCGAGCGGTCGACGCGCGAACCCGCGTCGCGCTCGCCGTGAACGAAGATCGGGCTCAGGTGCGGCGCGTGCCGCGGCTCGCCCTCGTCCGCGCAGGCCGGCGCGGCCGCACAGGTCATCATCGCGAATGCGACGGACGCGCTCGCGCGGCGCGGCGGCGTCGCGCGTGACTGAATACAACGGCTCATGTTCACTCCATTCCATTGTTGAGAATGATTCTCATTACAATGGAATGGGCGCGACAGGGCAATTGGACACGTCCGAACTTCGTTATCCGAACGACTCGTCGAACGACTCGTCGAACGAAGCGGCCATGCCGCCGACCGGCCCGCCGCGGCCGCGTGTCAGACCTGCTCGCGCGCCAGCGCGCGCCGCGCGGCCGGCCGCTCGGCCTCGCGCTGCGCATGCGCGGTCCACGCGGGATGCCGCGTCATGTCGAGCCCGATCGCGACACCCCAGCGATACAGCACCAGCAGGAACGGATCGACGATCGAATGACCGCCCGGCTCGGCCCACGTGCGGCCGTCGGCGAGCGCGGCTTCGATCGATGCGTTCGCGGCGTCGATCAGATCGCGCCCGTGCGCGCTGATCGCGCCGTGCAGCGCAGGATCGCCGATGAAGCGCCCCGGCCGCCACAGCGTGCCGTAGCCGACACCGTGCACCCAGCCGACCAGCCAGGCGAGCCATTCGTGGCAGCGCGCCTCGCGCAGCGGATCGTCGAGCGGCAGCAGCCGCGCGTCCGGATGACGGCGCGCGAGATACGTGAGGATCGCGGGCGTTTCGGTCAGCACGCGCGGCTCGCCGGGAATCGCGAGCACCGGCACGCGCGCCTTCGGGTTGATCGCGAGATAGCGCGCGTCGAGATTCTGCCGCTCGCGCACGGACACGATCTCGACGTCGAACGGCGCGCCGGTTTCCTCGAGCGCGATGTGGGCGGCGAGCGAACACGCGCCCGGCGAAAGATAGAGACGATATGCGTTCATGGATGGCGTTGCCCGGCGGGCCCGTTGAAAGACGGAACCGAGTGTAGGTGCGCGCGGCCGGCCGCCACAAACGATGAATTGTCGTGCTCGGGCATTAGTGCTACTAATGCGTGATGCGACGCATCCACCTTCCCCCGCTGCAGACGCTGCGTGCGTTCGAAGCCGCCGTGCGGCAGCAGAGCTTCACGCGCGCGGCCGACGAACTCGCGCTCACGCAGGGCGCGGTCAGCCAGCACATCCGCACGCTCGAGGCGCAGCTCGGTCATCCGCTGTTCACGCGCGAGCGCAACGGCGCCACGCCGACGCATGCCGCGCATGCGCTCGTGCTGCAGGTGCGCCAGGGCCTGAGCGTGCTCGAACGCGCGTTCGAGCCGGCGCTCGCCGTGCGCGACCGCCCGCGCACCTGCGACGTCACGTTGAACGTGAGCGTGCTGCCGAGCGTCGCGGAGCGCTGGCTCGCGCCGCGCCTGCCGCGCTTCGCGGCCGCGCATCCGCACATCGCGATCGCGCTGCATCCGGACGCGGCGCTCGCGCCGCTGCGCAAGCGCGACCGCATCGACGTCGCGCTGCGCTACGGGCCCGGCACCTGGCCGGGTGTCGTCGCCGAGAAGCTGATGAACGAGACGGTCTTTCCGGTCGCGAGCCCCGCGTACCGCAATCGCGACGGCATCGCGCCGCGCACGCCGGCCGATCTCGTGCGCGCGACCCTGCTGCGCCACCCCGCGCAGCCGTGGGAGCCGTGGTTCCAGGCCGCGCGCCTCGACCTCGTCGAATCCGCACGCGCGCCGCGCTTCACCGATGCGAACGCGTTGATCGACGCGGCGCTGAAAGGACGCGGCGTCGCGCTCGCGCGCCGCTCGCTGATCGAACCCGAACTCGCGGCCGGCACGCTCGTGCGCGTGTCGGCGGTGCGCGTGACCGACGTGTATGCGCACTACGTGGTGTGGCGCCCCGGCCATCCGCACGAAGCGGCGATCCGCACGTGGCTCGACTGGCTGCGCAGCGAAGTGCGGCGCAGGACGCCGCGCCGCTGACGCGCTCAGGCCCGCGCCGGCATCGTCACCTTGTCGAGCGTGATCGGCAGATCGCGCACGCGCACGCCGGTCGCGTGATAGACGGCGTTGGCAATCGCGGCCGGCACGCCGGTGATCCCGATCTCGCCGATACCGCGGATGCCGAGCGGATTGAAGTGCGTGTCGCTCTCGTCGACGAAGGTCACGTCGAACTCGCCGATATCCGCATTCACCGGCACGTGATATTCGGCGAGGTTCGCATTCGTGAAGCGGCCGTGCCGCACGTCGAGATGCGAACCTTCCTCGAGCGCGGTGCCCAGCCCCCACACCATCCCGCCGAGCAGCTGGCTGCGCGCGGTCTTCGCATTGAGCACGCGGCCGACGCTGTACACGCCGACGATGCGCGGCACGCGGATCGTGCCGAGTTCGGCGTCGACGTGCACTTCCGCGAACACCGCGCCGAACGAGTGGGATGCGTAGCGCGACTTCTCGTCGCCCGGCTTCGTCGTCGCCTGCGCGTCGATCGGACGGCCGCCCGCCCGCGCGATCACCGCCGCGGCCGGATCGCGCCGCGACGGGTCGCCGCGATGCACGAGCCAGCCGTCGTCGACCGTCACGTCGTCGGCCGCCGCGCCGTGCAGCGGCGAGCCCGGATCGGCGATCGCCAGCGCGATCAGCTTCGCGCGCGCCTGCAGGGCGGCCTCGCGCACGGCCGGCGCGACGCTCGCCGCCGATTGCGAGCCGCCCGACACCGGGGCACGCGGCAGGCTCGAATCGCCGAGCACGAAACGCACGTGTTGCGGCGCGAAGCCGAGCGCGTCGGCGGCGACCTGCGTCATCACCGTGTAGGTGCCGGTACCGATGTCCTGCGTGCCCGACGCCACTTCGGCCGTGCCGTCCGGCAGGATGCGCGCACGCGCGGCCGCCTCGCTGCGGTTCGCCGGATACGTGGCGGCCGCCATCCCGAGGCCGATCAGCGTGTCGCCGTCGCGCATCGTGCGCGGCGCGCCGGTGCGACGCGACCAGCCGAAGCGCTGCGCGCCGACGCGGTAGCACTCGCGCAGCTTGTTGCTCGACCACGGCTTGCCGTCCTGCGGATCGACCTCGGCATAATTCGCGAGCCGCAGCGCGACCGGATCCATCCCGAGCCGCCACGCGAGCTCGTCCATCGCCGACTCGAGTGCGAACGAGCCGGGCGTCTCGCCGGGCGCGCGCATGAACGTCGGCGTGCCGACGTTCAGCGCCACGATCCGGTGCGTGGTCGCCTGGTTCGGCACCGCATACATGATGCGCGTCGGCATCCCGCACATCTCCGTCCAGTCCTCGAAGGTCGACGTGGTGACGATCGAGTCGTGGCGCATCGCGGTCAGCGTGCCGTCGTGGCGGGCGGCCAGCACGATGCGCTGTTCGGTGAACGGCCGGCCGCCGACCGGGCCGAACATCTGCGGCCGCGTCAGCGCGAGCCGGACCGGGCGACCGACCTGCTTCGCGGCCATCGCGCACAGCGACACGTGCGACCACGACGATCCCTTGCAGCCGAAGCCGCCGCCGAGGAACGGTGAAATCACGCGGACCTGTTCCGGTGCGATGCCGAAGACCGCGGCCACCGCGGTGCTCGCGCCCGACACGCCCTGCGTCGCATCGTGCAGCGTGAGCGTCGGCCCGTCCCAGTGCGCCATCGTCGCGTGCGGCTCGATCGGGTTGTGATGCTGCATCGGCGTCGTGTAGGTCGCGTCGATGCGTACCGCGCCTTCGCGCAGGCCCGCGTCGACGTCGCCGCGCTGCGTGTCCATCGCGCGCCCCTGCTGCTTCGGCGGCACGCGCGCGGCGCCCTTCTCGCGTGCGAAATCGAGCGCGGCGCCGCTCGCGCGATAGCGCACCCGCACCGCATTCGCGGCATCGGTCGCGTGCTCGAGCGTGTCGGCGACGACGACCGCGACGGGCTCGTTGCTGTAGCGCACCGCGTCGTCCTGCAGCAGCGTGAGCCGGCGCCCGGCGGGAGGCGACAGCGGCGGGCGGCCGCCGTTCGGCAGCCGCATCGCGTTCTCGTGCGTCATCACGAGCAGCACGCCCGGCATCGCGCGGGCGCGCGCCGTGTCGATCGACTCGATGCGTCCCGATGGAATCGTGCTGGTCACGAGCACCGCATGCGCGAGCCGCGCATCGGCAAACTCGGCCGCGTAACGCGCGCCGCCCGTCACCTTGAGTTCGCCGTCGACGCGGTCGAGCGGCTGTCCCGTCAACGTGTTCATGCGGCACCTCCCGTCGCGCCGGCGGCGAGGGTCACCGCGCGCACGATCGCGCGCTGCGCGAGCGCGACCTTGAATCCATTACCCTGGAGCGGACGCGCATCGCGCAGCTCGAGCGCGGCCGCCTCGCGCAGCGCGGCTTCGGTCGGCGCGCGACCCACGAGATGCCGTTCCGCGGCCGTCGCGCGCAGCGGCTTGTGCGCGACGCCGCCGAGCGCGATCCGCGCCTCCGCGATGCGCGGGCCGTCCATCCGCAGCGCGGCGGCCACGGCCACCAGCGCGAACGCGTAGCTCGCGCGGTCGCGCACCTTCAGATAGTGCGCATGGTCGGCGAAGCGCGGCGGCGGCAGGTCGACCGCGGTGATCAGTTCGCCGGGCTCGAGCGTCGTGTCGAGATCGGGCCGATCGCCGGGCAGCCGGTGAAACGACGCGAACGGAATCTGCCGCGCGCCGTGCGAGCCGCTCACCTGCACGACGGCGTCGAGCGCCGCGAGCGCGACGCTCATGTCCGACGGGTTCACCGCCACGCACTGCGCGCTCGCGCCGAGTATCGCGTGCATCCGGTTGTGGCCGCCGATCGCCGCGCAGCCGCTGCCCGGCGCGCGCTTGTTGCATTGCACGAACGCAGTATCGTAGAAATACGGACAGCGCGTGCGCTGCATCAGGTTGCCGCCCACGGTCGCCATGTTGCGCAATTGCGCGGACGCGCCGGCGAGCAGCGCTTGCGACAGCAGCGGATAGTCGGTGCGAATGCGCGGATGGTCGGCCGCGTCGCTGTTGCGCACGAGCGCACCGATGCGCAGCCCGCCGCCGGGCAGCGCATCGACCGAGTCGAGGCCGGCGATGCGCGTGATGTCGATGAGCGCGACGGGCCGTACGACGCCGCCCTTCATCAGGTCGAGCAGGTTCGTGCCGCCGCCGATGAACGCCGCGCCCGGCCGCTGCGCCGCCCGCACGGCAGCGGCGACGTCGGTGGCGCGTTCGTAGGAAATCGCTTCCATTGCGGTGCCCTCCGTCGGCTAGCCGCGCGCCGCGTGCGCGGCGCGCACGGCGGCGACGATGTTCTGATACGCACCGCAGCGGCACAGGTTGCCGCTCATGCGTTCGCGGATTTCGTCGTCCGACAGTTGCGCTGGATGCCGCCGTACATCGTCGGTAACGGCGCTCGCGGCCCCGGACGAGAACTCGTCGAGCAGCGCGGTCGCGGAGCAGAGCTGGCCGGACGTGCAGTAGCCGCACTGGAACGCATCGTGTTCGACGAACGCACGCTGCACGGGGCTCAACACGCCGCCGCGCGCGAGGCCCTCGACGGTCGTGATCCGCTCGCCTTCGTGCATCACCGCGAGCGTCAGGCACGCGTTGATGCGCCGCCCTTCCACGAGCACCGTGCAGGCGCCGCACTGCCCGCGGTCGCAGCCCTTCTTCGTGCCCGTCAGGCCCGCATATTCGCGCAGCGCGTCGAGCAGCGTGACGCGTGGTTCGAGTTGCAGCGTGTATGCACGCCCGTTGATGTCAAGATGCACCGGTTGTGCCGGGACCGGATCGCGGTGCGAGGCAGCCGGGCCGGACGCAGCGTGTGCGGGCTGCGGATGAACGTGCGATGCGGCGCTGACCGTCGCGGCCGCGGCTGCGGATTGCAAAAAGCGGCGCCGTGCGGCACTCGACGGCGTATCGTGCGGCAACGGCAGCGCCGCTGCATGGCCGGGCGCGGGTGTCGGCGCGCCGGCATCGCGCGCCGGTTCGGCGGACGGGGAATCGGATCGATCGCTGGACATGACTTCTGCTCGCTCCATGGGGTGAATGGATGCAGATGTGCCGCCCGTGCGCGGATGGCCGCGCGCGACGGCACGCGCATCGGCGCAGTTAGCAATTCCGGTGCCGCGGGTATGTGCGGGTAGCGCCCCAACGCGCGGCGCCGGCATCGATACGCGGCGCGAACGCGCGGCAAACTGGCCGCGCCGCCTTTCTTGACGCATGCATGGCACGACGCTGGCGCGTAGCTGATCGTGCGCTGGCAAAGCGGCAAAAACGCCCGCTTTTCGGCGTGATTCGCGGCGCATCGACCGCCGATTGCCGATCGCATTCGGCGCGCCGCGCACACGGCAGGCATTGCAATGAATCCGTCGTCGCATTGCACACGCGTGTAAATACGCGCGGCCGCCGCGTCCGCTGGAAAATTCCACCATGCGTGCATGCGATGCTTCGCGAAAGCATCCGGTCAGCTTCGCGAAAGCCTTTCGCGATCACGCCCCGGTTGCAAACGATTCACCGAATCGTCGCATCGCATCGGCATACTGGAAATCGTTTCCCGATCCGCCTGCCAGGAGAGAAGTCATGCGTCGCGTTGCCCTCGTCGTCGTTCTGTGTGCCGCCACCTTCGTCGCCGCCTGCAGCGACGACGCGCCGCACGACGCGCACACGGCCGACGGCTCGCCACCGGCCGGCGCATCGTCCGGCTCCGCGAGCGCATTCAACAGCGGTGCAGGCGCGAGCGCCGCAGCGTCGGAAGCCGCACCGCTCGCGCCGCCCGTCGTCCACTACCCGCCCGACGATGACGACGACGCCAAGCCCGCGACGAACGCGGGCGCATCCAGCGTCGCCGCGTCGTCGTCGCACTGATCCCGCCGTTCCTGTCCCCGATCGCAGAACCGAGGTGAAACAACATGACGTCATCCAGCCGCCGCCGTTTCCTGCATACCGTCGCACAATCGGCGGGCGCCGCCGTCGCGCTCAACGCGTTTCCTGAATCGATCCGCCGCGCGCTCGCGATTCCGGCCGCGCGCGGCACCGGCACGATCCGCGATGTGCAGCACATCGTCGTGTTCATGCAGGAGAACCGCTCGTTCGACCATTACTTCGGACACCTGCGCGGCGTGCGCGGCTACAACGACCGCTTCCCGATCCCGCTGCCGAACGGCAAGCCGGTGTGGTACCAGCCGTCGAAGGAAGACCCGACGAAACCGGTGCTGCCGTTTCGGCTCGACACGAAGACGACCAGCGCGCAGTGCCTCGGCGCGCTCGACCATTCGTGGGCGAAGACTCACGCGGCGATCGACGGCGGCCGCTACGACCAGTGGCCCGCGAACAAGACCGACATGACGATGGGCTATCACGTGCGCGAGGACATCCCGTTCCACTATGCGCTCGCCGATGCGTTCACCGTGTGTGACCACTACTTCTGCTCGCTGCCGGGGCCGACGCACCCGAACCGCGCGTACCTGATGACGGGGACGGTCGATCCGACCGGCAAGTTCGGCGGCCCGCTGCTCGACAACGCCGACTACGTCGACGGCGACCTGCCGCCCGCGTACCAGTTGCTGTCGTGGACGACCTTCCCCGAACGGCTCGAAGCGCACGGCGTGTCGTGGCAGATCTACCAGCAGGGGCTCACCTGGGCCGACCCGTACAACGGCAACTACGGCACGAACATCCTGCAGAACTTCACGAACTTCATCAACGCGAAGCCGGGCTCGTCGCTGTACCAGCGCGCGCAGACGGTGCGCACGCTCGACAACCTGAAGGACGACGTGATCAATGACCGGCTGCCGCAGGTGTCGTGGCTGCTGCCGCCCGCCGCGTTCTCCGAGCATCCGAAATACACGCCGGCGTACGGCGCGAACTACACGTCGCAGATCCTCGACGCGCTGACGTCGAATCCGGACGTGTGGGCGAAGACCGTGCTGTTCATCATGTACGACGAGAACGACGGCTTCTTCGACCATGTCGTGCCGCCGCAGCCGCCCACCTCCGCCGCGCAGGGCGCGTCGACCGTGACGACCGACGGCGAGCTGCATACCGTCGTGAACCCGGGCCGCGGCGGCAGCTACACCGCCGACGGGCTGCCGTACGGCCTCGGGCCGCGCGTGCCGATGACGGTCGTGTCGCCGTGGTCGAAAGGCGGCTTCGTGTGCTCCCAGGTGTTCGACCACACGTCGGTGATCCGCTTCATCGGCGAGCGCTTCGGCATCGACGAGCCGAACATCACGCCGTGGCGCCGCACCGTCTGCGGCGACCTCACCGCCGCGTTCGACTTCCGCTCGTCGGATGCATCGTTTCCGTCGCTGCCCGATACGAGCCAGTACCGCTCGATCGCCGACCAGCAATGCACGTCGCAACCCGCGCCCACCGTGCCCGCGACGCCGTCGCCGATCGTCCCGCAGGAACCCGGCGTGCGGCCCGCACGCGCGCTGCCTTACGAACTGCATGTGAACGCGAGCATCTATGGCGGCAACACGCTGCGCATCGAGTTCGCGAACCGCGGCAACCAGGGCGCGCACTTCCAGGTGTACGCGACGAACCGCACCGACGGTCCGTGGCGCTACACGGTCGGCGCGCGCCGCGTGCTGCACGCGGACTTCGACCTGACGGAGACGAACGGCGTGTATGCGTTCTCGGTGTACGGGCCGAACGGCTTCGTCCGGATGTTCGCGGGCAACGTGTCGGCCGCGACCGCGCGCCGCCGCAACCACGCGCAGCCGGAGGTGAAGGCCGGCTACGACATCGCGAACGGCAACCTGTACCTGAAGCTGCGCAACCATGGCGCGGGCCACGTCACGCTGACGCTGGCCGACAACGCATACGGCGCGCCCGCGCGTCAGGTGACGCTGCACGGCGGCGACGAACGCGTCGAGCAGTGGGCGCTCGCATCGAGCCACCACTGGTATGACGTTACGGTGAGCGATGGCGCGAACGGCACGTTCTCGCGCCGCTTCGCGGGCCACGTCGAGAACGGCCGGTCGAGCTACTCGGATCCGGCCGCGGTGGCGCCCGTCGCCGCGTCGTAGCGGCGCGACGACGCTGCGCGGCGGCCGCTGCGCAGCGCGTGCCGGTGAGTGTCAGATCGCGTGCGCGAGCGCGCGGTCGACGAGCGCGGCGTCGAAGCCGTCGTCCGCATCGCGAAAGCGCAGCGGCGCCGCGCAATGCACCAGCGTGTCGACGAAATATTTCGCGCGCGGCCACGGCCCGAAGCCCGCTGCCGTGTTGATGTGCCCCGCGTCGCCGAGGTTCACGAATGCGCTGCCGAGCCGCTGCGCGAGCGTGCGCGCATCGGCGAGCGGCATCCATGGATCTGTCTCGCTGCCGATCACGATCGACGGCACCGCGAGCCGGCGCGCGTCGAACGACCCGGCGAACGTGAATTTCCTCGGACTGGCCGGTGCGACGAGCAGCACGCCCGCGACGTCGGCCGCCTGCGGCCATTGCGCGAGCGCATGCGCGGCCGCGAGGCAGCCGAAGCTGTGCGCGGCCAGCACGAACGGGCCGCGCTCGCGCTCGAGCAGCGCGCGCACCGACTGCGCCCAGCGGGCGAGATCCGGAGCGTCCCAGTCGGCCTGTTCGACCCGCAGCGAACGCGGGAACTGCCGCTCCAGCCAGGTCTGCCAGTGGGCGCCTTCGCTGCCGTGCAGGCCCGGAACGGTCACGAGCCGCGGCGGCCACGCCGATTTGCTGCATGCGCGCATGATTGCCCTCGCTTGCTTTGCTTGGAGACGAGGTTCGATTGTGGCGCGCCGCGCGCGACGGCCGAACCAATATTTTGTGCTTTGCTTCTGCGCGCGACGGGCACCGGGGACGGCCACCGGCGATGGGCACCCGGCGACGGCCGCCGCGGATGGCTACCGACGATGCGCGCCCAACGAGGCCGCCGTCGGCCACCCGCGCGAGCCGCGCCGCGCGCACCGGCGGCCCCTCGGCGGCGCAACCCGCCGCGAAACCGTAGAATGTGGGCTTCCCGCTTGCCATGCATCGGATCGAAACCCGCGCGCCACCGCGCCGGTGCCGATCGACAGGAGACGCCCGATGTCCGCTACGCCCGCCGGCGCGCTGCGCCCGTTCCATCTCGCCTTTCCCGTATCGAGCCTCGCCGACGCGCGCGCGTTCTACGGCGGCCTGCTCGGCTGCCCCGAGGGCCGCAGCTCGGATCACTGGGTCGACTTCGACTTTTTCGGCCACCAGCTCGTCGCGCATCTGGCGCCGGACGAAACCGGCGCGAGCGCGGTGAATCCGGTCGACGGCGACAACGTGCCCGTGCGCCATTTCGGCGTCGTGCTGTCGATGGACGAATGGCATGCGCTCGCCGATAAACTGAAGGCCGCGCACACGCGCTTCGTGATCGAGCCGCACATCCGCTTCAAGGGCGAGGTCGGCGAGCAGGCGACGATGTTCTTCCTCGATCCGTGCGGCAACGCGCTCGAATTCAAGGCGTTCGCCGACATCGGCCAGCTGTTCGCGAAGTAAGCGCATGAAGATCCTGTTCTACTCGCCGCACCAGGAAGCCGACGCATGGCGCGACGCGATCGCGCAGGCGCTGCCCGACGCGAAGCTGCGCGCATGGCAGCCGGGCGACACGGCCGCCGCCGACTACGCGCTCGTGTGGCGCGCGCCGCGCGAGCTGTTCGCGCCGCGCGACGGCCTGCGCGCGATCTTCAATCTCGGCGCGGGCGTCGACGCGCTGCTCGCGCTCGAGCGCGCGCATCCCGGCACGCTGCCGCGCGACGTGCCGCTGGTGCGCCTCGAGGATTCGGGCATGGCGCAGCAGATGATCGAATACGTGACGCACGCGGTGCTGCGCTACCTGCGCCGCTTCGACGAATACGAGGCGCTGCAGCGCGAGCACCGCTGGCAGGTGCTCGAACCGCATCCGCGCGCGCACTTCACCGTCGCGGTGCTCGGCCTCGGCGTGCTCGGTGCGCAGGTCGCGCAGGCGCTCGCCGCGCTCGGCCTGCCGGTGCGCGGCTACAGCCGCAGCCCGAAGCAGCTCGACGGTATCGACACCTTCGCGGGCGACGACGCATTCGACGCGTGCATCGACGGCGCGAAGGTACTCGTGAACCTGTTGCCGAGCACGCGCGATACCGACGGGATCCTGTCGGCGCGCACCTTCGCCCGGCTCGCGCCCGGTGCGTACCTGGTGAACGTCGCACGCGGCGCGCATCTCGTCGAAGCCGACCTGCTCGACGCGCTCGCAAGTGGCCAGCTCGCCGCGGCGACGCTCGACGTGTTCCAGCACGAGCCGCTGCCGGCCGATCATCCGTTCTGGCACGCGCCGCGCATCACGATCACGCCGCACTGTTCGGCCGAGACGCTGCGCGACGAAGCCGTCGAGCAGATCGCGGGCAAGATCCGCGCGCTCGAGCGCGGCGAGCGGGTCGGCGGCGTCGTCGACTACGCGCGCGGCTACTGAATTCCGCCTACACAAACTGGAGACAACCATGACGTTCCCCACCGCCGTCAAGATCGTCGAAGTCGGCCCGCGCGACGGGCTGCAGAACGAAAAGACCTTCGTGCCGACCGACGTGAAGATCGCGCTCGTCGACCGGCTGTCGCGCGCCGGTTTCCGCAACATCGAGGCCGCGTCGTTCGTGTCGCCGAAATGGGTGCCGCAGATGGCCGACGGCGCCGACGTGATGGCCGGCATCGAGCGCCGCGCGGGCACCGTGTATTCGGTGCTCACGCCGAACCTGAAGGGCTTCGAGAACGCGCTCGCCGCACGCGCGGACGAAGTGGTGATCTTCGGCGCGGCGAGCGAGGCGTTCTCGCAGCGGAACATCAACTGCAGCATCGCGGAAAGCATCGCGCGCTTCGAGCCGGTCGCGAAGGCCGCGAAGGATGCCGGCGTGCGGTTGCGCGGCAGCGTGTCGTGCACGCTCGGCTGCCCGTACCAGGGCGAGGTGCCGGTCGCGTCGGTCGTCGACGTCGTCGAACGCTTCGCCGCGCTCGGCTGCGACGAGATCGACATCGCCGACACGATCGGCGTCGGCACGCCGAAGCGCACGCGCGAAGTGCTGTCGGCCGTCACGCGCGTGTTTCCGCGCGAACGGCTGTCGGGCCATTTCCACGACACCTACGGCCAGGCGCTCGCGAACATCTACGCGGCGCTGTTCGAAGGGATCGAGATCTTCCACGCATCGGTTGCCGGCCTCGGCGGCTGTCCGTACGCGAAGGGCGCGACCGGCAACGTCGCGACCGAGGACGTGCTGTACCTGATGCAGGGCCTCGGCATCGACACCGGCATCGACCTCGCGCAGGTGGTCGCCGCCGGCGACTTCATCTCGAACGCGATCGGCCGCGCGAACGTGTCGCGCGCCGGCCGCGCGCTGCTCGCGAAGGCGCAGAGTGCGACCGACGCGCCGAGCTGCGTCTGACCCCGACACTCACGGATTCTCCATGACGACACCCACTTCATTTGACTCCCTCCCCGATTCCGCGCGACGCGTCGCGCTGCTGCTGCGCGAGCGCGGGCACTCGAAAGGCATCGTGATGCTCGCCGAAACCGGCAAGACCTCCGCCGAGGCCGCGGCCGGGCTCGGCTGCTCGGTCGCGCAGATCGCGAAGTCGATCCTGTTTCGGCGCGAATCGGACGGGCTGCCGGTGCTCGTCGTCGCGAGCGGCGTGAACCGCGTCGACGAGAAGAAGGTCGCCGCCCAGGTCGGCCCGGTCGGCCGTGCCGATGCGAAGTTCGTGCGCGACCACACCGGCTACGCGATCGGCGGCGTGTGCCCGATCGGCCATCTCGTCGAACCGGTCACGCTGATCGACGCCGACCTGCTCGCGCTCGACAGCCTGTGGGCGGCCGCCGGCCATCCGCATGCTGTGTTCAACCTGTCGCCGCAGGAGCTCGTCTCGTTGACCGGCGCACCGGTCGCCGACGTCGCGTTGAGGAACGACGCATGAGCGACGTGCCGGTGGTGGTCGGCACGGTCGCGTCGCCGTGCACCGACGTCTGCAGGATCGACCCGCGTACCGACTGGTGCGCGGGCTGCCTGCGCACGCGCGACGAGATCAAGGGATGGCGCGCGTCGGACGACGACGCGAGGCGCGCGCTGCTCGCGCGGCTCGATGCGCGGCGGCGCTTGCTCGCCCGGAGCGGCGCATAAAAAAATGCCGTTCGGCCTGTCTGGCGAACGGCATGAGATCGGAATCCTGTGAACGTGATCAACGTCACAGCCGCATCATACGAGCGACGCTGCGGCGTCGCATCGGGTGTTTCCCTACAACTTCCTACGGCCTTGTTCGCGGGCAATCGGCGTTCCCGGACGCGGCGCCCACAGGCGCGGCAAACGGCCCCGTCAGCGAGCCGAAACAGCCCGCAGAATCGCCCCCCGAATCGCTCGAACGTTTCAGTTGCCGACGCTCGCGCGACGCGCGGGCACGATGCGCCAGCCGAGGTTCACACCGGCCGCCGCGAGCAGGATCAGCAGCGCGCCGAGCACCTGCGTCCACGCGAGCGTCTGCCCGAACGCGACGCGATCGACGATGATCGCGACGACCGGATAGACGAACGACAGCGCGCCCGTCATCGCGACCGGCAGCTTCTGGATCGCGCCGTACAGCAGCACATACATCACGCCGGTGTTCACGACGCCGAGCACGACGAGATCGAGCCACTGCGCGGGCGTCGCGGGCAACGTGCCGAAGTGGGCGAACGGCGCGAGCAGCACGATGCCGAGGCCGGCCTGCAGCAGCGCGAGCAGATGCGGCGGCGTGCCCTTCAGGTGCTTCGTGACGATCGACGACACCGCGTACAGGAACGCCGCGCCGAGCGACAGCGCGACGCCTTCGAGATATTCGCCGGGTACCGCGAGCACTGCCGGCTCGACCCGCACCACGCACACGAGCCCGACGAAGGCGAGCGCGAGCCACGTGATCGTCGATGCGCTGATCCGTTCGCGGAACACGATCGCGCCGAGCGCGACGAGCATGAACGGCTGCGTGTTGTAGACGGCGGTCGCCATCGAGATCGACGCGCGTGAATACGCGGCGAACAGCAGCAGCCAGTTCGCGACGATGGCGACGCTGCCGAGCGTTGCGAGCGCGAGCATGCGCGGCGAGAACAGCGCGCGGCGCAGGAAGCCGAGCGCCGCGCAGACGATCGCGAGCGTCGCGGCGCCGAACAGGCAGCGGAAGAACACGACGTTGGTGAGCGGTTGCTGCGACGACATCACGAGCCAGCCGATCGTGCCGGACATCATCATCGCGACGACCATCTCGGCGGCGCCGCGGCGGGTTTCGTTCGAGGCCATCAGGGACTCCATTCGACGAGAGAAGATGACTTCGATTCTAGGAACTTGCTTTCCGCGCATCCACGACTAAACTGAAGCGAAACCACCGATTCACCTTCGAAAGCAAAGCGATCATGTCGAAACGCCTTTCCCCACCCGCCGTCGCGTCACTGGATGCGACCGACCGCGCGATCCTCGCGGCGCTTGCCGAGGATGCGCGCATCGCCACCAGCGAACTGGCGCGGCAGATCGGGCTGTCGGCGCCCGCGACCGCCGACCGCGTGCGGCGGCTCGAAGCGCAGGGCGTGATCGCGGGCTTCACCGTCGAGCTCGACCCGCGCGCGCTCGGCTACACGCTGCAGGCGATCGTCCGCGTGAAGCCGCTGCCGGGGCAGCTGCATCTGGTCGAGGAGGTGTTGCGGCGGATTCCCGAATTCGTCGAATGCGACAAGGTGACCGGCGAGGACTGCTTCATCTGCCGGCTCTACCTGCGCACGATCGGGCACCTCGACGACATCCTGTCGAAGGTGACGGAGCGCGCGGAAACGAGCACGGCGATCGTGAAATCGACGCCCGTGCCGCGCCGCCTGCCGCCGCTCGTCGAAGACGACGCCGCGCGCCGCTGACCGTCGGCGCTTGCCGCCGCGGCCGGCGCCGCTCACGCCGCCGCGTCGCGCGCGTCGAAGAACGCGAGCAGCTCGTCGACCAGCGCGACAGGCGCCTCTTCCGGAATGTAGTGCCCGCAAGCGAGCGCGCGGCCGCTGACGTCGCGCGCGACGCGCCGCCATTCGTCGAGCGGATCGAAGCAGCGGCCGACGATCCCGCGCTCGCCCCACAGCACGCGCAGCGGGCACGCGACCTTGTTGCCGCGCTCGAGATCCGCGCGGTCGTGTTCGAGATCGATCGTCGCCGACGCGCGGTAGTCCTCGCACATCGCATGCACGGCGCCCGGCTGCGCGAGCGCGGCGCGATACGCGGCGAGCGCCTCCGGCGCGAACGGCGCGAGCCCGGCCGAACGGTTGCCCATCACGCGCTCGATATACGCATCGGTGCGGCCTTCGATCAGCGTTTCGGGCAGCGGCGCCGGCTGGATCAGGAAGAACCAGTGGAAATACGCGGTCGCGAACGCACGGTCCGTTTTCTCGTACATCGCGAGCGTCGGCGCGATGTCGAGCAGCATCATCCGTTCGACGGCCGCCGGATGATCGAGCGCGAGCCGGTGCGCGACGCGCGCGCCGCGATCGTGCGCGCACACGTGAAATTGCTCGAAGCCGAAATGCCGCATCACGGCGACCTGGTCGGCCGCCATCGCGCGTTTCGAATACGGCGCATGCCGCGCGTCGCTCGGCGGCCTGCCCGACGCGCCGTAGCCGCGCAGGTCGGTCGCGATCACCGTGAAGTGATTCGCCAGCGTCGCGGCGACGCGATGCCAGATCATGTGGGTCTGCGGATGGCCGTGCAGCAGCAGAAGCGGCGGCCCCGCGCCTCCTTTGACACCGAAGATGTCGGTGTCCTGCATCGTCACGCGAAACGATGCAAACGCGTCAAACGACATGGTTTGTTTCTCGTCGGTTTGTTATGGCGGGTATTGTAGGAGCGCGCAGCCGGCTGCTGCGCGCGGCAGCCGCCCGAATGCGTAGAAAGAGAACACTCACTCGATTGTCGCCACGCCGCGCCGTTTGCTAAGCTCGCGTAGAATCGCACGACCGTTCGTATTAATATGGGCGCAGCGCTACGCCGCTACACTCGAAGCACCGTTCGACCGCCAAGCATGCATGCCGAAGCCGGCGCGATCGCGCCGGCCCCGGCCGCCCCTCGAGACTGGAGACATCACATGGCATTGCCCGCCGTCCTGCAGAACCTGACGCTGCCCGTCATCGCGTCGCCGATGTTCATCGTCAGCTACCCCGAACTCGTGCTCGCGCAATGCAAGGCGGGTATCGTCGGATCCTTCCCCGCGCTCAACGCCCGTCCGGCCGAACTGCTCGACGAGTGGCTCACGCAGATCCAGTCCGAGCTCGCCGGCCACAAGGCGAAGCACCCGGACGCTGTGATCGGCCCGATCGCGGTCAACCAGATCGTCCATCAGTCGAATGTGCGCCTCGAGCATGACGTGCGCGTGTGCGTCGAGCACAAGGTGCCGATCTTCATCACGAGCCTGCGCGCGCCGGCGCGCGAGATCGTCGACGCGGTGCACAGCTACGGCGGCATCGTGCTGCACGACGTGATCAACCTGCGCCATGCGCAGAAGGCGCTCGAAGCCGGCGTCGACGGGCTGATCCTCGTCGCGGCCGGCGCCGGCGGCCATGCGGGCACGACGTCGCCGTTCGCGCTCGTCGGCGAAGTGCGCAGGATGTTCGACGGCCCGATCGTGCTGTCCGGTTCGATCGCGAACGGCGGCTCGATCCTCGCCGCGCAGGCGATGGGCGCCGACTTCGCGTACATGGGCACGCGCTTCATCGCGACGCAGGAAGCGCACGCGGTCGAGGACTACAAGCACGCGATCCTCAACGCGAAATCGTCCGACATCATCTATACGAACCTCTTCACCGGCGTGCACGGCAACTACATCCGCGAGAGCATCGAGAAGGCCGGCCTCGATCCGGACGCGCTGCCGGAATCGGACAAGACGAAGATGAATTTCGGCGGCGACAAGACGAAGGCGTGGAAGGACATCTGGGGTGCCGGCCAGGGCGTCGGCCTGATGGACGACCTGCCGAGCGTCGGCGAGCTCGTCGAGCGGATGAAGCGCGAGTACGACGACGCGAAGGCCCGGCTCGGCATCGCACGCTGACGCACGCGGCGGGTTGCTTCACCGCCGCGCATCCGCGCATCACATCGGACCAGAAACGAAAAAGCGCGAACCGCACAACGGCTCGCGCTTTTTTCATGTCCGCCCGCGGGCGGCCAGCGCCGGTCAGCCCGCGCGCTTGATCCGCGTGATCGGCAGCACGCGCAGGTGCGATTCGATCGACGGGCACAGCGACTGCCCTTCGAAACGCGCGGCAAGGAAGTCGACGAACGAGCGCACCTTCGCGGACACGTGGCGGCGGCTCGCATACACCGCATAGATCGGCGCCTCGTGCGGGGGCACCGAATCGAGCAGCACCGGCACGAGCCGGCCGGATTCGATGTCGTCGCCGACCACCTCGGTGCCGAGCAGCGCGATGCCCGCGCCCGCGAGCACGGCCGCGCGCAACCCTTCGAGGTGGTTCACGATCAGGTTGCCGTTCAGGTTCACGCGCGACGCGGCGGCCGCGTCGATCACCAGCGAATCGAGCATCGTCGAATTCGAATCGCGGCGCAGGTAGTTGTGGTGCGCGAGATCGGCGATCGTCTGCGGCGTGCCGTGCTTCTCGAGATATTCGGGCGACGCGACCAGCAGGATGTGCGCGGTCGCGATCTGCCGCGCGACCAGCGACGAGGATTTCAGTCCGTTCGGCGCCGCGCGCACCGCGACGTCATAGCCTTCCTCGATCAGGTCGACCACGCGATCGGACAGCGTCATGTCGACGACCACGTCCGGGAACCGGCCCGCATAATCGGTGACGGCCTGCATCACGTGCCGCAATCCGAACGCGGACAGCGACGTCACGCGCAAGCGGCCCTGCGGCACGACGCTCGCGGCGCCGACCGCCTGTCCGGCTTCGTCGAGTTCCGACAGCGCCTGCACGAGGCGCTCATAGTATTCGCGTCCCGCCTCGGTCGGCGCGACGCGTCGTGTCGTGCGATGCAGCAGCCGCGCGCCGAGCTGCTGCTCGAGATGCATCACGTGCTTGCTCGCCATCGCGGCCGACATCTGCATGCGCTCCGCCGCGCCGACGAAGCTGCCCACTTCGACGACGTAGCGAAACACATTCATGCTGACGAGGGTATCCATCGAACTAGCTCGCAATTCCTGGGAATCATGCAATTACGAGATAGGGTAACAAAGGCAAGGAAACCAAAAGGTCAACAATGGCAAAACGGCGCAACAGTAAGCGGCGCCGTTTTGGGGCGGGAAACGGGCGGGCGGCACGCGCGGTGCTGATTCGCGCCCGCCATCGTCTCGTCAGAACTTTGCGCGGATGCCTGCGCCGAACGTGTTGCCGCTCGACAGGCCGCTGATGTGGTCGTTCATGTACGCGGCGTAAACGTCGGTGCGCTTGGACAGCGGATAGTCGTAGCCGACGGCCCAGGTCTGGCGCGTCTGGTCGAGGCCGCCGCCGTCGCGCGAGTACGCATACGACGCCATCGCGTTGCCGACGCCGAGCGGCACCGATACGCCGCCCTGCGCGGTATTCACGTGCCAGCTGCCGGCAACCTGGTCGTTCTTCGTATACATATACTGGCCGAACAGCTTCACGTACTTCAGGTCGTAGGTCGCGCCGACCAGCCCGATCCCCTGGCTCTTCATGCCGGTCACGAGCGAGCTCAGGTCCTGCGGGCCGTTGTTGAAGTTCACGTATTGGTAGACGGCGGTCGCGGCGAACGGGCCGTTCGCGTAGTTGAACTGCGCGCTCCACTTCTTCGAGCGGTTGTCGCCGGCCGTGTTGCCGAGCGCGTACATCGCCCCGAAATTCAGGCCACCGAACGAAGGCGACGTGTACGACAGCGCATTGTTCCAGCCCGAATCACCCACCGCGCCCTGGTCGCTCGGATAGGTCGGAAACGTGCCGAGGCCGAGGAACACGTGGTACACCATCGGCGAGAAGGTGTACGAGTCGTAGAACGGGTTGAACAGGATCGTCGACAGGAACAGGTGCGTCGTCAGGCGGCCTGCCGTCACCGTGCCGTACGGCGAGCTGACGCCGACGTACGCGTTGCGCGCGAAGAACGTATCGCCCTGGAAGCGTCCGAACTGGCCGTTCTGCGCGCGGAAGAAGCTCTCCAGCGTGAAGATCGCCTTGTAGCCGTTGCCAAGATCCTCCGCACCGTGCAGGCCCCAGTACGAGGTCGACATCCCGCCGCCCGACACGTTCCACGCGCGGTCGCCGCCCGGGAACTTGGTTGCGCCGACCCATTCGTCCACCTGGCCGTAGAGCGAAACGCTCGACTGCGCGTGGACGGGTGCGGCGGCCGCCACGCAGGTGGCCGCGGCGATCAGCTTGACGGACGTGCGCGACGCACGGCGAGCGAATGCTTTCATGGGATCTCCAGGTTTTGTCGAATGTCGATAAGTGGCGCGAGCGTTGTTTTTTGGAGCCGATTGCTTGCGTCGTATGGGGCGCAGCCATCTTTACGGATCATTTGTCCGGTCAAAATTGCGCGCACTTATTGCGGGTATAGCGGCGGCATTAACTTCGCGGAATCGACACATGGCCGCACGCGTCACCGCGGGCCCGCGCGGGGCAGGCACGCGACGGGACGGCCGCGGAACGGCGCCCGTGCCGGGCGCGAAAGATAGCGCAATGCGGGGGGAAAATCAGCGGAAATCTGCGCACGACTGTGGCGAATTCGCATCACAGCCGGCGAGGGACGAGCGCGCGGGGCGCTCAACGAACGCGCGGTGCGCTCAGTTTCGGTAGAACGGGGAGAAATACGGCGAGTGGGCGGCAGGTTCTTCCTGCGAGCGCGGGGGCGGCATCGGACGGCCGCCGCGCTCCTCGTTGTAGCGCGCGACGTCGGCGCGGATCGAGCCGGCACGCATCGGCACGTTGCCGCCGCCCGGCGGGCGCGGCATCTGGCGGGAGTCGGCGCTGATCGGGCGATACGGGCTTTGCGCGGCGTAATGGCCGTAAGACGGCGTCGGCCGCAGGCCCCAGCGGGATCCGTAGCCGCTCACGCCGCCGGCACGCGCGCCGCCCGGCGGCAACGCCCGGCGCCAGACCTGCGCGCTGGCGGCCGACTGGCCGTACGCGCGCATGTCGCCGCCGCCGAAACCGTGGCCGCCGAACGCATGACCGCCGTGCGGCGGTTGCGCGAGCGCGAACGGCATCAGCAGCGTGCCGAGCACGCCTGCCACCCATCGTCCGACCTTCAGTTTCACCCGTTCCGTCATCATTCATTGCCTGTTACCGCTCGCCGCCGGTGTTTTTCGGCTGACGCAAGCCTTTCAGCAGTAATTTATGAGCGGTCCGAAACGGTGTCGAGCCAAAAAGTGTTAGGTCGCCGGCATCGGTGTAACACCATGTTACTGCTAGGTTTTTTCACTTCCGCGGCCAATCGTGGAAGAACATTCTTCTGCCCATTCGCGCGCCGGCCGGTGGCCCTGCCGCATGCACGAGACTCATCAATCGATTCTCACAATGAATTTGTCTATTGAATGACCAGCCGGGACAATATCGGCTTCGCGCGCGATGCGCGCCGCCGTTTCCGAATCTAGCTCCCGATGGCCCGTCCCCGCTTCCTTCCCGACAACTTCACGCTCGCGCTCGTCGGCACCGTCGTGCTCGCGAGCCTGTTGCCGTGCCGCGGCCCGGCCGCCCATGCGTTCAACTGGGCGACCAACATCGCGGTCGGCCTGCTGTTCTTCCTGCATGGCGCGAAGCTGTCGCGCGAAGCCGTCGTCGCGGGGGCGACCCACTGGCGGCTGCATGCGGTCGTGCTGCTCAGCACGTTCGCGCTGTTCCCGCTGCTCGGCCTCGCGCTGAAACCCGTGCTGCAACCGCTCGTCACGCCGACGCTCTATGCCGGCGTGCTCTTTCTGTGCACGCTGCCGTCGACGGTCCAGTCGTCGATCGCGTTCACGTCGATCGCGAAGGGCAACGTGCCGGCCGCGGTGTGCGCGGCGTCCGCGTCGAGCCTGCTCGGCATCTTCGTGACGCCGGCGCTCGTCGGGCTGATGATCACGTCGCAGTCGGCCGCGGCCGCGTCGCCATGGAGTACGGTCGGCAGCATCGTGCTGCAGCTGCTCGTGCCGTTCGTCGCCGGCCAGCTGCTGCGGCCCGTGATCGGCGGCTGGATCGAGCGCAATCGCGGCGTGCTGCGCTTCGTCGACCAGGGCTCGATCCTGCTCGTCGTCTACGTCGCGTTCAGCGAGGCCGTGAACCAGGGGCTGTGGCACCAGATTCCGGCGCGCGCGCTCGGCGGCCTGCTGGTGGTCAACGTCGTGCTGCTCGTGATCGCGCTGGTGCTGACCACGATCGTCGGCAAGCGGCTCGGCTTCAACCGCGCTGACCAGATCACGATCATCTTCTGCGGGTCGAAGAAGAGCCTCGCGGCCGGCGTGCCGATGGCGAAGGTGATCTTCTCCGCGCAGGCGGTCGGCGCGATCGTGCTGCCGCTGATGCTGTTCCACCAGATTCAGCTGATGGCGTGCGCGGCGCTCGCGCAGCGCTGGGGCGCGCGCGACATGAGCGGCGAGCGCGACGGCGAGGATGCCGCGGCCGGCACGGCGCGCACGCAGGGTACGCTGAACGCGGGCAAGCGCTGACGCGGAGGCGGCGCGGCTGGCCCCGGATGCCGCGGCGGGCACAGCGCGCACGCAAGGCACCCTGAACGCGGGCAGGCGCTGACGCGGCACCTGCGCGCCCGGCATGGCTAGCCGCGCCAGGGTAGGCACTTTTCCGCTCCCGCCTCGGCCCCCGCGTCGTTCCCTTTCAGCCCCCACGCGACGCCTGCACCATCGACGTGCATCGCGTCACGAAATCTTCATTCAATTCTTCGCGCGCGCTGCCGTTAAAGTCGGGCGTCCCGTCGCCTCGGCCGCACTCCCCCATGCCCGCGCCCCATCCTGACTCGTCCGTTGCTCCCACCACGCGCCTGATCGCGGAGCGTGCGCTCGCCGCCGTGTTCCAGCCGATCGTCGACCTCGGCTCGGGCACGGTCGTCGGCTACGAAGGCCTGATCCGCGGCCCGCGCGGCACCGACCTCGAACCGCCGGCCGCGCTGTTCGCGCAGGCCGCCCGCGACGGCACGACCATCGCGCTCGAGCAGGCGGCCGCGCTCGCCTGCCTCGACGCGTTCGCGGCGCTCGGCTGCGACGGCAAGCTGTTCCTCAACTTCAGCGCGGGCACGATCGTGCAACTCGTGCGCGAACGCGAGCGCGCGCGGCAACTGCTCGGTCGGGCGGGCGTCGGCGCCGAGCGCATCGTGATCGAGCTGACCGAGCAGACCGCGATGCCGGACGTCGCGCGCATCGAGCCGGCGGTCGCGTCGCTGCGCGACGCCGGCATCCAGTTCGCGCTCGACGACTACGGCACCGCGAACGCGAGCATGAACCTGTGGTTGCGCCTGCACCCGGATGTCGTGAAGATCGATCGCTTCTTCATCCACGACATCGCGCGCGACCCGCTCAAGTTCGAGGCGGTCAGGGCGATGCAGCACTTCGCGCACGCGAGCGGCGCGCAGCTGATCGCGGAAGGCATCGAGAACGCGAGCGACCTGATCGTCGTGCGCGACATGGGCATCTGCTGCGTGCAGGGCTTCCTGCTCGGCCGGCCCAACGCGCGGCCGTCGCCGGTCGTCGCGCCGGCCGCGCGCGACGCGATCCGCACCCCGCACATCGCGGTGTTCCCCGGCGCGACGCGCACCGCGCGGCCGGCCGGCACGATCGCGGCGAAGATGCTCGTGCCCGCGCCGGCGCTGCCGCGCGATGCGACCAGCAACGACGTGCTCGACCTGTTCAACCGGATGCCCGGCCTGCACGCGGTCGCGCTCGTCGAACGCGGGCGGCCGGTCGCGCTCGTGAACCGGCGCGGCTTCATCGACCGTTTCACGCTGCCATACCATCGCGAGGTGTTCGGGAAGAAGCCGTGCCTGCAGTTCGCGAACGACGCGCCGCTGATGATCGACAACGCGACGTCGGTCGAGCAGCTCGCGATGCTGCTCGCAAGCCACGACCAGCGCTATCTCGCGGACGGTTTCGTGATCACCGAGCACGGCCGCTACCTCGGGCTCGGCACCGGCGAGAGCCTCGTGCGCGCGGTGACCGAGATGCGCATCGAGGCCGCGCGCTACGCGAATCCGCTGACCTTCCTGCCCGGCAACATCCCGATCAGCGCGCACATCGACCGCCTGCTGGAGCGCGACGCCGGCTTCCATGCGTGCTACGTCGACCTGAACCAGTTCAAGCCGTTCAACGATCAGTACGGCTACTGGCAGGGCGACGAAGTGCTGAAATTCGCGGCGACGGTGCTGGCCGGCGTGTGCGATCCGCAGCGGGATTTTCTCGGGCACGTCGGCGGCGACGATTTCCTGGTGCTGTTCCAGCGCGACGACTGGCGCGCGCGGGCGACCGACGCGATCGCGCGCTTCAACGACGGCGCGCAGCGCTTCTACACGCAGGCCGACCGGCTCGCAGGCGGGCTGCGCGGCGAGGACCGCCACGGCAACCCCGCGTTCTTCGGCTTCGTGACGATGGCGATCGGCGCGGTCGGCGTGCCGGCAGGCGCGCACGGCGCGATGCGCTACGGCAGCGACGAGATCGCGTCGGTCGCGGCGCTCGCGAAGCGGCGGGCGAAACAGCAGCCGGGCGGGCTCGCGGTCGTCGATCTCGATGCGGGCCGCGCGGCGCTGCGCGAGCGCGGGGAGCCGCCGCTCGCGGCGGCGGGTTGAATGGGAGGCTTACCTTGCCTTTTCCGCGTTTTGTTTAGTATTTTTAGTAACGGCGTTTTCGCAGATTAGCACGTAAAAACCCGTTATTTCCGGGTATTCCCCGGTTATCCGGCCCGAATTTGGCGCAGAGTTTTACTATACAATCGCCGTCACCCTAAACAAACCGGATCCCGAACGATGGGCACCACCATTCGCGACGTAGCGCGGGCGGCAGAGGTCTCGATCGGCACCGTCTCCCGCGCGCTGAAAAACCAGCCGGGCCTGTCCGAAGCCACGCGCGCGCGCATCGTCGAGATCGCGCAGCGGCTCGGTTACGACCCGGCCCAGTTGCGCCCGCGCATCCGCCGCCTCACCTTCCTGCTGCACCGCCAGCACAACCGCTTTCCCGCCAGCCCGTTCTTCTCGCACGTGCTGCACGGCGTCGAGGACGCATGCCGCGAGCGCGGCATCGTGCCGACGCTGCTCACGGTCGGCCCGAACGACGACGTGCTGCGCCAGATGCGCCCGCACGCGCCGGACGCGATCGCGGTGGCCGGCTTCATCGAGCCCGAGACGATCGAGGCGCTCGCTGCGACCGGCCGCCCGCTCGTGCTGATCGACCTGTGGGCGCCCGGCCTGCGCTCGGTGAACATCGACAACGCGACGGGCGCGGCGCTCGCGATGCGCCACCTGCTCGCCACCGGCCGCTCGCGGATCGCGTTCATCGGCGGCTCCGCCGCGCACTACAGCATCGCGCAGCGCGCGATCGGCTACCGGCGCGCGTTCTTCGAGGCCGGGCGGCTGTTCGACCCCGCGTACGAGGTGACGATCGACGCCGGGCTCGACCCCGACACCGGCGCCGCGCGCGCGATGCAGCAACTGCTCGACGCGCCGGGCCCGCGCCCCGACGCCGTGTTCGCGTACAACGACGCCGCCGCGCTGGCCGCGCAGCGCGTGTGCATCGCGCGCGGCGTGCGGATTCCGGAAGACATCGCGATCGTCGGCTTCGACGACATCCCCGCCGCCGCACACGCGAACCCGCCGCTCACGACGCTCGCCGTCGACAAGGAAGCGCTCGGCCGCCGCGGCGTCGAACTGCTGCTCGCCGAAGCGCCCGAGCGCACCGAGATCTCCCTGCCCGTCGAGCTGATCGTGCGGGCCAGCAGCCAGCCCGCCGGCTCACCGGCACTCGATACCGCCACGGTCACCGAATCATGAACATGCCCCCGGTCCAATCCCGCACGGCCACACCGGCCAACCACGCGCAAGCGGCGCCGTTCGTCGCGAGCTTCCGCGATCCGTCGTTCCTGCTGTCGCACATCGAGGACACGCTGCGCTTCTACGCGACGAACGCGTTCGATCCGACGGGCGGCTTCTACCACTACTTCCGCGACGACGGCAGCGTCTACAACCGCACGTCGCGGCATCTGGTCAGCAGCTGCCGGTTCGTCTTCAACTACGCGATGGCGTACCGGCATTTCGGCGATCCGCGCCATCTCGAGTACGCGCGCCACGGGCTGCGCTTCCTGCGCGACGCGCACTGGGACGACGACCTGCAGGGCTACGACTGGGAACTCGACTGGCGCGACGGCGCGAAGCGCGAGACGCTCGACGCCACGCGCCACTGCTACGGTCTCGCGTTCGTGCTGCTGGCCGCCGCGCACGCGACGATGGCCGGCATCGACGAAGCCCGTGCGCTGATCGCGTCGACCTTCGAGCTCGCCGAACACCGCTTCTGGGATGCGGCCGCGGGCCTCTATGCGGACGATGCGACGCCGAACTGGCACGTGTCGTCGTACCGCGGCCAGAACGCGAACATGCACATGACGGAGGCGCTGCTCGCGGCCTACGAGGCGACCGGCCACGTCACCTACCTCGACCGCGCGGAGAAGCTCGCGACCCATGTCACGCAGCGCCAGGCCGCGCTGTCGGGCGGCCTCGTGTGGGAGCACTACCATGCGGACTGGTCGGTCGACTGGGACTACAACAAGGAAGACAGCTCGAACATCTTCCGTCCGTGGGGCTTCCAGCCCGGGCACCAGACCGAATGGGCGAAGCTGCTGCTGATCCTGGAGCGGCACCGCCCGCTCGACTGGCTCGTGCCGCGCGCGGCCGAGCTGTTCGACGCGGCCCTCACGCACGCGTGGGACGCCGATCACGGCGGCCTCTGCTACGGCTTCGGCCCCGACTTCACGATCTGCGACCACAACAAGTATTTCTGGGTGCAGGCGGAAACCTTCGCGGCGGCCGCGATGCTCGGCGCGCGCACCGGCAGCGAGCGTTTCTGGGACTGGTACGACGAAATCTGGCGCTACAGCTGGGCGCATTTCGTCGATCACCGCTACGGCGCGTGGTACCGGATCCTCACCTGCGACAACCGCAAGTACAGCGACGAGAAGAGCCCGGCCGGCAAGACCGACTATCACACGATGGGCGCGTGCTACGACGTGCTCGCGACCCTCGCGCGCGCGGCGCGCAGCGAGCCGACGCAATGAGCGGCGGCACGTTTCCGGCATTCGTGTCGGCGGGCGACATCCTGACCGACATGGTGCGCGCGGGCGACGCGCAGTGGACCTCGGTGCCGGGCGGCGCCGGCTGGAACGTCGCACGCGCGGTCGCACGGCTCGGCGTGCCGAGCGCGCTCGCGGGCGCGATCGGCGAGGACTGCTTCTCCGACGTGCTGTGGCGCACCAGCGATGCGGCCGGGCTCGACCTGCGCTTCCTGCAGCGCGTGCCGCGCGCGCCGCTGCTCGCGATCGTCCACGAGACCCGGCCTCCCGCGTACTTCTTCATCGGCGATGCGAGCGCGGACCTCGCGTTCGACCCGGCGCGGCTGCCGGCCGGCTGGACCGAACACGTGCGATGGGCGCACTTCGGCTGCATCAGCCTGGTGCGCGAACCGCTCGCCAGCACACTCGTCGCGCTCGCGGCCGACCTCCACGCGCGCGGCGTGAAGATCAGCTTCGATCCGAACTACCGGAACCTGATGACGGCCGCGTACCGGCCGACGCTGGAGAAGATGGCCGGCCTGGCCGACCTGATCAAGGTGTCCGACGAGGACCTGCGCCACCTGTTCGGCGGCGACGGCCCCGACGCGGTCGACGCGGTGCGCGCGCTGAACCCGCGCGCGGCCGTGCTCGTCACGCGCGGCGCGCAGGCGGCGACCCTTTACGCGGATGGCGACGTGCTGGAGGCCAGCCCGCCACGCGTCGAGGTGGTCGACACCGTGGGCGCGGGCGACGCGTCGATCGGGGGCCTGCTGTTCAGCCTGATGGCCGCGCCGCAGCGGCCGTGGCGCGAGCATCTCGCGTTCGCGCTCGCGGCGGGCGCGGCCGCGTGCCGGCATACGGGCGCGCACGCGCCGACGCTCGACGAGGTCGTGGCGCTGCTCGAACGGTGACGGCATGGAGTCGCACGCGGCGGCGCGCTGATCGGTCGCCGATTAGCGGCGCTGTACATGCTGCGCCGCAGTGCTACGATGAAGTGTCCTATTGCGGGAGAGGCACGATGGACACGAACACGTTCACGAAAGGCATCTACACGGCCAAGGCGCATACGCAGCACACCGCCAACGGGCAATACCAGGGCTACGTGATCCTCGCCCGGGACGACGGCGACGAGACGGAGAACATGCGCTACGACGTCCACACGACGAGTCCGAGCGAGGAAGAGGCGTTCGACGAAGCGAAGGCGCTCGCGCACCGGATCCTCGGCGAAATCGAACTGTGATGCGCGAACTGTAATGCGCAGGACCATCACGCGCGCGCCGCGGCCGGACCGCGACGCGCCGCCGCATGCGGCGCGGCTCAGAGCAGCCGCGCGACCATCGACACCAGCAACGTCACCACCAGCGTCGACATGAACGGGAACGGGTAGCGCCGCCCGCCGAGCGTCAGCGTGACGTCGCCCGGCATCCGCCCGACGCCGAGCTTGCCGAGCCACGGCCAGCAGCGCGTCAGGATCATCACCGCGAAGAACGACGCCATCAGCCAGCGCAGCATGCTAGGGCCTGTTTCCATATGGAACGCGCATGCGTTGCCACGAGAACGGCCGCTCGCGAGGCGCGCGACGCCGCGAATACTGGACGTATTCGCAAGGAGCGCAACGCGGCGAGCGGCCGTTCTCGTGGCAACCCCAAATTAAAAAAATCATGTCACGGGAATGCCCGAAATCGCCCGTATGGCGGCGTCGCTCGTCGCTTGTTTGGCGCGGCCAAACGGCGCTCCTCACTCCTTGCCCTACGAGCGATTTCGGGCATTCGCATGTGCGTTCCATATGGAAACAGGCCCTCGCCCCGTCAGAGCGCGTGCGAGCGGTCGCCGCGCGCGAATGCGTCGAGCGTGCCGTCGATCCCGCGCGAGAAGGCGATCACCTTGAACAGCTCGCCCATCTCGGCTTCCGAGATCAGCTTCTGCACCGCGTTCGCGGCCGGCAGGAACTGGTGGATGTCGGACGGATCGATCGCGGCCAGCGCGTCGGTGATGCCCGCGTTCAACAGGAAGCGCGCCTGCGACGTGTAGCCGAGCAGGTCGGCGCCGGTGCCGACGCCGGCGTTATAGATGCCGGTGAATTCGACGTGCGCGGTGATGTCCTGCAGCCCCGGGTACAGGAACGCGTCGTCGTGCGCGTGGTGGCGGTAATGGCACATGAGCGTGCCGCGGTCGCGCTGCGGATGGTAGTACTCGTGCGCGGGAAAGCCGTAGTCGACCAGCAGCACCGCGCCGCGCGCGAGCATCGTGCACACGGTGCGCGTGAACGCGAGCGCGGCTTCGTGCGTCTCGGTCACATAGCCGTCGTCGACGTCGAGCGTCGCGAGCACCGGCGGCAGGCCGGCAGCGCCGACGGGCCGGTCGCCTAACACGAACGCGTGCCGCGCGTCCAGCGTAACGCCGCGCTCGAGCCACGCGCCGCCCGACTTCGCGAACAGCCGCACCGGCATCGCATCGAGCACCTCGTTGCCGACCACGACGCCGTCGAAGCGCTCGGGCAGCGCGTCGAGCCAGCGCACCTTGCCGGCGAGCGCCGGCGCGGTAGCCGCGATCGTGTCGCGCTGCCGTTCGCGCAACTCGCCCGACAGATCGACGATCAGGTATTCGTCGAGTTCGACGTCGAGCGCATCGAGTGCCGCGAGCAGCCCGGCCGCGAGCTTGCCCGTGCCCGCGCCGAACTCCATCACGTGACGCGTGCCGCTCGCCGCGAGCGCGTCCGCGACGGGATTCGCGAGCGTCTGCGCGAACAGCGGCGACAGCTCGGGGGCCGTCACGAAGTCGCTGCCGTCGTCGGCGCGGCGTCCGAACTTGCGCGCGCCGCCGCTGTAATAGCCGAGGCCTGGCGCGTACAGCGCGCGCTCCATGAAGCGGTCGAACGGCAGCCAGCCGCCGGCCGCCGCGATCTCGTCGCGCAGTTGCGCGGCGAGCATTTCGGACTGCGCGAGCGCGTCAGGGCCGGGAGCAGGTAAACTAGCGGATTCGTGAGCTTTCGGGTTCATCCCGGCATTGTAAATGACCGTTTCAGCCGATACGTCGACCCCGCGCATCGCGCTCGTCGCAGGCGCGCTGGACAGCGCGGCCGACGCCGCGTCGCTCGGTCGTGCGCTCGCGACCGCCTTCGCGCAGCGCGGCTGGGACGTCGCGCTGCAACGCAGCGCCGGCGCGCCGCGCGCGGCCGGCGACGCGCTCGTCGCCGAAGTCGCCGCCCGCGGCCGCCGCGCGGCGGTGCTCGACGCCGATCTGGCCCTGGAAGCCGACGCGGGCGCGCTGGTGGCCGCCTGCGGCGCGGCGCTCGGCCGGCCCAAGTGTGCGGTGTTCGTGAGCGCGTGCGCCGGCACCGACGACGCGCAGACGGTGAACGGCGCAGCGCTCGCCGACGCGCTGGCCCGCAACGTGACGGCGCCGCTCGCACTGGCCCGCGCGCTCGCCGATGCGACGCCCGACGCCGCGCGCGACGATGAAACGCTGCGCGCGTGCGTGATCCACGTGCTGGACCAGGCGCTGTTTCACCCGGCGCCGGCCCGGCTGTCGCACGCGCTTATGCAGGCCGCGCTGAACCGCGCGACCGCCGCGCTGGCGCTGGCCCTCGCGCCGAAGGTGCGCGTCGCGGCGCTCGTGCGCGGCCACGCGCCGCACGCGGACGACATCGCGGCAGCGGCCTGCTATCTCGCGAGCGCGCCCGGCGTCACGGGCGCGACGCTGACCGTCGACGGCGGCGAGCACCTGGTGCCGCCCGCCGCCGGCCCGAAAGAATGAACTGCGCGGACCGCGCGGCCTGATCGCCGCCGTCCGCGCCGCTTTGCGTGCGCGCACGCCAATTTGACTGGGACGACCATGTTTTCCGCTCTCCTGCACCCCCGCCTCGCGGACTGCCGCAGGCTCTACCTGCGCGACTACGAGGTGCACATGAAGATCGGGGCCTTCGAACACGAGAAGCGCGGCGAGCAGCGCGTCGTCATCAACATCGACCTGTTCGTGCCGCTCGCGCTGTCCACCCCCGTCGACGACCGGCTGCATGAAGTCGTCGACTACGACCTGATGAAACAGAGCGTCGCGCAGTGTCTCGCGCGCGGCCACATCCACCTGCAGGAAACGCTGTGCGACGCGATCGCCGCGAACCTGCTGGCGCACGACATCGTGCGCGCGGTACGTGTCCGTACCGAGAAACCGGACGCCTATCCGGACTGCGATGCCGTCGGCGTCGAAGTCTTTCGCATCAAGGACGAGGAGCGCGCATGAACGCCCCCCACATGCATGACACGGCGGCCGATGGCGCCGCCATCGAAGCCACCGTCGCCGACATCGCCGACACCGGCCGCCGCGCGCTGACGCGCCGCGAGCAGAAGGAAGCGTACGAGAACAACAAGCTGTTCAAGCGGATCGTGCGCCAGGTCGGCCAGGCGATCGGCGACTACAACATGATCGAGCAGGGCGACAAGGTGATGGTGTGCCTGTCGGGCGGCAAGGACAGCTACGCGATGCTCGACGTGCTGCTGCGCCTGCGCGAGCGCGCGCCGATCGACTTCGACATCGTCGCGGTCAACCTCGACCAGAAGCAGCCGGGCTTCCCCGAGCACGTGCTGCCCGAATACCTGACGCAGATCGGCGTGCCGTTCCACATCGAGAACCAGGACACCTACAGCATCGTCAAGCGGCTCGTGCCCGAAGGCAAGACGACCTGCTCGCTGTGCTCGCGGCTGCGCCGCGGGATCCTGTACCGCGTGGCGGGCGAGCTCGGCGCGACCAAGATCGCGCTCGGCCACCACCGCGACGACATCCTGCAGACGTTGCTGCTCAACATGTTCTACGGCGGCAAGCTGAAGGGGATGCCGCCGAAGCTGCAGTCGGACGACGGCAAGAACGTCGTGATCCGCCCGCTCGCGTACGTGAAGGAGACCGATCTCGAGAAATTCGCGGAGCTGCGCGAATTCCCGATCATCCCGTGCAACCTGTGCGGCAGCCAGCCGAACCTGAAACGCGCGGAGATGAAGGCGCTGATCCGCGACTGGGACAAGCGCTTCCCGGGCCGCGTCGACAACATGTTCAGCGCGCTCGCGAACGTCGTGCCGTCGCACCTGATGGATACGACCCAGTTCCCGTTCGCGTCGCTGCGCGCGACCGGCCAGGCCGACCCGCAGGGCGACATCGCGTTCGACGAGGAACCGTGCGCGTCCGGCGACGACACCGCCGCCATGAGTGACGGCGCCCGGCCGATCGCGGCCCGACCGATCTCGATCGTCCAGTTCGACGACCTCTAAGCAGGGCCCGAACGCCCGCCGGAACCGCGGCCCGCGGCCGTGTTCCGGCGCTGTCGCCCCGCCGCGACAGGCCCGGAACGCCAGGGGCCGCATGCTAAAATGGTCGGCTTCGAACTCCTCTGACAGCTGGCGCCATGAATATCGTGATTTTGGCGGCAGGCACCGGCAAGCGCATGCGTTCCGCGCTGCCGAAAGTGCTCCATCCCCTGGCCGGCAGGCCGCTCCTCTCCCACGTCATCGCCACCGCGCGCACGCTGCAGCCGTCGCGGCTCGTCGTCGTCGTCGGGCATGGCGCCGAGCAGGTCCAGACCGCCGTCGCCGCGCCCGACGTCCAGTTCGCGGTGCAGGCCGAGCAGCTCGGCACCGGCCATGCGGTGCGCCAGGCACTGCCGCTGCTCGATCCCGCGCAACCGACGCTGGTGCTGTACGGCGACGTGCCGCTCACCCGCGCGTCGACGCTGCGGCGTCTGGTCGACGCCGCGCGCGAAGGCAGCTACGGGATTCTGACCGTCACGCTCGACGATCCCACCGGCTACGGCCGCATCGTGCGCGACGCGGCCGGCTTCGTCACGCGCATCGTCGAGCAGAAGGATGCGTCGCCCGAACAGCTGAAGATCGCCGAGATCAACACCGGCATCATCATCACGCCCACGGGCCAGCTGGCGATGTGGCTCGGCGCGCTGAAGAACGAGAACGCGCAGGGCGAGTACTACCTGACCGACGTCGTCGAACTCGCGATCGAGGCCGGCTTCGACGTCGTCACGTCGCAGCCCGACGACGAATGGGAAACGCTCGGCGTGAACAGCAAGGCGCAGCTCGCGGAGCTCGAGCGCATCCATCAGCGCACCATCGCCGATGCGCTGCTCGTCGACGGCGTCACGCTCGCAGATCCCGCGCGCGTCGACGTGCGCGGCACGCTGCGCTGCGGCCGCGACGTGTCGATCGACGTGAACTGCGTGTTCGAAGGCAACGTGACGCTCGCCGACAACGTGACGATCGGCCCGAACTGCGTGATCCGCAACGCGTCGGTCGGCGCCGGCACGCGCATCGACGCTTTCACGCATATCGACGGCGCCGAGCTCGGCGCGAACACCGTGATCGGCCCGTACGCGCGGCTGCGCCCGGGCGCACAGCTCGCGGACGAAGCGCATGTCGGCAACTTCGTCGAGGTGAAGAACGCGGTGATCGGCCACGGCTCGAAGGCGAACCACCTGACGTACATCGGCGACGCCGACATCGGCGCGCGCGTGAACATCGGCGCGGGCACGATCACCTGCAACTACGACGGTGCGAACAAGTTCCGCACCGTGATCGAGGACGATGTGTTCGTCGGCTCGGACACGCAACTGGTCGCGCCGGTGCGCGTCGGCCGCGGCGTGACGATCGCGGCCGGCACGACGATCTGGAAGGACGTCGCCGAGGGCGTCCTCGCATTGAACGAGAAGACGCAGACCGCGAAGAGCGGTTACGTCCGCCCGGTCAAGAAGAAGAGTTGACATCACGCGGGCGCTCCACGGCGCCCGTTTCCACATAGAGGGTAAGTTTCATGTGCGGCATTGTCGGCGCAGTTGCGCAGCGTAATATCGTTCCGGTGCTGATCGAAGGATTGCGGCGCCTCGAATACCGTGGCTACGATTCGTGCGGTGTCGCCGTGCTCGAGCCGGGCGCACCGAAGCGCGCGCGCAGCGTCGCGCGCGTCGCCGATCTCGACGCGCAGGTCCACGAATCGCACCTCGAAGGCACGACCGGCGTCGCGCACACGCGCTGGGCAACGCACGGCGCGCCCGTCACGCACAATGCGCACCCGATCTTCTCGTCGAACGCGCTCGCGCTGGTGCACAACGGCATCATCGAGAACTTCGAGACGCTGCGCGACGCGCTGCGCGCGAAGGGCTACGAATTCGTGTCGCAGACCGACACCGAAGTGATCGCGCACCTCGTGCACAGCCTGTATCGCGGCAACCTGTTCGACGCCGTGCGCGAAGCCGTGCAGCAGCTGCACGGCGCGTATGCGATCGCGGTGACCCACAAGGACGAGCCGCACACGGTCGTCGGCGCGCGCCAAGGTTCGCCGCTCGTCGTCGGGCACGGCGACGGCGAGAACTTCCTCGCGTCCGACGCGCTGGCGCTGGCCGGCAGCACCGACCGCTTCACGTTCCTCGAGGAAGGCGACGTGTGCGAACTGTCGCTCGACGGCGTGAAGATCGTCGACCGCCACGGCGCGCTCGCGCAGCGCGAGATCCGCGTCGTGAGCGCGTACGGCGGCGCGGTCGAGCTCGGCCCATATCGCCACTTCATGCAGAAGGAAATCTTCGAGCAGCCGCGCGCGATCGGCGACACGGTGCCGCAAACCGACGCGTTCGACGCGACGCTGTTCGGCGACGCGGCCCCCGCCGCGTTCGCTAACATCGACAGCCTGCTGATCCTCGCGTGCGGCACGAGCTACTACTCGGGCCTTACCGCGAAGTACTGGCTCGAATCGATCGCGAAGATCCCGACCCAGGTCGAGATCGCGAGCGAATACCGCTACCGCGAGTCGGTGCCGAACCCGCGCCAGCTCGTGCTGGTGATCTCGCAATCGGGCGAGACGGCCGACACGCTCGCCGCGCTCAAGCACGCGCAGTCGCTCGGCCACACGCATACGCTCGCGGTGTGCAACGTCGCGACGAGCGCGATGGTGCGCCTCACCGAGATGCAGTTCCTGACGCACGCGGGCACCGAGATCGGCGTCGCGTCGACGAAGGCGTTCACGACCCAGCTCGTCGCGCTGTTCGTGCTGGCCGCGACGCTCGGCAAGCTGCGCGGGCACGTCGACGCCGCGCAGGAAGCGGAATTCCTGAAGCAGCTGCGCCACCTGCCGGCCGCGTTGAACAGCGTGCTCGCGCTCGAGCCGCAGATCATCGCGTGGTCGGAGGAATTCGCACGCAAGGAGAACGCACTGTTCCTCGGCCGCGGGCTGCACTATCCGATCGCGCTCGAAGGCGCGCTGAAGCTGAAGGAAATCTCGTACATCCACGCGGAGGCCTATCCGGCCGGCGAACTGAAGCACGGGCCGCTCGCGCTCGTCACGGAAGCGATGCCGGTCGTCACGGTCGCGCCGAACGACACGCTGCTCGAGAAGCTGAAGTCGAACATGCAGGAAGTGCGGGCGCGCGGCGGCGAGCTGTACGTGTTCGCGGATGCCGACACGCAGATCGTCAACGACGACGGCCTGCACGTGATCCGGATGCCGGAACACTACGGGCAGCTGTCGCCGATCCTGCACGTCGTGCCGCTGCAACTGCTCGCGTATCACACCGCGTGCGCGCGCGGCACCGATGTGGACAAGCCGCGCAACCTCGCGAAGTCGGTGACGGTGGAGTAAGTAATCGGCGCAGCGCAGTCCGGCGCGCCGACCAGACTGACGGAGAGACCATGGTAAGACTGTTTGGATGCGGATTGCTGGCGCTGACTTTCGCGTCGACGGGCTGGGCGGCCGAGCACTACGTCGAAGTCTGGAACCCGCCCGAGGCGCGTCAGCCGGCAGCGCGGACGCCGGATGCCCGTATGCCGGATGCCCGTATGCCGACCGCGCACGCCGGCGGCAAAGCCGTCGAAAAGCATGCGAGCGTGCAGCCGAAGGCCGCGGTCAAGCCGCACAATCGCCGCGTCGCGCAAGCCGTGAAGGCCGCCCCGCATCGTCCGCCCGCCGCGACGGTCGAGGCGCCGGTCGCACCGCGCCCGGTCGCGCAGCCCGCGCCGGGCCGGCTCACGGTGATGCAGCCGGCCGCGCCCGACACGCCGCACGCGCTCAATTTCTCCCACATCCCGCGGCAATACACGCCGGACGGCAACGTGCTGCGCGTCGGCACGAACGCCCGTTCCGCGAAGGTGACGCGATAATGGAAGCGCAGAGCTATCACGGCTACCAGATCTGGGGCCACGCCATCCTGCAGCAGGACGAGATCCTGCAGCCCGAACGCTTCGCGGCGAGCGGCACGATCACGCAGAACAATCGGCTCGTCGAAGCGTCGGGCGTGCTCGGCGTGTTCGATACCGAGGACGAAGCGCGCGAAGCGGGACTCGAATGGGCCCGCGCATGGATCGACGGTCATCGCTGAACGAGCCACGCGCGAACCGTCAACGCAAGGAAAAGGGGCGTCCACGACGCCCCTTTTTGCATTCAGACCTGCCGCAGTTCAGGCGACCGGACGCGGCGGCCTCATGGCCGTGCGCGGGCGGCCGACGAGCCGCGTGAGCACGACGATCGCGACCAGCGTGACCACGTACGCGACGATCTGGATCCCCGCCGGACGCGCGGTATAGCCGACCAGCGTATGCAGCGCCTTCCCGACGATGCTCGATTCCTTGAGCAGCCACGACGTGTCCCACACCGTATCGCCCCACGACGGCACGAGCCCCGCCGCGAGCAGGAAGCCGGCGCACTGGCTCGCCATCCCCGCCGCGAGCAGCACGATCAGCGCGTTGGTGACGGAGAACAGGCGCTTCAGCGGAATCTGCAGCAGCCCCGCGTACATCGCGTAGCCGAGCCCGGCTCCGCCGAGCACGCCGAGCAGCCCGCCGACGATCATCTGCGGCGTCTGTCCCGGGTCGCCCGCCGCGATGCCGTACAGGAACAGCACGGCCTCGGAGCCTTCGCGCAACACCGCGACGCCGACCACGATCGCCAGCCCCGTCAGCGGCCGGCTGCCGGCCGCGACGGCACGCCCGACTTCGCCCATGTGCAGCGCCATCTCGCGGCCGTGGCTGCTCATCCAGATGCAGTGCCACGCCAGCATCAGCGTCGCGACGAACATCACGCCCGCGTTGAAGACTTCCTGCCCCATGCCGGACGCCCATTGCGAGATCACGTCGGCGAACGCGGCGATCAGGCCCGCGCCGATCACGCCGCCGACGAGCCCGCCGCCGACCCACCAGCCGCGCCGCGGCACGCCCTTCGTGGCGGCCATCACGATCGAGACCACCAGCGCGGCCTCGAGCACTTCACGAAAGACGATCAGGGCGGTCGACAGCATGGTGATATCCGCTTACTTGACGGTCAGGTGCGTCTTCGACTGCGCTTCGTGATACTCGTCGTGGAACTCGTAGGTGCCGGCCTTCAGCGGCCCGACGAGAATCTCGACCGACTTGCCGGCCGGCACGACCTTCTCCGCCTTGAAATCGTCGCTTTCGAATTCCGCGGGCGTCGCATCGAGGTTCTTGACGACGAACTTCACCTTCTTGCCGGCCGGAATCGTCACGCCGTCGGGCGAAAACTTGTGGTCCTTGAGCGTCAGGTTGACGACGTCGTCGGCCGCGAAGGCGGACGTTGCCGATGCGCCCAGGAGTGCCAGTGCGAAGCCGATGGCGAAACGAGTCATGGTGGTAATGAAAAGAAATATCGAGGGGAATCGATACTAAGATCGATTCGCATTTTCAACTCGGAGTACCCTTACTGGGATCATGGAGATCGTGCGGCGCCGATTCCGCATGCGCCTTGCCGCGCAAGGCTTCGCCAGATTTCGCCAACAATGCGCAGTCGTCAATCGGGAGAAGTTCGGGATGACGCGCGCAGGTAAGCCACCCATTCATCAGACTTCATGTTTACAAACAGCTGTTGCGTGACCGCACCTCATGAACGCGCTTGACCTTCCCACCATGGCAAGCTTCATGCTGGATGTATTCGTCAATCGTCAACTCAGGAGAACACGATGGAATTCGAAGTCCAGGACATGACCTGCGGCGGCTGCGCCAATGCGATCACGCGCGCCGTGACGGCGGCGGACCCTGCCGCGAAGCTCGACATCGACGTGGCCGCGAAGATCGTGAAGGTCGAATCGGCGCAAGGCGCCGCGCGCGTGCAGTCGATCATCGAGGCCGCGGGCTTCCACCCGGCACTGCGCTCGGCCTGACGCGGGTGCCTCACACGCGGGCGCAGTGCCGCTCGGCACCGCGCCCGCATACCGGCCGCGTCAGCGCAGCCGGATCAACGTCGACTTCAGTTCGGTGTACTTCTCGAGCGCGTGCAGCGACTTGTCGCGGCCATTGCCCGACTGCTTGTAGCCGCCGAACGGGAAGTTCATGTCGCCGCCCTCGTCGTAGCAGTTCACCCACACCGTGCCCGCGCGCAGCCGGCGCGACACGTCGTGCGCGGTCGTCAGATCCGACGTCCACACGGCCGCCGCGAGCCCGTACTCGGTATCGTTAGCGATCCTGACCGCCTCGTCGATGTCGTCGAACACGATCACCGACAGCACGGGACCGAAGATCTCCTCGCGCGCGATCCTCGCGTCTGGCTTCACCTCGAACACCGTCGGCTCCACGTAGAAGCCGCCCGATGCCTCGTTCACGCGTGCGCCACCCGTGACGAGCGTGCCTTCCTTGCGCCCGGCGTCGATGTAGCCGAGCACGCGCTCGAGCTGGACGCCGTCGACGATCGCGCCCATCGATACCGACGGATCGAGCGGGTTGCCCGGCACGTACGCACGCGCGGCCGCGACCAGCTTTTCGATGAACGCTTCCTTGATGTCGCGATGCACGAGCAGGCGCGAGCCGGCCGTGCACATCTCGCCCATGTTGTAGAAGATCGCGCCGGCCGCGGCCTGCGCGGCGCGGTCGAGATCCGGACAATCGGGCAGCACGATGTTCGGCGACTTGCCGCCGAGTTCGAGCCACGCACGCTTGAGGTTCGACTGCGCGGCGTACTGCATGATCAGCTTGCCGACCGCGGTGGAGCCGGTGAACGCGATGCAGTCGACGTCGCGATGCAGTGCGAGCAGCTTGCCCGGTTCGCCCGCGCCCGGCACGACGTTGAACACGCCGGCCGGGATGCCGGCCTCGAATGCGAGCTGCGCGACGCGGATCGCGGTCAGCGGCGACTTCTCCGACGGTTTCAGCACGACGCTGTTGCCGGCCGCGAGCGCCGGGCCGAACTTCCATGCGGCCATCAGGATCGGGAAGTTCCACGGCACGACGGCCGCCACCACGCTGACCGGCTCGCGCGTGACGAGACCAACGAGATGATGGTCGGCCGGCGCGACTTCGCCGCCGACCTTGTCGATCGCTTCGGCGAACCACTCGACGCAATACGCGGCGCCCGGCACGTCGACCGTCGTCGTATCGCCGATCGGCTTGCCCGCGTCGAGCGTCTCGAGCAGCGCCAGTTCGTCGAGATGCTCGCGCATCAGCGCAGCCCAGCGCAGCAGCACGGCCTTGCGTGCGCGCGGGTTCAGTCCGGCCCACACGCCGGCGTCGAACGCGCGGCGCGCGGCCGCCACCGCGGCGTTCACGTCGGCTTCGCCGCAATCGGCCACCTTCGCGAGCACGCGGCCGTCGATCGGGCTCACGCAGTCGAACGTCTTGCCGCCGTGCGCGTCGCGCGACGCGCCGTCGATGAATGCGCGCCCTTCGATCTCGAGCGACGCCGCCTTGTCCTGCCAGTCAGCCAAAGTCAACTTGTTCATCAGGATGCCTCAATTGTCGTGGCATTCGCGCAGCAGCGCGCCGCGCAATGGCAACACTGCCGGCGGCGAATGCGGTGATGCGCGGTCAGAAGGTGGCCGGCGAATTGGCCGACACGACCTCGCAGAGCTGTTCCGCGCTGGGATTGCGAAAACGGTGCGGCAAACGGCTTTCGAAGTAGTAGCCGTCCCCGGGGTCGAGCAGCCAGGTCGCGCTGTCGACGGTGAGCTCCAGCCGGCCCGACACGACCACGCCGCCCTCGTGCCCCGCGTGCACGAGCATCTCCGGCCCGGTATCGGCAAGCGGCTGGTAAATCTCGCGCATGATGCACATGTTGCGGTCCTTCACGCCCGCGCCGACGAGGTGAAACGCGAGCGTGTCGTTGCCGAGGTTCGGCATCTCGTCACGGCGCGACACGACCGAGCGCGACTCGACCAGCTCGAATGTGAAGAACTCAGCGAGACTCATCGGGATGCATTCGAGCAGTTTCTTCAGCGAGCCGACCGACGGGCTCACGCGGCCCTGTTCGATCAGCGAGATCGTGCCGTTGGTCACGCCGGCCCGCTTCGCGAGTTCGCGCTGCGACAGGCCATGCTTGTTGCGCACGAAACGCAGGCGCTCGGCGACTTCGGTAGACATCGATTCGGTTTCGGACACGATAGTAGTGCGGTGAAAAGGTGAAGCGACGCGTTGGGCAGCCGTTGAATATTCTAATCACTTTATGCCGCGCATCAGCGGGGAAAACCCTGAAAGGCGTTCGAAATAATGAACACCCGACACCGCATTCCATTTACGAATATTTTGTTCGGAGTGCCTCGGGAAAGCCCTGACACGACACCGTCAAAAAACATTTGACGCCGTTTTTGACTCGTATATGCTGGCTCTCAGGTCAGCGTCATTGGTCATTCATCGGCACCGAAACACGTTATCGCAACGTAAAAAACGATGCCGAACGATGCAAATGACGCAGGCCCGACACCTCGATTATTTTAAACGCCCCGCGCGCCGAAACGATCAGGTGTTCAATACTTTCAACAAACCAGTCGAGTGTAATCGTGAGAGTCCGTGGCCCTCTGGTGAGGTGGGATCGAGGCGATGTGCGAAGTTTGCGCAGCGCTGCTCCCGCTTCCGATGGCAGTTGCGGCTGGCATAGTCCTCGCCTGCTGCACCTGTCGATCTACACCATCCTGTCCCGTCGTTCCGTTCGGCGTCACAACGCCGTATCCGCACGTGCATTCGTGGCCGTCGATACCGACGAAGTCGCGTCGCTGCTGCCATAGCGCCTCTCCCCCTTTTCTCGTCGTCCGTTTCAGCTGCCTGTTCGTCTGCCGCCGCTTTCGCGCGGTGACGGAACGCGTTCGCGCATCGATTGCCGCGTCGCGCATCGCAACGAAACGAACGACGGCCTGACCGTCGCGCACAGCGCGGGCCGCCACGCGACCCCGTCGTGCCCATTCATCAGCTGCCTTCGCGCTCTGCGCCAGGCTGCGGGGCTTTGTCGCGCCCGCGTTTTTGCGTCTTCGGCGCAACGCACGTGCAAGCCTTATGGACAACTGATTGACGTCATGGAAAGGAAACCCCTCGTCGGCATCACCGCCGACTTCACGCAGATCGGCGCACACGCGTCGCACACGGTCGGCGACAAGTACGTCGCGGCGATCGTCGACGGCGCGCATGCGTTCGCGATGGTGCTGCCCGCGCTCGGCGATCGCCAGTCGGTCGACGACGTGCTCGACACGGTCGACGGCCTGCTGTTTACAGGCAGCTATTCGAACGTCGAGCCGCACCGGTACGGCGGCGAGCCGAGCATACCGGGCACGAAGCACGACCCCGCGCGCGATGCGACGACGCTGCCGCTGCTGCGCGCGGCGATCGCGGTGGGCGTGCCGGTGCTCGCCGTATGCCGCGGCTTTCAGGAGCTGAACGTCGTCTGCGGCGGCACGCTGCATCAGCATGTGCACAAGGTGCCGGGCCTCGCGGATCACCGCGAGGACGACGCCGCGCCGATGGAGTCGCAATACGGTCCCGCGCACGTCGTGCACCTGACGCCCGGCGGCAAGCTGCATGCGCTCGCCGGCGGACGCGATGAAGTGCACGTGAACTCGCTGCACAAGCAGGGCATCGCGCGGCTCGGTTCCGGCCTCGCCGTCGAAGCCGTCGCACCGGACGGCCTGATCGAGGCCGTGAGCGTCGTCGACGCACCGGCTTTCGCACTCGCCGTGCAATGGCATCCGGAATGGCGGCATGCGCAGGACCCGCTGTCGAGCGCGATCTTTCGCGCGTTCGGCGACGCCTGCCGCACCCGCCGCGCCGCCCGCACGCACACCACGGCCGCTGCCGCGCTCGCCTGAGCGCGCCGACCCACACACCGAGAACGGACATGCAAGACATGGAAGACTTTCTTAGACAGCACCGGATCACCGAAGTCGAGGCGATCATTCCCGACATGGCCGGCATCGCACGCGGCAAGATCACGCCGCGCAACAAGTTCACGTCCGGCGAATCGATGCGCCTGCCGCAGGCCGTGATGGTGCAGACCGTCACCGGCGAATATCCGGAAGACGGGTCGCTGACCGGCGTGACCGACCCCGACATGGTGTGCGTGCCCGACACGTCGACGATCCGCCTGATCCCGTGGGCCGTCGACCCGACCGCGCAAGTGATCCACGACTGCGTGCACTTCGACGGCTCGCCGGTGGAGATCTCGCCGCGCTACGTGCTGCGCCGCGTGCTCGCGTTGTACAAGGCGAAGGGCTGGAAGCCGGTGGTCGCGCCGGAGCTCGAGTTCTACCTGGTCGACATGAACAAGGACCCGGACCTGCCGCTGCGCCCGCCGGTCGGCCGTACGGGCCGCCCTGAAACGGGCCGCCAGTCGTATTCGATCGAGGCCGTCAACGAGTTCGATCCGCTGTTCGAGGACATCTACGAGTACTGCGAAACGCAGGGGCTCGACATCGACACGCTGATCCACGAAGTCGGCGCCGCGCAGATGGAGATCAACTTCATGCACGGCGACGCGCTGTCGCTGGCCGACCAGGTATTCCTGTTCAAGCGTACGGTGCGCGAGGCGGCGCTGCGGCACAACATGTACGCGACGTTCATGGCCAAGCCGATGGAAGGCGAGCCGGGCTCCGCGATGCACGTGCACCAGAGCATCGTCGACGAGGAAACCGGCCGCAACCTGTTCACGTCGCCGGAGACGGGCGGTGCGACCTCGCTGTTCTACAACTACCTCGCCGGGCTGCAGAAGTACACGCCCGCGCTGATGCCGATCTTCGCGCCGTACATCAACTCGTATCGCCGGCTGTCGCGCTTCATGGCCGCGCCGATCAACGTGCAGTGGGGCTACGACAACCGCACGGTCGGCTTCCGCATCCCGCACTCGGGCCCGGCCGCACGCCGCATCGAGAACCGGATCCCCGGCGTCGACTGCAACCCGTACCTCGCGCTCGCGGCGACGCTCGCGGCCGGCTATCTCGGCATGACGCAGCGCCTCGAGCCGACCGAACCGCTCGTCAGCGACGGCTACGACCTGCCGTACCAGCTGCCGCGCAACCTCGAGGAAGGGCTCACGCTGATGGCCGCGTGCGAGCCGCTCGGCGAGATTCTCGGCCACAAGTTCCTGAAGGCGTATTTCGCGCTGAAGGAAACCGAATACGAAGCGTTCTTCCGCGTCATCAGCTCGTGGGAACGCCGTCATCTGCTGCTGCACGTGTAAGCGCGCGCACGAACGTAAAGGAATACGGAGGAAACATGACGTACCGCAACGAATCAGCGTGGATCCAGCCGGCCGCACCGGCCGTCGCGCCGCGCACGACGCAGGCCCGCTCGACCGCCGAATACCGCGCGCTCGACGCCGCGCACCACATCCACCCGTTCTCGGACATGGGCGCGCTCAATCGCGCGGGCAGCCGCGTGATCGTGAAGGCCGACGGCGTCTACCTGTGGGACTCGGACGGCAACAAGGTCATCGACGGGATGGCAGGCCTCTGGTGCGTGAACGTCGGCTACGGCCGCAAGGAGCTCGCCGACGCCGCGTATCGCCAGCTGCAGGAACTGCCGTTCTACAACACGTTCTTCAAGACCACGCACCCGCCGATCATCGAACTGTCGGCGCTGCTCGCGGAAGTCACGCCCGCCGGCTTCAACCACTTCTTCTATTGCAACAGCGGCTCGGAAGGCAACGACACCGTGCTGCGCGTCGTGCACCAGTACTGGCGAGTGCAGGGCCAGCCGCAGAAGAAATACGTGATCGCGCGCAAGAACGGTTATCACGGCTCGACGATCGCGGGCGGCACGCTCGGCGGGATGGGCTACATGCACGAGCAGATGCCGTCGAAGGTCGAGCACATCGTGCACATCGACCAGCCGTATTTCTTCGGCGAGGCGCAAGCCGGCGAGACGCCCGAAGCGTTCGGCCTCGCACGTGCGCAGCAACTGGAGGCGAAGATCCTCGAACTCGGCGCGGAGAACGTCGCCGCGTTCATCGGCGAGCCGTTCCAGGGCGCGGGCGGCGTGATCTTCCCGCCGTCGACGTACTGGCCGGAAATCCAGCGGATCTGCCGCAAGTACGACATCCTGCTCGTCGCCGACGAAGTGATCGGCGGCTTCGGGCGCACCGGCGAATGGTTCGCGCACCAGCACTTCGGCTTCGAGCCGGATCTGATCACGATGGCCAAGGGCCTCACGTCGGGTTACGTGCCGATGGGCGCGGTCGGCATTCACGAGCGCATCGCGCGGCCGATCATCGACAACGGCGAATTCAATCATGGCCTCACGTACTCGGGGCACCCGGTGGCGGCAGCCGTCGCGGCTGCGAACCTGAAGCTGCTGCGTGACGAAGGAATCGTCGAGCGCGTGAAGAACGACACGGGCCCGTACTTCCAGGCGCTGATGCGCGAGACCTTCGCGCGTCACCCGATCGTCGGCGAGGTGCACGGCCACGGCCTCGTCGCGAGCCTGCAGCTCGCCGAAGCGCCGGCCGAACGCCGGCGCTTCGCGAACGGCGGCGACGTCGGCACGATCTGCCGCGACTTCTGCTTCAACGGCAATCTGATCATGCGCGCGACCGGCGACCGGATGCTGCTGTCGCCGCCGCTCGTGATCTCGCGCCAGGAAATCGATGAACTCGTATCGAAGGCGAAGAAGGCCGTCGATGCGACCGCCCGGCAACTGGGCCTTTCGTAACGACCTTGCCTACGGGCGTGCGGCGGGCGCCGCACGCCACCATCATCCAGGGGAATTCCACCATGCGTTCCAGCTTTCTTCGCCAAGCCTGTTCCGTTGCCGCCCTTGCCGCCGCGGCCGCGTTCACGTCGGTCGCCAGCCCGTCGGCGCATGCCGATGAGCTGAACATCTACAACTGGTCCGACTACATCGCCCCGGACACGATCCCGAACTTCCAGAAACAGACGGGCATCCACGTCAAGTACGACAACTACGACAGCGACGACACGCTGCAGGCGAAGCTGCTGGCGGGCAGCTCGGGCTACGACATCGTCGTGCCGACGTCGAACTACATGGCCAAGCAGATCCAGGCCGGCGTTTACCAGAAGCTCGACAAGTCGAAGCTGCCGAACCTCGCGAACCTCGACCCGCTGCTGATGAAGATGATCGCCGATGCCGACCCGGGCAACCAGTACGGCGTGCCCTGGGCCTACGGCACGGACGGCATCGGCTACAACGCGCAGGCGGTGAAGAAGGCGCTCGGCGACAAGGCGCCGGTCGACAGCTGGGCACTGGTGTTCGATCCGGCCAACATGGAGAAGCTGAAGAGCTGCGGCGTGTCGTTCCTCGACCAGGCCGTCGACGTGTTCGCGGCCACGCTGCAATACATGGGCAAGAACCCGAACAGCACCAACCCCGGTGACTACCAGGCAGCCTTCGAAGTCCTGAAGAAAGTCCGCCCGTACATCACCCAGTTCAATTCGTCCGGTTACATCAACGACCTCGCGAACAACGACGTGTGCGTCGCGCTCGGCTGGTCGGGCGACATCGGCATCGCGCACCGCCGCTCGGCGGAGGCGAAGCGCGCGTACGACATCAAGTTCGCGAACCCGAAGGAAGGCGGCCTGCTGTGGTTCGACGTGATGGTGATCCCGAAGGATGCCCCGCACCCCGAGGCCGCGATGAAGTGGATCAACTACGTGTCCGACCCGAAGGTCAACGCGGCGATCACCAACACGGTGTTCTACCCGACCGCGAACAAGGCCGCGCATCAGTTCGTCACGCCGGCCGTCGCGCAGGACCCGACCGTCTATCCGCCGGAAGACGTGCTGAAGAAGATGGTGCTGATGAAGCCGATGCCGTCCGACATCCTGCGCCTCGAGAACCGTCTCTGGGCGCAGTTGAAGACGGGCCACTGACCGCGATCCGTCACGGCGGCGCAGGCATCGGTTGAACGCCTGCCCGCCCGGAATCCGCGGACTCTCCGTCTGCCCGCGCGCACCGCGCGCCCTGTTCCATCCGGCACGAGCCGTTGTCCGCGAGTCGCGTTGCGCGCCTCGCGCGGGGACGCTCGCGCCAGCAATCCGTGAAGAACGAATGGTGACTCCCATGCAATCGATACCCTCTTCCGCTGCCGTCCGCCAGACCCAACCGGCCGCCGCGGCCCGTTCGAAGAACGATGCCTTCGTGCGCATCGAAAACGTCGTGAAGAAGTTCGGCGACAGCACCGCCGTCGACAACGTGAACCTGACGATCGCGAAGAACGAGCTGTTCGCGCTGCTCGGCAGCTCGGGCTGCGGCAAGTCGACGCTGTTGCGCATGCTCGCCGGGCTCGAGACGGCCACGTCCGGCAAGATCCTCGTCGACGGTGAAGACCTCGCGTCGCTGCCGCCGTACCGCCGCCCGGTGAACATGATGTTCCAGTCGTACGCGCTGTTCCCGCACATGTCGGTCGAGTCGAACGTCGCGTTCGGGCTGAAGCAGGAAGGCACGCCGAAGAACGAGATCAAGGAACGCGTGGCCGATGCGCTCGCACTCGTGCAGATGAGCAAGTACGCGAAGCGCAAGCCGCACCAGCTGTCCGGCGGCCAGCAGCAGCGCGTCGCGCTGGCCCGCTCGCTCGTCAAGCGCCCGAAGCTGCTGCTGCTCGACGAACCGATGTCCGCGCTCGACAAGAAGATCCGCCAGAAGACCCAGCTCGAACTCGTGAACATCATCGAGAAGGTCGACGTGACCTGCGTGATGGTCACGCACGATCAGGAAGAGGCGATGACGATGGCGAGCCGCCTCGCGGTGATGAGCGAAGGCAAGATCGTGCAGATCGGCACGCCCGGCGAAGTGTACGAATACCCGAACAGCCGCTTCTCGGCCGAGTTCATCGGCTCGACGAACCTGTTCGAAGGGCGCGTGGTCGAGGACGAGCCCGATCACATCTTCGTCGAGAGCGACGACCTCGAAGCGCGCATGTACGTGAGCCATGGCGTGACCGGCCCGCTGGGGATGCCGGTCGGCATCTCGGTGCGGCCCGAGCGCGTGCATGTGTCGCGCGACAAGCCCGGCTCGCATCACAACTGGGCGCGCGGCGTCGTGACCGACATCGCGTACATGGGCAGCTACTCGCTGTATCACGTGCGCCTGCCGAGCGGCAAGACGGTCGTATCGAACCTGTCGAGCTCGCACCTGCTGCACGACGGCGCGCCGTCGTGGAACGACGACGTGTTCGTGTCGTGGTCGCCGGCCAGCGGCGTCGTGCTGACGCAGTGAGGACGACATGATCAGAACTTCCGCTTCCACTCCGTCCGCGCCGGTGTCGACCGCTGCGGCAAGCAGCAGCGCCGGCGCCGGCCGCGCGCGCCGCGGCCGCTTCGCCGCGCTGTCGCGCTTCCTGCCGTCGGGCCGCAACGTCGCGATCGGCGTGCCGTTCCTGTGGCTCACGATCTTCTTCGCGCTGCCGTTCGTGCTGGTGTTCAAGATCAGCTTCGCCGACCAGGTGATGGGAATCCCGCCGTACACGTCGCTCGTCGCGTTCAAGGACGGCGTCGTGCACTTCGCGCTGCAGCTGTCGCACTACGCGTTCCTGCTGCAGGACGACCTGTACATCGCGACCTACCTCAGCTCGCTGAAGATGGCCGCCGTGTCGACGGTGCTGTGCCTGCTGATCGGCTACCCGATGGCGTACTACATCGCCCGTGCCGAACCGGGCCGGCGCAACGTGCTGATGATGGCCGTGATGCTGCCGTTCTGGACGTCGTTCCTGATCCGCGTGTACGCATGGATCGGAATCCTGAAGGACGACGGCCTGCTGAATCACACGCTGATCGCGCTGGGCATCATCCACTCGCCGCTGCGCCTTTATCACAGCGACGCCGGCGTCTACATCGGGATGGTCTATTCGTATCTGCCGTTCATGATCATGCCGCTCTATGCGCACCTCGTGAAGATGGACCTCACGCTGCTCGAGGCCGCGTACGACCTCGGTGCGAAGCCGTGGGTCGCGTTCACGCGCATCACGCTGCCGCTGTCGAAGAACGGGATCATCGCCGGCAGCCTGCTCGTGTTCATTCCGGCGGTGGGCGAGTACGTGATTCCGGAACTCCTCGGCGGCGCCGACACGCTGATGATCGGCCGCGTGATGTGGGATGAGTTCTTCAACAACATGGACTGGCCGATGGCGTCCGCGGTGACGGTCGCGATGGTGCTGCTGTTGCTGGTGCCGATGGCGCTGTTCCAGTACTACCAGGTCAAGGAACTGGAGGACGCGAAATGATCAAGCCGAACAAACCGCTGTCGACGGGCGTTCTCGCCTTCGGCTTCCTGTTTCTGTACATCCCGATCATCAGCCTGGTCGTGTACTCGTTCAACGAGTCGAAGCTGGTGACGGTGTGGTCGGGCTTCTCGCTGAAGTGGTACGCGGCGCTTCTGGAAGACGACGAGCTGCTCACCGCCGCGTGGCTGTCGCTGAAGATCGGCCTGCTGACGGCCACCGCGTCGGTCGTGATCGGCACGTGGGCGGGTTTCGTGCTCGCACGCTTCGGCCGTTTCAAGGGCTTCACGCTGTACACGGGGATGATCAACGCGCCGCTGGTGATTCCGGAAGTGATCCAGGGGATCTCGCTGCTGTTGCTGTTCGTTGCGCTGGAGCAGATGTTCGGCTGGCCGAAGGGGCGCGGGATGGTGACGATCTGGATCGGTCACGTGATGCTGTGCGTGTCGTACGTGGCGATCATCGTGCAGTCGCGCGTGAAGGAGATGAACAAGTCGCTCGAGGAAGCGGCGCTGGATCTGGGCGCGACGCCGCTGAAGGTGTTCTTCGTGGTGACGCTGCCGCTGATCTCGCAGGCGCTGCTGTCGGGCTGGCTGCTGTCGTTCACGCTGTCGATCGACGATCTGGTGCTGTCGGCATTCCTGTCCGGGCCGGGCTCGACGACGCTGCCGCTGGTGGTGTTCTCGCGCGTGCGGCTCGGCCTGAATCCCGAGATGAATGCGCTGGCGACGCTGTTCATCACGGCGGTGACGATCGGCGTGATCGTCGTGAACCAGATGATGATCGCGCGCGAACGGCGTCGGGTGGCCGACCTGAAGGCGGCGTTCGCGGCGGCCTGACGCCCCTTCCCCCCATCCATCGATAACAAGACCTGCGCGCCGCGCGTTTGCGGCGCGCACCGAAACGCAGATCGACAGGCACACGACAAGGAGAATCCGCAATGAAGAAGAAACTGATCTGCCTGCTGGTGGCCGGCGCGTTGCCGGGCATCGCGCTGGCCGGCTCGACCTCCGCCGAAATCAAGGCATTGCAGGCGCAGGTGGCTGCGCTGCAGAAGCAGATGAAGGCCATGCAGGCGCAGCTCGCCGCGAAGCCGGGCGGCGCACCGCTCGCGCAGGCGGGTGCAACGGCCGCGCCGAAGCCGGTGATCGTGGCCGCCGATCCGGCCTCGCCCGACTATGGCCGTGCGCAGGCCGCGCTGACCAACGACGAAGTCAGCGAAATGAAGCAGCAGATCGCCAACCAGCAGCTGAAGGTCGACTCGCTGACGGACGCGGCCAGCACCGGGCCGCTCGCCGGGCTGTCGGTGACGGGCTACATCGACCCGACCTACATCTACAACCGCGCGGCCGGCACGTCGTCGTTCCTGTTCGCGAACCACGAGAACGCGTACAACTACTTCAACAGCACGTTCGGCGACCTGTACCTCGACATCAAGAAGACCTTCGGCGTCGGCCCGATGGCGCCGTCGGCCGAGATCACGCTGATGCCGAACCGCGGCAACGGCATCACGCTGCTGCAGAACTCGCGCGGCTCGATCACCGACAACCTGCTGAACACCGCGGTCATCAACGTGCCGATCACCGCGTCGACCACGCTCGTCGCCGGGCTGATCCCGAGCTTCGGCGGCTACGAGGTGCAGCAGTCGAACCAGATGCTCACGCTCACGCACAACCTGCTCTACGACTTCTCCGATCCGGGCAGCTACGTCGGTGCGGGCGCGAACTACACGAAGGGCAACTGGGCGTGGAAGTTCTTCGTCGGCAACGAGCAGTACCGCACGTACGGCTCGGTCACGCAGACGGGCACCAACGCGCTCGGCGACCCGATCACGACCAGCAACAAGGTGCCGACCTTCACCGCGCGCGCCGACTACACGTGGTCGAGCGCACTCGACATCGGCGGGTCGTTCAACATCGGCCGGCAGACGCTGGCGAGCGCGATCGATGCGGACGGCAACGTCCACTATGGCCCGGGCGGCGCCGCGCCGAGCGCATATGGCACATTCTTCTTCGGCGAAGTCGACGCGACCTACACGCTGGCCGACATCCAGTACAACGCCGAGCTCGACTACGGCCAGCAGCAGCATGCGGCGTACAACGGCGGGCTCGCGCAGTGGTACGGCCTGTCGCTGCTCGCTCACCGCAAGTTCAACGCGCCGGTGGTCGGCCGCATGGGCGTGACGCTGCGCTACGATGCGCTCGTGAACCGCAAGAACGGTGGCGGCGGCGGCGGCATCGCGCTGAACGGCAACGGGATGGATCCGTCCAACGGCTTCGGTGTCGACGCGGACTGCCTCGCGACGTCGACGGCGAACGGCGGCCTGGGCTTCGACTGCAAGGGTGCGGTTCGCCAGGACGTCGCGCTCGACCTGCTGTTCTATCCGACCCAGCAGATCACCGTGAAGGTCGAATACCGGCACGACTGGGCGAACAACAAGGTGTTCCTGCGTAACGACGGTTCGTACGGCAAGTCCAACGACCTGCTCGCGACGCAGTTCATCTATTCGTTCTGACGCTGGCCGCGCAGGGCGCCGTGCCGCACGCATGGCGTCCCGCGCCGTTTCACCCGGCCGGACCGCAGTGCGTCGCGCACTGGCGCCGGCCGTCTTCGAGGGAGTCGGTTTGATGACGCAGTCTTTCACCCGCCGCGCCGATGCGCTCGCGCGCGACTCGTACTACGAAGCAACCGTCACGCGGCCGGTGGTTGACGACCCCGCGCTGGAGGACGCGATCGACGTCGACGTGTGCGTGATCGGCGCGGGCTTCGCGGGCCTGTCGACGGCGCTCGATTGCCGCGCGCGCGGGCTGTCGGTCGCCGTGCTCGACGCGCACCGGCCCGGCTGGGGCGCATCGGGTCGCAACGGCGGCCAGGCGATCACGGGTTTCGCGAAAGACGAGGTGATCGAGCGGCAGCTCGGCGCCGCCGGGGCACGCGCCGCATGGTCGCTGTCGCTCGACGGCGTCGCGCTGATCGCCGAGCGTATCGCGCGCTACGGGATCGACTGCGACTTCATGCGCGGCTACCTGACGGTCGCGACGAAGCCGCGCCGCATCGACGACCTGCGCGCATGGATGGACGCCGCGACCTCGCGCTGGGGCCATCCGTCGCTGTCGTGGCTCGACACCGGCGAGATCCACGCGCGCATCGCGTCGTCCCGCTATCTGGCCGGCGTCTACGATCCGCTGTCGGGTCACCTGCATCCGCTCAAGTATTGCCTCGGCCTCGCCGATGCCGCACGCCGCGAAGGCGTCGCGCTCCATGCGCATACGCCCGCGCTCGAGGTCGTGCGCGGCGCGCGGCCGGTCGTGCGCACGCCGTCGGGCGAGGTGCGCTGCCGCTTCGTCGTGTCGTGCTGCAACGCGGGCCCCGGCGGCATCCTGCCGCCCGCGACCGCCGCGCGCATCGCGCCGATCGCGTCGTACATCATCGCGACCGAACCGCTCGGCCGCGCGCGCGCCGACGCGCTGATCGCACAGCGCGAAGCCGTGTGCGACAACAACTTCTTCCTCGACTACTTCCGGCTGTCGGCCGACCACCGGATGCTGTTCGGCGGCCGCGCGAACTCCGCGGGCGCATCGCCCGACACGCTCGCCGAAACGATCCGGCGGCGCATGGTCGGCGTGTTCCCGCAGCTCGCCGACGTGCGCGTCGATCACGCGTGGGGCGGCTTCGTCGACGTCACGCGCAACCGCGCGCCGGACTTCGGCGCGCTCGATCCGAACTTCTTCTACGTGCAGGGCTTCAGCGGACACGGCGTCGCGCTGGCCGGCATCGCCGGGCGCGCGATCGCCGGCGCGATCGCGGGCGACACGCGCGCGTTCGACCTGTTCGCCCGGTTGCGCCACCGGCGCTTTCCCGGCGGCGACGCGTGGCGGCAGCCCGCGCTCGAACTCGGGATGCTGTACCACCGCGTGCGCGAGCTGTTCTGAGCCTTCTTTCTCCGTTCTCCTGACCATGCAGACATTCGCCAATCAGCCGCACGTCGCGTCGTACTACGCGGCGAGCGCCAACGATACGACCCGCCATGCGCCGCTCGCCGGCGCGACCGACGCCGACGTGTGCGTGATCGGCGCGGGCCTCACCGGTTTGTCCGCCGCGCTCAACCTCGCCGAGCGCGGCCATTCGGTGACCGTGCTCGAGGCGTCGCGGGTCGGATGGGCGGCGAGCGGACGCAACGGCGGCCAGCTGATCGGCGGCTTCGCGTGCGACATCGACACGTTCGCCAACTTCATGCCGGAAGGCGACGTGAAGCGGATCTGGGACATGGGGCTCGAAACGCTGTCGCTCGTGAAGTCGCGCATCGCGCGGCACGACATCGACTGCGCGCTCGTGCCCGGCTACCTGACCGCCGCGAACACCGAGCGCGACGCCGATGCGCTGAAGCGCTGGCGCGACGACGCCGCGAAGCGCTTCGGCTACGACCGCTTCCATTTCGTCGAAGCCGACGAACTCGGCGACTACGTGCAGTCGGCGCGCTATCGCGGCGGCCTGTATGACCCCGACAGCGGCCACCTGCATCCGCTGAACTACACGCTGGGGCTCGCGCGCGCGGCGGCCGACGCCGGCGTGCGGATCCACGAGGACAGCTGCGTGACGCGCGTGCGCGACGTCGCGGGCGGCCATGTCGTCGAAACGGACCAGGGGCACGTGCGTGCGCGCTTCGTCGTGCTCGCCTGCAACACCTACGTCGGCACGCTCGCGCCCGCGCTGTCGAGAAAGATCATGCCGGTCGGCACCTACGTGATCGCGACCGAGCCGCTCGGCGAAGCGCGCGCCGCCGCGCTGATGCCCGCGCGCGCGGCCGTCTGCGACAGCCGCTTCGTGCTCGACTATTTCCGGCCGGCGCCCGACACGCGGCTCGTATGGGGCGGCAAGGTCAGCTATTCGACGCGGCCGCCGCGCAATCTCGCCGCCGCGATGCGCGCGGACATGCTGAAGACGTTCCCGCAGCTCGCGGACGTGAAGGTCGACTACGCATGGGGCGGCTTCGTCGACATCACGATGAACCGCGCGCCGCACTTCGGGCGTGTCGCGCCGACGATGTATTTCGCGCAGGGCTTCTCGGGGCACGGCGTGAACACGACCGCACTCGCGGGCAAGCTGATCGCCGAGGCGATCGACGGCCAGGCGAGCCGCTTCGACCTGTTCGGCAGGATCCGGCATCGCGACTTCCCCGGCGGCGCGACGCTGCGCACGCCGGCGCTGGTGCTCGCGATGAGCTGGTACCGGCTGCTCGACGCGCTTGGCGTGCATTGAGCGTCGTTCCGCGGCGATGCGGCGCAAGCGTTGAACGCCGCCGCACGCCGACGCAAAATGAAAACGGCCGCGCAACGAGCGCGGCCGTTCGATCGAATCGCATCACGTCGGCTTGATGGCGGCGCGACGGGCGAACACGGTGCCCGTGCGCTGCGGCCGACTTGCGCTCAGTCCGTTCCGTACTTCGGCGAATGCGGACCGTACAGCAGCCCGTTCGGCGGGCCGGCCGACAGCATCCGCGTGCTGGTGTACGCGGCGACGCTGTGGCTTTGATCCATCAGCGTGTTCGCGATCTGCTTGACCGCAGCCGTCACGAGCATGCCGATCAGGCCGCCGCCGCCGCTGTTGCCCCCTTCATCGCTGCTCGCGCTCGCGCGGCCCTGCCACAGCACGTCGCCGGTACGCAGATCGACAAGCTTCGCCGAGGCCGACACGACCGTTGCGCTCGCAAGGATCCGGTAGACGGTGCCGTACTGCGACACCTTCGAATACAGCGCGGCATCGGCACCGAAGATCTCGCGCAGCTTCGCGGGCGATGTCTGCTGGATCTCGGCCGCGTTGGTCAGGCCGTTCTGCTTGAACGTTTCGTCCATCACGGCGACCGGCACCACGTAGTAGCCGGATTCGGCGAGCGGCAGCGTCATCTGCGACAGCATCCCGTAGGTCGCCGTCACGTCGGACGTCTCGTTGATGGGCGGCAACACGAGGATCGAGCGCGGCTGGCTCTTCTTGAACGCCGTGTAGTCGGGTCGTTTCACCGGCTGCGCGCACGCGCTCAGCAGCGCGACGATCGACAGCACGGACATCAGTTTGAATGAGAGTGTCTTGAACATGGCGGGCGCGTCACGGTTTGGCGGTGGTCGGGGCAGGATCCTTCTGGCCGGCGATCGCCTGGGCGGCTGTCTTCTGATCCGCGGTCTTCGGCGCGCCGGTCTTTTTCTTCAGCAGGAAATCCATGTAGGTCGACGATTCCGGAAACAACTGCTTCTCGGCCTGCAGCTCCTGTTCGGCCTGCTGCTCGTTGCCGACGCTCGCGTACAGCATCCCCAGATGCGCGTGGAAGCCCGGCGGCGGCGTATGGCCCTTCGCGCGAATCTCCTGCAGCGCCTTTTCGAGCGCGTCGATCTGCTCTTGCGGGGAGCTCTGCCCCTTGAAGTATTCGTACACCTGCGGCTGATAGCCGGTCCACTGATAGAGCGGCGGCGTGGAGCTCGCGCATCCGGCGAGCAGCAAGGCGGCGGCCGTTGCCGGCAGCCAGTTACCCCGTTTCATGGTCTGTTCTCTTCTTGATGTCGTGGTGAATCGTTTTAGCGCGGCGCCACCCCGGCGCCGCGCTGCGGCATGGGCTGCGACGCTTACTGCGGCGCCTTCAGCGTACCGGCGTCGACCTGGTCGACGAGGTGGTTAACGGCTTCCTGGATCGCGAGGTCCAGCACCTTGCCGTTGAGCGTGGAATCGTAACCGGCGGTGCCACCGAAGCCGATCACTTCGCGGTTCGACAGGCTGAACTCGCCGGCGCCCTGGCTCGACGCGACCACTTCCGACGTCGTCGTATCGACGATATTCAGGTTGACCTTCGCATATGCGACCTGCGTCTTGCCGCGGCCGAGAATGCCGAACAGCTGGTGATCGCCAACGTCCTTGCGGCCGAACTCGGTCACGTCGCCGGTCACGACGTAGTTCGCGCCCTTCACGGCCTGCGCCTTCTTCATGAAGCCTGCTTCCTGCTTGATCTCGTCGAGGTTCTCGCGATCGAGCACGTTGAAGCGGCGGCTCTGCTGCAGGCGCGTGACGAGGATCGTCTTCGCCTGTCCGCCGAGGCGGTCGATGCCGTCCGAGAAGATGCCGCGCATGTAGCTCGAGCGGTTGTCGAACTTGCCGACCGCGATCGCGACGGGCTTGCCCGCATACGGCTTCTGCGCGCTGCTCACGGCCGGCACGTCGAGCGTGCGCGACGATTCGGTCGCGCAGCCGGACAGCGCCGCGACGAGCGCCGCCGCCACGAGAACGGTGCGTCGTGTCTGAATGTTCACTACTGGTCTCCTTGCGTGAAAAGATTGCCCGAAACGGGCACGCCGGCTCACTGACGAACCGGCGGTGGATGCGGTGATCGAAACGGCTGGGGTGCGCATCGGCGCGTGCGACTTCATCGCGCGGAGGGCGATGGAGATGGCGGCGTGCAAAGGGAAAGTGCGCGCAACGGACGTGTTGCGGCAAGACGCGAACGGGCGGCGCATGGATCGACACCCCCGCGCCCGCCGGCTACCCCGTGATTCTGCTTACTGCGCTGTTGATCGCGCATGATCGGCCCCGTATATGATCTTGCGTGATCATACCAAGCCTGATTATCGAGCCCGCATTTCCCGAGAAGAATTGACGATCTCTACGAATGCCCGCAAATCCGTGATACACGACGCGCAACCGAAGCCGGCGCTGACAACACGCGCCGGCGCGCCGGTTACCGCTAATCGGCCACCTTCTGCCGCAGCGTCACGAACTCCTCGGCCGCGGTCGGGTGAATGCCGATCGTGTCGTCGAACTGCGCCTTCGTCGCGCCCGCGCGAATCGCGATCGCGATGCCCTGGATGATTTCGCCCGCGTCGCGGCCGACCATGTGCGCGCCGACCACGCGCTGGCTGTCGCGCGCGACCACGAGCTTCATCAGCGTGCGTTCGTCGCGGCCCGACAGCGTGTGGCGCAGCGCCTTGAACGACGTGCGGTAGATGTCGAGCTCGCCGTACACGCCGCGCGCATGCGCCTCGGTGAGCCCGACCGTCGCGACCTCGGGCTGGCTGAACACCGCGGACGGCACCCATTCGTGATCGGTCGCGGCGCGGCGGCCGCCGAACAGCGTCGCCGCGAGCAGCGCGCCGTCGCGCGTCGCGACGGGCGTGAGCTGCGGCCGCGACGTCACGTCGCCGATCGCATGGATCGATGCGACCGACGTCGCCGAATACGCATCGACCGCGATCGCGCCGCGCGCGTCGAGCAGCACGCCCGCGCGCTCGAGCCCGAGCCCCTCGACGTTCGGCACGCGGCCGGTCGCATAGAGCACGGCGTCGTACGGCCCGTGCTGCGCATCGCCGACCCGCACGCCGAGCGCGCCGTCGTCCGCGCGCACGATCGATTCGACCACCGTGCGCGCGTGGATCGCGACGCCCTGCTTGGTCATTTCGTCGGTCAGGAAGTGCCGCACGTCGTCGTCGAAGCCGCGCAGGATCTTCTCGCCGCGATAGAACAGGTCGACATGGCTGCCGAAGCCGTTGAAGATGCCCGCGAACTCGACGGCGATGTAACCGCCGCCAACCACCGCGATGCGCTCGGGCAGCTTCGCGAGCGACAGCGCCTCGCGCGACGTGATCGCATGCTCGATGCCGGGCCGCGGCGGCAGCGACGGCCGCGAGCCGGTCGCGATCGCGATGTGGCGCGCGCGGATCGTGCGATCGCCGATCGCGACGGTATGCGCGTCGACGAGCGTCGCGCGCCCCGCGTGCATCTCGACGCCGGACTGTCGCAGCAGGTTGATGTAGATGTCGCTGAGCCGGTTGATCTCGCGATCCTTCGCGGCGATCAGCGCGGGCCAGTCGAGCGTGCCGGCGCCGAAGGTCCACCCGAAGCCCTTCGCGTCCTCGAGCTCGTGCGGGTAATGCGATGCGTAGACGAGCAGCTTCTTCGGGATGCAGCCGCGCAGCACGCAGGTGCCGCCGATCTGCTCCTCTTCCGCTATCCCGACGCGCGCGCCGTATGACGCCGACATCCGGGCGAGCCTCACGCCACCGGAGCCGGCCCCGATGACGAACAGGTCGTAGTCGAATTCCATCGCAAGCCCTCATCGCAGTTCGGATGACGGCACGATAGCAAGATTCCGGCATTCGTGCGGGACGTGGCGCCGTTCGCGCGCCCCATAAAAAACGGCGAGAGACATCGCCTCTCGCCGGTCAAACCAGCTGCCGGGTGTGCCATGCGTCACCGATCGACCACATGCCCGACCTGCCGGCCGCGCGGCGCCGGTCCGCCCGGGCGCGCGAACGGCGTACCCGCGGCGGGCCCGCCGCCATGCTCAGGCCTGCGACGCGTCGCTGCCGTCCGTCGCCTGCGTATCGTCTGCCTGCTCGGGCTGCCCTTCCTTCTTCTCGAGCATGCCTTCGATCGCCTCGGCGCCCTTGAAGCCGGCGACGGCCGCTGCCGCCTTGGTCAGCAGGCCCGCGTCCGGGTCGAGCTTCTCGGCTGCCTCGACGGCCGCCACGGCGCCGGCGATTTCACCGACGGTGTTCAGGATACCCATCGTCATCCCCTTTCAAGAAAATCGTGAGCGCATCGTCCCACGAAAAAAACCGGCAGACCGTGTTTGTCATCGCCGGATACACAAGTTACGCACCGGGCCGGCCGCACACGAAAACGCGCGCCGAAAACGACGCCCGCGCGAATCGCGTCGCACGGCGGACCCTGCACGCAGCGTAGCGGAAACGCTTCGCGCGCACTGTCAAAGTATGTTCCGGATTCCCGACGGAACCCTTACGGCCGAGTCGTTTCCGATGGAGCGATCGCTGAATCGCCGTGCGCGCGCGACAAGTTCGTGTGACGAAAAAAAAAGAGGCTCCCGCGGGAGCCTCTTCGATGTGCGCCGAGCCGAAGCCCGCGCGTGTGTTTTCCGATTTTCTTCAGAAGATATTGCGCAGGCCGATCGCGATGCCGGTCTGGTTGCTGCGACCCGGCAGCTCGACGTTCGCCGCGCCGTTCGTCTTGTTGAAGTCGACGGTGCCGTAGACTTCCGTGCGCTTGCTCAGCGCGTATTCGGCGATGCCGACGATCGCGTAGCGGTTGCCGCTCGCGAGCGTGCCGTTCGTGGTCATCGCGTTGCGCATGTGGTCGTAGTAGAACGCGCCCGTCAGCGTCAGCGGCGTGCTGACCTGCCAGCTCACGCCCGCGAACGGACCATCGTCGATCCGGCCCGTGCCCTTCGCGACCGGGATCGACTGCTGCGCGAGCAGGCTGTCGACGAAACCGGTGTCGTCCTTCGAGCGCAGGTAGCCCGCATAGACCTTTGCCTTGCTGAACGCGTACACGACGTTCGCGTGGTAGATCGTCTGCTTGCGTGCGGAGTTGTCGCTGTTCTGCTGCGCGCCGGCCGCGATGCTCAGCGGGCCCGCCACGTACGACAGCGACACGCCCCATGCATTGCCCTTGCCGAGCGAGCCCGGGATCTGGCCGGAGAAGCCGCCCGCGCCGGTCGATTCGTAATTCGTGCCCGTCGAGTACATCGCCTTCGCGGTCAGGCCCGCGAACTTGCCGGTGTACTTGATCTGGTTGTCCGCATACAGGCCGCCACCCAGCGCAACCGGCAGCCACGCGTTTTCGAGGTAGTTGCCGACCGTCAGCGGATCGTAGGTGTCCGCCAGCAGGTCGAACAGCGGGGTCTTCTGGCGGCCGAGGGTCACCGTGCCGTACGGGCTCTGCAGGCCGACGTACGCTGCGCGGTTGAACAGGCGGCCGCTGTCGGCGAATCCGCCGTTCTGCAGGTTGACGCCGCTTTCGAGGTTGAACACGGCCTTCAGGCCGCCGCCGAGGTCTTCCGTGCCGTAGATGCCGAAGCGGCTGTTCGTGATCGCGCCGTTGGCCATCGACAGCAGGCCGTCGTTCTTCGCGTTTGCGTTGGTCAGGTAACGGATGCTGGCGTCGGCGACGCCCCACAGCGTGACCGAGCTTTGTGCTGCTGCGTATTGGCTGGCGAAGGCCAGCGCCGCGCCCCCTGCGATAGCTGCGAGTCGGGTGGTCTGCTTCATGAGCTTGCCCTTTTTGTTGGTGTCTCCATTCATGGCCGGCCGCGTGCGCGGCCGGGTGGCGATCGCGGAACGCTCATGGCGTGCGCGATGTGGGCTGAATCATAAGACGAGTGCGCGCGCTGAAAGAAATTGAAAAGCGTGGCAGCGCGCGATTTTGTCGCCCGGGCGCAACGTTTAACGCGCGGGGTTTGCGTCGCGTGGCGCGTGGCCGGCGGGATGGCTGCCGTTGCTGCCGTTGCTGCCGTTGCTGCCGTTGCTGCCGTTGCTGCCGTCGCTGCCAGCGCCGCTCTCACCACCGCCCGCGCGCCGCCGCGCCCGCCGCACGATCTCCGCGAACGCGCCGACGAGCAGCAGCACCGCGCCCCACAGCGCGACGTCCGGCACGAGCCGCGTCACGAGGCCGCCGATCACCGCGCCGGCCAGGAAACAAAAGCTGATCGTCGCGAGCAGCGCCGAGTCGTGCAGCGCGTGCACGTCGTAGCGCGGAATCAGCCCGACGAACAGCTTCTGCGCGGCGCGCCGCAGGTTGCCGGTCGTCATCACCGACGTGTACGACAGTTCCTCGAGATGGGTGAACGACAGCGTCTGCAGCGTCGCGACGAACGAGATGCCTGGAATCAGCCACGCGCTCGACGCGCCGACGAGCCCGCTCGCGGCGAGGCCGAGAAACGCGATCTCGACGATCAGGCTCACGAACGCGGTGTGACGCATCCAGCCGCGCTGCGCGGCGAGGCCGAACAGGTGCGCGACGAACACCGCGACCACGAAGCCACCGAGCGGCGGCACGTGATGCAGCGCCTCCGCCCATTCGCCGGCCGAGACGTTGATGCCGAGCAGCGCGACGTTGCCGGTCATCGTGTTCGCGAACACGTGGCCGTGACCGACGTACGTGTATGCGTCGAGGTAGCCGCCGGACAGCGTGAGCAGCGCGGCGACGGTGAGGTTGCGGCTGGCGCCGTCGAGATCCATCGATCCTCCCGTGGGGCGCGCCGTCCGGCCGCGCGAGGCGAGGCGGGCGGCGCCTGATTCATCGGTTCCGGCGGGTGCCGAACGTCGCGGCTTGAGCGCGGCCGCGCCAACATAATTGGTCGGCGTCGGGGCGCGCGCATACCGCCATCGCGAATGTCGGTGCCGGAAAACCGGCCGAGTATACCGGCCGCCTTCGCCGGCCACCTTGCCGCCTCCCGCGCCCCGCTTCACCCCGACCCGCTGCTCTCTCGACACGCCGCCGCATGCCATGACACCCGCGAAGTTCTTCCTGCGCTACACCGTGATCCCGTTCTTCGCGATCGTGCTGGTGGCCGTCTGGGCGTTCAACCGCGAATCGGGCGAAGTCGATGCGCGCCAGTATGCGGCGCTGGTGGCGGCCTATCCGTCGTTCACGCCGAAGCTGAAGCGCGAGGTGTCTGACGCGATGCGCGGTCGCGGCAGGCTCGGCAAGGCCGACTACGACGCGATCATGCGCGACGCGCTCGACGCCGGTTACGTGATGGACTGGCCTGCCGCGACGGACGACGTCGGCGGCGAGCGCGGCCGGCTGCTCGGCCTCGTGAACGGCGGCCGGCCGGCGTCGCCGTAGCGTGCGATCACGCGCGGCATCGGTCGCCTGCCGCCGATCGGCTCCCGCTCACTGACCGATGCCGGTGAGCCCGATCAGCGCGCCGGCCGCGAGCAGCCACAGCGGATGGATGCGCGTGCGCCATGCGAGCACCGCGCATGCGGCGGTGATGCCCCACTGGATCGCGGTGCGGTTCGACGCTTCCGAGATCAGCACCGCGCTGGCCGCGACGAGCCCGGCCGTGACCGGCATCAGCCCCTGCTGCACGTAGCGGCGCCACGGGCGGTCGCGAAAGCGCTCCCATGCATGCAGCGCGAGCACTGTGACGATCGAGGACGGCCCGAACTTCGCGATCGACGCGACCAGCAGCCCGGCCCAGCCGGCCACGTGCCAGCCGACCAGCGACACGATCATCATGTTCGGCCCCGGAGCGGCCTGCGCGAGCGCGAACAGCGCGGTAAACTCGTGCGCGCTCATCCAGTGATGGACGTCGACTACCTGCCGCTGCATCTCCGGCAGGATCGTGTTGCCGCCGCCGAACGCCAGCAGCGACAGCTGGCTGAAGATCGCCGCGATCGCGATCAGCGTGTCGTTCATGACCGGCCTCCGTCGCGGGCGGCGGTGCGTTGCGATGCCGGCATATCGCGGCGCCGCGACGCGAGCCAGATGCTGACGGGCGTCAGCACCAGCATCGTGGTCAGCAGCGGAACGCGCAGCACCGCGATCGCGACGAACGCGAGCGCCGCGATGCCTGCCGCCGTGCGCGGCGCGTGCCGCAGCGGCTTCGCGACCTTCACGGCCATCGCGACGAGCAGGCCCGCGGCCGCGGCGGCGAGCCCGCCGAACAGGTGCTGCACGCGCGGATCGCCCTGCGTCTTCGCATACAGCACGCCGAGCGCGACGACCACGAGCGTCGGTCCCGCGATCAGCCCGAGAATGCCGGCGAACGCGCCCGCGACGCCGCGAAAGCGCATGCCGACCGCGACCGACAGGTTGATCACGTTGCCGCCCGGCAGGAACTGGCACAGACCGAGCAGATCGGTGAATTCATCGGCGGACAGCCATTTGCGCTCGTCGACGATCGTGCGCCGCGCGAACGGCAACGCGCCGCCGAACGACATCAGGCCGAGCGACAGGAAGCCGGTGAACAACTCGGCGAGGCCGATGCGGCGCGCGGGCGCTGCAGGCGGCGGGGAAACGGATTGCATGGGGCTCCTCATCGAACGGTGCCCCGAGATTACCGCCGTTCGGAATGCCGGCAAAACGATTTTATCGACGCACCCTTGTGATCTAGAATCACAAGCATGGCACGCGATCTCCCGCCCTTTTCCGCGCTTCGGGCCTTTGAAGCAGCGGCCCGACACGAAAGCTTCAGCGCCGCCGGTGACGAGCTGCATGTGACTCACGGTGCCATCAGTCGGCAGATCGCCGGCTTCGAGGCGTGGCTCGGCAAGCCGGTGTTCCACCGCTACGGCAAGCGCGTGAGGCTCACCGATGAAGGCCGCCGCTATCTGGATACCGTGCGCGCCGCGTTCGACAGCATCGCGCTCGCCACCGAGCAGTTGCGCAACACCGGTGCCGCGCGCGTGCTGCGCATCAATGCGCTGCCGACCTTCGCGATGAAATGGCTGCTGCCGCGCCTGTCGCGGTTTCAGCGCGACGTGCCGAACGTCGAGCTGAAGCTGTCCACGTCGAACGCGCCGCTCGACGCGCTCGACGGCTTCGACGTCGCGATCCGCCGCGGCCCCGGCCACTGGCCGAACTGTACGAGCGGCCACTTCCTCGACGAAAGCGTGATTCCGGTCTGCAGCCCCGCGCTGCTCAAGCGCGCGCCGATTATCCGCGCGGACGATCTCGCCCGGCACGTGCTGCTGCATTCGGATACGCGGCCGGAAGGCTGGCGCGACTGGTTCGCGGCGGCCGGCGTGACGCCGAAGGGGCGCAAGCGGCAGTCGTTCGACCACTTCTATCTGGCGCTGCAGGCGGCCGTCGACGGGCTGGGCGTCGCGCTCGGCCCGCTGCCGCTGATCGACGACGAACTCGCGAGCGGGCGCCTGGTGATGCCGCTCGACGGGCCGCGCATCGCGACGCGCAGCTACTGGTGGATCGCGCCGCGCGCGCCGGCCGACGATCCGCTCGTCGCGCAGTTCTGTGCGTGGCTCCAGGCGCAGTCGAACACTGGCGCGTGAGGGCGCACCAGCGGGCGGCATTGCACCGCCCGCACCCCAATCAAACCACCGGCCCCGGTTCCTTTTCCTTGCGCAGGATCGCGTACAGGATGATCGCGCCGAACGTCGCGGTGCCGATTCCGCCGAGCCCGAAGCCGCCGATCTTCAGCGAGAAGTCGCCGGCGCCAAGCACCAGCGTGACAGCCGCGACGATCAGGTTGCGGTTGTCGGAGAAGTCGACCTTGTTGACGACCCAGATCCGCGCGCCCGTCACCGCGATCAGCCCGAACACGACGATCGACACGCCGCCGAGCACCGGGCCCGGAATCGTCTGGATCACCGCGCCGAACTTGGGCGAGAAGCCCAGCCCGATCGCGATCAGCGCGGCGACCGCGAACACCAGCGTCGAATAGATCCGCGTGACGGCCATCACGCCGATGTTCTCCGCGTAGGTGGTCACGCCCGTGCCGCCGACGCTGCCCGACACGATCGTCGCGAGCCCGTCGCCGATGAACGCGCGACCGACGTAGCGGTCGAGGTTGTGGCCCGTCATCGCGCTGACGGCCTTGATGTGGCCGAGGTTCTCGGCGACGAGGATCACCGCGATCGGCGCGAGCATCAGCATCGCGTGCGGATCGAACACGGGCGCCCGGAAAGCCGGCACGCCGAACCACGCGGCATGCGCGACGATCGAGAAATCGATCGGCTTGCCGAGGCCGATCGCGTTGGTCGCGATCGCGTACAGCGCGTACGCGATCGCGAGCCCGACGAGGATCAGCAGGCGCTGCATCATCCCGCGCGCGAACACCGCGACGCCGCCCACGCACAGCACCGTGACGAGCGCCATCACCGAGTCGAACGTCGAGGCCGACACGCCCTTGACCGCGATCGGCGCGAGGTTCAGCCCGATCACCGCGACCACCGCGCCGGTGACGACGGGCGGCATCAGCGTCTCGATCCAGCGCGTGCCGATCGCCTGCACCAGCGCGCCGAGCGCGACGTACACGACGCCGCACGCGACAATCCCGCCGAGCGCGACCGCGATGTTCGGGTTCGGGCCGCTGCCGCCGTAGCCCGTCACCGCGATCACGAGGCCGATGAACGCGAAGCTCGAGCCGAGGTAGCTCGGCACGCGGCCGCCGACCAGCACGAAGAACAGCAGCGTGCCGATGCCCGACATGAAGATGCACAGGTTCGGGTCGAAGCCCATCAGCAGCGGCGCGAGCACGGTCGAGCCGAACATCGCGACGACGTGCTGCACGCCCATTGCGACCATCTGCGGCCACGCGAGGCGTTCGTCGGGACCGACCACGCGCGCCGCGCCGGTCGATTGCACCCGCCAGCGCGGGAAGTAGGAATCGGACATGGGGAAAAAGTGCTCCTGTCGAACGCCGGCTGCGGACGGTGCGCCGGTCTGGAAATCTGGCGCGAGTTTACGGAGCGGAAATGGGGCTGGCAAGCGCGAACCGCCGTCAACGGCCGCGGGGCAGGCGCCGGGCCGGCGCGATCACTCGTGCAGGCCGGCCGCGGTCGTGGCCATGGCCGGCAGCGACCGCCCAGCGCGCCGCGCGACGTAAGCGGGCGCTCACATCGCAGCGGGCGCCGCGGGCATCACGGATTGATGTACTGGAACAGCGACAGGTTCTGCAGCTGCACGTAGGCCTTCTGCGCGCCGGTCAGCGCGTTCTGCACCTGCAGATACTGGCTGATCGTCGTCGTCATGTTGGTGCTGGTCAGGTCCGTCAGGTTGCTGGTCGTCTGCAGCGACGCGGTCTGGTTGACGGCCTGCATCGCCTTGACCTCCTGCTCGCGGCCGCCGACCGACGCCTGGATCGTCGTCACGTTGCGCATCGTGTTGCCGAGCTTGATCGAGCCCGTCATCAGCGCGTTCGACAGCGCCGCGGCGGCAACGGGGTTGCCGGTCACGGGCGTCTTCAGCGCCGAGATCATCGAGTCGAGCGTCGAGAACACGTCCGCGCCGCCGCTCGCCTGCGGGCCGGGCGTCACGGCGAACGTGTCGCCGGCGGCCGGCGTGCCCGACACCGCCACCGTCATCCCGCCGCCGAGCGCGATCGACGCGCCCGCCGTGTACGCCTGCGCGGCTGTGGTGGTCGGCGGCTTGGCCGAGTTGTCGGTCACCGTGTAGGTCGGCGCGGCGGGCGTGCCGCCGAACGCGATCGAGAACTGATGGCCGTTGGTCGCGGCCGACGGGGTCGTGACCGTCACCGCGGTGATCGTGCCGGTGCCCGTGTTGGCGGCGCCGGCCGACGGCACCGGGGCGCTGCCGAGCGACGGCACCGACATGAACACCGCCGAACCGGTGTCGCCCTGCGCCACGCTGCTCGAATCGCCGATCTGCACCTGGCGCGTGCCCGAGTCGCCGACGTAGCTGACGCTGCCGTTCGGGCTGCTGGTGAACGGCGCCGACGAATTGTTCAGGCCGGCGAACAGGTAGTTGCCGGCCCCGTCGTTCGAGTTCGCGAGCGTCATCAGTTGGTCGCGATAGCCTTGCAACTGCGTCGCGAGCGCCGAGCGGTCGCTGTCGGCGAGCGAGCCGTCGCCGGCACGCACGACGAGCGTCTGCACGCCGGTCAGCACGCCGCTCACGCTCTGCAGCGCCTGGTCCTCGGCCTGCAGCGACGCGAGCGCCGCGGTCTGGTTGGTCGCGTACTGCGACAGCGTCGCCGACGTCATCGACAGCTGCACGGCCTGCGCCGCGCCGACCGGGTTGTCGGCCGGCGTCTGCAGGCTCACGCCGCTCGCGATCTGCTGGTACAGCTGCGCGAGCTGCGCCTGCTGATCGTTCATCTGGGAAACGTTCAGCTGAAAGAACTGGGCGCTGGAAATTCGCATCGCTTCTATTCCTCGAATCCGGTCAGTTGAACAGGCCGAGCACGGTCTGGAACAGCGTCGCCGCCGTCTGGATCACCTTCGCGTTCGCCTGGTAAAGCTGCTGGTACTGCATCAGGTTCGCCGCTTCCTCGTTCTGGTTCACGCCCGACACCGACTGCTGCGCGGTCGTGATCTGGCCGACGAGCGAGGTCTGCGCGGCGCTCGACGATTTCAACTGGCTCGCCGTGTTGCCGATCGCGTTCACGTAGTTCGCATACGCGCCGGTCAGCGTCGTCGTGCCGCCGCCGAGCGACTTCGCGGTGACGAGCTGCGACAGCGCGAGCGCGTTGGAGCCGTCGCTCGTGCCGCCCGCGTAAGGCCCGATCGTGAAGGAGTCGCCGTCCGACGGCGCGCCGGACAGCGTGACGGTCACGCCGTTCATCACGCCCGCCGGCGCCGGCTGCGTGGTGCTCGTGATCGTCAGCTTCGCGCCGGCCGTCGCGTCGTACGGCACGCTGTCGGTCGGGCTCGTGATCGTCACCGAGGTGGGCGGCGTGCCCGCGATCGTCACCGTGGTGCCGGCCTGGAAGCCCGACAGCGACTTCGACGCCGCGTCGTAGGTGAGCTTGGTCGGCGTCGTCGGGACCTGGTAGCCGGCGCTCACCGCGCCCTGCGTGATCTTGCCCGTGCCGAGGTTGGTGCTCGACGCCGCCGCGACCACCGGCGACGCCGCCGCGATCGCCGAACCGCTCGTCGTCGCGAGGCCGAAGCCGTTCAGCGCGCCGCGCGTCGGCAGCACGGTGAACTGGTCGCCGGCATTCATCGAGCCGGACGCGAACGAGAAGGCCAGCCCGCCGATCGATGCCGGCATCGACGTCGACTGGCCGACCACCGACCCGCTCGCGCGATCGGTCAGCGTGTAGTTGGTGCCGTCGTACGACAGCGTGTAGTCGCTCGTCGTCGGCTGCGCTGCGTTGGCGAACGAGACGGACAGCGACGCGTTGCCGGTATTGCCCTGGTTCGAATAGACGGCCGGGTTCGCGACCGCGAACAGGTTGCCGCCCGGCTTGCCCGACAGGTCGATGCCGAGCGCGTTCTGCCCGTTGACCTGCGCGGCGAAGCTGGTCGCGAGCGCGCCGAGCTGCGCTTGCGCGGGGTCGAGCGTCTGGCTGCGGAACGCGAGCAGGCCGCCGAGCGTGCCGCCCGACAGCGACGTATCCGGCAGCGCCTGGTTCGGGCCCGGCGGGTTCGCGCCGGCGATCCCCTGCGACACGACGGTCAGCTCGCTCGGATCGGACGGCGACGTGACCGTCGCGAGCTGATAGCTCTTGTCGGCAACGACGAGCGGCTGGCCGCCCGCGAGGAACACGCTGTAGCCGCTGTCGTTGCGCACGACCTGCACGCCGGCGAGGCTCGACAGGTTCGACACCGCGAGGTCGCGCTGGTCCATCAGCTGGTTGGGCGGCTGCCCCTGGCTGCTCGCCGCCGCGATCTGCTGGTTCAGTTGCGCGATCTGCGACGTATACGTGTTGATCTGCGACACGGTGCTGGTGAGCTGCGTGTTCACGCTCTGGCGCAGCGCGTCGTACTGCTGGCCGGCCGCCTTGAGTTGATCGGCGAGCACCTGCGCGTTGCTGATCGCGGTCTGCCGCACCGACGGATCGGACGCATTGTTCGCGACGTTCTGCAGCCCGGTGAAATAGCCGGTGATCGCGGTCGAGATGCCGGCCGTCGGGCTGCCGACGTAGTTGTTCAGCTGCGCGACGAGCGAATACCACGTCGACAGCGCGCCGCCCTGCGACTGCGCGCTGTTCAGCTGGTCGCTCAGGTACTGGCTGTACTGCCGCTGCACGGTGACGGTGTTCACGCCTTGCGGCATGTAGCCGCTCGACGTGTACTGACCGCTCGCCTCGGCATAAACGGGGCGCTCGACCGAATAGCCGGGCGTCGCGGCGTTGCTGATGTTCTGACCGGTCGTCGTGAGGCCCCAGAGCGCGGCATTGAGGCCGCTGACGCCGAGGTTCATGAGTGTGTTGGACATGCGCGATCCTGATGAGCCGGCCGCGCTGCGGCCGCCGGGTTGCGTGACTCCCGGTATAACGGCCGCGGATCGGAAAAATTGAGGAAAAAATGCACGCGCGACGCGCGCTCGCGCGTCGCCGGTCGAGGGCCGCGGCGGGCGCTGCCGGCGCCGCTGCGAAGGCGGCCCCGAGCGGGGCCGCGAGGGGGTGCGTCAGGCCCGCGCGAGCGAGCGGCGCTTCATCTCGAGCTGCGTGATCAGGCGCTGCAGCGTGTTCTCCGCGCTGCCCGGCAGCGACATGAAGCGAAAGCCGAGCTGGTAGCGCCGCGAACCGTTCGGCATCTGCGTCGAGCGCTGCGACACGAGACGCAGCTCGAGCGACAGCTTGCCGTGGCCGGTCAGCTCGAGCTCGACGTCCGGCAGCAGCGTGCCGACCTCGAGCGCCTCGACGCGCTCGTCGGCCGTGCGCAACCCGACGCCGCCCAGCGACAGGTTATGCACCTCGAACACGAAGCTCTCGCCGTCCGGCAGCGTGCCGCGGCACAGGAACGGATCGACGATCGGCGCATCGACGCGGAAGTACTCGCGGCGCTGGATGCACATCAGCACGTCGGGGAAATCGGCGACGAACGCGGGCAGCCCCTCGTAGCGCGTCTCGCGCGGCGTGCTCGTGGTGAATTCGACGCGCACGCCCTCCGGCGCGGCCGAGAACGTGCAGTGCGACGCGGCGAGGATGCTGGCGTTTTGCTCGGACAGCGCACCCCAGTCGAACGTGAACGTGCGCGCGCCGACGTCGACCTCGAGCAGGCGCGTGACCAGCTGACCGCCCGGGTACTGGACGGTCAGGAAGTCGCCGCGGTTCACGAGATTGCGCAGCTGCACGCCGATCTCCAGCGGATTGCGGCGGGCGTAGTCAGGCCCGGAATGGCCCGCATCCAGGCTCGGATCGGTCGACGTTTCGATATTCATGGCTAGCCGGTTTTCTTGTCAGGGCGCCCGGACGACCGGTGCGCAGTAAAACCGGGCCAGAACAGGGCCCGGTTGCAGGTCTCACACACTTAGCGGCAGTGCTCACCGAAAGTTTAGATCGAATTGCCGATATTTTTCGCGCAAACGTTGAAACCGCGCGCGGCGGGGTGCCGGGCGCGGTCCGAAAGGCGGCGGAACGGGGCCTGCCCGTCAGCCGATCTGCTGCATGATCGAGATCAGCTTCTTCGCGTAATTCGGGTCGGTCGCGTAGCCGGCCTTCTGCATCCCGTGCGCGAAACCCTCGACGCTGCGGCTCGCGCTCAGTACGCCCGCGTAGCGCGGGTTGTTCTTCAGCAGGTTCGCATAGTCGGTCATCGCATGCTCGTACGAATCATACGCGCGGAACTTCGCGACGACGCGCCGCGGCGTGCCGTTCACGTACTCGGTCGTCAGCGCCGACACCGTGCGGCCCGTCCAGCCCTTGTTCGCCTTGATGCCGAACACGTTGTAGCTCGTCGAGCCGTCGCTCGCGCGGATCTCGCGCTTGCCCCAGCCCGATTCGAGCGCGGCCTGCCCGACGATGAAGCGCGCCGGAATGCCGGTGCTCGCGCTCGCCGCCTGCGCCGGCGCGGCGAGCCGGTCGACGAACGCGTCGGCGTCCTGCACGCCGCTCGCGCCCTTCAACGGCGGCGTGAGCGCGCTGCCGGCCGAGTAGCCGCGCGCGCCGGCGAGCCCGCCGTTGTTCGCCGCGTTCGCGTACGCCCGCGCCATCGCATTCATCGCGGCGAGGCTGCCTTCGTTGCCCGACGTGCCAGCGCCGGCCGCGCCCAGGCCCGCCGCACCCAGCCCGGCCGCGCCGGCGTCGGCCGCCGTGCCGCCGCCCTGCCCCGCGTTGCGCATCAGCTGCTTCATCAGCGCGTCGGCGACGCCGATCCCGCGCTTCGACATCTGCTGCGCGAGCTGCTGGTCGAGCATCGACGTGTACATCTTCGACGTGTGCGAATCGAGCAGGCCACCGTCGGGCGTCGCGTCGCGCATGCTCTTGAGCATCATCTGCGTGAACATCGCGTCGAACTGGCCCGCGACCGCCTTCGCGCCGGCCTGCGGCGACTGCCTCGCCTGCGCGCGCAGCGCATCGAAGCCCTGCACGTCGAGCGCGAAGCGCTGGGTGAGATCGTTCGCGTCGGGAAGGTTCGCTGCCATTTAGATCACCTCAAGATCGGCGCGCAGTGCGCCGGCCGCCTTCATCGCCTGCAGGATCGACATCAGGTCCGCCGGCGTCGCGCCGAGCGAGTTCAGCGCCTTCACGACGTCGGCGAGGTTCGCGCCGGCCGTCACCATCTTCAGCGCCCCGTTGTCCTGCTTCAACTGGATCTGCGACTGCTGCGCGACCACCGTCTGCCCGTTCGAGAACGGCCCCGGCTGCGACACCACCGGCTGCGTGTTGACGACCACCGACAGGTTGCCGTGCGCGACCGCGCAGCTTTGCAGCGTCACCATCTGGTTCATCACGATCGAGCCGGTGCGCGCGTTCAGGATGACCTTCGCGGCGGCCTTGTCCGGGCTCACGTCGAGGTTCTGCAGGCGCGCCATGAACGCGACCTGCTGCGCGGAATCCGCCGGCGCGGCGAGCTGGATCGTGCGGCCGTCGAGCGCCGTCGCGGTGCCCGGGCCGAAGCTCGAATTGACCGCGGACACGATCCGCTGCGCGGTGCCGTAGTCCATGTCGTTCAGCTGCAGCTGCAGCACGCCGTTCATCTGCGCGATCGCGTTCGGCACCGAGCGCTCGACGATCGCGCCGCCGACGATCCGGCCGGCCGCGAGCTGGTTCACCTGGACGCGGCTGCCGTTCGCGCTCGCGCCCGCGCCGCCCACCGCCATGTTGCCCTGCGCGAGCGCGTACACCTGCCCGTCCGCGCCTTTGAGCGGCGTGAGCAGCAGCGTGCCGCCGCGCAGGCTCTTCGCGTTGCCGAGCGACGACACGGTCACGTCGAGCGCCTCGCCCGGCCGCGCGAACGGCGGCAGCGTGGCGGTCACCATCACCGCCGCGACGTTCTTCAGCTGCATGTTGTTCAGCGACGACGGGCCGCCGTTGGCCGACCCGTTGTTGATCGAGATGCCGAGGTTCGCGAGCATGTTCGCGAGCGTCTGCGTCGTGAACGGCGTCTGCATCGTCTGGTCGCCCGTGCCGTCGAGGCCGACGACGAGGCCATAGCCGATCAGCGGGTTGTCGCGCACGCCCTGGATCTGCGCGAGATCCTTCAGGCGTTCCGCGTGCGCGCCCGGCGCGCCGAACGCGCATGCGGCCAGCACGAGCGCGGCGGCGATCCGCGCGACGGCCTGCGCGCGGGACGACAGTCGATGGAAAAGAGGCTGCGGCATCGTCATCACCACGGTGCGAGGTTGAGGAAGAAGCGCTGCAGCCAGCCCATCGTCTCGGCTTCGTTGATATAGCCCTTCGACGAGTATTCGATCTTCGCGTCGGCGACCTGCGTCGAGTAGACCGAGTTCGCGCCCGAGATCGTGTTCGGGTTGACGACCCCCGAGAAGCGCACGAACTCGTTGCCCTGGTTGATCAGCATCTGCTTCTCGCCGCTGACGACGAGGTTGCCGTTCGGCAGCACGTTGGTGACGGTCACGGTGATCGTGCCGTTGAACGTGTTCGCAGCACTCGCGCCGCCCGTCGCCGCGAACTTGTTGGCGCCGGCCGCCGACATGTTCGCCTTCGCGAACAGCCCGCCGAGGAAGCCGGCCGTCGGCACGCTGAAGTCGGTGTTGCCCTGCCGGTTGGTGTTCGCCCCCGACGACTTGGTCGCGTTGATGTTCTCCGCGATCATGATCGTCAGGATGTCGCCAACGTTGCGCGGCCGCTGGTCCTCGAACAGCGGCCGGCCCGCGTAGCCCGGGTTGTAGATCGAGCCGGGCGCCTGCATCGACATCGGCATCGGCGGCTGCGCCGTCATCGGCTGCTGGATGATCGGATCGCGCGGAATCTGCGCGCAGCCGGCGAGCGCGGCCACCGCGAGCGCGCACACGGCGCGCACGGGGGCTGACGGGAGGAGGCGAACCTGCTTCATGGCGACGACTGGACTTTCCGGTTAGCTCTTCATCTGCGTGACGGTCTGCAGCATCTGGTCGGACGTCGTCACGGCCTTGCTGTTGATCTCGTACGCACGCTGCGTCTGAATCATGTTGACGAGCTCCTGCACGACGTTCACGTTCGACGCCTCGACGTAGCCCTGGTTGAGCACGCCCGCGCCGTTCAGGCCCGGCTGCGCCACGTTCGGCGCGCCCGACGACGTGGTTTCGGCGAACAGGTTCTCGCCCTTCGCCTCGAGGCCGGCCGGGTTGATGAAGGTGGCGATCTGCAACGAGCCGATCTGCACCGCGTTGCTCGAGCCCGGCTGCGTGACCGACACGACGCCGTCCTTGCCGATCGTCAGCGACTGCGCGTTCTGCGGCACGGTGATCGCCGGCAGGATCTGGTAGCCGCTCGACGTGACGAGCTGGCCCTGCGCGTTGGTCTGGAACGAGCCGTCGCGCGTGTACGCATTCGTGCCGTCCGGCATCAGCACCTGGAAGAAGCCCGCGCCGTTGATCGCGACGTCCTTCGAGTTGCCGGTCTGCGTGAGCCCGCCCTGCGTGTACAGGCGCTCGGTCGCGACCTGCTGCACGCCGGTGCCGAGCTGCAGGCCCGACGGCAGCTCGGTCTGCTGCGTCGAGTTCGCGCCCGGCTGGCGGATGGTCTGGTACAGCAGATCCTCGAACACCGCGCGCGACGCCTTGAAGCCGTTCGTGCTGGTGTTCGCGAGGTTGTTCGAGATCACGTCCATCTGCGCCTGCTGCGCATTCATGCCGGTGGCGGCAATGTAGAGCGAACGGTTCATGTTGAATCTTCTCCTGGTAGCGAGGGCCGTGCCGCTCAGCTGAAGTTGAGCAGCTGGTTCGCCGACTGCTCGTTCTGGTCGGCCGTCTGGATCAGCTTCGACTGCAGCTGGAACGCCCGTGCGTTGTCGATCATCGCGACCATCGCGGTCACCGGATTCACGTTGCTGCCTTCGAGCGAATTCGGCGTGACGACCACGCTCGGGTCGCTGTCGGCCGGATTGCCGTCGGCGGTGCGGAACAGCCCGTCGTTGCCGCGCGAAAGCGTGGCCGGATCGGGGTTCACGAGCTTCATCTGGTCGACGATCGCGACCGCCGTCGGCGGGTCGCCCGGCATCAGCGCGGACACCGTGCCGTCCTTGCCGATCGTCACTTCCGCGTTCGGCGGCACCGAAATCGGGCCGCCGTTGCCGATCACCGGCAGGTTGCTCGCGTTGACGAGCTGGCCGTTTTCATCGACGTGCAGGTTGCCGGCGCGCGTGTACGCCTCGCTGCCGTCGGCCGTCTGCACCGCCAGCCAGCCGGCGCCCTGCACGGCGACATCGAGCGGGTTGCCCGTGCGCGTGATCGGACCCGGCGCGTAGTCGGCGCCGGGCGTCGACGCGAGCACGTAGGTGCGCGTCGTCGTCGGATCGCTCGTGCTGCCGTCGCCGAAATTCATCGGCACCGCGCGGTAGGTCGCGAGCTGCGCGCGAAAACCCGTCGTCGACGCGTTCGCGAGGTTGTTCGCGACGATCGCCTGCTGGTCGAGCGACTGCGACGCGCCCGTCATCGCCGTGTAGATCAATCGGTCCATGGCTGCCGGTTATCCGCGCGTTACAGGTTGATGAGCGTCTGGTCGACGGTCTGCTGCGTCTTGATCGTCTGCGCGTTCGCCTGGTAGTTGCGCTGCGCGGTGATCAGGTTGACGAGCTGCGACGTCAGGTCGACGTTCGAGTTCTCGAGCGCGCTGCCCTGCAGCACGCCGTGGTTCGTGCTGCCCGGCGCGGAGATCTGCGGCACGCCCGATGCGGAGGACTCCGCATACTGGTTGCCGCCGAGGTTCACCAGCCCGTTCGGGTTGTTGAAGTTCGCGAGCGCGATCTGGCCGAGCACGGCGGTCTGGCCGTTCGAGTAGTTGCCGGTCAGCTTGCCGTCGGCACCGATCGAGTAGGTCGTCAGCGTGCCGCTCGCGTAGCCGTCCTGCGCGAGGTTGTTCACGCCGTCCTTGCCGCCGTACTGCGTCGTCCCGGTCAGGTCGAGCGTGAGGCTTTGCGGCGTCGCCGAGCCGTCGGTGTTCGGCACGGTGAACTGGAACTGGCCGAGCGACGTGGTCGGCGCCGCCGGCGTGCCCGTCGTCGTGCTCTTGATCGCGCCCGACGTATCGAACGTGACCGTGCCGAGATCGGTCGTCGCGCCGCCCTGGACGCCCGCGTACGCTTCCCACGTGCCGGCCGCCGACTTCACGAAGTACATGTTGACCGCCTGCGAACCGCCGAGCGAGTCGTACACCTGGATCGACGTCGAGTAGTTGTAGGTCGTGCTGTCGGTCGCGCTGAACGGCGTCTTGGTCGGCACCGTGTCCTGCGAGTTCAGGTTGAACTGGCCGGTAATCTTGGTCGTCGCGGTCGGCGCGATGTTGGTCGTCGGCGCCTGCAGCGGCACGGTCTGCGCGGTGTTGATCACGCCGCCCGAGCCAGCCGTGTAGCCCATCAGGTTGCGGCCTTGCGAGTCGACGATGAAGCCGTTCTTGTCGCGCTGGAACGTGCCGTCGCGCGAGTACGTCGTCACGCCGTTGTTCGACATCTGGAAGAAGCCGTTGCCGTTGATCGCGACGTCGAGCGACGAGTTCGTCGTGTTGATCGTGCCCTGGCCGAACTGCTGCTGTACCGACGCAAGCCCCGTCCCGATCCCGATCTGCGTGTTGACCGACGTCGCGATCGAGTTCGCGTACATGTCGGAGAACTGCGCGGTGCTCGACTTGAAGCCGACCGTGTTCGCGTTGGCGATGTTGTTGCCGATCACGTCGAGCGCGTTCGATGCGCCGGCGAGGCCGCTCAGACCCTGTTGATAACCCATTTCGGTCTCCGTTTTCGAGAAAGCTGGATCAGTTGGTGGTGGTGGCGTCGGAGGTCGACGACGATGCGGTGTTCGGGAAGATCGACGCGACCTGGGTGAGCCCCACGGTCGTGCCGTTCGACAGCACGAGCCCCGCCGTGCCGTCCGCCTGCTTGATCACGCTCTGTACCTGCGCGGCCGCGAGCACGGTCGGCGCATACGTCTTGCCGTCGCTGCCCGTGTATTGCGCGCTCACGGTGTACTTGCCGTCCGGCAGCGCGTTGCCCGCTGCATCGGTCGGCGTCCAGTTGAACGGCACCGTGCCGGCCGACTGCTTGCCCGCGTTGATCGTGTTGACGACGGCGCCCGAGCTGTTCTTCACGGTGATCGTCAGGTTCGACACGTCGTTCGCGAGCGACACGCCGAACGGCGACGCCGCGCCGCCCTTCACCGCGACGCCGTTGCCCGGCGCGAGCACGTTCGTGCCGATCAGGAGCGCGGCCTGCGTCTGCTGGCCGGCCGCGAGCTGGCTCGACAGCGACGTGAGCGACGTGTTGAGCTGCGCGATGCCGCTCACCGTGTTGATCTGCGCGAGCTGCGACGTCATCTGCGAACTGTCGACGGGGCTCGTCGGATCCTGGTTCTGCAGCTGCGTGACGAGCAGCTTCAGGAACGTCGCCTGCAGGTCGCTCGCCGACGTGCCGGTCGTCGACACGTTGCGGGTGTTCATCGTGTCGGTCGGCAGGGTCGACACGTTGGTGCCGTTGCTGCCGATCGTCGTGCTGGTGGATGTCATCCTGAATGGCCTTGTGTCGGAACTGTCGGGTCTGGGGTCTCGATGTGTCGGTATCTCTGTGTCGAAGCGCGCCCGGCGCGGCTTACGAGCCGATCGTCAGCGTCTTGAGCATCAGCGTCTTCGCGGTGTTCAGCGTCTCGACGTTGGCCTGGTACGAGCGCGACGCCGAGATCATGTTCACCATCTCCTGCACCGGATCGACGTTCGGCATCTGCACGTAGCCGTTCGCGTCGGCGGACGGGTTCGCCGGGTCGTAGGTCGACTTCATCGGCGACGGATCGTCCATCACCTTCGTCACGCGCACGCCGCCCACGCCCTGGCCGGACGCGGTGCGCGCGCCGCCCATCGGGTCGGTCGCGAACACGACCTGCTTGGCCTTGTACGGCTTGCCGTCGGGGCCGGTCGCGCTGTCGGCGTTCGCGAGGTTCGACGCGGTGACGTTCAGGCGCTGCGATTGCGCGGACAGCGCCGAACCGGCGACGCCGAAGATGTTCATCAACGAGGGCATGAGGGCTCCTTGTTCGGGTACGGAAAGCGCCGCGCGCTTACGAGTTCGTCGAGATCGCGGCGATCATCGCCTTGATCTGCTGGGTCATCACGGTCATCCCGGTTTCGTAGTGCAGCGCGTTGTTCGCGAACTGCACGCGCTCGACGTCGAGATCGACCGTGTTGCCGTCGAGCGACGGCTGCAGCGGCATCCGGTATTGCGAACGACCGTAGTCGTCGGCAGGGCCGCCCGTCGGAATCAGCTTCGCGGCGCCGGCCATGTGGCCCGGCGCCGTCGATACCATCGTCATCCCGCTCGCCACGCCGGCCGGCTGCGCCATCGGCAGCTGCGCGGCGTTGCTCGGCGCGAGGCCGCCGTGGGTCTGCTTCAGCGAGCGCGCGAGGGTCGACGCGAAATCGACGTCGCGGGCCTGGTAGCCCGGCGTGTCGGCGTTCGCGATGTTCGACGACAGCAGTTCCTGCCGATAGGCGCGCACGTCGAGCGCCTGGCGGCCGAACGCGAATTCGGCATCGAGTTTGTCCAGCATGTGTGCGTCTCTCCGTATGAAGCGCTGCACGCCCGTTGCGCCGGATGGCGACCCAAGGGGCTTTTTTCCATGACAGCGATGGTAGGCGTCGCGCGCAACCGGCAATCGGGCGAATAACGCGGCAAAGGCCCCCTCTATTCATCGTTTGCGCGACGGCCCCGCTGCCTAGAATGCGATTCGGATCAACGGTTTCGAGGACACGGCGATGACAGGCAGCGCACTTCGCGGGAACGACGGACGCCGGACGCGCGTGCCGCGTGCGTACGCGCTCGCCGCGGCGCTGTGGCTCGCGGTGCCGGCGGCGCACGCGGACGACGGGATGATCGTGATCCCCGGACGCGGCGAGACGGCCGAGACGGCGCTCGCGCATGCGAATGCGGCGAGCGGCGGGCAGTTCGGCGGGAATGCGGGGATGGCGTCGGGCGCGGCGGTGGGTGCGGCGTCGGGCGCGGGAACGGTGTCGGGCGCGGGCATGGCGATGGCGGGCGGTGCGGCCGGCACTGCCGCGGCTGCCTACGCGGCGCAGCCGGCCGGCTCGATGGTCGTGACGAGCGTTCCTCCGCCGGCCGTCGTGCCGGCGCCTGCACCGCGCGCCGTCTACGCGGCCGCACGCATGAACACCGGTTACGGCGCGCCGCGCGCGGCCGATCCGGGCGCCGTCGCGACCGTCGTCGCCGGTACTGCCGAACCCGCGTCGAATCCCGCGCGTGCGGCGATCGCCCCGCGCGTCGCGGCAGCGCGCCCCCTCCCGGCCGCACCGGCCCCGCGCGCGCCGACGGCGTCAACCACCGCGGCCCAGGCGGCCGCCGCGCCCCAGCCGGCGACGCCGCCCGGCCAGCAGGACCCCGACGCGATCCGGCGCACGGCCCTCGCGTTCCTCCAGCAGCAGATCGCCGGCCTGCCGGGCAAGAGCACCGCGACCGTCGCGGCCGCGTTTCCGCGCGGGCTCGCCGCGTGCACGACGCTCGAGCCGTTCCTGCCGACCGGTGCGCGCCTGTGGGGCCGCACGACGGTCGGCGTGCGCTGCGCGGGCGAACGGCCGTGGACCGTCTACCTGCAGGCGAAGGTTGCCGTGCAGGCCACCTATTACGTCGCCGCGCGGCAGATCGCGCCGGGCGAGCCGCTCACCGCGGCCGACCTCGTCGCGCGCGACGGCGACCTGACGGTGCTGCCGCTCGCGGTGATCACCGATCCCGCGCAGGCGGTCGGCGCGACCGCGCTAGCCCGGATCTCGGCCGGGCTGCCGCTGCGCCAGGACATGCTGAAGAGCGCCGCGTCGGTGTCGGCCGGCCAGACGGTGCGGGTCGTCGCCGCCGGGCCCGGCTTCACGATCTCGGCCGAGGGCAGCGCGCTCGCGAACGCGGCGCCGGGCCAGTCGATACGGGTCAGGATGGCCGCGGGGCAAATCGTCACGGCGATCGTCAAGGACGCCGGCACCGTGGAAATTCCGCTGTAGGGGCGGATCCCGCCGCAAGATTGCAAAGAATTGTTTATTCGGAGCCTGTCGGGCTCACGATGCTAAAGTTCGGGCCGACCCGGCCGTTATCTGGGTCATACCGTACAGGAAACCCATCGTGAAGATCGATTCCACTCCGAAACCGAGCCCCCTCGCGTCGACCGGCAACGGCGCGACCCGCGCGCAATCCGGCGCGGCTTCGTCGTCCGCGCAGACGGCCGACGCAGGATCGACCGGCGGCGACACGACCGTGAACCTGTCGGGTCTGTCGGGCCAGCTGCGTTCGCTGTCGGCCTCCGGCAGCGCCGACATCGACACGGCCCTCGTCCAGTCGATCAAGGACGCGCTGAACGACGGCACGCTGACGATCGACGTGAACAAGATCGCCGACGGCGTATTGAATACCGCCCGCGACCTGCTGCAACAGCAGCGCTCGCAGGGCAACTGAGCCGGCCCGGGGCCCGTCACGCCCTGACCGGTCCCCTGGTTTGCCGGCATGCGCCACCGCGTGCCGGCGCGACGAGCATGACGCGATGAGAGAAGAGCTGCTGGCCACGGTCAACGACGAACACGCGACGGTCGAAGCGTTCGCGTCCCTGCTCGCCTACGAGGAAAAGGCGCTCACGACACCGGAGCCGCTCGACATGCTGCCCGGCATCGTCGAGAAGAAGAGCGTGCTGATCGACCGGCTCGCGCAGCTCGAGCGCACGCGCGACACGCAGCTGTCCGCGCTTGGCTTTCCGGCCGGCAAGAAAGGCATGGACCAGGCCGCCGAGCGCGATGCACGCCTCGCCGGCCGCTGGCAGTTGCTGCTGCAGGCTGCCGAACGCGCGCGCCAGGCCAATGCGACCAACGGGATGCTGATCCGGATCCGGATGGACTACAACGAGCGCGCGCTCGCGGTGCTGCGCTCGGCTCCCGCGCCGGCCGGCGTGTACGGGCCCGACGGACGCGTATCGGCGCTGATGCGCTGAAACGCTGACGTACCTGTCACGCCGACGCTCTGATGTACTGATCAGGTCGTCGCTCCGACGTACCGATCATGCCGGGACCCCGACGCGCCGATCACGCCGGCACCCCGACGCACCGATCATGCCGGCGCTCCGACGCGCCGGCCGCGCGCGCGCCCTCCCCGCCTTACAGCAGCGGACACGCAGTGACCTGCGTGCCGCGTTCCACGCAAAGCCGTTCGTAGTCGCGCAGGTACGCACGCTCGCCGTCGTCCAGCAGCTCGATATCGATCAGGTCCCAGTCGTAGCCGACGGTGACGATGTTCTCGAACGAGACGGTGTCCGATGCGTCGTCGTCCGCGCGCACGATCACGATGTTCTCGATCCGCACGCCGCCCTTGCCCGGCACGTAGATGCCCGGCTCGACCGAAATCACCGCATTCGGCACCAGCCCGTACTTCGCGCCCGGCGCGAACCGCACGCCGCCCTCGTGGACGTGGATCCCGACGCCATGCCCGGTGCCGTGGCCGAAATCGTAGCCATGGTCGCGGCACACCTGCCGTACCGCTGCATCGACATCGCCGCCCGTGGCCGTCTTCGGGAAGCGCGTGACGAGCCCCTTGATGCAGGCCTTCAGCGCGACCGTATAGATCTCGCGCTGCCACGGCTGCGCGACCGTTTCCGGCCGCGTGCGACGCAGAACGACCCGCGTGCAGTCCGTCGCGAAACCGGCGTCGTAATACGCGCCGCTGTCGAGCAGCACGAGTTCGCCTTCCGTCAGCTCGACCTCGGCGCTCGCCGTCGTGTAGTGCGCGAACGCGCTGTTCGCGCCGTTCGCCGCGATCGACGGGAACGTCAGCGCGACCGCCGAACGCGCGCCGTACGCGTCGTTGATCGTGCGGGCCAGGTCGTATTCGGTATGGCGCCGCCCCGGCTCGCCGGTCTTCGCCCAGCGCATCGTTTCGGCGATCGCCGCCGAACTGCGCGCGAATGCGTCGCGGAACCGGTCGAGCACCGCCGGCGTCTTGCTCGCCCGCATCGCCTCGACCGGGTTGAAATCGGCGTGGCGCGCATGCGGCCACACGCGGCGCACCGACTCGACGAGCGCGCAGTTGACCGATTCGAAGCCGTAGCACACGTGGTCGACCGCGCATGACGCGAGGAAGCGCTCGAGTTCGGCGAAGTCGCGCCGGATCACGTGCAACGCCGGATACGACGCCAGCTCGACCGGGCACCGGTCGCAGCCTTCCGGCAGGAACAGCACGACCTGCGCGCCGACCGCGAACAGGAAGCCCAGATGCGACGACACGTTCGGGACGTGATAGCCGCGGCTGTTCAGCAGGTACGCGAGATCGTCCGACGCACACGTGAAGAATGCGGTCTTGCCGGGCGCCGCGCCGGTGTGCGCGGCGAGCCGGCGGTTCAGCGCGTCGAGGTTCTGCGCGACGCTCGCGCCGGTCATCGTGTCCGGCAGCTCGAAGATCGGCCGCTCGACCACCCAGCCCGGCAGCGCGATCGCGCGGTCGATCTCGCGCTCGACGAGACTCGTCCAGTCGAACGACGCGGGCTGCGTCTGCTCGAGGAGCCGATCGCGCTGCGCGACACTGATCCGCAGCGCGTCGTAGCCGACCCGCGCGAGCCGGCTCGCGTGCACGACCAGCCAGTCGGCCAGCGCCTGCCAGATCGTCACGTTCATCCCGAGCTTCTCGATCCGCACGTGCGCCGGGTCGCACTGCCGTTCGGCCTGCAGGTGATAGCGGCCGTCGACGAACAGCACGAACGGCGGCACGCCGAGCGCCTGCGCGGTCGCCGCGCTCAGGAAGATCCCGCAGCCGGCCGAGCCGTCGAAGCCCGACAGCGCGTAGCGCGGGTTGTTGCTGCGCGGCAGGTATTCGGTGATGTATTCGTCCTGCGACGTGACGACCACGGCGTCGAGCCGCAGCGCGTCGAGCGCGCGCGACAGGCCGCGCTGCGTGTCGGCGACGCACGCGTCATACGGGGGAAGGCCGGAGAAGCTGTATTTCAGTCGATCGATCATCGGATACCCGCTAATGATTGTTGTCGGCAGCCGGCGGTGTCACGCGGCATCGCGCACGCGGCGCGCCGCCCGGGCGCGGACGACGCAAGGCCCCGCGGGCAGCCGGGCGGCGGCGCCGCAGCGCCGTTCCGGCGCCGGTCTCGGGAAAAATTTTTGTCCCACTTAACTTTGTTTGATGCGTCGACAGAATCTAGAGCACGCTCAAATTGAGGTCAAGCCAAAATTTTCGTAGGGCTAAAATTACCGGCACGGCGCGAAGGGTGCGCCGCCAGGCGCGGCGTGGCGCCGTGCGGGCGCCACCGCGCGGTACAATGCGCCGGCATCGCCGTCCCGACGGCCATGCGTCGTGCGCTTCGCGGAACGCAACGTCCCGGCGGCTGCATCGCCCTTCCGCTCGCCTCCCGACTCGTTGTCACGAAAGAGATTCATGGATTCAGACCTCATGCGTATCGGCCAGCGCATCCGGCGCCTGCGCCGGGAAGCGAAGAAGACGCTGCTGGAAGTCGCGACCGAGGCGAACCTGTCGATCGGATTCCTGTCGCAGGTCGAGCGCAATCTCACCGGGATCTCGCTGTCGTCGCTCGTCAACGTCGCGACGGCGCTGAACGTGCCGCTCGGCACGCTGATCGAGCAGCCGCGCCAGGCGCAGCCCGACTCGCGCGCGGGCCGCCGCGAACCGTACGCGGTCGACGCCACGTCGCAATGGTACGAACGGCTGTCGACCACCTTCGATGGCAGCCAGATCCACGCGCTCAAGGTCCGGATGATGGAGGGCTACCGTTCGGAATGGGTCGCGCACGGCGGCGACGAGTTCGTGTACGTGCTGACCGGCCGCGTCTGCTACACGATCGGCAAGAAGGATTACCCGCTGTCGCCCGGCGACTCGCTGCACTTCGACGCGCGCAAGCGCCATCGCGTCGCGAATGTCGGCGACGGGCCGGCCGAACTGATCGCGGTCGGCACGCTGCCGCTCTTCGACGACAGTTGCGCCGAGTTCGGATCCGCGACAATGGAAATCAGGCCGCCCGCGCGCGATGCCGGGCCGACGCCGGGCGAGCCGCGCGTGAGCCGCCGCGAACAGGCGCAGCAACGCGAACAAGAGCACGACGCGAACGCGGCCGCGCCTGCCGTCCTGCCGCCCCGCGTGGCGGTCAAGCCGGCGGCCAAGCCCACTGCCGGCAAGCCGCGCGCGACCACGGGCAAACGCCCGGCCGCCGCCACCCCGGCCCGCGCCACTGCCCGCACGAAGCAATGACGGCTGGCGGCCGGGCGACGCACCGCGCCACTCGTTTGGTCCGCGCTATTCGCCGATCGCCAGCGCCTGCTTGACGGCCTCGACCCGTGCGCGATGCACGGCGTCCTTGATCTGCATCACATCGTCGCCGACACCGCGCGCGATCGCGCCCGCGTCGACGCTGCGCGCCGCCACCAGCGCCACGCGCAGCCGCTCGGCCTGCGGATACGGCTGCGTGTCGAGCCCGAGCCGGCCGCGGGCATCCGATTCGCACGCCTGCAGCATCTCCGCGAAGCGCGCCGGCTTGCGCAGCGCATCGCTGCGCTCGAAGAACCGCACCAGCGCGGCCGCGCCCATTTCCATCACGCGATGCAGGTTGCCGTGCTCGCGCGCGACCACCAGCGCCAGATCGCGGCAATCGTTCGGCACGCGCAGCCGCTCGCACAACGGCTTGATGAGCTCGACGCTGCGGCCTTCGTGGCCGACATGGCGCGGCAGCACGTCGGCGGGTGTCGTCGCCTTGCCGAGATCGTGCGTGAGCGCCGCGAAGCGCACCGGCAGCGAGTAGCCCTGCTTCGCCGCGTAGTCGACGACCATCATCACGTGCACGCCGGTGTCGACTTCCGGGTGGTAGTCGGCGCGCTGCGGCACGCCCCACAGCGCGTCGACCTCGGGCAGGACGCGCGCGAGCGCGCCGCATTCGCGCAGCACCGCGAACATCCGCGACGGCTTCGCCTCCATCAGCCCGCGCGCGATTTCCTGCCACACGCGTTCGGCCACCAGCGCGTCCGCTTCGCCGGCGTCGACCATGCGCCGCATCAGCGCGAGCGTGTCGTCCGCGACCGTGAAATCCGCGAAGCGCGCGGCAAAACGCGCGATCCGCAGGATTCGCACCGGATCCTCGACGAACGCGTCGCCCACGTGCCGGAACACGCGCGCGCGCAGGTCGGCCTGTCCGTCGAACGGATCGATCACCGGCCCGACCAGCGCGCCCTCCGGGCTCACTTCGCGCGCCATCGCGTTGATCGTCAGGTCGCGCCGCGCGAGATCCTCGTCGAGCGTCACGTCCGGCGCGAAGTAGAACTGGAAGCCGTGATAGCCGGCCGCCGTCTTGCGCTCGGTGCGCGCGAGCGCGTATTCCTCCTGCGTGTCCGGATGCAGGAACACCGGGAAATCCTTGCCGACCGGCCGGAAGCCCTGTGCGACCATCTGCTCGGGCGTCGCGCCCACCACCACGTAGTCGCGGTCCTGCACCGGCACGCCGAGCAATTCGTCGCGGATCGCTCCGCCTACTGCGTAGATGTTCATGGGTTCGGTTCGTATTCGGCAATCACGTTGGTTTCGCGGCGCGCGGCGTCGATCCAGCGCTGCACGGCCGGCAGCGCGGTCACGCGCGCGGCATACCCGGCCGCTTCCGGCGACAGCGCCGGCGCATACGTGTTGAAGCGCATCACGACCGGCGCATACATCGCATCGGCGATCCCGAATTCACCGAACAGGAACGGCCCGCCCGATGCCTCGATGCACGCGCTCCACAGCGCGTCGATACGCGCGACGTCGGCCAGCGCATCGGGCGTCGTGCCGCGTCCCGGCATCGACGCGCGCACGTTCATCCCCATCTGCGCGCGCAGCGCGGCGAAGCCCGAGTGCATCTCGGCCGAGATGCAGCGCGCGTGCACGCGCTCCAGCGGATCGGCCGGCCACATCGGGAATTGCGGATAGCGCTCGGCGAGCGTCTCGGCGATCGCGAGCGAATCCCAGATCGCGGTGCCGTGATCGTCGATCAGGCACGGCACCTTGCCGGTCGGCGAATACTCGCGGATGCGCGCGACCGTGTCGTCGCGGCGCAGTTCGATCGCGATCTCGTCGAACGGGATCCCGAAATGCGCGAGCAGCAGCCACGGCCGCATCGACCACGACGAGTAATTCTTGTCTCCAATGACGAGTTTCATGGCGGTGTTCCGAAAGGCGCGAAAGTGAATGACGGAAAGCGGCGGCCCGCGGCGCCTAGCGGCGCGAGCGGAACCAGTCGAAGCGGGAGCGCTGCGCGCCGTCCCCGAGATACGCGGGCGCGATGCTCTCGAGACTCGCGGGCGACAGCCCGAGTTCCGGCGCGAGCGGCCCTGACAGCACGTTGGGCACCGACATCGACGCGAGATTGTCGCGCGTGATCACCGGCTCGCCGGGCAGGCATTCGAACACGCGCGCCTGCAGCTGCGCAAGCGCGTCGGGCAGCCGCACGATGCGTGCCTGCCGGCCGACCAGCGTGCCGCAATAGCGCACCAGCTGCTCGAGCGTATAGACGGTCGGACCGCCGAGCTCGTAGGTTTTGCCGTGCGCGGCCGTGAGATCGAGCGTGTTGACGAACGCGCTCACGACGTCACCGACGAACACCGGCTGGAAGCGCGCGTCGGGCATCGCGAGCGGGAGCACCGGCAGCGTGCGCTGCAGGTTCGCGAATGTGTTGAGGAATCTGTCGCCGGGGCCGAACACCACCGACGGGCGGAAGATCGTCAACGCGAGCGAATCGGTCGCCGCGACCGCATGCAGCGCGGCCTCGCCGTCGCCTTTCGAGCGCTGGTACATGCTCGCGCCGTGCGAATCGGCGCCGAGCGCGCTCATGTGCAGCACGCGCTGCACGCCGACTTCGACGCATGCGGCGGCCAGCGCGGCCGGCAGCGCGACGTGCGCGCGCTCGAAGCCGGGCCCGTATGGCGTGCCGCGGCCGTCGTGCAGCACGCCGACGAGGTTGATGGCCGCGTGCGCGCCGGCGACGAACCGGGCCAGCGTGCGCGTGTCGAGCGCATCGAGTTCGACGATCTCGACCGGCAGCATCTGCAGGTGGCGAGCATGGTCGCGCCGCCGCGTGCCGATCCTCACGTGCTTGCCGGCGTCGATCAGCGCATTGACGAGCCGGCTGCCGATGAAGCCGGTGCCGCCCAGCAGCGCGACGGTCTGGCGATCCATGGTCGAGTCCTCCAACGGGCGGTTCACGCTGATGACGGGCTTGCGAACGAGCCGTGCCGGCTGTCCCCAGCGGGGCTTCCGTCGGTGCGCATGCAAGAAGCGGGGGCGCGCCGTCCGGCCGAGCTTGACGAGCGACGCGCAGCGCCGCGATGCGGCCGGCCACGCTCGCGCCCCTGACCAGGAGAATCATAGACGGGGCTGGCCCGTCATGAGCGTGGACAGCCCCTCGAGCATACTGCCGCTACTCAGGCGGCAGTATGAAGATTGCGGATCAGGGCGAGATCATGCCCAGGCGTTTCTTCAACGACTGCGGTTTGCCCTCGAAGAGCGCCGCGTAGTAGACGGTGTTCGACAGCACGTTCTTCACGTAGTCGCGCGTCTCGTTGAACGGAATCGTCTCCGCGAAGATCGCGCCTTCGACCGGCTGCGTCAGCACCTGGCGCCACTGGCGCGGCCGGCCCGGGCCCGCGTTGTAGCCGGCCGTCGCCAGCACCGGCGAGCTGTCGAAGTTGTTGTAGATGTCCGCCAGATACCAGGTGCCGAGCTGGATGTTGGTATTGATGTCGTGCATCTGCGCACGTGAGATCGTGCCCATCCCGAGCTTCTTCGCGACGAGCTGCGCGGTGGCCGGCATCAGCTGCATCAGCCCGCCCGCGCCGACGGAAGAACGCGCGTTCGTGATGAAGCGCGATTCCTGGCGAATCAGCCCGTACGCCCATTCGATGTCGAGGCCGGTCGACTGCGCGTAGCGCTCGACGATGTCGCGGTACGGCGACGGGTAGCGCAGCGTGAAGTCGTGCTCGGCCTTCGTGCGGTCGGCCGTATTGACCGTGCGGTCGAGCAGGTCGACGCGCTTGCCGTATTCGGCGGCCGCGAGCAGCTGGCGATCGGTCATCCCGCGCAGCGGCCAGTTCCATTCGCGATTGCCTTCGAGGCGCAGGTTCAGCGCATAGAAGCGCTGCGCGAGCGCGAAGCCCGGGATCTTGCTCATCGCACCGATCTCGGCGTCGCTCACCTTCGTGCGCGGCGGGACGCTCGTGCGCTGGCCGAGCTCTTCGCCGGCGAGCTGCCCGTAGAAGTTGTACTGGCCGGCGACCTGCTCGAATTCCTGGTTCGCCTGCAGCGTGTCGCCGCTCTGCTTGAGCGCGCGCGCATGCCAGTAGATCCAGGCCGGATCCTCGCGCAGCGACGGCGGCATCTGCTCGATCGACCAGCGCACCATCGGCCAGTTGCCGGCGAGCAGCGCGGCGCGCGTGCGCCATTCGTAGCCGGGATTCGACAGCGACGCGTTCGCGGATTTCGCATACCAGACCGACGCGAGCGGCGAGCGCTTGATCGCGCCCTGGTAGCCGATCGCGCCCCACGCGATCGCCTGCTCCGGCTTAGTGAGCGAGCCGGCGACGGACGTCAGCATCCCTGCCGCCGCGTCCGGATCGTTGCGCGCCATGCGGCTAAGCGCGATCAGCGCGAGCTGGTGCGACGCCGCGTCGGGGCCGACGCCGCGCGCGAGATACAGCGGCGGCGCGCTGGTCGCCTGGTCGAAGCCGACCGGGCGCGCGCCGAGCGCGTCGACGATCTTGCCGCCGAGCGTCGTGTAGTTCTGCTCGTACGCGAGGCGCGCCTGCTGCCACACGTCGTCGCTCGTGAACTGCTGGTTGACCGTCAGCGCCGTAATCAGGTCGACACAGGCGTCGCCGTAGTATTTCGGCTCGACGAGCAGCGCGCGCGCCGCGTCGGCGACGTTCTCGCCGCGCGCCGCGCGCGATTCGAGCGCGTAGCACTTGACCTGCGTGTCGTCGTCGAGCACGAAGCGCTTGTACTGGTCGTCGAAGTTGCGCCAGTCGTGGCGCGCGCCGAGCACGAGCAGGTAGTCGTTGCGCATGCGATCGGCGATCGCCTGTCCGTCGTAGCGCTGCAGGAACGACTGCACGGGTGCGTCGGGCGCGTCGACACGTGCGCGGCCCATCGAATCGAACAGCTGCGGCTTGATCTGGAAATACTCGACGTAGGACGGGACCGGATAGTTCGGGATCAGCGACGCGAGCTGCGCGGCCTTCGCGGCGTCGTTGCGGCGTGCGGCTTCGCGAAGCTGCACGAAGATCTGGTCATCCCCGGCGAGCGTGTCGTCGCCCGGTGCGGCGCACGCGGCCGTGCCCGCGACGAGCGCGGCGGCAGAAAGCGTGAGCGCGACCGCGCGATATACTCGGAAAAGGCTGTTCGACATCGTTTTGAATGGAGCACGAATTGAGCGAAAGCATAGCATGCAACCCTGTGCCGAACCCGAAGGTTGCACTGCGTAAAACGCTGGCCGGCGCGCGTCGCGACGCCGCGTCGCAGCCCGCCGCGAACGCCGCGCTCGACGCGCGCCTGCGCGCGTTGCTCGAACGCCTCGCGCCGCGCACGGTCGGCTTCTACTGGCCGCTGCCGGGCGAATTCGACGCGCGCGACGCGGTGCTCGCGTGGTCCGCGGCCGGCATCGGCCGCCGTGCCGCGCTGCCGGTGATCGGCGAGCGTCACACGCCGCTGGCGTTCCATGCGTGGGATACGCATACGCCGATGCGCGAAGGGCATCACCGGATTCCGGAGCCGGCGTCGGGGGTCGTCGTCGTGCCCGACCTGTTGCTGATTCCGTGTGTGGGATTCGATCTGGAGCGCTACCGGCTCGGCTATGGCGGCGGCTACTACGACCGCACGCTCGCGGTGTGGCCGGGCGACACGCTGCCGGTGACGGTCGGCATCGCCTATGAAGCGTGCCGCGTGGATGCGCTGCCGGCCGAGGCCCACGATCTCGCGATGCGCTGGATCGTGACCGACGGCGCGCTTTACCCGGCCGCCGGATGACGCGGCGCGCGACACCGCACCAGCGGCATGCCGCGCGTCACCGCGTTCACCGTCCCGTTCGCAATCGTTTACAGCGAGGCCGCCGCGCGCGCGGCCGTATCGTAGAGGCCCGATGCGTGGCGCAGCAGTTGCGCCGCGTCGCCGATCTGCGCGTTGGTGAGGCCGCTGTCCTTCAGCGTCTCGATCAGGCAATGCTCGCGCACCTCGCGATACTTCAGGCACAGCTCGCGGCCCGCGTCGGTCGCGAAGAAGAACACTTCCTTGCCGCTCTTCTCGCTCTTCACATAGCCGCGCGCGATCAGTTTTTTCAGCGCATAGGTCGCGACGTGCGTATCCTCGATATTGAGCACGAAGCAGATGTCGGCGAGCTTCTTCTTGCGTTCGCGATGGCTGACGTGATGCAGCAGCGACACCTCGACCGCCGTCATGTCCTTCGCGCCCGCGGCCGACATGCAGCGCACCATCCATCGGTTGAATGCGTTGCCGGCCATGATGAGGCCGTATTCGAGCTCCGACAGCTCGGCGCTCGACTCGGAAACGAGGTGTTCGGATGACACGATCTTGGTCGCAGGACGCTTCATGGAAAGGCGGCGCAAGCCGGATGACAGGGTGTGCCGAGTGTACGACAGAAGGCCCGGCATACGGGCTAGGCGAAAACGCTTATTGGGAAGTTGTCGATATTTTATCGACAATGTGCGCTAACATTGCCGTCCGAACCGTGCCAGTCCGATGACGCAACCCCGCATTTATCCGCTCGGCGATGCCGCCCTCGTCTGCGAGGTGCCGCCGCCCGCCACGCTCGATTGCCAGCGCCGCGTCTGGGCCGTCGCCGAGGTCGCGCGCGCGTGGCCTGACGTGATCGACGTCGTGCCGGGCATGAACAATCTGACGATCGTGTTCGACGCGCTCGCCGCGACGGCCGAGTCGCTCACGCCGGCGCTGCGCGACGCGTGGGAAACCGCCGACGTCGAGCACGCGGAGGGCCGCGAGATCGAGATTCCCGTCGAATACGGCGGCGCCGCCGGCCCCGACCTGCCGGCCGTCGCCGCGCACACGGGGCTGTCGGCCGACGAAGTCGTCGCGCGCCACGCGGCCGGCGAATACGTCGTGTTCTTCGTCGGCTTCCAGCCGGGCTTCGCGTATCTCGGCGGCCTCGATGCGTCGCTGCACACGCCGCGCCGCGCGGCGCCGCGCCTCGAGGTGCCGGCCGGCTCGGTCGGCATCGGCGGTGCGCAAACAGGCATCTATCCGGCCACGTCGCCCGGCGGCTGGCAACTGATCGGCCGCACGTCGCACGTGCTGTTCGACCCCACGCGGGCGCAGCCGACGCTGCTGCTGCCCGGCGACCGCGTACGCTTCACCATTGCCGGAGTCGACGCGACATGAGTCAGAACACCGCACCGGGCACGATCGAGGTCGTCCGCGCCGGCCCGCTGTCGACCGTGCAGGATCTCGGCCGCCGCGGCACGCGCCATCTCGGCGTCGCGCAGGGCGGCGCGCTCGACGGCCTCGCGCTCGAGGTCGGCAACCGGCTGGTCGGCAATCGCCCCGACGCGGCGGCCGTCGAAATCACGATCGGCCCGGCCGCGTTCCGCTTCACGCGCGCGACGCGCATCGCGATCACCGGCACCGAATTCGGCGCGACGCTCGACGGCAAGCCCGTGTATTCATGGTGGAGCCTGCCGGTCGAGGCCGGGCAGACGCTCGTGCTGCCGGCCGCGAAGCGCGGAATGCGCGGCTACCTGTGCATCGCGGGCGGCATCGACGTGCTGCCGATGCTCGGCTCGCGCAGCACCGATCTCGCGTCGCGCTTCGGCGGCCTCGGCGGCCGCGCGCTGCGCGACGGCGATCGGCTCCCGGTCGGCGTGCCGCCGGCCGGCGCCGGCTGCCTCGCGGCCGATGCGCCCGAATTCGGCGTGAAGGCGCCCATGTGGTGCGCGTTCGTGCGCGTCGACGAACCCCCGCGCCGCCACCACCGTCCCGCGCACGCGCCGTGGGCGATGCCCGTGCGCGTGCTGCCGGGCCCCGACTACGCGTCGTTCGCGGCCGATTCGCAGCAGGCGTTCTGGGACGAGGAATGGCTCGTCACCGCGAACAGCAACCGGATGGGCTATCGCCTCGCCGGCGCCGAGCTCGTGCGCGAGCGGCCGGTCGAGCTGCTGTCGCACGCGGTGCTGCCCGGCACGATCCAGGTGCCGCCGAACGGCCAGCCGATCGTGCTGATGCACGATGCGCAGACCACCGGCGGCTACCCAAAGATCGGCACGGTGATCCATGCGGATCTCTGGAAACTCGCGCAGGCGCGACTGAACCTGCCGATCCGCTTCGTGCGCACGACACGCGACGCCGCGCGCGCCGCCCTGAGCGCGGAACGTGCGTATCTGCGGCAGATCGACGTCGCGATCGAGATGCGCGAGGAAACGCGTCGCCGCGAGCAATCGCGCGCGGCGTGACAATGTCGTAAGCAACAAGGAGGACGCGCCACGCCATCCGTGGACGACGAACATCATGGAAATCGATCTGAATGCCGATCTCGGCGAAGGATGCGGATCGGACGAGGCGCTGCTCGACCTCGTCACGTCGGCGAACATCGCGTGCGGCTGGCATGCAGGCGGCGCCAATGCGATGCGCGACTGCGTGCGCTGGGCCGTGCAGAAAGGCGTGTCGATCGGCGCACACCCGAGTTTTCACGATCCGGAGAATTTCGGGCGCAAGGAAATGCAGCTGCCGGCCGGCGACATCTATGCGGGCGTGCTGTACCAGCTCGGCGCGCTGTCGGCGATCGCGCAGGCCGAAGGCGGCCGCATCGCGCACGTGAAGCCGCACGGCGCGCTGTACAACCAGGCCGCGCGCGACCCGCTGATCGCCGACGCGGTGGTGTCCGCGATCCACGACTTCGATCCGTCGCTCGCCGTGTTCGGGCTCGCCAACAGCGTGTTCGTCGCGGCCGCGCGCCACGCGGGGCTCGCCGCGGTGGAGGAAGTGTTCGCCGATCGCGGCTATCGCGCGGACGGCTCGCTCGTGCCGCGCAGCCAGCCCGGCGCGCTGATCGACGACGAGAATGCCGTGCTCGCGCGCACGCTCGACATGGTGCGCGAGCGGAAGGTGCGCGCGGTGAGCGGCGAGTGGGTGCCGCTCAATGCGCAGACAGTCTGCCTGCACGGCGACGGCCCGCATGCGCTCGCGTTCGCGAAGCGGATTCGCACGGCGCTCGAAGCGGCGGGTGTCGACGTGGTCGCGCCCGGCGCGCTGCAGGCCGACGAAGACGCTTGAAAAGCGCGCAAGAGCAGCTGCCGTCTCACCAAAACCGTCGCACAAAAGAAAAAAGCGCCCTGGTGGCGCTTTTCTGTTGGCACGATCGCCGCGGACTTCGCCGTCTGTCGATTCGCCCCCCGAAACCGCCTGTCGACGGTGACCGGAAACCTGCTCCGGATTAAAAAACGTCCGCCGCCGCCCGAATACTGCTTCCCCCGGTCGGACGACGGAACGTCGCTTATCCGCAAGTCTGCCGCATGCATTTGTTGTACCGACGATGTTTGGCCCCGCCGTGCATGCAGACACTCCGTGGCCGGCACGCGCATCACGTGCCGGCTACGCTAACCCCGCGCTTTGTTTTCTGCTACCCCGTAGAACTTATCTATTCTTTTCATTTTTTCAACTTGTGGGATGAAGAATAGAGATTCGCGGAACGGGATGTCAATGGTCTTAAACGCTATTTCCTGAGGATTCGAGGGTTTTCCTTATCGGACCGCGCGGCCGCGCAGGCGCTTCACACCGCGCGCGCGACGTCGATCAAACAGGGGAGGATCGGTGCGCGGCACCCGGCGCGATCAGTTCGCGTCGACCCGGTATCCTTGCCGGCGCAACAATTCAAGCACGCCGCGCGGGCCGCCCAAATGCAGCGCGCCGATCGCGACGAATACCGGCCGGTCCGGCGCGGCGATTGCCGTCATCCGTGCAACGAAGCGCCGGTTGCGCTCGTACAGGATCTTGTTGTCGATCGACGCCGACAGCGCCTTCGAACGGGCCAGCCGCTCGCTCTTCGCGACCGCCCACGCGGCGATCGCATCGGCGTCGCCAATTTGCCACAGCCGGTGCAGCGCCTTGATGTCGGCGGCATTCTGCGCCGGTGTCTGCACCATGTCCTGCGCGAGCATCTCGCGCTGCTCGGCGAGCGTCAGCCCGGTGAACGCGCGCATCTGCTCGGCCAGCGTCTCGAGCCCGATCACGCGGCCGCCCTTCTTCTTCAGGAACACGTTCTGCAGCTGCGCCTCGGTGCCGTATTCGGTCTGCAGGCCGGCCGACAGCGAGTCGTAGGTCTCGACGACGAGCGCCGCGAGCCACGGCCGCATCCGGCGGATCTCCGCGAGCGCGGCCGGATTGCCGCGCAGGCGCGCGGCGAGCCGCTGCCACAGCGGTTCGGGCAGCAGGCGCTGCAGGCACGGGTAGCGACAGACGCCGTACTTCGACACGTCGTCCTGCGATTCGAGCAGATCGTCCGGCGACAGCTCGAGCGCGAGCGTCGGCGACGCGGCGAGCGCCCCGAGGATGCGCGGCCGGAACGGTTGCGCGCTCGGATAGTCGGACGGGTCGCCCGTATGCAGCGTGCCGAGTACGTACAGCGTGACGCGGCCGCGGGTGGCGACATAGAACGGCATGCGCGCGGGCTGCACGCGCACCGTGCCGCGCGCGACCGTGCCGTTCGACACGGACGGCGCGTGGAAGCCCGGCAGGCTCAGGCCGGGCGGCGGAACTTGCGACGGATGGATCGGCGAACTCGACGGCGCGCGCCCTTGGGCACGTGCGGCGTCGGCCGGGACCAGCACGCTGGCGGCCACGCACGCGCCGGCCAGCGCCGCGCCCGTGACCGTGCGCACGCTCCAGCGCCGTGCGTTGCGGCACGCGCGCATCACGCGCGCGCTGCCGGCCCCCGAACGGCGCACGTCTGACGCGCGCGCCGCCAAACCATCAGGCATTCGCCTCCCCCACCTCCTCGGCGCGATGGCAGGCCACACGGCGTCCGTCGACGTCGCGCAACTGCGGTTCCTCGACACGGCACCGCTCGATCGCGTACGGGCAGCGCTGGTGAAACGCGCAGCCCGACGGCGGATTGAGCGGCGACGGCAGCTCGCCTTGCAGCTTGATCTGCACGCGGCGGTCTTCCTCGAAGATCGCCGGCGTCGCCGACATCAGCGCGCGCGTGTACGGATGCCGCGGCCGCGCGTAGATCGTCGCCTTGTCGCCGAGCTCGGCGACGCTGCCGAAGTACATCACCATCACGTCGTCCGCGACGTGCTCGACCACCGCCAGGTTGTGCGAGATGAACACGTAGCTGGTTTTGAACTGCTCCTGCAGATCCATGAACAGGTTCAGGATCTGCGCCTGGATCGACACGTCGAGCGCGGACACCGGCTCGTCGGCGACGACGATGCGCGGATCGAGGATCATCGCGCGCGCGATCGCGACGCGCTGGCGCTGCCCGCCCGAGAACATGTGCGGATAGCGCTTCGCGTGCTCGGGCCGCAGCCCGACCGTGCGCATGATCTGCGCGATGCGCGCCGCGCGTTCGGCGGCCGTCAGGTTCGCGTTGATCTCGAGCGGCTCGCCGAGCGTCTGCTCGACGGTCTTGCGCGGGTTCAGCGACGCGAACGGATTCTGGAACACCATCTGCACGCGCCGGCGCAGGTCGGCGACCGTCTCGCGGTTCGCACCGGCCACGTTCTTGCCGTCGATCACCAGGCTGCCCGCGGTGGGCGTCTCGATCATCGTGAGCTGGCGCGCGAGCGTCGATTTCCCGCAGCCCGACTCGCCGACGACCGCGAGCGTCTTGCCGCGCTTGAGCGTGAACGACACGCCGTTCAGCGCCTTCACGGTGCCCTGGCCGAACATCCCGCGCTTCACCGAGTAGTGCTTCGCGAGGCCGTCCGCGATCAGCACCGCTTCCTCGTCGTGCGGCGTGGCACGCGTTTCGTGGACTGCGTTCATCGTGCGCCTCCCGTCAGGTCGAGGTTGGAAATATTCAGCGGCTTGATGCAGCGCGCACGCATCGCATCGTTGGCCGGCACCAGCGTGTCGAGCGCCGGACGCGCCTTGCGGCAATCGTCGACGACATACTTGCAGCGCGGCGCGAACAGGCAGCCGGACGGGCGATCATCGCGGCCCGGCACCATGCCCGGCAATGCGGCAAGGCGACGCGCCCCCTTATTGTGCTCGGGAATCGCGGCGAGCAGCGCTTCGGTGTACGGATGATGCGGCGCACGGAAGATGTCCGGCACGCGATTGGTCTCGATGACCTCGCCCGCATACATCACCGCGACGCGCTGCGCGACCTCCGACACCACGGCCAGGTCGTGCGAGATCAGCACGAGCGCCATCCCGCGCTCCTTCTGCAGCTTCACGAGCAGATCCATGATCTGCGCCTGGATCGTCACGTCGAGCGCGGTGGTCGGCTCGTCGGCGATCAGCAGCTTCGGGTTGCACGCGACCGCCATCGCGATCATCACGCGCTGGTTCATCCCGCCCGACATCTGGTGCGGGAACGCCGTGATGCGGTTCTTCGCATCGGGAATGCCGACCTGGTCGAGCAGCTCGAGCGCGCGCCGGTGCAGCGCGTCGCCGCGCAGTCCTTCGTGCAGCTTCAGCACCTCCTTGATCTGGTAGCCGACCGTGTAGCTCGGGTTCAGGCTCGACAGCGCGTCCTGGAACACCATCGCGATGTCCTTGCCGACGATCTTGCGGCGCGCCTTCGGCGACGCCTTCAGCAGGTCCACGCCGTTGAACGTGACCTCGTCGGCCGTCACCTTGCCCGGCGCGTCGATCAGGCCCATCAGCGCCATCATCGTCACGCTCTTGCCCGAGCCCGATTCGCCGACGACGCCCACCACCTCGCCCGGCGCGACCGACAGGTTGATCCGGTCGACAGCGGGCAGGCCGTTGAAGTTCACCGCGAGATTGCGGATAGTCAGTAGATCTTGGCTCATGGTCAGGCCATCCGCTTCAGTTTGGGATCGAGCGCGTCGCGCAGCCCGTCGCCGAGCAGGTTGATCGCGAGCACCGAAATCAGGATCGACAGGCCGGGCATCGTCACGATCCACCATGCGTTGTCGATGTAGTCGCGCGCGGACGCGAGCATCGCGCCCCACTCGGCGGTCGGCGGCTGCACGCCGAGGCCGAGGAAGCCGAGCGCGGCCGCGTCCAGAATGGCCGACGAGAAGCCGAGCGTCGCCTGCACGATCAGCGGCGCCGTGCAGTTCGGCAGCACCTGCGAGAACATCAGGCGCACCGTGCCGGCACCGGCCACGCGCGACGCCGTCACGTACTCCTTCTGCAGTTCGCCGAGCGCCGACGCGCGCGTGAGACGCACATAGGCCGGCAGCGCGACGATCGCGATCGCGAACATCGTATTGGTGAGGCCCGGGCCGATGATCGCGACGACCGCGACCGCGAGCAGCAGCGACGGCAGCGCGAGCAGCACGTCCATGATGCGCATCACGGGCGTGTCCGCCCACTTCTGGAAGAACGCGGCGACCAGGCCGAGCACGATGCCGGGGATCAGCGCGAGCACGACCGACACGAAGCCGATCCAGAACGACATCCGCGCGCCGAACATCAGGCGCGAAAGAATGTCGCGGCCCGCTTCGTCGGTGCCGAGGATGAAGTGCCAGTTGCCGCCTGCGAGCCACGCGGGCGGGATCTTCACGTAGTCGCGGTATTGCTCGACCGGGCTGTGCGGCGCGATCAGCGGGGCGAGCAGCGCGACCAGGATCAGCACCAGCACGACGATGCCGGCGCCGACCGCGCCGCGGTTGCGCGAGAAGTTGGCCCAGAACTCGCGCAGCGCGAGCGCACGGCCGCCGGCCGGCGCGGATTCGCTCGGCAGGGTGTTTTGCAGATTGCTCATGGAATTACCTCGTGTGGCGGATGCGCGGATTCAGCACGCCGTACAGCAGGTCGACGACCAGGTTCACGACGATCACGAGCGTCGCGATCAGCAGGATGCCGCCCTGGACGACCGGATAGTCGCGACGGCCGATCGCATCGATCAGCCACTTGCCGACACCGGGCCACGAAAAGAGCGTCTCGGTCAGCACGGCGCCCGCGAGCAGCGTGCCGATCTGCAGGCCGATCACGGTGACGACCGGGATCAGCGCGTTGCGCAGCGCATGCACGACGACCACGCGCGCGGGCGACAGCCCCTTCGCGCGGGCGGTGCGGATGTAGTCCTCGCGCAGCACTTCGAGCATCGACGAGCGCGTCATCCGCGCGATCACCGCGAGCGGGATCGTGCCGAGCACGATCGCGGGCAGGATCAGGTGGCTGACCGCCGACTTGAACGCACCTTCGTCCGGCGCGAACAACGCGTCGATCAGCATGAAGCCCGTCGGGTGCGGGAAGTCGTATTCGACCGCGATGCGCCCCGACACGGGCGTCCAGCCGAGATACGAGGAAAACACCATGATGAGGATCAGCCCCCACCAGAAGATCGGCATCGAGTAGCCGGTGAGCGCGGTGCCCATCACGCCGTGATCGATGGCCGAGCCGCGTCGCAGCGCGGCGATCACGCCGGCCGGCAGGCCGACCGCGAGCGCGAACACGAGCGCGCACAGCGACAGCTCGACGGTCGCCGGGAAGCGTGCGAAGAATTCGCCCGCGACGCTGGTGTTGGTGATGATCGACGTGCCGAGGTCGCCGTGCAGCGCACGGCCGATGTAGTGGATGTACTGCAGCGGCAGCGGCTGGTCGAGGCCGAGCCGTTTCATTGCCTCCGCATGCATCGCGGGATCGACGCCGCGCTCGCCCATCATCACTTCGATGGGGTCGCCCGGTATCAGGTGAATCAGCGCAAACGCCAGGATGGTGATGCCGATGAAGGTCGGGATCACCATGCCCACGCGGCGCAACACGAAAGTGAACATGATGCGTCTCGTATTTTCTTGTGGGAAATGTGCGACCGGCGACGGGAAGCTTTTGGCCTCCCGCCGCCGGATGAATAGTGCCTTCTCGATCTATGCAGACAGCTTACACGGGTCGTGTTACTTCACGCCGACACCGTCGAAGCGGGCGTAGCCGAGCGGCTCGATGCGCATGTCGACCACGTTCTTGCGTACCGGCTGGTAGACCGTCGAGTTCGCGATCGGCGAGAACGGCAGCTGCTGCGCGAAGATCTGCTGAGCCTGCGTGTAGATCTTCGTGCGCGCGTCCTGGCCCGTCGTCGTGCGGCCCTTCTGGACCAGCTCGTCGAACGGCTTGTAGCACCAGTGCGAGAAGTTGTTGCCCTTGATCGCCTCGCAGCCGAGCAGCGTGCCGAGCCAGTTGTCCGGGTCGCCGTTGTCGCCCGTCCAGCCGATCAGCATCGTGTCCTGCTCGCCCGTGTGCGCACGCTTGATGTACTCGCCCCACTCGTACGTGACGATCTTCGCCTTCACGCCGATCTTCGCCCAGTCGGCCTGGATCATCTCGGCCATCAGGCGGGCGTTCGGGTTGTATGCGCGCTGCACCGGCATGGCCCACAGTGTGATGTCGAAACCGTTCGGGAAGCCTGCCTTCGCGAGCAGCGCCTTCGCCTTCGCGGTGTCGTACGCGGGCATCTTCAGGTTCTTGTCGTACGACCATTGGGTCGGCGGCACCGGCGCGGTGGCGGCCTGGCCCGCGCCCTGATAGACGGATTCGAGGATCGCCTTCTTGTTGATCGCCATGTCGAGCGCCTGACGCACCTCGAGCTTGTCGACCGGCTTGTGCTCGACGTTGTACGCGAGGTAGCCGAGGTTGAAGCCCGGCTGCGACGGCATGTCGATGCCCGAGTCGGCCTTCAGCGTCGCGATGTCGGCCGGCCGCGGATAGCTCATCACCTGGCATTCGTTGCGCTTGATCTTCTGCACGCGCACGCCCGGATCGGGCGTGATCGAGAAGATCAGCTTCGACAGCTTCACCGCGCCCTTCTTCCAATAGTCAGGATTGCCGTCGAAACGGATCGTCGCGTCCTTCGTGTAGCTGCGGAAGATGAACGGGCCCGTGCCGACCGGCTTCTGGTTGATGTCGGCGGCCTTGCCGGCCTTCATCAGCTGGTCGCCGTATTCGGCCGACAGGATCGACGCGAATTCCATCGCCATGTTCTGGATGAACGGTGCGTTCGGTTCGGCCAGCGTGAACTTCACGGTGTACGGATCGACCTTCTCGATCTTCGTGATCAGCTTGTCGAGGCCCATGTCGGTGAAGTACGGGAACGACACCGGGTAGGCCTTGCGGAACGCCTGGTTCGGATCGAGCATGCGCTCGAACGAGAACACGACGTCGTCCGCGTTGAATTCACGCGTCGGCTTGAAGAAGTCGGTCGTGTGGAACTTCACGCCATGACGCAGGTGGAACGTGTACACCTTGCCGTCGGACGAGACGTCCCACTTCTCCGCGAGGCCCGGCTCGACCTTCGTGCCGCCGCGCTCGAATTCGACGAGCCGGTTGTAGACGGTGAACGTGGCGGCCGTGAAATCGACGCCGGTCGTGAATTGCGCGGAATCAAAACCCGCCGGGCTGCCTTCTGAGCAGTAGACGAGCGTTTTGTTCGGGATCTGTGCGAATGCAGAACCCGCGACGCCGAGCGATGCCGCTGCCACGCCTGCAATGGCGGTAACACGCAGGGTGTGCAACAGACGGTTGTATTCCATGTTTCCTCCAGGTTTCCAGATCGGAACCGGTCCCCCAGGGGCCGGGTACGCGGATATTACTTGAGCTAGCGATTCTGCAACAAGCTGGAGAAAAAACTCTTCTAGACGCAATTCCGCGGGTTTTTGCGGATGTCTGGCACACGCGAAAAGTGCCTCTGCACGCGCGGGCGGCCATTTCGCCGATCCGGCGCGTGTTTCCTTCGTCAACTAAACAATTTGTACGCGCCGATAGCGGCACGTCAGCCCGTTTTCGGGCCATGCCGCGCGCATTGTTGCAGTGTTGGAAACGATGCGGTGCCCGCACTGCACGCGGGATCAGTCCGGCGCGTCGAGATCCGCGTTGCGCGCGGGCACGAACGCGACGGCGACGATCGACAGCGCGAGTCCCGCCATCACGTAGTAGGTGGGCGCGAGCGGCGTGCCCGTCGTCTTGATCAGCCACGTGACGATGAACTGCCCGAACCCGCCGAACAGCATCACCGCGACGTTGTACGCGATCGACAGCCCGGTCGAGCGCACGTTGGCCGGGAACAGCTCGGCGATCATCGCGCCGAACGGCCCGTAGTAGCCCGCGAGGGTCACCGACAGCACGGCCTGCACCGCGATCAGCCGCCCGATGCTCGGCGCGGCGTCGAGCCACGCGAACAGCGGGTACATCAGCGCGAGCGTCAGCACGAGCGACCACAGCGACAGCCCCTTGCGGCCGATGCGGTCCGACCACGCGCCCGCGATCGGCGACAGCACCATCAGCAACAGATTGCCGATGATCACCGCGTAGAACGATTCCGCGTACGGCAGCTTCAGTTGCTTCACCGCGAAGGTCGGCAGATAGCTGATCAGCACGTAGATCGTGACCGTCAGCGCGATCACCGAGCCGAGCCCGCACAGCACCTCGCGCGGATAGCGCGTGAACACTTCGCCGAGCGTCGCGCGGCGCGCGCTTTGCTGTGCATGCAGGAATGCTTCGGAATCGGCGAGATGACGGCGGATATAGAAACCGATCGGACCGATCACGAGCCCGAGGATGAACGGCACGCGCCAGCCCCAGCTGCGCAGCGCGTCGTGCGACAGCCCGCGCGTGATCGCCGCGCCGACCAGTGCGCCGATCAGCAGCGCGGCCGCCTGGCTCGCCATCTGCCAGCTGCCGTAGAAACCGCGTTTCGAGAATGGCGCGGCTTCGATCAGCAGCGCGGTCGCGCTGCCGAATTCGCCGCCGGCCGAGAAACCCTGCAGCAGGCGGCCGAGCACGATCAGGAGCGGGCCGCCGATGCCGATCGCCGCATAGGGCGGTGCGATCGCGAGCAGGAAGATGCCGGCCGTCATCAGCAGGATCACGAGCGACAGCGCGGCCTTGCGGCCCGCGCGGTCCGCATAGAGCCCGAACACGATGCCGCCGATCGGGCGCATGAAGAATGCGACGCCGAACGTTGCGGTGGTCAGCAGCAGTGAAGAATATTCACTGGAAGTCGGGAAGAACAATTCGGCGATCACGACCGTCATGAAGCCGAACACCGTGAAGTCGTACCACTCGAGCGCATTGCCGATCACTGCCGCCACGACCGCGCGCCGGTTCAGCGCACGCTCGGGCCGCGCCGTTTTCGTTGAATTCGCAATCGTCGCCATGCGTGTCTCGTCCTCGTGAATTCGCCGTGTCGGGCGGTGCGGCGCGCGGAGGGGCCGCGGCGCGCTGGTGTGCAGCGAGTGTAGAAAGCGACGGAACCGTTTTCAAGCATAAAAAACGCCCGCCATCTTCCGATGGCGGGCGTTTCGCGGTTTTCGCCACATTGCGGCACCGCACGATGCCGCTGTGCACGTCAACCCATCTTCGAGAATGCGCTGCACCAGCCCTTCGCCGACACCTGCTTGCCGGGGAACGCGCCGCACGGGCCCGAGGCGGAGCCCTTCTTGCCCTGGTACAGCATGCAGGCCGCGCAATCCTGGCCCGCTGCGTATTTCGGATACTTCGTCTTGTCGACCTTCGTGGCATCGGCCTTGTAGCCGAGCGCCACGGCGGTCGGATCGGTTTCCGACAGCATCGGCGCATCGGCCAGCGCTTCGCGCGACAGCGCCAGCGCGGACACGGCGCCAATGCTCGTGATCAGGAAACTCCGACGGGTTGTTTTCATGGGGGACTCGCTCCAACGTTATTGGTTTGAAAGCCGTTCTGTCGACAGCCGTTCGACAGAATAACCGCCATGCAGACAAATGTGCGCGCCGAAATGCCGGAGATAAGAGATTTCACACGGGGCGTCGCACGGTCGGCGCCGCCCGTGCGCATCACGCGTTCGACGTCATGTCGCCGACGCGCTGCGCGAGCGCGAGCGACGCGGTCAGCCCCGGCGACTCGATGCCGAACAGGTTCACGAGCCCGCGCACGCCGTGCTGCGCGCCGCCCTGCACGATGAAATCGGCCGGGGGCTCGCCCGGCCCCGCGAGCTTCGGACGGATCCCGGAGTAAGCCGGCTGCAGCGCGTCGTCGGGCAGTTCGGGCCAGTATGCGCGGATCGACGCGTAGAACGCCTGCGCGCGCGCCGGATCGACTTCGTAGCGCAGCGCATCGACCCATTCGACGTCCGGGCCGAAGCGCGCCTGCCCGGCCAGGTCGAGCGTCAGGTGGATGCCGAGCCCGCCCCGCTCGGGCATCGGATACACGAGGTGCGAGAACGGCGCCCGCCCGGACAGGCTGAAGTAGTTGCCGCGCGCGAGATAGAGCGGCGGCACCCAGTGCGGATCGAGGCCGCGCGTGCGGCGCGCGAGCGCCTGCGCGCCGAGGCCCGCGCTGTTGATCACGCACGCCGCCTCGATTTCGGTCGGCGCGTCGCCACCGGTGCGCACGACGAAGCGGCCGCCGCGCAGCACGTCGATCGACTCGACCGGGGATTTCAGCACGCACGTCGCACCGTTGCGCTGCGCGTCGCCGAGCAGCGCGAGCATCAGCTGGTGGCTGTCGACGATGCCGGTGGACGGCGAGAACACCGCCTCCACGCAGTCGAGCGCGGGCTCGAGCGTCTGCGCCTCGGCGCGCGTGAGCGGCAGCAGGTCGAGCACGCCGTTTTCCGCCGCGCGCGCGGCGAGCGCCTTCAACTGCTTCACCTGCGCGACGCTCGTCGCGACGATCAGCTTGCCGATGCGCCGGTGCGGCACATGATGCGTTTCGCAGAATTCGTACAACAGTTCGCGCCCGCGCACGCACGACATCGCCTTCAGCGTGCCGCGCGGGTAGTAGAGCCCCGCGTGAATCACCTCGCTGTTGCGCGAGCTCGTGCCCGTGCCGATCGCATCGGCCGCCTCGAGCACGATCGTTTCACGCCCGCGCGCGGCCAGCTCACGCGCGATCGCAAGACCAACGACACCTGCGCCGATCACCACACAATCCGTCTGATCCATGGCGTTTCGCGTCGCTCACGCGTCGAGGGGAGAGAAAGGGATTGTACGTCCCGGTTCGCCCGCTTGCCGAACCATGTGTATCGGCATGTACGCGCGCGAACCGCGGCGAACCGAGCGCCGCCGCCTCAGAACCCGATCGGTCGGCGCTTCGCGGCCCCCTCGTCGGCGCGGATGTCGGACGGTGCGATCACGTCGCGGCCGTCGAGCCGCGCGGCGCCGAACGCATGCAGCAGCGCGCGGCGCATCGTGCGCGGCGGCGTGGCGGCGAGCACGTCGAGCGCGTCGTCGTCGAGCGTGTCGGGGAAGCGCTGCCCCCACGCGTGCGACGTGCGGATCTCGTCGTAGATCGTCTGCGCGATCCGTCGCGCGCCGGCCGCATCCGGCGGCGCGATCTCGTACACGTTCATCCGGTTCAGCAACGGCTCCGGAATCGCCTGCGCTTCGTTCGCGGTCGCGATCCAGATCACGTTGCCCGCATCGATCGGCACTTCGGCGAATTCGTCGACGAACGCGCGCGCCGTGTCGTGCTCGAGCAACGCATACAGCGCGCCGAGCGGATCGTATTGCGCGTCGCTGCCGGCCTTGTCGATCTCGTCGACCGCGATCACCGGGTTCGCGTAGCTGCCGTTGACGAGCGCCTCGAACACCTTGCCGGGCTTCGCGTTCTTCCATTGCGACGACGCGCCCGACAGGATCCAGCCGGCCGTCAGCGAACTCATCGGCACGTAGTGATACGCGGTGCCGAGCAGCTTCGCGAGCGCCTTCGCGAAATGGGTCTTGCCGATGCCGGGCGGCCCGAGCAGCAGGATCGGCATCAGTTCGAGCCGGTCGTCGGTCTCGAGGCACAGCGCGACCTGCTTGCGCACGTCGTCGAGCGGCTCGGTGAAATTGGGCAGCGCGTCGCCGAGCTCGTCGAACGACGGCATCCGGTTCGGCTTCACGCAAAAGCGCAGATTGCCCGTCTTGAGCATCCGCTCGTAGGTGGCGCGCAGTGCGTCGCTCGCGCTCTCGTTCAAGTCGTTGAGCGCGGTCTCGACCTGCTCGAGGTCGTACACCGTGCTGAAGGATGCCACCGCCAGTTCCTGTTTCACCATCGCCGTCGTCATACCAACCTCGCTCCTGCTGCCATCACACGACCATCAGACCCTTACGATTTCAGTGTAGCGATCCCGCATCGGCGTGCAAGCAAGCAGCCGTCCGACACTGCTGCTAACACCGCGCGCGCACTGCAGTGTCGGGCCGCGCGGCGTATCATCGACGGTTCACCGGCCGTCGCGCCGGTCCGGCTACGATCCGGACGCGAGCGAAAACGCCTCGTTACCGAGCGCGCGAGCGTCGCAGGGTTCGCGCGGCTTTTTCGCTTGAAAACGCGTGACGCGCACCTACCTTTCTATCAGGACCGGATCGTGCTGCGAACCCGCGGCGACGCGTCCTGTCACACCACCGTCCAAATCGATCGGGCGTAAGATGTGCGTCCATTCCCCGCTACCCCGCGTTTCCGGAGAAGTTTCATGCTGAAACACGGCCTGGCCGTCCTGCTCGCGAGCGTCGCGCTCGCGGCCCATGCGCAGAGCCCCGCACCGGCCGCCGTCGCATGGGAGATCCAGGTGGTGCGCGACGGTCAGACGATCGACACGTTCCAGCAGCGCACCACCGTCGGTCAAACCCGCACCGACACCCATCGCTATCCGTCCGCCGTGCCCGTCGGCTGCGGCAATGCCGCGCGCGTCGTGCCGACCGAGCGCTCGCGCTCGGTGACGGTCGCGCCGCTCACCGTCGACGACGCCGCGCACACGGTGTCGCTCGCGCTCGACGTGCAGGAAACCCTCGACGACGAAAACGCGACGCGCAGCGATCCGTGCGTGCCCGCGTCGCCGCGGCAGATCGTCGCGAGCCATCCGGGGTTGTCGGTCGGCGGCGAGGCCTGGACCGACTGGACGCTCGTCGAACAGCATCCGCATCTCGTCTACCGCGTGCGTGCGCGCGTCGCGAAGGACTGAGCGCCATGTCCGCCGACGCCCTGTCCCTGCCGTTCGCCGAACCGCACGCCGCGCCCGACGAAATCACCGCGGTCAGCTGGAACCTGCACAAGGGCCGCTCGCCGCTCGGCTTCACCGCGTGGAATGCGATGCGCAACTGGATGCAATCGACGCACGCCGACGTGTATTTTCTGCAGGAAGCGATGGCGCGCCGCATGCCGCGCCCGATGCTTGCAACCGGCTTCGGCGCACCGATCGACGACGCGGTCGACGACGTGTGGCACTGCCAGGCCACCGAGATCGCGCAGGCGCTCGACTGGCAGATCGCGCTCGGGCCGAACGTGTTCAAGCCGTCGTGGCGGCACGGCAACGCGATCCTGTCGCCGCACCCGCTCGACCTCGGCGGCCGCTGGGACATCTCCGCGCACCGCTTCGAGCGGCGCGGGCTGCTGGTCGCGCGCGCGACGCTCGCCGGCGCGCGGCCCGTCACGCTGCTGTGCGCGCACCTCGCGCTCACGCGCGCCGCGCGGCTGCGCCAGATGCACTGGATCGCGCACTGGATCGTGCGCAACGCAGGCGACGATCCGCTCGTGCTCGCCGGCGACTTCAACGACTGGCGCAACGATTCGGTCGCGTTGTTCGGCGAGATCGGAATGTCCGAGGTCGCGACGCTGCTCGGCCAGTCGGGCCGCACGTTCCCCGCGTTCTCCCCGGCGCTTGCGCTCGACAAGATGTTCGTGCGCGGGCTGACGCCGCTCGAATGGCAGGCGCCGTCCGGCGAAACCGCGTGGCTGTCCGACCACCTGCCGTATATCGCGCGGCTGCGGCTCGATCCGCGGTGACGCACTGACGCCCTTGAAGCCCTGACGCCGCAAGCGCGGTTGCACGGCGCGCGCTACAGTAGCGCTTTGCCCGCCCGCCGCCGCGTCGCCATGAGCTACCTCCCGATCCTGCTGCAAATCGCCGTCGTCTACCTCGTCGCTGCGATCACGCCCGGCCCGAACTTCTTCATGATTTCGCAACTGTCGCTCGCCGGGCGGCGCAGCCTCGGCGCGGCGTCGGCACTGGGCGTGGGCACTGCATCGATCGCGTGGGCGACGCTCGCGATGCTCGGCCTCGCAGCCGTGCTGCATCAGGTCGAATGGCTGTACGAGACGATCCGGATCGGCGGCGCCGTCTATCTCGTGTATTTCGGCATCAAGCTGCTGCGCTCGGGCGTGCGCCGCGACGCGGCGCCGGTCGACACCGCAGCCGCGAGCGCGCCGCTGGCCGCGCCGCACCTGCGCGACTATCTGCGCGCGTATCGCAGCGGCCTGCTCACCTGCCTGACCAACCCGAAATCGTGCGCGTTCTGGACCAGCGTGTTCGCGGCGATGCTGCCCGCGCACGTGCCGCTGTGGTTCAACGGCGCGGTGCTGGTGACGATCGGCGTGCTGTCCGCCGGCTGGTATTCGTGCGTCGCGTTCCTGTTCGCGAGCCCGCGTGCGCAGCGCGGCTACCGGCGCGTGCGGCGCCCGCTCGACGCGCTGTGCGGCGTTGCGCTCGTCGGTCTCGGCGCGAAGCTCGCGGCCGATCGTTGAAAGCCCATTGAAATGATTCGTTGCGCCAAATCCGCGCAGCCGGGCGGGTCAAGCCCGCATCGGTCCCAAGCAGGGTAAAATAGCCAGTTCCTCAAACGTCTGTCATCGAGAAGGCGCGTGTCCGACGCGCCGGCCGGCCGATCCGCGATCGGGCCGACGCACTCGGTTTTTTTGCCCGTTTTTGGGCCCGTTACACGCGTTCGCTACGCGCGTCCGTTTTCAAAGCCATGAGCAAATACGACACCGCCACCGTCCAATCCGTCCATCACTGGACCGACACGCTGTTCAGCTTCACCTGCACCCGTGAGCCGAGCCTGCGCTTCAACAACGGCGAATTCACGATGGTCGGCCTCGAAGTCGACGGCAAGCCGCTCGCGCGCGCCTACTCGATCGTCAGCCCGAACTACGAAGAGCACCTCGAATTCTTCAGCATCAAGGTCCAGAACGGCCCACTGACGTCGCGCCTGCAGCACCTGAAGGTGGGCGACTCGGTGCTGATCGGCAAGAAGCCGACCGGCACGCTCGTCGCCGACAACCTGCTGCCCGGCAAGACGCTGTGGATGCTGTCGACCGGCACGGGCCTCGCGCCGTTCATGTCGATCATCCGCGATCCGGACATCTACGACCGCTTCGACAAGGTCATCCTGACGCACACCTGCCGCCTGAAGGGCGAGCTGGCGTACATGGACTACATCAAGCACGACCTGCCCGGCCACGAGTACCTCGGCGACATCATCAAGGAAAAGCTCGTCTACTATCCGACGGTCACGCGCGAAGCGTTCGACAACGAGGGCCGGATCACCGACCTGATCGCGACGGGCAAGCTGTTCACGGATCTCGGCGTGCCGGCGTTCTCGCCGGAAAACGACCGCGTGATGCTGTGCGGCAGCACCGCGATGCTGAAGGACACGACCGATCTGCTGAAGCAGGCTGGCCTGGTCGAAGGCAAGAACAGCGCACCGGGTCACTATGTGATCGAGCGCGCATTCGTGGACTGATCGCTCCCCGAATTTGTGCGGCATCAAGAAACCGGAGCAAAAGCTCCGGTTTTTTTTCGTCCCCACTTGGCGAATTCGTAACAAACTGCGACCATCTCATCTCAAATAGTTACATTTTGATACGGGCGGCCCCGGTGCTTTCGTGTCGGTGTTTTTCCTACAACAGGTTCGTTCCGATTATTCACATTTACCCTTAAATGTCCGCCCGACATGACCTTTTCCGATTTTTTGGGATATTATTCGGCCCGCGCGGTTGCTGTTCGGATGGTCATTGAAGGGTCGGAGTCAAACGTTACAAGATGTAACTTTTGTTACCTCGGCACGGGGCGACTCTCTGGCGGCTGCCGTCATCGAAACGGCAGCCAATCCACGCAGCCAGCCGGTGTGTGAATCGCTTTCTGACAGCAGGGAGAGTCATGGATACGTCGCTCAACGCGCCCCCCGGCGCCCACGCCCCGTTCCCGTCGCGGCCGCTCGTGCACAGCCGCATCGCGGCCGCACCCGTGGCCGAAGCCCTGCCCAAGCGCGACGCATCCGCCGCCCGGATCGCGACGCTGTCCAGCCAATTGATGGCAGCCGACGAAGCCGCCCGCCGCCATCTGGCCGGCGAGTTGCATGACGGGCTCGGCGCCGAACTCACCGCCGCCCGATTCGCGCTCGCAAACGTTCAAACGTGGCTGCCGGCCGATGCGCCCGAAGGCTGCCTGCGCGCGCTCGAACTGGCGCAGCAGGCACTCGACGCCGCGACCGACGCGAACCGCCGCCTGATCGACGAGCGCGACACGCCGGCGCTCGACGGCGGGCTCGTCGGCGCGCTGTCGACGTGGGTCGGCAGCCACGCGGCCCGCACCGGCCTGCGCACGAGCTTCGTCTGCGCGGCCGACGCACGGCTCACGCAGCTCGCCGGCGCGAGCGCGCTTGCGATCTTCCGCGTCGCGCAGGAAGCGCTGTCGAACGTCGCGAAGCATGCGCGCGCGGCGTCCGTCGACGTGCGGATCGACACGGACGGCTCGCATCTGTCCCTGATCGTCACCGATGATGGGACCGGTTTCTCGCGCCACCGGCGTGTCGGCTACGGCCTCGCCGGCATGCGCGCACGCTGCGAGGCGTTCGGCGGCAGCTTCGACACGCGCGCGCCGGAATCGGGCCGCGGCACGCGCATCACCGCGCGTTTCGCATGGAACTCGCTATTCGCGGTGCCGGCCGCCGCGCGCCGCGCGTCGCGTTCGTGAGGTCGCGATGAGCCTGAACATCCTGCTCGTGGACGATCACGCGATCGTCCGGCAAGGGGTCCGCCACCTGCTGATCGACCGCGGCGTCGCGCGCGAAGTGACCGAAGCCGAGACCGGCAGCGATGCGGTGGCCGCCGTCGACCGCCAGACCTTCGACGTGATCCTGCTCGACATCTCGCTGCCGGACACCAACGGCATCGAGTTGCTCAAGCGCATCAAGCGCAAGCTGCCGGGCACGCCGGTGCTGATGTTCTCGATGTACCGCGAGGACCAGTACGCGGTGCGCGCGCTGAAGGCCGGCGCGTCCGGCTACCTGTCGAAGACGGTGAATGCCGCGCAAATGATCGGCGCGATCCAGCAGGTCGCGGCCGGCCGCAAGTACGTGAGCCCGGCGATGGCCGAGGCGCTCGCCGAATACGTGTCGTTCGAGAACGAACCGCTGCCGCACGAGAAACTGTCCGATCGCGAATACCAGACGCTCTGCATGCTGGCGTCGGGCAAGCGCCTCACCGACATCGCGAACACGCTGTCACTGTCGGTGAAGACGGTCAGCGTGTACCGGTCGCGGCTGCTCGAGAAGATGCGGCTGTCGAACAACGCGGAACTGACGTTCTACGTGATGAGCAACCGGCTCGTCGACATGGCGCCCGCGTCGGGCGGCTGATTCATCGGATTCACCGGAATCGCGCGAGGCGCGCCGCGCCGGCCGGCCCAGGTCGCCGCCGCTGCGTGCAAGCGCTTGTTTTCTCGGACGATTCCGCCGCGCGCCGCTGCACCGCAGCGGGGCTTGCGCGCCAAATCGGCTAAAATTGCGGGTTTTCTTTCCCTCACTCGGCGCCGCCGCGTTCGCGCGCGCTGGAGACTCATCCGCAATGTCCCTCTTCCGCAAGAAAAACGTCGATCGCATGATCGCCGGCGCGCACGGCGCCGGGCTCAAGAAAGCGCTCGGCGCAATCGACCTCACCTTCCTCGGCATCGGCGCGATCATCGGCACCGGGATCTTCGTGCTGACTGGCACGGGCGCCGTTCAGGCCGGCCCCGCGCTGATGCTGTCGTTCGTGATCGCGGCGATCGCGTGCGGCCTCGCGGCGCTGTCGTACGCCGAATTCGCGTCGACGATTCCGGTCGCGGGCTCGATCTACACGTACTCGTACGCGACGCTCGGCGAGCTCGTCGCATGGATCATCGGCTGGGACCTGATGCTCGAATACGGCCTCGCGGCGTCGGCCGTGTCGGTCGGCTGGTCGGGCTACCTCCAGTCGCTGCTGCAGGGCTTCGGGCTCGCGCTGCCCACCGTGCTGACGGCCGCGCCCGGCGCGATCCCCGGGGTCGTCACGTGGTTCAACCTGCCCGCGTTCCTCGTGATGCTGGTGATCACGACGCTGCTGTCGATCGGCATCCGCGAGTCGACCCGCATCAACAACATCATGGTGTTCATCAAGGTGTCGGTGGTGCTGCTCGTGATTGCGGTCGGCCTGTTCCACGTGACGCCCGCGAACTGGAAACCGTTCATGCCGCACGGCTGGAACGGCGTGTTCGGCGCGGCGGCCGTGATGTTCTTCGCGTTCATCGGCTTCGACGCGGTGTCGTCGGCGGCCGAGGAAGTGAAGAATCCGAAGCGCGACCTGCCGATCGGCATCATCGCGTCGCTCGCGGTGTGCGCGGTGCTGTACGTGACGGTCGCGGCGGTCGCGACCGGCATCGTGCCGGCGGCCCAGTACGCGAACGTGTCGCACCCGATCTCGTACGCGCTGCAGATCGCCGGCGAGAAGTGGGTCGCGGGCTTCATCGATCTCGGCGCGGTGCTCGGCATGCTGACCGTGATCCTCGTGATGAGCTACGGCCAGACGCGGATCATCTTCGCGATGTCGCGCGACGGGCTGCTGCCGGCGATGCTGTCGCGCGTGCATCCGCGCTTCGCGACGCCTTTCCTGACGACCTGGCTCGTCGGCCTGTTCTTCGGGCTGATCGCCGCGCTCGTGCCGCTGAACGTGCTCGCCGAGCTGATCAACATCGGCACGCTCGCCGCGTTCTCCATGGTGTCGATCGCGGTGCTGGTGCTGCGCCGCACGCACCCGGAGCTGCCGCGCGCGTTCCGCTGCCCGGGCGTGCCGGTGGTGCCGATCCTCGCGGTCGCCGCGTGCCTGTTCCTGATGCTGAACCTGCAGCCCGTCACGTGGGCCGCGTTCGGCATCTGGCTCGTGATCGGCCTCGTGATCTACTTCCTGTATTCGCGGCACCACTCGAAGCTCGCCCGCGGCCACGCGGACTGACATCCGGCTGCGACGCGCCGCGTCGCTCCGCTGCAACGGCGCACCCGCCTCGCGGGCGCGCCGTTTGCATTTGTGGGGCGGCGGGCAGCGTGTGCGGGCGGCCTGAACGGGTCGTCCGAACCGTTCCTCCCGATCCCCGCCACCGATCGGCCACGCGCCGGCGCACGGCAAGCAAGGCTGCGGCGGGCGCGTCATAATGCGCCCAATCAATGAGGTAACGACGATGGAAAGTGTGGATCTCGACGTGCTGAAGTCGAGCGCGCGCTGGCTCGACGAAGGGCGCCGCGTGCTGCTCGTGACGGTCGTGAAGACGTGGGGCTCGTCGCCCCGCCCCGAAGGCGCGATGCTCGCCGTGCGCGAAGACGGGCTCGTGGTCGGCTCCGTGTCTGGCGGGTGCATCGAGGACGACCTGATCGCCCGCGTGCATGCGAGCGGCATCGCGGCCGATGCGCGCCCGGAAGCGGTCAAGTACGGCGTGACGGCCGAGGAAGCGCACCGCTTCGGGCTGCCCTGCGGCGGCACGATCCAGCTCGTGCTGGAGCCGCTCACGCGCGACAGCGGGATTGCCGCGTTGTGCGCCGAGGTGGAAGCCGGCCGGCTCGTCACGCGCACGATGACGCTGGCGACCGGCCGCGCGTCGCTGTCGCCCGCGCAGGCAACCGACGGGCTCGCGTTCGACGGCGAACGGCTCGTGACGATCCACGGCCCGCGCTACCGGATGCTCGTGATCGGTGCCGGGCAGTTGTCCCGCTATCTGTGCCAGATCGCGGTCGGGCTCGACTACCAGGTGACGGTCTGCGATCCGCGCGAGGAGTACACGGATGCGTGGGACGTGCCGGGCACGCGGGTCGTGCACACGATGCCCGACGACACCGTGCTCGACATGAAGCTCGACGCGCGTTCGGCCGTGATCGCGCTCACGCACGACCCGAAGCTCGACGATCTCGCGCTGATGGAGGCGCTCAAGACGCCCGCGTTCTACGTGGGCGCGCTCGGCTCGCGGCGCAACAACGCGGCGCGGCGCGAGCGGCTGCTCGAATTCGACCTGAACGACGCGGAACTGGCGCGGCTGCACGGGCCGGCCGGCATCTACATCGGCAGCCGCACGCCGCCGGAAATCGCGATCTCGATCCTCGCCGAGGTCACGGCCGCGAAGAACAACGTGTCGCTGCCGACGATCCTGCAGGTCGAGGGGGCGAAGGCCGCCCGCGAGATCGCGGCCAACAACGGCGCGACCTGCGGCCTGTGAGGGCGGCCGGCGCGGGCAGCCGCGCAGGGCCGTCGCGCCGGAGGCGCGCACCACGCGGCGGCGCACGGCCGACACGCCGGATGCGCGCATCGCGCGCCGGCACCGGGCCGGCGCGTTTAAACCGTTACGTCAGGTACGTTACGTCAGGCAAGGCCCGCGGCGAGCGCCGCGGCGACCGAGCCGACCACCAGCACGACGCCGACCGTGCGGCGCTTGTTCAGCTCCGTCCACAGCAGCACGCCCGTCAGCGACAACAGGATCAGCGAACCCGCGATCGTGTCCATCAGCAGCACCCAGCCGAGATTCATGCCGACGCCGCGATGCAGGTTGTTCAGCGTCGTCAGGAACGTGTTGCCGGTGCGCTTCACCGACACGTAGCCGTTGCCGACCCAGTATTCGGCCTGCAGGTTCTGGTGCGGCCCGAACAGCCCCATCTGCCAGTGCTCGGGCTGCATCACGCGCTTGTCGCCCCACGCGACCGGCTGCGCGGGTTCCTTGCGCACACGGCCCGGCCGGCCGTCGAAGTGCAGTTCGTGCTGCAGCCACTTCGTCATCGCCGCGGGCGACTTCGGCGCCGGGTCCGGCAACGCGATCTGCATCTGTTCGACCTGCGGTTCGCCGGTCGAGATCTTCAGCGGCGGCGCACGGTGGTTGAGCAGCACGCCCGTCACGCCGAACAGCAGCCCGAGCACCGCGCCCCATAGCCCGACCCAGCCGTGCACTTTGCGCAGCCATTTGATGAAAGTCGCGCGGCGCGAACGCTGGCGGCGCGCCGCCAGTTCGGCGTCGCTCAGCGGACGTGCGGCCGGATGCGGCACGGTGAGGTCCGCGGGAGGCATGCCCGCCTGCGGCGGGGCGATCGTTTCGGGCGCGTTCACGCGAGAAGGTCCATTCGTTCAAAGCAACGGGCGACGCACGGAAAACGCGCGTCGCCCGGATAACGTGAAAATGAGAATGGATATCATTACACAAATGACGCGACGGCTCAATCTGTCCGCGCACGGCAGGCGGGCCGACAAACTCCGGCGATGACCGATAAAGCAGGCGGATTGCGCACCGATCGCTGGCAATAGAATAAAAATACCGACGAAATGATTGCGAAAGACTGCGACAGCCATTCGCAAGAAACCCGACCGTCGAATACTTCAGCGGCGCAGCGGCGGCAGCGGAAAGCGCGGCGCGGCGTCGCCCGGCCCGGGCTCGGCGCGATCGAGCGAATACAGCCACGCGAGCAGGTCAGCAACCGCCTGGTAAAGCTGCGGCGGAATCCGGTCGTCGAGGTCGACCTGCATCAGCAGCGACACCATCTCCGGCGCGGTATGCACGTACAGCCCCGCATCGCGTGCCCGGGCGACGATCATCTCGGCGAGCAGGCCGTATCCCTTCGCGACCACGCGCGGCGCGGCATCGCCGCCTTTCGGATCGTAGACGAGCGCGGCCGCGCGCTTGCGGGACGCCATGCTCATCGCGGCGTCTCGTCGTCGGCGCCTGGCGTGCCGCCAGGCGCGCTGCGCGCATACGCGGCGGCGGCCGCGTGCGCGACGAGCGGGTCGAAGCCGTCCGGTTCGTCGCCGACCGCGCGGATCGACAATCCGCCGAGCCGCAGCCCCGAACCCTCGAACCGCTGCCGCAGCGCGGCCTCGTGGCGCGTGAGCCGGTCGGCGCCCGCCGAATTCGCGCGCAGCCGCGCGACGAGCTGCGCGCCGTTCAACACCAGTTCCGCGTCGACCGTCCCGAGCGACGGCAGCGTCAGCGTCAGCCGCGTGCGCCACGCGATCCCGTCCCCCGCATCGTCGCCGCCGCGCGACGCGTGGCCGCTGGAATCATCGGGCTCGATCGTCCAGTCGAGCCGCGCGCCGGGCCATGCCTCGCCCGCCCAGCGGAACTGGTCGGTCGCCAGCGCATCGAGCTGCTGCCGCACGATCGGCACGGCGGCCGGATGCACGGGAGCAGCCGATGCCTGCGCCTGCGGATCGGCCGACGCGGCGGCCAGTTCGGCGCGCGCGGGCGTCCAGTGCACGTCGGGATGGTCGCCGAGCGGGTCGGTCGTTGTGGCCGCGCTCGACGCCATGCTCGGCCGGACGACCGCCGGCGCGTTCTGCGCGGGAGCGAGCGAGTGCGGAGCCGCACCGCCCGGCGCGGGCGCGCCCGGCTGCACGGCGGTTCGCGCGGCCGCCGGCAGCGGCAGACGCTGCGCGAGCAGTTCGTCGAGCACATCGGGCGCGTCTTGCTGCGCGGCATCCGGGGCCGGCTGCACCGGCTCGGCCGTGAGGCGCGCCTGCGGCTCGCGCATCAGCGCGGCGAGCGGGCGCTGGCCGGCCAGCCACTGCGCGAGATGGGATTCGTAAAAGAGGCCGCTTTCGCTCACGGCCTGCGCGAGCGCCGCGCGCAGCGCGGCGACGGGCGGCGCGTCCGACGCGGCGCGCGCGGCCGCGACGTCGGAGGCCGGCAATGCAGCGGAAGAAGATGCGACAGACGCAGCAGGACCAGCGGCCGGCCGCGCGTCGAGCGGCACGGCCGCCGCGCTCAGCAGCACGGACGGATCGGCCAGCAGCGGCGTACGTCCGGCGATCACGGGCGTCGCGGCCCCGCCCGAGCGCGAGATCGCGTCGAGCACGAGCGCGACGTCGGACAACGCGGTCTGCGCGGATGCCGGCGGAGCGACCGGCGAGCCGCCCGCCGGCGCCGCGGACGATGCGCCGGCGCCGGGCGTGCCGACCTGCGACGCCGCCCCGCCGCCGGCCGACGGCGACACGGTGCCGCTCAGCAGGCTGTCGAGGCGGCTCGCCAGCAGGGCGGCCGCAACGGAGTCGATACCGGTCATGATCGGAGCCTGCTCACCTCAGCCACATCGTTGCGAAGCCGGGCGCGACAACCGCCGCGCCGGCAAACGGGCACTAGCCGCGCGCGCGGTAGAGATCGGTCAATACCTTGGTCGAGCGCCGCGCCTCGAACAGCGCGGACAGCCGCGCGACTTCCGGGCTCGCGAGATCGCGGATCGCGGCGTCGTCGGCGAGGATGCGGCGGATCAGCCCGAGCTTGCGGCCGAGGTCCGATTCGTCGAGCGCGACGCCCGGATCGGCCTCCTTCAGCCCGTCGACGAGCCGCAGGAATTCGGCCTGCAACTCCGGCAGCGCGCTCCAGTCGGCACCGCGTGCCGCGCTCAGCATGCGGCCCGACACGGCCGCGAGCGCCTCGTAGCGGGCGAAGTATTCGGCCTTGAGATTCATCGCGCCGCGTCCGCCGCCTGTTGCGCGGTCATCCGCGCGACTTCGGGGGCGATGCCCGTCCACGCTTCCTCGAGGGTGGCGAGCAGTCCATCGACCTCGACCAGCATCGCGTCGCTCGCGTGCATGTTGGCTTCCAGCAGGCGCCGCACGATATAGGCGTACAGCGCGTCCAGGCGGCCGGCGATCTCGCCGCCCGCATCGCGGTTCAGCGCCGCCTGCAGCCCGCTCTCGACGATCCCGATCGCCTTGCCGATCGCTTCGCCGCGTGCGGGCACGTTGCCCTGCTGCAGGTGCATGCGCGCGAGCGCGATGGCCTGCCGCGCGCCCTGGTACAGCATCGCGATCAGCCGGTGCGGGGAGGCGCCCATCACCCCCGTCTCGACGCCGACACGCGCGTACGCACTGGCTCCAGCGTGTCCTGGGGAAAACATGCGCTTCTTCTCCTTGTGATGCGTTGGCTATGCGGAAGCCGCCGCCCTGCGTTGCACGACGCGGCCTTGTACCGGAGTTATCGGAAGGGAATTGAAAAGCTTTAGGCGCGCGGGCCGCCAGCCCGGCCGCCGCGGCGTGACCGGCTCGTCACACCGACATCTGCATGATGTCGTTGTACGCGCTCACGAGCTTGTTGCGGACCTGGAGCCCGAACTGGAAGCCGATGTTGGCCTTCTGCATGTCGACCATCACGTCGTTCAGCGACACGTTGGCCGCGCCGACCTCGAACGCCTGCGCCTCGCCGAGCGCGTGCTGCTGGTCGCCGCTGATCTTGTCGAGCGACGCCTTCATCGCGCTCGCGAACGTGCCGGCCGTCGCGGCGCCCGAGCCGGCGAGCGCCGCCGTCGGGCTCGCGACGCCGCCGCCCGCCTGCGCGGCCATCGCCTGCATCTGTTGCAACACCGAACCGATTCCGCTGACGTTGGCAGTCATGCTGTCCCCACACATAAGAGAAGAGACCCGGGCCCACCGGGCGTTTGCGCCGGCGCCGCACCACGCGCACCATGCCGGATCGCGAAAAAGGATAGCAGCGCGGCGCCCGCCAAAGCCGCGAAAGTACGGGGGAAACCCCGCTCTTTTCGGTCGATCGGAGTCGCGCCCGGATCCCGATAATCGCAACGTGTCATTGTCCGTCCGCTCGTCCGAGCGGCTCAGTCGTCCCGCTCCGGAGAAACTCCACGCATGGATTCGCAGGCCAACTCGCTGATCAACCCCGACGCCCGCACGGGCCTCGCCAGCCCGGTGCCAGGCGCCACCGCGGCCGCCGCGTTGCCGGGAGCAGGCGGCGCCGGCGCGGACTTCGGGTTCGGCGGTTTCGCGGAACGCATCCCCGGCATTTCGCGGATGAAGGGCAACCCGAAGCTGCCGTTCGTGATCGCCGTCGCGTTCGCGATCGCCGCGATCACCGCGCTCGTGCTGTGGAGCCGCGCGCCCGACTATCGCGTGCTGTACAGCAACCTGTCGGACCGCGACGGCGGCGCGATCATCACCGCGCTCCAGCAGGCCAACGTTCCGTACAAGTTCGCCGACGCCGGCGGCGCGATCCTCGTGCCGTCGAACCAGGTGCATGAAACGCGCCTGAAGCTCGCCGCGCTGGGCCTGCCCAAGGGCGGCTCGGTCGGCTTCGAGCTGATGGACAACCAGAAATTCGGCATCAGCCAGTTCGCCGAGCAGGTGAACTACCAGCGCGCGCTCGAAGGCGAGCTGCAGCGCACGATCGAATCGATCAACGCGGTGCGCGGCGCGCGCGTGCATCTCGCGATCCCGAAGCCGTCGGTGTTCGTGCGCGACAAGGAAGCGCCGAGCGCGTCGGTGTTCGTCGACCTCTACCCGGGCCGCGTGCTCGACGAGGGCCAGGTGCAGGCGATCACGCGGATGGTGTCGTCCGGCGTGCCCGACATGCCGGCGAAGAACGTGACGATCGTCGACCAGGACGGCAACCTGCTGACGCAGACCGCGTCGGCCTCCGGCCTCGACGCGAGCCAGCTCAAGTACGTGCAGCAGGTCGAGCGCAATACGCAGAAGCGCATCGATGCGATCCTCGCGCCGATCTTCGGCACCGGCAACGCGCGCTCGCAGGTCAGCGCCGACATCGACTTCTCGAAGCTCGAGCAGACTTCGGAAAGCTACGGCCCGAACGGCACGCCGCAGCAGGCCGCGATCCGCAGCCAGCAGACCAGCAGCGCGACCGAGCTCGCGCAGGGCGGCGCATCGGGCGTGCCGGGCGCGCTGTCGAACACGCCGCCGCAGCCGGCCTCCGCGCCGATCGTCGCCGGCAACGGCCAGAACGGCGCGCAGTCGACGCCCGTCAGCGACCGCAAGGACCAGACCACCAACTACGAGCTCGACAAGACGATCCGCCACGTCGAGCAGCCGATGGGCAACGTGAAGCGGCTGTCGGTCGCCGTCGTCGTCAACTACCAGCCGGTCGCCGACGCGAAGGGCCACGTGACGATGCAGCCGCTGCCGCCGCCCAAGCTCGCGCAGGTCGAGCAGCTCGTGAAGGACGCGATGGGCTACGACGAGAAGCGCGGCGATTCGGTGAACGTCGTGAACAGCGCGTTCTCGAGCGTCGGCGATCCGTACGCCGACCTGCCGTGGTGGCGCCAGCCGGACATGATCGCGATGGCGAAGGAAGCCGCGAAGTGGCTCGGCATCGCGGCAGCCGCGGCGGCGCTCTATTTCATGTTCGTGCGCCCGGCGATGCGCCGCGCGTTCCCGCCGCCCGAGCCGGTCGCCCCGGCGCTCGCGGCGCCGGACGATCCGGTCGCGCTCGACGGCCTGCCCGCCCCGGACAAGGCCGACGAGCCCGATCCGCTGCTGCTCGGCTTCGAGAACGAAAAGAACCGCTACGAACGCAACCTCGACTACGCGCGCACGATCGCCCGCCAGGATCCGAAGATCGTCGCCACCGTCGTGAAGAACTGGGTGTCCGATGAACGCTGAAGGCCTGACCAAGAGCGCGCTGCTGCTGATGTCGATCGGCGAGGAAGAGGCCGCTGAAGTATTCAAGTTCCTCGCGCCGCGCGAGGTGCAGAAGATCGGCGCCGCGATGGCCGCGCTGAAGAACGTCACGCGCGAGCAGGTCGAGGGCGTGCTGCAGGAGTTCGCGAAGGAAGCCGAGCAGCACACCGCGCTGTCGCTCGATTCCAGCGAGTACATCCGCTCGGTGCTGACCAAGGCGCTCGGCGAGGACAAGGCCGGCGTGCTGATCGACCGGATCCTGCAGGGCAGCGACACGAGCGGCATCGAGGGCCTGAAGTGGATGGACTCGGGCGCGGTGGCCGAACTGATCAAGAACGAGCATCCGCAGATCATCGCGACGATCCTCGTGCATCTCGACCGCGACCAGGCGTCCGAGATCGCGTCGTGCTTCACCGAGCGGCTGCGCAACGACGTGCTGCTGCGGATCGCGACGCTCGACGGCATCCAGCCGGCCGCGCTGCGCGAGCTCGACGACGTGCTCACCGGCCTGCTGTCCGGCAGCGACAACCTGAAGCGCAGCCCGATGGGCGGCATCCGCACCGCGGCCGAGATCCTCAACTTCATGACGAGCAATCATGAGGAAGGCGTGCTCGAAAGCGTGCGCCAGTACGACGCCGACCTCGCGCAGAAGATCGTCGACCAGATGTTCGTGTTCGAGAACCTGCTCGACCTCGAGGATCGCGCGATCCAGATGGTGCTGAAGGAAGTCGAGTCGGAAACGCTGATCATCGCGCTGAAGGGCGCGCCGCCCGCGCTGCGCCAGAAGTTCCTCGCGAACATGTCGCAACGCGCGGCCGAACTGCTCGCGGAGGATCTCGACGCGCGGGGCCCGGTGCGCGTGTCGGAAGTCGAGACGCAGCAGCGCCGCATCCTGCAGATCGTGCGCAACCTCGCCGAGAGCGGTCAGATCGTGATCGGCGGCAAGGCGGAAGACGCATATGTCTGATTCCGTGCGCGATCGGGCCGCCACCCTCACCGCGTACCAGCGGTGGGAGATGGCGTCGTTCGATCCGCCGCCGCCCCCGCCGCCGCCCGACGACGCGGCCGCGGCCGCCGCCGCGCTCGCCGAGGAACTGCAGCGCGTGCGCGACGCCGCGCATGCCGAAGGCCATGCGGCCGGTCACGTCGAAGGCCAGGCGCTGGGTTACCAGGCCGGTTTCGACCAGGGCCGCAAGCAGGGTTTCGAGGCCGGGCAGGCCGAAGCCCGCGAACAGGCCGCGCAGCTCGCGGCGCTCGCCGCCTCGTTCCGCGAAGCCGTGTCGAGTGTCGAGCACGATCTCGCGTCCGATCTCGCGCAGCTCGCGCTCGACATCGCGCAGCAGGTCGTGCGTCAGCACGTGAAGCACGATCCCGCGGCGCTCGTCGCGGCCGTGCGCGACGTGCTCGCCGCCGAACCGGCGTTGTCCGGCGCGCCGCACCTCGCGGTGAATCCGGCCGACCTGCCCGTCGTCGAAGCCTATCTGCAGGACGATCTCGATACACTCGGCTGGACCGTGCGCACCGACACGTCGATCGAGCGCGGCGGCTGCCGCGCGCACGCCGCGACGGGCGAGGTCGACGCGACGCTGCCCACCCGCTGGCAGCGCGTCGCCGCCGCGATCGGCAAGGTGAGCGCATGGTGACGCCCACGCCCGAATCGATCCTGTACGACGGAATGACGCCGCTCGAGCGCGAACTCGCGCTCGCGTCGTTCGGCCCCGACGGCGCGCATGACGCGGCACACGGCGCCGCTCCGCACGCGGCACCCGCTGCGGACGAGGCGCCGCGCGCCCCGCACAATCCGCATCTCGCGCACTGGCGCACGCACCTGAACGGGCTCGCGACGCGCAGCCACCGCGCGCTGCCGCTGCGGCCGTGCGGGCGCCTCACGCGCGCCGCGGGCCTCGTGCTCGAGGCGATCGGGCTGCGCCTGTCGGTCGGCGCCGAATGCACGATCGAACTGCCGCCCGGCAGCACGCTGCCGCACGCGGAAGCGGAAGTCGTCGGGTTCTCCGGCGATCGCCTGTTCCTGATGCCGACCACCGACGTCGCGGGCGTGCTGCCCGGCGCGCGCGTGTGGCCGCGCGAAAGCGCGCCCGTCGCCGATCCGCTCGCGGGCGCCAAACGGCTGCCGGTCGGCTGGGAGATGCTCGGGCGTGTCGTCGATGCGTCGGGCCGCCCGCTCGACGGCCTCGGCCCGCTGGCGTCGAAGGTCGACGCTTCGCTGTCGGCGCCGTCGATCAACCCGCTCGATCGCGAGCCGATCCACCACGTGCTCGACGTCGGCGTGCGCGCGATCAACGCGCTGCTCACCGTCGGCCGCGGGCAGCGGATGGGCCTGTTCGCGGGTTCCGGCGTCGGCAAGTCGGTGCTGCTCGGCACGATGGCGCGCTACACCAGCGCGGAAGTGATCGTGATCGGGCTGATCGGCGAACGCGGCCGCGAAGTGAAGGAATTCATCGAACAGATCCTCGGCGAGGACGGGCTCGCGCGCTCGGTCGTCGTCGCGGCGCCGGCCGACGTGTCGCCGCTGCTGCGCATGCAGGGCGCCGCCTACGCGACCTCGCTCGCCGAGTATTTCCGCGACCAGGGCAAGCACGTGCTGCTGCTGATGGATTCGCTGACGCGCTACGCGATGGCGCAGCGCGAGATCGCGCTCGCGATCGGCGAGCCGCCCGCGACCAAGGGCTATCCGCCGTCGGTGTTCGCGAAGCTGCCCGCGCTCGTCGAGCGCACCGGCAACGGGCCCGAAGGCGGCGGCTCGATCACCGCGTTCTACACGGTGCTGACCGAAGGCGACGACCAGCAGGACCCGATCGCCGACTCGGCGCGCGCGATCCTCGACGGCCATATCGTGCTGTCGCGCGCGCTCGCCGAGGCCGGCCACTATCCGGCGATCGACATCGAGGCGTCGATCAGCCGCGCGATGACCGCGCTGATCGACGAAACGCATCTCGACCGCGTGCGGCAGTTCAAGCAGATGCTGTCGCGCTACCAGCGCAATCGCGACCTGATCGCGGTCGGCGCGTATGCACCGGGCCGCGACGCGCAGCTCGACCGCGCGATCGCGCTCTATCCGCGCATCGAATCGTTCCTGCAGCAGGGCTTTCGCGAATGCGCGCCGTTCGCGTCGAGCCTCGCCGGGCTCGATGCGCTGTTCGACGTACACGGAGGCTGATTCCGATGGCACACGGCTTTCCCCTTCAACTGCTGCTCGACCGCGCGCAGGAAGATCTCGACACGGCCACGAAGCAGCTCGGCACCGCGCAGCGCGACCGCACCGCGGCCGCCGAACAGCTCGACGCGCTGCTGCGCTATCGCGACGAATACCACGCGCGCTTTTCGCAGTCCGCTCAGCACGGGATGCCGGCCGGCAACTGGCGCAATTTCCAGGCGTTCATCGATACGCTCGACGCGGCGATCGCGCAGCAGCGCAACGTGCTGGCCGCGGCCGAACTGCGCATCGACGAGGCGCGCCCGAACTGGCAACAGAAGAAACGCACCGTCGGTTCATACGAAACCCTGCAGGCGCGCGGCGTCGCGCAGGAAACGCAGCGTGCCGCGAAGCGCGAACAGCGCGACGCCGACGAACACGCCGCGAAGATTCTGCGCATGCGGGCCGACGCGGCCCGCTCGGCGTAACCGCTCACCGCTTTCGAACGAGAGAATCGCCATGCCTCCCCTGCCCCTGCTCGGCGCGCTGCTCGACACCGCCGGCACCGCCATCAAGGCCGTCCGCGGCGCGGGTTCGTCCGCCGCCGCGACGTCCGCCGGCAACGATGCCGCAACCAGCCCGGCCGCCGTGCCGTTCGCGCAGACGCTGAAGCAAAGCGTCGGCACACGGCACGACACGGCGAATGCCGGCAAGCCGGATACCGCGACGCAACAGGCGTCGTCGACGTCGCCCGCCGGCGCGAAGCCCGCCGACCGCGTCGACGACAAGCCGACCGACGACGCGAATGCAACGCCCAATGCCGACGCCGCCGCGCTCGCCGCGGCCGCCGCCGTTCAGGCGCAACTGCAGGCGCGCGTGAACGACGCGGCGCCGGCCGGCGCCGCTGCCGATACCGCCGCCACGGCCGCGCAAACGACGGCCGTGTCCGGCCAGCCCGATGCCACGGCCGCGCTGACGAATCATGCAAGCAAGGATGCGGCCGCCGACCCGGCGTTGCCGGCGTCGGGTCGCGAAGCGCTGCAAGCTGCGCTGGCGAAACTGACGGGCGGCGCGGGTGCGATCGCGATGCCCGCGACGGGCACGGCAGCAGCAACGGCCGCGACAGCGCCGGCATCGACGACGTCCGCATCGGCCGCCGCCGCGCCGCTGACGCCGAAAGTCCCGACCTTCGACCGCACGCTCGCCGACGCGAAAGGCGCGCTCGCGACGCAGCCGACGCCCACGCAAGCGACCGCCCAGGCGCTGCAGGCCGGCGCCACCGGCCAGCCGGCCGCGCATGCGCTCGCGGCCACCGAGGAAGCTGCCAGCCCGGCCGCCGACGCATCGGTCGCCGCCGCCGCGACGGCTGCAGCAGCCGCGCAGGCTAATCTCCAGGCATCGCCCGCCGCGAGCTCGCTCGCCGCGGCCAACGCCCATGTGCTGGCCCCGCATGTCGGCACCGCCGACTGGACCGACGCGCTGAGCCAGAAGGTCGTGTTCCTGTCGAATGCGCATCAGCAGAGCGCCGAGCTGACGCTGAACCCGCCGGACCTCGGCCCGCTGCAGGTCGTGCTGCGTGTCGCGGACAATCACGCGCATGCGCTGTTCGTCTCGCAGCACGCGCAGGTGCGCGACGCGGTCGAAGCCGCGCTGCCGAAGCTGCGCGAAGCGATGGAAGCGGGCGGGCTCGGCCTGGGCAGCGCGACCGTCAGCGACGGCGGCTTCGCGTCGCAGCAGCAGAACCCACAACAGAGCTTCGCCGGCGGCCGGCCGTCGCCGCGCGCACGCGCCGGATCGTCAGCCGTCGACGCACCGGTCGACGCTGCGCAATCCGCAGCGGCCGGCGCGAGCGTGAGCCGCGCGGGCCTCGTCGATACGTTCGCCTGAGCATCGCGCCGCTCGCGTGCCGGTGCGCGCCGCTCAGCGGCCGTGCACCGCCGCGGCCGCCTCGCCGCGCGGCACCGCGCCCTTGCGCGTCGCGACGATGAAGTCCGCCGCGCGTTCGCCGATCATCACCGACGGCGCATTCGTGTTCCCGCCGATCAGCGTCGGCATCACCGACGCGTCCACCACCCGCAGCCCGTCGACACCTCGCACGCGCAGTTGCGGATCCACGACCGCGCGCACATCCGAACCCATCCGGCAGGTGCCGACCGGGTGATAGATCGTGTCGGCGTGCGCGACGATCGTCGCGCGCAGCTCGGCTTCGCTCTGGTCCACCCGCGTGTACAGCTCGCGCCCGCCCTGCGACGCGAGCGGCGCCTGCGACAGGATTCGGCGCATCGCCTGCGCACCGCGCACGAGCAGGTCGAGATCGTGCGTATCGCTGAAGAAGCGCGGATCGATCAGCGGCGCGTCGCGCGCATCGCCGCTCGCGAGGGCGACCGTGCCACGGCTGAACGGGCGCAGCGCGCACACGTGCAGCGAATAGCCGAAGCCCCAGTGCATCTTGCGGTTGTGGTCGTCGACCAGCGCCGTGCAGAAATGGAGTTGCAGGTCAGGTCGGTCGAGCGACGGATCGCTCTTGATGAAGCCGCCGGCCTCCGCGACGTTGCTCGTCATCATCCCCGTGCGGCTCGAGAAATAGCGCGCGAGCGCCGGCGTCATTTTCGCGAGGCCGCGCAGGCAGATGCCGACCAGCTCCGATGAATTCACGCGCGTGTTGATGATGAAGTCGATATGGTCGATCAGGTTGGCGCCGACGTCCGGCGCGTCCTGCACGATCGCGATCCCGTGCCGGCGCAGCTGCTCCGCCGGACCGATCCCCGAGCACATCAGCAGCTGCGGCGAATTGAACGCGCCGGCCGACAGGATCACCTCCGCCCGCGCGCCGAGCGTCTCGACGCGTCCGTCGCGCGACACCACGACGCCGACCGCGCGCTTGCCGTCGAAGCCCACGCGCAGCACCGTCGCATCGGTAATCACATGCAGGTTCGGCCGGTTGCGGCCATAGATATACGCACGCGCGACGCTGCAGCGCGAGCCGTCGCGATGCGTGACCTGATAGAAGCCGACGCCTTCCTGCGTCGCGCCGTTGAAATCGTTGTTCAGCGGATAGCCGGCCGCGTGCGCGGCCTGGATGAATCGTTCGGAGAACGGATTGCGAAAGCGCAGATCGGAAACCGTCAACGGGCCGTCCGCGCCGTGCCATGCATCGGCGCCGCGCTCGTTGCCTTCCGCGCGGCGGAAATACGGCAGCACGTCCTGCCAGCCCCAGCCCGTTGCGCCGAGCTGGGCCCACTCGTCGTAGTCGCCCGGATGGCCGCGCGTGTAGATCATCGCGTTGATCGCGCTCGAGCCGCCCATTCCGCGCCCGCGCGGCTGGTAGCCGCGACGGCCGCCGAGGCCCGGCTGCGGCACCGTCTCGTAACCGTAGTTCGTGCCGAGCTTGAACGGCACGAGCGCGGCGATCCCCACCGGCATGTTGACGAGCAGGTTGCGCTCCGTGTGCGGGCCGGCCTCGATCAGCGCGATCGTCGCGTCGGGGCATGCATCGGCGAGGCGGCTGGCGACGCTCGAGCCGCCCGATCCGCCCGATCCGCCGCCAACGATGATGTAGTCGTATTGCATGTCACGTCTCCTTCGTGTCATGAACGGCGCCCGGCGCGGCCGGCTCCCGCTTGTAATGTTCGGGCATTGTAGGAATGGCCGTCGCGCGCGCGGCACGCCGATTCAAGAGCGATTCCTCTAAACGCCCGCGTGAACTAAATTTAAGATGTATCGATCGATGCGACGCGATGCACCGGCCGCGAGAAGCCGCGCCGTCGTGAAACTGGGGAGACGATGATGCAGCGCGACGTTCTGCAGGCCGCGTGCCGACCGGGTGGTCCGGACGCACCGCGCGCGGCCCGCATTTCATTTCAAACGGACGCCCAAATGGTTGCGACCGGCACCGTGCGCGCGGACGGTCGAAATCGAACGACGCAACGTATGGCCGACCGTTTGGATGGCCCGTCGAATGAGCGATCCGACCTGCCGGTGCGCAGGTCGCCGCGCGCATCGCGCCGCCCTGCTTCGGTGTGCGCGCAAGCGCCCGCTGCGTGCCATCGCGCGGCAGCCGGAAATCGCATCGGGCCGTACGCGCGCACCCTGCCACCCCGTTTTCCGACGCGAACACCGTCGCGCGGATGCGACGCTTGCCGCACGCCGCACCCTGTTTTCACCCGCGCATCGCATCCGGCCCCGCGCCGCGCGACGCGCGCCACCCTGATCCGCCCCGCCACGCGCGCCGAGCGCTCACGTGCGGCCTGACTGCTGGCCGACGTGCCACGCCCCACTGGAGGAGACGACATGAAGAACGACCTGCCCGAACTGGCCCCGCAAGCGCTGCCGTCGGTCGATGCGCTGACGGCGCTGCTGCGCGATCAGCGCGCGGCCTACCTGCGCACGCCCTATCCGGAGTGGGACACCCGTTCGCAGCACCTGCGCGCGCTGCGCACGATGCTGCTCGATCACGCGGATGCACTCGCCGACGCGATCAGCGCCGACTTCGGCCACCGCGCGAAGCAGGAAGTGCTGCTGTCGGAAATCTGGATGGCGAAGGAAGAGATCGATGATGCGCTCAAGCACGGCAAGCGCTGGATGAAGCCGATCAGCAAGCCGATGAACAAGTGGCTGCGGCCGGCGCGCGCGAAGGTGCTGCCGCAACCGCTCGGCGTGGTCGGCATCGTCGTGCCGTGGAACTATCCGATCCTGCTCGCGGCCGGGCCGCTGATCTGCGCGCTCGCGGCCGGCAACCGCGCGATCATCAAGATGTCCGAACTGACGCCGCGCACGTCGGCGTTGTTCGAGCAACTGATCGCGAAGACCTTCTCGCGCGACCACGTCGCGGTCGTGAACGGCGATGCCGAGATCGGCGCCGCGTTCAGCGCGCTGCCGTTCGATCATCTGCTATTCACCGGCTCGACGCATGTCGGCCGCCACGTGATGCGCGCCGCGGCCGACAATCTCACGCCCGTCACGCTCGAACTCGGCGGCAAGTCGCCCGCGATCATCGGCCCGAATGCGCGCTTCGATGCCGCGGTCGACGCGATCATCGGCGGCAAGACGCTCAACGCGGGCCAGACCTGCATCGCGCCCGACTACGTGCTGCTGCCGCGCGGGATGGAAGCCGCGTTCATCGAGCGCGCGCGGGCGCGCTTCGCCAAGCTTTATCCGGATTTGTCGACCAACGGCGACTACACGACGATCGTGTCGCCGCGCCATTACGCGCGGCTGCAGCAGCTTGCGAACGACGCGCAGGCGGCCGGCGCGCAACTGCATCCGCTATCGGACGCGCAGTCCGATCCCGCGTCGCGCCGCTTCGTGCCGTGCGCGGTCACGCACGTGCCGGCCGCGTCGCAGCTGATGCAGGAGGAAATTTTCGGGCCCTTGCTGCCGCTCGTGCCGTACGAGCGGCTCGACGAGGCGATCGCGTACGTGAATGCGCGCCCGCGCCCGCTCGCGCTGTACCTGTTCGACGAGGATGGCGGCACGGTCGAACGCGTGATGCGCGAAACGATCTCGGGCGGCGTGACCGTCAACGACGCGCTGCTGCACATCGCGTGCGGCACCTTGCCGTTCGGCGGCGTCGGCGCGAGCGGGATGGGTGCGTATCACGGCTACGACGGCTTCGTGACGTTCTCGAAGATGAAGCCCGTGCTCACGCAGGCGCGCCTGAATACCCGAGGGCTGATCGCGCCGCCTTACGGCAGGCGCTTCGCCGCGGTGATCCGGATGATGCTGAAGTTCTGAGCGATGCGGGCCGCGCGCGATGCGTGGCGGCCCGCGCTGAACATGCCGCGCGGCGACGCTGCCGCGCTCGCCGTCACACGGGTCACACGGGCCAGAGCGGCCCTTCCTGCATCGCGCCGATCTGCTCGCGCAGCTCGAGTACGCGTGCTTCCCAGTAGCGATGCGTGTTGAACCACGGGAACGCGGCCGGAAACGCCGGATCGTCCCAGCGGCGCGCAAGCCACGCCGCATAGTGGATCAACCGCAGCGTGCGCAGCGCTTCGACCAGATGCAGCTCGCGCGGCTCGAATTCGCAGAAGTCCTCATAACCGGCGAGCAGATCCGCGAGCGCGCGCGACGCGCCTTCGCGATCGCCCGGCAGCAGCAGCCACAGGTCCTGGACCGCCGGCGCCATCCGGCTGTCGTCGAAGTCGACGAAATGCGGCCCCGCGTCGGTCCACAGCACGTTGCTCGGATGGCAATCGCCGTGCGTGCGCAGCAGGCGAATTTCGCCCGCACGCTCGAACGCGGCCTCGACGCCTTCCAGCGCGAGCGTGACCGCCGTCTCGTACGCGGGTCGTACATCGTCGGGAATGAAATCGTGCGCGAGCAGGTAGTCGCGTGGCTCGTAGCCGAACGTGCGGATGTCGAGCGCCGGACGCGCGACGTAAGGCTGCGTCGCGCCCACCGCGTGAATGCGGCCGATGAAGCGGCCGAGCCATTCGAGCGTGTCGCTGCGGTCGAGATCGGGCGCGCGGCCGCCGCGCCGCTCGAAGATCGAGAAGCGGAAGCCGTCGAACGCGTGCAACGTGCGGCCGTCGAAGGCGGTCGCGGGCACCACCGGAATCTCGCGCGCGGCAAGTTCGGCGACGAATGCGTGTTCTTCGAGGATCGCGTCGTCCGACCATCGCTCGGGCCGGTAGAACTTCGCGACGACGGGCGAGCCGTCTTCGATGCCGACCTGATAGACGCGGTTCTCGTAGCTGTTGAGGGCGAGCATGCGCCCGTCGGTGCGCAGCCCGGCCGGCATCAGCACGCTGTCGAGCGCGTCGAGCACGCACTCGGGCGTGAGGCCGGCGAACGGCGGGCCGGCGGGAGCAGCGGGGGCGGAAGTGGCGTCTGTCATGCCCCGCATTGTGCCGTCAGCCGCGCCGAAACACGAGCGTCCGATGCGGCATGCGCGCTCAGTGGATAGCGGCGCCGGCCGGCAGCACGGATTCGCCGGTGTCGATCAGGTCCTCGAGAAAGAACGGCTCGGTGTTGAGTTCTTTCGACTCGCCCGGCACGCCCGCGTACCAGGTCACCATGGCCATGTCGCCCAGAAGGCGCTGGACGATGCCGCGCGCGCCCTTGGGCACCGCGATATGGGTAGTGCAGACAATCGACCCGACATGCATGATGGTTCCCCACTCTTGAATCTTGAAACCCGGCCCACTGACGAGCCGGCAAATGCACGATCCGCGCCGCCCTCGGCGGGGTGTTGCGCATGATCCCATTGTTCCCGGTTTATCGAAGCGCGAAAAGAAGAAGAAGCGGGCGAAGTGCCGCGAATTCGTCGAATGTCTCCAATCAACCACTGCGTCGCGCGTGCGCTTGCACGGGCGGATACCCCCATCATACCCTGTCGAATGTGACTGTCCGCCGAATCGCGCCGGCCATGCGATACGCGCTCGAATTATCAGATGCTCGCGCTCGATGGCGTGCCCGCAGTCGGCATGGCTGCGCCGGCGCGAACGCAGCGCCACCGCATGACGTTCGCGCACGCAGCCGCGCCTTTGCGCAGACAGTTGCGCCGGATGGCCGCCTTGCGGTACCGTTGAAGCTCATTCGCGTTCAAGCGCATTTCGACACGATGCATCCGTTCACGTCCGCACTCGCTCAATCCCGGCCGCAGTTCGACTCGCGGCCGCAGGCGTGCGCGCATCCGTCGGTCCTTCCTCCTCCTGTCGCACCGCCGCGCGTCGGCGCCGCGCCGCCCCCGCCGGCGGCACGCGTCGGCTGACCAGCCGGCTTTCGCTTTTTCGTTTTCCATTCGCCCGTTTGCAGCCGTTCGTGCGTCGTCACGCACGGCGCGTTGCCGCGCGCGACATGGAACGTATCGATCCGTTCGACAGGTGGATTCACATGGTTTCGTTCAAACGCGCGCTCGCCGCGCATGGCGTGACGTCGCTCTTCGTGCTGCTGTGGAGCAGCGGCGCGATCTTCGCTGAACTCGGTCTGCGTCACGCATCCGCGTTCGTCTTTCTCACCGCACGTTTCGCGCTCGCGTCACTCGTGCTGCTCGTCCTCGCCGTCATGCGCGGCCGCTGGCTGCCGCCGCGCGGCGAGCGGCGCATGGCCGCGCTGACCGGCCTGCTGATGATGGGCGGCTATTCGATCTTCTACCTGCTCGCGCTCGATCAGGGGATCGCACCGGGCGTGCTCGCGACGATCCTCGGCGTGCAGCCGATCGTCACGCTCGCGATGGTCGAGCGGCGCTGGCAACCGATACGCGTCGCGGGGCTCGCGCTGTCGCTGGCCGGCCTCGCGCTCGTCGTGTGCCGCGGCGTGGGCGGCGCCGGCCTGCCGATCATGGGCGTCGCCTGCGCGCTCACGGCGCTCGCCGCGCTGACCGTCGGCTCGCTGCTGCAAAAGCGCGTACGTGCGGCGCCCGGCGACGTGCTGCCGCTGCAGAACGCGATCGGCCTCGCGCTGTGCGTGGCGATCCTGCCGTTCCGGCCCATCGCGTTCGATGCGAGCTGGGCGTTCGTCGTGCCGCTGCTGTGGCTCGGCATCGTGATCTCGGTGGTCGCGCAGTTGCTGTTCTACCGGTTGATGCAGCGCGGCGATCTCGTCAACGTGACGAGCCTGTTCTATCTCGTGCCCGTCGTCACCACGCTGATGGACGCGGTCTGGCTCGGTAACCGGCCGGCGCCGCTCGCGCTCGCCGGCATGGCGGCGATCGTCGCGGGGCTCGTGCTCGTGTTCCGCACACCGACCGCTCGCGCGCAACCCGAGCGCGCGTAAGCGGACGGCCGCCACACCCGCGAGTGCGGCGGCCGTATCGAACACGTACGACGTTTCGGCGCAAACGGAAAGGAGCCGGAAAGCCATGCGCAAGGCATTCGTCTGATTCCACGGGGAAATGCAGAATTCCCGGGGTTTTCCGCATACTTTTAATGGTTCGGATAGCGAAAAACGCTGCGCGGTTGCCTATACTCGAACTGTCGGCCCCCTCGCAATCGGTCCGGCACACATTAGAAATGCCCGGCATGGGGCGGGTACAGGCGCGTACGCCTGCGCCGGCCGACTATGGAGACACGCATGACGACCTATTTCACGATCGGCGACTTCATCCTGTTGATTCCGATGGCGCTGGCCGGCGCGCTATTTCTCGGCGCGGTGCCGTGCGCGACCCAATTCCGTCACAACCTGCTGCGCGTGCTCGGCGTGATGCTCGGCGTCGGCGTTGCGGTATTGCTCGTCGAAGGCCTTCCCGCACTGCTGTAGCCACGCGTTCGCGCGCCGGTCACATCGCTGCAGCGACGTGACGGCTTGCTTGCGTGCACCGCGATTACGGGATGCGATCGTTCGCATCCCGTATCGACTGTCCTCGCTACGTCAGATCGCCTGATCGGTGGACGGCTTTTCCCACAGATTGATGCCGCCTTCGGTCGCATGACGATCGATCTCCGCGAGTTCGTCGGCCGAGAATTCGAGGTTCTTCAGCGCGCCGACGTTTTCACGCACCTGCTCCGCACGGCTCGCGCCGATCAGCGCCGACGTCACGCGGCCATTGCGCAACACCCACGCGAGCGCCATCTGCGCGAGGCTTTGTCCGCGCCGCTGCGCGATGCCGTTGAGCTCGCGCACGTGCTCGAGGTTGTCCGCGCTCAGGTGATCCTGTTTCAGCGAACCGCCGCCCGGCTTGTTGACCCGCGCATCGGCCGGCACGCCGTTCAGGTACTTCGACGTCAGCAGCCCCTGCGCGAGCGGCGTGAACGCGATGCTGCCCGTGCCGATCTCGTCGAGCGTCCCGAGCAGATCCTGCTCGATCCAGCGGTTCAGCATGTTGTACGAAGGCTGGTGGATCAGCAGCGGCACCTGGTATTGCGCGAGCAGTTCGGCCATCTCGCGCGTCTTCGCGGCCGAGTACGACGAGATGCCGATGTACAGCGCCTTGCCCTGCCGCACGGCCGACGCGAGCGCGCCGGCCGTTTCCTCGAGCGGCGTGTGCGCGTCGAAGCGATGCGAATAGAAGATGTCGACGTAGTCGAGGCCCATCCGCTGCAGGCTCTGGTCGAGGCTCGCGAGCACGTACTTGCGCGACCCGCCACCGCTGCCGTACGGCCCCGGCCACATGTCCCAGCCGGCCTTCGTCGAGATCAGCAGTTCGTCGCGGTACGGCCGGAAATCTTCCTTCAGCAGGCGGCCGAAATTGGTTTCGGCGCTGCCGTACGGCGGCCCGTAGTTGTTCGCCAGGTCGAAGTGATTGATGCCGAGGTCGAACGCGGTGCGCAGGATGTCGCGCTGCGTGTCGATCGGCGTCGAGTCGCCGAAGTTGTGCCACAGGCCGAGCGACAGGGCGGGCAGTTTGAGCCCGGATTTGCCGCAGGTGCGGTATTGCATGTCGGCATAACGTTCGGAAGCTGCTTCATAGGCCATGGGTCGGTTCCGTCAGGACGTCGGGGGAAGGGACGCGCGCCGCACGCGAGCATCGCGCGCCGGCGGCGAAGGAAACAACGACGGCTATGGTAGCGAACGCGGCGCGAGCCTGCACGGCAATGGACGCGACCGCGCGCGTCGCCTACACTGCGGCGTCTCGAATCACCGTTACAGCGAGGTTGGTATGTCCCGGGTCATCTCGGTTGCACTGCTCGTCGGCGGCGTCGTGCTGCTGTATTTCGGCGGCCAGTCGTTCCATTCGATCAACGACAACATGTCGCGCTTCTTCACCGGCTCGCCCGCCACGAAGACGATCCTGCTGATCGCCGGCGGCGCCGTCGCTTCGCTGATCGGCCTGATCGGCCTCGCGATGCCGGGCAACAAGCGCTGATCGGGGAGCCGCGCGGCTCGCGACGACTCGCGGTGCGCGAGCGGTTCAAAACGCAACGGGCGGCCCAGGCCGCCCGTTTCTTCATCCGCCCGCGCGGCCGCAACGCCGCAACGCCGCAGCGCCGCAGCGGGCGACCGGCTGCGGGCGACCGGCACGGCGGCATCGCCGTGCGAACCGCTGCTAGAACTGCACTTCCGGCTTCGTCGCCGAACGGGTGCCCGGCACCGGCCGGTTGCTCACCCCGTGATACGTGTAGACGAGCGAGAACTTCACCTGGTCGGAGCGGTTCTGCCCCGCCGAATGCAGCGTGTTGCAGTGGAAGAACACGACGTCGCCCGTCTGGAGCGGCGGGCAGGTTGCCGCATCGATCATCTTGCGGTTCCCCGGCAGGTCGCTGCGGAAGAACTTCGCGTCGTCGAACGCTTCCGGCCCGAATTCGGCCGTGTGCGACCCGGGCACCAGCCAGAGCGCGCCGTTTTCATTCGTTTCCGGCCCGAGCGCGAGCCACACCGACACCATGTCCGCGCGTTCGAACGACCAGTAGCGGAAGTCGCGATGCCAGCCCGTCAGGCTCCCGTACGCGGGATGCTTCGTCATCATGCAGTTGTGATGCGTGCGCGACAGCACCGGCTGCTCGCCGAAGTACTCGCGCATCCACGCGCCGATTTCGGGCGCGATCGCGCGCTCGGCGAACGCCGGATCGCGCCCATAGGCGTCCAGCAGCCGCCGCACCGTGTGCCCGCCCGGCGCGTGCTTGGACTCGGGCGCGCCCGGGTAGCGCAAATCCGCCTCGAACTCGATCGGCTCCGCCGCTTCCTGCAACTGGCGCTCCGCGATGCGCTTGAGCGCCGCGCACTGCGCTTCGCCGACGAGGCCGCGCGCGACGACGAAACCACGTTCGCGCAATTCCGCGACTTGCGCGCGGATCGATTCCGACTGCAATGAAGACGACATGGGATGCCAGACGTTTATTGTGTGAATTTGACGATTGTAAATCGGCGCCGGATACCGCGAACAGCGCCATTGTCGTGCGCAGGGGCATGCCAATCGCGGATTTGATCGCGATCAAGGGAACTGTACGGCGCGGCGCGAGCCTCAGCGACAGGCGGTATGCGGCGACTCGCTTGCGGCACAAGGGTTTATCGCGACTTTTGCGCGTCATGAAACCCTTGTAGCCTGTCGCGGCCTGTCAATTCTGGCGGGCGCGGCGCGCAACGACTTTCGGTAAGATCCGTTGCGTCATCCGAGGCCGTTCATACCAGTGCGCTCTTCAAGGGCGCCATCCATACAAGCGAAGCATCGTTCACATGCCATTCCGTCTGACTTCCCGTTTCAACCGCGCTGCGAAGCGCGTCGTGCCGTCCGCTCCCGCCCGCTCGCTGCGCCATCACCGCGCCCGCACGCAGGCGCTCGCCAGGCACACGCACGCGCACAGCCGGCTGGACGGCATCCGTGCGTGGTTCCACGCATTCCTCTCGATGATGAGCGCGCAGGCGTTCGCACGCCGCGCCGGCCTGCGTTCGCTGCTGCAGAAGCCGTCGTCGCTGCGCGCGCTCGCGCTGCGCCGCACGCTCGGCCCGCAGCGCCGCATCAACCGTCCGCGCCGCCTCGCGGCCAGCAATGGGTGGTTCGGTTTCAGTGCACGCTGAAACCGCGCCGGCGGGCAGTGCCCGCCGCGATCGCCGTCATTTCGCCGGCACTCGACACGCATAAAAAAACCCCGGCATGCCGGGGTTTTTCGTTTCAGGCGGGACGCCGCTTACGCGACGCGTGCCGTCGGCTCCACGCCGGCCGCTTCGGCCAGCACGAGTGCCTTGTCGGTTGCTTCCCACGAGAATTCCGGCTCTTCGCGGCCGAAGTGGCCGTAAGCTGCCGTCTTCTCGTAGATCGGGCGCAGCAGGTCGAGCATCTTGATGATGCCCTTCGGACGCAGGTCGAAATGCTCGCGCACGAGCTTCGTGATCACGGCATCCGACACGCGGCCCGTGCCGAACGTGTTGACCATCACCGAGGTCGGCTCGGCGACGCCGATCGCGTACGACACCTGGATCAGCGCGCGCGATGCAAGGCCTGCCGCGACGATGTTCTTCGCGACGTAGCGGCCGGCATACGCTGCCGAACGGTCGACCTTCGACGGATCCTTGCCCGAGAACGCGCCGCCGCCGTGCGGTGCGGCACCGCCGTACGTGTCGACGATGATCTTGCGGCCCGTCAGGCCGCAGTCACCCTGCGGGCCGCCGATCACGAACCGGCCGGTCGGGTTCACGAGGAACTTGATGTCGCCCTTGATCAGGTCGGCCGGCAGCGTCGGCTTGATGATTTCCTCGATCACGGCTTCGCGCAGCGCCGGCAGTTCGATGTCCGGTGCGTGCTGCGTCGACAGCACGACGGTGTCGATCGAATCCGGGCGGCCGTCGACGTAGCGAACCGTCACCTGCGACTTCGCGTCCGGACGCAGCCACGGCAGGCGGCCGTCACGGCGCAGGCTGGCCTGGCGCTCGACGAGGCGGTGCGACAGGTAGATCGGCAGCGGCATCAGTTCCGGCGTTTCGTCGCATGCGTAACCGAACATCAGGCCCTGGTCGCCCGCGCCTTGATCGAGGTTGTCGTCATGGGCGCGATCGACGCCTTGCGCGATGTCGGGCGACTGCTTGTCGTACGCGACGAGCACCGCGCAACCCTTGTAGTCGATGCCGTAGTCGGTGTTGTCGTAGCCGATGCGCTTGATCGTGTCGCGCGCGATCTGGATGTAATCGATGTTCGCCGTCGTGGTGATTTCACCGGCCAGGACGACGAGACCCGTGTTGCACAGCGTTTCGGCCGCAACGCGGGAATATTTGTCCTGCTCGAGGATGGCGTCGAGAATCGCGTCCGAGATCTGGTCCGCGACTTTGTCCGGATGGCCTTCGGAGACGGATTCGGACGTGAAGAGATAATCGTTTGCCACTTTTTCAGGCTCCTGTGTGGTTACGGTTGGTTTCACGTAGCCAGCTTCGTTGGGCCTGAAGCGGCGACGCTTTAGCGGATTACCAGGACCGGGCAGCGCGCTTCGCGCCAGCCGGCTTCGCCCCGCAAGTTGTCAGTTAACTCGGCGAAGCCCGTATTATAGCGACTTTCGTGAATTGTCACAGAGCGCCGCCCGTGCTGTATCGCCCGCTGTCCTCCCCCCCTGTTCGCAACGTGCCGGCCAGCCGGCCCCACGGAGATTCCGCATGCTAGGCCGCCTCGGCACGCATCTCGCCATCGGCTTTCTGAAGCTGCTCGCCCTGCTGCCGTACGGTGTGACCGCGCGCTTCGGCGATGGCCTCGGCTGGCTGCTGTACCAGATTCCCAGCCGGCGAAAGCGCATCGTACATACCAATCTGAAACTCTGCTTCCCCGACTGGAGCGACGAACGGCGCGAGGAAGTGGCCGGCCAGCATTTCCGCCATGCGATCCGCAGCTACGTCGAGCGCAGCTATCAGTGGTTCGCGTCGGAAGAGGCCTACCGCAAGCTGTTCACGATCGACAGCGAGATCGACCTGAGCGATCCGGACATGCCGCCCACGCTCCTGCTCGGTCTCCATTTCGTCGGCATCGAGGCCGGCTCGATGGCGCTCAATCTCGCGCTCGACCGGCCGTGCGGCTCGCTCTACACGCCGATGAAGAACCCGGAAATCGACGCCGCCGCCAAAGCCGGCCGCAGCCGCTTCGGTGCGGAACTGGCGGGCCGCGCGGACAGCGCGCGCATCGTGCTGCGCTGGCTGCGCGACCGCAAGCCCGTGATGCTGGGCGCCGACATGGACTACGGGCTGCGCAACTCGACGTTCGTGCCCTTCTTCGGCGTGCCGGCCTGCACGCTGACGGCCGTCGGCCGGCTCGCGAAGACGGGCCGCGCGCAGGTCGTGCCGTTCATCGGCGAGGTGCTGCCGAACTACAAGGGCTACCGGCTGAAGGTGTTCAAGCCGTGGGACCACTACCCGACCGGCGACGACGATCTCGACGCGCGGCGGATGAACGAATTCCTCGAGCAACAGATCCCGCTGATGCCCGAGCAGTACTACTGGGTTCACAAGCGCTTCAAGACGCGCCCGCCCGGCGAGCCGAGCCTGTACTGACCCTGCCGGGCGACCGCGAGCGTGCCGTCATGCGCTCGCCGGCCTCCGCAAGCCCCGCTTTGAGACGCAGCGCGATTTCCGGCGCGATGCCGGCATGGCCGTGCAGGACGCCCCTGTCCGCTGCATGTATCATTTGCGGCTGAGATCAGCACGACGAACGACGCCGCCCGGCATGCCCGCCGGCCATTCGCGTCGTGCTGGCCGCCTTGTTCGTCATGGAATTCCGGACCCAGTGAAACTCTCGTTCACCAAGATGCACGGCGCGGGCAACGACTTCGTCGTGCTCGACGGCTATTCGCGTGCGTTGCCGCCGCTCACCGAAGCGCAGGTGCGTGCGCTCGCCAACCGGCACTTCGGCATCGGCGCCGACCAGTTGCTGCTCGTCGAAAAGCCGACCGTCGACGGCGCGGATTTCAAGTACCGGATCTTCAATTGCGACGGCGGCGAGGTCGAACACTGCGGCAACGGCGCACGCTGCTTCGTGAAGTTCGTCAGCGACCGCGGGCTGACCGACAAGCGCAGCGTGCGCGTGCAGGTCATGAAGGGCCTGATCACGCTGACGCTGCAGGACAACGGCGAAGTCGTCGTCGACATGGGCGCGCCCGTGTTCGCGCCGGCGCAGGTGCCCTTTGATGCGTCGGGCCTCGACGGCCGCGCCGAAGGCCGCGACACGCTGTGGCCGCTGGACGTCGGCGGCGCGACGCGCTGGATTTCGGCGGTGTCGATGGGCAATCCGCATGCGGTGCAGGTCGTTGACGATGTCGAAGCGTATCCGGTGCTGGAAGAAGGCCCGCTGATCGAGCGCCACGCACGCTTCCCGCAGCGCGTGAACGCCGGCTTCATGCAGATCGTGTCGCGCCACGAAGTGAAGCTGCGCGTGTACGAACGCGGCGCAGGCGAGACGCTCGCGTGCGGCACGGGCGCGTGCGCGGCGGTCGCGGCCGGCATCCGGCGCGGCCTGCTGGATTCGCCCGTGACCGTCCATACGCACGGCGGCACGCTGACGATCGGCTGGGACGGCGCGCGCGACGAAGCCGCCGCGCTGATGATGGCCGGGCCCGCCGCGACCGTGTTCGAAGGCGAGATCGACCTCACCGCCTGACCCTGCAACGTCCTTGATAACTGAACGCTCCAGCCACATGAACGATCGCGAAGTCGCCGACTACCTGCTCGCCAATCCCGAATTCTTCGCGCAGCATGCCGAACTGCTCGCGACGATCCGCCTCGCGAACCCGCACGGCAAGGCCGCGATCTCGCTGCAGGAGCGGCAGATGGAGATGCTGCGCGACAAGAACAAGCATCTCGAGCGCCGGCTCGCCGAGCTCGTGCGCTACGGCCACGAGAACGACAGCCTGTCCGCGAAGTTCAGCCGCTGGACCGCGCGCGTGATCGCGGAACGCGACCCGTACGCGCTGCCGCGCACGATCGCCGAAGGCATCGCCGACGTGTTCGACGTGCCGCAAACCGCGCTGCGCGTGTGGGACGTCGCCGACACCTACGCGCAGGCCGATTTCGCGCGCCAGGTCGGCGAGGAAGTGCGGCTGTTCACGAACGGGCTGTCGACGCCGTACTGCGGCGCGAACACCGGTTTCGAGGCCGCCCAGTGGCTCGCGCCCGCGCTCGCGGCACCGGCCGCGAATGCGGCGGAAGGCGCCGAAGCCGCGCCGGCCGGCGACGGCGCGGCCACGTCGGTCGCGCTGCTCGCGCTGCGCGCGCCGCTCGCCGGCACCGATGCGCCCGCGTTCGGCCTGCTCGTGCTCGGCTCGCCCGACCCGCGCCGCTTCCACGACGGAATGGCGACCGACTTCCTCGCGCAGATCGCGACGCTTGCGAGCGCCGCGCTCACGCGCCTGCTGCCGCACTGATGTCGCGCCCGCGATGACCGACGATCCGATCGCCGCCTACCTGTCGAACCTGAAGCACGTCAGGCAGCTGTCGGAACACACGCTGCGTGCGTACACGCATGAACTCGACGAACTGAAGAAGCTCGCCGCCGGTCGCCCGCTCGACACGCTGACGGCCGTCGACATGCGCGGCGCGGTCGCGCGCGCGCATGCGGGCGGATTGTCGGCGCGCTCGATCTCGCACCGGCTGTCCGCCTGGCGCGCGTTCTACCGCTGGCTCGCGCAGCACATCGAGATGCCCGCGAACCCGGTCGCCGCCGTGCGCGCGCCGAAGCGCCCGAAAACCTTGCCGAAAGCGCTGTCGGTCGACGACGCCTCGGCGCTGATGGACGCGCCGCTCGCCGGCACGACCGAAGGCATCCGCGATCACGCGATCCTCGAGCTGTTCTATTCGTCGGGGCTGCGCCTCGCCGAACTGGTCGGGCTCGACGTCATGTACACGCAGGCCGACGGCTACCGCTCGGCCGGCTGGCTCGATCTCGCCGAAGCCGAAGTCACCGTGCGCGGCAAGGGCAACAAGGAACGCAAGGTGCCGGTCGGCCGCAAGGCGATCGATGCGCTGAACGCGTGGCTCGCGGTGCGCGGCGAATTCGTGAAGCACGACCCGCATCCGCTGTTCGTGTCCGTGCGCGGCAACCGGATGGCGCCGGGCGTCGTGCGCGACCGCGTGAAGCGCGCGGCGCTCGCCGCGGGCATCCCCGCCAACGTCCACCCGCACGTGCTGCGCCATTCGTTCGCGACGCACGTGCTGCAGTCGAGCGGCGACTTGCGCGCGGTGCAGGAACTGCTTGGCCACGCGAGCATCTCCGCGACGCAGGTCTACACGTCGCTCGACTTCCAGCACCTCGCGAAGATTTACGACAGCGCGCATCCGCGCGCGAAGAAGCGCGACTGACGCGCGTCCCGTGTTACCCGCCGCGCGCGGCGGCCGGCCACGGCCGGCGTCGCGCACGGCCCATTTCGATCTCATCATGCAAACCGTCACCCTCAAGCCGTCCAAGGAAAAATCGCTGCTGCGCCGCCATCCGTGGATCTACGCCAATGCGATCGACCGCGTCGACGGCAAGCCCGCGCCCGGCGCGACGGTCATCGTGCGCACGCACGACGGCCGCTTCCTCGCGCGCGGCGCGTACAGCCCGCAGTCGCAGATCCGCGTGCGCGTGTGGAGCTTCGACGAGAACGAGCCGATCGATCACGCATTCTTCAAGCGCCGCGTGCAGCGCGCGGTCGCGCACCGTACGACGATGGTGTCGGGCACGGGCGCGGTGCGGCTCGTGTTCGGCGAGGCCGATGGGCTGCCGGGGCTGATCGTCGACTACTACATCGCGGACACGGCCGAAGCCGGCGCCGCGCCGCGCGGCCAGCTCGTCTGCCAGTTCATGGCCGCGGGCGTCGAAGCATGGAAGGACGCGATCGTCGCGGCGCTCGCCGGCGCGACCGGCTGCCCGAACGTGTACGAGCGCTCGGACGTGTCGATCCGCGACAAGGAAGGGCTCGAACAGACGACCGGCGTGCTGGCGGGCGATGCGCCGCCCGCGACGCTGATCGCGAACGAAAACGGCGTGCGTTATCACGTCGACGTGCCGAACGGCCACAAGACGGGCTTCTACGTCGACCAGCGCGACAACCGCGCGCTGGTCGCGCAGTACGCGGCCGGGCGCGACGTGCTGAACTGCTTCTGCTACACGGGCGGCTTCTCGCTCGCGGCGCTCAAGGGCGGCGCGAAACGCGTCGTGTCGATCGACTCGTCGGGCGATGCGCTCGCGCTCGCGCAGCAGAACGTCGTGGCCAACGGCTTCGACGCCGAACGCGCGACCTGGCTCGACGCCGATGCATTCAAGACGCTGCGCCGCCTCGTCGACGAAGGCGAGCGTTTCGACCTGATCGTGCTCGATCCGCCGAAGTTCGCGCCGACCCGCGACAGCGTCGATCGCGCGGCGCGCGCCTACAAGGACATCAACCTGAGCGGCTTCAGGCTGCTGCGCCCGGGCGGCCTGCTGTTCACGTACTCGTGCTCGGGCGCGATCGACATGGACCTGTTCCAGAAGATCGTCGCGGGCGCGGCGGCCGATGCGAAGGTCGACGCGCGCATCCTGAAGCGGCTCGGCGCGGGCGTCGACCACCCGCTGCTCGCCGCGTTCCCGGAGGGCGAATATCTGAAGGGCCTGCTGTTGCAAATCGTCTGATCGCCCCGATCTTGGCGGACAACCCGGCACGCCAGCCCGATCTGGCGGGCCAGCGCTTTCGCCTGTCGTCCGGACGACGGGCGGGGGCTTGACAGGTATGTTTCAATGGATGGTTGTGCGCCCCCGCTCGCAGCGGGCGGCGCGACGCACATCCTGGTTTTGACCCCGATTCACGAACCACAGGCGACCGACATGGCCACTCCCGTCACCATCCTCACCGGCTTCCTCGGCAGCGGCAAGACGACGCTGCTCAAGCGCATCCTGAACGAACAGCACGGCATGAAGATCGCCGTGATCGAGAACGAGTTCGGCGAAGAGAACATCGACAACGAGATCCTCGTGCAGGACTCGAACGAGCAGATCATCCAGATGAGCAACGGCTGCATCTGCTGCACGATCCGCGGCGACCTCGCCCGCGCGCTCGGCGATCTGGCCGCGAAAAAGCGCGAAGGCAAGCTCGACTTCGACCGCATCGTGATCGAAACCACCGGCCTCGCGAACCCGGGCCCCGTCGCGCAGACCTTCTTCATCGACAGCGAAATCGCCGACGACTTCCTGCTGGATGCGGTCATCACGCTCGTCGACGCGAAGCACGCGAACGCGCAGCTCGACGAACACGAAGTCGTGCAGCGCCAGGTCGGCTTCGCCGATCGCCTGTTCATCACGAAGTCGGACCTCGTCGACGACCAGACCGTCGCCGGTCTCAAGCACCGCCTGATGCACATGAACCCGAAGGCGACGATCAAGATCGTCAACTTCGGCGAAGCCGACATCAAGGAAATCTTCGACCTGCGCGGCTTCAACCTGAACGCGAAGCTCGAGATCGACCCGGATTTCCTCGCCGAGGACGACCACGCGCACGCTCACCACGATCACGGCCATGATCACGATCACGCCGATTGCGACCACGATCACGGCCAATGCGCGCACGATCACGACCACGGTCATCACCACCACCACGCGCACCACGACGACAAGATCAAGTCGTTCGTGTATCGCAACGACCGCCCGTTCGACCCGAACAAGCTGGAAGACTTCCTCGGCGGGATCCTGCAGATCTACGGCGAACGGATGCTGCGCTACAAGGGCGTGCTGTACATGAAGGGCGTCGATCGCAAGGTCGTGTTCCAGGGTGTGCACCAGATGATGGGCAGCGACCTCGCCGCGAAGTGGCTGCCGGTCGAGAAGAAGACCAACAAGATGGTGTTCATCGGCGTCGATCTGCCGCAGGACCTGATCACCGACGGCCTCGACGCCTGCCTCGCCTGAGCGTTCAGGCCCCCGGCATCGGGTGCCTTCCGCGCGGCCGCCTTCAGGGGCGGCCGCGGTGCTTGGCGGGCGCCTTGCGCGGCAAGGGTTTCACCGTCATCGCTTTTTCGCGATTTGCGCGTTATATTTTCTAGATATTGGCGCAGCCGACGGGGATCGACCCGATACGGCGCCCGCTTGCGATTCAGTTACAATACGTGCCCGCTGGAGTACGGCAATAACAGGTCCGGTTCTTGCTGAACCAATACCGGGCGTCGCAACCGCGCCGGATCGCCCATCCGCCACCCGGCCGCGGCCGATGCGATTTGCCGCGCAGCACCGGTTCGCCGCGCGCAAATCAGCGCCAGGCCTGTCCTGGTATTTGAGAACCGGTTTTCCAGAGGCTTTCGGCCCCGCGGCGGCAGATCGCAAATGATTGCAAGCGCGGTTGCGGGTAATCCCAAAGTGCAGGCAATATCTCCTGATTTGCCGCACATTGAAGAAGCAAGCAGATGACGAAGAAACTCTTGACCGAAGCCGAAATCCTGAAGATGAGCGACAAGGATTACATGAATGAGGATCAGCTCGCCTTCTTCAAAAATCGGCTCGAACAGTTGCAGGCGGACATCCTCAAGAATGCCGGCCAGACGACCGAGAATCTGCGCGAGACGGTGATCGTGCCCGACCCCGCCGATCGCGCGACGATCGAGGAAGAGCACGCGCTCGAGCTGCGTACGCGCGATCGCGAACGCAAGCTCCTCAAGAAGGTTCAGCAGTCGCTCGCCCGCATCGATTCCGGCGATTACGGCTGGTGCGAGGAAACCGGCGAGCCGATCGGCATCCCGCGCCTGCTCGCGCGTCCGACGGCCACGCTGTCGCTCGAGGCGCAAGAGCGCCGCGAGCTGCGCCAGAAGCTGTTCGGCGACTGATCGAGCGGCGTTCCGCTCTGACACGCTGCTTCCCGGAAGCGCGCGGCCTGCCGCGCGCTTTTTGTTTTTCCGGCGCCGGCTCCCGGCCGGCCGATTTGCCCCTTCCACCTCTTGATATCCCGGCGCCCGCCCTAAAATGAAACGGACGCGCGCCGGGCCGCTCCCCGGCGCACTGCGATTCACGCGGCGGCGCCTCGCGCCGCCCGACTCTTCCCCGTTTTTCTCAAGGAACGCAGATGGAGCAATTTCACGGCACGACCATCGTTTCGGTCCGGCGCGGCGACAAGGTCGCGCTCGGCGGCGACGGCCAGGTAACCCTCGGCAACATCGTCATGAAGGGTGGCGCGCGGAAAGTGCGGCGGATCTACAACAACCAGGTTCTGGTCGGATTCGCGGGCGGCACCGCCGATGCGTTCTCGCTGCTCGATCGCTTCGAGGCGAAGCTCGAGAAGCACCAGGGCAATCTGACCCGCGCGGCCGTCGAGCTCGCGAAGGACTGGCGCACCGACCGGATGCTGCGCCGCCTCGAGGCGATGCTGATCACGGCCGATGCCACCACCACGCTCGTGATCACCGGCAACGGCGACGTGCTCGACCCGGAAGGCGGCATCTGCGCGATCGGCTCGGGCGGTGCGTACGCGCAGGCCGCGGCCCGCGCGCTCGCGGAGAACACCGAGCTGTCCCCGCGCGAAATCGTCGAGAAGTCGCTCGAGATCGCCGGCGACATGTGCATCTACACGAACCACAACCGCATCATCGAAACGATCGAGTAAGGACCGCACCATGAGCACCATGACCCCTGCCGAGATCGTCTCGGAACTCGACAAGCACATCATCGGTCAGGCCAAGGCGAAGAAGGCCGTCGCGGTCGCGCTGCGCAACCGCTGGCGCCGGCAGCAGGTCGGCGAGCCGCTGCGCCAGGAAATCACGCCGAAGAACATCCTGATGATCGGGCCGACGGGCGTCGGCAAGACCGAAATCGCGCGCCGCCTCGCGAAGCTAGCCGATGCGCCGTTCGTCAAGATCGAAGCGACCAAGTTCACCGAAGTCGGCTACGTCGGCCGCGACGTCGACAGCATCGTGCGCGACCTGATCGAGATCTCGGTCAAGCAGACGCGTGAAGCCGAGATGCGCAAGGTGCGCAGCAAGGCGACCGACCAGGCGGAAGACCGCATCCTCGACATCCTGCTGCCGCAACCGCGCGCGGTCGGCTTCGGCGGCAACGCCGATCACGCGAACGACGACAACAACGCGACGCGCCAGACCTTCCGCAAGCGCCTGCGCGAAGGCCAGCTCGACGACAAGGAAGTCGAGCTCGACCTCGAGCAGCCGTCGGCCGGCATGGACATCATGGCGCCGCCGGGGATGGAAGAGATGACCGAGCAGATCCGCTCGATGTTCTCGAACCTCGGCAGCGGCAAGAAGCAGCGCCGCAAGGTCAAGATCAAGGAAGCGCTGAAGCTGCTGACCGACGAGGAAGCGGCGAAGATGCTCAACGACGAGGAAGTGAAGACGAAGGCCGTGCAGAACGTCGAGCAGAACGGCATCGTGTTCCTCGACGAGATCGACAAGATCACGTCGCGCAACAACGAAGGCAGCGGCGGCGAAGTGTCGCGCCAGGGCGTGCAGCGCGACCTGCTGCCGCTCGTCGAGGGCACGACCGTCAACACGAAGTACGGGATGGTGAAGACCGATCACATCCTGTTCATCGCGAGCGGCGCGTTCCACCTCGCGAAGCCGAGCGATCTGATTCCCGAACTGCAGGGGCGCTTTCCGATCCGCGTCGAGCTCGACTCGCTGTCGGTGGAGGATTTCGAGGCGATCCTCGACGCGACCGACGCGAGCCTCGTCAAGCAGTACCAGGCGCTGCTCGCCACGGAAGACGTGCAACTCGAGTTCGCCGCGGACGGCATCCGCCGCCTCGCCGAGATCGCGTATGCGGTCAACGAGAAGACCGAGAACATCGGTGCGCGCCGGCTGTACACGGTGATCGAGAAACTGCTCGAGGAAGTGTCGTTCTCGGCCGGCAATCACGCCGGCGAGTGCGTGACGATCGACGCGACGTATGTCGACCGCGCGCTCGGCGAAGTGGCGCAGGACGAGGATCTGTCGCGCTACGTGCTCTAACGCGCGCGGCGGCGAATGCGAAACGGGCGACCCGACGGGTCGCCCGTTTTCGTTGGTGCGTCAGCCAGACGGTCGAGCACGGCCCGCCCGCATGCGCGATTGCCCATCGCAACCCGCAGCGCCCGTCGTACGGCATCGACACCCGCCGCGACGACCGCGGCGCGCCGCTTACTGGCGCACCGGCTTCTTCGCGAGCTTGCGCTGCAGCGTGCGGCGGTGCATGTTCAGCGCGCGCGCGGTGGCCGAGATGTTGTTGTTGTTCTCCGCGAGCACGCGCTGGATGTGCTCCCATTCGAGCCGGTCGACCGACAGCACGACCGGATTCTCGAGCGCCTCGTCGGCCTGCACTTCGCTGGCGTTGGTCTGCAGCGCGGCCAGGATCGACTCGATGTTCGCCGGCTTCGCGAGATAGTTGTCGGCGCCCTCCTTCACGGCCTGCACGGCGGTCGCGATGCTCGCATAGCCGGTCAGCACGAGGATCCGCGCGTCGGGTTGCAGGTCGCACAGCGGCGCGATCAGGCTCAGCCCCGAATCCTCGCCGAGATGCAGGTCGACGGTGATGAACTGGAACTTGCCGCCGGCCGCGAGCCGCAGCGCCGCCTCCTTGTCGTGCGCCTGCTGGACCGCATAGCCGCGGCGCTCGAGACCGCGCGCGAGCGTGCCCGCGAACACCTCGTTGTCGTCGATCACCAGGAAATTGTTCTCGCTCATGTGGTTTCTCCGTCTACGTGTTGGTTGAGGCGGCCGGCGCCGCGATGCGCGCTACCGGCAGGCGCAGCACCGCGCGCGTGCCGCGGCCCGGCGAGCCGGCTGCGCGGCTGTCCGGCGCGGCTGCCGCCCGTTCGGTCGTGCGCTGGCCCGACGCGGCAGCGGCGTGACCATTCATGCCGCCGGCGGCGCGCCCGTTGCCGCCGGCCGCGCGCGGCGTGACATCGGACAGCTCGATCTCGCCGCCCAGGCGCACGGCCGCGCTGAACGCGAGGTACAGCCCGACTCCGTGTCCGCCCTGCGTGCTGTCGACCGGCATCGCGCCGAGCGATTCGCGCAACGCGGCCGGAATGCCCGGGCCGTCGTCGCATACTTCGAATTCGATCTGGTCGGCCGCCCGCTCGTTGTGCGCGAGCTTCGCGGCCAGCGTCACGCGATGCGGGCTCGCCCGCGCGGCGTTGTCGAGCAGGATCGTCAGGATCTGGCCGGCCGCGACCGTGTCGTCGAGCGCGACGCCCGACGGGCGCGCGCCCAGCAGTTCGAACTGCACGTGCGGATGCCGCAGGCGCCAGTGCTCGACGAAGGTATCGAGCCAGTCGTCCACCGGCTGGCGGCTCGCCGGCGCGCTCGCGCGGCTGCGCAGGCGCGCGAGCGCCGACGTGCAGAGCGTCATCTGCTCTTCCAGCACCTTCAGGTCGGCCTCGTAGCGCGCCAGCCCCGGATCGGCGCGTGCCGCGTCGCGCAGCTCCTCCGCGAGCATCGCGATCGTCGACAGCGGCGTGCCCATCTCGTGGGCGACGGTGGCGGCCTGCACGCCGAGCGCGACCGCGCGCTCGTCGCGCAGCAGGTGCGCCTGCGCTTCGCCGAGCGCCGAATCGCGCTGGCGCAGCGCGTTCGACATGCGCGCGACGAACCACGCGATCAGCCCGACGCTGACCATGAAGTTCACCCACATCCCGGTGCGGTAGTAGTCGAACAGGTTCGCCGGGTTATCCATGTTGAGCGGCACCGAATCGAAGCCGAGCGCCGCGTAGCACGCGACCGCGAACGCCGCGAGCCAGATCATCAGGTGCCACGGCAGCACGGCCGCTGCGATTGCCAGCGACGGCAGATACAGCGACACGAACGGGTTGGTCGTGCCGCCCGACAGGAACAGCAGCGCCGACAGCGCACCGAGGTCGACCCACAGCTGGCCGAGCAGCTCGAAATCGGTCTCGGGCCGCGCGCGCAGCACGCGCACCCAGGTCAGCGCGTTGAAAACGATTTCGAGCGCGATGACCATCAGCATCGCCGGCAACGGCAGGTGCACGCCGAAATAGGTCTGCACGACGCCGATCGTCGCGAGCTGGCCGATGATCGCGAGATTGCGCAGCCAGAACAGGTGACTGAGGTTGACGCGCCCGGTGGTGGTGATTCGTTGCATCCGAGCAGTTTACCCGTTTAGCGCGCGGCGCCTCTACCGGGGGCCGGATCGTGGCGGATGAATACACACAGGAACGCATCAAGGCACGGCCCGACAAGCCGGCGTCTCGGCCGGTCGCACGAGCCTGCGCCGTCAGCCGGCCGCACCGGCCATGCGCTGGGCGATCTCGTCGGCGAGGCACTCGGGGCACCGGCAGCGCGTGCCGGCCGCCGGCGGCACGCCGCAGGGCACGACCGGCATCGACGCGCACCAGCAGTCGAACGGCTGGGTACCGGCGCCGCAGTCGAAGCCGCGCCCGCAGTGCGGGCAGCGCGCGCGGCGTGGGGTCGAACGAGTGTCGACGGCGGAATCGGTCATGGCGAAGGCGCGGTAACGGGCATGAACGTCACCCTACGCGACAAGCATAGCGCGGCGGACGGATTTTGCACGTCGGCCGGTCGGCCGATGCGTCCCGCAAAACACGTCCGGGCACACGCGCCGCCCGCCCCGCCTGCGGCGCCGTCGCGAGGCCCGGCGCCATGGCCGGCGGGCCGCCGCGTATGGCCCGCGGCCCGCGACACCGACCGTCCGGCCAGCCCAAAAACCCGATGCTGCGCTGCGCCACTCCTGTACAATTCGCCCTGTTTCAACCGTTCCCAGCCAGAGCTGCCGCCATGTCCGAGCCCATCGACCTCTCGCAGATCGCCCCCACGCTGAAAGCAGAAATCCTCGCGGAAGCGCTGCCGTACATCCGTCGCTACCACGGCAAGACCGTGGTCATCAAATACGGTGGCAATGCGATGACGGAAGAGCGGCTCAAGCAAGGCTTCGCGCGCGACGTGATCCTGCTGAAACTGGTCGGCATCAATCCGGTGATCGTCCACGGCGGCGGTCCGCAGATCGATCAGGCACTGAAGAAGATCGGCAAGGCCGGCACCTTCATCCAGGGCATGCGCGTCACCGACGAAGAGACGATGGAAGTCGTCGAATGGGTGCTGGGCGGCGAAGTGCAGCAGGACATCGTGACGCTGATCAACCACTTCGGCGGCCATGCGGTGGGCCTGACGGGCAAGGATGGCGGCCTGATCCACGCGCGCAAGCTGCTGATGCCGGATCGCGACAACCCGGGCCAGTACATCGATATCGGCCAGGTCGGCGAAGTCGAGGCGATCAATCCGGCCGTCGTGAAGGCGCTGCAGGACGACGCGTTCATCCCGGTGATCTCGCCGATCGGCTTCGGTGAGGACGGCCTGTCGTACAACATCAATGCCGACCTCGTCGCCGGCAAGCTCGCGACCGTGCTGAACGCCGAGAAGCTGCTGATGATGACCAACATCCCCGGCGTGATGGACAAGGACGGCAACCTGCTGACCGACCTGTCGGCACGCGAGATCGACGCGCTGTTCGAGGACGGCACGATCTCGGGCGGCATGCTGCCGAAGATCTCGTCGGCGCTCGACGCCGCGAAGAGCGGCGTGAAGTCGGTCCACATCGTCGACGGCCGGATCGAGCACTCGGTGCTGCTGGAAATCCTGACCGAGCAGCCGTTCGGCACGATGATCCGCTCGCATTGAGCGCACGCCGCCTGCCCAAGCGTTCCGACCTGCCGGCGTCGCTGCGACGCCGGCGCATCTCCCGCAGTCGGCCGCGTGCCGGCGCGCCGGTCTGGCTGTTCGATCTCGACAACACGCTGCACCACGCATCGCACGCGATCTTTCCGGAGATCAACCGCGCGATGACGCAGTACATCATCGACACGCTCCAAGTCGGGCGTGCCGAGGCCGACCGCCTGCGCACCGGCTACACGCAGCGCTACGGCGCCGCGCTCCTCGGCCTCACTCGCCATCATCCGATCGATCCGCACGACTTCCTGCGGGTCGTCCACACGTTTGCCGACCTGCCCGCGATGCTGCGCGCCGAGCGCGGCCTCGCGCGCATCATCGCCGCGCTGCCGGGTCGCAAGTTCGTGCTGACCAACGCGCCGGAGAACTACGCGCGTGCGGTACTGCGCGAGCTGCGCATCGAGCGGCTGTTCGAACGCGTGATCGCGATCGAGCACATGCGCGACCGGCGCACCTGGCGCGCGAAGCCCGACCACACGATGCTGCGCCGCGCCTTGCGTGCCGCGAATGCGCGGCTGGCCGACGCGATCCTCGTCGAAGATACCCGCAGCCATCTGAAACGCTACAAGCGGCTCGGCATCGGTACCGTATGGATCACCGGCCACCTGCCGGGCCATCTTCCGAGCATCGGCCGTCCACATTATGTCGACCAGCGCATTCGTTCGTTAAAATCGCTCCGACTGGGCACACGATCGGGGCGACAGAAATGCAGCCGACTTACCCGCAGGACCAAGCCGTAAAGGAAGACCATGCCACGCCGTCCCGCCCGCGCCCGAAGCCGGGCGAGCGGCGCGTGATGATCCTGCAGACGCTCGCCGCGATGCTCGAGGTGCCGAAGCCCGAGAAAATCACGACCGCCGCGCTCGCGGCCCGGCTCGACGTGTCGGAAGCCGCGCTCTACCGGCATTTCGCCAGCAAGGCGAAGATGTACGAAGGGCTGATCGAGTTCATCGAGACCACGTTCTTCGGCCTCGTCAATCAGATCGCCGCGCGCGAACCCGACGGCGTCCTGCAGGCCCGCGCGATCGCGATGATGCTTCTCAATTTCGCCGTGAAGAACCCCGGGATGACGCGGGTGCTGACCGGCGAGGCGCTGGTCGGCGAAGACGAGCGGCTCGCCGAGCGCGTCGAGCAGATGCTGGAACGAATCGAAGCGTCGCTCAGGCAGGCGCTGCGGCTCGCGCAGCTCGACGCGGGCGCCGGCGACCGATCGGCCGCGACCGCGCCGCTGCCGGCTGATTACGACCCGTCGATGCGCGCCAGCCTCATCGTCAGCTATGTGCTCGGTCGCTGGCACCGATACGCGAAAAGCGGTTTCGGCAAACCACCGACCGAACATGCGGACGCGCAACTGCGGCTGATCCTGCAGTAGGCGACGACGCGCGCGTATCCGACCCGGCTTGAGCCGCCGGATGGTGCGAGCGCATCTTCGCGTGCGACTTCGGCATGCGTCAGTCGTCCGCGTACGACGCGCGGAACATGAAGGCGTCGGCAGGTACCGCGCCCGCATCGACCAGTTCGAGGTCGACCCGCGTGAGCGTACGCTTCGCCGCCAGCGCATCCAGCCACTGCGCGGCGAGCCGCGGCAGCACGTGCTGCTCGATGAAGCCGATCAACAGGCGCGCGCCCGTTTCCTGGACAAGGCAGCGTTCGACGATGTAGTCGAGCACCGCAGGCGCATAGCCGAACGCCACACCGTGCCCGTCGGCCATGCGCGTCACCACACGATCCAGATGCAGTTGCACGATCTGCGCCAGCGTCGCCTGCGCGAGCGGCCTGTACGGCACCACGGTCACGCGGCCGAGAAACGCGGCCGGGAACGTCTTGAGCAACGCCGGCCCGAGCGCCGCGCACAGCGCATCCGTGCGAGGCGCGAGCGCCTCGTCCGAGCAGAGGCTCGTGATCAGGTCGGAGCCCGCGTTGCTGGTCAGCAGAATCGTGGTGTTGCGGAAATCGATGTAGCGTCCGTCGCCGTCCTCCATATACCCCTTGTCGAACACCTGGAAGAACATTTCGTGCACGTCGGCATGTGCCTTCTCGATCTCGTCGAGCAGCACCACCGAGTAGGGCCGGCGCCGCACCGCCTCGGTCAGGACGCCGCCCTCGCCGTAACCGACATAGCCGGGCGGCGCCCCCTTGAGCCCGGACACGGTGTGAGCTTCCTGATACTCGCTCATGTTGATCGTGATCAGGTTCTGCTCCCCGCCGTACAGCGCCTCGGCCAGCGCCAGCGCCGTCTCGGTCTTGCCGACGCCCGACGGACCGGCCAGCATGAATACGCCGAGCGGTTTTTTCGGATCCGTGAGCCCTGCGCGCGCAGTCTGCACGCGCTCGCCGATCTGCTGCAGCGCGTCCGGCTGGCCGATGACGCGCGCCGCGAGCGTGTCAGGCAGCGTGCGCACCGCGGCGACCTCGTCGGTGACCATCCGGCGCACCGGAATGCCGGTCCAGTCGGACACGATCGCCGCGACGATCGCTTCGTTCACTTCAGGGAACACGAACGCCGTCTCGCCCTGCTGCTCCGCGAGCGCGCGCTCGAGCACCTGCAGCCGGTCGGCCGGCACGCCGGAGGCGGCGTCGCGTGTGGTCTCGCGTGCGCTCAACAGCGCTTGCGCGGCGTCGGCCTGCGCGCGCCAACGCGCCTCGACGTTCGCCGCCTCGCGTTCCAGCTCGGCGATGCGCGCCTGTGTGCGGGCCAGCGCGTCCGTGTCGCCCAGGCCGATGGATCGCTCCTGGTCGAGCAGATCGCATTCGACTTGCGCCGCCAGCAGGCGCTGGCGCACGTTCTGCAACTCGCGCGGCGGCGCGTGCTGCGACAGCGCCACGCGCGCGCAAGCGGTGTCGAGCAGACTGATCGCCTTGTCGGGTAGTTGCCGTGACGGAATGTACCGATGCGACAGCGTCACCGCCGCGCGAATCGCTTCGTCGAGCACGACGACGCCGTGATGTCGCGAGAAGGTGCGCGCGAGCCCGCGCACCATGTCGATCGCCGCCGCTTCCTCGGGCTCCGGCACCTGGAGCACCTGGAAGCGCCGCGTCAGCGCCGGGTCCTTTTCGATATGGCGCTTGTATTCGGCCCAGGTCGTCGCGCCGATCGTCCGCAGCGTACCGCGTGCGAGCGCCGGCTTCAGCAGGTTCGCCGCATCGCCGGTGCCGGCCTGGCCGCCGGCGCCGATCAGCGTATGAATTTCATCGACGAACAGGATGACGGGCACCGCCGACTTCGTCGCCGCCTCGAGCACGCCCTTCAGACGCGCCTCGAATTCGCCCTTCATGCTCGCGCCGGCAAGCAGTGCGCCGACGTCGAGACTCAACAGGCGCACGTCGGCCAGCTTCGGCGGCACGTCGCCGTCGACGATCGCGCGGGCCAGACCTTCGACCACGGCCGTCTTGCCGACCCCGGCCTCGCCGGTCAGCAGCGGATTGTTTTGACGCCTGCGCAACAGCACATCGATCATCGTGCGGATCTCGAGCTCGCGGCCGACTACCGGATCAATCTCGCCCGCCCGCGCGCGCGCAGTCAAATCGCTGCAGTACTGCTCGAGCGGCGAGCCGCCACCGGCTGCCGGCGCCAGCGCGCCCGCGGCCTCGCCGGGCACCGCGCCACCGAAGTCGGTGCCGTCATACGGCGCATCCGCCGCCTCCGGCGAGCCGTCGATCCACGCGGGCAGCATCTCGCCCAGGCTTTCCAGCGGGATCTTGCCGAACGCCGGAGAGATCGACAGCAGCACGCGGCGCAGTTCGGGCGTCTTGACGAGCGCGGCGACGAGCCATGCGCCGCGAATGCGGCGGTCGCCGAAATCCAGGGAGGCCAGCACCCACGCGCGCTCGACGGCCGTTTCGATATGGTGCGAGAAGTCGCTGATCGAACTCGCACCGGCCGGCAGCGCGGCGAGCGCGCGCAGCACGTCCCGATCGAGTGTCTCGGCGTCGATGTCGCAATGCCGGATGATCCGCTGGAGGTCGCCGTCGGGCACCTGCAGCAGTTGATGCAGCCAATGCACCAGTTCGACGTAAGGGTTGCCGCGCAGCTTGCAGAAAGTCGTGGCGGATTCGACGCTTCGGAACAGCGAATGCCCGAGTTTGCCGAATAAGGCCTGCCTTGAAATTGTCATGAGATGGATCTGGAAATAAGTCGTGCCGCACGCAAGGGCAATGTGAATACGGTCACGCCCTCCGTCGCCGCGGATACTAAATCAAAACCGCCAACGTTACCTCTCACATCACTCACGAATCAATCGGACAAGTATTATTTTTCATCACGCTTGTTCACGAAAAGGATCGCATCGCCGCCTCCCCGTGCGGTCGTCCCAAATCACCTCACACGGCGTCCCGACGGCCCGCATCGCCGCCACCACGCGGGCCGCGACGTCAACGCCGCAGCCACGCCGCCCCCGATTTTCGCAGCCTCGCACGAGACACCGCCCGGACATTTAGAACAATTCCGATATACCTCAAAACCTGCGCACGATAATATTCCCGTTTAAACCGTCGACCGCGCTTTCACCCTTATCGGCACCCCGGATTATCTCGAATTAATCCGACGCGAAGCGCTCCTTTATCTCGAATTAATGAGGCACGTGCGCAATGCCGCTGCACCGCTAAAACCTTCGCTTTTTACTGATCAACCGCTATGTCGAAAATGAGCAGCAGCACGGCTCGCGATCCCGATTGCACGACGCCCGACCGCCAACCGGCCGATCCCACGCCGCCGTTCGCGAAGCTGGTCCGGCGGGGCGGCCGCGCGCCGCGCGCGCCGGTGCAGCACGCGCTCGGCCGGGATCGCTGCGCGTATTCGGCGTCGTCCGGCGTGTTCGCCACGGTGTCGGGCGATGCGAATCCGCTCGCCGACCATGTCGTCTTCCTCATCGACGCCGACGGCCGCATCCAGTTGGAAAATCATTGCGAAGCGCTCGCCTGCCGCGTCGGCGCCACCGTGGTGCCGCTGCATCGCGCATGTGAGGTTCCGTTCGGCACGACGATCACGGTCGGCGTCGACGAGCTGACCATCGGCCTGCCGTCCTCCGCCGTCGCGCAGGACGACGCGCCGGCCCCCGTCGACCTGATCGCGCTGGGTAATGCGCTGCCCCGCACCGAGCCGGGCGGCTTCGTCGATCTGACGGCGCTGGCCGACCTGCAACCGAACGGCGACCTGCCGCTCACCGTGCTGGACGAGGAACCGCTCGGCGTGGTCACGCCGGTCTCGCCCGATCTCGACAATGGCGACCCGCTCGAGGCGCTGCTCGCCGAATACCGGCGGGCGCTGATCCACCGCGAGCGGTCCGCCGCGCACGCGATGAAGGAAATAGAGCCGCCGCAGATCGCGGTCCCGCTGCCGCCCGATCCATTCCTCGATACCGAGCGCTATCGGACCGGCTCGCTGTTGAACGATCTGCTCGACACGCGCCAACAAATCGATCTGGTGCTCGGCGACATGAACCCGTTCCTGTCCGATCAGTTTTTCGTCGACGACGCACGCCACGACGTCCTGCATCTGCTCGCGCCCACGCAACGGCGGCGTCTGCACTTTCCGCCAGCAGCGCTGCTCGCGCGTCGCGAGCACCACCTGGTCAGCGTCGATAGCCACTTCCCGATGCTGACCACCTTCACCGACACTTCAACGACCGAACAACATGACGATGAACGCCCCTGATACCACCACGCCAGCCACTGGCCGCCCAGCAGTGCAGAACCTGCTGCAGGCCCAGTCGCTCGACGCGCTGAAAGAGCAAACCATCGAAGCGGTGCGTCAGCGGCCGTCCGACCCGTCCGAACGCTGGCTGCTGTTCCAGCTGCTGTGCGTCGACGGCGACTGGGAACGCGCGCTCAAGCAGTTGCAGACCTGGGCAACACTGGAGCCCGAAGGCACTGCACGCGCGCAGCTGCATCGCGGCCTCATCGAAGGCGAGATGTTCCGCACGGAGGTATTCGCCGGCACGCGCACTCCCGGCTTCGTCGACGAAGCCACGCCCGCGTGGATCGACCAGTTGCTGCAGGCGAATGTCCGGCTCGGCGCCGGCGACGTGGCGGGTGCCGACGCGCTGCGCGAGGCCGCGCTCGACGCGGCGCCAGCCAGTCGAGGCGAAAGCGCCGAAATGGGTGACTTCGCATGGCTGACCGACAGCGACACGCGACTCGGCCCCGTTTGCGAAATGGTCGTTGCAGGCGGTTACCGGTGGATTCCGTTCGCCCGCATCAAGTCGCTCACGCTCACCCCGATCGGCACGCTGACCGATCTCGTATGGCGGCCTGCCACGCTGATCCTGCGCGATGCCACGGTTCTCAGGGGGTACGTGCCGACCCGCTACCCGGGCTCGGAGCATGGTCCCGCCGCCGTCCGGCTCGCGCGCGAAACCCGCTGGCAGGACATCGGCGAAACGAACGTGATCGCACTCGGACAAAAAACCTGGACGACCAACTGCGGCGACTGGGGCCTGCTGGATATCGGCGGCTGCCGCTTCACCGATGAAGACGCAGATGGCACGTCATCCTGAAGATCAGCACCGGCCCGCGTACCTGCCGTCCTTGCTCGACCGGCTGCAGGACGACGCGCCGCAGGCTCGCCATGAAGTCGCGCGCGCGTATGCACCGAGCGGCGAAGGCATGCGCCGGATCATCCAACGCGACCTCGCGCTGCTACTCAACGCGACCAACCTCGACGGCGAGCTCGACTCCGCACGGTACCCGCAGGCCGCCGCGTCCGTCGTCAACTACGGCGTGCCGCCGTTGTCGGGAAGCTACCTGAGCGACCGGAACTGGGAAACGATCGAGACACTCGTCAAGACCGCGATCGTCCGTTTCGAACCCCGCCTGCTCCCCGATTCGATCGCGATCCGGCCCCTCGCAGGGCGCGAAGCCGCCAGTTACAACAAGCTGGCATTCGAGATTCGCGGGCTGATGCAATGGTCGCCGTACCCCCTCGAGTTCCTGATTCAAAGCACCTTCGATATCGAATCGAACAAGGTGACGCTCGATCCGGGCGCTCGCATCGAACATTGATATGGATCCCAGATTTCTCGACCACTACAATCGCGAACTGACCTACATGCGCGAGCTGTCGGCGGAGTTCGCCGCACAGCATCCGAAGATCGCCCGCCGGCTCGGCATGCACGGCATCGAAACGGCCGATCCTTACGTGGAGCGGATGATCGAAGCGTTCTGCTTCATGTCGGCGCGTACGCAGCTCAAGCTCGACGCCGAATTCCCGCGCTTTACGCAACGCCTGCTCGAGGTCGTGTATCCGAACTACGTTGCGCCGACGCCGTCGATGGCCGTGGCGAAGCTACGCCCGAGCCTGCGCGAAGGCAACTTCAGCAAGGGCTTCACGGTGCCGCGCCACAGCGTATTGCGCTCGTCGATCCCACCGGGCGAACGGACCGCCTGCGAGTTTCGCAGCGGTCATGAAATCACGCTTTGGCCGATCGAGATCGTCGACGCGAAGCTGACCGCCGTGCCGCCGGACCTTCCCGACCTGCAGCGCATGCTGATGCCACACATGCGGCTGCGCGGCGCGCTTCGGTTGCGGCTGCGCACGGTCGGCGAAATCAAGTTCTCGCAGATCAGCGGGCTCGACCGGCTGTCGCTCTATATCGGCGGCGACGAGCGGATCGCGTCGCATCTGTTCGAACTGGTCCATGCCGGCGGCATCGCGTCGGTCGTGCGCGCACACGGCGCTACCCGCGACGATTGCACGTTCGTCCCGAAGAATCCGGTCGATTTCGAGGGCCTGCGCCCCGACCAGAGCCTGTTGCCGCAAATGTGGAATACGTTCCACGGGCACAATCTGCTGCACGAGTACTTCACTTGTCGGCAGCGCTTCTATTTCTTCGTGCTTACGCAGTTGCAGGCCGGCCTTTCGAAGATCGACGGCAACGAAGCGGAAATCGTGCTACTGCTCGACCGACTGCCGGACGAGCTGACGGCCCACGTCGATGCGTCGAGCTTTCAGTTGTTCTGCACGCCGATCATCAACCTGTTTCCGCGACGCACCGACCGGATCGAGATCAATCGGGCGCTGACCGCGTTCCACCTGATTCCGGACCGCAGCCGCCCACTCGACTATGAAGTCTTCTCGGTATCGCGGGTATTCGGCCAGAAAGCCGAAACGTCGACCGAAGTGACGTTCAATCCGCTGTACCAGACGCTACACAGTGATATCGGCAATTACGGGCGTTACTTTTCGATTCTGCGCGAGCCGCGCGCGATGTCGGCCAACGCGCGCAAATACGGCACCCGCAGCGAGTACGTCGGCACCGAAGTATTCGTGTCGCTCGTCGATCAGGCCGAAGCGCCCTACGACGACGCGATCCGCTATCTGTCCGTCGACGCGTGGCTCACCAACCGCGACCTGCCGCGCCTGATTCCGCGCAACGGGTTCAGCGACCTCACGATGCAGGACTCCGTGCCGATCGAAGGCGTGAGTCTCGTGCATCCGCCAAGCACGCCGCGCGAGCCGTACGCGACCGGCGAAACCGCATGGCGGCTGATTCGCCAGTTGAGCTTCAACTACATGCCGCTCGCGGAGCTCGATCATCGCGACGGCGGCCAGGCCCTGCGCAACATGCTGCGACTGTTCGTCGGAACGAGCGAACACGAACAGCGCACGCAGATCGAGAGCCTCGTCGGCGCGCGCACCGAACCGGTCGTTCGACGCCTGCCCGGCCACGGGTTGCTCGTCTACGGGCGCGGCGTACGCTGCGAACTGACCGTCGACGAGAGCGGCTTCTCCGGTGTGAGCCCCTATCTGTTCGGCCTTGTGCTCGAGCAGTACCTGGCGCGACACGTATCGATCAACGTCTTTACCGAGACGGAACTGCGCTCGATGCAACGCGGCGTCGTGACACGCTGGAAGCCGCGCATGGGCGGACGGGGAGCGGTGTAACCGATGGATACATTCGACTCGACGCCCGTCGACGACCGCTCGCCGCTGCACCCTGACTCGCTGCGCGTGTGGTTCGACGAGCGCACGCCGTGGCAGGCGGGTTTCCTGAGCCTGCTGCGCACGATCAGCGCGCGCGATGCAACCCAGCCGCTGCCCGGCACGGCACGCCTGCCGAGGCAGGAGCCTTTTCGCGTCGGCCAGCAACCGTCGATGGCGTTCGCGCCGCGCGAAGTCGCGGCGCTCGACGTGCAGGGCGGCCGGCTGGACGTCCGGCTCTTCGGGCTCGGACTGTGGGGGCCGCAGGGCCCGCTGCCGCTTCACATGACGGAACTGGCGTATAGCCGTGCGGAGAGCCATCAGGACAAGACGCTCATTGCATTCGCCAATCTGTTTCATCACCGGGCGCTCACGCTGTTCTACCGGGCGTGGGCATCCGCACAAGCGACCGTCTCGCTCGACCGGCCGTCGCAGGAGACGTTCTCGTTCTATATCGGCAGCCTGATGGGCACCGATCCGGCCGAAGCCGCGCGTACGCACCCGCCTCCGCATGCGCGCTATGCGGCCTCGGCGCACCTGGTGCGCGAGGCACGCAATCCGGACGGCCTGGCCGCGACGCTGTCCCATTACTTCGGCGTACCTGTGGCCGTCGACGAATTCGTGTCGCACTGGATTCAGATCGCCGGCCCCGAGCGCTGCCTGCTCGGCGCGCCCGCACCGTCGACGATCATGGGCGAGGGTGCGCTGCTGGGTGACATGATCCCCGATTGCCAGCACAAGTTCCGTCTCGTGATCGGGCCGCTCGATCTCGACCAGTACCTGCGTCTGACACCGCATGGCGATGATCTGCCGACGCTGGTCGACTGGGTCCGCGCGTTCGTCGGTCTCGAATATGACTGGGAAATCAAGCTGCTCGTCAAGCCGCGCGCCGCACCGCCCGCGCGCGCCGACAGCTCTCACCGGCTGGGCTATTCGACCTGGCTCGGGGAATCCATGGACGACAAACCGGTCGTCGGCATGGTGTTCGAGCCCGAGAAATACTGCGATCAACTGGAGAACCCAGCATGAATGCTCCCACCCCTGATGCGCTTGCGCGCTATATCGATCTTCTCGAGCCCGTATCAGCTGAAGACCCGTGCGGCCCCGACCTCGAATACGATCCGGCCTTCGTCATGCTGCAAGCGGCCGTCGCGCCACGCCCCGATGCCCAATATGGCGATTTCGTCGATGCGCCGCAGCAGGCGAATTGGGCCGAGGCCGAGCGCGATTGCCGCGCGTTGCTGCTACGCACGAAGGACCTCCGGCTGCTCACGATCCTGATCCGCTGCCGGATCCGCCAAAGCGGCGCCGAAGGGCTGCGCGACGGCGTAGCGGTGCTGCTGCAGATGCTCGAACGCTACGGCGAGGCATTGCATCCGACGCCGATGCTCGACGGCGAACGCGATCCGATCGTCTACTCGAACGCGATCGCCGCGCTCGCCGACGCCGACGCGGCGCTGGCTGACGCCCGCGACATTCGGCTGCCGAAAACCGCCGGTCTGCAACTGCAGTTGCGCGACATCGAGAAAGCGTTTGCGGTCCCGCGCGCGAAGGACGCGCTCGCGCCGGAATCGGCGAGTCGGCTGCTCAGCGAACTGTGGAACCGGCGCGACGCCGCGATCGTCGCACTGGCGGATGCGCAACGCGCCGTCGCCGAGATCGTCGCTTTAACACACGACACGTTGCAGGCCGATGCGCCCGATCTCGATGGCGTCGTGAAACTGCTGCAGCCTTTCGCGCAGACGGCCCTCGACGCTGGCCGCGCACCGACCGCCGCCGGTCCGTCCGATGCACCGGCGGAGCCGGCTTCGGCATCGGATGCGACGGCGAGCCTCCCCACCGAAGCGACGCCCCGCGAGGCCGACGCCCCGGCCCCGAGCGCACGCGCCCCGCGCCCGATGGATCGCTGGAGCGCGCTCGCGGCGATTCAGGAAACGCGTCTGTGGTTCGAGCAAAACGAGCCGAGCAGCCCCGTCATCGTGCTGCTCCGGCAATCCGAACGAATGGTCGGCAAGCGCTTTTCGGAGCTGGCGAACGTCATCCCAGCCGAGCTTCTCGCGCAGTGGGATGCCATCGACGTCTGAGCGCCGCGCCCCTCTCATCGTCTTCAGCGCATGGTCAAATGATGAAAAAAACCCGAGTTATCCTCGCTGCCGCGTGTCTGCTGCCAGCGTCGCCGGCCGTGCTGGCGGCGTGTCGGCCCATTACCCAAGAGGAGTCAGCGAAGTGGGCCGAAACACGGCCGATGCCGAACCAGATATTGACGATATTCAATATCAGCTTTCCAGCCGGGGTCGTCGACATCGACCCCGATCTGCCGATCGGCAGCCCGCTCGTCAGCGGTGAGTCCGCCCCCACGCCCGAGATGATTTTCATCGCCTGCGATCCGCCGACCGGCGCAATCAATGTTGACTTCATGACCCCTCCCAAGCTTTCGTCGCTGGGCGGCAAGATTTACGATACCAACGTGCCAGGAGTCGGGTTTCGGCTCAACTACGTTCGCGCCAGCGGCAGCACCAGCGTCGTGCCTTACACGAACAACTGGACGGAAAATCCGTCCACCCCGGGCACACAACCGGTCAACTACGGCAACGGCGCAAAATACAGAATCGATCTGGTCAAGACCAGTAACGACATCCCGAGCTTTTCGACGACAAGCTTTGGCCATGTCGCCCGAACCTATGGCGATGGCAATCCCGGTGTGGCCGTAACCAACATCTACTCCGGCAACGTGTCGCTCCGGGTGTTGCCGAGCTGCCGCGTCGACAGCAGCACGCTGAACATCGACTTCGGCCAGTTCGGCCCCTATGACGTTTCGCAGACAACCGGCCCGACGCGCCCCGTGAACTTCCGGGTGCTCTGCTCGGGCCCGACGCCCCCGGCGTCGATCACCGCCACGCTGAGCGCGCCTCGAGACTTGGACAACCCCGCGCTGATCCAGAATACCGGCGCCCAGCACCTCGCGATCCGTCTGCGCGACAAAACGACCGGTGCCCTGCTCAAGCCCGGCGACGCGAGCAGCGCGCTCGTTCAGAAGCCGGGGGGCGCGATGGAGTCAGGCTTCGATCTCGAAGCCACCGTGCTGCGCGTGGGCAACCAGCCGCCCACCACGGGCAAGATCGACGCGACCTCCGTCATCACGCTGGACATCCTCTAACTTCTCCAACGGATTCACGAAACCCGACTTATCGACACCATGGAACGCACCATTTTCGTCCAGATCGCCAGCTATCGCGATCCACAGTTGATCCCGACGCTGCTCGACCTGATCGAGCGCGCCACCCGCCCGGACCAGCTCCGCATCGTCGTGTGCTGGCAGCACGCACTGGACGAGACCATCGGCGCCTTCTTCGCGCACGGCTTCTCGCGTTGGCACGCGCGCCACGATGGCGCGTTCCCGACTCATACGCTTTCCTATCGAGACGCCATCGTCGAGCTGATCGATGTGCCCCATCAGCAGTCCCAGGGCGCCTGCTGGGCACGCAATCTGATCCAGCAGCAGTACCACGACGAGCGCTACACGCTGCAACTCGATTCTCACCACTACTTCGTCGACGCGTGGGACGATCTGGCCATCGCGATGCTCGAATCGCTGCGCCCGCGCAGCGCGAAGCCGCTCCTTACCACCTACCTGCCCGGCTTTCAGCCCGGCGCCCAGCGCGACACGCTCCCCCATACGCCGACCGGCCTGTATTTCCAGCGCTTTATGCCGGAAGGCGTGCTGTCGCTTCGTTCAGGCTGGCTCGATAACTGGCAAGCGTTGGAGGCGCCTGTCCCGGGCGCGTTCTACAGCGCTCACTTCGCTTTTGCGGATGGCCATTTCGCCGTCGATGTCCGGCATGATCCGAGCTACTTCTTTCTGGGCGAGGAAATCTCGATCGCCGTTCGTGCCTTCACGCACGGCTACGATATCTACATCCCGCATCGCGTCCTCGCCTGGCACGAATACACGCGCGCCAGCCGAGTCAAGATTTGGGACGATCACACGCCCGAGGCACAAGCCAGCGGCCTCGTCGCGGAGAACTGGCATGCACGCAACGACCGTTCCTTTGAGCGAAACCGGGCACTGCTCGGCGTGGATGGCGCGTTGTCCGATGGCATGGATTTCGGGCCGTACGGTCTCGGGACCGAGCGCACGCTCGCACAATACGAAGCCTACGCGGGCATCAGCTTCGCCCATCGCGGCGTGCGCCGGGAAACGCTCGATGGTTTACCGCCGATCCTCGATACGCCGGTTTGCACATCCGACGAAGAATACAAGGCCACGCTGCTGCGCGCCCACGATTTCCGCGTCTGGGCGCATCGGGCCCGGTTCACGGATATCCTGCCGCAGCTCGATCATTTCCGCATGAACGCCCATGCGCAGGACGGGACGGTGATTCACCACGGCGAAATGCTCGATGCCGGCCAGTTTCACAAGCACATCAAGCGTGAATGGTTCGACATGCATCTGTACTTCGCCACCGGATTCGAACAAGTTCCCGACCATTACACGATCGAATTATTCGCCCGCGACGGGACGCTGCTGCGCGAACTCCAACGCTCGATCTAATTTAACTTCGGCGCAAGGCGTGGCCGCAATACCGGCCGACGCCGGGAAAACGCCGCCTGCTTCACTGAAACAAATCGGGGGGCGACCGGCCCCCCATTGATACGCGTCCCGCTTTAACGGTCCAGCCACGCCAGCCATTCGCCGCCCGGAATGACATCGCGCTCGTCGATGCCGCCTGTCAACCGCGTCGACAGATCAATCGGCCCTTCCGCACACGATGCGCCGTCAACGTCCTCCTTCGGCCGTCTCAGCGAAACGGCGCTACCGTTCGGGTTCGCGACGCTCAACGGGCTCGACACGTAGCGGTACGGGCTCACGCCCGCCGGTGCGGAACGGTCCGGGCGGAGATAACGGCCCACATCGGGATCGTAGTAGCGCCGGCCATTCAAGTGCAGCCCGGTCTCGTCGTCCAGGTACTGCCCCGCAAACCGCAACGGCTGCCGCACCGGCGTCGCCAGTTGAGTCCACGGTATCACCTGCCCCCATGCCTTGTAACGGCCGCTCCACACGAGCTTGCCCGCTTCGTCGGTCAGCGCGACCGCCGTGCCGGCGAGATCGGTCTGGTAGTAATACACGTGCATCTCGGAAAAGGTGCCGTCGTCCCTGCGTCGCCGGTCCACGCAGGCAAGCGGCGCATAACCGACGGCCCCGTCCCGTGCCGGCTGATACAGATAAATCCGCACGTTCTCGCCCGTCGTTTCCTGGACGAGGCGCTCCCCATGCCAGACAAAGCGCGTGACCTCTGCGTTCTCGTCCGAGCGCAGTGCCCCACCCGCGTGCGATTGTCCGACCGATTTACCGACGCGGCGCCCCAGCGCATCGTAGCGGTAACGCACCTCGCCGCGCCGGCTTCGCACGCTCATCAACCGGCCGTCCGCGTCCCATGTGAACGTCTGTTCATCCGCCGCGCCGCGCTTGGCGACGACCTGCCCCCACGCATCGTATTCGTAGCGATAACCTCGGCACTCGCGTAGTCGATGATCGGGATAGACGGCGGGTTGCCATCCGGTGCGCGGCGTATCGAGCAAGTTGCCCGCTGCATCCCACATGAAATATTCGATGCCGATCTCATCCGAGACGACGCGCAGCAGGCAGCCGCGACGATCGTAATCGTAATAGGTCCGGCCGTTGAAACGGTCGTCGACCTGCACGAGATTGCCGGCCGGACTGTAATGAAACTCCCGCCAGAATTCGGCGCTGCCCGGCAACATCTCGTTATCCGACGTTCGGATCACCGTCATCGCGAACCAGCGCTCGAGCGACCCGCCCGCATAAACGGAACGTAGATACAGTTCCCCCTGGGAGCGCAACAACTGACGCGTGGCCGCCTCGTAACCGAGCGCGGCGATGCCGCGCATCTCGTCGCCGTGGCCCAGCCCGATGAGCGAGACCATGCCCGCGTCGTCGCGCTCCGATTTCACGACGTGCCCGTCCGGCAGCGTCACGGCGGCGAGCCGCCCGGCGTCGTCATACGCGTAGCGCAGTGCGCCGTGCATGTCATGCTCCGCAGTCAGACGCCCGGCCGAATCGTATTCGAAGCGAAGTGTGTCGGGTTCGACGCCGATCGCCGCCCCCGCTTCGGTCGGCAGGCAGTGGATCATCCCCAGCATGCCGTCGCGTACATACGTGTAGCGATAGCGGGCATGTTCGGTATCGCGGCCGACCATCCGTCCGAGCGCATCGTTCGCGAAAGTTTCGGTGCGCGTCTGTCCGTCCGACGTCGCCGTGATCTGCTGCAGATCGCCCGATGCGGCATAACTGAACGAGCGGGTCACGCCGTCCGCGTCGACGATCGACGTCAACCGCTCGACCGGGTCCCAGGTCAGGCGCTGAATCCCGCCGTTGCCGGCGACGGTGCGAACCCTGCGGCCATGTGCATCTAATTCGTGCGCCGTGACGTTGCCTTCCTCGTCCACCGCGCTCACCACGCACCCGTACTGGTCGCGATGCCAGTGCCGTGCCTGCCCGTCAAGGCCGGTCGACGTGGTCAACTGCCCCGCGGCGTTCCAGATCCGCCGCTCCTGCCGGCCGTCCGGCAGCGTAACGGTCAACGGCCGCCCGAGCAGATCCGGCTCGATCTGCGTCACGGCTCCGAACGGGTCCGTGACGGCCACGACATGTCCGTTGCCGTCGCGCCGATAGATCACCGTGCGCCCCGCGGCGTCGGTCCGCTTCGACACGAGCCCGCGCCCGTCGTATTCAAGCACGACGGCGCCGCGCTGCTCGTGCGTGTCGGTCCGAACCTGGACGCCATCCTGTTCCGAATACGTCGTCTGAGTAACGCCGTCGGACGGCGACTGGAACTGGGTCGGCCGCAATTCGTCGTCGCGCTGCCAGAGCCACGTCCGGCCATCTTGCAGGCGAATGCTCAGCGGCTCGCGGCTCGCGAACGCGTAGACCGTCAAGCGTTCGCCGCTCAACGGCACCTCCTCACGGATTGGGCGGCCCAGATTGTCGTTGACGACGGACACCCGCCGCTCGCCCGGCAACGTCAGTTCGCTCGGCCAGCCCGCGTTGTCGTACTGGAACGCATACCGCCGTCCGTCGAAATCGACATAAGCGAGCACGCGACCACGCGCATCGTATTGCCAGTGTGCCGTATGGCCAAACACGTCGGTCGCTTGCGTACTACGTTCGGCCAGTTCGTACGTGCAGTGCTCGCGCGCCCCGCGGCACGTCGAGCGCTCAACGACGCGCGACGCACCGCCGATCGTCTGCCACGTGTAGCGCATGGTCTGTCGAAGCGGACCGATTTCCTCGACCATGCGACCGCTGTCGTCGTAGGCGAAGCCGCGCACGACATCACCGAGCCGGTTGCGCACCTCGGCCAGCCGGCCGTGCTTGTCGTACCCGTAGCGAACAAGAAAGCCGGTCGGTCCGCCATCGACGCATTCGATGCCGGTCAAGCGTGACCCGTCGCGCCCGTAGTGCATCCGAAGTTCATGCCCGCAGGTGCCGCGCATGCGGAGCAGGCGCCCGCCGTCCCAGATGCAGCCCACCCGGCGGCGCCCCAGATCCTCGACATACTTGATGCGTGCGACGCCGTGTTCGTCGAATTCCCCGAAGACGGTGTAACGCGGCGTCAGATCGGCGACAACGATGCGGTCGTCCGGCAGTCGGGCCACATGGAGCTGTTCGGACGAAACGATGATCTGGTAGCCGCGTTCGGGCATGGGCAGCGACACGATCCGGCCCTGCTCGTCGATGTAGTCGAGCCGGTTGTCGTCCCGGCGTCGCAGCGTGACGTCCCAGGCAGTACGCCAGCCGAGCCCGAGCATGCCGTCCGCGGACAGCGCACTCGAATAGAACCTCGCCCAGTGGATCGGCAAACGACCGGGCAACCTGAAGTCGACCTCGTTTCGCGACAGGCAAATCTTGTTGCCCGAAACCATGTCGACCGACTCGCAGAGGAGGCCGGACAACGCCCGCTCCACCCCGTGGCGGCCGGCCAAATCACCCGGCTGCCCGCGATGACGATCGAGGCGCGGCGCGATGTCGAGCGACTCCAGCACCGTGCCCTGCAACCCGGCAAGCACGCCGCCCAACCCTCCAATTCCACTCATTTGAACTCCCTGACCTCTCGTTACCCGCCGATGAACACGTCGTCGGACCCCGATGCGACCGGGGCGCCGCAGGACGTCGAGCACGCAACGAATGCCGCCTGCGAACCGTTGATGAATACGGACCCCGAACCGGTCACGACCGCTTGGGCCGAACAATGAACGCCGCAAACCGCGACGCTGCCGACATACGCGGCCGATATCCCGTTGGTGAACACGTCACCCGAACCGGTCACGATCGCTCCGCCATGGCCTATCGCGTCACCGACTCTGGCTGCTGGATTGCTCATGGTGAATTCTCTCCCAGTAAAACCCATCACTTTGGTGTCGCCGCACCCGTGCAGGGTGCGGCGACACACGGCTTAGCCACGAAATCAAAATTCCGATTCCGGTGGCTCTTCGCTTGGCGGCGGCGTCTCGCTTGGCGGCGGCGTCTCGCTTGGCGGCGGCGTCTCGCTCGGCGGCGGCGTTTCGCTCGGCGGCGGCGTTTCGCTCGGCGGCGGCGTTTCGCTCGGCGGCGGCGTCTCGCTTGGCGGCGGCATTTCGCTCGGCGGCGGCGTCTCGCTCGGCGGCGGCGTCTCGCTCGGCGGCGGCGTCTCGCTCGGCGGCGGCGTCTCGCTCGGCGGCGGCGTCTCGCTCGGCGGCGGCGTTTCGCTCGGCGGCGGCGTTTCGCTCGGCGGCGGCGTTTCGCTCGGCGGCGGCGTTTCGCTCGGCGGCGGCGTTTCGCTCGGCGGCGGCGTTTCGCTCGGCGGCGGCGTCTCGCTTGGCGGCGGCGTTTCGCTCGGCGGCGGCGTCTCGCTCGGCGGCGGCGTTTCGCTCGGCGGCGGCGTCTCGCTTGGCGGCGGCGTTTCGCTCGGTGGCGGCATTTCGCTCGGCGGCGGCGTCTCGCTCGGCGGCGGCATTTCGCTCGGCGGCGGCATTTCGCTCGGCGGCGGCATTTCGCTCGGCGGCGGCATTTCGCTCGGCGGCGGCATTTCGCTCGGCGGCGGCATTTCGCTCGGCGGCGGCATTTCGCTTGGCGGCGGCATTTCGCTCGGCGGCGGCATTTCGCTTGGCGGCGGCATCTCGCTTGGCGGCGGCATCTCGCTTGGCGGCGGCATCTCGCTTGGCGGCGGCGTCTCGCTTGGCGGCGGCATTTCGCTTGGCGGCGGCATCTCGCTTGGCGGCGGCATCTCGCTTGGCGGCGGCGTCTCGCTTGGCGGCGGCGGCTCAACGCTCGGCGGCGGCGGCGGCGGCGGAACAACTGTCGGCGGCGGCGGCGGCGGCGGCAAAGTCGGCTTGGTCATCCTAAACATGAAATTCGGGAACGGAATCGGCGGAATCGCCCCACCCCCGCCCCCACCACCCGCACCGCCGTCGCCGCATCCAGGATTCAACTGCAGCGGCGAACCCTGAACCACGACCTCGTTACTGCCGACGATTCGGATCTTCGTGCCGACCAGCTTGATCGTGCCGTCGGCCGTCATGTTGATGGCCGATGCACCACACACGATGGAAAGCGCGCCACCGACGTTCAGCGCATAGGCACCGCCCACCGACGTCGACATTGCACCGCCCACCGCAATCGCGTACGCACCGCCGACGTTCAACGCGCACGCACCGCCGATCATCGTCGACTCGGCGCCGCCCACCGCGTAGCTGGCGACGCCGCCCACGATACTGCTGAACATCCCGCCCACCGCACGCGTGTGCGTGAGCCCCACGCCCATCGACAGATTCACACCGACGGTGTGCGATTCGTTGTTCTTCGTCAGGCGGTTCATGTCCCGCTCCGCCTGCATGTGGAATTCCTCGGAACCCTTCTTGTCTTCGAACCGGATGCCGCTGTAGTTTTCGCGGCCGCCCGTGATCGTCTTGCTCTTGAAGCCGCTTTTCGTGGCTTCCGCAGGCAGATCCCACGGCGGCGGCGTCACGGTGTTGTACAGGCTGCCGAGAATCAACGGACGATCCGGATCGCCATTCATGAAGCCGACGATCACTTCCTGCCCGATTCGTGGAATATAGATGCCACCGAAATTCACGCCTGCCCATGCCTGGCTGACACGGACCCAGCACGAATCCGTCGCATCGTTGCGTGCATATCGGTCCCACAGGAAGCGCACCTTCACGCGGCCGAACTCGTCCGTCCACACCTCGTGTCCCGGCGGACCCACGACAATCGCCGATTGCGGACCACTCGTGGTCGGCTTCGGCGTCTCGCGCGGCATCCGGAACACTTCGCTCGTCGGCTGTACGATCAGCTCGTTATTGCATTCGTACCGGTAACCGCTACCAGATTCGTCGGCGATCTCGGTCAGCATCAACGCCGCTTCGATGATCAAGTACTCGCGGTTGGCTTCCTTGTGCTTATGTTTCGTCAGCGTAAAGGTTTGGCCGCACGCAAGACCTCGCACGTTTCCCTTGCCGAACGCACGCGTGCCGGGCGCACGCCGTTCCTCCATCCGGACCCGGCTGATCAGGTCGCCATGCTTGCTGTCGGTGTAGTCGCCCGGCCACTCGAACAACTCACCTTCGCCCCAATTCGTTTCTCGCGGCTGATGGTTCGACGTCACGAGCAGCGCCCTCGGCCGCGTGAAGTCGAAATCGTCGACCACCACGCGCCCCGGCCGCAGCGATTCGTCCGTCGAGAAATAGTTCAGATACTCGATGTCGATCTTGCCGCCTTCCGGGTGATGCCTAATTTCGTGATAGGCGGCACTCGGCGAGCGGCGATGCGCGCCGATGTGATCGCACAGCACGAGCCGATGCTTGCCGTCGGAGTGCTCGAAGAACCAGTAGATCCCCCACTCCTCCATCAGGCGCTGGATAAAATCGAAATCCGTTTCGCCGTATTGCACCTGGAACGCCCGCGGCTCATTGCGCGTGCTCTCGCCCTGCACCGTGTACTTGTCGACGTCGAGACGCTTGTCGACCGGATACGGATAATCACTCAGCACGGTGTCGATGATCTCGACCACCGTCTTGTCCTGAAAGATCTTGTAGTCGCTCGTCAGCGTCGCGAGCCAAAGCCAGGGCCGCAACACGATCCGATAAACGTTGTAGCGCCCTTCCGTGCGCAGGAAACCGGCCTTCACGACGAGGCCGCTGATTTCCCGGCCGCCGGCGCCGACGCCGCCTTCCACGCCTGTTCCGATGCCCTCCAGTTGAACACTGACGGTCATCTCCGTGCCGATCATCGCCTTCAAGTCGAGATTCGCACTGGTCGACAACGGCACGTGAAAATCATCCGGCGTGCGCAGCAGCAACTCGTACGTGTAAAGTTTCCCGAGGTGTTCTCCACCGCGAAGCGACAGGAACCGAAGCGCGGGCTTGCCAAGCAGCCGTGGCATCGCATCGCTGCGAATCACCACCGTGCGCTCCTGATTGACCAGTCCTTCCGAAGAATTGATTGACATGCGATCTATTCGCTCCCACTCACCCAAAACAAAGATGCGCCCGCGCGCATTCCCCTATATCCCTGTGCGCTTGTCGTACCGCGCCACCGTGATGCCACTGCCTGCGTCATGTGCCGGCCGCGCGCACCGGATACCGGATGCGCACCGCCGCGAGCTTGAGCAGCACGTCGATCAGCAAATCGGCGCCGATACTTGTCGCGGCATCGACCAGATAGCTGGCGGCCAGCTCGAGATCGCCCGGCTCGCGCGCATCGATCACTTTCCGTCCGAACGCAACGACGCGCCGCATGCAGTAGACCGCGCGCAAACTCGGAATCGACGGTGCCCCGTCCGCGGGATCGATGGCCACTACCCACTCGACCGGCGCCGCATGTACGCCCAGCCATTCGCCCAGCGTGCTCGCAATCGTCGACAGGTTGCCGCTGCCGCATAGCGCCGCCACCTTCGCGTCGTCCACCCCACGCAGTTGCCAGGCGGCCAACCACAACGTGCGTTCGAGCTTCTTGATATGCGGCATGCGACGAAATGCGACCCGTTCGCGATACTCGCGATGCCGGCTGCGCAGCGTCGTGCAATTCGAAGCGATCGCCCGCTCGAGCATTCGTGTGTCCAGCTCGTGCTCGCTCGGCAGTTGATCGAACGTGTACGTATCAGCGTTCCGTATGTTCATGAATCCGCCCTTGCTCGATATCGACAGCGCGTTGCCCGCCGTGACCGGACTCCGGTTCGCCGGCGCCGCGCCCGGTAGCCGCTTCGCACGCCGGCGCACGGGTGACCCGCCACTGATCGACAAAACCGCCGCGATCGTCCTGTTGCCAGAACCATCCGCCGTCGCACTGCGCCACACATCGCGGCCAGGCCGTCCACGGTGCCTCGGGCACGCCGGTCAGCACACGTGCCGGATCGTCGTCGCGCTCGGCCGGTCGCGCTTGCGAGGCCCCCGGCGACACGGCCGCCTTTCGGCCGCGACCGCCCAGGCGCGGCCACGCGAACGCGTGAGCCGCTCGCCACAGCGCGTCCAGTTGCGCATGCAACGACGCCACCGACATATCCGCGGCCGCGGGTTGCGCGCGCGGCGGCACATGCTTCGCGAGTAGGCGCGCCATCTGGAACAGCACACCACGTGGTTCGCGCAGCCGGCGTTCCAGCCAGCGGCGCGATACGGCACAGCAGACGATGCACGGATGACGCCGTCCAGCCCGATCGCACGAAGCAGCCATCACGCCAACGACATAGCGCCCGTCGCCAAACGGCGAGCATGCGGGGGTCAGCACGAAACTCCATGGCAACGCGTGCGCGCCCCCTTCGCCGGATAGATGCGTGATCCAGTCGGGATGACGCGTGAGCCAGTGTTGCCATTGCAGCGCCTGCACGACGGTCGTTCGGTAGCGAACCTGCTCCCCGGACGCGGGAAGACGCCCCCACAGCGCGGGCATGCCAACCGTCACGCGAGCCCCCCCGGGCAATGAAAGCCCGTGAGCAGGTTGCTCGTCAGCGGATTCGACTGGCCGCTCGTCATCAATTCGAGCGCCGCATGCCGGCCATCGAAATCGAAACCGAGGGTCAGACGGCTGGCCGATGCCGTGCCGGTCAACCGGCCGCGCTCGATCAACCGGAACAGCGCCCAGGGCCCCGTCGCGACGATCGTCGACGTATCCGGCCGGATCGCCGGCTTTGCCGCGATCTCGGCCACCGCACCGCCGCGCGGCCCGGGCCAGCTCAGCGCGAACGGCGTGACAGGGCCGTGCACGTAGCGCTGCGTCTGACCGTCGATGTCGATCAGCAATTCGGTGATCTCGGGATCGATCGCGGCCACCTTGGCATCCATCTTCCACGCCATCCGCTTCGCGCCCTGATCGCGGAAGAACACTTCGCGGATCGCGGCCGCGCGTTCGAACGGCGCGAGGCTCGGGCCCTTGATCGGCGGCATGCCGGGGCTCAGCGACTTGTAGCGCCAAGGCTTTGCGTTCGTATCGACATAGCTCGCCAGCGATTTCTGGAAGAATTCGTCGAATACGCCACCCGCCGCGAACATCCGGTTGAAGTCCTCCACATCGACTTCCTGACTGCTACGCACGAATGGGTATTTCCCGTCGATCGTGCGCCGGCAACTTTGCCCGACGCTCGTATCGACCTGCATCGCGAGCAGCCCGCCGACCTCCTGCCCGACCTTGTCGGCCACCTGCGTCGCGATGCCGCCCAGTACGAGCTGCAATGGCGCGGGCAGCTTTTCGGCCTCCGTCTGCAACGTCGTACCGATATCCAGCGCCGGCGGCATGCTGTTGGCCGACAGTGCGTTGCTCGCGACGACGAGGCGCGTGTATTGCTCGTTGATCAGCGTCAGAATCGCGTCGAGTTGCAACGCCTTGCCGCCCCCGGAGATCGGCTTGTCCGTCATCGCCGGGCCGCTGCCGGTGTCGGCCTGTCCGGTGGTGACTTCGCGCAGCGCTGCAAAGCGGTTGTCGACGAACTCCTTTTCGAGCCGCGTTTCGGGCCGCTGCGCGGCAATCTTCGCGGCCTCGATCGCCGCGGTCCGCGCCGCGGTCGATTGGCGGCCAACCGCCGTCAGCGCGAGATCGTTCAGCGACGATGGGTCCTGTGCATTGATCACCGACAGCGACGTTTCCCTGACCACCGCACGCGCCAGCCTGACCAGCGGCGAATCGGGCGCGGCGAGCGCGCGCAGCGTCGCCTGATCGAGCGCCAGCGTGCCGTCGCGACCATTCTCGCCACTGGTGGCCGGCCGAATGTCCGCGAGAAACTGTTGCCAGTAGTTCCCGTAATCGATCAGATACTGGCGGCGAATCTCGTCGGCAAGCGACGATCTCGACGTCACGACACGCATGCCCTGGATCGACGCGGTCAGGTCGGTGCGCTTGGCGGGACGGCCCATGACCCAATCGTCGTCGGCCTGCGCGCGCGCCAGAAATTCCGGCAGGCGCCGACTGAACAGCGCGTGGTAACCGTCGTACGTGTAAAGCCCCGGCACGCCTTGTTCGAAGCGCGAGCCATCCACCAGCTTGAAGAGCGACGCACCCTGCAACCCGAGTGCCTGCGCGAGCGTGAAGTTGTCGGGTGCCTCTTTCTCCATCGCACCGATCGCCCGTTCATAGAGGCGTTTCGGCGCCGGATTCTGGCTCAGGAAGAGTCGCGCCCGCTGCACGAGCGCGGCATCCTGTTTCATGGACGGCGTGACGGGCCGTTCGTCGACGAACAGCGCCTCCAGGTGGCGCGTCATCGCATTGCGCCCTCCCATCGCCGCCGCGCTGTCCGAGCGCTCCCAGTCACGCAATACCCATGCTCGCACGGCCTTCGCGTCGTAATGCTCGGCGTCGTACAACATCAGATAGATGGCCAGCGTCCGGTACACATCGTCAGAGTTTTGCGCTGCGATCTGCGTGTTCAGCTCGCTTTCGACGCGCGACACGATTTGCGGCATCAATGTCTGCTTCAGCAGGCTCAGATAGGTCGTGTCCGACGCGGTGACGATGGCCGGAACGACGTACAGGCCATAACGGTAAGCGAGCCCCGGCGCGTCGAGATCGAGATCGCCGTAGCGCGGCAGATCCCTCGATCTGTCCAGCAGACCGCCGATCGCCGACGCCTTCGGCGCCTTGTTGTACGCCGCGGCGTGCACGGCGAGCGCCGAGGTCTTGCCGGCAATCGCCGACAAATAGTTCTGGTTGTTTTCGTGACTCACCGTCAACGCGAACGCGAGCCAGACGAACACGGCCGCGGTCAGCAGATGACCGGCCCAGCGCATCGTTCTGAAGCGTATCTCCCACTTCAGGTCGGCACGGACCAGATGCGCCTCCGGCACGATCACGTGCTGAAACACATTGCGCAGGAAGAAACTCCGATGCCCTGCTATCGCCCCGTCGCCGCGCGCTTGCGCTGCCGTGTCGCTGACCGTACGAAGGCGCGCGAGCTTGCGTTTCAGCCGCTGCAGCACCGTCTCGCGATCGACGGCCACCATCTGGTCCGTCTGCTCGGCGCTCGTGAAATACACGCCGCGCAGCATGTTCTGCAACTGCGCGTCGTCATAGCGGGAATCGAGGAACACCAGTTCGACCAAATCCGCAACCAGCATCGACAGACCGCGGAATTCCTGTGCGAGCGGGTACAACCGCTTGCGACGATCGCTCTCGTATTCTTCCAGCAAGCGGTTGTTCACGCCGGCATCGATCCGCGCTTCGAGCAGCGCCAGCTCGTGCACGCAGTGACGTCGCAGCCCGTCGACACTGGCCTCGCCCGACTCGTCACACGGCAGCGTAAAGCCCCAGATCTGCGTGCGCCCGTCCGCCGTCAGCGACTGGAAATATTCGGTGAAGCCGGGCAGCAGGTCCAGTTTCGTCACGAACACGTATACCGGGAAACGAATCCCCAGTTGCTGGCGCAGCTCGCCGAGACGGGCGCGCAGGCTTGCCGCGAGCGCGGTGCGCTCCGCCTCCGACCGGTTGACCAGATCCGCGACGCTGACCGTCAGGATCGCGCCGTTGAGCGGCACACGCGGTCGATGCTTGCGCAACTGACCGAGCAGCTCCTTCCATTCCGCGGCATTGATCGTCGTGGCCGTTTCGTCCGCTGCGTCGTCCTGTTCGACGTAGCGGCCGGCGGTGTCGATCAGCACCGCCTCGTTCGCGAACCACCAGTCGCAGTTCGCGGTGTGCTCGATATCGTGCGCGGACATCGCGCCCATCTGATCGGTCAACGGAAACTGCAGGCCCGCGCCGAGGATCGCGGTCGTCTTCCCGGCTCCCGGCGTCCCCAGCATCATGTACCACGGCAATCCGTACAGATGGCGGTCCACCTCGAGCCAGCGACGCCACCCGAGCGTGCCGCCACGCAGGCGCTTCAACTGCGCAATCGCCTTGGACACCACCATGGCGACCGCGCGCACCTCGTCGCGGCCGATTTCGACCGGCTGATCGCCCTTCGGCTCGAGAAAGCGCTTCAGCAGCGCATCGTTCGACCGCAGCGCCTGCCACAACTTGTAGAGCCCGTAGACGGCATAGCAGAACACGATCGCGGCGACGATCAGCACACGTACCCAGATCGGCTCGAGCGGATGATGCTCCGCGAATCCGAACAACGGCCCGACATGCCAAAGCGCGACGCAAAGCGCGATCACCCAGATCGGACTCAGCGGCCACCGCCGCAGCCACAGGACGAGCAGGCACACCAACAGCGCAATCACGATCGAACGGATCACGGCGCCGGCGAACGGATGCAGTTCGCCGAACACGAACAAGGGTCCCAGGAACCAGACCGCCACGCACGCCAGCAGCATCGCCACGCACGCCAGCATCCGCCACGAAACCAACCATCTGAAAAGACGTTTCAAATAAGACATGCTGAATTCCGGTACTACAGGGTGACCATGATTTCGACGCGGCGGTTGAGTGCTCTGCCTGCCGCCGTCGCGTTATCGCCAACCGGCTGGGTGTCACCCTTGCCGACCGCGCGAATCCGCTCCGCCGGCGTGCCGTCCCGCTGCAGGATCTGTGCGACGAACTCCGCACGCTTTTCCGACAAAACCTGGTTGTCCGCGAAAGCCGCGCTACGAATCGGCTGATTGTCGGTATGTCCGCTCACGAGCACGTTGCCGCCGACGCGCGCCACTTCGCTCGCGACCTTGTTCAGGATGGGCTCGATCTCCGGCAGCACCGCGCTCTTGCCCGACGCGAACATCGAATCGCCCCGGAACACGACGATACTGCGGCGATCGTCCTCGTCGACGGTCACCAGGCCGCGCGCGATCTCGTTCCGCAACAGCTGCGACAGGCGCAGGCGCTGCGGCGCGGACGCGAGTCGCTCCTTGCCGATCTCGAGAATGCGCGTCTCCAGCACATGGCGCTGGGTCAGCAGGTGGTACTGGTAAAACACGAACAGCGCGAACAGCGCGAGCGCCGCGACGGCGGCGGACGCCCAGACCGGCACGCTGCGCAGCAGCGGCAGCTTGCCGGGGGGCGCGCCCCGCCAGTGCGGCGACAACTCGGGCTGAAGCGCGTCGCGCGCGCCGGTGATGAGCGTCCACAGACGTTGGCGGATCTGTTCGAGATAGCGACGGCCGTCGGCCATCACGCTGTAGCGCCCCTCGAATCCGAGCCCGAGCACGCGATACAGGATTTCCAGGATGTCGACGTACTCCTGGGGATCGGTCGCCATCCGGCCGATCAGCAGGAAGAATTTCTCGCCTCCGTCGACTTCACCCTCGAACGTGATCAGCAGACTTCGCGCTGCCCATACGCCGCCTCCGCCCCAGCTCGTGCGGTTGGCCGCCTCGTCCAGCGCGGTGCACAGACAGTAGCGGACGACCGCCATGTGCTTCCATGGCAGATCGGCCTTGTCGCACACCTTCTGGAACAGGCTGACCTCGCGTACGAGGAGCGTGCGCAGTCCTTCCACCGCTTCCGATGTATCGAGCGTCGCCGGCATGTCGGCGAGCATTCTGAGCAACGGTCGCGCCGCCTCGAGCAGCGGATTGGCGGCCGCCCGCACCTCGTCGAGACGCTGCTGGATATCCACGACCGCATCGAACTCGCCGGGATCGACGGCTGGGCCCGATGCGCGTCTTTCCTCGCCGCCGCGCTCCTTCTGCGGATCAAGCACCGTCCCGGAATCGCCCGCCAGAAAGTCGAACGCGTCTTTGTCGAACGTACCGGAGTTCATTTATGGCGCACCCCCCAGAGCTCGAGCTTCAACTCGGGGAAATGACCGGCGATGTGCATCGCGAGTCCGCCCTGTTGCGCGATCTGCTCCCAGAACGGTCCGCTGCGCGACAGCTCGTAATAGATGTAGCTCGAATTGAACGGAATCTGCCGCGGAGGCACCGGCAGCGGCACCATCGTCAGGCCCGGCAGGTGCGAACGAATGAGCTCCGGCAAACGCTGCGGCTGGCTGATCTTCGTCTGCGCCGCGAATTGCTGCTGGAGCACGTCCGGCGACATCTGCGCGCCGACCGCCAGCACGAGGCTCGAATAGCCCGACAGTTCGGCCGGCATCACCGCGGCGACGCGGATGCCATGCGGCTGCTCGGTGAGCGGGATCGGCTGCGCACCGCGGATCAGCACCTGGTTGAGCAGATAGTGGACTTCTTCGACGAGCGGCCGGATGCTCGCAAACAACTGCGCATGATCGTAGCCCGGTGTCGGCAGAGGACGACGCGTCTGCGGACGAACGAACGTCGACAGTTCGCCCGCCATCATCGCGAGTTCGCGATAGAACACCATCGGCGGCGTCTCGCGAATCCGGCAGATATGCTCGAGCAGCGGCTCATAGCGATTCAGCACCTGCAGAAGCAGGTAATCGGCCACTTCCGCCGCGGCGCCCGCACGCCCGTCGCTACCCGACAGGCGGGTGGCCAGTGCATCGGCGCGCAGCTTCGTAAGACCATGCAATTGCGTCGCCCATTCGCGCAGCAGCGGGTCGGCGCCATACTGGCTGACCGGTGGAATGTGATCGGTGACGTGCAGCGACACCGAGCCGTCCGCACGCAGCGTCTTGATGCGCGTCAGCGCGATGCCGATCCACGACTGCGTCAGTTCCTTCTCGGGCAGCAGTCGCAAGCGCAGGTTCGCCAGCTGCACGGGCTTGGGGCCTTGACCGATCGTGTTGCTGTCCCGCAGCTCGTTTTCGAATGCCAGATAGCGAGCCAGCGATGCCGTCTCGTCGCGAAACACCGTCTCTTCGGTATTGGGCAGGCGCAACGGGACGGCCAGATAGATCACCTGGTTCTGGTGCTCGGGCGCGATCGTCAGCGGCGGCGGCGGCGGCGCATGCGCCGGCACGTCGAATGGCGTGCCGTCGGGAAACACGCCGGCTCCGCTCTTGAATACGAGTTTGCCGAATGCCAGCGACTCCTGGTCGATCTCGAACTGACTGAACCCCCAGAAGAACGGGCTGAGCGGCGCGGAACGCTTGTGCGCGAAATGTTCGAAATAGCGCTCTTGCTGCTGGAACAGTTGTGGCAGCAGGAAAAGACCCTCGCTCCACACGACCTTGTTATGCCAACTCATGTCAATCCAATTCAGTAACCAGAACGGCCCGCTGGCCGATATCCACGTTCAGTTTGATTTTCGTGCGCGCCGTCAGCACCCGAAGCCATGCTTCGTCCGGCGGCGGCGGCATGCGATACGTTCCGCGCCACACCGACTTGCCGAGCTCACGGTATCCGGCCAGCACGCCGATCGCAGTCGTCGCGCTGTTCATGCGCCGGCGAATATCCCGGACGTCTCCCGGACGCAGCACGAACTCGTCGATCACGATCGCGTCTTCGCCCAGCACTTTCTTGCTGTCGTTTTGCAGCGAGAAGAAGTCGGCGTTGTCGAACGTATATGCCGACTTCAATTCATAGATTCTCACCATGATCGGCGCGGGCCGCCCCAGCTCGTCCGGATTGACGCCATCGCTCACCTTGATCTTCAGATTCAGCGACGCGGCCAGTTCCTTCCGGGTCGGCACGCCTCCGCACGCAGTAAGCGACAACAATGTCAGTCCGGTCGCGATACGTTTGAGCGCATTGCGGCGCGTCGCCATACGTGGCGGAAATCGAGAAAACATATGGAAGATCCTGTCGTACCCGGGGCAGCCGTTGACCAAGGCGTCTGTGCATCACGAAGACGCCTTGGTCAACGGCCTGCGACGCCGCCGGCGCGAGCGCCGACGGCGTCGCCCTCAACTACGGGCGCCGACGCTTAGGCCGCGTTCCGCTTGATGTCGAACGTCGCCGTGATCGCACCGCCGCTGCCGCCTTGCGCGTTCTGCACGACGTATTCCTGCTTGAGGCGCGAGAACGACAGGCGCACGATTTCGCGCGGCCGCGACTCGTCGGCCGCAACGCCAGCCGGGCTCACGTGCGTCACCAGCACGTCATTCATCGTCAACAGGATGTATTCGAGCGGATTCCCACCCGCCTTGCGTACCGTGAGCTTCGCTTGGTCGATGTGCTTGCCCAGCAGACAGTACTGAATCAGGTTCGGGCTCGCACGATCGATGTAGTGCTCGAATTGCAGATCGTCCACGGTAGCCCGGCCGGCGCCGCCGCCCGAGCCCAGGTGCATGTTCGATTGCTGCGATACGCTCCACGACCAGCTCAAGACCTCAATTTCGTCATGGTGAGTAGCATCCTTGGATTCGCCGTCGATTCCGTTGATCTTGAGGAAAATGTCGTGTGCCATGGCATCACTCCTTACGTCTTGGTTAAATTTTTAGTAGGCCTAACTTGATGATCAGGAATATTTACAGAGCGCCTGATCACCGCTCCCCGGGTCAAACGCCGCGCCGGGATCTCGGAACGACGATCTGCTCGACGCAATGTTCAGCGCGCCGGACGGGGTTCCGCGTTCAGCAGCCGGCCCCGCGGCAATTGCGTGCCGCGATCAGGCAGCGGCCTTGACCGACGGAAGCTTCGCGACGAGCCGCAGCGACACGGTCAGACCTTCCAGCTGGAAGTGCGGGCGCAGGAAGAATTTCGCCTGGTAGTAGCCGGGGTTGCCCTCGACTTCTTCCACGACCACCTCGGCAGCGGCCAGCGGGCGACGCGCCTTGGTTTCCTGAGACGAGTTCGCGGGATCGGCGTCAACGTAGTACATGATCCATTCGTTGAGCCATTGCTGCATTTCGTCGCGCTCCTTGAACGAGCCGATCTTGTCGCGCACGATGCACTTCAGGTAGTGCGCGAAACGCGAGCACGCAAACAGATACGGCAGGCGCGCGGAAAGATTCGCGTTGGCCGTCGCGTCCGGATCGTAGTACTCGGCAGGCTTCTGCAGCGACTGTGCGCCGATGAACGCCGCGTAATCGGTATTCTTGCGGTGGATCAGCGGAATGAAGCCGTTCTTCGAAAGCTCCGCCTCGCGCCGGTCCGAAATCGCGATCTCGGTCGGGCACTTCATGTCGATGCCGCCGTCGTCGGTCGGGAACGTATGGCACGGCAGATTCTCGACCACGCCGCCGCTCTCGACGCCGCGAATCAGCGTGCACCAGCCGTAGTGCTTGAACGACCGATTGATGTTGACCGCCATCGCATAAGCCGCGTTCGCCCACGAGTACTTGCGGTGATCCGAGCCGTCGGTCGACTCTTCGAAATCGAATTCGTCGACCGGATTGGTGCGAATGCCGTACGGCAGCCGCGCGAGGAAGCGCGGCATGGCAAGACCAATGTAGCGAGAGTCTTCGGAGTTACGCAGCGAGTTCCACGGTGCGTACTCGAGGTTCTGCGTGAAAATCTTGGTCAGATCGCGCGGGTTCGCGAGCTCCTGCCACGAATCCATCTGCAGCACGGACGGCGACGCGCCCGTAATGAACGGTGCGTGCGCGGCCGCGGCGACCTTGCCGATCGATGCGAGCAGATCGACGTCCGGCGGCGTGTGGTCGAAATAATAGTCGGCCACCAGGCAGCCGTACGGCTCCCCGCCCAACTGTCCGTATTCCTCTTCGTAGATCTGCTTGAAGAACGGGCTCTGATCCCAAGCCACGCCCTTGTAGCGCTTCATCGTGCGACGCAGGTCTTCCTTGGACACGTCCATGAAGCGGATTTTCAGCTTCTCGTCGGTTTCCGTGTTGGTCACGAGATGATGCAATCCACGCCACGCGCTTTCCAGCTTCTGGAAATCGTCGTGGTGCAGAATCAGGTTGATCTGCTCCGACAACTTGCGGTCGATCTCGCCGATGATCGCCTCGATACTCTTGTAGGCGTCGTCCGACATCGTCACCGAATTGGCCAATGCCTGCTCGGCGAGCGTCTTGACGGCAGACTCCACCGCCTCGCGCGCCTGTTCGGTCTTGGGCTTGAACTCACGCGACAACAGCGCGTTGAAATCCGATTGGGCTCCGAGCTGCGCCTCGGCAGCGCGCGCCTGCGATTCACGTACAGCCATTTTTATCTTTACCTGTGTTAGATCGTGGTTTACCGTCCGGGACCGCGTTACTGTTCTTGCGGCTCCTGAGCGTCCTGCTTCCGTGCTTCAGGCTTCGGTGCCTTGGCGAGCGCGCTCAGCAGCGCCGGGTCCTTCAGCACCTTGCTGACGAGATTCTCCGCGCCCGATTTGCCGTCCATGTAGGTCTGCAGGTTGGCGAGCTGCGTGCGCGCGTCGAGCAGCTGCGACAGCGCATCGACATTTCGCGCAATCGCGGCCGGCGAGAAGTCGTCCATGCTTTCGAACGTGATGTCGACCAGCAGCTGGCCGTCGCCCGACAGCGTATTCGGGACCGAAAACGCGACGCGCGGCTTCATCGCCTTCATCCGCTCGTCGAAGTTGTCGATGTCGATGTTGTAGAACTTGCGATCGCTGACTGCCGGCAACGACTCCAGCGGCTTGCCGGACAGATCGGCGAGCACGCCCATCACGAACGGCAGCTCCACCTTTTTCTCGGAGCCGTAGATCTCGACGTCGTACTCGATCTGGACGCGCGGAGCACGATTTCGCGCAATGAATTTCTGTGCACTGCTGGATATGGCCATAAACTTTCCAGATGAATTCAGATTGGGTAAAAATCAATGAGCGAATGCTCGGCCGTTTCGCCCTTTCAGCGTAAACTTCGGGCATCTTACGGCAGTCGTCGGCGGCCATATATAGGACCGGTACTAACTTAATTGCCTACAATTGGATATATAACAATTGTTCAAATAAATCTTTATCTCAATAAATGGGCGGGCCGAAAACACCGGCTACGGTCGAGATAAATCCCTGCCTGGAATAACCGCGCCCGCGGCGCGGATGAATCGTTGCGATGCCGCGGGCCGGGGGCTGCGCAAGACGGCCGGACTGCCATGGTGATGAAGCGATGCGCTCGTGCCTCGAGCGCATGCCGACGCGGTCAATGACGCACGCCGTCCGGGATCAGCGAAACGTCGACACGCCTGTTCAATGCCCGGCCCGCCTCGCTGCGGTTGTCCGCGATCGGACGGATGTCGCCCATTCCTTGAATCGCGAAACGCGCGACCGACAACCCGCCTTCGGCGACAAGCCAATCGCGGATCGCACGCGCCCGTGCTTCGGACAGCCGAAGGTTCGCGTCGGCCGATCCCTCACTGTCCGCATGCCCCTCGATCAGCACGCGCTGGTCCGGATTCTCGCGGATCAGCCGAAGCACATGCGCCAGTTCGCGACGTTCGTGAGCAGGGGAAAATGTTGCCTTGCCGCTTGCAAACAGCGAAAGGCTATCGATCTGTACGGTCGTGAGCGGCGGCTGATAGGCCGTCAGCGCTACGTCGACGCGAGGCAACAGCGCGCGCCCCGGATATAGTCCCCAGCCCGCGCCGAACGGCGCGCCGTCGCGCAGATTGCGCGCCACTTCGTCGCGCGCCGCACGCAGCCGCTCGAACGAGTCGATCGACGCGGTGATCCGGACGGCCGGCGTGTTCCAATAGGCAGACAGGTCATCCGAGATCCGCTCGACGATCCGATAATTCACTGCGCCCGATATGGCCACGGCTACGGTCGTGGCAACCACACTCGACAGCAGCACGTGTGACGCGAGCGGCCACTCCCTCCGGTTGACCGGCGATGGCAGCAGGTGCCGCTTGGCCGGACCCGCTGAACCTGGAGCCGACGCGTGAATACGCGGCAGCGGAAGCGGCCCCGCCACCGGCTTCGTCACGCGTGGCTGCAGGCCGGTTCTGGCAATCAGCCAGCGGGTCCATGCGCCCGGCCGAATCGGCGTATGGTCGATGTCCGCCAGCGAAGCGCCCTGTAGCGCAAACGGCACGGTATTCGACAACGCGGAGATCGACGACAGCAACGCCGCCTCGTCGAGCCATTCGAATACCGCGAGCCCCAGTGCGCTCCGCACGGCCGCCTCGGCGTGCCGCGACTCGGCCAGGCTGCCGCGGATCGCCGGCAACCGGTCGGACAGCCCGATTGCCTCCGTGACGTGCGGAGCGTTGAATTCGAGCGCATCGCCAAACCATCGCGTTTGCGGCGTGCCGTCCTCGCCCGGCCCCAGACACGCATACACCGCGACGTGACAAGGCAACACGCATTCGGGATGGCAGTACGCCGCCTGCAGTGCAATGCGCCATTGCGCGAACTCTCGACGCAATACGCTTTCGTCATCGCCCTCCGGTACCACCGGCAGCAGCGCGGCGTCCGGGAAACGCCCTCGCGCCGCCTTGACTTGCGTCATTACATCGTTCAGCCGCGCCGGCGTATCGGCCAGCAGCCACACCGCCCGGTCGTCGCGCCTGAGCGTCGCCCGCCCGCCGTCGCGTGGAAACAGCGCGGCCGCATAGGGCCCGACGACGACGATCACCTCGAGTTCGCGCGCCGTGCTGCCGATCGCTTGTTCGGCAGGCTCGGCGGAAGCCTCCACCGGGCGCCGACGCTCGCGCCAAGCGGCGCCCCCCATCGCGAACGCGACAGCCAATGCGATGCATAACGCGCTCTGCCAATCGGGCAGCCCGGCCAGTGCCCACGCGCCGCCGAACACGACGATCGGCATTGCGATCCAGACGAGTACGGTCTCCTTCATCGATCGCATGCTCATTGGCGCCCTCCGTCGCCGTTCTGCGCAACGCGCGGGCCCGAGTCGGGCAAGCGCTCCACCGCACGCCACAACGAGACGTCGCAGAAGATCCACACTGCCGTCAGCACTACCATTGCCAACAACACCGGCCGAAGCGGCCCCCATGCACGCGCCGCGACAGCGGCAACCGAGCTCGCCAACCACGATGATGGCTGCTGCGGCGGATTCGCCGCGTCGGCCCCGCGCGTTTCTGCCGGCGATGTCCCGGGACACGGGGTGCTCAGACACGCCCGAAGCGCGTCGCGTTCCTGCGACGACCCAAGCCCTAGCAGCGCCGTATACATATTCAGCAACGCCGCTTCCGAACCCGCACCGTTCAGCAACGCGTCGATTTGCGCGCCGGGTCGCGCCGCGCCGCTGTGCGCGCGATGAAAGCGGAACAGCAGCGTCTCGCGCAACCACTCGTCGCGCCTGACTGCCGGCAGGTGGCGCAACGTCACCTCGTCCAGCAACGCGCATTGCGCGATGCCGACGTCGCGCACGACATCGCTTGCCCGGCCGTCGTCGCGCATCGCCTGCTCGAGCCGCTCGACGAGCCCGATACAGCGCGCGCGCCAGGCGTGGACTTCCGGCATCGACGCACCCTGCGCGAGCAGCGCGATATGCAGTACGGTCTCTTGAAGCGACGCGCGCAACGCGGCGCCTGAACTGTCCAATGTCATGCGAATAGCAAGAAGAATTGTCGGTGAAACGCCATCACGGCATTTGAATCACGAACGTCGCATACGTACGCACCGAGCCGGCGCGTGTCGCGCCGGTCGCGTAGTACTGCGCGCCGAACGGCACCTGCGTCGTGGTCGACGCATCGACGTTCACGGTCTGCATCGTCGCCGCATTGCCGACCTGAATCGGCGAACCGTCACCGTTCATTAACTGGACCTGGACATTTTGGGCGCTTGCCGGATCGCTCGGCGTTTCGACGTCGAGATTGCCGTTCGCATTCGTCGTGGCGCCCCGTTCAAAATAGACGCGGACCGCCTCGATGCTGCCGTCGCAGCGCAACGGAATGGTGAAGGCCGTGGAGCCTGCCGTCTGTCCCGCCGAGGCGAGCGACGACGTCGAAATGCGTGGTAGCCTGATCGTCTGCTTTTCCTGGCCGCCCACGATCGTGCACGTCACCGAGTTATACGAGCCCTGAAACTTGACCGTGACGGTCGGATTGCCCGCCCCCCAGGCGACACCGCACGCGCCGGCGAACATCGCGGCCGCGGCGCCCGATGCGATGCATCGGATCCATTTCGATGCGTGCGTGCATATCATTTTGTCCATGAGTCCTGTGCCTTCCCTTGACGCACGCGCGTCATTGCATCGCCGCCGTGTCGCAGCGCAAGCGCACGCGCGTCGCCATCTTGATCTTCCCCGCATTCGCCGATGCGGCCGGTACCGCATAAGGCAAGCTGCACCGGTCCGCGGGACCGATTCCCCACTTCGCGGTCAGTTCGCCGGAGCCTTCCAGCCCGCGCAGGAACGCCATGCCGCCTTGGCCGACGCCGCCGACCGATTTGCCCGCGGCATCGAACAATTGAGTGCCCATCGGCAGCGGCGAGCCATCCTGCCGCTCCATCGTCGCGAACACCGGACGCCCCCGCACCGTGCTCATCTTGACGAATACGACGGAGTTGTAGCGCGGCACCACTTCCTCGCTCGTGTTCCCGAGTTCGACGTCGTCGGGAAGTCTGGATGGGTCGATCTCGACCGTGTTGACGCGATACGGCGTGAGTGACGGAATCACCGCGTAGCCGAAACGATCGATCGATGCGCCTTGTCCGTTGACGATCTGCCCGCCGGTCGCGCCCTTCGCCTCGATCAACGCCGCCGCCGGACCGAGCGGCGGGCTCAACGTGACACCGCCCCGATGGATGATCATCGCGCCGTTCGCGCCGAGCGACGCCTGACGCATCTTGTTGCTGAGCGACGCGTTCGCGCTGTAGGTGCCGACAGACGACCGATAGGTCCCGTAGCCGCCGAACGACGACAGCGCACTCGTATCGCCCCCGGCGATGCGCGATGCGGTGACCCCGTAGTTGAACGGCGCGATGGTTCCCTTGCTGCCGGACATGTCCATCTGAATGGCGCTATTGCCGCTCGAATCACGCGAGGCCGACGTGGTCAATGAATTGAAGACGGGGCTCTTCGTGTACGTCTGCTTGCCGAGCGGGATCGTCAAATTGATCCCCACCTGGGTAACCGTCCGGTCGTCGCCGTTACGGGCACGCTGCGCATACACCGAATACGACATGCGCCTGAATGTGCTGTTGAAGCCGACCTGATACTGCAGATCCCTTCCCCGCTGCCCGCCCCAATAGTCCTGCGAACTTCCCGTGACATAGAGGGCACTTCGATCGCCCAGGCGCTGGTTGACATTGAGTTGCAGACGCGTCCTGGCCCGATAGTTGTACTGACCAATCGAACCACTCCAATCCCTGCGTGCGTTCACTGCATCCTGGAGACTGAAGAAGTTCGAGGTCGAATAGCGGTACGCGGCCACCGAAAAATTGGTTCCCGTCGGCTCCAGCATCTTGCTGTAGGTGATACGCGAGCTGAGACCGTGGTAGGTGCGCCGACCCGGCACACTCGTGTGCGCGGACGTGACGTCGAACGCGAATGCGCCGACCGACGTATTGAGCGCCACCCCAAGCACGCCGGAACCGTAACCTGTCGACGACAATGCGCCGGCGTAGGCGGTGACGAGATTCGTTATGCCTCGCTGGTAAACCAGTTGTGCCACCCACGGCTTCACATCGACGGCATTGTCCCGATACTGACCGACCGTGACGTTGAAACGGTGCCGCCCCGGCCGCAACAGTTGCGGAACGGCGGCAAACGGCACCGAGAAGCGCCGCACGCGCCCGTCCGATTCCGTGACCGTCACGTCGAGATCGCCGCCGTACCCCGTGGCGGGAAGATCGTTGAATTCGAACGGCCCCGGCGACACGGTTTCCTCGTAGACCGTGTTGGCCCCTTGCCGCACGACCACGCGCGCGTTGGTGTCCGCGACGCCGCGAATGGTCGGCGCATAAGCCTGCAGCGAATTCGGCAGCATGCGGTCGTCGCTCGACAACTGGACACCGCGCACGCCGAACGAATCGAATACGTCGCCGCTCGTGAAGCTGTCGCCGAGCACGATCTGGCTGCGCAGCGCCGTGATGTCCCGCTGAACGAAGGTTTCGAGGCTTCGCCACGAAACGCCCGCACTTCGGCTCGCCCAGTTCAGCGTCGAGCGGTGACGGAAACGCCACGGCCCGATATTCACACCCGACTGCAGACCGGTATACAAGCTGCTGAAGTTGTGGCCGAAAAAGTTGCTCTCGCTCGTGTATCCGTTGACGTTGTACTGCAGCAGACCGACGTTGATCCCTTCGTCCCAGCGCGACGGATCGACATAGCCGTAGGCCCTCTTGCTCATCACGGTCTGCGGAATCGTCACATCGAGCGTCAGATCCGCGCTGTCGAACGAGTAGGTCGCGTCGGGTATCGTGTCGCGCAGCGCGAGACAGGCGTCGGGCGCCGATTCGTGTGCGGCCGGCGCGCCAGCATCGTCGTCCTGCTTCGATCGCCGACGCTGCCTCGCGAGCTTGTCGCCGTCGACGCCCAATTCCTCGAGCGTCGCGAGCGTGAAGCATGGCATCGCAACATCGCTGCCGGGCACCGCGAGGAACAGCACGTCGCGACGTCCCCGCCCTTTGCCATTGACCGTCACGTCGACCGCATAACTGCCCGGCTCGACCGGATTGCCTTTCGCAAAACGCGACAGGTCGACGCCACCGCCAGCGAACAGCCGCGGGTTGAACGCCACCGCCGCCGGCTCCGTCGGCGCGCGAGCCGCGACCTGCATCACCGGATCCGTGTTGGTGCGAGCCGCGACCTGCATGACCGGATCCGTGTTGGTCCGAGCCGCCACGATCATCACCGGCTCACCGCTCGCTTGCTGACCGACGTCGGGCCAATCCAGTTCTACCGCGCCCGCGTCATCGCCAGAAAAACCGATGCCAAACGCCAGACTGACCGCCAAAGCCACCCGCCGGCGGCGAAAGACGCTCAGATCGACATCATGGCCACCGCCAAGCGCGAAATTTCTTGCTGCTTGAACCACTCTTCGATCCTCGTCGTTTCCGAAACAGTCGGCTGGTTATTGGACGGTGGCCGTGCCCGCCACCTCCGCACCGTAATCGTTGAGCAGCTTGTACGAAACCGTGCCTCGCGCGAACGTGCGATGCGCGCCCTGCGGTTGCGTGAACGACACATGGTCGAACGGCGGCACCATGGCCGGGTCGAACTGGATTTCGGTGTCGGCCGCCTTCAGCACAACACGGCCGAACGACACGTAATAAGGTGAGGGATTGTCGACGCTCAGGACGCTCTGTCCTTTGTCGTCATGCACGACCTGCCACTTCAGCAACTGGCCCGAAGGCCCGTCCTGAAGCGCGGCCGGGCGGAAAAACAGCTTGATGCGGGTACGAAAGGCCAGTTGCAGCAGGTTCGTTTCTTCCGCGTTGGTGGGCTTCGGCGGAATCTCCTGCACGTTGAGCCAGAACACCGACTCGCGATCCGCCGGCAAATCCGTGCCCGTATACATGATGCGCAACGTCTGCCCTTTTTTGGGTTCGACGCGAAACACCGGCGGCATCAGCACGAACGGCACCTTGATCTCATCGGGATTCGCATCGGCACGACCGTCGTCGACCCACGCCTGTACCAGCACGGGCGCCGTCTCGACGTTGGTCAAGCGCACATTGACTTCGCGATTTTGCTCAGGGTAGACAACCCGCGTGCCCGTGATCACGATCGCCGCCTCGGCCGACAGCGCCATTGTGCCCAACACGCAAGCCGCCACGACGCCCTTCCATTTCCCTAACTGCACACCTGCCTCCTTGATCGATCGTCGCAACGGACTCCGAAGGCGACAGAAAGACCTCCGGAGCCTGCCTGCGGGCTACTTGCGATGCGGGATCACAGATAGGCGAGCGTGAAGCGAGCGAAGGTATTCACCTTACCCGCCCCGGACTCGCCGGTCGCGTAGTATTGGCCACCGTAGAGCATCGTCGCGCCACGGTCGTCGCCCGCGCCCGTTACATCGAAGTACGCACCGGTCGAGCCCGCGCGGATGCCGGTACCATCCGAGTTGACCAGTTGAACGACGACGTTCTTCGCACCATCCGCGAGCAGATTCTTGAGGAAGCCGGTAGCCGGATCCATGTTGGTCATCTCGAAGTGAGCGGCGACCTTGGCCACGTCGGCGGCGCACTTCGTCGCGGTGATATCGAACGACGTCGAGCCGGCCGTGTCGCCCTTCTTCGCCAGAGCGACCGTCGACACCTTCGGCAGCAGCACTTTCTTGTCTTCGTCCCCGCCCTTGATCGAACACGTGCTGGCCGTCAGTTCGCCGTCGAACGTCACCTTGCCTTGCGTGACGGCTGTCTGCGCGAACGCCGGCGATGCAGCCAGCACGCCCATCAGCATCGCAGCGGAAGCACCCAATACCTTCTTCTTCATTTAATACTCCTACTTAAATTGAAATACGCCGAACCGGCTGACCGGGTTCACGAGGCGCCACATCGCCCATCTGCGTCATGGTTATCCCACTCAATCGAACCCGCGAAAAATATTATCAATCCCCTAACATGGGGGATATAGGACAAGTTCAAACCTCAACGGAATCCGAGCTGCCCCTCGTAAAAGACCGAGTGAATTGAGTGATTTTTCAGGAAAGCGATGGTTCGCTGCCCGAATGCCGAGCGCGATCGCTTTCGGCAATGCAGGCATTTCAGCGCTGCCGAAACGCACAAGCGCTCGCGCGGCGCCCGATGCCGCGCGTCAAAACACGTGATCGATTGTCGCCGCGCGCTTTTGATCGGTATCGAGAGCCGTCCCGCTCGACGCCAGAATCACGCTGGTCGAGACGTCGCGGTATGCGCGTTGCCGCGGCATGTCGATCTCGATCGTGCGATGCTGCGCGGCCGCCACCGGGGCCATGATGTTGTCGTAGACCGGATCGCCTCGGCGTAGGCGACCATACCGCTGATCTCCCACGGTCGCCATCGTCGCTGCCCGCCAGCCGGTGTCGCGCCCCCCATCGACGGCATGCGCCACGTCGCGTGCGATCCGGAACGGCCTGTGCACCCCCGCGGACACGCGCCTGTCCGTCTCGGTCCGGACCAGCGCCGCCGCGATCTCCACCGCGCCCGGCAAACCGGAGACAACCGTCGGTCGCTGCGCAACATGCGACTCGTGCGCCGACACGCCGCGCATATCGGCGACGATCGTCGGGAGTCCTTCGGATGCACGTCCATTCTTGCCGCCGCGTGCGCCACGATCGGACCGGCTTCGGTCGCTCGCGCCAAGCACTGCATCCGTGGAGACCCGCATCGCCACGCGCCACTCCCGCGAAGCGAACGCCGTGCCGCGCTGCGAGCGCGCGTCGAAGCCGGAGACCTGCGCCGCGCGCTGTGGCACGCTCGCCGATATCGACGGCGCGGCAGGCCGCGGGTCATCAAGCGACCGGGTCGATGCGGCCCCGCTCGGCGACGGCAGCGAGCGGGACGCGAAGGCTGCCGTTCCCATCCGCAGATCGGTCGACAAGGCACTCGCGTGCGTGGAGCCTGCGCCGGCCTCCGCGTTCGGCAACGCCGCCAAAATCGGCTTCAACGTATCGAGCGAGCCGGCCGGCGACCGAGACTCGATGAACGCCGCATGGCGCTCGGACAGCGCTTGATATGCGACCTCCCCACCCAGCGTGGGCAACGCGATGCTCGGCGGCACGACCGGCCGCGGACCGGCAAGGTCGAACGGAAACGGAAACCGCGACGCCTGCGACGCGACGCTGCCGGTCGTTCGAGCCGCGAGCGATGGCGCGTCGTCCGGCAGCGGGTGCGCTCGCGCGTACGCGACCTGATCCGCATAAAACGGTACGCCGGCCAGGCCGGGGCCCGATGCATTGCCACCGTCGGAGCTCGCCGTGCGAACGTCACCGGCCTCGTCGTGCGCGGGTGCATCGCCGAATGCGGCGTAGCGCGCGAGCGCGTCGGCCACCTGATCGGCATAGAACGGGGAATCCGCAGGCCCGGCCAGTTGGACAGCAACGCCCGGCAACGGCGGCAGGTCCGGCGCCGCGACGCGGGCCATGCGCTCACCGTCGATCGTCCGCGCGCGCGGCGACGCGGCGGCGCCCGTATAACTGAGCACCGGGCCGCCGCGATGCGGCCGGAACAGATCGAAGCGTTCGTCCGGCAGCGGACCATCCGGCAGCGGTGGCCGGTCAGCCAGCATGTCGACCGCATACGAGCCGCCGAGCAGACGATCGTCGAGTCCGGCGACGATGGCCGGACGCCGCGCCGGCGCGACGGGGCCCGCACGAAACGCGGCCGGAGCCGGGATGGGCTTGGGCGCCTGCTTTTCGTCGACGCGCAGTCGTATGGGCGGCTCGGCCCGTTCTTCGGCATCGCGCACGCCTGGTGCCGGTGCGGGTGCCGACGACGACGCGGGCATCGGCGACGCGCGTGGCGCCTCAGACACCGGGGCCTGCGTCGTTCCTGCATCGTCCGGCGCACACGACCCGAGGTACGGCGCGGTGACCATCAACGCAGCAGTCATGACGCCCCTGCCGCCCGCGCTTCGCTTCGCCCATTCCGCCGCTGCAATTCCCACGCGCCGGCCTGCCCTGCTCGTTCCGTTCATCATGCTCGTATCGGCCGCACGCCTGCCCGCTGGTGTGCGCCTCGCTGTTCCCGTTCTAAGTGAGCCGAAAATCTAGCCAAGTTAACCGGCCTCAACAATGGGACAGCCGTTTGAAACTGGCCGCAAGATGCGCAGACATGTCCGATTTATCAGCATGCAACGCTGCTGTCCGAGGCAGCCGCGTCCGTTCCGGATGCGGCCATCGGGACCGGTATCGAAAATCCAACGCTCGACGCAGCCGCCAGCGACCTATCGCGCCGTCGCTCCGGTTGCCGCACGGTTCATGCAATTGCACGTTGCAGCGTTCGTTGGCTCCGCAAAATTCGAACTCGTCCAATTTCAAAACTCGCCCGCACACACTACTTTTCACCCGTTACGACAAAGAGGTGAACGGGTGAATCGTCATCGTTTTCCATTTTCCCAAGCACGCAGCGGCCGGCGTCTCGCGCATTCCGCGCTGATCGCCGGCGCCGTGATCCCGTGGCCGTCGGCTGCGCAAGTCGTCAGCGGCCCGCAACAGGCCAACGGCGTCGAGCTCGAAGTCGCGCCGGGCGACTATTCGACATCCCAAACCGGCCAGTCGGTCCTGTCCGCGATCAACGGCGGCCACCTGACGACCGCCGGCAAAACGCGCGTGTTTTCGACAGGCCACGTCGCGGCGGGTGTGGCCGCATCGGGTGCCAGTTCGCGCGTGGAACTGCGCGATACCGAAATCCGTACGCGCGGCCGCACCAGCGTCGGCATCGACGTCCGCAAGGGCGCCAGCGCGTCCGCGGCGCGCACGTCGATCGATACCGATGGCGACTTCGCGCACGGTGCCTACGTGTACGGCGCCAACGGCCGGCTCCGCATCTCGGACAGCGTGATCGTCACGCGCGGCAAGGAAAGCTCGGGCATCGCGGTGAATGGCGCGCCGGGCGGCACCGTCGACGTCGCCGATACGTTGATCAGAACCAGCGGCCTGTTCGCGACCGGCCTGTCCATCAGTTACGACGGCGCGCGCGCCACGCTGGATCGCACAGATATCCGGACGGACGGCGACTACGCGTCGGTGCTGTACCTGCCGAGCGCGTCCACCGTCGCGTTCAACGACTCGTACCTGGAAACCGGCGGCGAAGCCGCCGTCGGCATCGATACCCGCGAGGGCGACGTCGCACTTGCACGCACGCGCGTCGTCACGCACGGCACCAGCGCGCACGGGCTGTATGCGTCGAAGGAGTACGTCGGCACGCCTGTCATCGACGCGATCGATACGCACGTGACGACCACCGGCGACCGCTCGATCGGCGCGATCGCGCGACTCGGCGGCAAGATCGCGATGACGCGCGGCAGCATCGAAACCGACGGCGACCGTGCGCGCGGCGCGATGTCGACCGGCACGGACTCCGTCGTCGCCCTCACCGGCATGACCGTCGACACACACGGCACCGGGGCCACCGCGCTTCATGCAAGCGCCGGCGGAAAGATCGACCTGTTGCGCACCGACGCGCGCGCAAGCGGCGACGACGCCTATGCGGCGGGCGTGTACGACGGCGCTCTGACCATCGACGACGGTTCGCTCGTCAGCGAGCGCCACGGCGCAATCGACGCGTCCGGCGCGACAATCATGCTGCGCAACGGCACGCACGCCAGCGGCGGCAACGGCACGTTGCTGTCCGTCCACGCGCAAACCGGCGCGCCCGTGCGGCTGACGCTCGACACCGGCTCGCATGCCGACGGCGACATCGTGAATCACCCCGCCGACGACGGGCACCCGACGCATGCGATCACAGACGTCGTCCTGTCCAAGGCGTCCTCCTGGACCGGCGCGACCGACGCGGTACGCGCGCTGTCGCTCGACACGAACAGCCGCTGGACCGTCACCGCGAACTCGTCGGTCGGCTCCGTCGCGCTGAACGACTCGACGATCGCATTCGCCGATCCGGCTGCCGGCGCGCCGGCGACGCCGCGCACGCTCGTCGTCACCGGCGACTACGCCGCGCGCAACGGCAAACTGGTCCTCCACACGACGCTGCAGGACGACGCATCCCCCACTGACCGTCTGGTGATCGACGGCGGCCACGCGTCTGGCGACACCGGCGTCGTCATCAAGCGCGCGGGCGGAGACGGCGCGCCAACGACCGTCGGCATCCCGATCGTCGAAACCCGCAACGGCGGCACGACGGATGCGTCGGCGTTCGCGCTCGACGCGGCGTCGGACGGCTACCGGCAAGGCTTCGGCACGCTGTCGGCCGGCGGCTACGACTACATGCTCGCGCGCGGCGGCAACGGCGGCAAGGCCGACGACTGGTACCTCGTCTCCGCCGCGAAGCCCGAGCCACCCCAGCCACCACAACCGCCCCAGCCGCCCGCGCCCGGCGATTCCGAGCCGCCCGTGTTCCCCGAAACCACACCCCCGACGCGCTCCGTCGCGCCGGAGCCCGACGCCTATCTGGCGAACGCCGATGCCGCCGCGATGATGGCCGTCCATTCGCTGCATCAGCGCGAGGATCGCTCGCTTCGCACCGGCGGCGCCGCATCGGGCCCGCTCGACGGCGCCGTGTGGCTGCGTACCGAAGGCCAGTTCACGTCGATATCGGGCGGGGGCCGCAGCGTGTCGGGCAACGGCCGGCTCGTGCATGCGGGCGCCGACCTGCTCCGCTTCGACGACGGCCGCGGCGGCAGCATCCGGGCCGGCGTGATGGGTATGTACGGCAGCCAGACGAACTGGTCGACCCGGCCGCTGTGGAATGCCGTCGAGCAGCGCACCGCCGATGCCACCGCGCGCGGCAGCGTCGAAGGCTACAACGCCGGGCTATACGGGACGTGGTACGGCAATCGCGACATCCTGTCCGGCCCGTACGTCGATGCGTGGTTCATGTACGGCGCATATGCGAACCGCGTCGGCGGCAGTCTCGCCGGGGATTCGTACCGGTCGCGCACCGTCACCGGGTCGCTCGAGGCCGGCCATTCGTTCCGCGTCTACGAGCGCGGCGACACGCGCTTCTTCGTCGAACCCGAGGTACAGCTCGTCGTCTCCGACTACCGCGCGGCGGCTCACCGTGCCGCGGGCGGCTACGTCGACGGACAGGGCTCCACCGACGTGCTGACCCGCGTCGGCGTACGTGTGCATGGCGTCACCGCGATCGCGCCCGGGCGCGAACTGCGACCGTTCGTCGAAGCGAACTGGTGGCACGGCCCCGGCTCGCGATCGCTGACGCTCGACGGCAACGCGTTCTCGTTCAGCGTGCCGCGCGACCGCGCCGCGTTTAGAATCGGCGCGACCGGGCAGGTCTCGAAACGCTTCACGGTGTCGGCCAGCCTCGGCGTGGAAGCGAATTTGTCCGACTACGCGGTGGTCAAGGGCGAGTTCACGGCGAAGTACCGCTGGTAGCAGGGAACGGCGCGCGGCGCCGTCGCACGCAGGCAGGCGCGCCGCGTACGCGTCACGCGTCCAAACGCGCGTTCCGCGATTTCCGCTATACTTTGCCGACTGCCGCCACCTGGCGGCAGGTCGGAAGCGCGCCGATTTGCTGACTCGATTGCGGGCGCGCGAACCGGCCGGGCCTTGATGCGTCGTGGTCCCGGCAGGTTCACTACAAATGCGGCTAAAGAGGTCGTCAGCCGCGCACCTTCGCCTCCGCGCCTCGCCGACACCGTTTAGCCGCCCAGTCATAAGGCGGAACGAATGGAATCGATCGGCATCGTCGCTCCACAGACCATGCACTTCGCCGAACCACTGCGCTTGCAAAGCGGCAGCGTGATCGGCAACTATCAGCTCGTCGTCGAAACGTACGGCGAGCTCAACGCCGCGCGTTCGAACGCGGTGCTCGTCTGCCACGCGCTCAACGCGTCGCATCACGTCGCCGGCGTCTACGCGGACGATCCGCGCAGCACCGGCTGGTGGGACAATCTGGTCGGCCCGGGCAAACCACTCGACACCAACCGCTTCTTCGTGATCGGCGTGAACAACCTCGGCTCGTGCTTCGGCTCGACCGGCCCGATGAGCATCGACCCGTCGAGCGGCAAGCCGTACGGCGCGCGCTTTCCGGTCGTCACCGTCGAGGACTGGGTGCACGCGCAGGCGCGGGTCGCCGACGCATTCGGCATCGAGCGCTTCGCCGCGGTGATGGGCGGCAGCCTCGGCGGGATGCAGGCGCTCGCGTGGAGCCTGATGTATCCGGAGCGCGTCGCACACTGCATCGACATCGCGTCGACGCCGAAGCTGTCCGCGCAGAACATCGCGTTCAACGAAGTCGCGCGCTCGGCGATCCTGTCCGATCCCGACTTCCACGGCGGCGACTATTACGCGCACGGCGTGAAGCCGAAGCGCGGCCTGCGCGTCGCGCGGATGATCGGCCACATCACGTACCTGTCCGACGACGACATGGCCGAGAAATTCGGTCGTGCGCTGCGCCGCGCGGACGGCGCGCTCGATGCGTACAACTTCAGCTTCGACGTCGAGTTCGAGGTCGAGTCGTACCTGCGCTACCAGGGCGACAAGTTTGCCGACTACTTCGACGCGAACACGTACCTGCTGATCACGCGCGCGCTCGACTACTTCGATCCGGCCAAGGCGTTCGACGGCAACCTGACGGCCGCGCTCGCGCACACGCAGGCGAAATACCTGATCGCGAGCTTCTCGACCGACTGGCGCTTCGCGCCCGCGCGTTCGCGCGAGATCGTGAAGGCGCTGCTCGACAACAAGCGCACGGTCAGCTACGCGGAGATCGACGCACCGCACGGCCACGATGCGTTCCTGCTCGACGACGCGCGCTATCACAACCTGCTGCGCGCGTATTACGAACGAATCGCCAACGAGGTAGGCGCATGAACCAGCAAGCCCTGAACTCCCTGTCCGCGCGCGCAGACTTCCGCACGATCGCGCGCTGGGTCGAACCGCGCTCGACGGTGCTCGACCTCGGCTGCGGCGACGGCTCGCTGCTCGCGCTGCTGATGGAAGAACTGGACGTGACCGGCTACGGGATCGAGCTGAACGACGCGGGCGTGCTCGCGAGCGCGAAGAACGGCATCAATGTGATCCAGCAGAACCTGGAAGACGGCCTGCGCCTGTTCGAGGACCACAGCTTCGACATCGCGATCCTGTCGCAGACGCTGCAGACGATTCACCAGACGGCCGCGATCCTGCGCGAAACCGCGCGGGTCGGGCGCGAATGCATCGTGTCGTTCCCGAATTTCGGCTACTGGCCGCATCGGCTGTCGGTACTGAACGGCCGGATGCCGGTGTCGAAGTCGCTGCCTTACCAATGGCACAACACGCCGAACGTCCGGGTGCTGACGATCGAGGATTTCGAGGCGCTCGCGCCGGAAGTCGGCGTCACGATCCTCGACCGCGTCGTGCTGCATGAAGGCCAGCCGATTCGATGGGGAGCGAACTGGCGTGGTAGTCTTGCTGTCTATCGCGTCAAGCGCAGCTGAGCCCGGGGGCCGTTGACGGATGATCCGGCCCGCACGCGCGTGCGGCCGCCCCCTTCTGCGCCGCTCGCGCCGCCTGCGCTGCCGCCGCAATCAGTCAACGCTACCCAGTTCCATTCCATGTCCAAAACGCCACACGAGGCGCCCGCGCTCACCGCTCACGAGGACCACCCCGGCTGGCGAGCCTATCTGAACACGCACATGCTGATCTGCGTGTTCCTCGGGTTCACGTCCGGTCTGCCCCTGTTCACGCTCGTCTACCTCGTGCAGGCATGGCTGCGCTCCGAAGGCGTGAACCTGAAGGAAATCGGCCTGTTCGCGCTGATCCAGTTCCCGTATACGTGGAAATTCCTGTGGGCGCCGCTGATGGACCGCTACATCCCGCGCCTGCCCGGCTGGCGGCCGGGCCGCCGGCGCGGCTGGCTGCTGCTCACGCAGCTGCTGGTCGCGGGCGCGATCGCGACGCTCGGCTTCGTGTCGCCGCGCGACTCGATCTGGACGGTCGCCGCACTGACGACGCTCGTCGCGTTCTTCGGCGCGAGCGCCGACATCGTGATCGACGCGTACCGCCGCGAACTGCTGCGCGACACCGAGCAGGGCCTCGGCAACGCGGTGCACGTGAACGCCTACAAGCTCGCCGCGCTGATTCCCGGGTCGCTGGCGCTGATCCTGTCCGATCACCTGCCGTGGGACGCCGTGTTCGCGATCACCGGCGCGTTCATGTTGCCGGGCATCCTGATGACGCTCGTCGTGCGCGAGCCCGAAGTGGTCGGCACGCCGCCGCGCAACCTGCGCGACGCGATCGTGCTGCCGTTCCGCGAATTCATCCAGCGCGACGGCTGGGCCGGCGCGCTGCTGGTCATCGCGTTCATCTTCCTGTTCAAGATCGGCGACACGATGGCGACCACGCTGTCGACGTCGTTCTTCCTCGACATCGGCTTCACGCGCACCGAGATCGGCATCGTCGCCAAAACCACCGCGCTGGTCGCGAGCGTCGCCGGCGGCATCATCGGCGGCGTGTGGCTCGTGAAGATCGGGATCGGCCGCGGGCTGTGGATCTTCGGCGCGCTGCAGATGGTGTCGACCCTCGGCTTCGCGTGGCTCGCGCAGCTCGGCCCCGGCTCGCCGGTGCTGGCCGTGCTGTACGACTTCACGGTATCGACGAGCCACGCGATCGCGTCGGCGCTGTCGGCGTTCGGCATCGTCGTCACGCCGCAGTTCAGCCCGATGACGGTCGCGCTCGCGATCGTCTACGGCGTCGAAACCTTCACCACCGGCCTGACGATGGCCGCGTTCGTCGCGTACATCGCGAGCACGACCGACCCGCGCTACACGGCCACGCAGTTCGCGCTGTTCACGAGCCTCGCGTCCGTGCCGCGCACGCTCGCGTCGGCCGCGAGCGGCTTCATCGTCGCGAAGATCGGCTGGTTTGACTACTTCATCGTGTGCACCGCGCTCGCGATCCCCGGCATGCTGCTGCTGTTCAAGATCGCGCCGTGGAACGGTGTCGCGCGCAACGGCGAGGCGAGCCGTGCGCAATGATCGCCTGCTTCGCGCCGCACGCGTCGCCGCCGCACTGAGCGTCGGCGCCGCGGCGCTCGGTGCGGCGGCAAGCACGCATCCGACCGACGCCGGGGCAGCCGCGGCCGGCTCCGCGGCGGCTGCGCCGTCCACGCCGGCGACCACCGTCGCGCCGTCCGCCGCCGAAGCCGCGCAGCCGAGCGGCGCGGCCGTGACGGCGAAAGCCTATACGCCGACGCCGCAGCAGGTCCGCTACGGCGACGCGATCGCGTTCCGCACGCTGATCCCGTCGCCGCTGCTCGAACAGCTGACCGCGAGCGAATACGCGCAGATCGTGCAAACGGCCGCCGACAGCGACCGCCTGCTGCCGGCGAATCAGCCGCGCGTGAAACGCCTGCGCGCGATCGTCATGAAGCTGGCGCCGTATTCGGTGAAGTGGAACGACCGCGTGAAGAGCTGGGCGTGGGACGTCAATGCGATCCGCTCGCGCGACATCCGCGTCACGTGCCTGCCGGGCGGCAAGGTGCTCGTGTACGGCGGGATGCTCGATCGCGTCCGCCTGAACGACGACGAGCTCGGCGTGCTGCTCGCGCACGGCATCGCCCATGCGCTGCGCGAACACGCACGCAGCAATCTCAGCACGGCGTCGCAAACGTCGCTGCGCGCGGCCGCGCTGCCGCCGCTGTTCGGCGTCGGCGATCCGCTGCCGCAGGCGCTGAACCTCGGCGCACGTCTGCAGACGCTGCGCTACGACCCGACCGACGAAACCGAAGCCGACGTGATCGGCGGCGACATCGCCGCCCGCGCGGGGTTCGATCCGCGCGCGGCGATCACGCTGTGGGACAAGCTCGCGGCGGCCACCCGCGCGAACAAGACGTCGGGCTTCATCTATACGCATCCGTACGGCGCGACGCGGCGGCAGGATCTGCTGAACCGGCTGCAGGACCTGATGCCGCTGTATGCGAAGGCGACGGGCAAGCGCGTCGACACGCTGCCCGACTATGCGGGCATCAGCGCGCAGCGGCGCAAGGTCGCGCGGCGCTGAGCATCGCCGCAGGCCGCGGCTTTCCGTCGGGCATCACCGGCGCGTGACGCGGCGCTACGCGCCGACGTCCGATTCGACCGGCCGGCTGCCGCTCTCGCGCATCCAGCGCACTTCGTCACCGGGGCTGCGGCCGAACATCCGCTTGAACTCACGGCTGAACTGCGACGCGCTCGCATAGCCGACCCGCGCGGCGGCGGCACCCGCACCGACGCCGTCCAGTCCTGCACCATCATCAAGCGCGCCTGGTGCAGGCGCGCGGCCTTCACATACTGCATCGGCGACGTCGCCGTCACGTGCTTGAACTGCGCGTGGAACACCGCGAGGCTCATCCCGGCCTCGCGCGCGAGCGTCTCGACATCGAGATCGGCCTTCAGGTCCGCATGGATGCGCCGCAGCGCCTTCGCGACGCGGCCGAAATGATGCTGCTGGGCGAGCGCCGCGCGAATCGCGTCGCCCTGCGCGCCCGTCAGCACGCGGTATGCGATCTCGCGCATGATCGCCGGCCCGAGCACGCAGGTGTCGTGCGGCGACGCGAGCGCTTCGAGCAGCCGCACCACGGCGTCGGCGAGCGGCGCATCGAGCGGCGTCGAATAGACGCCGTGCGGCTCGCTGACCGCCGCGCCGAGCGTCTCGTCGAGCAGGATCGCGAGTTCGGCGATCACCGCGAGATCGACGCGGATCGAGATCGCGAGAAACGGCTCGTCCGGGCTCGCGAAGGTTTCGCATTCGAACGGCAGCGGCACCGACAGCACGAGATACTGCTGCGCGTCGTAGACGAACGAGCGGTCGCCGAGATAGCCGAGCTTGCGGCCCTGGCACACGACGATGATGCTGGGCTCGTACAGCACCGGCATGCACGGCACGGGGCGTGCTCACGCGGAAGAAGCGCACGCCGTCGAGCGCCGCCAGCGTATCGCCCTCGTTCGGCGCGAGGCTCGAATGCAGCTCGATCATGCGGCGCCGCACACGGTCGCCCATATCGTCGAAAAGGGGCTGGAAGCTCATCGGCGTCGTCCTGTCCGGCAAGAGAATCTGGCTTGCAATGTAGCACTTTGAAAGGGTTTTGACGGCTGTTGGCGTGCAATTCGAGAGGAATGGGCAAATCTTCCAGACCTTCGTGTATTTCGCCGCGGCGGCTCGCTCCGTACGATGGGCACCTGTCTCGCCGCGTCGCCACATGGCGCGGCGGCAGTCTGTTTCGCCGGATGTTTTCCCGGACAAGGAGCCCCCTGCATGAGCACAACCTACGCTTACGCGGCGACCGATGCGCAATCGCCGCTCGCCCCGTTCGAATTCCAGCGCCGCGCGCTGCGCGACCTCGACGTCCAGATCGAGGTGCTCTACTGCGGCGTCTGCCACTCGGACCTGCACCAGGCCCGCAACGAATGGCGCAACACGATCTACCCGGTCGTGCCGGGCCATGAAATCGTCGGCCGCGTGACCGCGACCGGCCCGCAGGTGTCGCGCTTCAAGGTCGGCGAGCTGGTGGGCGTCGGCTGTCTCGTCGATTCGTGCCGCACCTGCCCGAGCTGCGCGGAAGGCCTCGAACAGTATTGCGAGAACGGCTTCGTCGGCACCTACAACGGCCAGGACCGCGTGACGGGCGACATCACGTACGGCGGCTATTCGACGCAGCTCGTCGTCGACGAAGCATTCGTGCTGCGCGTGCCCGACACGCTGGACCCGGCCGGCGCCGCGCCGCTGCTGTGCGCGGGGATCACGACCTACTCGCCGCTGCGCCAGTGGAACGTCGGGCCCGGCAAGAAAGTCGGGATCGTCGGCCTCGGCGGGCTCGGCCACATGGGCGTGAAGCTCGCGCGCGCGATGGGTGCGCACGTCGTGCTGTTCACGACCTCGCCGTCGAAGATCGAGGACGGCAAGCGGCTCGGCGCGCATGAAGTGGTGATCTCGAAGGACGAAGCGCAGATGAACGCGCACCTGAACAGCTTCGACTTCATCCTGAACACGGTGGCCGCGCAGCACGACCTGAACCCGTTCCTGCACCTGCTGAAGCGCGACGGCACGATGACGCTCGTCGGCGCGCCGGAACATGACCATCCGTCGCCGCAGGTGTTCAACCTGATCTTCAAGCGCCGCCGCCTCGCGGGCTCGCTGATCGGCGGGATCGCGGAAACGCAGGAAATGCTCTATTTCTGCGCGGAGCACCGCATCACGTCGGATATCGAAACGATTCCGATGCAGCAGATCAATGCCGCTTACGAGCGCATGCTCAAGAGCGACGTGAAGTATCGCTTCGTGGTGGACATGGCGTCGCTCAAGCAGTAACGCAGCAAGCGCCGCCGCCAAGCGAAACGGGCCGCATGTTCGACATGCGGCCCGTTTTGCATCCGGCAACCGGTCGGCCCGGCCGCTACGCGTAGCGCGTAGCGCCGACGATCACTTCTTGTAGTCGTAATCGACCGTCAGCGGCGCGTGATCGCTGAACTTGATGTCCTTGAAGATCGACGTGCGCTTCGCGGTGCCGGCCACGCCCGGCGTCGCGATCTGGTAATCGATCCGCCACCCGACGTTCTTCGCGTACGCCTGGCCGCGGTTGCTCCACCACGTGTACTGCTCGGGGCGCGGGTCGAGCGTGCGGAATACGTCGACATAGCCGACATCGTCGAACAGCTGCGTGAGCCACGCGCGCTCTTCCGGCAGGCAGCCCGAGTTCTTCTGGTTGCTCTTCCAGTTCTTGATGTCGATTTCCTTGTGGACGATGTTCACGTCGCCGCACAGGATCACCTCGCGCTTGCTCTTCAGCTCGGCGAGATGCGGCATGAACTCGTCCATGAAGCGGTACTTCGCCTGCTGACGCTCTTCGCCGCTCGAGCCGGACGGCACGTACACCGACACGACCGACAGCTTGCCGTAGCGCGCCTCGACGTAGCGCCCCTCGGGATCGAATTCGCTGCTGCCGAAGCCGATGATCACGTCATCGGGCTCGTGGCGGCTGTACATGCCCGCGCCGCTGTAGCCCTTCTTCTCGGCGTGGTGGAAATAGCTCCTCAGGCCATGCGGCTCGACGAAGTCGGCCGGCAGGTCGTCGGCCGATACCTTGATTTCCTGCACGCACACGCAGTCGGCGTTCTGTTCGCCGAGCCATTCGAAAAAGCCCTTCTTCGCGGCGGAGCGGATGCCGTTCAGGTTGGCGGTAATCACTCGCATCATGTCGGGTTCCGTTGTTCAGTTCAGTTCGATGTGTTTGACAGGTTCGCAGCCTAGCGGATCTTCACGCCTTCGAGCTCCGGCTTCGGCGGCGGGAATTCGAGCTTCATGTCGGTCATCGTGCGCAGCAGCAGCTCGGCGATCATCACGTTGCGATGGGTTTTGGAGTTCGCCGGGATCACGTACCACGGCGCATGCTCGGCCGAGGTTGCGGCGAGTGCGTCGCGGTACGCCGACTGGTAGGCATCCCAGTGCTTGCGCGCGTCGAGATCGGCGATGTCGAACTTCCAGTGCTTGGTCGGATCGTCGATGCGCGCCTGCAGCCGCTCGCGCTGCTCGTCCTTCGAGATGTGCAGGAAGCACTTGACGATCGTCGTGCCGTTCTCCGCGAGCATCGTCTCGAAATCGCAGATCTGCCGGTAGCGGCGCTCGCATTCCTTGTCACTGATGAGCTGGAGCACGCGCGGCACGAGGACGTCCTCGTAGTGGCTGCGGTTGAAGATCGCGAGTTCGCCCGCGGCCGGCGCCTGCGCGTGCACACGCCACAGGAAGTCGTGCGCGGCCTCGATCGGCGTCGGCGCCTTGAACGGCACGATGCGCAGGCCGAGCGGATCGACGTCGCGAAACACCGCGCGCACGGTGCCGTCCTTGCCGCTGGTGTCCATCCCCTGCAGCACGAGCAGCACGCGCTTCTTCTGCTGCGTGTGCAGGCGCTCCTGCTGCACGTCGAGCTCCGTCGACACGGCGCTGAGCCGTTCGCGATCGGCATCCTTCGAGCCCGACGAGAACGGCTTCGCGGCCGGATCGAATGCATCGAGCCTGAATGCGGCAGCTTCCTTGTCACGCGTGCTGTACGGCACGCGGAAATCGTCGAGCGACGGTTGTTTCGCCATTCGTTCCTCCGTTGGACGGTGCGATGCACACGCTCACACGATAACGCATGCACCAAAGCGACGGGCCGCCCCGAACAGGTTCGGCGGCGGCCCGTCGTCAGGCGCGGTTCAGGCGCGCGGCCATGTTCAGCCGAGCTTCTTCTTCAGCAGTTCGTTGACCTGCTGCGGATTGGCCTTGCCCTTGGTCGCCTTCATCGCCTGGCCGATCAGCGCATTGAACGCCTTTTCCTTGCCCGCGCGGAATTCCTCGACCGACTTCGCGTTCGCGGCGAGCACCTCGTCGATGATCGCTTCCAGCGCGCCGGTGTCGGAGATCTGCTTCAGGCCCTTCGCGTCGATGATGCGGTCGGCCGCGGCTTCGTCGGTCGCCTTCTCGTCCCAGATCGCCGAGAAGATTTCCTTCGCGATCTTGTTCGAGATCGTGCCGTCGGCGATGCGCTGCAGCACCAGCGCGAGCTGCGCCGCCGACACCGGAATCGCGTCGATCTCGATGCCGTCGCGGTTCAGCTGCGACGACACGTCGCCCATCAGCCAGTTCGCGGCGATCTTCGCGTTCGCGGCGCCGGCCTTCGCGACCACGGCCTCGAAGTACGCGGCCATCGCCTTGCTCGACGTCAGCACGCCGGCGTCGTACGCGGACACGCCATATTGCTCGACGAAGCGCTGCTGCATCGCGGCCGGCAGTTCGGGCATCCCGGCCTGCACGCGCTCGATCCAGTCCTGGCCGATCACGAGCGGCATCAGGTCGGGGTCGGGGAAGTAGCGGTAGTCGTGCGCGTCTTCCTTGCTGCGCATCGAGCGCGTTTCGCGCTTGTCCGGATCGTAGAGGCGCGTTTCCTGCACGACTTCGCCGCCGTCCTCGATCAGCTCGATCTGGCGACGCACTTCGTAGTTGATCGCTTCTTCAAGGAACCGGAACGAGTTCAGGTTCTTGATTTCCGCGCGCGTGCCGAACTTTTCCTGGCCGACCGGCCGCACCGACACGTTCGCGTCGCAGCGGAACGAGCCTTCCTGCATATTGCCGTCGCAGATGCCGAGCCACACGACGAGCGCGTGCAGCGACTTCGCATAGGCCACGGCCTCGGCCGCGCTGCGCATTTCCGGCTCGGTGACGATCTCGAGCAGCGGCGTGCCCGCGCGGTTCAGGTCGATCCCGGTCATGCCGGCGAAGTCTTCATGCAGTGACTTGCCCGCATCTTCCTCGAGGTGCGCGCGGGTCAGGTTGACCGTCTTCTCGTACGCCGGCTTGCCGGCCTTTTCGTTGGCGGGCACCTGGATCGTGATCTGGCCGCCCTGCACGACCGGAATCTCGTACTGGCTGATCTGATAGCCCTTCGGCAGATCGGGGTAGAAATAATTCTTGCGCGCGAAGATGCTGCGCGGCGCGATGGTCGAGCCGATCGCGAGGCCGAAGCGGATCGCCCGCTCGACCGCGCCGCGGTTCAGCACCGGCAGCACGCCCGGCAGCGCCAGGTCGACCGGGCACGCCTGCGTGTTCGGCTCGGCGCCGAACTGAGTCGGTGCGCCGGAGAAAATCTTCGAGACGGTCGACAGTTGCGCGTGCGTCTCGAGACCGATGACGACTTCCCATTGAGTCATGTGCTTACACTCCCGCCGGAACTTGCTTGTGCCAGTCGGTCGCGCGCTGGAACGCGTCGGCGACCTGCAGCATCCGGGCTTCGTTGAAATAGTTGCCGATGATCTGCAGACCGACCGGGCGTTTCGCGTTCGCGCCCGCGCCGAAGCCGCACGGCACGCTCATGCCGGGCAGGCCCGCGAGGCTCACCGACAGCGTGTAGATATCCGCGAGATACATCTGCACCGGATCGTCGCCCTTCGCGCCGAGATCCCATGCGACCGTCGGCGACGCCGGGCCCATGATCACGTCGCAGGACTTGAACGCTTCCTGGAAATCCTGCGCGATGATGCGGCGGATCTTCTGCGCCTGCAGGTAGTACGCGTCGTAGTAGCCGTGCGACAGCACGTAGGCGCCGACGAGAATCCGGCGCTTCACCTCGGGGCCGAAGCCTTCGGCGCGCGACTTCTTGTACATGTCGAGCAGGTCGCCGTACTGCGCGGCGCGGTGGCCGAAGCGTACGCCGTCGAAACGCGACAGGTTCGACGACGCCTCGGCCGGCGCGATCACGTAGTACACGGGAATCGACAGTTCGGTTTTCGGCAGCGACACCGGCACGAGCGTCGCTCCGAGCGCCTCGTATGCTTTAAGCGCCGCGTCGATCGACGCACGCACGTCGTCGGCGAGGCCGTCGCCGAAATACTCGTTCGGCAGACCGATGCGCAGCCCGGCAAGCGGCTTGCCCGCGTCGTTGCCGGCCGCCCACGGCTGGCCGAGGTGGCGCGTGAAATCCTCGTCTTCACGCTCGAGGCTCGTCGAGTCGCGCTCGTCGAAGCCGGACATCGCGTTCAGCAGCAGCGCGCAGTCGGACGCGCTCTGCGCCATCGGGCCGCCCTGGTCGAGCGACGACGCGAACGCGATCATCCCGTAGCGCGACACGCGGCCGTAGGTCGGCTTGATGCCCGTCACGCCCGCGAACGACGCGGGCTGGCGGATCGAGCCGCCGGTGTCGGTGCCGGTCGCGGCCGGCGCGAGGCGCGCGGCGACGGCGGCCGAGCTGCCGCCCGAGCTGCCGCCCGGCACCGCGTTGGTATCCCACGGGTTCTTCACCGCGCCGAACGCGGAGTTCTCGTTCGACGAGCCCATCGCGAACTCGTCCATGTTGGTCTTGCCGAGCGTGACCATGCCGGCCGCCTGCAGGCGGGCGACGACGGTCGCGTCGAACGGGCTCTCGTAGTTCGCGAGCATCTTCGAGCCGGCGGTCGAGCGCCAGCCGCGCGTGACGAACACGTCCTTGTGCGCGATCGGCAGGCCGGTCAGCGCGCCGCCCGCGCCGCGCGCGAGTTCGGCGTCGGCGGCCTTCGCCTGCGCAAGGGTGAGGTCGGCGTCGACGTGGACGAACGCGTTCAGGTCGCGTGCCGCGTCGATCCGTTTCAGGTAGAGCTGCGCGAGCTCGACGGCCGAGCATTCCTTGGCGGCGAGCGCGGCGCGCAGTTCGGTCAGGCTTTTTGCGTGCATTGAGTGGTTTTCCTGGGAATTCTGGGTGGCGCGCGGCGCGGCGCCGGCGCGCTTGTCATCGAATGCTTACTCGATCACCTTCGGCACGAGGTAGAGGCCGTCCTGGACGGCCGGCGCCGGACGCTGGTTGTCGTCGCGATTGACGACTTCCGTCACGGCGTCCTCGCGCAGGCGCTGCGCGACTTCCTGGATCTGTTCGATCGGGTGGGCGAGCGGCGCGATGCCGGCGGTGTCGACCGCCTGCATCTGTTCGACGAGGCCGAAGAATTCATTGAGCTGGCCGAGCATGTGCTCGGCGTCGGCGTCGGCCATTTCGAGTCGCGCCAGGTGCGCGATGCGTTTCACATCGGTCAGGGTCAGGGCCATGCGATCACCGGAAAAACAAGACTGCCCAGCGCATCAAAGGCAGCGCTGCGGCGGGGGGTTGGAGGGTGCGATCCCACCCTCAAAAATCGGGGCCGAAGCGGCAAAAATACCGCCCGTTTCGATTCAAATACCGTGAAATTATAAGGTATCATTACGCGTTCGACCCAAACCCGGCAGCCTTTTCCCGCACCGTTTCGCCTCGTTTCGGCAAGCCGTGCGTGCTTCGTGCGATCCCCGGTAGACATCACTCGCAGCTTCGTGCGCCGCGGCGGCCGCTTCCGCCACGCTTCCCGAGGCTGTTATTTTTTCCGCTGCCGCCCTCAGCGCTCGCTATGCAGGGCCGGCCCAGAGCGAAACAGGATTCTGAATGTTCGGTTTTTTGCGCAGCTACTTCTCCAACGATCTCGCGATCGACCTCGGCACCGCAAACACCCTGATCTACATGCGCGGCAAGGGCATCGTGCTCGATGAGCCCTCCGTCGTGTCGATTCGCCAGGAAGGCGGCCCCAACGGCAAGAAGACGATCCAGGCGGTCGGCAAGGAAGCCAAGCAGATGCTCGGCAAGGTGCCGGGCAACATCGAGGCGATCCGCCCGATGAAGGACGGCGTGATCGCCGACTTCACCGTCACCGAGCAGATGATCAAGCAGTTCATCAAGACGGCGCACGAGTCGCGCATGTTCTCGCCGTCGCCGCGCATCATCATCTGCGTGCCGTGCGGCTCGACCCAGGTCGAGCGCCGCGCGATCAAGGAAGCGGCGCACGGCGCCGGCGCATCGCAGGTCTACCTGATCGAGGAGCCGATGGCCGCCGCGATCGGCGCGGGCCTGCCGGTGTCGGAAGCCACGGGCTCGATGGTCGTCGACATCGGCGGCGGCACGACCGAAGTCGGCGTGATCTCGCTCGGCGGCATCGTGTACAAGGGCTCGGTGCGAGTCGGCGGCGACAAGTTCGACGAAGCGATCGTCAACTACATCCGCCGCAATTACGGGATGCTGATCGGCGAGCAGACCGCCGAGGCGATCAAGAAGGAAATCGGCTCCGCGTTCCCGGGCTCCGAAGTCAAGGAAATGGAAGTGAAGGGCCGCAACCTGTCGGAAGGCATTCCGCGCAGCTTCACGATCTCGAGCAACGAAATCCTCGAAGCGCTGACCGATCCGCTGAACCAGATCGTGTCGTCGGTGAAGATCGCCCTCGAGCAGACGCCGCCGGAACTCGGCGCCGACATCGCCGAGCGCGGGATGATGCTGACGGGCGGCGGCGCGCTGCTGCGCGATCTCGATCGCCTGCTCGCGGAAGAAACCGGCCTGCCGGTGCTCGTCGCCGAAGACCCGCTCACCTGCGTCGTGCGCGGCTCGGGCATGGCGCTCGAGCGCATGGACAAGCTGGGCAGCATCTTCTCGTACGAGTGATCGCCGAGTGATCGCCTAAGCAGTCCCGTTTGATATGACGCACCCGCGGCGTGGCCGGATCGCTCGTTCAGAACGAACCGCCACGCCGTTTGCGCGTCTGAGCATTATTTAACCGATCACCACGCGCCCGGCGCCGACCATGGAATACAGTCCGCCGCCCCTCTTCAAGCAAGGTCCGCCCGCGCTCGCGCGGCTCATCTTCTTCGTCGCCCTCGCCATCGCGCTCCTCGTGTCGGACGCGCGCTTCAGCACGCTCGAAATCGTGCGCGGCGTGCTCGGCACCGTGCTGTACCCGCTGCAGCGCGCGGCGCTCGTGCCGCGCGACCTGTTCATGGGCGCGGCCGACATCGCCGTCACGGGCGCGTCGCTGCGCCACGACAACGACGCGCTGCGCAAGCGCAACCTGCAACTGTCCACGCAAGCCAACCAGGCCGCCGTGCTCGCGCAGGAAAACATGCATCTGCGCGCGGTGCTCGAACTGCGCCAGCACATCGCGACGCAGTCGACCCCGGTCGAGATCCAGTACGACACGAGCGACCCGTTCACGCAGAAGATCGTGATCGGCCAGGGTTCGCAGCAAGGCATCCAGGACGGCTCGCCGGTCGTCAGTGAAGACGGCGTGGTCGGCCAGATCACGCGCGTGTTCCCGCTGCAGGCCGAAGTCACGCTGATCACCGACCGCGATCTCGCGATTCCCGTGCAGGTGCTGCGCACCGGCCTGCGCAGCGTGATCTACGGCACGCCGAAGGGCGATTCGCTCGATCTGCGCTTCGTGCCGACGAGCTCGGACCTCGTCGCGGGCGACGAGCTCGTCACGAGCGGCCTCGACGGCGTCTATCCGCCGGGCCTGCCGGTCGCGAAGGTCGTGCACGTCGACAAGCTCGCCGATACCGCGTTCGCCCGCGTGACCTGCGCACCGGTCGCCGCCGTGCGCGGCGCGCGCCAGATGCTCGTGCTGCATTACCAGAACGACGTCCCGCCGCGTCCGGCGGAGCCCGAGCCGGCCGCCGACAAGAACGCGAAGGGCAAGAAGGGCGCGAAGGCCGCCGCGAAAGCGGAGAAGGCCGAGAAGGCCGACGCGAACGCGAAGCCGGCCGCTGCGGCCGCACCCGGCGCGAAACCCGCGCCGGCGGCGCCCGCCGCGCCGGCCCAGCCCGCTGCCGCGCCCGCGAAGCCCGCGGCCGGGCAACCAGGAGCCCCGCGATGAACCGTCCGCAATACATCCTGCAGCCGGTCAACCCGTACTTCATCGTCTTCAGCCTCGCCGCCGCGTTCCTGCTGAACCTGATGCCGTGGGGCCGCCTGCCCGGCGTGCCCGATTTCGTCGCGCTCGTGCTGCTGTTCTGGAACATCCACCAGCCGCGCAAGGTCGGGATGGGCGTCGCGTTCGTACTCGGCATCCTGATGGACGTGCACGACGCGGGGCTGCTCGGCGAGCATGCGCTCGCCTATACGCTGCTGTCGTACGGCGCGATCACGATCCACCGCCGCGTGCTGTGGATGCCGATCGGCGTGCAGGTGCTGTATGTCACGCCGCTGCTCGTCGCCGCGCAGCTGGTGCCGTTCGTGATCCGCCTGATGATGGGCGCCGCGTTTCCCGGCTGGCGCTATCTGGTGGACGGCTTCGTCGAGGCCGCGCTGTGGCCGATCGCGAGCCACCTGCTGCTGATGCCGCAACGCCGCCCGGTCGACCCGGACGATACGCGCCCCATCTGAGCCGCACCGGAACCGACCTTGAACACGCGCCGCCCCCACGCCCGCCGCGCGCCGCGCTCCGGGGCGGCCCCTCGCCCACGCGCGCTCGCCGTGCACAGGCAAGACCGACCGTAACCGCATGACCGAATTCAACGACACCCAACAGCAGCTCTCGAAGTTCCGCCTGCGCGTCGCGGCGGCGGGCGTGTTCGTGTTCGTCTGCTTCGGGCTGCTCGCGAGCCGCTTCTTCTACCTGCAGCTGATGCAGCACGGCAAATACGCGCTGCAGGCCGAGGAAAACCGCATCTCGGTCGCGCCGATCGTGCCGAACCGCGGGATCATCACCGACCGCAACGGCGTGGTCCTCGCGAAGAACTATTCGGCGTATACGCTCGAGATCACGCCGTCGAAGCTCGACGACACGCTCGACAACACGATCGACAAGCTGTCCGAGATCATCCCGATCGACGCGCGCGACCGCCGCCGCTTCAAGAAGCTGCAGGAAGACTCGAAGAACTTCGAGAGCCTGCCGATCCGCACGCGCCTCACCGACGCGGAAGTCGCGCGCTTCACCGCGCAGCGCTTTCGCTTCCCCGGCGTCGACGTGCGCGCGCGGCTGTTCCGGCAGTACCCGCTCGGCATGACGGCCGCGCACGTGATCGGCTACATCGGCCGGATCTCGAAGCGCGACCAGGATCGCATCGATGCGATGAGCGACGAGAACGACAGCGATCAGGAACATTACGATCCGCGTCGCGACGCGAACAACTACAAGGGCACCGACTACATCGGCAAGATCGGCGTCGAGCAGAGCTACGAAGCCGACCTGCATGGCCTCACGGGCTTCGAGGAAGTCGAGGTGACGGCCGGCGGCCGGCCCGTGCGCACGCTGTCGCGCACGCAGGCGACGCCCGGCAACAACCTGGTGCTGTCGCTCGACATCGGGTTGCAGCAGGTCGCCGAGCAGGCGTTCGCCGGCAAGCGCGGCGCGCTCGTCGCGATCGAGCCGAAGACGGGCGACGTGCTCGCGTTCGTGTCGTCGCCGAGCTTCGACCCGAACTCGTTCGTCGACGGCATCGACCAGCAGACCTGGGACGAGCTGAACAACTCGCCCGACAAGCCGCTGCTGAACCGGCCGCTGCACGGCACCTACCCGCCCGGCTCGACGTACAAGCCGTTCATGGCGCTGGCCGGCCTGACGCTCGGCAAGCGCACGCCGGGCTGGGGCTTCCAGGATCCCGGCTACTTCACGTTCGGCGGCCACACGTTCCGCAACGACGTGCGCTCGGGCCAGGGCTGGGTCGACATGAACAAGGCGATCATGGTGTCGAACGACACCTACTTCTACATGCTCGCGCGCGACCTCGGCGTGAACGCGATCGCGAACTTCATGAAGCCGTTCGGTTTCGGCCAGATCACCGGCATCGACATCCAGGGCGAGGCGCGCGGGATCCTGCCGTCGACCGACTGGAAGAAGAAGGCGTTCAAGAAGGCCGCGCAGCAGAAGTGGTTCGACGGCGAGACGATCAGCCTCGGGATCGGCCAGGGCTACAACTCGTACACGATCCTGCAGCTCGCGCATGCCACCGCGACGCTCGCGAACAACGGCGTCGTGATGAAGCCTCACCTCGTGAAGGAAGTCGAGGATCCGATCTCGCGGGCGCGCCACCTGACCGTGCCGAAGGAAAGCGACGTGATCCCGCTCAAGCAGGGCGACATCGACGTCGTGAAGCGCGGGATGGAAAACGTGATCGAGAATCCGTCCGGCACCGCGTACAAGGTGTTCCGCGGCGCGTCGTACCTCGCGGCCGGCAAGACCGGTACCGCGCAGGTGTTCTCGCTGCAGGGTTCGAACTACAAGGGCCACCTGCTCGCCGAGCACCTGCGCGACCACGCGCTGTTCATCGCGTACGCGCCGGTCGACCATCCGCAGATCGCCGTCGCGCTGGTCGTCGAGAACGGCGGCTGGGGTGCGCAGGCCGCAGGCCCGATCGCGCGCCGCGTGCTCGACTACTACCTCGTCGAACGTCAGAACCCGAAGAACGAGGCCGCGGCCGTGGCCGCCGCCGCGTCGGCGACCGAGCCGGTGAGCGCGCCCGTGGTCGGCGACGCATCGAAGCCCGCCGCCGTCGCGGCCGGCTTCACCGCGCTGCCGCAGCCGGTCGTGCCGACCGCGGCGAGTGCGGCGAGTGCGGCAGACGCCGCGTCGGCGCCCGACGCGTCGAGCGCGGCGCAGCCGTCCGACGCGAGCGCCGCGGCGCCGATGGCCGCGAGCCTGCCGCCGATCCGGCGCCCGCACCGGCCGCACCGGCCCGCGAGCGGCGCACAGCCAGTCGCCACCGCGCCGCGCGACGACAACTTCCGTGCCTCGGCCCCCGCGAAAGCGGTGAACGCCGGCACCGCTCATTAACGGAGAAAGGCATGCAATTCGACAAGCGCGCCTGGCTCGACAAGATCAAGCAGATGTTCGCGGGTTTCGACCGCCCGCTCGCCCTCATCGTGTTCCTGCTGCTGTGCGTCGGCATCGTCACGCTGTACAGCGCGGCGATCGACATGCCGGGCCGCGTCGAGGACCAATTGCGCAACATCCTGCTGACGTTCGTGCTGATGTGGGTGATCGCCAACATCCCGCCGACGACGCTGATGCGCTTCGCGGTTCCGCTATACACGTTCGGGGTCGCGCTGCTGGTCGCGGTCGCACTGTTCGGGATGACCAAGAAAGGCGCGAAGCGCTGGCTGAACGTCGGCGTCGTGATCCAGCCGTCGGAAATCCTCAAGATCGCGACACCGCTGATGCTCGCGTGGTACTACCAGCGCCGCGAAGGCGGGCTGCGCTGGTACGACTTCGTCGTCGCGTTCGGGATCCTGCTCGTGCCGGTCGGCCTGATCGCGAAGCAGCCCGACCTCGGCACCGGCCTGCTCGTGTTCGCGGCCGGCTTCTTCGTGATCTACCTCGCCGGCCTGTCGTTCAAGCTGATCGTGCCGGTGCTGGTCGCGGGCGTGATCGCGGTCGGCTCGATCGCCGTGTTCGAGGATCGCATCTGCCAGCCCGAAGTGCAGTGGCCGCTGATGCACGACTACCAGAAGCACCGCGTGTGCACGCTGCTCGACCCGACCTCCGACCCGCTCGGCAAGGGCTTCCACACGATCCAGGCCGTGATCGCGATCGGCTCGGGCGGCGCACTCGGCAAGGGCTACCTGAAGGGCACGCAGGCCCACCTCGAATTCATTCCGGAGAAGCACACCGACTTCATCTTCGCGGTGTTCTCGGAAGAATGGGGGCTCGCCGGCGGCCTCGTGCTGCTGACGCTGTACATGGCGCTGATCGCGCGCGGGCTCTACATCGCCGCGCAGGGCGCGACGCTGTTCGGCCGGCTGCTCGCGGGCTCGCTGACGCTCGCGTTCTTCGTCTACGCGTTCGTCAACATCGGGATGGTGAGCGGCGTGCTGCCCGTCGTCGGCGTGCCGTTGCCGTTCATGAGCTATGGCGGCACCGCGCTGGCAACGCTCGGCGTCGCGATCGGGATGATCATGAGCGTCGGGCGACAGCGGCGGCTGATGAAGAGCTGACGCTGCGGCGCGGCACGCGGCTGCAAGCAGTCGCAGCAAAGGAAAACGGCGCCGCGGGCGCCGTTTTTTCGTTGGGCAGGCCGAATTCAGCCGGCCGCCGTCATTGCGGCGTCGCGCGCGGGCTCGTGTGGTCCGCACCGGCGCCCGATGCCGGCTCCTGCGTCTTCAGTCGCGCGCTCAGCTCCTTGAATTTCAGCTCGGCCGTCTCGTCGCCCTGCGCGGCCGCGGCCGCATAGTACGCGCGCGCGATGTTCAGGTTCTGCGTGACGCCGTCGCCGCCGCGCTCGTAGAACGACGCGGTCACGTACTGCGCGGTCGGCTCGCCCGCGTCGGCCGCCTGCTTGTACCACGCGAACGCCTGCCGGTTGTCGCGCGGCGTGCCGCGCCCGTCGAGGAACTGGTTCGCGAGCGACAGCGCGGCCTGCACGTGCCCCTGCTTCGCCGCGCGCAGGAACCAGCGGTGCGCTTCGGCCGGATTGCGCGCGACGAATTCGCCGTCGTCGAACATCCGTCCGTACACGTACTGCGCATGAGACATGTTCGCGTCGGCCGCCCGCTTCAGCCAGCGCAGCCCTTCGTCGACCTTCGCGGTCACGCCGACGCCGGTGAGCAGCATCATCGCGTAGTTGAACTGCGCGAGCCGGTCGCCGCGTTCGGCTGCGTCGTGGAACTGCACCAGCGCCGCGCGATAGTCGCCGGCGTTGTAGGCGGCCACCGCCGCTTGCGTCTCGTGTGCCGGATCCGGTTTCGCGTGCGGCGCATTCTGCGCCGACGCCGCGATGCTCACGACCCACAGCCCGAGCATCGCGCCGATCCGCCCACGTACACCGGTCGTGCGCCGCGCGCGTCTCGTCCCCGCGCCGTCGTCGTCGTTCATGACCGCACCTCCTGCAGCGCCTGGCGCGTCGCGCGCAGCAGCCAGGTCACGTCGGCCGACAGCGTGATCATCCGGTAGCCGGCCTCGCGATACTGGCGCGCGATGGCCGTATCGCTCGCGAAGATGCCGACCGCGACGCCGGCCTGCTTGCCGGCCGCGAGCACGCGTGCCATCGCGGTCTCGACATCCGGGTGGCGGCTGTCGCCGAGATGCCCGAGGCTCGCCGCCAGATCGGCCGGGCCGACATACAGGCAGTCGACGCCCGGCGTCGCGGCGATCCGTTCGACTTCGTCGATGCCGCGCGCCGATTCGATCTGCACGATCACCGCGATCTGGGCGTTCGCCGTCTGCAGGTAATCGCGGCGCATGCCGAACGCCGCCGCGCGCACCATGCCGGCCACGCCGCGCAGCCCGTCCGGGGCATCCGGCGACGGAAAGCGCGTGAGCCGCACCGCGTGCGCGGCCTCGTCGGCCGTCTCGATGCACGGGAACATCAGCGTGCGCGCGCCGGCGTCGAGCGCGCGCTTCACGAGCCACGGCTCGCGCCCCGGCACGCGCACGACAGGCTCGCTCGGCAGGTGCGCGGCGGCCAGCGCGCGCAGTTGCGACGCGACGTCCCGGCTGTCGTTCGGCGCGTGCTCCATGTCGATGCAGAGCCAGTCGTAGCCGGCGTGCGCGAGCGCTTCAGCCGCCGAATCGCAGCCGAGCGACAGCCACAGGCCGTACAGCGGCTCGTCGCCGTCGTGCAGACGTTGTTTGAGGGAATTGGTGAGCGTGCTCATCGATACGGCCTCCTGACGGACAGGCAATCGAACGGAACAGGCAACGGGGGACGGCCGGACGGCAGCAGCCCGATCGCGGGCGCGCAGGCTGCGCCACGCAACGATCATAGCGCGCCGTCGGGCGAAATGTGGGGAGACAGGCGCAGCGGGCGCGATCGGGCACCGTGGCGCGCGACCGGCTTCAGGTGACCTGCTGGGTGACCGGCGGCCGGCCGCCGAGCGCACGCTCGGGCGGGTAATGCCGCGTCAGCGGGCGGGATCGCGCTCGACGTCGGCCCAGCAGTTCGGCGTTTCGTACAGGCGCACGCGCTCCAGCCGCAGGTTCACGCCGTAGTGCGCGTCGTACACGTTCGCGAGGATGTCGAACGCGATCGCCGCGAGGTTCTCGACCGTCGGGATCCGGTCGAGCACGACCGTCTTGTGGTCGGCCATCTGCTCGAGGAACGAGCGCACGACTTCGTCGCGCGCGTAGACCAGGAACGCGTGATCCCACTTGTTGACGAGGTGCTCGACCGCGAGCGCCTTCACGTCGGCGAAATCCATCACCATGCCGCGGTCCGGCGCCCCCTCGGTATCGACGAGATCGCCGCGCAGCGTGACTTCGAGCACGTAGCGATGGCCGTGCAGGTTCCGGCACTGGCTGCGGTGATCGGGAATGCGGTGGCCCGCGTCGAATTCGAGTTTTCGAGTAATCAGCACGATGTCAAAGGCCGTGGCTCAGGGAATGTTCAGGTATTTGTGGGTCTGCATCGACAGCCGCCACTGCGGATGCCGCTTGCACCAGTCGATCGCGAGCTTCGTGTTGAGATCGCGCGACGGGCCGTCCATCGGCTGCACGAGAAAATACTCGAAATCGAGCTTCGCGTAGTCGGCAAGCCGCTGGTTGTCCTGCGGGATCACGACCTTCAGTTCGTTGCCCTTCGTGACGACGAGCGGCGCGTCGGCCTTCGGGCTCACGCAGATCCAGTCGATCGATTCGAGCACCGGCAGCGAGCCGTTGGTCTCGATCGCGATCTCGAAGCCGGCCGCGTGCAGCGCGTCGACGAGCGGCTGGTCGAGCTGCAGCATCGGCTCGCCGCCCGTGCAGACGACGAAGCGATGCGCTTCGCCGTCCGGCCAGAGGCCGGCGATCGTCGCGACGAGTGCTTCGGCGTCCTTGAACTTGCCGCCGTTCTCGCCGTCGGTGCCGACGAAGTCCGTATCGCAGAAGCGGCACACGGCCTCCGCACGATCCTCTTCGCGGCCCGACCACAAATTGCAGCCGGCGAACCGGCAGAACACGGCCGGACGGCCCGCGTTCGCGCCCTCGCCCTGCAACGTGTAGAAAATTTCCTTGACCGCGTAAGTCATCGTGCTTCGTCCGGCTCGCGCCGCCCGTTGTCGATCAGAATCCGTTATTCATCAAGCGCCGCCGGCGCACCGCGTCACAGCGGCGCTTCGGTCACCCGCTCGCCCTTCAGGTAGGCCTCGTAGCCGCGCTTGCGCAGCTTGCAGGCCGGACATTCGCCGCAGCCGAAGCCCCAGTCGTGCAGTTCCGCGCGCTCGCCCACGTAGCACGTGTGCGTCTCGACGCGGATCAGCTCGACGAGCGCGTCGCCGCCGAGTAGTTCGGCGAGCTGCCAGGTCTGCGCCTTGTCGAGCCACATCAGCGGCGTCTCGAGCACGATGCGCGTGTCCATCCCGAGGTTCAGCGCGACCTGCAGCGCCTTCATCGTGTCGTCGCGGCAGTCCGGGTAGCCCGAGAAATCGGTCTCGCACATCCCGCCGACCAGCACGCGCAGCCCGCGGCGATAGGCAATCGCGGCCGCGATCGTCATGAACAGCAGGTTGCGGCCCGGCACGAACGTGTTCGGCAAGCCATTCGCGGTGGTCTCGATCTCGATCGTGCGCGTCATCGCGGTATCGCTGATCGCGCCGAGCACCGACAGGTCGATCATGTGATCGTCGCCGAGGCGGCCGGCCCAGGCGGGAAACCGATGCTTCAGCGCGTCGCGCACGCCTTCGCGACATTCGAGTTCGACGCGGTGGCGCTGGCCGTAATCGAAGCCGAGCGTCTCGACCGTCTGATAGCGTTCCAGGGCCCAGGCCACGCACGTGGCCGAGTCCTGCCCGCCGGAAAACAGCACGAGCGCGCCGTCTTTAGCGTCTGTCCGAATCACCGTGATACTCCGTGAATGTATAGGCTCGCGTCGCGCTGCGCCCCGGGGCCGGCTGCCGCCGGGCGGCCCGACACGTGCCGACGCGCGCCGGCTCGACCAGTATAGGCAGCGCGGTTGGGCGCGAATGCGGCGGAGCGCTTATACCGCCCATCGCGCGGCATCGGTGCCGCGCGTCACGGCGGCGCCTGCGGGCAGCGCTGCCGTGCGCATGAAGCGATGCGCTAAGTCATTGAGCGGGCACGGATTTTATCACGCTCCGGCGAATACTGCCGGCCGCACCACCGATGCCGCGCAAACCCACCACAAACGAAAAACCCCAAGAACCTTCCGATTCTTGGGGTTGGAACTGCTGGTGGCCTGGGACGGAATCGAACCATCGACACGCGGATTTTCAATCCGCTGCTCTACCAACTGAGCTACCGGGCCAACGAAGAAGGCAAAGTATATCCAGCCCTGTTACTTTGCGCAAGTAGTTTTCGCAAAATATTTTACGCGGCGCCTTCCGACGGCTTCTTGCCGAGCTCGACGCCCAGCTGCTTGAGCTTGCGATACAGGTGCGTGCGCTCGAGGCCCGTCTTCTCCGCGACGCGCGTCATGCTGCCGTTCTCGCGCGCGAGGTGATATTCGAAGTACGCGCGCTCGAACGCATCGCGCGCTTCGCGCAACGGGATGTCGAACGGAATCGCGGCCGTCTGGCCCGCGAGGCCCAGGGCCGCGGCCATGTCGTCGCCGAGCGTCGGCAGCGCGGCCGCGGACGCGACCGCCGCCGGGCCCGAAGCCTGGCCGACGCCGGCCTTCGCCGCCGCGTTGACGGACACCGGCGCCGCGCCGCGCACGAGACCGTGCTCGACCGACTTCAGCAGCTTCTGCAGCGCGATCGGCTTCTCGAGGAAATCGAGCGCGCCGATCTTCGTTGCCTCGACGGCCGTGTCGATCGTCGCGTGCCCGGACATCATGATCACGGGCATCGTCAACAGGCCCTGCGCCGCCCATTCCTTGAGCAGCGTGACGCCGTCGGTATCGGGCATCCAGATATCGAGCAGCACGAGATCGGGCGCCTGATTCAGACGGTATTCCCGCGCGGCCTGCGCGTTCTCCGCCGCCTCGACGACATGTCCTTCATCGCTGAGGATTTCCGAGAGCAATTCCCGGATGCCCATTTCATCATCTACCACCAGGATGGTTGCCATTTACGCTGCCTTTGTCTGCACACTTGCTTTTGTCTTAGCGGGGGCCGTCCCGACCTGCGCGCCGGGTTCGGCGCCTGGCGTATCGCTCGCCATCTGCAGGAACAGGATCGACACCTGCGCACCCTCGACGGTCTCGCCGTGCATGCGATTGCGCAGATCGATCCGCGCGCCGTGCTCGTCGACGATTTTCTTGACCATGGCCAATCCGAGCCCCGTGCCCTTCGCCTTCGTCGTCACGTAAGGCTCGAACGCACGGGTCAGGATGCGTGCCGGAAAACCGGGCCCGTTGTCGGACACGGTAAGACGTACCGCGACGCGCGTTTTGCCCTCGGCGTCGGGATCGCCATATTCTACTGTCTTGGTTTCGATCAACACACGCGGATGCGCGACTTCCGCAACCGAATCCTGCGCATTCTGCAGCAGGTTGTGAATCACCTGGCGCAATTGCGTCGCGTCGCCGCGAATCACCGGCAGCGACGGCGCGAGTTCGGCGACGATCGCGCTCTTGCCTTCGCCGACACCATACAGCCCGAGCACCTCGCTCGCCAGTTCGTTCAACTGCAGGTTGCCGAGCACCGCCGGCGGCGTGCGCGCATATTCGCGGAAGTCGTCCACCATCCGCTTCATCGCGGCCACCTGATTGACGATCATCGTCGCGCCGCGCTTGAGCACGTCCGCATCGGGCGGCGCGAGCTTGTCGGACAGCTTCATCTGCAGCCGCTCGGCCGACAGCTGGATCGGCGTCAGCGGGTTCTTGATCTCATGCGCGAGCCGCCGCGCGACCTCGCCCCATGCAACGGAACGCTGCGCGGAAATCACGTCGGAGATGTCGTCGAACACGACCACGTAGCCGGACGTCTGCGGATCGTCGGCCTCCCCCTCCACCGTCGACACGAGGCGCGTGCCGCGCACGAGCAAGGTCAGCGGATCGGCTTCGCCCGGCACTTCGACCGCGAACTGCTGCTGCCAGTGGCCGCGATCGCCGCTGGCGCCGTCGGAAGCCGCCTCGCGATCGGCGAATGCCTTGCGCACCATCGCGCCGAATTCCGCGACGACGTCGATCCGGTCGAGCGCCGTGCCGATCATCGCGCCGAACGGCTGCCGGAAGATCCGCTCGGCGCCGCGGTTGGCCGTCGTCAGCCGGAACTGGCGGTCGAGCACGAACACGCCGGCGGTCAGGTTCGCGAGGATGCTTTCGAGATATGTTTTCGAGTGCTCGAGCGCGATCCGGTTCTTCTCGACCGCGAGCCGCGCCTCGGACAGCTGACGCGTCATCGCGTTGAACGACTGCGTGAGGAAGCCGAGCTCGTCGCGCGACTTGATCTCGCGTTTCGGCGTGTAGTCGCCTTCGGTGATCTCCTTCGTGCCCTGCGCGAGCAGGAACAGCGGCCGCGCGAGCTGCTGGCCGAGCGCGAGCGCGAGCATCATCGCGATGAAAGTCGCGAGGAACAGCGCGAGCGTCAGCGTGCCGATATACATCTTGCGCAGCCCGGTGCGGCCGAGCGCTTTTTCCTGGTACTCGCGATACGCGCGCTGCACCGCGTCGGCGTTGTGCGCGAGCGTGGGCGGCACCGGCTGCGTGAGCTGCAGGAAGCGCTCCGCCGGCTGCAGCAGCGACGTCGTCGCGTCGGGGATCGGCCGCACGACGCGCAGCCGCAACGCGCCCTTCGCGCCGTGCGCGCGCGGGTCGCCGTCGACTTCGCCCTCGATCGCCGCGTAGGCGCCATGTTCGCGCGCCTGGCTCAGCATCAGCGGCGTGGGCAGGTCGTCCGGAATCAGCACGGCGAAATTGCCCGATGCCTGCGCAACGATGTGCAGGTCGGGCGCCGCACCCGAGCCGCCGCGGCTCGGCTCGACGATCGTCGCGTCCTGCACGCCGAACTGGTCGCGCAGGCGCAAGAGCGTGAGCGTCGTGCCGTTGGTGTTCGCATCGACGCTCGCGAGCTGGTCGGACATCAGGCGCGCCTTCGTCTGCAGGTCGGACAGCGACGCGTCGAGCATCCCGCGGCCGAGGTTCAGGCCGGCCGTCAGCGCGGTCTCGACGTTCACGTCGAACCACGACTCGATGCTGCGCGACACGAACTGGTACGACACGATGTAGATGATCCCGCCCGGCACCACGCCGACGAGCGCGAAGAACACCGCGAGCTTCGCGAGCAGCCGCGTGCCGAACTTGCCCTTCCTCAGGCGCACGACGATCATCCCGATCAGCCCGAGCACCACCAGCAGGAACACGAGCGCGACGATGATGTTCATCGCGTACAGCCACGAGTAGTAGCGATCGAAGAACTCGGTGTTCGCACTCGCGGCCGCGAGCAGCACGAGCAGCAGCAGCGCGGTGAGCGCGACGGTCGCTACGATCACGCGAACGAGGAGGCTCTTCCCGCTGGCCGCGCGGCGCACTTTATTTAGCACGTTCGGTCACCGTGAAGTTGAAGCGCTTCCAGTCCGAGCCGAGCGTCCAGTCGCGGTTGTTCACCGCGTCGACCTGGAACGGCTTCGGCATCAGCGCCGTATCGAGCTGCATGCGCACCGAGGCCATGTAGGTTTCGCCGGCCCGCACCTGGTTGCGATCGATCACGTGCCACGACGTGATGTGGCGGACGACCGCGAGCGCGTCTTTCAGCGACGGGAAGCCGAGTTGCAGCCCGCCCGTCGACACGCGGTACTCGCGCGTGAGCGGCTGGAACGACAGGCGGATCGTCTGCGACACCGACACCGGCTGCTCGTCGAACCAGTACCAGCGCGCGCGGCTCAGTTCGAAGTCGGTCGTGAAGTAGAGCGGGATGCCTTTGTTGACGGCATCCTCGAGGTTCGGGTTCAGCTCGAAATCGAAGCGGGCATCGAGGCTCCAGCCGCTTCCGTCAGCCTGCAGCGATGCGCGCTGCACGGCGATCGACTCGGCGGCGCGCGCCGGCCGAACGACAGTCAGGCACAGCGCCAATGCGACCAGCAGGACGGCCGCAAGCCGAAGTGGAAAAAGGTGTTTGATCGTCACCGTTTCTGAAACCGCGCGTAGAAAAATCCGTCGTGATCGGTGTTCTGGTCGAGTGCGCCGGCCGCTCCGGCGGGCACGCCGCCCGGCAGCAGTTGGCCGGGCGCGTCCAATCGTACCGCATCTTCACAGGCCGCTTCAAACCAGCGGGCCTGCAATTCGCCCTCCTCGGGGAAGATCGAACAGGTCACGTAGAGCAGTTCGCCGCCCGGCTTCACGAGCGGCCACAACGCCGTCAGGATGCGACGCTGTTCCGCGACGAGTGCCGCGATGTCGGCTTCGCGGCGCAGCCAGCGGATGTCCGGATGACGGCGCACGATGCCCGACGCCGAGCACGGCACGTCGGCGAGGATGCGATCGAACGGCCGGCCGTCGTACCACGCATCCGGCGCGCCGGCATCGCCGACGCACACGTCCGCCGCGAGCGACAGGCGCGCGAGGTTCTCGCCGATGCGCGCCGCGCGGGTCGCGTCGCTTTCGAGCGCAACGACCTCAGCGCCGGCCAGCTCGAGGATATGGCCGGTCTTGCCGCCCGGTGCCGCACATGCATCGAGCACGCGCATGCCGTCACGCGCGCCGAGCCATTCGGCGGCGAGCTGCGCGCCGGCATCCTGCACCGACACGACGCCGTCCGCGAAGCCCGGAATGCGATTGACCGGCAGCGCCGATGCGAGCCGCACCGCATGGCGGCCGATCGCGGTCGCGTCGATCCCGTTCGCGCGCAGCGTGTCGAGATACGCGTCGACGCTCGCGCGGCGCGCGTTCACGCGCAGCGTCAGCGGCCCCTGGCGCTCGCCGGCCGCGAGGATCGCCTGCCATGTGTCCGGCCATGCGCGCTTCACCGCATCGATCCACCACGGACGGTAGTTCCAGCGAGCGACCGGATCGTCCTGCAGCGCCGCGACGAGCGCGTCGCGCTCACGCTGGAAACGGCGCAGCACCGCGTTCACCAGCCCCTTCGCGAACGCGAATTCGCGCCGCGCGCCGATCACGGTCACGGCCTGGTCGACGATCGTAAACGCCGGATACGCGGCCGTCTCCTCCGGATCGAGCAGCAGCGCAAGCGCGGCGGCGAGTACCGCCTGCACGTGCGCGGGCGGCGCCTTGCCAACGAGCCGGCCGATCAGCCAGTCCGCGCTGCCGAGGCGCCGCATCGTCCGGTAAGCGACGTCCTGCGTCGCGCCGCGCGCCAGCGCCTGCGCATCGGCCGGCATCTGCGCGAACACCGCGGCCAGTGCCGCCGGCAGCGCGGTACCGCGCCGCACCGCATCGACTGCCTGCGCGGCCGCGTCGAGCGCGAAGCCCAGCGAATCGGGCGCGAGACGCAGCGCGGACAGGCGCGCGGGGCGGCCGGAGGAAGACGGAGCGGAGGAACGGGTTCGTGTCATCGGAGCAAAATCGGCAAACGGGCGCCGCGAGCGGCGGGAACCCTGCGGCCGTGCGCGGCCGCCGCGATTCCAAACCGCGCATTGTAGCGTGAGGCCATGCGGCCCCTTTACGGGACGCACAAATGAAACGCCCCGCAGCGCGAGGCGTGCGGGGCGAGGTGCAAATGCGACGCGAGTTAGTCGAAGCGGCCGGTGCGCGCCATCTCCATCAGACGCGCGATGCGCTCCTCGGTCGCAGGGTGCGTGGAGAACAGGTTCTGCAGGCCGCCGCCGTGCAGCGGGTTCATGATCATCATCTGCGCGGTGGCCGGATGCGCTTCGGCCGCCTGGAACGGGATGCCCGCCGCATAGCGATGGATCTTGTCGAGCGCGGTGGCGAGCGACTGCGGATCGCCGGAGATCTGCGCGCCGCCGCGATCGGCCTCGAATTCGCGCGCCCGCGAGATCGCCATCTGGATCAGCGCGCCGGCGATCGGCGCGAGCAGCGCGACCGCAATCCCCGCGATCGGGTTGGCCGGACGGCCGTTTTCATCGCGGCCGCCGAAGAACATAGCGAAGTTGGCCAGCGCAGAAATCGCGCCCGCCATCGTCGCGGTGATCGTCGAGATCAGGATGTCGCGGTGCTTCACGTGCGCGAGCTCGTGCGCCATCACGCCGCGCATCTCGCGCTCGGACAGCACGCGCAGGATGCCCGTCGTCGCGGCGACCGCCGCGTGCTCCGGGTTGCGGCCCGTGGCGAACGCGTTCGGCGCGTCCTCGTTGATCAGGTAGACGCGCGGCATCGGCAGGTTCGCGCGCGTGGCAAGCTCGCGCACCATCCGGTAGAACTGCGGCGCCGTGTTCTCGTCGACTTCCTGCGCGTTGTACATGCGCAGCACCATCTTGTCGGAGAACCAGTACGAGAAGAAATTCATGGCGAGCGCGAACAGCAGCGCGATCGTCATGCCGCGGGTGCCGCCGATCATGCCGCCGATCACGATGAACAGGGCCGTGATCCCGGCCATCAGCATCGCCGTTTTGACCCAATTGAACATACCCACTCCTTATCCGTCAGGGGACCCGCCGCATCACAGGGCGCGGTGGAAAATTGTAAGCGATTTGTTAGATAAGGTCTTGCGCGAAAAATTCAATCTCAGCGTTGCGATGTTGCAAGACGAAGGCCCAGCCCGACGAAAGCGCTGCCCACCGTACGGTCGAGCCACTTCTTGACGCCCGGCTTGCCGGAAAAGCGCTGCGTGACGCTGCCCGCGACCCACGCGACGAGGCTGGTCCACACCGTGCTCATCGCGACGAATACCGCGCCGAGGGTCAGGAATGCCCAAGCCTTGTGTGGACTGTCGGCCGACACGAACTGCGGGAAGAACGACACGAAGAACAGCACGACCTTCGGATTCAGCACGTTGGTCCAGAAACCCTGCATGAACAGCTGGCGCAGCGGCTTTGCGGCCGTGCCCTGCGCGGCTGCGGCGCCCGACGGCTCGGCGGCCTGCCGCGCGACGATCATCCGCACGCCGAGGTAGATCAGGTAGGCGGCGCCGACCAGCTTGATCACCGTGAACGCGGTGGCCGATGCCGCCAGCAACGCGGTCAGGCCGAATGCGCATGCGAGCGCGTGAACGCAGCAGCCGGCCGAAATGCCGAACGCCGACATCAGCCCCGCGCCGCGCCCCTGGGCGACGCTGCGGCCGACGATGTAGGCCGTGTCGGGGCCAGGCGTGATGTTCAGCAGGAACACCGCGAACACGAAGAAGCCGAAATGGGTGATGCCAAGCATGAAGACCTCGAAACCGGACAGCGCAGGGAAATTCTACGCGCGCCTGCGGCGCCGTGCGACTCGGCCGTTCGGCCGATTGCGCGCGGCCGGCAGGTCAGGTCGAATAACGCTCAGGCCCCGTCGGGCAACGCGAAGCGCTGGCCTGCGGCGAGCGGCGAGCCGGCCAGGAATTCGCGCGCGGGCAACCGCTTGCCGCCCGGCTTCTGCAGTTGCGTGACGCGCAGCGCACCGCTGCCGCACGCGACGATCACGCCTTCGGGCGCCGCGTCGACGATCGTGCCGGGCACCGCGTCGCCGCGCGCCGCCACGGGCTCGGCCGCCCAAAGCTTGATGGCCGCGCCGTCGAGCGTCGCGACGCCGCCCGGGAACGGGTCGAACGCGCGCACCTGGCGCGCGAGCACGTCGGCCGGCTGGCGCCAGTCGAGCGCCGCCTCGTGCTTGCCGATCTTTTCCGCATAGGTCACGCCGTCGGCCGGCTGCGGGGTGGCAGGCAGCGCGCCGTCGCGCTCGAGCCGCACCAGCGCGTCGACGATCAGCCGCGCGCCGTCGGCGGCCAGCCGGTCGTGCAGGGTGGCGGTCGTATCGTCGGGCGCGATCGCGACGCGCGCTTCGTCGATCATCGCGCCGGTGTCGAGGCCGACGTCCATCTGCATCAGCGTGACGCCCGTCTCGGCGTCACCGGCCTCGATCGCGCGGTGGATCGGCGCGGCGCCGCGCCAGCGCGGCAGCAGCGACGCATGGATGTTGATGCAGCCGGCGCGCGGAATGTCGAGCACCTCCTGCGGCAGCAGCAGGCCGTACGCGGCGACCACCATCACGTCGTGCGGGGTCGTGCGCAGCAGCTCGATCGCGTCGGCCGCCTCCGCCGGGTACTTGCCCGCGCGGCGCAGCGACGGCGGCTGCGCGACGGGCATCCCGTGCTCGACGGCATAGCGCTTCACGGCGCTCGCCTGCAGTTTCATCCCGCGCCCGGCAGGGCGATCGGGCTGGGTGAGCACGAGCGGCACCGGAAAACCGGCCTCGTGGATCGCGGCGAGTGCGGCCGCGGCGAATTCCGGCGTGCCGGCAAAAATCACGCGCAACGTATGGGTCATAAAGCGTTCGGGAGCGGGCTTGGCGAATACGCGTCACATCGCGCGTTCGAGTTTCTTCATCTTCGTCTTGATGCGCGTCTGCTTCAGCGGCGACAGGTATTCGACGAACACGCGTCCCATCAGGTGATCCATCTCGTGCTGCACGCACACGGCCAGCAGGCCCTCGCAGTCGAGCTCGAAGGTCTCGCCCTGCTCGTTGAGCGCACGCACGCGCACGTGATCGGGACGCTCGACCTCGTCGTAGATCCCGGGCACCGACAGGCAACCCTCCTCGTAGATCTGCTTCTCGTCGCTCGACCAGATGATCTCGGGATTGATGAACGCGCGCAGCTCGTTCTTCTCCTCGGAGATGTCGATCACGATCACGCGCTCGTGCACGTCGACCTGCGTCGCCGCGAGGCCGATGCCCGGCGCCGCGTACATGGTTTCGGCCATGTCGGCGACAAGCTTGCGAATCCGGTCGTCGACCTTGGCGACGGGCTTGGCGACCTTGTGCAGCCGCTTGTCGGGGTAATGAAGAATGTTCAGCAATGCCATGGTGTTCGGTATTCGGTGGAGCGGCGGGCCGCATCGGCCATCCGGCCGGCTGGCGCCACTGCCGGGATGCAATGAAGATGAGGCGGACGCGCGGCATATCAATGCCGCAGGTCATGCCTCCTGCAAATGGCCGGACGCCGATGGCGCGCGGCCCTGTCAAGTATTTCGGATGATGAAAATTTTATCATGGCGCCACGCCGTTCGCTGGCCGTCGCATTCGAGGGGAACCTCATGTCCCCGCAAGCGCTGACCCCTTCCGCGCTGCGCGCGTGGCTGCAGCTCGCGCATGCGCCGGGCCTCCCGCCTGCCGTGCTGCACGCGCTGCTCGACGCATTCGGCTCGCCGGCCGCGCTGCTGCGCGCATCCGACGAGGCCATCTGCGCGGAGAGCAGCGCAGCCGCCGCGCGGGCGGTGCGCGCCAGCGAGCAGCACGACCTCGACGCGCGCACCGATGCCGCGCTCGCGTGGCTCGATGCACCGGGCAACGCGATCGTCACGCTCAACGATCCGGTCTATCCGCCGCGGCTGCGCGACCTGCACGATCCGCCGCCGCTGCTATATGTAAAGGGCAGGCTCGACCTGCTGCACGCACGGGGGCTCGCCGTCGTCGGCAGCCGCCACGCGACGCCGCAAGGGCTCGCCGACGCAACGCGCTTCGCGCATGCGCTGTCCGATGCGGGGCTCGCGATCGTCTCGGGCCTCGCGCTCGGCATCGACGGCGCCGCGCATCGCGGCGGGCTCGCCGGCCGCGCCAGCACGATCGCGGTGATCGCGACGGGCGCCGACCTCGTCTATCCGGCGCGGCACCGCACGCTCGCGCACGAGATCGCCGCGCGCGGCGCGCTCGTGTCCGAATGGCCGCTCGGCACGCCCGCGCGGGCGTCGCATTTCCCGCAGCGCAACCGGCTGATCGCCGCACTCGCCGTGGGCGCGCTCGTCGTCGAAGCCGCGCCGCGCTCCGGCTCGCTGATCACCGCGCGGCTCGCGAACGAGCTCGGCCGCGACGTGTTCGCGATGCCGGGCTCGATCCACGCGCCGCTCGCGCAGGGCTGCCACGCGCTGATCCGCGACGGCGCGAAGCTCACCGCTGCGCCGCTCGACGTGCTCGAGGAATACGGGCTGGGCGAAGCGGCTGCTCACATCGCCCAGCATTCGGGATCGAGCCCCGATAACGCCGACGCAGCCGGCACCGCAGAGCAACGCATGGGCGAGCCTGCCGCGAAGGCCGGCTCCGCCGTGGCGGCCACCACGTCCGTCGCAAGCGAAGGCGTACCACCCGACACCCCCGCCGAACGATCCGTGCTGGCCGCACTGGGATACGGCCCCGTGACCTACGAGTGGCTCGCCGAGCACAGCGGCCTGTCCGACGACGTGCTGCATAGCGCGCTACTCGCGCTCGAACTGGCTGGCCGCGTCGCGAGCGTGGCCGGCGGACGCTTCGCACGGCTTGACGCGCCCCCCACCCCGCCCCCGTGCGGCGTGCTACATTCCCCCGAATAGGGGCGGCCGTGCCGCCGACGTTACCCAAGGAATTCCATGCCCGCGCTGAATCTCGACACCGATGCCGATCGGATCGCCGAGCGCCTCGCCGATCCCGACACGCTGCTGGTCGCCTGCCTGTGCGCCGAGTGGTGCGGCACCTGCCGCGACTACCAGACGGCCTTCGACCAGCTCGCCGACGCCCATCCCGACGCCTGCTTCGCGTGGATCGACATCGAAACCCACGCCGACCGGCTCGACGATCTCGACGTGGAGAATTTCCCGACGATCCTGATCGAGGACGCGAACACCGCGCGCTTCTTCGGCACGGTGCTGCCGCACGCGGCGATCGTCGAACGGATGCTGTCCGACCTGAGCGCGGTACCCGGCGCGCCGCACGCACCGAAATTGCGCAATATCCTGAACGTCGAGGCGTAAACCGCGCACCGGCCAGGCGGCGTCGCGCGACCTTGCGCGTGCCGCCAGGCCGGGCGCTTGCCGCCATTGCGGGCCCCCTCTATGATGAGCCGCTTTTTACACGCCGCGCCGCCGTCGCCGCGGCGTGTGCTATAAAGCCGTCGTAAAAGGGACCCACGCCGGCGAACCCGGTCTACCAACACACACCTGTCATGTCCAAAGCTCTGATCATTGCGGAAAAGCCTTCTGTCGCGAACGACATCGCGCGCGCTTTGGGCGGCTTTACCAAGCATGACGAATACTTCGAAAGCGACGAATTCGTCCTTTCGTCCGCGGTCGGCCACCTGCTGGAAATCGCCGCCCCGGAAGAGTACGAGGTCAAGCGCGGCAAATGGAGCTTCGCTCATCTGCCCGTCATCCCCCCGCATTTCGACCTCAATCCGATCGCAAAAAGCGAATCGCGCCTGAAGGTCCTTACCAAGCTGATGAAGCGCAAGGACGTCGACCGCCTGATCAACGCATGTGACGCGGGGCGCGAGGGCGAACTGATTTTCCGCCTGATCGTCCAGCACGCGAAGGCGAAGCAGCCGGTCCAGCGCCTGTGGCTGCAGTCGATGACGCCGCAGGCGATTCGCGACGGTTTCGCGCACCTGCGCAGCGACACCGACATGCAGCCGCTCGCCGACGCCGCCCGCTGCCGTTCCGAAGCCGACTGGCTCGTCGGGATCAACGGCACCCGCGCGATGACTGCGTTCAATAGCAAGGGTGGCGGCTTCTTCCTGACGACCGTCGGTCGCGTTCAGACGCCAACGCTGTCGATCGTCGTCGAACGTGAAGAGAAAATCCGCCGCTTCGTCCCGCGCGACTACTGGGAAGTGAAGGCCGCGTTCGCATGCGCGAGCGGCTTCTACGAAGGCAAGTGGTACGACCCGAAATTCAAGCGGGACGAGTTCGATCCGGAAAGGCGCGATTCCCGCCTGTGGAGCCTGCCGGCCGCCGAAACCATCGTCGCCGCATGCCGCGACCAGGTCGGCACGGTCTCCGAGGAATCGAAGCCGTCGACCCAGCTGTCGCCGCTGCTGTTCGACCTGACGAGCCTGCAGCGCGAGGCGAACAGCCGCTTCGGCTTCTCCGCGAAGAACACGCTCGGCCTCGCGCAGGCGCTGTATGAAAAGCACAAGGTGCTGACGTACCCGCGTACCGACGCGCGCGCGCTGCCGGAAGACTACATTTCGACGGTGCAGTCCACGCTCGAGATGCTCAAGGAGAGTCACAACTACCTGCCGCATGCGAAGCGGGTGCTCGACCAGGGCTGGGTGAAGCCGAACAAGCGCATCTTCGACAACTCGAAGATCAGCGACCACTTCGCCATCATCCCGACGCTGCAGGCGCCGAAGTCGCTGTCCGAGCCTGAGCAGAAGCTGTACGACATGGTCGTGAAGCGCTTCCTCGCGGTGTTCTTCCCGGCAGCCGAATTCCGTGTCACGACGCGGATCACCGAAGTCGCCGGCCATCACTTCAAGACCGAAGGCAAGGTGCTCGTCGAGCCGGGCTGGCTGCAGGTGTATGGCCGCGACGCCGAAGGCGCGGACGCGAACCTCGTGCCGGTGCAGAAGGACGAGAAGGTGAAGACGGACGAGATCGCCGCCGTCGCGCTCGTCACCAAGCCGCCCGCACGCTACTCGGAAGCGACGCTGCTGTCCGCGATGGAAGGCGCCGGCAAGCTCGTGGAGGACGACGAGCTGCGCGAGGCGATGGCCGCGAAGGGCCTCGGTACGCCGGCCACGCGCGCGGCGATCATCGAAGGCTTGTTGGGCGAAAAATATCTCGTCCGTGAAGGCCGCGAGCTGATCCCGACCGCGAAGGCATTCCAGCTGATGACGCTGTTGCGCGGGCTCGGTGTGAAGGAACTGACCGCGCCCGAACTCACCGGTGAATGGGAATACAAGCTGTCGCAGATGGAGCGCGGCAACCTCGGGCGCGACGCGTTCATGCAGGAAATCGCCCGCATGACGCAGCAGATCGTCAAGCGCGCGAAGGAATACGATTCCGACACGATCCCCGGCGATTACGCGACGCTCGAGACGCCGTGCCCGAACTGCGGCGGCCAGGTGAAGGAAAACTACCGCCGCTTCGCGTGCACGAAGTGCGAGTTCTCGATCTCGAAGATTCCGGGCAGCCGGCAGTTCGAGATCGCGGAAGTCGAGGAACTGCTGCAGCAGAAGACCATCGGTCCGCTGTCCGGTTTCCGCAGCAAGATGGGCCGTCCGTTCTCGGCGATCCTGAAGCTGTCGTTCGACGACGAAACGAAGAACTACAAGCTCGAGTTCGACTTCGGCCAGGACCAGGGCGGCGAGGAAGGCGAGGCGCCCGACTTCTCCGAGCAGGAACCGGTCGGCGCGTGCCCGAAATGCAACGGCCGCGTGTTCGAACACGGGATGAGCTATGTGTGCGAGCACTCGGTCGCGAATCCGAAGACCTGCGACTTCCGTTCGGGCAAGGTGATCCTGCAGCAGGAAATCACGCGCGATCAGATGGCCAAGCTGCTCGCCGACGGTCGAACGGATCTGATGCCGAACTTCAAGTCGTCGCGCACGGGCCGCAACTTCAAGGCGTTCCTCGTGAAGCAGCCGGACGGCAAGATCGGTTTCGAGTTCGAAAAGAAGGAGCCGAAGGCGGCTGCCGCGAAGAAGACGGCGAAATCGGCGACGAAGGATGCTGAAACCGTGACGGAAGGCGCCGACGAGAAACCGGCACCAGCCCGCAAGACCGCCGCCCGCAAGACAACGGCGCGCAAGACGGGCTCGTAACGCCCCGGCCGCCGGGGAGTTCCCCGGCGCATCGCACGCCGGTCAAACGGCGATAAAAAACGCGGATCGATCGCTCGATCCGCGTTTTTTCTTTTGGCGCCGGGGCCGCGTCAGTGCGCGGCCGCCGCGCCGTTACAGCGGCGACGGCACCGCGACGCGCGGGCGCGCCGAACGCGCGACGCGCGGCTGCAGGTTCGGGTCGGTCGATTCGGGCTGCTCGGCACGCATCTCGACGCCGATCGGCGCCGGCATCGCACTCTGTGCGGCCCACTGTTCGCCAATCACCGCGTCGGTCGCGTGGCTGAAATATTCGACGAGGTGGTCGATGAACGTGCGCACCTTCGCGGGCAGATGGCGCCGGCTCGGGTATGCGATGTTGATCTCGACCTGCGGCAGCCGGAAATCCGGCAGCAACCGCACCAGCGCGCCGCGCGCGATGTCGCCGCCGATCAGGTAGCTCGGCAGGATCGCGACGCCCATCCCGAGCAGCGCGAACTGACGCAGCATCGCGGTGTTATTGGCGACGATCACGTTGGTCGGGCGCACGCGCACCTCGCCGTCGGGCCCCGTGAACACGCGCTCGTCGCCCCAGTATTCGGTCGGCAGGCTCAGCGCCGGGTGCTCGGCGAGTTGTTCCGGATGAGTCGGCACGCCATGCTTTTCCAGGTAGCTCGGCGTCGCGCACACGGTCATGCAGCCCGTGGTCAGGCGCCGCGTGACGATGCTCGCGCTGCGCATCTGGCGCGTGACGACGATGCCGACGTCGAAACCTTCCTCGACGAGATCGACCTGGCGGTCGACCAGCGTCAGATCCGGCACGACTTTCGGGAAATTCTCCGTGTACGACTGCAGGACGGGCGCAAGGTTATGCAGGCCGAACACGACCGGCGCGACGATGCGCAACGTGCCGACCGGCTCGTGATTGCGCGCGACGACCATCTGTTCGACATCCTCGAGCTCATCGAGAATCTGGCGCGCCCGCTCCAGATAGACCTGGCCCGACTCCGTCAGCGAAAGGCTGCGGGTGGTGCGGTTCAGCAACCGTGTGCCGAGGCGGCCCTCCAGATCGGCGACGTGACGTGTCGCGACCGCGTTGGAGATATCCATAGCACTCGCGGCCCGCGCGAAACTGCCGAGATCCGCAACCTTGACGAACACGCGCATCGACTGCAAATGATCCATAAACGACTCCTGCCGCTGTTACAACTTCAAAAAGTTGAAGCCTATGCGTAATTCTCCTACGACAGCGGAAATGATGCAGAGTTGCTCAACAAGGTGGCCGTTGACGATAAAAATAGTCAAAAATCCTCACTCATCGCGAACGGATGATCCAATTATTCTGATCGAAGCAACAATTGGGTGAACCTCGTCGGGTAAACGGGCGAATCAGAAAGGACGTATTTGGTGCGACACAACAGCGCAACCCGCCTCCTGGCACGGGAGCGGCGCCGCATCAGGCCGGCACGATTGCGGCGGAGCGTAACAACCTGTTAAAAAGACACCATGACGGACACCGACGTAGCATCATGTCGGCCCCGGCCGGGCGGGACGGGTGCGCCACACGCGCGCCGCCGCCACCGCCGCCGCTTTCAACGCGCGACTCCCGCTGATCATGAAAATTGCCATTCTCGACGACTACCAGGACGCCGTCCGCAAGCTGAACTGCTTCGAGATGCTCGCCGAGCACGACGTGAAGGTCTTCAACAACACGGTGCGCGGCCTGGGGCAGCTCGCGAGCCGTCTCGCGGAAGTCGAGGCGCTCGTGCTGATTCGCGAGCGCACGCCGATTTCGTCGCAACTGCTCGCCAAGCTGCCGAACCTGCGCATGATCAGCCAGACCGGCCGTATCTCGACCCACATCGACCTCGAAGCGTGTACCGACCGCGGCATCGCGGTGCTCGAGGGCACGGGTTCGCCGGTCGCGCCGGCCGAACTGACCTGGGCACTCGTGATGGCCGCCCAGCGCCGCATTCCGCAATACGTCGCGAACCTGAAGCAGGGTGCGTGGCAGCAGTCGGGCCTGAAGACGTCGGCCATGCCGCCGAACTTCGGCCTGGGCCAGGTGCTGCGCGGCCAGACGCTCGGCATCTGGGGCTATGGCAAGATCGGCCGGCTGGTCGCCGGCTATGGCAAGGCGTTCGGAATGAACGTGCTGATCTGGGGCCGCGAGCATTCACTCGAGGCCGCGCGCGCCGACGGCTACACGGCCGCCGAAAGCCGCGAAGCGCTGTTCGAGCAGAGCGACGTGCTGTCGCTGCACTTGCGCATGCACGACGACACGCGCGGGATCGTCAAGCAGGAAGACCTGATGCGGATGAAGCCGACGTCGCTGCTCGTCAACACGAGCCGCGCGGAGCTGCTCGAGGAAAACGCGCTCGTGAACGCGCTGTCGCACAACCGTCCGGGGATGGTCGCGATCGACGTGTTCGAAAGCGAGCCGATCCTGCAAGGCTACAGCCTGCTGCGGATGGAAAACGTGATCTGCACGCCGCATATCGGCTACGTCGAACGCGAAAGCTACGAGCTCTATTTCAGCGCGGCGTTCCGGAACATCCTCGCGTTCGACCAGGGCGACATGTCGAGCGTGGTCAACCCGGAAGCGCTGACGCCGCGCCGCGTGCGCTGACCGGCGCGGGCCGCGCCCGCCGCGCGGCCCGGTTCTCCCTTCCCGCCTTCAGGCAGCCACGCGGCCGCCTGTCATCGCGTCGACGCGCGTGAGGAAATGCTCGCCGTCGCGCCGCCCGAGATCGTACGCATGCCGCATCTGCGACGGACTCGTGTAATCCCAGCTCGAAATCGGCACCTTGCTCGACGGCTGTACATAGAGCCGCCGCTGCTCGCCGTGCGCGACCGTAAACATCTGCGGGCGCGGATACAGCCGCGTGACGAGCACCAGCACGTCGCCCGGCGACGGGTCGAGCGCGCCGACCGGCACGTTGTCGACCATGCCGCCATCGAGCACCGGCCGGCCGCCGCGACGCAGCACCGGCGTGAACGGCGGCGTGCACGACGACTGCAGGATCAGGTCGGCGAGTTCGTCGACGCTCGTGCAGGCCTGCGCGCGCACGAACTCGGGCCGGAAACCGAGCGTGCGCCCGAGCGTCGGATGCAGCGTCTTGCGCACGTACTTTTCGATGTTGTACGCGACGAGGCCCGCGGCGACCGCGCTGCGCGCGCCGAGCCAGCGCGGCACGTGCGACACGCCGACGCGGATTTCCGGCGCGTCGGCGAGTTGCGCGAACGGCTCGCCGTAGATGTCGAGCAGCGCCTGGCGGTAGATCCGGTAATGCGGAAACACGGGCTCGCGCCCGAACAGGTTGCCCCAGTACGCGTTCTTGCGGTTGTGGCGCAGTGCTTCCTCGTAATAGCGCATCACCCACGCGGCGTCGCGCGTATACAGCATGCAGGCGGTCGCCGCGCCGGCCGAGATGCCGGCGATCACGCGCGGGCGCAAACCGAGCGCCGGCTGCGCGACATCCCAGAAGCCGGCCTGCCACCAGCAGCGATTGCCGCCTCCCGCGAAGACGATCTGGTCGAACATCGCGCCGCTCAGCTGACGAGCGCGTAGGTCGACGTCGCGTGAACGGCCATCTTGCCGTCCTCGTCGAACAGTTCGACTTCGCCGAATACCAGGTTGCGGCCCATCCGCAGCACGCGCGCGGTGACGAGCACGTCGCCCTTGCGCACCGGACGCATGAAGTTCGTGTTCAGCGATACGGTCGTCATCGGCCGGAATTCGCCGAGCGATACGGAGATCGCGACCACCATCGCGGTGTCGGCGGCGGCCGTGAACACCTGGCCGCAGATGATGCCGCCCGAATGACGGAATTCGCCGGAAAACGGCAGACGCATCGTCACGCTGTCGTCGCCGATCGATACGGGGACCAGACCGAGCGAGCGGACCCACGGGGCCAGCAGGCGATCCAGCAATTCGCGGACTGCGTTTTCGTCCATCTTCGAATGTCCAGAAAACGTTGCGCGACCGCCGCGCAACAGGTGTGGACGTCATCATACCGGGAGCGCGCCAACTGCGATCGCTCGCCGCCGCACGGACGGCCGCGGTCGGGGTGACGAAATATTTTCGGGAAATTCGCAGAAAGGTGTTGCAAAGACCGAAATACCCGTGCATAATCTTTCTTCTGTTGGGGGCGTTAGCTCAGTTGGTAGAGCAGCGGACTCTTAATCCGTAGGTCGAGTGTTCGAGTCACTCACGCCCCACCAGGAATTCCGAAGCCCGGTTAGCGAAAGCTAACCGGGCTTTTTCCATTTCCGGGCGCCCGCACGGCGCTCCCGCTGCACGGCATGCGCATACATACATGCCCCGCTCCCGCGCTTTCCCGCTAGAATCGTCCGACAAATATCACACAACCGGCACGGTGATCGCCGTATCGCCGCCGGCACTGAGAGAGCATGGGACGTCGAACATGGAATCATGTGAGCGAGACGCGACCATTCAGAGGCCATGGTCACGCCGATATCGGTGCGCACGTCGAGTCGCACCCTCCACCCGATCGCATCCGGATGCATCACCCGACGCACGAAGCGAAGCCGGTCATGCTGCGTAAGGACGCACTCGTCGCGTTCGCGCTCGGCATTGCGCTGCTCGTGGCCGCGGCCGCGCTCGCCGTCACCGCGGGCGGCGCGGTCGGCCATCTGGTCCGCGCGCCGGGCACGGTCGTGCGCATCGTGCAGGACAGCGACGCGATGCGTGCATATCGCCCGATCGTCGCCTATCTCGCGAACGACGGCCGGCGCCGCGAAGTCGCCGGCAATACCGCGTCGATGGTGCCGGCTTACGACATCGGCGAAAGCGTCGACGTCCTGATCGACCCCGACCATCCGAACCGTCCCGCGCTGATCGACGATTTCGCGCAACGCTGGTTTCCCGTCGCGGCGCCCGCCCTGCTCGCGCTCGCGTCGCTTGCGATCGGCAGCCTGCTGTACGTGAACGAGCGCCGCACCCGGCAAGCCGACGCGTTTTCCGCACCGGCCGACCGCAAGGCGATGCGGCGCCGCTGGAACATCGCGATCGTGCTGATCCCGATCGCGATCGGCACCGGTTTCCTGGCCGGCGCCGGCGCTGTCGGGCTGCGCCAGTGGCAGATCGACCGCCATTACGCGCGCTCGACCGGCCATGTCGTCGAGATCGCCGAAACGGCCCACTCGCCGCCCGCCCGCACGTCGCTCTACTCGGTGAGCATCGCGTTCAAGACCGACAGCGGCCGCCAGGTCACGTTCGCGCAAGGCTCGGCGTCATCGAATCCCGGGCTGTACGAAGGCGAGATCGTCGACGTGCTGTACGACCCCGTCACGCCCGAGCGCGCGGTCGTCGACCGGTTCTGGGATCGGTGGGCGCTCACGGCGATCCTGTTCGCGATCGGCGCGCCGTTCCTGGCGGCCGGGTTGTTCATTGCCGGCACCCTGTGGCCCGACCATCGGCCGCACGAAATCGCTGAATGACCAACAACGAACCGGGCCGCCGACACCGCGGCCCCCGCCTCACCGCTCCCTGAACGCCTCCACCTTCGCGCGGTTCCCACACGTACGCATGTCGCACCAGCGTCGCCCGACGCCGCGGCCGCGATCGATGAAGAACCACGTACAGCGGCCGCACTGCCGCACACGCGCGAAATCGTCACCGCGCAGCAGATGCTCGAACCCGAGCGCGGCCGCGTCGATCCAGCGCGACGCGGCGCGCGCATCGGGGCGCCACGCGAAGCGGCCGTCGATGGCCTCGAACGTGCTGCGCCCGATCGCATCGCGAATCGCCACGGCGAGCCGGTCGGCCGCTCGCGCGCCGACGCTGCCGCCGTCGCCGGCCGTCAGGTACGCGAGCGCCGCATACGCATCCTCGCGAAAGCCGTGCAGCGCAGCCAGCTCGTCGGCGCCGTCCTGCCGCGGATGACGCAGAAACCGTGTCAGGTCGGCCGCCGCCAGCAACCCGGATTTCGCGGCCCACGCACGCACGGCCGGCCAGTCGACGAGTTTGTCCTCGTCGCGCGTCTTGCCCGTGTCGGCCACCGTGTTCAGGAAGTCGAGCGCCGGATGGCCGCCGACGAAGTCAGCCGCGCGCCATGCGTGCGCCTGTCGCGCAGGCTCGTATCGAGTAACCATTTATTTGCACCTATCGGTTTCATATCCGGACGAACCGGCGTAACCTGTTAACAACCAATACAGGTTAGCACGGAGGTACCGATGCTCGATCTCGCCAATCGCTTCAATTTCGAAGGTCACCGGATCGCTTGGGGCACGCTCGGCGAAGGGCCGCCGCTCGTGCTTGTGCACGGCACGCCGTTTTCATCGCAGGTGTGGCGCCGGATCGCGCCGTGGCTCGCGCGGCGCCATCGCGTGTTCTTCTACGACCTGCTCGGCTACGGCCAGTCCGACATGCCCGACGCGGACGTATCGCTCGGCCGGCAGAACGTGTTGTTCGGCGCGCTGCTCGACGAATGGAAGATTTCGCGCCCGCGCGTGCTGGCGCACGACTACGGCGGCGCGACGGTGCTGCGCGCGCATTTCCTCGACGGCATCGCGTATTCCGACCTGACGCTCGTGAATCCCGTCGCGATCGCGCCGCAGGGCTCGCCGTTCGTGCGGCATGTCGCGCAGCACGAGGCCGCGTTCACCGGGTTGCCGGCCTATGCGCATCACGCGCTCGTGTCGGCCTATATCGGCCAAGCGGTCGCGCAGCCGTTGAGCGACGACGTGCTGTCGATCTACCGCGCGCCATGGCTCACGCCCGCGGGCCAGGCCGCGTTCTATCGGCAAATCGCGCAGATGCGCCAGCGCTACATCGAGGAAGCGGAGGCCCGCTACGCGCCGCCGGACTTTCCGGTGCGCATCGTCTGGGGCGAGGACGACCGGTGGATTCCGCTCGAACAGGGGCAGGCGCTGGCCGATCGCATCGCGAACGGCAGGCTGATCAGGGTGCCGCGCGCCGGTCATCTGGTCCAGGAAGATGCGCCGGAGGCGATCGTCGCCGCCGTGCTCGACCGGTAGGCGCATCGGCGCGAGTGCAACGTGCGGTGCCGCTTACCAGGGCAGCGAGTAGGTCTTCGTATTCGTGAAGCTCTTCATCGCTTCCTGCACGCCCTCCTTGTAGCCGAGGCCCGAATCCTTCACGCCGCCGAACGGCGTCAGCTCGAGCCGGTAGCCCGGCACCTCGCGCACGTTCACGCTGCCGACCTCGAGCTCCGTGATGAAGCGCGTGATGCTGTCGAAGCGGTTCGTGCAGACCGATGACGACAACGCATAGTCGGTGCTGTTCGACATCCGGATCGCCTCGTCGATGTCGCGAAAGCGCATGATCGGCGACACGGGGCCGAACGTCTCGTACTTCACGAGCGGCATGTCGGGCGTCACGCGATCGACGACGGTCGGCGAGTACAGCGCACCGTCGCGCACGTTGCCGACCAGCAGCCGCGCCCCGCGCGCAATCGCATCGTTCACCTGCTGCTCGCAGAACTTCGCGGCCGCCTCGTCGATCACCGTGCCCATATCGACCGACGGATCGGCCGGATTCCCGTACGCCCACGCCCGGGTTTTCTCGACGACCAGCTCGGTGAAGCGATCGGCCACCGCCTCGTGCACGAGCATCCGCTTGATCGCCGTGCAGCGCTGCCCCGAGTTCTTGTACGAACCCGACACGGCGAGCGTGCTCGCCTCGTCGAGATCCGCGTCCTCCATCACGATGATCGGGTCGTTGCCGCCCAGCTCGAGCACCGCGCGCCGGTAGCCCATCCGCGCCGCGATCGACTTGCCGATCGACACGCCGCCGGTAAACGTAATCATGTCGATCGCCGGGTTCGTGATCAGCTCGTCCGCGATGTCCTTCGGGTCGCCGGTCAGCACCTGCAGCATTTGCGGCGGCAGGCCGGCTTCGTACAGGATGTCCGCGAACAGGTAGCACGACAGCGGCACCTTCTCCGACGGCTTCACGACGATCCGGTTGTTGGTCGCGACCGACGGCACGACCTTGTGCGCGACCTGGTTCATCGGATGGTTGAACGGCGTGATCGCGGAAATCACGCCGAGCAGCGGCTCGCGCTGCGTGTACACGCGGCGCTTCTTGCCGTGCGGCGTCAGATCGCACGAGAAGATCTGCCCGTCGTCCTTCAGCACTTCGCCCGCGCCGAACGTGAGCACGTCGGCGACGCGCCCGGCTTCATACGTCGAATCCTTGACGCACAACCCGGCCTCGGCCGTGATCAGCGCCGCGATCTCGGCAGTGCGCGTGCGCACGATGTCGGCCGCGCGGCGCAGGATCGCCGCGCGCTCGTGGCGCGTGAGCGACGGCCGGTACGCACGCGCGACCGCAAACGCGCGCCGCACGTCGTCGAGCGTCGCCTTCGGCACGGTGCCGACGAGCGCGCCGTCGTACGGGTTGCGCACCTCGATCACCGCGTCGCGATGGATTCTTTCACCGTCGATTCGCAGTGCTTCATGATGAAGCTCGCGGGCAACCGTCGATGCTGCAATGGCGTTCATGAGTATCTCCCTGGCGGACGCGTCCGCGTCACTGCAGATGGTTGAGCGCGATGTCGATGATGTCGAAGTTGCGCAGCCGCGCGCGGCTCGTGACGTCAGTCGCGACCGGCTTGCTGAAGATCAGCGGCACGATCTGCTCGGAGATCCCGCCGTGCGAGCGCAGCGGCACGTCGAGCCCCGACAGGTCATGCTTGATGCGGCGCGTGCCGAGCACGACGTCCTGCTTCGAGATCACGATCAGGTCGCCCATCCGGTCGGGCGGCAACTCGAAGCGCGCGCAGCCTTCGGCGCCCGTCAGCACGACCTCGATGCCGTCCACCGCGGCGAGCCGCGCGCGCAGCGCGTCGACGTCGGCGGAAGCCGGCACGTAGACGGTCGCGAACGAGCCGAGCGCACCGTGGTGCACGACGTACGGATCGGTGATCGGCAGGATCACGCGCGCCGCGTCGTGGCCGAGCCACGCGTCGAACAGCTCCTGCAGGTAGATCACGTTCGGCTCGCCGGTCTCGCCGTCGTGCTTCGCGTTCATCCCGTGGTCGGCCGTGATCGCGACGATCGCGCCGAGCTCGTCGAGCCGCTTCAGATACGTGTCCATCATCTGGTAGAACGCGTTCGCGCCGTCGGTGCCGGGCGCGCACTTGTGCTGCACGTAGTCGGTCGTCGACAGGTACATCAGGTCGATCGGCCGCGTCTCGAGCAGGCGCACGCCGGCCGCGAACACGAATTCCGACAGGTCGGCGCTGTACACGCTCGGCACCGGCTTGCCGACCAACTCGAGCACGTTGTCGATGCCGTTTTCCTCGATGCTCGCCTCGTCGGCCTTCTCCGACGAGAAGCAGATGCCCTTGAGCCCCTTGCCGAGCAGGCGGCGCAGCTTGTCCTTCGCGGTGACGACCGCGACGCGCGCGCCCCGCTCGGCGAAGGTGGCGAGCACGGTGGGCGCGACGAGGTACTTCGGATCGTTCATCAGCACCTCGGCGCCGGTGTCGCGATCGTAGAAGTAGTTGCCGCTGATCCCGTGGATCGCCGGCGGCACGCCGGTAACGATCGACAGGTTGTTCGGGTTCGTGAAGCTCGGCACCACGCACTCGCCCTTGAGCGCCGTGCCCGGCTTCAGCAGCGTGCGCAGGAACGGCGCGACGCCGGCCTCGGCCGCCATCTCGAGATATTCGTGGGCGCAGCCGTCGACGCACACCACCACCACGGGGCGGCTCATCCAGTTGTAGCGGCGGCCGTTCACTTCCACGGATACAGGCGTTTCAGTCATGACGTTCATTCCTTTCGGTTCGAAGAGGGGGTGAGTCGTCGGCGCCCGCTCCGCGCCGATGGGGGTGTTTTCCATGCTTGACATTAAAATTGAGTATTTGTAGATTGTCAACAATAGGCAGAGAACAGCAAGCAGAATGTGGACGCAACGAGGATGCAGCGCACGACGCAATGGCGCTTCGCGCCGTCGACGCACGTGGTCGCGGCGCGCCACGCGGCCGTTGCGCAATACGTCGACGAAGGGGGCTCGCCGCGCGGGGCGGACGGTTTTATCAGGAGGTCAAAAAGCGCGGCTACATTCTGTATCCGGGCAAGCTGACCGAAGTCGACACGTTCCGCGTCGGCTGCATCGGCCACTTCGGCGAAGCCGGCATTCCGGGCGCGGTCGCCGCGATCGCCGACACGCTGAAGGCGATGGGCGTGCGCCGCGTGTCCGCCGAAGCGCCGGCCTGACGCGACGCACCCGGCCGTATCGCGGCGCGCGCCTCATCGCCGCGCGCCGCCGTGCGGCGGTTTCGCATTCGTTTTCCCGCCGTGCGCGGCACGGCAACCCGACTCTTACCGGCACGACACCCGATGCGACCCTTCTGGATCGAACAAGCACTGTTCAACGACGGCGACCTCGCCCCCGCGCTGCAGGGCGCGACGCAGGCCGACGTCTGTATCGTCGGCGGCGGCTTCACCGGGCTCTGGACCGCGATCCAGGCGAAGCAGCAGAACCCGGCGCTCGACATCGTGATACTCGAGGCCGATCTGTGCGGCGCCGGCGCGAGCGGACGCAACGGCGGGTGCCTGCTCACGTGGTCCGCGAAATTCATGACGCTGCGCCGGCTGTTCGGCGAAGCGGAAGCGATCCGGCTCGTGAAGGCGTCGGAGGCGGCCGTCCAGCACATCGCCGACTTCTGCCGAGCGCATCGCATCGGTGCCGAACTGCGGCTCGACGGCACGCTGTACACGGCGACGTCGCGCGCGCAGATCGGCACGCTCGCGCCGGTGCTCGACGCGCTCGCCGCGTGCGGCATCCACAGCTACGAACCGCTGCCGGCCGCCGAAGTCGCGCGCCGCTCGGGCTCGGCCCGCAATCTCGACGGCGTGTACTCGCCGATCGCCGCGACCGTGCATCCGGGCAAGCTCGTGCGCGGGCTGCGCCGCGTCGCGCTCGACATGGGGATCCGGATCCACGAGCGTACGCCGCTCGTCGACTTCACGCCGGGGCAGCCGGCCGTCGTGCGCACGCCGTCGGGCAGCGTGCGCGCGGGCAAGCTGGTCTTCGCGATCAACGCGTGGATGGCGAGCCGCTTCCCGCAGTTCGAACGCACGATCGCCGTCGTGTCGAGCGACATGGTCATCACCGAAAAATGCCCGGAGCTGCTCGAGCAGACCGGGCTCGTGGACGGCGTGTCGGTGCTCGATTCGCGCATCTTCGTGTACTACTACCGCACGACGGCCGACGGTCGGTTGATGCTCGGCAAGGGCGGCAATACGTTCTCCTGGCGCAGCCGCATCGCGCCGGTGTTCGACCGGCGCTCGCCGTACGAGGCGCAGCTCACGCGGAGCCTGCGCGACTTCTTCCCGTCGCTTGCCGGCGTGCCGATCACCGCGAGCTGGAACGGTCCGTCGGACCGCTCGGTGACGGGCTTCCCGTTCTTCGGCCGCCTCGACGACGCACCGAACGTGTTCTATGGCTTCGGTTATTCGGGCAATGGGGTGGGGCCAACGTACATGGGCGGCCAGATCCTGTCGTCGCTGGTGCTCGGCCTCGACAACGCGTGGACGCGCAGCCCGATCGCGCGCGGCCCGCTCGGCCATTTCCCGCCGGAGCCAATCCGCTATGTCGGCGCGCACGTCGTGCGCAATGCGATTCGACGCAAGGAGCGCGCGGAGGACGAGAACCGGCAGCCGTCGGCTGTCGATACGTGGCTCGCGAAGTTTGCGGGTGCGGCGGGGAAGGCGGATAAGGCTTGAGGCGTGATGAGCCGTCGCCCGCGTTGCCGAGGCGGCTGTCGTGACGTTCACCCCGACGCGGTGATCTGCCGGGCGATGCTGGCAGCACGTCATGCTGCGATATTTATCCGCTGAGTGGACCTACAAGTACGTCGCAAACCTTCAAAGTGGACCGAGACAACTACGATTGTTTGTCGGCACTTTTTCACGAAGTGAGCGCAGTGGTTTTCATTTTTTCAAAAAACACGCTTCAAGACGCCCACGGCTACTTGAACGAGATGTCTTGATGGCTCACGTGCTTGATAAAGCAATCATCTGCCGCCGTCGGGACTTCCGAAACGCTGCTGAACAAGGAGCTCCACCAGAATCGGCACCCGCCGTGCAATTAAATTGAATTTAAATAACGAGATTCGCCATCCCAAAAAAATCCCTTGCTAACATTTATTCCTCGTTATATTAATAAGGAATAGCATGCTACCTTCCGATTGTTTTCTATTAAGCGAGGATCTTTATCGCCTCGGCAATTCAACAAGCCCGAGATTGACTCATATTCGACCTAAAGATATAACTGTCGTTCAGATCAACGGCATCGACGTCGTGCAGTCAAACGGAAGAGGAATCAGTCTCTTCACTGCCGACGGCATCAAGCATCGCCCTGTTGGCGGATGGGTGTGGCGCTTCAAAAAAGGGGCTTATGTTCCCGGCGATTTGAAGATCGTTGCAGATGGAAAGGACCACTATGTTATTGCTCCGTCAAGGAGCATGCCTCTTGACAAATACAAGGGGCTTCTTGAAGAAATGGCCATGTCCGCCACACGGGAATTCAACAAAAAATAGGAGCTTCATATGGAAACCATCAAACTCGAGCTAACAGCCAGTCAGGTCAAAATCCTCCTCGAGGCGCTTGCCGAGACGGACAAGCACTGGGCCGAGATCTGCGACACATCCGACGACGAGGACACCGTGGCCGATTACGGCAACGACCTCGTCCTGCTGAGAATCGTCAGGGACGAAATCACCCCAAAGGCGATTGCCGCATTCGGCTCCGACATCGTCAATTTCGACCGAGGCTGAGCCCGTCAGGCACGACCAAGACAGCGAACCGACCGCACGCGCTGCACCGTTGTTCACCCCCGCGCCACCTCGGTTGCCGGGGGCCACCGCTCGGGTGTACGCCGCATCCGCACAGGCCACACGACCTGTTCGCCAGTCTCGCTCATACCGCTGAAGAAATGACCCGCTTTCTGCTGCTAGCCGCACTGACAGTGATGACCTGCGGAGCGCGCGCCTTCACGGTCTGCCATGCAAGCGGGCGATGCACAGGCCGGTAGCCCCACCCCTTGCAGCGTCACCGTGCGGTGACAACTAACGCGGCGCTCACGCGCGAGCTTTCTCCCGCGCCGCCTTCCCCGTCGCGGGCAGCCCCTGCTCGTGCGTGCGGCGCATCCGCGCGAGGCCGTGTGCGACGTGCTCGCGCACGAGCGCGACCGCCTTCTCCTCGTCGCCGCTCGCGAGCGCCTGCACGATCTTGTCGTGCTCGGCCGCGGACACCGCGATCGCATCCTCTTCCGCCTCGATCGCGGCCTGGCGCAGCAGCCCGAGCTGGCGCACGAGCCGGCGATAGGTATCGATGAGGTGCGTATTGCCGACGCCGACCACCATCGCGTCGTGGAACTGCACGTTCAGCTCGGTGTAGCGCGTGACGTCGTGCGCCTTCGCGGCTTGCTTCATCGACTGGATGATGCCCTTCAGCACCTTCAGCGTGTCGGGCGAAATGCGCTTCGCGAGCGCACGCGCGACCGACTCGTCGAGCATCGCGCGCACTTCGTAGATTTCCTCGGCCTCGCGCAGCGGCACGACCCGCACCGTCACGCCGCGGTTCTTCTCGTTGCGCAGCAGCCCGGCCTGCTCGAGCGCGCGGAACGCTTCGCGCACGGGGCCGCGCGACACGTTCAGCCTGGTCGCGATATCGACTTCGTTGAGCTTCTCGCCCGGTGCGTATTCGCCGGACACGATCGCACGCTCGAGCATGTCCTGCACGATCATCGCGAGCGACTGGCTCTGCAGGAGTTCGATGGCGTTGAGTGCGGTCGGGGCGGTCATGGTCGGGCAGGCAGCGAAGCTGCGGGGAAGAACGATGGCGCCATATCGGCGAACGATCGTTATATACCTTCGGCCCCAACTATTGTCAACAGTTTTCAGTTTCCAAAAACCAATCGCGCGGCCGACGTAAAAAAACGCCGGACCGCGCGGTGTCAGCCCGCCGTCAGACCGTCTGCTTCACCGGTCCCGGGTCGCTCTGGCTCGGCCGGCTCGTCTCGACGTGTCCCGCGAAGCGGCGCACGACCTTGTCGTCGCCGCCGCGCAGCGTCGTCGCGGTGATCGTCAGATCGTACCAGCCGTGGCTCGACGACAGCTCGAAATGATCCTCGATGCGCGCGCCCGGCTCCAGCGTGTAGGTGCGCGCATGCGCATGGCTGTACGCGTTGTCGACGACCACACGGCACGCCGCGCGGCCGCTGTTGCGCAACTGCAGGTACACGTGCCGGTTGCGCACGTCGTAGCCGATTTTCGCTTCGGGGTTCGCGTGGCTGCCATCCGCGGCCAGCCGCGTGTTGCCCTGGAACTCGCACAGATAGCCGTTCGGGCCATACGCGGCGAGATGGTAGTCGCCGCGCGCGGCCGACGTGCTCCAGGTATCGGCGAAGCGGTCGTGCGAGGACACCGCGTAGCGGCGCGGCGGCGTCGCCGGATTGCGGCGGTCGTACACGTAGAACGCGGCGCCCGCGTCACCCGAGTTCGCGAAATCGAGCGACACGCTGTCGTCGCGGCCGTTCACGCGCGCATGCACGAACAGCTCGTACGGCAGCGCGCGCGCCGGACGCGTGCCGGGCTCCTGCGCCGGCATCGACTGCTGCGCGGGCACTTGATACGCGTGGCCGGCGGTGGCGATGTGCTGCGGCACCGTGAAGCTCACCGTGCGCGTATCGGGGCGCGCGGAGAAATCGAACGCCGACGTGAGGTCGCCGCAGACCGACCGGCGCCACGCGCTGATGTTCGGCTCCTTCACGCCGAAGCGCGCTTCGAGGAAACGCAGCACCGACGTGTGGTCGAACGTCTCCGAGCAGACCCAGCCGCCCTTCGTCCACGGCGAGATGATGATCAGCGGCACGCGCGGCCCGAGGCCGATCGGCTGGATGCCGCCCGGGTCCGCGCCCGGCACCAGCGGGCTCATCTCGCCCGGGTACTTGTTCAGGTCGAGCAGTTCGTCGCCGAGGTTCGACAGCAGGTTCGACGACACGATGCCCTGGCCGCCCACGCCGCTCGTAACCGGCGGCACCGGCGGCACGACGTGGTCGAACAGCCCGTCGTTCTCGTCGTAGTTGAGGATGAACACCGTCTTCGCCCATACCTCGGGGTTCGACGTCAGCGCCTCGAGCACCATGTTGATGTAGAACGCGCCGTCGGTCGGTGACGCCTGCGGGTGCTCGCTGTACTTGTACGGCGACACGATCCACGATACCTGCGGCAGCCGGTTCGCCTGCACGTCCGCCTTCAGTTCGGCGAGCGTGTGGTCCGACGCGCCCTTGTCGACCAGCGCGCCGCTCGCACCTTCCTTCACCTGGAAGCGCTTGAAGAACATCAGCGAATTGTCGGTGTAGTTGTCGGTCGGATCGCCCGGAATGCCGGTGCCGCCCTGGTACACCTTCCAGCTGATCTTCGCGTCCTCGAGCCGCTCGGCGTAGGTCGTCCACGTGTAGCCGTTCACGTCGTTGCGCTCGCCGATGCCCGGGCCGTTCGGCGAGCTGCCGTAGATGTTGCGCGGGTCGACCGTGCCGGTCCACAGGTAGATGCGGTTCGGCGCGGTGTCCGCGTGCGCGGAGCAGAAGTACGAGTCGCAGATCGTGAACGCGTCGGCGAGCGCGTAGTGGTACGTGAGGTCCTGACGCTTCAGGTAGCCCATCGTCAGCACGTCCTGCTTCTGGTTCACCCACTGGTCCCACTGGCCGTTGTTCCAGGACAGGTGGCCGCTGCTCCAGCCGTGGTTGGTGCCCGGCTGGAATTCGGTCGTCTGCTTCGGGTCGAGGTAGAACGGCAGCACGTACGGCGCGGCCGGGTCGAGCCCGCGCGAATGGTAGTTCTTCGTGAACACCGACGCCGGCGGCTGCTGCCACACCGGCGCACCGCTCGGCAGCAGGTGCGGACGCGGGTCGTTGAAGCCGCGCACGCCGCGCAGCCCGCCGAAGTAGTGGTCGAACGAGCGGTTTTCCTGCATGAAGATCACGACGTGTTCGACGTCGCGAATCGTGCCGGTGCGATACGCGGCCGGCATGGCCAGCGCCTTGCGGATCGCGGGCGGAAAGCCGGCGTAGGCGGCCATCGCGCCGGCCGACTGGGCGGCGAGGCGCAGGAAATCGCGTCGATTGTTGGCGGACATGAAGAGGATCCTGTGGGTCGGTAAGGGTGGCGCCGGTCGAGCGGGGCGGGCGGTCGTGCGTTGCCGCTATTAGTCCGCACCGGCATGTCCCGGCCGTGACCGGTTCCAGCAGGTTTCTTGCACTTACCCCCAGCTTTTTTTCGAAGCGGCGCACGACGCGCCTTTCATCCGGCCGACACATGCATACGCTACGCTGACGCGCGATGAAGACGGGGGAGAAGCGGAGTCGTGTTCGATCAGCTGAAGGCGTTCCACGCGACTGTCAGGCAGGGCAGCATCACGCGCGCCGCGCGCCATCTGGGCGTGAGCCAGCCGACGATCGCCGCGCAGATCCGGCAGGTCGAGCAGTGGTACGGCGTCGAGCTGTTCTACCGCAGCGGCCGCAAGCTCGAGGTCACCGAGACCGGCATCGAGCTGCTGCCGCTCGTCGAGAAGATGATCGCGCTCGAGGCGCAGGCCGACATCATGCTGCGCAACGTCGGCGGCCTGTTCGAAGGCCATCTGCGGATCGGCGCGACGGGGCCGTACTACATCATGGACGCGGTCGGCCGCTTCTCGCATGCGCATCCGTCGATCGCGCTCACGTGCCGGATCGGCAATTCCGAGGAGATCCTGCAGGCGCTGCAGGAATTTCGCATCGATCTCGCGGTGTCATCGCAGCGCAATGACGCGGACGGCCTCGAACGCAAGGTGATCTCCACCGATCCGCTCGTGCTCGTCGTGCATCGCGATCACCCGCTCGCGCGCTTCGACGCGATCGACGCCGCGCAGCTCGCCAACGTGCGGCTGCTGATCCGCGAGGAAGGGTCGGTCACGCGCCGCTGCACGGAGACGATCCTCGCGGCGGCCGGCGTCGCGGCCACGTCGGTCGCCGAGATCGGCAGCCGTGAAGCGATCCGCGAGGCGATCCTGCATGGCGTGGGCGGGAGCCTGTTTCCACGCGGCGAGGCCGAGCGCCATCCGGACCTGCGCGTCGTCGCGCTGCGAGGCGTCGACACAACGATCGACGAATACGTGTACTACCTGAAGGCGCGCCGCCAGAGCCCCGCGATCGATGCGTTCCTCGCGTGCATCCTGCGGGCGCAGCCGGCCACGCACGACGCGGCAAACGCGGCACGCACGGCGCGGCCGGTGAACGCGCGCTGAGCCGCCGCGCGCTCACCGGTTTCGCGTATTCGCGTCGCACTTCCCTGCCCTTTCCAGCGCGTTTCCCGCGCCTTCCCTCGGTGTCGTCCTCGTGCCTTCCTTGTTGCTTCCCGCCACGCGTTATTTCGGCAGCGCGGGGATCATCCACGTCAGCACGTGCTGCTGCAGGAACACCAGCACGCCGAGCAGCAGCGTGAGGATCACGCTGTGCCAGAAGGTGCGCGCGAACACGACGCCTTCCTGCCCTTTCAGGTCGGTCGTCGACACGCCCGTCGCGATGTTCTGCGGCGAGATCATCTTGCCCATCACGCCGCCCGACGAGTTGGTCGCGGCCATCAGCACCGGATCGAAGCCGAGCTGGCGGGCGGCGACGACCTGCAGGTTGCCGAACAGCGCATTGCCGGACGTGTCGCTGCCGGACAGGAACACCGCGATCCAGCCGAGCGACGCCGACACGAGCGGGAATAACGCGCCGGTCGACGCGACGCCGGTGCCGAGCGTGTAGCTGATCCCCGAGTAGTTCAGCAGGTACGCGAGCCCGACGATCATCATCACCGTGACGATCGCGATCCACGTTTGCCGCCACGTCTTGACCACGCATTCGAAGAACGCGCCGACGCCGGTGCGCGTCAGCGCGGCCGTGATGATCGCCGACAGCAGGATCGCGGTGCCGGTGCCGAGCGGCTGGAAGTCCCAGATCGCCGCATACGGCTTGTGGTACAGCGACACGAACACCGCGTTGTGCAGGCCCGGCCACTTGATCTTCACGTCGCCGATCGCCGCGATGTTCGCGTGCACCCAGACGATCACGACCACCGACACGACGAGCCACGGCAGCCAGCCGCCGAAGCCCGCGCGCGCGGCGCCGGCCGTGGCCGGCACGCTGCGCGCGAGCGCGTACTGCGGATCGGGCTGCGGCTTCCATAATTGCAGGAAGCCGATCGTGACGATCAGCGACGTGAGCGACGACAGCACGTCGGTGAGCTGGTAGCCGAGGAAGTTCGACGTGACGAACTGCGCGATCGCGAAGCTGGCGCCCGACACGAGCAGCGCCGGCCACAGCTTCGCGATCGAGCGCATGCCGCCGTATGCGCCGACCACGTAGAACGGCAGCAGCAGCGCGAAGAACGGCAGTTGCCGGCCGACCATCGCGCCGAGCGTCGCGGGCGGCAGCGACGTGACCGCGCCGAGCACGGTGATCGGCACGCCGAGCGCGCCGAACGCGACCGGGGCCGTGTTGAACAGCAGCGTGTAGGTGAGCGCTTCGAGCGCGGGAAAGCCGAGCGCGATCAGCAGCGCGCTGGTGATCGCGACCGGCGTGCCGAAGCCGGAGATCCCTTCGAGCAGGCAGCCGAACGAGAACGCGACGACGAGCAGCACGAGGCGGCGGTCGTCGGGCAGGTTGTCGAGCATCCACTGCCGGAACTGGTCGAAGCGGCCTGACTTCACCGCGATGTTGTACAGCAGCAAGGCGTTGAACACGATCCACATCACCGGCACGAGCGCGAGCGCCATGCCGGCGCCGACCGCGTTGAACGCGAGGCCGACCGGCATGCCCCACGCGCCGATCGCGACCGCGAGGCCGGCGACGAGCCCGGCCAGCGACGCCTGCCACGCCGGCCGGCGCAGCACGCCGAGCGCGATCAGCGCGACCGCGATCGGGATCACCGCGACGAGGAACGACAGGAGCAGCGAGTTGGCGACGGGCGTCAACGGCTGCGCGAACAGGATGCCGGGCGGCAGGGCTGCGGTGGGATTCATCGTGTCTCGTGTCTCCGTGTCGGCAGGAGTTAGCGCTTTAGCGCTTACTCCTGCCCCATGCTTCGCGGTCGGCGGGGGTTAGCGCTTTAGTACGTTCCACGGCGGCAAAGATCGCCCGACGCTTGCGCATGCAACCATGCCGCGGCGCCGACCGATCGGTCGCTTAAAAGAGGTTAGGAGGCGCATCGCGCTTGTACAAGGAGGGCAAGCCCGAGGCGCGCGGCGCCGATACACGGCGTCCGCCGCACGCTGACGGCCGGCCGGCAGCCCGCTGACACGTGCGCCAGCAAGCCACCGGGGCGCAATGTTGCTCAACCGGCAAAGGTGACTGATGGCGCGCGGGGTGTTTCGTTTGGCGTCCGAAGCCTAGACTCGCTGCATCGATTCCGCCCGTGCCGACGACGGCGCGGCTCTGGAGACTCACGGAGCAAACACGATGAAAACCATGAAGCTTGCGGCCTGCACGTTACTGCTGATCGGCTCGACTATCGCCGCCCAGGCCGAGGCCCATGCCGCGTCGACATTGACGCGCGCGGAAGTTCGCCAGGAACTCGTGGAACTGCAGGCCGCCGGCTACCGGAAGAGTCTCGCCAGCAGTCCCGACTTTCCGCAAAACATGCAGGAGATCATGCAGCGTGCCGCACAGGCGCGCGCCGACGCGGCCGGCTACGGCAGCGACGGCCATGCAAACGTGGAATCGGGAAAGCCGGCGCTGCCGCACGTGGTCGATCGCGACACGTACGCGCATCACTGAAGCGGGTGAACCGGGCCGCTCGCGTGAATACGCGACCAGCCGGCCCGCAGCCGGCTGCCCGCCGCGCGACGCGCAGCGGGTTGCTGCCATCAAACGCTGAAGCGGTTCAGCGTGTACGCACGATAGGCCGCGACGAACGCGTCGAATGATCCGGCCTCCTTCGCTTCCAGCTCGGCCTGCTCGGCCAGCGACTTCGCCGCGAGCGCCTGCTCGGCGCGCATCGTCTCCGCCGACGGCGGGTTCGCACGGAAATGCGCGGCATGCGCTTCGCTGTGCGCGAGCGCGAACGTGAGGAACGACTGCCCGTTCTCGCGCATCTCGCGCAGCACGCGCGCCGACGGCGTGCGCTCCGAATCGGCAAGCTTCTCGCGCTGGGCGGCGATCGCACGCGCATGCTCGTCGCCGCCGCGGATCTCGTCGAGACGGCGCCCGACGGTTTCGATATCGGTCATCAGGTCGTCCGCCCATGCCTGCAGCGTGACCGGCTGGCCGTCGCGCATCAGCGTGAGCCCCGGCATGCGCCCGTCCATCGTCACGCTGGCGAAGTTCGCATTCGCTTCCTTGTACGCGTCGCAGTCGAGCGCGGGGCTCTCGTCGAGCGCGCACGCGAGCAGGAACGCGTCGATGAAGCGGGCGGTCTCGAGCGCGATGCCGGTCGGCTCGAACGGATCGATGTCGAGACAGCGCACTTCGATGTACTGCACGCCGCGCGACGCGAGCGCATGCAGCGGACGCTCGCCCGAATACGTGATGCGCTTCGGACGGATCGTCGAATAGAACTCGTTCTCGATCTGCAGCACGTTCGTGTTGATCTGGATCCACTCGCCGTCGCGGTGCGTGCCGATCGCCTCGTACGGCGGATACGGCTCGCTCACGGCCTTCGACAGCGCGTCGAGATAGCCGGGCAGCGTGTTGTAGTCGACATGCAGCGCGGCCTGTGCGGTCGTGTTCGAGTAGCCGAGGTCGCTCATCCGCAGGCTCGTCGCATACGGCCGGTACAGCGTGTCGGCATCGAACGCATCGAGCTTGTGCGGCTTGCCGCGCAGGAATTTCGTGTCGAGCGCCGGTGATGCGCCGAACAGGTACATCAGCAGCCAGCTGCGACGGCGGAAGTTGCGGATCTGCGCGAGATAGCGCTCCGACTGGTAATCGACGAGCGTGGCCGTCGAGCCTTCGTCCGCATGCAGGCGCCGCCACACTTCCTCGTGCAGCGAGTAGTTGTAGTGGATGCCGGCGATGCACTGCATCGTGCGGCCGTAGCGATGCGCGAGGCCGCGGCGGTACACCGTCTTCAGGCGGCCGATGTTCGACGTGCCGTAGTCGGCGATCGGGATTTCATCGTCGGCCGGCAACAGGCCCGGCATCGATTCGTTCCACAGCATCTCGTCGCCGAGCGACGCATACACGTAGCGGTGCAGATCGTCGAGACGTTCGAGCGTGAGCGACGCGTCGGGCTCCGCCGGCGTGATCAGTTCGATCAGCGCTTCGGAATAGTCGGTCGTCAAGGACGGATGCGTGAGGGCCGAGCCGAGCGCGCGCGGATGCGGCGTAAACGCGATCATCCCGTCGCGCGTCACGCGCAGGCTTTCCTTTTCGATGCCGCGCAGGCCGTCGGGCAGATGCTGCCGCGTCGGGCCCGAGCTCAGCGCTTCGAGACGATTCAGCAGCAGTTCGGACTGGCGGTGAGTCATGGTGTTCGACATGGAGACGCAAGTGCGTGACGGACGCGCGCGGAACGCCGCGCGCGGCCGGCTGGATTATTGGTCGCTTCGTTGGTAGCGGGCACTTTAACATCTCGCCGAAACACGCGCTTGAGGTGGCTCCGGGCGGTGCGCGCCCGCCGCAGCGGGCCGCCGGGCGGACCGATGGCGACGATCGCAGCGTTCGCGCCCGAGGGGCCATCGGCACCGCCGCACGCGGCGATCACGTGAAATTCGTCGGATGGAATGCGAACGGGCCGAACGGCTCGAACAGTGCGCGAAGCAGCGCCGACAGGTGCAACCCGCGCTGCCAAATCCGCCGGGTGATATCGTCGAGCCTCGGTCGATCGCACGCCGCTGGCGACAGGCGGCAGAGCGGCTTGATCGCCGTCAGGCGTCGCAACCGTGAGGACGACCGACTGATCGCTGCCCGCCCCACGCCCGCCGCGGGTTGCATCGCGGCGTTGCCCGGCCGCCCTACGCGACCGTCATCCGCCGCGCGCGCCGCTGGCCCGGTCCGCCACGTCGTTCCACAGATGAAGCGCCGCATACGCGCGCCACGGCCGCCAGCCTTCGGTGCGGTGCTTCTGGCTCGCGAGCCGGTCGAGCGACGGATCGCGTGCGGTGATCGACTGCATCAGCACGAGGTCGGACGCCGGCCACGCGTCGGGGTCGCGCCACGCCCGCATCGCGATGTATTCGACGGTCCACGGGCCGATGCCGGGCAAATCGAGCCACGCGCGGCGCAAGGTCCCGAGGTCGGCCTGTGCGGGATCGAGCGGCACGTGGCCGGCCGCCACCGCGCGCGCCATGCCCGTCAGCGCCGCGGCCCGCTTGCCGGGCATCCCGATCTTCTCCAGATCGCATGCGGCGAGCGCGTCCGGCGTCGGGAAACGCCAGGCCGGCGCGCCGTCCGGCGCGGGCATGCCGTCGTCGTGCACGACGCGCTCGCCGGCCCGTTGGACGAGCCGGCCGACGATCGTCGTGGCCGCCTTCACGCTCACCTGCTGGCCGACGATCGCGCGCACCGCCAGCTCGAACCCCGACCACGCGCCCGGCACGCGCAGCCCCGGCGCGGCCGCGACGAGCGGCGCGAACCACGGGTCGCGCGCGAGGCCGCCGCCGATCGCGGCCGGATCGGCGCCGAGATCGAACATCGACGCGACGCGACGCGAGAACGCGTCGTCGACATGGCGCGCGGCCGCCCCTTCGACCGTCGCGATCAGGCAATGCCGGCGCGGATGCTTCGTGACGGTGAGGCGGCCCGCGTCGCCGTTCAGATCGACGATGCGGCGATACACGCCGTCGACGACCTGTTCGACACCCGGAATCGCACGTCCGCTGAAAAAGCGCAGCACGCGCGCCCAGTCGTACGGCGCCTTGAAGCGCAGCTCCATCTGCGCGGACGGCGGCACCTGGCCGCCGTCCGCGATCGACGTAATCGTGGTTGTTTCGATGCTCAAACTACGTTGCCCTCCGCAACGGCTTCGGTTTCATCGTCGCGCACGTGGCGCGCCTCGGACGCGAGCAGCGTCGCCTTGCGGCGCACGCCCCAGCGATATCCGGCCAGCGCGCCGCCCTTCTGCACGACACGATGGCACGGAATCGCGAGCGCGACCGGGTTCGACGCGCAGGCCGATGCGACGGCGCGCACCGCACGCGGCGAGCCGAGCGCCTCGGCGATCTCCGAGTAGCTGCGCGTTTCGCCGTACGGGATGCGCGTCAGCGCTTCCCAGACGCGCTGCTGGAACGCGGTAGGCGCGATGTCGAGCGGCAGGTCGAACGCGTGCCGCGTGCCGTCGAGGTACGCGCGAATCTGCGCGACGAACGGCGCAAGCCGCGATGGCGCCTCAATCAGCTCGGCGCGCGCGAACGCTGCCTTCAGTTCGTCGACGAGCGGCGCCGGTTCGTCGCCGAACGCGATCCGGCAGATGCCCTGTTCGGTCGCGGCGACGAGCACCGTGCCGAGCGGCGTCGACGCGGTCGCATAGTCGATCCGCAGGCCGGCGCCCTGGCGACGGAACGCGGACGGCGCCATCCCCAGCTCGCGCGGCACCGATGCGTAGAGCCGCGACGGTGAATTGAAACCCGCGTCGACGGCCGCCTGCGTGACCGGCTGCCCGCTTTGCAGCGCCTCGCGTAGCGCGGCGCCGCGCTGCGCGGCCTGGTACTGCCGCGGCGACACGCCGACCACGCGCTTGAACAGCCGCTGCAGGTGGAATGGGCTCACGTGCACGGCATCGCTCAACTGCTGCAGCGTGAGCCGCTCCGGATGCGCGTCGAGCACCGCGCATGCGCGATTGACGATGTCGAGCTCGCGCGGCAGCCCTTCCGGCTGGCAGCGCTTGCACGGCCGAAAGCCTGCCGCGCGCGCCGCGGCCGAATCGGCGAAGAACGACACATGCTCGCGCCGCGGCAGCCGCGACGCGCAGCTCGGGCGGCAGAACACGCCGGTCGTGCGCACGCCATAGAAGAACGCGCCGTCCGCGTGCGGATCGCGGGCGGTCACGGCGCCCCAGCGGGCGTCGTCGGTCGGATAGGCGGTTTTCATCTGAACCTCGCACTCTCTAGTGTAGATGGTGCCTACTCTAGACATCGGCATGGGCCGTCGCGCCCTGAATCTTGCTCTGTGATTCGCGTCGGCGAAATCGGGGACGCATCCCGATCGATCAATCGGACGAAAAGCCGCGTGAGCGCCGCCCGGACGCCGCTTTCGTCATCTTCCCGTCACCCTTTTGCTGCAGTGCGGCTGCGACAAATCGCCGTCCTGACCATTTTTTACACTCGGAATATTGCAATGCACCATCGCCGTGTGTATAGTTGGAACTGTCTCCTCCATGTCTCCTCCTGATATGGATTAAGCCCGTTCCGCTCTGCGTGAACGGGCTTTTTTTCGTCCGTCGATCGGTGCGCGTCCCGGCCCGCGCCGGCGCGGTCTACACTCGGGGCACGCCATCCATGAAGGAGTGCCTGCTCATGAAACCGACCATCCGCGCGATCGATCACGTCGTGCTGCGCGTGACCGACATGGCTGCGATGACGCGCTTTTACTGCGACGCCGTCGGCTGCCACGTGGAGAAGGAACAGCCCGACCTGGGCCTCGTGCAACTGCGCGCCGGCGACGCGCTGATCGACCTGCTGTCGGTCGGCGGCCCGATCGATCGTCCCGACAGCGGCCCGCCCGGCACCGGCCGCAATCTCGACCATCTATGCCTGCGCGTCGAGCCGTTCGACCCCGACGCGCTGATCGCGCATCTCGCCGCGCACGGCGCGCGCCCCGGCGCTCCCGCCGAGCGCTACGGCGCCGGCGGCTACGGGCCGTCGATCTATCTGTTCGATCCCGAAGGGAACATGCTGGAATTCAAGGGGCCGCCCGCCGAGATCGGCTGAGCGCCGGCCGTCACGCGCCGGCGCGCGCCTTCAGGACGGTCCATTCGACCGCAACCGGATCGTGGTCGGCGCTCGAGATCCACGCGGCGCCGTCCTGCACCGTGCATTGCAGACGCATCGTGCGCTCGGCGAGGCGCCCGAGCGCGGCCGCGACGCCGTCGGCCAGCGACAGCACCTGCACGTTGCGCAGCCGCTCCACCTTGCTGCGCACGCCCTGCCACCAGATGTCCGACGCCTTGCCGCCGTATGCGATCACCGTGACCTGCCCGGCGCGGCCGGCCGCCTTCGAGATACGCCGTTCGTCGGGCTGGCCGGCCTCGATCCAGACGTCGATCGCGCCCGTCAGGTCCTTTTGCCACAGATCGGGCTCGTCGACGTCAGACAGCCCCTTGGAGAATTCGAGACGCTCGTGCGCGAACAGCGCGAACGCGACGATGCGCACCATCATTCGTTCGTCGGTTTCCGACGGGTGACGGGCGACCGTCAATGCGTGATCGGCGTAGTAGTGCCGATCCATGTCGGCGATTTGCAGCTCGGCTTTGTAGATCGTGGATTTCAGCGCCATGCGGATACGGCCCGGGCGGGCATTCGGTTCGGTGGGTCGTGATGATACCGAATGCACGCGGCCCGGCACGCGACGGGCGCTCCACAGCACGACGGCCCGGCATCGGCCGGGCCGCGTTTTGGCCGCGCCGCCGGCGTATCGGGCCGGCGCGCGGGGGCGCGAGAGGTGCGCGTGCGGTTACTGCTTGACGAAGCGCGAATCGGTCCAGAGACCTTGCTGATCGCTGTTGTCGGCGCTGACGAACTGAACGTCGCCCTGGTCGACCGACACCACGCGGAAGCGCTGGCCTTCCGGCACCGACAGGCAACGGAAGTCGTCGAAGTACTGCTGCTTCGCCTGCGACTTGCCGTCACGCTCGTGGTTCAGTACGGAGTCAAGATTGTCTTTCGACAGACAACCCCATGCATTCTTCGTCAGCTGGATTTCCTGCTTCGGCTGGACAGCCGCATCGCCGCCCGCTTGGGCGATCGACACCACGGAAAATGCACCGACAAGGGCAACAAGGACACCGATTCGCTTCATCATGTTTTTTTGTCTCCAGGCTTGCGGACACCAGGCTCGGTTAGCTATGTGTTTAAAGGTGATCGTGAACCCGCGTTTTTCACTTTAGAAGACCGGTGAGCGATATCAAGCACATTTGTTGTGCGATCGCAATAGCGGCGAATTGTCGCACCCTGCGCGCACCCTGTTTTTCGCGTGTGACGCGTTTGGCGCGGATGTCTCCCGGCTCGCGGTCGGGCTCCCATCCCCGCGCGCAAAGCGTTGCGGGGCAAGGCTTTCAGCCAAGTTACAATGAGCCGATTGAACGGTTTGGATAATTCATTTCGATATCCGGATTATTTTGGTGCACCGCACACAAAGTCATCCGAAACGATATGAATTTACCGCAGTGCGGGATCGTATTTACGTGATACAAGAAAAATGCCAGGTATAAGCGCGTGCGTATTAACCCGTATTTTCCCGAGAGGGCCGGGCACCCGCGGCAAACGGGGGCCGCGGGGGGTTTTCATCCGTGTTTTTTACCCGGCGTTATTCAGTCTGATTGCGGGCGCTCGAAATAATCGCGCTGGAAAATGCACATGCGATATGCGTTGTGATACGCGCCGTTCCCGAAAAATTCTTCCTTCAATTCCGCCTCGTGCTGGAATCCGCATTTCTCGTACACGTGGATGGCCGCCGCATTCGACGTATCGACGATCAGGTACAGCTTGCGCATGTTCAGCACCTTGAACGCGTATTCGATCGCGAGGCGCGTCGCCTGCCCGGCATAGCCGCGCCCCTGGCGTTGGGGCGCGATGATGATCTGGAACTCGCCGCGACGATGGATGTAGTCGAGCTCGATCAGCTCGACGAGGCCGACGAGTTCGTCCTGCGGATCGACCGCGACGAAGCGGCGCTCGCGCTGGTCGTGCACGTGGCGATCATACAGTTGCGACAGCTCGGAGAAGGTTTCGTACGGCTCCTCGAACCAGTAGCGCATGATCTTCGCGTCGTTGTTCAGTTCGTGAACGAAGCGCAGGTCCTGGCGCTCCAGCGGCCGCAATGCAAGCGTGTGCTTGTCGTTCTGGAGTTGCATGTTGGTGTCCTTTTTGGATGCCCGCGGGTGCGTGAAACACCCGTGACGCGCTACCGCAAACGGGGGTATTCCGCGGTGCAAGAAGTTGACCGCGGGCGAAGTTCAGAGCCTAGAATGGGAGCAAGGGTTCCTGCCACCGCAAGGAGGCTATCGTGATCGAGCAAGTCATACTCGGCATCTTCCTCGTGCTGCCACTCGTGATCGTGGCTGCGCTGTTCTCGGACGAACTGTGGCAGGAACATCGGCGCCAGCATCCGCGCGACGAAAACGCACCGCATATCGACTGGAAGCATCCGTGGCGCCGCGTGCGGCGCGGGCACTGAGTCGATCGCCTTTCCCGCAGTGCTGCCGTCCGGGCGGGCCGCCCCGGCGGGTCGCCCCGAACGGTGCCGACTTCCGCTACGAACCGATTCCCGCTCAACCAGCGAGACGCCGACGTGAACGATAAACCTGCCCTCCCTCCGCACGATATCCCCGGCGAAGCGATCGACCTGCAGATCGCCGACGTGCTGGCCGCCGTCCGCTACCCCGCGAACAAGGATGCGATCGTCGACGCCGCGCGCGATGCCGGCGCGAGCAACGAAGTGCTGTCGATGCTCGACGGCCTGCCCGAACAGGACTACGCGGATGTCGATGCCGTCACGCGCTGGGTCGCCGGCAACTTCGGCCCCGGCCTCGGTATTTGAGCGCACGCCAATAACGAGATAGGATCGGGCCGCACCGATCGCATCGCGGCCGGATGCATGTCGCCCGGCGCCAAGACCGGGCGTTTCCGCACGAGCGCCCGGGGGAGTCCATGGAAGGTATCCTGATCCAGCATACGACGCGTCGTCAGCTGTGGTTCGGCGCGCTCACGGCACTCGTGATCGTGCTCGCGCTCGGGATCGCCGCGCCGCACGCGAACGTCGCGCTGCCGGCCGTCGAGCCGTTCATGCCGATGTGCGCGCTGACCGTGTTCACCACCGCGAGCATCGCCGCATTCTTCCTTGGCGCGCAGTTCACCGTGACGCGCCAGCCCGTGCTCGGCGCGCTCGGCGGCGCCTATGCGTTCACCGCGCTCGCCGTCGCGCTGCAGCTGCTGACCTTTCCCGGCGTGTTCGCGCCGCATGGGCTGTTCGGCGCACAACCGCAAAGCGCCGCGTGGATGTGGATCTTCTGGCACGCCGGCTTCCCTGGTTTCGTCATGGTCGCGCTGCTCGCGCGTGCTCGGCTGGCGCGCGCGCCGATCGGAGCCCGGCAGACGCGCTGGTGGACGCTCGCGCTGGTCGGCGGGCCCGCTGTCGCCGCCGGCGTGCTGTGCCTGTTCGCGCTGAACGTGTCGCTGCCGCCTGCGTTTCGTCCGCCGGGCAACGCGGCCGTGCTGCCCGTCAACGGTGTCGCGCTCGTCGTGTGGATGCTCAATGCGCTGGCGCTCATGGCCGTGCTGGTCTCCGGCCGGCTGCGCACGACCCTCGACCTCTGGCTCGCGATCGCGGTGCTTGCGTGCCTGACCGATACGACGCTGAACCTGTTGAGCACCAATCGCTTCACGATCGGCTGGTATCTTGCGCGCGTGTTCAGCATGTTCACGCCGGGCATACTCGTGTGCGTGCTCGCGTGGGAAGTGACGATGCTGTATCAGCGGCTGTTCGAGGCGCACACGATGCTCATCCGTTCGTCCGCACGTGACGGGCTGACGGGCGCGTTCAACCGCAGCCACTTCAACGATCACTTTCACACGCTGTTCCTGCAGGCACGGCGACAGGGCGAACCGCTGTCGCTGCTGATGGTCGACGTCGATCACTTCAAGGCATACAACGACGCGTTCGGTCACGTGAAGGGCGATGCGTGCCTGATCGCGGTCGCGAATGCGCTGGCCGGCGCGGTGCGGCGCCCGGCGGATATCGTCGCGCGCTACGGCGGCGAGGAGTTTGCGATCGTGCTGCCGAACACCGGCGCGCGCGGTGCGCGGCTCGTTGCCGAGGAAGTGCGCGAAGCCGTGCTGCGGCTCGATCTCGCGATGCCTTCGTCGCCGGCAGGACGCGTGAGCGTCAGCGTCGGCTGCGCGACCGTGTCGGCCGACGAGCTGTCGACGCCCGATGCGTTGATCGAAGCCGCCGATGCCGCGCTGTACCGCGCGAAGGATGGGGGGAGAAACCGCGTCGTCGCGGCGTGAAATCGTCTGCGGATTCGGGATTTGTTACGGTCATTGTGACCGGAATAATCCGCCGTTACCGAATCCGGCACGGGGATACGATCGCTTACACGCGGTGTTGAGCGCGCTCGCTATGCTCGGTTCATGTCGAATCCGAGCAGGTGAACGCGATGAAAAAAACCCTTTTACTGATTGCCGGTGTGGCCGTGCTGTTGAGCGGCTGCATCGTGGTGCCGGATGGCGGCGGGTATTACGGTGGTGGCGGGTATTACCATCATCATCGGCATTGGGATTGATGGCGGGGATGGGTTCGGATGCGTCGACTGCGGGTGTAGTGTCGACGGTCCGGGCTGCAACCCGATCTGCGCTCACTTCCCGATACAAAACCGGCTAAAGATCACCCCCAGCAGATCATCGGAAGTGAATTCCCCGGTAATCGCATTGAGTTGCTCTTGAGCGAGCCGCAGCTCCTCCGCGAACAGATCGAGTGACTGCGCCCGCTGCTCCGCATGATCCGCCGCCTGCGCAAGATGCTCCTGCGCGGCCCGCAGCGCGATCAGATGCCGCTCGCGCGCGAGATACACCCCTTCGGCCCCTGCCTGCCACCCCGCGATCCGCAGCAGCTCCGCGCGCAGCATGTCGATTCCGTCGCCGCGCTTCGCCGACAGATGCACCTCGGTCAGATCGCCTGCCGCCGCCGGATGCTCGACGCACGCCGGCACGCCGGTGAGGTCCGTCTTGTTCAGCACGCGCACCACCGGCACGCCGCCCGGAAACCGCGCGGCGATCACCTCGTCGTCCGCCGTCATCCCCGTGCGCGAATCGAGCAGATGCAGCACGACGTCCGCGCGCTCGATCTCGCTCCAGGTTCGCGCAATCCCGATCCGCTCGACTTCGTCCTCCGTCTCGCGCAGCCCGGCCGTATCGATGATGTGCAGCGGAATCCCCTCGACCTGGATCGTCTGCGCGACCTTGTCGCGCGTCGTGCCCGCGATCGGCGTGACGATCGCCAGCTCCGCGCCGGCGAGCGCATTCAGCAGCGACGACTTGCCGACGTTCGGCTGCCCCGCCAGCACGACCGACAGCCCCTCGCGCAGCAACGCACCCTGCCGCGCGTCGCCGAGCACGTGCGCGAGTTGCTCGCGAATCTTCGCGAGCTTGCCGCGCGCATCGGCCGCTTCGAGGAAGTCGATTTCCTCTTCCGGGAAATCGAGCGTTGCCTCGACCAGCATCCGCAGCGTGATCACGTCCTCGACCAAAGCATGAATCTGCCGCGAGAACGCGCCGTCGAGCGAGCGCCCGGCCGAGCGCGCCGCCGCTTCGGTGCTCGCCTCGATCAGGTCGGCGACAGCCTCGGCCTGCGCGAGATCGAGCTTGTCGTTCAGGAACGCGCGCCGCGTGAACTCGCCCGGCTGCGCGAGCCGCAGCCCGAAGCCGCGCCCTGCATCCAGACAGCGTTGCAGCAGCAGCTGCATCACGATCGGCCCGCCATGTCCCTGCAACTCCAGCACGTGCTCGCCGGTGTACGAATGCGGCGCAGGGAAATACAGCGCGATCCCACGGTCGAGCGGCGCGCCGTGCTCGTCGACGAACGGCACGTAGCTCGCATGGCGCGGCACGAGCCGCTGGCCGCACAACGCGTCGATCAGCGGCAGCGCGGCCGCCTCGCCGCCGCGCCCGAACGACACGCGGACGACGCCGATGCCGCCCCGGCCGGCAGCAGTGGCAATGGCGACGATCGGATCGGAGTCGGTAGCGAGCATGGGAATCGGACGAATCGGGTAGGCAGACAGTGAATGGTGCGCCCGCACAACAGTCGGGCATCGGGACGCCGGCATTGTAGCGTGCCGGCCCGCACGCCACCGGACACCGCACCGGCTTCGAACTCGGCCTAATTTATCCCGACAGAGCTAAGTCAAGTATCAATCCCGGCCCGCCGCGTACTGTCCGTTTCGGACGAATATGCCTGTCGGAGTGGCTCAACGCTGGGGCCCTCAAATCCGCCGCACGCGCCGTCGCAAGTTGGGATTCATCTGAACAGGCTATGTTTATCTTATATGGTTGTCTGAAACGCGTCGGCGGAATTGCACAATCACCCCCATGCCGACACCCGAAGAAAAAGCAGCGTTCTCGGAACGCCTGAAATTCGCCTTGCGGCGCAGCCCGGAGAAGATCACCGGTGCGACGGAACTGGCGAACCGGTTCAATCTGCGTCACCGCGGCGCGCAGCCGGTTTCGCCGCAAACCGCGCACAAATGGCTGACGGGCCGCACGATTCCGACGCCGGACAAACTCGAAACGCTCGCCAGCTGGTTGCGCGTGGAACTGCACTGGTTGCACTACGGCCCGTCGCCGAGCGTGAGCGAGCACACGACGCCGCAACCGCTGCCGCGCGACGAGCGCTATCCGCCGACACCCGAGACGATCGAACTCGCGTCGAAGATCGAGGCGCTCCCGCCGCATCAGCGTTACCTCGTTCAGGAACTGATCGAGCAGTTCTACGGCGGCGAACCGAAAATCGACGCGAAGAAGGCCTGAACGGCAGCGGCCCACGTACGCACACGCCACCGCACCACCTGCCGGAAACGAAAAAGCCGCATGGTTCGCACCATGCGGCTTTTTCACGTGCATCGCGGGCGGCTGGCCGCCCGCGTGTGCCACGGGCGTCAGGCCGGCTTCTTCTTGACCCCGCCGAGCTTGCGCGTGATGTAGTACTGCTGCGCGATCGACAGCACGTTGTTCACGACGTAGTACAGCACCAGGCCAGCCGGGAAGAAGAAGAACATCACCGAGAACGCGATCGGCATGAACTTCATCATCTTTGCCTGGACCGGGTCCGGCGGCGTCGGGTTCAGGCTCGTCTGCACGAACATCGAGACGGCCATCAGCACCGGCAGGATGAAGAACGGATCGCGCTGCGACAGGTCGTGAATCCACAGAATCCACGGCGCACCGCGCATTTCGACCGACGCGAGCAGCACCCAGTACAGCGAGATGAACACCGGGATCTGGATCACGACCGGCAGGCAGCCGCCGAACGGATTGACCTTCTCGGTCTTGTACAGCTCCATCAGCGCGGCGTTCATCTTCTGCGGATCGCTCTTGAAGCGTTCGCGCAGCGCCTGCATGCGCGGCGTGATTTCCTTCATGCGCGCCATCGACTTGTAGCTCGCGGCCGACAGCGGGAAGAACACGGCCTTGATCAGCACCGTCAGCAGCACGATCGCCCAGCCCCAGTTGCCGACGAAGCCGTGGATCTTCTCGAGCAGCCAGAACAGCGGCTTCGCGATGATCGTCACCCAGCCGTAGTCCTTCACGAGTTCCAGGCCCGGCGCGATGCCTTCGAGCATGCGCTCTTCTTCCGGACCGGCGAACAGGCGTGCCTGCACGTCGGCCGACTGGCCCGGAGCGATCGCGGCGACCGGCTGCTTCACGCCGACGCGATACAGCGCCGGATCGATCTTTTCAGCGTAGATGTCGCGCTTCGCGCCCTGCTGCGGAATCCAGGCCGACGCGAAGTAGTGCTGCACCATCGCGACCCAGCCGTTGTCGGCCGCCTTCTCGAAGTTCGCCTTGTTCTTGTCGAGATCGCTGAAATCGATCTTCTGGAAGTGCTTCGCGTCCGTATAGACCGCCGGCCCGAGGAACGTATGCGAGAACATCGGCGTTTCGACGGCCGTGTTGTCGCGCACCAGTTCCATGTAGACCGTCGGCGTGACCGGTGCCGTGCCGACGTTGTCGATCTTGGTGTCGACGCCGATCACGTAGCTGCCGCGCGTGAACGTGTAGGTCTTCACGACCTTCACGCCGCCCTTCACCGGCGATTCGAACGACAGCTTCAGCGCGTTCTGGTCGCCCGTCAGCGACGTCGGGCCCGCATTGACCTGCGTGTAGACGTCGTTGTGGTTCGGGAAATCGCCGCCGAGCAGGCCCGTGCGCGCGAGGTACGTGTGGCCGGCCGTGTGGTCGAACAGCGTGATGTACAGGTCCGGCTGCTTGCCGTCGCCCTGCTTCTTCAGCGTCAGCTTCGCGAGCGTGCCGCCGCGCGTGTCGATTTCGCCGTCATACACGTCGGTCGAGAACTTCACGAGCTGCGCCTGCGCGGCCGGTGCCGTCGTCGACGGTGCGGTGCCCGCGGCGGCGGCAGGCACTTCACCTGCGGTCGTCGTCGTCGCGCCCGTGCCCGATGCGCCGCCGGCAGCGACGGGAGCCGTCTGCGTGGCGCTCGGGAAGAACATCGACGGGCGTCCATGGGAGCGCTGCCAGTTGTCGTACAGCATGACAGCTGACATGAAGAAGATCACCCATAGGACGGTGCGTTTGATATCCATGCGTTGTCTCAGAGTCGATGGGACCGCGCGTCGGCTTCGCCGCGAGCGCGAGTGTCGGAGTTGGGCGGCGGGACGAGGTCGATGCCGCCCGCGGAAAACGGATGGCATCGGCACACGCGCCTGACGGCGAGATACGTGCCGCGCGCGGCGCCATGATACTGGATTGCCTCGCGCGCGTAATCCGAACAGGAAGGATAAAAACGGCAACGGTTGCCGAGCATAGGGCTCACGGCAACCTTGTAGAAGCGCAGCAAGGCGATCAGTACCGTTTCCATACCTTGGGCGGCGCCGTTCGACGCCGCGTCAAAACCGGCCGGGCGGGCGCGAACGCCGCACCGGGCACGGATGCGTCACTCGGACGCGGGCTTCGACGCCCGGCGCGCGATTTCCCGGACTGCCCTGTCGAGCAGTTCGCGGATTTCGGCCGCGCACATCGCCGCGAGCGGGGCGGAAGCCGCGCTCGGCAGCGCTTTCTTGTCGAAGCGCGTGTGCTGCCGCAGCAGCAGGTCGTAACCGGCGAATTCGGCCCGGCGCAAGCGAAACGCGTCGCGCGCCAGCCGCTTCACGAGGTTACGTGTGACTGCACGCGGCGCATACTTCTTGCCGACGACGAGCCCCAGACGGGCAGGCTGACCGGTCGGCTTGCCGTAGATCACGAAGTGCGCGGAACGCCGCCAGGGGCGCAAACGAAAAACGGATGAAAATTCATCCGTTTTCAGAAGTCGCGCAGCTTTCGGGAAGGCGGCTTTCGTCTGCGACGGATTCGCACCCGGCTCGACAGCACCTTCCGCAGGACTGCGGACGGCGGACACAGCGCGCAACCTGCCTTAGATGGCGAGGCGCTTGCGGCCCTTCGCGCGGCGAGCGTTGATGACCTTGCGGCCACCTGCCGTCTTCATGCGGACACGGAAGCCATGGGTGCGCTTGCGGCGCGTCACGGACGGTTGGTAAGTACGTTTCATGATGTTCTCACTTGTTCGAGAATGTCGAAATTCAGGGGACCGCGTGCCCTTAACCGGAGGCATTCGGGCGAACGCAATCGCCGGGAATACAGGATTGGTTTTCGCGGAACCCGCTATTTAAACCGTTTTTCTCTTGGCGGTCAATACTTTACGAGTCGTCCGCCTGTGCCGGCCCCGGCCGATCCGGCCCCGCGACCCACAACCGCAGCCTGTGGATAAGTCCCGCTGTGGCCGCGTTTGGCGTTAGAATCTCGCCTTATCTCCAAGAATCCCGCACGCCGCTTCGGCCCGCGCCTGCCCCTCCACACTGTGACGCAGGCGTCCGACGCACGCTCGCACGACCGCTTCGGGCCTTGTTGCGCTACCGCGACAAGGGCGCCGGCGAGCCGCGCTGTGCATGCAAAAAACGACAGCTACTTG